>NZ_CTDX01000001.1 GCF_001375515.1 Bacillus kwashiorkori
ACAAGGTTGATAGGTCCGAGGTGGACGCACGGTGACGTGTGGAGCTGACGGATACTAATCGTTCGAGGACTTAATCATATATTTACTCGAGTTTTCCTTACATGATCTAGTTTTGAGAGAATGATTTTCTTAATTCATTCTCAACTGAATATTGTTTGGCAGTAATGGCGAGAAGGTCACACCCGTACCCATCCCGAACACGGAAGTTAAGCTTCTCAGCGCCGATGGTAGTGAAGGCTTTGCCTTTGTGAGAGTAGGCCGCTGCCAAGCACACTATAAAAGAACAGTCAGAAATGGCTGTTCTTTTTTTATTCCTTTTGGTTATTACATGGTATATTGAAACTCCTAAATAACTTCATATAGTTTAGAAATTTCCTATTAGGGAAAAATAATGAAGGGATGTAAAGTATGAAATTTATAAAGTATTATTTGCGATTAAATGAAAAAAATTATATAATTAATTAAAGTCAAAGATAGTCAAAGTCAAATATTAGGTTATTTTAATAATACAACTATGTCTGAAACAGGGGGAGGAAGAAATGAGAAATATTTCTGATATTATTGAAGAATATTTAAAAAGGGTTTTAGAAATGAGCGAAGATGAAATTGTTGAGATAAAGCGTAATGAGATTGCGAATATGTTTCAATGTGTTCCGTCACAAATAAATTATGTAATAAACACAAGGTTTACTATTGAAAGAGGGTATATTGTTGAAAGCAAACGGGGCGGTGGTGGTTATATTAGAATAATAAAAGTAAAACACCATAAAGAATCACACCTCATTGATCATCTAATAAATATTATTGGAAACCACATCTCCCAAGCATTTGCTGTTGATATAATTAATCGCTTATTAGAAGAAGAAGTTATTAACCAGAAAATAGCAAGGGTAATGAGTAGTGCAATTGATCGAGCAATACTTGAAATTGGGCTGCCTCATAGGGATCATTTAAGGGCAAGATTGTTAAAAGCGATGTTGCTAACATTGAAATATGAATAAATAATTATATGGCAAATGGAGAGGTGATTAATTGATGAATTGCGAACAATGTCAAAAGCGGCCAGCTACTTTTCACTTCACAAAAATAATAAACGGTGAAAAGACAGAGATAAATTTGTGTGAACAATGTGCACAGGAACAAGGAGAATTATTTACATTTAACCACTCACCTTCTTTTTCCATAAACAATTTATTAGCTGGTCTGTTTAATAGTAATCCATTTTTAAAAAAATCTAGCCAAGATGAAAATTTAGGAATGTTACAGTGCCATACTTGTGGAATGACATTTACTAACTTTTTAAAAGTTGGACGATTTGGTTGTTCCGGATGTTATTCTTCTTTTAAAGAACAATTAACACCTATCGTTAAAAGACTGCACAGTGGCAATGCCGTTCATAATGGAAAAATACCAGAACGAGCAGGAGGAGTATTTCAGACTAGGAAAAAAATTGAAACATTAAAAACAACAATGCAAAAGCTAGTTGAAGCAGAAGAATTTGAAAAAGCAGCACAAGTACGTGATGAAATTCGTTCACTTGAGAATAAACTAAAGGAAGGGGGAGAATAAATGTCTTTAGAACATTTTTTGAATCAATCAGTTAGTTCTTGGATGAGAGGGGAAGGTCCGCAATCTGACATTGTCCTAACATCAAGAATAAGACTAGCAAGAAATTTAAAAGACTATTTATTTTCCACTCTTTATTCTCAAGCTGAAGCACAAGCAGTTCTCAATAAAATTAAAACTGTCTTGCCAAATATTCATACATCAGGGATTAGCAACTTAGAATTATTAGAGATGGAAAATTTAAAACCAATTGAAAAACGGGTACTTGTTGAGAAGCATTTAATAAGCCCGAATTTAGCGGAAGAATCAACTTATGGTGCTTGTATCTTATCGCAAAATGAAGAAGTTAGTATTATGGTGAATGAAGAAGACCACCTTCGAATACAATGTATTCTCCCAGGAAAACAACTAAAAGAAACATTGGAGTTAGCATTTAATATAGATGATCAATTTGAAAAGTATTTAAACTATGCTTTCGATGGAAATTTTGGCTATTTAACAAGTTGTCCAACAAATGTAGGTACAGGGCTTCGTGCTTCCGTTATGGCCCACTTACCTGGGTTAGTTATTACCCAACAGATGAATCAATTAATTGCAGCGATTAATCAACTTGGATTTGTAGTAAGAGGTATTTATGGTGAGGGAAGTGAAGCATTAGGGAATATATTTCAAATATCTAATCAAATGACGTTAGGGAAATCAGAACAGGATATAATTGCCGATTTAACAAGTATTATAGAGCAAATTATCGAAAGAGAACTATCGGCAAGAGAAGCGATAGTGAAAAATTCAGGGATTCAGCTCGAAGATAAGATTTACCGATCATTAGGTATTTTGAAATATAGCCGCATCATTGAATCGAATGAAGCTGCTCGATGTTTATCAGATGTTCGGCTGGGTATAGATTTGGGATATATAAAAAACATCTCGAAAACTATTTTGAATGAGTTGATGATTCTTACCCAACCTGGGTTTTTACAACAATATGCGGGTGGACCGTTAAAACCATTTGAGCGTGATATAAGAAGAGCCGCTTTAATACGTGAACGATTAAAACTTGAAAACTTGAACTAGGGGGTATTGATATAATGCTATTTGGACGTTTTACAGAGAGAGCGCAAAAAGTATTGGCACTTGCGCAAGAAGAGGCAATTCGATTAAAACATGTAAATGTTGGAACAGAGCATATTTTGTTAGGGTTAGTTAGAGAAGGTGAAGGTATTGCTGCAAAAGCGTTGTTTGCAATTGGCTTAACACCCGAAAAAATTCAACAAGAAGTGGAAGATTTAATAGGTCAAGGCCATGAACTTACTCAAGCACCTCAATATACTCCAAGAGCAAAAAAAGTAATTGAATTATCTATGGATGAGGCTCGAAAATTAGGTCACTCATATGTGGGCACGGAACATATTTTATTAGGTTTAATCCGTGAAGGAGAAGGTGTCGCAGCAAGGGTGCTAAATAACTTAGGGGTGAGCTTAAATAAAGCTAGGCAACAAGTTCTCCAATTGTTAGGGAGTAATGAAACTAATAGTCATGGCTCAGGATCAACTTCTAATGTCAATACACCGACATTAGATAGTTTAGCAAGAGATTTAACACAAGTAGCTAGAGATGGTAGCTTGGACCCTGTCATTGGCCGTTCTAAAGAAATTCAAAGGGTTATTGAAGTATTAAGTCGGAGAACGAAAAATAACCCTGTGTTAATTGGTGAGCCGGGAGTAGGTAAAACGGCTATTGCTGAAGGATTGGCACAGCAAATAGTAAATAATGAAGTCCCAGAAATTTTACGTAATAAACGAGTAATGACACTTGATATGGGTACCGTTGTAGCAGGTACAAAATACCGTGGAGAATTTGAAGATCGGTTAAAAAAAGTTATGGATGAAATTCGTCAGGCAGGAAATATTATCCTCTTTATTGATGAACTCCATACGTTAATTGGTGCGGGTGGTGCTGAAGGTGCGATTGACGCCTCTAACATTCTAAAACCGTCCTTAGCGAGAGGTGAACTTCAATGTATCGGGGCTACGACCTTAGATGAATATCGGAAATATATAGAAAAGGATGCTGCCTTAGAACGACGTTTCCAGCCTATTATGGTAAATGAGCCAACGGTTGAAGAATCTATGGAAATATTAAAAGGGTTGCGTGACCGTTATGAAGCACACCACCGGGTAGCAATATCAGATGAGGCAATTGAGGCAGCTGTTAAGTTATCGGATCGTTATATTACCGACCGCTTTTTGCCGGATAAGGCTATAGACTTAATTGATGAAGCTGGTTCAAAAGTGCGACTACGCAGCTTTACTACTCCTCCAAATTTAAAGGAATTAGAACAAAGACTAGAAGAAATTCGTAAGGAAAAAGATGCGGCTGTGCAAAGTCAGGAGTTTGAAAAAGCAGCATCTCTTAGAGATTCAGAGCAAAGGCTCCGTGAAGAACTGGAAGAAACTAAAAAGTCTTGGAAAGAAAAACAAGGAAAAGAAAATAGTGAAGTTACAATAGAAGATATTGCTCTTGTTGTTTCTAGTTGGACTGGAGTTCCTGTATCGAAGCTTGCCGAGACAGAAACGGAAAAATTATTGAAATTGGAAGAAATTCTCCATTCCCGTGTAATTGGCCAGGAAGAAGCCGTTAATGCAATTTCGAAGGCGGTTAGAAGGGCAAGAGCAGGGTTAAAAGATCCAAAGCGTCCAATTGGTTCTTTCATCTTTTTAGGACCTACAGGTGTTGGTAAAACGGAATTAGCTCGTGCTTTGGCAGAAGCGATGTTTGGTGACGAAGAAGCAATGATCCGAATTGACATGTCAGAGTATATGGAGAAACACTCAACTTCTCGTCTCGTTGGTTCACCTCCAGGATATGTCGGATATGATGAAGGTGGCCAGCTGACAGAAAAAGTGAGGAGAAAACCGTACTCTGTTGTTTTATTGGATGAAATAGAAAAAGCACATCCAGATGTGTTTAATATTTTATTACAAGTTTTAGAAGATGGTCGTTTAACAGATTCCAAGGGTAGAACAGTTGATTTTAGAAATACAATATTAATAATGACTTCCAATGTTGGGGCAGAATCATTAAGAAGAAACAAATATGTCGGCTTTAGTTTAGAGGATGGAAAACAAGATTATAAAGACATGAAAGGAAAAGTGATGGAGGAATTAAAACGAGCTTTCCGACCAGAGTTTTTAAATCGGATTGATGAAATTATTGTTTTCCATGCACTAGAGCGGAAACATCTTCAAAATATTGTAACCTTATTATCAGGTACATTAGTTAATCGCTTAAAAGAGCAAGATATTGAATTAACTATAACCGAAGCTGCCCAAGAGAAAATTGCCGAACTTGGTTATGATCCAGATTATGGAGCAAGACCACTTCGCCGTGCCATTCAAAAACATATTGAGGACTTACTATCTGAGGAATTACTAAGAGGCACAATCAAACTAGGTCAAAAGGTAACAATAGATGTGGAAAATGGAGAATTTAAAGTAAAGTCATCTGTCTTTTCATAATAAACTGGTGAAAAGGTGTTCATGGAATTGAACATCAATGATAGTTGTAAAAAACTATTTTGCTCACTTTAAAATACAAACTATAAAGAGTGATGTTATCTGAGGGTGGAGGTCAGTCAAAGCTATAAATTAATTTACTTAAGAGGCTTCACTACCAAAACCCTCCTTATCTAAGGCTAGCAGTACATCCAGCTCAAAGGTAATTGTTATCTAAGTGCTTCGTAACTTTGGAGGGATAATAAGTGAAAAGAGCGGGGCTAGTCATTCTATTATAGAGGTTCTCATCAGTTTTAGCTTTTCTATGTAGTAAAAACGAAAAAGAAGGCCTATCCATATATAACCGTATATTATAACGAATAAAAGAAAGTGGGAGAGTAATGGCAAAAATAAAAACAAAGTTTATTTGCCAAAATTGTGGGTATGAGACTCCGAAATGGTTAGGACGTTGTCCAGGTTGTAATGACTGGAATACATTTACTGAAGAAATCGAACAGGTAAAGGGCAATCGTCGAACTGTTTTCAATCATACAGATAAATTATTAGGGAATGAATCTAAAGCTATACCAATTACAAATATAGATGTGGAACAAGAACCGCGTGTACTCACAGAATCTAAAGAGTTGAACCGAGTACTCGGTGGTGGAATCGTAAATGGATCATTAGTCTTAATTGGAGGCGATCCTGGAATAGGAAAATCGACGCTATTATTGCAAGTTTCCAGTCAATTAGCTCGTCAAGGTAATAAAGTATTGTATATTTCAGGGGAAGAGTCTGTGAAACAAACAAAACTGAGAGCGGAAAGGCTTGGTGTTACATCAGAAAACTTGTTTGTCTATGCAGAAACTAATTTACAGTTGATTGAACAAACGATAAGCGAATTGAATCCTGATTTTGCTATTATTGATTCGATTCAAACGGTCTATCATTCAGATATCACGAGTGCACCTGGTTCTGTTTCACAAGTGCGGGAATGTACAAGTGAAATGATGAGGATAGCGAAAACAAAAGGAATTGCTATTTTCATTGTTGGACATGTGACAAAAGAAGGAGCAATTGCAGGACCAAGGTTACTTGAACATATGGTAGACACTGTTTTATATTTTGAAGGAGAACGACATCATACGTATAGAATTTTAAGAGCAGTAAAAAATAGATTTGGTTCCACTAATGAAATCGGTATTTTTGAGATGAAAGAGTTCGGGTTAGAAGAAGTCGCCAATCCTTCAGAAATATTTTTGGAAGAACGTTCCAAAGGTTCCTCAGGATCTACCGTTGTTGCCTCGATGGAAGGAACACGACCCATTTTAGTGGAAATTCAAGCGTTAATATCTCCCACAACATTTGGTAATCCGCGCAGAATGGCTACGGGAATTGATCATAATCGAGTTTCTTTACTAATGGCTGTATTAGAAAAACGAGTAGGGTTGTTATTGCAAAACCAAGATGCTTATTTAAAAGCTGCTGGAGGCGTTAAATTAGATGAACCTGCTATAGACTTAGCTGTTGCCATTAGTATTGCCTCTAGTTTTCGTGATACCCCAACAAGACCTACAGACTGTTTTATTGGTGAAGTGGGTTTAACTGGGGAAATACGTCGAGTGTCACGTATTGAACAAAGGGTTCAGGAAGCAGCGAAGTTAGGTTTCCGTCGTATCGTTATCCCAAAAAATAATTTAGGTGGGTGGAACCCTCCAGAAAATGTCGAACTTGTTGGTGTTACAACTATCGGGGAGGCACTTTCCATTTCATTTAATAGTCGCTAAGTGAACTGCTATTATAAAAATTGTTTCATTTTAATAACAAATTAAAAATAAATCTGTAAATGTACGTTTCAAAAGGGATTAATTGTTTATAATGAAAAAGAGGAGGTGATGTAATGCTAACGAGAATAGTACAATTTTGCTTTGTTCTAATGGGTGGAACACTAGGAATTTTTTTAATGCCCTTTTTATACGGAGTATTAAGTGTCGAGCATTTAGCTTTTATTAATAATCCATATACATCAGCAATTATAGGCGCAATTATTTTTTATCTTATTACTTTCTGGGCAGTGAGATACATCGTTCAAATTATTAAATGGTTGGAAGAATCATTAATTAAAGCTCCATTTCCAGATTTACTATTTGGGACATTAGGGTTAGTTATTGGTTTAACTGTTGCATTTTTAATTGGCTTTGCATTAAATAATATTCATTTACCAATTATTAATGAAGTTGCACCTGTTGTATTAACTTTGCTGTTTGGTTATTTAGGGTTTCAAGTTGGTTTTAAAAAACGCGACGAGTTAAGTAATATATTTGTCGGTAGATATAGCAAAAAGAAAATAGCGGATGACGATTCTAAAAAAGTTGGTTCTCATTTAAAATTATTGGACACAAGTGTAATTATTGATGGGAGAATTGCTGATATTTGCCAAACGGGATTTTTAGAGGGTACGATTGTAATCCCGCAATTTGTTTTGGAAGAGTTACAACATATTGCTGATTCCTCAGATGTTTTAAAAAGAAATCGCGGCCGAAGAGGCTTAGATATTTTAAACCGTATTCAAAAGGAACTTTCGATCAAAGTGGAAATTTATGAAGGGGATTTTGAAGACATTCAAGAAGTTGACAGTAAATTAGTCAAACTTGCTAAATTAACGAACGGCATAGTCGTAACTAATGATTATAACTTAAATAAAGTATGTGAATTACAAAAAGTTCAAGTATTAAATATTAATGATTTAGCAAATGCAGTGAAGCCAGTTGTATTGCCTGGGGAAGATCTAATTGTTCAAGTAATAAAAGATGGTAAGGAACATAACCAAGGAATTGCCTATTTAGATGATGGAACAATGATCGTTGTGGAAGAAGGAAGAAATTATATTGGTAAAACGATAAATGTGTTAGTCACAAGTGTGCTGCAAACTTCAGCAGGGCGGATGATTTTTGCAAAACCAAAATTATTAGAAAAAGCGTTATAGTGTTATAACTAGTAAAGGGGAACACCAGCAATAAAGAAGGTGGTCTCCTTTTTTACGTCACATTAGTAAAAACAATGAAATTTTGCATTTAATATGGCATAATTTTAATAGTTAATAAAGAAATGGAGTAATATTTGATGAAATATAAAGTAGTTATCCCTGCTGCTGGTTCGGGGAAACGAATGGGAGCAAAAATGAATAAATTGTTCATTCCCCTTAATAATATCCCGATAATAATTCATACCTTAAAAGTTTTTGAAGATGATCCATGGTGTGAAGGGATCATTTTAGTAGTGAATCAACATGATCAGCAGTCTATCGAGCAGTTAGTGGATCATTATCAAATTAGAAAAGTGCAAGCATTTATTCCTGGTGGACAAGAGCGCCAAAATAGTGTCTATGCAGGTTTAAAGGCTATTAATGATAATGATGATAGTATCGTATTAATCCATGATGGAGCAAGACCGTTTCTCCAGCAAAGCTCTATTCATGAATTAGTATTAGAGGCCAATAAAGTAGGCGGGGCAATCTTAGCAACCCCTGTAAAGGATACGATAAAAAGAGCAAAAAATGAGTATGTGGAAAGTACAATCGAGCGATCGTTGCTTTGGTCTGTACAAACACCACAAGCTTTCCGATTAGCGGACATTAAATTAGCACATGAAGATGCATTAAAAAAACAATTTATAGGTACAGATGATGCAAGTTTACTAGAAAATATTGGCAGAAGAGTAAAAGTAGTGAACGGTACCTACTATAATATAAAAATAACGACTCCAGAAGATTTGCTTTTTGCTGAGGCTATTTTAGCAAAGATGGAAAAACAAACATAATAAGTTATTTTGATCTATTAAGGAGGAGAACGATGATTAGAATTGGACAAGGATTTGATGTTCATCAGCTAGTGGAAGGAAGGCCGCTTATTATAGGGGGGATAGAAATTCCTTATGAAAAAGGATTAATCGGTCATTCGGATGCAGATGTACTTTTACATACAGTTGCTGATGCAATCCTCGGTGCACTTGGATTAGGGGATATCGGCAAACATTTTCCAGATACTGATTCGAAGTATAAGGATGCTGATTCAAAAGAGTTATTAACAAATGTTTGGCAATTAATTAAACAAAAAGGTTTTCAATTAGGAAACTTAGACTGTACCATCATCGCAGAAAAACCGAAAATGTTGCCGTATATAGAAGATATGAAACAAGTAATCGCCAAAATCCTAGAAACCGAGCTGGAAAATATAAATATAAAAGCAACAACAACAGAAAAACTCGGATTTCCAGGACGTGGGGAAGGAATAGCTGCTATGGCTGTTGTTTTATTAGAGAAATAATAATCTCCATGTTTTTAGTAAAAAAAACTATGTTAATGAACAGTAATGCTTTTTGACATTATTGATTTAGGCGAAGATGTCCAAACTATTACGAAAATCAACATAACAGAGTAAAAAAATTATAGAATCTCTTCAAATTCAATTAGTAAAATCATGAATTTTGATTTAATATAAATAGAAGGATAAATTTTATTTAATGTGGAGGTTTTTCAAAGATGTCAGACATTCGTGTAAGATACGCTCCTAGTCCAACAGGACATTTACATATAGGTAATGCAAGAACTGCGTTATTTAATTATTTGTTTGCTCGGAGCCAAGGTGGTAAATTTATCATTCGCATAGAGGATACGGATCAAAAACGAAATATCGCTGGTGGAGAAGAAAGTCAATTAAAATATTTAAAATGGCTAGGTATGGATTGGGATGAAAGTATTGATGTAGGTGGCCAATACGGTCCGTACCGTCAATCAGAGCGATTGGATATTTATCAAAAGCATTATGAAGATTTATTAGATCGTGATTTAGCTTATAAATGTTATTGTACGGAAGAAGAGTTAGCAGCAGAAAGGGAGAAACAAATAGCGCAAGGACAGATGCCCCGTTATTCCGGGAAGTGCCGGCACTTAACGAAAGAAGAACAAGCAAAATTAGAAAGTGAAGGAAGACAACCAAGTATTCGTTTTAAAGTACCAGCTGAAAAAGTGTATAAGTTCGACGATATGGTGAAAGGCGAAGTATCTTTTGAATCAGACGGAATTGGTGATTTCGTTATCGTCAAAAAAGACGGAATGGCAACATATAACTTCGCTGTTGCTATTGATGATCACTTAATGAAAATTTCTCACGTGTTACGTGGCGATGATCATATCTCTAATACACCGAAACAATTAATGATTTATGAAGCGTTTGATTGGGATGCCCCTGTTTTTGGACATATGACATTAATTGTTAATGAAAATCGAAAGAAGTTAAGTAAGCGAGATGAATCCATCATTCAATATATTGAACAGTATGAGGAACTTGGTTATTTGCCTGAAGCATTATTTAACTTTATCGCCCTACTAGGCTGGTCACCAGCAGGGGAGGAAGAAATTTTTAGCAAAGAGCAATTCATTGAAATTTTTGACGCGTCTAGATTATCTAAATCACCTGCCTTATTTGATCAGAAAAAACTAGCTTGGACAAATAATCAATATATGAAAAAAACGGATTTAGACAAAGTACTAACATTAGTGCTACCACATTTAATCCGAGCTGGAAAGTTATCTGAAAATCCTTCAGATCAGGAATTACAGTTTGCTAAGAAATTAGTCTCTCTTTACCACGATCAAATGAGTTACGGTGCTGAAATTGTCCAGTTATCCGAATTGTTCTTTAAAGATGAAATTATTTATGATGAAGAAGCAAAAGTAATATTAGCAGAAGAACAAGTTCCTGAAGTTTTAAGTGCCTTTTTAACAGAACTTGAAAAATTAGAGAAGTTTGAAGCAACGGAAATAAAGGCAGCGATTAAGTCAGTACAAAAGGCAACAGGTCATAAAGGTAAAAAACTGTTTATGCCAATCCGAGTTGCAGTTAGCTCTGAAACTCATGGTCCAGAATTACCAAATACAATTGAATTACTTGGTAAGGAAAAGGTAATAGAACGAATTAAAAATATTTTACGTTAACAAATTTTAATCGAGCTAATATACTAGAAAAAAGCCATTTTTATGATATAATTTCTTAACAAATTCATATCGATAAAGCAATGACGAGGATAAGTAAAAAATGACGCTTTGATAGAGAGGATTACCTGAGGCTGAAAGTAATCTAAAGCCAATCGTTTTTGAAATGCACCTCTGAGTCTCGTATGGAAAGACAGACTATTTCTGTCAAGTACATACAGCGGTAGAATCCGTTATCTTTTTATTAGAGTTGGAGGTCAAAAATGAATCTTATTTTTGGCTCTCAAACAGAGTGGAACCGCGTGAAAACGTCTCTGTCAAATATGACAGAGATGTTTTTTTTAGGTAAAATGAGAAAGTTTCTTTTCAATTCATTGAAGAGGGTGAGGAAATGTTTAAGCGGATGAAAGAGGATATTGAAGTTGTCTTTGAACAGGATCCTGCTGCAAGAAACTATATAGAAGTGATCTTGACATATTCAGGCCTTCATGCGATCTGGAGTCATCGTGTTGCCCATTGGTTTTATAAACGGAAATTTTACTTCATTGCAAGAGTAATATCCCAAATAAACCGATTTTTTACAGGTATTGAAATTCATCCAGGGGCAAAAATTGGCAGGCGCTTTTTTATTGACCACGGTATGGGTGTAGTAATTGGAGAAACATGTGAAATCGGTGACAATGTAACAATCTTTCAAGGAGTCACACTAGGTGGAACAGGAAAAGAAAAAGGGAAGCGGCACCCAACAATAAAGGATAATGTTCTCGTTGCTACTGGGGCAAAAGTACTCGGCTCCATTGTTGTAGGAGAGAATTCTAAAATTGGGGCTGGGTCGGTCGTGTTAAAGGATGTTCCACCGAATTCCACTGTCGTAGGTATTCCAGGGAGAGTAGTTGTCCAAAATGGTGTGAAAGTTAGACGAGACTTGAACCATACAGATCTACCTGACCCGGTATCCGATCTTTGTAAATCTTTGCAAGCACAAATTAATGAACTGAAGCGGGAAATAGAAGAATTAAAAAGCGAAAGGAGATTAAATGATGACAATTAAAATTTATAATACATTAACACAGAAAAAAGAAGCTTTTAAGCCAATAGAAAATGGCAAAGTGAAAATGTATGTATGTGGTCCGACTGTCTATAACTATATTCATATTGGTAATGGCCGTCCTCCTGTCGTATTTGATACAGTTCGTCGCTATTTGGAATATCGTGGATATGAGGTCAATTATGTATCTAATTTTACTGATGTTGATGATAAATTAATCAGGGCTGCCAAACAACTTGATTCGGACGTTCCTACGATTGCCGAACGTTTTATTGAAGCCTATTTTGAAGATATTTCCGCTTTAGGATGCAAAACTGCGACCGTTCATCCACGAGTGACGGAGCATATTGACATTATTATTGAGTTTATTCAAGGGTTAATAAATAAAGGATATGCCTATGAATCTGGTGGGGATGTATATTTTCGCACTCGAAAATTTCAAGAATATGGTAAATTATCACAGCAATCTATTGATGAGCTAAGAATCGGCACACGGATAGAAGTTGGTGAGAAAAAACAAGATCCTCTTGATTTCGTTTTATGGAAGGCAGCAAAGCCAGGAGAAATTTATTGGGAAAGTCCTTGGGGTCATGGCCGCCCTGGTTGGCATATTGAATGTTCAGCAATGGCGCAAAAATATTTAGGGGAAACAATTGATATTCATGCTGGGGGCCAAGATTTAGCATTTCCACATCATGAAAACGAAATTGCTCAATCAGAAAGCCTAACAGGAAAACCATTCGCAAATTATTGGATGCATAATGGGTACATTAATATAAATAATGAAAAAATGTCAAAGTCACAAGGAAATTTTGTTCTTGTCCATGACATAATAAAAGTACATGATCCTGAAGTGTTACGTTTTTTCATTCTATCCG
Organism: Bacillus kwashiorkori; assembly: GCF_001375515.1. GTDB lineage: Bacteria > Bacillota > Bacilli > Bacillales > Caldibacillaceae > Bacillus_BK > Bacillus_BK kwashiorkori. Next base: position 12,979 of record NZ_CTDX01000001.1, read on the forward strand.
TTCACTACCGACATCCAATTAACTATAGTGAAGAGTTGTTAGAAAATGCTAAGTCTAGTCTGGAACGATTGAAAACAGCTTATAAAAATTTACAACATCGTCTAAATGTGAGTACGAATTTAACGGATGATGACAGTTACTGGATAGAGCAAGTTGAATCATACCGTAATCAATTTATAGAGGAAATGGATGATGATTTTAATACTGCCAATGGGATATCTGTCCTCTTTGAATTAGCAAAGACAGCAAATATATACTTAATGGAAAAAACAACATCCGAACAAGTAATTAATCATTTCCTGCGATTATTTGAAGAAACTTTTCATGTTTTAGGTTTAAAATTAGAAGAAGAACAATTATTGGATGAAGAGATTGAAGACCTAATTAAACAACGATATGAAGCAAGAAAAAATCGTGATTTCCAAAAAGCGGATGAAATACGCGAACATTTAAAAAGCTTAAATATTATATTAGAGGATACTCCACAAGGTACAAGATGGAAAAGAGGTTAGACAATGTTTTTACTAGAGCAATCAGTCGATGCAAAAAATTTAAATAGTCTTGCTCTGGCTTATATAGGTGATGCTATTTATGAGGTGTATATCCGGCGTCACCTTCTTATGAAAGGTTATGTAAAACCAAACTTGTTACAAAAGGCATCTATACAATACGTTTCTGCAAAGGCTCAAAGTCTTGTAATGCATTCTTTTCTCGATAATGCCTTATTAACAGAGGAAGAAGCGGCTGTTGTTCGTAGAGGAAGAAATGCCAAAAGCCACACAGTACCTAAAAATACAGATGTGCAAACGTATCGTTATGGAACTGCATTTGAAGCTTTAATTGGTTACCACTATTTAAGTATGAATTTTGCTCGATTAGAAGAAATAATTTCTCAAGCTATTTCAATAATAGAAACAGGATTAGGAGAGGAGGCTTAAAATGGAGGATATTATTGCTGGTAAAAACCCAGTATTAGAAGCAATGAAATCAAATCGTGAAATCAATAAAATATGGATAAGCGAAGGATCGCAAAAAGGTTCGATGCAATCTATCATAAATAGTGCAAAAGAAAAAAATATTATTGTTCAATTTGTGCCGAGAAAAAAAATTGATGAACTTGCGAATGGAGTGAACCATCAAGGGGTATGTGCTCAAGTTGCTGCTTATAAATATTATGAGCTGGACGATTTGTTTAAAAAGGCTGAGTCTGCAAATGAGACACCATTTTTTCTTATTCTAGATGAGTTGGAAGACCCACATAATTTAGGATCTATTATGAGAACAGCTGATGCATGTGGGGTTCATGGTATTATTATCCCGAAACGTCGTTCTGTTGGATTAACGACTACTGTTGCAAAAGCATCAACAGGTGCTATTGAGCATATACCAGTTGTGAAAGTAACAAATATTGCAAGAACAATGGACGAATTGAAAGAGAAAGGAATTTGGATAGTTGGTACGGATGCATCTGCTAAGATAGATTATCGAAAAATGGATGGACAACTTCCCATTGCACTTGTCATTGGAAGTGAGGGTAAAGGAATAGGTCGTTTAAATAAACAAAAATGTGACTTTTTAATTCACTTACCTATGAGAGGCCATGTTACTTCTCTTAATGCATCTGTTGCTGCCGCTCTCCTAATGTATGAAGTATATCGACATCGAAATCCAATTGGAGAGTAGTATGGACATTTTATTAGTAGATGGATATAACATCATAGGTGCATGGCCAGAGTTAAGGGAGTTAAAACAGAAAGAATTAAGTGCTGCAAGAGATCGATTAATCGAGCTTCTTGCAGACTATCAAGGTTATACAGGTGTAAAAGTCATCGTTGTATTTGATGCATATTATACACAAGGTACGGAACAAAAATATAAGAAATACAACATAAAAGTCATCTATACGAAAGAAAAAGAAACGGCAGATGAAAAAATTGAAAAACTGGCTAGTGAATTAAAAAATAGAAAAACAAAAATATATGTAGCTACATCAGATTATACGGAGCAACGGGTGATTTTTGGACAAGGTGCTTTTAGAAAATCAGCAAGAGAATTATATGATGAAATTCAAACAATTGAAAAGAAAATTAATTCCAATTTAAAAATTATACAAGAAAAACGGCCTGCTGCAAAAATTCAATTACCGAAGGAAGTTGCTGAACTTTTTGAAAAATGGCGCAGAGGCGAGTAGTCCATATTGACGCTACGAAAAATGCTACTGTATAATAGCTTTAACAACGTTGAGTTTGTCGGGGTGAGTTACTTGGAGAGCGAACTGAAGAATCGGGTAAAAAAATACTCAGAAATGGCAGATGAACAAATTGTTGAATTAGTCCATAAAGGTGAAAGTGGAGCCCTAGACTACTTAATTCATAAGTATAGACAATTTGTACGTGCAAAAGCGCGTTCTTATTTTTTAATTGGTGCTGATCGAGAAGATATTGTTCAAGAGGGAATGATCGGGTTATTTAAAGCGGTAAGAGATTTTAAAGATGACAAATTAACTTCTTTCAAAGCATTCGCAGAGTTATGTATTACTAGGCAAATAATTACTGCTATTAAAACTGCTACTCGTCAAAAACATATTCCACTTAATTCTTATGTCTCATTGGACAAGCCTGTGTATGATGAAGAATCCGATCGAACACTGATGGATATGATTTCTGGACCGAAACTACTAGATCCCGAAGAACTGATTATTAACCAAGAAGAGTTTGATAATATAGAAGTAAAAATGTATGAACTGTTAAGCGATTTAGAGCGGAAGGTACTCACCTTATACCTTGATGGTCAATCGTACCAAGAAATATCGGAAGAATTAAATCGCCATGTCAAGTCTATAGATAATGCGTTACAAAGAGTAAAAAGAAAGCTTGAAAGATATTTAGAATCGCGAGAAACAACAAAAAACTAACTATTTTTCAGCTAATCATACGCTTTGCCAAAAAAGAACAATTGACATAATAGCAAAATACATGTACCTTTGATGATAGATAAACAAAAATAGACAAAAAATGATTAATATTTAATAATAAGGTGTTGATACGATGTCCAAATCCATCGTTATGGCATGTTCACAATGTGGCAGTAGAAACTATAAAACAGCGCAAAAGAAGGAAGCAGCTGAAAGGTTGCAATTAAATAAATATTGTCCGAAGTGTCAAACACATACGACACATCGACAAGAGTAACCTTGTTAAGAATATTGATACCGTTTCCTTTCAAATATAGAAGTAATGTACTCATTTAATAAATAGTGCTAAGTCGTAACAAAATTTTTCAAACAGTTTGGAGGTTTACTATGCAAAGTATCGTAAAGTTTTTTCATAACGTTGGATTAGAGATGAGAAAAGTAAGTTGGCCGCGGCGAAAAGAGTTAACAAAATATACTATTACAGTTGTGTCCACAGTAGTCTTTTTTATCATTTTCTTTACTTTAGTTGATTTAGGTATCACTCAACTTATTGAATTAATTCCTTAAAAAGTGTATAACAGTAATATCATTTGCTATAATGATAATAAATTATACTAATTTTACAAACCCGTTTAACGGGTTTTTTAATTAGGTTATTTTTTTAATCTAAGCTAAGGAGGGAAGGACATTAGTCCCCTTTAATGGAAAAAAATTGGTATGTTGTCCATACGTATTCAGGATATGAAAATAAAGTAAAGACTAATTTAGAAAAAAGAGTAGAATCAATGGGAATGCAAGATAAAATTTTTCGTGTTATTGTGCCTGAAGAAGAGGAAACCGATATAAAAAATGGTAAGAAAAAAGTTTTGAAGAAGAAGGTATTTCCTGGGTATGTGCTTGTCGAACTAATTATGACAGACGATTCATGGTACGTAGTTAGAAATACACCAGGAGTTACTGGATTTGTAGGTTCTGCAGGATCTGGATCAAAGCCCACGCCACTATTGCCAGAAGAAGTTAGTAAAGTCCTCAAAAGAATGGGTATTGAAGAAAAACACATTGAAATTGATATCCAACTTGGCGAGGCTGTCAAGGTTAAAGAAGGTCCATTTGCAAACTTTACTGGTTCGGTAGAGGAATTTGATAAAGATAAGGCAAAAGTTAAGGTACTTGTTAATATGTTTGGCCGGGAAACACCGGTAGAACTTGATCTTGCTCAAATTGAAAAAATATAGATACAAAAAAACTTGAATTTTCAAGTGAAATTTGATAATATTTTTAGGTCAGTATGTCACCATTAAATGGGACTAGACATTGTGTATATTTTTCTTTAAGATATATGTTGAATCGAGTGGGAGGAGTTGTTCAACTCCATATTAACCACATCACGGACTTAAGGAGGTGTGTCTCGTGGCAAAAAAAGTTATTAAAGTCGTAAAACTACAAATTCCAGCAGGTAAAGCGAACCCTGCACCACCAGTAGGACCTGCATTAGGTCAAGCCGGTGTAAATATTATGGGATTCTGTAAAGAATTTAACGCACGCACAGCTGATCAAGCTGGGTTAATTATACCAGTAGAAATTACGGTTTTTGAAGACCGTTCCTTTACTTTTATTACGAAAACACCACCAGCTGCAGTATTACTTAAAAAAGCAGCCGGTATTGAATCTGGTTCTGGTGAACCAAATCGTAATAAAGTAGCAACAGTTAAGCGTGATAAAGTACGCGAGATTGCTGAGACTAAAATGCCAGACCTTAATGCTGCAAGTGTAGAGGCAGCAATGGCGATGGTTGAAGGAACAGCGCGCAGTATGGGTATCGTTATTGAAGATTAATTGTTGTATGTAGGGTGAAGGAGGTTGTGGTTGTAGCGGATCTAGTACAAATAGTACTTTCGCTCATCATATCACAACCTTTATTCGTGGGAGGTCCCAACCGTTAAAACCACAAATGAGGAGGATAATAATGGCTAAAAGAGGAAAAAAATATGTTGAAGCAACAAAACTAATCGACCGTTCAAAAGCTTATGATGCAAAAGAAGCAATTGAACTCGCCAAGAAAACTAGTTTTGTGAAATTTGACGCAACTGTGGAAGCTGCATTTCGTTTAGGCGTTGATCCTAAAAAAGCGGATCAAAACATTCGTGGAGCTGTCGTACTTCCAAATGGTACAGGTAAAGTTCAACGTGTTTTAGTATTTGCAAAAGGTGAAAAAGCAAAAGAAGCTGAAGCAGCTGGAGCAGATTATGTAGGTGATTCTGACTACATCAATAAAATCCAACAAGGTTGGTTCGATTTTGATGTAATTGTTGCAACACCTGACATGATGGGTGAAGTTGGTAAACTAGGTCGTGTATTAGGGCCTAAAGGTTTAATGCCAAACCCTAAGACTGGTACGGTAACATTTGATGTAGATCGTGCTGTTAAAGAAATTAAAGCAGGTAAAGTAGAATATCGTGTAGATAAAGCTGGAATTATCCATGTTCCAATCGGTAAAGTGTCTTTCGATACAGATAAACTTTTCGAAAACTTTGCTACTATTTATGATACACTATTAAAAGCAAAACCTGCAGCAGCTAAAGGAACTTACGTGAAAAATGTTGCTGTTAGCTCAACAATGGGTCCTGGTGTTAAAGTAGATCCAACTACTATTTAATAAAAATTACCATTTGACAAACTAGAGATCAATTTGATATGATTTAGTCTGTTAATTAAATAAAAAACATTTATACCGTAGACAGTAGGTGCGACGAAGCTTAATTTCCTACCGAGGTAATCGAGCATAGATAACTTTTAACATTAACTATGTACCTCCTTGTCTACTTTAACAAGGAGGTTTTATTATGGTTATGATCGGTATAGGTGTAAATATGCTTGGAAATAGGAGGTGCGAAAATGAGTAGCGCTATTGAACAAAAGAAACAAATGGTCGAAGAGATTGCTGAAAAATTCAAAGGCAGTGTCTCTACAGTTGTTGTGGACTACCGTGGATTAAACGTAGCTGAAGTGACAGAACTTCGGAAACAACTACGTGAAGCTGGAATTGAATTTAAAGTTTATAAAAACTCATTAACAAGAAGAGCAGTGGAAGCAGCTGAATTATCTGGAATCACAGATGTTTTAACTGGCCCAAATGCTATTGCATTCAGTTCTGAAGATGTAGTGGCACCAGCGAAAATTTTAAATGATTTTGCAAAAAAACATGAAGCTTTAGAAATTAAAGCAGGTGTAATTGAAGGTAACGTTGCCTCTGTTGAAGAAATTAAAGCATTAGCTGAGCTACCTTCCAGAGAAGGACTTCTTTCTATGTTGCTTAGTGTTCTTCAAGCTCCAATTCGTAACTTTGCTCTTGCAGCTAAAGCTGTTGCAGATCAAAAAGAAGAACAAAGTGCTTAATCACACTTATTAGACGAACAGGATAATTACAGGGAAACGTCATTTTATATAATGAATAATTCAACTGTCTTCGCGACAAAACTTTACAAATAATTAGGAGGAAAAAATAATGACTAAAGAACAAATCATTGAAGCTGTTAAAAATATGACAGTTTTAGAATTAAATGAATTAGTTAAAGCAATTGAAGAAGAATTTGGTGTAACTGCTGCTGCACCAGTAGCTGTTGTTGGTGGAGCTGCTGCAGAAGCTGCAGAAGAACAAACAGAATTTGATGTTGTTCTAACAAATGCTGGAGCACAAAAAATCAAAGTTATTAAAGTTGTTCGTGAAATTACAGGTCTTGGTCTTAAAGAAGCAAAAGAACTTGTTGACAACACTCCAAAACCAGTTAAAGAAGGAGCTTCTAAAGAAGAAGCAGAAGAAATTAAAGCTAAACTTGAAGAAGTTGGCGCTGGTGTAGAAGTTAAATAATAAATTATCATTATTTAACTATCTTAAATTAAAAGCTCGCTTATATAGCGGGCTTTTTTTAAAAAGTGGTTGGAAACCGATTGGAAGTTTTCTGCTTTACGATCAACTGAATTAGAAATACTATCAAAATTACATAAGATAAGATAATATTCTATAATTATTATTGCACCATTAGTTACCGTTGAATTGTTTGAATGATTTTTTTCGGAGGTGTAATATTTGACGGAACATTACTACTCACAAAAAGTAACCACAGCAAGTAATCCCCAAACTTGGAACTATAGTTTAAGAGGTATGACTTTTAAATTCACAACAGACCATGGTGTTTTTTCCAAAAACGAAGTGGACTTCGGCTCTAGGTTTTTAATCGAAACATTTTCCGAACCAGAAATAGCAGGACCCTTTTTAGATGTAGGATGTGGCTACGGTCCAATAGGGTTATCGATAGCAAAATCATTTCCAAATCGATTTATACATATGGTAGACGTTAATGAACGGGCTATTTTTTTGGCAGAAAAGAATGCTACTAATAATAGGATAACAAACGTTACTATTTACGAAAGCAACTCGTTTGCAAATGTGACCGAAACAAACTTCGCGGCAATATTGACAAACCCGCCAATTAGAGCTGGGAAGAAAGTCGTTTTTGATATATTGGAAAAAAGTTTTTCCCATTTATTAGAAGGAGGCGAATTATGGGTTGTTATTCAAAAAAAGCAAGGTGCTCCTTCAACAAAAGTGAAGTTAGAAGAACTTTTCACTGTAGTAGAAACAGTTGATAAAAATAAAGGATATTATATATTTAGGTCAAAAAAATAGTTTGACTTAAATATTTGGTTGTGTTAATATAGTTTAATGCCAACATGTATTGAACTATTCACTGTATTTTTTGTTAATTATGTATTATCTTTCTAAGTTTTGGGGATAATACTATAAATAATGGAAGAATTATGTATAAGTAAGGTTTTCTAAGGAAATCCTTTTTATTTTTTGTCCTAGTCAAATAGACTGGGCAAAAAGATATATTGCAATTGCGTTTCTAAAAATGTTTGATTTGAGGGGTGAATCAGTTGACAGGTCAACTAGTTCAGTATGGACGACACCGCCAACGAAGAAGTTTCTCGAGAATTAGCGAAGTATTAGAGTTACCAAACCTCATCGAAATTCAAACTTCTTCATATCAATGGTTTCTAGATGAGGGATTAAGGGAAATGTTTCAGGACATTTCTCCGATTGAAGATTTTACAGGAAATTTAGCTCTGGAATTTGTAGACTACAGTTTAGGAGAACCTAAATATTCTGTAGAAGAGTCAAAAGAACGTGATGTTACATACGCTGCTCCATTGCGAGTAAAGGTTCGACTTCTAAATAAAGAAACTGGAGAAGTGAAGGACCAAGAAGTATTTATGGGAGATTTCCCACTTATGACAGACACTGGTACCTTTGTTATTAACGGTGCTGAACGTGTCATCGTCTCTCAATTAGTTCGTTCACCAAGTGTGTATTTTAACGAAAAAGTCGACAAAAATGGAAAAAAAGGCTTTACAGCTACAGTAATTCCAAACCGCGGTGCGTGGTTAGAGTACGAAACAGACGCGAAAGACGTAGTGTATGTGCGAATTGACCGTACTAGAAAGTTACCAATAACTGTTCTATTAAGAGCACTTGGTTTTGGTACAGAGCAAGAAATTGTCGATTTAATCGGTGAAAACGAATATTTGCGTAACACATTAGATAAGGATAACACCGATAGTCCAGAAAAAGCACTTCTTGAAATATATGAAAGATTGAGACCAGGTGAACCGCCTACTGTTGAAAATGCAAAAAGCCTACTAATTTCAAGGTTTTTTGATCCGAAAAGATATGATCTAGCGAATGTTGGACGCTATAAAATCAATAAAAAACTTCATATACAAAACCGCCTATTTGGTCAAACATTGGCGGAAACGCTAGTTGAACCCGAAACTGGTGAAATCTTAGCAGAAAAAGGAACAGTACTTGATCGGAGAACCCTTGATAAATTATTACCTTATTTAGAAAAGGGTATTGGTGTAAAAAGTTATCACCCGAATCAAGGTGTGTTAGAAAATGAAATTGAGATTCAAAGTATAAAAGTGTTTTCTCCAACGGACAATGGGGAGAAAGTACTTAACATTATTAGTAATGCAAATATTAGCGATAAAGTTAAACATATAACACCAGCGGATATCGTCGCTTCCATTAGTTACTTTTTCAACCTTTTACATCAAGTAGGAAGAACAGATGATATCGACCATTTAGGAAATCGCCGTCTGCGTTCTGTTGGTGAGTTATTACAAAATCAATTCCGTATTGGTTTGTCTCGGATGGAACGTGTTGTTCGTGAGAGAATGTCTATTCAAGATACTAATACCATTACTCCGCAACAATTGATAAATATTCGTCCGGTAATTGCATCGATTAAAGAATTCTTTGGAAGTTCTCAGTTATCACAGTTCATGGATCAAACGAATCCGTTAGCTGAATTAACACATAAACGTCGGTTATCCGCGTTAGGCCCTGGTGGACTGACTAGGGAACGGGCTGGTTTTGAAGTCCGAGATGTCCACTATTCTCACTATGGCCGTATGTGTCCTATTGAAACACCTGAGGGACCGAATATCGGGCTAATTAACTCTTTGTCTACTTTTGCGAAAGTAAATCCATTCGGTTTTATTGAAACACCTTATCGTAAAGTGGATCCTGAAACCGGGCGTGTTACAGGTCAAGTGGACTATATGACAGCTGACGAAGAGGACAACTATGTAGTAGCACAAGCAAACGTTAGATTAGATGAAGAAGGCAATTTCCTAGACGAAGAAGTTTTTGCACGGTTCCGTGGTGAAAACTTAGTTGTCTCAGTAGACCGTGTCGATTATATGGATGTATCACCAAAACAAGTAGTTTCTGCAGCTACAGCATGTATTCCATTCCTTGAAAACGACGACTCTAACCGTGCGTTAATGGGTGCAAACATGCAACGACAAGCAGTACCGCTATTAGTACCAGAAGCACCTTTAGTTGGTACTGGTATGGAGCATGTAACAGCAAAAGACTCCGGTGCGGCAGTAATCTGTAAACATGATGGTGTAGTAGTTCACGTGGAAGCGAAAGAAGTTAGAGTTCGTAACATATCCATAATAGATGGAAAAGAAGTAGAAGGTGATATTCAGCGTTACCGAATATCTAAATTTACTAGATCTAATAATGGTATGTCTTTTAACCAACGTCCAATCGTTAAAGTTGGTGACCGTGTTACTAAAGGTGAGATATTAGCAGACGGACCTTCCATGGAAAAAGGTGAACTTGCATTAGGTCGAAATGTGCTTGTTGCTTTTATGACCTGGGAAGGATATAACTACGAAGATGCCATTATTATGAGCGAACGATTAGTGAAAGACGATGTATATACTTCGGTTCATATAGAGGAATATGAATCAGAGTCTCGTGATACGAAGTTAGGACCAGAAGAAATAACTCGTGATATTCCTAACGTTGGTGAAGAAGCACTCCGTAATCTAGATGATCGCGGAATTGTTCGGATTGGTGCAGAAGTAAAGGATGGCGACTTGTTAGTTGGTAAAGTCACTCCTAAAGGTGTAACTGAATTAACTGCTGAAGAGCGGCTACTCCATGCCATTTTCGGTGAAAAAGCGAGAGAAGTTCGTGATACATCGTTACGTGTTCCGCATGGTGGTGGAGGTATCGTATTAGATGTAAAAGTGTTTAATCGTGAAGATGGAGATGAACTCCCACCAGGAGTCAATCAGCTCGTTCGTGTATATATTGTACAAAAACGAAAAATTTCCGCAGGGGATAAAATGGCTGGAAGACACGGAAATAAAGGTGTTATTTCCAGAATCCTCCCAGAAGAAGATATGCCATATTTACCTGATGGAACTCCAGTCGATATTATGTTAAACCCGTTAGGTGTTCCTTCACGGATGAATATTGGGCAAGTACTAGAACTCCATTTAGGTATGGCTGCACGAAAATTAGGCATTCATATGGCTACACCTGTATTTGACGGCGCAACAGAAGAAGACGTCTGGGAAACGATTGAAGAAGCTGGTATGGCTAGAGATGCAAAAACGATATTATATGATGGGCGCACAGGAGAACCGTTTGACAACCGCGTTTCTGTTGGTGTCATGTATATGATAAAACTAGCACACATGGTTGATGACAAACTTCATGCGCGTTCCACTGGACCATACTCACTAGTAACCCAGCAACCGCTTGGTGGTAAAGCTCAATTTGGTGGGCAGCGTTTCGGTGAAATGGAAGTATGGGCTCTAGAAGCATACGGAGCCGCTTATACGTTACAGGAAATCTTAACCGTTAAGTCTGATGATGTTGTTGGACGGGTCAAAACATATGAAGCAATTGTTAAAGGTGAAAACGTACCTGAACCTGGTGTACCAGAATCATTTAAGGTTCTACTTAAAGAGTTACAAAGCTTAGGAATGGATGTAAAAATTCTCTCTGGAAATCATCAAGAAATTGATATGAAAGAACTAGAAGATGACGATGATTTTCAGCAGTCTGACGCACTTTCTTTAAAACCAGAAGATGAGGATACAAAAACCGAGACAGTAGGCGCATTAGAGTAATTGAATAAATAAAATAAGGCAGTCCCAAAGAAGGGTGCAATGGATTTAATCCGGAAAAGAGACGGTTAACGAAAAGAAAATCTAACCTTTCGGGACTTCCTTACGTTTGAAACCCGTAAAGCAAATTGGGTAATACCTAGATGAATGGGAGGTCGGCCCCTTGCTAGATGTAAATAACTTTGAATATATGAAAATTGGACTCGCATCACCAGATAAAATTAGATCTTGGTCTTATGGCGAAGTTAAAAAACCAGAAACAATCAACTATCGTACATTAAAGCCTGAAAAAGATGGGTTGTTTTGTGAAAGAATATTTGGCCCAACAAAAGATTGGGAATGTCATTGCGGCAAATACAAACGCGTTCGCTATAAGGGTGTAGTTTGTGACCGCTGTGGGGTTGAAGTAACACGCTCTAAAGTTAGACGTGAGCGCATGGGTCATATCGAACTAGCAGCACCAGTGTCCCATATTTGGTATTTTAAAGGAATTCCGAGTAGAATGGGTTTAGTTTTAGATATGTCCCCACGAGCATTAGAAGAAGTAATCTACTTTGCTTCTTATGTTGTGACAGAGCCTGGAAATACATCTTTGGAGAAAAAACAATTGCTATCTGAAAAAGAGTACCGTGCATATCGTGAAAAATACGGGAATAAATTCCAAGCAGGCATGGGCGCGGAAGCAATTAAAAAACTCCTTCAAGATATCGACTTAGAAAAAGAAAGTTCCATTTTAAGAGAAGAACTAAAAACTGCTCAAGGACAAAGAAGAACGAGAGCGATTAAACGTTTAGAAGTTATTGAGGCGTTCCGTAATTCAGGGAATGATCCATCATGGATGATTCTAGATGTGCTTCCGGTAATACCACCAGAATTACGTCCGATGGTACAGTTAGATGGTGGTCGTTTTGCAACTTCTGACTTAAACGATCTATACCGCCGTGTCATTAACCGTAATAACCGGTTAAAACGTCTATTAGACCTTGGTGCTCCTAGTATTATTGTGCAAAATGAAAAACGGATGTTACAAGAAGCTGTGGATGCGCTAATTGACAATGGTCGTCGCGGACGTCCTGTAACTGGTCCGGGAAATCGCCCGTTGAAATCACTTTCCCATATGTTAAAAGGAAAACAAGGAAGATTCCGTCAAAACTTACTCGGTAAACGTGTAGACTATTCTGGGCGTTCTGTTATCGTAGTAGGTCCAAATTTAAAAATGTATCAATGTGGACTTCCGAAAGAAATGGCAATTGAGTTATTCAAACCATTCGTAATGAAAGAACTAGTAGCAAAAGGCTTGGCGCATAATATTAAGTCTGCAAAAAGAAAAATTGAAAGATTACATCCAGAAATATGGGATGTCCTTGAAGAAGTGATTAAAGAGCATCCTGTGTTATTAAACCGTGCACCTACATTACACAGACTTGGAATTCAGGCATTCGAACCTACACTAGTAGAAGGAAGAGCAATTCGTTTGCACCCGCTCGTTTGTACAGCATATAATGCTGACTTTGACGGAGACCAAATGGCAGTCCACGTACCCCTTTCGGCCGAAGCACAAGCAGAAGCACGTATGTTAATGCTAGCTGCACAGAACATTCTAAACCCGAAAGATGGAAAACCAGTTGTTACACCTTCACAGGATATGGTGCTTGGAAACTATTATCTAACATTGGAAAGAGAAGGTGCAATTGGAGAAGGGCTAATCTTCAAAGATCGTAACGAGGCGTTGGTTGCCTATCAAAATGGTATAGTACATTTGCATACAAGAGTTGCAGTCTATGCAGGCTCTCTAAATAATCCAACATTCACAGAAGAGCAAAATAAAATGCTCTTGCTAACTACGGTAGGTAAGTTAATATTTAATGAAATCTTACCAAAGGCATTTCCATATATTAACGAACCGACAAAAAGTAATTTAGAAGAAAAAACACCAGAAAAATATTTTGTAAAACCGACGGATAATGTAAAAGAAATTATTGCATCCCGTCCGCTTATATCCCCATTCAAAAAGGGCATTTTAGGAAATATTATTTCAGAAGTGTTTAAACGATACAAAATAACCGAAACATCCAAAATGTTAGACCGAATGAAAGATTTAGGCTTTAAGTATTCTACGAAAGCTGGAATTACAATTGGAATTGCAGACATTATCGTGTTGCCACAAAAAAATGAAATATTAGATGATGCGCAACGAAAAGTAGATAACGTTCAAAAACAATTCCGAAGAGGTCTAATTACCGAAGATGAAAGATATGAACGTGTTATTTCCATCTGGAGTGCAGCAAAAGATGAAATTCAAGGCAAATTAATGGAAACATTAGAACCTACAAACCCAATTTTCATGATGAGTGATTCTGGAGCTCGTGGTAATGCTTCCAACTTTACCCAACTTGCTGGGATGCGTGGCTTAATGGCTAACCCAGCTGGCCGAATTATTGAGTTGCCGATTAAATCTAGTTTCCGTGAAGGGTTAACCGTGTTAGAATACTTTATTTCTACGCATGGTGCTCGTAAAGGACTTGCTGATACAGCTCTTAAGACAGCTGACTCTGGTTATTTAACTAGACGTCTAGTAGATGTCGCGCAAGATGTGATTGTTCGGGAGGAAGATTGCGGAACAGATCGCGGTCTGCTCGTTGAAGCACTAACAGATGATGCCGAAGTTATCGAATCACTAGATGAACGGTTAATTGGAAGATATGCAAGAAAAACGATTAAACATCCTGAAACAGGTGAAGTGCTAGTTAAAGAAAATGATTTAATTACAGAAGATATCGCTAACCAAATCATGAAAGCGGGTATCGAAAAAGTTTGGATTCGCTCTGCCTTTACGTGTAATACAAGACACGGTGTATGTAAAAAATGTTACGGTCGCAATCTAGCAACAGGCCAGGAAGTAGAAGTTGGAGAAGCTGTGGGTATTATCGCTGCTCAATCTATTGGTGAGCCTGGTACACAGTTAACGATGCGTACTTTCCATACAGGTGGAGTAGCAGGAGACGATATTACACAAGGTCTTCCAAGGGTTCAAGAATTATTCGAAGCACGTAATCCAAAAGGTCAAGCGGTAATCTCAGAAATTGACGGTGAAGTGGTAGCAATCAACGTTGGTAAAGACCGTCAACAAGAAATTGTTGTACAGGGTGCCGTTGAAAACAATACGTACTCCGCCCCATATACAGCAAGATTGAAAGTTACGGTTGGTGATAAAGTAACACGGGGACAAGAACTTACAGAAGGTTCAATAGACCCGAAAGAACTACTAAAAGTAAAAGATGTTCTTTCTGTCCAAGAGTACTTACTGCGTGAAGTTCAACGAGTATATCGAATGCAAGGTGTAGAAATTGGTGATAAACATATTGAGGTAATGGTTCGTCAAATGTTACGGAAAGTAAGAGTAATTGATTCTGGAGATACTGATGTTTTACCAGGAACATTACTAGATATCCATCAATTTACAGAGGCTAATGAAAAAGTCTTATTGGAAGGTGGAACACCAGCTACTGGTCGCCCGGTACTACTCGGAATCACGAAAGCTTCACTTGAAACAGATTCCTTCTTATCTGCAGCATCGTTCCAAGAAACTACAAGAGTATTAACTGATGCAGCAATAAAAGGTAAACAAGATGAATTATTAGGCTTGAAAGAAAATGTCATTATCGGGAAACTAATTCCTGCAGGTACAGGTATGCAAATGTACCGTAGAGCAAACTTAAAATTTAAAGACCAAGAAGAAACAGTTACTGTAGACTAAAAAAACAGTTAGCGGCTGGATTGTTCTCTTTTCCAGCCGCTGAAAAAAATTTTAATTTATTATTGACATTAAAATCGCAAAATGCTACTATATTTTAGGTGCTTCTAACACCTGTTGCTTTGGAGGATGATTAAAATGTCTTATGAAAAAGTGAAACAGGCCAAGGAGATTATCATAGGAACAAAACAAACAATTAAAGCCCTGAAGAATGGCACGATATCAGAACTTCTTCTTGCTAACGACACTGATCAACACATTATTGATAAAATAGTAGAGGTAGCATCTGAGTGTAATGTGCCAATTACTCGTGTAGACTCAATGAAAAAATTAGGAGCTGCATGTGGGATAGATGTAGGAGCTGCGGTAGTCGCAGTCGTCCGCTGACATGTTTTTGTAGTAGACTCTACAAAAATTTGTTTTTGCTTAAAAATGAGCCACCTGGATATGTGGGCTTACACAAAACTGGAAGGGAGGAACAAACATGCCTACAATTAATCAATTAGTTCGCAAACCACGTAAAGCGATTATTGAAAAATCAAAATCACCAGCATTGAATAAAGGTTATAACAGCTTTAAAAAAGCACAAACAAATCTTTCTTCACCGCAAAAACGTGGAGTATGTACTCGTGTTGGTACAATGACACCTAAAAAACCAAACTCTGCGTTACGTAAATATGCTCGTGTACGTTTAACTAACGGAATCGAAGTTACAGCTTACATCCCTGGAATTGGGCACAATCTACAAGAACACAGTGTTGTGTTAATTCGTGGGGGTCGTGTTAAAGACTTACCGGGTGTACGTTATCATATCGTACGCGGTGCTTTAGATACAGCTGGTGTTGATAACCGAAAACAAGGCCGTTCAAAATACGGTACTAAAAAACCAAAAGAGAAAAAGTAACGATCTATAACGCATAGGAAAATCAACACCGAAAGGAGGAACAAACATGCCACGTAAAGGCCCAGTTGCAAAAAGAGATGTTTTACCAGATCCAATTTATAATTCAAAACTAGTGACAAAGTTAATTAATAAAATTATGGTTGATGGTCAAAAAGGTAAAGCACAAACAATTCTATATAAATCGTTTGATATTATTAGTGAACGTACAGGTAAAGATCCAATGGAAGTGTTTGAACAAGCACTTAAAAACATCATGCCTGTTTTAGAAGTTCGTGCTCGCCGTGTTGGTGGTGCTAACTACCAAGTACCTGTCGAAGTTCGCTCAGATCGCAGAACGACATTAGGACTTCGTTGGCTAGTTAACTATTCCCGTCTTCGTGGAGAAAGAACGATGGAAGAAAGATTAGCGAATGAAATTTTAGATGCTGCAAATAATACAGGAGCAGCAGTTAAAAAACGCGAAGATACACATAAAATGGCAGAAGCAAACAAAGCATTCGCTCACTACCGTTGGTAATCCACCCTGTTTTGTTATTTAATATATTATTAAACAATAAAAAAATGACTATTTTATAGAGGAAGGAGAAAAAAGGATGCCAAGAGAGTTCTCCTTAGAAAAGACAAGAAACATCGGAATCATGGCACACATCGATGCTGGTAAAACTACTACCACAGAGCGTATTTTGTTCTACACTGGCCGTATTCATAAAATTGGAGAAACACATGAAGGTGCTTCTCAAATGGACTGGATGGAACAAGAACAAGAACGCGGTATTACAATTACATCAGCTGCTACAACTGCACAATGGAAAGGGCATCGCGTTAACATCATCGACACTCCAGGACACGTAGACTTCACAGTAGAGGTTGAACGTTCTTTACGAGTGCTTGATGGTGCGGTAACAGTATTAGATGCACAATCCGGTGTAGAACCTCAAACAGAAACAGTATGGCGTCAAGCAACAACATATGGCGTCCCACGTATTGTTTTTGTAAATAAAATGGATAAAATCGGTGCTGATTTCTTGTACTCTGTTAAGACTTTACATGAGAGATTGCAAGCAAATGCACATCCTATCCAAATGCCGATTGGTGCTGAAGATCAATTCAACGGCATCATCGACTTAGTAGAAATGAAGGCTCATTTCTATAAAGATGACTTAGGTACTGTTGATGAAGCAACAGATATTCCTGAAGAATACAAAGAACAAGCAGAAGAATTACGTAATAGATTAGTGGAAGCTGTCGCTGAACTAGACGAGGAATTAATGATGAAATACCTCGAAGGTGAAGAGATTACAGTTGATGAGCTTAAAGCTGCTATTCGTAAAGCAACTGTAAATGTTGAGTTTTACCCTGTATTATGCGGTTCTGCCTTTAAAAATAAAGGGGTACAATTAATGTTAGATGCAGCTATTGATTATTTACCTGCTCCAACAGATATCCCTGACATTAAAGGTATTGACCCAGATACGGAAGAAGAGGTAACTCGACCATCAAGCGATGATGCACCATTTTCTGCATTAGCGTTTAAAGTAATGACAGACCCATATGTTGGTAAATTAACGTTCTTCCGTGTTTACTCTGGTGTTTTAAACTCAGGTTCTTATGTAGTTAACTCCACAAAAGGTAAACGGGAAAGAATTGGTCGTATTCTTCAAATGCACGCAAATCACCGTCAAGAAATATCTACCGTATATTCAGGTGATATCGCAGCTGCAGTTGGTTTGAAAGATACAACAACTGGAGATACTTTATGTGATGAAAAAGCAAAAGTTATTTTAGAATCAATGGAGTTTCCAGAACCAGTTATTTCTGTAGCAATTGAACCAAAATCAAAAGCAGACCAAGACAAAATGTCCACTGCTTTACAAAAATTACAAGAAGAAGACCCAACATTCCGTGCTTCTACTAACCAAGAAACAGGTCAAACAATCATCGAAGGTATGGGTGAACTTCACCTAGATATTATCGTTGATCGTATGAAACGTGAATTTAAAGTAGAGGCAAACGTTGGTGCGCCACAGGTTGCTTACCGCGAAACATTCCGTTCAACTGCACAAGTGGAAGGTAAGTTCGTACGTCAATCTGGTGGTCGTGGACAATTCGGTCATGTTTGGATCGAATTCTCGCCAAACGAAGAAGGAAAAGGTTTCGAATTTGAAAATGCTATCGTCGGTGGTGTCGTTCCTCGTGAATACATTGCACCTGTTCAAGCTGGTCTAGAAGATTCAATGAAAAATGGTGTTTTAGCAGGTTACCCACTTGTAGACGTTAAAGCAAAACTATTCGACGGTTCTTACCACGATGTTGACTCAAGTGAAATGGCGTTTAAAATTGCTGCATCTTTAGCATTAAAAAATGCAGCGAAAAAATGTAACCCAGTTCTTCTTGAACCAATCATGAAAGTAGAAGTCGTAATCCCAGAAGAATACTTAGGTGACATTATGGGTGATATTACTTCTCGTCGTGGTCGCGTGGAAGGAATGGAAGCTCGTGGAAATGCACAAGTTGTTAGAGCAATGGTTCCACTATCTGAAATGTTTGGTTATGCAACTTCATTGCGTTCTAATACACAAGGTCGTGGAACGTTCACGATGGTATTCGATCATTATGAAGAGGTTCCAAAATCAATTTCAGATGAAATTATCAAAAAAAATAGTGGTGAATAATTGATTTTACTACTTATATGAAGTATAACTACTATTGTAGGATATATAGGTCGCTATAACTCTATAGCGACCATAACCAAAATACTTAACAATTTTAAATATTGAAGGAGGATTATTCCTAATGGCAAAAGCAAAATTTGACCGTTCAAAACCACACGTTAATATCGGAACAATTGGTCACGTTGACCATGGTAAAACTACTTTAACTGCAGCTATCACTACTGTTCTTGCAAAAGTTGGTGGTGCGGAAGCTCGCGGATATGATCAAATCGACGGTGCACCTGAAGAAAAAGAACGTGGTATTACCATCTCTACTTCTCACGTTGA
The DNA here is from genome assembly GCF_001375515.1 of Bacillus kwashiorkori. Classification (GTDB taxonomy): domain Bacteria; phylum Bacillota; class Bacilli; order Bacillales; family Caldibacillaceae; genus Bacillus_BK; species Bacillus_BK kwashiorkori. The sequence goes on from NZ_CTDX01000001.1 coordinate 32,046, forward strand.
ATATGAAACTGCAAATCGTCACTATGCACACGTTGACTGCCCAGGACACGCTGACTATGTAAAAAACATGATTACTGGTGCTGCACAAATGGACGGAGCTATCCTAGTAGTTTCTGCTGCTGATGGCCCAATGCCACAAACTCGTGAACATATTCTTTTATCTCGCCAAGTTGGTGTTCCTTACATTGTTGTATTCTTAAACAAATGCGACATGGTTGATGACGAAGAATTATTAGAATTAGTTGAAATGGAAGTTCGTGACCTATTATCTGAATACGACTTCCCAGGTGATGATATTCCTGTAATTAAAGGTTCTGCATTAAAAGCTCTTGAAGGTGATGCAGCATGGGAAGAAAAAATTCATGAATTAATGGCAGCAGTTGATGAATATATTCCAACTCCTCAACGTGATACGGACAAACCTTTCATGATGCCAGTAGAAGATGTATTCTCAATCACTGGTCGTGGTACAGTTGCTACAGGCCGTGTAGAACGTGGTGTAGTAAAAGTTGGGGATGTAATTGAAATCGTTGGACTTGCTGAAGAACCAAAATCAACAACTGTAACAGGTGTTGAAATGTTCCGTAAACTTCTTGATCAAGCAGAAGCAGGGGACAACATCGGTGCACTTCTTCGTGGTGTTGCTCGTGATGAAGTTGAGCGTGGTCAAGTTCTAGCAAAACCAGGAACAATTAACCCACACACAAAATTTACAGCTCAAGTTTACGTATTAACAAAAGAAGAAGGCGGACGTCATACTCCATTCTTCTCTAACTACCGTCCACAATTCTATTTCCGTACAACAGACGTAACTGGAATTATCGAGTTACCAGAAGGTGTGGAAATGGTTATGCCTGGCGATAACATCGAAATGACTGTAGAACTAATTGCACCAGTTGCGATTGAAGAAGGAACTAAATTCTCCATTCGTGAAGGTGGACGCACAGTAGGCGCAGGTTCTGTAGCTTCTGTTATTAAATAATATAAGATAATTATCAAGAAGCAGGTAGCCCTTAAGCTAGCTGCTTTTTTCATGATCAAAAAATGGACAAGAAATGTTTATCGGGTAAGTATAAACCATTAAAAAGCAGGTAAGATTTACTAGTATAAAAGTGAAACAAAAACTTGCAAACGATAAGTTCAAAAAGTATAATAAAAAAGTCATTGTAAAGACTAGAAAACTGTTGCATTGTACGTATAATTTCTGTATAATGAACAATGTTGGCAAAAAACGCGATGATGCGGAAGGTTGCTGACACACCCGGCCGCTTTGCCATGGCGAGTGTGCAGGAAATTTTCGCGGAGAATGTCTATTCAAAAATAGGCGAAAAGGAGGGAAAAATAATGGCAAAACAAAAAATCCGCATTAGACTAAAAGCTTATGATCATCGAGTCCTTGATCAATCAGCAGAAAAAATTGTTGAAACAGCAAAACGTTCAGGTGCAGCTGTAAGTGGTCCAATTCCACTTCCAACAGAAAAGAATGTTTATACAATTCTTCGTGCCGTTCACAAATACAAGGATTCTCGTGAGCAATTTGAAATGCGCACACACAAACGTCTAATCGATATTGTTAACCCTACTCCACAAACAGTAGACTCGTTAATGAGATTGGATTTACCATCTGGTGTTGATATCGAAATCAAACTATAATAAGAAACGAATTATATACAGGAGGTGTGACTGATGACCAAAGGAATCTTAGGAAAAAAACTTGGTATGACACAAATTTTCTTAGAAAACGGTGATTTAATCCCTGTTACAGTTATTGAAGCAACTCCAAACGTTGTTCTTCAAAAGAAAACTGTAGAAAATGATGGTTATGAAGCTATTCAATTAGGTTTTGCTGACAAACCAGAAAGACTAGCAATCAAACCTGAAAAAGGTCATGCAGAAAAAGCAAACACTGCGCCTAAGCGCTTCATTAGTGAATTTAAAGGTGTTAACGTAGAAGAATACGAAGTTGGTCAAGAAGTCAAAGTTGATATTTTCTCTGAAGGTAGCATAGTTGATGTTACTGGAATTTCGAAAGGTAAAGGATTCCAAGGTGCTATTAAACGCCACGGACAATCCCGCGGACCTATGGCTCACGGTTCTCGTTACCATCGTCGTCCTGGATCAATGGGTGCAGTTGCTGCAAACCGCGTATTCAAAGGTAAAGCATTACCTGGACGTATGGGTGGAGAACAAGTTACTATTCAAAATTTAGAGATCGTTAAAGTAGACACTGAACGTAATCTTCTTTTAGTAAAAGGAAATGTTCCTGGTCCTAAAAAATCAGTTGTTAAAATTAAAGCTGCTATAAAAGCTAATTAAGATAGAAGAAAGGAGGACATAGGATGCCTAAAGTATCATTATTTAACCAATCTGGTTCCTCAGTTGGTGAAATCGAATTAAATGACACAGTATTCGGTATTGAACCAAACAAACATGTTCTTTCTGAAGCAATTATCGCTTTACGTGCTTCCCAACGCCAAGGAACTGCAAAAGTAAAAAATCGTTCCGAAGTAAGAGGCGGTGGACGTAAACCATGGCGTCAAAAAGGAACAGGTCGTGCTCGTCAAGGTTCCATTCGCTCCCCACAATGGCGTGGTGGTGGAATTGTGTTCGGACCGACACCTAGAAGTTATGCATATAATTTACCTAAAAAAGTACGTCGTCTAGCTATTAAATCTGCATTAGCGACAAAAGTGCTTGAAGAAAACATTTTAGTTCTTGATGCTTTGAACTTCGAAGCACCAAAAACAAAAGAGTTCGTTGCTGTTCTCAATAATTTATCTGTAAATTCTAAAGCACTTGTAGTAACGGGAGATCTTAATGAAAATGTATTCCTTTCAGCTAGAAATATTCCTGGGATTACAGTAGTGGAAGCTAACCGGATTAATGTACTTGATGTTATCGGTCATGAAAAGTTAATTATGACAAAAGACGCTGTTGAAAAAGTAGAGGAGGTGCTAGCATAATGGATGCACGTGATGTGATTAAGCGCCCCATTATTACTGAACGATCAATGGATGTGTTAGTTGATCGTAAATACACGTTTGAAGTAGACGTTAGAGCAAATAAAACACAAGTAAAACAAGCTGTAGAAGAGGTTTTTGGTGTAAAAGTAGAAAAAGTAAACATTATGAACTACAAAGGCAAATTTAAAAGAATGGGCCGTTATACTGGATACACCAATAAACGCAGAAAAGCTGTTGTTACTCTAACAGAAGATAGTAAGGAAATCGAAATTTTTAACGCTTAAAAAATTTATTAAGAAGAGGAGGGAATTAATATGGCGATCAAAATATATAAACCTACCTCAAACGGCCGTCGTAACATGACAAGCTTAGATTTTTCTGAAATTACAACTGACAAACCAGAAAAATCACTTTTAAGACCTTTAAACAAAAAAGCAGGCCGTAACAACCAAGGTAAGTTAACAGTTCGTCATCACGGTGGTGGTCATAAACGTCAATATCGTCTTATCGATTTTAAACGTGATAAAGATGGCATTCCAGGCCGCGTTGCTACAATCGAATATGATCCAAACCGTTCAGCGAATATCGCTTTAATTAATTACGTAGACGGTGAAAAACGCTACATCATCGCACCAAAAGGTTTAAAAGTCGGCATGGAAATCGTATCAGGTTCCGACGCTGATATTAAAATTGGTAACGCACTACCATTACAAAACATTCCAGTTGGTACAGTAATACACAATATCGAATTAAAACCTGGAAAAGGTGGACAATTAGTCCGTTCTGCTGGAGCAAGTGCACAAGTATTAGGTAAAGAGGGTAAATATGTACTAATACGTTTGGCTTCTGGTGAAGTTCGTATGATTTTAGGAACTTGCCGTGCGACTGTAGGTCAAGTTGGTAACGAACAACATGAACTAGTTAATATCGGTAAAGCAGGTCGTTCTCGTTGGTTAGGTATTCGCCCAACTGTACGTGGATCTGTAATGAACCCTAATGACCATCCACACGGTGGTGGGGAAGGTAAAGCACCTATCGGACGTAAGTCGCCGATGACACCTTGGGGCAAACCAACTCTTGGTTATAAAACTCGTAAGAAGAGTAACAAATCCGATAAATTTATTGTACGTCGTCGTAAAAAATAACGGGATTGGGCTACGGTTCACGGTAAGAACCGTAGGGCAATCGCGAAAGGAGGTTCATTTATGGGACGCAGCTTAAAAAAAGGACCTTTTGTTGATGATCATTTAATGAAGAAAGTAGAGGATTTGAATACAGCTGACAAAAAACAAGTTATCAAAACTTGGTCACGCCGTTCAACAATCTTCCCTAATTTCATTGGTCACACAATCGCAGTCTATGATGGACGCAAACATGTTCCAGTTTATATCACAGAAGATATGGTAGGACATAAACTAGGTGAATTTGCTCCTACACGCACTTATAAAGGTCATGCTGGCGATGACAAGAAAACAAAACGTTAATGAGAGGAGGGCAAATCCATGGAAGCTAAAGCTGTTGCAAGAACAGTTCGTATTGCACCTCGTAAAGCTCGTTTAGTAATGGATTTAATTCGAGGCAAGCAAGTAGGAGAAGCAATGGCCATTTTAAAATTAACACCAAAAGCCGCTTCACCAATTATCGAAAAAGTGTTAAAATCGGCAATCGCAAATGCTGAACATAACTATGAAATGGACACTAACAGTCTAGTCGTATCAAAAGCTTTTGTTGATGAGGGACCAACATTGAAACGTTTCCGCCCTCGCGCACAAGGTCGTGCATCACAAATCAACAAACGCACTAGTCATATTACAATCGTTTTATCTGAAAAGAAGGAGGGATAATTAGTGGGTCAAAAAGTAAATCCTATTGGTTTGCGGGTCGGAATCATCCGTGATTGGGAATCAAAATGGTATGCAAACAAAGACTATGCAAACCTTTTACATGAAGATATAAAAATTCGTGAATACATTTTCCAACGTTTAGTTGACGCTGCTGTTTCGAAAGTTGAAATTGAACGTGCTGCAAATCGTGTTAATATTACAGTTCACACCGCAAAACCAGGTATGGTTATCGGTAAAGGTGGATCTGAAGTCGAAGCACTTCGTAAAGCACTTAATGAACTTACAGGTAAGAAAGTTCATATCAATATTGTTGAAATTAAGAAACCAGATTTAGATGCAAAATTAGTTGCTGAAAATATTGCACGCCAATTAGAAAACCGTGTGTCTTTCCGTCGTGCTCAAAAGCAAGCAATTCAAAGAACGATGCGTGCTGGCGCAAAAGGTATTCGTACAATGGTTTCAGGTCGTTTAGGTGGAGCTGATATTGCTCGAGCTGAACATTATAGTGAAGGAACTGTACCTCTTCACACTCTTCGTGCAGATATTGATTATGCACATGCAGAAGCAGACACAACCTACGGAAAACTTGGAGTAAAAGTTTGGATTTACCGTGGTGAAGTGCTTCCTACTAAGAAAAAATCCGAGGAAGGAGGCAAATAATTATGTTAATGCCAAAACGCGTTAAATATCGCCGTGAACACCGTGGAAAAATGCGCGGACGTGCAAAAGGTGGCACAGAAGTAGCATTCGGTGAATACGGTCTTCAAGCTGTTGAAGCATCATGGATTACAAATCGTCAAATTGAAGCTGCTCGTATTGCAATGACACGTTATATGAAACGTGGTGGTAAAGTTTGGATTAAAATTTTCCCACACAAACCATATACTGCAAAACCACTTGAAGTTCGGATGGGTTCCGGTAAAGGTGCTCCTGAAGGATGGGTGGCTGTTGTAAAACCAGGTAAAATTATGTTTGAAATTGCAGGCGTATCCGAAGAAGTAGCAAGAGAAGCGTTACGTTTAGCAGCACATAAATTGCCAATCAAATGTAAATTTGTAAAAAGAGAAGAAATTGGTGGTGAAATAAATGAAGGCTAAAGAAGTTCGTGATTTAACCACTGCCGAAATTGAACAAAAAATTAAATCTTTAAAAGAAGAACTTTTCAACCTTCGCTTCCAATTAGCGACTGGTCAACTTGAAAACACTGCGCGAATTCGTGAAGTACGCAAATCAATTGCACGTATGAAAACAGTCATTCGTGAAAGAGAAATCGGCATTAACAACTGATTATGAGAGGGGGGTTTCGTGATGAGCGAACGCAACCAACGTAAAGTGTATACTGGACGCGTTGTTTCCGATAAAATGGATAAAACAATTACTGTTCTTGTTGAAACACGTAAAACACATCCTCTTTACGGAAAACGAGTTAAGTATTCGAAAAAATTAAAAGCTCATGATGAGCTAAATGAAGCAAAAGTAGGCGATATTGTACGGATTATGGAAACTCGCCCACTTTCAGCAACTAAACGTTTTCGCTTAGTGGAAATTGTTGAAAAAGCTGTTATTATCTAATGGTAAATAATTGCGGGTGGAATCCGAAAGGAGGTAAATTTTTATGATACAACAAGAATCACGTCTTAAAGTAGCTGATAACTCCGGTGCGCGTGAAGTGCTTGTGATTAAAGTTTTAGGTGGATCCGGACGTAAAACTGCTAATATTGGTGATGTCGTTGTCTGTTCCGTCAAAAACGCAACACCAGGAGGCGTTGTTAAAAAAGGAGACGTAGTTAAAGCTGTTGTTGTGCGTACAAAACGTGGAGTTCGTCGTAATGATGGTACTTATATTCGTTTTGATGAAAATGCATGTGTAATTATTCGTGATGATAAAAGCCCACGCGGTACACGTATTTTTGGGCCTGTAGCTCGTGAATTACGTGACAATAACTTTATGAAAATCGTTTCGTTAGCTCCAGAAGTATTATAATTTTTAATTGTAGTTTTTGCCTTTTAAGGAGGTGCGACAAATGCATGTAAAAAAAGGTGACAAAGTAAAAGTCATTACCGGTAAAGATAAAGGAAAAACAGGAGTTATTTTAGCTGCTTATCCTAAGAAAAACCGTGTGCTTGTGGAAGGTGTCAACATTGTAAAAAAACATTCCAAACCGTCACAAGATAACCCACAAGGTGGAATTATCAGTTTAGAAGCTCCAATTCATGTTTCCAACGTTATGCCACTAGATCCTAAAACAGGAGAACCAACTCGTATAGGTTATAAGGTTGTTGATGGAAAAAAAGTGCGCGTTGCGAAAAAATCAGGAACAGTTTTAGATAAATAATTAGTAGCTTAAGAAAGGAGGTAATCATATTGAACCGCCTAAAAGAAAAATTCACAAAAGAAATTACTCCATCATTAATGAACAAATTTAATTATAAATCCGTTATGGAAGTACCAAAAATTGAAAAAATCGTAATTAACATGGGTGTAGGTGACGCAGTTCAAAATGCAAAAGCATTAGATAATGCAGTTGAAGAACTTGCATTAATCACTGGTCAGAAGCCAGTAGTAACTCGCGCTAAAAAATCAATTGCCGGTTTCCGTCTTCGTGAAGGTATGCCAATCGGTGCAAAAGTAACTTTACGTGGTGAACGGATGTATCAATTCCTAGATAAATTAGTATCTGTATCATTACCACGTGTTAGAGACTTCCGTGGAGTATCTAAAAAAGCATTTGATGGCAGAGGCAATTACACATTAGGAATTAGAGAACAATTGATTTTCCCTGAAATTGATTACGATAAAGTAAGTAAAGTTCGTGGTATGGACATCGTTATCGTAACAACTGCGAAAACAGATGAAGAAGCACGCGAATTATTGGCACAACTTGGCATGCCGTTTCAAAAGTAATCAATAAAGGAGGAAATGTAATGGCAAAAAAATCTATGATTGCGAAACAAAAACGCGAACAAAAATTTAAAGTACGCGAATATACTCGCTGTGAACGCTGTGGTCGTCCACATTCTGTATATCGTAAATTTAAACTTTGCCGTATTTGTTTCCGTGAATTAGCCTATAAAGGACAAATTCCTGGCGTCAAAAAAGCAAGTTGGTAATCTAAGACTTGGGAAGGAGGTAAAAAGTATGGTAATGACAGATCCTATTGCAGATTTGCTAACTCGTATTCGTAATGCGAACATGGTTCGTCACGAAAGTTTAGAAGTAGCTGCTTCTAATTCTAAAAAAGCGATTGTTGATATTTTAAAACGTGAAGGTTTTATTCGTGATTATGAGTACATTGATGATGATAAACAAGGTGTTTTACGCATTTTCTTAAAATACGGTCCGAATAACGAACGTGTTATCACAGGCCTAAAAAGAATCAGTAAACCTGGTCTTCGTGTATATGCAAAAGCAAATGAAGTTCCTAAAGTATTGAACGGCCTAGGAATTGCTATTGTTTCAACATCTAAAGGTGTATTATCTGATAAAGAAGCTCGTTCACAAAATGTAGGCGGAGAAGTATTAGCTTACATCTGGTAATATTTTATGAATGGAGGTGCAATACAATGTCACGTATTGGGAAAAAACCTATTGAAATCCCTTCAGGAGTTACAATTACTATAAACGAAGGCAACTTAGTAACGGTAAAAGGACCTAAAGGAGAATTAACCCGCCAATTTAATGCAGAAATGAATCTTTCCGTTGAAGATAACGTGTTAACCGTTATTCGTCCGTCTGATTCAAAAGAACATCGTACAATCCATGGAACTACTCGTGCCATTTTAAATAATATGGTGGAAGGTGTATCTAATGGTTTCCAAAAGAATTTGGAACTAGTAGGGGTTGGTTACCGTGCCCAAAAACAAGGAAATAAACTTGTTCTTAACGTCGGTTTCTCACATCCTGTTGAATTTACACCTGAAGCTGGTATTGAAATTGAAGTTCCTTCAAATACAAAGATTACTATTAAAGGTATTGATAAAGAACGCGTAGGAGAACTTGCAGCAAATGTTCGTGCAGTTCGTCCTCCTGAACCATATAAAGGTAAAGGAATTCGCTACGAAGGCGAATATGTACGCCGTAAAGAAGGTAAAACTGGTAAGTAAAGTCGTTAGACTGAGGAAAGGAGTGACGGTGCAATGATTACGAAACCAGACAAAAATGCAATTCGTAAAACTCGACATGCTCGTATTCGTGGGAAAATCTCTGGTACAAACGAACGCCCAAGATTAAATATCTATCGTTCTAATCAGCATATTTATGCCCAACTAATTGATGACGATAAAGGTGTAACTTTAGCAAGTGCATCTACTTTAGAAAAAGATTTGAATCTTGAGTCTACAAGCAACACAGAAGCAGCGATTAAAGTTGGTGAATTAATCGCGAAACGTGCGGTAGAAAAAGGCTTCAAATCTGTTGTTTTTGACCGTAGCGGTTATTTATATCATGGACGTGTAAAAGCATTAGCTGATGCTGCGCGTGAAAACGGACTTGAATTTTAAAAAAGAAGGAGGGAATGAAACTTATGCGTCGTATTGATCCAAATAAACTAGAGCTTGAAGAGCGTGTTGTAACAGTTAATCGTGTTGCAAAAGTTGTTAAGGGTGGACGTCGTTTCCGTTTTACAGCTTTAGTAGTTGTAGGAGATAAAAATGGCCATGTAGGTTTTGGTACAGGTAAGGCACAGGAAGTACCTGATGCTATCCGTAAGGCAGTTGAAAATGCGAAGAAAAACTTAATTGAAGTTCCACGTGTTGGTACAACTATTCCTCATGAAGTACTTGGACATTTCGGTGCAGGTAGAGTTTTACTGAAACCTGCTCATGAAGGTACAGGAGTTATTGCTGGTGGTCCTGTTCGTGCAATTCTTGAACTTGGCGGTATCGGTGATATCTTATCTAAATCACTAGGTTCTAACACACCTATCAATATGGTTCAAGCAACTATGAACGGTATTAAACAATTGAAAAAAGCTGAGGAAGTTGCTAAACTACGCAATAAAACAGTTGAAGAATTGTTAGGATAAGGAGGGAAACAAATTGGCAACGAAATTAGAAATTACCCTCACTCGCAGCCTTATTGGTCGCACAAAAGATCAAAGAGAAACTGTTAAAGCATTAGGCTTAAGAAAATTACATCAGACTGTTATCAAAGAAGATAACCCAGCTATTCGCGGTATGGTGAATAAAGTAGCTCACTTAGTTACTGTTAAAGAACAATAAAATTTGTTTTTCTCTTAAATAAGGAGGTGCCAAAATGAAACTTCATGAACTACAACCTATGGAAGGTTCTCGTAAAGATAGAAAACGTGTAGGTCGCGGAACAAGCAGTGGACATGGTAAAACATCTGGACGCGGACAAAAAGGGCAAGGTTCCCGTTCTGGCGGAGGTGTACGTCCTGGTTTTGAAGGTGGTCAAACTCCTCTATTCCAACGTCTACCTAAACGAGGATTTACTAATATAAATCGTAAAGAGTATGCAATTGTTAATTTAGAAACATTAAATCGTTTTGAAGATGGTACTGAAGTTACACCAGAACTTCTAGTTGAAACTGGAATTGTTAGCAAAGAAAAATCCGGTATCAAAATTTTAGCTAATGGTACTATTGAGAAAAAATTAACGGTAAAAGCCCATAAATTCTCTTCTGCTGCAAAAGAAGCAATTGAAGCTGCAGGCGGTCAAACTGAGGTGATATAATGTTTCGAACAATCTCCAATTTTATGCGCGTAAAAGATATCCGAGACAAAATTTTATTCACTTTTTTAATGCTAATCGTTTTTCGCATCGGTACATTTATCCCAGTACCTGGGGTAGATGCGAATATTTTGAAGTTTGAACATGAAATGAGTGCCTTCGGTGTTCTCAATATATTTGGTGGGGGAGCATTGGAAAATTTCTCCATCCTAGCAATGGGTATTATGCCTTATATCACCGCTTCCATTATTATGCAGCTATTGCAAATGGATGTTGTTCCTAAATTCACGGAGTGGTCAAAACAAGGTGAAGTAGGACGGAGGAAAATTGCTCAAGTAACACGTTATGGTACAATTGTACTCGGCTTTATCCAAGCTTTAGGTATGTCTTATGGTTTTAACGCGAGAGTGGGGGGACAGTTGATTAAAGATACGTCAATCTGGTCATACTTATTAATCGCTCTTGTTCTAACAGCTGGAACTGCCTTCCTTCTATGGTTAGGTGAATTGATTACATCCAAAGGTGTCGGAAATGGTATCTCCATCATTATCTTTGCTGGAATCGTTTCTGGTTTCCCAACGATGATTAATCAAATCTATGTTCAACAGTTTGAAAATGCTGGAGATCAGTTATTTATTCGAATTGTAGTAATGATTCTCCTCTTGTTGTTAATTATAGCAATTATAGTAGGAGTAATATTCATTCAACAGGCAAATCGAAAAGTTCCTATACAATATGCGAAGAGAGTGGCAGGCCGCAGTCCTGTTGGTGGAAACTCATCTCACTTACCGTTAAAAGTTAATGCAGCAGGCGTAATTCCAATCATTTTTGCTGTATCATTTTTAATTACACCACCGACAATTGCATCGTTCTTTGGTAGTAACAAAGTGACTGATTGGATTGTCAAGTACTTTGACTATTCAAATCCATTTGGAATGGCTATATATGTATTGTTAATCATTGCATTTACTTATTTCTACGCTTTTGTTCAAGTAAATCCAGAACAATTAGCTGACAACTTAAAGAAACAAGGTGGCTACATTCCTGGTATTCGTCCTGGCAGATCAACTCAGGAATACTTCACTCGTGTGTTATACCGTCTAACATTTGTTGGATCTATTTTCTTAGCAGTCATTGCAGTATTGCCTGTATTTTTTACAAGTATTGCAAACTTGCCATCTTCCGTACAAATTGGCGGTACGAGTTTATTAATCGTTATTGGTGTGGCACTTGAGACAATGAAACAATTGGAATCTCAATTGGTAAAACGCCATTATAAAGGTTTCATAAAATAAATTGTTCAGGTTATAAAACATATATTTAATATTTCTGAACAAATTGAGGGGGCATGAAGGTGAATTTAGTTTTAATGGGCCTTCCTGGTGCAGGGAAAGGTACTCAAGCTGAAAAAATCGTTGAGAAATATCAAATCCCTCATATTTCTACTGGAGATATGTTTCGTCAAGCAATAAAGGATGAAACGAAACTAGGTTTAGAAGCGAAAACATATATGGATAAAGGTGAATTAGTTCCTGACGAAGTAACGGTTGGAATCGTTCGTGAACGGCTGAGTAAAGCAGATTGCGAAAAAGGATTTTTGCTTGACGGATTTCCGAGAACGGTTCCTCAAGCTGAAAGTCTCGAACAAATACTGGACTCCTTAGGAAAAAAACTCGACTATGTTATCAATATTGATGTCGAACAATCTGTTTTAATGGAGCGTTTAACTGGTCGAAGAATTTGTAAATCATGCGGATCTACTTATCATCTAGTGTTTAACCCACCGAAACAAGCTGGCATTTGCGATAAATGTGGTGGAGAGTTATACCAACGCGCAGATGATAATGCTGATACTGTTCAAAATCGTTTAGAAGTCAACACAAGGCAAATGCAACCATTATTAGATTTTTATGCTGAAAAAGGCTATTTGAAAAATATTAATGGTTTGCAAGAGATTGCCAAAGTGTTTGAAGATATTGAACAGTTATTCGCAAAATAAAGATCAAAAAGCTAGATAATACCTATGTGAAGGTGATTGATTTGGTTGATCCTGATTCGGGTTCACTTATCGGTTACGTTGTACGAATATTAAAGGGTCGAGATGCCGGACAATATGCAGTGATTATCGAACATATAAATGATCGTATCGTTCTTATTGCAGATGGTGAAAAAAAAAGATTTGACCAACCGAAAAAGAAAAATACGAGACATTTAGAAATATGTTCATATGTTTCCCCTGAAGTAAGAGACAGTCTATTACAAACCGGTCGAGTGACAAATGGGAAACTTCGATATGCTTTAAATAAGTTTCGTTCGGAGTACTTGATCGAAGAGAAGGGAGACGATCTGAATGGCGAAAGACGATGTAATTGAAGTGGAAGGTACAGTTATTGAAACTTTGCCAAATGCGATGTTTAAAGTGGAGTTAGAGAATGGGCACGTAGTTCTTGCTCACGTATCTGGCAAAATTAGAATGCACTTCATTCGCATTTTACCTGGTGATAAAGTAACCGTTGAGTTATCACCATACGATTTAACTCGAGGAAGAATAACTTATCGTTTTAAATAAGTAGTCAGAATAAAAAACGGAACTCCGATTAGAAGGAGGTTTGAACCTTATGAAAGTCAGACCATCTGTGAAACCAATTTGTGAAAAATGTAAGGTTATTCGCAGAAAAGGAAAAGTAATGGTTATTTGTGAAAACCCTAAACATAAACAAAAACAAGGATAATTTAGAAGGAGGTGCTTGATCTTGGCACGTATTGCTGGTGTAGACATTCCACGTGACAAACGTGTTGTTATTTCTTTGACATATATTTTCGGAATTGGCAAACCAACAGCACAAAAAATCTTAGCTGAAGCAGGTGTTTCAGAAGATACTCGTGTTCGTGATTTAACGGAAGACGAATTAAATAAAATTCGCGACATCATTGATAAATTAAAAGTAGAAGGTGACCTTCGCCGTGAAGTTTCCTTAAACATTAAACGTTTAATGGAAATTGGTTCTTACCGTGGAGTTCGTCATCGTCGTGGATTACCTGTTCGTGGACAAAACACAAAAAATAATGCTCGTACTCGTAAAGGTCCACGTAAAACAGTTGCTAATAAGAAGAAATAATAAGTAAAGGAGGTTGCTAAGATGGCACGGAAAACAAATACTCGTAAACGTCGTGTTAAAAAGAATATTGAGAACGGTGTTGCTCATATTCGTTCCACTTTCAATAATACAATCGTGACTATTACTGATTCACATGGTAATGCAATCGCATGGTCAAGTGCTGGTGCATTAGGATTTAAAGGATCTCGTAAATCAACTCCATTTGCTGCTCAAATGGCTGCAGAAACTGCTGCAAAAGTATCAATGGAACATGGATTAAGATCTTTAGAAGTTAACGTAAAGGGTCCTGGTGCTGGTCGTGAAGCTGCGATACGTGCATTGCAAGCTGCAGGTCTTGAAGTTACAGCCATTAAAGACGTAACTCCAGTTCCTCATAATGGTTGCCGTCCACCAAAACGTCGTCGTGTATAATTTTTGTGTATAGATTTTGTATCATTGTCTATAATGGGTTATGATACAGTATTTTTAAAATAAGAAAACATATATGTTGTGCACAATCGGGAATACTTGTATGGGGGAATTTCGGTAAAGAGAATTTTTTGCCGGGGTTTCGACGTTTTGAAGGAGGGTAAATTTGAATGATCGAAATTGAAAAACCGAAAATTGAGACAGTTGAGATCAGCGATGACGCCAAATTCGGAAAGTTCGTCGTAGAGCCACTTGAGCGTGGATATGGTACAACTTTGGGTAACTCCTTACGTCGTATCCTGCTATCATCACTCCCAGGTGCCGCTGTCACATCTATTCAAGTAGATGGCGTACTACATGAGTTTTCAACTATCGAAGGCGTCGTGGAGGATGTAACGACTATCATATTGAACATAAAGAAACTAGCACTAAAAATCTATTCAGATGAAGAAAAAGTACTAGAAATAGATGTTCAAGGCGAAGGTGTTATTACTGCTGCTGATATTACCCATGATAGTGATGTGGAAATTTTAAATCCTGATTTACACATTGCTGAGCTTGCGAAAAATGGTAGTTTAAGAATGAGATTAACAGCAAGACGTGGTCGCGGATATACGGTTGCTGATCAAAATAAACGGGATGACCAACCAATTGGCGTGATTCCAATTGATTCTATTTATACGCCTGTATCTCGTGTATCATACCAAGTTGAAAACACTCGTGTCGGGCAAGATACAAACTATGATAAACTTACTTTAGAAGTTTGGACGGATGGAAGTATTGGACCGAAAGAAGCTATCTCTTTAGGTGCGAAGATCTTAACAGAGCATTTAAATATTTTTGTTAGCATGACAGATGAAGCTCAACATGCGGAAATAATGGTTGAAAAAGAAGAAGACCAAAAAGAAAAAGTACTAGAAATGACAATTGAAGAACTTGACTTATCCGTACGTTCTTATAATTGCTTAAAACGTGCTGGAATTAATACAGTTCAAGAACTTGCAAATAAAACAGAAGAAGATATGATGAAAGTTCGAAACTTAGGCCGAAAATCTCTTGAAGAAGTAAAAGCGAAATTAGAAGAATTAGGATTAGGTTTGAGAAAAGACGACTAAAACATATCTACTAATTATCTGTCAACTTGGCTTCATAAAGGAGGGAAACGATATGTCATATAGAAAGTTAGGACGTACTAGCGACCAACGTAAAGCTTTACTTCGTGATTTAGCAACAGACTTAATTATAAATGAGCGTATCGAAACAACAGAAGCTCGTGCGAAAGAATTACGTTCAGTTGTTGAAAAATTAATTACTTTAGGTAAACGCGGTGATCTTCATGCACGCCGTCAAGCTGCTGCTTTCGTTCGCCATGAAGTTGCTAATGAAGAAAATAATCAAGATGCAGTTCAAAAATTATTTGCTGACATTGCACCACGTTATGCAGAACGCCAAGGTGGTTATACTAGAATTATGAAAGTAGGTCCTCGTCGTGGAGATGGAGCGCCTATGGTAGTAATTGAGTTAGTTTAATTACTAGTTCACTATCGCTAATTGGCTTGCGGCTTTTAGGAGTCTACCTCTCTGCTCTGAAAGTGTAAGACTTGGAAAAGAGACTGTCGCTCCTAAATAGTCGTACTGCTAATGATGAACATAGGGCAAGAAATCTGCCCTTTTCTTTTAACTACGTCATTCGTAATAATCTGATAGTTCAAAGTGAAAAAAGTGGAGCGCGATGATAAGGGAAAAACCTTTGTCTAGCTCTAGTACCCTATTTATGAACAATTTTATAAACGAGGAGACAAATACTATTTTTTTTAATACAATGAAATTATGTCTCATCATTCGTACAGACTGCATAAATAGGGTGCAGGCTTTTTTTATTATAGGAGCTGTAAAACTACCAGAAACATAAGACGTTTATGCTGATATATATTGTCCTTAAACATTGCCTTATTATAAACTATATTTAGAATAGCAGAGCAGAGTGAAGTAGAGTTGAGAGGAGGATTCGAGTTGAAAAAACCAATTGTTCAATTTGAAAATGTATCATTTCGTTATGATGAAAATGAGCCATATGCGTTAAACGAAGTGAATTTTTCCGTGTTTGAAGGGGAATGGCTTGCAATTGTAGGTCATAATGGCTCAGGAAAGTCAACGATTGCAAAACTAATGAATGCTCTATTATTCCCGGAGGCAGGCATGATAAAAGTTGCCGAACTTTCCTTGAATGAGGAATCTATTTGGGATATTAGAAAAAAAGTAGGCATGGTTTTCCAAAATCCGGACAATCAATTTGTCGGAACAACGGTACAAGATGATGTGGCTTTTGGTTTAGAAAATCACGGGATTGAAAGGGATGAAATGGTAAAACGCGTACATGATTCCTTGAAAAAAGTTAATATGCAAGACTTTCTTAACCAAGAGCCTCACCACTTATCTGGAGGACAAAAACAGCGGGTGGCAATTGCAAGTGTCTTAGCATTGCGTCCGAAAATAATTATTTTAGATGAAGCAACATCGATGCTTGATCCTCGTGGAAGACAAGAAGTGTATGAAACGATTAACAAGCTTAGGAAAGAAGAAAACTTAACGATTATATCGATTACCCATGACCTAGAAGAGGCAGCAAGAGCAGATCGAATCATTGTAATGAACCGTGGCAAAGTGTATTCAGAAGGAAATCCGAAGCAAATTTTTGAGATGGATGAACAACTTTATCAATTGGGCTTGGATATCCCTTTTACACATAAATTGGTGAAACTATTAAATCAACATGGCTTTGAAATTCCTGGTGAAATAATGGATGAAGATAAGTTGGTGAATTATCTATGGAAATACGTACAAACAAACTAGAATATCGTTATCAAAAAAATACTCCTTTTGAGCGTTTAGCAATTCATGATATAACAATCTCCATTTCACCAAACAGTTATACGGCCATTATTGGACATACCGGTTCAGGAAAGTCAACATTACTGCAACATTTAAACGGATTATTACAACCAACAAGCGGGGAAATCATTATAGGTGATAAAAAAATCGTAGGTGGAGTGAAGGAAAAGAATTTAAAACCGATTCGCCAAAGAGTCGGTATTGTATTTCAATTTCCAGAACATCAGCTGTTTGATGAAACGGTAGAAAAGGATATTTGTTTCGGACCGATTAATTTTGGGGTAACAGAGGAGGAGGCAAGAAAGCGGGCGAAGGAAGTGTTACAACAAGTAGGACTACCTGAAGAAATTTTATCTAAATCCCCATTTGATCTATCAGGTGGGCAAATGCGTAGGGTAGCCATCGCTGGAGTACTAGCCATGAACCCGGAAGTTCTTGTTCTTGATGAGCCAACAGCAGGGTTAGACCCGCGCGGACGTCATGAAATTATGGAAATGTTCCATCGCCTCCATCAAGAACGAGGCATTTCCATTGTCCTAGTCACACATAGTATGGAAGATGCTTCAAAGTATGCAGATACGATTATCGTTATGCATAAAGGTACCGTTTATCGAAAAGGGAGCCCTAATGAAATTTTTTCACAACCGCAGGAATTGATAGAACTTGGGTTAGATGTACCGGAAACTATTCGCTTTCAATTAAAACTGGAACGAAAACTAGGTAGATCTATAGGAAATACAACGTTAACTATGGAATCCTTAGTACACTCTATCAAGCAAATAAACCAACGGGGGAAACAATCATGATGGAAAAAATGATATTTGGTCGCTATATCCCTGTTGAGTCTATTTTGCATAAAATGGATCCACGGACGAAACTATTAATCGTTATTCTTTTTATATGTATCGTATTTCTAGCGAACAATCCAATTACTTATAGTTTGTTAGCTGTATTTACTTTTTTGGCTATCTTTTTGTCTAATATTCCACCCAAGTTTTTATTTAATGGGTTAAAATTCTTGCTCTTTCTTGTTATTTTTACGTTTTTATTGCATATTTTCTTTACGAAACAAGGAGCGGTAATATTTGAGTTTGGTTGGTTCAAAATTTATGAAGATGGTCTTCGCCAAGCGATTTTTATATCTTTAAGATTTACATTTTTAATATTAGTAGCTTCCCTGTTAACTTTAACGACAACACCAATTGAAATAACGGATGGTATTGAAACTTTATTAAATCCATTAAAAAAAATGCGATTCCCAGTACATGAACTGGCGTTAATGATGTCTATTGCCTTACGTTTTATACCGACATTAATGGATGAAACGGATAAAATAATGAAGGCACAAATGGCTAGAGGTGTGGATTTCTCCAGTGGTTCTTTGAAACAACGTGCAAAAGCAGTAGTCCCGCTCTTAATTCCACTTTTTATTAGTTCATTTAAGCGCGCTGAAGAATTGGCAATTGCAATGGAGGCTAGAGGTTATCGCGGTGGAGAGGGTCGGACGAAATACCGGTTGCTAAAAATGGGTTCTAGTGACTTTTTTGCCTTTTTTGTGATGATTGCTTTATTGGTGCTGTTGATTTTACTGAGAAGTTAATATTGTTATGAGACGAAATTTAATAACTAAGAATCATTTTGGAGCGTTATATTATGGAGCGAATGAAATGTATAGTAGCTTATGATGGTACAAATTTTGCTGGATTCCAAATACAGCCAAATGTAAGGACGATTCAAGGTGAGATTGAAAAGGTGCTTGCTAAAATGCATCGCCAAGAGGTGAGAATCCATGCCTCAGGTCGAACAGATGGGAAAGTTCATGCAGTAGGTCAAGTATTTCATTTCGACTCAAATATTCATATGCAAAAAGACCAATGGAAAAGGGCATTAAACTCGATGCTACCCGAGGATATTGTCATATCGAGCGTAGAATTTGTGAGTACGGAGTTCCATGCGCGGTTTTCCGCAACAGCAAAAGAATATCATTACAAAGTTTCCTTAAAGAAGGATAAGGATCCCTTTATGAGAAACTATGCTTACCATTTTCCATATAGTTTAGACTTATTAGCGATGAATGAGGCGATAGGATACTTACTCGGAGAACATGACTTTTCCAGCTTTTGTTCGGCAAAAACGTCGGTCACCGATCACATTAGAACGATTTACCATATCGATCTGCAGGAGCAAAATGGTGAACTCATTTTTCAAATAAAAGGGAATGGTTTTTTATATAATATGGTTCGTATAATAGTTGGTACCGTTTTAGAAGTTGGTATCGGAGCGCGAAAAGCAGAGGAGATACCGATTATTATTGCAAAAAAAGACCGGGCGTTTGCAGGGAAAACGGCGCCAGGCCACGGCTTATATTTAATGAAGGTGGACTATTATTAAAAAAGTTGGCACCGTCTTGTTATAACTGGACTTAGATTATTCGTGTACGTACGGAATAATAAAAGAGATTAATACGGATATATTTTTTCTTATTATTGTTATTTTGTTTCCAATGGAGTAAAGCAAGCAAGAATTCGAGAACAAAATTGGTAAATATTTTTTTGAATAACAACGTCTCCAGGCGTTACATTAGCTTGACATTAGGGTTTAAAAAAAGGTATTATATCATATGGTACATTGTTTATTCCATGATAAGCCCCGGAAACTTATTATGATGAAATAAAACATTGATTTATTTAGGAGGGTAACAAATGCGTACAACTTATATGGCTAAGCCACAAGAAATTGAGCGCAAATGGTACGTAGTTGATGCGGCAGGTAAAACGCTTGGCCGTTTAGCTAGTGAAGTTGCAATGATTTTACGCGGAAAACATAAACCAACGTTTACTCCGCATATTGATACTGGTGACCATGTAATTATTATTAATGCATCTCAAATTGAATTAACAGGTAAAAAGTTAACTGACAAAATGTATTATCGCCATAGCCAACATCCAGGTGGTTTGAAAGCTAGAACAGCTTTAGAAATGCGCACAAACTATCCTGAAAGAATGCTTGAGTTAGCTATCCGCGGTATGCTACCAAAAGGTACATTAGGACGTCAAATGTTTAAAAAATTACATGTGTATGCAGGCAGCGAACATCCACATGAAGCTCAAAAACCAGAAATGTATGAATTACGCGGTTAATATTGAAGGAGGGAAATAATCTTGGCTAAAGTTCAATACTACGGAACTGGACGGAGAAAAAGTTCTGTTGCTCGTGTACGTTTAGTACCAGGCGATGGTAAAATCGTAATTAACAATCGTGATATCGAAACTTATATTCCATTCGCAGCTTTACGTGAAGTTGTAAAACAACCATTAGTTGCAACGGAAACAGTTGGCAGCTATGATGTATTAGTAAATGTTCACGGTGGAGGTTACACTGGTCAAGCAGGCGCTATTCGCCACGGTATTGCTCGTGCATTACTTCAAGCTGATCCAGAATTCCGCTCAACATTAAAACGTGCAGGTCTATTAACTCGTGACGCTCGTATGAAAGAACGTAAAAAATACGGTCTTAAAGGCGCTCGTCGTGCACCTCAGTTCTCAAAACGTTAATATA
Source organism: Bacillus kwashiorkori (assembly GCF_001375515.1). Classification (GTDB taxonomy): domain Bacteria; phylum Bacillota; class Bacilli; order Bacillales; family Caldibacillaceae; genus Bacillus_BK; species Bacillus_BK kwashiorkori. The sequence continues at coordinate 52,522 of NZ_CTDX01000001.1, forward strand.
TCTACGTTTCGAAGGCTCTTTTCACTTTGTGGAAAGGGTCTTTTTTATGCCTGAAAAGAGCCTGTGACCACATTTTGACCACGAGAATTTTTCTGACCACTTCTGACCACACTCATAGTTCAATGTACTTCTCAAATTTTTGTGCGGTTTGCTCTTTTACGTGGTCGGTTACGTGGGTATAGATATTCATGGTCATTTGAATATCAGAATGCCCTAACCGTTCCTGAACTTCTTTGATACTTGCTCCTGCCTCGAATAATAATGATGCGTGGGTATGACGTAAGCCGTGAATCGAAATCTTATGAAGTTTATGCTTTTCAATTACGATATTAAGTTTGTCATTAGGGTAAGCCAAACGTAGTGGTAATCCATCATCCCTTGTAAAAACTAGGTTGTTATCTTCAAATAAGTTAGGATTAGCCAAATTCGCCTCTTTTAGCCTTGTACGCCATTTTTTAAGTAGAGATAGGGTTTTGGTGTCTAAGCTAATTGAACGCTTTGACGTTGCCGTTTTGGGCTGCTGAAAGTAATGCTTTCCGTTATTAAAGAAGAGGGTCTTTCCGAAATGGATTGTACCTGCCTTAAAATCAATATCATCCCAAGTAAGGGCTAAAACTTCGCCTTTACGAGCACCAGTATAAATTAAAAGATGAAATAATAAATGATCACGTTGGGTTAACTCATTCTTTGCGATGGAGAGGAACCTTTTTATTTCGTCTTTTCTCCAGTAGTTTCTTTCTTCTCCGCCATCTATGCTTGCAATTAACTCTTCTTCTCTTTTAGGGATGGTTACGTATTCCATTGGATTCTTTAAAATAATATCCATCTTCATAGCATATTTAAAAACTTGGTTGGCTTGTATTTTATAATCATTTACAGATGTGATTGATTCAGCTAATTCATTAATGACTTTTTGGCAATACATCTTTGTAATTTCCTTTATTTTCAGCTTTCCAAATCTGGGCAGTATATGCTTGTTAAACTTGGATTCAATTGTTTTTTTAGTGCTAGGCTTTATTGTTTTGGAATGATTTTCAAACCACTGTTTATAAACTTCTTCATAGGTTAGGTTGTTATTATTTATAAGCAACCCGTTTTCAATTTCCTGTTCAAATTTAGCTGCAGCAGCTTGTGCCTCTTTCTTTGTTTTAAAACCTCTGCGAGTGGCAGTTTGCCTTTTCCCTGTTTCGGGGTTTATCCCTGTATCCATTTTAAACATCCATAATTGACCTTGTTTTGTTTGATACTTTTGAAATGATGCCATAGTCTCTACCTCTCCTTAGTAATTATTTTTCTGTGTATATTTCAAGAAGGCTGTTATAACTCTTGTCAATTTTTTCCTTCTCCTTTAAAAATCTCTTTGCATATTCAAACTTGTTGTCAGCAACTTTCAGTATTCCAAGACCTAGACCGTTTTTAATATTAAATGTCGATTCTATGATTTGATTTAATAGCTCGGCTTCCTTATGATTTTTTGACCGTGGAATGTCATATGTTAGTGCGGTCAACCTTTGGAACATATTTAATAGTAATTTTTTAGTCTCTGGATCTGCATAATTAAGGACTTCTGAAATATTGTTAAAATCATTCATCAATAGAAATTCATCATAATTCCTTACATCTTTATAGCCAGTTATATAATCAACAGATACACTAAAGTATTTAGCAACTTTAAAGATGAATTCAAGCTCAGGCTCTCTATCCCCCCGCTCGTAATTACCCAAAGTGGTAAAAGCAACACCAAGTTCATCTGCTAGTTCTCTTAACGTCATGTTTCTCTCTTTTCTTAACTGCCTAATTCGTTCTCCGACCATTTATTATTCCTCCTTTATGAGTAGTTACAAGTAAATATTACACAATTCGAATACAAAAATCAACTTGAATTACTCAAAATGTATTGCTAATATAAATTTGTACCCAAAATGAGTAACGAGGGGGTGTTGAAAGTTGGATTGCACAGTCGAAATTACTCAAAGGAAAAATTTAAAAATTGATGGAACTAAAATAAGGTTGGCTCGGGTCGAGAAGGATTGGACGATCTCAAAATTAGCTAATGAGTCGGGGGTTACTAGAAAAACCATAGGGGAAATTGAAAGGGGAAACAAAAAGAGAGTTCGTCTTTCTACTATCCAACAGCTAGCAATATCCCTAGAGAAAGATATTGATTATTTTTGTACTCATATTGAAGTCAAAGGGGAGGAGCTAAATGAATTTTAAACTAGAATTGCCTGAAGGAACGATATTAGTAGACAGGGAGGAACTAAGGGAAGTTTTACAAGATATAGTGAAAGAAGCGTGGGTTGAAAACAGTAACGAAGAAATCATGACAATACGGGAAGCAGCAGAGTATTTAAAAGTAAGTGTTCCTACCGTTCGTAAAATGATAGCTGAAAAGGAAATTCCCTTTTTCCAGAGGGGACAAGTTATTCGGCTGAATCGAAGTGATCTTCAAAGATGGATGAGACGCAGTTCAGGGTAATAAAAGAGAATTGAAACGGGTGAGGTGAGATGGCTAATGTACAGTTGGAAAATGGTTATACAAAGATAGCTAATGAAATCTTGGAGGAAATTGCAAAAATCAAGTTAAGTCCAACTCAGTATCGTATTCTATTCATCATTTGGCGTTATACCTATGGATTCAATAGAAAATGGCATGATATGTCCCTTTCCTTCTTGAGTAAAGCTACTGGCTGTGACTCAAGACAAATCCAACGTGAATTAAAAAGACTTGAAGAAAGGAGGGTTATATTCCAAAAAATTAAATCGGGTAGCTACAGAAAAATTTCCTTTAATAAAAATCATGATGAATGGGTTGGCAAAACAGCCATTGGTGAAATAGACAATGGTGAAACGGACAATAGAGCTAATGGTGAAACAACCAATAGAACTATTGGTGAAATAGACAACCAAGAAATACATAAAGAAAAATCTAAGGAAAAGGATGATATGCATGATTATTCAGCCTCATATATCGAGTATGAAAAAATATTTGGCAAACCGTCAAAGGGGTTAGTACAAGCATTTAACTATTGGATTAATAATAGCAACTTTCAAGATCCTGAAGAAATCATTTGTGAAACTATTAATAGGACAAAAATGCATAAACCAAATAACCCAGAAGCATACGTTAAATCGATATTAAAGAAACTTCACGATAATAAGCTTTATACATTGGCGGCTGTTAAGGATTATAACGCTCAATTTGACGCTAGGTTTAGAAATAAGAATAGTGGCGGAGTTCCATCCCTTGGAGAAATGTTCAATATTAAAAATACAAACGAATCTTTATCGGAAGAAGAATTACTTGAGATAAAAGAACTGGAAAAAGAACTTCCCTTTTAGGAGGTATGATTTGTGGAAAATGTAACGCCTTTTATGCTCGAAATGACGAAAAGAGGCATGAAACATTTTGTCAATGAGCTTAAGGAGCGGGATGATTTCGAGGTTAATTTTTTTGAAGGAAAATGTGCGAATTGTAATGGTGTTGCGATTGTGCCTAAGTATCGCATTAATGGGCATAAAGATTGGATATCCGTATTCAGTGGACAAAATGTTAATTGTAAAGTTTGCATTGACCAGAAAGAGCTAGCAAAGGTATTTGATGCAAACAAAAAAAGTACTAATGAATATTTAATAGAACGATTTGAAAAAGAGTATTGGGAGATTCCGAATGATTTAAAGGAAGCTGGCTTCAAAAACTTTAGAGTGGAAGGGAACAGTGCTCTCTTAGAAGCGAAACGAGTTGCAATTGATTATGTAAAGGACTTTATGGAAGGTAACAGATACAACTTGTTGATAATGGGTAATCCTGGGTCAGGGAAAACGCATTTGGTGACTGCTATTGCTCGCACGCTAAAGAAGGAAGGTTTTTTAATTGGATTTTTGACTACAGGTAAGCTCTTATCAAAAATACAGTCTACTTTCAATAAAGGTTCAATGAAAACAAAAGAAGATATTTATAGGGATATTAGTCGTTGTAACCTATTGATATTAGATGATTTGGGTTCTGAAGCTAAAAGTAAAGACGAGTTTGATTGGAGCAAAAAGGAACTGTTTGAGATCGTCAACCTTAGGATTGGAAAGCCAACGATCTACACCAGTAACTTTAACGAAAAACACTTACCAACAGCCATTGGTTTGCGTACTACTAGTCGTCTTTATAAGGATACCAAATTTATTGAAGTAGTTGCAGATGATTATAGAAAAAAATTGAAAAAGTAAGTTCAATCTTCCAGGAATAAGGGGGTCATACATTGTCTAAAATTTGTTTCAGTCAAAAAGAGATGGAAGATATTGTGTTCCTGCTTGAATGGTCAAGAGAATATGTGATTAATAGGGATTTGAAACAACAATTGCAACAGACAATTTATGAATTGCAAGTTTTAGTTAGAAATAGCGGCTAATTCCATCAAATTTGTTGAATTATTGGCTTGCTGAACTCTACTAAATATATTTCTATCAAAAAAGCATCTTTTAGTTATTCCAGTCATATGAAAGGTTTGTAAAAAATAAATCCAGTTATTCCAGTCATAAAAAAAGAAAGCGATTCTTTAAAGGGGGTGTGAATTCAGTGAAAAAAGAAAATGAGGAAAATATCTTCTTGGATAAGGCAGTAAATGGAGAGCGTTCTAATATTTTTGATGAAGATATGGAAAGGGAAAAAGAAGAACGTGAACGCAGAGAAAAAGCCAAGCGAAAACGACCAGAGAATATTTTTGATAAATAAGGAGTGGTTGGAAAATGTTTAGCACGACACTAGATACTTATAGCAAACGAAAAGGAAAAAAACGAAAACCACAGCAATTGCAGCCGCCTGTGGTATATGAGGAAAGTATGGAGTTTGTAACAGACAAACAAGCCGAGCTTTATTTTATCCAACATAAGCAAATGCACGAATTTCTTTCCAAAAAAGGATTAATTGATGAGTTTAATCAGTACCAGAAAGAAAAGCAACGCTCAATTAATAGTGATTATTCTGAGTGGTACAAAAAATGGAATTAGGTTAAAATTAGATAAAAGGCAGAAACACGCATTGGAATATGATAACCTACCAATGTTTCCAAGTCCAGCGGTTTACTTTGGTTGGATTTCATGCTCCTTTTTTGGCAAATGGTTCCTCTTGCAATGCTCGGCAGGGGAACCTTTTTATTTGCCTTTTTTATAGGGGCATTATTAAAGGGCGGTTCCTTTTTCATTATAAGCAAAGTTATAAAAAAGTGGAATGTCTGGATAAAACGGGAGTATTCTTTAGATGATCAATAGCAAATTGGGGTGTGATTCTTTTCACACCCTTTTTTGCTGCATCTTTCGAATGTAATATAATATAGAAATTCTTACATTCAAATCCCCGTAGTTATTGTATTTATCCATTTTTCATTGTATTATCATGATTCGTTAAAAAAACGTACATTCAAATCCCTATTTTTACGGGGTTTTACTGGTATAACAAATAAAAGGGGCAAAAGTATGAATCAGATTAAAGATGTTCAACCGATAAGGGATAAGCAGCAGATAGAGGATATGAAATGGGCACTGAAAACATTCTGTTCGGAGCGGGATTATATTATGTTCCTCATTGGTATAAATACAGGGTTGCGAGTAAGTGATTTGCTTCAGCTAAAAGTGGCAGATGTAAAAAGAAAAAAACGGGTTGTTGTTAAAGAAGGAAAAACGAAAAAGCCCAGAACCATTTATCTTTCAAATATCTATGATGAAATCCAAGCGTATGTAAAAATAGTGGGCTCTCAGTGGCTTTTTCCTAGCCGAAAGGGGAATAAGCCCATCACCACCACTCAAGCGTACCGTCAGCTGCAGAAAGCGGCTTATATGGCGGAAGTGGAGAGTGTCGGTACCCATACAATGAGAAAAACCTTTGGATATTGGTTTTATAAGCAGACGAAAGATGTGGCAGCTTTACAGGAAATTTTAAATCATAGTCATCCAATGATAACGAAGCGGTATATAGGGATAAGAGAGGAAGAAATCGAAAATGAACTCAACCATTTTGTGCTATAAGGTTGGTTAACCTTATTATTACATTTAAGGGTATGCCAACTATAAAAAAAAAAATTAAGTAGCTCCTCGTTATGCTTCCATTCCTTTTGGAGGTATAGCGGAGGAGCCTTTTTTTGTTCCTTTTATATAAGTAATAGGATTACGTGGCAGTCCATAGTTTTAGTAAAAGAAAATAGTATAAGAAGTTACGTATTTTCTTATCTCTAAAGTAAAATCTTTGAAAATGCGTAATATGATATAATTGGGAAATCATGTAATGTTTGTATTGCATGGTATTTTAGGGAGGTGTAGATTGTAATGCATGAATCAATTGAAAGTTGGGTTTTATCGGATTTAGAAAAGATAATTGATAAAGGATGGATTGTAAATTCGAGGGCTGGTAATCATGGATCGGTGGGGAATCTTCTTGAAGATTTATTAGGTGTTCCTGAAAATAATTTACCAATTCCAGATTTAGATAAATGGGAATTGAAAAGTAAACGTGTACACTCAAATTCATTAGTTACCCTATTTCATTTGGAGCCTTTTCCGAGGAAGTATAAATTTGTTCCGAATATTTTATTACCTTTATATGGTTGGAAGCATGACCAGGCTGGTATTCTTTATCCGGAAACTGAAATGAGTTTTAGACAAACGATTAATGCCGTTGGGAGAAGTGACAGAGGTTTTAAGGTTGAAGTAGACCGTAGTAATGAAAAAGTACAAATCTCATTTGACAGTAGTTTTGTTGACTCTCGCCATCAAGTTTGGTTGGATTCTGTTATTAGTAGAGTAGGGGCATCTGAGCTTTCACCAAAGCCATACTGGGATTTTGATGTACTGACGGATAAAGTGATGACAAAATTAAATAATTGTCTATTTTTGAATGCACAATCCAAGGTGGAAAATGGGATCGAATATACAAAATATTTATCATTTGAGTTTTTTATTGGATTTAATATCGAAAATTTTCTAAGGGGCTTAGAAGAAGGGTTTGTATATGTGGATTTTGATGCTAGAACAGGTCACAATCACGGTACAAAATTTAGAATAAGGAAGAGTAGAATTTTTGACCTTTATGCAGAACATATTACTCTTACATAATAGCATAAAATCCCCCCCTTTTTAATATAAGAGGGGGAATTTACTTTTATAAAAGTGTCAATGAATCCTGAAATCTATTTACTGCAAAGTTGAAAAATTCCTCATTAATTTCGGCTCCTATAAAGCGTCTATTTAATCTTCTTGATACAATCCAGCTTGTCCCTGTTCCCATAAACGGATCAAAAACTATACCATTTTCCGGTGAACCACATTTTACTATTCTTTCTACTAATTCTTCTGGGAAAGTTGCAGTATGACTACCGTGTAATGGTTGTGTATTTATATCCCAAACATCACCAGGATTTTTAGGTTTACCATTTGCACCTATAACTTTTACAGAATCTAAATCAAAGTAATATTTTTTTGCAGAAACAAAATGGAAAACATGTTCATAAGTATTATTGAACCTATCCTTAACACTAGCTGGGATTCTATTGGGTTTCCTCCAAATAATATCATCCCTTAAAATCCAGCCTCGACTCTGCATTTCAATTGCAAACCGAGAGGGAATTAAAAGTAATTGTTTATTTTGATAGAGTTTACCATCCTGCTTAATTTTTGGTTGTAATGGCTTAGTGGTAAAATATTTTTCTTTTCTATCTTTTTGAACTTGTGTAACCTCTCCCTTTTCATCAAGGTACTTCTTCCAAGCTCCTGCCCCTGATCCAAAAAAAGTGTCTCCTAGGTTTATAAATAAATTTGCTGTATCTTTTAAATAGGGTTTAAATAAATCAAAATAGTCGGCCAATGCTTTAACAAAAAGCTCTGGAGTAGCTTCGCTACCCAGTTCATTTTCATCATTATAAACACGCTTAGCCCAATAGGGAGGGGAAGTTACAAGTAAGTCGATTGATTTTTCGGGTACTTCTTTAATCATATCTCTACAATCTGTATTTTTTACTATATCATTTTGCATAATTTCTTGTAATGTTTCTTGGTCTAACATTTCGGTCATTTTTATATCCTTTCTTTTTTTATTTTTCTGGTCTCCAAAAATCTAGTAAATATTCAAAGGTTGTTCCCATCGTTATATAATTTGATGGCCAACCAAATATGCCAATTCCATTTACAATATTAGTCCTATCCCAGATAATAGTATTTCTAAGCTCGTATCCAGCAGCTCTCATTGCATTTATGACGGATACATGGATTGTTATCCTTTGATTATCATACCACATGTCTGGAACGTTGATAACGCAGTGACCTTTTGGTTTTAGAAGTGGAAGTAAATCACTAAAAATGCTTTTAATTTCCACTTCAAAATCGTTTATATCTAAGGTTCCTAAATCTCTTGGATCCTGGCTATATTGTTCTATTTTTAGATACTGTTCATTTTTTCTATTTCGTCTACTTTTATTTGTTCTTTTTCTATTTAATAAATTGGCATATGGCGGGGAAGTTAATATTAGTGAAATTGATTCTTCCTTTATATATTTATTTATGTTGCGTGCATCATCATGAAAGGCAATTTGATTTGAATTATTTAAAAGGTTCCCATTAGCAACTCGTTGATTACTAAAGTCTACATATTCTTTCTTTAAGTCAAATCCTATAGAGTTCCGATTCAAATCTTGAGCAGATAACATCGTTGTTCCAGACCCTACAAAGGGATCTACCACTAATTCTCCTTCGTGTGTAAATAATTGGATGCATTTGCTAGCAAGAGATAGTGGGAAGGTTGCTGGGTGAATGTTTTTATCTCTAATATCCCTTTTTTCATAATAAAATTGCCAAACTCCTAATTGATGTTTTATCCATTCTTTTGCCGTTAAACAATTTAAATGGTTATTTTTGCAATCACAGGTTTTTTCATAACCAACTTCTAAATCAAGATTCTCTTTAATAATTGCATTATTCATTTTCATGCCCCTTCCATATTTATTAACAATCCACAATTTTTTTTATAATCTTCTGAGTTTCACCACCTGTATAGTGATAAGTCATTGCAGTGGTAAAATAATGTAAATTTAAGTGTTTAGGCATACGTGCTTTGGATTTTGATGTATATCCTAGCGGGGAAAGAGAAGCGTTTACCATTCTTCCGATAGTCTGTCTAACTGTATTATTTGTAAGGTCTAAGTCATTATTAGATGTACATATACAATATTCCTCAATTCTTTTTGCACATGTAGAAAGAGCAGGTAATCCCGCATTGGAAGCTTCGACAAAAGCAATTCTAACCTTATCATCCCAAATTATTGATTCATAAATAAATCTTCCGGTTTTACTATTAGCAACAACGCTGTTGGTTGGAAATGTTTTAATGAAGGATTCAAAAGTCATTTTCATAAATAAGCCCCCCTAAAAAAAAACGAAACATATGTTCTCTTGTATAAGGTATCATATGTAACCTTATTGTTCAAGTGTTAAATATAACATTCGTAACCATATTTATACCACCAAAGGTAATAAAAAAAAATTTAATCTTATTTTTATATAGAAAGAAGGGGGCCGACAGCTTGGATTTTCATGGTTCACTTTACTAAAGTATTTTCCTGATTACATTCCTAAATGAATATACAAGAAAAATAGATACCTAGCTTTAATTTGAAATAAGTATCATATTTTTTACCAATATTTTCATAATCCTGATAGAATATGAGTAAATATGATAATTTCGGATACAAATGATAATCTCATTTTTACCTAAATAGGAGTTGAATCTTTTGGCAAAAAAATTAGATAATTCCCAGCTTATTTCTAGTGAATTAATTAAAAAGAGTTTTGAAGAAAGTTTATTGGAAGAAGAAAAAGAAAAAATTATTAAAAATGGTCAATACAATAGAAGGTTACATGAGTACTTTGAGTACTTTTCTGCGGATTTAATTTTGAAGGCTTATGATTTAAGTGATGAAGAAATTGAAAAAGGAGTGGTTGGCAGTGGAAACGATGGTGGGTGTGATAGTCTTTATTTATTTGTGAACGATGAATTAATATTAGATGATACACCTCTAGAGAATGTTAAAAAAAATCCTATACTAGATTTCTATATAATCCAGTCAAAATTTGAAACCTCATTTCGTGAAAGTGCATTTGATAAATGGAAAAGTGTTGTTGATAATCTTTTTTCATTAGATACATTTAAAAATACTGATTTTTCAATGAGATACAATAATGAATTGTTAGAGTCATTTGAACGTTTTCATAATACGTTTTTAGGACTGATAACAAAATCTCCTATTGTTAATTTTAAATTTATATATGTTTCTCTTGGAAATGAAATACATGTGAATGTTAAACAACAAGCTGAAGAAGTGAAATCTAAATTAAAGAATTTATATCCTAGTCCAAATACAAGTGTTATAGTAGATTTTATTGATGCACAAAAAATCTTAGCTTTATATGATGCACCAGCAAAAACTGATTTTGTTTTACATATATCAGAGTCACCGATAATTGTTACTGAAGAAAAGGAATATATTGTACTAGCAGACTTAAAGCAATACTTTGATTTCATTACAAATGAAAATAACAAGTTAATAAAGCATATTTTTGAGGCGAACGTTAGAGATTATCAGGGTAAAACAACTGTTAATAAAGAAATAGCGGAAACTCTAGAAGAAATGAATACTGAAGAAGATTTTTGGTGGCTTAACAACGGTATAACCATGTTAGCTAATAAAATTGATCAAAAGTCTACTAAGGTATTTGAAATTAAGAATCCAGAAATTGTTAATGGATTACAAACATCAACTGAGATTTACAACTATTTTACATCAAAAGCAGGAGAATTGGAAGAAATTACTGAAAATAGAAGGATACTAATTAGAATAATCGTACCAAATAGTGATGCATCTCGGGATAATATAATACTGGCTACTAACAGCCAAACGGCTATTCCAAAGGCAATTTTAAGAGGAACTGATAGTATCCATAGAGAGATTGAAAATTATTTAAAAACAAAGGATTTATTTTATGATCGTAGGAAAAACTTCTATAAAAATGAGGGTAAACCAAAAGAAAAAATAATAAGTATAGCTTTCCTTGCACAATGCTTGATATCTATTCTTTTACGGAAACCAAACTATGCTAGGGCACGACCTTCAACTCTATTAAATGACGAAGAAACATATAAATATTTATATATTACCAATCAAAATTTAGATAGTTATTATAAGGCTGCGCTTATTGGAAAACGAGTTAAACAAGTTATAAATAGCTTGGGTCTCTATACCGTAAGTGAACAATCGGATATTTCATTTTATGTAATGTTAGTATGCTCTGCTAAAATTATTGGGTCTAAAGAAATTACTCCTGAACAATTGGGGAATATCAAGATTGACGAATTTTCAGATACTAATATAAAGGTTAGTGCGGACTATGTATATGAAAAATACAAAAAACTTGGTGGCAATAATAAGGTCGCTAAGGGAACTAAATTAATTGATGAAATATTAAAAGAGGATTATATAATCGAGCCTTTTAATCAGAAAATCCTATCCGTTAATTAAATCTTTAGTTACATTCTATTGAATAGTAATTGACCACATTTTGACCACCAAAGGTATATCACGGGTTTTACTCTATTTCTTATAAAAAGAAGAAAAGCCCGACAAATTGGGCTTTTGATAAATTGTTTTATTTCAAGTTTCTTCCTATTATATGCAAACATGAAAGAACGTAAAAAATACGGTCTTAAAGGCGCTCGTCGTGCACCGCAGTTCTCAAAACGTTAATCTTTATAAATAATCTATATTTCAACAACTTCAGGCTATCTTACATATGGTGAGGTAGCCTGTTTTTATTATGATGATAAAAATAGTTTGGTAAAGATAACGATTTAATGGTCATAATTTCTTTAAAAATAGGCTTTATGTTCCAATCTATATACCTCTTTTGTAAATCATCTGATATAATTAATAAAATATTGTTTCTCAACGTTATGGAAATTGCAACAACACTTAACATTAAAGGATGGTGATTTGAATGCAAAAAGTATCTAGAGAAGCTGTTAATGATGTAATCAATAAAATTTTTTATAACAATACAGAGGGTTCGGATATTTCAGTAGATGTTTTGATTCACTCATTGATTGAAGAATTTAAATCCCATAACGAATTGTCACAAAAACAAAAAAATCGACTTGGAGAACTTATCTTTTACAATCCTAGTGTAATTAGGCAACTAGAGGAATCTGAAAAGGAATCCGAAACAGAATATATTTCTAGTTATGATGAATACAAAAAGTTTAAAATTGAGGATGCCAATGAATCAAGATAATCTATTTACGGTTCAATGGAGTAAAACTGCACTACGTAAGTTATTTAGTTTCAACCAAATAGATCATGATTCAGTATTCCGTTTATCACAAACATTATTAAGAAAAGAGCCATTTGCTCAGGCTGATAAGATTGCTGATTATGAAAATTATCAATTCAATGGCTACTGTCTTAAAATGATTCGCAATGTGGTTATTGTTTACACTGTTAATGATAATACCAAAAAGGTATTAGTCCGTGCGTGTCATCATGGAGGCACTGGCGAAGTTGCACAAATCTTATATGGCATTAAACCACCTTTTACCAATTATTAGTACTAGGTAATTAAACTAATTATCAATAATTAATAAAACGATTTTTTAAGGCGCTCGTCGTGTACCTCAGTAGTCCTCAAAACGTAAGCAGAAACACGCATTGGTATATAATAACTTACCAATGTTTCAGTTTCAGCGGTTTCCTTTGGTTTGGTATCATACTCCTTTTTTTGGCAGTTGGTTCCACTTGCAATGTTCGGCAGGGGGAACTTTTTATTTTGCCCTTTTATAGGGACGTTTTTAAAAAGCTGTTCTTACCTAGTATAAGCAAATCATTTAATAAAAAGGCACAGATGGATCGAAACGGGATGCCTGTCCATGAAATGGAGCATTTTAATGAATTTATCCTATTGAATGGGTATAACATTTTCTATTTAAATTCAATATATACAATTTCAGGTTCTCTTTTTTGCTTTTTAAGAATGACATTAGCTTCATAATCATTTATCCATTCTACAGATATATCATTTGGCAATTTTGTTTTTGTAATATGTTTATCATCATAATAAATTCTAATGGTAGGGTCGGGAAAATCATCTGTCTTAACAACTTCAATTGTGTTTATGTTGTTAGGAGAATGACTGACCATTAACTGTGTTTCATCAGGATATGAAAAATATAACCAAGCTGGTATTAAAATAGCGAAAATTCCTAAAATAACTATCCCTAAAAAACAGCCAATTTTAGTTAATAATTTTGTTTTTTCTTGGTCTAATACGTCATTGTCATTCCAATCCATATATTATCCTCTCTTTTCATTATCCAAATCTCTCACAATTATATTATCAATAAGCAATGATCTTTTAAATAAGTTTCTTTTTTAATATGCAATTGTAATAAAAAGCTAAATATTAATTCTAAGAATTAATGAAGTGGTTTTATTAAAATACTATTAAGGGACATAATGATATTCTAGTCCCTGTGGGGAATTTCTAATTCATGGATGACTAACAGGAAAGAATATATGGAATAAAAGTTTGTTTTTTTGATAATGGCTATTTTTACAAGAGGTGAATAAAATGGCTGTAATTTTTGTTGCTATATGGGTTGGTTTAACTATGCCAATTGCATTATCAATTGTATTTTCAATACTTAAGCCAATTGTTATGGCTGATAATACTGGAATAGGCATGATTGTTCTTGGGCTATTAATTGCTTTTTTAAATGGATATATAGGGATAAAAATATTTGATAAGAAAATTGAACCTTGGCTGGATAAACATAAGAAGTTAAGAAGGTGAATTCATTGTTAGCTTTACGACTTTTAATTTATTCTTTTATTTGCGGTATATTGTTATATTTAACAATAGTTGTATTACCTGAAGTAATTAACCTACCTGAAGCAATTTCGGAAATGATTTTTTTCGCAGTAATAGTAATATTTTTTATTGCATCCGAAGAAAAATGGTGGGTTAAATTATGTACATTATTTTTAGGGGTAGCAGTATTTATGGCAATTTTAATTTTACTATCTACTTTAACAAATGGGGATTTTCCTAAAAAATTCGGCTACTAAAAACTCAATAAATATTGGCTTTAATTAAAATAAAATCAACAATTGATCATCATCCACCTTTATCTGAAGGTTCTTACATTCAAATCCCCGTTGTTATTGTATTTATTCGTTTTTCATTGTATTATCCAGATGCGTTAAAAAAAGTACATTCAAACCCCTAATTTTACGGGGGTTTACTGGTATAACAAATAAAAGGGGCAATAGTGAGAATCAGGTTAAAGATGTTCAACCGATAAGGGATAAACAGCAAATAGAGGATATGAAGTGGGCATTGAAAACATTCTGTTCGGAGCGGGATTATATAATGTTCCTCATTGGTATAAATACAGGATTGCGAGTAAGTGATTTGCTAAAGCTAAAAGTGGCAGACGTAAAAAGGAAAAAACGGGTTGTGGTGAAAGAGGGAAAAACAAAAAAACCAAGAACTATTTATCTTTCAAATATTTATGATGAAATTCAAGCCTATGTAGAAACCGTGGGCTCAGAATGGCTTTTTCCCAGTCGAAAGGGGCATAAGCCCATAACCACCACTCAAGCGTACCGTCAGCTACAGAAAGCGGCTTATATGGCGGAAGTGGAGAGTGTCGGAACCCATACAATGAGAAAAACCTTTGGTTATTGGTTTTATAAGCAGACGAAAGATGTGGCAGCCCTACAGGAAATTTTAAATCATACTCATCCAATGATAACGAAGCGGTATATAGGGATAAGAGAGGAGGAAATTGAGGAGGAACTTAACAACTTTGTTTTATAAAGGAAGTTTGAATAAGAAATAATATATCAGTCAAAAAAAGTTGAGGATTTACTAAAATCTAATTTTGGAAAGAATATAAACTCTAATATACATTTTTTCCTTAGTAAAATACAAATTTAAGGTTGTTATGCCGCTGAAATTAGGATTTTGGCAATTTGTATTTTGCAATTAAATTAGTTATTCTTTATAAAACAACCAGAGGGGGGATAATGAATGTAATAAAATGTGGCTTCTAACTTTCAATGAATCCGTAAAAAATTCGATATTGAGATGACTGCATTATCGATTGGAAAAATATGTAATAAAAAACGTTAGGAAAGGTAAACTCACCTAACGTTCTGGTCTTTGATTCCTGAAAAAATGTCTAATTAATCTCACTAATAAAATATTGGTTAGGATAGTGTTTGCTTAGTAATTCAAGCAGGTCAGAACCATTTAATAATTCAACACCTGTTAGTTTTCCTTCCTGTAGTCCAGCTTGTGTATAATCGGAAGTAGTTACACAAATTCCGTAATCAAATCCATCAGTTATCTTTACGCTATTAAGACGTTGGATTGGCTCACTTCCAACATTTCCAATCCACCTTTTTACTTGGAAAATATATTTCTCATGTTTGTTTGTTCGAATATTTAACTTTGTTGCTACAATGTCGACACCACGGTCACCAGCTCCACCCATTCTTGCAACATTGATATAACCTTCTTTAATCAACAATTGTTTAATTAGCTCTTCCAATCCATAAGGGTCAATTGTTCTCAAATCAATTAGGTTTTCTCCATTCTGATTTGTGTAAGATTGTTTTCTAATGTAACCACGCTCTGTTTCTTCACAAAAATTCAGAATGAGATTGTTTATATCAGCTTCTTTAGAATTTGAGTCAATAATTTTCTCTAGTAAACCAGGATCTCCATTGCAAAGTTTATCACTAATTTCGAAATAGATATCTTCCAATACAAAAAAGTCGTTTTGTTTTACTAGAAGGTTCTCAATAATGACCGGAATAATGTCATATAGCTTTACAAAAAGGGTTTCTGAGTCTTCTAAATCAACATAAAGCTTATTCTCATCAAGATAAATGTGTTGTTTAAAATCAATCTTAAAATTATCCTTAATAATGTGCATGATTTTCACCTGTTGAGGCGAGTTAGGTGAAGTACGGTTTTTTATTATTTCACTTTCAATATCAATTATTAGTTTACTTAAGCTGTATGGTGAGGAACTTTCCTGAATTTTTTTGTAAACAAACTTTTTGATTTCAAATTCAATATTCTTATCACCAATAAACCAATATTTCTTCTCCTCAGGTAATTTGGTAAAAATTAAATACATTTCTTTTGAAAGGGTGCTTTTAAAAGCAGCTTGTTTGCGTAGTGTCGGGTCAGTTATTGTTTTATCAATACGGGTTATATATTCAAAACCATTTTTTCTTGCCTTTAAAATATATTGTGAAAGCAAATCAAAATACTTTTTCTGCCCCAGATTTACAGCTAGTACTACAAAGCCGCCAGTTTTAATACTGTTAGAAAAGGTAAGAAACATCTTATTAATATCTTTCACGTGGTTTTCATAATTTTTGTTTCTTTTTCTTGTTGGTGCGTTTGAAACAACGATTTCTTTTTCAAGTAATTCATCTTTTAGAGCATATTTTTCAATATCAACGAATTGATATAACCAGTCACGGTATAATTGGTTTCGTTCTAAATAAGGTACTTGATCATGATAAGGGGGGTCTGTTAAAATCAAATCTACTTTTTTAACCCCTTTGAAAGTTGATGACATAAATTCGTTGTAATCGGAATTTACAAATGTAAACTTGTTCTTAAACCATTCATTTTTACTTTCAACGTACTTTTTATAAAATTGTTTGAATTTATTATATCTTTCCTCAAACAGGTACCAGACATTCATTTCTTGTGCTTGTTCCCTCATAACTTGATAAATATATTCAGAGCCAGAACCATATTGTGCAATCCGAGAAAGGGTTAAGCTAGCAACTAAGAAATGTTGTAGTAAATGTTTCTCGTGGCAATCTGCCAAAGACGAAATAGCTTCTTGTAATTTTAATAATGCAACTTTATTTCGGGTTGTAAAATTAGTATCATATTTGTCTGCACCTGTACCTTTTGTAATGTTAATCCTACTATTTTCTATTAAATCGTGGCTAGGAAACTTTGAAACATCACATTTTTCAAGTGCTTTTATTTTCTCCTCGTCAAATGCATCAAACTTCTTTGTGGTACTACCACAAACTGGGCACTTATGGAGCAATATAATATTTTTACCATTTTTTATATCTCTATGTGGCTTAGGGTTGTAATAATTATTAGTTTCAGGGTCAAAGTGAAGCTTTTTAATATAGTTTTTTGAGTTACAACAACGGGTTTCGTAAAGGGAACGTATTTGTTCAAAACATTGTTCCTTAACTTGATTAAAGAGCGTAAATAGAAGGTCTAAATCAGCTGGCTGAAAGTAAGTATTTACAACGTCGAAAGTATAATTATCTAGCTCGCTTCCATAGAAAGTTTTATTACTTTCACTAGCCGCAATTATATAAGAACCAGAACCTATAAAAGGATCAAGAACAATACCTTCAGGGGTGGTGAGTGAATCCATAATTATTTTTCCAATTTCAGGCGATTTTCGTCCCTTAAAGTTAAATTGGTTTTTTAAAAGAGTGGGGACACTACTTTTCACATCACGAAGGTTTCTTCTTAACATTAATGCCTTTTCAATTATTTTAGGGTCGGCTTTAGAAGCCATAGATTGGTATGAAATGTAATTATCCATATTATTCCTCCTTGTTTTTAAATAGGTCACCAACAGAAATGTCGAAATAATGAGCAGCAGTAACAATGAAAGTCCATGATAGGTTCCTTTGATGGTTCCGCTTTCTTTGAAGAACATAAAAGTAATTACTTGAGTAGTTACCCTCAAAGAAACTTTCAAATTTATTGGGATTCTGTATGTCATATTCAATCAAGAGTTTCAAGATGTTTTGTTTAGCAACATTTGATGGTATGAAAACCTTAGGATGATAAGGTAAGATACTATCCTTGGTAATACTAGTTGATACAAAATCTGAAAAATGAACTTTTAAACAACTAGTAAGTCTGGTTATTTCCTGATGGTGTAGAACAGGAAGTTTTTCTTTGTAGTACCAGCTGGAGATTGTACGCAGTGGAATACCAGTTTTTTTGCTAATACTATCAAAGAAATCTCTATTTTTAGTCCAACCATAATGTTTAATAAGAAAGTCAGTATTAGTGTAAATTTGTTCTTTAACATCACTTTTTTTCATTTCAACTATTTTTTTGAATTGGTAATCCAACTTAAACACTCCAAAAATATCAAGGTTGTTATCAGTTTATTTCAAAATGCAACGATTATTTGTAACTGTGAGTGGAATTTTGTGGTATGATAATATTGATGAAATTTATTTATTGTTGTCAGATTTTGAGATATAATGATAGTTTGAAGACTAGAGGTGGAAAAATGAAAAATGAATTTCCAATACTTAATTATCCAGGAAGCAAACGTAACTTGCTGAATTTTATTGATGAATATACTACTAGCCATATACCTAAAGGAAAGGCATTCTTTGATATTTTCGCAGGCAGTGGAGCGGTATCGTATTTTTACAAAGATAAATTTAAGGTATATGCTAATGATTCAGAGCAGTATTCATCTGTAATATTAAATGCACTTTTAAAATTTCAACCAAAAGGTAAATTAAGTGTCCTATTAGAGGAAATAAATCATTTTAGTGAACTTAATAAGCAGGAACTTTTAAGTGTATTTAACAAATGGGTTGATAAAGAGCAAGAATTGATAAGCTCATATAAATATGAAGATATCGAACAGTTTTATTTATCTTTTCCTAATGTATGGAAGGGTAATATTGTTATAAATAACATGGAAATAACAATTGAAACATTGAGGAAATTCCCTTTATATAGCCTCTTTACTAGCTATTATTCAGGGAATTATTTTGGTGTGCTTCAATCAGTTGAAATCGATAGCATTAGGTATGCAATAGAAAAAGGTAATTTTAGTGTTGAAACAAAAAATATGCTTTTATCAGCATTGTTTTATGCAATGAAGGAAGCCGTTTTTAGTAAAGACGGACATATGGCACAGCCGTTGGGAATAAATAACAACTTGGATAGACTATTTAAAAGAAGAAGTGTATCAATTTCTGAAAAGTTTGTTTTAAAGGTAGAAGACTTTTATTCTGACAGCTTTTTAACAGAGGATAAAGGTAATAAAGTTTTTAATTATACTTTTGATGAGTTGTTATTTAACAATAAAGATATATTTGACGAAGTAGGATTCATTTACGCTGACCCACCATATACAGATATGCAGTATTCTCGTTATTTTCATTTGCTTAACACTTTAGTAGATTATCAATATCCAGAAATGACAGTGTATAGGGGAAGTTTATCCAGAGGACTATATACAGAAAACAGATATCAGTCACCATTAAGTCAAAAATCAAAAGCAATTCATTATCATAAACAACTTTTTGACTTCTGTAAGGAAAAACAAATCGGACTTGCTTTTAGTTTTGCCTACCCGTTCGATCCAGCTAATCAACAAACTAGCCGCTACGTACTAAACATATTCGATCTGATTGAATACGGAAACAATGTATTCAATGGCAATTTCCAATACTACACTCAAGACTATAATCATTCTAATAATCGTAATAGCAATTCAAAAAAAGTTCTTGAATATCTATTGCTATATACACCATAGGAAAGAGGGGGAGAAAATATGGATATATATTCGATTAAACAGAAAATTTCTGAAATTAAACCAACAAATCGTAACCCTCTTTATCAATCTCATTTGTATTGGTCACAAAAACCTTTTAATATTAGTGACTTGTTGATAGAAGAATTAACTGAAGAAGGAGACATTGTTTTTGATCCTTTCATGGGTTCGGGTGTAACAATATTCGAGTCAGTTTTACTTAATCGTAAATCAATAGGTGTGGAGATAAATGAGTTACCCATTTTTATTGTTAATACACTGTTACGAAAAGTTGGAGATAAAGAAACTTTAAATAATCTTCTTACAGAATTTGAAGATTTTGTAGATGGACTCAACAAATATTATAAAACGTGGTCAGCAGAAAAGGATGATTATGGTATTGTGAAAAAGGTGATATTCGACAGAGAATCACCATTTACTGAACCTGTAATTAAGGAAATTCACTATCAACATTTAGATAATAGGACAAATTATATAAAGGAACCCGATATTTTCGATATTGAACAATTTTCTAAAAATAACGGATATAAATATATTAATGATTATGTAATGGTACCTAATAGTAGGTTGGCTGTTTATAATGAACAAAGTGTAAGTTCACTATTTACACCAAGAGCATTATGTATCATCAACGACATTTTAGAGTATGAGGCTAACTTAGTTGATCAAAACCTTAAGGATATAATTAGATATATTTTGATGAGCGCTCTCCATCTAATTAAAATAACGGATCTGAAGTCTAACTCACAATGGCCGCTTTGGACACCAAAGGAAAATTGTCTAGAAAAAAATGCTGTTGATGTCATAAAAAGAAGAATTCGATTGTTTATCGGTTCGTACGATTTTGTGGATAAAAACTTCAAAAGTACAATTAATCAGGCATCAGATTTTAACGAACTATCAAATAATGGGGATTACTATATAATAAATAAAGGTACCCAACATCTAACTAATGATGATATACCAGATAACAGTATAGACTTGGTCATCACTGATCCCCCATATTTGGGACAAGTTTTATATTCTGAGTATATGCAGCTATATTATCCTTTTTTAAACCTGAAATTTAACTTTGAAGATGAAATTGTTATATCCAACGCACAGGGGAGAAGTAAGGACGAAGATTCATACTTTGATTTGCTAGACCAGAGCTTTGAGAAGATAACTAGAAAACTAAAAAAAAGAAAAATAATGTGTATATATTTTCATGACAGTAATTTAAGTGTTTGGAATAACCTAATAAATATCACGAGGAAGCATGGTTTACACTTTTTAGGACAAGTCCATATATATAAAAAATTAACGCTTAAGAATATCTTAAGCCCAAAAAAGTCACTTCAAGGTGATTCCATTTTATTTTTTATTAATGAAAAAAGAGAATATGAAGTAGCAGAGGTCGAAACTATTGATGAAATAGTTGAGAATATAGTTGCCCATGTTAAATTTGAAATTAAAAGTAAAGGTTCATTAACAACAACCCAGTTGATGGATGAAGGGTTGATGGAATATATAATACAAAATAATTGGTTAAGCAAACTCAGTGCAAAATATAAAAGTATTATAGATGTTTTTGAACCCTTTGTGAAATGGGACAAAGAAAATGGCAAATGGGTTTTGTGATTAAGAGGTGCCGCCTTAAGGCTTTTCTTGTTTTTAATCAATTAATAATATCTAAAGTGTGAATGATAAAATAATGACCACATTTTGACCACCAAAGGTATATTACGGTATTTACCCTAGTTTTTATTAGGATGGAAAAAGCCCGACGAATCGGGCTTTTGATGAATCGTTTTATTTCTGGTTTCTTCCTATTATATGCAAACATGAAAGAACGTAAAAAATACGGTCTTAAAGGCGCTCGTCGTGCACCGCAGTTCTCAAAACGTTAATCTTTATAAATAATCTATATTTCAACAACTTCAGGCTATCTTACATATGGTGAGGTAGCCTGTTTTTATTATGATGATAAAAATAGTTTGGTAAAGATAACGATTTAATGGTCATAATTTCTTTAAAAATAGGCTTTATGTTCCAATTGTAACCGATAAAATAAAGTTAACAGTTTCTGATCAATAATATTGAACACATTTAAACCAAAATAACCGTCAAATCGACTATGATAGTTTTTATTAATACTAGGTTGATTTGGAGGATAGAAAGGTGGAAAAGTGGTTATTGTATTCAGAAATTCATCGACTAAAACAAAAGGGATTTTCAATAAGCAACATATCCAAGAAAGTGGGGTTAAGCAGAAATACGATCTATAAGTATTTGGAAATGAATCCAATGGAGGTCGCAGATTGGATGGCAGCAACAAAAGTTAGGAATAAAAAGTTAGATCCTTATCAAGATATTATTCTAAATTGGTTGAGGGAATATCCAGATATGTCCTCGGCCCAGGTGGAGGATTGGCTAAAGGAACGATTTGGAAAAGAAAAAATACAAGTAGGTGAAGCGACTGTTCGTCGATTTGTTAGAGATCTTAGAGAAAAATATCATATACCTAAAGTGACGACTCCTCGTGTATATGAAGCTATTCCAG
>NZ_CTDX01000002.1 GCF_001375515.1 Bacillus kwashiorkori
ACAACTCAATAAATAATATTAAGGGATTCAAAGAAAATACTTGATTAAATATATAAATCGAGATATTAACGCAGGAAAAAATCTAAAAAATGAAGCCATAAGACTTCTAACCGTTGGAATGACGGGGATAGCCTAATCAATAACTAGCCGATAGGCTGGTGTTCTTAGGAATCTCCCACTTCAATCAGCTCGCAAGAGCGATAAGTGGTGAGAGGTTCAATGTTGACAAAAGTTATTGATTTATATTACAATCTCGTATATAATCAAAACTACAAAAATTTAATAAGTTTTTTCTTCTTATCCAGAGAGGTGGAGGGACTGGCCCTATGATACCTCGGCAGCGGACTTCAATCGGAAGCACCGTGCCAATTCCAGCAAGCTAATGTTACTAGCTTGGAAGATAAGAACGAGTGGTGGAATAATAACAACCTCTCATCTTATCTTGTTTATGGATAAGGTGGGAGGTTTTTTATTCCATTTTTTTCTCCCGCTCAGTGAAAGGGAAGGTGTTGTTTTGTTAAAACCAAGTATTCATATTTATTTTATAGGAAATTGGAGGGAATGGAATGATAATTTTTGAAAAAGTAGGGAAGAAATTTCAGTCAAAAGACCGGGAGATCCAAGCGGTAGAGGATGTTAGTTTTGCAGTAGAGGAAGGGGAAATTTTTGGCATTATCGGTTTTAGTGGAGCGGGAAAAAGCACCCTTCTTCGTTTAGTAAATTTGTTAGAACGCCCAACGACGGGCACAGTTTATGTGGATAATTTAGCAATTGATAAACTATCTCAAAAGGAATTGAGGAAACTTCGGCAAAATATCGGGATGATTTTTCAAAACTTCAATTTATTCAATTCCCGGACAGTGTTTGGCAATGTTGCTTATCCATTACGCATTGCTAAGCTGCCGAAAGACGAGATAAGCAGGCGGGTAACGGAGCTGCTCCGATTTGTTGGGTTGGAGGATAAAGCTAACAGTTATCCAGATCAACTGTCAGGAGGACAAAAACAACGAGTAGGGATTGCTAGAGCATTAGCAACTTCGCCGAAAATACTAATTTGTGACGAAGCAACATCTGCCCTTGATCCAGAAACGACAAATGAAATTTTACATTTGTTGAAAAAAGTTAATGAGGAATTAAACATTACTATTTTATTAATTACCCATGAAATGAACGTTATTCGAAAAATTTGTGACAGGGTAGCTGTCATGGAAAATGGACGAATTATTGAAGAAGGTACAGTTCTAGATATTTTTTCAAACCCAAAAACGAAAACGACGAGAAATTTTATTAGCTCCATTTTAAACGATTCGCTTTCCGATACGTTAAGGAAAAATTTACATAGTGAAGGAACAAAAGTACTTTACCGCTTAACTTTTAAAGGGGAAGTGACGAAACGTCCGATTTTATCGGAAATTGCTAAAAATTTCAATGTTGATGTCAACATTATCAATGGGACCATTGATGAAATTCAAGGAGGTTTATTTGGAAATTTAATGGTTGAATTGAGAGGCAAAAACAGCGAAGTAGCAAAAGTAATTGCACAGTTGAGTAAAGTTGTTCAAGTGAAGGAGGTTTATTTACATGAAAGTTGATTGGCAAACATTTTGGCCACGAGTGCTGGAGGGGACAGGGCAAACGTTAACGATGGTTTTCTTTACACTTATCTTTTCCTCTATTATAGGCATTGTCATGGGATTGATATTATTTGTCACGAGAAAAGGTAATTTACTAGAAAATAAAGTTTTAAATACAACATTAAATATTTTTATCAATATTATTCGACCAGTTCCGTTCATTATCTTTCTTGTTGCAATTGCACCATTAACTCGAGCTGTAGTTGGTTCAACGATTGGAACGGCTGCAGCCATTTTTCCAATGACAATCGCAGCATCATTCGCAGTAGCCCGGGTGGTGGAAAATAATTTAGTTTCCATCGACCCTGGTATTATTGAGGCTGCTAAATCTATGGGGGCGAGTCCGTTAAGAGTTATTTTCGATGTTATGATTCCAGAAGCTATTGGCCCATTAATTTTAGGCTTAACTTTTATTACAATTTCATTAATTGATTTTTCAGCGGTTGCCGGAACGGTCGGTGGCGGTGGGCTCGGTTACTTGTCTCTAACTTATGGTTATCAACGATTTGATACATCGGTTATGTTTGTTACTGTCGTCATTTTAATCATATTAGTACAAATAGCTCAGTTCATAGGTAATTATTTTGCTAGATTGTTTCTTCGGCGTTAATCGAATAATTACTATTTTAAAAAAACAAGTTTTGTTCTTAAATAGACTATAAGAGGAGACGATAGAATGAAAAAGAGATTGATTGTAGGAATACTGTTGATTGCAAGTGTATTCATTTTAGGTGCTTGCGGAGAGAAGACAAGTGGGGAAAATGTCGTGAAAATTGGTGTAACAGGGTCAGATGGTCAAGTATGGGACGTAATTAAGAAAAAGGCCGCGGCAGAAGGAATTGAAATCCAATTAGTGGAGTTTAACGATTATACGTTACCAAATAAAGCTCTAGCAGATGGAGATATTGACTTAAATGCATTCCAACATATTGCTTTTTTAAATCAATTTATAAAAGAACATAAATTAGACCTAGTACCAATTGGGACGACACAAATTGCGCCAATGGGCATTTATTCTAGCAAATTAAAATCAGTAGAAGAGATGAAGCAAGGTGCAAAAATTGCAATTCCAGATGATCCTTCCAACCAAGCTCGGGCATTAAAGGTGTTACAATCCGCTGGTTTAATCAAATTAAAGGAAGATTTTGGGTTATTTGGCGATGTTAGTGGTGTTGTTGAAAATCCGAAAAATGTACATATTATTCCAATGACTGCACAACAAACTCCAAGAGTATTAGATGATGTTGCTATTTCCGTTATTAATAATGGTGTTGCTGGGCAAGCAGGATTTGTTCCTAATGAAGATGCGATATTTTTAGAGGATCCTAATGATAAGGAAGCCCAGCCATATATTAATATATTCGCAGCCCGTGCAGCGGAAAAAGATAATGAAGTATATCAAAAAATTGTTGCCATTTACCATGATCCAGAAGTGGTAGAGAAAATAAAAAAGGATACGAATGGAGGATCGATTGTAGTTAATATTCCGATAGAGCAGTTGGAGGATGTAATCCAATAAGTCTTTTTGAAATCACGTTAGATAAAAAACTAATATATTAAGGGGGAATTTTGGATGGCAAGCAATGTTATTTTACAAAGAGAGACGATTGTTAACCATATTGAAAAGAACAGAGAATTATATATTTCGACCAGTCATGCGATACATGAGAGACCAGAAATAGGCAATGAGGAATTTTTTGCGGCAGAAACGTTAATAAAGCTTCTCGAAGCGGCTAGTTTTGACGTTATAAAAAATGTGGCGGGACATGAAACCGCCTTTGTGGCGAGAAAATCTTCTGGTGTAGACGGACCGAAAATTGCTTTCTTAGCGGAGTATGATGCATTGCCAGGAATTGGTCACGCTTGTGGACATAATATAATTGGAACAACAAGTGTCGCAGCGGGCATTGCGTTAGCAGAAGTGATAAACGAAACGGGTGGAGAAGTAGTTGTATTTGGTACTCCTGCAGAGGAGGGAGGACCAAATGGATCGGCAAAAGGAAGCTTCGTTAAGCACGGATTAGTTGAGGATATCGATGTTGCGCTAATGATTCACCCAAGTGGAAAAACTGGATTAACCGGTCCAACACTTGCTGTCGATCCACTAGATTTTCACTTTTTCGGAAAACCAGCCCACGCTTCCGGCTCTCCTGAAGAAGGAATTAATGCATTGGATGCTGTCATTATGCTGTTTAATGGCATTAATGCATTAAGACAGCAACTTCCGACTGATATCCGGATTCATGGCATTATTACAAGTGGTGGAGATGCCCCAAATATTATTCCTGAATATGCTTCCGCACGATTTTTTATTCGGGCAAGCACGTGGGCTCGTTGTGAAGAAGTTTCTGCAAAGGTTCGAAATATAGCAAAGGGTGCAGCCCTTTCGACTGGGACGAAAGTGGAGATAGAAAGATTTCAAAATGAGGTACATGATTTCGTCTTGAATCGAACGCTTGATTTGATTATTGAAGAAGAATTAATGGCTCTTGGTGAAGTTGTTCATAAAGATAAGGGAAAAGGGATTGGTTCGACAGACGCAGGAAATATTAGTCATGTTACCCCGACTGCTCATCCATACATTAAAATTGGTCCAGATTCATTAATTGGTCATACAGTCGAATTCCGTGAAGCAGCAAAGTCGGAACAAGGAGATGCCGCCCTGATAAAGGGAGCAAAGGTGTTAGCATTAACAGGACATCGATTGTTTGCAGATGCAAAATTGTTGAAACAAGTTCGTGATGATTTTGAGCAAGAAAAAAAGTAGAAAAATAGTTTAGCTACTTTTCAAAAGCTACTCTCCTACCAAGTTTTTTATTTACCTAAAAAAAATCTATCGTTTATAATGAGTTAATAGTAATAAATTACGTTAGGAGAAATGCTTTTTATGAATAAAAAAGATGTAGCAAACTTTCGAAAACAGTTAAAACTTGATAACGACTTGTTGAGAATTACAGATATTTTTAATGTATATGTTCGGAAAGAAAGTAATGAAGTCTATCATTATGAAAGTCATCCATTTTCTTTGTTAGATAGAGAACAACAAGAACTGTTTATGGCCAATTTTAAAAAGGTGTTAACAGGTCAACTCGATATCAAACTATTTGAATTGAAGTTCCAAACGGAAATAGAAATGGAAAATCATACACGTAATGTTTTGCATGGCTCTTTACAATTAGAGGATATAGATGATTGGATTGAGCAAATGCTTCTCATGGTTGAGAAAATGTTTAAAAATAGGCAATATGAAATGGATGTTGTCGTAAGCTTTATTCGTGGGACATTTTTTCAACCATTGAAAAAGAAGAATGAAGCAACGGAAGATAATGAACGGGATGAAGTGACCGTACATCCGTTTATCCTTTGTAGTATAAATAAAACAGAGCAACCGAAGAAGACGTTATTGTTTGATTTTATTGGCAAAGAATTCAAATCCCATGTAGTCGTGGATGCTGTCATTAATTTGACCGCTCCTTTAGGTGGCTTCCTTTATCCATGTTTTACCGACGGCTATTCGGATGTGAACCATATCCTTTATTGTTCAGGGAAAGCAAATGAGCCCGACTATTATCTTATTGAAGATGTGTTAAATGGTGAGGCTATTACAACTGCAATGGAAGAAAAAGTAGTTTTTGAAGAAATAGTCAAACATGTAGTTGGTGAACAAGTCAATGCCGAGACACTTGCCAACGTGTATGAAGAAATTAACCAAATGATTGAAGTGGAAAAAGAAGAAGGTGAAGAAGAACCACGGTTAGATTATAAAGATGTGGAACGAGTGTTAAAAGCTAGTGGAGTGGAAAATGTCGACATAGAAAAAGTTGAAGCAGCCTTTCAAACAGTAATCGATGATGAGTCCTATGAGCTGAAGGCAACTAGTATTTTACCGAAATACAATTCCAAATCCATTAAGATTAGCACTAAAGTGGCAAACATTGCGATAAGCCCACAAGATTTAAAATATATTCGCCAAGTTACAGTAAATGGTAAAAAATGTGTCTTAATCGAAGTAGAGGAAGATATTGATATTG
Source organism: Bacillus kwashiorkori (assembly GCF_001375515.1). Classification (GTDB taxonomy): domain Bacteria; phylum Bacillota; class Bacilli; order Bacillales; family Caldibacillaceae; genus Bacillus_BK; species Bacillus_BK kwashiorkori. Next base: position 5,666 of record NZ_CTDX01000002.1, read on the forward strand.
AAGGATTTAAACTAATTCCTGAGACATTGTTAAGTTAAAATGGTGGGATCTGTTACTTTATATTATTCGCGGACATCGGAACAGCTATGTCCGCGTTTTTTTACTAATGGCGTCTGATTGGATGTAAGTCAGCTAAATACAACAAATGTCTTTTTTTGCTAAGAATGGTGTTGTTTCCTTTCAATTGGTAAAGTACAGCATCGAAATGAGCCACCTGATTTAATTATTTCCGTTATATCGACCTCAATTACCTCGTATCCATGACTTCTTAACTGCTCATTGACATGTGTATTTACGGGAAGACTAATAATTTTTTTATTACCGATGGATAACACATTTGTGCCGAGAGTAAATTGTTCTTCATCCGTGACTTCAATTAGCTCGTAACGTTTTTGCAATAGAGCAATATCTTCTTTTCTTAATGCTTTAGGATAGTATAGGGCTAAATTAGGTGAGATAATATTAAATACACAATCTAAGTGTAAAAATTTCTCTTGAAAATCAATTTCAACAACTTCCATTTGTTTTCCAATTAAATTTCTAACATGCTCTACTGCTTCCCGATTTGTCCGATTACTTAAACCGATATAGACAGTATCTTTATCAATTAGCACATCGCCGCCCTCAATTTGATGACCGATTATATTATAATACGAAATTCCTTCATCCTCTAACCATTGCTTTAAAATATCTTCTTCGCCGTTTCTAATATTACTCGCCATATCGGCTACAAATATCGTTTCCCCAAGGGTAAATCCGATGTCTCTTGTGAATACTTGTTCAGGAAATTTTCTATGATAAGGTAGTAAAAAAACTTCAATATCATTGGCCCGTAAAGTTTTAACGAACGTTTCGTGTTGTTCGAGTGCTTTTTCAATATGAATTCCTTCATTTTTAAAATGCTTTTGTGTTTCATTTATTACATCCCGAATGGTCATATATTGAGGTTGACATAATATTACTTTTTTCAGCACATCATATTCAGTAAAGCATTGAATACGTATCGGTTTTCTTTCTTTTAAATCATTCCTATTCATATTTATTCCTCCCATAATAGCTATTATTGACATGTAGGAAAGGTAATATGTAAATGAAAAACATGTGAAAAACATATATGAAAAGAATAGAATTATTTGTAGTGTTGATTAAAGTTGTTAGTCGATAGCTCGGGTGAAATTATGAGAGGGAAAGAAAAAAGAGCATGTACAATTGTACAAAGCTCTTTCGATAAGTAGTGTATTATCTGTCTTCCTTAAGACGATTAAAGGAAAAAAATACGTTCGCTTTCTGGAATGTGATTTTTGCTTTAAAACTTTGCAACTCCAAGCATTTTTTTGATGAACGTTTTATAGTAACTGCATTGTCGTAATACATGTTTTATCGCCTGCAAATGTGGAGAAGGTTAATTCTGATATTTTCCCGTCTTTTTCAATTTTAGCAAAAAATGTATTATCACGTGGTAGCCAAAGATCAATAAAGCCATTGTCAAGAGATGTCATCTTTTCATTGACAATAATATTTCCGTCTTTATCTTCAATATAGACATGAAATTCTTCCTTTGCTAATTCTCCCCGGCAACCAGTTAAACTATGGATTTCACATGGATGGGTTTGCTCGTAAAAAGGAGCGATCGAAACGAAAAACTCATCTTTAGGTAAATCGAATGTTTGCTTCTTCCCGTTTTTCTCTATCAAAATTAATTCATTAGAAGTGATAGATGCGGCAAGATTCGTTTTTGTGTTTGCACTGTATTCTGCGACTAGCTGTTTTACATCATCAGATGGGATATCACTAGCAGAATCATTTCCAAAACTTGAGAAAACCATATATCCTCCAATGGCAACTACGGCTATGGCAATTATTAATAAAAGTTTATTTTTCATATATAGGTAACACCTTCTTTATAATAAAATTTTTTCTAAATGGAAGTTACTGTTTAAAAGCTATCCGTTTCGCACATAGTCTAAGCGCGACAATCCTGCAAATAGTCGAGGACAATTTTTTTAAATAAACTCAATTGTTTCTCTGGCTCGAGGTCAAGTTCAAGCCACAAAATACTACGATGAATCGCTAATTTTCTAGTAAAAAGACCGAACGCATTCATTAATGTTGTCAATGTATCTCGTATATTAATATCGGCACGAATAGATCCATCTTTGATTCCTTCCTCAACAATGGAAGAAAAAACTTTTGAAACTTTTCGATATGCAGCATTAAATTCTTCGATATCCTCTATCGGACTTTGGATTCTTGATACGTATGTATCAAAGTCTTCTAATATTCTCGTAGTGTAGTTGTTTTCTATACGTAATGATTGGAAAAATGAATCTAATATCCATTCGATTTTTTGAATACAAGGAACTTTTAAGGCAGCTGCTTCTTCAAAGGCGTGTAAAATAGAATTAACCTTTCTAGTAGCAACCGCAACGATTATTTTTTCTTTTTTTGAAAAAAAGCGAAAAACAGTTGCAACTCCTAAATTTGCTGCATCAGCAATATCTTGCATCGTTGTATTTTCAATCCCCTTCTCTGCAAAGAGACGACTAGCAGCATCTAAAATAGAGTTAAGCCTTTCTTCTTTCATCTTTTTCCGTTCTAAGTCATAGCGTTGCCTTGGTTTCATATTGTCAACCCCGTTTTTCATCGTTGTTTGTTAATGGTGTTCATAGGGAGTTTTTTATGGATGGTAGGTAAGTAAGGACAATCCCCATTTTTAGTCGTTATACGTCCATTGTATTATTTGTAAAATGTTGATGCAAGTAATCTGTTATTGCTACCAAAGGTTACTACTTCTTCAATTGTTATTCATTAATAATCATTTTAATTGACGTGGCTTTTTACTCGTGATAGTATTACTATCAAGGTAATAGCATATATATCATTATAATAGTGATAATAGAATCTATTACAAAACATGAACAAATTAATTTTAAATAAGTAAGCCAGACAATATGAAATACCTGAAATGTATGCGCTTACTATTGAGAGACAAAAAATAAAACGAACGAGGGGGAAATAAGATGACAGGAAAAAAATATCAATGGGATCGCGTAGTTGATGTAGTCGTTGTAGGAACTGGGGGAGCGGCACTTACGGCAGCTACACTTGCACATGATAATGGAGCTAGTGTATTAGTTTTAGAGAAATCTGCACAAATAGGTGGTACGACAGCTATCTCTGGTGGAGTACCATGGATTCCTCTTAACCATTATATGGAAGAAGAGGGAATTAAAGATGAATATGAAAAAGCAAAACAATATATTTTACGTCTATCCAATGGAAAAGAACCGGACACGAAATTAATTGATGTGTTTTTAGAAAACGGTCGGAAAATGATTAAATATTTACATGATTATACACCAGTGAAATTTGCGGTTCCAAAAGGTTATGGGGACTATTATGCGGACTTGCCTGGTGGGTTAGTAGAAGGGCGTTCCCTCGATCCACTACCATTTGAGTTGAATCAACTAGGTGAATGGGCAGAACTCATCCGCAGAAATCCAATTTTTCCACCATTAACTCTTGCAGAAGGTGGAGCAGATAAAGATTCTATTGACTATGCAGTGATGGCTGAGCGGATGGAAAAAAATATTACAACAATGGGAAGAGCATTAATTGCTGCTTTATTTAAAGGGTTATTGGACCGTGGCGTGGAAACACTTGTAAATACTCCTGGAAAAAAATTAATACAAAATGATGCAGGCGAAATAATTGGCGTTATCGCTGAACAAAATGGGCAGGAAATCTATATTGGAGCAAGAAAAGGCGTCATCTTAGCAACAGGTGGATTCGAGTGGAATAAAGAATTAATTCGTGCTTTTTTACCAGGAGAACCGACACACCCACTTTCCCCTCCATATAATGAAGGAGACGGACTAATTATGGCAATGGAAGTTGGTGCCGCCCTTGCCAATATGAGTGATGCGTGGTGGTACCCAGCAACACAAGACCCTTCGATTGAATATGAAGGAAGACCATTTAATATTATCAATAGTCCAAGAAACTTGGCCAATAGCATAATTGTTAACCGTTTTGGAAAACGTTTTGTCAATGAAGGATCTACTTATAAAGATATGCCGCGTAAATTTTTTGCCTATGATGAAGTAACACAAAGCTATCCGAATGAATCCAATACATGGTTAATTTTTGACAGTCAGTTGAAAGATAACCATCTTGTCGTTACAATCGCACCAGATGAGCCAGCACCAGAATGGATGATTCAAGCTGATAGTTTAAAAGAATTGGCAAGTAAGATCGGTGTCGATCCAGTTGGCTTAGAAGAAACGGTAAATCGCTTTAATGAAAATGCGGAAAAAGGAGTCGATCCAGATTTTCAACGGGGAACATTGTACTTTGAAGGAATGGGTCGTGGAGGAGGTTCTGCTGAGCTAAATCTAGGACCAATTAATAAAGGTCCATTTTATGCAATTCCTATTTATTTCGGTTTATTAGGAACATCGGGAGGACCAAGGGTGGATGAAAATGGCCAAGTCGTCAACGTTAGAGGAGAAAAAATCCCTGGCTTGTACGCTGCAGGAAATACAGCGATGGCAATCTTTGGGCCGAACTATCCTGGTGCAGGAGCTACAATTGGACCAGGCATGACTTGGGGATATTTGTCTGGTAAGGCTGTCGCAAAAGCACCAACTCGATTAGTTGAGCAATATCAAACATTGTCACAAGAATAATGTTTCATTGATTAGTAACATACATTAAATTGTATTGAAAAAATTAGAGAAAACAAAGGGGGATTTGCTATGCCAAGTGGCACACATCATTTAAATATCGACGTACCTATTAATAGAGTTTGGAATTTCGTTAGTTCCATTAATAATTGGGCCCCATTAGTTCCAGGGTATATTAATCATGAAATTATTAATGATTATGAGTCTACATGGGAATTTAAAGGTGATTTAGGTTTTATGAAAAAAACTGTAAAATTAAAAGTTGACATTACGAAATGGGAAGAACCTACGAAAGTAACGTTTAATCTAACAGGTTTATCCGATAACTTCGCAGGTAATGGATATTTTGAAGCGGAAGTTATTAATGATAAAACAACAGCGATGACAGGTAATTTAGACATTACTGCTCGTGGGGCAATGGGACCAATGATAAATGCCATTTTAAAGAATTTCGTTCCACAAACCGCGGAGGAATTAACCGCTGCTGTTGCTAATAAAATAGTGGAAGTTGAAAATGTGAAGGCATAAATGATTACAGAGAAAACAAATAAGCAAGCAGTTGATTCTTTTTACCAACTGCTTGCTTTTTTAATAAATTTCAGCACTGAATAATAGTTAGAAATTATTTGAAAACGATTGTTTTTAGTAGTATTATTGTGTATCTTTATAGTATAAATGGATGTTCAATTTAGTCTCAATAGGTGTACAATTTAATAGGTATTACAGAGTGATAATTATATATTTTGCTTTAACCTATAATTTTTTTGGGGTGAAAAAGATGCACAAAGACAATGTAGTGGCAAAGATTATATTTTGGATTGGTGTTTTTGAGATGATTGCTGGTGTCGTATACGGAATTATTGTTGCACAAACTTCTTCTAATGATGGTTTTTCGTTGCTTTTTACTTGGAACCGTGCCATTATTATCGGCATGCTTTTTATCGGTTTTGCTGAGGTAATCGAATTACTACATCAACTTCGAGAAAACAGTGACCGAAAGTTGGAACATGTAAATGGAAATGAGAAATCTCATTGGGGAGTCTCGAAAAATATCCAAAATAAGATTAATAATTTCTATTACAATCAAGACCATTATCCAACAGAATACTATAAAACTCCTTTTGCCAATCATTATTATGTAAAATTAAACAACAATGAATTCCGAATGTTAGTTGTTGAACGCTTCGGTGTGAAGGAAGAATTGCCGAAACGAGTTTGGAGCGAAGCAATGGTTAAATGGGTGGATGAGAACTATCCTACACTTCCATAATGAGTAATGCTGTATCCCTATGTAACCCTATCTAACTGATAGAAAATAATAGTATGTCACAAAAGCGTGCGATGTATCGTTTCTATGACATTTCTTTTGTCCAGAACGGGGGGAGCTAAGGGAGCCCACAATTGGGCATCTAATTCCCCCATAGGAAAAACCGAATGCCTCAAAATATTTGTAATTTAAGGAAAATCAACTGCGACACATCAGTTATCTAGTATAATAGTAGCCTGCTTGCCTTTTTGTATTAACTTTCCAGTAATTTCACCAAGTTCTTCTAATTTGATGTTCTTTCCGTTCTCAATCGGCTTAGTTTTACTATAATAGTACATTTCTTTACATTGTAAATCGTTCCCTGTTAATGTTGTGAGAATAGGTTGCATTAGGAAATACCTTTGTTTATTTATTGTAAAAATAAGCATTCTTTTATGTAACAATTGTTGTTCTTTAGGTAATAAATTCATCGGGTCGAACCCTGTAATGTTTATGTTGCCGACAATCTTTATTAAATATCCTTCATTATGATAAAACTGTTGGAAATCATATAGTTGCTTTTTCTTAGTTTTTTCAAAAATTAGTTTGGCACTTGCAATTGTTTGTTCGTCTTGTTTCTTATGCGGATGCACAATAATTGAATTTATCCCATACTCTGTGATATTTTGCTTAGATTGCTCGAATGTTGTTTTTTTCTTTATTTTTTTTCGTAAAAAAGTATATAAATAATCTTCTGTCTGAATATATTCTTCCTGCCAATTTGGTGAGATGGAATCAAGTAAAAAGGCGATAGCCATTCCAGATGAATAGCAACTTTTTCTCAGTTCATACAGAGTATCTGTTGGTCTAACTAGTTCATTGCTAAGTTCTGATAAATGGGATAAGGGTGGTTTGGAAGACTCGCTCATTAAAGCTTTTGCTTCCACATATTGGGCAAGACCTTCATAGCTTTCTTGACCTAATTCATAATTCAAATAATCTAGAATGATCGAATGGCGTTGTTCTCGGAAGTAAAAAAATACGTTTGCATAGTTTTGCTTCGTTACAATATCTTCTGCAAATAGTGCATGATGAAGTGCTTTTCTTTCTAATATTCGATAGGTAATATTTTCAATTGACTGCGGGTAATGAAAGTATAAGCTTTCTTTAGCTGACCGATTATAGTTAATCTTTGTCTGAAAAGCATGATACATTTCGTGAACAATTAAGGAATATAGTTTTTCGAATGTCATATCGGGACTAATCGTACTCACATCCCAAATGGCTGTCGGGTAACCGTTTAGTGTAATGGCTGTATTTCCATTAAATTGCTCACTCCATTTTCCAACAAATATACCATTTTTGCACTCGAACTCCGTAGGCGGCTCTGGATGGTTTTTTAAATAAACTTTTTCCCGTGTGAAAAATGCAAATGGAAAAGGTTTGAAGTCGGGCCAATATGTTTGAAAAAGTTCATCAGATAATCTACTAGCTAACAATTTTATCAATGGGAAAATTTTTGTTTCTTCCACAAATAAGACCTCCTTTCTTCCATTTTAATAGAATCATTGATACTAGTCATTACAAGAAATGGCTGTTTTGTGAAAAATGAAAATTTTAACTTGCTAATATTTCATTTGTTGTGAAGGGAATTGGACAAAAAATACAGTTGATTCCCTTGTAATCGCGCATACGGTATTATTGATTCTGTCAATTTGCTATTAATTGAAGTATCGACATTGTTAAATGTTTTTTAAGAGGAGAAAAAACTGATTGAAAGGAAAATCGTCCCTTTGTCTTCTAGATGATAGTTATCTTTGTTATATTATTGTATACTAAATATAGTAAAATTGAGAATCATAAATTGAGGAGTAGGCAATGGAGAAAGCAAAAAATTTGTTACAAACCTTTTTTGGTTATGACTCATTTAGAATTGGACAAGAGAAAATTATTGAACAAATACTAGCAGGAAAAGATACCCTCGGAATTATGCCGACTGGTGGTGGTAAATCAATTACTTATCAAATTCCTGCTTTAATGTTTCCAGGGATCACCCTCGTTATTTCCCCATTAATTTCTTTAATGAAGGATCAAGTCGATGCACTTCAGTCTATCGGTGTCTCTGCGACTTTTATTAATAGTTCCCTAACACTACAAGAAATTCAAACTAGAAATGAGCAAATAATGGCTGGAGAATGTAAGATTATTTATGTTGCACCAGAACGACTGGACTCGCCCTTTTTTACAGAGTTACTACAAAGGATGGAACTCTCGCTTATTGCCATTGATGAGGCACACTGTATTTCTGGCTGGGGTCATGATTTTCGCCCAAGTTATTTACAAATAGGGCCGTTTATTGAAAGTTTGCCGAAGAAACCGGTTGTTCTCGCATTAACAGCAACAGCAACTCCAAGGGTAAAACAAGATATTTGCGAACAATTACACATTTCGATGGTGGATACTGTCCAAACAGGGTTTGCCCGTGAAAATTTGCGTTTTAATGTCATGAAAGGGGTAAATCGTGACGATTTTTTATTAGAATATATCCGGAAAAATAAAGATGAAGCGGGTATCATTTATGCATCCACAAGGAAAGAGGTTGAACGGATCTTTGGACTTTTAAGTAAAAATGGAATATCTTGTGGAAAGTATCATGCTGGAATGAATGAACAAGACCGTAATCAATATCAAGAATTGTTCTTATATGATGAAGTGACGGTCATGGTTGCTACATCGGCATTCGGAATGGGAATTGACAAATCAAATGTCAGATTTGTCATTCATTATCAAATCCCGAAAAATATGGAATCTTACTATCAGGAAGCAGGGAGAGCTGGTAGGGACGGATTGGAAAGTGACTGTATCTTACTGTTTGCAGCACAGGATGTACAGATTCAGAAATTTTTAATTGAACAATCGGAAATGGATGCAGGGCGCAAAGAGCTGGAATATGGCAAATTAAGTAAGATGATTGCCTATTGTCATACAGAATCATGCTATCAAAGTTACATATTGCAATACTTCGGGGATGACGCTAGTAACTGTCATAAATGTGGGAATTGTACAGATGAACGGGATTTAACAGATATTACTCGTGAGGCACAAATGGTTTTATCATGTGTCAAACGAATGAAAGAACGATTTGGCCGGACGATGATCATGAAGGTGCTTACCGGTTCGTCTGATAGAAAATTGAAGAGTTTCGGTTTAGACCAACTTACGACTTACGGAATTATGAAAAAAAAATCCCAAAAGGAAGTTACCGCGCTAATTGATTTTTTAACAGCGGAAGGGTATCTCGTGCCAACGGATGGGGCTTATCCGACATTGACAGTAACAGAGAAAGGGATCGCCATCTTAAAAGGGGATGGGACCGTTTATCGTAAAGAAAAAATGCAAGTGAAACAAATGGTGACTAATGATACTGATGGAGAACTTTTCCAATTGTTACGGAGACTAAGAAAAGAAATTGCTGATCGAGATAATATTCCCCCATTTATCGTTTTCTCCGACCAAACGTTACGGGAAATGTGCATAGTAAAACCAAAGACGCCAGCAGAGTTGTTACAAGTAAAAGGAGTTGGTCAACGGAAATTGGACCAATACGGGGATGCATTTTTGGCATTGATTTTATCGTATAGTAATAATGAAAGTACAGAGGAAAAAATTTCTATTGATTGATTACCATCTATAGATGGCTAGGAAAATGAGAGTGAGGAATAACAAAGCGCAGGGCCGTCAATGTCCTGCGTTTTTGTAACTAACGCAAATATTAAAACTATTCCACAATAGGCACAACTACTAATAAGAAGCGAATTAATCGTAAGGATGGATTAAAAAATTTTTACACGATTACTATCCTTTTGAGAAGGATAAGTTAGTTGGATTAATCCATGATGATAGTGAATTTGGATAGATTGCGGATCAACTAGTCCTGGGAGTTGCATTGTTCGTTCAAATGGACCGTAAAAACGTTCCTTATTCACATCCATCGTGTCTGGAAAAAATGGTTTTGCGACACCTTGAATAACTAATTGATGATTATTTTGTAAAGTAATTTGGATATCTTCCCGATTAATACCAGGTGCTTCTATTAAAATGTATGTTTGTTCCTCATCGCGATAAATATCTATTTTTGGAAAAATGGTGTTATTGCGAGAATCTTCTTGTGGGATAGGTGGAAATTGTTCTGACGAAAATGGATGATTGTATTTGGACCAAAATCCATTTTTTTGAAATTCATTTGTGAAGTCAATCCATTTTTTAATTTTATTATAGTTCATTATCGCACCTCCAAAAAAGGCCGGTTTTTGTCATAATTATTCGTGAAAAAAAGTCGAAGGTTGTTTTCTTCGATTTTTTTCAAAACTTACAGGTGTTTATATTTTCTTTCTTTTAGGAAATAAATTTTAATTTGAACATTTGCTATTGCAATCTCAATGAATTATTGAAACTCCTAACTCCTGTTTTATAATAATAACTATATTTGCCCAGTAATTGGCAAGGATGGGTTAGCATTTTGGTCTTGATCACTGACGTCAGGGTCTAAAATGCTCGTATTCATTTGTGACGACGTCGGTGAAAAATCTCCTTGAGAAAAATTTGCACCAAATAATTTCGTGTTAGCTGTATGGCTATTGTGAACAGTCGGCCCAATATCAAAGTTACCATTTTGGGTAACCCCATTTACTTTAATATTAAAAATATTTATTTGATAAGGCATAATATCCTCCTTAATTATATATCTCCAAGTGGTAATGACCATGGACTGGCTACATTAGTCGAATCGATATTACCAAGATCAGATTGGTCATTTACATCAGGATCTATATAAATATTTTCCATCATTCCTTCTGCCGGTGCTAAATCCCCGAAAGATGAATTAACTCCTTGGGATTTACTATTTGCTGTATGGCTATTATGGGTTGCTTCTCCAACTGTGACCGAACCATTGCCAGAGACGCTGTTAATTTTTAAATAGTAAAGATTAATCGTTATCTGCATGATAACCACCCTTATAATGTCTTTGCAGTACTATATGCAATAGGAAGCCTAATCGTTCATTGACATGAAATGGATTTGATTTGATTTCAAGTAGGGAAAATATCGTTCTTTAAACTATCATCTTAACACCTATTGGACAGTGACAGGTAAACGAAAAAGGTCATAAATTTTTTTGTGGTGGAAAGACTGTTACTGTAATGATGAAAGGAGATGAAATGAATGACAAAAAAATACAATAAAGGTGGCAGTATGAATCAAAATGCCCCTGACAGGCATGGGGAAAAACCAATTAGTGGCGATAATAGTAAAGGAAATAAGCGCAATATTAAAAGGCAAGTCGATAAAACAGCGGAGTAATTTGTGACAAGCAATTTAGTATATCCTATGAATGGTTGGATGAAATAAGGGCAATCTAGCAAGTCAAAATTTCGACTTCTCGATGCCCTTTTAGCTTTTTTATAACAACAATCATGCAATACACTGAAATGGCTGGAAAAACGTATTTGCTATTTTTTTATAAAATCATTGAAATGGATATGGACTTTGTTCATGCCTATATGTTGAATCATTTTTATTATGATCGATGGTATTTGTTAATTGGTGTTGTAGTTGATTGCAGTAGTTAATGATATCTTGACAACGTTTAGCTGCTAGTTCTTGTTTTTGTAAAGCTTGTTCAAGACCAATAATAGCTTGCTTTTCATTTTGAATTACTTGATTAAGCATTTGTACATTTTGTTTTTCTTGATTAATGATTGCTCGATATTGCATGCTACCTTGTTGTGTTTCATGGAGTAATTGTGATGCTATTTGACGCGTTTGATTAAGTTGCTCAAATGTTGATTGGTAAGAATCCACATTAATCCCTCCAAGACCATCATATTCGCTACTATTTTCAACTGTTTTTCAAGAAAAAAACAGTTAATGCCTTCCATTCTTCCACTCAAAGTTATTTACAAATGTTGGATAAAGATCAACCGAATGAAATTTATTACAAAAAGAGGAATAATGATTTTGATTCACCAAATTATGTAAAAAATAATATATAATTAATTTTAAACTTTTCCAGTGATTGTTTTCCTGCGATATTATTTGTCAGTAAAGAGAAAATATACTTTAGGAAGAACTTTAGTGATGCTGTTTTAACATTTATTTTGCGTGGAAGTTTCACTTCAATAAACAAGAGGAGATAAAAAATGGAAGAAAAGAAAAATCCGAAAAAACCGTTAATATATTACTTAGGAATAGCAGTTGGAATTGTTTTATTATTAAATGCTTTTGTTTTTCCAGCCATTTTGAAAAATCAAGTGAAAGAAGTTGATTACGGTACGTTTTTACGTTATGTGGATCAAGGGAATGTAACAGAGGTAGAAGTTCAGGAAAACCAAATTATTTTTGTTGTTCGTAATAAAGGTGGCAAGGACCAGTATTATTTAACGGGAAGAATGGATGACCCAGAGCTTTCTAATCGGTTGTATAGTGCGGGAGTAAAGTTTACGAAAAATATCCCAAAAGAAAATTCACCATTAGTTAGTTTTCTTTTAACATGGATATTACCACTAATTATCTTTTTTGCTATTGCTCAATTTTTTGCTAGTCGGATTCAAAAGCGATTCGGCGGTGGTGGAAACGCAATGACTTTTGGAAAAAGCAATGCGAAAATTTATGTAGAAGCACAAACTGGAATTACTTTTAAAGATGTTGCTGGACAAGATGAGGCAAAAGAGGCGTTGCAAGAAATTGTCGATTTTCTCCATAATCCGAAAAAATATAAAGAAATTGGTGCAAAAATTCCTAAAGGAGCATTATTAGTTGGACCACCAGGTACGGGAAAAACATTGTTAGCAAAAGCGGTTGCAGGGGAATCAAAGGTACCGTTTTTTTCTATATCAGGTTCTGAGTTTGTTGAGATGTTTGTTGGGATGGGTGCTGCACGTGTTCGGGATTTATTTAAACAGGCGCAAGAAAAAGCTCCTTGTATCGTGTTTATCGATGAAATAGATACGATTGGTAAAAGTCGAACGGGTGGTGGACCTATCAGTGGAAATGACGAGCGGGAACAAACATTGAACCAATTATTAACAGAGATGGATGGCTTTGACCCTGATAAGGGGGTTGTAATTTTAGCAGCAACGAACCGTCCAGAAACATTAGACAAAGCGCTACTACGTCCTGGAAGATTTGATCGCCGTGTACCAGTGGAGTTACCTGATTTAAGGGGGCGTGAAGCAATTTTACATGTTCATGCAAAAAATGTGAAAATGGATCATGATGTTAACCTCCATACGATTGCAAGGGCAACCCCTGGTGCGTCAGGTGCTGATCTTGCTAACATTATAAATGAGGCAGCGTTGCGGGCTGTTCGCTTAGGCAGGAAAGAAGTAAAACAAAGTGATTTAGAAGAATCGGTAGAAGTCGTAATTGCTGGTTACCAAAGGAAAAACGCCGTATTATCCATGAAGGATAAATTAACGATTGCTTACCATGAAATCGGGCATGCATTAGTTGCAGCGAAACAAAGTAATTCGGCACCTGTTCATAAAATTACTATCATACCTAGAACATCTGGAGCACTTGGATATACGATGCAAGTAGAAGAGGGCGAGCAAGTGCTCATGTCAAAAGAACAGGCACTGGATAAAATCGCGGTACTCATGGGTGGTCGAGCAGCCGAGGAAATTATTTTTAATCGAATTACGTCTGGAGCTTCTAATGATATTGAACAAGCAACAAAATTAGCGAGAGCAATGGTTACAAGATTTGGAATGAGTGAGCGGTTCGATATGATGGCGTTAGAAACAGTGAATAATCAATATCTTGGTGGCGACACCTCGTTAATCGTTTCATCGGAAACAGCTTCTATTATTGATGAGGAAGTGTTAAATATTATTAAATCTTGTCATGAGAAAGCAAAAACGATCTTAGCAGATAATAAAGAAAAACTTCACGAGTTAACAAAGTACTTAATGGAGAAAGAAACGATAACTGGCGAAGAGTTTTTACATGTACTAAATGGCTAAAAAGATGTTTAGCGTTGTGTAGGCTAAATTTATTGAGAGAGAAATGAGTTGAATAGAAAAAGGAACTTAAATGATAGAGTCCGCTGAAAAAGTATATGGAAAGATGAATCACCCATCTTTTAACTAACAGTTTTTCAGTGGTAAAGATTTTTAAGTTCCTTTTTTCCGTTTTGTAAATTTTGTTTATGTAAGCACTTACAAAAATTAGCTAGTTAATTTTGAACGATGATACTTGATTTTATACGATAACTTTTCCTTTATATTTTCATCTAAACAATCTTGATAAATAATAAAGTAGTAATTATGAAGAATTCGGTGAAGAAATTTCATTTTGAAAACCTCCTTTTTTATATCCCACATAATCGGGCAGTAATCCACCTTCAAAATTTAAGTAAAACGCGGGATCAACTGCTAGTAAAAGCCTAACTGGGTTAAATAACAATCAGTGAGAATAAAGCAAGCAAAAAACTTAATGTCCTATGAGAGCACTTGCACTAGTACGTCTTATACGTCGGAAACCTCTTACTGATGGAAGTTTCACTTTATCAAACCGTACTGGAGGTAATTTAGTATTCGGTAACTGGCTAGCTCCGTCATAGACATAAGCCCCTGTAGTTTTGCGTCCCCATCTTTCAATAGGTTTGCCCTTTCGTACGATTTTCATCATTATACAATAATGATATGTTTGTTTGAAAGGAAATAGGATGGTTTCAGCGAAAAATAGTCCCTTTGGCATATTGGTATTTTGAACTTTTATGATAAATAGCCTTTTAGTCGGGTTTTGTAATGGGGCTAATCGTCACCGTCATTTCATGGAATGTGTTACAATTCACAAATGAACGAGGGGAAAATGAGAAACGATTTTCATTTTTTGTTGTTAATTTCGTAAGTATCACTTTTAGGATAGGTTCTATGAACGGAAACGAGGAATGAAGTTTCCCTTCTGATTTTGTATAACTAGAGCTCTCTTTCTCATGTTTTGAAGTAAATAACATACGGGGATAAGAGCAAGAAAATCATGATTTTCACTATAAGTTGAAAAGTTGATGCAGGCGAAAGACAAAATCATCTTAAAACGCCTGCACTAGTACGTCCTGTACGTCGGCAGGCTAAGAACACGACGTCCTGTCGTACCGCCTGCACTAGTACGTCCTGTACGTCGCATTCAGGATATAATGAGGATGGTTTTAGTTATTATCCATTAATTCGGAGTCGCTACTTAATGCTTCTCTATTCGCATTAGGATCTACGATATTTCCGCCATAATCTGGAACATGACTGGCATTTTCTAAATGATATTGAGAGCCAGATCCTTGCTCATATTTATTTTTTGCTTGATTATTTTTATCTTTGTTTGTCAATGAATGGACCTCCAATTCCAATTTCTTGTACTATTTATTCTCATGTAATGTTTCCAAAGTAGAAGTAAATTATTCAGAGCTTTTTTAAGTAACGCTTATCTCATAACATACTGATGAGAGAGAATGGATTGGTGATTTGTGTATTGAGTGTAGGGAAAAGGGGAATTAAATATTTATCGGTGGTGAAATGAATTCAGTAAGTAGATAACAAGAAAAAAGCTTATTTGCCAGAAAAACGATAGGAAAAATAGTTTTCGTTATTTTTTTATAAAGAAGAAGGATGAAAAAAAATCCATCCTTCTTAGTATAGGTATTACCTAACATTAAATTCGCTAGGTTTTGGACCTTTTCTTTCATTTCGGTTTAGTTTGTTAATCGCATCCATTTCTACTGCAGATAGTTCAAAGTCAAAAACATTAAAATTTTCTTCAATTCTGGATGGCGTTACCGATTTTGGAATGACAATGGTGTCATTTTGTAAATGCCAGCGTAAAACAACTTGAGCGGTTGTTTTATTGTGTTTTTTTGCGATCGATTGAACAGTTTCATTTTTCAATACTTCTCCACCTTGTTGCAATGGACTCCACGCTTCCACAAAAATATCATGCTTGGCGCAAAAATCTTTTAATTCATTTTGTGCTAAAAACGGATGACATTCTACTTGGTTTAAGACTGGTTTTATTTCACATTCATTTAATAACCGTTCTAAATGTTCTATTTCAAAATTACAAACACCGATTGCTTTAACACGACCATCTTTGTATAATTTTTCCATCGCTTTATATGTATCAACGTACTGGTCAAATTTTGGTGTTGGCCAATGGATGAGGTATAAATCAACATAGTCAAGACCGAGTCTTGATAGACTTTCCTCATAGGCGCGTAAAGTATTCTCATATCCTTGGTCACTATTCCAAACTTTTGTCGTTATGAACAGTTCTTCTCTCGAAATCTCTGTTTCACGGATCGCTTTACCGACCCCTTCTTCATTTTGATAAATCATAGCAGTATCAATGGAACGATAGCCAACTTCAAGTGCTTTTTTAACAGCAATAGTTGCTTGATCGTTTTCCACTTGCCAAACTCCGAACCCGAGTTGTGGCATTTTTAAGCCGTTATTTAATGTGACAAAATCCATCTTGTTGACACTCCTTTATATGAACGTTCCCTACTTAGCATAACAATGTGGGAAATTTTTATCAAATTTATCAAGGACTTATCTATAAAAATTTTCTAATGCTATTTTTTTAAAGTGTTAAAGTATATATTGCAAATGACATTTAATTAGAAATTTATGGGAAACGGGAAGTAGCTCGGTTTGGTAGAGCACCACGTTTCGGACGTGGGGGATCGCATGTTCGAATCCTGTTTTCCTGATAAAAAAAGTATTAAGCGATTCTTGAGAATAATAGAATCGCTTTTTTGTGAAACAATATTCGCCCTTTTGTGTTTCACAGGAATTTCACCGGTAAATGACTACGGATTTTTACTGTTTTCGTGGGTGCAATAATTCATTTTAAATTAAAGGACCAATTAAAAAGATTGCTTTACATTTGATTTCATGCTGGATTTCCCTTTGTCTTTTAAGCAAAAGTTGTATGTTTTGTTTTCCACTTTTCTAATTTAATAAATACCCAAAATCCATAAATACCAAAAGTAATTACTGTAAAAAACCACCATTTTATCCAGTGGCCAAATAATCCGATGGCAGTTCCATTAAACTTCAATCTCTTACCATTAATTACGGTATGTTCAATTTTCCAACGATAAATCATTGTATAAGACCAAGGTAAGCAAATCCCAAGTGTAAAGACTGTTACCAAGAAACCAAGGATTCTCCAACCAATATATTGGAGTAATCCTCCATCAAAATAAGACTCACCATCATTTGTTTTATTTCCGGTTAGTTCCATAGTTGGTTTATTCATTACATAACCCACTCCTTTAAATAATTATGTAACTAGGTATTTATACCTAGAATCACCAAAAAGCTATATAAATCTCTCCTACACATACCAAATACCGTTTTCTCTTAAAATATTCTGCTATAGTTCCATTTTTATAAATTGTATATGTAACTCTGGCAGCTCTTATTAAATTGGCTACATATTTTTGTGTAAATTTCCAATTTTTTCTTCCCACCATTATTTTAGTCACTTTGCTAAGACAACCATTAAACTGACACCGAATCTCCTGTATTAATTTAATTATAATATTAGTAACAGAAACTTTAAAGATTATGTTCCAAAAATTTGCAGAATTAGACAGTAAAGCATAAATTGAAAGAATTTTTAAAAAGTCTTTCTAGTTATGCTTTCTCTTATAACGAAAGGGTAATAGGAAGATACTTATGTTAACGGAAACGATGAAGTTTTTCATATTTTATATCAGATGAATAGAAAAGCCGAATAAAAAGACATTACAGCCTAAAAATAAAAGCTATGGCGAAAGGAATTATAGCAAAAGAGGTTGTGAAAAGGGTAAAATAAAGGTTCAGTGGATTCGTTGCTGACAATAAATATTTGGAGGGAAGTAATTTGCTGGAAAACGGTTTAGTAATGGTTGTGATCATTCTTGTCATTAATATTGTTTATGTTTCGTTTTTTACAATTCGGATGATATTAACTTTAAAAGGACAGCGATATTTAGCTGCATTTATTAGTATGATTGAAGTTGTAATTTATGTAATTGGGCTCGGTCTCGTTTTAGATAATTTAAATGAAATACAAAACTTAATTGCCTATGCGGTAGGATATGGGATTGGAGTCATTTCAGGGACAAAGATTGAAGAAAAATTAGCACTGGGATACATCACGGTGAATGTAATTACGAAAGAATATGATGTTGATTTACCGAAACAGTTACGAGAAAAGGGATATGGAGTGACCAATTGGGCGGCGAATGGGTTAGAGGGGGAGCGAATGGCATTGCAAATTTTAACTCCGAGAAAATACGAATTGAAATTGTATCAAACGATTAAAGAATTAGATCCGAAAGCCTTTATCATTGCTTATGAGCCGAAAACCATTTACGGAGGATTTTGGGTTAAGTCTGTGAAAAAAGGAAATTTATTTCGATCCCATAAATCCTCCTAATATTTAACATTTTTGTAAAGAAAGTGATAAATTTTCACAGTATGCACAAAATTGCTATGACATGCTTAATTTTACGAAGCTACCCTGAAAATAGCTGTATTTCCAGGGTAATCTTTACTAAAGTTTCCCACTTTTGGTCTTCATTGTTCAAAATCAAAATGAGTCTAGATTAAAAAAAGCTTGTGTATTATTAAATAGGAGTTCGTACGTTTCTAATAAATTCAATCTTTTGATGCAGGCAATTTTTCTCATTGTTTGATGTATCATTTTAGGATGGGTCATTTTACTAGTGAAAATACCTACAAATGGCCACGGACCATCTGTTTCTACCATTAGTTGTTCAATTGGAAATTGCCTCACAAGCTTTTCTGTCCGTTCTTTATAGAAAATGTCTGGTGTAATTGAAACAAAATATCCATTTCTCGCCAACCGTTCAATGGACTTCTTATCTCCTTTATACCAGTGAAAATGAGCTTTTTTTATTGTGTGTTTTTCTAACAAGTCACAAACGATTGCAGTATGCTCATAAATAGCATGCAAAATAATTGGTTTATCCAGTTTCGCTGCCTGAACGATGAATGCTTCCAACAATTCCATGTATGGTTTCAAAGGAAGTTGTTTCTTTTCTTGTTTTACATAATAAGGAAGCCCAACTTCACCAACGGCAACGATTTGATCGTGTTTATTTTCCAATAACTGTAATAGATCACCCAATTCTTCCTCAGATGGTAAAGACTGTTCGGGGTGAAAACCGATCGCAGGTTTCACTTTATTATTATTTTCATATAACTTTAAATTTGCTAATGAAGATTGGTAGTTTTTAGACACAGAAATCAAGGAGTTAATCGAATACTTATCCAAATCGTGTAAAATAACCTCCCTATCTTCAGTTTTGTACAAATCTAAATGAATATGTGCATCAATAATTTGTTGATTCAATTATTCACACCTCACGATACTTTATAACAAAAAGAAAAGTTTCCCGGGTAATAAATTGTCCATTCGGTAAAGAAAAAACTATTGTAATATAATTTCATTTGTTCAGTAGGAAGGTCGAAACTCCAATGAAAGGCTTGTATAGGAAGTAAGAACAACAGAAATATATTTCAATAATATTTTTGAGAAAATCTGAATTATATAGATGGAAATCCCCATTTCTTTACCCCAAGAGTTAGTAGCTGGCTAATGAGCGAAAGGCACGCTTTGTTCGATGGAGAAAGCTTCATGTTTTTATTAAATATAGTAGTTATGTTATTTGATAATTAGTAATTAGTTGCTCTACAATGGAAAGGATAAATTTTCTCCAATTTTATTGCTTTTTACAAAAGTAAAGTAACCTTTTTAATAAGATTATACCTTATTATGTTGATTGCAAAAAGGTAGATAGGTTCCACTTAGTTGAGGAGATTTGTCAAGGGTTTGGAATAATCATTTTTTGATGTGAACGAAAGAAAGAGGCAGTGAAAATAAGTGGACATACGAAGGAAAGAGGTTTAAAGGATGAGAGAAATATATAGTGATATTATCCAATTTCGCGGTTCCTATTTTGATTTTGGTTTTATGCAAGGTGAACGTTTAAAGAACTCTCTGACAATCATTAATCGAGAGAAACAATGGAAAACAAGAAAACCGCGTTTTTCAATAAATGTGGAAGAAACGAAACAAATGATAACTCGTTTTGCACCTAGTATTTGGGAAGAATTATTAGGTCTTCAAGAGGCATTAAAATGGTCGCTGGAAAAAGTTTTACAAGAATTTGGCGGTTATCGAGTGAATTATTACAGATCTGGATGTTCCATTTTTACGGGAAAAAATTTTTTAATAAGAAATTATGATTACCATCCGAAAACGTATGAAGGGAGATATACGATATTTCAGCCGACAGATGGGAAGGGATATGCAATTATTGGACCTAGCCAAAGGATTACAGGAAGAATGGATGGCTTAAATGAAAAAGGGTTAGCGATGGGGTATAACTTTATGAATCGGAAGCAACCAGAAGATGGTTTCGTTTGCTTTATGATTGGGAGAATGATATTGCAGTCTTGTGCAAATGTAGAAGAAGCAGTGGAAATGTTGCGAGAAATCCCTCATCGGCA
This sequence comes from Bacillus kwashiorkori, assembly GCF_001375515.1. Lineage (GTDB taxonomy): Bacteria > Bacillota > Bacilli > Bacillales > Caldibacillaceae > Bacillus_BK > Bacillus_BK kwashiorkori. The sequence continues at coordinate 26,176 of NZ_CTDX01000002.1, forward strand.
TTCCTTTAGTTATATTATTTATGATAAGAGCGGTAGAACGTATATTGTGGAAACTTCTCCAAGGCGAGTGGAAGTTCGACAATCGAATATTTGCACGAACCACTTTGAAATTATGACAGAGGAAAATCGCCATCATTTAGTCGATTCTATGCGAAGGATGGAAATAATTGAACATAATAGTTCCGAGATGATCGATGGTTATGAAGCGTTCCGTTTATTTAATGATGCGGATAAAGGGGTATTTTCGAAGTTATATAGTAGTTGGGCTGGCACAATCCATACTTCTGTATATTTTCCACAGGAAATGAAGGTATGGTTTGCATTAGGTCATAATCAAGAACCTACCGAAATAAATTTTGCCCAATGGTTAGCAGGGGAGGATTTGAATCAGCAACGAATTTTTGGAACAGTTGAGACAGATGTACCGTTTTTATATTTGGATGAAGGGGCAGATTGGGTGAAACGGTGATTTTTTGTAAGAAATTTTTGAATTGTTGGGGACAGTCCCCCGTATAAGGAAGGAGTTTGTGGCGATTGGATATTCCGATATTATATGAGGATAATCATTTGTTAATTGTGGAGAAACCAGTGAATGTCCCAGTTCAAGAAGATAATTCAAAGGATAGGGATTTGTTGACAATTTTGAAAGCGGATATAAAGGACCGCTATCAAAAGCCAGGAAATGTCTATTTAGGTCTTGTGCATCGACTAGATCGGCCTGTCGGCGGAGTAATGGTTTTCGCGAAAACATCTAAGGCAGCTTCAAGGCTTTCAGAGAAAATTCGGACAGGAGAGTTTGAAAGGAAATATTTAGCTATCGTCAGGGGGCGACCGCCTCAAGAACAGGGGACACTGAAACACTATTTAGTGAAAAATCATAATAAAAATAAAGTTTTTGTAGTGTCAAAAAAAGATAAAAAGGCAAAAATAGCTATCTTGGAATATGAGACAATACAACATTACGAAAAACTTAGTTTAGTTTCTGTAAGACTGCACACTGGCAGATCTCATCAAATACGTGTTCAGTTTGCCTCATCAGGTTGCCCTTTATATGGAGATCAGAAATACGGCGAAAATATAAATAAGCCGGGAGAACAAATAGCGTTATGGTCCCATTCTATTAAATTTGAACATCCAACGAAAAAAGAAATCATTGAAATTAAATCAACACCACCTATTAATTATCCTTGGTCTATTTTTGACTCAGAACAGATAAAAAATAGTTTTACAGTGGGGGACTGTCCCCTACAATTACTAATTTTCTAATAATTCATCTGTCTTGCGTGTTGGGTGGGGTTTGTATTACAATTGTTATTTGTAAATGTTGTTTAGATTATTTTCTATGTGAAAATGGTTATTATGTAACAAACATTAGTAGATAGGTGGTTGACATAGATGGTTGAATCAAAACCATATCGAGTATTGCTTTATTATTATTATACGAAGATTGATAATCCAGAAGAGTATGCTGCTGGACATTTACAATTTTGTAAAGAGCTCGGTTTAAAAGGGCGCATTCTTGTGGCAGAAGAAGGGATTAATGGAACAGTTTCTGGCACTGTTGAACAGACAAATCAATATATGGAAATGATGAAAAGCGATCCACGCTTTAAAAATATTATGTTTAAAATCGATGAGTCTGAGGGACATGCATTTAAAAAGATGCATGTACGTCCCCGCAAAGAACTTGTTACGCTTCGATTAGAAGATGATATTAATCCGAATGAATTAACAGGGAAATATTTAAGTCCAAAAGAATTTTATGAAGCAATGCAAGATGAAAATACGGTCGTATTAGATGCACGAAATGATTATGAATATGATCTTGGCCATTTCAGAGGAGCCATTAAGCCAGAAATAAAAGCCTTCCGCGAACTGCCAAATTGGGTCCGGGCTAACCGTGAAAAATTGGAAGGAAAACGAATTTTAACATACTGTACGGGTGGAATTCGCTGTGAAAAATTTTCCGGCTGGTTAGTGAAACAAGGGTTTGAAGATGTTGGCCAACTACATGGCGGTATCGTAACATACGGAAAAGATCCAGAAGTCCAAGGAGAATTATGGGACGGAAAATGTTATGTATTCGATGAACGGATTGCTGTTCCAGTTAATCAAAAAGAACACGTAATCGTTGGTCGTGATTACTTTACGGGTGAACCTTGCGAGCGCTATGTGAATTGTGCAAACCCAGAATGTAATAAACAAATCCTTTGCAGCGAAGAAAATGAGCACAAATATATGCGTTCTTGTACGGATGAATGCCGTGTCCATCCGCGTAATTTATATGTTAAAGAGCATAATTTAAGTGAAACCGACATTGCTGAAAGATTAAAAATGATTGCAGAAGATAAGGCTGTCGCTAAATAAATAATATGGTAATCTTATGCCTTCATATAAAAAACTTAACAATCCATGTTAGTTAGACAAAAATCTTGCTGTAGCTAGTCTAAATATAGTGAAATCTCGGATGTATAAACTAGAAAATATGGAGATGGAAAAAGAATTACAAAAAGCCTTTATAGTAATAAAATTGGAAAATGCAAAACCGATGGTTGTTGAATGATCAGCAATCCTCGGTTTTACTTTTTGACCCAGTTTATGGGACAAAGTATTTCAGATAAAGAAAAAACCGAACTATCATACGAAAATGTCGTTAAGTACTTCATAATAGCTCGGCTTTTTAATTATTATTTCTTAATAAAATGCTCTGTTAAAGATAAATGTTGATATTTGATACCTTCTCTATTCAAAGATTGTCTACAAAGTATCTCGACAACTATCTTGCGTGGTTCTTGTTTTGGATAGTCGAAGGAACGAATGCACAAAACACAACATTAAAGAATTTCTTTTAACATCATTTGTAATTGAAATGACTGATACTTATGATAGTTTACGTCTATCTAAATTGGCTATGTAGTCAATTAAAAAATGAATGGAGGTATCAATGTGAATGCTAGAAAAATGATGGATATCGCACTGAAAAATGTTGTAATACCCAAATTAAGAGAACAAGGATTCAAAGGTTCATTCCCACATTTTAGAAGGGTCAACGAAAACAATATAGATTTGATTACATTCCAATTTAATAGATGGGGAGGTTCATTTGTTGTAGAGTTAGCTTCTTGCCCCAAGGATGGGACAACTATGAGTTGGGGAGAAAAAATCCCTCCAAATAAAGTAAATGCTCAACATATGAATGACCGTTTCAGATTAGGAGCGGAGTCTTTAGAAGAGGATGGAATATGGTTTGATTACGAAAAAGCCATCACCGAAGAAGATTATTCCAAAGTTGCTGAAAGCGTTATAAATCATCTTAAAACCTCGGATACAAGTTGGATTTCATCTCTCATACGATAAATCTACATCTACATAGTCGGAAGTTCCCAAAACATAGGAACCTCCAATTTTTTTAACAATAAATCAACATTAAAGTTTAACAGAGAAACCAATGAAACCAATATTCTACCATGGTGAATGAAAATAGCTGTATTTTCAGGGTGGCCAATAAAATAAAAACCACCATGCTTTAACAATAGACAATTTTGTTTTGTCCCAGTCTCTTTTCGTAAAATGATCTTCTTCAACTACCGCCCCGTTAGTCGCACAAAACATTATGTTCATTCGCATATTTCGTTAATCTAAATACATTAAACTTTTACGAAATCCGCACAAACCCACCCTCAAATAACCAGTCCGTTCCTTTTTAACTTATGATAATGATGGATAAAAGCAATTAAGGCGCATTTAGTAGCGAAATTTATTATAATAGAAGTTCAGTGACAGCCTGGAAGGAGAATAGACTTGACTTGGGAGATATTGAACATCATTGGTACTTTAGCGTTTGCTATAAGTGGGGCTTTAGTTGCTACTGAAGAGGAATTTGATATTTTCGGTGTATTTATACTAGGTTTCACTACTGCCTTCGGGGGTGGCCTTATTCGTAATTTGTTAATTGGATTACCAATAGAAAAAATTTGGCAGCAAGATTTATTGTTTATTATTGCCTTTTTGGTTATTTTACTCGTCTTTCTTTTTCCAAATCGATGGATGAATCATTGGAAAAGATGGGTAATATTGTTTGATGCCATTGGTTTAGGCGCTTTTGCCATCCAAGGAGCAAATTATGCTGTTTCCATTGATGCCCCATTAATTGCAGTAGTTGTTGCAGCAATTTTAACTGGTGCTGGTGGGGGAATGTTGCGTGACGTCTTCGCAGGTAGGAAACCAATGATATTTCGTTCCGATATATACGCATTATGGGCCGCATTAGCAGGAGTAGCAATCGGTTTTGACCTTGTACATACAACATTTTCGACTTTTCTTTTACTAGCGTTAGTAGTAGTGTTTCGAATGCTTTCCGTTTATTTTCACTGGAATTTACCTAGAAGCATTAACTGGGATAGACAAAAGAAACTTCGTGGAAAAGGACGCGAAACAATAGGCGGGTAGCGACTTTTTTTCATAACAGGTTCTCCTTATGGTGCAAAAACTAAATACTATATCAATTCACACAAGCAGAGCAGGGCGATTCACATAGGACTTTCCCTGCTTTTATCGTAATAAAAGCTGATCAATAAAAAACTATTGTTGCATAACATTTTATTTGGGTTGTTATTTAGAGTGTTTGCCCGTTCATTGAGAACCCGTTACGTTTTCTTTGTTATCTCTTTTAAAATTTGTATAATAATAGTGAAAAGCTAGACGAAAATCTTATTTCGTCACATGAAAGCACCGTCATTTTTTGTTAAGCCCTTTAATACCGATAGTTTGATAAAAAGGAATGAAAAACTTCTTAAAGTTTGAACTCATTATAGGGATGGAGGAGAAATAATTTGAGCAAAAAACCATTTTCTATTCGTGTTGAACAAACTGTCAGTAATAAATTTAAGGCACTTTCTTCTGTATTAAATGTCGATAGTGCTACGTTGTTTTCACAGTTAATTTCAGAAAAAGAGAGTAAACTTACAGACGATGAGCGAAAAGCATATGAAGCACTGCTAGTTGTTTGGAAAGATGACTAGAAACGATAGACAGATACATACTACACATAGTTGAAATGTTTATTAAAACAGGAATTATCCCGAAAAATTCGGTTTGTTCTAATCAAAGGTTTGTCTAGTTCCTTCGTGCTGCGGAAAAAAGTATATGCTAAACTAAAAGAAATAGTGTAAAGGGGATGATTTAATGAGAGAAAACGAACAAAAACACGAGCAAAAATCTGAGCAAAAACCCGAACAAAAACAGGAAAAAACAAAACCAATTAAGCAAGTGAAATTTGAAAATGAAGAAAGTCAGTGTGTACACGAATTTGCAACAATGCTAGAGACTATTGCCAGAAAACTAAAAGAAGATGGGAAGTTCGTAATTGCTCATGGAGAAGATGAGATTATTGTATCACCGACAAACGAGTTATCGGTTGAGTTAGAATATGAAGTGAAAGGTGATAAACACTCATTTGAGATTGAATTTGAGTGGTATGAAGGCAAGGACAAAAATAAAGTTAGAATTTTATAAAAATATCATTCGTGACCGGTTTCTATTGCAGAAATCGGTTTTTTGTTATAAATAACCGGATCATCGTTGAAAGCTAATCGTAATAACCGATAATATTGGCTATTATTTTTTCAAACTAAGTAAATCTCATCATGGATGAGACTAGAGGGGCTGTCCAGAAAGTCGTATTTTCAACATCTGGATGCCCCTCTTTATGTTTCAAACTGTTAATATATCAACATTCTTATTAACCGCTTTTTTTGGGGGGGGGTACTTTTTGGGCAGCCCCATTTAGAAAACTTGATGATAATGGAACCGAAAAACGAACAAGTCCATATGAATCGCAATAATTATCCGTGTTTAGATCAAAAAACACGAACATTATATTTAAAAATTTAATAAATGTTAGCGTTTTTCGTTGACTTCCCTTTCGTTCCATGTTATAAAAAAGAAGTATTCAACAAGTAGGGGGGATTAATGGTGAAATCATGGTTAGAGAAACAATTTAAATTAAGTAATTTTGGCACGAATCCGCGAATTGAAATGACTGCTGGTTTTACAACATTTATAACGATGGCGTACATCATTATTGTGCATCCGAATTTAATGAAGGCTGCTGGAATGCCAGTTGGGGCGGTAATGACGTCAACGATTATCGTATCGGCATTATTTTCTATCATTATGGGACTTTATACGAATCGCCCATTTGCACTAGCACCAGGATTAGGGGGAAATGCATTTTTTGCCTATACAATTGTTGCTAGCGGTTTAGCGAGTTGGCAAACAGGGTTAGGGATGGTCTTTATAGGTGGCGTTATTTTTGTATTATTGACGGTATTAGGAATTCGTGAAGCGATTGCTAAATTTATTCCGAAAAATATTAAGCTAGCAATTGGAAGTGCTGTTGGTCTTTTTATCGTTGGCATCGGTTTAACGCAAGCAGAAATAATTGTTATTAATAGTTCAAGTGGAAATTTAACGTTAGGAAATATGCATAGTAAAACAGTTGTACTTGCATTAATTGGTCTTATCGTTACTTTTGGTTTGATGGCACGGAAAATTAGAGGGGCTGTTCTTTACGGAATTTTATTGACAACTATCATTGGCATTCCACTAGGTGTAACAAAATTACCGACAGATTGGTTTACACTACCGCCGAGTCCAGGCCCAATATTGTTTGAAGTTGATTGGCTGCAAGCATTACAACTGTCATTCATTCCTTTAATCTTTACTTTTTTTGCGGGCGATTTCTTTTCAACGATGGGAACGTTATTAGGTGTAGGGGCAAAGGCTAAATTACTTGATGAAAATGGAGATTTACCAGGAATTAAAAAACCGTTCTTAGTGGATGGAGTAGGTACTATTGCTGGTGCGTTTGCTGGATTAACGACAGTAACAACATATATCGAGTCAGCAAGCGGTGTGGAAGTTGGCGGACGTACAGGTTTAACAGCTATATGGACTGGGTTTTTCTTCCTATTATCTTTATTATTTATGCCAATTTTATTAATGATTCCGACCGTAGCAACAGCACCTGCATTAATTGCAATCGGTTTAGGAATGTTAACGACATTACAAGAACTAGATTACGAGAAGACGGATGAAATTATCCCAGCATTCGTAACGATTATTTTTACAGGTCTTTCTTTCAGTATTGCCAATGGGATCGTTTTTGGAATTTTAACATATGCCGTAATGAAAGTTCTTTCTGGAAAATTAAAAGAAGTGCCTGTTAGTTTAATCATTTTCTGTATTCCGTTAGTGTATTACTTATGGCTAAATTAGTTTCAGGAGATTTGAGAAAATCATTCCAATTATTACACTTACAAGAATAAATGGGGGGCGGAAAAGTGAATCGTTCATTAATTACTGCTGCAAGAGGAGATAAAAAATTAGATTTAGCGATTGAAAATGTTCAACTTGTCAATGTCTTTACAGGGGAAATTTATCCATGTGCCATCGGAATTTCTGAAAAAACAATCGTTCATGTAACAAAACCAGGCGAGATAACTTTAGATGCAAAGACAAGAATCGATGGGCAAGGTAAATATGCAGTTCCTGGGTTTATTGATACGCATGTACATATAGAAAGTAGTATGTTAACACCGAGTAAATATGCGGAAGTCGTGTTGCCACACGGAACGACTACGGTTGTTACGGATCCTCATGAGATTGGCAACGTGCTAGGTACAGACGGGGTTCGTTATATGGTGGAGGCGGCGAAAAATTTAGATTTGCGGATTTTGACATTTGCGCCATCTTGTGTTCCAGCTGCCCCGTCCGTAGAAACTGCTGGAGCTGATTTTACTCCAGAAGTGATTGAAGAAATGTTGCGTTGGGACGGGATTGACGGTCTTGCCGAAGTGATGAATTATGTTGGAGTTATTGAAGAAGAAGAACGGATGATGGGAATTCTCGAGGCTGCAGAACGTTCAGGAAAAATCGCTCAAGGTCATGCACCAACTGTATCTGGAAGAGATCTTTCTGCCTATTTAGTGGCGGGGATTGATTCAGATCACGAATGTCGTACAGGTGAAGAAGCGTTAGAAAAATTACAAGCGGGAATGTTCGTCGAAGTAAGAGAAAGCTCTTTTTCATTTAATATGGCTCCCCTTGCAGCGGTAATTAAAAACCTTGGTTATGTTCCGAACGTTTGTTTTTGTTCGGATGACGTGCTTGCCAGTGATTTGTTAAAACAAGGTCATATTAACCATGTTGTCCGCCGTGCGATAGAAGAAGGAATTTCTCCAATCAATGCAATCCGTTTTGCAACGTTAAATGCGGCCAATCGGTTAAAAAGAACGGACATTGGGGCAATTGCACCAGGTAGAATTGCCGACATAGTTTTACTGGATGACCTATGCACGGTGAAAGTTTCCGAAGTTTTTACAGCGGGAGAACATGTAGTTGCTGGCGGTAAACTAATCAAAAGTCAGGAGCAAATTCTAACACCTGCCACATATTTAAATACAATAGACGTTCCTACATTATCAAAGAATGACTTTACTATTGCAGTAGAGCCAAATTGTCGTGAAGTGACCGTACGTGTCATTGAATATGACTATTCTCCAGGCATTCCGACTAATTTTATGGAAGTAACTTTACCTGTAAAAGATGGTGAAATAGATCTTCCATCTTATAACGGTAAAAAAGGTCCACTGAATTTAGTTGGAGTTTTTCACCGCCATGGAAAAAATCAAAACCGAGCGCTAGGTATATTAGCTGGATTTGGAGTTACTCATGGTGCGGTTGCAACAACGGTTGCTCATGATTCGCACAATTTAACAGTACTTGGTGTGGATAAGGATGATATGGCATTAGCAGCGAATGAATTGAAGAAAGGAAAAGGTGGCATGTTAGCTGTGAAAGATGGAAAGGTAATCGCCCATCTGCCACTCCCACTAGCAGGATTGATGAGCCTAGAGTCAGCGGAAACATTAACTCCAATGATTGAAGAATTTGTTGAAGTGTTACAAAGAGAAATAATGCCTGGTCAAAATCCAATTATGCGTCTAATTGTCGTTACACTTCCAGTCATCCCGAAGGCAAAAATTACCGACATAGGTTTAGTTGATGTGGATACGCAGGAATTATTGCCGTTAGTGATTGGCCAAATGGTGAACAGTTAATCGGGATTTTCAGTTAATAGTTGTTGGATAAAATTGCCGTTCTTGCAACAATGAAGCGTTCGCTACAGATGTGCTTAAATGAAAAACAAATTTTCCGATTTCCAGGAAGACAATGCAAATTTTTCCCTCTTTATGATAAAACAACAAAGCCCTACTTACTTCGCATAGTTTAGTAGGGTCTTTGTTATTATTTAAGGTAAGACTAACAAACAAGTGGGAGAGTTAAACTTTTTCACATAACTCACTCAACAATCCGTAACAATGAACAACTTCCTGTTGACAAAAATTCACTTTTATCCGAATTACTTGTAGGAAGCCTCATTTTTCGAAGTAGTCTTATTTGTTCAATTCGTTAATCAAATCTTCTACCGTATTAACACGGGCAAAGGCAAATTGGAAGTTCCCAATCGCGCCGAGTTCTGATTCTTCCGTAAAGGATGCAGTCGCCTCTCTTGGGACGAATACGTTGAAGTCGCGATAAAAAGCATCACGAACAGTGGACTCAACACAAACATTGGTAGCAAGGCCAGTTACGACTAAAATTTCCACACCTAACTCCCGCAATATATCCTCTAGTTGAGTATTATAAAACGCACTGTAGCGGTGTTTTTTCACAATAATATCATCATTATCTGGGGTTAATTCTTCTGTAAAATCAGCATCCCATGTTCCATCGAAGCAATGACCAAATTTCATAATAGGGGGAAATACTTTTGCCACTAGACCAGCATCTAAACCGTCTGGACGATGCGTATGTTGAATATAAATAACTGGTCGGTTATGTTTTTTGAATTCTGCTTTTAATTTTTTTATCGGTTCGATCACGATGGAAGAACGCGTTGTGTCAATTCCCATTTTAGATAAGGAACCTTCTGGATGGATGAACGCGTTTTGCATATCAACGATTACGAGCGCACTTTTTTCTTTAATGAACGATAAATCTGTCATATTACTATACCTACCTTTATTCAAATTTTGATATGGAACAATCATTTGTGTATGCATTTTCCTGGAAGAATTATGTTCAATTATTCACAAATAAAAATACTAATACAAACGCAAGCACAGGAGCATACGGAAAAAATATACTGGGTTTATTATAGACATTCATTTATTAAAAGGTAAATAAGTTATTAATAGTGTTCATAAAAAATTAATAATTTGTATCTTTCTGCAGACAGACTAAAAACGCAATCGGCATCGTAACGCATGCACTACTACGTTCAGTACTCCAACATCATCAAATAAGAAAGTCAGGTTCTTTAGCACTTGAAAAAGAACTTGTGTTCGCGTATAATTAGATTATAGAACATAAGTTCCGGAGGTGGTGAACGATGAGAGGATTGCTTATAAGGTCGATACTAAAAGGTGAGAAATTAGAAATGATTTACCAATCAGAAAAAGGGGTATTATCCCAAAGAATTATCCAAGTAAGGAAAGTCTCTGAAAATCACTTTATCGCTTTTTGTCATACGAAAAAACAAATACGCACCTTTAAATTCAGCAATGTTCTGTCGATTGCGCCGCTCAAAAAAACATATCGTACCGGTGCGTAAACAATGGATGAATCTTTTCTCAAACGTTAGTACGATTTTTTCTTAGAGGAAAAATTCTTTTGAAATAATGACGGACAATCGAACGGGAAAAATCTAATCGATTGTCCGTTAAAAGTTTTCAAGCCCACTCCACGTTCACTTTAACATTCTAGACTAATTGCGAAACACATATGCTTCGAATCGTTGACACGTAAAAAGGTTGGTCCAACAAGCACGAGACAAGATAGGGGGGAATTGTGAACTCACACTACTCGCACCGACATGTCCTGTACAGTGGCAGGGAAAGAGAGACAATTTTTGATTGCATCCTGCCATAGAAATGTTCAGTAAGTCGTAAGCCTCCATTTACTCGATACAGTCTTTTATCGTCTCGATGATTGCTTTCCGTATATCTGCCTTTTTATATTGTAAAAGTGGCATTGTGTCTTCAGGATTTAAATAGGCATCCCGGTTTTGAATATCTGCGGTTAGGGCAACATGGATACCATGTTCTTTTCCTTGAGAAGTAGCATGTTCATCCCTTGCAGCATAGCCAGATTTCATTTGTTCAAGTGGAAGAACTTTTACCACTGTGTCATTTTGCCCGAGTACTTCGGCAATAATTTGGAAAAATTCTTGATGTTTCATATTTGTATCACAAATTGCGTATTTAGCACCATGTTTTCCATATTGAAGAGCCCCGACAGCAGCCTCTGCCACTTGTTGTGTTGTAACCATCGCAGTTCCGCCACCTAGGACAGGAACAAATTCTTTTCCTTGAATTTGCGTGAGAAACATTTGCCAAAGCGGTTTTCTTCCTGGCATCGTTCCAAAAATGTATGGAAGACGCAATGACATGACATCCATTGCACCTTCTCCTTCTAGGATTGCAACTTCTTCTTGAAGGAGCCTTGTACGAGGATATGCTTGGCTTCTAAGATTTAAGTCTGTCCATTGTTCAGCAAAGTGGGCAAAGTAAGAACCGAAAATAACAAATTTTTTCACTCCAGCTTTGCGAGCAAGTCTTGCTAGACGTTGGGTTGGAAGGACATTTTGCTCATAAAAGAAATGGGCGGCTGGAGCATCTGGAACTACACGTTCATCCACACCAGCTGCATAAATAAAACCTTCCACATCTTTCAATAAATCTAGTATTTCTTCGTCTGTTAATTCATTAATATTTCCAAGTTGGCATTCTACTTCTCTTGGCAATAATTCTTCTGTTGGCATTGGAGGGAGGGCAATTGTAGAAACTTGTATTTTTTGTTTTAGCAATTCTTTAATAGTATAATATCCTAGTAAACCAGTACCGCCTAATACAAATACTTTTTTCATGAAAATCACTCCTCGGTTTAAATGAAAGTTTGTGAAATATTTAACAATCTTTACACCTTTATTATACTATTTAAAGTGCTTTCATTACTCATTATTTGTGAAAAATTATTGACATACGATAATCTATTCTCCAGTCATTTTTCTTGCAAAGATTTTTTTAAACAGAAGGATGTAGGGCAACAATTCATATAAAAAGAACTTGCACCAACTTTTACAGAAAAAATGACACAGTGTCACAATTATCATTGACTAATGACATCCCATCATATATGATAAAAATGACACGATGTCATTTTATCTAAAGGAAAGGTTATTTTAGAGAAAACAAACGATTACTTGCGAGGAGTATAGTTTCTCAACTTATAAAATTATTGAAGGAGTCCTAAAAATTATGAGTATAAATACAAAGATGAGTGGATTGGATAAAGTGAAACTGTTAAAGACAGAACTCACACGCTTCATGCTTACTTATAAGTTTGCTTTAGAAGAAGTAAATACTAAAATCAATATATTGTCGCAAGAATTTCAACATATACATGAATACAATCCAATTGAGCATGTGAACTCAAGATTAAAATCACCAGAAAGTATTTTAAATAAAATTACTAGAAAAGGATGTCCATTTTCTGTTGAGAGTATAAAGGAAAACATACGCGATATAGCGGGAATAAGAATCATTTGTTCTTATATATCCGATATTTATAAAATTAGTGAAATGTTACAAAAGCAAGAGGATATAAAAGTGATTGAAGTAAAAGATTATATTCAAACTCCGAAGCCAAATGGATACAGAAGTTTACATTTAATTATTCAAATCCCCATTTTCATGTCTGACCGTACAGAAGATGTGTATGTGGAATTGCAAATTCGAACGATCGCCATGGATTTCTGGGCAAGCTTAGAACATAAAATTTATTATAAATATAATAAAGACATACCGAAATATATTAACGATGAATTAAAAGAAGCAGCTGAAACAGCAAATATGCTTGATAGAAAAATGGAAAAACTGCAAAAGGAAATGTTACTTATTAAGGAAGAAAAGAATGAGGATGAAAATGTCATGGACTTCTTTATTAATCCAAGTAAGGAAATTTTGCTGAAAACGTACGGATTTCTGGAAAAGAAAAATTGGGATGGGAAATAAAATGCCAAAACCGACATTTTTTAATTTACCTGAGGAGAAAAAGCAACTACTTTTAAAAGAGGCGGTTAAGGAGTTTTCGAGAGCATCCTTACCTGAAGCATCCATAGCAAATATAGTTAAAGCAGCTGGTATTGCTCGTGGAAGTTTCTATCAATATTTTGAAGACAAAGAAGATCTGTATTTCTATATACTTAGCGATTTTATCCAGTCGAAAAGAAAGGCTTTTATAACCATTTTAGAAAAAAACAACGGAAATCTATTTTCCACATTTTTTCATTTTTTTGAGGAGTTTATACGGGATAAAGAAAACTATCATTTTTATCAAAATGCATTGTTAAATATGTCCTATAAAATTGAAAAGAAATTTGAAGCAATGATAAGTGTAAAAGAACTTAATGAGGATTTTATTGTTTTAAGTTCAATGATTGATATGTCTAACTTAAAAGTTACTGATCATAAAGAACTTTTCCATGCAATTCAACTTATGGTTAGTATAACGATAAGGAATTTTATTCAAGTTTTTGCTCGAGAAGTTTCTTATGAAGAAGCAGTCAATAATTTTCGCATAGAGATGAAATTATTAATGACAGGTCTATTAAAAGATGTGAATGTATAATAACATGAATAGTCATAATGGATGGAGAAAGGAATATCGTAATGAGCAATAAGTTTGTCATTGGATTAGATATAGGAACGACTAGTGTGAAGGCAGTGGCATTTAATAAAGAGGGACAGGTACTAAGCGAAGTAGAGGAAAATTTACGATTAAAAACGAAAAAAAAAGGATGGGCAGAACAAGATCCACTCGAAATTGAAAACGCAACAATAACCGCTATTCGAAATGCAATAACTAAAGGGAGATTAAATCCGAATTTGTTAGAGATTATCGGTATTTCTTCCGCGATGCATTCGATTATTTGTGTGGATATGGACGGGAATCCACTGTCACCAGCGATTATATGGGCAGATGGAAGAGCAGCAGAACAAGCAAAACTGTTGAAGAAGGACAAAAGTAATGTGTGGTATAAAGAAACTGGAACTCCCATCCACCCAATGACCCCTTTTGTCAAATTATTGTGGATGAAAGAAAACAAATATGAACCATATGTAAAAGCGAGTAAATTTTTATCTATCAAGGAGTTTTTGCTTTCTCGCTGGTTCGGTCTTTCAATCGTGGACTATTCCATTGCATCTTCAAGCGGAATGTTTAATATTCATACCTTCTCTTGGCATAAAAGGGCGCTAGATTTGCTTGGTGTTTCTGAAGAGAAGTTGTCTACTCCAGTTTCCCCTACTACGGTTTTGGAAGGGTTACATAAAAGTGTGGCTAATCAGCTTGGCATCCTTCCGAGTACAAAGTTTGCTATTGGGTCTTCAGACGGACATTTGGCTAATTTAGGTACCAGTGCCATTGGTGAAGGGGAGTTGGCCGTTACGATTGGCACTAGTGGGGCCATTAGACAAATGGCTCCATCTCCGTCTATTAATCGTGATGAAAAAACATTTTGCTATCCGTTTAACGAGTCACTGTTTTTAATTGGCGGAGCAACAAATAACGGGGCTATTGTAATGCAGTGGCTAAAAGACTTTTTGAGTTACGAAGAGAGTATGGACAGCTTTATTGAAATGGCGAAGGACGTACAGCCGGGAGCGGAAGGTGTATTATTTTTACCGTTTATTAATGGAGAAAGAGCCCCACTTTGGAATTCGGAAGTGAGCGGGGAATTTTACGGATTGTCCATCAGTCATAAGAGAGAACATCTCGTTCGGGCTTGTTTAGAAGGAATCATTTACAATATTTATCATATTGGTTTAGCTTTAGAAGAAATGCGAGGACCTGCTAGAAAAATCGTTGCCAGTGGAGGGTTTGCCAAATCGGAACTTTGGTTACAAATACTTGCAGATGTATTTAATAAAGAAGTTGTTGTTCCAATTAGTCATCAAAGCTCAGCATGGGGAGCGGCATGGCTTGCACTTTATTCCGTAGGTGAAGTCGCCAATCTGATGGATATTAAGCAACATACCCCAATCAAAAAAGTCATACTACCAAAGATGGAAAGTCACGAAAGATATATGGAAGTATTTCGTGCTTTTAAGAAATTGTCGGAACGGTTGCTGGAGTGAATGTCACAGTATTGGTGGCGGTTCCCTTGCTAAGACGCTTCCATTTTCCGGTTTTTTATTTCTTTCTTCCGATGTTAATTGTCACCCACCACGTAAATATGTTTGTGAATTCATCTGTAATAATTGCGATGCTAACTATTCATTATGCACTCCACTCGTAAAATCGGACATGTATTCGGCGTCAAAGTTTTTCAGCGCATTGAGAATATGTTAAGCTTGTCACTCATATCCTATTCCCTATAAATAGCAAGTAATTTTTGTTCACTTATTTCTCATAATAAGATACGAAGGAGGGATATTTGTGGCTAAAGCGCATAAGAAAAACGATGCCCAACAAAAAAATAAGCAGGGCTTTGATTCGAATAGACATGACTCCGAATTTTCTACAGAGTTTGGCAGTGCGAAGGCGAATCAAGCACATAAAGAAAAAGCGAAACAAATGAGAAAAAAATTCGGTATGAACAATACTTAAATTAGATAAAGTTCATTTCAAAAGGAGAATGTTTACTCATGACTTGGTCAAAAAAGACAAAAGAACGAATGTGGCGTGCCCGGAAAAATACGAACAATCCACATGGGAAAATAAAATCACTAGAACAATTAGCTGAAGAAACAGGAAAAGAAAGTAAATAAACGAAATCTGTCCTCCAGAAAAAAATGAGACCACCTTTCAAAAACTTCTAATAAGTACGCTGACTCATCTGTTGCGAGACGATATCGTTCGAAGTTGGAAAAATTTGTTCGAACGAATGGATAGGGAAAATTTAGGTGGTTTCTTATATGTAAGAATGGAGGACAGGCACTGATATCTTCGTATGGAATTGAATTCTGAGTGAAAAGAGGAGAATTACTTTCACTCATTTTCGACATTCTATTTGTCATTTATATAGTATCCATTGCTCTTCCATTGCTTCGACTGCGTATTTCCGTAAAACTTATTTCCCCCATCCTTTTTCTTACACGAACTTTAGATTCCATTGTTTCTCCGTAAAATGTAGTAGTTTGCAAATTTTTATAAGCAACATTAACTAAGTTATTTATTTTTTTCGTTCGTATTCCTTTACACCCCACATGTTACTCTTGCCGTTTCACTCCCTATTTTGGCACTGCTATTTTTATCTTCGCTTATTCCTAAACAAAAAAATGTCCATACATAAAGGAAATTGGAATTTTATGAAACATTCTTTTCCTCTAACCGTAATATCAGTGGAGAATAAAAGTTGGGGTGGTCAAAAATATGGATGGGTCAATTGTAAGTTTAATTATTACACATATTATTTTGCCAATCTTTTTTATTTATTACTTAATGTTTGGAAAGTTTCAATCGAAATTTGAATGGTTTTTGCACCTGATGTGCACGATTTTCATTACCTCATGGCTTGTTATTTCAGGTCGTTGGGATTGGTTCAGTTACTATATACGCTTTTTTTGGATCGTGCCATTAATAGTAGCAATTTTTCTATCTTGGCGAAAAGTGAAGAGACTACCGAATTACGTGAAGTATGATAAAGGACAAATATTTTCGATAGTGATTTCAGCCATTCTCATTTTTGCGTTTGGCTTCTATAACGTTTTTTCTATTAAAGGTTTTTTTACAAAAGATGAAGCGATTGAACTTTCTTTCCCACTAAAGGATGGTACGTATTATGTTGCACATGGTGGAAACAGTGCTTTGATCAATTACCACAATGAATATGAAAGTCAACAATATGCCATTGATGTGGTGAAATTGAATAGGCTTGGGATGCGAGCAAACGGGCTCTATCCGAAGCAATTGGGAAAATATGCGATTTATGGGGAAACGCTCTATAGTCCGTGTAGTGGGGAAGTAATGGAAATGGAGAACAATCATCCAGATCTCGTCCCACCAGAAACAGACCAAGAACATGCACCTGGAAATTACATTGCCTTAAAATGTAAAAACACGTCGACAATTGTGTATATCGCACATATGCAAAAGGGTAGTGTGTTAGTTGATGTAGGGGACTCAGTTGAGGCAGACGAACCGATTGGGAAAGTAGGGAATTCCGGAAATACAACCGAGCCACATCTTCATATTCATGCAGAAAAAGACGGAATTGGTCAGCCTATCCGTTTTGAGAACCGCTTCTTGAAAAGAAACAGTCTTGTCAGTGCAGAATAATGGGATGTTCGTAATGGTGAGGTGTAAAGGTTGTACAATAAAGGAGGCGATTGTTCAATAAAGGGCAGTCGCTTTTTTACTTATGAATCAGAATATTTGAGTAAACCAATTTAGTTATTAAGAGACTAAAATGAGGTGAAGTAGTAATGAAAAAATGGGTAGTTAAGTTTATGATTGGAGTGCTTTTTGTGATCTAAGGATTAACGCTTTTTTGTTAGCTATTTAAGTTAACGGGAAATTAGCAAAGGACTCTCCTCAGTTAAAAAATCTAACAAAAGGTAATGCTTAGGTGAATATAGGGATTCTTCACATAGGATATAGTTTGTTTATCTAATGGTATTTCACATAAATAACACTTTTTTTGTTTTTTATTGTAAAATGAAGAAAGGAATATCTTTAGAAGGAGAGTTTTGAAATATGGCAGATAATAAATCAATCAGTCTGTATCAAGCATTATGGAATTCAGCAGATATATTACGTTCAAAAATGGATGCTAACGAATATAAAAGTTATTTATTAGGTCTCGTCTTTTACAAATACTTATCGGATCGGATGCTTATTCATGCAGCATCACTGTTAGAGGAGCCAACCACTGATTTAAATGAAGCGCAAAAGCTTTACGAAGAAGCTTATCAAGATGAAGAAGTGAAAGATGATTTATTAGCGGAGCTTCAATATGATTTTTCTTATACCCTTGAACCGAGGTTAACTTTTTCATCTCTAGTGAAAGACATACATAAAGGTACTTTTCAACTTGAAGATTTGGCACAGGGCTTCCGTAACATTGAACAATCAAGTGAAATCTTTGAAAATCTTTTTGAAGATGTTGATCTATATTCAAAAAAACTTGGGGCAACACCGCAAAAGCAAAACCAAACTATTTCAGAAGTAATGAAAGAATTAGCAGTTCTGGACGTGGCTGGACATGCAGGCGATGTGTTAGGCGATGCGTACGAATATTTAATCGGGCAATTCGCTTCAGACTCAGGAAAAAAGGCGGGTGAGTTCTATACCCCACAACCAGTTTCAAAACTGATGACGAAAATTGTATTACATGGTAAGGAAAATCAAAAAGGTTTTACAGTATATGACCCTACAATGGGTTCGGGCTCGCTGCTATTAAATGTAAAAAAATACTCAAATGAGCCAGGAACAATCTCATATTTCGGACAGGAGTTAAATACATCCACTTATAACTTAGCAAGAATGAATATGATTTTACATGGTGTCGACACGGCAAACCAGCATTTAAGTAATGCAGATACCCTAGACCAAGACTGGCCTACTGATGAACCAACGAATTTTGACGCAGTCTTAATGAATCCTCCTTATTCAGCAAAATGGTCAGCGGAAAAAGGTTTCTTAGACGACCCGCGCTTTTCTATGTATGGAGTGCTAGCTCCTAAGTCCAAAGCTGATTTTGCCTTTCTTTTGCATGGTTATTACCACTTAAAAGAGGATGGGGTAATGGCAATCGTTCTTCCGCATGGTGTGTTGTTTAGAGGAAATGCAGAAGGAAAGATTCGTAAAATTTTGCTTGAAAACGGTGCGATTGATACGGTTATTGGTTTACCAGCGAATATTTTCTTTAATACGTCCATCCCAACAACGGTGATTGTATTAAAGAAAAATCGACAAACGCGAGATGTGCTATTTATTGATGCGTCAAAAGAATTTGAAAAGGGGAAAAATCAAAACAACTTAAAAGACGAACATATTGAAAAGATACTTAATACGTATATCGATCGGAAAGATGTGGAGAAATACGCCCACGTCGCTACGTATGAGGAAATTGTTGAAAATGATTTCAACTTAAATATTCCACGGTATGTAGATACGTTTGAAGAAGAAGAGCCAATTGATTTGGTTTCATTAGGAAAAGAACTTGTTGATTTAAATAAGGAAATTAAACAAGCAGAGAGTGCATTTTTAGCATTACTTGATGAGTTAGAAGTCAATGAAAAAACAAAAGATCTCATTGAAGCAACAAAGGAGGTCTTCCGATGAACAAGAAAAAAAACGTGCCAGAAGTGCGTTTTAAAGGGTTTACGGACGATTGGGAACAGCGACAGTTAAAGGATGTAGTTGATGTTCATTCAGGTCGGGACTATAAACACCTATCTGACGGGGATATTCCTGTGTATGGTACTGGTGGATATATGTTGAGTGTGAATGAAGCATTATCCTATGATAACGCAATCGGAATTGGTCGAAAAGGTACTATTGATAAGCCATATCTGTTACGGGCACCATTTTGGACTGTTGATACACTATTCTATGCAGTTCCAAAAGAAAAATACGATTTGGATTTTGTTCATTTAGTTTTCCAACGTGTAAATTGGAAACAGAAGGATGAATCGACTGGTGTACCGAGTTTATCTAAATCCACAATAAATACCGTACATGTGACGCTTCCTGAGTGTGATGAACAAGCCCAAATCGGTCATTTTTTCAGCCAACTAGACCACCTCATCGCTCTTTATCAGCAAAAAGTTGAAAAATTACAGAAAATGAAAGGTTCTTACTTTGATTTAATTTTTAACCAAAAAATACGTTTTACTGGATTTACAGAAGAATGGGAACAGCGTAAGTTGGATAGTCTGGTAACACCTGTAGTTCGAGAAGTACCAAAACCAGACAGACCTTATAAACGTATTTCTGTTCGTTCTCATGCAAAGGGAACATTTCATCAAAAAGTAGATGATCCAAAAACTGTATTAATGGATAAATTGTATGTGGTTAGAGAAAATGATCTGATTGTTAATATTACTTTTGCTTGGGAGCATGCAATAGCTGTTGCTAACAAATCAGATGATGGATTACTTGTTTCACATCGTTTTCCAACATTTATTATTGATAAATCAGATAATAATTTTATTCGTTATACCGTGTCTCAAGAAAGTTTCCGAAAAAAAATGGAATTAATATCGCCAGGCGGGGCAGGAAGAAATAGAGTCCTCAATAAGAAGGATTTCATCAACCTAAAAATAAATGTACCGTCTCTTATAGAAGAGCAAACCAAAATTGGTGCCTTTTTTAAACAACTCGATGAGACAATCGATCTTTATCAACTCAAAATTGAAAAATTAAATAAAATCAAGCAAGGTTTTTTGCAAAAAATGTTTATTTAAAAAAGGCGAAATTTCGCCTTTTTTATTTCCCTAATACAAAGAAGATAAGAGCTTCATTACTTTCTCATTATCTTGATTTTCTAATTCTTGAATAATATGAAGATAGGTTTGTTGTGTTGTTGTCATATTCGAATGTCCAAGTCTTCGTGCAACACTAGCTGTGGAGACACCTGCATAAAGTAATAATGACGCATGGGTATGTCTTAAACCATGGATAGAAATAATAGGGATATTGGCTTTTTGGCAATAGTTAGCTAATCTTTGGTTTACCGTAGAATTAAACACACGGCCTTGAACAAAAATAGGTTGGTCTAGCCCTTTACCAGATACTAATTGAGAAAATTGTATATTCGTTTGCCAATCAAGCTGTATCTTTCTAACTGATGAGCTGTTTTTCGTAGGTGAAAATCCTCCTTTTGGATCTTTGTAATTCCAAGTTTTACTAATTGTAATGATTTGTTTTGAAAAATCAAAGTCATCTGGTGTAAGTCCTAAAGCTTCCGAAAAACGAATTCCAGTTTTTGCTATTAAGAGAATTAACCAATCCCATGTCACTGATTCAGTCAAGGAAAGTTGATTGAGTAATGCACGTAATTCAAATTGATTCAAATATTTTATCTTTTTTGCAGCAGGTTGTTTCCCTTTAATTACAACTTTCCTAGTTGGATCATGTAATAATAGACCTTCATCATGAGCATCCAAAATCGCCCCTTTAATTTGATGATGGAAGTCCATTGTTGTTTGTCTTTCATGTGTTACCGCGTAGTCATTTAGTAGTTTCTGGTACGTCTTTCTATCCAGCTCGTCTAAAGATAAAGAAGGAGCTAACTCCAGTAACCATTGATGATTAATCCAATACTTTTGGAGTGTCACTGATCTAACAGCTCCCACTTTGTATAATTCTATCCATTCTTTAAAATAGTCATGAAACAGGACCGACTGCTTTTTCCCCTTTTTCATTTTAAAAAACCTCCTAATAATATTTTGATGAAAGACCTCATCAAGTTAATTATCGGGAGTTTAAAGGACGATTCAAAATATTTATACGTGTCAAATAAACATTTTTTGTAAATAGGCTTTTTTAAGTTCAATAAGTTTATTTACCTTTTTTTCTTGAAGGTAAATAATGTAGTCGAGTTGTTTGAAAAGATGCCCAATTCTAGATTGTTCTTCAATCGAAGGAACTTGGTAAACTGTTTCAGATACAGTTTTCCAATCTGAACGTGGCATTTTTGTACCGGTAGAGAGATTAGCTACTAACTGAAATTTACCTGTTTGAATCAGGTAATAGTTAAAAGTTGGAATTGAATTTTTTGATTCAAAAACCCAAAAATCACCTACTGCTTTCCCTTTAAAATTAACAAGAAGCCAATTTTTTAAGTACGGACGCAGTTTACCAAATAAAATAAAATTAGGTTCAAAAATCACACCCTTTCTATCATCAAATTTTTGAGTGACATCTTTATTTAATCTTCCTTCACAAGAAACAATATCTTCATATTCGACTATCGGAAGATTGGCATCATTCGTCTGCTTAGAAACCCTATTTACTATTTCGGAAAATTTATACTGTCTCCATTCGTTTGAAAAGCCTAAAAAACGTATGTTTTGGTTGAATATTTCACTTAAAAAGGCCGATTTCATTTCTTTCAATTTTTTTAGTTTCTGCTGATAAAGAGCGATGGTATTATCTAGTTGTTTAAAAAAGTTTCCGATCTTTTCTTGCTCCTGCATATTAGGTAATCCTACTGTTATTTTCATTACTTTGTTTTTTGAAATGTTATAGCGTGATATACCTTGAGCTAATAACATCATTTGCTCACGTACAGTATGTGACCTGAGTAAGTAAGCAAAAAATAAATAATTAATTTTAACTTTAGGTCTATATCCAAAGCAAAAACTATTTAGGTACACATTTGGTTTACTACTTAACCATACAGAAGACATTCCTACTTCTTGAGGTGTCTCCGAAGATGTAGTAAATAACACATCACCATACTTTAATTCATTTTGTTTTGAATCAATCTCAACATTTTCTGTCATTGATGTGTCAGAAATAGGATTACTAAATACATTCATGTAAGTTACAAACTCAGCAGCACCATGTCCGAAATCCTCTTTTGTTTTGCCTGATAACCCTGTAAATGTATCTCCCATATCCCCCAACTTACGCTGTTCCCAATCTATACACATTCGTGAAATGGTATAAAATCCATTAAACATTAGTTGGCTAAAAAGAACCTTAATTCTAACAGTCTATCGTGATATACTGAAGATAATGAAACGGAGGTGTGTTAATTCGGTAAGTATTCCGTACCTTCGTATGGCTTTAAATTTCGAAAGTAGCATTTTAACATTCTATGTTTTAATTAAAAATAGCGGGAATTATTCGCCATAATTGTTTACCTAGATATTGAAGCACCGGTTAGAGCTTGTATAAGAATGAGGTGAATATATGTCAAAAAAATTTAGCTCAGAAGCGGAACTAGAAAACAATTTAATTAAGCAATTAATTAATGGAGAATCCCAATGGAAGTATCGGGATGATTTGCACACAGAAGCTGAGCTGTGGCAAAATTTTCGATTGAAATTAGAAAGCAACAACAAAGATGTTTTGAATGATGTTCCTCTAACAGAACAAGAATTTCAGCAAGTGAAAAACCAGCTGAATTTTTCCAGTTTCTATGAAGCGGCGAAATGGCTAGCTGGTGAAAATGGAATTGCAAAAGTACAAGTACAACGAGAAGATGCCACATTGGGTACGATTCGCTTAAAAGTTATTAATCGAGCTGATGTGGCTGGCGGCATGTCCTCTTACGAAGTCGTTAACCAATTTGAAAGCGACAAGAAGAATACGGAAGATCGTAATCGCCGCTTTGATGTGACACTACTCATAAACGGACTACCCATGATTCATATTGAGTTAAAGAATCGCAGACATCCTTACATGGACGCGTTCCGACAAATTAAGAAGTATCTAAAAGAAGGCAAATTTACGGGAATATATTCGACATTACAAATGTTTGTTGTGTCAAATGGCACCGATACCCGATATATTGCTAGTGCACTTGATACAAAATTAAACGAAAAGTTTCTAACGAAATGGGTTGATAAAAACAATCGGCCGGTCAATGACTACTTAGAATTTGCCCGTGATGTCTTATCCATTCCTCAAGCTCATAAGATGGTTACACAATATACGGTTATAGATAAGGACAAAAAGGCGTTAATTCTATTACGTCCTTATCAAATCCATGCGATTGAAGCGGTTAGAGAAGCTTCAAAACGACAAGAGTCAGGATATATATGGCATACGACAGGATCAGGAAAGACGTTGACATCGTACAAAGTTGCTCGTAATTTATTACAAATACCTTCCATTCAAAAGACGATTTTTATTGTTGACCGGGTGGATTTGGACCAGCAAACCACCACTTCCTTTGAATCATATGCTGAACATGATGTCATTGAAATTGATGAAACAGATAACGTAAATGATTTAATTAAAAAGCTATTATCTGATGAACGGACGGTTATTATCACGACCATTCAAAAGCTTAATTATGTGATGAAACGGTTTAATGATAAGGAAGACTCAAAGAAGGCACTTAAACTTAAAAAATTGAAGGTTGCCTTTATCGTCGATGAATGTCACAGGGCTGTTTCACCGCAAAAGAAACAAGAAATTGAGCAATTTTTTGTTCATTCCTTGTGGTATGGTTTTACTGGGACACCGATTTTTGGAGAGAATGCTAAGCAGGTTGTAGGTAATTTACCACGGACAACCGAGGAACAATACGGAAGACGTTTGCATGAATACACGGTTAAAGAAGCGATACATGATGAGGCAGTATTAGGTTTTCAGGTTGAGTATAAGAGTACTCTCTCAGAAGAAATGATTGATGATATTTTAAAACATGTAGCCAAAGCAAAAGATTTAGATGACTTATCACTGGAGGAAAAAGAAGCTCATTTGCCTAAAGGTGTGTATGAAGATGAACGGCATATGCTTGAAGTCATTAAATCAATTGTCAATGAGTCAAGAACAAAACTTGGATTTCAAAAAGGAGCAGGTCAAACATACGCTGCCATCTTAACAACTTCATCGATTGCACAGGCACAGCGGTACTACGACTTATTCAAACAAGTTAAGGCCGGGAAATCTAGTGTACAAATTGATGAACGAACAAAACGAGTGTTACCTGATTTCCCAAAAATGGCCATTACATATTCGATTTCTGAAAATGAAGAAGCGTCCATCATGAACCAGGAAAAAATGAAAGAATCGTTACGTGATTACAACGAAGAATATGGAACGAATTATACGCTAGACACGATTAGAGCCTATAATCGGAACGTCAATGACCGCCTAGCAAGGAAAAAGGAGAAATATTTGTCCCGCTCCGAACAGTTGGATTTAGTAATTGTAGTTGACCGTTTGTTAACAGGATTTGATGCACCTTGTGTTTCAACGCTGTTTATTGACCGTCCGCCGATGAAACCGCATGATTTAATACAGGCTTTTTCTCGGACAAATCGTCTGTTTGATAAATTGAAAAAGTATGGGCAAATTGTAACATTCCAAACACCGAAAACCTTTGAAAAAAAAGTAAAGGAAGCATTAGTATTATATTCCAACGGCGGTGAAAATGCCGTATTAGCACCTGATTGGAATGAAGCTAAGCAAGATTTTTTAGACTCAATTCGTGCGTTAAGAAAGACAGCAGAAACACCTGCAATTGTCGAAGGATTAACACTCGTTCAAAAGAAAAAATTTGCGAAGGCATTCCAAAAGTTGAATAAATCTTATTCATCCATACAAGTGTATAGCGAATATGATGAAAATCAGCTTGGTAATGTTTTTCCAATCACTATAGGCGAGATGGAAGATTACTATGGAAAGTATGTTAATGTGATTGAAGAGTTGAAAGGGGAACCCGGTGATTCTGAAGATGAGGTAGAAATTGATATAGAATATGAATTAGAATCTATTAAAACCGAAGAAATCAACTATGAATATATTTTAATGCTGATTCAGTCCTTTGTTCCATCAGGAAATGACGAAATGGAATTAATTCGGGAACAAGACGAAAAAGTGGTGAAAGAAGTCGAACATTACTTAGATGAATTAGCGAAAAATAATCCGAAATTAGCCCAATTGATGAAAGAATTATGGGACAATATCCAGAAGGACCCAGAAGCATACCGGGACCAAAATGTATCGGTTCTGTTAGAAGAAATGATTCAGAAAACGACGTATAAGTTGATTGATGATTTTTCAAAAAAATGGTACGTGAAAGAAGAAGAATTATCATTTATGGTTGCCAATTACAATCCGTCATTGGACAAACAAAATGGTGAATCCGAACTAAAACGCACAAGTAACTACGAATCTTATAAAGTCAATACTGAAAATCCAGTCAAACGGTTATCTTATTGGAAGACCGTTAAACAGGACTTTGAGAAAATGATGTCAAATGAAATTTTACCGTTACAAAAGCGTTAATTTCCTCTTTTTATAGCCTTGATTGCTTCTCAAGGCTATTTTCTCTTTTTAGTGCTAAATAATCAGCGTAAAAAACACCTGTGAAGAGGTGCGTTTATTTTTTATTTCGGGTGTCTATTAATATCACGAACTATATACGTCCAAATTTTCAGCAAAATCATTTACTTATATTTCAATAAGCAACAAACAATTCTTCCTAGTGCGTTTTTAGCAAGTGTCTTCCATTCAAATATCCATTTAAAGAAGAGCCTGGTTTGAACAGACTCTTCCAAATAGATGATGATAAAGGTTTGTATAATTCATTATATAGGCACGAAGGAGTTGTATTTCTTATCCTTTTATTGTTTCTCGATGCCATTGATTATTTATTTTTCTAATTTCTTCTAAGTCACATTTTGGTTTTCTATCATAAGTTAATAATCCGTTTATTTCTTGTTCAACGTCCGTTAATTGTGTGTAACAGTAGCCATGAAGTATTTCTGATGCATACACAGCATCTAAAACTCTTTTGTAATCTGCAATAAATTCATTCGTATCTTTTACTGAAGTATAACCCCAACCGGATTCTTCGCCAACTTTATA
This sequence comes from Bacillus kwashiorkori, assembly GCF_001375515.1. Lineage (GTDB taxonomy): Bacteria > Bacillota > Bacilli > Bacillales > Caldibacillaceae > Bacillus_BK > Bacillus_BK kwashiorkori. The sequence goes on from NZ_CTDX01000002.1 coordinate 52,801, forward strand.
GCCAATTCCACCAAATTCTGTCAATAGTATCGGTTCACCTTGGTGTTCAAATCCATTTGCATATATATTTCGTTTAGCCGGACGGGAATTTAAAATATTTTCTTTCGTGAATAAACTGTCTTTAAACTCTTCGTATTTACTAACCTCATCACTTGAACCATGATTATAATTATGAATGGCACAAATATCAGTTTTTGTTAATTCCCAGCCATCATTAGAAATTACTAATCTTGTCGTGTCTAACGAATGTATTAAATGATACATAGCGAGTGAATGATTTTGTTGTTGCTTATCGTGCCGAATAAAAGGAACGCCCCAGCTTTCATTAAGAGGAACCCAAGCAACAATACAAGGATGATTATAATCGCGTTCAATAATTTCAATCCATTCCCTTGTAAGACGAGCTACAGCGTCTTCACTGTAATAAGGAGGAGCAGCACATTCACCCCATACGAGGAAACCAAGTTTATCCGCCCAATATAAGAATCGTGAATCTTCTACTTTTTGATGTTTTCTGCACCCGTTGAAACCCATTTCTTTTGCAAGTTCAATATCCTTTTTCAAGTCATCGTCAGTCGGCGCTGTCAATAAACCTTCTGGCCAATACCCTTGATCTAAGACAAGTTTTTGATAATACGGTTTATTATTTAAATAAACCATTCCATTTTCAGTATGAATTTTTCTCATCCCAAAATACGATTCAATACTGTCTAGCACTTCATCCGTTTCGTCTCTTAATGTCAATTTCACATCAAAAAGATTCGGTGTTTCTGGTGTCCAAGTCCAGCCGTCGTTATGAAAATTCGTTCTAAAGATATGTTGGCTATATAAATTAATCGCTCGTTTATTGTACTTTTCAAAAATTTGAATGGACTCACTTGCTACCTTTTCCCCTTGAAAGCTAATTTCTAAGTCTACCTTTTTATTTTCGTAATGTCCGGATACTTCAAATTCAATCGTAATGTCTCCATTATCTATATTTGGAGTATATTTCGTTTTGCAGATCCGTGTTTCGTTAACAGGCTCTAACCAGACTGTTTGCCATATTCCAGTAGTTCGCGTATACCATATTGCATCTGACTTTTCTTTCCAGAATTGTTTTCCTCTAGGAATCGTTTCATCCGTCGAAGGGTCCTCTACTCGAACAACGATCGTCTCTGTTTTGTATGTTAGGAAATCAGTGATATCAAATGAGAACGAAACATGTCCCCCTTCATGGAAACCTACTTGTTGACCGTTTACATAGACCCATGCCCGATAATCAACAGCACCGAAGTGAAGGATTACTCTCTCATTTCCCCAATTTTCTGGTATAGTAACTTCTCTTTTATACCAAACAACATCGTGAAAAGTAGTATCATGCACTCCACTCAATTTTGTTTGATATGCAAACGGAACATTAATTTTCTCTTCAAACAATTCCTTACCAGAATACCATCCGTTTTTTAAACCGATATTATGATCATCAAAATTAAATTCCCATTCCCCATTTAAATTTAGCCACTCACTTCTTTTGAATTGTGGTCTAGGATATTCACTTCTTAACATATTGATATGTCTCCTTTCCATCATTAACCGCTTACATTTTAGTTAATTTTAAAAGTTTGTTAGGTAATATTTTAGTAAAAAACCTTTCACTATCTATCATATTAATTTAATTGTAGATAGTCAATTGTTTTTCTCCTTTATTAATACTTTCTAATCGCTATAATTAATATTTCTTTTAAGATTCACTGTATTATATATTTATAAACCTTTATTATAGTGCCTCTATAGTAAAAAAATATTCCTTCTTTCTTGAAAAAATCTAAATTATTCGTTGACATTAGAAGTTATTTTTTATATATTTAGAGTGTAGTAAAAATCCCGTAAAAATTTACTTTATTTTTTTACTCTATTTTGAAAGCGTACACATATTTAACATTTCAAGTATTACTTGGAGGTGAGAATTTGAGTAAAAAAAGTAAAACAGTTAAGTGGATATCAATTTTTTTAATCGCTGTTTTACTAATTGTAGTAGGAGTGACTTTTTACATGAAAAACAATACGATAACCTATACGAATCCTGTTGGTGGTATGTCAAATATTGGGGACCCATTTATTCTAAAAGACGGAAAACAATATTATATGTACGCTACTTCTGAGGCGTCATATGGATTTAAAGTTTGGAAGTCTAATAATCTTGTAGATTGGGAAGACATGGGAGATGCATATGATCACTATGCTCAAGATGAACGATGGGCATATGGAGACTTTTGGGCACCAGAAGTGGTCAAATATAAAAATCAATATTATATGACATACAGTGCAAGAAATGAAGGCGGATCCCTACAGATTTCAATTGCCGTGAGTAAAGATCCTTTAGGTCCTTTTAAAGACTTAAGTACTCAAATAATTCCAGAAGAAGGATCATATATTGATGGGCATATCTTCTTTGAAGATGACGGGACACCATACCTTTATTATGTAAAAGATTGCTCTGAAAATATTATTAACGGCAACCATGTAAGTCAGATTTTCGTTAGTAAAATGAATGAGGATTTAACTAGACTGGAAGGACAATCTACATTAATTCTCGAACCTGACCAAGAATGGGAAGGACTTGATGGGGATTACCAGTGGAATGAAGGACCGTATTTACTAAAAAGAAACGGGAAATACTACTTAATGTACTCAGCAAATTTCTATGCAAGCCCTGATTATAGTGTTGGCTATGCTGTATCAGATAATCCTTTAGGCCCATTTAAAAAGGCAGAAGAGAATCCTATCCTTAAACAGGATATGAAAATTGGTGTATCTGGTCCTGGTCATAATAGTGTAACTGTTGGACCTGACAATAATACTCTTTACATTGTCTATCATATTCATACCGATCCAAATAATCCTAGTGGCGATAGACAAATGGCGATTGATAAACTAACCTTCGATGGGAAGGATAAATTGAAAGTAATTGGGCCAACCAAATCCGAACAAAAGATTAAACTACAATGAATTGCAAACGTTTTAATTAGTGCTTTATAAAATTTTTAATAAAATTATATAATAGGGGGATTTACCATGAAAAAGAAAAGATTATTATTTGTATTAATTACAATCATCGCCCTTACATTAGCTGCATGTGGTGGCGACAAGTCTGATAAGGGGAAAGATGGTTCAGGAAAAGGGGAAATTTTATTATGGTCATCTACAACAGGACCTGATGGCGACTTAATTAAAAAGAATATCGACCAGTATAATGAAACAAATCCAGATTATAAAGTTAAACTTGTCTCAATGGAAGGGAACACATTTAATAACAGATTAGCTACTGTAACACGTTCTAAAGAAGGTGTACCTGATATAGCATTAATCGCTTCTGAAAACGTTGCCACTTACCAAGCTCAAGGTATGTTAGATTCATGGGATGATTATATTAACGGAACTGAAGTTAAAAAAGAAAATTATGTGGAATCCGCTTGGAATGTTGGTACCGTTGATGGTAAACAATATGGTATTCCAGCTACAATGGGCACATGGGTTATGTACTATAATAAAGATTTAGTAGATAAATATGTTCCTGGTGCAGTGGATGATGGTATCGTTACTTACGAAGAAATTGAAAAAGCTGGTGAAGCTGCTAGTAAAGACGGCATTCTCGCATATGGATTTAGTTGGCCAATGCAAAACTTTAACAATCTATACCTACAAATGGGTGGAAAATTTTCGGAAGGTGGAAAGCCAACTGTAAATAATGACACTGCTGTAAAAGTATTTGAACAGTTTAAGAAAATGCAAGACTTAGGTTACATGAATAAGAATGGGGAAGATACAACTAAGTTATTTAAAAATGGAAAAATCATCTTCTTGCCAGAAGGAACTTGGATGGTTAATACGATGAACGAAATTAAAGATTTCGAATGGGGCGAAACATTTACTCCACAATGGGATGCGAATAATATTGTCCAAGCTAGTGGTGCCGATCAATTTGCTATGTTTGTAAGTAAAGACCGTAACGAAGATAAAGTGAAAGCAACGGTTAAATTTATCGAATGGTTACAAGGAAATATCGGTGAATGGATTAAATCTGGTGCAAATCCAACTAGCTTAGCAATGTTGGAAAATGAGGAATATAAAAATATGCCACAATCCTTCTTATTGGATAAACCAGAAGTAATTAAAATTGTAACTGATCCAGGTTCTGGTTATATCATGAGTGAAATCGATACTTCCGCTTGGGATATGATACAAGGTAAAGTGGATATTAAGCAAAAGTTAAAAGAAATTCAACAAATCGTTGATGATAAAATGGCTGCACAATAATTATTTATTATAGGATATTTCATAGAGGGGGATGATATCCTCCTCTATCTTCCTAAAAATAGAGGTGAATTTCTATGGACGCAACGGCAGTAAAAAAACCGGTGCATAGTAAAAAAAAGAAATCATTTAATCTTTGGCCCGCTTTTTTTGTTGGACCACATTTATTAATATTTTTAGTATTTTTCTTAATTCCAGCAGTATATGGTATCTATATATCTTTCACTAAGTGGAATCTCTTTACATCCCCTGAGTTTGTTGGACTTGACAATTATAAAACAATTCTTTTTGACCAAGACTCCAGTTTTTATCAACAATTTCGTAATGGGTTAAAAAATACATTCCTTTTCGTTATCTTTTCTGTACCATTTTGTATAGTGGTTCCATTAATTATTGCAGCTGCTTTATCAGCAAAACCAAAAATGGCTAAATTTTTCCAGTCAATCTTTTACTTACCTTCTTTATTTGCTATTTCTGCTGTAATGATTATATGGCAATTTTTACTAAGCGTATCTTATGGTCCGCTAAGTAATTATTTTGATATTTCTACTAACTTTGTTAATACACAACCTTATGCTTGGATTGTACTTGCTCTTGTAACCGTTTGGTGGTGTATCGGTGGTAATATGGTCATTTATCTTGCCGCATTAAATGGTGTTTCGAAGGATTTATTGGAAGCTGCCTCCCTAGATGGTGCAGGGACTATCAGTCGATTTTTCAGGGTAGTTCTACCAAGCATAAAGTTTCAATTACTATTTACCTTAGTAACGACAACAATTGCCCAATTCAATGTCTATGGACAACCATTAATGTTAACACAAGGTGGACCAAATGATTCAACCAGAGTTTTATTAATGTATATCCAACAGAACGTTTTTGGAAGAGGTGCATCCATCGCTGGTATGTCATCTGCAATGGCTGTTATGCTTGGACTTTGCATTATGGTTGTTTCTGCATTCCAATTCTACTTGTTGAGAGATAAAGATTAGAGGTGTGAGAAATGAAGAAAAGTAAAGCAACAAAAATAATCGCCTTTATCTTTTTACTTTTATTGGCGGTGTTTTGGATATTCCCAATTATTTGGGCAGTTTTGACATCCTTTAAATCAGAAAATGAAATACAAACGATTGTTAGTTTATTACCGGTGCATTGGACTTTAAGTAACTACAGTGAATTGCTTATTAATAATGAATCAAGCCCTATTATTAAATGGTTTACGAATTCACTAATAGTTTCTGGAGGAAATACGCTTTTAACTTTAGTTGTTGTTTCTCTTGCCTCTTATGGTTATACTCGGATTAATTTTAAAGGCAGAGATTTTATCTTTACTTGTTTATTAATTTCCATGATGTTTCCTAATGTAATGAACTTAATACCTTTGTACGGTGTAATGGATGCTCTAGGTTGGGTTAATAGTTATTTAGCAGTAATTGTTCCTGGTGCAGCAAGTGTATTTAATCTATTTTTAGTTAGACAATTTGTTATTGGAATACCGAAGTCACTTGATGAATCAGCAAGAATTGATGGTGCGAATGAATTTCAAATTTTCTTTAAAATTATCTTACCTAATATAAGACCGGTCTTAACTGTTGTAGCACTATTCAGCTTTACTGGTACTTGGAACGACTTCTTATGGCCTTCCGTTGTCATGAGTGATATTGATAAGTTACCAATCACACCAGGCTTACAGTTACTTCAAGGACAATATATGACATATCCTGGTATTGGTACCGCTGGCGCACTGATAGCAATTATCCCTACATTTTTATTATATTTATTTGCACAAAAATATTTCCTACAATCAATGTCGCTATCCTCTGCAGTAAAAGAATAATACTATATAATAGAACTGTCCCAAGAAGGAATAATAACCTTACACTTTGGGACATTCTTTTATATATTAATATAGTTAAGGTGGTTATTATGAAAAGATCTTTGGAGAGAAATATAATCTATGGAGCAAGTATATGGCAAATTATCTCTGGGTTGATTACTATCTTTTTTTATTCAAATTATATAAAAAGTCAGGGAACTAAATTAGAAAATCCTACATTTTCGCAAATAATGGGGATGGATAGTATTTTTAGTAGTTATTATACATTTATTGTAACATTTGGTAGTTTTTTTATAGTAATCGCCCTCATAAATATTTTTATTGTTCGGAAACATGTTACAGACGGTAGTCTTCAATATAAAATCCCTATTTTTTGGCTTTTTCTAGCAGTTGTATTTTATTTTCTATCGGATTACCTCAGTCTTCTCCTAACTTCCATTGCTGCTGTTGTTGCATTGTCAAAAAATAAGGCTATAAAAGGAATAATTCAACATTAGCATTCCGACGACATTACTGATTCAAAAGGTTTATTTGATGGGATAAGTTCACTTTTATCTATTCGGGGGTCAGACCCCAAGTGCCCAAAAGAAAATATACGTACTTGCAGGACTATTATTTGCACTAGGTTCGGTTATCAATTTCATCGTTAATGATTTTCTAGATGGACTTATTTATTTGGCACCAGCGCTTTTGTTTTTGGCATTAGCTTATTCTGACAAGAAGGGGAATCAGAAATAGCGAGAATACGAATGTTACAAATGTAAAGGATAAAGACAGGACATTTTTAAAGGGCAAATTGCAGCTTGTATAGACGAGGACTTAAGTATGATCCAGATAATAAAGGAGGAATTGTAGATGTTTCATTACACTGTTGAAAGTGAAAAATCGATTAAAGAGGCAATTCAATCACTGGAAGATAATTTAAAAGAGGAAAAATTTGGTGTGCAATGGCAATTTAATATTAAAGAAACTTTGGAAAAAAAAGGATACAACTTAGAACATCCTTTTACTGTTCTAGAAGTATGTAATCCAAAAGAAGCAGAACGTGTATTATCCGTCGATCAATTGGTCGGATATTTTTTACCATGTAAAATTGTTGTGTATGAAGATGAGCAAGGAAAAACAAAGATTGGACTCCCAAAACCTAGTGCTTTAATTCAAATGGTAGAAGATGAGTCCCTGAAGGCTATTGCTACTGATATTGAAAATCGATTAATAGCATGTATTAATAAGAGTGTGTGAGGATGTTATAATAAAATAGAATCGATTGATGATGAACCTTACTTTATCATTCTTATCATTCGATATTTAAAGTTATTTTCAAAATAGAAAGGATCATTAATGAAACAAGAGGTAACGGTCTATACAACAACAACATGTCCGGTTTGTAGCATGTTAAAAAACTTTCTAGAAATAAATGAAGTTCCATATAAGGAGATTAATGTCGATTTCCACCCGCTAGCTTTAATCAAATTAATCGCAAAAACTGGAAAATTTACTGTTCCACAAACTAATTTTAATGGACAGTGGATTAGTGGCTTTGATCCAGTTAGCATACTAAAAGTAATAATCGACAATACGGGTTCTGATTGACTCTGAAACGTAAAAAAAGAAAAACAACGTACGGATGATACGTTGTTTTTTAATTTTGATGGCAATACAATATACAGTTACGAGTACCGGTAAACGGATTGTAGCTCGTGGCAATTATTTAAAATTATATTTAGTAACAATTTTTTCTCTCCCAGTCACTATGTCATTATAGTATTCATAAAGGTTTACCCCTAAATATGAACCTGATATATTATATACATTTGTAGAGCCCATATGCTGTAAGGTCATCACCATATTGTAACTGCGCTGAGCTGAACGGCAGTGAATATAAACAGGTTGGTCTTTCGGTATTTCGTCTAATCGTTCCCTAAATTCACTTAATGGAATATTGACGGCATTAACAAAATGACCAGCATCGTATTCATCTTTTTCCCGTGCATCGGTTATAAATGCATTATTTTCAACAAGCTGCCTGAAAATCAAGTCTCCAAACTCCGCCATACTCAATCGTTGCTGCTGCAAGGATTTCATCCCTTTCCTCGGGAGAAAAAGGGACTTTTCGGAAGTAGTAAACATACTCCCACTTTTTTCCGACACGATATTTAAATTCAATTATGTAGTTTGCCGCAAGTAGATCGTTCCAAGCAGATCTAACGGACGTCTCTTTGTGTTTGGCGAAACGTTTATATAATTCTGTTTTGTTTAATTCCCAAGTCGGTGGATATGAAAGTAAGTTAATTAATAAACCTAGTGCTTCTAAAGATATAGGATTTTGTCTGTTTGCCTGTACAGATTGAGCCGTTTCTACAGGAACAACAATATCTGATTTGAAAGGTACTTGAATTATTTTAGCCATTTTGTATTTCCTCCCTATTTTTTAGGGAAAACAAAAAGAACGCCAATATGCCGTAGGTTTATAATACGACAACAAGCGCTCTGACAAAATAGGACAAACATTCCCTCTTGAAATTACTTGTCATATACCCTAAAATAACGATATATGATTAAGTAATTAAAAGGGCATGGAGCAAGTGTTGTCGTGGTTGGGCACGACGACGGTATAAGTAAGGTTGCCGCCTTCTTATACACGCTTAAAGCTCTTTTTACTTTTCCCGAACTATTAAGTTATCTATTATTTTACAACTATTAATCTACTAAAACAATGGTTTTAAAAAATAAGACTAGACAAAAAAGGGAAATCCTTGTTATCAGACTCCCTTTGATAAAATGATATATATTTTAAAACCATTTATGAATTTCATCCATTGCCTTTCTAATTGATTTTAATTCCCCTTTTAATTGCTTTATGTATTCCTCTTTGCCTTTATAATCAGGCCTTTTTTTCTCATCCTCAATTCTTTCCTCCCAATTGTCAGCCCAATGTCGCAAACTGTTCCATACATGATCCATTATTTTTCCTCCTTAAAGTCTAAATCTTTATAAATTCCGCTGTAGTGTTCATCAATAATCTTTCCCACTTCTTCCATCCCTAGAATGTCACGAGAGAAAGAATAAAGAGCCTTCTGGATTACATCTGTTTTATTGGTTTTTACCCCGTCTTCTTTTAACCTTTCTACCGTTTTTTCTAGTAACGATACATGTACAAAATCCAATCGAATATTCATTGGTTTTGACGACAAGAGGATCCACTCCCTATTACTTGATATTCAAATAATAACATTCACAAAACGTAAATACAATTCGTAAATTATCCGGAATAGATTTTTTAAAATTAATTATCTTAGGTTATAATAAAATTAACCGCCAAATGCGGATCTCTGTGGAGCAGAGTAGACAAAAAATCCACCCGGACTATGCACAAGGTATCACGGGGGGATTTTTTGTGTTCTTATCCAGGCGGAGTTTTCAATTTTATTAGGAAAAAATACGAGATTCTTCCAAAGTGGCTTGAATTTATGAAGAAATCAAGCCACTTTTGTTGATTTTTAATCAACAAATGAATCAATTTCGCATTTTTTATAATTTGTACTCACCTAATACATCTGATATTAATCAGGTACGTTATATAAACATATGAGTTCAGAAGATAAAAGAGGTGAGAAAAATGGAACGCATAAATATTTATTCAATTCAATTGGTTAAAGAGAAGAGCGAAGTATACGATTTGGATAATATCTCAATCACATCGCCTGAAGATGCAGCCAAGGCTGTTTGCACCGTTTTAAATCTACATAGATCAGCTTGTGAACAGTTTGTTGTGTTCACCCTCAACACCAAAAATGAAATTATTGGTGTACATCCTCTTTTTAAAGGTTCATTGAGTAGCGCAATTGTGCATCCGAGAGAGGTCTTTCAAACGGCTCTATTGAATAATGCTGCAAGTATTATTTGTTTCCATAACCATCCATCCGGGAGTGTTTCACCGAGTAACCAAGATATCGAGCTCACTAAGACACTTCAATTTGCAAGTCAAATCATGGGGGTTAGTGTGTTAGATCACATCATTATTGGTGATGAAAACAACTATACTAGCATGAAGGAAAAGGGGTATTTCGAAGATAGTAATCATTGGCTTGTTGTTGATTACCTGTTGAACCTATAGCACCACTCTATAAATGACGAAAGATAACGATATGTTGAAAATGAAAAAAGGCCATTGGGTAACCCAATGGCCTTTTTTCTGGTCGTTTGAATCTTTAAAAGTTTATGGTAAAGTATACAACTCTTTAATTTATGTTATTCTATCATACCCCAAAATATCCTACTGTCAAACGTAAAAGGGTAAAAAAAACCTGGCAATGTCTTACTCTCGCAAGAAATTCTTCCCACTACCATCAGCGCTGGAGGGCTTAACTTCCGTGTTCGGGATGGGAACGGGTGTGTCACCTCCGCCATGAGCGCCAGGTTTCTTCTTACGCGGCTTCGTCATTCGGTTTATCTGTTTGATTCATTTCTTCGCAGAAATTACAATCACTTGCAGTTACCATTGCACCTGAGTGGGAATAAGTCCCACAGTCGGTGCAGAAGCATTTTGTCGCATACTTTACCATAAACTTTTCACCTCGTACTTTGACGCCTATCGGTTGACCAGACCGATAGTCCGCCAATCTATGAACCTCATTTTTGAGGAGTCATAGATTGACGGACATCGGATAACCTGGAAAGTCTGACCCTGACCAATCTCTAAGCATAAGGACGAATAGAATAGACGAATAGAATATATGTAAATGGCAAATTAGCGACATATATTCTATTTCGACAAATAAATGTATTTTCCTTCTAAATTATGATGTATTTTGAAGTTAAAGGTCTGATTTTTTGTACGTTTCAAAACTCAATCAATTAAAACTTTTTGTTTAATCTTTACTCATTTAAAAAATAACTTAAAAATTATTGATTTTTCGATATATGATATACAAGAGAGAGTCTAAAATCAATTATTAAATTTATTGAAAGGTGCTAAGGAAATTGAGTAAAAATTTGGGGAAACAAACAGACGCATTAATGCGCCATTTAAGACATAATAAAAACATAAAAATTAATGGCAGCAAACAAAAAAAAGAATTATTAAGTATGGGTTATTATCATGGCTATAAGGGCTATCGTTTTATAAAGAGTTCTGCTCACCAAATTGCATATACAGACTTTAATCAACTATTAGCTGTATATACTTTTGATATGAACTTAAAAGGTTTATTTTATCCTTATATTATGACTATCGAAACAGCTTTGAAGAACTATACAATTGATACGTTACAACGGTTCCGATTATTTCTGATTTATATGTTAGGAGGCAGAATGGCCATGAGGAGTTTTTTTCCTTCAAAACGGTCAAACCTAACTTGGATCAGACAGCAGAAGCTATGAGAGACTTATTGCTTCTTCGAACTACATTTCCCGAATGTGAAGCGTTTTTTGCATTGCCATATAACCCTGCGGGTGAAGGAAACCCCTATGGTCATTGTGGTCATTCTATTCCTAGAAAATTATTTGATATGGATGATACTGACTTTGTACTTCTGGGTTCATCATTGTGGAATAAAATCGGTGATAATCCCAACAATTATCAAGAACTCCTTACAATTTTTGAGGAAGTCGGTAATCTAACATCTCAGAGAATTCGTAGAGAATACTTTGGAATAAGAGATTAAGTAAAAAGCATAAAAATCAATTTCTCTCAGTTAAAAACCTCCTTTCAAAAGAATAACGGGTTCACTTTAGAGGTGCAAAAAGGCAAAAGAACAATTAAAAACACATTGGAATTCACGACTGAATTCTAATGTGTTTTTATTTGTTATAATATCAATGTTTACTGATAAATATTTTACTTATTCACACCTAAATTCGCATACAAAATCACATATATGGAAATAATTATTGTAGGGTATGTGAATTGAGTGAGATTAACCGTGTGAATTGAAATGTGAATTTAAAATGGAGGTGAATAACCGTATGTCAATGAAGTTTATCGAGCCTAAAAATAAAAGAGCTGAAAAAGTGAATTGGAAGATATCTGAACGAACCCGTTCTATTGTGAAATACTATGCGGAATATACAGAGTTTACCGAAGAGGAAATTGTTGATGAGTTCTTGCTAAATATCTTGAACGATAAGAAATTTCTCGAATGGGTCAAAAGTAAACGCTATAACAAGCGGATTTTAGCTCAAATCTTTGAAATGGAGGGAGACGAAAGAATTGGCTAAACTTAAACGGTTAGCTACTGCATTAGATGATGTAGTTAAAATTATTGAACCTGTTTCATCAGATGAATTGTTGGACAGACATCTTGATTATCCAATACTGAGTCCGAGACATTTCTCGCAAAAGTACAATAAATTATTTGAGCCCGTTGAGTTTATGTTTAACAATCAAACTCATACAATTCAGTTCAATTATTGTGTTAATCCATATTGTTTGTGGTTCGGACAACCCCAAAAGAGATTTGAAGAAATCAAGCATAAACCGAGTCGATATAAACTTAGTAGTAAAGGGAAAGGCAGAAATGATGTGATTGTTTGTAATTCGAATCATGAACCTTATCCAGATAGGATTACACATAACTGTACGGTTACCCCTCTCTCCAATTGGTCCGTAGCCGAAGAAATCAAGCGGTTAGCTACGATGGACACTGTGATGGATATTGAACCAGACTATGTTTTTCATAGAGAAGGGTGTTCGAATGAAGATGTTACGCCATTCATAAATCAAAAATCATTTTACCAAAGAGGGACAAGTAGTGGTGGCTCCAAAAAGTGGCAATGTAAAGAATGTAAGAAAATAACCAATGTTCTTCCGAATAGAGAACAGAAATTTACCTACCACCAAAAGAAGAATGACATATTACCGACGTTTGCTAAAATGCTTCTCAATCGGATGCCAGTAAGTAGAACCTGCGAAGCATTGGATATTTCGCCAAAGACTTATTATCACAAATTGGAATGGCTATATCGTAGATGTCTTGAGTTTTTAGAACGACACGAGCAAAAACCATTAAAAACAATGGAATTCAAGTCCCTGTGGTTAAATACGGATAAACTGATTTACAATTTAAACAATGTTCGAAAAAAGGGGCACGGAGGTCTTCGATACGATAACTTGGAAGATAAGTTGATGCAAACGCATATAGTAGTGACGGGAGATATTGATTCAGGCTATATATTTCGATCTGATGTGGCTTATGATTGGAGGGTTAGTTTGGAAGATATTCACCGTGATACACTTTACTACAAGGAAGACCATCTGTATGGATTTTCAAGAAAAAACGCGCGGCTGCGCTTTTCTCATTCACCCCAACCACCAACAGAAAAGGATAACGAAACCGATTTTGAATATCAATTATCATTTAATGAATTTTATAAAAGAACAAAGTATATTGATGGACTTCATACTAATTCAAATTATACTGCGATCGCCCATCTTTGGTTGATTAAACAAACTCTACATTCGGAGAATTGGCGGTTTGTATCAGATGAAGATGAGACTATCATGAAGGCTATCTACCGTTCATTTAATGATGAGTTTCTTTCGGGTAATGCCCATCATTTTCTATGCAAAGTAGATCGTGATAAGGATCTCCCAGATGCATATAAGGAACATATCGAGGCAGCCTCTATGTTGAAGGACTGGGGCGAACGAAATGGATTTCATAAAATGTCGCAAAGCAAATTGGCAACATTAAAAGTTATTTCTGAATTGCAAGCGCTCCCTTTATATAAAACTCTATCAGACGGAATCCAGACCTATAAAGTTTGGGCTAAAAATCCAATTGAACATCCCCTGCCTCCATCGGATAAAGGATATTTTTCTGTTGATTGTACAACAGACATAAGTTCATATTCGGATGAACATGTCGCAAATATGCTTTTGAAGGTCAGCGATAGACCTACAAACAATTTTATGCAGGTCATTCGAAGGAGGTTATCAATCTTAGAAAGACCATTGGTAACAGCAAGAGGTGGTGGAAAAAGTTATATCTATGCAAACTTTAATCCAAAGTATGCTCAAATGTCTTTAACCATTTTGCGAACATACTACAATTTCTGTTTAGCTAGTAAAACTAAAGGAATCAATAAAACACCTGCTCAGCAATTAGGTCTGACAGACAAACAGTTTACGATAAATGATATACTCTATTTTAAATAAATAAGAGGATTTTATTTTGCGACTATTCATCTTATTGTGGTAATATTATTATAAGTCAACAAAGTGAGACTGGTTTATTAGTTAAAATAAGTTTAACGTAAAGCGAAGGGGGATTATAAATGGAGGTTAAATTAGTTGAGAATCCAGAATGGAAAAGAAGTGCAATTATATGGTTTATTTTTTCTGCAATACAATTTTGGGGCGCTATAAATTACAACTCGATTTTATTTCTCATAGCTGGAATACTAGCTGTTGCTTCGGGAATAAGGTTTTTAACAAAAATGACTAGTCTTATCTATTTCACCCTAAGAAATGAAGTATTAACTATACACCTCAGAAGATTACCTTTAGGCGATAAGAGAATAAATTATAGCGATATAAATAAATGTGAAGTATTGGAAAAAGAAATATTGTTACACTTAAAAAATGGTCGTATTATTAAACTAAGAAAGGACTGGATATCTTACGATGACCTATCTAAAGTTAAAAAGGAACTAAGAGAACATTCAATAACCGTTAGTTAAATAATTCGAATAACCGTACTCAAAATACGAGTTGTAAAAAGGCTTAGAAATTTTTCTAAGCCTTTTAGTGTGATTAATAATGTGAACTTTGTTGTGAAAATACCGCGAAATACATTGTGATTAACTATGTGAATTAGTACTTTGCACCTCAAAAGTAAACCCGTTA
>NZ_CTDX01000003.1 GCF_001375515.1 Bacillus kwashiorkori
AATTCATTCTCAACTGAATATTGTTTGGCAGTAATGGCGAGAAGGTCACACCCGTACCCATCCCGAACACGGAAGTTAAGCTTCTCAGCGCCGATGGTAGTGAAGGCTTTGCCTTTGTGAGAGTAGGACGCCGCCAAGCAAATCAAAAAACAGTCAGCGATGGCTGTTTTTTTGTTATATAAACTAAAAAAGGATTTTTGTAATTTTGATTGCATTTAACTTTTGAAATCCTTTCACTAACTTTTACTTCAATCACTAATTCCTCTAATCCCCGCTTTTGGCTGCAAATTCTTGTGACCAATAGGATAACAATATAAGTATTGAATCTGTTTCTTTGATTAAAACAATTTTCTAGTTTAAAGTTCTTACCACTTAACCTAATTACAAATGGTTTGCCCTTAACAATTTCGTTAATGACGTACTACTTTCGATTTCTACCTCATTAAAATGGTGTCATTAGTCACCGAAAATACAGTACCCCATATAATAAAAATATGGATACTTAATAAATTAGTATATTCCTATCCTTTATTGGTAATAATAAAGGTTGGGAGAGGGGGTAGCTATATAATGAAGGTGGACAATAAATATTTTTGTATAATTTGTGAGGGAGAAAAAAATATTGGATATCATTTATACCATTCATTTATTTGCTCGGATTGTGAGAAGGCGATGATTAATACAGACGTAAGCGACCCAAGTTATCAATATTATTTAAAGCAACTGAAAAAGATTTATGCTCCAAAGATAACTATTTAAAATAACATTAGTTTTCTTTCATAATAGGTTATAATGGTAGTAGTCTAGCTATAGTTTTGTTTGGAGGATAAAGCATGAAGAGTTTATTTATTGTATTTGAAGGAATTGATGGTTCAGGTACTTCAACACAGGCAGCACAATTACAAAAGTATTTTCTGCGAACTGGTATTGATGCAGTACTGACAGAAGAACCTTCGAATGGACCAATTGGTCATATGATAAGAGAAGCATTAAAGAAGCGAGTATTATTTACAAATAATAGACGTCACTTTGATCAGCAGTTAGCATTTTTATTTGCAGCAGACCGTCATGATCATCTGTATAATGAAATAGATGGGGTTTTTAAATTATTAGAGGAAGGTAAACACGTGATATCTACTAGGTACTATTTTTCATCATTAGCCTATCAAGCAGATGAGGGCCATGATTTAGTATATGATTTAAACAAACGATTTCCAAAACCTGATATTGTTATATATATTGATAATCCAGTAGAAACTTCACTAGAAAGGTTACAACATCGAACAATTAAGGATGTATATGAAAATAAAGAGAAGTTATTTAAAGTAAAACAAAAGTACAAGCAAATATTTAATGAATATGATGGAAATTTATTTATCGTTGAAGGAAATCAAACGTTAGAAGAAATTCATGATCAAATTTGTAAATATATTAATGCACAATTAAATATTCATTAGTCATAAATTAAAGAAGGTCCGAACGAGTAGGAATTTTTGTTCGGTCCTTATTTATATATTGTTAAAATAGTCCATATTACAACATAAAGTAAAGTTAATATTTTTATTAAGACTACAGCCCCTTCTATATCCTCTATAATTTTTATTAAAATAGTCTATAAAATTGGTGAAAACGTACAATATATAAAAATATATATTTTTTACATGACATAATTCAATATGACACTTAAAAAAATATACTAAAATTGGTGGTTTTATGAGCGGTTTTATAAATGTATGATAAAATTAGAGTAGAAAGTAATTCACTGATGATGGTACTGAAGAATAGATTAATAACTACACTTAGGTAACTAATGTATCGAATGGTAAAAAAATATATTTTTAATTGGGAAGGATTACCCCTTTTTTCATATTGTAAAAAATTGATATAATGAAGAAAAGATGGAACGGAGGTACGCATATGAAACTTATTTTTGCTGTAGTACAAGATCAAGACAGTAATCGATTAATGAACGCATTAGTGGAAAATAATTTTCGAGCTACAAAATTAGCTAGTACCGGTGGGTTTTTAAAATCAGGAAATACAACATTCATTATTGGAACGGAAGACATTAGAGTAGAAAAAGCATTAAAGGTTATTAAAGATAATTGTAAATCACGTGAACAATTAGTTGCTCCAGTATCACCAATGGGTGGAAATGCAGATTCTTATATTCCATATCCAGTTGAGGTCGAAGTTGGTGGGGCAACCGTTTTCGTATTGCCAATTGAACAATTTCATCAGTATTAATATTTAAGCAATCGGGTATCCGGTTGCTTTCCTTTTACAATTTATTATTTTATATTAAAATTTAATAAACTGTTAATGTTTGTGTAGTGGAGGAATAGTGAATGAAAGTAAATCGGGATTTTCGATTACCCCCAAAGCAGCTAACTCCGGAAAATATAGTTAAACAAAATAATATAAAATTCAGTGATATTGTCCAAAATCAGTCAGAAAAACTTCAATTAGGACAAATACAAGCCATACTAACAGAGATAGAAAAGGCTGGGGATCGACTGGCTAAATCTCGAAATTTCAACGACTTAGTTAAATATAAAAATTTAATAAAAGGCTTTATAAAGGAAATTGTTGATAATGGGCTACAATTAAAAAGTTCCAATAGTTGGAATGAATTTGGGCAAAATCGTATTTTAAAAATAGTTAACCAGATTGATGATAAGCTTATTCAAATGACAGATGAGCTTTTAGTAGATGAGGCAGATAATATTAGGATTTTAAGTTTGTTAGGTGAAATAAAAGGCTTATTAATTAACCTATATTCTTAATTGGAATTTGGATGAAATTTGGTGAAATAGATGGTATTGAATGAAGGAAATCAATTAATGGAAATGCAACCCGTCATAATGAAAATATTAACACAAGCAGTTGAGAAAAACAGGGTAGCACACGCCTACTTATTTGAGGGAAAAAAAGGAACTGGCAAAAAAGAAGTTGGACTGTACTTTGCTAAAATGTTATTCTGTGAGTCATTAATACATGGTCATATACCTTGTGAACAATGTATTCAATGTAAAAGAATTAATCACGGTAATCATCCCGACATTCATATTATGGAACCAGAAGGGTTAAGTATAAAGATTGAACAGATCCGTAGTTTACAACAGGAATTTGCAAAAAAAGGTGTAGAGTCAAGTAAAAAATTTTATATGATTGTTCACGCGGATAAAATGACACGCAGTGCTGCAAACAGCCTATTAAAGTTTTTAGAGGAACCGGCAGCTAATACAACCGCTATCCTTCTGACTGAAAATATTGGCCAAATATTACCAACCATTCTTTCAAGATGTCAACAACTCTCTTTTCAGCCATTACAAACGAAAGAACTTATTCATAATTTGCAAATAAATGGTATTGAGGGAGACCGCGCTAGGTTGCTCGCAAATATGACAAATAATGTAGAAGATGCACTACAATTAAATGAAGATGAATGGCTTTTACAAGGGATAAAATTAGTGCTAAAATTATATGAAGCGTTATCAAGTAATAATTTAATGGATACATTATTATTTTTACAAAATGAGTGGTTAGCCCATTTCAAAGATAGAAAACAGGTCGAAATGGGTTTAGATATGCTACTATTTATATATAGAGATATTTTATATACACAACTTGAAAATGATGACGAATTAATATTTGTTAGTCAAAAGTCGGTTTATGAGTCATACGGATTGAAGGTTACAAAAAATGAATTATTTAATAACATGATGACTATATTTGAAGCAAAAAAACGACTAGAGGCAAATGTTAATAGTTCACTTTTAATGGAACAGCTTATTATTAAGCTGCAGGAGGGGTTATCCTTTGTATAATGTAGTTGGTGTCCGCTTTAAAAAGGCGGGTAAAATATATTATTTTGATCCTAATGATCTTCATATAGAAAAAAATAGCTTCGTCATTGTGGAAACAATTAGAGGTATAGAATTTGGAAAGGTAGTTATCGTAAATAAACAAGTCGATGAAGAGGATATTGTATTGCCTCTAAAGAAAGTTCTCCGTTTAGCAGATGAAAAGGATCGTTTAGTTGTCGATGAAAATAAAGCTGCTGCTAAAGAAGCGTACGATATTTGTATGGCTAAAATAGTTGAACATCAACTAGATATGAAACTTGTAGACGTAGAATATACTTTTGACCGCAATAAAGTTATTTTTTATTTCACAGCAGATGGAAGAGTGGACTTTCGTGAACTTGTCAAAGATTTGGCGGCAATTTTTAAAACGAGAATCGAGTTGCGCCAAATTGGTGTAAGAGATGAAGCTAAGATGCTCGGGGGAATTGGTCCTTGTGGCAGATTATTATGTTGTTCGACATTTTTAGGTGATTTTGACCCAGTATCAATCAAAATGGCAAAAGACCAAAATCTATCGTTAAACCCAACGAAAATATCGGGTTTGTGTGGTAGACTGATGTGTTGTTTGAAGTATGAAAATGATGAATATGAAAATGCAAAAGCATTATTACCAGATTTAGATGATGTTATTGAAACATCTCACGGTACCGGAAAAGTTGTCGGGTTGAACTTACTTGAAAAAATTATTCAAGTTGAATTAATAGAACAACAAAAGGTAATTGAATATACGATAGATGAAATTATAGAAGAAGGTGTTATTCCGACGGTTCAAGGCGCTGATTAATGAGGTGGAATAAATGGATAAAAAGGACTTATTTGATACGGTTAGCACAATGCAGCAACAAGTCGGTCAGTTATATAAACAACTAGGTGAAATTAAACAAAAGTTGGCAGAGGTTATAGAAGAGAATCATGCATTAAAGCTGGAAAACGACCATTTAAGGAAACATATGGATGATAACGGAAGAAAATCGAACAAAACAACGAAGAATAAAGATTTAAAAAAGGCTGAATTAGACATCGGGGAAGGTTACGATAATCTTGCCAGATTATATCATGAAGGGTTTCATATTTGTAATTTACAATTTGGTAGCCTAAGAAAAGAAGGAGATTGCATGTTTTGCTTGTCCTTCTTGAATAAAAACAAATAATATGAGGGGCTGTCCGTTAACGAGACCTAGAAGACGCCTTAAGTACATAAGAATAGATTAGAAAATTAATCTATAATTTGTATTTAGGATTGAACTAGGCATTTTTCGGACAGCCCTTTTATGTAGTGAAATTTCGGAGGAAAAAAATGGTGCAATTAAAAGAAGATGAAAGATTGGATTATTTGTTGGCTGAAAATTTAAGGATTATTCAAAGCCCATCAGTTTTTGCTTTTTCACTCGATGCAGTACTATTGGCAAAATTTACATATGTACCGATTCAAAAAGGGAAAATTATAGATTTGTGCACTGGAAATGCGATAGTACCTCTTTTATTAAGTACAAGGTCGAAAGCAAAAATCTTTGGTGTTGAAATTCAAGAGAGATTATATGATATGGGTAAAAGAAGTATTGAGTATAACGAATTGCAAGAGCAAATTGAACTTGTGCACGGAGATGTAAAAGAAATGCCGAAGTTCATGGGGTATCAAAAATTTGATGTTGTGACATGTAACCCGCCATATTTCCCAGTTACAGATAGAGGAATCATTAATGAGAAACAGCCATTTGCTATTGCCCGTCATGAATTATATTTAACATTAGAGGAGGCAATTCAAGTAAGTGGTCAGTTAGTTAAACCAGGAGGGAAAGTAACCTTTGTACATCGCCCTGGTCGTTTATTAGATATTATAACTTCGATGCGACTTAATAATATTGAACCGAAGCGATTACGTTTTGTTTATCCGAAAAAGGATAAAGATGCTAATACAATATTGGTTGAAGGGATGAAAGATGGCAAAAAAGATTTAAAAATTGAACCACCATTATTTGTTTATGATGAAAATAATCAATACACTACAGAAGTGAAGGAAATATTATATGGAGGAAAATAAATATTATTTCTATGTACTGGAGTGTGCAGACGGCACCTTTTATGGAGGCTATACGGTGGATATACAAAAAAGGTTAGAAGCACATAATAACGGGAAGGGCGCAAAATACACCCGCAGTAAAACTCCAGTAAAGTTAATCTACAGTGAGGTTTTCCCGACAAAAAGTGAAGCGATGCGTGCGGAGTATCAATTTAAACAATTAACGAGAAAGAAAAAAGAGCAGTTTTTAATAAAGGAGCTTGAACAGTGAAAAGCCAAAAAAGTTTTCAAACTACTACAGGGATACTATATATTGTACCTACCCCTATCGGTAACTTAGAAGATATGACATTTCGGGCAATTAAAGTATTACAAGAGGCAGATTTAATTGCAGCCGAAGACACACGGAATACTCGGAAGTTATTAACCCATTTTCAAATTTCCACTTCCATGATTAGTTATCATGAACATAATAAACAAGTGAGCGGCAAAAATATTATAGACCATTTGCTTAATAATAAAATCATTGCACTTGTGAGTGATGCAGGAATGCCTGGAATATCTGATCCAGGTTATGAATTGGTAGAGGAGGCAATAAATAACAATATCCCAGTTATCTCCTTACCAGGAGCAAATGCTGCTTTAACGGCGCTAACGGCATCAGGAATAGTTCCTCAACCCTTTTCCTTTTACGGTTTTTTACCGAGAAAGAAAAAGGAGCGGGAAAAAGAGCTGGAATTTCTGAAAAATAAGCCGGAAACGATTATTTTTTATGAAGCACCACATCGTTTAAAAGAGACAATAACAAGTATATACGATAGTTTTGGAAACCGGAAAATAGTACTTGCTAGAGAGTTGACAAAAAAGCATGAGGAATATATTAGAGGGGATTTAAAAGAGATAGTAACTTGGCTGGAAGAAGCGGAAATTCGCGGTGAGTTTTGCTTGATTGTTGAGGGGTGTAAAGAAAATATTGCTGATAGTGAAGCTTTGTGGTGGCATACACTAACTATTAATGAACATGTGGAGTATTATATAGAAAAAGGTCTTTCTTCTAAAGAGGCGATAAAACAAACGGCTCATGACCGTAATATTGGAAAAAGAGAAGTGTATCAAAGCTATCATGTAAAAGAGTAAACCGTGGAATATGATCACTCCATGGTTTTTTACATATAAAAAGGGCAACGTATTTGCGCTGCCCTAAATTTTACATGCATTATACTTCTTCAATTTGAAATGCCTTTTTTATTTCGCCGATTAAAATTTCTGCACCTTCACGGCTCAAAATTAGTCTACCATTACCGACAACTAAATTATCGTCAGAAACATCACCTGTAATGAGACAAGTCATATTCGGCTTATATTTCTTTAAAATAATTTTATCGTCATCGACGTAAATTTCTAAAGCATCCTTTTCCTCAATACCAAGTGTTCTCCGTAATTCAATTGGAATAACGACCCGACCTAATTCATCAACCTTCCTTACGATTCCCGTGGATTTCATTTTAATTTCCCCTCTCAAATAATGGATATTTTTATCGGCTCTTCGCTATTTAGTGTGGGTATAAAAGAATCTCGGACCATAATAAGTGGTAAGCCTCCTTCTCAACTTTTGATAGTTTTCCATTTTACGGGGAGGCTGTCAAGGAAAGCACTTGACAACCTCCCCGTAAAATGGAGCTGGGTCTGTAAGTTGAGAAGGACCTACCCTAGCTTATGTGGTTCTACACTAATCAATAACTTATTAGCTGTTGCGTAGATCATCGCAATAAAGTTCTTTGTGGTTCTGTAGCCCCTAGCTTTTCTCTTTGCAGCTTGAACTAGACTATTGATACCTTCGAGTAGACCATTAGTCATTTTTGAAACGAACCATCTTAATATCCCTTGTTCGTGTTTCTTTAATGTTTGGGCAACCTTTATTATTGGTTCTAACTGAGAACGGGTGGCCCATTGGTACCACTCATTAAAATGAAGGGTGGCAAAGCGTTCAGTTTTGGTCCACATTTCTTGAAGCGAAAGCTTCAATCTATAAGCTCTAGCTGTTTTTAAATTGGTATCCTTTAATTTTAGGATCTTTTCCTGTTGTTCGGTGTTTAGATTTTTATGGTTTTTTAACCATAAATAACGTGTCTTTTTAAGGCCTGGTTGTTCAATTTGCTCATTGCGTCGTACCTGATCTAGCGCCTCATTCATAAGTTTCATGACATGAAATTTATCAAAGGTTATGTGTGCTTCTGGAAATTCTGTTTCGACACCCTTTTTGAATGCTGGGGACATATCACTACAGACTTCTTTAATGTTATTAGGCTCAACATTATGATCCTTTAAGAAGGAAGAAAATTTTTTAAGAACATTCGCGTCTTTTCCTTCTGTAGCGAATAAAACAAGCTTTGTATCCATATCTACAAACAGAGTGACATATTCATGTCCTCGCCGGCTAGATGTCTCATCAATGGCTATTCGCTTAACATTGGAAAAGTCCAATTCTTTCATGGCTTTATCAACATAATAATGAAAGACACGCCACAACCTAGTATCATGTTCACCTACTTTTCGGGCCACTGTAGCAACGGGCATTTCTTTCATTAATTGCATTAATTCAGATTCAAAAAACCATGTAAACCCAGCACCAGGGCGAGACCATTCTACATGAATGGTACGAATCTTATTACAAAGATTACATTTTGTTCGAGGCAATCTTGCGTGTAAGATGGTTTGATACTGCCAGAAATTAAGGTGCCTCCACGTACGATCATCATTTACTATGTCATGAACTTTTGCCTGAGGATGACCACAATGAGTGCATACAAATTCAGAACCACGTCTAAAATCTAAATAAATATCAAGAATATAATCATTTTGGTTCAATTCGTAATCAATAACATACCATGGATCTTCAATACCTAATGCCTTTTGGAACACACTATATTCTTGGTTAAAATCTCTCATTTTGGGCCACCTCGGATAATAATATTTTAATTTATTATCCATTATGGTCTTACCTAGGAATCTTTAAACCAATACTATTTAGCGAGGAAGCTTTTTATCTTTGTAAGAAATATTAGACATTTCCGCCTACTGTTATAATACCAAGCTTTACCATATGCGTCAATTAATAAATACCCAGAATAATAGGTTTTAAACCTAATAATTTGATTATTTACTATTTTATTGCAAAATATTAAAAATCGGGATATCTTTACTTCCCTTGCACTTTTTCTGTTTTTTATGTATATTTTTCTCATATAAGCGGTTATGATATTTTTAGTATGTAGTATTTATACTATTATTTTGACTCTCGCCGCAAAACCGAGAGCTTTTTTATTATCCATCTTTATGAAGGAGGAGAAAATAGGTGGAGGAAACGAAAAAAACTTTTTATTTAACAACTCCGATATATTATCCGAGTGGTAATTTGCATATAGGTCATGCATATACGACAGTGGCAGCAGATGCAATGTGCCGTTATAAACGGATGCGTGGATATAATGTCATGTTTTTAACAGGGACCGATGAGCACGGACAAAAAATTGAAAGAAAGGCGAAGGAAGAAGGTGTTACCCCTCAAGAGTATGTAGACCATATTGTAAGTGGTATTAAAGATTTATGGGATAAGCTAGACATTTCCTATAACGACTTTATCCGTACTACAGAAGATCGACATAAAGAAATAGTGGAAAAGATTTTTGCTAAATTAGTTGACCAAGGTGATATTTATTTAGATGAGTACGAGGGCTGGTATTGTACACCTTGTGAATCCTTTTTTACTGAAAGGCAATTAAATGAAGGAAACTGCCCAGATTGCGGTAGGCCAGTTGAGAAAGTGAAAGAGGAATCGTATTTCTTTAAAATGAGTAAATATGTCGATCGTTTGTTAAAATATTATGAGGAAAATCCTGAATTTATCCAACCTGAGTCGCGAAAAAATGAAATGATCAATAATTTTATTAAACCAGGGTTAGAAGATTTAGCTGTCTCAAGGACGACTTTTGATTGGGGAATTAAAGTTCCAGGCAATCCAAAACATGTGATTTATGTGTGGATTGATGCCTTAACAAATTATATAACAGCTCTAGGGTATGGATCAGATGACGATAGTAAATATAAAAAGTATTGGCCAGCAGATGTTCATTTAGTAGGAAAAGAAATTGTAAGGTTTCATACGATATACTGGCCGATTATGTTAATGGCTCTTGACTTACCATTGCCAAAAAAAGTTTTTGCTCACGGCTGGCTATTAATGAAAGATGGAAAAATGTCTAAATCAAAAGGAAACGTCGTTGATCCCGTCACTTTAATTGACCGCTACGGATTAGACGCTCTTAGATATTACTTATTAAGAGAAGTACCTTTTGGCTCGGACGGTGTTTTTACTCCAGAAGGGTTTGTCGAAAGAATTAACTTTGATTTAGCTAACGATCTCGGAAATCTGTTAAATCGAACGATTGCAATGATTGGTCAATACTTTGATAGTGAAATTCCAGTATATAATGGTGCTAATACGGAATATGACCAGTCGTTAGTAAATGTTTATTATGAGTCACTAGGCAAATTTGAGGAAGAAATGGAAAAAATGGAGTTTTCCGTTGCTTTAGCTTCCATTTGGCAAATTATTAACCGAGCAAATAAATATATTGATGAAACGACTCCTTGGAAACTAGCAAAAGATGATTCGAAGCGAGAAGAGTTAGCAAATGTTATGGCTCATTTAGCAGAAACATTACGTTGTGTTGCTGTAATGCTACAGCCATTTATGACAAAAGCACCAAAGCAAATATTTGCTCAGTTAAATATTGCTGATGAGGCTTTACAGACTTGGGAAAGCATACAAGAATTTGGACAATTGAAGAGTAAAATTAATGTTAATAAAGGTAATCCGATTTTCCCACGCTTAAAAGTGGAAGAAGAAGTGGAATATATAAAAGGGAAAATGCAAGGCGGTACAAAAGTAGAAGAGAGTGCTCAAGAAAAAGTTGAGGAAAAAATGGAAAATGCACCTGAAATATCCATTGACGACTTTATGAAGGTCGATCTTCGTGTGGCACAAGTCATTCAAGCAGAACCAGTAAAAAAGGCTAATAAATTATTAAAATTAACATTAGATTTAGGATACGAAAAACGCCAAGTAGTATCAGGAATCGCAACATACTATAAACCGGAAGAATTAGTAGGAAAAAGAGTAATTTGTGTAGTAAATTTAAAACCTGTAAAACTTCGGGGAGAACTTTCCCAAGGGATGATTTTAGCAGGTGAAAAAGATGGAATATTATCACTAGCAACTGTCAGTGATTCTTTACCGTTAGGAGCGAAAGTGAAATAAAGAGTAAATAATGTAACTGTTTTCAAAAAAACATAGGAATGTTACAAAAATGCAACATTTCTATGTTATTTTTATTGGTGAGAAATAGTAAGTATAAAATAAGTATTTTTTAATAGCCTATAAATAATACACAACTATGAGAGAAGAAAGGGTAAAATAAGGTGAAGAACAATGTTATTTGATACCCATGCCCACTTAAACGCAGAACAATTTGGTGAAGATTTGGAAGAAGTATTAAATAGAGCTAAAGAAGCGGGAGTATCGAATATTGTTGTTGTCGGTTTTGATCGCCCTACTATTGAAAAAACAATGGAATTAATTAATCAATATGACAATATTTATGGTTGCATTGGGTGGCATCCAGTCGATGCAATAGACATGACCGATAACGATTTACGATGGATAGAAGAACTTAGTCAACATCAGAAAATTGTCGCGTTAGGGGAAATGGGCTTAGATTATTACTGGGATAAATCTCCAAAGGATATTCAACAAGAAGTATTTAGGAAACAAATACAACTAGCGAAAAAAGTCAAATTACCAATAGTAATACATAATCGAGAAGCAACAGAAGATGTTGTAAAAATATTAAAAGAAGAAAATGCGAGCGATGTTGGCGGAATTATGCATTGTTTTAGCGGCAGTATAGAAATAGCAAAAGAATGCATGGATATGAATTTCTATATTTCTTTTGGGGGTCCTGTTACTTTTAAAAATGCAAGAAAGCCAAAGGAAGTTGCAAAAGAAATTCCATTAGACAAAATACTAATTGAAACAGATTGCCCATACTTAACTCCACACCCTTATCGAGGAAAAAGAAATGAACCAGCATATGTAAAATTAGTTGCCCAACAAATTGCGGAGTTAAAAGAAATGACATTGGAGGAAATAGCTGAAATAACGCATAATAACGCAAAAAAATTATTCAATATAATGTAGTTTTTCAGGGGAATCACTTTATTCCCCTTTAACAAATATTATAGGAAATAGTAGCATAAACAGTAAATTAATGACAGGGAATTTTGCAATTACACTCACTTATTTGACATATGGTTAGTTCTTCTATATAATCTTCCCATGGAAAAGGAGGCGTTTGTTTGAATTTTTCAAAAATTAAAGCCTTAATTACAGAACAAAAAAAGAGGCGACATTTTTCCATCATCATAAGCAGTTTGATTGTTTTTGCTATAGTTGCTAGCTTATTAGTTTTTGAGTTAACAAAAAAAGAAATAACTGTTGTTCTTGATGGGAAAAAACAAGAAATGAAAACACATGCGCAAACAGTAGGGGATTTACTAAAAGACTTAAATATTCAATATAAACCATATGATCAAATTGAGCCAGAAACAAAAGAAAAAATAACAGATCAAATGCAAGTTTTTTGGAAACCCGCGAAGAAGGTAGTAATGATGATAGATGATAGCAAAGAAGAAGTATGGACTACCGCGGATAACGTCGGGGATTTTCTTGAAGAAAAAGGTTTAGAAGTTAATGAGTTTGATAAGTTAGCATTGTCAAAAGACACGTTAATTACTGATGGATTAGAAATTAAATTAGATGTTGCTTTTAAATTAGTATTCAATGATGGTGGAAAAAAGAAAGAAGTTTGGTCAACTTCGACGACTGTCGCTGACTTTTTAAAGCATCAAGGGGTCCAATTAAATAAACTAGATCGAGTTGAACCAGATTTATACACTCTCGTAAAAAAAGGATCCAATGTTAAAGTCATCCGAGTTGAAAAAGTCACCGATGTTGTGGAAGAACCGATTGATTTCGCTGTTGTTACAAAAAAGGACAATAGCATTCTAAAAGGAAATGAAAAAATTGTTCAAGAAGGAAAAAAAGGTGTTCTCCAAAAGAAATATGAAGTTATATTAGAAAATGGAAAAGTAGTATCGAAAAAGTTAATAAGTGAAAATGTAATAAAGAATTCAACAGATAAAATTGTCGCAGTTGGAACGAAAGTAATTCAAACTGTTTCACGGGGAAAAGCGCAACCAGGACAAGAATATTACGTTACAGCAACAGCCTATACTCCACAATGTAATGGATGCTCGGGATATTCAGCTACAGGGATTAATTTAAAGCAACCTGGTCTGAAAATCATTGCCGTAGATCCAAAATTCATCCCACTTGGTACAAAAGTTTGGGTAGAAGGATATGGTTATGCTATTGCAGGGGACACAGGTGGTAGCATTAAAGGAGCGAAAATTGATGTGCTTTTTCAAACGAAAAAAGAAGCATATCGGTGGGGAGTAAAGAAAGTAAAAATACGAATTATTAAATAATGCAGGGGTAAAACCTCTGCATTTTTTTGCGTATAGAATATCAGTTTCATTATAATATACAAGTAACGAAAACAAGAATTGGAGGATATGATGAAAATAAGGGAAATAATAGTTGTTGAAGGAAAAGATGATACAGTAGCAATAAAACGAGCAGTTCATGCCGATACCATTGAAACAAATGGATCAGCAATTAACCAAGAAACAATAGAGCAAATCAAGCTTGCAGCAGAAAAACGGGGTGTAATTATATTTACTGACCCCGATTATCCAGGGGAAAAAATAAGGAAAACGATAAGTTCGCAAGTACCTAATTGCAAACATGCTTTTTTAAATAGACAGGATGCAATTGCAAAGACCGGTAAAGGACTAGGGGTAGAGCATGCATCGGTGGAGGCAATACGTAACGCTTTATCTGCTGCTTACACGATGTTTGAAGAACCTGAGGAGCAAATATCGGTAGAAGATTTATTGGAAAACGGCTTAATTGGTGATAAACATGCAAAGATTAGGCGAGAAAAGCTGGGAGTAATGTTAAAGATTGGCTATACGAATGGAAAACAGTTACAAAAGCGTTTGCGGATGTTTCAAATTAGTCGAGAAGTTTTTTTGCAGGTGGCTGAGAGGATTTTACAGGAGGATCCATTAAATGAATAAAGAGATAGCAACACCATTAAGAACACGAGCAATACTTGAAAAATACGGTTTTTCTTTTAAAAAAAGTTTAGGACAAAATTTTCTCATTGATACGAATATATTACAAAAGATCGTTAGCTATGCCGATTTAACAGAAGAGACGGGTGTAATTGAGATTGGACCTGGAATTGGAGCTTTAACAGAGCAGTTAGCAAAGAAAGCAAAAAAGGTCATTGCATTTGAAATTGACCAGCGACTATTACCGGTATTAAACGACACCCTTTCCCCTTATGAAAATGTTACGATATTACATCATGATTTTTTGAAAGCTGATGTTGTGAAAGCAATCGAGGATAACTTAGCTAATTTGGAAGACCGGGTACTAGTGGCTAATTTGCCATACTATATAACTACCCCTATTATTATGAAATGTTTAGAAGAACATTTGCCATTAAGAAGTTTAGTCGTTATGATGCAGAAAGAAGTAGGTGATCGGTTAATTGCCAAACCAGGTTCAAAAAATTATGGGTCCTTATCGATTGCTGTTCAATATTATTCTACTGCAGAAATCGTGATGAATGTACCGAAAACCGTTTTTATCCCACAACCAAATGTGGATTCCGTCGTAGTAAGATTAACATTACGAAAAAAACCGCTTGTGGAAGTTGTTGACGAGGATTTCTTTTTTACTGTGACGAAGGCGAGTTTTGCTCAAAGAAGAAAAACCATTATTAATAATTTAATTCATGGCCTCCCACAAGGAAAAGAAAAAAAGGAAGACATAGTGTCTATCTTGCATGAAACAGGAATTGACTCAACAAGACGCGGTGAAACATTGAGCATTGAGGAGTTTGCTTTATTGAGCAACAAATTACTTACATTATATTCGTAAACTTTTTCTCACCAGGCAGGGTCGTTTTGCATAGCCTAAATATGTAATGTAAAAACAACAAATATAGATTCGCAAAGCTGGTGGGAAATGTGAGTGAAGGCTGTGAAAATCAATAAAAATGATATTGTAGGAAGGCTTTCTTACAAATGTGATATCCCATTTCGGGTGATTAGTTTTTTTGAGGAAAAAGGAGAACTTTATGCAATATTATACGGAGAAGATATTCGTTTAATAGCTGATGCTCCAGTAAAAGATTTAATCCATTTAGATTATAATAGCAGAAATAAAATATTAAAACCGTATCGGCAGTTGGAAGAGCAATCTTATAAATTATTTAGACAAGATTATCAATCAATTAGAGAAAGGCAAGAATTCGAGTCCTCTGGATATAACAATGAATATCCATTGTTTCAAATGCCTGGAAGAGTCCTTCATGTTGATGGGGATCCAAATTATTTAAATAAATGTTTAGCCTTATATAAGAAAATTGGTGTACCTGTATATGGAGTTTATTGTGACGAAAAACAGATGCCGCAAGAAGTACCAGGATTAGTAGAAAAGTATCGACCGAATATATTAGTAATAACAGGTCATGATGCCTACTCGAAATATAAAGGTGATAAAAAAGATTTAAGAGCATATCGACATTCAAAAGATTTCGTTGAGACCGTAAAATCGGTTAGAAAAGCCAATCCTAATTTAGACCAATTAGTAATATTTGCTGGTGCCTGTCAATCTCATTTTGAGTCACTCATTCAAGCGGGTGCCAATTTCGCCAGTTCTCCATTGAGAATTAATATTCATGCGTTAGATCCAGTGTATATAGTCGCTAAATTGAGTTTTACTCCATTTACAGAAGGTGTTCGCTTATGGGATGTGTTGAGAAATACAATTACAGGCGAAAAAGGATTAGGAGGCATTGAAACAAAAGGATTATTGAGAATGGGTATGCCATATCATCCGTAATAATGACTATTTAAAAAGTGACAAATTGCTGCCCTTTTTAAATAGTCCTTTTTATTTTTACCTTGTAACCTTTAGGAAACTACAAAAAATGGTATTTCCCTATAGTACAAGCGGAAGGTATTAAATATATTTTAAAAAATCTAATAATACATAAAGTCACAAAAAGTTGGAAACAATATGGATGTCGAATAAAGTCAAAATATGTTTGCCAAAACTATTGACAAGTAAAAAATAAAATTGATATAATTTATTATTTTACCTTGACAAATTTCTTGAATTTATGGTAATATTAAATACAGTGAGGTGTAGAAGGTATGCCAACGAAATTGTCTGATATCAAAAAAAAGCTTGATTCTAATTTAGGAAAGCGTCTATTATTAAAGGCAAATGGTGGACGGAGAAAAACAATCGAACGATCTGGTGTGTTAGCTGAAACATATCCCGCAGTTTTTGTTGTTGAATTAGATCAAGACGAAAATGCCTTTGAACGTGTTTCCTATAGCTACGCAGATATTTTAACAAATACTGTACAACTTACATTTTACGATGACAACAAAGGATCGGTTTTGAGTCAGCAGTGAACAATGTCCACTGCTTTTTTATTTTGCCTTTTTCCTTTTTTTAATAAACATGCTTTATAACGATAATGTATAAACTAACATTGTCACAGGATAAAAGGAGGAGTTTCATTGGGCAGAAGAGGAGTTATGTCTGAAGAAATGAAAGTTGAACTTGCAAAAGAACTCGGTTTTTACGATGTTGTGCAAAAAGAAGGCTGGGGTGGCATTCGGGCAAAGGATGCTGGTAATATGGTAAAGAGAGCTATTGAAATTGCACAAGAACAATTAAGTAAAAAGCAGTAGTAGCTTTAGGTGAAGTTCAATCTCCACTGTGGCAAGACAAGGCTGTCCAATCATTGGACAGCCTTTTTTTTGTTCCTCTTCTACAAAGGGGAAATGGGGAGTAAAGACACACTGGATGTTATTGGTTTTTATTAGTTTAGAGAGAAATAAGATTTTTAGTTACTGTGAGAACGGGTTTTAAAGTACTGGGTAAAATCAAGTTTATCATGGAACATTAACGATTTGCACAGTCGTTTATTTTATAAAAAAAATTAAGCTTGCCATTTTTACTAATCGACATTACTATAAAGAATATATATTGTTGTATAACAGGGGATTATTAAAACATAAAACAACTGTTCATTATTTAACATTATTATTTCAATAGTTAAATTAGTAAAAAGTGATTGTTATTTTTTAAAATTACATATATTATAGTGTTATATATTTTTTTTATAATAATATTTTTATACTATAACAAACTATTAGAAGAGGTGAATGGGATGAGATTTAATTTACTTACACAAATTTTAATTGCTTTTGTACTCGCCATTGTAGCCGGTATTGTCATACCTGGTATTGAAGTAGTTGCACCGCTTGGGGACTTATTTTTACGTTTAATTAAGTTTATTATTGTTCCTTTAATATTATCAACATTAGTTGTTGGTGTTGCTAGTACTGGTGATATTGGCAAGCTTGGCAGAATGGGTGGAAAAACAGTAGTCTATTACTTAGTAACGACTGCCGTAGCTGTAATGGTCGGGCTTGGTTTTGGATATTTATTCAGCCCAGGTGAAGGATTATCGATTAAGGCTGGTGAAACAGTAGAAGCTACTGAAACAGATGGTTTCGTTCAAACATTATTAAATATTGTACCTACCAATCCAATAGAATCATTAGTAACTGGGAATATTTTACAAATTATTTTCTTTGCCTTATTCATCGGTATTGCCATAACTGCACTAGGTGAAAAGGCTAAACCGGTCTTTCATTTTTTTGATGCTTTTGCGGAAATTATGTATAAGATAACGGGTTGGATTATGCGAGTTGCGCCTTTCGGTATTTTCGGGTTAATTGCGCCAATCGTTGCCCAATACGGTATGGATGTATTAATGCCATTAATGAAATTAATTTTAGCTGTTGCAATTGCGTGTATTGTACATGCGGTTGTGGTTTATTCCATTACCGTTAAAACGATAGGGAAAATGAGTCCGTTGAAGTTTTTTAAAGGGATCTTTCCTGCTTCTTTAGTAGCTTTCAGTACATGTAGTAGTTCAGGTACCTTACCGATTACTATTAAAAACACGAAAGAAAATTTAGGAGTATCAGAAAATGTAAGCAGTTTCGTTCTACCGCTAGGAGCTACTATTAATATGGATGGTACGGCCATATATCTCGGTGTAGCAACATTGTTTAGTGCGCAAGTATTAGGTTATGAATTAACATTTACACAACTATTAATGGTCATCTTAACAGGTGCATTAGCATCAATCGGTACAGCAGGAGTCCCTGGGGCAGGATTTATTATGTTAACAATGGTATTGGCTTCCATTAACTTGCCATTAGAGGCCCTTGCATTAGTTGCCGGTGTGGACAGAATTTTAGATATGTTTAGAACTTCTGTTAACGTAACAGGTGATGCCTCAGCAGCAGTAGTAGTTGCAGCTACAGAAGGTGAACTAAATAGGCAAGAATTGAAAGCTTCATAGAGAAGATTAGCTTGTCTTATTATTGGATAAATTTTGTGTAGAGTAATAAATTATTATTACTTAGTCTATTCCTTTTAGATGGAATAGACTCTTTTTTATTTTAGAATAAACATACTATCTATTCTTTTTAACCTGTATATTATGGTAAAATAGGACAAAATTATATATACAGCTAAAAGTAGGTGGACGAAGTGAAAGTTTTTGTTAAGGCACCAGCGAAAATCAACTTATCTTTAGATGTACTCTATAAACGTGATGATGGCTATCATGAATTAGAAATGGTGATGACAACAATTGATTTAGCGGATCGCCTTGAATTAACATTGCTCGAAGAAAGTGAAATTAGAATAAGTTCCCAAAGCCGTTATGTCCCAGATGATGAGCGGAATTTAGCGTTTCAAGCTGCTAAACTTCTAAAGCAAAAGTTCCAAGTGGAAAAAGGAGTAGAAATTTCTATAGAAAAGAATATTCCAGTGGCTGCTGGACTTGCTGGGGGTAGTAGTGATGCTGCTGCTACTTTGAGAGGATTAAATAAATTGTGGGGTTTAAGCCTTTCTATTGAGGAGTTAGCGGAGATTGGTGCTGAAATTGGGTCAGACGTAAGTTTTTGTGTATATGGCGGAACAGCACTTGCTAAAGGAAGAGGAGAAAAAATAAAGTTATTACCGACACCGCCTAGTTGCTGGGTAATTCTTGCAAAGCCCCCTATTGGTGTTTCGACAACTGAAGTTTATAATAAGTTAAATTTAAATGAAATTAGCCATCCGAATACAAATTTGATGGTTCAAGCAATTAAAGAAAAAAATTATCAAGCAATATGTAATAACTTAAATAATGTTTTAGAAAATGTTACTTTATCTGAATACCCAGAGGTAAAACAAATAAAAGAACATATGGAAAAATTCGGGGCAGACGGAGTATTGATGAGCGGTAGTGGACCGACCGTTTTCGCGTTAATTCAACACGATTCTAGGAAAGAGCGTGTTTATAACAGTTTAAAGGGATTTTGCCGTCAAGTATTTGCGGTTAGATTACTCGGTACGAATCACTTATCATAATAAATTAGAAAATGCACTAAATGGAAACTTGTTAATACACGTACGTTATTATAAAATTAATACAATAACATTCGTGTATTAGGAGGCGTTTTAATGAATTGGAAACGAAGTGAACGTCTAGTAGACATGACAAACTATTTGTTGAATAATCCAAGGAAAATAATCCCTTTAACTTATTTTGTTGATAAGTATGGAGCAGCAAAGTCATCTATTAGCGAGGATATTTCGATAATTAAAGAAACATTTAATCAACAAGGTATCGGTATATTAAAAACATTAGCTGGAGCTTCTGGCGGTGTTATTTATTCTGTCAATGTTCGTTCGGAAGATATCCAATCAAGTATTCACACATTATGCGAATGGATTGAAAAACCGGATCGAATATTGCCTGGAGGCTATTTATACATGGCTGATATTATCGGTAATCCCCATTTAATGGATGAAGTAGGTAAAATTTTAGCATCTAAATACATTGATAAAGATATTGATGTTGTCATGACAGTAGCGACGAAAGGGATTACTTTAGCATATGCAACTGCTCGATATTTAAATGTTCCAGTAGTGATTGTTCGCAGAGATAGTAAAATTACAGAAGGTTCGACAGTTAGTATTAATTATGTGTCCGGTTCTACGAAAAAAATTCAGTCGATGGTGTTGGCAAGAAAGAGCTTAAAAGAAGGATCAAAAGTGTTAATCGTCGATGATTTTATGAAAGCTGGCGGGACAGTGAATGGAATGATAAGTTTGTTAGAGGAGTTTCGAGCAGAATTGGCGGGTATCGCTGTTCTAATTGAGGCGGATTATAACGAACGGTTAATTAATGAATATACTTCTATAATAAAGCTGACCCATGTGGATGAGAAAGAAAAAAAGATAGTGGTTAGTGAAGGAAATATATTATGTAAAGAGGTGTGAAAGCTATGAAGCCTGTATTGACTAATAATGCACCAGCAGCAATTGGTCCTTATTCCCAAGGAATGGTCATTCAAAACTTTGTCTTTACATCAGGACAAATACCTTTGACGAAAGAAGGAAATTTAGTAACAGGAGATATTACAGAACAAACAAAGCAAGTGTTGAGTAATTTGCAAGCAGTATTAGAAGCGGCCAGTTCAAGTAAAGAATATGTAATAAAAACGACCGTATTTTTAAAGAATATGGAAGACTTTCAAAAAATGAATGAAGTGTATGAGCAATTTTTTGATGGGCATAAGCCCGCAAGATCATGTGTTGAAGTATCTAGACTACCGAAAGATGTGTTAGTAGAAATAGAAGCAGTAGCTGTTATAGAATTTTAAAGAATATGGATGAATAATAGTATTTTTGGGCAGTTGAATTAGAAATGTCGCATCACTGCCCTATATTTGTTTGTGAAGTATTTAATAAATTCATTTAAAATTAATTTTTGTAAATCTTCCGTTTAAATATAAAAAAATATTTAAAAAAAAGAAGGAAAAACAAAAACTTTGTAGAAATCTAATAATTAAGTCTTTTCTAAGGGGTGAAAACAGTGGAAGTTACAGACGTTAGATTGCGTCGGGTGAATACGGATGGGCGAATGCGTGCTATTGCATCCATTACTCTAGATAATGAATTTGTTGTGCACGATATTCGAGTGATTGATGGAAATAATGGATTATTTGTCGCTATGCCTAGCAAACGTACACCAGACGGAGAATTTAGAGACATCGCTCATCCGATTAACTCTACTACGAGAAATAAAATTCAAGAAGCGGTCTTAGCAGAATATTACCGTCTTGGACAATTAGAGGTAGAGCTAGAAGAAGCGGGTGCATCTTAATTTCATTGGATAAACAACAACCAGAGCCTACTTCAAAAGTAGGTCTCTTTTTTATTGTATAGAGATCATTACTGAGGCATCTATCATTATTGGATAGGATTTGCCTCAGTTTTATTTTTGTAAGAATGTATTTAAAGGTTAATAGAATATTAGCATCAAGCGTATATTGGTAAAAAGACTTTCTTGAAATGAAGCGGTAATTGGTATATATTCATATTGGATAAAAAGCTTGATATTTGGAGGTCGTCATGTCAAATCGATTTGTTATTATATTGGCTGCGGGCCAAGGGACGCGAATGAAATCGAAGTTGTACAAAGTACTCCATCCTGTATGCGGCAAACCTATGGTAGAACATGTCGTTGATCAGATGGCTCACATTGGAACAACGAAAATTATTACAGTTGTTGGTCACGGAGCGGAAAAAGTAAAGGAACATTTGCAAGGAAAAAGTGATTTCGTCCTTCAAAAAGAACAACTAGGAACGGCACATGCTGTCTTACAAACGAAGGATTTATTAGAAAACGAAGAAGGGCATACTCTTGTCGTTTGTGGTGATACGCCTTTAGTGAAGTCAGAAACGATTCAAGCATTAATGAAACATCATGAGAAGGAAAAGGCAGTGATGACAGTATTAACTGCTAAAACAACTCAGCCAACTGGATATGGGCGTGTTATTAGAAACGAAAAAGGGTATATTGAAAAAATTGTTGAAGAGAAAGATGCGTCAGCTGAGGAGAAATTAGTCCAAGAAATTAATGCCGGAACGTATTGTTTTGATAATAAAGCATTGTTTATGGCATTACAAAAAGTGTCAAATAATAATGCGCAAGGAGAGTATTATTTACCAGATGTATTGGCTATTTTAAAAAACGAAGGATTAAATGTTACTGCTTTTATGACGGATGATTTTTCTGAAACTTTAGGAGTCAATGATCGTGTCGCCCTCGCAAAAGCAGAGGAGATTATGCGTAGTCGTATAAATGAGTACCATATGAGAAATGGTGTTACTATTATGGACCCTAAAAATACGTATATTGATATGAATGTAACTATTGGCCAAGATACAGTTATATATCCAGGTACTGTTATTAAAGGTGATACTGTTATAGGGGTTGACTGTGAGATTGGTCCAAATTCAGATATAAGTAATTGTCATATAGGCAATAAAACTATTATTCGTCAATCCGTTGCTTGTGATAGCCAAATCGGTTCATCTGTACAAATAGGTCCCTTCTCTCATATTAGACCAGAAGCTTATATTAGTGATGAAGTAAGAATAGGGAACTTTGTAGAAATTAAAAAATCAACGATTGGTGCAAAAAGTAAAGTATCTCATTTATCTTATATGGGTGATGCAGAAATTGGCAGCAACGTCAATGTCGGTTGCGGCTCCATTACAGTAAATTATGACGGAAAAAATAAATTTAAAACAATCATTGAAGATGAAGCATTTATTGGATGTAATTCAAATTTAATTGCACCAGTTACAGTAGGCAAAGGAGCCTATGTCGCGGCAGGATCTACTATTACGGACGATGTTCCAATTCAATCACTATCGATTGCCCGTGCACGTCAAGTGAATAAAGAAAACTATGTAGAAAAGCTTAATAAAAAACGACAATAATCATATGGAGGTTCTATATAATGGCTAATCAGTATCCGAATGCAAGGCTAAAATTATTTTCGCTCAGTTCTAACAGAGGTCTTGCGGCAGAAATTGCGGAAATAATTGGTGTTGATTTAGGAAAATGTACGGTTAATCGGTTTAGTGATGGGGAAATTCAAATTAATATTGAAGAAAGTATTAGAGGTTGCGATGTATTCATTATTCAATCTACAAGTTCACCAGTTAACGATAACTTGATGGAACTATTAATTATGATTGATGCACTAAAACGCGCTTCCGCACGTACTATTAACATTGTCATGCCTTATTACGGCTATGCCCGTCAAGATCGTAAAGCGCGTTCTAGAGAGCCGATTACAGCGAAATTGGTAGCAAATTTGCTGGAAACGGCAGGTGCAACAAGAGTTATCACACTTGACTTGCATGCTCCACAAATACAAGGATTTTTTGATATACCAATTGATCATTTAATGGGTGTTCCTATTTTAGCGAATTACTTTGAAGAAAAGAATTTAGATGATATTGTAGTTGTATCTCCAGACCATGGTGGAGTAACGCGGACAAGAAAACTTGCTGATCGTTTAAAAGCACCTATTGCCATTATTGACAAACGGAGACCACGTCCAAATGTAGCAGAAGTAATGAATATTGTAGGTAATATTGAAGGAAAAACTGCTATTATTATAGATGATATTATTGATACAGCTGGTACGATTACGTTAGCTGCCAACGCTATTGTGGACAATGGTGCGAAAGAAGTGTATGCCTGCTGTACACATCCGGTATTATCAGGACCAGCAATTGAAAGAATTGAGCATTCGAAAATTAAAGAGTTAGTTATTACTAACAGTATTGCAATACCAGATGAGAAAAAAATCGCCAAAATCAAACAGCTATCTGTTGCACCATTAATTGCAGAAGCGATTATTCGTGTTTTCGAGCAAAAATCGATAAGTGTGCTTTTTTAATAGGAATACGGTATAGTAAATATAGGGGAAATAGTACTTCTTGAAAGACATCGTATGTACTTAGTAGGATTGACCTAATAATTTATTGACTAAAGATTGATTATAATGGGTAACCCTATAAATGGGACCATTTATAATAAATATATTTTTGAGGTGACTACATTGGGTGCAATTTTACAAGCTACAGAACGTACTAATTTCAGAAGGTCTTTTCTAAAAAATTTACGGGATAATGGTAAGGTTCCAGGAGTCGTCTATGGTAAAAATGTAGAGACGGTATCCATTACTATTTCTAAGTCTGACCTGTTGCAAAAAATAAAAGAAAACGGCAGACATGGTGTTTTTTCCATTAACGTAAATGGAAATGAGAAGCAAGTAATTCTTACTAATTATCAAGAGGATCCGTTAACAAAAGACTTACTTCATGTTGATTTACTTGCTGTTGATGCCCAAACAGAGGTAAAAGCCGATGTTCGAATTACATTAAGTGGTGAAGCTGTTGGAGTTAAAGATGGTGGCGTATTAAACCAACCGCTTTTTGAACTTTCGATTACGGCAAAAGCCGATCAAATACCTGAGGAAATTGCAATTGATATTACTAATTTAAAAGTCGGCGAGACGGTAACTGTTGGAGATATATCAAGAAATTATTCATTTGAGTTTAACCATGATTCAGACGATGTGATTGCAACTATTTTACCGCCTAAACAAGAAGAGGAAATTAGTACGGGTGAAGAACAAGAACCAGGAATACCAGATAACTTGGAAGGTCGAGAAGAATAGTTAGATAGAAAGGGGTAACCATCCTCGGTTACCCCTTTTTATTCTGAAACCAACAGTCTTGTGAAGTTTTGCTTATAGATAGGTAATTTAGAACGCCTATTTTTAAAAATAGGGGGAGTAAATGTGAAATTAATCGTTGGTCTTGGAAATCCAGGAAAACAGTATGAAAAAACTAGACATAATATCGGTTTTAAAGTGATTGATGAATTATCCACACAATTCAATTTGCCTTTAACAGAGACGAAATTCCGCGGTCTGTATAGTAAAGGAATCGTCAATGGTGAAAAAGTCATCTTATTAAAACCGATGACCTATATGAATTTATCAGGTGAAGCTGTAAAACCACTAATGGAGTACTTTCAAATTTCGATTGATGATCTATTAGTCGTATATGATGAGTTAGATTTACCGGTCGGTAAAATTCGCCTTCGTTATAAAGGAAGTGCAGGTGGTCATAACGGGATTAAATCTTTAATTGCTCACCTTGGCACACAAGAATTTAAGCGGATAAGAATCGGAATTGACCGGCCAGAACCAGGGTTTGCAATTACAGATTATGTACTAGGCAAATTCTCCAAACAAGAAGCAAAAGTAATGCAAGAAGTAATGAAAAAATGTGTCGAGGCATGTGAAACATGGTTGAAGGAACCATTTCTAGATGTGATGAATAAGTATAATCAATAAACATGAATTTTTTGTTATTATTTCGATATAATGAAGTATGAATAACTTTCACCTGAAATGTAAATAATGAAACAAGATAAACATTTTAGGGAGTGAGTTATATGGCACTTCATTATTTTTGCCGTTATTGCGGCACAAAAATTGGCCAACTTGAAAATATTTCCTATCACTCAAATGAGTTAGGATTTGATAAATTAACGGATGAAGAAAGACGTGAAATGATTAACTATGATGCTTCAGGAAATATAACAATAAATAGCATATGTGAAGATTGTCATGAATCGTTTGAAAAAAATCCTAATAACTATGAAAATGATTTTATTATCCACTAGCAGGCTTTGGATTCCCCAAAGCGTTTTTCTGTTTTCAAATACTGAATAATCAAAGTTTACTTAATCTATAAAATTCCCTTTCTAGTGTTTAGATAAAGAAAGAGAGGAGGCAAATATGAAAGGTCTTGTTACCGAGTTTATAAATAATGATGATATTTTATCTGTGGCAAATGGAATCGCAGAAGGATTAAACGAACAATTAATAGCGGGGTTGTCAGGCTCTGCTAGAACGGTGTATATGGCAAGTCTTTACGACAAATTGTCTAAACCGTTAATAATCATTACGTATAATTTATTGCAAGCACAAAAATTATATGATGATATTATCCAATTTATTCCGGAAGAAAAAGTTTATTTATACCCGACAAACGAACTTGTTATAGCAGATATGGCTATTGCAAGTCCTGAATTAAAATCACAACGAATTGAGACATTAAACTTCTTAGCAAAACAACAGTCTGGCGTTGTTATTGTTCCTATTGCAGGGCTAAGGAGAGTATTACCACCATTGCAACTGTGGAAAAAAAATATCTTATACTGGAAAACCGATGATCAAATTGATTTGCCTAATTTAATGCAGCAATTGATTCAAATGGGTTATGTTCGATCGGATATGGTATCTGCGCCAGGTGAATTTAGTATTCGTGGCGGTATTATTGATATTTATCCATTAACAGAATCAGACCCTATCCGAATTGAGTTATTTGATGACGTCATTGATTCTATCCGCTATTTTTCTGTAGAAAGTCAACGGTCAAAAGAAAAAATTACCGAAATAGAAATTGGCCCTGCCTCTGAAGTCATTATCGAGAACACGGAATTACAAAATGTAGCCAATTACTTAGAAACAAGTGTCGGTGCTAGTTTGGCGAAAATAAAAGATTCAAAAATTAAGCAGTCTTTAGCGGTCTATATAGAACAAGAAGTGGAACAATTAAAAAACGGTATAATACCTGATGATATATTTAAATATTTATTCAGTGCTTATAAAGAAGCATCAAGTCTATTAGACTACTTACCTTCGAACACCATTATTTGTATCGATGAAATAAGTAGAGTTCTTGAAATGAAAGATACATTAGATAAAGAAGAATCGGAATGGCAGCTAAGTTTAATTGCTGAAGGGCAAATTTTACATGATACGAAAATAGCACATGATGTTTTTAAATTAGTATCGGAGGCAAAATTTCCTGTTTTATATTTTTCTATGTTTTTAAGACATATTCCTAATACGAATCCACAAAACATTTTAAATATATCTTGTAAACCGATGCAAAACTTCCACGGACAAATGAATGTGTTAAAATCTGAGCTTGAACGTTGGGAAAAAGGGAACTTTACGGTTGTTTTCCTATGTTCAGATGAAAATCGCTTATCAAAAGTAGCATCCGTATTGGAAGATTACCAAATAGAATCTGTCAATAATCAAAATGGGAATCAGCTAATTGATGGAAAAATACAGCTTATTCAAGGTAACTTAGTTAGTGGGTTTGAATTGCCCATGCATAAACTCGCAGTTATAAACGAAAATGAGCTATTCAATAAAAAAACGCGAAAAAGAACAAGAAGGCAAAAACTTTCCAATGCAGAAAGGATTAAAAGCTATTCTGACTTAAAGGTTGGCGACTATGTAGTACATGTTAATCACGGTATTGGTAAATATTTAGGAATTGAAACATTAGTCATTAATGGGGTCCATAAAGACTACTTACAAATTAAATACCAAGGTAATGATAAGTTATATGTGCCTATTGACCAAATTGATCTCGTTCAAAAATACGTAGGCAATGAAGGAAAAGAACCGAAAATTTATAAACTTGGCGGCTCAGAATGGAAACGGGTTAAGAAAAAAGTAGAGTCTTCTGTACAAGATATAGCGGAAGATTTAATTAAGTTATATGCTGCTAGACAAGCCGCGAAAGGATATGCCTTTGCACCGGATGGAGATTTACAAAGGGAATTTGAAGCAGCATTTCCTTATAAAGAAACCGACGACCAATTGCGTTCTATTGAAGAAATTAAAAAGGATATGGAGCGTCAGCGACCAATGGATCGCCTTTTATGTGGTGATGTTGGCTACGGTAAAACAGAAGTTGCTTTAAGGGCAGCATTTAAGGCTATTATGGACGGAAAACAAGTGGCTATTTTAGTTCCTACAACTATTTTAGCTCAGCAACATTATGAAACGATGCGTGAAAGATTCCAGGAATACCCTATTAATATTGGTTCTTTAAGCAGATTTCGAACGAAGAAAGAACAACAAGAAATCATAAAAGGTTTAAAAAATGGTACAGTTGATATTGTCGTTGGAACACATCGCCTCTTATCGAAAGATGTTACATTTCATGATTTAGGTCTGTTAATTATTGATGAAGAACAACGTTTCGGGGTAAAGCATAAAGAAAAAATTAAGCAATTAAAGACAAATATAGATGTATTAACATTAACCGCTACTCCAATTCCGAGAACGCTTCATATGTCTCTTCTCGGTGTAAGGGATTTATCTGTTATTGAAACGCCACCTGAAAATCGTTTTCCAGTCCAAACTTATGTGATGGAACTCAATCCTTCATTAATAAAGGAAGCGATTGAAAGGGAACTTGCTCGAGATGGCCAAGTCTTTTATCTATATAATCGTGTGGAAGATATAGCGAGAAAAGCAGAGGAAATTTCTATGCTAGTTCCAGACGCGAGAGTAATCTATGCTCACGGAAAAATGACAGAAAATGAGTTAGAAAATGTTATTTTATCCTTTATCGAAGGAGAATATGATGTTTTAGTTAGTACAACGATTATAGAAACAGGTGTAGACATTCCGAATGTGAACACGTTAATTGTAGAAAATGCCGACCGAATGGGATTATCTCAGTTATACCAACTTCGTGGAAGGGTTGGTAGGTCGAATCGTGTTGCTTATGCATACTTTACGTATCGGCGAGATAAAATTTTGACAGAAGTTGCTGAAAAACGGTTGCAAGCAATAAAAGAATTTACGGAACTAGGGTCGGGCTTTAAAATTGCTATGCGTGACTTATCTATTCGTGGAACTGGAAATATTCTAGGTGCACAACAACACGGGTTTATCGAATCAGTAGGATTTGACTTATATTCTCAAATGCTTAAAGAAGCTATTGAAAAACTGAAAGGCGATAGAAAAGAAGTGGAAGATGTTCCGGTAGAAATAGATTTGGAACTAAATGCATATATACCTGATGAGTATGTAAGAGATGGTTACCAAAAAATTGAAATGTACAAACGTTTTCGTTCTATTGAAACATTAGAAGATGTGACCGAATTACAAGATGAAATGGTCGATCGCTTTGGTGATTATCCAGAAGAAGTAAATTATTTATTCACTATATCTATAATGAAAGTACATGCGAAAAAGGCAGGCATTGAATCTGTTAAACGAATAAAAGATCAAGTAGTAATTTTGTTTAAGGAACGATATACGAAGGAGATTAAAGGGGAAGAAATAATCAATATTTGCAATCCATTTGGACGCCTAGTAGGCTTCGGTATGGAAGGCAGTAAATTTAAAATTGTAATACAAAAGGCAAATGAAAAGGATGAAAAATGGTTAGCTGTACTACAGTCTATTTTAGAAAAATTACCAGCAATTGAAATGGAAAAAACTACAGTTGCATCGTTACGTTAGTGAAAAAGCTGTCTAAAGGTTCTTACCTTGGGCGGCTTTTTTTGTAAGCAGACTGAAATAATATTGAAATTAATTCGACACTATATTGTTGTTTTAAAGTATCTTTTTTCGGGAAAATAACTGGTACGGAAAGCGTTAGAATAAATTACCTCTATTGCCAAAGTTGTATTTAATAAAAGAAAATCTTTTCAAGAATGTATAGAACTTTCCATATGAAAGATAATAAATTTAAGACAGGTAATGATTTCAAATTTATTT
This sequence comes from Bacillus kwashiorkori, assembly GCF_001375515.1. Classification (GTDB taxonomy): domain Bacteria; phylum Bacillota; class Bacilli; order Bacillales; family Caldibacillaceae; genus Bacillus_BK; species Bacillus_BK kwashiorkori. Next base: position 29,710 of record NZ_CTDX01000003.1, read on the forward strand.
GGGTCGTTATCAAAATCATCAAAAGAAAGAGAGGCAACTTAAGAATGAAAGCAACTGGTATAGTACGTCGAATTGATGATTTAGGCAGGGTTGTAATCCCAAAAGAAATAAGAAGAACGTTACGTATTAGAGAAGGAGATCCATTAGAAATTTTTGTTGATCGCGATGGTGAAGTAATATTAAAAAAATACTCACCGATTAGTGAACTAGGTGATTTTGCAAAAGAATATGCAGAAGCATTATTTGACAGCCTCGGAAGTCCAATTTTAATATGTGATCGTGATAGTGTGATTGCCGTATCTGGTGGTTCAAAGAAAGAATATTTAAATAAACATATTAGTGATTTAGTGGAAAAAGTAATGGAAGAGAGGCAACCTGTGTTAGAAACGGGAGAAAATACGGTTCAATTAGTGGAAGGAAATGAAGAAGCGTTAACATCTTATACGATTAGTCCGATTATCGCCAATGGGGATCCTATTGGTACAGTTATTATTTTATCAAAAGAGCAAAAGTTAGGAGAAGTAGAGAAAAAAGCCGCAGAAACAGCAGCAGGTTTTTTAGCTAGACAAATGGAGCAATAACGGATAATTAGTATAAAAAAGTGTTGGAAAAGGAAATCAATACGAAGTTTAACACAGAAATAAGGAAGAAGGCAGTTATGCTGTCTTCTTTTTTTAGGCAGTTTTTCCAAACACGAGTATTAGCAACTACTAGAAATGTTAATTTTGCATTATACTAGGAAGGAGTATAGTACTGGTAGGAGCGAATTATGAAACAATTATCAAATAGTAAGAGCACGGTTTTGATTAAGGGAACGGTAATTTTATCGTTGGCGGCTATGCTTACAAAGGTTTTAAGTGTCCTTTATCGTGTTCCTTTCCAAAATATTGTTGGTGATATAGGATTTTATATATATCAGCAAGTCTATCCGTTCTATGGTGTGGCAATAACTATCGGGACCGTAGGATTTCCTGTCATTATATCAAAGTTATTGGCAGAGCGGCTAAACAATGGAAGCTATACAAAAGCGAGGGAGATGTTAGTTGCCGCCTTCCTTACTATTTTTTTTATTACATTGCTCATTTTTTTGTCTGTTTTTTTCTTTGCTGATCGAATTGCCCAAAAAATGGGGGATGAAAATTTAGTACCACTTCTTCAAACAGTTGCCTTTTCATTTTTATTGGTGCCATTTTTATCTATATTACGCGGTTTCTTTCAAGGGCAAAGTTTCATGGTGCCAACAGCATTTTCTCAAATCGGGGAACAATTAATTCGTGTAACTGTAATCCTTTTTTCAGCCATTTTATTAATGCGCCAAGGGGCCGGTTTATATAAAGTAGGACAAGCGGCTATTTTTGCTTCCATAATCGGTAGTGTTATTGGGTTTATCATTCTTTGTTTATTTTTTTTCCATAACAGACAACATTCGCAAATCACTTCATGGAGTTGGAAAGACGTTGGAACTACCGTCAGACAGATCTTTATTCAAGGTTTTGCAGTCTGCGTAAGCGGGTTAATGCTCATTTTATTTCAAATGAGTGATGCCTTTCAAATTGTACCGACATTACTAGAAACGGGCATTAATTCATTGGAGGCAAAAACGATAAAAGGAATATTTGATCGCGGACAACCACTGCTGCAAATGGGAACGGTATTAGCAACATCATTATCCTTATCGTTAGTTCCTATCATCTCAGCGAAAAAAATCCAAGGTTTGGAAAAGGAAGTTGATTATTATATAAAATTAGCGTTACAAATAAGTATTGCAATTGGTGCTGCAAGCAGTTTAGGACTTATTTTAATTATGGAAACGTTCAATATGATGTTGTTTGAAAATAGTAAGGGTACGTTTGTGTTACAAATATTTATGGTAGCAATATTTTTTACTACAATTAACATTACGCTGACGGCAATTTTGCAAGGTTTAGGCGTTGTAATTTACCCGTCCATAGCCGTTTTAGTTGGCTTATTTGTAAAAATTGCTTTAAATGAATTCTTCATTGAAAAGTGGCAAATTATCGGTGCGCCACTTGCAACGAATAGTGGTTTATTCGTCATTACATTACTATTAATTTGGAAGTTAAAGCAGAAAACAAAAGCAAACTATATTACATGGCGATTTACATTTATTACGATAAAGGCTTTATTGATAATGACTATTGCCGTGTTGTTATCCTTTTTCTTCCTGCAAGGAATCGAAAAATATTTTTCTAATGTACGAATATATGCTATCGTTATAACAATATTCGCCGTTATTATAGGAAGTCTCACCTTTTTGATATCATTTATTCGAAGTGAAGTTTTTACAAGAGCAGAGTTAATGACATTACCACTTGGCGATAAATTGGAAAAGTTATATCCGAGAAAAAAGTGAGGGAAGGCAGTCAGATGAATCAAATTACTGTTGTAGGGATTGGTGCAGGAAGTTTAGAGCAACTATCTATTGGTGTTTATCGATTATTAAAAAACAATCCACATTTATATTTACGGACGAAGGAACATCCAGTTGTAGAACAATTAGTTGCTGAAGGGATAACATTCACATCCTTTGATGATATATATGAAAAGTACGATCAATTTAATGATGTTTATGAGGAAATTGTGAACGAGCTACTAGATAAGGCTACAGAATTATCGATCGTATATGCCGTACCAGGACACCCACTCGTAGCAGAGAAAACGGTGCAACTACTAATGGACCGAGCACCAAGTAGAGGGATAACGCTGGAATTTGCCGGCGGACAGAGCTTTTTTGATGCAACATTTCAGGCTGTCCGTATTGATCCGATTGAAGGATTTCAATTTCTAGATGGAACAAATTTTACTGCTGATGATTTAAACGTAAGCCAACATATTTTTATTGGCCAAGTATATGATCAGTTTGTAGCCTCGGAAGTAAAAATAACATTAATGGAAATGCTACCCGATACATATGAAGTTTTTATCATTACAAATGCAGGACTGAATAACGAAACAGTAACATGTATTCCGTTACATTTGTTAGATCATGGATGGACAGTAAATAATTTAACGACTATTTATGTCCCACCTGTAAAAGATGAGGAAATTTTATATAAAAATTTTTCGTATTTAAAAAAAGTTATAGCTACTTTAAGAAGTCCAGAAGGTTGCCCATGGGATCGAAAACAAACCCATACGTCTTTAAAAAAATACTTAATTGAAGAGACATATGAAGTATTAGAAGCAATTGACCAGGGGGATGATGAACATTTAGTTGAGGAACTAGGTGATGTTCTCTTACAAATAATGCTTCATGCTCAAATTGGGGATGAAGAAGGGTATTTTAATATTCAAGATATTATAGAAACATTAAATGCAAAAATGATTCGCAGACATCCGCACGTATTTGGTGAAATCATAGCGAATAACGCAGAAGAAGTGACTGAAAACTGGAAGAAAATAAAGGAGTTAGAAAAAGGTAAAGACGCTACCCAAGTATCTATAATGAGTAAGGTAGGCAAGGGTCTTCCAGCATTATTGCAAGCATACGAAATTCAGAAACAAGCAGCAGCGGTCGGTTTTGATTGGGATAGTTATGAGCCAGCACTAGAGAAGGTAAAAGAAGAATGGCAGGAGTTTTTAAATGAACTTCAAAACGAAAAGGACGGTAAGACGAATACAGTAATGGAATTCGGGGACGTACTATTTGCATTAGTTAATGTGGCAAGACTGTTATCCATTCATCCAGAAGAAGCACTAGTACAAGCAAACCAAAAATTTCTAAAGAGATTTGCCCACGTAGAAGAAAAAGCTCGTAAAAATGGCAGAAGTTTATCAGAACATAGTTTAGAGGAATTAGATAGTTTTTGGATAGAAGCGAAAGAATTAGGTTTATAAATTGGAAAATGGGGAAAGGAATGAACAAAGTATGCGGTTAGATAAATTTTTAAAAGTCTCTCGATTGATTAAAAGAAGAACGTTAGCGAAGGAAGTCGCTGATCAAGGTCGTATATCCATTAATGGGAAAGTTGCCAAAGCAAGTAGTGTAGTACAAGTTGGCGACGAATTATCCATTCAATTTGGTCAACGAATCGTTACAGCTCGTGTAGAAAAATTGCAAGATTCCACAAAAAAGGAAGATGCAAACGGAATGTACACCATTTTACATGAGGAAAAAATGAATACGTTTGAGTAAAGAAGCGAATTTTTATCAAAACACAAGAAATAGAAATAGACCGTAACTTGATTTTTAGTTCTATTAATAATAAGACGAGCATATTTTAGTGGTAAGATAATAGAACTAGAATCGGGGGAGAGCTATGAACCAGTTTTATGATCAAACAAAGCATCAAAAGACAGTAGTAGAAGATCATGATGTTATTTTAAAAGGGAGAAAATTGCTAGATATAACAGGTGTAAAGCAAGTAGAAAGCTTCGACAATGAGGAGTTTTTATTAGAAACAGTGATGGGATATTTAGCAATTCGCGGACAAAATTTACAAATGAAAAATTTAGATGTTGATAAGGGAGTTGTGTCCATCAAAGGGAAAATTTTTGACTTAGTTTATTTAGATGAGCATCATGGGGATAAAGCTAAAGGATTCTTTAGCAAGTTGTTCAAATGAGTTTAACGACACAATTTTATACGATGCTCACAATGATCGGTATGGGCAGTTGGCTTGGAGCGGCTTTAGATACTTATAGCCGCTTTTTGAAGCGAACAAAACGAAAAAGATGGATCGTCTTTATAAACGATATATTATTCTGGGTATTACAGGCGTTTATCTTATTTTACGTGTTATATTTAGTAAATAACGGAGAGGTGAGATTTTACATCTTTCTTGCTTTACTATGTGGTTTTGCTTTTTACCAAAGTTTGCTTAAATCTATCTATCTCGCTATATTAGAAAGTATCATCCAATTGGTTATAAAATTTTATATGTTCATGGTAAAGCTATTATCGCTTGTAATTTTTAAGCCAATTATGCTTTTATTTAGCGGAATAATTGCCCTTTTACTGTTTACTTGGAATTTAATTTACCGAATTTTACAAATTATCTCGAAAATAATTTTAACAATACTAAATGTAATTAGTAAACCATTTGGTTGGATAGGAAAATTACTATGGAAATCAGTCCCAACATCGTTTAAAATAAAGAGTAGGAAACTTTATAAAATTTTGTCACGTTATTATTTAACAAGTAAAAACTTTATTTTTAGAAAAAAGTAGATAGTTAAGATGGGAGTGAGAGTGTGCAAATAAATAGTCGAAGAATACCAATCTTAAACCAGTCATACATAAACGAACAAGAATCTTTACAAAAGCTTAAACAGAAGAGACGAAAACTTTTATTTCGAAGACTAACTGTGTTTTTCCTATTTGTTACTTTTACAACGTACTTTTTAGTAAAAACTCTCCATTCCCAAGCAATTACGGTGCGTGAAAAAAGGGCGGAACTATCTAGCTTACAGGAACAGTATAAAAACTTGCAAGACCAACAAAAGATTTTACAAGAGGAAATTATTAAATTGCAAGACGATGAATACTTAGGTAAATTTGCCAGACAGGAATTATATTTATCTGATGAAGATGAAATCATCTTTTCTATACCTGATGAGGAATAATAAATTCAGGTAAATATCGCCATTAATTGACACACAATTTTATCTTTGGCTATAATATAAGTAAGTGTATTTTTTATTACTTTAAGGAGGAAGTCTTTTTTTATGTCAATTGAAGTAGGCAGCAAGTTACAAGGTAAAGTAACAGGTATTACTAATTTTGGTGCATTTGTAGAGCTGCCAGAAGGCTCAACAGGTTTAGTTCACATTAGCGAGGTTGCTGATACGTACGTTAAGGATATTAACGAACATTTAAAAGTTGGTGACCCAGTTGAAGTAAAAGTCATTAATGTTGAGAAAGATGGCAAAATAGGTTTATCTATTAAAAAAGCGAAAGAAAAAAGGGAAGCTGTATCTAATCGTCCTCGTCAAGGCAAAAATTTCGATCGCAGCAACAATAAGGAAAATTTTGAGCAAAAAATGGCTCGTTTTCTAAAAGATAGTGAAGATCGATTGGCATCCTTAAAACGGCATACTGAATCGAAAAGAGGAGGTAGAGGTCCTAGACGGGGTTAACTTGCTGTCTCATTAAAATATATTAGCAGGTTTACCGAAACTATTAGTTCATTTTCATATATTAAGTTGTCTTAAAGAGTCAGACTGCATACCATGGATAGGGTGAATTTCTCTATGCATGGTATTGTGTATCTGGCTCTTTTTTATTTCCTTTCAATCTTATAAAGAACGATCCTATTTAAAAAAACTTTTAGACATATAACTACATAGATTGTCGGATTTTCAAATATTTTATCAACTAACGACAAATGGATAAGAGACAGGAAAGCTTGGAAATTCTAACGTTTTGGGATAGTTAAACGGAAAGTAACTAGTACCTTGTAGTGGACTCTGATAAAAAAATTGTATAAGTTTCACAAATTTCGTAAGAAAACGTCGAAACTTTCTTATAACTGTCACTGAAAATTTGACAAAGTTTGTAGGGAACATCCTATATAATCGGTTGAAAGATTATTGTAAGGGGTGGCATTTAAATGGAAAAAGTACATGGGAGATTTATTGAACCGGTTCAGGAGAGGAAATTAATTGATTATAAGTTAATGGCGATGAACTTTCTAGAAAGCTTGCAGAGAAAAGCAGAAACAATATTAGTGAAACGGGGATTATTAATCTTTATTTGTGGATTTTTACTTGGACGAGCTTTTATTTTAACTAGTTTAACACCATTTAGCTTACCTTTTTTCGCAAGTATATATTTTATTAGAAGAGATAAAGCACCAATTGCTTTTGTCGGATTAGTGTGCGGTGCGCTAACCATATCGATAACAAGTTCTCTTTATAGCTTTCTTTCCATTAGTTTATTTCTACTCGTTCGAAAACTATTTACTACTTTCGTAAAAAATGATATCCGGGCACTTCCATACTTTGTTTTATTTGCCGTATTTATTGGAAAGATCTTTTATACTTTTATCGAAACTCAAAATTTAACTTGGTATGATTTGCTAATGACAAGTGTAGAAGGAGGACTCGCATTTATTTTAACGTTAATTTTCCTTCAAGGAATTCCGCTTCTTTCCATTACAAGAAGGCGGCAAGTGTTGAAAACGGAAGAAATTGTCTGTTTAATTATTCTCCTCGCTTCCATGATGACAGGTACGATAGATTGGGTTATGAATGATCTGTCTATTGCCCATATATTATCAAGGTATTTAGTTTTACTCTTTTGCTTTACTGCTGGAGCTGCTGTAGGTTCAACTGTCGGTGTAGTTGCCGGACTAATCTTTGGCTTAGCAAATATTGAAAGCTTTCCAGAATTAAGTTTGTTAGCTTTTGCTGGACTATTAGGAGGATTGTTGAAGGAAGGGAAAAAGTTAGGAGTTGCTGTTGGTCTATTAATTGCAACCTTATTAATGGGATTATACGGCAATGGTTCAACATCACTACAATCCACCTTATTGGAATCATTATACGCATCATTGTTATTCTTCCTAACTCCAATTGCATTAACGAATAAAATCGCAAAACATATTCCCGGAACAACAGAGCACATATTTGAACAGCAGCAATATATGCGAAAAATTAGAGATGTTACCGCTAGAAGAGTCGATCAATTTTCTTCGATATTTGAAGCGTTGTCAAAAAGCTTTATTACACAAGAAAAACAAGAACTAGTTGATTCGGAAAGAGAAATGGATTTCTTTCTTAGCAATGTTACAGAAAAAACTTGTCAAACTTGTTTTAAAAAAGAAACTTGCTGGGTGAATCAGTTTAATAAAACTTATGATGGAATGAAAACAATTATGACAGAGCTGGATGAAAATGATGGCATCTTATCAAAGAAGACTAGCCGGGACTGGGACAAGTATTGTGTGAAAAGTAAAAAGGTGATTGATTCTATTCAAAAAGAGCTCCACTACTATCAGGCAAATCAAAAATTAAAAAAGCAAGTACAGGAGAGTAGAAAGTTGGTTGCCAATCAACTACTAGGTGTTTCAGAAGTAATGAGTAATTTTGCAAAGGAAATTCAAAAGGAGCGGGAGAATCATGAAAAACAAGAGGAACAAATTTTAGAAGCCCTTCAATTATTCGGTTTAGAAATTAATAACATCGAAATATATAGTTTAGAAAGTGGCAATGTGGATATCGAAATTACGATTCCATACTGTGGTGGTATGGGACAATGTGAGAAATTAATTGCACCATTATTATCCGATATTTTAGGAGAAACAATTGTAGTAAAAACAGAGGAATGTGCCTCATATCCTGGTGGGTTTTGCTATGCGACATTTCAATCGACAAAGGCCTTTGTTATTGAGACAGGTGTTGCCCATGCCGCTAAAGATGGGGGGCTCTTATCAGGAGATAGCTATTCTATGATAGAGATTAGTTCTAATAAATATGCGTTAGCAATTAGTGACGGAATGGGTAATGGGGAACGTGCCTATAGTGAAAGTAAGGAAACATTAACTCTATTAAAGAAAATACTTCAGTCAGGAATTGATGAAGAAGTTGCCATTAAGTCGATAAATTCAATTTTATCTTTACGTACGACAGATGAAATTTTCGCAACATTGGATTTAGCAATGATTGATTTACAAGATGCACATTCCAAATTTATAAAGGTCGGTTCCACACCAAGCTTTATTAAACGGGGCTCAAAAATTATTAAAATACAAGCGAACAATTTACCGATAGGAATTTTAGAAGAATTTGAAGTAGATGTAGTTAGTGAACAGTTAAAGGCAGAAGATATTTTAATTATGATGAGTGACGGTGTTTTTGATGGACCAAAACATGTGGAAAACGTCGATTTTTGGTTAAAACGAAAAATAACGGAATTACAAACGGAAGATCCGCAGGCAATTGCTGATTTAATAATGGAAGAGGTGATAAGAGCAAGGAATGGTGTGATTGAAGATGATATGACCGTACTTGTGGCTAAAGTAAAGCATAATACACCGAAATGGCGACCAATACCGTTAGAGCAAATTAGAAAATGGGGAGCGTGATTTCTAGGAATACGATTATTACCTTAATTCAAAATTGCAGATCGAATACAACCCGCTTGCCGAAAGATTTGGCACCTTTCGTTCTAATTAAAAAGCAATAATATTCAACACTGCTCATTAACTTAGACAATAAAAGCTAATATAAATGTTTAAAAACTACTCCCCTCGGCAATCATGGTAGAAAAGGTATTGGAGGGGAGATATATGAACGTAGGAACTATTAAACAAATATTGCTAATAACAGACGGATGTTCAAACCATGGTGAAGATCCAATTGCAATGGCAACACTTGCACATGAACAAGGAATTACGATAAATGTGATTGGTGTAATGGAAAATGACGTAATCGATAATCAAGCAATGCAAGAGATTGAGAGTATTGCTAAACAAGGGGGCGGTATTAGCCAAATTGTTTATGCCCAGAACTTATCCCAAACGGTACAAATGGTAACAAGACAAGCGATGACACAAACATTGCATGGAGTCATTAATAAAGAGTTATCACAAATATTAGGGTCTGCAAAGACAATGAATGACTTACCTCCGGATAAACGTGGCGAGATTATGGAGGTAGTTGATGAATTAAATGAGACTGTTAACTTAGAAGTGCTAATATTAGTGGATACAAGTGCAAGTATGAAACATAAATTGCCGACAGTGAAAGAAGCTTTACTTGATTTATCATTAAGTTTAAATGCAAGGTCGGGCAATAATTTGTTTTCTGTCTTTATATTTCCCGGGAAAAAGAAAAATGTGGAAAAGTTATTAGACTGGACACCGAAACTAGAGGCATTAACTTCTACTTTTTCAAAGTTAACACCTGGTGGCTTAACACCGACGGGACCTGCAATACAAGAGGCTATGAGTTATTTCCGTAAAAAACGCTCACTAAAAGGTTTATTAACAAGAAGAGATGATGAAGAGTACTATGAAGAGTCAGTTTAATATTCCAGTTGGAACGATCATTAAAGGGAAATGGCATGGGAAAAGCTATCAGATTGTAAGAGAATTAGGACGTGGTGCAATTGGAGTTGTCTTTCTAGCCGATGCGGGTGATAAACAAGTCGCATTGAAAATTAGCGAGAATCAAGTAACAATTACATCCGAAGTAAATGTACTGAAAGCTTTCTCAAAGGTCCCAGGGGCAACCCTAGGACCTTCTTTATTGGATGTCGATGATTGGACGTATGGAGGTAAAATCATTTCATTTTATGTGATGGAATATATTCGTGGAGTTGATTTTATAACGTTTATAAGACAAAAGGGACCTACTTGGGTAAATGTGTTAATTGTTCAACTGCTAAAAGATTTACAGGCTTTACATGAGCTTGGTTGGGTATTTGGTGATTTAAAACCAGAAAATTTAATTGTGACAAATAACCCTACAAAAATACGCTGCATTGATGTAGGTGGTACAACTCCGGTTAGCCGAGCGATTAAAGAATATACGGAGTTTTTTGATCGCGGTTATTGGGGGTTAGGCAGCAGAAAGGCCGAGCCTAGTTACGATCTTTTTGCAGTTGCGATGATTGTATTAAATGCCCATTATCCGAAACAATTCCCTAAACAAGAAGGCGGAATAAGTCAATTAAAAAAAATGATAACCCAAAAGCCAGAAATAAAACCGTTAGAGCCAGTGTTGTTAAAAGCACTTATGGGGAACTACCTTACAGCAAATGAAATGCGGAAAGAATTATTAGATGTCATTAATGAACCTTATACAAGGAGCCGAACTCAAAGAATAAAAAGTACAAAACAGACAAAAATGACGAACAGAAAAAAACGCAAATCAAACAATTTTTTCGAAACAGCTGTGATAGTCTTCATTATTTGTTTCATATATTTTATCTATATTTATGATCAAATTCTGTAAAACCCAATATAAACCAAATAAATAGTTAAAAAATATAAAAATAGTTTAAAATAACTTCTTATTGAGGTAAAATATTCTATAACAATTTATTAAAGGCTGTTCAATTTAGGAATAGGTGATGCAGATAAAATTGAAACAATTGAAAAGAAGGTATTTATAAATTATAGAAAATAGTAAAGAGGGCTTTGCAAAATAATGTTTGAGGAAAAGGTCAAAAATTTTATTGAAAAACATCAACTGTTAAATAAAGGTGCCCATGTATTAATCGGAGTATCGGGGGGGCCAGACTCCCTTGCTTTACTATATTTTTTAAAATCTATTCGTAACTATTGGGAGTTACAACTTACAGTAGCACATGTTGATCATATGTTTCGTGGCGAGCAATCGTATAATGAATTAAAATATGTGGAAGAAATCTGTAGGCAGTGGAATATTAATTTTGAAGGTAGCCATTTAAATGTTCCATTAGAAATTGAAAAACGAAGAAAAGGATCGCAAATTGTAGCGAGAGAAGTACGTTATCAATATTTTGAAAAGATTATGGGTGAAGTAAATGCTGATTATTTAGCATTAGCCCATCACGGGGATGACCAAATTGAGACGATGATGATGCGGCTAGTTCGCGGAAGTTCATTACAGGGACTCGCTGGAATAAGTATAAAACGGCCCTTTGCAACGGGAATTTTAATTCGCCCTTTCTTATGTGTAACTAGAGAAGAAATAAATAACTATATTAGAGCTAATGAATTAAAGCCGGTTTATGATCCAAGTAATGAAAAAGAAGTTTATACAAGGAATCGCTATCGTAAGCATCTACTTCCATTTATTAAATCAGAAAATCCACTTGTTCATCTGCAATTTCAACGTATTAGTGAAGATTTGCGTGAGGATGACTTGTACTTAATGGCATTAGCGAAAGAACATTTGAATCATATTGCAAAGTTCATTAACGAAAACGAAGTGGAACTATCTATAGCAAGTTTTTCTTCCATTGCTAATCCTTTACAAAGGAGATGTATTCAACTAATATTAAACTATCTCTATCAAGAAATCCCAGCAGGTTTGTCAAAAATACATATTGATTCTATTTTACAATTAATAAAAAAAGATATATCTTCTGGACAACTAAATTTACCAAAAAATTGTATGGTCATCCGCTCTTATAGTAAATGTATTTTCCTTATAGGAGATATAAAGAAACATGATAAGTACATATTTAATTGGAATTTTAATGAAAAGTTAACACTGCCATTAGGACATCAGTTGATCATGAGTAATGAACAGGACTTAACGAATGGCAACGATAAGTTTTTGTTACATCTTCCATCCACCAATTTTCCACTTATCGTAAGAACTAGGGAAAGCGGAGATAAAATTCGCTTAAAAGGATTAAATGGCAGGAAAAAAGTTAAATCGATATTTATCGATGAAAAAGTTCCCCTAAATTTGCGTAATAGTTGGCCAATCGTTACTGATCAATTAGGAAATATTTTATGGATACCAGCATTGAAGAAATCTGCAAGTGAAGCAACTACATATATTCCAGGCAAAACGGTTTATTTACATTATTTAAAAGAGAACGGACTTCTAGGAGGCGCAATTAAACATGAACCATGATATTGAAAAAATTTTAATAACGGAAGAACAAATCCAAGAAAAATTAAAAGAACTAGCCAAAGTTTTAACCGAGGAATATAAAGATAAGTTTCCATTAGCGATTGGTGTATTAAAAGGTGCAATGCCTTTTATGGCAGATTTGCTGAAAAGAGTCGATGCATATTTAGAAATGGATTTTATGGATGTTTCTAGCTATGGAGGAAAAACAGTTTCTTCCGGGGAAGTGAAAATATTAAAAGATCTAGATACTTCTGTTGAAGGAAGAGATATTTTAATTATTGAAGATATTATTGATAGTGGTCTAACGCTACATTACTTAGTTGATCTATTCCGGTATCGAAAAGCAAAATCCATCAAAATTGTTACACTGTTAGATAAACCATCAGGTAGAAAGGCTGATATCCAAGCTGATTATGTTGGGTTTGTAATTCCAAATGAATTTGTTGTAGGATATGGGTTAGACTATGAGGAAAAGTACCGCAATTTACCTTATGTAGGAATTTTAAAACCCGAAGTCTATACAAAATAGTCTCTAAACAATTCGGTTGTTGTTTTTTGTGTAACAAAGTTAATGTTATGTAGTTAAGGTTATCATGCATCAAACATGGGAAAACGTTTGTTTCTAGGATTTAGAAAAGTAAAACGTATTCCTTGTAATTAAATAAAAATCTATGATACTATTTAAGAAGTTTGTTCCCCTTGGGAGGAGGTCAGGGATGAATCGTATCTTCCGTAACACGATATTTTACTTACTAGTCTTTTTAGTAATTATTGGCGTAGTCAGTCTTTTTACTGGTGGTCAAGAGGCTAATGAGAAAATGACATATGATGAATTTATTACACACTTAGAAAAAGGTGATGTAAAGTCGTTTGTAGCCCAACCAGAAAGACAAGTGTATGCCATTAGAGGCCAATTAAAATCATATAACAAAGATCAATACTTTACAGTTAACGCATGGAATAGTCCAGCAACGTTAGAAAAAATTGAAACACTCGCTTTACAAACAAAGACGGAATTTAATCCGATTGCAGCTAAAGAGACGAGTGTGTGGATTCAATTTTTAACAACGATGATTCCATTCATCATACTGTTCTTCTTTATCTTCTTCTTGCTAAACCAATCGCAAGGCGGCGGTGGCCGTGTAATGAATTTTGGGAAATCGAAGGCACGGTTATATAATGATGAGAAGAAAAAAGTTCGTTTTAAAGATGTAGCAGGTGCAGATGAGGAAAAACAAGAACTAGTAGAAGTTGTTGAGTTCTTGAAAGATCCAAGGAAATTTTCAGAATTAGGGGCAAGAATACCAAAAGGGGTTCTACTCGTTGGTCCTCCTGGTACAGGTAAAACTTTATTAGCACGAGCAGTTGCTGGTGAAGCTGGGGTACCTTTCTTCTCCATCAGTGGTTCTGATTTCGTGGAAATGTTCGTTGGTGTTGGTGCTTCTCGTGTTCGCGATTTGTTTGAAAATGCAAAGAAGAATGCACCTTGTATTATATTTATAGATGAAATTGATGCGGTTGGACGTCAGCGTGGTGCCGGTCTTGGCGGTGGTCACGATGAACGTGAACAAACGTTAAACCAATTACTAGTAGAAATGGATGGTTTCAGTGCTAACGAAGGTATCATCATCGTTGCTGCAACGAACCGCCCAGATATTCTTGACCCTGCATTATTGAGACCAGGACGTTTCGATAGACAAATTACGGTAGACCGTCCAGATGTGAATGGTCGTGAAGCAGTACTTAAAGTACACGCGCGTAATAAACCACTGGATGAAACAGTGGATTTAAAAACGATAGCAATGAGAACACCAGGATTTTCCGGTGCCGATTTAGAAAATTTACTAAACGAAGCAGCATTAGTTGCTGCTAGAAGAAATAAAAAGAATATTGATATGCATGATATCGATGAAGCAACAGATAGAGTTATTGCGGGTCCAGCGAAGAAAAGTCGTGTTATTTCTGAAAAAGAAAGAAATATTGTCGCTTATCATGAAAGTGGCCACACCGTCATTGGCTTAGTTCTAGAAGATGCAGATATGGTGCATAAAGTAACTATTGTACCACGTGGGCAAGCTGGTGGTTATGCGGTTATGCTTCCAAAAGAAGATCGTTATTTTATGACAAAGCCAGAACTACTGGATAAAATTACTGGTTTACTTGGCGGACGTGTTGCCGAGGAAATTGTGTTTGGTGAAGTTAGCACAGGTGCCCACAATGATTTCCAAAGAGCAACTGGAATCGCCCGTAAAATGGTTACAGAGTTCGGGATGAGTGATAAACTAGGTCCATTACAATTCGGTCAAGCACAAGGGCAAGTATTCCTTGGCAGAGATCTTCATAATGAACAAAATTATTCTGATGCAATCGCGTATGAAATAGACTTGGAAATACAAAGAATCATTAAAGATTGTTATGAGAAAGCGAAAAACATCTTAACCGAAAAAAGAGATAAATTAGAAACAATCGCAAAGGCTCTATTAGATGTGGAAACATTAGATGCTAAACAAATCCGTCACCTTTACGAACACGGAGTATTACCTGAGCCGATAAAGTCTACCGTTACTGATAATGAGGAATCAAATCAAACGGTAACTAATACAGAAGATGTAAAAATTAATATTACTGGTAAGCAAGATAAAGCAAATGACTTACCAGATTCTCTCGATAAGGAGAAAAAAGAATAAAACAGCTGGCCAATGAAGGCCAGCTTTTTATTTTATATATAAAAGGTGGAAGGTCGTTGTTTCCCATCGTCCAGGCCTGAATCCCATATAAAAACAACCAGTATTCCTAAAAGAAATGAATTTCCTCCTGTATTGTCTACTAATCCATTTGCTTCACTTTTACGACTTATACGGAACGTAAACAAGCAAAAACTACAACATAATCATGAAATACGTACATTTTGAAAGTAATAGGAAGACATAATAAGAGCATGATTTTCGTAAATCATGTACAATATTTTTGTTTCTGTTATTTATTCAACTAATAAATGTATGTTAATATTTGTTCAGACTTAAAATATAAAAAGTTGGTGAAATCATGATTTTAGTTTTAGATGTAGGCAATACGAATATAGTGTTAGGTGTATATGAGGAGGAAACATTAAAGTATTATTGGAGGATAGGAACGAACCGAAATAAGACTGAAGATGAATTCGGCATGCTGATTAAATCGTTATTCGAACATAAAGGATTATCTTTTTCAGACATTAAAGGGATTATTATTTCTTCTGTTGTACCTCCAATTATGTACGCTTTGGAAAAAATGTGTGAAAAGTATTTTAAAATAAATCCAGTATTAGTTGGGGCTGATTTAGATTTAGGACTGAAAGTTAACTATGATAATCCCCGTGAAGTTGGTGCAGATAGAATTGTCAATGCGGTAGCTGCAATAGAAGAGTATGGTTGTCCATTAATCATTGTTGACTTTGGAACAGCAACAACCTACTGTTACATAAATGAAGCTGGTGAATATTTAGGTGGGGCCATTGCTCCAGGAATTAACATATCCACAGAAGCCCTTTATATGAAGGCAGCCAAACTTCCAAGAATTGAAATTGTTAAACCTGAAAATATCATTGGTAAAAATACAGTACAAGCTATGCAAGCAGGAATTGTTTATGGTTATGTAGGCCAAGTAGACGGAATTGTTTCCCGAATGAAACAACAAGGAAACGATGAGCCGACCGTTATTGCAACCGGTGGCCTTGCACCATTAATAGGAAAAGAAAGTGAAACAATAGATATTGTTGATCCATTTTTAACTTTAAAAGGGCTACATCTTATATATAAAAGAAATATGAAATAACTATCGCGGAAAACTTCAGTTATATTCGGAAGGAGTTAGAAAAGTTGAACGATTATTTAGTAAAAGCTTTAGGATACAACGGACAAGTAAGAGCCTATGCTGTTCGATCTACAGAGACGGTGAAAGAAGCTCAAAGACGCCACGATACATGGGCAACAGCTTCTGCAGCACTAGGCAGGTCATTAACTGCAGGTGTTATGATGGGATCCATGCTAAAAGGAGAAGATCGCCTTACAATAAAAGTTGAAGGGAATGGTCCTCTAGGTTTAATTTTAGTCGATGCCAATGCTAAAGGAGAAGTAAGAGGATATGTTTCAAATCCTCATGTTCATTTTGACTTAAATGATGCTGGGAAATTAGATGTGAAACGAGCTGTTGGAACAAAAGGTACATTGACCGTCGTAAAAGATTTAGGGTTGAAAGAACAATTTTCAGGCCAAGTACCACTTGTTTCAGGTGAGCTTGGAGAAGATTTTACTTACTACTTTGCTAGTTCTGAACAAGTACCCTCATCAGTCGGTGTTGGTGTATTAGTGAACCCTGATCACTCAGTATTAGCGGCTGGTGGCTTTATTCTCCAACTTTTACCAGGAACCTCTGATGAATTAATTTCTGAAATCGAATCAAATTTAAATTCAATAAGACCAATATCAGCTTTAATAAAAGATGGTTTAACGCCAGAAGAAATATTGACAGAGATTTTAGGAGAACAAGTAAAAATACTTGAAAAAATGCCGGTTTCTTTTCAATGTATTTGTTCCAAAGAACGGTTTGCTTCTGCACTAATTAGTCTTGGAGAAACAGAGTTGCAAGAGATGATTAATGAAGATGAACAAGCAGAAGTACAATGTCATTTCTGTAATGAAAAATATCATTACAATAAAGAAGAGCTATTGGAATTATTAGCTGAAGCAAAATAGGACCGTCCATCCCACCATAATTTTGGTGGGATAAATTTTTTTATGTGTCGTATGCTACAACTGCCAGTATAAATTTTTTAATTAAAAAAGATTATTGTTTGACAAAAAAAGCATATAATGTATAAACTATAATTATTCAGATAAAATTACTCGGAATTAGAGGTGGAATTTATGTTAAAGGCTGTAAACTCAATTACAGATTTAGTAGGCAAAACGCCAATAGTTAAGTTACAAAGGATGGTAGACGACAACTCGGCAGATGTATTTTTAAAACTTGAATACATGAATCCTGGTAGTAGTGTTAAAGACCGTATTGCTTTAGCAATGATTGAAGCAGCAGAAAAAAAAGGAGTATTAAAAACTGGTGATACGATTATTGAACCAACAAGTGGGAACACGGGTATTGGATTAGCGATGGTGGCAGCCGCAAAAGGGTATAAAGCAATATTAGTTATGCCCGACTCGATGAGTTTAGAACGAAGAAATTTACTTCGTGCGTATGGAGCAGAGCTAGTATTAACTCCTGGTCCAGAAGGTATGAAAGGTGCCATTCGTAAAGCAGAAGAGTTAGCAAATGAAAATAACTACTTTATGCCACAACAATTCGATAATGAGGCAAATCCTGAAGTGCATCGCCTTACAACTGGACCAGAAATTGTGGAACAAATGGGAGATCAATTGGATGCTTTTATTTCAGGAATTGGCACAGGAGGTACAATTACCGGTGCAGGTGCAGTTTTGAAAGAAAACTATCCAAATATAAAAATTTATGCTGTTGAACCAAAAGATTCCCCAGTTCTTTCAGGGGGAAATCCTGGACCGCATAAGATACAAGGAATAGGTGCAGGTTTTGTTCCGAAAGTGTTAAATACAGAAGTTTATGATGAGATTATTCAAGTTACGACAGAACAAGCATTTGATTATGCACGACATGCTGCTCGTGAAGAAGGAATACTTGGGGGAATCTCATCAGGTGCAGCTATTTATGCCGCATTACAAGTTGCCAAACAATTAGGAAAAGGTAAAAAGGTATTGGCAATAATACCAAGTAATGGAGAACGTTATTTAAGTACACCATTATATAATTTTGAAGGATAATGTAATATTAACTATTTAACCACAGCTAGTTTTAAAGGTGCTGTGGTTTTTTATTTTTGTCAGTTTTTTTTCATCATTCGTCTATATTTGATAAAATAGTGTCAGAAAAAGGAGTGGATGTAATGGGTCAATATCATTTGGACTTTTCAAAAAAGACATATATAATGGGGATTCTAAATATAACGCCAGACTCATTTTCGGATGGCGGCCAGTTTTTCCATATTCACCAATCAATTACACACGCAAAAAAATTAATCGATGACGGGGCAGACATAATTGATATTGGTGGAGAATCAACGAGACCAGGGCATGAACCAGTTTCAGAAAAAGAGGAAATACAAAGAGTAATTCCTGTAATCGAGCAAATGGCAAAAGAAATACTAGTACCAATTTCTATAGATACGTATAAAGCAAGAACAGCTGCTGAAGCTATTGCGGCAGGAGCCCACATAATTAATGATATATGGGGTGCGAAAAAAGACCCGGAAATTGCTGCTGTTGCAGCTAAAAACAATGTTCCGATCATCTTAATGCATAATCGTGAAGATATGAATTATCAATCTTTTATTCGAGATAGCTTATACGACTTATACGAAAGTATCACAATCGCAAAAAAAGCAGGCGTTCGAGATGAGCAAATCATTTTAGATCCTGGAATTGGGTTTGCAAAAACATATGAACAAAACATTGAAATGATGCGAAATTTGGATAAAATTGTCTCACTAGGTTATCCAGTATTGCTAGGAACTTCAAGGAAGTCAATGATAGGACAAGCTCTTGAGTTACCTGTTACAGAAAGATTAGAAGGTACGGGAGCTACTGTTTGTTACGGAATTACGAAAGGTTGTTCAATTGTTCGTGTTCACGATGTAAAACCAATTGCTAGAATGGCCAAAATGATGGATATACTCATGAGGGAAAATGAATAATTTAAATGATGATAGGATGAACGATAATGGATCGAATCTATTTAAATCAAATGGAGTTTTACGGATATCATGGTGTTTTTGCTGAAGAAAACAAATTAGGTCAAAAGTTTATAATTGATGTCATATTAGAAATCGATTTACAAGCTGCAGGGGAAACGGATAATTTAATGAAGACGATTAATTACGCAGAGGTTTATTCGATTTGCCAAACAATTGTTGAGAACAAAACATTTAAGCTAATTGAAGCAGTTGCTGAAACGATAGCAGAGGAATTGTTAGCAAATTACATGAATGTACAAGCATGCACCATAAAAGTAACAAAGCCAAATCCACCGATTCCAGGTCACTATCATTCTGTAGCAGTGGAAATAACTCGTATTAGAAAATAAAAAGATTAGGTGTTAACTATCATGAAAAATAAAGCTTATATATCGCTAGGATCAAATATTGGGGACCGGGCTAAATATTTAAAGGAGTCTATTCAAAAACTACAGTCATATAAAGGAATTTTTATCGCAAATTACTCTTCTATTTATGAAACTGACCCAGTCGATTATGAAAATCAAAGCTGCTTTTTAAATATGGTACTTGAATTACATACGGATTTCACGGCAGTGCAACTACTTTCTACTTGTTTATTAATTGAAAAGGAATTAGGTAGAGAAAGAATGATCCGTTTTGGACCAAGAACGATAGACCTTGACATTTTATTGTTTAATCAAGAAAATATAAAAACAGAGCAATTAATCATTCCGCATCCAAGGATGTCAGAGCGAATGTTCGTACTAATACCTTTGTCGGAAATTAAACGAGACATCATCATTACAGGAAGTTATAAGAAAGTAGAAGAGATAATTACAGAGCTTCCAAGTGAAGGAGTAAGGCTATGGAAACAGAAAAATGGGGGCGGCGTATTCGAGCTTTTCGAAAGTTAAAAGGTTATACACAAAGTGAGTTAGCTAAAGAAGTAGGAGTGACAATATCCATTATAGGAGAAATAGAACGGGGAAATCGAATTCCATCAGATCGAATATTAACAGACATTGCTACTGTGCTTCAAATAAAAAAGGAAGAATTAGGGAATGAATCTAAAGTATAGGTAAATACCGATTTCCTTTTTGCTATAAGAATCAAGGAGGAACTATTTTGCTGAAAATAGGTAATATAGAGATGAAAAATCCCGTTGTACTAGCTCCGATGGCTGGAATAAGCAACTCGGCTTTTCGTTTAACGGTAAAAGAATTTGGAGCGGGATTAGTTTGCTGTGAAATGATCAGTGATAAAGGCATCGTATATAAAAATGAGAGAACATTAAATATGTTATATATTGATGAAAGAGAAAAACCATTAAGTGTACAAATTTTTGGTGGTGAAAAGGAAACGTTAGTAGAGGCAGCAAAATTTGTCGATAAAAATACTAATGCAGATATTATCGATATTAATATGGGTTGCCCAGTAAATAAAATAATTAAGTGCGAAGCAGGTGCACGATGGTTATTAAATCCAAATAAAATTTATGATATGGTTTCTTCCGTAACAGACGCTGTCAGCAAACCAGTAACTGTAAAAATGAGAATTGGTTGGGATGATCAACATATTCTTGCTGTTGAGAATGCTCAAGCAGTTGAACGTGCTGGTGGGGCAGCTGTAACCGTACATGGACGTACGAGAGTACAAATGTATGAGGGAAAAGCAAATTGGAATGTTATTCGAGATGTTAAACAAGCAGTGTCTATTCCTGTCATTGGCAATGGTGATGTAAAAACTCCGGAGGATGCAAAAAGGATGATTGAAGAGGTTGGAGTAGACGGTGTCATGATTGGAAGAGCTGCTTTAGGAAATCCATGGATGATTTATCAAACAGTTCATTACCTTGAGACTGGTGATTTAATCGATGAACCAACTGTTCAAGAAAAAATCAATGTTGCCATTTTACATTTAGACCGATTAATTGCATTAAAAGGGGAATATATTGCTGTACGCGAAATGCGCAAACATGCTGCATGGTATTTAAAAGGTATTAACGGTAACGGGAAAGTGCGCAACGAAATTAACTTCTGCAATACTAGAAATGATATAGTTACACTATTTAATCGTTTTGTAGAACTCACAGACTCTTCATTAGCTACAAAGTAAAAAGATAAATTGGCATGCGTGGTTTGACAACTAGTTTAAAGATAACCTATAATTATTTTGATTGTTTTCACTGCCAGTATGTACTGGCAGTTTTTATTCTATTTGTTACAGTAATAATTATCTATATTTATTATAAAAATGTTATTTTACATATTTTTTCAATGGAAAAGATGGAGATGATTTTATAATGAGTCACGAAGAATTAAACGATCAATTACAAGTTCGTCGGGAAAAATTAGAATTGTTACGTTCCAAGGGGATTGATCCTTTTGGTCAAAAATTTAATCGTACACACTCAGCGGCACAGTTAAATAGTTTATATGGTGAAACAGATCATGATGATCTAGAAGAGCAAAATATTCAAGTAGAATTTGCCGGAAGAATTATGACAAAACGTGGGAAAGGTAAAGTAGGTTTTACCCACGTACAAGATTTAACGGGACAAATTCAGTTATATGTTAGAAAAGATGCTATTGGTGAAGATCAGTATGAGTTATTTAAAATTGCAGACCTTGGCGATATCGTAGGTGTAAAAGGGCAAGTATTTAAAACTAAAGTAGGCGAACTTTCTATTAAAGTAGATGATTTTCAAATATTGACGAAATCATTACGCCCATTACCAGATAAGTTTCATGGCTTAAAGGACATTGAACAAAGATATCGTCAACGTTATCTTGATTTAATTGTAAATCCATCTTCTAGGGAAACATTTATTACTAGAAGTAAAATAATTCAATCTATCCGTAACTACTTAAATAACTTAGGATTTTTAGAAGTAGAAACACCTATGATGCATGATATCCCAGGGGGAGCTTCTGCAAGACCTTTTATCACTCATCATAATGCACTAGATATGGAACTTTATATGCGTATAGCAATTGAACTTCATCTGAAGCGTTTAATTGTCGGGGGACTAGAAAAGGTCTATGAATTAGGAAGGGTATTTAGAAATGAAGGAGTTTCCACAAGACACAATCCTGAATTTACAATGCTTGAACTATACGAAGCGTATGCTGACTTCCACGACGTTATGAATCTTACTGAAAGCCTTATTGCAAATGTCGCAGAGGAAGTATTAGGATCTACAAAACTTCAATACGGTGATTACGAAGTCGACTTAACACCGAAATGGAAAAGACTTCATATGGTAGACGCTATAAAAGAATATGTTGGAGTTGACTTTTGGAAAGTGATGACCGATGAAGAAGCTCGTGAATTAGCGAAACAACATAATGTTGAAATCACACCAGCAATGCAATATGGCCATATCGTGAATGAATTCTTTGAACAAAAAATTGAAGATAAACTTATTCAGCCTACATTTATATATGGTCACCCTGTTGAAATTTCACCACTTGCAAAGAAAAATGCAGATGATCCACGATTTACAGATCGTTTTGAGCTATTTATTGTAGGTAGGGAACATGCAAATGCATTTACAGAACTTAATGATCCAATAGATCAAAGAGAGAGATTTGAAGACCAACTAAAAGAACGAGAAGCAGGAAATGACGAAGCACATATGATGGATGAAGACTTTGTAGAAGCGTTGGAATATGGAATGCCCCCAACCGGAGGATTAGGTATCGGAATTGATCGTCTAGTAATGTTACTAACAAACTCACCATCCATTCGTGACGTATTATTATTCCCATTAATGCGTCATCGTTAAATATAACATCTATAGAAATAAAATTTGAAGGTTTGGCAGCACCGAAAATTAAACGGTAAATGTCAAACCTTTTTTAATAATTTGTAAGAAAAGTTGTTATAAATGGGGTCTTATTTCAATAAGTCATTGCAAACTTAAAACAAAAAGAACATATTGCTATAACCAAATGGGAATATTAGATAAAAGCAACGTTAACTGTTACAGTAATTTTAAATGCAATTTTCACAACCTATATCTATTATGACTACATTAACTAGCAGTAATAACTTGATAATAGCTAAAGCAGACTAATAGTCTATCTTTACAAAACACGTAATATTTAAAAGGTATATTTCTATGGAATGTCAATTTTTTAAAAGGGTATTTAGAGGAACATACTTTATGAGAGCTTTTGAAATATATGGTAGTAATATTAAGGGAAATTTTTGAAAAAAATGTTTTTAAAAATGTAGTTGCAAAGAGAAAAAAAAGGTGGTATATTATTATCTGTTGTTAGGACAGCTAGTCAAAAAAAAATAAAAAAGTTGTTGACAAAAAGCTGTTGTTTTGATAAGATAATTAAGTCGCTAAAAATTGAACCTTGAAAACTGAACAAGACAAAGCGTTAAATATGCTAGTATTTTAAATGAGCAAATCAAACTTTTTTGGAGAGTTTGATCCTGGCTCAGGACGAACGCTGGCGGCGTGCCTAATACATGCAAGTCGAGCGAACCAATAAAACTTCGGTTTTACTGGTT
>NZ_CTDX01000004.1 GCF_001375515.1 Bacillus kwashiorkori
GCGAAGTTTGCTAGACGCTAGGAGCCGTAGCTAGACAATCATCGAGTAAAGATTCAATCCTTTTTAATGGTTAAGTTAGAAAGGGCGCACGGTGGATGCCTTGGCACTAGGAGCCGATGAAGGACGGGACTAACACCGATATGCTTCGGGGAGCTGTAAGTAAGCTTTGATCCGGAGATTTCCGAATGGGGAAACCCACTGTTCGTAATGGAACAGTATCCATACTTGAATCCATAGAGTATGGAAGGCAGACCCGGGGAACTGAAACATCTAAGTACCCGGAGGAAGAGAAAGAAAAATCGATTCCCCAAGTAGCGGCGAGCGAAACGGGAACAGCCCAAACCAAGAGGCTTGCCTCTTGGGGTTGTAGGACCTTGAACATAGAGTTACAAAAGGTTGGAATAGACGAAGCGGTCTGGAAAGGCCTGCTAGAAAAGGTAATAGCCCTGTAGTCAAAATTTCAACCACTCTTCGAGGGATCCTGAGTACGACGGGACACGTGAAATCCCGTCGGAAGCAGGGAGGACCATCTCCCAAGGCTAAATACTCCCTAGTGACCGATAGTGAACCAGTACCGTGAGGGAAAGGTGAAAAGCACCCCGGAAGGGGAGTGAAAGAGATCCTGAAACCGTGTGCCTACAAGTAGTCAGAGCACAATTACGTGTGATGGCGTGCCTTTTGTAGAATGAACCGGCGAGTTACGATTTCATGCAAGGTTAAGGTTAGATCCGGAGCCGCAGCGAAAGCGAGTCTGAATAGGGCGAATGAGTATGAGGTCGTAGACCCGAAACCAGGTGACCTACCCATGTCCAGGGTGAAGGTAAGGTAACACTTACTGGAGGCCCGAACCCACGTACGTTGAAAAGTGCGGGGATGAGGTGTGGGTAGCGGAGAAATTCCAATCGAACTTGGAGATAGCTGGTTCTCTCCGAAATAGCTTTAGGGCTAGCCTCAAGAGGAGAGTATTGGAGGTAGAGCACTGTTTGGACTAGGGGCCCTCATCGGGTTACCGAATTCAGACAAACTCCGAATGCCAAATACTTATTCTTGGGAGTCAGACTACGAGTGATAAGATCCGTGGTCAAGAGGGAAACAGCCCAGACCGCCAGTTAAGGTCCCAAAGTATACGTTAAGTGGAAAAGGATGTGGAGTTGCCTAGACAACCAGGATGTTGGCTTAGAAGCAGCCACCATTTAAAGAGTGCGTAATAGCTCACTGGTCGAGTGACTCTGCGCCGAAAATGTACCGGGGCTAAACGTATCACCGAAACTGCGGGTGAACACTTACGTGTTCGCGGTAGGAGAGCGTTCTAAATGCGTCGAAGCTAGACCGGAAGGACTAGTGGAGCGTTTAGAAGTGAGAATGCCGGTATGAGTAGCGAAAGAAGGGTGAGAATCCCTTCCACCGAATGCCTAAGGTTTCCTGAGGAAGGCTCGTCCGCTCAGGGTTAGTCGGGACCTAAGCCGAGGCCGAAAGGCGTAGGCGATGGACAACAGGTTGATATTCCTGTACCACCTCGTATTCGTTTGAGTGATGGAGGGACGCAGGAGGATAGGGTAAGCGCGGCATTGGATGTCCGCGTCCAAGCAGCAAGAGTGACAATGAGGCAAATCCCATTGTCGAAAAGCTCAAGCTGTGATGGCGAGGGAAATATAGTACCGAAGTTCCTGATTTCACACTGCCAAGAAAAGCTTCTAGCGAGAATACAGGTGCCCGTACCGCAAACCGACACAGGTAGGCGAGGAGAGAATCCTAAGGTGATCGAGAGAACTCTCGTTAAGGAACTCGGCAAAATGACCCCGTAACTTCGGGAGAAGGGGTGCTCTGGTAGGGTGCAAGCCCGAGAGAGCCGCAGTGAATAGGCCCAGGCGACTGTTTAGCAAAAACACAGGTCTCTGCGAAGCCGCAAGGCGAAGTATAGGGGCTGACGCCTGCCCGGTGCTGGAAGGTTAAGAGGAGGGGTTAGCACTTGTGCGAAGCTCTGAATTGAAGCCCCAGTAAACGGCGGCCGTAACTATAACGGTCCTAAGGTAGCGAAATTCCTTGTCGGGTAAGTTCCGACCCGCACGAAAGGCGTAACGATCTGGGCACTGTCTCAACGAGAGACTCGGTGAAATTATATTACCTGTGAAGATGCAGGTTACCCGCGACAGGACGGAAAGACCCCGTGGAGCTTTACTGTAGCCTGATATTGAATTTTGGTACAGCTTGTACAGGATAGGTAGGAGCCGTAGAAGCCGGAGCGCCAGCTTCGGTGGAGGCGACGGTGGGATACTACCCTGGCTGTATTGAAATTCTAACCCGCACGTCTTATCGACGTGGGAGACAGTGTCAGGTGGGCAGTTTGACTGGGGCGGTCGCCTCCTAAAGAGTAACGGAGGCGCCCAAAGGTTCCCTCAGAATGGTTGGAAATCATTCGTAGAGTGTAAAGGCACAAGGGAGCTTGACTGCGAGACCTACAAGTCGAGCAGGGACGAAAGTCGGGCTTAGTGATCCGGTGGTTCCGCATGGAAGGGCCATCGCTCAACGGATAAAAGCTACCCCGGGGATAACAGGCTTATCTCCCCCAAGAGTCCACATCGACGGGGAGGTTTGGCACCTCGATGTCGGCTCATCGCATCCTGGGGCTGTAGTCGGTCCCAAGGGTTGGGCTGTTCGCCCATTAAAGCGGTACGCGAGCTGGGTTCAGAACGTCGTGAGACAGTTCGGTCCCTATCCGTCGTGGGCGTAGGAAATTTGAGAGGAGCTGTCCTTAGTACGAGAGGACCGGGATGGACGCACCGCTGGTGTACCAGTTGTCTCGCCAGAGGCATCGCTGGGTAGCTATGTGCGGAAGGGATAAGTGCTGAAAGCATCTAAGCATGAAGCCCCCCTCAAGATGAGATTTCCCATATAACTTCGGTTATAGTAAGAACCCTTGAAGATGACAAGGTTGATAGGTCCGAGGTGGACGCACGGTGACGTGTGAAGCTGACGGATACTAATCGTTCGAGGACTTAATCATATATTTACTCGAGTTTTCCTTACATGATCTAGTTTTGAGAGAATGATTTCCTTAATTCATTCTCAACTGAATATTGTTTGGCAGTAATGGCGAGAAGGTCACACCCGTACCCATCCCGAACACGGAAGTTAAGCTTTTCAGCGCCGATGGTAGTGAAGGCTTTGCCTTTGTGAGAGTAGGACGCTGCCAAGCAAGGTAAAAAGACAGTGATGATTCACTGTCTTTTTTGTGTGCGCATGGAATAAGTAATAAATTGGTGATGAAAGTTTTACTACAGACTTAGCAGTAAGAACTGTTAGCAAAAAAGCAAGGCGTCCCGTGGTGACGGGGAGTCTGAAGGAAGCAGGATGAAATTCTCGAATTACGAACGGAATCTACATATCATGCTTACGTGGGACAGACGAGTATCCTGTGAAACAATTTATGAATAAAACGCCAAACGATTAGATGTTTAAGTTGTCTAATTGTTTGACGTTTACTTTGTATGGGAGAAAATTTATGAAGATAAAATCTTTGAAGCGACACTAAAATAAATTAATACGCCAGAAATATCACAGATTGAAGTAATTAGGGGTGCACTAGCGGTTGCAGGGTCAATTTTAAACTTACTAAAGAGAAAGGGGAGAGACATTCCAATTAAGCTACCCGTAATAACGATTAAAATCATTGTTATGGCGACAATCAGAGCAATCTCTAAACCTCCTCTGTACCAACCAACAGCAGAAACAGCGAGTGCCATCGTTAATCCTAAAGTAACGGATAAAAACAACTCTTCTATGACTCATGCCATTCCAACTGAATAGCTAATAATTAGGTAGTATAAGAAAAACGTATTCAAAATATTATAAATATAAAATATGATTATTTGGATTCAATTTCAAACGAATACAGTTTGTTCAGAAAAATTCACCTCCTTCTTTAAATTTCTTATGATACAATATACCTATCTATAAAAATTTTTAATTTATAGACTTTTACGTTTTATAATAGCAAAAGGGTAGGTTTTTCTAATGGTAATGCCACAACAATCTGATATTGAGATTCCTTTATTACAAGTACTGATCGACCTTGGAGGGCAAGGTAGGCCCAAAGATGTTTATCCTCTAGTGACAAAGAAGTTCCCGGAATTAACACGGGAAGATTTGGAAGAAGTTATGGTATCTGGCGTAAACAAATGGACAAATCGTATCCAATGGGTAAGACAAAAATTAATTGATAATGGTGATATGTATAGTCCGCAAAGAGGGATATGGGCGATAACTGAACAAGGAAGATTACGAATTCAATCACCTCAAGAAAACCGACCAGCCCCATTAAACCTTGTTGAATTATATGATAACTATGAAGATGACTTTAAATCGCAGTTACTAGATAGGCTCCATGAATTAACGCCGAGACAATTTGAAGAATTTGCAAAGAAATTTCTTCAAATTTATGGGTTTGTAAGTGTGAATGTTACTAATATTGGCCCTGATGGTGGTATTGATGGATATGGTAAACTGAAATTAGGACTAGCCACAATGAATGTTGCTTTTCAATGTAAAAGGTGGCAAGGAAATGTTGGTAGAAAAGAGATTCAACAATTTCGAGGAGCTATTCAAGGAAATTATGAACAAGGTATATTCTTCACAACTTCCGATTTTACACAAAATGCAAAAGGAATATCTATTCAAAAAGGAGCAGTCCCTATTATTCTAATGAATGGAACTGGAATTGTTGACATTATGATAGAAAAAGGTCTTGGTGTCGAAAAAAAACCACTGTATCTTTTTTATGAGAAGGTACAAGATTTTTTGGATGAGTAATAATAGCATATAGTAGGAAACGTACGATTATCAAAAGGAACTGGAGACAAGTCCTATTAATCCAATTTCGATAAATTGTGGGCACAATAAAGGATAGCAGATTATTCAGTAGATAATGAACTCCATATTTATTCAATTATTATATGAACCGATAAAGGAAGAATAAAAAGTAACAATGAATTTTAAAAGGATCAAATTATTAATAATTATTAATATTAAAAAAATAAAAGGAACTATATTTCAAGTTATTAAGATAGAATTATTGATTAAAGAACCGTGGATGCTATAACCAGTAAATTGAAGTGAATCGAAATGGTAGATAGAGAAACAAGAAAAAAATCTCTACTAATCAAAAAGAACGAATAGAGAAACTCAATTAAAATAAGGAAATTAAAACAAATAGTATTAGGAGTTCTAATATGACAAATGATAAACGTTTAATTGTAAATTCTGATAGTGGAAATCTACTAAATGAACTAGTAAAGTCATTAAAAGAATGTGAATCTTTTTATTTTAGTGTGGCATTTATAAATTTTAGCGGACTTCAGTTACTGCTTGATCCACTGAAAGAAGCGGAGGGTAGAGGGGTCAAAGGGAAAATAATCACTTCCACCTATTTAAATTTCACTGAGGTTAAGGCACTAGAAAAGATTAAAACATTTAATAATATTGATTTAAAAGTGTTTGATACGGTAGCAGAAAAGGGTTTTCATACAAAAGTTTATATTTTTGAATATCAAGATACATATAAAGTAATTATTGGTTCTGCTAACATAACTCAAAGTGCATTAAAAAGTAATATTGAATGGAATGTTGAAGTTGTTTCTAAAAACGAATCTGAATTTGTAAAGGAAGTTATCAAAGAATATAACCATTTATGGGAAATCAGTGAAGAAGCAACGGAAACGTTTATTGGGGAATATGAAAATTTCCTAGCCACTATTAAGAGAACAACACCTATGCGCCAAACAGTTTTTGAACGAGGGAAATATGTTGTTCCAAATCGTATGCAGAAAAGGGCTATGGAGAGTTTGGAGAGATTACGTAGTTATGGGGAGTCGAAAGCTTTAGTTATTGCAGCTACCGGTACAGGAAAAACGTATATGTCTGCTTTTGATGTGAAAAATTTTAAACCTAAGAAACTATTATTTATTGTACATAGAGAAGAAATCCTAAAGAAGGCAAAAGGGACTTTCGAGTTTTTACTGCCAAATGAAAATGTAACATTTGGTTTATTGACTGGAAACGCTAAAGATAAACAAGCTGACTATATTTTTTCTACGATTCAAACATTAACTAGATGCTATCAAGATTTTGAGAGAAATGAGTTTGATTACATTATTTATGATGAAGCGCACCATGCTGCTAGTCCAAGTTATCAAATTATCATGAATTACTTTACTCCAAAATTTACATTAGGCATGACAGCCACCCCTGAGCGCAGTGATAATATGAATGTATTTGATCTTTTCGATAATAATGTGGCAATTGAAGTTCGTTTACATGAAGCTTTAGAAGATGATTTAGTTATTCCGTTTCATTACTTTGGTATAACAGATATTGAGGGAATTGACTTAAGTGATGTAGATATTGATGATATAGCTGAAGTTACAAAACGTTTGAAGGTTAATGAGCGGGTAGATTTTATTATTGAAAAAATGAACTTCTATAGTCATGATGGGGACAAAAGGAAATGTTTAGGGTTTTGTGCAAGTGTAGAGCATGCTCAATTTATGGCGGATGAATTCAATAAGCGCGGGTATTCAAGTGTTTGTTTACACGGAGGTCATTCAGTTGATGAAAGAGCGTATTATATTAATAGATTAGAAAATGAGAATGATGAACTCCAGGTGATTTTCTCTGTTGATATTTTTAACGAAGGTGTAGACATTCCTTCTATAAATACCGTACTTATGTTAAGACCAACAAACTCACCAATCGTTTTCATTCAGCAATTGGGGAGAGGACTTAGAAAATACGAAGGAAAAACTTTTTTAACGGTTCTTGACTTTATTGGTAATCACAGTAAAGTATTTCTGATTGCATTGGCCCTGAATGGGAGCAGATATTATGATAAAGAAAGTTTAAAAGTTGCTGTTGCGACTGGATTTGCTAGTATACCGGGAGCTACACACATTCAAATGGATGAAATTTCAAAGGAGCGTATACTTCAACAAATCGATCGTGAAAACTTTAATTCTTTAAGGTATTTACGAGATGAATATTATGAATTTAAAAAGATGAATCAAGGAAGAATCCCTTATCTTTTACTCGATTATTTAAAATTTGACGGTGCACCAGATCCAATTAAGTTTATTCATCGGGAAAAATCTTATCTCCAATTTGTTGCGAAAACGGAGAAGGATGAATCACTCAAAAAATTATTACTTGATGATAATTTTGAAAGCATTTTAAAGGAATTATCAGGAAAATTACCTTTAAAACGCATTCATGAATTTGTCATTCTTAAACTTTTACTTGAGAAACAACAAGTTACAGTAGAGCAGTCAAAACAAGAAATTTTAAAATATGTCGAGAAAGCTGATGTGGATAGTGTACAACATGCGTTAGAGGTATTAAATCAAGACTATTATGATACCGGACAAAAAAGCAGAGGAGTAAAGCTTGTAAATTATTCAAATGGTGTAGCTGATAGGACAGATATTTTTAGTAGGGTACTCGAAAATAATGAATTTAGCAGTTATATAAAAGATGTTATTCAATATGGAATTTTTAGATACGAAAAGGAATATAAAAGAGAATATTATGGTTTTCCACATTTTAAACTTTACGAGCAATATCAAATGATGGATGCTGCTCTTTTGTCTAACTATCGTAAAACCCACAGTTCGTTTAGGGGTTCTGGGCTTTTAACAAATGGTAATGATTATTTTCTTTTCATTGATTTACATAAAGAAGACAATATAAAAGAAAGTATTAATTACCATGATAAATTTATTAATCGCCAGTATTTTCAATGGCAAACCCCAAATAGTACAGTACAATCATCTGAACGAGGAAAAAATATTATATTGAATAAAAATAGGGGAATTCATCTTCATCTATTTGTTCGAAAATATAGGGAAATTGATGGAAAGACAGAGCCTTATATTTATATTGGAAAAGGAAACACAATAGAATTTGATGGTGAAAAACCAATCACTGTAAAATTAGAACTCGAACATGAAATTCCAAATAACCTCTATACAGAGTTTACGGAAAAGATATAGTCTTCTCAAAATGAGAAGACTATTTTCCATTTACCAGCAATTCTACTGCAGGAATGTCTGCCGGGGCCCAAATAAGTGATTTAAGGTTTTCTCTTTTAAGCCAGATAAACTTAGAATGTTCAACCGGAACCGGATTTCCTGCAATAACTTTGGCTTTAATCGCAATTAAATCGATAATAAACGTATCATATTCATGGATATTTTCATTATGTATGTCGTACGTTTCAATTTTACATTCAAATTCCTCTTCAATTTCACGTTTTAGTGCAGAGAAAACATCTTCATCTTCTTCCACTTTTCCACCGGGAAACTCCCAATGATTTGGTATAGACATTTTTGGGGATCTGAGGGCACATAAAATTTCCTCTTGATCATTTTCAATAATGGCAGCAACTACTTTTATTTTCTTTTTCATTATAATCACCTATCTTTATTTATTCACTTACTAGCATACCATTTTTCTTCTTAATAAAACTACAAATGGAATTAGATAAGATATGCTTAGGGGTAATATCTGTCAATGAGAGGGAGGCGATTAAATTATATAAGCGTATGGGTTTTGTTGAGGAAGGAAAATAAAAAAAATAAATTAAATATGAAGATGGATCTTATGGAGATGACATACTGATGGCATATTATCTTAAATAGTTTCAGTAAATTAATATTTTCAATTAGGATTTAGCTTAGAAATTGTCATTCCCCATTCAATTACTAAATTCTCTAGACTCGGAGAATCCCACTAGTTAATACGGGATAAAATGGAAATATATAGGACATACTATGTGAAATGTATATAGGGAGGTAAGCTAAAGGATGGATAAGAATATTCTTTCCATATATGCCCTTGGCGGATTGCATGAGATTGGTAAAAATATGTATGTTCTTGAATATGGTGATGATATATTAGTAATTGATTGTGGGAATAAATTTCCAGATGAAAGTTTGTTAGGGATTGATTTAATTATTCCTGATTTCTCTTATTTGTTGGAAAAGCAAGAAAAAGTACGTGCACTAATTGTTACCCATGGCCACGAAGACCATATTGGCGGAATTCCTTTCTTTTTGAAAAAATTAAATGTACCTGTGTATGCGACAAGATTTACTTTAGGATTGATAGAATTAAAATTAAAAGAGCACAGGATTTTAAGAGAGAGTCAATTACATGAAATAAATTCAGAATCAGAAATTCAAATTGGGCAGTTTAAACTGTCCTTCTTTAAAGTCAATCATAGTATTCCTGATTGTTTAGGGATTGTGTTTCAGTCACCTGAAGGAACAATTGTACATACTGGAGATTTTAAATTTGATTTTACTCCTGCAAATGATGAACGTCCTGAAATTCATAAAATGGCTGAAATTGGAGATAAAGGGGTTTTACTTTTATTATCTGAAAGTACGAATGCTGAGCGTCCTGGTTGGACCCCGTCAGAACAATTGGTTGAAGAACATTTAGATGCCGCGTTTTTAAAAGCAGAGCAAAAAGTTATCGTTTCAACCTTTGCCTCAAATATAAGCAGGATCCAGCAGGTCGTGAATGCATCAAGTAAGACGAATCGAAAATTGGCATTATTAGGAAGAACGATGGTAAATGTAGTAAATTTAGCTATAGAACGGGGTTATTTAACAGTTCCCGATGACATGTTAATAGAGCCTCGTGAAGTAAATCAACTCCCTCCTAATTTAGTAACAATTTTATGTACTGGCAGTCAAGGAGAGTCATTGGCTGCACTTAGTCGCTTGTCTACAGGTGATTTTCGTGATGTGGAAATAATGGCAGAAGATACGGTTATTATCGCTGCTGGTCCGATTCCAGGTAATGAAAAAAATGTCACTGCTATTGTTGATAATTTATTTAAATTAGGTGCTAAAGTAATTTATGGATCGGGCAGCACATCGGGAATGCATGTTTCTGGACATGGTTATCAAGAAGACTTAAAACTAATGCTTACTTTAATGAAGCCTAAGTACTTTATCCCAATCCACGGTGAATATCGTATGCTCCACCACCACCGATTACTGGCGGAAACTGTTGGTGTGGAACATGGAAATACTTTTATTATTAATAATGGCGATGTTGTTGATATTGAAAATTCAGTACCACGGTTGACTAGGTCCATTACTGTTGGAAATACTTATGTCGATGGATCAGATATAGGAACGATGGAATTTGTGTTACGCGATCGCAAGCAGATTTCAGAAGATGGAATGTTAATGATCATTTTACCGATTGATAAGGCGAATCGGAAATTATTAGCGGAGCCGGAAATTATTACCCGTGGATTTACAGATAAAAAGTTTTCGGAGCTCCGTAAAGAAATGATGAAACTTATTTTAGAGAAGGCGGATGAATTGTACGAAGAGGAGCGAACGGGGAAAAATTCCATGAAAAAGCAAATGAAAAAATTAATACGTCAATATATTTTTAATAAGACGAAGAAGGAACCGATGATAGTTCCGATTTTGCTTGAGATTTAACTTAATAAAGAGTAGTCCCCGCTATCTTTGTAAGCGGGGGAAGGATATACTATGATAAATTAATTCATGGCTTCTAAATAAGTACAAGCTAAGACTAGTAATCCACAAATTTGTAGAACCGCTTGTTGAGCGAGAGAAGAGAAAGAAATATCGAGTTGTCTTAATATTTTTGGCGAGTGCCTTTGGTTATTCCTAGGGATATGATTTGTAAGCATGGAAGAATCGGGTGCAAACTTGTTAAGTTCACTTTGTTAACGATTAAATTGTTCAATTGGCAGTACGAAAACAGTTGCTCCACCTACCATCACTTGATGAGGATTAGGTAAAAATTGCTCCACACTACCTCCTAATGGTGAAATAGGGGGGGCTTCTTTTACTCTTTTTTTACCTGTTTGTTCGATAATGCGAAGTACCTCATCGACCCGCCCCTCTTTCGCCCCAATCAAAAAAGTTGTATTTCCTGAACGTAAAAATCCACCTGTACTTGATAGTTTAGTCGCTTGAATGTTTTGTGCAACTAAAGCTTTCATTAATGCCGAACTGTCTTGTTTTTGAATAATCGCAATGATTAGTTTCATGGATAAACTCCTTTACAAAACTCCTTTACACATATTCAATCATAACTTAATTGTTTGCTATTGAATGTAGGTTGTTTTCCCCATTTAGAGCAAATATTTCACTAAAAACAATTTTACAAGAGGTTGTAATACATAAATAAAGGTCCGTCCCATGTAATTGGGCAGACCGCTAGAGTCTTCTTATATGTCACAACATTGCGAATTGTTGGGGACAGGCACCTTTAAGAAAAAATGTGTGGATTTTTCTTTAATACACTTAACAATACTTCCGTCATTTTTTCAGTGTTACAAACTCGTACTGTTGCATCGCCAAACTTTCCTAAATACATTGCCCCGGTTTCTTGAAATAGCTGATCTACTCTTTCGTATTTTTCCGACGTATGACCGATATGTCTTCTTGATGGAACCGTTATTTTCGTTCCATCTCGTAATACAGTGTAAAGCTGTTCATGGTCATCTGTTAGCCGATTAGGAATATCTAGCCATTCCTCGACGCCGTGAATATAAGTGTTTCTCCGTAAATCGACGCCAATTAACAAAATCGTCGCTTTTCTATCGAGTAATTTTCCCCATGATGATCCTCTCGCACAAGGTGTATCAAACTGTTCATTTCCAGCAATAAAATCACTAGCGTCTTCTCCTAGGGCAGCAACGGAGTGAGTAGGATGTAAAGAGCGAACAACTCCAGGACGTTTTCGAAATAATTCTGTTAAAATACCAACACAACTAGGTGATTCGTCAACGTAAAAGTTTGGATTTTCCGCATTGATATATGACCATGTGTGAGTAGGAAGCACTAATAGTCCATCTTTCATATATTCGGATAAAGCATCAAGAACGGTTTCAGCCCCACCGTCTACTGCACCAATACTTTTCATCGATGAATGTACGAGCAATGTTCCAAAATTGCTTATTCTTAATTTATGCAGATCATGAAGTAAGTCTTGTTTATTGTACATATTGCTTTTCCCCCTGGTGACTTAATGATAAAGCATTATTATATCAGAATACTATTAGAAATAAAAATTTCTTCGGTAACATTTGCCACCACATACTATATTTTGTGAATTTCGTAAATCAATAGTTTGCTAATTCACAAAGTGACCGCTACTTTGTTGGGCTAAAAATTAGCCTGCAGTCTCTACGATTTATAAAATAGCTCATCCGTGCACGAAAAAAATCAGATGCAAAAGCGGGTAAGTGTTTGATAATCATGTGATTCCTACTTTATATTAGCTAAAGGAAAAAGGAAAAACATTTCAATGAAATTTCTAAGTATAATCAAAGTAATAACTAAACTTTCATTTTTCTAAGGAAATAAATGAATAATAAGCGGTTCAATGGTTAAGATAAACATGGTCTCTCCTTCAGTGGAAACAAAATAATTATGATCACAGCATTTGTAGCGTTATAAGTCAAATTGTCACAAGTTTCAATTCAATAAAACTCATTGGAGGTAATTATGGTAAAAGATTCTGAAGCAAATAAAGAAAAACGCAATGTCGGCAATAAAATGCCGGACGAACAAAAACGTGGGAAAGGGAAATCTAACTCACGCGGGGGAAGAAATTAATTCTTCCTAAATTTTGGAGTAAAGAAAATAATAAAGCATGGAGACAGGATGGATTCCTGTCTTTTTCCGTTCTAAATAACCTTTTGCAATACTAATTAATATAATATACGCTCGGACAAGCTCTTATAAAAAAATAAACTAATTTTGTTATAATAGCTTTTAGATTAATCCTATTAACCGAACGTAATGAGGTGAAAGTATTGACTTATAAAGATTCTATTAACGTGCTATTGGAAAATGTCCCCGAGCACATTTTAAGTTATGACCCAAACCATACAGTAAATAAACCAACTCAAGCTTCTTCCGACTTCTTAATTAATAAAGAACAAGGAGATTGGGCGGAAGAAGTTGTATTTAATTTTATAAATCGAGGTTTCACTAATCAATATCGAGCAGTTCGCTATGGAAAAAATGATGATAAAGTAGCAGGGGAAGATGGATTTAATGAATTTTATTACAACTATCAAGAGGAGTTAAGGAAGATTGGCAAAAGGCCCGACTTATTAATATATGAGAGCGGGGCTGTAGCCAATGATGACATAAGCAGAAAAAGTCCAGCAGATATTGATAATATTGTTAAACAAGCAAAGGCAGGTTTCGAAGTTCGGTCTAGCTCCTTTTTAACAGAAAAGTATTTTGAGGATATTGAAAAAAGAGTAGAACAAGCGGAGAAAGTAATAAAAAGTTCTATACAAAAAATAAAGCAATTAGCGTCCTTACAAAAGATAACGTTTAATAATACTTGGCAGCAATTTTTGAATAAGGATTTGCCCAATGATTTAAGAGATATAGAAATACCTGCTTTTCGTGGCGAAATGACGCAATCACCAGAGCTTATGGAAATAAAAGATGAGTTGAAAAAATCGATCAACATTTTAAAAAGGCGACATACGTTAAGTTTTACACCAAAAGTGGAAGATATTTATGCCATTGCGCGCTGGGTCAATATTTACAATGTTCCCCACTACTATGTGCAAGTATTTTTTGATAAAATATATGCTATTTCTTTTAAAAGAATATTAGAGATTATATCCGATAGTAATAATCAGAATAAAATCTTTACGATTGAACGTAACAGAAAAAATCAAATGAAACAAACGATTCATATTGACATACATCAAGGGGAGATTATCGGTGAAATTAATGAGTTGCCGCCCATCGAAGGTAAGATGCGAAAATTAGCTAGAGGAAGATTATTATTTTACATCGGATTTGGTGAAAGCACCGGCATGATTTACAAGGAGAAGTTTCGTGATTTGATCAATGGATAAAGGAAAAAGGTGTCTAGATAAAAGTCCGACACCTTTGCAGTCTAGTTCTGTCCGCAGATTGTGTTCATTTTTGTGAAAATATACAACAACTATCTAACAGAACTTTTCTACTAAATAACTAATAAGCTTTTAAAAAATTTGTTTAACGTATGAAGCTCCATTGTAATCTCTGCACCGTTCAGTTGCTTTTCTCTAAGTACTTGATAAATATCAGTAATAAATTGAATTTGCTCTGTCGTTAAACTGTCTAAGTCAATAACTAATGATGTATTAATATCGTTAGGTTCAAATTTTTTCAAACCTCGTCCATATTCTCTTCTACTATCTTCTAATATTTCTTGGGCAACATCGGTTAATAAATAGGCCATTAACACATTGGTATATTCATCATACATCGGTAACATGTATATACAATGGAAGGTAGTTAAGTTAACGACATTTGCTTCATTACGAATAAATTTAATTTTTTCACGATTAAAGACTCCAACTAAAATAGGCGCTGGTTCTCGCGTTTCGTTCTTAAACCATGGATTCCGGTTTTTTGTTAAATACCGTTCATGATAGCCCAATTTTTCACCGTACTTAATATAATTTTTCAAGTTTTCATCATGTAAGTCTTTCGTATAGGCATTTAATAATTTTACGTGTTTATCATTTTCCCATAAGTTGTTGAAATCATCAGTCGTGAAGAAATTTTTATCAACTTGAACGGCCTTCGTTAAACAAGGAATTAAAAATTGATTAGCAATCTGGTACTGTGCTTGTTTTGTTTTATTAAATTTAAAAAACTCATTCGCCCCAGTAGCGATTCCCCGTGATGCTTTCGCAAAGTTAGAAAAAGCTTTAAGGTTTTTGTATTTACTACTATTTTCACCTTGATAATAAATTCGCCATTTTTTATTAATGTCGATATCCGTAAGGGCTACCGTGTTGCCAAGTCTTGGTTGCTCAGGGTATTTACTAATATAACTTTCCGTTCTTTCTAGTTTTTCCTTTGAGTCAATATTAATAAATTCAATAAAGTCTTTTGGATTCTTTTTTTCAAAGAAGAATAGAGCCGATGTCGTAGTGGCATCTTCAAACCAATTAGTAGTGAAATCTAATATTACAACGAATTTTAAAAGTTTTGAGTCTAACAAATATTGTTTTATTTGCTTTCCATAGTCCGAATTTAAAAACTCAGACGGAATAATAAAGGCAGCCCTGCCACCGTGATTAAGCTGATGTAAAGCCTTTAATAAAAACAATGTATATATATTGGTAAAACCGGATAATTCCAAGTTCATTTCTTCAGAAACAATTTTTAATAATGTATCCTTGTCTTCGTAATCATGAAATTTTAAATAAGGAGGATTACAAATAATTGCATCATATGTATTTTTCCAATTGCTAGTTAAATAGTCTTCGTGGAAAATGGTAATATTTGTATCGTCCAAATGTGCGGCAAAATAATCTAATATTTTTCTATCTATTTCATATCCGAAAAAAGTAACGTTCCTTTGTTGACCTGCTGTGAGCTGTTCTTTCATGGAGCGGATAAATACACCTAGACCGACTGCAGGATCTAATATAGTTGCCCCCTTAGCCAGGTCTTTGGTGACCCATTTAGCCATTAAATCTGAAATATGTTTCGGTGTGAAAAATTGTCCGTATTTTTTTCGATGTTCACTTGATACCGAGGTAATATATTCAGATTCAAGTTGTTTTTTCATCGTCGGCATCGATTCAACTCCTTTTTGCTTTACTGACTCTATTATATCATTACCCACTTGTATTACAATAATATATAAAAACAAACGTTCGCCACAATTCACTATCGATAATAAATAGTAACATGAATTTTTTCATGGAGCAATTAGTTATTTGCGTCACTTCCAATCATTTTCTGTTTCTAAAATCGCCCTTGCCATTTTACTTGTAAAACTTTAATCGAAAAAACACGCTATACTTGTGATAAATTATTTTATTTTGGAAACTTTAATTAAGAATAAATCTCTGTGAGGACAAGGTGAAAAAGATGATATCGAAACGACATTTCCTTTTTAACATAGCAATGATTGTAATACCATGGTTATCACTATTATTTTTCGGGAAACAAAATTTCAAAAGGTATTCTATTGCAGGTATTTCCATTATTTGCCTTGAAATAGTCAATCATCTGATTGGCTATGCCCGTAACTGGTGGAGTTTTTATAGTAAGAGAAAATCATTTCTAACGAACGAACTACCTTTTAGTATCGGTCCGTATATGCCGCTTTCCATGTGGATACTACGTTTCACTTTTGGAAATTTCAAGAAATTTATTTTTGTTAATGCAATATTTGATGGGATTTTTGCCTATTTCTTTATTGAGTGGTTAAGTAAAATAAAAATATTAACTCTAAATAAATTAAGTAACAATCAATTTTTCTTTTACCTTTTTTATAAGGCTTTTATTCTTTATGGAATTCAGTACTTAGTTGAGGGGAAGAAGATGGGAAAAGTAATTTAGCGGTACTTTGTTGAGGAAGAGTGGGTTTTACGTTAATTAACTTACACCGGATAACTGCCAATTTTTCTAAAGGATAGTGATTTGCCTTTCCTTCAATATCCAAGGATACATAAGATACTATGACAAAAATTATTTTGTCCAATCTTTTTAAGGAGGGCAACATTTTATGAGTCATATTTCTTGTTCTAGTTGCGGAAAACGTCACTCACGACATCATGATTGTAGTTGTCACTGTAAATCTTGTGGTGGCTCCCTTAACCGGGATTTCGTTCGTGATATTAGATTGAAGAGAAAGAAAATTCAGCACGAAGTCATTTGTTTTGATAGTTATAACGATTACCATAGCAGTCATCATTGTGAAAGTCATCACCCAAAACTAACTCACAATGGATTAAGCTATCATTGTTCCTACTGTCATAAACACCGAGAGCATTGTTCCTGTAAATTTAATCAAGATTATCACGACTTTCAAAATCATCATAGTCGTGATGGACATTCTGCAAGTTGCTCGGCATGTGGAAAACGGTTGCATTATTGTTCTTGCAGCGATGATTGCGGTTCGCATCATTCTAGCCATGTATCCCCGTGTGCCGACAATTTTAAAGTGCGGCTGGGCGGCTTAACGACAGGAATAGAGTTTCGATTGCGTCAGCTAACCGGCTGCATAGTAAAAATACGTGTAAGTGGTGGAAATGGGAATGAAAACAGTCCAGGGAATACAGCTGAACTAGGAATTGGAAATCTATTACAAATCGGAAATAATAACCGTAGCCGCATTAGTGATGATGAAATAATTGGGCGGATTTGTCTAGTTGGGGGAAATTTTGTCGAACTGGATTACGTGAAACAAGACAAAAGGAATCATCATCGTAAAAATGATCAACATCAAGTCGCTTCCCTCATTATTCCAATAAATCGCATCCAATACGTAAAATTATTAGAGGAAGAGCATCATGAAAAACTTTATGATAAAAAATAAAAGAAGCAATATGGAAATGATAAATTTTATATGAACCATTATTTTATAAGGTAATCCCACCGTCAAGAGGTGGGACTCCTTAATTCGTAAAGAAAAAAGTAAATGGAACAACAAGGGCATAACATTTTCCTTTATAAAAGATACTCCAAAAGAACCACCCGAAAATTCTTTAGTTAAACGATTAATTTAACATAATTAAATACTCGCTTCAACTATGAAGCTGTCAGTTAGTTGTAACTTCATTGAATTTATCTTGCATTCCAATAATCCTATTCAAAATAAATGAAATCGATATCGGAATATTTAATCGAAATCGTTTTTCTTTTACCTGTGTAAAGTTCCAAAAAGTTCTCATTTGTATCGATTATTTTTCCACTTAATTTCAAGTCATTACTAATTATTCTTACGTTTTTTATTTCAAAATTTGCTAAAAAGAATTTTAGCTCTACTGTAAAAAAATGTAGAATTAATGCTGGTGATCTTGATACGACTTCACCAAAATGGAAGGTGAGTGCCCTTCGTAATTTGGCATCTAAGTCTAGTGTATAATGGACTTTTTCATGACTATTGTTTGTTCGAGTAATATGAATGATTCTATCATAAGGGACAATAAATTTTCTGTTTTTATTTTCTAGTAAAACAAAATCTCTTCCGACAATAGATACGACTCCTGAAATGTGCGAGCGACGTTTTAATTGAATGGGATTACGGTTCCGCCTTTTGACAACTCGATATACTCGTTCCACATTTATATTGACGAGTTGGTCTTGAAGACGGTGGAAAATGCGGTCAAACCGATCTGGTGATTGTTCGGTAGCATCATCTTCATCTTGGTCAAGATCCAGTAACAACTGATTCGCCTCTTCGATTTTCTCAACGAGTTCATCTAATTGTTCCTTTGGTAGGCAACTGTTTGGGGAACTTAGTTGTAATTTTTCTAATTTCGGAGAATAACAATCTCCTGGAATAAAAAATCCCTCATTATCCTCGCGAAAGTCTATTTCTGGGCAACGAAACTCATTCATCATAGGAACCACTTCCTCTATCATATACTTTCGAATAATTTAACGGTGGCAGATGTTTTTGTAACCTACCATGGACGCGGATAATCCCCCACATACCTTGTTCAATGTCCCAGCGAATGTTTCCGGATCGGTACATATAATCACCTGGGAAGTTGTAATAACTTCCAGCCCCATAGTGTAGTGATAAATTTCCAGTATGGCCAGCAACAATTTCTCCTCTAACAGAACGAACCTCGGAACTGACATCTCTCAAATCATCGTTCCAATAATGCCCGTGAATGTGGAAAGTATGACTTCGTCGTCGTTCTGATGGGTTTAATAGTCGAACAATAATTGGGTCTTTCGGGTATGCTTCAAAAACAGGTGTTGCCGGATCCCCAAACACTTTTGAACTAAATATTTTTTCTAGATTTGGTACTTCTCTTAATCGATTGATTAACCGTTCTGTACGATAATTAAATCCACGAGACCCATTATCATACGTGTCAACGAGATCTAATTTTTCGAGCTGTTCATCGCTTGGACTGCGTAAAATTCCATCCACTGGATCTACTATTAATTGGTTATTTATATCATGCAACCTTGCACCGTCATACATAATAAGGACAAATTCTCGTGTGTCTGGTAAAAAAGGTTGCCTCCGAATGACATTCGCACCTGTATTCACTTGCTTAAGTGTATATGGGTCCAAAATTTCAGTCCCACGTGCTTCAGCTATAAAAGCTCCATACGTTCCAAGCGAGCGGTGATTGCGTATATCGGTCATATCCCATAAGCCGCATGAACCAATTGGTAAATCAACATACCAGCGATAAGTTATTGATTCACCAGGTCCCACACTTTGATCATGGTTGAACCCAATTGTCTCACCAGCAGATGATTTTACATCATAGATTAGCATTTGTGCATGTAAAGAGATTCGTACAGAAGGAGGATAAAATGCTTGTTCTTTTACTGGTGGATAAGGCCATATCCCATCTAAAAACGGAAAACGATCAAAGTCTAGTAATGAAGTTAATGTAACTTCAACTAAATCTCCTTGGTTAGCTCGAATTATTAAAGGTTCTGGATTTTTGCGACCAGACAATAGATCATCCAAATCTTCTTTTAACGCAAATACGATACCAAAAGGATCATGGTCACCATAGTTGTTGTAATTAATTGGAGTATGGAAGGCAACGATATCAAATTTTTTTACTCGTACATTTTTTGGAAAATCTATTGGGGGATCCGTTAATTTTGCCTTTGGTGGCCGCTTCCCAGTGCAATTCGGTAGCGGTTTTGTTCGTTTTGGTGGTCTTGGTAAATCATGAAGCGGGATTAAGAAATCAACTTCTTCGTCATATGCCCGAATTAATCCCCATAAGCCATTCCATAAATCTTCTTCTGTTTCAAATGTCCATAAATAATCTCCAGAAGCTGGTACATATGTCTCCAATGTGAATGATTCCGAGATGCCGAGATGTTCCTGTGCCCGAAAACGAGACTCCGCATCAGGTCGTTGATCTTTCCATCTTAGTCCGTGAATGTTGAAACTATGAGATTCCTCGTGAGCACCTTGAATGACGTGAATTCTAATAGGATCTTTCTCATAACATTTAAATACTGGTGTGATCGGATCCCCGTGAACATAAGAACTAAATGAATAAGCCGGGTCTTTATCGGAATCTAATCGGAATTGAAGTGGTTCATTTTTATAGTTGACACCAAATAGTCCTGGGTCATCTTGAGAGCCAGGAAAACGTGGTCGTTGTAATGGGTTTCCATCTTTATCAAATAAAAAAGCAAAATCATGAACTTGAATTGTATAATCTCGATAATCCGGAATAAAAGGATGTGTTACCGTTACTTCCGTCCCTTTAACAGTTGGATTACCTTGTGGATCAAAAACAGTGGCAAATCTAGCGTGCACTACGCCATTTCCAAAAACCCCATGTTGCTGGTGTGTATTAGCAAATAAATGGTCATGAAAAAACCATGCTTTTAACTCAACATCGGCAAAGTACTCATACCTCGCAGTCTCACCAGGAAGAATACCGGAATTATAATTCCATCCGACATTCGAACCATCCGCTACTAATACATCAAACTTAACGAAGTGGATATGGAATCCTTGTTCATATGTTCGAGTTACTAGCTGAAAAGCATCACCGTCCAACACTTCCGGACATCGATTAGTAAAATTCACTCGGATAATCGACCCAGCGTCTGCATGAAATACGAGTGGTTCTGGATCTTTTTTTCCACTTAGCACATCCTCTACGTCCTCATCTAAAACGTACATCCGTCCTTTTGGATCGTGCCAGCCTTGCTTGTTATAAATAATTGGCAATTGGATAACAGAAACATGGAACTCGCGGATTGGTGCATTTCTTACGCCACCACTAGGGTCGGCAAAAACGGCCCCAGGTCGAGCGTTCGGAATAGCGGCATTCCGTTCCAAATCAGTAAAGTCCCTTCCACCTTCAATCATTAAAGGAGGTCTTGGGGCTTTACAGCCAATCTTTCCAGGGATGAAATTAGGAAATCCTGGCCTTTCTAAAGTAGGTTTTGGTGGTGGTTCACGATCTGGTAAAGGCTGTAGT
The DNA here is from genome assembly GCF_001375515.1 of Bacillus kwashiorkori. GTDB lineage: Bacteria > Bacillota > Bacilli > Bacillales > Caldibacillaceae > Bacillus_BK > Bacillus_BK kwashiorkori. The sequence continues at coordinate 21,017 of NZ_CTDX01000004.1, forward strand.
GGTGCGATTGGAACTCCGTTTGGATAACATTGACTGCCATCTTGCAATGTGTTAAAAATTCGATTCATCCCCCACATTCCCATTGAAAAATGTGGATATAAATGACAATGGAAAATAACATCCCCAAATGAGCCTTGGTAACTTCCTAAACCGTATAAAGGTTCAATGGTGTACGATGTTTGTGGGCTAAAGGCTTGTGCATCGATAATCTCTGATTCTATATTTTGATTATCAGATAACCATTGGTGAAGGTGGTAATGAAAAACATGGGTTTCTTTGACTGCAGCATGAATTAATCTAATTTTTGCAGGATCTCCAACATATCCTCTCAAAATAGGGGTAGCTGGGTCACCAAATACCCAAGAATCATGATGAACCTCTTCACCATCACAATCAGGGCAAACAATTCCTTCCCGAATTAACATATGGCGATTATGCATTGGTTCGTATCGGTAATTGATACCGTGAAATGATCCAAAAGGTTCGCCAGTTAAATGATCAATCGGTGAATTCCCAGTAATGTCAACGACTTCCATTTCATCATGAAATATAGTTGTATATTCACGGAAAGAAGGTAAAAAAGGATGGTGAATATCTGCATATACTCCACTTTTTATTTCTTTTCCAGTTATTGGATCAGTCCACCATGAACCACGCGCCTGTACCATTAAGGCACCGAATAAACCATTAATATTGGAACCTCGATCACTGCTATCAGGATCTCCTAAGTCAGAAAAGAAATATGGACCTTCTTTATTGACGGTAATTCGATATAGTATTTTCTCTCCTGGATTCGCAAGTGTATTTTCATTCAGTCCGACATTGGCACCGTCTGATGTGAATACATTGTAGTCTGCCTCTTGAAAATGCATCCCCGCTGCATGAAGCAATTTGTTTTCAAATATAATTTCCACTGTATCCCCAACATTTGCACGAATAACAAGTGGTTGAACGAGTTCTACTGGTTTGAAAGGATTTTCTTTCACTAGTTTTTTTACTAAGTCCTCATTTTCTTTTAAAACATACATTGCACCATGAGGATTGTGTTCACCAAAATTGTTAACGACGATACGAATTGGAATAGCAACGACATGATATAGTCTTTTCATTTTAACACCTACGATAAATTATTTATTAACTTTGGTATTTTAGGGCCATTTTCCTCTTCAATATAAAAAATTTCAATGCGGTGAATGTGAATGGACCATAGGCGATTTTCCAATTCTTGTATAGGCGTTGTGTCCACCTTAACTTGTACGTAATCTCCGTGCACAGCTATAATTTTTCCGATGAATACAAAAGGAAATGACCGTGTTAAAAGGAAGATGCGTTTATCGATACTTTCCAAAAGCAATTCAACCATTGCTTCTTCGTGGGTGATACTATCAGAAATACTAATATTTTCAAGTTTATTATCCACTTTAGTTAACCTCCTAAAATTCATTATGTTAACGGGATTCGTTGCTGACAGTCGAAGCAACCAGTAAATTGCGTTATTTTTTCTAAAGGAATGCTAATCGGTATTGGAAACCGATAGAATGGTGCATTGACCATTTTTATCATTACAGGGTATAAAGTAATATGTCCGACACCGACTTCCTTTAATGTTCCACAAAAAACAGGTCGAAAAGTTTCCCCAAATAAATTTAATTGATCAGATAATGTAATAACGAGTAATTCCTCCCCGAGTAATTCGTTTAATTCCTCGGTAAGTTCATCTGTCAAATCCATAGACATCCTATCCCACTTCCTTTTATAAAATAGGTAATTATAACTATTCCATATACTCATATTCAACTATTAAAGAAACGGAATAGGTGATTAACCTAATTTTTCTTCTTCAAAAACTATAAATGCAAAGGAACATGTTCTAGATAAAATTAATTATTCACTAATTTAAATTGTGGAAGCGAATTCTATAAGTTAAAAAGGTAGTAAGAATTTTTATCCTAATTATTCCTGCTATCAAATGGTTTTCGTTACTAAAGAATTCGGATGGGAAATGATTCATCAAAAGATAACATAATACGATAGCAGTTTAATTAAAAATGCAGGTTTGCTCCCTGGCAAAACCTGCATCAAGTTCGTTCTATATCTTTATTTGTATTCAACTATACTCGTTTTCTCTCGCCAAATCTGTTCCATCAATATAACAAGTGCCGTCCCTACTAATAATCCATTACTCATGACATTTTGGACAATTGTCGGTAAATCGGAAAAAGCTTCTGTCGGCAAAAACATCGTTCCCATTCCTATTAAATAAGAAGTACCAAGAATTGTAACTTTTCTTGAATCCAGTGGAGTAATCGTCAAATTATTTATTGCTAACCCTACCAACTGAACAAAGGACGCCATCAATGCCGCGTTAGCAACAGGGGAAGGGATGCTGGAAATAAACGAAATGATTGGCGGGAAAAAGGCAATCAATATTAAAATAATGTTTGCATAAATGAACGGTTGTTTCCTCTTTTGACCAGTGAGTCCGATAAAGCCGGAAGAAGTGGCTAACGGAACATTGGCGACAGTAGAAAATAATCCAGCAAATCCATGACTAATACCAGAAAAAATTGTTCCACTATTCACTTGATGATTGTCTAGTTTAGCATTGTTACCTAATGTTTGATTCATCGCAACTATTGAGGCTACCATATTTGAAATTAAAATAATGGCGGTGATAAAGGCAATTGGGATCACACTTAAATCAAAAGTAGGCTTTCCAAAAGCAAAAATTTTAGGAAATGTAAAGACGGCTGAATTTGTTTGTAGGTTATTTCCACCGATAAAAATTAAATAATTGATCCAACCAAAAATGATACCAATTAAGACTGCATAGCTTCTTAACGTACCTTTACCAAAAGCAGATAGGGCAAGGACTATAAAAAAAGTTATGAAGGCAATAATGGCTCCCGGTAAATAAATGGTATTTGCATCTGCTTGAATGAGCATTCCCTTTAAAAAGGTGCCACTCAATTGAACCGTTAAAAGTAGAAAAAATGTCCCTGTTACAAGTGGGGTAAAAATAGGTAAAATTTTGGAAGAAATTTTAAGAAGCCCAAAGATAACTAAGAACAATCCGGTAAAAAACATAGCAGCTTCCAGTGTTTGCAATGTTTCCGTTAAAGTGTTTCCTCCCCTAACCCCTGTTATAGCCATGACGGAAAAAACACTAATCCAAATACCTGCAGGTCCTTCCATAATCGGTAACCGGTGACCAATTATCCCTTGTAAAAGTGAAGCAAGCCCAACTACAAACAATGTCCGTTGCATTAATCCAGAAATCTCCACCACACTCATATCAAAAATGGAGCCAATAACAATCGGCATCGCAACCGAGCTTGCTAAAAGAAATATAAACCATTGTAAAGTTTCCAATGAAGTTGTTGCAATAGATGTTTTTCTACTCAAAACCAGCACTCCTAAATAACGAATTGATAAACCATTACACATTATAACACTACTTTCATTGCTTGATGTTAAAGTTTTTATAAATTGCGAGTAAGAAAACATTGCATAAGTGTATAAAGTTAACGAAAATTGAAATGTACAGAAACCAGAAACCTTGACCAAAAACGACTCATTGGAGACATTTACCTTTAACTTGCCATGCGTAGGAACTGATAAGTTTCAGAAAAATCATTATCGATTACTAATTTTCACAAAAAAGTAGATTATATAAACTATTGTTAAATGATGGGAATGATATAATAGAATTATATTCTACTAAAGGAGATGAATAGAATGAAAGCTGCAGTTTGGTATGGTGTTAAGGATGTACGTGTAGAGGAAGTAGCAGAGCCCGTAGTTACAACTGGAAAGGTAAAAGTAAAAGTTGAGTGGGGTGGAATTTGCGGAAGTGACTTACATGCTTACTTAGGTGGTCTATCAATGGAAACACATCCAATTACAGGTAAAAAACCACCACTCACCCTTGGACATGAATTTTCTGGAACGATTGTGGAAGTTGCTGAAGATGTGACTAGCCATAAAGTTGGTGAACGTGTTGCGATTGAACCGTTAATCTTTTGTGGTAAATGTTACGCATGTAAGCGAGGTTACTATAATCAATGTGCCCACGTCGGCTTTGTCGGCTTAAATAGTGACGGAGGTTTTGCTGAATATGTAATTGTTGAGGAAAATATGGTCCATGCTTTACCTGATAATGTTTCATTTGAAGAAGGAGCTTTAGTAGAACCGACAGCCGTATCATTTTATGCTGTGCGAGAAAGTAAGTTACGGGCAGGAGATCCGGTTGCCATTTTCGGTGCAGGTCCGATCGGTTTATTAGCTTTACTTTCTGCTAAAGCAGCAGGAGCTACTCAACTAATTGTCGTGGATGTTTCTTTGGAACGATTGGAAAAAGCGAAAGAACTAGGAGCAACGGCCACAATTGATGGAAGTCGCGATGATATTGTGGAAACAATTCTTGAACTAACGAACGGTGGTGTTAGTGTAGCGTATGAATGTGCAGGCGTCCAAGCGACGATGACGAATGCAGTAGCATCCGTACGCCAAGGTGGTCAAGTGATGTCGATTGCCGTATTTAGCAAACCTGTAGAAGTTGATATGGGACAAATATTATTTAAAGCAGCCGATATTACATCCACACTTGCTTACCGCCATGTCTTTCCAGAAGTGATTGAAATGATTGCTACTGGTCGTCTCGATGTGAAACCGATAATTACGAAGAAAATAAATTTATCCGATGTCGTAGAGGAAGGTTTCAATCAATTAATTACCGATAAAAAGCAAGCAAAAATTCTTGTTAGACCTGCAGGAGATCTATAATATTTTATTGTGCATTAACTTGATATAAGATGTTTTTCAATCATAGTCTAAGAAGAAATATAAAAAGCAGCTTCTTGTTTTCCGAAGCTGCTTTATCATGCCTAAAAAACCGCGAAATAATGTGTAGTTATTTGTTACTATTTGCTTTAGCTTGAAGTTTCCTCATGTTGGCAACGGTTCCTCCATCTACTAATATATCTGTACTAGTTATATAGGATGCACCATCACTAATTAAAAATTCCACAACCGTTGCTATTTCCATCGGTTCTCCTTCTCGATCAAGTCGAGTATTTTCTAGCATTACTTTCATCATCGGTTGCTCTATTGTATAATAGCCAATCAATTAATTACAAAAAATTTGTAAAAAATACCTCTAATTAATTATCGGTGAGGCGTATTGTTCAAATAATAGTATCCAGTTTTTCATTACTGGATACTTTTTTATTTGGACATAAGTGTAGAAGGCAAATTCAATAATTATATTATCTATTATTATAAGTAATGATATAAATTTCAGTGAAGCTACCCGTGAAATATTCAATGAAACGAACATCCTGTCTCCAGTGTTATAGTTCTGCAAGATTCGCTTTAAAGCAATTTCGTCCTTTTCATGCTTGCTAAAAACTAACATATTTGAAATGTTTTATCATAAAATATAAAAATAAAATAAATTACTATTTCATTTTTAAATAGAAACAATTATAATAAACATATAGCATTTGTTTTCTATTATTTTAGCTAAAGGAGATTAGTATAAAACAATAGAAACGCAAAAATGTAATCGTTATCAAATAACTAGGAAAAACTAAAAAAGATATTAGAGGAGGTATATAAATGATTCAATTTCGTTATTATCAGTCAGGAGACGAAAAGTTAATTGTAAATTTGTGGAATGAGTGTTTATTAAATGATCCTATCACACAAAAACGGTTCCGAAACCTCGTGTTGCTCGACGCGAATTTTGATCCGGAAGGGTTGCGCGTTGCTATTGATGGAGAAAAAGTAGTTGGCTGTGTCTATGCCGTGCGCAGACTATTGCCTATGTATGGAACTGACTTAGAACGAGATAATGGCTGGATTCCATTCTTCTTCGTTCATCCGGATTATCGGAGAAGTGGTGTAGGTGGTCGACTCATGGAAGAGGCAATCGGATTTCTAAAAGAAGCAGGTAGAAAACATGTTTTCTTTTCATCTTATGCACCAAATTATATTATGCCAGGTATCGATGAAGAAGCATATCCGAGTGGTTACCAATTTTTGTTAGCACAAGGTTTTACAAAGCTTTACTCCCCAATTGCGATGGATCGCAATATCGTAGGGTATCAAATGCCAGAAGCAGTGAAAGAATTAATTAAACAACGAGAGGCAGAAGGCTACACGTTCCGCACTGCAGAAGATTGCGATTTATACGACGTCATTAAGTTTGCGAATGAAGTATTTAATCCAGACTGGGGACGAGCGATTCGTGAAGGTGTGCTTCAAGGATTACCAATGGAAAATATATTGGTTGCCCGAGATGGGGATAAGTTAGTAGGATTCTGTATTCACGGAGGATATGAAGGTGTTCCTGATAGATTTGGACCGTTCGGAGTGGATCCAAACCAACAAGGAAAAGGTCTTGGGAAAATTCTTTTACATCTTTGCTTAACAAAAATGCGGGCAGAAAGTCTTCATGGTGCATGGTTCTTATGGACAGGGGAAAAGACGACAGCCGGTTATTTATATAAGAAAACAGGATTTGAAGTAACGAGAACATTCCATGTGATGAAGAAAGAAATTTAGTAATAATAGGGCTACCTTAAAAAAATGGGATGGAATTTAACCGACAGACTTCTCTTGTTAAAAAATTCCATCACATGAAAGGTAGTCCTTAATTCATCAATCATCAAGCTCTTCATTTTAGCAAAAAATTGCTCATACAAATGAGTATGTTGCTATTGTATTAAAGGGAGGTTTATTTATGTACGTACTTGGAATTGATGGTGGTGGTACGAAGACGAAAGGCGTTATAGCTGATCATGACGGGAATATTGTTGCGACAACTACCGTTGGCCCCTCCAATCCGAACAATGTGAGAAGATCAGATTTACAAAAAGAGCTGTCTACACTTTTTAAAAAATTAGAAGAGCAAAGTGGGCTCATTCATACAGAAATAAATAGTGTTGTTGCGGGGATGTCTGGTGTTGATCATCCTGTTGCGCGCCAAGAAATGCATGAGATTATTAAAAGCTTATTACCAAAAACAGTAAAGTCTGTTGTGACAAATGATGCGATTACGGCACTGTATTCAGGGACATTTGGTCAACCTGGAATCGTTCAAATTGCAGGAACAGGCTCCATTACTTACGGCTTAAACAATAATGGTGATGTCGCAAGAGTAGGCGGTTGGGGTTATTTAATTGGTGAAAAAGGCAGTGGCTATGCTATTGGAAATGATGGACTAGTTGCTGCCTTCCGTGATCATGACGGACTAGCAGAACCGACAATGATAAACCAGCTAATAAAAGAACATTTCAAAATTTCTTCGCTTCCAAGTATTATTCATACTATTTATCAATCACCGAATGTAAAGGAAACGATAGCCGTACTAAGTAAAATTGTTGTCTCAGCTTATGATAGTGGTGATAAAATTGCTCAACAAATCATCATAGAAAATGGAAACTTTATAGGGAAATCTATCGCTTGCTTAATAAAAAGAATATTTACTGAAACGGACATTCAAACAAATATTCCCGTCGTATTAGTTGGCGGTTTATTTAATCGATTCGATATTTTACAAACTCCAATTTTAAACCAGTTAAAACAAGAAGATATTTCGGCAAAGTTAATCATTCCACAAATTGAACCAGTTGGTGGTGCAGTTATCGCCGCCTTGAAAGAAGAAGGAGTAACAATCTCTGAAAACTTTGTGAAGAACTTTAAGAAAGTAGTAGGAAATGGTTAAAACATTATTTCATAAATAAAAAATATATATTGAAATTAAGTTTCTTTTAATATAAAATTGAGTTGTAGGAAAGATTTAATGGAACGTCAATTCCTAAACGGAAGAGAGACTATTAAATGTTCACAACAAAGAGAATATTACAGAAAAGGTGTGTTCTTATGGGAGTAATTCTGTCAAATTTACTAACAGAACAATGTAATGAACGAACGCGAAACATTGATCAGTTGGAGATAAGAGAAATAGTAGAAATGATGAATAATGAAGATCAGACTGTTTCAATGTCCGTAAAACAAGTATTACCAGATATTAGCCGCTCCGCAGAAATTATTTTAGAAGCTATGAGAGATGGTGGGCGTCTATTTTATACTGGTGCTGGGACGAGCGGCCGTCTTGGGGTATTAGATGCTGCAGAGTGTCCACCAACCTTCCGTACACCTCATGAATTAGTTCAAGGGATAATGGCTGGTGGGGAAGGTGCAATGTTTCGAGCAGTAGAGGGAGCTGAAGACGACCCGAAAGCAGGTGCGGATGATTTAAAAGAACGAAAGCTTACGGAAAAAGATGTTGTCGTTGGTATTGCTGCAAGCGGGAGAACTCCATACGTAATTGGTGCCCTGCAATACGCACGGGAAATTGGTGCAAAGACGATTGCATTAGCGTGTAATAAAAATGCGGAAATTAGCCAATATGCAGACCAAAAGATTGAGGTGTTAGTTGGACCAGAAGTGTTAACAGGTTCAACGAGATTAAAGGCAGCAACCGCACAAAAAATGATTTTAAATATGTTGTCTACTTCTGTAATGATTAAGTTAGGGAAAGTATATAGGAATCTAATGGTAGACTTACACGCTAGTAATTCGAAACTATTAGAACGGGCAAGACAAATCGTCATTGCAATTACAGGTGTTGACTATGAAACAGCTGCACATTACTTAAAATTAACCGATCAACATGTAAAACCAGCAATCGTAATGATAGAAGGTAAAGTGTCTTATGAAGAAGCTAATCTTTTATTAAATAATGCAGAGCAATCTGTTGCAAAAGCGTTAGAATTACTAACGGAACAAAATGGAGTCAAGTAATATTCAACGTTTTTTTTATAAACTAAGTGAAATGAAGTAACATTTTTTTAAAAAAACATGTAAATTTATGTTTTAAAATCTATTTATTTGTTTTATAATATTAGTAGAAAAACAAAATGGAAAGTTAATAAAAATGAACTATTAGTGTAATTTTGTATCAGACATTTGGAAACCCTTACAAAAAAGTATTTGGTAAAACTTCCGCATGGAAAGGAGTTGTTAATGAAATGATGAGTGAAAAAAGTTTGAGTACCACTCCACTTACCATAAATCATGAGTTAACAAAAATACAAATTGCTAAAGCAAAGATGCGAAAAATGGTAAAAAGTTGGCAACTGTACGTGTTATTAGCACCTGCATTATTATATTTCCTCATCTTTAAGTACATCCCAATGTATGGGGTTGTAATAGCCTTTAAAAATTTCAGACCTATAGATGGAATTTTCGGTAGTCAATGGGTCGGTTTTGATCACTTCATAAGGTTCTTTAATTCTTATTACTTTTGGGATTTAATTTGGAATACTTTATCCATTAGCTTATATCAATTACTGTTATTTCCAATTCCAATTATCGTAGCTCTAGCTTTTAATGAATTAAGGGCAGGGAAATTTAAAAAATCGGCACAAACAATCACATATGCACCACATTTTATTTCAACAGTAGTATTTGTTGGGATGATTATCGCCTTTTTAGACCCAGCAACTGGTATCATTAATCACTTTATTCAGCTTTTAGGATTTGATCCAATTGATTTTATGGCAAGTCCGAAATGGTTTAAAACAATTTATGTTTTCTCTGGGCAGTGGCAAGAATTAGGTTGGAGTGCAATCATCTATTTGGCAGCGCTTGCAGGAGTTGATCCACAGCTACATGAGGCGGCAAAAGTCGATGGAGCTACGAGATTTCAACGGATATGGTATGTAAATATCCCAGGAATTATGCCTACTATTATTATTCTATTAATTTTAAATATGGGAAGTATGTTAGCAGTCGGATTTGAAAAAATCTTACTAATGCAAAACCCACTGAACTTAACGTCTTCCAATATTATTGCAACATATGTTTATGAAATTGGTTTATTAAATGGTCAATTTAGTTATTCTACAGCAGTCGGTTTATTTAACGCAGTCATCAACTTTATAATTCTCATAACTTTTAACCGTTTAGCAAGAAGAACGGGCACAAGTTTATGGTAAAAAGGAGTGTCCAAAAATGAGTGAAATAGCTAAGTCAAATAAAATCGGACAACCTAAATCAGATAAAATATTTGATGTTTTAAATAAAATATTTGTTTGGTTTCTTATTATCATTATCACATACCCATTAATTTACATTATTAGTGCTTCGATTAGTAATCCAAGCTACGTAAATTCAGGAGAGATGTGGTTATTTCCAAAAGACATTACATTTGAAGGTTTCAAACGTGTCTTTAATAGTCAAGATATTTGGATAGGGTACAGAAATACTATTTTTTACACACTTTTAGGTACAGCCATTAACTTAGCAGTAACTGTTCCTTGTGCTTATGCACTTTCTCGTGTGGATCTTGTTGGAAAAAGTGTCATTATGAAACTATTAATTTTTACGATGTTCTTTGATGGTGGTTTAATTCCAACTTATTTGCTAGTACAAAAACTAGGAATGGTTAACACAATTTGGGCAATGGTCATCCCAGGTGCCGCTTCCGTTTGGAACATTATTGTAACGATGACATTCTTTAAAGGAACAATACCTAGAGCATTGGAGGAAGCTGCAGAAGTTGATGGGGCGTCTATATTCCGAACATTTTTCCAAATAGTATTACCTTTATCTGCACCTATTTTAGCAGTTATGGCTTTATTCTATGGAGTCAGTCACTGGAACCAATATTTTGGAGCTTTAATTTACTTGCATGACCGGGATCTTTTCCCACTTCAACTATTCTTGAAGGAAATTTTAATTGAGCAAGAAATAACAGCCGAATTAATGATGCAAGGAAGTAATATCGATGCAATTGGCGAACAAGCGAAAATTGCTAGTTCTATCAAGTACGCAATTATGATCGTTTCTGCCGCACCTTTACTAGCTGTGTATCCGTTCTTACAAAAATATTTTATTAAAGGTGTATTAATTGGTTCGGTTAAAGAATAACAGATAAATCTTATCTTTAAGGAGGTGATGCACTAAAGTTAGAAGTCATGTATTGTTCAAATTGTCGGGGTCATACATTTTGAGTTTTCATAAAAAGGAGAGAAGGCTTGTGAAAAAGAAATTATCTATAATATTAATGGCAGTTTTGTTAGTAGCAATGACTCTTGCAGGATGTAAGTCAGATGAGAAATCAAATGCATCTAATGGTGATAAAAGTAAAGCACCTGAAAATTTTAATGAAACTGGTTACCCGATCGTTAATGAAGCTATCACTCTAGAAATGATGGGACAAAGATCCCCACTTCAACCAGATTGGGGCGAAATGGGATTCTTTAAAACAATGAAAGAAAAAACAAATATGGATTTCACTTATCGTGTATCCACATCTGAACAATATCAACAACAAAAACAATTAGCTTTTGCATCTCAACAACTTCCAGATTTATTTTTTGGTGCATTATTCAATGCCGCTGAAGAAGTTGATTATGGATCTCAAGGCTTTTTACAACCATTAGAAAATTTAATTGAAAAATATGCTCCAAATTTACAAAAGGTTATGGAAAAATATCCTAACTTGAAACCATCGATTACAGCACCAGATGGACATATTTACGCCTTACCTGGTATCGATACTTCCATTACGTCACAAACACCAATTGCATGGATGAACGGTCCGTGGCTTGAAAAAATTGGGGCAGAAAGACCTACTACAACAGAAGAACTTTATAACTTATTGAAGAAATTTAAAGAAACAGACATGAATGGAAACGGTAAAGACGACGAAATTCCTATGACAGCTTCCAGTATTGCTGAATTAAGATATAACATTTTACCAGCTTTCGGTATTCCATATGGTACTTCAGGAAGTCTTCCTGGTATTTATGAAGACAACGGTACTGTAAAATATGCCTTTATGCAAGATGGTTATAAAGAATATATGAAATTCTTAAACCGCTTATATAGCGAAAAATTATTAGACCAACAAATTGTATCTCATACATGGGAACAATATGTAGCAAAAGGTGCTGCAAACCAAATCGGTGTATTTCCAACATGGCCAATCATTATGATGGGTTATGCAGATCCTGCGGAAGGTGAAAACTATCCATTATTACCAGCTTTAACAAGCCCTATTAATAATAAACCAATAACTGTAAAAATCACTGAAATCAAACGTGGTAGAGCTGCTATTACGAGTGCAAATAAACATCCAGAAGCAACCATGCGCTGGTTAGACTATATGTATTCTGAAGAAGGAACTATTTTAGCTCGATTAGGTATTGAAGGTAAAAACTGGGAGTGGACAGATGATAGTAAATCTTCTTGGACATTACTTGCTCCAGAAGGTATGAACACAACTCAAGCGAATGCTCAAGACGCACCAGGTGCTGGTACAGCCGTTCCAATGATTCTTGAACAAGAGTTTTTCTCTAAAGAAGAAAACCCTACACTTCGGATTATTGAACAATGGATTTTAGATGAATATTATCCACACTTAACAGTTCCGTTCCCTGATGTATATTTCACACTAGAGGAACAAGAAACTACGAATACATTAAGACCAGATATCGATAAATATATTGAACAAATGGAAGCAAAATTTGTTACTGGAGAACTTTCTATCGATAAAGAATGGGATAAATATGTAAGTACATTAAACAAACTCGGCATTGAAGATATCGTTAAAGTAAACCAAGCAGCTTATGATCGTTGGGCTGAAGCGAAATAAATTGGGACAAGCATTCTCATTCTAATTTCATAGATATAGAGATTGGTTGAATGGCGAATAGGAGAAACGAACAAACAGGAATGCGGACTTAATGAATAGTTAATAGTTATCCGAAATACTTGGACTAGGGGCTGGCAAGCTGTTCCTGCCAGCCTCTTATAAAAATTTACGTGTAAAGAGGCGATGAAAATGGTTTTTGAAGGTTTTGTTATGAGAATATATAGCGTTGCAGAGAGGATAACACGAGTTTTATACATTAATTTATTATGGGTATTTTTTACCGTAATAGGTTTAATAGTTTTTGGCTTATTTCCTGCAACTGCAGCCATGTTCGCCGTTACTCGTAAATGGTCACAAGGTGAAACGGATATCCCTATTTTTAAAACATTTTGGCAAGTGTATAAAAAGGATTTCCTGCAAACAAATCTTTTAGGATATTTCATGGCAATCATTGGTGTAGTTCTATACATTGATTTACGGTTCTTTCAATCATCCAACACGTTAGTTTTAAAATTATTTTCTTTTATAATGATTGTTTTATTCGTTGTTTACTTAGCGAGTATCCTTTATATTTTTCCCGTGTTTGTTCATTATAAATTAAAAACATTACAGTACATGAAAGTTTCAGTAATCTTGGCAATCGGTCGACCATTGCAAACGATTTTAATGGGCCTAGTCGGACTGTTCGTTTTTGCCCTTTTTAAAGCCGTACCGATTTTAGCTATATATTTTGGTGGGGGTTTGTTCAGCTATTGCATTATGAAGATTGCAATCCGATCATTTTTGAACGATCCGTTAAAAGTGGAATAGTCTATGATTATTTTTTATAAACGATCCAATTAATAGTTAACAAATGTGAAAAAGTCTATATATACTAAACTCAATTTTTGTAAAAGGAGAAAGGAATATGGCAATGAAAAAACATTTAATGATTGTTGGTGCCCATTGTGGCGACGGGGAAATTCAAGCCGGTGCAATTGCCTATAAGTATGCGAAAGCAGGGCATAAAGTAACCTTTCTCCATTTGACAGCAGGAGAAAAGGGAAATCCGCCGCATATTTCGGAAGAAGATTATCGTTTGCAAAAAATTCAAGAGGCGGAAAAAGCTGCCGCTGTATTAGGGGCAGAAAGTATTACATTAGATTATAAAGATGCTGAATTAAAATTAACCGACGAATTAGTTACTCGAGTGGCAAAAATTATTCGAGAGCGAAAACCGAATTTGGTTATTACTCATTGGGAAAAAAGCATTCATCCAGACCATGCACTATGTCCAAAAATAATGGCTGCAGTGCAAATGAAGGCAGGTTTGCCAGGTTTCGAAATCGATGGACTCCCACCTCATTATTTCGGGATACTTCATAGTGAGAACTGGGAGGATATGCAAGACTACGTCCCTGATATTTTCGTTGATGTATCTGAGGAATTTGAGACATATTTGGAGGCACTTTCTCAATATTGGTTTATTATGAATTCTAGTTCTTTCCGTTATTATGATTATTACAAAGCACTAGGAACAGTACGCGGCTGTGTTAGCCGTGCAAAATATGCGCAAACATTAAAATATCCGACTGGCAGTAATGTTCGTCGTGGAGAGATAATTCCAGGCTTTCCACTGTAAAATTAAATTTAGTATGTTTGAAATGAAAAATTATAAAATGTTTATGTGAATTAAAATTTAAACTTACTTTTAAAGAATATCCATTCAAATATTTTCCATTCAACAATGAAGGGGTTGTCCAAAGACTGAGGAACAATACATATGATAGTTGTTTACGATTCAGCTATACGGGTTTCTCATTTGGATAACCCCTTATTGTATATAAATTTTAACTAATTAGGGGGGATTTAGTAGTTACTATTTAAATTTTTTGAAAAAAGGGGGGTAGAGAGCATTTTTCTTGTAATAGTTGACGTTGAAGATTTAGGGAGTTAAAATATTTTACTATTTTACGAGGGGTTGAAAAAAATTGAATAAGAAATTTATTTCAGTGTTAGCACTTTTTACTATTATTATTGGAAGCGTTTTCTCGTTTTCTCCTAATCAATTAAAAGCATTGGCAAATGAAAATGATCAAGCAATCAAATCTTATATTGAAGTTTCACCGATTGAAGGGAATACGGTTAAGGGGAGTCCGATAATTACTGCAATACCCGATCTAGACAAAGAAGTGGAAAGTGTCACTTTTTTTGCAAAAGCATTGAACGAACCAGAAAGTCTCTATTATAACCAAGGAACAAAAACAGGCGGACCGTACGCATGGAACTGGGCAACCGGTAATCCGTGGATTCCAGACGGAAAATACATTTTGAAAATGGTAATAAAGTATCGTTCTGGTGAAGTGGAAGAACCTACGAAAATATTAAATGTAAAAAACTATGAAGAACCAATTTATCCTGAATCTGCTAAAAATTTGAATGCAAAAGGAACGAATGAAAATCTTGAATTAACATGGGAAAGTGCGAAAAAAGCTTCTCATTATGAAGTTTATGTAAATGGAGAAAAAGTTGAAACAGTAAAGGATACTCACTATACTTTGAAAAATCTAGCAGCAGGGGAAACATTCACTATCCGTGTAAAAACAATTGATGTCTATGACAATATGTCGATTGACGATAATACGATTATTGTAAAAACCCCTGCAAACGGTGGAGAAATAACAGCACTTCCTGTCGTTAGTGAACTTATCGCACCAGAGTCAAATGGAGCTACACCAGGTAGTGGAGGATATTCTGGAACAATCAACGTATCTGTAGAAACAGGTGAGAGTGTTTCTAAAGTAGAATTTTTCGTAAAACTATTGACTGCTCCAGAATCAAGCTATTGGAAATTCCCAACTACAAAAGTAGAAGGTACTACATATTCTACACCTTGGAATACTACTTCTGCAAATGCAGAAGATAAAAATATCATTATTAAAGCAGTTGCTTACGATAGTTTAGGTCAAGCAAAAACGGTTACGAGAGTATTTTTAATAGATAATGAAACTCCAGAAGTTGCACCTCCAAGTTGGAGTCCGGCTGATGAAGTGGCTGCAAATTATATTGTTGGATACCTTGCTGGTTGGAACACTCATTCCAGTTTTAATATAATGAATGATTTGGATGCTAGCCGTCTAACACATTTAAACTATGCTTTCGGATTGATTAGCAATGATATGAAACTAGTGATGAGTGACCCTGAACAAGATCCAAAAAGTTTTGAACAATTAAAGGCATTAAAGAAAAAATATCCACATTTAAAAACGATGCTTTCTGTCGGTGGCTGGGGTGGTTCTGCTAACTTCTCTGAAGCTGCATCAACGGAAGAAAATCGGACGACTTTTGCAAATAGTATTGCAGAGTTCCTCGTGAAGTATGGGTTTGATGGAATTGATTTAGACTGGGAATACCCTGTTACAGGTGGTGGAACAGGTACAAAACCTAATCCAGCCGATAAAGAAAATTTCCCATTATTATTAGCAAAAATTCGTGAAGTGCTAGATGAGCAAGGGGAAAAAGATGGTGTTCATTATTTATTAACGATTGCAGGTGCTGCGAATGCTGGCTACGTTAAAAACGCTTCCCTTAGTGAAACACATAAATATTTAGATTATATTCAAGTAATGACATATGATATTCATGGTACGTGGGAAAAATTAGCAGATCATAATGCACCACTTTATGATGATGGTGGTAAAACATGGAGTGTAGATAAAGCGATTCAGACATATTTAGACGCTGGTGTTCCTGCAGAAAAAATAGTTATGGGTGTCCCATTTTATGGATATACTTATACCGTCAAGTCAAGTGAAAATAACGGATTACGCCAAGAATTTGGAGTAAGTGGCTCGGTTACTTATAACCGAATTGTAAAAAATGACTACTTAAATAATGGTTATGTTCGTTATTGGGATGAAGGTAGTCAAGTACCATATTTATACAACGCTGAAAAATCCATATTTATCAGTTATGATGATGTTGAATCTATTGGCTTAAAGGCGGATTATATACGTGAAAAAGGTCTCGGTGGTGCCATGGCTTGGGAAATTACTCAAGACCACGGTAATGATTTATTAGCAGCACTATATGATAAATTAAAAGATCCAATTGATCGTTCCGAGGGTGATAATCCAACACCTGGAGAGGACGATCAAACACCAGGTGAAGATGATCAAACACCAGGTGAAGACGACCAAACACCAGGTGAAGACGATCAAACACCAGGTGAAGACGACCAAACACCAGGTGAAGACGACCAAACCAAAGATGATTCGACATCCAGTGATGATCAAAATGGGGATGAAAATAAACAAGTACAAGATAATGAAACAAGTGACGAAAATACAAATAATCAAGAGAAGGCTTCAGGAAAAGAACTTCCTAATACTTCTACAGATGCCTATTTTCTGTTAGTTCTAGGTATTGTCATCTTAATTGGTAGTAGTTCTAGTTTAGTTTTTCGAAAACTAAGAAGGTAATTAGTAGTATTTGAAGCAATGGAAGTCACTTTTCCTATTTTCAAAGGAAGAGTGACTTCCTTTCTTCATTTTTATGTAGTTTCCTTAGTTGTACTTTCTGTTAGTTGTTTTAAAGCTCTTGAAAGTTAGAGGAATTTTGAAAGGATAGCAGGGGTGTGGTGTTGTTGAAACAATTAAACAAAGATAGGTAAATTAATATAAATTATTATTTCATTTTCTACGAATAAATTATATAATAGATGCATGATGGTAATATCTTTATGTAAGCGTTAAATATTTTAAAATAGTAAGCAACATTTATTATTTCAAATTAGAGAAAGTAGGGTGTTACTATGGATATAAGAAAAAAGGTTGGTCAACTACTCGTCATCGGTTTTTCTGGAAAAACAGTTCCAAAAGAGGTGAAACAATTAATTCATGATTACCATATTGGTGCGATAATTTTATTTGGTAGAAATATAGGTACACCTAAAGAAGTGCTAGCATTAACAACGGAACTACAAATGGAAGCGAAAAAAGCGGAATATCGTCATCCATTATTAATTTGTGTGGATCAAGAAAATGGAGTTGTTCGGCGCTTAGGTGAAGGTGCGACTATTTTTCCGGGTGCGATGACTATTGGTGCTTCAGGAAAAGCAGAAAATGCCTATAAAATTGGACTAGCTTCAGGTAAGGAATTAAAGGCATTGGGGATAAACTGGAATTTAGCTCCAGTATTAGATGTGAATAATAACCCACATAATCCAGTTATTGGTGTTCGTTCCTTTGGTGAATCACCAGAAAAAGTTGCGGAATTTGGAAGGGCCTCCATGCAAGGAATGCAGGCAGCGAAAGTGGTAACAACTTTAAAGCATTTTCCTGGTCACGGAGATACAAATGTAGACTCCCATTTAGATTTGCCGATTATCAACCATAGTATGGACAGATTGGAAGCGGTTGAATTAAAACCATTCCGTGCATCGATTGAAGCAGGGGCAGATACGGTAATGACAGCACATGTGTATTTCCCTTCGATAGAGCAAGAACATGGTCTGCCAGCTACATTATCTAAAAAAGTAATTACCGGGTTGTTAAGGGAAAAACTGCAATTTGATGGAGTAATAACAACGGATTGTATGGAAATGAATGCAATTGCTAACGGGGTTGGCACAGAAAAAGGAGCAGTGGAGGCGTTAAAAGCAGGGGTCGATTTTGTGATGATTTCCCATACGACCTCTAAACAAGTAGGGGCAATTAGTGAAATCATCAAAGCAATCGAGAGTGGAGAACTTTCAGAATCTCGAATTGATGAATCGATTGCTCGTATTAATAAGCTAAAGGAGAAATACTTGCAGTGGGATGAGATTTTATCAACGGGGATAGAAGTACCTTCAACAGTCGGTTGTCCATTACACGAAAAAGCTGCTTATGAAGTGTATCGAGAAAGTGTGACAATCGTAAAAAATAATCATATACTCCCACTTGAAATTAGTGAAAACGCGAAAGTACTCGTGATTCATTCTGACAGTGGAACGACGATGCAAGTAGAAGATAAACGGTATGCGAATGTGGCACTAGGTGAAGCGGTGAAAGAATATCATCAAAATACAGATGTTGTTTTGTTTAATAACGATTTAGCAGATGAGGATATTCAGCGAATTGTACGGCATGCAAAAGATTTCGACTTCATAATTATTGGAACTCTTACCTTATCAAAAGGGAACAAACAAATTGAGCTAATCGCGAAGTTAATCGAAGCGAAACTTCCTGTCATTGTTGTAGCAATGCGAAGTCCATACGATTTAGCATATTTACCAGACGTGCCTGCTTATATTAATACGTATGAATTTACGTATCCTGCACTAAAAGTAGCTGCAGGTGCTATATTCGGGAAGGAAACAGTTAGTGGTCAACTTCCAGTAACAATCATTCAATAACTAATCTCCTTTTTGGAAAAGAAGAGGAATCCACTAATTTATTATTGGTCTGCCTCTAGAGGTATGCCCTGCTATCGAAAAAAATTAGCAGTCGCTGTACGATCAATTTTCATTTTAGTTAATGAATTTAAATGGACTTGTATAAGAATTAACAACTACATTTGTATCAACTACTAGCGCTAATCTCGTATTAATGAGGTTAGCTATTTTTTTGTACGATTTATAGAGTAATTTTAAACACCTTTGTCATACTAATGGTAGTTATGTTATGGTTTTTATATGTTAAAGTCAATTTTGCCATTTTCTTTAACAAATTTACTAAATTTTATTTTAGGAGTTTGACATATGAAAAAAGTTTCGACCGTATTTTTGTATTCAGCAATTATTTTATTGATTTTAGTTATTTTCGGAGTATTTGCACCAGAGCTCTTGGAAACAGTTACTGCGAATGTACAAAGCTTTATAACAACATCTTTTGGTTGGTATTATTTAATTGTAGTAACTAGCTTTTTATTAGTTTGTTTTTATTTATTTATTACCCCTGTAGGCCGAATAAAATTAGGAAAGCAAGATGATAAACCGGATTTTTCCAGACCTACATGGTTAGCGATGCTTTTTAGTGCTGGAATGGGGATTGGCTTAGTCTTTTATGGAGCGGCGGAGCCAATTAGTCACTTTGCCATTCATTCGCCAACGAACCAAGAAGGTACGAATCAAGGAATTAAAGATGCATTACGATTCACTTATTTCCACTGGGGTCTGCATGCCTGGGCAATTTATGGTATTGTCGCCTTAATACTTGCTTATTATAGTTTTCGAAAAAACCAACCCGTTACTATTAGTGCCACATTGAAACCATTACTAGGAAATAAAGTAGATGGTAATCTTGGTAAGGTGATTGATATTTTAGCAATATTATCGACCGTATTCGGTGTAGCGACCACATTAGGTTTTGGTGCGATGCAAATAAATGGGGGATTATCGTATTTGTTTAACATTCCGACTACATTTTACGTTCAGTTTATTATTATCATTATCGTAACGGTTCTATTTATTTTTTCTGCTTTGTCAGGGTTAGGGAAAGGTATTAAAATTTTAAGTAATACGAATATGGTCCTTGCATTTTTACTTCTTTTTACTATGTTCATCGTAGGACCGTCCTTAACGATTTTAAATTTATTTACTGATTCGATCGGAGGATACTTACAAAATCTTCCAAGAATGAGTTTTCGAATAGCACCTTTAAATGAACAGGACCGACAATGGATTAATAATTGGACCATTTTTTATTGGGCATGGTGGATTGCTTGGTCTCCGTTTGTAGGAATTTTCATTGCTCGTGTATCAAAAGGGCGTACTATACGGGAGTTTATTTTTTACGTGTTATTACTCCCGTCCATAATCGGCTTCTTTTGGTTTTCGACCTTTGGTGGTTCAGCAATCCAACTAGAAACATTAGGTATAGCGCAAGTTTCAGAGTTAGCAGTGGAACAGTTACTATTTGGAGTGTTTGATAATTTTCCTTTAGGATTCATCATGTCTATCGTTGCGATAATTTTAATTATTACTTTTTTCATTACATCTGCCGATTCTGGAACCTTCGTATTGTCCATGATGTCGACTAATGGGTCACAAAATCCACCAAATCGGATGAAGTTAATATGGGGTGGATTGTTAGCTGCCATTGCTCTTGTGTTGTTATATTCTGGCGGGTTACAAGCATTACAAAATGCCATGATTATTGCAGCTTTGCCATTTTCTATCATTATGATTTTAATGGTCCTCAGTTTATTTAGGTCTCTAAATGAAGAAGTAAAAAGGTTTCTAAAATAACTGCTAATTATTTCCTGGGAAAATTTTTAAGCAGGAAGTGAAGATTGGAGTTTTTGAGGTGAAGTCTGTCTATGTAGATGTCTTTCAATTTCGCGGGAGTCACTATGATTTTGGTTATTGGCAAGGGGAACAATTGTGTCATACACCGATAATTGCTAATCGGAGGAAACAGTGGGAACCACAAAGAGAGCGGCATTTTATTGTTAATGTTCGGGAATTTGAACGGGTAATGCTTGAGTTTTCGCCAAAACTGCTAGAGGAAATTAATGGATTAGTGGATGCCTTAAAAATGGACTTGGAAGATGCGATTGTACAATTTGGCGGGTTTTATTTGGAGTATGGCAGAAGCGGCTGTTCCATCTTGACAGGGTTCGATTATTTTGTCCGCAATTATGATAATGAACCACAAACGTATGAAGGAAGATATGTGCTTTATCAACCAACTGATGGGGGATATGCGACGATTGGTCCAACTATGCAAGTTACGGGACGAACCGATGGAATGAATGAGCGAGGATTAGTTGTAGGGTATAATTTTGTTAATCGAAAAATGTCCGGAGATGGTTTTATATGCAATATGATTTGCCGGATAGTGTTGGAAAATTGTGCGAATGTGGAGGAAGCGATTAGTTTATTAAAAAGCATTCCACATCGGCATTCTTTTAATTATGTGCTTTTAGATAAAAGGGGTCAAACTTTCATTGTGGAAGCCTCCCCAAGACAAGTGAAAGTTCGACAAGGAAATTATTGTACTAATCATTTTGAACTGTTGCTTGAGGAAAATAGGTATCAAATGGATGATTCGCTTGCCCGATACGAAGTGATGAATACTACTGCAAATGACCTTATTATAGCGAACGATGCCTTTACATTATTGAACGATAAAGAAAAAGGAGTGTTTTCAGAGAAGTATGGTGCCTGGGCTGGGACAATACATACGTCAGCATATTTTCCAAAGGCAGGACAAGCGTGGCTTTCCGTTGGGGCAAATCAACAACCAGTGATATTTAATTTTTCAAGTTGGCTGACTGGGAAAGATTCAATTATTAAAAAAGTAAAGGGAAAACTAAAATCTAAAACGGTATTTGTCAATATGGAAGAGATAGTTTAATTTGTTTGAAGGGGGTGTCTGTTGGGGACAGTCCCCCACCACGTTAAAGCGCTAAAGCGTCAGTTCGAACTTGATTTTTTTCGATAATATCCGCGGTCTTTATGATACAGTATTAATGATATAAAAATGATAATTGCTGCAAGCCAGATTGATTTATCACCGAGATGGAGTGTGGTGATTGATCCCAATATTGCCCCGAGTAAAAAAGACAAGATTACGACTGAAAACTCTTTAAATTGCGCAACAGCTTCCTTGTTTTTTTCAACGAATACTTTATAAGCTGCTTGGGTAGCCGTACGGAGATTTCCAGTTGTCATTGTTGAGTTATAGTTCCACTTATCTAATTTATTGAATGTGGAAATTTGTAATGAAGATACAAAACCGATACAAACGGTAATAATAATATTAGGAACCGATTGCGGTAAAAATCCAACAATGACTAATACAAAAAATTCCAATAGTAACACGGCACGTCTAGAGCTATACACATAATATTTAACTTTTGGTCTTTTAAATGTCTCTGAAACTAATACTCCAACAATAAAGGCTCCTATTGGAGGAATATAATTTAGCATCTGTTTCCACTCGCCTGAGGCTAAACTTACGCCGAGCAAGACGATATTTCCAGTTTGTGCGTTGGCGAATACTCCATCCCTGCTAATAAAAGTATAAGCGTCTAAAAACCCACCGACGATAGCAAGCATAATTCCTAAGTAAACGGAATTGGAGGACAGCGAAGGAATCATTGGTTGATTAGTATCTGATGATGAAGAGATTATCTCATGAAGTTTATTCATTATTTATCCGTCCTAAAAATAAAATTAAAGGAAAATTTACTTTATCTCCCTTTTATCCTTCATTATTTTAACTAATTTATCATAAAATGCAAGCAGCGGGGGACTGTCCCCAACGATTCGCAATATTCAAAATTGTTGGGGACAGTCCCCCGAGAAATTTTTTGCGTTTGGTGGTAAAATGATTGTATGAGACAATATTTGGATAAGAGAGGAAATTATTGTGAAATCCATAACAGTTGAAAGCTTAGCAGAACAATTTGGTCTAGAGATTTTAACTGGTGCCGATTGTTTGGGAAGAGAAATTACTCAGGGGCGGACACACAGACCAGGCTTGGAGTTTATTGGGTATTTTGATTATTTTCCGATGGAACAGATTCAAATACTAGGGAAAAAAGAAATTACGTATTTACACCAATTAGGTGAAGATGAACGACAAATTAGGATAGGAAATGTTGTAAAATACCATCCACCGTGTTTTATCGTCACAGGTGGTCAAGAGGGATTACAATATTTAATGAAATATTGCACAGAAGAAGGGATACCACTGTTAAGAACGGCAGAGAAAACTACTGAATTCATTGATAAACTGAATGCTTATTTAACTAGTGTTCTTGCACCTGAGATGACCATCCACGGTGTTTGTATGAATATTTTCGGTGTTGGGGTATTAATTCGTGGGAAATCTGGGGCAGGTAAAAGTGAAACTGCTCACACACTAATTGGCAGAGGCCATCGTTTAATTGCTGATGACTTAGTCGTATTAAAAAAAATTAGCTCACAGACAATCCTCGGAACTCATAATATAGTGAATAAGGAATTTCTAGCATTACGTAGTATCGGCCTTTTAAATGTCGTACGTGTGTATGGGAGAAAAGCTTTCCAAGAAGAAACGAGAATTGCCTTGGATATAGAGTTGACGAAATGGGAGGATCAAGAGCTAAACAACGACATCATTATTGAACAAAAATCATCGGAATATTTAGGGGTTAAAATTCCTCATGTAGAAATTCAATTACAGCCTGGTCGTGATATTGCCGGTCTTATTGAAGCAGCTGCAAATAATTGGTACTTAATGCAGCAAGGATATAGTGCCGCCGATGAATTTTTTTCAAGGATTCAAGAACTGAACGGAAGAAAAACGAACGAATTTCGAATGAAATAAAACTAAGGTGAAAAATGTTCATGACGAATCACTCGATATAATATTGGAACCCATTCTAATCGCGAAAGTATTGGAATTAAACCGAAAAAGATAACAAAACGCGTAATTATATACGATACCGTTCATTTATTAAGAATAACCGAAGAAAGACAACAAAACGAGCGTACTTGTCCCTTTTTCACCTGCTTCGACCTTTAATACCATAAAGAGCAAAGAGACAGCTGTGTAGCATATTGATAATGCTATATAAGCTGTCTTTTCTTCAATTGTGTAATAATTGAATTAGAAAATATGAGACGGGTGTAAAAATAAATGTATTCACGTAAACATATTATTTGTTGACATCATTATCGTATTAGTGTACTATACAAATAGTACACTATAACAGTATAACGGATGGGGGTGAAGTAATGGAGTTCAATAGCAACTTGCCGATTTATATCCAAATTATGAATGTGATAAAAACGAAAATTGCTTCAGGGGAATGGAGTGGCGGGGATAAATTGCCCTCGGTCAGAGAGTTTTCCAAACAATTAAAAGTAAATCCAAATACAATTCAACGGGTGTATCAAGAGTTGGAACGGGAGGAATTAGTTTTTACACAACGAGGAATGGGAACTTTTATTACGGAGGATGCGGAAATGATCAAAGAGTTAAAAAAAGATAGGGCAACTAGCTTAATGGATTTATTTTTTCAAGATATGCAAAGCCTTGGATTTAGCAAAGAGGAAATAAAACAACTGATAACTGAACGGATTGATAAGGAGGAGAAAAAATGAATAACCTAGTAGAAGTGAGGAATTTAACAAAAAATTACGGTAAAAAACAAGCGTTAGATTCTGTGGACATAACGATTAAAAAGGGCAAAGTAGTCGGAATCCTCGGGCCGAATGGAAGCGGAAAAACGACGTTAATTAAAATTTTGGCTGGGATGTTAAGGCCATCTACTGGAGAAGTAATCGTTGATGGAAAACAAGTTGGCGTAGCGACAAAATCAATTGTTTCTTATTTGCCTGATCGGAATTTTTTATATAAATGGATGAAAGTTAAAGATGCTTACCAATTTTATGTTGACTTTTTCCCTGATTTTAATAAAGAAAAGTTCCACCAATTATTAACATATATGAAATTAAGTATGGACATGAAAGTGGAGAGCTTATCTAAAGGAATGCATGAAAAGTTGAACTTAGCACTCATTTTATCTAGAAACGCAAAACTATATATACTCGATGAACCAATTGCTGGTGTTGATCCAGTTGCAAGAGATCAAATTTTGGATGCTATTATAAATAATATTATTGATGAAAGTTCGCTAATTATTACAACCCATTTAGTTCGCGATATGGAAAATATATTGGAGGAAGTTGTTTTAATAAAAGACGGAAAGATTGCATTAACGGGAGAAACAGAGAAATTACGAGAAGAGAGAGGCAAACAGATCGAGGAAATTTATAAAGAAGTTTTTGGGGAGGTGCATGCATAATGCTTAAATTAATGAAATATGAGATAAAAGGAACATACAAATATATATTAGCCATTTTAGCGTTAGTGCTTCTTTTATTTACAGCGATTCAACTATACGTTAAATATAATGGACCGATGATGGGGCTTGGCGGGGTTACACTTATTTCGATATCAACTCTCATCATTTTTGGTTCTATGCTCGCAACATTTTTGTATATTGTTGGCTCTTTTAAAAAAGAGTTGTATGAAGATCGCGGTTATTTAACTTTTTCCTTGCCCTTATCGGGTAGAAAATTTGTTGGGGCAAAATTACTAGTTGCCACAGCATGGTTTTTATTACTAGGGTTAGTGACAGGAATTTACAATTTATTGTTTGCATTACAAATAGTGGATGGCGATTTCCTATCTGTTTTTAAAGATATGCTAACCAATTTCCCGGTTCGAGCGGCATTGTTAAGAGGAATTGGGATGATCATGAGTATTATAAGTTTAATATTGATTATTTACTTCTCCATGGCCCTTAGCCGTGTAACATTTCAAAATAAGCGTATCGGCGGTCTTTGGTTTGTCATTTTCCTTGTCTTAAGCATTTTCCTTGCTTACGGTCAGTTTAAAATTGCTGGTCTTTTCCCGTATTACTTGGATTTACAATCATTCACGGTTGCAAAGCTTGATAGTTTCCTCAACCTCCATGTCAATATTGAAATTAATAATGGTGTTTCTGTCTCTGCTAGTTCAGGAACAGACATGGTGAATATTGCAAGCATGTTTTACAATGTAATTGTGCTAGCCAGTTTATTTATTGGAACGAGTTATTTTGTAGAAAGAAAAATAGATTTATAACGGCGTCTTTTATACCAGTCCTTTTCCATGCGACCTCTTCAAAACGAAAGGCAAATGTTTTGAAGAGGTTTTGATTATTCATCATTTATTGTTGTAGTCCGATCCTGCAAAACTAACTGGAAAAACTGTGATTGAAATGCTGTTTTAAGAGAGCAAGTTTGGAATGCATATTTTGTGAACGAGGGATTAGTAAAGGAATAGTACACTTTTCGATGAGAATAATAAAGTGATACGGCATTGTCTATTGGGAATCTACTCATTGACGTCCTGATTGTTTTCTCCTTTTCAGACCATTTTTATCTATTTTATATTACTAAAACAATATGTTACTCAAATTATATTTAGATAGGATATAATAAGAGTATAATTAAATTATCGAATTCTTTTTAGTTTTAAGCTTTACAGTTTTGTAGTAAGATGCAAATATGACGAGATCTTTTATGCAAATCAATCATAGAGGATAAGGATGGGAAAAATGGACAACAGACAAACAAGAACAGACGTAATTTTAATTGGTGCGGGTATTATGAGTGCTACATTGGGAACGTTGTTAAAAGAGCTAGTACCCGATTGGCAAATAACGGTGTTTGAAAAACTGGAAAAACCAGCAGAAGAGAGCTCTAATGAATGGAATAATGCTGGGACTGGGCACGCAGCTTTGTGTGAACTTAATTACACAACGGAAAAACCGGATGGAACGATAGATATTACGAAAGCGATTCGAGTAAATGAGCAATTTCAAGTTTCTAAGCAATTTTGGTCGTATCTCGTTAAAGCAAATTTAATAGAAAATCCTGGAGAGTTTATTCGCCCACTGCCACATATGAGTTTTGTACAAGGGAAAGAAAATGTTGATTTTTTAAAGAAAAGATTTAAAGCGCTAACATCGATTCCACTTTTTGAAGGAATGGAGTTTTCTGACGATCCGAACCGTTTGCAAGAATGGATTCCGCTTATGATGGAAGGCAGAAAAAATTCAGAGCCAATCGCTGCGACAAAAATAGATTCGGGTACAGATGTGAATTTTGGAGCATTAACACGGAGTTTATTCCAACATTTACAACGTAAGGGTGTCGCTGTTCATTATAAACACAGTGTAAAAACGTTGAAGCGGACGGAAGACGGTCAATGGCGTCTGAAAATAAAAAATCTCGATACGGGTGAAGTAGAAAATCATATCGCGAAATTTGTTTTTATTGGTGCAGGTGGAGGTAGTCTTCATTTACTACAAAAATCAGGAATACCAGAAGGAAAAAGTATTGGCGGATTTCCTGTAAGCGGATTATTTATGGTATGTAATAATCCAAAAGTTGTGGAGGCACATCAAGCAAAAGTTTATGGCAAAGCAAAAGTTGGTGCCCCACCTATGTCTGTACCACATCTTGATACGCGATATATTGATAATAAAAAGTCACTTTTATTCGGACCATTTGCTGGGTTTTCACCGAAGTTTTTAAAAACAGGTTCCATGCTTGATTTAATTACATCGGTAAAACCACATAATGTATTAACAATGTTGGCAGCAGGTTTGAAAGAAATGGCTCTAACAAAATACTTAATTCAGCAAGTACTATTGTCGAAAGAAAAGAGAATGGAAGAATTGCGCGAATTCATTCCCGATGCCAAAGCGGAAGATTGGGACTTAATTGTTGCAGGGCAACGGGTACAAGTTATTAAAGATACCGAAACTGGTGGAAAAGGTACGCTGCAATTTGGGACGGAGGTAGTGAGCAGTGCAGACGGATCTATTGCAGCATTGCTAGGCGCGTCCCCAGGAGCTTCTACCGCTGTTCACGTTATGTTAGAAGTTTTAGAAAAATGTTTCCCACAATATATGAATGAGTGGGAACCGAAGATTAAAGAAATGATTCCGTCATACGGGGCGTCATTAGTAGCAAATCCAGAGTTATTCCAAAAAGTGGAAAAAGATGCTGTCGAGACTTTACAATTAGATAGTAAAAAAGTAGATTCAATTGAAAAAAATCGTCATATATTCCAAGAAGCATAGGTTGCCTTTTTTTGGCAACTATGTTTTTTTATCTAGATAAAACACTTTGCAGATAAAAGATTTACTCACGTCAATCACAATTGATTTTGCTATATTATAGTATTCTAGATTTTTTATAAAATATTATTTTGCAATACGTAGAAAAATTTATTAAAAATATAGTTTTTGAAGTAATGTTTTTCATAAACTATACTAATACATTGTCATTATTAGCCACTAGCTAGTCTCATTCCTTTTATATAACAACCTTTTTTAAGGAGGGAAGTGTGAATGTTGGCTGAGGTTGGAATTTATATTTCTATTGCGGTTTTAATCGGGTACTTATTTGGTTGTATCAATGGATCGCAAATAATCGGGAGAATAAAAAATGGGTTATTGTTAAGGATGGAAGGAATGGAATTGGGTCTTATTCGGATGATTCAATATATTATTGGTTCATTTGTTATTATTGGTCATAATTTTCCATTTCAAATGAAGTTTTTAGGTAAGTAGATATAAAAAATAGTGGGGTAAAAAATCCTGGAGCGTCCAATACAGTTTTAGTGCTTGGCTGGAAATATGGGGTAATGGTTGCCTTAATTGATATTCTTAAAGCAGTATTTCCAATTGTCATTTTTGGGTTATTGTTAAGGATGGAAGGAATGGAATTGGGTCTTATTCGGATGATTCAATATATTATTGGTTCATTTGTTATTATTGGTCATAATTTTCCATTTCAAATGAAGTTTTTAGGTGGAAAAGGAACGGCATCTGCGGTAGGTATGATATTGGCTGTTAATTGGAAAATTGGCTTGCTGTCTATAGTTGTCTTTGTTCTTATTGCATTTATTAGTAATTATATTGTCGTTGGTGTATTTTCGATGTATTTATCATTTTTGTCTACGACATTTATTTTCGATGTCGGAATGACAGCATTCATTATCACCTTAGTACTTTTCGGGATGAGTATCGTCAAACATCGGGAAAACATCGCGCGTATTAAAAACAAAACAGAACCTAAATTACTCAGTATATTTTAAAGCGGTGGGGGACTGTCCCCAACAATTCGAAAAATTTTAAATCGTCAGGGACAGTCCCCAACAATTCAAAGATGAGAAACTAATTAAAATAAGTGCTATAATATTTTTTGAATGGAACTGTCGGATGTAGAATACCCATCAATAATTTTTATTTTTGTGAACAAGTGAACAACCGAACAAGTGAACAACCGAACAACCGAACTTCATCGGTGCATTTGTTTATTTTTTATTCCGTATTACCTAAATATTCACTCTTTTAATAACAACAGTAATAGGAAAAATCAAGTTGGAAAAGAAGTGGTAAAATGTGCCTAAAATGCAATTATTAAAATGGCCAGATAAAGTTAGGTCAGACTATTTTTTGAATAAACATTTCTCTGGTGAGTCTATCCATTATAAAGGGATCATTGGTCTTACGATTCCGATATTTGTTGATCAAGCGTTTTTGATTATTATGAGTTTGTTAAATACGGCAATGATTAGTTCTTCCGGGGTTGCAGCAGTTAGTGCCGTAAGCATGGTGGACTCACTAAATATATTTTTAGTAAATGTATTTATAGCAGTAGCAACAGGTGGAACGGTCATTGTTGCCCAATATAAAGGGCAGGGGAATCATGAAATGGTCTCGAAAACAGCAACACAAGCTATTTCAGCGGTTACCCTTTTATCAGTTTTTGTTAGTGTTGTAATGATCGTCTTTCATTCTGGAACATTAAATGTTTTGTTTGGTAAGGCAGATGTTGAAGTATTTCATAACGCTACGATTTATTTAATAGGTAGTTGTCTTTCTTATCCATTTTTAGCGATTTTTCAAGCGGTAAATGGTGTGCTTCGCGGTGTTGGGGAAACGAAACCTTGTCTAGGATTATCGTTAATTATTAATTTAGTGAACACGTTTTTAAATCTAATCTTTATCGTTTTTCTTGGTATGGGTGTGACAGGTTTAGTTATTTCTGTTATCATTGCAAGAATTATCGGGATGACTGCTGCTTTAGTTTATTTAATTAAATATAATGAAACTATTCGATTTCGGATTAAAGATGCACTTCATATCGATCTTTCAATACTGAAAAAAGTGATGTTTATTGGAATTCCTTTTGCTGCGGAGCAATTGTTTTTTAACGGTGGAAAGTTATTAACGCAAACGTTTATTGTCCAACTAGGGACTTTAGCGATGACGGCGTATGCCATCGGGAATACGATTGTCATGATTTTGCAAGTAGCACCGAATGCTCTTTGTATTGCAATCGTAACGGTTGTCGGTCAATGTATGGGGAGAAAAAATATAGCCGACTCTAGGAAGTTCATTAAATCATTCCTAGGACTATCCGGAGTTTTATTTATTGCTAGTGCTATTTTAGTTTTGCCGTTTTACCCTTTACTAGCAAAATTGTTCTCCTTACCGGCTGAAATTGTTCCGACGGTGTTTATATTAGTACTCATGAGCGCCATTACCCAGCCTTTGTTATGGCCAGCAAGTTTTCTCTTACCTGGGGCATTGCGTGCTGCTGGCGATTCGACATTCACTTCTGTGACAGCGATGTTCACGATGTGGCTAATTCGGGTCGTGTTAGGATATATATTAGGGATTACTCTAGGATTTGGAATTATCGGTGTTTGGGCAGCGATGATTATCGAATGGGTTGTGCGCGGGGGGATATTCCACTTGCGCTTCAAAGGGAAAAAGTGGTACGCACATAACTTAATATAACGATTCAAACACTTTAGCACTTTAAAGCGGTGGGGGACTGTCCCCAAAGCGTTGGGGACAGTCACTTATTCAAATATATAGCTGACTGCGGCGAGTGCTTGTTCCACTGTTTCTACAGTGACATTCGCTCTGTTTGAAAGTTCTTTTAGCGGATGGATTAGCGTCTCTGGACGGATAATGATTGTCGGTTTATTCATTGCGATTGCAAGACTTACATCCATAGCTGTATTCCATTGTCGGTAAGATTCGCCAAATAAGCCGATTACGATATCTGCTTTTTGCATTAAAACTTGTGTACGGAAATTATTAATATCACTTGCTGCATCATCTTTGTATAAATTATTTGGTTGTTTTCCTAAAATTTCTTCACCGATTGCATCTGAACGATCGTGGTCAGTTTGAGGACCGACAAATACGAGCGGTAAATTTTTTTCTTTCGCTTTTCTTTTCATTTCCTCTCGCCAGTTATCATGTATTTGACCAGCTAAATAAACAATTAATTGCATAGTAACTCCTCCCTCACGATTAATCCCGTTGTATTAGCATTAACAATCCCCATCTCCCCATAGGAAAAATTAAAAAAATGCTAACTTGATTAATTCCGTATTGCCATATTTTGTAACAATAAAATATTCTTCAAAGATTGTCGGCAGATTTCTCCGAATGCAAATTTTCGTCCCTCATTGAGAATAAATGCTCATAAATCATATCGTTTAGAAAAACAACATAGAAAAAATTCTATAACCTATAATTATTTTTCGTTAAATTTAATAAGATTAATAGAATTTGCTAAAGACGAATGAATGGAAATATTATTAAATGTCAAGCCGAGTTGAATCGCGGTTTGAGCAACTTCCGGTCTAATACCAGAAAGGCTTGTTTTAACCCCAATTAACGCTAGAGCATCGATTAATTGAAAAAGTTGATGTGCCACAGCTGTATCGATAACAACAACACCAGATAAATCTAAAAGAAGTTCTTTTACTCCTAGTTTGGAGCATTGTTCTAATGTTTTTTCTAGTAATATTTTAGCGCGAGCGGTGTCAATTTCTCCAATTAATGGTAATAACGCTATTTCCTCACTTAAGGCTATTACTGGAGTACTTAATTCTAAAATTAATTCCTGCTGCGCCTTCAGTTTCTTTTGGGAAAATTTATTATATTCCTCTGTAAACCATTCAATAACAAAGTTCATTGTATCTATCACTGTTCGGAAAATTAATTTTATCTCCTCTGAGGGATACTTGTCTTTATGTAAATCAAAAAATTCAGATATAAAATCAATATATTGGTCTTGTGTTTGGTGAAATTCGCGAATGATTTCATGTAGTGGGGTTCGGGTGTGCTCCTCATCTTGAGCAACCATTATTATCCATTCTTCAAATTCCTTTAAAAATGGTTCCTTGTCAATCTCAAAAACTTGAGCAAATTTTTGATGGAATTCGTTATTTTGTTTTTTTACTTGTTCAATCACTGCTGGATCATTAGATGCATAAACCCCAGAGGATTTGTTTTTATTCAGTCTGTCATACCATTGCTCTGTTAGCCGCCAAGACTCGTCGAGAAAATATTGATATAACTCCTTATTTCTGTGCAATCTTTTTTCCTCCTTGTTTGTTTTCTTTACAATCCTAAATTATTTTACCTTAATTAGTTAGATAAGTCTAAAAAAAACTAGATTGAAGCAAATTTACTTCACTTGATCAACTCCATACAGGGGAAATGGATATGCTACAAGTTGGCATAAAAAGGAAATTGGATCGAAACATAGTGAAAATGTTATGGAACTTTTTACTTTTTTAAACGTACATACTGTATATATTGTTTTTTCCGAACTTTCGCGTCTAGCATAACGTTACCATTCCAAAGCAAGTGTATCATAATTAAAAAAGTGCTATAGGTTGCTAATAAAAGGATAGATTAGATGTAATCTATAATAATGAATTTTTAATGAGTTGGGAAGGAGATGATGGAATGACTACTTTATTTACTAAATGGAAAAGGTTTTTTTCGAAGGGTAATATAAATCAACAACTAAAAGTAGTAGCGCCCCCTAAAAATTTAGGTATTCATATTGAACACGGAGATGCTTTAGTAAAAGAGTTGTATCAAGCATTAGGAAACGAGTTTTCAGAAAAAATTAAAGTCCGCTTTTTACAGGAACATCCAAATTGGACGAATTATCAATTTGATTGGGCTTTTTTTGAATTAAAGCGGTACTTTATAATGAATAAAATTTTACGTTCAGTACCGATGTTTAGTAAAACAGTGGATGAAGTTTGGCATGAAATGCTGATGTGGACTAGAGAATATGAGGCATTTTCAAAAACTTTTTATCTTGACATGCTCCATCACATACCGAATATAAATAATAAGCCAATTCCAGGAGAACGCGGCTTTTTTGACTGGATTTATTTACAATTATTTGAATCAACGCCAAATAGCAGATTGCTTTGGGGAGGTTTCTTCCAACATCCAATAAAAAAAGAAATACTGAATGATTTTCGAATGTTGTCCGAGGAAGAGCTGTTGAATCGATATTTCCGACATAATGGTGAATGGATGAATATGAAAAGAGGATTAATAAAAAAGCTAAAGCAACAAATGGAAGAGGCTCATTTAGTGGATGGAGACCGGCCATTTATAAATAGTTCGGTTACTTCTGAAGCAACATTATATCAGTATGCTTTATTTCCAGCAGTTTATTTTTCTTTATTTCACGTTCGCAACTTTCAACAAGCTATGAGTCAAGCGATGCCAGATAAATTATACGGGAAAGTACATAGAGATACTAGTTCGGCATGTTCTGGTTTTGCTTGTGCGTCTATGATTAGTGACGGGAAGGATGCTTCTAACGGATCAGATGGAGCTGACTCTGCCGGCAGTGGTGATTCTGGAGGTAGTTGTTCCAGTTGCGGTGGCGGGTGCAGCAGCTAAATAGTTACCATGCATGCTATCGTTTATAGGGATTATGTTTTACAAAAATATTATTGTGCAAAAGCAATAAATTCATTGGAAAGTCATTAAGTAAAAAGGAAGAAAATAAAAATAAATTTTCCTCCTTGATTCGGGTAAATTAATTTGAGGAGGAGATGAAGATGGGAAAAAGAAATCGCAACAAAATACTTGTTCCTGAATCTAGGCAAAAATTAGATCAGTTAAAAGCCTCTGTTGCAGGTACTAAAACGCCAGAACAGGCAAAATTTGAAGTAGCAAAAGAGTTAGGAATTCCGTTAAAATCTGGATATAATGGCGGTTTAACTTCGGCACAAGCCGGGAAAGTTGGCGGTCGCTTAGGCGGAAATATGGTGAAAAAATTAATTCAAATGGCACAGCAAAACTTAAGTGAAAAATAAATGGAATGAATGCAAATAAAAATAGGGCAGAGTGTAGGGGAATTTCTCCTTATCTCGAGCCCTATTTTTAGTTGTTAGCGCGGAACATATTTAAAAATTTCATCACTGTCTAAAAAATTCACAAAACGGTCGAGCCAATCATAGTAATTTAACCATTTCTCAATTTCAGCTAGGAGCACTTTTGCTTTTTCTTTTAAACTTTCGTCCAAATCTTCCTGCCCCAGTATCAAATAAAGTTCTTCCTGAAATAATTTCCCAGATCGGCGATTTTTTTTAATTATATTCTCCCAGTTAGTGGTCAAGATGGAAATAAATGTTTCATAATAATCTTGTTCGACGTCGTATATATCTTTTCGAACACCTTTTTCATAAACTTTATAAGCAATATTATGCTCAACCATTTCCCGAACAACTTGACTCATTCGCGTTTTACTCATCCCAGTTGCTTCTGATAATTCATTAAGTGTCATTGGTGCGCGATTCATTTGAATAATCCCGAGAACCCTTCCTACTGTTGTTGGGATGCCGAGCGGTCGCATATTTTCTGCAATATTATCAATAAAGCGCTCCTCAATTTTTATAAGTTTTTGCTGAACTTCCTCATTCAACCTATTCACCATCCAGTAAAGTAATTAAATAAAGTTGTTTAATTTTTGTTTAGTATGGGCATTTTTGCCACATATACTGTATATATCAAAATTTGTTAAAAAACGGTTTGTGGATTGGAAGTAGTGAAAAACATAAAATTACCATGGAAAAATTTTTAACCATATAAATAATAATTTACCATATTTTTATAAAAAACTAAATGAAGTCCCTTTATATATAGGTTTTGACAATGGTTTTTAAGGGAAAATGTCATAAATGGTATAAAGTTAGTACAATTTATCAACAATATAAACTTTTAATTTTACAAAGTTTATTATACAATATAACTATTCATTTGAAAAATAATTGTTGGAGGTGCTTTTCTTGCTAAGGTTTGAACATGTTTCAAAAGTATATAAAGGCAAAAAGCGTGCAGTGAATGATTTGAATTTTGAAATTCAGAAAGGAGAGTTCATCGTATTTATTGGACCGAGTGGTTGTGGTAAAACTACTACAATGAAGATGATTAATAGGTTAATAGAACCGTCAGAGGGGAAAATATTTATTAATGACGAAAATATTATGGAAGTCGATCCTGTTCAATTACGGAGAAAAATAGGTTATGTCATTCAACAAATTGGACTTTTTCCGCATATGACCATTGAACAAAATATTGCTCTCGTTCCACGGCTGTTGAAATGGTCACCAGAAGACCAAAAGGAACGGGCGAAAGAATTGTTATCACTTGTTGATATGACCCCTGATTATTTACATCGCTATCCAAGTGAGTTAAGTGGAGGTCAACAGCAACGAATTGGTGTGTTGCGAGCGCTTGCTGCAGATCAACCGTTAATTTTAATGGATGAACCGTTTGGTGCGCTCGATCCAATTACAAGAGATTCATTGCAAACAGAATTTAAGAAATTGCAAAGAAAACTTGGGAAAACGATTGTATTTGTTACTCATGATATGGATGAGGCATTAAAGCTTGCAGATAGAATAGTCATTATGAAAGATGGCAAGGTTGTGCAGTTTGATACTCCTGACGAGATACTACGGAATCCAGCAAATGATTTTGTGAGAGAGTTTATCGGTAAGGAGCGGCTAGCACAAGCGATGCCTCAAGTACAAACAGTAGATCAAATTATGAATCCATGTCCAGTTACCGTTACTGGTGATGTGACATTGTCAGAAGCGATTAAAATTATGAAACAAAAACGGGTTGATTCATTATTAGTTGTTAACGGCAATAATAAATTACATGGTTATATTGATTTCGATGTTATTGATCGTAAACGTACAAAGGCAACAAAAGTTTCGGATGTTGTTATGACAGATATTTATCAAGTAGAAACTGGGATGTTAGTACGAGATACAATACAGACGATTTTGAAACGTGGATTAAAATATGTGCCAGTTGTTGATGAAAATGGCAGGCTCGTAGGTATTGTCACACGTACTAATTTAGTGGATGTCGTGTATGATTCCATTTGGGGCGAAGGAGATACTACATCAATATCATAAATAGCCAGTTAAATTGTTTTTACTCATGATAGAGGTAATTTCTGTAGTTATTTGCGAAAAGTAATACTTCGATGATAGCAGCATTTTGTGAAATTTTTACTAGGGGAGTTTTTGCAATCGAAATCCATTTGAGAACAAGCTGTGAAATCATGAGCATTATTTCGCCATTTGAAAGATAAGTTTCAATGAAGTTAAGTATTGTAGTTATTTCTTCGTGGAAAAGGAGGGAAACTGTATGGACAGTTTTATTCAGTTTTTTAGTGAAAATGGGACGGAATTATTAGAAAAAACGTGGGAACACATTTATATATCTTTAATTGCTATTGGTCTTGGGGTAATTGTAGCTGTACCGTTAGGGATTCTCTTAACTAGGGTTCAAAAAATAGCTAATTTTGTAATGGGATTATTGAACATATTACAGACTGTACCAAGTTTTGCAATTTTAGCATTATTTATTCCTTTACTAGGTGTTGGACTTATTCCTGCCATTGTTGCTTTGTTTTTATATTCATTAATGCCGATTTTACGTAATACGTACATTGGTTTACGAGATGTTAAAAGAGATTTAATTGAGGCAGGAAAAGGAATGGGGATGACGGAATGGGAGCGAATTCGACTAGTGGAACTTCCGTTAGCTATCCCGGTAATTATGGCGGGTATTCGTTTAGCAGCCGTATTTTTAATCGGTTGGGCAACATTAGCTTCTTATATTGGAGCAGGTGGTCTAGGAGACTATATTTTTAGTGGGATGAATTTGTATAAGCCTGAATATATTTTAGCCGGTGCAATTCCCGTAACAATTTTAGCACTAATAACTGATTTGTTATTAGGAAAAGTGGAAAATTGGGTTACCCCAAAAGGAATTAGAAGGACGAAAGCTCATGCTTAGGAAGGTGGAACATACATTGAAGAAATTAAAAAGATTAATAGTTATTTTAATGGTGTCTAGTTTTTTAAGTGCGTGTTCACTTCCAGGTTTATCAGGGGCGCCAGAAAATACGATAAAAATAGGTACGTTAAATACGACGGAATCACAAATTATGGGTCAAGTTATTAAACAGTTAATCGAACATTATTCTGATTTGGAAGTGGTAATGATTAGTAACTTAGGTTCTTCGATTGTCCAGCACCAGGCAATGCTTGACAAACAGGTAGACATTACCGCTACCCGTTATACAGGAACAGATTTAGCTGGTGCGTTAGGGATGGAACCGGTAAAGAACCCTGAAGAAGCACTTGCGATAGTTCAGCGAGAGTTTCAAGAGAAGTTTAATCAAAAATGGTTTGATTCGTATGGTTTTGATAATTCATATGCTTTTACGGTAACGAAAGCTTTAGCTGAAAAACACCGTTTGGAGAAAGTGTCTGATTTAGAAGCGCTAGCAGCTGATTTACGATTCGGTGTGGATAATTCATGGATTCATCGGGAAGGCGATGGATATCAAGGATTCGTCGCCACATATGGATTTGAATTTCCAAATATTTATCCGATGCAAATCGGACTTGTTTATCAAGCACTTGCAAATGATGAAATGGATGTAGTGTTAGCTTACACGAGTGATGGTAGAATTGCTGCATTTGATTTAAAAGTGTTAGAGGATGATAAGCAATTTTTTCCGCCATACGATACTTCACTAGTTGCTAGAAATGAAGTGTTGGAGAAACATCCTGAGTTAGATACAATTTTATCAAAGTTAATAGGTACAATTTCCACAGAAAAAATGCAACAGATGAATTATGAGGCAGATGGAAAAATGCAAGAACCAGCTGTTGTAGCACGGGAATTTTTAGAAGAAAACGGTTATTTTGAGGAGGTGGAATGATGGAGCTAATCCAAGATTTATTTAATTATTATGCACAGAATGCGTGGTATGTTTGGGAAATGTTTTATAAACAATTTCTTATGTCTGCATACGGTGTATTATTTGGGGCAATAGTAGGCATACCAATCGGAGTTGTTATTGCTCATCATCATAAGCTTAGCACGTGGGTCATTTCATTGGCAAATGTGATACAAACAATACCAGCTTTAGCGATGCTTGCAGTGTTAATGTTAGTAATGGGGCTAGGGCCTAATACAGTAGTGTTCGCGCTATTTCTTTATTCGTTATTACCAATTATTAAAAACACATATACAGGAATAAGAAACGTTGATCAAGCCATGTTAGAATCTGGAAAAGGTATGGGTATGACAAGATTTCAAGTGTTGCGCATGGTCGAGTTGCCACTATCGTTATCCGTTATTATGGCAGGTTTGCGCACTGCACTTGTTATTACTATCGGTGTAGCAACAATTGGGACGTTTATTGGTGCGGGTGGTCTTGGTGATATCATTTTGCGTGGGACAAATGCATCGGATGGAACAACTATTATTTTAGCAGGCGCAATCCCAACAGCCTTAATGGCCATCATTGCCGACTATGCAATGGGTTGGCTTGAAAAGAAATTTCGCGGCAAAGCGGGATCAAGTGCTTTAGCACGTTAACAGAGCGGGGGACTGACCCCAACAATTGTGAATGTTCGCAATTGTTGGGGTCAGTCCCCCGTGGTTTAACTTGATTTGTTTTCGTTTTATGGTATAGTTAGTTTGTATATTTGAATATTTGAATATACTAATTTAATGGTATAAGGAAGGATAAGCTTGAAAAAATTTATATTCGCGGACCAATTTAATAATTATTCCCTGCAGTCATTTCAAAAGGATTTAGTTTCCGGACTTATTGTCGGTGTCATTGCAATTCCTTTAGGGATGGCTTTTGCTATTGCATCTGGTGTAAATCCAGAATACGGAATTTACACAACTATTGTTGCAGGCATACTCATTTCTATTTTTGGTGGTTCAAAATACCAAATTGGTGGTCCAACTGGTGCATTTATTCCGATCTTATTCGGAATAGTTATGACGTACGGGTTTGAAAATTTATTAATTGCTGGTTTTATGGCAGGTATTATTTTAGTTCTAATGGGAATTTTTAAACTCGGTACATTAATAAAGTTTATTCCACGTCCTGTGACGATCGGTTTTACTACAGGAATAGCTGTCATTATTTTCTTTGGTCAAATCCCCAACTTTCTAGACCTCGAAGGTGTGGAGAGTAAAGAATATTTTATTGAAAATCTTCAAGAAATATGGTTACACATTACTTCTATTAATTTGTATAGCATATTTACCGCATTAATTTGTCTCGCAGTAATTTTAATAACACCAAAAATACTCCCGAAAGTTCCTGGGCCGTTAATTGGGCTAATTGTCTCCACAGTTATCGCTGCAACTTTCTTCCCAGAAAAAATTGCAACGATAGGTTCAACATATGGGGGCATACCTAACAAACTACCAAGTTTTCATTTTCCAGAAATAACAATAGAAAAAATTATCCTACTTCTTCAACCAGCCTTTATCATTGCTATGCTTGGATCAATCGAGTCATTACTATCTGCTGTTGTTGCCGACGGGATGACAAATAGTAAGCACAATAGTAACCGGGAGCTGGTAGGACAAGGAATAGCGAATATCATTACACCATTATTCGGTGGAATACCTGCTACAGGGGCAATTGCACGAACAGCAACAAATATTAAAACTGGCGCAGTATCACCACTATCAGGTGTTATCCACAGTGTAGTTGTGTTAATCGTGTTGTTGTTGTTTGCTCCTTTCGCTTCAAAAATTCCGTTAGCTAGTATGGCACCTATTTTAATGGTCGTTGCTTGGAATATGAGTGAGCGCAAAGTATTTGCCCACTTGTTAAAAACGAAGACAGGGGACACGCTCGTTTTATTGGCAACCTTTTTACTTACTGTATTCGTTAATTTGACAGTGGCAGTTCCCGTTGGGTTAATACTTGCCATTATTATTTTTACAAAGCGAATGAGTGAGGTAATGGTTATCCAACAAGCCTTGCCAAATTTACAACATAAAAATAAGAAGATTGAAAGTTTAGTTGAAAAAGATGGGCGAACTTGTCCACAAATTAGTATTTATAATATAGAAGGGCCTTTATTTTTCGGGGCGGCACAAAGTTTTGAACAAACAATTATGAGTACAATTAATTACCGACCGAAAGTATTACTGTTACGAATGGGGAAAGTACCGTTTATGGATACGACAGGTGCCTCCCATTTTTCTAGTATTATTAAACATTTTTCCCAACAGGGTACGGTTATTATTTCAGGAATTAATGCGCAACCGAAAGAAGTATTAAAAAGATTGGGGTTGTATGCTCTAATTGGTGAGGAAAATTTCTTTGACCATACGGGAAAGGCTATTGATTATGCACTTACAAAATTAGATGAAAATAAATGCATCGGATGTAAATATTTTGCTTTTTCTGAGTGTAACGGTTTATCTAGTGGGAAAAACAGTAAAGAAAAAGAAATTCATAAACCTGTCGTAGGTCACTAAAAAAGGAAGTTAAGTTGTGGTTACAAGGTAATGAGTGGATTTTTATATAAAATAATTGTTATGCTAGAGACAGTAGTGTTGTTTGGCGACATTTGGATTAATGTGTAATAAGGTGTTCATATTTTTGGAGTACTGGTGGAGTGAAAATGGTTGTTTTGGGTGAAAGTGGTGATTTCTTTGAATCTAGATATGCAGCAATTTAAGGCTGACTTTTTTAAAGCTTTAGCACATCCGCTTAGGATAAAAATATTAGAAGTGCTCTCAAATGGTGAGAAAAGTGTTAACGAAATTCAACAATCTATTGGCAGCGAAGGTTCTTCTGTATCACAGCAGTTAATGATCTTAAGAAGTAAAAATATCGTCATTGGTAAAAAAGATGGCAATCGCGTTATATACTCATTAAGTGATCCACTTATTATAGACTTACTAAAAATCGCGAAAGAAATATTCCAAAATCAACTGAAAAATACAATTGAAATACTAAAAGAATCCAACACAACAAAAATGTAATCAAAAGACGTTTAACACTTTAACGCTTTAAAGCGGTGGGGGACTGTCCCCAACAAATTGTAAGGAATTTTTGTATGCGGAGGAAAAATGGAAATGAAAACATTATTAATCGTTTCACATCCAAATATACTGGAATCTGGAAGTCAACAATTTTTTTTAACTGCGGTAAAAGAAAATGAAAATGTAACTATTCATCACTTAGAAGATATTTATCCTGATGGCAAAATAGATGTTGCTAAGGAACAACAATTATTGTGTGAACATGATCGGATTATTTTTCAATTTCCTTTTTATTGGTACAGCTCTCCACCGCTGTTAAAGCATTGGCAGGACGTTGTTTTGGAGGAAGGCTTTGCCTATGGAAAAAGAGGAAGGAAATTAGTAGGAAAAGAGTTTGGGCTTGTCATAATGATTGGAGTTCATGAACGAGAGTATCAAGCAGGTGGTAGTGAATTGTTCACAATAAATGAATTAACAAAACCTTTTCAAGCGATTGCCCATAAAACAGGGATGAAATACTTACGGCCGTTTACAGTATTTCAATTTTTTTACTGGACGGAAGATAAAAAGCTAGATATGGTAATGAAATACCAACAAATGTTAACGATGGAAAATAATTTGAGCCTTGAAACTCGTGAAAATTGGATTATTGAGCAACTTGAACGGGCGAGTAAAACAACAAAGGATGAAGATGCTGCAACAGTATTCCAATTTACCATATCAACAATAAAAGAAAACCGACTCACGTTGGATGAACTCAAAATCGTCCTCGACCAAATGTATGGCAATAACTAGCGGGGGACTGTCCCCTACAATTTTAAATTTTATAACAATTCAGATTAAATAGGGGTGTATGTTTTGGAAAGGAAAGAGTGGATTCTTCAAGAGTTACAGCGAGTATATGATCAAAGTCAAAACTACATGGAGGTTGCTCTCATTAAGGCAACTCAAAGTATATTGTTGGAACAATACAAACGTATAGAACAAATGGAAGGGGAAATGGATGGTACATTGTGGAGTCCAAAGCGTTGGAGTGAATAAGAGTAAATAAGAGTAAATAAGAGTAAATAAGAGTGAAAAGATCATCCAACATGACGGATTTCCCAGTTTTTTGAAAAAAATACGAGTATGGAAAATTTAGGCGAGATAAAAATCCCTTTCTCTTTGTAAAATAAGTCAAAAATTTTAGCGTTTAAAGTGGAGGGGGGCTAGGGCTCTCCTCCGATATTATGTACAGCCTTATTCTATTATTTTACAAAAAATGTTTTTCTTTTAGAAATTAATAGATTAAAATGGAAATTAAGAAATGGAGGGAGTGCATATGAAGTATAATAACACTTGGAATTTAGACAGTATTTTTCCAGGGGGTACAAAGTCAGCACAGTTACAA
Organism: Bacillus kwashiorkori; assembly: GCF_001375515.1. Taxonomy (GTDB): domain Bacteria; phylum Bacillota; class Bacilli; order Bacillales; family Caldibacillaceae; genus Bacillus_BK; species Bacillus_BK kwashiorkori. The sequence goes on from NZ_CTDX01000004.1 coordinate 63,781, forward strand.
ACAAAGTTGAAAACGTTATCCAGTACTATCGGTAAATATCAACAATTGATTGATGATTGGAATCCGGATATAGAAAAATCTGCTAATCCATTAAAAACAATTTTACAACAGCAGGAACAGATTGGAAAATCTCTAGGCCAGTCAGCAACATTTGTGCAAATGTGGCATGATGCTTATATGGATGATGAACATGCTAATGTCGTAATGGGACAAATTATCGACTTATATAGCGAATTACGTAAAATTTCTACTTCATTCACTAGAAAATTAGTTTCTATTAATAATCAAGACTGGTATTTACTTCTGCAAGATGAACAATTAAAGGAAATGTCGTTTGCGTTAAATGAAGAACGAGAACAAGGGAAGCGTCTCCTATCTGATTCCGAAGAAAAATTAATTGCAGAACTAAATAAGGATGGGCTGAATGCGTGGAGCCGATTATATGATACAACCGTATCCATCATGACCATTCCTTTTACAGACAACGAAGGGAAAACTACTGAACTTTCAGTCGGTCAAGCGATGAATCGGATGTATTCTGACCCAGATCCAGAAGTACGGAAGCAAATCTTTACAAATTGGGAAGAAACTTGGAAGAAATATGCGCCAATTTTTGCCAATACGATTAATCATTTAGTTGGTTACCGTCTAACTATTCAAAAGAAACGTGGGTATGGTCACTTTTTAGAAGAGCCGTTAGAGTATAATCGCATGTCGGAGGAAACTTTACAAGCGATGTGGTCGGCTGTTGCCAATAATAAACAGCCATTTATTGATTTTCTTAATCAAAAGGCAAAAATTTTAGGAATGGAAAAATTAGGGTGGCAAGATGTGGATGCTCCGATAGCGGTAGGATCTGTTAAGCCGACTCGCTTTACTTACGATGAGTCATGTGATTTTATTATTGAAAATTTTGCAACTTTCGGAAGTAAATTAGCAGATTTTGCTCGCACGGCACTAGAAAATCGATGGGTAGAGGCAGAAGATAGGCCAAATAAACGCCCAGGCGGTTATTGTACGGAACTACCGGAATTGGAAGAATCACGTATATTTATGACTTTTACAGGTTCCAATAGTGATACTAGCACGCTCGCTCATGAATTAGGTCATGCTTTCCATAGTTATGTAATGCGAGATTTGCCATCATTAAATCAAAAATATGCGATGAATGTAGCGGAAACAGCGAGTACTTTCGCAGAAACAATTATCGCGAATGCAACAGTTGCCAAGGCTAAATCAGAAGAAGAGAAAATTTCGCTCTTGAATGCAAAACTAGAAAATGCGACAGCAATGTTTTTAAATATACATGCTCGTTATCTATTTGAAAAGTCATTTTATGAAGAACGGAAAAAAGGAATTGTGTCAGAAAAAAGATTAAATGAACTAATGGAGGACGCACAAAAAGAAGCTTATAATAACAATTTAAGTGTATATCACCCGCATTTTTGGTGTAGCAAACTACATTTTTTCATTGATGAAATTTCGTTCTACAATTTCCCATACACATTTGGCTATCTTTTTTGCTTAGGAATCTATGCGGAATACATAAAAAGCCCTATTGGCTTTGAAGACAAGTATATCGCTTTGTTAAGGGACACCGGTACAATGAAAGTTGAAGACTTAGCAATGAAACATCTAGGTGTCGATCTTACGAAACAAGAGTTTTGGGCAGCAGGAATCCAAATTATGGCAAAGGACGTTGAAGAATTCATCCAACTGACTAATGGGTGACTGTCCCCAACAATTCGAAAAATTCAAAACAATTGACGTGTGACCGTCCCCTACGCAATTGCAAGGGATAGGCCCCCTTAAAGATTACTACTTTACTAGATGAAAGTATTAAGGCAGCAGATGTGACAAGTGCCGCTTTTTTTCTCCTGTCTGCTTGCCTTACTAATTGTTATTTGATTTCATCAGGTGTTTGACTTGCGCATTTATCCTCACCTAAAGTATCTTGTTGACTTTGCTAAATATTTGAGGTGTGGTTTTATTACCAGTTAATCAAAGGATAAAGGAGCAGAAGATTGAAGGAAAAAGGTGAAAATAGAAAAATCTCAATTAATGAAATAAGCCAACACGCAAACGATGAAGAAAAAAGTAACCCGATACAAGACAAAAAAAATAGTTGCCAACAACAAATAGATAGTACTAGAGAAAAAGCAGGCAATCAAGAAAAAACACAACTAACCGATTGGGATATGTCAAAATACTTTTTTGAAGATGATGAAGAATGGGAGAAACTGAAGCAGAAAAAAAAGAAACAGCGCGCTTTTATTGTGAAATCAATTAGTATAATCTTAGCACTTTCTTTAGTAGTGAGCGGAATGCAAGTTTGGTTTCACATCTTTAATATTCCTGCAATTGAATTTGTAAAAGTATCGAATCGTCTTTCAAAAAATAGTAACGTAAAAGAGTATAAAAAGGCTGTCGTTTCCGTAGAATGGGATAACACGAAAGGCACCGGCTTTAATATACATCCAGACGGATTAATTATCACGAATGAACATGTAGTCGGCAATTTTAATAAAGTTCAAGTTCATTTTACTGGATTTGGTTCTTATATAGGAGAGGTAATTGGCAAATTTCCAGAATTGGATTTAGCAATAGTTGATATTAATGGAAAAGATTTGCCTACACTTGAGTTAACTTTTGAGAAGGAATGGCAAACACGGATTGGAGAACAAATCCTTTTTATTGGCAATCCATTAGCATTTACACAAATAGCAAATGAAGGTACGATTTCAGGGGAAGTACAATTAAAAAACTGGTCTACCCGAGTTATGCAAATTACCGCACCTGTTTATCGGGGGAATAGCGGTAGTCCTGTAATCAATAAGGAAGGAAAAGTGCTTGGCATAATATTTGGAACCATTCGTCGTGAGGACCGTGCGAATAACGACATATTAGCTGTTGCAGTACCGAGTTATTACCTTGAAGAACGGTTATTGGAATTAGAGCAACAAAAGTGACTGTCCCCAACGATTTTGAATTTTCGCAATTGTTGGGGACAGTCCCCCTAAAGTGGTGCTTTTTGTCTTTCCGGGTCTTTCCAAAACATGGAAAGGACAACTCCAGCTATGATTACAATTGTTGAGAAATAGTATGGATAATTTAAATTGATGTCGAATAAGTACCCGCCAACAATCGGACCGAATACATTACCAATACTTGTAAAAGTAGAATTCATACCACCGATAAAACCTTGTTCACTTCCAGCAATTTTTGATAAATACGTTGTGATAGCAGGACGCATCAAATCGAAGCCAACAAATACAATAATGGTAGTTAAAAGAATCGTAAAATATTGATTAACTTCGGTAATTAAATATACAACTATCGCAGAAAAAATTAAGCAATATCGAATAAGTACAATTTCCCCAATTTTTTTCGTTAAGTAATCGAATAAAAAGATTTGACCAATTGCACCTAAAATACCGCCACCCATAATTATAATCGCAATATCTTTTGGTGAAAAACCGAACTTATGATCAATAAATAAACTAAATAACGACTCAAATGCCGAAAGTCCAAACGATGTAATGAAAATGAGTATTAGTGCAATAAAATAGATTGGTTTAAATACAATAGCCATCCTCGCTTGAAAGTTTAGCTGTACAGTTGTCTTCGTTTCCTCAGACCGGTTAGGCTCTTTTAAAAGAAAAAATGATAAGACTGCTGCTAACAATCCAAGAAATCCTGCTACAAAAAAAGGTAACCTTGTTCCGAATTCTGCTAACAATCCCCCTACACCAGGACCGACAATAAACCCAGTACTAATAGCAGCCGACATATAACCAAGTGCTTTCGAACGCTGTCCAGGAGTTGTAATATCTGCAATAAAAGCTGTTACGGCAGGCATAATGAATGCACTGCTTAACCCACCAAAAATTCTAGATAAAAATAAAACTTCTACTGTCTTACCGATACCGAATAAAAACTCAGAAAAACCAAAAATAACAAGACCAATAACAATCATTAGTTTCCGGCCATATCTGTCAGCCCAACGCCCTGCAAAAGGTGAGGCAATAAGCTGGACAAATGCAAATGCAGCAACCATATAACCAACGACAGTTCCGCTAATACCGAGTTCATTCATGATAGTAGGCAACACAGGAATAACTAATCCAATCCCTAAAAACGCCAAAAACAAATTGGCTAATAATATTGCTAACGTCAATTTTTGCTTATTATTATTCATCTCATTCTTCTCCTTATAGCTCAATATTATATTAAAATAACGTCACTAAGGTCAATCAAATAATTATTTTGCAAAACAAAGGGACATCCACTCATCCAATTCGGAAAATTAACAATTGTTGGGGACAGTCCCCCGCCGCTTTAAAGTGCTAAAGTACTTCGATTGCTGGTTTTGTTGGTGTTTTTGCTTTATAATTATATATAGAGGAAAAATCATAGAAGAAGGTTTTTAGGATGAATATAAGAGCAGCAAAGTATAAGGATGCAACAGAGGTTGCGTTATTAATTCACTTAGCTATTAAAGATATTGCTGAAAAGCTAACAGGAGAGAAAGAAGACCAAAAAATTCAAATTGCACTGGCTGAACTATTTACTACGAAAGGTAATCGACTTAGCTATGAAAATATAGCGGTAGCTGAAGAAGCTGGAAGTGTAGCAGGAATCATCATCGCTTATTCGGGTAGTGACGCCAAGAGGTTGGATCGACCGATTATCAATCAGTTAATAAAAAAAACAGGTAATCACTCGGCTACATTAGATAAAGAGGCCGATGCGGGTGATTTTTACTTAGACACTTTAAGCGTGCACCCAGTGTATCAAGGTCAAGGTATCGGTACGAAGTTATTAAGTTATTTTAGTGAAATAGCAATAAAAAAAGGGCACGAGATAATATCTTTAAACGTAGCGCAAAATAATTATAAAGCAAGGGCACTTTATGAAAAATTAGGCTATCAAAAGAAAAAGCAGATCATTATTAATGAACACCCATACGATTATATGGTTAAAAACCTATCGAACAAACCGATAACATACGGTATTCATTCAAATGGCCATTAATGTAACACAATTAGAAGTCCCAACATCGACAAACTGTTTCAATAATTCGAACAATAAAAGTAATTATAAGTGTATTATTTCACAAAAATCGAAAAAAACCGCAAAAACCGCAAAAACTGCAACAACTGCAACAACCGCAACAACCGCAGAAACTGCAATAACTGCAACAACCGGTAGAAACTGCAATAACTGTTTTGGCAAACCAACTTGCATAAAAATGAGTAAACACATCATAATATTTCTACATACAAATAGTCGAATAGTTACTCTCCAAACATATCTACTTCATTCATTTTATCAATACAGTTTATTGTTAAAATTAGTATAAAAAATTAAAGGAGGAAAGTACAATGGTTTTACCACATGATCCATTCAGACAGTTAGCCAACCTTGGCAAAGAGTTCGATCGATTTTTCTCTGAATTTCCAGCACGTTGGGAAAACGAAAGAAATCTTGGTGGAATTCGTGTAGATGTTTATGAAACAGACAATGAAGTGGTTGCAACATGTGATTTACCGGGCTTAGAGAAAAGAGAAGATGTGGAACTTAATATTGACAATAATATCTTATCCATTAGTGGCAGTACGAAAAAAACAGCTGAAGTTAAAGATGAAAACATGTATCGGAAAGAGCGTTATGTCGGTCGATTTTTTCGTTCTATTCCACTGCCAGTTGCCGTTTCTACAGAAGGAGTGAAAGCAACGTACAAAAATGGTGTACTAGAAGTCAGAATGCCGAAACTGGATAAAGATAATAAGAAAAAAATTGATATCGAATTTGAATAAAGCTTGCTTAAATGGAAGAATAAGTACCGATTATAGCAGAAGGGGATGTCGAATCCACTCCTTTTGCTTTTTTAATGCTTATAATCCGTGGGAATTGACATTACTAATATACAAAAATCCCCAACCACAACCCCAACCCAATGCCAACCCCTCCCCAATGCCAACCCCAACCCAACGCAACCGAACGCAACCCAACGCAACCCAACGCAACCCAATGCAACCCAACGCAACCGAACGCAACTCAACGCAACCGAACGCAACCCAACCTAAAGCCAACTTCAAAAGTATTTATAAGATTATTCTCAAACGGAATAATCGTTAAATATAACGAACTATTGGCCTAGGATAAAGCTCCCGCATGAAACAAGAAAATTACGAAAATTGTTCTTTATAAAAAACCAATAAAATCCTAAAACTCAACGAAAAAGTAAGGTAAAGGGAGAAAACGTAAGAAAATCAGCAGACTATCGTTCTTTATAAAGAATAATCCTTAAATTCAAGGTTTTCACCTTTTCGAAACTTCGATTATACTGTAAATAGAAGTTCTTTATAAAGAACAACCAATTTCTAAATGAAGAACGATTAAATGCCTGGTTGAAACGCTTGATGGGGCAGAGTACCTAGCTTACTCAAACCAGAAAGCTTCAATAATAAAAAAGTTAAAAAGGGAGAGGAATTAAATGAGTTTGAAAAAGAAATTAGGAATGGGAATTGCAGCAGCAGCACTAGGACTTTCATTAATTGGGGGAGGTACATACGCCTATTTTAGCGACACAGAAGTAACGAACAACACATTTACAGCAGGTACGTTAGACTTAGCAGTCAATCCATCGGTGATTATTGATGTTGATAACTTAAAACCTGGCGACGTTATGGTTCGAGAATTCGAATTACAAAATAACGGTTCTTTAGATATTTCATCTATTGACCTTACTACAAGCTATAATGTTATCGATGCAAAAAGTGACAACACAGATGATTTTGGGAAACATATTAAAGTATTATTCTTAGAAAATGCTGATAAAACTGGCGATGGATGGGTAATTGGAGATTTTAATGATGTTATTTCTGAAACGACTTTATATGATTTGCAAAATATGACTCCAGATGCTGTTGAAAATCTACAAAGTTGGATTACTTGGCTATTTGGATTAAATGGTGAAGGAGATGGACTAGAAGCAGGTACTAGTGACCAAATGTATGTTGCATTCGAATTCGTCGATAACGGGAATGACCAAAATGAATTCCAAGGCGATTCATTAGAACTTGAGTGGACATTCACTGCTCACCAAACAGAAGGTGAATTAAGATAATCGCTGAAAAGGGAGGAGACTATTCTCCTTCCTTCTCCTTATTTTTAAGAAATGAATCTAACGAAAATCGCCTAAACGGAGGAGGTCGAGCTGCTATCCTCTTCCATTTATATATATTTATAAAGAACGGCTATAAATAACTTTGTAAATATATATAAATTCCCAAGTTTAGCAATCTTGAAGGGACGGAGATTATTTTGCAAAGAATGAGCAGGACATTACGGACAATTAAAGAACGAAACTTTAAATCATTAGTTATGTTAAAAGCAGCCATTGTCTTTTATTTATTTCTTTTTATCGTTCATTATTTAACAACGACAACTACTGCCTTTTTTAATGCAGAAGAGAAAACAAATATTACTCTCACTGCTGGACAGTGGAAATATTGGGACGGGAGTAATTTAGAAATTATCGACCAAGGGGGATTACAGATTCAAGCTTGTCCCGCTGAACTTACGATTACGATAAAAAATAACGGCAATCCAATGGAAAAACAATCAAAATATGAAGTCTACTATGTGAATAACGGGGACCCGTTAACAGAAGGCGGTCCAGTAAAATTAACAAATAATGAAGCATCTATTCAACCATTACAAGCAGAGGAAACTATTACTATTACTTACAATGCTAAAAGATCTGGAGTTTATGCTTTTCTTATCCATCAAACAGAGGAACACCCGGAATATTCAACCGTAGCGAGTGATTTTATCACTGTTCAATGTGAAGAAAAGCAAGAAAAATCGCCAATAAATGAACAAAACAAAAAGGATGCCAACTACGATGGCGAGCAAGGTTTAGAAAAATCAAAAGAAAATTCATCCGAAGAAACCGACAAATCACGAAATAAAGACAACTCCAATCAAGCGGATGTCATACAAAGCACATCAGAAGAGGAACAATCAAACGAAACGCCGCCAGAACAGCAAGAAAAGGAAGGTAGTGAAACGGAAACGGACAGTGAAAATGTGGAAGAAGATGAAAATACAAATAATGAACAAACACCTTAATTGGCAACAAATTTTTAAAAAATGGGGGATATCAAGTGAAAAAAAACAAAGTATGGGTATGGGTTAATCGAATTGTTACTACACTACTATTCGTATTACTGCTTAGTGTTGCTACACTCGTCATTGCATCGAGAATTTCTGGTGGAGAACCGTCCTTATTTGGTTATCAATTGAAGACCGTATTATCTGGATCAATGGAACCTAGTATTAAAACAGGATCAATTATTGCTGTTAAACCGGGTGGCGATATGACGAGATTCCAGGAAAATGATGTTATTACATATAGAACCGAAGATGGAAAATTAATAACTCACCGCATCATTGAAGTAATAACTAATGAAAGTGGGACGATGTATCGTACAAAAGGTGATAATAACGAAACAGCGGATAATGAATTAGTCTTGTCACCAAACATCGTAGCGGAATACACCGGTTTTACTATACCGTTCGTTGGCTATTTCTCGGAATTTGCCAAATCAAAAAATGGCAACTTATTTCTATTAATCATTCCAGGAATTCTTATATTTGTCGGTGCGATGATATCAATGTGGAGAACAGTTACAAAACTAGAAAAACAGCAAAAAAACTCACAAACACCACCAATAGACGAAGCTAGTTAACATTTTTTTCATTAGTAACTGAAGAAAAATTGGAGGATTACTTCCAAATAATTCGATTCCCTTGGAAAGGGGAGGATTTTATGTGTAAAAAATATAGAGTTCCTATACTGTTTATCATCATCTATTTAATTTTCTTTACGCAAAGTGTGTCAGCAGAAGATAAAGAGATTGATATGATGACAACACCTGACAAGATCCTTTTTTCCATTGACAACTTTAAACCAGGTGACTGGGCGGTCCGAACAATAACAATAACTAATAGCGGGAAAGAAGACTTTCACTACGTAGCATCAGGAAAACTAACTAACGGGTCAAAAAAATTGTATGATGCACTCATTTTAACGATAACAAGCGGAGATGAACAACTTTATAATGGTCAGTTAGGCAATTTTAAAAAGTTACGAGAAAGACCGATTCCAAGTGGTGGCAAGGAAGAACTAACATTTCAAATCCAATTCCCACCATACTTAGGAAATGAATATCAAGGATTAACCTCTGAAGTGCAAATGAAATTTTATGCTGCAGGAACGCTAGGAGGGCTGCTTCCTGTAGATGGTCCAAAATTACCGAATACGAGCACTAATAGCTACACTTTATTATTAGCTGGCACATTGATGCTATTTAGTGGCTCAGGAATTTTTTATTACCGACGGAAAATGATTAGCGAAAAAAATAAGTGATTGACCTTGTTTAACTAATAACAAGGTTATTTTTTTCGAAAAATAGACAACAAGAGCATAAGTATAAATTATATCGGTACAGGAAATGGCTTAACTACTGGTATTCAAAAATAGTATATTAGGTGATGGATGATGAAAAACATTTTTCGCTATTTGGCAGGAGCAAATTTCCTTGACGGGGTATTCACTTACGTCGGACTTCAAAAAGACGCAATAAAAGAAGGAAACCCTTTGATGAATTTCCTTTATGCAATAGATCCGCATATATTTTTGTGGACGAAAATACTGCTTTCTTTTCTTTTACTACTGTTTTTAATTTATGATCATATCCCTACTTCATTATTAATAAAAATCATCTCTTTTTTTGCCGCGGTTGCCTATACAGTGATTTTATGCTTACACGGAGTATGGATTTTTAATTGGTAACGTAACTATTGTAAAAATTTAAAAGGGAATAGTGAGAGCAGTATTTCACCTTTTATTTGGTCTTTCGTAACTGGACCAAATTCTGAACTGCGGCTATCTAGACTTTCACCTACTTCCCGATTATCACCAATTACAAAATATTCATTATCATTTAGTATAACAGGTTCCATATCCATTGCAGTGCCTGCTGAATAATTTTCCTCTACTACATTGCCATTTACGAGTACCGCTCCATTTTGTATTTCAATCGTATCATTTGGAAGTCCAATCACTCGCTTCACTACATCAAATCCATTTCGGTCTTCAATCACTGCAACATCGTGTCTCTCTATCTGATAAAACACGTTATAAGATAAAATGACATGCTTATTTTCTAGCGTCGGGTACATCGAGTTTCCGCTTACAATAATAATCGTGATTGCATAACGGAAAATGAAAAAAATGCTCCCAATCACGAGAAGAAAAATTACCCAACTGCGTATATTAGCGGTCTTATCGGTTGTTTTTCCCTTGTTTATTTCAGCAACTTCTATTGTCATAAAATCATCTGCCTTTTAAAAATATATGTATCGTTATTTTACAGGATTAAAAAAGCTTGTTCCGTATAACATAGACATCCATGAAACCGATTTTTCACCATGGTGAATGAAAATAGCTGTAATTTTACGGTAGCTATGTAAAATAATAGGTCTGCCTGTTTTTATAAATATTATTGGAAGTCAGTACTGTTTTACTAATCCACAGTTATTGTGCATCATCGTCTGTTTTTTCTTCAAGTAATTTTTCCATTTCCATCATTGCTTGTTCCATAATTTTCGTTATTTCGGTTAAAATTTGTTCTTTTTCAGATGAATTATCGGTTGATAGTGCCTGTATCAAATTGTCCGTATAATGTTGTAACTCGACCGTGCGTTTTTCAATTTCTGCTTTCGTAAATTCATCTAACTGTTTTTCCGCTTGTTGGATTTGTGCGTGGATTTCTTGTTTTAGTCGCTCCGTTTGCCTTTGCTGTTCTTCGGTAATTGCTTTATCTATGGCAGTTATTGATTCTTCCTGTTTATTGGCAAACCATTTCGACAATAAACTTGCTATATCTTCCTTTGCAAATGCGACTGAAATGCTACTACTAATAATAGCAACTAATAGAAATGTAGAGAGGAGTATTTTAAATGAAGTTTTTTTTCGATTTTGATTTGATGAATTCATTATAACCCTCCTAGAAAAAGAGAGGCTGTCATCATCAGGGCATAATTATCTCATCAAGCCCATATACATTTGGACAGCCTCTTGTTAAATTTTTTAATAAAATAATAAGGTGTTAGCAAACAATAGTTAAACAGCAGAAACAGTATAGATCGTGAAATCCAATTGACGGGAATTAGTTGTTAATTCCAGAAACTACTTCGTCTAAAGCAGCCTTTGCTTCTGCTTCAAGTTGTGCCGCAGCGTCCGCAATTAATTCTTGTTGTGCTAGTACAAAATCAGCAATAATTCCTTCGACCGTTTCTCTTAAATCCTCAATCGCCCAATCAACTTGATTTTGTAAACTAGTTTTAGTGTATGCTTCTGCTGTTAATAGTTCACTAGTCAACTCGGCTTTTGCGGCTTCAATGGCAGCTTGTAAATCTTGAACAGCAGCATCCTTTGCTGTATTAATTTCGGACGTTAACTTTTGGATAGCAGCTTCCCCTTTTTGACTAGTGAATGCACTTAAATCATTAGTTGCAAAGTTTTCCGCTTCGTTGGCTTTTTGCACAATTTTTAAATACCCTTCTTGGAACAAATTATAAAATTGTAGCCCCATACTGTCCATAATTTCCTGCTTAGCTCCATCCAAAGCCGCTAAATGACTATTCTTTGCATTCTCGATTTCACTTTGAACGCGCCCGGATTCTTCATTTCCTTTTGTGTCAATGTCATTACCTGCATTTGATTTTGCATCATTATATTCGGCTTGTAACTCTCCAGTTCTTTCCTGAATATATTGATCTGTTGCTGCCTCAACCTTTGCCTTCGATTGATTGAATTGTGCTTCATACCAATTTCTTAGTTGCTCCCCAGCATCTGTATTGGCAAATGCAAACCCAACACCGCCTAGTAAACCTACTGTAGCAACCCCTGCAACAATTTTTCCTTTGACCGTTTTTAAAAACATAATTTCATCTCTCCCCTTTGTATTATTCATTATTTTTCAAAATTTCTTCAAGAAATTGTGTTACCTCTGTTGTAATCTCTTCTTCTAGCTGGGCTTTTTTTGCTTCTTCATAATCAGTTAAATTGACATTTGCTAGTTCTGCTTTCGTTTTTTCCAATTGTAGTTCATAATGATGTTTGTAATTTGCAACTTCATTTTTAGATGTTTCTGAACTGGCTTGGATAAAGTTGGATAGTTGATCTTGTTGAAAGTCTTTCAAGTTATCCATTGTTGTTTCAAAAGATGCCTCCATCGTGGAGAGGGCAATATTCATTACTAGTGCTATATTTTTCTCGTAGTTTTGAATAAACTTGCCAAACCAATCAGCTAAATAGAAATTTTCTTTTGCCTTCGCTGTAGAGAATGAAAAAAACAATAGAAAACTAATAAAAAATAGAACAATTACTTGCTTTTTCACTATCACCTATCCTTTCTCTGATAATGTCCCCCAACGTTTTTAGTAGAGTATTAGGTTTAGGTAAAAGTCCCTAGATGTTTTAGAAAAGGCTCTACTATTTATGTAGAGTATTCGTTATAAAAAACGACCTTAAACATATATTACTGAACAATCTAGTGATAATCAATAGAAATATTAGAATTTTTATAAAATAGATATAATTACCTATTTAATATAATATTCAGATAGTATGAAAGGACTATATTCTTGAAAAGTGAAATAATTTACAATCAACCATACTATATATAGATTTATTGGAATATAAAACACTATATGTAGTGGGTTATGGAGTTGGGCTGTAAGTGAAAATGACTATGTCAAAATACCTATTAGAGTGATTGGGGATTATATTCGTTATATTTTAGGATTAATGTCCTACCGGTTTTCTAAGATTAATAAATCCTTCATAGGACTGATCTCTCTAAACGAAGCGAAACTCTCGTCTATTAAACTTTCACTTTATTTGACAGATTATTTTGTAAGCCTTTACAATGAAATCGAGCTAGATTAACATTCATAAGATAAGTTGGTGGAGACGATGGGCAATTTTTCTAGTAATAATCGAACTGAATGTTTAACATTTGGGGTATAACGTGAAGGAACCTTTTCATGTTATACCCCTTTAATTTGATAAAGTGCTAAAGGGGAGAGGGAAATGGTTATTTTAACAGGGAAAAATTTGACGTGGGCAGATGTTAATAAAGTTTTATATAAAAATGAACAAGTGGAAGTTTCTGATGATAGTTTAGCGAATGTTGTGGAGAGTCGTAATTTAGTTGATAAAATTGTAGCAGAAAACCGAACTGTATATGGGATTAACACTGGTTTTGGTAAATTTAGTGATGTAGTAATCGAAGCAGACCAAGTAGAGGAATTACAAATGAATTTAATTCTTTCTCACGCGAGCGGGGTTGGTAAGCCTTTTTCAGAAAAAGTCTCTCGTGCCATGGTGTTATTGAGGACTAATACTTTATTGCAAGGTTTTTCAGGTGTTCGGCCGTTAATTATCGAAAGACTAGTTTATTATATTAATAATAACATTCATCCTGTTATACCAACACAAGGTTCATTAGGGGCAAGCGGAGATCTTGCTCCATTATCACATATTGCGTTAACTTTGTTAGGAGAAGGAGAAGTATATTATAAGGGTGAGAAAGTATGTACTAAAAAAGTGTTGGAAGCGGAAAATTTGGAGCCCATTCGCTTGCAAGCAAAGGAAGGACTAGCTCTTATAAATGGTACACAAGCAATGACGGCAACAGGGATTGTCGCATTGTTAGAAACGGAAAAGTTAGCCTATGTAAGTGAGATGATTGCTGCAATTTCTCTCGAAGGGTTACGAGGGGTGATTGATGCTTTTGATGAAAAGATTCATCAAGTGAGAGGTTTTTCAGAACAAATGGATGTTGCAGCACGAATTCGCAAACTGCTTTCGGATAGTAAGTTAACGACGAAACAAGGGGAATTGCGAATTCAGGATGCTTATTCTTTAAGATGTATTCCTCAAGTACATGGGGCATCGTGGCAAGCAATGAATTATGTAAAAGAAAAATTGATGGTGGAGATGAATGCAGTAACAGATAATCCGTTGATTTTTCCAGAGACTGGGCAAATAATATCCGGAGGGAATTTTCACGGTCAGCCAATCGCATTAGCAATGGATTTTTTAAAAATTGCGGTTGCCGAGCTTGCTAATATTTCTGAACGTCGGATTGAGCGATTAGTCAATCCACAGTTAAATGATTTACCACCCTTTTTAAGCCCTGAACCAGGTTTACAATCAGGTGCGATGATTTTACAATATGTGGCTGCTTCTTTAGTTTCTGAAAATAAAACACTTGCCCACCCAGCAAGTGTGGACTCCATTCCATCTTCTGCCAATCAAGAGGACCATGTAAGTATGGGGACGATAGCGGCAAGGCATGCGTATGAAATAATCCAAAATGTGCGCAGAGTGCTCGCCATTGAATGTATTTGTGCCCTGCAAGCTGTAGAATATCGTGGCATCGAAAAAATGTCTTCCGCAACACGAAAATTTTATGCAGAAGCGCGGAAAATCGTTCCATCCATTACGAAAGATAGAGTATTTTCCATCGATATCGAAAACATGACTCAATGGTTGAAAAACTTAGATATGGAAAATCTTCGCTCATAATGCGAGATGCCCAACTGCCTAGATAGAAAATAGTGTGCATATACACACTTTAGCACTTTAAAGCGGTGGGGGACTGTCCCCACTTAAAAAAATAGCCAAGAATGGATGATTGCCCACTCAAACCTCTGGACTTGTGCATACAAAGTAGTGTAGGCATTTGCTAGTAAAAAGGAGGTAGCTCAATTGCATAGAAATCCATTTTTTGGCGGGCCGTTTTTCTGGGGAGGCCCATTTATTGGCGGTCTATTAGGAGGAGTATTAGGAAGTGCATTAGTCAGACCGCGCCCATTCTATCCATTTCCACCACCATTCTATGGTCCAGGATTCGGCGGCCCATTCTTCTGGTAAAAACACTTTAGTGCTTTAAAGCGGTGGGGGACTGTCCCCCAATAATGAAGACCTCTTGTTGGAGGTCTTTTTTTCATTAATTTAATTCCAGCGCAAGATTAGTTCGAGGCGGCAGCAGTCGATGTTTTGGGATTTGCTGCGAAAGGTTAAGTGGATGCCGTCGGGATTAAAGGTCGCGGATGGAATATGTTTAATATTGGCTGTTTTTAGTAATTCGATCACTTTATTTGTTTGTGAACGTTGGGCAGCATCCATAACATTTGTCGCAAAGTCTTTATCTGTGGCAATTTTTTTTGATATTTTCTTCATGTCTTCAATCACTAAGTCTATCGCCGAGGCAGCACTCATGAACATTTGAGGATTTACTGGAGGAAATTGTGTAACTATACTTTCCCCCTTTACCTCATTAATTTCAATTATAGTCTCTTCATTTTCCATTCTTTCAACCTTATTTTCTTCATCAATTAACATTCTGCGTGTTTTCACGTATTCTCTCGGCCTGAAAAAAATCGTATCGTCTAACGTGTTTCTATCGAGTCTTTCTTCAACGTTAACGTTATTAGTGGAAAGTCTTTCGTATGGAAGTATTTCATCACCATTTGTAAGTGGTAAGTTATTTTCTCTTTTTAGCTCGCTATTTAATAAGTATGCACCTGAAAATAATAGAAAAAATATGGAAAGAACGACTACTATTTTTTTTCTCACAAAAATCACCACCTGTAATACAGCAATTATCTTTTAATTATTCTTTACATTTTTTGAAAAGCTATTCATTTTTACTTTGATCAAATTGAATAGAGTCGAAAAAAATACTGCCTATCGTGTAAAAAAGTGAATTTTTTTTGACAGATCATTCTCTTTCTACTTATTTAATAGTGGAGCTTATTTCCTATAAAACAAGCCTTTTATACATGAATTTTAGAAAAACATACGGTATAATGTTTTCTAAACATACAAATAGCTATCTTTGAAGAGAATCTTGATTTGTTACTTATAGAAATGACCCGAGAATGTAAGTCCTATTTTGGATTGTTCTTCACTTATAGAAGGATAAACTTGTATAATTGAATAGGTATAAACTATATGTAGCAAATATCAAGTTGTCTATAGCTTTTTTTACTATTTAGAAGGAGGGTAAAACTTGTCGGCATTACATTTTGCGATTATTTCGCCATTTATTTTTGCGATTTTCGTTCCATTTCTTTATAAGCTATTTAGAAAAATACATACAGGTTGGTTTGTTCTTCTACTCCCATCCATACTTTTCATCTATTTTCTCCAATTTATTTCAGTAACGAGAGATGGAGATACCTTTATTCGAACCGTTTCCTGGATTCCTTCGCTTCATATTGACTTCATAGCAAAAGTTGATGGATTAAGTCTCATTTTTGCTTTATTAATAACAGGAATTGGAGCATTAGTTGTTTTATATTCGATATATTATTTATCGAAAAATAAAGAGAAGCTTAATACTTTTTATGTGTATTTACTATTGTTTATGGGTGCGATGCTAGGTGTTGTACTATCTGACAACTTAATTGTTTTATATATGTTTTGGGAGTTTACCAGCTTTTCGTCATTTTTCCTGATTGGTTATTGGCATGAACGGGAAAAATCTCGTTACGGTGCACAAAAATCGATGTTAATTACCGTTTTTGGTGGTTTGTCGTTGCTTGGTGGAATTATTTTACTGTACATTATGACAGGCACTTTTAGTATTCAAGAAATGGTAGCTAATGTCGGGGTAATTACTGGGCATGCTTTATTTATTCCAGCAATGATTTTCGTCCTACTAGGTGCATTTACTAAATCTGCACAATTTCCATTTCATATTTGGTTACCAGATGCGATGGAAGCACCAACACCAGTTAGTGCTTATTTGCATTCGGCAACGATGGTTAAAGCAGGTATTTATTTAGTAGCTAGAATGACTCCGATATTCGCTTATGACCAAAGTGGTACTTGGATTTGGCTTGTAGCTGGTTTCGGTATAATAACGTTATTCTGGGGTTCATTTAATGCGGTGAAACAGACAGACTTAAAAGCTATATTAGCTTTTTCCACTATTAGCCAGCTCGGTTTAATTATGAGCCTCCTCGGTGTTGGTGCTGCTGCCCTTCACTTTAATGAATTATCGGAAAACATTTATACGATGGCGATTGTTGCTGCTGTTTTTCATTTGATTAACCATTCTACCTTTAAAGGCAGTTTGTTTATGATGGCAGGGATAGTTGACCATGAAACAGGCACTCGTGATATTAGAAAGCTCGGTGGTTTAATGACATTGATGCCGATAACATTTACGATCGCACTAATTGGGACTTTTTCGATGGCAGGTATTCCGCCGTTTAACGGTTTTTTAAGTAAAGAAATGTTTTTTACAGCGATGAAACATATTGCCAGTTTTGATTTGTTTAATTTCTCTTCATTAGGGATTTTGTTCCCAATTATTGCTTGGATTGCAAGTGTGTTCACATTTATTTATAGCATGATGTTAGTTTGGAAAACATTCACAGGTCCTTACAAGCCGGAAAAATTAGCTAAAAAGCCGCATGAAGCACCAATTGGTATGCTTATTTCGCCAATTATTTTAGTTTCATTAGTAATCATTATCGGTCTATTTCCAAACATTCTTTCTGCCACGGTTTTACCAGCTGCGGCGAATGCCATTATGCCAGAATTTATTTTTGATGTGCATATTAAAATGTGGCACGGTGTCAATTTGGAACTATTTATGACTATTGGTGTTATTGCAATTGGAACGTTACTTTATTTATCACTTTCAAAGTGGAGTCGAGTATATAGCCTATTTCCAGAGAAATTAACATTAAATAAATTATATGACGCCTTCATTCCGTCATTAGAGTCGAGTTCCAATGTCTTTATTCGCTCCCATATGACAGGATATATTCGAGCCTACTTAGCATACATTTTTATCTTCTTTATAGGAATTTTAGGAATCACGATATGGGGGAAAGATGCTTTTGTACTTAATACAGAAAACACCGCGAGTATTGGAGTTTATGAAGCTATTCTTGCCTTGTTAATAGTAATCGGTACAGTAACAATTTTAGCGTCCAAATCGCGATTAACATCCATTTTAGCGCTCGGGGCTGTTGGATATACAGTATCTCTTTATTACATTTTATTCCGTGCACCAGACTTAGCTTTGACACAATTAGTAATTGAGACTATTTCCGTTGCATTATTTTTAGTTTGTTTTTACTTTTTACCGAAAAAATTCCATCTCGAAAAAACACGGTTTAAATTAACGAACGCAATAATTTCAATCGGAGTAGGCCTTGTTGTAACGTTAATTGCTATAGCAAGTTCCAGCACAAAACTGTTCCCGTCCATTTCTAAGTATTATGAAGAGCATACGTATGATCCTGCGGGCGGTGAAAATATGGTTAACGTTATATTAGTTGACTTCCGTGGCTTTGATACGTTATTTGAAATATGTGTTTTAGCTGTGGCCGGGCTAGGTATTTATAGTTTAATTAAGCTTAGAATGACAAGGAGGAAAGAAGGATGAAAAACAAAGATATTATTTTACAAACGATTGCGAAAGTAGTATTTTTCATAATTATCCTTTTTTCCATCCACATTTTTTTTGAAGGGCATTATCGTCCAGGAGGCGGTTTTGTAGGCGGGTTAGTAACTGCTGGAGGACTTGTTTTATTACTTTTAGCCTATGATTTAAAAACGGTTAAGAAGTTAATGCCGATTAATTTTCGGATTTTAATTGGTATCGGTTTAGCAGTCGCATTATTAACTGCAAGTGCAGCGATGCTTTTCGATGTACCGTTTTTTACTCACGCATTTGACTATTTTGATTTACCACTTTTAGGTGAAACATCACTTCATAGTGCAGCATTATTTGATTTAGGTGTTTATTTGGTCGTTGTAGGAACTACCATGACCATTATTCAGACGATAGGGGAGAGTGAATAATGGAAATATTAGTAGCGATACTTGCAGGTTTTTTAATTGCAAGTGCAACTTATTTATTACTTTCCAAAAGTATTTTGCGGATGATTGTTGGAACAGGACTATTAAGCCACGGGGCACATTTGCTTATTCTTACGATGGGCGGTTTGAAAAAAGGAGCGGTACCGTTAGTAAATAAGGAAGGCCTTCCAGTATCGGATCCCCTTCCACAAGCACTGATTTTAACAGCGATTGTTATTAGCTTTGGAGTAACAGCACTTTTTTTAGTTGTTGCTTATCGCGGTTATCAGGAACTTGGTACGGACAATATGGACGAATTGAAAGGAACAGAAGGAAATGAATAATTTAGTAATACTGCCAATTGCAATTCCGCTTCTTACAGCAATCATCCTAATATTCTTTGCTAGAAAAATTGTTGTGCAAAGATATATATCCGCAATATCTATGTTATTAAATGTGATAGTTGCTTTTATGCTTATTCAACAAGTTTATGAAAATGGTGTGCAAACGTTGAATGTCGGAAATTGGCCTGCGCCATTCGGCATTACCCTCGTTTCCGATATGTTGTCGGCTTTATTAGTATTAACTACGACAATCGTCGGTTTTGCGGTCACACTTTATTCTTTTCAGTCTATTGGTGAGGATAGAGAAAAATATTATTACTATACATTTGTCCAATTTTTGTTGGCAGGGGTCATCGGTGCCTTTACAACAGGTGATATTTTCAACTTATTTGTATTTTTTGAAATTATGTTGATGGCTTCCTACGTATTACTCGTTTTAGGAGGTAGTAAAATTCAATTACGTGAAACAATCAAATACTTAACGGTGAATGTTGTTTCATCTGCGTTTTTTGTTATCGGAATTGCCTTCTTATACTCTATCGTAGGAACATTGAATATGGCACATATTTCTCAGCGTATTGCCGAATTAACGGAATTTCCAGGGATATTGACAGTGATTGCCGTCCTGTTTTTAATTGTATTTGGTTTAAAAGGAGCAATCTTCCCTTTATACTTCTGGCTTCCAGGTTCTTATTATGCTCCACCAGTTCCAGTTATGGCGTTATTCGGAGCATTGTTAACGAAGGTTGGGGTGTATTCGATTATTCGGACCTTTACTTTATTTTTCTATCATGATAAAGGTTATACACATGATATATTGCTCGTATTAGCAATAATTACTGTCTTAATCGGAGTCGTTGGTTCAATTGCTTATTGGGATATAAAGAAAATTATTATATATAACATTATTACAGCAATTGGTGTCATTTTGTATGGTGTATCTATTGCAACTGATACTGGTTTTTCTGGCTCTCTATATTATTTAATACACGATATGGTCATTAAAGCAGCGTTGTTTTTGTTAATAGGAATCATTATAAAAGTTACAGGCACTGCTAACTTAAAGCAGTTTAGTGGCTTAATTAAGACGTATCCTGTTCTTGCTTGGACGTATTTTATTGCTGCCATATCTTTAGCTGGTATTCCACCGTTTAGTGGCTTTTTTGGAAAACTGTTAGTTATTCAAAGCGGCTTTGAGGCAAATGAATTTATTGGAGCCGTCATTATTTTAATCACTAGCTTAATCACTTTATATTCTGTAATGAAAATATTTATTTACGGATTTTGGGGAGAGGCAAAGGGATATAATTCGGAACAAAAAATATCCTACAAAGCTCTGTTATTCCCAGCAATTTTATTAGTGGCCGTTTCAGTTATTTATGGGTTTGGTACCGAAGTGGTTTATCCATATATTTCCAACGCAGCGGAGACATTAACAAACCCGGATATTTATATTGAAGCGGTTTTAAAGGAGTAATGTCCGATGGCTTTTCAAATTTTATTAAATTTATTTATTGCATTTGTTTGGATGTTTTTGAAGGTAAGTTATGATCCAGCCACCTTTATTATTGGTTACTTAATAGGATTAGTGTTAATTTATTTGATGCACAAATCTTTTGCAGCAAGATTTTATTTAAGCAGTATATGGGCGGTTATTTACTTAATCTTACTATTTTTGAAAGAGTTAATTGTTGCTAACTTTAGTGTGTTAAAAATTGTATTAAAACCTAATATGGATTTCCAACCAGGAATTTTTGCTTATAAAACCATTTTAGAGAAGGACTGGGAAATTACATTATTATCTAACTTAATTACGTTAACTCCTGGAACTTTAGTTGTTGATGTTCATGAAGAGAATAATGAAAAAATCTTATATATTCACGCCATTCACGTTCCAGATGTAGACGATGCGATAGAAGGAATAAAAAGTTCCTTTGAAAAAGCAATCTTGGAGGTGAGCCGATAATGTTTCAGACAATTTTAATCATCGTTTTGGCGACTTTAACGGGTGCAATGGTCGGTTTTATTTATCGGCTCATTAAAGGTCCGACAACTCCTGATCGGGTTGTTGCATTGGACGCCATCGGAGTAACATTGATTAGCGTTACAGCGGTATTTTCGATTTTATTGGAAACAAGTGCTTTTCTTGATGTCATTTTATTGTTAGGAATTTTATCATTTATTGGAACGACGGCATTTTCGAAGTTTTTAGCGAAGGGGGTTATTTTTGACCGTGACAGAGACCGTTAAAATTATTGTAGTTGTTTTTTTACTGATCGGTGCATTTTTTAGTTTAGTGGCTGCACTTGGCGTTGTTCGATTACCTGACGTTTATACGCGTAATCATGCAGCATCGAAAAGTGCAACTTTAGGGGTTATGGTTATTTTAATTGGTACGTTCATTTATTTTTACGCTGCCGGTCATAGTAATACCCGACTGCTTTTAGCTCTTGTCTTTATTTTCCTAACTTCACCAGTTGGTGGGCACCTTATTAACCGAGCTGCATACTATTCCGGTGTGAAACTTTGGGATAAAAGTATTCGCGATGATTTAAAGGGAAAAGTGAAAATAAGAAATTTTGAAAAATAAGTAGCAAAAAAATGGCGATCTAAAAATAGAGAAGATCGCCATTTTTACATAAGTATTAGCTAGATTTTTAGAACAATCATACTTTGTTATTCTTTTTGTAGAAGTGTATAACTGATAATGGATCATCCGCTAGTTTTATCCTTTTGCACAACTGCTACTGTACATCGGGAAACGCAAATTAAGCGTTCTTCTTCATCTTTAATTTTTATATCCCAAACTTGAGTTGTCCGTCCTCTATGAAGGATGTTCGCCTCTGCTGTTACAACTCCATCTTTTTTCGCTCGAATATGATTGGCGTTAATTTCCATACCAAAACATATTTCTTTCTCTTTATCAAGTAAATGATAGGCACCGACACTGGCGACTGTTTCTGCCAATGCAACAGATGCCCCACCGTGCAAATACCCAAAAGGCTGACGTGTTCTTTCATCTACAGGCATTTTTGCCCGAACATACCCATCTTCTAAAATTTCTAATTCAATTCCGAGTGCATCTGATAAATTTTTTTCCACCCATTTATACCCCTTTCTTGTTTAGTCGTGATCGTATCGTCAATATATTACAGGCATTTATTAATTACTTCGCTACAAAGGTGAAAAATCCTTTTATGAAAAGGCATGTATTAACTTTTATACTCTGGAAGTTATTTAGGAGTTCGTTACAAGAGAAATTTTACGGTTGCTGAGAGAGCTGGATTTATGAAGGAACCGTATTTCTACGATGAGTTACTTTTAATTACTCCTTATTTTTAAAAGGTTAAAAAAAGAGCTGTCAGGAAAGATATGATCATATTCTCAGACGAACTTTTCGTTCTGATCAATCTTACGGACAGCTCGATATAAAGAATTTAATTATCTTGCTTTAGTTAACTGGCCAATTTTGGATTGGCTTGATGATGCTTCACTATCTTTTTTCGTACTCCACCAAAGCAGTAAGAACGCCGAGAATAGTATAGCACTTGTGACGAAGAATACAGATGAAATTCCGATATATCCAGAAATGATACCACCGATTGCTGGTCCAATGACATTTCCAAGAAAACGGAAACTAACATTATACCCCTGTACTTCTCCTTGAATAGATATCGGTGCGACTTGTCTTATATAAGCTGCCATACATGGGATAATACCCCCTGCAGCCATACCGAACAAGAATCGTAATAAAACAAGTTGCCAAAGGGAAGTGACTAGACCTTGAGGAATAAATAGAATTGCTCCTCCAATAAGTAACATCATAATTACTTTATCATGCCCAATTCGATCACCAAGTTTTCCCCAATTTCTTGTTGCGAGTAAATTACCAAAACCGGTTGCGGAAAAGGCTAAGCCTGCTAAAAATGCAACAGATTCTGTTTTTGTTAATTCATTCACATACAGCGCGAGTAACGGCTGAATGGTGAAGTTAGCTACTTGCACAAGTAAGGAAATGATCATAATTGTTAGCAAAACTCTTTTATGGAAGATGAATGACAAAACTTCTTTTCTAGTAAACTCTTTTTCTTGTGCTTTTTTACTCGTTTGTCTAACTTCTTTTACACCAAAAAAGACGACTAAAGTGGCTACACCAATAGCAATGGATGTGTAAATAAATGTATATTGGAAGCCGAATGTGTCTGCCAACATACCACCGATGATTGGCCCGAATAAACTTCCGGTAACATTACCAGTTTGTAATGTACCGAGTACTTGGCCAGCGATAGCTTTTGGTGTTTGTTTTGAGATCATAGCTAGAGAAGTTGGAATAAAACCTGTTACAGCGCCCATTATTAACCGTAGTATAAAAAGTTCATGAACGGTATCCATGAACCCCATTAAAAATATACTTGTAGCAATTCCTGATCCAGTTATTAAAAGGATTGGTTTATACCCGTATTTATCGCCTACTCTACCCCAAATTGGAGAAAAAATAAATGCTGTTATAAAGGTTACACCAAAAATAAAACCTGCCCAACGCTGGACATATTCCGTACTATAGTTTCCCATTGTCTCAATATACAAAGAGAGAAATGGCATAATCATCGTGGTACTTGAGGCTACCAAAAAGTTGGCAATCCACATTATGAGTACGTTCCTCTTTTCCACTTTGATTAGAATCACCTTCTTAATATTTCGTTTCTCTAAATATTATACAATAATCTACGTTAGAAAGAAAGCCTTTCGCAAACCTAAATTTAAGATTACCTAAATAATTCCGCTTATTACATCACATTTTTAAAACGCATTCTATAAAAGAAATATGAACGAAAGACGACATAGATGGCAGTTGGTGGAGATACTAACGTTTTTTCATCCGTTTATATAAAATTCATCAAAAGGTTGCATTGAATAGTATATTTGTTTTACTATCTTAAGAGGAGTTCTGTAAAAAAGTGTTAAGTATATACATATTCTTATTTTTAAAAAAATATGAGGAGCTGAAGTAATGGAAACAATTTATCCACAATTAACAGAATCTGTACAGGAAAATGAAATAGTAGCGGAAATGGAAACAAGCCAAGGTACAATTAAAATCAAGCTTTTTCCGGAGTATGCTCCGAAAACTGTAGAAAACTTTGTTACTCACGCAAAAAATGGTTACTATGAAGGAATTATTTTTCACCGTGTTATCAAAGATTTTATGATTCAAGGAGGAGACCCAACTGGAACAGGAATGGGTGGAGAAAGTATTTATGGTCAATCTTTTGAAGATGAATTTACTCCACAATTATTCAACTTCCGTGGAGCATTAAGTATGGCAAATGCAGGTCCGAATACGAATGGCAGCCAATTTTTCATCGTTCAAAATAGTGAACTAAGTTCTGGATTTCGCGAACAAATGGAAAAAGCTGGCTACCCAGCAGATGTAGTGAATTACTACGTAGAAAATGGCGGTACTCCATGGCTCGATTTCCGTCATACTGTTTTTGGTCAAGTAATCGAAGGGATGGATATTGTAGACAAAATCGCCTCCGTCCAAACAAATTCCCAAGATAAGCCATTGGAAGATGTTGTTATTCAAAAAATAATTATCATCGATTAATTTTGTAAAATTAGCCTCGGATGGAATTCGGATCAATGTGCCATTCGAGGCAATTTTTTATAAAAAAGAGAATTCCATTGCAACCGGTGCAAATTCCTTTGTTGATTTATTTTTCTGTTGTTATAATGAAAACAGTGATAATGTTTCGATGAAAGGACGGCTATTATGATCAATTGGGTATTGGGAGCAATGTTTCTGTATTTTCCAGAAGATAAAACGGAATATATACCTGCAGCAATCTCCTTTTCTATTTTTTTAATCGCTTGTATTTTCACATTTCGGTGGATTATAAAATATTCTAGAAAAGAAGAAGAAAAGACGAAGATTTTAGAAGAACAGGCGAAACTGGAGAATAAAAAGCTTTAAATGTTCGTACAGTAAAATGAAAAAAATCATTTTTTAAATCTGTTGTCATTATTCATGTTAACAAGCGGTGAATCATTGGTGTATTTGGGGGATATCGTCGTTTATTTAGGAAACGGGGCGTTTAGTTACGTTCTAAGCGCCCGTTCTGAGTTCGATTCGGACCAATGGGTTCATCCTAAATGATACAACAGCTTTGTTTGTTAAGTACGCTTTAGCTACGTCTATATGGAGTCAAAAACTTTATGTCATACCTTCAACTTCTAGTAAAGATTACAATTCATTATTAGGCTATTCATTGCAATGCTTTTTTCAACCGTTGCAATCCTTCAAGCAATGTTTCACGTGGGCATCCGATATTCATTCGGACAAACCCTTCGCCGCCGTCACCATATTTTATGCCAGGTTCTAAAGCAAGTCTGCCGATATTTATTAGGCGATCCTTTAATTGCTCATCTGTAAAGCCTAATTTGCGGCAATTAATCCATAATAGATAAGTTCCTTCTAAAGGTAACACTTCTAATGCCGGCAATTCATCTTTAAGGAATTGCTTTACATAATCTGCATTTGCCTTTACATAATCGAGCAGTTCTTCCAACCATTCTTCACCATGAGCATAGGCTGCTTCTAAAGCAACATTTCCGAATATGTTTAGCCCGTGGGAGCCAACTTTTTGCTGTTCTTTCATAACCTTTTCACGCATTTCATTGTTAGGAATAATCATGACTGATGACTGTATTCCAGGTATATTAAAAGTTTTGCTTGGTGCAATACATGTTACACTATTTTGTGCCCATCCCTCTTTTATTGAAGCAATCGGTATATGTACATGCGGTTTAAATACTAAATCACCATGAATTTCATCTGATAGGATTTGCACACCGTACTGTTCACAAAGACTGCCCATCTTATCTAACTCTTCTTTCGTCCAAACTCTGCCAACTGGGTTATGGGGATTACATAAAATGAACAGTTTTACTCCCGTTTTAAGTTTTTCTTCAAAATCAGCAAAATCTATTTCGTACTTGCCGTTTTCATATTTTAAAGGATTTTTAACAATTTCTCGGTTATTCATTTCAATCATAGAATAAAAAGGCGGATATACAGGCGTTTGTATTAGTACTTTACCGTTTTCCTTCGTTAACGCCCGGATAGTTAATGCAATGGATGTTACCACCCCAGAACTTAAAACAAACCAATTTTCATGAACTGTCCAATGATATCGGTTTTGTACCCAGTTTTTCACCGCTTGATGCAACGAGTTTGTAGGGACTGCGTAGCCGAAAACCCCATGTGCTACTCGACTCATAAGTGCCTCAGTAACTTCTGTCGGTGCTTGAAAGTCCATATCAGCAACCCACATCGGTAATAAGTCATTCGTTCCATAAATATTATCCATCATATTCCACTTAATAGAGTCGGTTTCTTTCCGATTCGTTATTGCATCAAAATTAAATTTTCCCAACCTCGTTCCCTCCTTAACAAATACTCATGAATATATTATCATAAACTATTGTAACCAGGTCATAATTTAGTCGGATTTTTCATTTCTAGCAGTGTTTTTTCTAGAATTGCCATCTAAGTACTGCCTTACAAGTAACGTTTTAGAAGAATTAAACGAGTAATAGAGGCGAAGTTCCCTCGATTAGTCTGCATTTTTGATAAACTGTTTTATATGTTTCGCTGTTGCTTCTGGCTTTTCCTCAGGAACTAAGTGGCCAGTATTTTTTAACACGATTAGTTTCGCATTTGGCAATTCCTGTGCCATCCTTTTTCCAGATGATAATGGAATGATTTTGTCAAATTCTCCCCAAATTAATAAGCAATGACTTTGTATTTTTTGCAATACATCACTGGATAAATCTCCTTCGCGATCACGAATAAATTTTGTCAGCCCTTGAAAAATTTCATTACTTTCAATGAAAGGTTGTAAATATCCCTTTACCATTTCATCGTTAATTAACTGCTGATCATATACTACCGATTCTAAATTTTTTTGTAATCCGGATCGTTTCAATAATTGTTTAACTAGTAAATAGGAAAAAGGCAAGTAACAACTCATTCGCAAACTTTGTTTCGCTTTTTTTAAGTAAGCTGAACAGGAAAGAAGGATGAGTGTTGGAAACTGTTGTGGCCAATTTTTTGCCATATATAAACAAATTTGTCCACCCATTGAGTGTCCGACTAAAATAGGGGAGTTGATTTGCAAAAAATGTAAAGCATCCTTCACCGTTCTTGCTAAATTTTCATAGGAGTATAGAAATTTCCTACCCTTCCCGCTCTTTCCAAAAGGTGGTAAATCGATAGTTACTATTTCGTAATCGTCCTTCAATAAAGGTATAAGAAACCGAAAACTAAATGAGGATGCTAGAAATCCGTGTAATAGGACGATTGTTTTAGTGGCGGTCGCGTGTGGATAAATTTCATAAAAAAGATCCATTCCATTTACATTTAAAGGTTCGTTCTTTTTCTTTAATGTGTCATTTATTTGATATTTGGACATTTTCTCCCCCCGTTGCAAAAATAACATGATCAATCTATTCCTACCTATATATGATATTTCCTTCATTGACGTTATTTTATGTGAAAAAAGAATTTTTTACGAGTAAAAGTGTAGCAGGGAAATGGTAAATGAAGGTTAATAGTAGATATTCTTTTCCTATTAGCTGAGAGACAATTAAAAAAGGACAAACACGATTGCTGTTTGTCCACTTCAAAAAGGGGGGAATACTAGAAAGCCTTGTATCAACATATTGTCCTATATCACTAAAGTTTATACATGGAATAATAAAAAAATAGAGGCTTTCATTCTATTGTTGGTTTAGGAGATACTAGGGTGTTTAATTAGAACACTAATAACTTCCCAATCATAGTTCGTCTGATTATTTAAATTTCACCAGATTACTTCTTAATCCATGTAATGCCTACCTTAGATATTTTTGATTAAACAAGTTGATTGTGATATAATTTCTCAATGTTAATAATAGACGTAGTACTGTAGATAAATTTTAGGAGTGTTTTCATGAGTGATAAAATTGAAGTGGGGATGGTTGTTAAAGGCCTAGTTACTGGCATTCAACCTTATGGTGCTTTTATCGCCCTTTCTGACAACAAGCAGGGGTTGATTCACATCTCGGAAATTACGAATGGGTACGTAAAGAATATTCATGACTTTATTAAGGTGGGTGAGGAAATTACTGTTAAAGTTTTGGCTGTCGATGAAGCAGAGGGAAAGATTAGCTTATCGTTAAAAGCTTTAAATAATCAAAGTAGTGTTAGTGAAAGAGAACGGAATAAATCAAAACTGGACAGCCTAACCGATTCATCTAACCAAGGATTTAATACGCTAAAAGAAAAACTTTCCGAATGGATTGAGCAGTCCAAAAAAGAAGGATTAATTAACAAGTAATGGACTTGCGTTCAAAACGTATTCTTCAAAAATTCAAGATAGTCTTTAACATCACAATTAAAGTATTGATTTTAGAAGAGGCTGGGACATAAGCATTTCAGATAAAGAAAAAACCGAACTATCATACGAAAATCTAGTTAAGTGCTTCGTAATAGTTCGGTTTTTTATTATTATTTATTAAAAGGCTACCCTGAAAATTCGGCTATTATCATTCACCATGGTCTATGTTAATGATGGTGTTGATTTCCGTCAATAAAATAACCATAAAAAAATGACTCTACTTTAACAACAGACAATTTAGTTTGCCCCATCTTTTTTTAATAATATAGTTTTTTCAAAAATGGATTGAGCACAACGGTCACTGCTAAATGTTTGCTTAGAACATACAAAGCGCTTTCATCATTTCCAACCCTTTGCTACAATAAATGTAAAAGCTCAATTGGGCTCGCATTTTGTATTCACCACTTACACTTTTTGGCCACTCGTTCATTTAACTTGGTAATGAACTCAATATAAGAAGGGGGAAATAGAATGAATACGACAAACAAAATCATTGAACAAACAGAAAAATTTGGTGCGAAAAACTATCATCCACTACCAATTGTCATTTCTAAAGCAGAAGGAGTATGGGTAGAGGATCCGGAAGGAAATACATATTTAGACATGTTAAGTGCTTATTCTGCGGTGAATCAAGGCCATCGCCATCCGAAAATCATTAACGCATTAAAAGCACAAGCGGAAAAAGTAACCCTTACCTCTAGAGCATTTCATAATGATCAATTAGCACCATGGTATGAGATGGTAGCAAAACTAACGAACAAAGAAATGGTGTTACCGATGAATACAGGGGCTGAAGCTGTAGAGACAGCATTAAAAGCAGCACGCCGCTGGGGATATGATGTTAAAGGTGTGGAAGAAAATCAAGCAGAAATCATCGTATGCGAAGGAAATTTTCATGGAAGAACGATTGCGGCAGTTTCCCTTTCTTCAGAAGCAGAATATAAAAGAGGTTTTGGACCACTCCTTCCTGGCATTAAGCTAATTCCATATGGAGATTTAGAAGCGCTCGAGCAGGCAATTACACCAAATACGGTTGGCTTTTTACTTGAACCGATTCAAGGAGAAGCAGGTATTATCATTCCACCAGAAGGTTATTTAAAAGGCGCCTATGATCTTTGCCAAACGAACAACGTACTATTTATTGCTGATGAAATACAAGCCGGACTAGGCCGAAGCGGGAAAATGTTTGCTTGTGACTGGGAAGGGGTAGAACCAGATATGTATATATTAGGAAAGGCCTTAGGTGGAGGAGTATTTCCGATTTCCTGTGTTGCAGCTAACAAAAATATTTTAGGAGTCTTTAATCCAGGTTCCCACGGGTCTACATTTGGCGGAAATCCGCTTGCATGTGCTGTATCCATCGCAGCCCTAAATGTTATTCTTGATGAAAACCTATCAGAACGATCTTTAGAGTTAGGTGAATATTTTACGGAAAAATTGCAAATGTTAAAAAACCCAATAATTAAAGAAGTGCGTGGCAAGGGGTTATTTATTGGTGTTGAACTATTTGAATCGGCACGTCCATATTGTGAGCAATTAAAAGAACTTGGACTGCTTTGTAAAGAAACACATGAAAATGTCATTCGCTTTGCCCCGCCATTAGTCATTACGAAGGAACAATTAGATTGGGCATTTGAAAAAATTGTCAAAGTATTAGGGTAAAAGATATACAATTATAGGAACTATTTTTCTATAAGCATTCCATTAACAATATGCCTTTAAATTTTAACAAGGAAGTTTTTATATGAAAATATTAATAGTAGAAGACGATCATACAATTGCCCTCGGCTTAGAGTATTCCTTGCAACAAGAGGGGTATTCTACCATCACATTTCATAATGTACAAGAGTCGAAGCAATTCATTGAAGCAAATATAGATGAAATTGACTTATGCTTATTTGATTTATCACTACCAGATGGGAGCGGCTATGAATTATGTAAGCTCGTTAAAAGTCTCCGTGACATCCCGGTAATTTTTTTAACTGTCATCGATGATGAAGTAAATGTTGTTATGGGGCTCGATATGGGGGCAGATGATTATATTACGAAACCATTTCGAATTCGTGAACTTATCTCCCGAATCAAAACGATTTTAAGAAGGTATAGCAAGCAGTCAATGAATCATTCGCTTAAGCAAATTGCAGGCGGAAACATTCAAATTAGTACGTTAGAAGGGAAAGTTTTTAAAAAATCTATAGAAGTCCCACTTACAGCAATGGAATATCGTCTCTTACTCATTTTAGCGAACCATCTCGGTCAAATTTTATCGCGAGCGCAATTACTGGAACAGCTTTGGGACGTGGCGGGGGACTTTGTTAATGATAATACGCTCACGGTTTATATTAAAAGATTACGGGAAAAATTAGAAGATGACCCGCAAAATCCAGTTGTAATCAAAACGATTCGTGGTTTAGGGTATAAAATGGAGAGATAGTTACATCAAAAAAGAAAATTTGTGAGGTTGCGCACCTCATTGTTAAATATATTTTTTTCAAAAGTTGGTGAATCTATGTTTCGCAACCGAGAATTAGTTCGATTTACGAGCATTTCAAGTTTAATTAGTTTAGCGGCTGCTATGGTGGCCGTCTTTTTTTCTTTTCAAATTGCAATTATTATTTTACTAATGTCAATTGTTCTTATATGTGCATTCCTCCTTTTTACATTTATCCGGTATCGAGAAATCGAGAAATTGACGAACTACTTGCGAAAAATTATGAGTGGAGAATTTCAACTAGACGTTCGAGATAACAAAGAAGGAGAATTAAGTATTTTAAAAAATGAGATTTACAAAATGACGATAATGTTATCAAAACAAACTGATGATTTAAAAGAAGAGAAAATGAAATTAACGGACGCTATTTCTGATATTTCTCATCAATTAAAGACCCCACTCACATCGATGGTCGTTATGACAGATTTATTAAGTAACGAAAATTTGCCAAAGGACAAGCGAAAAGAATTTACGAAGAAGATTCAACTTCAGTTGGAACGAATAGATTGGCTCGTCAGCTCCTTGTTAAAATTATCAAAAATTGACGCGAAAACAGCGGTATTTAAACGGGAAACGATTTATGTAAAAAAACTAATGGAAAAAGCAATAGAGCCGCTGTTAATTCCACTTGAAATAAAAAATCAAACACTCGACATTCGTGGACAAGACGACGTCGTTTTTACAGGTGATTTTCATTGGACAATGGAAGCAGTCATCAATATATTAAAAAATTGTATAGAACATACTCCAGAACATGGGATAATTAGTATTTCATTTGCCAAAAATGCCCTTTATACAGAAATAGTTGTAGAAGATAATGGGAAAGGGATTGCAAAAGAGGATTTGCCTTATATTTTTAAGCGATTTTATAAAGGTAAAAATGCCGGCGAAGATAGTGTTGGCATCGGGCTGGCAATGGCTTATAGCATTATAACTAGTCAAAATGGGGATATCGAAGTGCGCAGTGAGGAGGGTCAGGGAACCACGTTTTTCATAAAATTTTATAATAGAATTATTTAACCAATGCTCATTTAATTGGGCAAGCGAGAAAATTCCCGAAACAGGACGATAGGTTTAATTTAAATGGATCTAATGTTTCGTAATAAGACCGAAACAATATCGTATCTATTGTGATCCATCCCATTCCACCTTTTGAGAAAAGGAAAAAAATATTAAGTTTTACAAAACATTCTAAAAGCATTTAATGGGAATATGACAAAATTGTCACTGAAAAATTCACTTCGCAGTCATTTTAGACAGATAGACTGTAAATAACAATGAAATTCGGAGGTTGTTATAATGGAAATTTTAAAAATAGAACATCTGTCTAAAATTTATGGGAAAGGTGAGACAGCCGTAACTGCATTGAATGACGTATCTTTTACGGTAAAAAAGGGAGAATTTATTGCAATTATTGGTCCATCGGGATCGGGAAAGTCAACATTATTACACTTGTTAGGTGGTGTCGATCGTCCGACAAGGGGAAAAGTTTTCGTCGATAAAACGGATATATACGATTTAAATGAAACTCAACTAGCCGTTTTTCGTCGCAGACAAATCGGCTTAATTTATCAATTTTACAACTTAATTCCAGTCCTTACAGTTAAAGAAAATATGACATTACCTCTTTTATTAGATGGTCATCAAGTAAATCAAGAACATTTCAACAAAGTTGTTCAAGTTCTCGGCTTACAAGATCGGCTCGGTCATTTGCCGAACCAACTGTCAGGCGGTCAACAACAGCGCGTTTCGATTGGACGAGCATTAATGAACCAACCAGCCCTGATGCTTGCTGATGAACCAACCGGAAACTTGGATAGTAAGAACAGTAAAGAGATAGTAGATTTATTGAAACTCTTCAATAAAACATATAATCAAACATTAATTATCATTACACATGATGAGCGGATTGCACTGCAAGCGGACCGAATTATTACTATTGAAGACGGACGAATTCAAAAGGATGAGGTGATTCGTCCGTGAACATTGTTAATAAAGTAACGTTAAGAAATTTACAGCAAAACAAGCGGCGAACGTTAGTAACGATTATAGGAGTTATTATTTCAGTTGCCATGATAACAGCCGTATCAACGCTTGTCGCCTCTTTTATGGACTTAATGCAAAGACAGGCTATCGAGAATAATGGTAATTGGCATGTACTATATAAAAATGTCAATCACGATCAACTTGAAGCAATCAAAAAGGATAAAAATACAAAAGCGGTTATTATCTCCAGAGATATAGGTTATGCAGTTCTGGAAGGAAGTAAGAATGAATATAAGCCGTATTTATTTTTTAAAGAATATGACCATGCCGGATTCTCCCATTATCCGATCAACTTAATAGAGGGAAGGTTACCACTATCAGCAGATGAAGTTGTAATCTCCGAACATATTAAATCAAATGGCGGAGTTCTGTTGAAAGTTGGTGATGCATTAAACATTGAAATTGGCGAAAGGATTATGAAGGAAAATGGGGAAACGATCAATTTAGACCAATCGTGGAATTTGCAAGTAAATGATGGGAAGAGCATAGAAGAAATTATTAACAAGCGTAAACGAACTCTTACTATCGTGGGTGTTATCGAACGACCAAATTTTGAAGCCTTCTGGTCACCTGGATATACAGTGCTTTCCTTTGTTGATGAGTCTTCTTTAACAAAAGAGGATAGCTTTAACGTAGCAGTCGAGTGGAATAAAGTGAAACGTTCACTATTTGATCAAACAGAAATATTTGCCGAACAGAATAACATTGCTGAATTTAGTTTCAATCATGAACTATTACGCTATTACGGTGTCATCCGTGATGATAATCTAAACGGAGTACTTCTATCAATTGGAGCAATCTTAATGCTCGTTATTATGATTGGTTCCATATCTTTAATATATAACGCCTTTGCAATTTCTGTTTCTGAGCGGTCGAGGTATTTAGGGATGCTTTCGAGTATTGGAGCAACGAAAAAGCAAAAACGAGATTCTGTATTCTTTGAAGGATTTGTCATTGGAGGAATAAGTATTCCATTAGGCGTTATTGCTGGAATTACAGGGATTGGTATTACTTTAACGTATATTAACCACTTTTTCCAAAATGCGATGGATACGGAGTTAAGACTGAAACTAACGATAACACCAGTTTCCATTATTATTGCGGTCTTATTATCCGCCTTAACAATCTTTATCTCAACATATATTCCAGCAAAACGGGCTTCAAAAATTACGGCTATTGATGCCATTCGCCAATCTAAAGATGTAAAACTAACAAGTAGGGCAGTTAAAACATCTAAACTTGTAAGAAAAATTTTTGGTATTGAAGCTGAAATTGGGTTGAAAAACTTAAAAAGGAATAAAAGACGTTACCAAACGACCGTTTTTTCTCTCGTCATTAGTATCGTACTATTTTTAACAGTATCTTATTTTACCAATAGCTTACAGAAATCTTTTGAGCTTACTCAGTTTGGTGAAGACCAAGATATAACAGTTCGCTTTGATAAAGTAGAGGATGGTAAAATTCGTAACAATAACGAAAACATAGAGAAAATTGTCTCCTTACAGGAAATAACCGAGTATAGTCTGATGGAAGATGGATCATTTCAAACAGAAATCGATGAAAGTCTTATTCCAAAAACATACGATGGCCAAATCCATCAGCTAGAAAATGGGAAATTTGAGTTTTATATTAATTTGCATGGTTTAGACGATAAGACGCTTCATAATTACGCTAAACAAATAGGCATGGATATGGGAAAACTAAATGGACAAGGGCAAGATTCATATCCAGCAATTCTTATCAATGTGAATAAATATCAAGATAGTAATAGAGGGAAATATATTGAAGAAAAGTCGTTGATGAATATAGAGGAAGGTCACAAACTAATCATACGTAAGCAAAATTACGAGACGAATGAGACTAAAGAAATAGGTACTTTAAAGATTGCACAAATAACGGATCAATATCTCATGGGAATTTACCAACAAAACTATCCAGGTAATATTCATATGATTGTATCGGAAAAAACATTCAATGAGCTAATTGAAAAGAACAATCTGGAAAGACACTCTGATTTTCTTTACTTAAAGAGTTCTGATCCAATGAAAACAGAAGATGACATTAAAGCGTTGGGACTTACCGGATATAGTGTCTATAATTCCTATAAATCAAAGGAGTCGGATAGAAATTTTGCCATGATGTTATCAGTTTTTATTTACGGATTTATAGCATTGATTACAGCAATTACAATTTCTAATATTTTCAACACAATTTCTACTAGTATTGCTTTAAGGAAACGGGAATTTGCAATGTTAAAGTCTGTTGGAATGACTCCTAAAGGCTTTAATAAAATGATTAATTATGAAAGTATTTTCTATGGCTTAAAATCACTCATTTATGGACTACCAATTAGTATCATTGTTATCTATTTAGAATACCGTTCGTTCCAAGGAAGTTTCGTTTATCAATTTGAGCTACCATGGCTAAGTCTTGCTATAGTGATAATTGGAGTATTCCTTATCGTCGGAACCGCGATGGCCTACTCCAGTGCAAAAATCAAAAAAGAAAACATCATCGATGCACTAAAAGAAGAAAACATTTAAAAAAACGGAGACTGTCCCCATTGATTGGGGACAGACCCCTTTTAACGGGTTGTTCTTGGTTCAGGTGAACGACTAACTGCCTCGCTCGGTTTAAAGAGGAGACCAAGGTTAATTAGTCCGGCAAGTCCAACTAAACCGTAAATGATTCTTGAAAGTGCTGATGCTTGACCGCCAAATATCGCTGCTACTAAATCATATTGAAAAAATCCAATTAATCCCCAGTTAAGAGCACCAATAATGGTAAGGACAAGCGCAATTCGTTGTAACCCGCTCATTTAAATCCCTCCTTAACAATAAAAATTAATGCAAGTATAGATTGTGAAAAAATAATATTTTCTATGCATCGACAAATTTTATTATTAATAGTAAAAAAAGTGTATGATATTATATAAATGGAGGTGAACAATGTGAAAAATTTTACATATTACAATCCTACAAAGTTAATCTTTGGAAGAGGACAAGTAGAACAATTAAAAACTGAGCTTGCCCAATACGGAAAGAAACTATTGCTTGTGTATGGCGGTGGCAGTATTAAACGGAGCGGTCTATATGATGAAGTAACGAAGCTGCTCGAAGAAATGAACATAGAAGTATTTGAACTACCAGGAGTAGAACCAAATCCGCGAATTAGTAGTGTTCGAAAAGGGGTAGACATTTGCAAAAAAGAAGGAATCGAATTTTTACTAGCAGTTGGTGGCGGTAGTGTTATTGATTGTACAAAAGCGATTGCAGCTGGCGCTAAATATGATGGCGATCCTTGGGATATTGTTACAAAAAAAGCGGAAGTTAAAGCAGCCCTTCCATTTGGAACAATCCTTACATTAGCAGCTACTGGTTCAGAAATGAATTCTGGTTCTGTAATTACAAATTGGGAAACGAATGAAAAATATGGGTGGGGCAGTCCACTAACTTTCCCGAGATTTTCAATTTTAGATCCTGTGAATACATTCACGGTTCCAAAAGATCAAACAATTAATGGAATAGTAGACATGATGGCCCATGTGTTTGAACATTATTTTCACTTAGAAACAAATACACCGCTACAAGATCGACTTTGTGAGTCTATTTTACAAACAGTAATGGAAACAGCACCGAAACTGTTAAATGACTTACAAAATTATGAATATCGGGAAACAATTTTGTATTGTGGGACAATGGCATTAAATGGAATGGTACAAATGGGCTTCACCGGTGATTGGGCAACCCATAACATCGAACATGCCGTCTCTGCTATCCACGATATACCACATGGTGGTGGCTTAGCAATTCTTTTTCCAAATTGGATGAAACATAACTTGTCCGTTAATCCAGCAAGATTTAAACAACTTGCTGTACGAGTATTCCAAGTCGATCCGACAGGAAAAACCGATGAAGAAGCAGGACTTGAAGGGATTGAAAAACTTCGTGAATTTTGGAACAGTATCGGTGCTCCAAGCAGATTAGCGGAGTACAATATTGATGAAAGTTCACTAGATCTTCTCGTCGACAGGGCAATGCGCCAAGGTGAATTTGGTGTGTTCAAAAAATTAACAACCGAAGATGTGTTAGCTATTTATAAAGCGTCTCTTTAACGCCATTAATTAAAAAATCATCAGTCGCAATCATTTTTTAGCGATAATTTATCGTTATGATAAAATCAATGATTGTATGTGAAAAAATTAAAAAGCTAGTGGTAATAAAATTTAAAATAGCGCATAATGAAAAGGAAAAATCAAATTAGAAGTGGTTTAGCTACTTTAAGTTTTTGCAGTAAACTGGAGGTAAAGTAATGACACATATTACATTCGATTATTCAAAAGCACTTACTTTTTTCAACGAACACGAAATTACTCAAATGAAAGACTTAGTCAAAGTAAGCCACCATGCCCTTCACGAAGGAACTGGTGCAGGCAGTGATTTTCTTGGCTGGATAGACTTACCGGTGAATTATGATAAAGAGGAGTTCTCTCGGATTCAAAAAGCAAGTGAAAAAATTAAAAACGATTCCGATGTTTTACTCGTTATCGGTATTGGTGGTTCTTATTTAGGTGCACGTGCGGCAATTGAAATGTTGAATCACAGCTTTTACAATGCCTTATCAAAAGAACAGCGCCAAACACCACAAGTAATCTTTGTGGGGAATAATATTAGCTCTTCCTATATGGTTGATGTAATGGACTTGTTGCAAGACAAAGATTGGTCAATTAACGTCATTTCCAAATCAGGTACAACAACAGAACCAGCACTAGCCTTCCGTGTTTTCAGAAAACTTTTAGAGGAGAAATATGGTTCTGAAGAGGCGAGAAAACGAATTTATGCAACAACAGATAAAGCACGTGGAGCGCTTCGAACATTAGCAACGGAAGAAGGCTATGAAACATTCGTTATTCCTGATGATGTTGGTGGTCGTTACTCTGTTTTAACAGCAGTAGGATTACTTCCAATTGCAGTAAGTGGAGTAAATATTGAGGAAATGATGAATGGAGCGGCACAAGCAAGGGAAGACTTCGGAAAATCAGAACTTGAAGAAAATGCAGCTTATCAATACGCTGCTATCCGTAATATTTTATACAACAAAGGTAAAACAATTGAAATGCTCATTAACTATGAACCAGGCTTACAATATTTTGCTGAATGGTGGAAACAATTGTTTGGCGAGAGTGAAGGAAAAGATCAAAAAGGTATATATCCGTCATCTGCCAATTTCTCCACCGACCTTCACTCATTAGGACAATATGTTCAAGAAGGGCGGAGAGACTTATTCGAAACAGTTATAAAAGTAAATCAACCACGTCATGAATTAACTATCGAAGCAGAAGCAAATGATTTAGATGGCTTAAATTATTTAGCTGGTAAAACTGTAGATTTCGTCAACAATAAAGCATTTGAAGGAACATTACTTGCTCACACAGACGGCAATGTACCTAACTTAGTTGTTGAAATTCCAGCAATGGACGCCTATACATTCGGTTATCTCGTCTATTTCTTTGAAAAAGCATGTGCAATGAGCGGATACTTATTAGGAGTCAATCCATTTGACCAACCTGGAGTAGAAGCATACAAAGTGAATATGTTTGCACTTTTAGGCAAACCAGGCTTTGAAGAGAAGAAAGCAGAATTAGAAAAACGCTTAAAATAAAATGAATAAAACACCAGTGCCAATAACAATG
The DNA here is from genome assembly GCF_001375515.1 of Bacillus kwashiorkori. Lineage (GTDB taxonomy): Bacteria > Bacillota > Bacilli > Bacillales > Caldibacillaceae > Bacillus_BK > Bacillus_BK kwashiorkori. The sequence goes on from NZ_CTDX01000004.1 coordinate 102,764, forward strand.
GTTCTGGTGTTTTTTCAATTTCTCAAGTCTTCACCAATAACTAATAAACGATCTTTATGCTGAATGATGTACTCACCATTTGGATTTATTAAAGTGTTATTCTCATCCTGTTTAACGCCAATTAAAATAATATGTTTTTTCAGTAAATTCGTACTTACTTGCTGAAAACTTTCACCGACAAATTCATTATCGGTAAGGAGCTGCACTTTTACCCCTTTTAAAATATTAAAAATGTCTAATAGTGAATCGGATATACCGTGCGATAGCATTGTGTGCAACATCACAAAGCTTGATAATGTATTCGTTTGAATAATTTCATCAGCACCGGCACGTTTTGCATTAATAATTTGTTCTTTCGTTAAAATTTCTGCAATACAATAAATAGAAGGTGCTAGTCCTTTAACAGCGACGATATTCAATATCGTATTCATATCTGCCTCGAGCTCGTTTTTTCTTGGGTCGGCAGTAATAATGACTAACTCTGCATCACGGACATTTGCTTTTTCCAAAGTCGCATCCAAAGAAGGTGCGCCTTTTACGAAAAATAAATTGTTCTTATTGATGAACGGACTGTTATCCAAAGTAGAATCAATTAAAACAATTTGTCGATCACGATTGACTTTCACAAAATCTTGGACTATTTCTTTAGATCGCTCATTCCAGCCGATAACGATAAAATGATTCGTAATTTTCAATTCGAGTGTTCCTTTCATAATTGCATTTTGTTTCTGAACAGCAGAAGTTGCTAAAGATACGAAAAAAGTTGCAACAAACCCAGCTCCAAACAGTACTAATAAAATTCCAATAATCCTTCCAGGTATTGTAATGGGGACAAAATCCCCGTAACCAATTGTTGAAGTCGTAATAATCGCCCACCAAATGCCATCAAATACTGTTGGAAATTGTTCAGGTTCAACAAAATGAATGGATGTTCCGAATAAAAATAAAATGAATGCGACAACTAGTAAAAGTCGGATTAAATATGGTAACCGTAAAAATTGTTGATAAATATTCCAATTCATAGTTTTCCCCTCAAAAGTGAAAGAGTACAATAAAATTAGGCTCCAATAAAAATGATATTCCATGCTTTTGGAGTACGCAGAAAGTATTATGATTTCACTCTCCGCTGTAATCAAAAAATTGTTTGTTGAATGTTTCTTTTCATTGGGAACAGGTGGAAAAATCTTTACATAGGTGGCTACAATGGAAATAATGGCATTGCCTGTTATCGGAGTTCACCCAATGTCAATATTATTAGTATTAGCAATAATTCGGTGTTTCATAACTTGAACGATTGTCATACATAGCAAAGGTAATTAAATATAAATATTGGAGGTTATTAAATGAATGTGATTGACCTACATTGTGATGCATTGTTAAAACTATCTGAGGCAAAAGGAAAACTTCGCTTTGCTGATGCATCTGAATTAGATACAAATAAAGAACGATTGCAAAAAGGAAAAGTAAAAGTGCAAGCATTTGCTATTTTTGTTGAACCATATATCCAATCAGATCAAAAGTTTCAAGAAGTACTCACTCAAATTGACTACTTCTACTCCGAAGTATTAGGGAAAAATCAAGAAATGAAACATATTCGGTGTTGGTCAGATTTAAATACACTAAAGGATGGAGAAATTGGTGCCTTTTTAACTTTAGAAGGTGTGGATCCAATTGGAAATGATTTAACCAAACTTAGAATACTTTATCAACTCGGTGTATTGTCCGTCGGATTAACGTGGAATCAAGCAAACTTAGCAGCTGATGGTGTAGGCGAGCCACGCGCTGGCGGATTGACAGAGCTTGGTAAAGAAATTGTAAAACTTAACAATCAATATAAAGTTTTTACTGATGTATCGCATTTATCAGAAAAAGGATTTTGGGATGTTATGGAACTTGCCGATTTTCCAATTGCTAGCCATTCCAATTCAAAGACAATTTGCAATCATCGTCGAAATTTAACAGATGAACAAGCAAAAGCTTTATTCCAAAAAGGTGGTTTAATTCATGTCGTCTATAATCCACCTTTCATAAAAGAACAAGGGAAAGCGTCGATTGATGATTTAATTAAGCATATTGATCATTTTTGTTTGTTAGGTGGAATCAAGCAAATTGGTCTTGGCTCTGACTTTGATGGAATTTACGATAAAGTAAAGGGGCTAGAAGATGCATCACAATCGCAAAATTTAATCATTAAACTGTTAAAGTATTATAATGAAGCAGAAGTTCGCGGTTTTGCTTCTGAAAACTTTTTAAGCCACTTGCCGAAATAATGGCAGTGGCTTTTTATTAGAAGTTACAAGTGAAATTTTTTTACAAGCACAGCTGTCGTGAATATTTAATCTTCATATTTGTCAACATATAATTTCTTATTTCCGTCAATAGTCCCAATGAATACCTCTTCTAACTGGACATCCTTTTTTTTTAACTCATTTAGCAACCATTCTTTCGTAAGATTTGCCTCTTGCAAAGAATCATAAATGATATTTCCTTCCATAATGACAGTTTGAGGTAAGCCACTCTTTTTTTTCACAGATGAATTGATATCCTTTTGTGTTAAAGGTTGGTTCTCTTTTTTTAAAAACACACTTAAATCCCCAGTAGGTTCAAGTACTGCAAATTCAACGTCCGCTACGTTGAATACATTTTTCTTGCGTAATAAGGAATTTAAATCATCAATAGTGTATCGCTCTTTTTTTAAACTATCTTCAGAACCTTGCCGTTTTTTATAAAAATGCTTGCTCTACCATCAACAAAGTTTCGCAGTTTTTTACTTTTTAAAACTGCAAAATCAGCCAACATAGTAACAATTCCAAAAACAGATATTCCTAATAATCCGTGAAAAATATTTCGTTCCAATCCTGTAATTAACTCAGCTGCAATACTTCCAATTGTAATTCCTGAAATATAGTCGAAAAATGTCATTTGCACGATCTGTTTTTTCCCAACTAACTTTGTAATGATGAATAGGAAAATGATAAATAATAATGCACGCAAAACAATCTGTAACCACTCCGGCACAATTTTCCCTCCAGTTACTAAATAATTAGTGCAACAAAATTCTATCTATTGTACTCAATATACGGAACTAACGGTTGCTTTAGAAATATCCACCTCTACTGCTATGGTTTTAAGACCATGTTCACGAAAAGATTGTTCAAGAGTAGTTTGCGTGCTTTAAAAATAATTAGTCATTTAAAAAGCCTTTGCCGGAATGTTGTCCGTTATTGTTGGAGTTGTCATTTTCTTTGTCAATAAAACAATCGAAAAACAACCATTTAATGACAGTGGACTTGATTTTCGTGCAATTAAAATTAAAATCAAAGAAATCAAAAACTCTTGTTCTAGTTGTTGTACAACATCTTCGAAAAGAGCTTCGAATGTAGAAATATCAACTTTCTACGAACCTTCTTTTCTTGTTTCAAGAAAAATAAAATCCTCTTTTTTCTAGTCTATATCTCTTGTAAAAATCGAACCTACATTTTTCAATGATGAGTATTATTGGGTTCATATTCATCCAAATCTCTCTTAAAGTCGTTCAATTATAACTTCCCTCTGAAAGGAGGAAATACCAAAAGAATACTATTATTTAACCGTAATCTAATAGAATAAGCAATTTAAGCAATTAGAACTATTTTGTCGCATGTAGGAATACCTTTAAAAGTCCCAATAATTTCCAAAACGCAACTAAAGTCAAAAATACATAGTACATTCAAACTATTTTAAAATAGAAAATACAATAGTTATTGTAAGTTTTCAAAAAAATGGTACACTAATAATTGTTAGGATTCTTCGTTTCACTTCAACTAGATTTTTATCAAAGGTAATCTTAATTTAAAGAATAGATTAATCAGAAGAATAATCGTAGTAAATTAATTAATAATAATTTCTCATATTAATTAAAAGTTTCACTTTTTTAAACTAATATTCATTTATTCTAGAAGGTGAATTTAATGCTGGAAATAAAAAATTTAACAATAAAATATGGTGAAACTGAGATTTTATCTAATGTAAATGTTGAGTTTGCAAGGGGAACTGTTACAGTTATAAAGGGTCCGTCTGGGTCAGGGAAATCCTCTTTATTGAATATCTTAGGATTAATTCAAAACCCAAATAAAGATTGCACATACTATCTAGATGGTAATCAAATTAGATTTGATGATGATGAGTCAAAGGCACTTTTTAGATTAAATCATATCGGCTTTGTTTTCCAACAAAATAATTTATTACAGGAATTAACTGCGAAGGAAAATATAATGATTCCTTTGAGAATGGTAAGTAAAAATCATTCATATATTTACCAGAAGGCTAATGAACTAGTGGATTATGTTAATTTGAATCACGTAGCAGATAATTATCCTTCTGACTTATCTGGAGGAGAAGAGCAACGGGTAGCCATATCAAGAGCGCTAATCAATGATGCAGATATTATTCTTGCTGATGAACCTACAGCATCCTTGGACTCGGAAAACACACAGAACATATTAAATATTTTAAGGAACTTAGCGCGTGAAAAGAATAAAATTGTTATTATCGTTTCTCATGATGAAACTGTTGCAAATATTGCTGATACAATATATGAAATAAAAGAAAGAAAATTAAATGCCCTAAAAAGTACTAAAGATAATTTGGAAAGTAGAGTAGAAAAAATAGAGGGGAAGAAGAAAAACCTTTTTCATTTTATCAAATATTATAAAAGGAAGAGAAAAGACGAAAAAAAGTTAAACAGATTTCTAATTATTATTACAGCAATTACTGCCGCGATTGCTACTCTCTTTGTGAATTTTGGAGATTCGTTTAGTGATCATCAAAAAGATTTTATCGATGCTATATCTGATAGGGGTATTTTTATCATTAATGATACTCTAGGTATTAATTCCCAAACGGATTATGTTGAAGCATTTCAATTTACCGATGAGGAAATAGAATCTATTAACAACCTCCCAACAATACAAAAGTTGTATCCATATTATGAATTCCTATCCTTTGGAATATCAACTAATCAGTCAGATATTGCAAAATTAATCGTCAAAGATGGTTCCAAAGTGGTAAAGGAAAATACATATGAAAATATTATGGAGAATATGACTGATGATCAATTTCGAGTAACTCCATTATATCCAGAGGAAAATCTACAATCTATTCTTGAGTACAAAGCAGAAGATATAGAAGATGGTATTATCCTTACAGCTTCATTGGCTTCTTCTCTAGTAGAAAACCCAAAAGATTTAATAGGGAAGACCTTAGAAATTCAAAGTTTTGTACCTGTTAAGCTTTATACAAGTGAGGCGACTAAACCTCAAGAAGGGAGCGATAGAGGTTCACTTGAAAATGCAGAAACAGTTAAAATTGATGCACCTATTTATAAATTAGTTTCATTTAGTAAAATAATAAAGGGCATTTTGCCTAATTCATATATTTATCAAAAGTCTGAAGAAAGCAGAAATCTGATTTTTTTAAATTATAGTGAATTGATAGAGATTATTTCAGAGAATAAAGACAGCAATCTAGGTGAAACATTTCCGGGTTTTCCTGAGAAAGAATTAGCTCCGAGTGCACTATATGCTCAGGTTACTAGTTTTGAAGATGTGGCAAATACTAGCTCAAAAATAGAATTATTTTCACCAACTATTCAGGTGGTAAGTAAGGCTACAGATGTGAAGAAAATTCAAACAAATTTAAAGATGATTCAAGACACGATGCAAGGAGTTTCTCTCGTACTAATTTTAATCGTCATGCTATTGTTTGGATTCACATACTTTTTAAAAACAAGGACCAGAAAAAAGGAAATAGGGATTTTAAAAGCAATAGGGTTTACGACGAAGAATGTTTTCATGTTAATAGGGTATGAAATGTTATTTGTTGCTATAAAAACATTTGTTTTATCCATCGTAATATCCTATCTACTGTTATTTATAGCAAATAATGTAATTGGTTTTGCTAGTTTATTTGTAATAACAATGGAGTCCATCTTGTTCTGTTTCATGATATCATTTTTAATTGTTATTTTATCGGGAATAATTGCTATTTGGAATACGGGCAAAGTGGATATTATTGATTCGATAAGGAAAAATAAGTAATAATCGAGGTACATTAAATGTCAAAAATAGTGAGAGTTTTAATTACCCTTTTTATAGGTTTGATTTTTATTTTTTTGTTAATATATTTACTGCTTGGAACGACTTCGTATAAGTAACTTTTCTTGTTTCCGATTTATCGGATTTCCGACAGAAGACTCCCACTTCAAGGAAGGAGAAGGGCGTAGCCCAGTGAGTAAGTGGGAGATGAATGTCGGTAGGCGTTAGCCTAAGCTTGCTTTTTAAGATATTCTGCTACTAATTTTTCAATAATCTTACTTGCGTCTGTACCTTCTTTAACA
>NZ_CTDX01000005.1 GCF_001375515.1 Bacillus kwashiorkori
ATTCCAGATCCACCAATGGGAAAACAATTACAAGTGGATTTTGGAGAATACAAAGCTAAGGATCAGAATAATCAAGAGAAGCATTTATGGTTTATATGCCTTGTCTTATCAAATTCGAGATATAAATATGTGGAATGGTTAGATCGGCCTTTCACTACTAGGGATGCTTTACGGTGCCACGAACATGCATTTCAGATGTTCGGAGGCATTACAGAAGAAATTGTTTATGATCAAGATCATCTGATCAGTAAAGATGAAAACGCTGGTGATTTAATCCTCACTGTAGAATTTCAAAGTTATGTAAAAGAGCGCAGCTTTCGGGTTCAGCTATGTAGGAAAAGCGATCCTGAAAGTAAAGGTCGAATAGAAAATGTAGTTGGTTATGTTAAAAAGAATTTCGCTAAAAATAGAGTGTTTACAAATTTAGAAAAATGGAATGAGCAGTGTTTACATTGGTTGGAACGAACCGGAAATTATAATGTTCATAACACAACAAAAAAGAGACCAGTTGAAGTGTTTGCCCTCGAAAAGCCACACTTACGACCAATCTCTTCAACGATCAACTTCTCTAATGTTGATACTGCTAGTATAACAAGGTCTGTCAGGAAGGACAATACTGTACGATATTTATCCAATCGGTACTCGGTACCACTAGGAACCTATAAGCAGCATAGAGATAATACAGTTTATTTAGAGATTAAAAATGATCGATTAATTATCAGATATAGTCCTGACGGACAAGTACTGGCAGAACATAAAATTGACTCTGGCAAAGGACAGCTTATTCAAGACAGACAACATACAAGAGATCGAACACAAGGTATTAATGCTTATATAGAAACGATTTCAAAGCGATTTAATCAACAAGAAATGGCCTTAGAATTCTTAGAGAAGATAAGAGAAAAATATCCACGATATATACGTGACCAGTTACAAGTTATATCTAAAGCGATCAATAAAAATGAACAAATTGCAAATCAAGCTCTTGAATATTGTGTATCTCAAAAACTATATAGCGCCAATGACTTTTTTGATATTGTGAGCTTTTTGATCCGTGAAAAGGATAATAAGGATGAATCAATGGATTCCATTCTCAAAATAAAGCTTACTAATCAAGTGGATGAGGCCGTTTTAAAAGCTAGGCCAGAGGAACGGAAAATGGATATTTACATGAATATTTTAAGAGGAGAAGTTATTAGATGAGTATAGCGATAGAATCATTGCAGGATCAATTGAAACATTTAAGGTTATCAGAAACCGCACAAGAGTTGCCTACTTTTTTAAGGGAAGCAGAAAGTACAGATATTTCCTACAAAGAGTTTCTTTATAAAATTCTAAGTTATGAACAAAAACGCAGAGAAGAAAAACAAGTTGAAAGGAGAATTAAATGGGCGCAGTTCCCTTTTCATAAAACGTTAGAAGATTTTAAATTGGACGAACAACAATCGTTAAGTAAAAAACAATTGAATCAATTAAGTCAATTAACATGGTTAGAGCAACAATATAATTTAATATTATTAGGGCCGCCAGGTGTGGGGAAAACACTCCTGGCGACTGGGTTAGGTATGACAGCTATTCAAAAAGGATTTAAAGTAGCATTTGTGACAATGGGGGAGTTAGTACATCTGTTAAAGACACGAGAAATGATCCGCAAATCTCAGGTTAGAATGAATAGAATAATTGATTCTGATTTAGTGATAATTGATGATTTAATGTTCATGGCAATGGATAAAAGAGAAGCAAACCTCTTCTTCCATTTGATCAACCAATTATACGATCGTTCGTCTATTATACTAACTTCTAATAAAGGTCCAGAAGAATGGGGAGATTTACTAGGAGATCCTGCCATTACAACAGCCATATTAGATCGTATTATTCATAAAGCTGAAGTCATTCATTTAAATGGGGACAGTTATCGTATGAGACATCGATCTACCATTTTTGAAGGGGAAACTGTTCAAAAATAATGATCGGAAATTGTTCAATTCTACTTGACGGTCACAATGCGATTTTAAACGGAGATAGTTATATGATTCAATTCATGATTTTGGCTATTGTCGGCATTGTTCTATATGGCATTGGCATTCGTGTATTCAAAGAAAAGGACTTACCGCTTTAATGTGAATGTTTACACAAAAAGAGGCAATACCTGTTTTCTATGGTAGTGCCCTTTTTTGAAGAATTTATTTTCTAAAACCTGCAGCAAAGAATGGACCATTCCATTAACTGTAATGGTCGATAGTATATGAGCGATTTCTTCAGGAGATTCTTTCCGGTCACTATTCAACCATTGCTGAATGACCCCAATATGAGCAGATGCAATATAAGAAGCTAAATATTGTCTTGGAACAAGTAAATTCTCCTATTCTATGATTTCGTTTGGAATGTTCTCAAATATCGTCTAACCTAGGTAGCATGGCATGCAAAAATTTCCTTCCCAACATTGATTGTTTTAGCTATTGTTCACTACTTTTGGCAAAAATATTGTGATAAAAAAGAGGGACAAGCAGCCTTTGTTGCCATTGATGAAACTAAACTTCAAAAACAAAACGACATTTCAGTTCCGGGATACTATGCAATCTTACCGGTACTACCACTCATTCTTATTTTAATTGTTGGTGTAATGGCAATGTTTGTTGAAAATATTAAGATGGATATTTTCGTATTAACATTTATTTCATTCTTTATTGCTCTAATAGTTGAAGTTATTCGGAAAAGGTCCTTTAAGAATGTGCAGGAATCTGCAACTGAAATATTTAAAGGGATGGGTCAAGGATTTAGTCAAGTTGTTATGCTAGTTGTTGGTGGCTCATTATTTACAGTGGGGATTCAATCTCTTGGTGTAATTGATAGTTTATTATCTTCAGTACAGTCATCATCCTCTGCAGGTATCTTTACATCATTATTCTTTAGTGGTGCTACTGCATTATTTGGTATTTTAAGTGGTGGTGGTCTAGCCATGTTCTATGCAGTTATCGATTTAATCCCTAATGTGGCTTCGAAAGCTGGAATCGATGGTATAGTAATTACACTACCAATGCAAATGATTGCAAACTTAGCAAGAACAATTTCTCCAGTTGCTGCAGTTGTAATGATTGTTGCATCAACTGTAGGTGTTAGCCCTGTCAGAATCTTAAAACGGACGGCTGTACCAACAATAATCGGTATCATTATGGTGGTTGTGCTATCACTAATAATCTTACCTTATTAAAGTCTTGATTGGATAGGATAATCTTAAGAATACTATCTAATTTACAGGCTATCTCGCTTGCCTTGCTCCCCTTAAAGTAGCCAGAGTAAAAAACTGTTTAAGCTTAGGGGAGTTTTCTTGTGTTTAGTAAACGATTAAATAGATGCGTAATGTGGTTATTGTTTACACTGTTAAGGTAACTACAAAAAAAAGTATTGATACGTGCTTGATTTCAAGGCTCTTTTCACTTTGTGGAAAGGGTCTTTTTTATCCCTAAAAAGAGACAATGAGATACGTAAAAGAACACCATCTATTATCAAAAAAAAGCCCAAGAAATTTGACGAAATTTGTATAATGAATTATCTGGATTTTCTGTTAACAATGACTAAAATTGTAAATAGGAACGTTTCTGTCAGAGAAGGTTAAAGGGGGTCGATAAAAAGAGACTTCTTGGTTGACTGCGGTGTGTCAAAATATTGCTGAATACCCGAATTTGTTATCAAGTGAGCTCAAGATTGATGGAGGAAAATTTAGAAAATTAATCAGACCACAAAATCAATTCTTCTTATCTAAATGGACTTTTTGAAATATGACGTACTAAGTTTGTTTCGCTGACAGAAATTGAGTGTTTTTAATATGTCATATACTGTTATTCACGACTGTTTATTCGATTACTATATTTATCACTTGAATTCTACTAGCCAGATGAATGTTGTTGGAGCACTGGTTACTGGGCGTACTGCAGTAGGTAGTTATAACAATAACCAAAAAGCTGAGACAATATACCCAGGTGATGCTAAAAGAGTAATTAAGTTAAAAGGATATTACAACTAATTATAGAAATAGGGTGTATCATTGCAATGTTTGGATTGGAATAAATTTATATTGACCTGATAAATGACTAAAGTATGTTAGAAAGGAAATTAAGAAAATTAGTGATAAATTTTGTTATGTTAATTTCCATATAATCGTAAAAATTTAAGGAGGAAACTCAATGAAATATATTTATATGTTAGTAATTTTATTTACTCTAAGTGCATGTTCATCGACAGCAACGGAAAAAAGCAACGAAAATAAAGCTAATTATAATGAAAATTCGCCAGGAAATAAACAAAATGCATCACAAACATCCTCTGGGTATTTCGCTAAAGATGAAGGTAAACTATCTACTCACGATTCAGCAATAGCTTATGAAATGTGTGCGAAAGTACTAGATGATTACTATAAAGCGATATGGAACGGTACGGATATCGACCTGGATGCATTTATCGAAAACGATAATCTGAAACGATATACACAAAAGAAAATTCAATCCCAACATGATTTGTATGCCGAATTTAATAATAAAGTAGAAAATATTAAAATTGGCGACAAAAAAGTGGAATTTACAGACGATAAGGATGGAGGTTATCTTTATTTAAAATTGCCGGTTGAAATTAATATGACTACAGGTAGTCGTGGTGAAGTAACAGAGTTTCTTGTACGTAATATAAAAGGCAAGCTATTCATTGTTGATTGGTACTCTGGCACAAAAGATAGTTATGATTTCACGGTGCGTGGAGAAAATCAAACAATTAACAACCCCGATATATGGAATGACGGTGAATGGGTAAAAAAGTTAGATAGTAAAATGGAGATGTAAAAAGCAAAGTGATAAAATTGCATTGGGTAAAAGGATTTTAAAGATTTTAGTATATGAGAGTTACGATTAGTATTTAGAAAAGAGCAAACGGAAGACTGTTCATAACTTCAACATACATTAAAGAATCATCTAGAAACAAAAAAAGTAAGATAAGAGTAAAATAAAATGGAAAGAGCTTCTCATAATTGCTCTTTCCATCTTGTTACTATTATGTTCGATTCCAAAACCGCTGTTGGGCAATGGCAGCAACAAATTCGCTACCGAAATTCGGGTTATTTGCCGCAAACACAACCCCAGCTAAATTGTTATTTGACGATGTTTGAATATAATTTTGCGCTGAAGAGGCAACACCAACTGGTTTATAATTTTTATATGCTACATGGAAAAATTCCTCCATTACCATATTAAACTTTGCTTGATTTCTTGCATTGCCACCTACAATGTATAGCGAATCATAAAGGTAAGGACTAGCGGTAAAGAAATTTCGTTGGACTTTCAGTTGTGTGCCATTTGCACCAGTAACAGTACCGAGTGTTTCGCTAACAATTTCAACAAAAACCCCATTTTGATGTAACGTTTTTAGTACATTTGTTACTTCCGTGTCGTCAAATCCTTCACCAATTAATACACCGACCTTTTGAGTTTGTGCGAATTTCGGTGTATTTTCTTGACTAAGAGATGGATAGCGAGTGGACACAGGTACGTGATTTCCAGTTGGGCGCTGAACTCCTATATTATCTGCCACAATAGAAGCGAGTTCTTTATCGACATTCACAAGTAAATTGACATTTTGTTGGCGAATCGATTCACTGATGACATTCCCAAGTTGATAGCTAAATCCATCAATTGTTGCTTGCTTTTCAGTTGGCGTTAAGCTATTCCAAAAAATCCTAGTTTGACTAAAGAAATCATTAAATGATTCACTTCTACCGCGAATTACGTGACCTTCTACCCGTTTTGGATAATGGACATAACCTCCTTTTTCAGGTGGAGTGGTGTATGGGGTATTATTTGCTAATGAGTTGTTGCGATAATTGACTTGATCGACATCAATTCGCTGTCTCATGAAACCACGTCGTGTGTTGTTTGTAAACGGACAAAGCGGGCGGTTAATCGGTAATTCATCATAGTTGGCACTGCCAAGTCGATGTTGTTGTGTATCTCGGTAAGCAAATAGTCTTCCTTGAAGAACTGGGTCATTAGAAAATCCAATACCTGGAACGACGTTAGCTGGGTTGAATGCGACTTGTTCAGATTCTGTATGATAGTTATCAATATTTCTATTTAAAGTTAGTTTCCCAATAATTTCAACTGGTACTAACTCCTCTGGCCAAAACTTTGCGGGATCTAAAATGTCAAAATCGAACTTAAATTCATCTTCTTGTTTAATTAATTGTACCCCAAGTTCGTACTCAGGGAAAAACCCACGATCAATCGCTTCACGAAGATCTTTCCGGTGAAAATCAGGATCAATTCCACCGAGTTTTATTGCCTCTTCTTGCGTCAAGGAATGAACTCCGAGAACAGGTTTCCATACGAACCGAACAAAGGTAGCTACACCTTCTTCATTTATAAATAAGTAAGTATTAATGGACCACGACTCCATCATTCGATAACTTCTTAAAATACCTCTAGGTGACATAATCCATGTGACCATATGAAGTGACTCTGGGTTATTAGCCACATAGTCCCAAAACCGATCATGGGCACCAGTAGCTGTCGGAATATCATCATCTTGCTTAGATTGATAGGCATGAATTACATCGGGGAACTTCATCGGGTCTTGTACGATTAACACAGGCATGGCAATCATTGTTAGGTCATAATTGCCTTCTTCCGTATAAAACTTCACACCTTTACAACGTAAGTCCCGAGCAGTATCATACGACCCTCTTGAACCTTGAACAGTGGAAAAACGAACAGTTACTGGCGTCTTTTTACCAGGTTTCTGTAAAAAACCAGCCATCGTTACATGTCTCATTGACTTGTAACATTCAAACTCACCGTGGGCACTGTAACCTCTAGCATGAACGACTCTTTCTGGTATCTCTTCTCGGTTAAAATGTGCCATTTTTTCCAAGAAGTAAAAATCCTCGATTAACCCTGGACCACGTTCCCCAGCTTTTAAAATTTCGCTATCATTCGATACTTTTAATCCTTGTTTCGTAGTTAATGGTTTCCCAGTATTTTTTATACGGTATTGATCCAGTTGCTGCTGTTTGGCATCATTGGTAGGTTTGAGGTTTCTTGATGATTTTTCGTCCATATGATCACCCATCCTAACTATTATAATTTAAATACCATATATATCCTATGCCTCTTTTCTGAATTTATAACTTTTTTTATAAAAAAACTACTGATTAAAAAGAGGTAAGGATAATTTTCCAATCTCTTCCATTAGCAGAAGGAAAAATTGTCTTTGACGAAGTTTTGGCTAAGCAGTATCTTGAAAATAGTTTGGAAAGAAATCTCAAAATATCGCGTGTGGAAGAAAACCGATATTCTCCTAACCCGAATTCCTTTTTAAAGAATGATGTCCATGTAGAATTTCTGGATTTTATAGACGATCGTGTTGCTCGTACTTACCCTTTTGTTTATAATCCACCTTACAATAACATCGTAGAAAGGATTAACGGACCGTCAGTAATTGCGGTTATTACGACGAAAAGTCCACGTTGGTTTTATGGTAAAGAAACAATTATACGACAAGCTGCGGTATATGAATACAAAAAATAGAACAAATTTTTACAACTTTGCCCTTTCCTTACATTATTGTTGAGTAATAGATTGCTATCTAAATAAATTCCTTTTATAATAGAGACAAGTATATTATTATTTTAATTTTTTGATAGCAACCTAACTGTTAGGTTAGCAGGCTAGGAATCTCAACAATAACTGGTCCTTTGGGGCGGAAGTTAAGCGAATGTTAGTATTTATATTTCTAACGTTCTATTAATTTTACTCCTGAAGGGCCTTTTTTGTTGAAATTTATCTCAGGAGAGGAGCAATTATTATGATTAAAAAATTAATTACACGAGAGGAAAGTTCTAGCAAATGGACAGGGATTATCCTTGTTATGGTAACGATGTTGTTAGCATCATGGTTATTCGGAGGTATTTCAGAGGTTAGTGCTAATGGCACTAATGGAAAACAAGAATGTAAGATGACGATTGACCTTAGCAAACACACTTATTCTAGCCCTGCTTATGCAGATGGTATTTGTGGTGAACCTAATTATAAAGATGCAATTTTTGGTTACTATAGTCAAGATGGCAGGATAGTTGTAATGTACACTGGTTTATTTGACTACATTACAAAAAATGGTCAACAGTTAGATGTTGGTATTCCTTTTTTAGACGTTGTTTTAACCGTTTATTATGTAGAAGGTACTCCTGATAAGCCTAAAGAGGAACAACCATCAACTCCTCCTAAAGAGGAAAAACCGAAGGAGGAACAACCAACAAATCCTCCTAAAGAGGAAAAAACAAATAACCCTCCAAAAGTAGAGCAACCGGAAGAGGAAGTTAAGAAGCCAGTGACTACTAGTCCCACTCAAAATACTGGTTCTCAATCTAAAACATCCACTTCTAAGCTAACTCCACCATCTAGTGAAAGTGAGGGGAAGAGGGATACTGATAAAAATGAAACAGGAACAAATAAGCAAAAAGATTCAAAAAATGAAGTTATAGTTGAAAACGAGAAAGATGTAGAACCTGAAATTCAAGAAGATGATAATGGAGCAATTGAACCTGAAGAAAACGATTCTAATGAAATAAAGGATGATGAAGAACAATTATCCGAGCAAGTAAATGATGACCCAACTGATTTAGATGTTACTGAACAAGTTTCTGGTGAAATGGAAAAAACAGAAACATCATCATGGGGTACTTTTTCATGGATAGTCGTTATACTCCTTCTTCTAGGACTTGGTTTTTCAATCTACTACTTCATTCGTAAAAAACGTAATTAAACAAATGTCGCCTTTTACCGCCACTTTGGTAAAGGGTGACTCTCTTGCAATTATCATATTTTATCATTATTAACGGATACTCAGCATATTTACATGCTTTAATATAAATTAAAAAATAAAACTCGAAAGGAGGTGAATGTGTATTTGAAACGTATTTTAAACTTATGCATGGTTCTAACATTAGCGGTTATATATTTCACGTTTTTCAGTCCTCCAGAAGTTACCCATGCTGCAAGTCACCCATATGATGTTCCTACAAATATTAGAAATAATTGGAGTAATACATATGGTGACAAGACCTATTCAAGTACTACTGGAAGAAAAATCATTTATGACATTTATTCCGGTAAGCATATAAGTGGCGGTTATGAAATTGTAAACAGAAATTATAACAACAAGGGAACTCAACCATATATACATTTTACTGGGTGGTCTATTAACTTTGGTAGACAACATCATACTTCTAGCAATCACAACACTTATATAGTGGCAATGAGTGGAAGTGATGTGAAAATATATTCAACAATACCTATTAATATTTCAGCAACAGAGGATGTTGAATATAACAAACAAGCTTCTACAGCAACCACCGTTTATAACCGTTGTGGTAACTCAGACCGAAATAAAGTAAATACAACTTGTAATATGGAATATGACAATGTAGGATTTCATGCTTACTTACCATTAAAAGACCTTTTTCCGAGTAACACTTCATCAAAATCATGGGATTTGTATATTGTAAAGGAAGTAAATGGACATATAGTATATACCCGGTTAATTTTACCCTTTAATTTTAATAACCTTTCTTATAATACAGGGCAAATTTCATTAAGTAGTGGAGTTAATGCAAACAACCTAATTATGAATGCTACTCCTGTTATAAAGAGAACTTCCGTAACAGACACATCTTCAAGTTCAGTTAGAGGTTACTTTGTATTAGGAAACACTTACACAAGGGTTGGGCAAAATGAAAGTTCTACTACAGTTTGGTATCAAGTTCGAGATCCTGTGTCCAATTCTAACCGTTGGGCGAGTTCTACCTATTGGCGATTTGGAGGGGACCAGGCAAAACTCACATTCACCCCTGAAAAAGTACCACCAGTTCACCAATCCCACAGTATTACGGGAGCTAACTATGTAAGTGGGAATGATTATTGGGTGGTTCCGAATAAACAAATTACCATTACTCTTCGTCAACGTGATACAGGGGTAGGGAAATTATATCAATATATTCGATTGTTGGGGAACTATGATATTAGGTCAAGGCACGATTTCACCAATAGTTCAACGACAAACAAATCACTAGTCGGTTCGTACCCTCAATCCAATTCACACATAAGTATAGATTCCGCAAACCGCACAGAAAATAGTAACGGTTATGGGAAAGTGGATTGGAAGGTTACTCCGAAAACTCACGGACATAACTATGAAGTCCAATGGCACTATCGAGATAGGGCGAAAAACAATCGAGGCTATGATACTAATGACGGCAAGACCAACATGAGAATTCGTGTAGATGGTGTGGCTCCTACATTACATTCATTTGAATTAACAGGTGAAAATTATACTAGTGGAAATACTTATTGGGTAAGACCAAATACAGCTATTAATATAACGTTAAGACAGCATGATGATGGATCAGGGAATAAAAGACAGTACCTAAAATTTTTAGATGGGAATATTGATATACGTTCATGGCATAATTACCAACTTAGTGACACATCTCAACAGCAATGGTATCAGATACTGTTGGACCAATGGCCCGTTCGATATCTGATTTAGTATTGATGCTAACAGTTATGGCTGGATATAACTTCAAAGATCCAAATAGTTTAAATGTGTCCATACCTAGTTATACGGAGGGACTTAATAAGGGAATCAGCGGTTTAAAGATAGGTATTCCTACTTATTACCTCAAAAAATTAGACCGAGATGTTGAGCAACTTTTTAATCGTGCCATATCAGCATTACAATATTTAGGTGCAGAAATAAAAGAACTCGAAGTTCCGGAATTATCTTTAGCAACATTTGCGGCATATATGATAGTTACGGGCGAAGCAGCAAATCGTCATTACAAATGGTTACAAACTAACTCGGAAGACTATTCACCTGATAATCGCTCCTTCTTTTTAGCAGGAGCATTAACAAATACGCCAAAGTACGTTAAAGCTCAGCAAACAATAAGAATACTTGTGCGCTCAAACAGATTCCATTAATTGTAATCCACCCTTTTTTTGAGAAGAGCAGTTGTCCATACGAGCACGATTGATCCCATTTATATAGAGTGATTGCTAAAAAATAACAAATGACTGTTTAATATAAATTAATGTCGGAATTGGTGGCGAATGGGTGGTTGGAAGTACTTCGGTTGCTCCGTTGCCATTAGTCCGAATGGAGAAATTCTTACTCGAGGCTACTATGGTGAAAAAGGAGGAGAAATATTGTATATTGAAGTTTAAGGGCTATTTAAGGGGGCGAGAGAAATGATTGTTGAATTAACCCGCTTTAAAGTAAAAAAAGGAAAATCAGAACGTGTCAATGAATGGTTACATTTTTTAAATGAGTATATGGATGATGTCCTCGTTACGTTAGAGGGTGAGAAAATGTATGTAGAAACGATATTTAGAGAAAAAATAGGGGAAGATGAATTTTTATATTGGTATTCTGTTCAAGGTGAAGGTGGGCAAGAAGTTGAGCAGTCAGACCATTGGATTGACAAGAAACACTTACAATTTTGGCGCGAATGTATTGATGAAACCTATGCACCAGTCGATTTAAATACAGAAGTTGTTATGATTCCCAAAAAGATAAGAGAAAATATGAAATAAAGTTTTCAGCCTCAACCAAAGAGGTTTTTTTATCTGGCTAGTAGTAGGACGGAATTTTTTTCTGTAAAAAAATCTTCTATTAACGAATGTAACATAGAGAGGAAAATGTTTTATGAAAAAAATTAAGTTGCCTGTATCTGTATTGAACTTAGTCCCCCTTCGTCAAGGACATAGTACGAAGGATGCGATAGATGAAATGGTGACGTTAGCAAAAGCAACAGAAAAAATGGGTTACCTCCGATACTGGATTGCGGAACATCATAACATGGGTTCTGTCGTAAGTTCAGCAACTGCAATATTAATCAAACATACATTAGAACAGACAAATAATATTCGAGTAGGTGCTGGAGGGATTATGCTGCCAAACCATTCTCCGTTAGTAGTGGCGGAGCAATTCGGGACGATGGCAACAATTTACCCTAATCGAGTTGATTTGGGGCTAGGCCGCGCCCCTGGTACAGACGGATTAACAGCAAATGCACTGAGGCGTTCTCAACATCAGGCAGTAGAACAATTCCCGAAAGAAGTAATGGATATTTTACAATATGTTGGACCCGAAGAAATTCAAGGGCCAGTACGCGCCATTCCTGGTATCGGCACAAATGTACCAGTATATATACTAGGATCCTCCATTTCTTCCGCTCATTTAGCAGCTAGACTTGGTCTTCCTTATGCTTTTGCTGCCCATTTTGCACCAGCACAAATGGAGGAGGCCTTTACCATTTATCGCAGTCAGTTCAAACCGTCCGTTTATTTAGAACAGCCTTATACGATTGCTTGTGTGAATGTAATAGCAGCGGAAAGTGACGAGGAAGCGAACTTTCTATTAACAACTTTGCAACAGCTATTTTTCGGTATTATTACGAATAAAATCGAACCGTTAAAACGACCAGTAGAAAATATGAAACAATTATTAAGTCCTTTTGAAATAAATTTATTGAATGGGCGAATGGGAATTGTTTTTTCCGGTGATAAGAATAGCATTTACAAGCAATTAATGAATTTCCAACAGCAATTTGTCGCCGATGAAATAATGGCCGTTACATATATATATGATCAAGAAAAACAAGTACGATCATATGAGATTTTTAAAGAAGTGGTAGACAATCTATAAAATTTGCTGAGGATTTTGGCGGGACACTAGTGGAGAAAGTTGTGCAATTTTTACGGTTATAAGCCCTCCGAAACCACTGCCCATTGTGGAGAACGTACAACTTAATCAATTGAAAAAGGGGATGAGAAGTTGCGGGAGGAAATAGAAAGCAAATTTCATGGTTATGAAGTCCCACAACAAATATATCAGTTAATAGATTTAGAGGAGAAACTGAATAAACGCAGGTTGTCACTTTCCCAAATTGGGTTTTCCCCCGATTTTGAACAGAACTTCTACTCGATTACACCACCAGATTTTATTCCTTTTGCTTCAACGGGAGGGGACGGAATTTGCTTTGGTTTTCTAACTGATTTTGGTATTTATAAAGATTTAACAGAAGCCCCGGTTGTTTGTGTGACGCCAACGAATGATCCTCCCCTGCGCTTGGTGGCCAGAAACTTACGTGAATTTTTGAATATAGCGTATTCCGTTCCATTTGTTGAATTGCTAGAAATGTTTTGGGAGTTTGAAAAAGCGGAGCAAGTTCAGGAAGTGTTAACAGAAGTGGAAAAGGACACTGGTTTCCTAGTAAAAAGGAATAGGGGGAAAATATTTAGAGCTTTACAACAGACATTTCAGCTAGAAAAGATAGACGTTCTAGATTATTTGAAAACAGTGAAAAGGGAGCGGGAACAGTCAATTATTATTCCGACTATGGATGGATTAGGGGTTGCTTGTCCTGATATTCCATTTATATCTTACAATAAATATGCATTCAACTTGGAAGCAGGGATTAGCGATTCAGAATTAGAGCGAATGAAGAACTTTATCAAAAAGGCGAATAAACTAGAAAAATTAGCGTTTGTTCGTGATGCAAATTACCGGTATATTTTAACCAAGTCAGATGACTGGGCTGTATTAGAATTAGTTATTGACTTACTAGAATCATTAAGTTTATTCTGCGAAGCTAAAGTAATGGAAGGTGAATAATTATTTTATAAAAATATATTAGGAAAGTTATCCATTTTGAAAAAGCGGGGGATAAGGAAAATGAACATACGTAATATTTTTTGTATCGGTCGTAACTATGCAGATCATGCGAAGGAGTTAGGAAATACCGTACCAAAATCACCGATTTTTTTCTCAAAACCAACCCATTCATTAACTTTTGCTAATAGACAAGAAGTTTCGCTACCTAGTGATAAAGGGGAAATCCATCACGAGTTGGAAATCGTATTGTATATTGGTAAAAAGGTGAAGGATGGCTCACAAGTTGATGATGTAGTAACGAAAATGTCATTAGGGATAGATTTCACATTGAGAAATTTGCAAACAAAGTTAAAGAACCATGGTTATCCATGGTTACGGGCAAAAGGATTCCGCAATTCAGCGGTTTTAACAAATTTTTGGGATTTCCCTGGGACTCAAAGTTGTCAACTAAATGACTTTTCGTTAGTA
The DNA here is from genome assembly GCF_001375515.1 of Bacillus kwashiorkori. Lineage (GTDB taxonomy): Bacteria > Bacillota > Bacilli > Bacillales > Caldibacillaceae > Bacillus_BK > Bacillus_BK kwashiorkori. The sequence continues at coordinate 14,182 of NZ_CTDX01000005.1, forward strand.
AAAAATGGAGAGACTGTTCAAAGTGGAAATATCCAGGAAATGATATTTGATTTTCAAACAATAATAAACCATTTGCACAATGAGTTCGGTTTAGATGAAGGAGATATCATCTTTACAGGAACCCCAGAAGGAGTAGGACCAGTTAGTAATCAAGATTTGTTAATAATGTTCTGGGGAGAACAGGAAAAAGGGCGATTTGTCATTACTATTTAATTATAATAAAATTTAACAGAATAGTTGCTAATTTTATTCAAAAATAATAATTCATAAAAATATTTCCCCGGGAAATAATATTTCCTGCGAAAAAGTTTCCCGTTGCCTTTTTCTTCACAAATAAATGTGACATTTACTTATACAATAAATGAATAAATCTTGATAACTAATGAGAACAGGCCTTTATTTAGTAAGATAAATAATAGTGGGTAAAGGGCGCTACACTTGTAGCAACAGCATATATATTATTTGTCAAAGAAGTGGAAATATTTTATTTGAATGAAGAGAGCCAGGGTCTCAATGTTTCTGGCCTACTTCCATGGAGCTATTCCAAGGAATTAAGCAGATAGTCCCTTGTAATTGCTAAAATTCAAAATGGAGTGCGACGGCACGGACTGGTGAGCCGTCAAGCCCGACGATTTTTAATGGTGCAGCAACAATAAGGGGATTATCGAAGTCGATTTGGTCAAGATTACAGATGTTTTCTCCGATAATTCCACCGCTACTTAATAATGCCCTGTGGCCAGCATAGGAGCTTCCATCAGGAGGGTCAATGTTCATAGTATCAATAAAGATACTTTTAACCCCTCGTTTCATTAATTCCTTAATTACCGTTAATTCTATGTAAGGATGTTCAAAATACTGCTCTGTTCCAAGATACTCCATCCAACCAGTGTGAAAAAGAGCGATATCCCCCGCTTCTACCGTAGTTAGCGTTTGTTTAACATCCTCAATTGTAATTGGACTCGACTTTTCCTTCCCGCGGACTTCAAAAATCACCCCTCTACCAATAAACTGTTGCAACGGTACTTCATCGATTTTTTTTCCATTTTGAAAAAAGTGATTTGGTGCATCCACATGAGTACCACTATGAGTTCCTAAGTGCAAAACACTTAAATTATAGCCATCTTCCTCAACAAAGCGAATCTTATCAAAACTAGGTTGTGGATCGCCTGGAAAAACAGGTATTTCTTCCGCAAGTGGAATGGTTAAATCAATAATTTTTTTTACTTTCATAAGAAACCCCTTTTTTTATCAATTAACTATTTTTAATATAGCAAAGGAAGCTGTCCATGCAAAGTTGGATATCTAAATATAGCCATATTGCAAATAAATGGGACTTATTTCCTGAATTAGTTTTTAAAATATGAAAATAGTCACAATTTCCGAAAATAGAAGGAAGTTATAAAAAAGGATGGAATATATAATATATAAGAGCGCTCTTATAAATTGTTTGAATAATAACCGTATTGGAAGGATTTAGTTGAAAAAAGTTGTTATTTGCTTAATCACTGCTTTCTCATTGATGTATTTACCATTTACAGCAAATGCCGCTGTTATTACAAAGGATAGTGGTGGTAATACCTTTAAAAAGGCTTGGGAATTAACTGCAAGCGGAAGTAATTGGTTGATGAGGTATGGATACAATACAACATGGATCAACGAGGATTATACCCATACAACACATACAAATAGAAATCATACTGCTATTGTAACAAATGGAAGAGGATCTTTTTCAAAAAGTGCCAAAGATGGAAAGTGGGCTAAAATTGAGGTTCGACATAGTGGAACTTCTGTACAATATAGCATTAGCTATTAATTATCTCTGATACACCAATTTTATTCTTTTCTCGGGGAGGAACCTTACCCAATGAAAGCAATTAAATATATCATTAGCTTCAGCATAATATTTATCGGATTATTGATTGTAGGAGAAAGTCATATCTTTTATGTTAATGACTTTTACACGAATTTTGCCAATACAACTTTATTTAAACAACCGAACACAACAGATGAAGAAATGAAAGATGATATTATTCAAGCTGCCGAGAATAACCAAGTAGACGTTTTTACTTTTATCAGTTCTCCCCGAGGCAGCTTTTCTACTGATTATGTAGTCTATGGGACAGAGGGTGTGGAAGAAAACTTCCGTCAACAATTAAATATAGTTGAGGATACATACGAAAGCCTTTTCCTAGGGACAGTGTCATTTACATTCAAAAATTTAACTGAAATCGAAAGGATGGAAAATCTTTATCAATATTATGTCATTGGTGATGATGAAAAAGTCCAATCATTTAAAATAGATTTAATCGATACGTATGCAGGTAACCATCCACAATTTACCGATGAAAATAATCAATCTAGAAACAATATGATTTTTATTTGGATTATCATCATTTCTGTAATTTTACTACTTTCCTACTATGACGTTATATTACAGAAAAAGGAAAGCCTTATTCGCATTACGATGGGGGAGTCAATTCATTGGCTTTATAGTAAAAATATCTTTTTAGACATTATTGTTTTATTGGCAAGTTTTCTAGTAAGCCTTTTATTTCTAGCAAAGTTCACAGCTGTTTATTTCCAATTTCCAGTAACGTTGATCATGTTCTCCTTATTACTACTGTTAAATACAGTTGTATATAGTAACTTATATTTTTACAAGATAAAAGAGGTTTTTTCGAATACACTGCATTCAAAAAAATTACTTACGCTAAATTACAGCTTAAAAATAATGACTACGATGCTAACTGTTTTTATCATCTCAAGTAATCTAGCATTTATTGCAGAGTCAGTAGATTTATATAAACAAAAAGCTTTTTTTCAAACATACAAAGATTATTCTTTTACAAGACTCAATTATAAACCCGTCCCAAGCGATGGTTCAACTTCATCTGACGCCATTATTAATAGCGCGAAGATTCAACATCAATTTTACCGTGAATATATTGATGAGTTTAACGCTATCCTATTGTTTGATATTACTAGTTTAACGGAAGTGAATGGAATTTTTGCAAATAAAAATAGCCTAGACTATTTAACACAGGAAATCCCGGAGTTAGCAGACTATTCTTTCAATGATAAAATATATTTCATCATCCCAAGCAACTGGAAAAACAATCAAGAGATTATCGATAAGCTAAATCTAGCTGTTACTTTTTATGAAGGTAATGAAACAAATGAAGAAATAGAGGTAATCTATTACGAAAAAAATACTAAATTGATTACTATAGATGAAAACGACTTAAATGGTAGTAAATTTGTTAAAAAACCCGCCATTATCTTTAATAACAAAAGCTTAGATGGAAGTAGGGAATCAGATGAAAATGTACATAAAATGAATTATTTCCACAATGTCATGTATAAATTGGATGAAGAAAAGTTTGGAGAATTTATTGCTGCCAATCAGTTGAAAAATGAAATTGTTAGTAAAACCAATGTTTTAGAAAACTATTATGTTAAATGGAATTCTGCCAAAAGGATATTATATATAAACTCTATTTTTACAATACTCATCTTACTATTAGAATTCATCATCATTGCATCAATTATCAAGCTAGAATATGAAGTAAATGCAATTGAACTAGCGCTAAAAAAAGTTTTAGGGTATAGCAAGCTAGAAAAATACCGTTTACTTATCATCATGAGTACTTTATCGACATTAGTTAGTATTTTAGCAACTATTCTTATAGCTGTTTTCAATGAAATGAATGGAATTCCACTATTGATATTTGGTGGAGTTATGATATTCATCATGGAGTGGTTCCTGATTGTAATTTTCACAAACAAAAAGGAGAAAGCCAATGTTACAAAAATTTTGAAAGGAGGAAACTTATGATAGAAATAAAGCATTTAACAAAGACATTTGAAAACAGAGTGTTATTTTCAGATTTCCATTTAACGATAGAAAATGGCAGCTTTGTCATTATTTCAGGGCCAAGCGGATGCGGTAAAACGACATTACTTAATATGATTGGTGCTCTTGAATCATTTGATAGTGGAGAAATTATTGTTGATGGGATAGATGTAAAAAATAAAAGGAACCATTTAAACTATTTTAGAACTAAAATAGGTTTCCTATTTCAAAACTTTGCTCTCGTTGATAATAAAACAGTTCTAGAAAATTTAAAGCTAATAAGAAAAAATAGTAAGACAGCTTTATCCATTGAACAAGCGCTAGAAATGGTAGGGTTAGCAGAGAAAGTAAATAAAAAGGTCTATACACTTTCAGGAGGCGAACAACAAAGAGTAGCACTCGCAAGACTCATGCTAAAAAAATGTGATATCATCCTTGCCGATGAACCAACTGGCTCACTTGATAAAGGAAATGCAGAAACAGTATTAACTATTTTAAAGCAACTAAATGAGCAAGGAAAAACAGTAATTCTCGTCACTCATGATGAAAATATCAAAAGTAAAGGAGATTATGTGGTGAGCTTATGAAAAGAAGAATTTTATTAACCGTAATTGTCCTTTTAGGGATATTTGCCACTTGGAACATAATCTGGCTTATATATGTAAATGTCAAATTTGAAAAATATATGGAGGCAGTTCCGAAAAATGATTTAGGAGCTCATATATTAGAAAAAGATGGGTATGTTTTTAATGTAAAAAAACCTGAATACTTGAGCTTTACTGGCAACCTCGGTGTATCTAAATTGAATAGTTTAGATGGCTTAATTATATGGCCACTATTATTTGGCGGATATGAATATGGACTTCGTCTACAGACGGAGGAGGGAGTTTTGGAAATTACAGTAGACGACAATAAAGAGCTACTCCAATCAAAAATGAATAAGACTACTTATGATAAATATAAAGAGGATATAGAAAAATTATTTGCTATCGCTGAGGAAGTTTGGGATTTACCGTAAAAGACAGTACAAATCATCTTATGAATATTTATCACAAATAAAAAAACAAAGGAAATAGTTATTAATAAAAATTTACAATGAATTAAAGTTTTTTAACTTGGCAATCGTAAAAACTTTATATACAATTATATTGGATTAACTAGAGATATGGATTAGTGCTTATTTACTATCTACTATCTCTATCTTTGTGATTGTACATAAAACAAAATAAGGGGTGTTTGCTTAGAAGGCTGTTTCACAAAGTTGTCTACATAGGATAATCAAAGTCATTGGGAAAGAAATTTACTAGGGGAGGAAGAACAAAATATGCCAAAGTTTTTTAAGAAAAAGTTAACTACACTATCTGTTGCTTTAGTCACGGTATTTGCATTAATGTTTTCTCCAGTCGCTATTGCAGCCGAGTCACAACCGGTTGAAGGTGATTTCACCTTAACAATTATGCATGTAAATGATACTCATGCACGTACACATTTATTCCCTAAAGTTTATACTGCAATAAAGGAAGTGCGTGCTGAAAACCCTGATGCACTATTATTACATGCTGGAGATGCTTTCTCGGGTACGCTATATTTCAACGAATTTAAGGGACAAGCGGATTTAGCTTTAATGAATGAAATGGGCTTTGATGCGATGGTTTATGGGAACCATGAATTTGACCTTGGAATTAATGAGGAAGGCCATAAATCTTTAGCTGAATTTGTGAAAAATGCCAATTTCCCAGTGTTAGGTTCAAATATTGACTTTTCTAAAGATCCATTTATGGCAGAGCTTGCTGATGGGGGAAGTTTAGTAGAAAATGCCCAAGGCGGAAAAAGCTACTTTAGTATTGTTAAAGAAATTGACGGGGAAAAAGTCGGTATCTTTGGCTTAACAACAGAAGATACAAAAAATATTTCTAGCCCGATGAACGTAATATTTAACAACTATTTAGAAACAGCTGAAAAAGCAGTAAAAGAATTTGAAGATAAAGGGATTAATAAAATTGTCGCTTTAACACATCTTGGTTATAACAATGGTAATAAAGCGTTTGGTGATGATTTACTACTTGCCCAAGTTGATGGGATTGATATTATCGTAGGTGGGCACTCTCATAGTAAATTAGAAGAACCAGTTGTAATCAATATAGATGCAGAAGGTAAAGAAAAAGATCCGACTGTAATTGTTCAAGCATCTCAATATGTTGAGTATCTTGGAAAACTTGAAGTAAGTTTTGATGATAATGGTGTAGTAGTATCTCACGCTGGCGAACTAATCGGCGGTGTTAAAGATATGAGCGCAGATGAAAACTTAGATAATGTGTTAAAGCCATATAAAGATAAAGTAGAACAAAAGATGAATGAAAAAATTGGGGCAACTGCTGTTAAAGAATTAACTAATCCACGTTTTAGTGATGGAGACAGCATAAGTGTCCGTGCAAATGAAACAGAGTTAGGAAATTTAATTACAGATGCAATGCTGGCAAGAGTTAAGAAAAACCCTGAATTCGCTGACACAGTAATCGCCTTCCAAAATGGTGGCGGAATTCGAGCAGCGATTCCTGCTGGTGATATTACAGCTGGACAAGTAATTGCAGTCCTTCCATTCGGTAATGACCCAGTAGTTGCTACTTTAACAGGTGCTGAAATTAAAGAAGTTCTCGAAACTAGTGTAAAAAATGCTCCAAATGAAAATGGTGGATTTCTACACGTATCTGGAATGAGATTTGTCTATGATAGTACGTTAGAAGTAGGAAATCGTGTCTTAAAAATGGAAGTAAATATTAATGGAGAATATGTAGACATTGAAGAAGATAAAGAATACCGTATAACAACGAACTCTTTCACCGGTCGTGGCGGAGACGGTTATGATGTATTTGCAAAAGCGTATAATGATGGACGCGTTACTCAAACAGGGGAAATTGATTGGCAACAATTAGCCGATTATATGGCTGAAGATTTAAATGGGGTAGTTGATCCGAAAATTGAGGGCCGAATTATTGATTTAAAAGGGGAAGAACTACCAGGAGAAGATGATTCAAATAATGAGGAAAATCCAACACAGCCTGGAAATGAAGAGGATCCCGTCAATGATGAAGGTACAGGCACTGGAGAAGATGAAGGTACAGGGTCTGAAGGTGATGAAACGAATAAAGAAACAGAAGAAGGAGCAAAATTACCTAACACTTCCGTCGATTCGTTTACAATGCTGTTATTAGGTTCAATTATGACAGTTATTGGTGGGGTAATCCTAATTGTTAGAAGAAGACTTTCCATTCAATAATTGTTAACATATAGAACAAGGCTGCATTTAGTGAGATGAGGTCCACTTTTGCAGCCTCTTTTTTTGATGTTCAGCTGGAATATTATTTCGGTACAAATTCGCCATTTATTTCAAAAATATCTTGCCCATTCTTTAACCGAATGTCCTTCCCTTTTACATATAGATTCGCTTTAAACAATGAAGAATAATTCCCATATATATCCTTGTTATAATTCGGATAATAATTATCCTGCACATAACTAGTTGCGGAAACTTCTATATAATATAGACCATTTGCCAATTCTTTAATAGCTAGCAGTTCATCTAAAAATTGGTCCATTTTCTCATTACTGAATGTGCCGTTATATTCATAATGAAGATGAATTTTTGGTGTAAATTCTTGGTTTTTTTCTTCATCTACTTGAAGAATCATATATTTTTCAATAAATGATTTGGCATCTTCTTCTGTCGGGTTTGCAAAATCATTGTTACGGTAATTTTTTAAAAAATCAGGGAGGAGATGTTGCTCAAAAAATCGGTCTTTATTTAAGTAAAAAAACATATAAATTCCGAACATATTATCAACTGCTTCATTTTTCACAAACTTCAATTGCGGATCAAGAGAATGATTAATAGCCCGCTGAAATCCAGTTTGAAAGGCAATTGGGTATAAGTGGCCAATAACGGCATCATCCAGCCCATATCCGTGGGAATTTTTAATTAATCCAATACTGGATACTTTAGACAATTTACGTGGTTTATTTTCCGTATCAACAGTAACAATGGCATGATTTTGATAATAGGGTATATTTCTTGTCGAATAATAGACAGCAATTTCTCCTTCGTTACGTCTTTTAAAGCCTGTTGTATAATCAACCTTCTCTTCACCTATTTCCACATCTAAACCTAAATTTAATAGCGCTTGTTTAACCATCGCTTTTGCCTCTTCTTGCGTTTTTGATGACTCAAGAAACTTTTCCCCTTCTTTTGAGAAACAACTAGTACAAAATATAGTAAAAAATAGTACACAGCCCACTTGTATTAACTTTTTCATTCAAACACCCCTCGCACCATATACTTATTATAAAAGATTTAAAAAGGAACGGAATGGTAATTAAGGCTTATTTTTCAATCATTTTGACTATCCGTATGAAAATTTGTAAAATGAAGGAAATGATATTGTTGTTTCCAACTATTGACTGTTGTAAAAACTATTGAACATATAAGTTTCTTCCATTAATATTATTTTGGGTATAATTTAATGAATGGAGATGTTAATGATGGGCCGTAAATGGAATAATATTAAAGACAAAAAAGCGGCAAAAGATGCAAATACAAGTCGTATTTATGCAAAATTTGGTCGGGAAATTTATGTCGCTGCTAAGCAAGGTGAGCCCGATCCAGAACTTAATCAGGCATTAAGAATGGTACTAGAACGGGCAAAAACGTATAACGTACCGAGAGCAATTATTGACCGCGCCATTGAAAAAGCAAAAGGTAGTGCAGATGAAACGTATGACCAACTTCGATATGAAGGTTTTGGACCTAATGGATCGATGGTGATAGTCGATGCTTTAACGAATAATGTGAACCGAACTGCATCGGAAGTTCGTGCCGCTTTCGGTAAAAATGGTGGTAACATGGGTGTTAGTGGTTCAGTTGCATATATGTTTGATGAAACAGCTGTCTTTGGTATCGAAGGAAAAACGGCTGACGATGTGCTTGAAATGTTAATGGAAGCGGACCTTGATGTACGAGATATTTTAGAAGAAGAAGATACCGTAATTATTTATGCGGAACCAGATCAATTCCATTCCATTCAAGAAGTATTAAAACAAAACAGGATTACCGAATTTACTGTCGCAGAAATTACGATGTTAGCAAAAAATGAAGTAGTGTTACCAGAAGTTGACCGAGCACAATTTGAAAAACTAATGGATGCACTAGAAGATTTAGAAGATGTTCAACAAGTGTATCATAACGTCGATTTAGAAGATTAATTAGCGGTATAAAAAGAAGCTGACTCAAAAGGTTGATAAAAGGACCTTTCTGAGCCGGCATCTTTTCTTTAAAGTTGTTTTTTTGCAATTTCTTTATTTTTTATAAGTGTTTCCCACTTTTTCACAATATGTGCAACAAAAATAATACCCCTTTCCACTGTATTCTTCAAAAGGCCTCTTAGTGAAAAACGCCAGTTATCCCTCTACTTGAAGCAAATCACCTTTAACTCTCCTATTCAGCTAATACGCCCCCTGCTTCATTCAAACAATCCCACTGATTAACGAGAAAGAAAAAAACAACAAGAAATTCGACTATTGAGTCATACTAAGGAGAGGAATCATTTAATTTCTGTGTTATGAAAGTTGTTGAATTCATTATTTTATGGGATTATAGGACTGGTGTAGGAAAAATTTATAGAATGACAATTATAAGGATATAACTGAGTGCTCAGTGCTGTGAAAAAATTATGTTACTATTAGATAGTAAAACATTTTATAGGAAGTGAAACAGGTAGATGATAGAACCGTCAAAAAAGACAGGGATAGCCGAAGCCCATAGTAAGCTCATTTTAATGGGAGAACATGCTGTTGTATATAGAAAGCCGGCGATTGCTATTCCTTTTCCTATATTAAATGCATCTTCCATTATAGAAAAAACGAATAGCAAAATAATTTATATTAATAGTCATTTATACAATGGTCCAGCAGATGCTGCACCAACATTTTTACAAGGAATTGTCAAAAGTATAGATGCAGTCTTAACCTACTTACAAAAACCGAAAATGGGATTCACGATACATATTAAGTCAGAAATACCAATTGGACGTGGTTTAGGCTCCAGTGCAGCAATTGCACTCGCAGTTATAAAAGCTGTATTTCAATATTTTCAAGTTCGAGCAGATAAAAGTCTCCTTCTTAAATTTGTAGAAATAGCAGAAAAACATGCTCACGGAAATCCTAGTGGGATTGATATGGAAGCGGCTTATGAAAAGGAACCTATTTGGTTTATTAAAGGTGAAAAAACTGATACGATAAAAATTAAATGTCCCTTTTTCCTTGTTGTAGCTGATACAGGAAGGTTTGGTGAAACATATGCCGCCGTTAGTAGTATCCGGGAAAAATATGAATCTAACCGACGTGAAACAGAATTAGCTATTAACAAAATTGCTGATGCAACATTTGAGGCAAAAATGGCTTTACAATCAGGTAGGCTACCTGCATTAGGACAAGCGATGAATGAAGCCCAACGTCAATTAACTAACTTAGGTGTTAGTGACAATCATTTAGACAACTTAATTGCTTTAGCTAGGCAAAAGGGAGCATTAGGTGCAAAACTTACAGGTGGTGGTCGAGGAGGATGTATGATTGCCCTCACCGATTCGTTATCAACCGCAGAAGGGCTGGCACAACAGTTATTGGCTGGTGGTGCAAGTCAAGCGTGGGCATATCAAGTACAATCAACCGATTAACCTTAAGTGAGTATTTATTGAATTATTTTACTACAGAAAGCGGGGATACTCGTGAAAGCAACAGCGAGAGCCAATACGAATATCGCATTAATTAAATATTGGGGTAAGCGCAACGAAACATTAATCTTGCCAATGAATAATAGCTTATCCATTACTTTAGATAAATTTTATACAGAAACAACAGTAAGTTTTGAAGAAAATCTACAAGAAGACCAATTTTTCCTTAATGGACAACTGGCAAGTGAAATGGAAATAAAAAAAATCACTAATTTCCTAAATATCGTTAGAAACAAAGCAGGCATTACATTAAAAGCAAGAATAGACTCGACTAATCACGTGCCAACTGCAGCTGGGTTTGCTTCATCAGCTTCGGGATATGCTGCACTAGCTACAGCTGCTGCTAAAGCGAGCGGGTTAAACCTTTCAAAAAAAGAATTATCAATACTAGCCCGTCAAGGATCTGGTTCTGCTTGTCGGTCCATTTATGGAGGATTTGTTGAATGGCAAAAAGGGGAAATGGAAGATGGGTCTGATTCCTACGCAGTTCCAATTGCATCAGATTGGAAACTATCCATTATGTCGGTTATGCTCGAACAAAAACAAAAAGAAGTATTAAGTCGAGAAGGTATGAAACGGACAGTAGAGACATCGCCCTTTTATGCTGGTTGGCTCGCAACCATTGAAGATGATTTAGCGAACATCAAACAAGCTATTACTAACCGTGACTTTGAACTACTCGGTACAATTGCAGAAAATAACGCTTTAAAAATGCATGCCACTACATTAGGTGCGAACCCACCTTTTTTATATTGGCAAAGTGGGACAATTGAAGTGATGGAAAAAGTTAAAGAACTACGTATTAGCGGCATTCCCGCTTTTTTCACCATTGATGCTGGACCGAATGTTAAAGTACTATGTGAACCACAATACGAGGAACAAGTGTATCAAACTTTAAGTCAATTAGATGCAGTCCAAGAAATATTTACCTGTCACCCCGGCAGTGGGGCAATCCTGAAAGAAGGAATCTAAATGGAAAAGATTGTAGTGAAAGCACCCGGTAAATTATTTATTGCAGGGGAATATGCAGTTTTAGAAAAAGGCCAACAAGCAATTGTTATTGCTGTTGATCGCTTCATTACATGTGAAATTCAAGCAAATAACGAAAATATTTTATCATTACCGGACCTTCGTCTTGAAAATAAGACATGGGAGATAGAAAATGGAAAAGTTTATTTCCAAAACGACGATCAAAAGTTAGCGTTCGTAAAAAATGCACTAGAAGTATTTTATCAATATTTATCCGAAAATAACCAAACCGTTCATCCTATCTCTATATTGGTTTCAAGTGAATTAGATGATCGGTCTGGAAAAAAATATGGTCTAGGATCTAGTGCCGCTGTTGTAGTAGCAGTAGTCTCGGCACTTTTCCAGTTTTACTTTAAAAAGCTAGACAAACCTATCATTTTTAAACTGTCCGCCATTGCACACTATAAAACACAAGGAAATGGTTCGTGTGCGGATATTGCCGCATCCACATTTGGCGGGTGGATTGCCTATAGTTCCTTTCGCCCAGAGTGGCTATTAACAAAGTTAGCGAAAGAGAGATCATTAACCGATCTTCTTCGTTCATCCTGGCCGTATTTATCAGTGAAAAATTTAACACCGCCAACTTCATTACACTTAAGTGTAGGTTGGACAAAATCGGCAGTGTCTACTGCGCCTATGGTTAAGAAAATTCAACAGCTCAAACAGACAAACAAACAAGCTTACGAACAATTTTTAGGGAAAAGCACGAAAGCTGTGGATGCTTTCATTCAAAGTTGTGAATTAAATAATATTCAACTAGCGATGGCAAGTTTAACAGAAAATCGGGAAGCTTTACAGGAACTTGCCCAATTAGCTAATACAGAAATTGAATCTGTTCCATTGAAGCAGTTAATAGCCATTTCCAATAAATACGGCACTGGCAAAACATCCGGTGCTGGTGGTGGAGATTGCGGAATCGCTTTAGTTAAAAATGCGCATGACGTTAATCTTCTATATAAAGAATGGCAAGAAGTTAACATTGAACCATTAATGCTATCGATTAACAGTACAGGTGTTCATGTTATAGATACGAAATAATAAGGGAAATTACAGTCCGTTAATTGGTGATGAGAAAGTGGGTGTATTAATTGTCCGAATCCATTCATAAACGAAAATCTGAACATATTCAAATTGTTTTAAATGAAAAAGTAACTGGTGACGAAATTACTACTGGCTTTGAATCTGTACGGTTCTTACATAATGCTTTGCCAGAAATTGATTTTAATGAAATTGATACACGTACTAACTTTTTTGGAATTCCGCAAAAAACCCCATTGATGATTAGTTCCATGACTGGTGGTGCGGAACTTGCCGAACAAATAAATCGAAACCTAGCCATTGCCGCTGAGGAAAGAGGATGGATTCTTGCCCTTGGATCTTCCCGTGCATTAATCGAAAGTAGCGAATATCATACATCTTTCCAATTAAGAAAGTATGCTAAAACTACGCCAATTATCGCAAATTTAGGTGCCGTCCAATTGAATTACGGTTTTACTGTTGATGAATGCCGTCAAATCATTGAAATTACGGAGGCAAATGCACTTGTTTTGCATTTAAATAGTCTTCAAGAGGTTATTCAGCCTAATGGAGATACGAATTTCAAAAATTTGCTACCTAAAATAGAGCAACTTTGCTCCAAATTAGCCGTTCCTGTTGGTGTGAAAGAAGTTGGTTGGGGTATAGACGGCAAAGTAGCAAAAAGTCTTGTAGACAGTGGAATTGCTTTTATTGACGTTGCAGGGGCAGGTGGAACTTCTTGGAGTCAAGTTGAAATGTTCCGCTCGAAAGATATCATTCGCAAAACGGCAGCACAATGTTTTAGCAATTGGGGCATACCGACCGTTCACTCTATCCTTTCAGTAAGAAGTGAAATTTCTAGCACCCCTGTCATCGCAAGTGGTGGAATAAAAACGGGACTAGATGTGGCAAAGTCTTTAGCAATAGGCGCCAACTTTGCTGGTTTAGGTCGTTCTCTTCTAAAGGAAGCGACAGAATCCCCAGAAGCTTTGTTACAATTAATGGACATAAGGGAATTGGAACTGAAAATGGCGATGTTTGCTATCGGTGCAAGGACAATTGAAGAATTAAGAAATACAGACAGGGTAATTTATTAAAAACGCTCGGATTTATTTTCGTCAAAAAATGGTAATTCACATGGCAGGAAATTATTCTATATAATTTTTCCATACATACCAAAACTTCTATGATGAATCCCCTACTTATAAGTAAAAACTACTTATAAGGGGGCATACGCGATGACTGTAATAACATCATTTGTTGAGAAAAGGCGAGAAAGACAAGTAAAGTTCGAGCGAAGTGTATTACGGGAACTTTCTTTAGAAGGGTTAAAAAAAGGCTTTCAAACCTATTTTGGTTCTATAAAAACTGGCTCTGGATTAATGCTCGATCAAGCAATTGAGGAAGGTTGCTACGATGTCGCAGTAGAAAGCTATTTACTTGGAAGTCGCTTTAGCAGGCTTGGATATTACGGCGAACCATTGGAAGAAATAATGAAACGCTCCACGGAAGAAAGGACCCTATTAGCAAAAGCATTAATGGACTTTATATCCTACTGGAGCGGCATTGGACAGGCGTTAGAAATAGAGGAACAATTAAAGAGTAAATGTAATAACTTTGTTAATTATTGGTGGCAAGAAGGGTACATGAACGGAAAAATGAAATATAAAATGAAATTACATTAATGTTGTTACAGGCGCTAATTAGGACGAATTATCCTAATCATAAGCGCCTATTTTGTTCTAAAACCTTGTCTTTGTCCATATAGTGAAATAGGGACAGGCAAGGAGGTAAAAAATGAAGAGGATAATCATTAGCGTACTTATAATCATTAGTGTTAGCTTACTATTCTTTTTTGTCAAGGATATATTTTTTAACAAAGAGGCAACAAACACCTTTCATTTGCCTTTAAGTGGAAAAATCATTTATCTCGATCCTGGTCACGGTGGTCCCGACGGTGGGGCAGACAATGGTAAAGCAGTAGAAAAAGATATAGCACTTTCTATTTCCAAAAAACTTCGTGATTATTTACAAGGACAAGGAGCACTTGTACTTATGACTAGAGAGAGTGATGTGGATTTGGCGGATGAAGGGACTCGCGGATTAAGCCGTAGAAAAGTGCAAGATTTACATCGGCGTGCAAAAATGATTAATGAGTCAGAGGCAGAATTTTTTGTCAGCATTCATTTAAATTCCATCCCATCCTCTAAATGGTCTGGCGCACAAACATTTTATAATCCTCGTTTTGTCGAAAATAAAGTTGCTGCACAATTCATCCAAGAAGAACTAATTGATAATCTTGAAAATACCACACGAAAAGCAAAAGCGATTGACAGCGTCTATTTAGTAAAAACGGTAAAAAAGCCTGGTGTATTAGTAGAAGCGGGTTTTTTATCAAATCCGACCGAACGGGACTTATTGTTAATGGATGACTACCAAGAAAAAGTGGCTGTTTCCATTTATGAAGGAATTATGAGATTTTTCACAGATGAAAAAGAGGAGCGGTTGAAAGAAGAAACAGAGTAATAAAAACAATACGGTAATACATTGTCAAAAATAAGACCCAAGAACGTTGAACTATGGTTTGCTCCCCCTAAAGCGATTTTTTCTGGCTACATTAAGGGAACATGCTAGTACTTTGTTCTTGGGTCATAAGCTTATTAGGATTTTTGTCAAAAGCATTTACTGAGTAATTGCTTTTGTCTCTTGTTTTGCAATTCTTTCTTGTTGGGATCGTAAATTATATTTTTGTAATGTTAATAATTGGTATGTGTTACAGATGAGTAAAGGATACAACATTAAGTGTAACCAGTTTGGATCATTATGTTGTAGGACTGGTACCCATTCTATTGTCGTAATAACCATCATGAAAAACAGGGCTGGAATAAAAGCTTTTTTATTCGATTGTTGGCTCTTTACATATGCGACTACGATACCAATTAACAGAATAAATAACGCAATAAGAAAATATGGGAGTACACTATCACCAGGCTCTGCAAATGCACGATAGCGGAAATAAATTAAATCAAAAAATACAAAGGCAATTAAAACAAATTGCACTCCATTCCACAAAGACCGAAATAATTCCAAACCGAGTCGATGAATCATTAAGTACGCAAGAAAACCCATTTGGCTAATAACACTAAATAGTAATCCGAGTACAAATAACCAAGCGACAGCAACTAAAATTTCCAAAAATTCCAGGTTGGCTATATATCCTTTATACTCCTCAAAACTAACAAAAATACCAGTAATTACAGTTACAATACCACCAAGTAATAATGTTCTTAGAAAAAATTTAACCCAATTCCTGCTGTTCACAATTAATCCCCCATGTCGTTAATTTTTACTCCCGAAAATGAAGATTCTCCTTCGATTGTAACAACCACTTCATGAAAAATCTACACATTCGCTTTGCGAATATTTTTAGCAAAAAATATCATGATATAAATAGGAGAAGTAAGGAAAGGAGCCTATGGAAGATGAAAAAAGCATTGTTTTTGCTCCTAGTAATAATAATAACCACGACAGGCTGTTCAACAGAGGATATCGGTCAAGGTAATATGGATTATGATCAAACGAAAAAAATGGTTGTCGATATTATTAAAACAGAAGATGGTAAAAAGGCACTGAAGGAAGTATTAGCTGACGATGAACTAAAACATCAATTAGTATTGGATAATGAAGTAGTAACAAATTCTATTGAGAAGACGTTAGTGTCTGATAAAGGAAAAGACTTCTGGCAAAATTCCTTTAAGGATCCTAAATTTGCTGAAACATATGCGAAAAGTTTAAAAAAGGAAAACGAAACATTGATGAAGGATTTAATGAAAGATCCGGAGTATCGTGCGATGTTATTAGAAATACTTCATGATCCAGAGTTGGAAAAAGAATATGCCGATTTGTTAAAGAGTAAAGAGTATCGCGCGCATTTACAAGAAGTTATCACAGAAACAATTGAAAGCCCATTGTTTCAAGCTCGCATCCAAGAAATATTATTAAAGGCTGCACAAGAACAACAAAAGAAGGAAGAAAAAAAATAATTGGAAAGAAATTTTACAAAAAAATTTTACGAACAGTAGTCGTTTAACTTAGACCTTAAAAAAACCCAAGAATATTTTATTTTAACAACATTCTTGGGTTTTATCTCAAGGCTAAATGGGGGATAAATGAGTTCTTAAAAAGTCCTTTTCACTATTACTCCTTATTCGTCAGATCGGCAACCTTTTCTGCTAAGTTAAAGTAAATTTTACCGATTTTATGTTTGATATCATATACTGACGGTGCGAAATCGTCATCATTCCAATCAGGTTGTTGTAATGGAATTTGACCAAGTAATGGCACTTGTAATTCTTCTGCTAACTTTTCGCCGCCACCTTTACCGAATACATACTCCTTCTCACCAGTGACAGAACTTTCGAAGTAGGACATATTTTCAATGACACCTAATACTTCATGGTTAGTTCGTAAGGCCATTGCTCCTGCTCTTGCAGCAACGAATGCAGCAGTTGGATGTGGTGTTGTCACGATAATTTCTTTACAGCTAGGCAACATTTGATGTACGTCTAAAGCAACATCCCCTGTTCCTGGAGGTAAGTCTAATAATAAATAATCCAAGTCTCCCCACTCTACTTCAGTAAAGAAACTATTTAACATCTTACCAAGCATTGGACCACGCCAAATTACTGGTGTGTTTTCCTCGACAAAGAAAGCCATCGAAATAACCTTAACACCAAATCTGTCGACTGGAATAATTTTTTCTCCTCTTACTACGGGACGGTTGACAATCCCCATCATATCAGGAACACTAAAACCATATATATCTGCATCAATCAATCCAACTTTTTTCCCTAAACGAGCTAAAGAAACAGCTAAATTCACCGAAACAGTGGACTTACCAACGCCACCTTTACCACTGGCAATTGCAATAAAGGTTGTTTTATTATTTGGGGATAATAGTCCTTTCTCCTCTGTTTCCTCTCCAGTAGGCCGGAATTTTGAAATAGTTGATTCATCCAATTGGGTAAAGCGAAGACCAACTGTTTCTGCTCCTGCTTCCTTTAAAGAATTAACGATTGTCGATTGCACCTGAATTTGTTCACTTGTACCAATTTTTGCAAGCGCTATCTTAACGCTCACATGATTCTTTTCTTCCTTTAACTTTATCTCAATAATCCCATTTGTTTCTTTTAAAGACTTATGTAAAAAAGGGTCTTCAATAGGGTTCAAAATTTCTAGCACTTTTTCTTCTGTTAACATGTTTGTCCACCTCTTTAATAAGTTGTCTATTTCATTATAAAACAATTGAAAGGTTTTCCAAAAGGGTATGTCTTAAATTTCACTATATATACGTATTTAAGGTGGAATAAAAATTCGTTTAATTCACTTCATTCGTTTTAGCTTTCCCGTCAATCATCATTTCTGTTGCTGATACTAGCTTTAAACCATTTTCTTTCAAGACTTGTAAAATTTCAGGCAAAGCAATAATCGTTTGTTTCGCCGAGTCGGAGGCGTGTAATAAAATAATATCCCCTGTTTTAGCTTTCTTTACTTTCGAGACAATTTCTTTTACCCCAGGATTTTTCCAGTCCTCTGTATTTATATTCCAATGAAAAACAGTATAACCTAACTGATTAGAAATCTTTAATAACCGTTTATCGAAATGCCCAGTAGGGGAACGCAAAATCTTTTTATGCTTCACACCCATTTTTTTAAATACTTGCTCGGCCTTCAATATATCACGCCGTATTTCTACGTCTTCTAGATCTTTATAATCTTTATACTCATAACCTAGCAAACCGATATCATACCCGTGTTTTACCATTTTATTCACTAAGTCAGGTTGTCTCTCCGCCCAAGATCCCGATAAAAAGAAGGTAGCAGATTTAATATTGTTTTTTATTAACAAGTCAACAATTGGTTCCGCGTTCTCATCACCCCAACCGATATTAAACGTTAAAGCTACCCCATCCTTTCCTTTATAAACTGCTTTCGGTCCGTCCGATGTCGAAAAAACAGGTAATGTATTATCTTGGATATAAATAAACCATGCAGTGACAAAAGCGGTTAATAAAATAATCGAAAAACTCTTCAACCTTTTTCCGTTAATTATAAGAAAATAATTCATCCAATCACCTCGTCCAACTTATCTATAGTGACTCTATGCGCAAAAAAAATAGATTATGTCAGAAAGAAAATTTAATAAAAATAAAAAAAGTGGAAAAGAATACATATATCGAGATTTAACTTTATCCTCAAAAGTCAGCCAGCGTCTATAAAAAAACGATTGCATGCAAAATGACCTTTAAAATAGGTTCAATTACTACCGAAAGAGAGGAATAAGAGATTTGAAATCACAAAAGCGTGGCAACGTCTTAGTAAAACGTATCGACCGAAACACACTGAATGTGCATCTCACTATTCAGAGAATGTTAATTTAACAAAACCATCGCTGGGCGCAAACTAAGCTTGGTGCATTTGATGACAACAAAAGGGATAAAAAAAGAAAAGTAAATAGAAAAATAGCGGGGGTTAGAGAATGATTGGTTTGTTAATAAACAAAAAAGAGAATGAAGAACTAATTTACGTATTGAAAAGGGAGTTAGATGAATTACTATTTGACTTTAATGATGAAAGAATTAGTGATACAGTAAAGAAAAGTATGGATGAACGTTATGATATTTTATTTTCCCTATTTAAAAGAATAGCGCCACCAAAAGAATGTCTTATGTATATGAGAAAGAAACAAGGCGAAACTAAAAGAGGGAAAATCAAAAGTAAAAATAACGGTTGACAGTATTAAAAAAACATGATAAATTATATTTCGTCGCTTTTAATGAGAAATAAATTACTCAAAAAGCGACGAAAAAAAGTGTTTGACAAATAAAAAGATACATGGTATATTAAGAAAGTCGCTTGAACGCGATGAATTGAACCTTGAAAACTGAACAAGACAAAGCGTTAAACATGCTAGTATTTTAAATGAGCAAATCAAACTTTTTTGGAGAGTTTGATCCTGGCTCAGGACGAACGCTGGCGGCGTGCCTAATACATG
>NZ_CTDX01000006.1:0-37500 GCF_001375515.1 Bacillus kwashiorkori
ATGACAAGGTTGATAGGTCCGAGGTGGACGCACGGTGACGTGTGGAGCTGACGGATACTAATCGTTCGAGGACTTAATCATATATTTACTCGAGTTTTCCTTACATGATCTAGTTTTGAGAGAATGAAAAATTTCTCTTGAAAAATTATAAAAACTATGTATAATAGTATTTGTTGCTAATAATTAATTTGTCTGGCGGTAATGGCGAGAAGGTCACACCCGAACACATCCCGAACTCGGAAGTTAAGCTTCTCAGCGCCGATGGTAGTGAAGGCTTTGCCTTTGTGAGAGTAGGACGCCGCCAGGCGATAATAATATCATTCCGCAGTAGCTCAGTGGTAGAGCTATCGGCTGTTAACCGATCGGTCGCAGGTTCGAATCCTGCCTGCGGAGCCACTTGGAGAGCTGTCCGAGTTGGTCGAAGGAGCACGATTGGAAATCGTGTAGACGGTCACAAGCTGTCTCAAGGGTTCGAATCCCTTGCTCTCCGCCATACATAGTTTATAATAAGGCCCCTTGGTCAAGCGGTTAAGACACCGCCCTTTCACGGCGGTAACACGGGTTCGAATCCCGTAGGGGTCATATACGGAGGATTAGCTCAGCTGGGAGAGCACTTGCCTTACAAGCAAGGGGTCGGCGGTTCGATCCCGTCATCCTCCACCATAATAATAATAGTATTGCCGCGGGGTGGAGCAGTCTGGTAGCTCGTCGGGCTCATAACCCGAAGGTCGTAGGTTCAAATCCTATCCCCGCAATATTGGTCCGGTAGTTCAGTTGGTTAGAATGCCTGCCTGTCACGCAGGAGGTCGCGGGTTCGAGTCCCGTCCGGACCGCCATTAATTGCAAATGTTGTTTCACCTATTCTGGCTCGGTAGCTCAGTCGGTAGAGCAAAGGACTGAAAATCCTTGTGTCGGCGGTTCGATTCCGTCCCGAGCCACCATTTAGTGATAGTTAATAGCCGGCCTAGCTCAATTGGTAGAGCAACTGACTTGTAATCAGTAGGTTGGGGGTTCAAGTCCTCTGGCCGGCACCACCATCTCATTCATAATTGGAGGGGTAGCGAAGTGGCTAAACGCGGCGGACTGTAAATCCGCTCCCTCAGGGTTCGGCGGTTCGAATCCGTCCCCCTCCACCATTTATTAATTTAATAATATAGGGGCATAGTTTAAAGGTAGAACAGAGGTCTCCAAAACCTCCAGTGTGGGTTCGATTCCTACTGCCCCTGTTTTTTAATATGGCGGTCGTGGCGAAGTGGTTAACGCATCGGATTGTGGCTCCGACATTCGTGGGTTCGATTCCCATCGATCGCCCCATTAATTTTATTTTTATTGGGCTATAGCCAAGCGGTAAGGCAACGGACTTTGACTCCGTCATGCGTTGGTTCGAATCCAGCTAGCCCAGCTTGCGGAAGTAGTTCAGTGGTAGAACACCACCTTGCCAAGGTGGGGGTCGCGGGTTCGAATCCCGTCTTCCGCTTTTCTTTATGGCGGCATAGCCAAGTGGTAAGGCAGAGGTCTGCAAAACCTTTACCACCGGTTCGAATCCGGTTGCCGCCTTAATCTATTGATCGGTTAAAAGGATGTAAAAAGTCTAAACATTGTTTGACTTTTTGCATCCTTTTTTTTGTATTATTTTTACATAAAAGGGAATAATTACTTTATAGTACAACATCTGCTTTTTTAGGTTACCTTGTTAATTTGGATTCCTCGCTTTTCATGGTGCTATTTCATTCGAACATTTAACTTCCGCTTTTTGTTCGTCAATGACACTTATTTGAGAAAATCGTAAATACAGCAAAAATACTAATCAATAATGAAGTAATTCAGAAGGATTGTTTGGAATTTCACATCAACTTCAAAACACCATTATACTTCTTATTATCAAGGGATGCCTGTCGCTTAAATGCTACGATGCATTACACTTATCATATTTTTACTATGACATTTATGTCTATGTTCTACATTCATTCTTCGATAAAATGAAATAAAATTATGAAGGAGAATATGGTATGTCTAAAAAAACATTAAAGCATTTACGAAATGAAATTGCTCCATATGAGAAAGCAGATACGAAGGCTAGCATTTGGCAGTTAGTTAATACGTTTGTTCCTTTTATTGGATTGTGGATATTAGCATATTATTCACTATCCATATCTTATTTTCTTACACTTCTTTGTTGTGTTGTAGGAGCAGGGTTTTTAGTAAGAATTTTTATTATTTTTCATGATTGTTGTCACCAATCGTTTTTTAAAAATCGGTTAGCAAATAAGGTGGTCGGTACCATTACTGGAATTTTAACATTATCTCCTTATGAGCAATGGAAACATAGCCATTCCATTCACCATGCAACTAGTAGTAATTTAAATAAAAGAGGTACAGGGGATGTTTGGGTACTGACTGTGAATGAATATATGGAAGCATCACCTTGGAAAAAGCTGGCGTATCGTTTATATCGAAATCCATTTGTTATGTTTATTTTAGGTCCTATATATATTTTTCTCATTGATTATCGATTTAACAGAAAAGGAGCTAGAAAAAAGGAGAGAAATAATGTTTATTTAACGAATATCTCCATCGTCTTAATAGTGACGATTTTATGCTTAACGATTGGTTGGAAAGCGTTTTTGCTGATTCAACTGCCAATCTTTCTTATTTCAGGTTCATTAGGAATTTGGCTTTTTTATGTGCAGCATCAGTTTGAGGACTCATATTTTGAAAATCAAGAGGAATGGGATTTTGTCAAAGCGGCCCTAGATGGGAGTTCATATTATAAACTACCAAAAGTATTGCAGTGGATTACAGGAAATATCGGCTTTCATCATGTTCATCATTTAAGTCCACGGGTTCCAAACTACTACTTAGAAGAAGTACATAATAGTAATGAAACTTTACAAGATGTCACAACGATTACGTTAGCATCTAGTTTACGTTCCTTGAAATTTCGACTATGGGATGAAGAAAATAAAACTTTTGTCGGGTTTAAAGAGGCAAAAAGAATTATGGAACAAAAGAAAACTAATAATGAATTTGTGCATGGAACACCAGAAAATTCTTTAAAATAAATGAAATAAGGGGCTTGTTGGAAAATTATTTTTCCCAACGCCCCTATTCATGTTTTAATGTTGAAATTTTATAATCCATAAATATCACCATTTTTTTCATGCACTTTTTAATCAGTTGAAATTTCGCTTTTTATCCTTTATTCATGGTAAAATTAATAAAATACTCATAAAGGGAAAATTTTTATATGAAAAAATGGTTAGTCTTTACGCAAAAAGCTTCAGGTATCTCTCCATATGTATGGAGTATTATTAGTATTCTACCATTCTATTTTATTTTTCAATTTTACCCGACGAAGGAAATAATCATCGGTTTAATTTTAACGATGTTATTTTTTATTTTTTTGCGTGTTGCTTTTTTATCAAGAGAATGGCGCACATATGTTTGGACAGGGTTAATGATTGTGATTTCTTTTATTATGATCATTTCGTTTCAGTTTATTTATTTTGCTTTTTACATCGCCTATTTTAATGGTCAAATAAAGAAAAGGTCTGCATTTTTAACTTTATATATTATTCATCTGGTGAGTACTACGATTGCTGTAAATTATAATGTCGTTATGTTGAAACCGCTATTTATGAAGCAAATTCCATTTATTATTATTATTTTAATTGGGGTCATTTTGCTTCCGTTCAATATTTTTAATCGGAAAAAGCAGGAGCAATTGGAGGAAAAGCTAGAGGATGCAAACCGGAGAATAGCGGAGTTTGTCAAGCAGGAAGAGCGGCAGCGAATAGCTAGAGATTTGCATGATACATTAGGGCAAAAATTATCATTGATTGGAATAAAAAGTGAGTTAGCTAGTAAGATAGTTTATAAAAATCCTGAACAAGCAAAAAGTGAAATGAAAGATGTCCATCAAACTGCGAGAATTGCATTGAATGAAGTGCGAAATATGGTTTCAGAAATGAGAGGAATTCGGGTTAGCGAGGAGATAAAAAGGATTAAACAGTTGTTGGAAGCTGCTAATATTACTTTTATCTTTGATTCTAATAAAAAATTGAGTAATGTTTCTTTATATCTCGAAAATATATTAAGTATGTGTTTAAAAGAGGCGGTTACTAATATTGTGAAACATAGTCAGGCAACTAAGTGTGAAATTTTACTTGAGCAGACATTGGAAGAAATAAAAATTATTGTTCAAGATAATGGGGTTGGATTTTCAAAAGACAAGGACCATTCTAATGGTGTCGGATTACTTGGAATGCAGGAACGATTAGAATTCGTAAACGGGGATTTGGAAATTACATCTAATAACGGGATGCGAATTTTGATGAGGGTTCCGAGTGTTGTTAAGGATTATGTAAGGGAGGGGTAAGGATGATTCGCATTGTTATTGCGGAGGACCAAAGGATGATGTTGGGTGCTCTTGGGTCGCTATTAAACCTTGAGGATGATATGGAAGTCGTCGGAAAGGCAAATGATGGACAAGAGGCGGTTGCTTTAGTGAGAAGGTTGAAACCAGACGTATGTATTATGGATATTGAAATGCCTAATATGAGCGGATTGGAAGCGGCTGAGGAGTTAAAAGACCATTCGTGTAACGTTATTATATTGACTACTTTCGCTCGTTCGGGTTATTTTCAAAGAGCTTTGAAGGCGGGAGTGAAAGGATATTTATTAAAAGATAGTCCGAGTGATGAGTTGGCAAGTACGATTCGTAAAGTTATCACAGGCCGAAGAATTTTTGCTCCTGAGCTAGTGGATGAAGTGTATAGTGAAGAAAATCCACTTACGGAGCGGGAAAAAGAAGTGCTAGAACTTGTTGCTGACGGAAAAGATACGAAAGAAATTGCCGCAGCTTTACGAATCAAAACAGGAACGGTAAGAAATTATATTTCTGCAATACTTGATAAGTTAGGGGTAAAAAACCGCATTGAAGCGATTACACAGTCGAAGGAAAAAGGTTGGTTTAAATAGGTTTCCGTTTTTAATGGCTATTTTAACTCTTGATAATTTAATCTTGTTGCAATTAACGGGTAGTGTTGGAATAAAATGGTTTTATAAAAAACAGTGTTGACATAGTTTTTAATCGGTGTTATTATAATTCTTGTCAGTTAAAGATTACTGATAATAATTTGCCGGTGTGGCGGAATTGGCAGACGCGCGGGACTCAAAATCCCGTGTCCGTTGAGGACGTGTCGGTTCGACCCCGACCACCGGTATCTTTTAATGAAGATTAATAACGATTGATAAATCTTAGTAACTGCTCTAACTCTTGTGTATCAAGGGATAGAGCAGTTTTTTTGTGCTTCGTTTCCATTGACTATGAGAAATGGAACGATTGGATTTTGAATCATTTTTCGGATTTTTTACGTACAATTTATACAGTCAAATACTCGAATGTTTGCACTGTAACTTGTTCATCCTGCAATCGTAACTCCTTTAGAATGTGTGTGTACTCTGAGAGTTGTTACAATACCTAACCTTTCAGATACATATTTGATGGATGCTTTTTTGTAGAGAGTCAAACTCGCATGAGTATGAAATACAAAGACTATTGAGAATGCTTTTTCAGGTATCCGTAGAGATAATAATATATGAAGTATAAATTAGTACTGACAGAGCAAGCTGATTTGGACTTGCGGGGAATATATGAGTATATTGCATTTACCCTGTTTGAACCTGGCATAGCAAACACTTACCTGAATGGCAACAAGATGAAGTGAAAATAGTACTGGATATAGTAGAAAGTTTTGGAAAGTATGCTTCACTTCCTTCTCCATTTGACCTCAGGGATAACACCAGGCTGTAGATACTTTATTTGATATAGGTGCTTTTACCGTTTCTTTAGCTCAATCGCAAATCCTTCTTTATTTAACGGGGTAGCAGTAGTATTAGATGCCCTAGCAGTTGCCATACCATTTGTACCTGCAGTTGGTGGTTTAACTGTTAACACTATAAAATCTAGTTCAAAAATAACTCAAGCTGTAAAACAAGGTATAAAACCATCCAAAACCTTATCAAGGGAATTATCTGGTACACGGTTACATGCACATCATATAATGCCTGCGATTGACGACAGGCAATCAAAACGGGTCTGACCCTATAATTTCCGATTTTCACTCCGAAAAATGAACTAATAAAAGAAATAGGTTAGTGGACCAGACCCTAACAATATGTCATAAAACCTATTTATATAATATATTTGGTTCAAAACTACTAATTTTCTAAATATATATTTACAAAGAGTTGTAAATTTCGTAATATTATTCTAACTTGGCCAAGTTGAAATTTCTAGATTAATATGTTGCGGTTCATCTAAGATTGGATAAAAGTGTGGCAAGAGGATACTATTCTTTACAAGCAACCGTAGATGCTGATAAATACAAAATTGAGATGGCAAAAAAGAGTGGATCAACATATAAATCGCAAGGGACGGGTTACCTATATAAATATAGACAAAAGACTCCATATGTTTACTTGAGATATACATCTACACAACACTAAATATTGCTTGAAGGGGCAGCCCCAATGTACTACTGATTACATTTTAAACAATAGGTTTGATTGGAGTTTTTTTAAGATGACAATTTAAGATGTTATCAGTGAACGTATTTAGGGATTGCCTCTTCTTTAATCGAAAGGGTGAACTTATGAAAAAACTTCTTCTAATAATTGTGATTGTAGGTTTGGTGACGTCTTGCAGTTCGAAAACATTATCACTTGAAAGTAAATCGATTGTTAAGGAAGAGGTTGCATTAAGAGATGTGTACAATATTTATTTGCCTTTTGCATTAAATAAAAGTGTTTCTTCAATTAGGGTTTCGGGTGTGGGCGGCACGAATGTAGAACAATTGGATTATAATTTTGAAATATTTAATGAGAACATTAGTAAAAAAGATGATTATTATGTGTATGGTTTAATGTTAAATATTTATAATGCCTCTTCAAACGGGGAATTTATCATTGATGAATTAGCATTAGTCTTGGACGGGGAAAATTATTATTTGCCTTTAGACCAAGTTGAAATGAAGCGGGTTAGTAATTATGAACAGAGTTTGGATTACTTAAAATTTATTGGTTCGCCAGTTACCGCCTATGATTATTCAACTCCTTTGATTTGG
The DNA here is from genome assembly GCF_001375515.1 of Bacillus kwashiorkori. GTDB lineage: Bacteria > Bacillota > Bacilli > Bacillales > Caldibacillaceae > Bacillus_BK > Bacillus_BK kwashiorkori. Next base: position 7,128 of record NZ_CTDX01000006.1, read on the forward strand.
GAAATAGAAGTATTGAAAGATGTAAAAATATCAAAATTGCTATTAACCAATAGCCAACTCAAAATACAAGATATTGAATTGAATGGAGAGAGCATTCATCTGGAACAAGCAGATTTGGAATTTAAAAAAGGAAGCTTTTTAAAAATGGAGATAAATATTCAGCCAAACAGCAAAAAATTAGAAAATTTTATTTTAGGTACGGATTTAGTTGTCGAGTTTAAAGATCAGTTAACAAATAAAGACTATTTTATTATGTCTCCGATTATAACAAGAATTTATGGTAGCGGGGATGCACTTGAATATTATCTCAAATAAGCTTTAAGGGGAAAATATGAAAAGAATTGTGATAATCATCAGCTTAATTTGCGTATTAATCATTTTTTTATTCTCAATCGTTTTACTAGTAAACCGCAATAACAGTGATTTTACTATAAGTTTAACTGGTTTTCATGAAGAAAATGAGAATTATACAATGTATTCACTAGTGAAAGGTGACTTAGAAAATATTACTACCGTTCAAGGTGTTATTCAAAGTACAGATAATGCAATAAAAAACTATTCGATTTCCACTTCAAGAAATAGTAATATTGAAATTTTCAAATCGGTAGGTGAAATAGTTAAAAAGGGCGAGTCAATTTATTCAGTAAATAAAAATACAATGAAAAGTCCAGTAAATGGGTATGTTTCATCCATTGTGGAAAGTAACGAAAATGTATAATAATTCTAATCCTGTATTGGACCAGGTCAATATGTGTATTAAACAAGGAGACTTTATATGTATTAAAGGTCCATCAGGCTCAGGAAAAAGTACGTTATTAAATATTATTGGGTTAATTGATGATGTTACAAGCGGTGAATATTATTTAAATAATCAGGAGACATCCAAATTAAATAAAACTGAGTTGGCCCGGTTACGGAATGAAGTTTTTGGTTTTGTCTTTCAGCAGTACCATCTAATCCCTTACTTAACGGTAAAAGATAATATTATGATGCCGTTTCTCTTTGGTAAAAAGTCGTTTGCACAATTTAGTGAAAATGCAATTTTAGATTTTTGTGAGCAGTTCAATATTCTTACCATTTTGGAAAAACGGGCAGATTTGTTGTCAGGCGGGGAAAAGCAACGGGTGTCCCTAGTTCGTGCTGTCATAAAAAATGCTGAAATTATTATTGCCGATGAACCAACTGGTAATTTAGATGAAGGTAATTCATTGTCAGTCATTGAATACTTACATACTTTAAACAACGAAGGCAAAACGGTCATAATGGTTACACATAATACTGCCATTTGGGAATCTGCACCGAACCGATACAATCTTGAAAAAGGGAATTTAGAAAAGTATGTTTAGAAAATTGCAGATGACAATTAAAATCAGTCTAGAGTCTATTTTTAATAATCGATTCCGATTTTTTTTTAACGGTAATCGGCATCATTCTATCCTCATTTTTATTTACGATAACCATTATATCGATGGATACCTATTTTGATTATCAATATTCAAAATATCGAAATTATACAAATGAAACGGTTGTTATAGAAGGTAAAACGAGTTTACATACGTTAAATGATTTTCTTGTAAATTCTACAACTCACCATTACCCCTATAAAAAAATCATCAATAACACAGCAATTAAACAGTTAACAAATGGTAAACAGGTTATACAAGTTTATGCAGATATTGTCGGTACAACGAGTGGATTTCAGCAATATCTTGTGCCAAATTTTACTGATGATCATGCGATGACTTTTTATCAATTAGCAAGTGGGAGAAGTATCGCTCGTGAAGATTTTCGAAGTGGTGCCCCGGTTGGTGTCATTGACCAATTTACGGCTGAACTTCTATTTAGAGGCGAAAATCCAATTGGCCAAACTGTAAAAGTACCGATAATGGAAGAAAAATTAGTAAATGGAGCTATCGAGCATACTGTTGCTCATCACCAAGATATTGAAATTATCGGCGTGATTGCTAATCGTGAATTATTGCTACAGCAGCAGCTGTCGTTTCGTCAGAAATTAAATAATCATCCAATAAAACTTAATTCGAAAATTTTTGTGCCATATACTCTAGCAGCGAAACTAGGAAAGAACTTGGAAGACTTTGATCAAGTTGTCATACATCTTTCAGATTATGATAAAAAAAGTGTCAATGATATCCAACAAATAATAAATTGGAATGATAGTTTAATACAATCACAAGTTGTTACGAAGCAGTTATTATATAATGATATTGAAAATAAAAGCAAAAATACGAAAAAAAGTTTACAAATTTTTATGGTTGTCATTATTTTAGTAATCGGTTTAATTATTATGAATACGATGTTTTTCTCTGTAAAAGAACGTATCAGTGAGATTGGGATAAAAAAGGCGTTAGGGGCAACGGACGAAGATATTATTGTTCATTTTATCATCGAGGGATTGCTCATTGGGTTAATAGGTTCACTTGTTGGGACGATTGTTGGTGTCGTCGGAAGTACGGCAGTTATTGCATATTTAAAAGAAACGAGTATGCCGCTCTTATCAATATCACTCGATTCGATAGGTCTATTGCTCATTATCATTATTTGTACTTTTCAAAGTGTAATTTTCACTGTCATTCCTTCTATTTATGGCGCCAGAATAAAAGTTGTCGACGCAATACGGTTTGAATAGTTGAAAAAATAAATCGTCGTCGTACGAATCTAGTCGGTTCACTTCCTTGCAAAATTATTTATTATGATACAATAAAACGGTAAAATCCCTTGATAAGGAAGGTGGGTTTTACCGTTTTTTTTAAAATAAAAGGCTGTTTTTGCAGACTTTGTTGTTTTTTGGCTCTATACTAAATGTTGGGGTTAAAGGTCAATTTATGTAAGCATAAAAAAACACGCTATCTCCAATTTCTTTTATACTTGAATTGTCGAATAACAAGTAAAAGAGAGGAGAAGGCAAAGGGAAAACCAATGGAGAAAATTTTGCAGAAATAACCGTAAGCTTCACATTTTATAATTAGGAATTACCAAGAAGGTGCCTGTCCCCAACAATTGAAAGTATTTCGAATTGTTGGGGACAGGCACCAACGATGCATTCGACAATTACGTTGTGTCTGTTTAAAATATAATTATGGAAAGTTTGTGGAATGGGGTGTGGGTGAGTGACTACCGTTTTATTAGTTGATGACGATATGAACATATTGAATTTAGTGGAATTGTATTTATTGGAAGAAGGTTTTCATGTATTTAAAGCATTGGATGGTGGACAAGCTTTGTCCTTGTTAAAAAAGCACCCGTTCGATATAGCAGTGGTCGATGTGATGATGCCATTTCTTGATGGATTTGAGTTAACGAAGGAAATCCGGCAAAAATATGATATTCCGATTATTTTACTAACAGCAAAAGACCAATTACATGATAAAGAAAAAGGATTCTCTTCCGGTACCGATGATTATTTAGTTAAGCCATTTGAACCAAAAGAATTAATCTTCCGTATGAAAGCATTACTTAGACGGTACGCAAGATCGGATGATGAACAATCCATCATTCAAATAGGTCAAACTTTCATAGATAAACGAAGTTATGAAGTAAAAACAAATAATCGAACGATATTATTACCGTTAAAAGAATTTGATTTACTTTATTTTTTCATGTCTCATCCTCGCCAAGTTTTTTCACGGGAACAATTAATAGAAGCTGTTTGGGGTATCGACTTTGAAGGTGATGAACGAACGGTAGATGTTCATGTAAAAAGACTGCGGGAACGGTTTACTCCGTTAACAGATGATTTCCAAATTCGTACTGTTCGTGGTATTGGTTATTCGTTGGAGGTTCATACAGAATGAAGTCCCTTTACTCAAAGTTCGTTATCATTACGTTATTGATGATGTTTTGCAGCAGCATGATTGCATTTGTCATTGCAAACATACATTACCAAGCGATACTAAAACCGTATAACGATGAAAAGAATACGGATGTAGCTTTAAATGTTGCTAGCTTTCTTCAAAACAACCCTGACATAAATATGACTGCCTATTTTCACAACCTTGCAGAGACTGGATACCAAGTTTATATAGTGAGTGAAAAAGATGAAGTACAAACATTCGGAGCGCCGTTTCGCAATCATGAAATACGTGACGATATAAAAGAACAGGTTCTAAATGGAAAAATTTATCACGGAATCGCAAATTTTCCCCATAGTATTTTTATCGTTGGCTTTTTTGCCAATGAATTAAAAAACTCGATAGGGGTGCCGCTACAATGGAATGGTGAACAATACGCTTTATTTATGCGACCAAATATTAAATTTTTATTTAATGAGTTTCGCATCTTTTTAAGCTGGTTGTTACTTTTAATGATTATCTTCAGTGTCATTATGGTAATTATTAGTACCAAGTTTCTAGTAACCCCAATCGCAAAATTAACGGATGCGACGAAATCACTAGCTAAAGGGAATTTTGCAGTGGAAATTGATTATACGAGAAAGGATGAAATTGGAAACTTAACGCGAAATTTTTACGATATGGCTAAAAAACTTGGACAGTTGGACAGTATGCGGAAAGAATTCATATCTAATATATCCCATGACATTCAGTCGCCTCTAGCGAATATTGAAGGTTATACAAGCCTGCTCGAAAAGGACACATTAACGAACGAGCAAAAAGAACAATACATACAAATTATTAAAGGTGAAACGAAAAGATTATCGAATTTAACGAAGCAATTGTTGCTGTTAGCTTCTTTAGACCAACAGGAAGATTTACTTAATAAACGTCACTATAGTCTCACTACGCAGCTAAAAGATTTAATTCGTCAATATTATTGGATTTTAGAGGAAAAAGAAATTATGCTCACTTTTTCACTTCCTCCATCTCATATAAATGGTGACCGAGTTTTGCTTGAGGCTGTGTGGGATAATTTATTGAACAATGCCATTAAATACAATAAAATTGGTGGCACGATTGATATAAAAATAGAACAGTCCGAAGCGAGTATGAAAGTTATTTTTCAAGATACTGGAGTGGGTATGACTAAGGAAGAACTCGAACATATTTTTGACCGGTTTTATCGAGCAGACACATCGAGAACGAGGTCTGTTGAAGGTACAGGACTAGGTCTTGCCATCGTCCATTCTATTGTTCAGATGCATGGTGGTACCATTTCAGTAAATAGTGTGAAAGGGGAAGGGACAACTTTTATTATTGAGTTACCTGTGGATGATTAGTTGGTGTTGTTTTTCTCAGTGGATGAAATAAATAGGGTTTCGAAAAATTTCGAGTACCCTTTTTTTGTTAGAGGACGGAAATGAATTAGGCTGCTCGAAAATTCTGAGCACCCTTTTTTGTTATGCAGAAAGATGCAATGGGTTACTGGAAATTTTGAGCACCTTTTTAAATTCGGCAAAATGCATGGTTTTGCTAGGAAACTCCAAGCCTCGATTCTTTATTTAAAGGGTTACTAGCTAAGAGCTGGATATCCTTTTTTAGTAAATAATTTATATGCATCCTATTTTTGTGAGTGAAAGATGATGGTAGTTATTTAGGTGGGAGGAGAACTCATCCGAACGTGGATATCGTCGATTGATTTGTAAAGTTTCGTTCATCTTCTGTTCATATTGCTTTTGTATAGTAAAAATAGAACAGGAGGGAATAAAATGATTGCAAATGCAATTAAAGAAATACGTTTTTTCAAATTACGATATATATTAATCGGGTTTATCCTATTTTTTGTTGCTTCCTTAGTATTTATCATTAATGGACTTGCCAATGGGTTAGCAAATGAGAATATTGCCTCGTTAAAAAATATGGATGTGCATGCCCTTTATATTGATAAGGACTCGAACAATCGCTTGGAACAATCGCGTTTTTCCGCTACTGATATAGATGAAATAAAAAAACAAAATGGATTGGAGCCGTTTGCGTTACAAATGTTTTCATTAGAGACGGTGGAAAATAATAAAAAATTAGATGTGACACTGATGGCTGTTAATCCAAATAGTTTTTTAATGCCTGCAGTGACAGAAGGGGATTCTGTCAAGCAGTCTAAGGATCCGCAATTAGTAGTGAATGATTCCTTAAAAGAAGAGGGAGTAGAAATTGGTGACGAACTTTATGAAGAAAACTCTGGAGTCACTTTCAAAGTTGTTGGATTTACGGAAAAGGAAACATATAGTCATACACCTGTTGTATTTGTTAGTTTAGAAGTTTGGGAGGGTATGTTAGGAGACAATGTTGAACCTTTTTATAATGCCATTGTAATAAAAAATGAGCAACCAGAGTTAGCGAAAATGGTAGACAAAGCAGTGAATCATGGAATTTGGGTATCAACAGAGGATGTAATAAAAGGAATGCCAAGTCATCAAGCAGAACAAACATCGTTAAATATGATGCTCATCTTTTTAATTGTTATTGCTGTTTTTGTATTAGCTGCATTTTTCTATATTATGACCATTCAAAAACTTAATCAATTTGGTGTATTGAAAGCAATTGGGGCAAAAAATGGTTTTCTTGTTGGAACAACGATCCTACAAGTATTCTTTATTTCCAGTGTTAGTATTAGTATTGCGATAGGTTTCGCTAAATTAATGCAAGTATTATTGCCAAGCAGTATGCCCTTTGTTTTTAATCCTTTATTAATTTTTGCGTATGCCGGTATTTTGGTGCTCGTTTCCATTTTAGGTGCTTTATTTTCAACAAGGAACATTATTAAAGTAGATCCGAAAGATGCGATTGGGAGGGTGGAATAATGAGTGAAATACCATTACAGTTAGAAAATATTCGAAAGTCGTTTCAAGATGGGGATAGAGAAGTGGATATTTTCCATTCATTGTCATTTGAGGCGAAAAAAGGAGAGCTTATTGCAGTTGTAGGGCCTTCAGGTTCTGGGAAAAGTACATTTTTATCGATTGCTGGGGCGCTATTAAAACCAGATAACGGGAGAGTCATCGTTAACGGACAGGATATCGCGAGTTTCAGTGAAAAGGAAAGATCGCGCGTTCGTTTACAAGAAATCGGTTTTATTTTCCAAACTGCGAATCTCGTTCCTTTTTTAAAAGTGAAAGACCAATTAAAGCTAGTTAAAGAGTTAGCTAGTAATTGGGGAAAAGAAGCGAAAGGGATGGTTCAGGAATTATTAAATAGTGTTGGATTAGCCCATCGACTGAATCACTACCCACACCAATTATCCGGTGGAGAAAGACAGCGAGTAGCAATTGCACGTGCCTTTATGAATGATCCCGATATTATTCTTGCGGATGAACCTACTGCTAGTCTTGACCGGGAGCGAAGTGTAGAAATTGTTCAATTAATTGTAAAAGAAGTGAAGGAAAAACATAAAGCTGCGATTATTGTTACACATGATGAGGCAGTTTTACCGTTTTGCGATCAAATTTTCACATTAGATCGTGGTAAATTAATTTTTCGAGAAAGGGTCGAGGAAAAATGAGGAAGATTATTAATATGGCTTACTTTTATGCGGTGTTTGCTTTGTTAAGTGGATTATTTTACCGAGAGTTGACAAGGATCCATGATTTTTCAGGCAAGACACAATTAGGAGTGGCGCATACCCATTTGTTTGTTTTAGGTATGTTCGTGATGCTTTTTGTCTATTTATTTGCCTATACGATGAAGATACATGAAGAAAAATGGTTTACTAGTTTTTTCATCATTTACAATTTAGGAGTGCTTGTATCCACTGTCATGATGTTAACAAGAGGGACACTCCAAGTCATGGACTTTTCTATTTCTAATGGCATTGACAAAATGATTGCTGGTATGTCAGGAATCGGTCATATTTTACTGACCATCGGCTTCATCCAATTTTTACACATGTTAAGAAAACGAACAATAGCAAATAAGCCCCCTCTTAGCTAATCTAAGAGGGTTTTTCCCAACCGAATCGAGGTGAATACTAGTACCTATTCCCTTTTGGAGCAAATGGGAGTGCTTCATGTCTTATTCTGTTTCAAACGGCAAAGTAATTAGCTCGAAGCATCCCTTAATTTCCAGCAATCATTTTTCCTAATGGGCCATTTTCCAATATTATATCTTGCAGTTCAAAGACGGAAATTGGAAACATTGGAAAACCATAAGCATATGGCGTTAACTCATATAGTTGGAAAAAGATGACTAGTGTTTTATCCGCAACATAAAAGTCTTGATTTGGTTTAATTTTCTCGAATTCTCCTAAAACGAAAATGTCGCGTTCTTTTATTTGCGCTTTAATAATCTTTGATATTCTTTCTACATAATTGCTTCCCGTTTGAAAAAGGTCTGATAATCGGAAATTTTCCCCTGTTTTCGTATTAATGGTTAGCGGTTTTAAATAGGTCATCCCGTGGGCAGCTTTGTCATAATAAACGTAATTCGAAAGGGTTAAACTTAAAATATTTCTTTGGTTATTTTTAACTTCAAAAGAACCGAGCATTTCTTTCACTGTAGAAGGGACGTTAGCAAACTGGTAATTTATTAATTTCTGCGTTTCCGATACAATAAGGTTGTTAATCTTTTGTTCTACATTTATTTGATTCAAACCTCGAACGACAGGATAATAAATGACCATATTTTTATTTTGTTGGATTTTTTGTGTTAATACAATGGCGGGAAATGTAACGGGCATCTTCCTCATCCTTTTCCATTTTTTTATAAAGTATTCCATTATAGTTGCTTTCGTGTGCAAAATCCATTTTCAGGGGAAAGTTTAGTATTGTGCTTGTAATAAGAAGAACTTCCAAATACTTGTTAAAATAGTTTGCAAACCTCGAATGAACAAATTTCCTCCTTTTTATCTTCTTTCCCATTGGGCGAAAGCAGTCATAATTTTTATTATTAGTACATACAATAATTCATAAATTAATTTCAGGTCATTTGAAATTAGTTTAATAGTTTGTTAGTATAAAACGGTGGCAATTTATTATTTCGTTTAGTACGTTTCAAATTATTTTTCCTATCATCATAATGTCTTCTTTGCAAAAAGAAGGGGAACTTCTATTTTGCAATTAGAAGTAATTGTAAGGCACGTCCTAATTACAACTGGTACAGTTAAGTCCTCGCAAGCTTGCACTGTTCCATGTGAAGGAGATACATTGCGGTAATATGAAAAATAATTTCGTACTATTTTAACTTTGCCTCTTTCTGAACGGTACATGACTACCCCAAACATGTTACTGTCAGAAGCAGACCTTTCTTAACCCCTTCATCCTCATCGATTGGTTGTCTATTATTACGCTCAGTTATTTTTGCGTAATGTCTCAAAAGACAACTGTAATTAATTTCATCTATTGCGAAAAAAATTTTTGAAAGGAAGAGTTGATGGATTTTAGTAAGAGGAAATTGAATATTGTTTTTTGGATTTCAGCATTAACAATTGGAGCTGTCGTTGTCATTGGGATACTGTTTCCGAATAAATTTGCAAGAGCGGCTAACGTAGCCTTTAATTTTACGACAGGTAATTTTGGTTGGTTTTATATGCTGTTAACGATCGGGATTGTATTTTTTCTCTTTTATTTAGCTTTTAGTAAATTTGGCAGAATTAAGCTAGGTGGAGATGACGAGAAACCCGAGTTTCATTTATTTTCTTGGATCGGTATGTTATTTTCCTGTGGATTAGGGATAGGACTTGTGTTTTACGGAGTGGGTGAGCCGATGAGCCACTTTTTTACTCCTCCCTTTAACAGCATTGAAGGGCAATCGGAACAGGCAGCAAGAGTCGGGATGGGCTATACGTTCTTCCATTATGGAGTAAGTATTTGGTCCATTTATGCAATTGTTGGGCTTGCAATGGCTTATTTTCAGTTTAGAAAAAAGAAAAATGGGCTAATTTCCACATCTTTAGAACCGATGATTGGACAGAAAAAGCGGTCCAAACCGTTCAAGAATATAATAAATATATTAGCTGTTACTGCAACGGTAATGGGTGTTGCCACTTCTCTCGGTTTAGGAATATTGCAAACAAATGGTGGTCTTAACGCTGTTTTTAGTGTCCCCATTGGTATTGGAACACAATTGGTGATTATTATAATTCTGACAGTACTATATATAGCATCTTCTTATACCGGTGTAAATAAAGGAATAAAATGGTTAAGTAATTTGAATATGATATTGGCATTTGCCTTAATGGTTTTTGTCTTTTTCACAGGACCGACAGTGTTTATTTTAGAGACAATAACGGTAGGTCTTGGCGATTACATTACGAACTTTATTACTTATAGTTTTCGGATGACGCCATATACTGGAAATGATTGGATTATGGATTGGACAGTATTTTATTGGGCATGGACGATTGCATGGTCGCCATTTGTCGGCGCCTTTATTGCAAGAATTTCTCGCGGTAGAACGATACGGGAGTTTGTATTCGGAGTGGCGATTGCACCACCTGCAATATCTTTTCTTTGGTTCGGCATCTTTGGTGGTACAGCTATCTATATGGACTTGTTCGAAGGAGCAAACATAGCTACGGCAGTTAACAATGATATAACTAGCGCTGTTTTTACGATGTTTGATGGTATGCCTTTTTCATCCATTTTATCTATCATGGTGATTATTCTTATTTTCACCTTCCTCATTACCTCTGCCGATTCTGCAACATATATTTTAAGCAGTATGACAACAGGGGGAATTTTGAACCCGCCTGTCGGAGTAAAAGTTGTATGGGGAGTTTTAATTAGCGGGATTGCTACGGTTTTATTGTTTAGCAGTGGATTTTCTGGTTTACAAACAGCATCGCTCGTCTCTGCTCTTCCGTTTGGCGTGGTCATATTATTCATGATGATTTCACTCTTCAAAGTTTTACGGAACGATTCGATTCCAGAACGAGTCGTGAAGGAAGTAGTGAAAAAAGACAAACAAGCGAAACAAGCGAAACAAAAGCTACCTAATCAAAAAGTGGCAGCTCATGTCTTAACTAGCTTGAACGTCCAAAGCAAACATGATTAATGAATGTTTATTTTAGGCTAACACTACTATAGTGTTGGCCTTTTTTGAATTAAATTTTTCATATATTTATAAAAAAATGTATAACAAATTTCCCCACTCTACTTTGAGAAAATTAAACAGGAATTACGGTTGATCCCCACTAGATAAAAGTCTAAATGGAATTCTCTATACACAATATTTTGCAAAACAAATCATCGCTTATGGATTGGTTAGCAAGTGTTAAAAACAAATATTAACTTTTAAAGGATGTAGCAAAACATCTAATAATAAATTCTAATTAATCGTTAATTTTTGAGCACACTATATAAAAAGATAGCACTAGAAAATCAACAAACTTAGCAAAGCTCCTCAATAAAAAAGTTTCTTCCCGATATTTCTTGATAGAGGAACGGATACTAAGTGAAAGCGATTCATTAATATTTACATATTCTTTACAATTGCTTTATTATTCATTAACAATCAAACGTTATTCTTTACATAGAGGAATGAAGAGAGCCTTAGGAGGTTAATATGAAACGTAAAATCAACCAGCTTATCGTCTTAATTAGTATATTCGTCTTATTATCAGCTTGTGGTAATGGTAACGGTAATAACGCTGGGGGAGTAAATGGTAATGCACAAACTCTAGCTATATCAGGCTCCACATCTGTCGGTCCTTTAGCCGAAAAGTTAGCAGTGGAATATGAAAAGAAAAATGAAGGGTTAAAAATAGAAATTAATCAAATTGGCTCTTCCGCAGGTATTACAAATGCCTTAAATGGCGTTTCTGAAATAGGAATGTCCTCTCGTGATTTATCAGAAGATGAGAAGGCTAGTGGCTTACAAGAAACAGTTATCGCCTATGACGGAATTGTTGTCATTACGCATCCTTCTAATGAAATTAAAGATATTACCATTGAACAAGTAAGAGATATCTTTACTGGAAAAATCACGAACTGGAAAGAATTAGGTGGATCCGACTTAGAAATCGTTGTTGTTTCTCGGGAAGACGGTTCGGGATCTCGGGATGCTTTCCAAGAAATTGTTGGTTACAGTTCTGGACAATTAGTTAAAAGTGCTATCGTCGCAAGTGGGAATGGAAACATAAAAACAACCGTTGCTACGAATAAACATGCAGTAGGTTTTATTTCCTTTGAGTATATAGATACTTCCATTAATCCATTAAAAATAAATGGAGTTGAAGCTACTGCTGAAAATGTGCTGAATCAAAAATATCAATTATCACGTCCATTTTTATTTGTTCATCTAGAAGATAATTTAACGAAAAACGGACAAAGTTTCATTGATTATGTTTTAAGTTCAGATGGACAAAGTATTGTTAGTGATTCGGGAGCTATCCCATTAAAATAGTATTTCTAAAGAAGTGGTATTCAACGAGGACGGAGGAATTCAAATGTCCAAGGAAATTTTAAACATAGATAAATATCAAACAAATAAATCGAATAGAAAAAAATATATATTGGAGAAACTTTCAGGGAGAGTCTTTTTGTTTTGTGCCCTAATTTCTGTGATTAGTTTAATCTTAATCATTGCTTTTGTCTTTTACAAAGGTTCTCATCCTTTCGTTGCGGAAGGGTATAGTTTTCTTCAGTTTTTAACTGGTAAAGATTGGGTCCCAAGTGAAGATAAATATGGCGTTCTGCCAATGATTGTTGCATCCATTTTTGGAACAATTGGTGCGCTGATTATTGGCGTTCCGATTGGATTATTTACAGCCATTTTATTAGCAGAAATAGTTCCAAAACCAATGGCAAAAATAATTTCCTCAGCGGTCCAATTGTTAGCGGGAATTCCTTCTGTTCTATATGGGGTTTTTGGATTGGCGGTTATCGTTCCATTTTTGCAAAATAGCTTTGGTTTAGCGAAAGGACAAAGTTTAATCGCAGTCATTTTCGTTTTAGCTATTATGATGTTGCCGACTGTAGTTACAGTTGCTGAAACAGCCATTCGTGCAGTGCCCCAATCATATCGAGAAGGATCTTTAGCCCTTGGAGTTTCTGAAATTGGTACTATTTTTAAAGTAGTTATACCGGCAGCAAAGTCGGGTATTATGACAGCAATTGTTCTCGGTATGGGGAGAGCAATTGGAGAGACGATGGCAGTTATTTTAGTAGCGGGAAATAGTTTGTTAATCCCTACTAGTTTGACCGATAGTGTTAGGCCATTAACAACTAATATCGCACTTGAAATGGGGTATGCCTCTGGGATTCATCAAGAAATGCTCTTTGCAACAGGTATTATTTTATTTTCGTTTATTTTAATATTAAATTTCGTATTAGCAAGACTTAGTGCGAAAGGCGGTCATTAAGTTGAATAAAGTGAAAGATCGTATTTTATTAAGTTTACTTATATGCGCTGGATTAATAACGGTAGGCATTCTTGTAGTTATCGTAGGTTTTATTTTTTATAAAGGCATTGGACATATAAGCTTTGATTTTATTTTTAATGATTATTCACCAACGAGTGGCGGCGGTATTTGGCCAATGATTATTACAACAATTTATACGATTATTATTTCTTTAGCTATTGCTACACCGATAGGTATTTTAGCTGCTGTATATTTACAAGAATATGCAAAACAGGGAAGACTCGTGAAAATTATTCGCTTTGCAACAGAAAGTTTAACTGGTATTCCCTCCATCATTTACGGATTATTTGGGGCTGTGTTTTTTGTTGCTACTATGAAAATGGGCCTGTCCATTATTTCTGCTTCATTAACATTAACAATTATTATATTACCGGTTGTTATCCGTACTACTGAAGAGTCACTAAAGACGGTTCCCCAGTCATACCGGGAAGGATCACTCGCACTAGGAACTACAAAATTGCAGACATTATATAAAGTTGTTTTACCTAGCGCAATGCCAGGAATATTGTCAGGTGTCATTCTTTCAATGGGGAGAATCATCGGTGAATCGGCAGCAATTTTTCTAACAGCTGGTACCGTTGCTGCGATGCCGGAAAGTATTTTCTCGTCAGCAAGAACATTAACAGTTCATTCCTTTTTAGTTACTCAAGAAGCAGGCAATATTGAATTGGCGGCAGCTATTGGGATTGTACTAATCGTGTTAATTTTAACGTTGAATTTTGGGGCAACTTTTATTTCAAAAAAGTTAAATAAGGCAAACTACTAAGAGGGGAGATTGAAGATGAGCGTATCTGAGCATGTATTACAAAAATATAAAAGAGATAAATCTCCTATTTTGAATCGCCTAGATGGAAAAACAAAAATCAAAGTGGAGAACTTAAATTTGTTTTACGGAGAAAAGCAAGCATTATTTGATGTGTCTATTGACATTAAGGAAAAAGAAATTACTGCTTTAATCGGTCCTTCCGGTTGTGGAAAATCAACCTTTTTACGAACATTAAACCGAATGAATGATTTAATCGATAGTGTAAAAATTAATGGGAAAATTATCATTGATGGTGAAGATATTTATAAATCAAATGATGTCATTAAATTACGAACAAAGGTAGGTATGGTGTTTCAAAAACCAAATCTTTTTCCGATGAGTATATTTGATAATATTGCTTACGGGCCAAGGATGCATGGGATTAAAAATAAAGGTAAGCTGGAACAAATTGTGGAGGAAAGTTTACGGAGTGCGGCGATTTGGGATGAGGTGAAGGACCGCCTCAAATCATCAGCTCTCGGATTATCAGGTGGACAACAGCAAAGAGTTGCTATTGCAAGAACGATTGCGATGAAGCCAGATGTTATTTTGATGGATGAACCGACTAGTGCATTGGATCCAATTTCAACGTTAAAAGTAGAAGAATTGTTAGCGCAAATGAAAGAAGATTTTACTATTGTCATTGTTACACATAATATGCAGCAAGCAGCACGAGTCTCGGATCGAACAGCATTTTTCTTAAATGGAGAAATAATTGAGTTTGATGAAACGAGCAAAATCTTTTCAACACCAACAGATCAAAGAACGGAAGACTATGTAACAGGTCGTTTCGGATGAGGGGGAGGTAAATAATGGTAGTTCGTGAAAATTTTGAACAGAGCTTAAAAGTACTTCAAGAGAAAATAATGGAAATGACAGAACTCACGGTATCGATGTTGGAAAAGTCATTTTATGCAATGAAAACACAAGATATAGAGGCATCACTGCGTGTGATGGAGGATGATAACGAAATTGATGAATTGGAAGAAGAAATTAATCATTTAGCAATTTGGTTAGTAGTGAAAGAGTCACCGGTTGCAAGAGATTTACGGATGATTATTGGAATTATAAAAATTTCCTCTGAGATTGAACGAATTGCAGACTTTGGTGTAAATTTTGCAAAGTCAACCATTATTATGGGGAATGAAGATGAATTAATGGATGTATCCAAACTAGAACAAATGAAAGAAATTTGCATAACAATGTTAAGAAAATCGTTAGTCTCTTTCTTTGACGGAGATCTTGCTCTGGCTAAACAAGTAGGAGATATGGATGATGAAATTGATGATTTGAGTGACCAAACTTATAAAGAATTCACGAAATATTTAAGCGAGAATCCTGAAAAAACAAACCAGATTGTACAATTGCTTCTTATTAATCGTTATCTTGAACGAATCGGTGACCATATTACGAATATTGGTGAAAGTGCAGCATATTTAATCAAAGGGAGAATGTATGATTTGAATCAATAAAATTGAAAGGTTTGTTAAAATGGCTATAAGAAACATTTCTCCTAATAAGTCTCGTTAAGATGTCCGTTAGAAACGTTATTGGAGACATTTTTGACGTAGATACGAATGGAAATGTTCGCTATAATCGTTATAAGGGGCAATTGGGTGACAGTTTTCTTAAGATTTATTTTTTAGAGGGTCCATAAGACTAAATTGTCAAAAACTGATTTTTGTCCTTTATAACAATTTTACATAAAAGGAGTACAGATGATTCCTATAGCTAAACAACCATATGTAAAAGTAACGAGAAAAATTGATGAATTGGATTTGAAGCAGAAAGTTGTGGAAGAGATTCGCATGATGTATCTTTTCCTAGAAAAGATTACGACGGCATATCGTGAATTTCCGATAGAAGCAGTTTATGATATGTCCTTTAAACCGATTGGTCCAGTCGGAGGAATTCTATATTTGCATACGAATCACAACGTATATTCTTATACCGTGAACGAATCACCAAAAGACTTTATCGATGCATTTAAAAATATAAAAAGTTGTGGTAATGGCGGTTGTTAAATATCTTCACTAAAAAAAGCGGCTAAAAATCATTTGCCGCTTTTTCGTAGTGAAATGAAAAGAATTCACCTATACTTTACGCTTCTTTTTGTTCGCTCCCGTCGTCTCGTATATAGACCCCTACGTTGTTTTCCTCTAGTGCTTCCAAAAAGCCTGTTTTATCTTTCAAATTATTAATGGGGACATTAAATGCTGGAAATCCCATCCTGCGATTTGCTAAAAAAAGCTTTTTCTTTACACCAGAAAATTTGTTGAGATATTTATCTTCATCATGTAAAATAAAGCCGATCATCGGTTGGCCTTTTACTTCATAAGGAATAATGCCGTCAATCTCTTCCCAAGGAATATACCCTACGGCAGGATAAAATGCCATAATCGTAATTCCTTGACTATTAATTATTACTGCTGGTTCTTTTTTTAGCGCTTTTTTCATGATAAATATTCCAACTGGTAATAAAATAATAGCAGTTAGAACAAAAACGATAAAAGCGATCATATCTTGTTCAAGTGTATTGAATGCGATATTTATCGATATACCACCAAATAAAACTGCTAACCCTAATGTGAGAAATGATAGGAAGAACATCCTCCCCCTTGCAAAATAAAAAAACTTTTCGTTCATTTTCCACCTCATCCTCTTTTTTAAAAAATACATTTCTAAATTACGCACACGGTCAATCCCCTACTTCTGTAAATACGTCTCAAGCCTAGCCATTAACGCCCCAAATACGTCTCATCGGGAAGTATCCCTTCTTGTTTTTTTAACCTTTATTTATTTAACTATAATCTTTTTTTTGTTTAACTTATATAGGTCTTAAGCATTGAAATGGCAACAAATACCGACATTTACCCTTTCGACTGGATAATTATTATTCAACTTTACAAGGTTAGTACATTCATGTATTATTTGAATTAAAATACTTTACTGATTTTTCTTATTAAGTAACTGGGGGGATTAGGTTGGATGTGCGACTACGGCAATTAATTCGGAAGAAAAATCGTATTCTTGGTCCGGCATTTCTATTTGCTTTGTTGTTTTATTTTTTACTTCCTTTATCTCTCATGTTTATTCCTGATATTATGACACGTCCTAGCCTTTTTTATGGAATACCGTGGGCGTGGTTATATGCATTTTTGCAAATTCCAATGACTTGGTTACTTTGTTCGTTTTATCATTTGATAGCGGGAAAAGTAGAGAAGGAGATGGATACGGTGGAAAAGGAGGTAATGCATTGAATCCGACTTATTTCCTTTTTTTGATTTATATTATCGTCTGTACGCTCATTATTACCTATTGGGCGGCAAAGCGAAGTCAAACAACGAACCGTTTTTATATTGCTGCGGGGACACTTACTGGCTTTCAAAATGGAATGGCGATTGCTGGAGATTTTATTAGTGCGGCTTCATTTTTAGGTATTGTCGGAATGATTGCCATTCGTGGGTATGATGGATTTTTATATTCCATCGGTTTTTTAGTATCCTATATTGTCGTGTTGTTTTTAGTTGCTGAACCAGTCCACCGTCTAGGTAAATATTCACTTGGAGATGTTATTGGATCGCGATTTCCAAGTAAAAAAATTCGGTTAATACTTGCCTTTTGTACATTTATCATTTCGATATTGTACATGATTCCACAACTAGTCGCTTCGGGATTTTTATTACGATTACTTTTAGATATCGATTATTCCGTCTCGGTCCTAGTTATTGGGGGATTAATGACAATTTATGTAGTGGTCGGGGGAATGATTGCGACTTCTTGGGTTCAAATTGTCAAGACAGTCCTACTAATGTCAGGGACTTTTTTGCTTACATTGATTGTTTTTTCGCATTTTGACTGGGATGTTACTAGCTTATTAGATAATGTGAAAGCAGGCTCCCCTTTAAGTGACAAATTTTTTCTGCCAGGCCATCTATATAATAATTCATTGGAGTTCCTTTCGCTCCAACTTGCATTAGTACTTGGTACGGCCGGGCTGCCACATATTTTAATTCGGCTTTTTACCGTAAGAAATACTTTAGAAGTACGCCGTTCTTTATTAAGTGCGACATCGATTATCGGTTCCTTTTATATTATGACTCTTTTCCTTGGTCTTGGGACAGTAGCTTTAATCGGGTATGATTCATTAATGGCAAGTGATTCGACAGGTAATTTAGCGGCACCGTTGCTCGCAAAAGCTGTTGGAGGGGACTTTCTGTTAGCATTTGTTTCAGCAATTGCATTTACAACGATAGTTGCAGTTGTGGCAGGTCTTGTTATTTCAGCAACTACCGCATTTTCCCATGATATTTTTCATCATATTTTAAAAAGAGGCAAGTCGACAGAGAAAGAACAATTACGGGCCGCACGTTATACAGCTTTAGCAATCGGTTTAATTTCTACGTTGTTTTCTTTGCGCTTAGAAACGATTAATGTAACTTTTCTCGTCTCGATGACTTTTATCGTAGCTGCATCGAGTATTTTTCCAGTTTTATTATTAACAATATATTGGAAGCGTTTTACTGAAGTGGGGGCAATTAGTGGAATAATTAGTGGACTTTTTGCTTCCTTAGTCTTTGTTGCTTTAGGTCCATATATTATGAACCCAGTGAATGGGTGGATTGCAAAAGAATCCGTATTTTCCCTGTATAATCCAGGAATTATTACTATCCCAATTGGTTTTATAGGAGCGTGTATTGGGACATTCTTGCCATTGAAAAAACAAGAGACCGGGGATTTTCAAGCATTTTATATTAGAGCGCAGACTGGATTTGTTTTAAGGAGAGAAAAGGAATGGAAAGCTTAACGATTATTTTGTTTGAACGGTTAGGTTTACTTTTAATCATCGCTTTCGTAATGACCCGAACTCCTGGTTTCAAGTCACTATTATACCGAAAATACAGTGTGAAGATGTCTGTCGTTCATACAGCTGTATTTGGGTTGTTTGGTATAGCTAGTACTGTTACGGGAATAGTTATAGAAGAAACTGGTTATGTTAGTCATTCCTTAATTTTTCTCCCAGTAGGGGATAGCCAACTTATCGTAAGTTTAAGTCTTGTGGCGATTGTTATTGCTGGTTTATTAGGAGGCCCGACTCTTGGATTGGGGGCAGGGGTGATTACTGGTATTCATTTGTTTTTTCTAGGTGGTGTCGGAGCAGTCGCAAATGCGCTAGTGAACCCATTCACCGGTTTGTTAGCTGGTTTAACTGCTAGATTTTTTTCTAATGAACGGGTTATTTCCCCGTTGAAGGCGTTGTTTATCGGAGTATTTCCTCCAGTTTTACATATGCAATTATTATTACTAATGTATGCAAATAATGTGGATATGGTAGACGTAGTAAATACGATTGGCATACCGCTAGTTTTATCAAATAGTACGGCAATCGCTATTTTTACTGCGATGATAGGGATTGTTTTGCGAGAACAGGAAAATGAGGCTGCCTTAGCATCGAAACAAGCATTAACCATTGCTAAAGAGGCATTACCATTTTTAAAAAAAGATTCTCAGTTGGAGGTTGCCAACGGGCTTGCAGACTTATTGTATAGTCGGCTTAGGTTAGCAGCAGTTTCCATTGCCGATTATGAAGTCGTTTTAGCACATAAAGGTTTAGGGGAAGAACATCATAAAATGGGGGATAAAATATTACCTCCATTCGCACGAAAAGTGATTGAACAAAAAAATATGCAAGTGATACTTGGGAAAAATGATATTATGTGCCCAAATAAAAACTGTCCCCTTGAGGCAGCAATAGTCATACCGATTATTGAAGATAATGAGGTTACTTATTTAATTTCATTTTACTATCGGAAACAAGAGCATATATCTCCTGTTGATAGGATGATGGCACAAGGATTAGGCCAATTTATTTCTGACCAATTAAACATGCTCGGTGCAGAAAAACTAAAAGCACATATTCGTGACGCAGAACTTAGAAATTTACAGGCACAAATTAATCCGCATTTTTTATTTAACACCCTACAGCTAATTGCTGGCTTATTCCGTGAAAATCCAGCTAATGCGAGACATGTTACATTGCAACTAGCCAACTATATGCGCTTTAATTTACGCCTTGTGTCCAAATCATTAGTAGAGTTAAAGAAAGAATGTGAACATGTAGAAGCATACACATCAATTATTCAAGAGCGGTTTAAAGGGAGATTGCAAATTAAATTTATTAAACCAGAGGATCTTTCTAATATTTATATACCCCCGTCTACCATTCAACCATTAATTGAAAACTCTGTACAGCATGGATTGAAAAATATTTTAGATGGAGCGAGGATTGATATTTTAATAGAGCGAAAGAACGGTCAATTGTCCGTTTCCGTCCGAGACAATGGCAGCGGATTTCCAAACGATATTTTACCTTTTGTTAGTCATCAACCATTAGCAAGTGATCATAATGGTGGAACTGGTATATATAATGTGAATCAACGATTAGTGCAGTTATTAGGGGAATCAGCTCGGTTACATATTCGTAATTTGACTTCAGGTGGAAGTGAAGTGAAATTTTCTATTCCTGATTCATCTCATATAAAGAAAAGCGGGTGATAGAGTGAATGAAATTCGTGTAATGATAGCTGAAGACGAATTGATGGCGAGAAAGGAATTGCTTTATTTATTGAACGAGGAAAAGGGGATTATTCTTACGCCCCACGCTGAAACAGGGGAGCAACTTATTGAATTATATTCAGAACACCGACCAGATGTAATTTTTCTAGATGTAGAGATGCCTGGGTTAACTGGTATGGAGGCAGCAAGATATATTTTAAAACAAGCACCTATTCCACCCCCGTTATTTGTTTTTACAACAGCTTATGATGAATATGCAATGGATGCGTTTGATGTGGAGGCAGTTGATTATTTGTTGAAACCATATGATGAAACGAGATTTCGTAGGACAATGGAACGAATCCGAAAGAGTTTCACCAGTCAAAAAAATCATAACGGTATTTTGGATAAACAACGGAAACCACCTGTAGGCAAGTTGTTAATTGACGATGGGGAACGAATGGTTGTCGTTTCACCTGATTCCATTTATTTCGCTGTGCCTAATAGACGTTTACTTGAAATTCATACAGAAGATGAAGTTATTTTGAGTCGAATGACTTTACATGAATTAGAGGAGCAACTGTCTGGATATTCGTTTTTCCGAGCCCATCGAAGTTATTTAGTCAACTTGGACCATGTGTTAGAAATAACACCTTGGTTCAACGGTACGAGTAATTTGACATTAAAAGATAAAAACAGGACGAAAATCCCTGTAAGTCGTTCCGCAAGTAAAATGATTCTTGAGATATTTAAAAGGTGAATGTTTTGGATTAGCTAATTTTTCTAATTAAATAAAAGGGGGTTATTGTTTACGCTCATTTTTCTTGATCGTTTTCCTCGGAATAGCAGCCCATATTCATAAATACTAATTTTTGTAAGGATTAATTCAGAGTACTCGATTTTTTAGCTAGATAATAGTGTTTGAGAAAATAGAAATAGTGTCGTTTCCGTTCCTGGTGCGAGACTATTTTTATTTGTACCTATAGATAAAAGGGTTATACCTTTCATTTTGGACGTTCAGTTATGCCATTGGCGGTGTCAATCTGTACCATTCACACAACAATTTCGACCATTTGCCCATTTTTTAAATATAAAATATTTAAAATAAATATAATTATCATTAAGTTGAATGAAAGGGGATGGTCTATTTTGGCTCAAGAGGAATTAAGCATAAGTAAAAAAAGGAAAAATATCGACTATGTCAAAGTTGAAAGCAGTCTTCAGTTTAAACAGTTTCTAAGTAAGAAGAAAAAGTTTTTAATTCCGATGACCGTATTTTTTATGGTGTTTTATTTTCTACTGCCAATTTTCACCTCTTATACGAAATTTTTAAACACCTCAGCAATTGGGGATATTTCTTGGGCTTGGATTTTTGCTATCGCCCAGTTTGTCATGGTATGGGTGTTAAGTGCTATTTATGTGAAAAAAGCTTCTCAGTTTGATAAAGAAGCAGATCAAATTATTAATGATCAGTTAAACTAAGGGGGGGAAGAGCTTATGGATCCAATGGTAGTGATACTTTTTTTAGCAATTGTCATTCTTACGCTAGTGATTACCTATATTGCGGCAAAACAGACGAAATCAACAGGTGACTTTTATACAGCAGGTGGAGGCTTGACTGGATGGCAAAATGGACTAGCTATTGCAGGTGATTATTTATCAGCAGCATCCTTTTTAGGAATTGCTGGAATGATTGCTTTGCAAGGATTTGACGGGTTTTTCTATAGTATTGGATTTTTAATTGCTTATTTAGTTGTCTTATTGTTAGTTGCAGAGCCGTTAAGGAATCTTGGTAAATATACGTTAGCTGATATGATTAATTCCCGATTTGACGCGAAAAAAGTAAGGGGAGCTGCAGCACTTAGTACGATTACTATTGTGTTATTTTACATGATTGCTCAGTTAGTAGGTGCTGGTGCACTTATTCAACTGTTATTTGATATCCCTTATTGGATTGCTGTCTTAATTGTTGGTGTAATGATGACGATTTACGTATTGTTCGGCGGAATGATTGCTACAAGCTGGGTACAAATTACAAAAGCTGTACTGCTCATGGCAGGAATGATCATCATCTCTTTCTTGGTGTTAATGAAGTTTAACTTTAATATTGGTGCGATGTTTACCGAAGTGAAAACAGCAACGAGTCATGGTGCTGATTATTTAAATCCAGGAATTAAATATACCGATCCTTTGGGAACGCTTTCATTAATGCTTGCCTTAGTTCTTGGGACGGCTGGTCTTCCACATATACTAATGCGTTTCTTTACTGTAAAGGATGCTAAGACGGCAAGAAGTTCTGTTATTACGGCAACTTGGACGATAGGAATTTTTTATATTTTAACATTGTTTTTAGGTTTTGGAGCAGCCATTTTCGTCGGAGAAAGTGAGATTTTGAAAGCTAATCCAGGTGGAAATATGGCAGCACCGTTACTTGCAGAAGCAATTGGCGGTAATATTTTATTTGCCTTTATCTCAGCTGTAGCATTTGCGACAATTTTAGCGGTAGTAGCCGGATTAGTATTGTCAGGGGCGTCTGCATTTGCCCATGATATTTATGCACAAATTATTAAAAAAGGAAATATTACTGAAAGGCAGCAAATGTTAGCAGCACGTTATGCAGCATTAGGAGTATCTGTTGTATCAATAATTCTCTCATTAGGTGCACAATATTTGAATGTTGCTTTTTTAGTTTCTTTAGCATTCTGTATTGCTGCAAGTGCTAATTTACCAGTCATCTTATATACAGTATATTGGAAGCGCTTTAATACAACAGGAGCAGTTTGGGCGGTGCTATCCGGATTGATTTCTGCGCTAGTTTTAGTGTCCATTAGTCCGAGTGTGTTCTCACCTGTGGAGGGAGCGGCGTTATTTGTCGGAAATCCAATATTCCCATTGGATAATCCAGCATTAGTAAGTGTTCCTATAGGTTTTCTTGGCGGTTATTTAGGAACTATTTTTTCTAAGGAAAATGATTTGAAACGCTTTGCAGAAGTATCTGTGCGAGCACATACTGGTTTTAAAGAAATGGAGTAAGTTAGCGTAGTAGTAAATCTTTTTGAAAGATTAAGTTTAACGAAGTTTCGCACCTTTGTTGAAGGATGAAAAAATGATAAAAAGGTAGATTATTAAAAAGTACGCAATAATAACTTTGCGACAGTTGAAATATTGCAGTTTTCACTTGTGAAAAACGTATTTCAACTGTTTTGCATATTCATTTGATAGTTTAATAAACTTTTACAAAGATGTTTTTCATAGACAAGTTCAAGATAATAAAGGGGATGAGGTGGTTTGGTAATGATTAATCAAACAGTGAATGAAAAGTTGGTAAATTATCCACAACAACCACATGGGGGAAAATTAGTTAATCGGGTGTTAACTGGAGAAGCAAGAGACACGGCGATGGAAAGGGCAAAAACATTGCCAATTATTATGGTAGACTTAGAGGCTGTTATTACGCTTGAAATGATTGCAACAGGGGTATTATCACCGAATGAAGGGTTTATGAATGAGGCAGATTATAAATCTGTTTTAGAGGAAGGACGTTTAGCTAATGGAATTGTTTGGCCAGTCCCTCTTAGCTTCGCGCCAATTGGCGACAGAAATAAGCAAGTAATTAAATCTTTATCAATAGGTGATGAGGTTGCATTAGTAGATGAGTCAAAAGAACCGGTAGCGATTTTGAAAATAGAGGACATTTTTGATTATGATCGAGAGTTTCGTGCACAACATCTATTTGGCACAACAGATCGAAATCACCCAGGAGTTGATTCCATCTATCGAAGAATGGGGGATACCGCTTTAGGCGGACCAATCCAATTACTACGCCGAGTTCATTGGGGACCATTTGAGAGTTTGCGGATGGAGCCAAAAGATACGTGGAAGTTATTTTATGAAGAGAAGAAATTTAAATCAGTAGCTGGATTTATTACAGGGGCTAATCCACTTCATCGCGGCCATGAATATATTCATCGGAATGCGTTGGAAGAAATGGATGGTTTATTTGTTCAGCCGTTAGTAGAAATGGCAAAGCGGGAATATACAAGACATGAATTTCGGATGCTTTCATACCGGGCTGTGTTAGATACGTATTATCCGAAGAAACGGACGATTCTTGCGCCGCTCCGTGTGACGTATATTTTTGCAGGTCCACGCGAAGCAGTTCTCCATGCGTTAATTATGAAAAATTATGGCTGTACCCACGCACTAATTGGCCGTGATCATGCTGGTGTGGGCGACTATTATGATAAATATGCTAGTCACACAATTTTTGATAAATTTACGAAGGAAGAACTTGGAATTGATATTCGTCTATTCCATGAAGTATTTTATTGCACGCGATGTAACCATTTGGCAACAGAACAAACTTGTCCACATGCAGATAATTATCGAATCAATATTTCTGGAACAGGGATCCGTGAATTGTTACGTTACGGTGTGTTGCCACCAAAGGAAATCGTCCGACCAGAATCTGCCAGAATTGCAATGCAAGGGGTGCAACCAAAAGGCGTGGATGAAGCGGGGATGGCGATTAATCCAGTAGGAAAAACGATTAAATCGATTTTCCCATATTACTTACATTCTAAAGGAATTGGTGGAGTGAAGCGCAATCGTCCGCTGCATGTGGAGGAATTAACGATTGAGGATTTAGAAATAGCAATAAAGGATGCTCGGGAAAATGCAGACAGAGTGTATCGAGAAGTTTTCGAAGAATTCAGTTATGTAACAGATAGTCTTCGTTCTGTCCAACCAAATTGGGTTGCTGAAGCCCGCGAATCAATTCGCCGTCAGCAACAAATGGTAATAGACAATTTGTCAGAAAAAGTCAATCGCGCTTCGGAAAAATCGTCAGATGAATTTTTGTACCAAGATAAAACAGAGGCTGAACGGGAATTAGAAGTAGCAAAGAAAATTTTGGAAGATATTCCTGCAGCTTTAAGAAAAGAGGACTTAGAGTATCGAGTATGGAACCCACTGCCTTATAAGCGATACCGTGGCAGTGATGAGGAATAAACAATTCAAGAAGATAGTTTGTTACAGTTTCAGTGCATTCCTTTTTTAAAAAAGGGGTGCACTTCTTCTTTTGTGAAAAGTGTACGTAACTAAACAATTTTCCCTTATTATTTAAACGAGAGTTATTTATTGAAAGAATTATTTATAAATGGGGAATTTTATGGTATGTTTTAAAAAAGGCTGTGTTAAATGCTTAAAATAAAATAATTACTAAAGTGATAACATTTTTCTTCACGCGATGTTCGTCGGAGTAGATAACAAGAAAAGATGCTAATTTAATCTATGTATGTCACACAGGATATGGGGTGGTTTCTCTTGAAGAACAATGGACAAATGGACAAAATAAATCGAAAACTAGTGCAGTTTTTGAATGAAAATGAAAAAATGATTTTAGATATTTGGGAAGGACAAATTATTGTTCATACTACGGAAGATAATTTAGCATTAATTAGAAATAACGGTCATTTTATGTTTCAACTTGTAACAAATTCCATTAATAACAATCTTTCTGAGGATGACTTAAAAACACTTGCACATAAAGTTGCCAAGGAGCGCTTAGAAGCAAACATCAATATTGGTGAATTTGTTTATAATGTCAATCTTGGAAGAAGTATCATCGTTAAATATGTAAATCAATCCGGTATTCAGCTTGAGGATTTGCAACCAATTATTGATTTAATTAATCGACAGTTCGATTTATTTTGTTATTATGCTGTATCACACTACACGCAATTAAAAGATAATAAAATTCAAGAAAAAAACTTGTTTATCACCCAAACACATAAAGACAGGTTGGCGATATTGGGGCAAATGTCTTCAAGTTTTGTTCATGAATTTAGAAACCCTCTTACATCGATAATGGGATTTATTAGACTATTAAAAGATGAACACCCTTCCTTGCCGTATTTACATATAATCTCTTCCGAACTGGAGCAACTGAACTTCCGAATAACTAAATTTCTCCATACGTCTAAATTGAAGGATGAAGGCGAAAGTGAGAAGGAAGTGATTCCGATTAAATTACTTTTAGAAGAAGTGATTGATTTCTTATATCCAAGCCTTGTAGACGGGAATATTGATGTGACGACAAAAATAGATGAACACTCCAAAGTATTCGGTAATAAAGATGAATTGAAACAAGTTTTTTTAAATTTATTCATGAACGCAATTGATGCGGTTAACCAAGAGCAAAGAAAGAAAAAAATACTTATCCAATCGAATATGGACAAAAAAGTTATAAATATTGCAATCTCTAATAATGGCCCAACGATTCCTCGTGATCAAGCAAAAGTTATTTTCGAACCTTTTTATACGACAAAAAGATTAGGCACAGGAATCGGCTTATTTGTATGTAAAAACATTGTCGAAAAGCATAGTGGAACAATTCAATGCTTACCTTTTGAAGATACAACTACATTTCAAATCCAGTTACCGGTTTTTTTGGTGGCGACTGAAAAAGCCGAATAGGTTTATTATTTCTATGAAAAAAGCTAGTCCAAACCTATAGATGCATTTGAACGAGCGCTGGGGAGAAATCAGCAGAGTAAGAGAAACAGCTTGGTAAGGAGCAGCAAATAAAAGCACATTATTTTGTATTAAAATAAATAACAATTCTTTTGGAATATACTCTTGCAAGACTAAAGTGTTGGTTATTGAAATATCGTTGCATAAAAGTTTAATATTAAATGTAACTGGACGAGCGTTATTGGTGAGATATTTTTTAATCGTTTGATTACAAGTACATAATGGTGGAATTTTATATAAAGGGAGAGATGGATAATTTTTAAAATGGATAGTAGTAACATCGTAGGAAATACTCCTCGCAAAATGAGGCGAAAAGCATTAAGAACGATATTGAAAAAGGTCGTGTTCATTATCTTGTTAGTTTTTGTAATGATAGTGGCAGTAATAACAATCTACATAAACACCCATCCTACTTTTGGGGCTAATCCAACGAAAGATCAGAAAGAATTATATGCTACTTTTGATAACTATAAAGATGGGAAATTTGTTTATAAAGATAGTAATGAGGAAGAAAATGTAATCGATAAATTCTCTGTATATAAAACCGATATAGGGAAAGGAAATCGAAGCCCTTCTGATAAAATTCCAATTTCAAAGATTGATTGGAGTTTAATTAATAGGAAAACTGATAATCTTACTTGGTTTGGACACTCTACTTTTTTATTGACAATCGATGAAAAGAAGCTCCTTATTGATCCGATGTTTAGTCGCTTTGCTTCACCAGTATCATTTGCGGGACCGAAACGGTTTAGTGATGATTGGCTAAATGCAATAAAGGAATTGCCACCAATAGATGCAGTCCTCATCACCCATGATCATTACGACCATTTAGATTATCAGTCGATAAAAAAACTGAAAGATAAAGTTGACCATTTTTTTGTTCCTTATGGTGTTGGCAACCATTTACGCCATTGGGGCATTGCTGATGATCAGATTAAGGAACTAAATTGGTGGGATGAAACGACGTTTGGAGGGTTAAAGTTCGTATTAACCCCAGCAAAGCATTTCTCTGGCAGAGGACTGTTTAACAGGAATTCGACATTATGGGGTGGTTGGATAATAATCGGTAACGAGACAAGGCTTTGTACTAGCGGAGATGGTAGTTATGGTCCGCACTTTGAAGAAATTGGAAAAAAATATGGTCCGTTCGATCTTACATTAATAGAAGGTGGCCAATATGATAAACGCTGGCCAAATTCACATATGATCCCCGAGGAATCGGTACAAGCCCATATCGATTTAAAGGGCAGGCAAATGATGCTTGTCCATTGGGGAGCTTTTACTTTAGCTAGACATGCATGGACAGAACCGATTGAACGGGCTATGACGGAAGCTGAGAAAAAAGCAGTTAACCTAATTGTTCCACAAATTGGTGAAACCATCTTTTTAGAGGAGAGTATAACACATCCAATTTCATCATGGTGGCAAGAATAACTTTATTTAGTAAAATGGAACTTCTCTCATGAGAAGTTTTTTTTATATTTTAAGCTATAGGGTTGTTTAAAATGAAAGATTGGAGTAAAACACTTTAAATGGAAAAAATGCGCAATTATGCAACGATCTTTGCTTAGAGCAATAAGGAGTATAGTAGGCACTATTAATTAAAAGAAGAAAACTTTTTATCATAAAATCCCCTAAAATTGACACAATAATGGAGGTAGTGTCAAAAGTTCTATGAAAAAACAGTTTTGATGAGGATTTTCTTTCGTAAAGTTGAGGTGAGGCTCCGCCATTTGCCCTTGACAAACACGCCAATGGTTATGTCAGGTGTAACAAGGGAGGGAACAAAATGTAGGCATGACAAATACGCCCTTAAAAGGAGTGGAATAATGATAAAGGGTATTGTGTTTTCTTCTATATTAGTATTTTTTACGTTTCCATTACAAGCGAATGCGAACAAGGAAATTCCAATTTTAATTTATCATTCTATTCAAGAATATAAAGGAACTGGACAAAAAGAGTTATTTGTCACACCTGAAAATTTTGAGCAACAAATTATCTATTTGCGGGAACATGGTTTTACTTTGTTAACGTTTGAACAATGGGAGAAAAGACATAATGTGAAGAAACCAATCTTTATAACTTTTGACGACGGATATAAAAATAATTTGAACGTACTAGAGATTTTTCAAAAGCAAAAAACGGCACAATTTCATCCAACAGCTACTATATTTGTTATATCTGATTTCATTGGTCGGACTAATCGACTATCGAAAGCTGACTTAAAAATGCTTGCAGACTCGGGTTTTTTCTCCATTCAATCTCACACAGCAACTCACCCAAATTTAAGAGAGACAAAGAATCTTTCATATGAGTTAAAAAGCTCAAAAGAAAAAATCGAAAAAATTACCGGTAAAAATGTCATAGCTATTGCCTATCCTTATGGAGAAAGAGATAAAAAAGTAATTAACGAAACAAAAAATTATTATCGGTTTGGCTTAACAACTATTCCAAAGTTATATTCCGAAACTTCTATTCCTAATGAACTTTACTTACTTCCAAGAGTATATGTTAAATACTCGACTACTTTAGAGGAATTTGCAATCATAGTTGAAGGGAAAGCTTCTTGAATTGAATTATTGGTGTATATTAAAACTAGTATCATGGACATCTCAACTCAACTTTTCAAAATTACTCAGCTAAAACAATCACAGAAAATGGATAGTCTTTCCATCTCTTTAGCTATTGACTATTAGATGAATCGCATATATACTAAGAAAGTCGCTTTTATGAGAATAAGAAGCTCTTAAAAAGTGACGAAGGAAGTTGAAAATAAGTATTGACAAATTAAATGAGATTCAGTACAATATAATTTGTCTTTAAAAAATGTAATGTTAATCACGAAAAAGTTTATTAAAAAAAGTGGTTGACAAACGAAAATGATTTTGATATAATATAAGAGTTGTTTCAAAAATTAAAGCTAATTAATTGAACCTTGAAAACTGAACAAGACAAAGCGTTAAACATGCTAGTATTTTAAATGAGCAAATCAAACTTTTTTGGAGAGTTTGATCCTGGCTCAGGACGAACGCTGGCGGCGTGCCTAATACATGCAAGTCGAGCGAACCAATAAAACTTCGGTTTTACTGGTTAGCGGCGGACGGGTGAGTAACACGTGGGCAACCTGCCTGTAAGACTGGGATAACTCACGGAAACGTGGGCTAATACCGGATAGTTTTTTCTCTTGCATAAGAGAAAAAGGAAAGGAGGCGC
>NZ_CTDX01000007.1 GCF_001375515.1 Bacillus kwashiorkori
GATGCAATGTAACGGGGATGATAGTAAGTTTTTGTTCAGGCATATGAAAAGCACCTCCTTTAATCGATATCTAAATTTTATCAAGAGGTGCTGCTCAATTATATGCGTTGTTTGAATGGGGGCTTACCGAAGAATGAACATTATTTGAGAAAAGAAAATGAAAGATTACGAGAAATTATTGGGAGTTGGAGGAGAAAAGCGCAAGATAAGCATTCTAGGAGGAATTTCTGCTTACGTGAGGGGTTTAGTGCTAATAATAATTTTCATTATAAAGTGTATGTCGTGAAAGAAGTTCCGGGTGACCTTCCGATAATCGAAGTCTTGGAGGAGTTAAAACACGGATTTTTGCAAACGGTAAAGCCCTATCGCTTTTTAAGATGCGATTATTCAACGAAATATGATTCGTGGCTTGTTGAGGTAGCTATTAAATTACCTAGAGATATTAATATGTTTGATTACTAATCCAGTAGACCACATGTGTAAGACATTGACATCAAGAGAGAACATAATTTGTTCGGATTAAATTTCATCGTATCTGGATACAAGTACTCAATTAATCCTGTAAATTTTTAACCGTACCTTGGTACGGGGTAAATTTATATAATTAATATATGCTTTTTCAATTTAACAGTCAATTCTTTTTGAATTGATTTCACTAGATTACTAATATCAAAACTAAAGAGATTTTTTTTATACCCTTATACAAGTGTCCACTGTGTAGACTACATGTGAAGTACCTTGTTGATTTAGAAAGTGGATAGTAGGTGTATAAAATGACAAAAAGGCTAATCCCTCTTTATAAGGATATAGCCTTTCACTTATGTAACGGAGCTTTAGGTAGCGTCATTACTACCATGGCTCCGCAGACCTTTCAGTCAACATTCTAGAATGTCAGGTATTAAAATTTTTCAACCCATAGAGAATTTTATATGAAATGGTATTCTCATACAATGGTAATATATGGCACAATGTAAAACGCCCACACTTCACCTGTTTTTGCTTTTTACTTGACCCACCAATCTTCATATCTATACCTATATCTTTCATCATTCTCTTTATTAACTCTCAGAACAACATAAACTATATTCATCCTGCCAACTCCTTTACTATGAAAAAAGATGTTTAATCTAGACCAAATTCCCTTTTTAGATGATTTTCAAAGTGTTGATTGATATATTCTTTTACAAATCGTTCCCTCTTGTCTCTATCCTCTTCTTTTCGGAACAAACCTACTCGTTTCAGTCGTTCTTCATCAGGTTTTGTAGCCCACATGTTGAGGGCCTCTTTCTCCAAATGTGCCTCAATACGACGGCGTGTGATGATTTCATTAAATCTATCCAATCGTTCTTTTTCCGGATCCTTAGGTTCGGGAAGTCGTTTTAAAAGCTCCTGGTATTGTGACTGCATTTCTTTAATTTGAGTAGCTGCAATCTCATGTACTACTTTTTCCAGTTCACTTCTTAGTAAATTGATTTGTAGAGGACTTGTAGACTCCAATTCTTTTGAATCTTCTAGTTTAGGAAAAGGGCGGAGCTCAAAGTATTGGGGTAACTCATTAAAAATAGCGTCGAGAGTCCATTTCTCATCCCTCTTATTTTTGATATGTAAGGCGATTTCTAAATCAAGGCTGTCGTAAACCTTCTCACCATGTTCGTTTCGATTAATCGAATGGATACGTTTTTCTTCTAATTGTTTAAACCAGTTTGAAACGGTATTGATATGCTTCCCGATTTTATCTGCGAATTCTCCGATTTGCCAGTATTCCATATAAAAACTCTCCTTGCTTTGTATCTTACATGTGGTCAACGTACGACATGTAGATTACAATTTGTAGTACATATGTAGACTACATTCGACATGTAGACCACATTTCCCTTCTTTTAAAATAACAAAAAAACGCCAGGTACGGACATTTTTTTACTTTGAATTTCCTTTTTGCAGTGACATTATTTTCTGTAAAATTAATTACTGTCTTCATAAAATTTGGTCAGATTATATATTAAGACCTAATTATTCAGCGGCACTTATATTTGGACAAATAAAAAGGGTAGCACTCGCTACCCTTAGTAAAAAGTGAAGAAAGAACGCAAAGTTTAATAGTCATTCTTCTTCATAGTTAACATCGATTGTAATCTCGTTATTTTCTATAGAAAAATTCACATTCCATCTAGGATGTATTTTAATTTTATTATTTTCATTAAAATCTAGAACACCGTGTATTTCGTCATTATTTTTAGAAATAAAAACTATTTGTTTCCTTTCTTCATTTACATAGACATTAATTGAATCATGATAATTAAGTGTGTAGCTGTTAAAAGTCATTTTTTTCATAAATCGTATCTACTCCTATTTATTTATTTTGATAACACTTTACCTGTTTTATCTAAAGAAGCTACCCTTTTTCCATTGTTCTTTAATTTCCACGCACGTCCACCATGTCCTGCGGTATCTTTCTCTACTGACCAAGTTCCATTTTTGAATGTGCCAGAGTTTTTAGTCAAAGGTGTATTCCCATATTTATCTTTAAAAGAACCTAATTTCACCTTTCCATTTGAGTCTAACAATGATTTAGGTATTCCGTAATTAGTAGCAATTACAGTTTTTGCGTCTTTAAAAAAGCTCGAAATAATATTATAGAGCCAGCTTCCAACTGAAATAACAACTCCGGCAACTACTATTCCACCCGTCACGAGTAATGCAACTTTACCAATACCAGGAATAAAATAAACACCGGGAGCTAATGTAAATGAAAATTGAGGAGTATATTCACTATCATTATAACTTAATTCAACAATTTCCACTGAGTTTAAATATTCCTCGAATTCTTCTGGATTATAAAGTCTTCCGTCTATAAAAACGCCATCTTCTAAAATTTCAAAGTCTGGATCATCTGCATCTGGGTTGTAAATATCTGGTTTGGAAATATCAAGAATGATTGGTTCGAGAATATCTTGGTTGTAAATTATTTGCGGTTCTTCAAGTTCAGAAGCTTTCGCAAATGTAGTTCCTACAGTTGAAAAAATTAAAGTAAAAGTTAAAGTAAACACTAAAATACATTTGATACGTTTCATATCAAACATCCCCCTTTGAACAATAATTTAATAACAATTTACTTAATTAAACAAAAATTAGAAAAATCCTCTATTTTTCCTAATATTTTTACAAAAAAATTCACAACGTTAAAAAAGGCCTGCATTTAATGAATTCCTTTCTTTTTTTTAGGGAGGAAAGGGATACTATAAGGACTTAAATTACTTTTGGAACTCGCTACAGCGCAATTTATTTCAATTTGTTGTTACGTAGCGATATCGTTATGAATCGTCCACCATAATTAGCGATTGTCAAAAGCTTATTTACCCTATAAAAAAAACCCCCTTTTTCTTTTGAATAACGGGTTTACTTTTGAGGTGCAAAGTACTAATTCACATAGTTAATCACAATGTATTTCGCGGTATTTTCACAACAAAGTTCACATTATTAATCACACTAAAAGGCTTAGAAAAATTTCTAAGCCT
>NZ_CTDX01000008.1 GCF_001375515.1 Bacillus kwashiorkori
ATGTATTAGGCACGCCGCCAGCGTTCGTCCTGAGCCAGGATCAAACTCTCCAAAAAAGTTTGATTTGCTCATTTAAAATACTAGCATGTTTAACGCTTTGTCTTGTTCAGTTTTCAAGGTTCAATTTAAGTCGTTATCTTGAAGCGACTTTTATATAATATCAAATTTAGTTATTCGTGTCAACAAGTTTTTTTATTTTATTTTTCTCAGTAACTCGTAACGACGAAATTTATCATAACAAGTTTTTTATTTTAAGTCAACACTTTTCTTTAAAAAATTATTATTTTAATTTGGATAGTTTGCATGAAATGCTTAACCTATCATCTAATATATCACTGTATGTACAAGTTAGCAATATAAAATCACCAAGTATTAACATTTTCTTGTAGAAAAGATTTCAAATAATCATTAGCCTTTTTTCATCGTTCATTCTTCGCCGTCCTTACTAATTTCTTGATGTTTCAATTCATACTTCTCTGGACAGTCACCTATACTTAGGCCGACACAGACATAACAAGATCAAGCACACATTACAGCAGATTGCTGGGTTTTTGGACTTTGCTCGCATTCATTTCTAATGAATCATCGACCCGTACTTAAGAAGGCGACCCTTTCTTACGAGTCGTGCAATTTTTGCTTTCTTCTATTATAAACGAGTGGATTCACTTGAATCTATCTGAAGAAAAATAAATCTAAGTTCGAAAGCATTTTTATAAGTACACTACTACTTAGGGTATTTCCGAAAAACGATACTTTAATCAACTGAAGTGTTTTTTCTCTTAGATAAAAATATAGTTAAGCCAAATAACACGATAGTACCACCAATGATTTGCGTCCATACAATTTTTTCTTCTAAAAAATAATATGCCAAGATAGTTGCTCCGACAGGTTCAAATAAAATGGCCATCGATATAGCATTAGTACTAATCCACTTGAGGCTCCAATTGAAAAGAGAATGTCCTAATAATGTCGGTAAAAGAGCTAAAAGGAAAAAATATAGCCATTCGATACTAGGATACGGAAAAAGTGTTTCATTATTCACGATCACATAGAAAAATAATGTTATTGCACTAATAAGATAGACTAGGAAAGTATATGTCACTAATGTGACCCTTTTTCGAACGGTTTGTCCAAAAAGTAAATAACCTGTAATGAGGGCACAAGCAACTAAGGCGAGTATGTCTCCCCATAAAGCAATTTTACTTACATTGAAATCTCCCCAACTTATAATAACACTTCCCGTAATAGCAACAATTCCGCTAATAATCATTTTTGCGGTTATTTTTTCTTTATAAATTATATAAGTTCCGATAAACGCGAATAGCGGTTGTAATGTTACTAATACAGTGGAACTTGCCACAGAAGTGTAATGAAGTGATTCGAACCATAATATAAAGTGAAATGCCAAAAAGATACCAGCTACAGTCATTAATATGTAATCTTTACTTGAAATACTTTTTAGTTCCTTTCGATGTTTAGTTAGAAAAAAAGGCAAAAGCATAAGTGCGGATAAAAATAGTCGATAAAATGCGATTACTCCTGCTGGTGCTGATGATAACTTCACGAATATAGCAGATGTGGACACAGAAATTACTCCAATAAAAATTAAAATATATGGGTTAATAGGC
The DNA here is from genome assembly GCF_001375515.1 of Bacillus kwashiorkori. Lineage (GTDB taxonomy): Bacteria > Bacillota > Bacilli > Bacillales > Caldibacillaceae > Bacillus_BK > Bacillus_BK kwashiorkori. The sequence goes on from NZ_CTDX01000008.1 coordinate 1,629, forward strand.
GGTTTTTCCATTTTTACTCCCTTATTCATATAATTTTTTTTGATTAATATTTATAATAATACTTGGTGATTATTATTTGTTACTGATTTATCTATTATATAGTTTGTTTGTTTTCTTATCTATGTTTAGAATCTTTTCCGACATTAATATTGCCATGTATCCAGCATTAAGATTACATCTATAGATTTTTCTTAAATTTTTTATTTACTTGGAAGGGACTACTAGTTAATACGGTGATTTATTATGCAAATAACATTTTTAAAAGGAGATAAACAATGTTAGATTACATTGAGATGGAGATTTTAATTAAATTAGGGGTTTCTGCCCTGCTTGGCATGATTATTGGATTGGAACGGGAGATTAAAAGAAAACCAGTTGGTCTAAAGACTTGTTTAGTAATTTCAATTGTTTCTTGTTTATTAACAATTGTTTCTATCCAATCAGCATATAAAGCCGAATCGTCAGTTTATGGGGTTAATATAACGATGGATCCTCTTCGTTTAGCCGCCCAAATCGTATCGGGGGTAGGGTTTTTAGGAGCTGGAGTTATTTTACGGAGAGGAAATAATAGTATATCCGGACTAACGACTGCCGCAATTATTTGGGGTGCTGCAGGAATTGGTATTGCTGTAGGGGCGGGGTTTTATTTTGAAGCCATTGCAGGAGTAATTCTATTAATGATAAGTGTTGAGTTCATTCCCTTTATTATGAATTTAATCGGTCCAAAACAATTAAGAGAAAAAGATTTAGCCCTTGAGCTATATGTCTCCGATAATATATTCATCGAAAAAATAATAGAGGAAATTGAAGGAAAAAAATTCTCAATTAACAGCATAAAAATTCGCGACCTAAAAGAAGGCGGGCATTTAATACAACTTAAAATAGGTGTCAATTTTAGGCAAAAGATAACGGACGTGTATCAATTTGTTTCTAGTCTGGAAGGGGTTTGTAAAGTAGAAATAGAAAAACTTGCCTAAACTCCGCCCTGTGCGAAGAACAACGGGTTGAGAAACCAACAAAGGATTCCAGAAGATCCATAATAAAAGAGGGTATACGAATTCATTTGCGAATTTGTATACCCTTTTGTATGTTTCATTATTATTGTCCTCCAAAACTTGAACTACTTAATCTTACAACCTATTTCTTTTTATTCTTTAACGATATACACATCAAAACCGGCTTTTTTTGCTCGATCAGCAAGTTGTTTGGCATTTTCTTCGTCACGAAATGCACCAATTTGAACTTTATATAGTTGACCTGGATTGTTTTTTGGTGGATCTTGCGGTGGTGGAGATGATTTTTTCTTTAAATTTAGTGATTTAGCTAGCCCATTGACATGTCCACGGGCTAAGTTATCAATGAAACTCGATTTCTTTAATTTATTTGCATCTGCTGAATTGTCAATAAAGCCATTTTCCGTTAACATCGCATCCATAACAGTCTCTCTTAAGACATGAAAATTCGCTTGTTTTTTTCCTCTATTTCTAAAATCAACTTGTTTCATTATCTCGTCATGAATAGTATTTTGTAAATTTTTAGTACGTTGAGGGGATTGTGGGTGGACATAACTTTCAAAGCCGGTTCCTCCGCCAGCATTAATATGGATAGATAAATAAAAATCTGCATTCCAGTCATTTGCAGCTTTTGTTCTTTCGTTCAGACTAACGGTTTGGTCTCCCGTTCTGCTCATTTTCACAGAAACATTTTCATATTCTGATGTTAACATATCGCGAATTCGCTGAGCGATTTGTAAGGTTATATTTTTTTCTTGCAAACCATTTCCAGTTGCTCCGGGATCGGAACCGCCGTGGCCAGGATCAATAAAAATCTTTACCATAGTTATCACCTCAATTATATTTATTCACGAGCAGAATCGATTGACTCTATTTTTACCTATTGGAAAACTTTTCTAAGATTTATTTCCCCCTCCATTCTGTTATATATATATTTAATGAAAGGGGCTGATAATTACTTTTACGGAAAGGAAAAAATGGGGCTTTCCTAAAATTAGTTGATTAGTTGGGGGAAAAACGTAAAAATGCTGCTAGTTCAACATTCTTCGGTTTTATAATTATTGGCTCTGTAAACTATAATATGATCTATTGATAAAAAAATGGAGGTTCCGATATATCAGGAACTTCCATCTATGCAGATATAGCTTATTAGAGATGAAATCCATTTTGGATCCGATATTATAAATGATTTAATACGCCTTCTGCAACTTTAGAGTAATCTTCTTCGGTTATGACTTTTTCGTAGAGTCAAACCAAATTCTATTTTCTTCTAAAGACTTCGCACCTAATCTGTAATGGTTGTTCATATGTTAAGCACTCACTAAATTCGGAGGCATTTTTTCTCTCCAAATAATAGTAGTCCCATCTTTTGGACAAGAATAATTGTAGCCACATCTTTGAAACCGTCAATTCATTGTTTCATTCGACAGTGGATTAATGGACAAACTCACGAGGTTTTTATAAATATTTGCCAAACAATACGAATGCTAGTGCAATAATAATAATTACTATCCAAAGTATTATGTTTATCCATGATAATGACTTAACACTTGTTTTTAATGAACTTGTTTCATAATCGTGGGATCTTGCCACTTCATTTTGTAACGTATCCCCTGAAGATTCATATTTTTTTATTTGCCCATTGACGTCTCTAATGACTAATAATGTCATGATAAAACCTATAATTGTTATAATAAGAATAATTGCCATTAATACCCCTAACACCAAAATCATCCCCTTTGTCATTAGTAAAACATATTTTTTTAATGGAAACAAAAAAATAGCCTTCAATTATAAATAAAGAAGTTTTTGGGAAAAGTGGCAGTTTGGAAGCGTTTGAAGGAACAAGACAAAAGAAATTATTATCCGCTTGAAAAATATATTAAAGCTGTTATAATCAAATATGTTGAGAATTTGCGGGGCATTAGCTCAGCTGGGAGAGCGCTACACTGGCAGTGTAGAGGTCAGCGGTTCGAGCCCGCTATGCTCCATCACTAAAACCCTTGTGTGACAAGGGTTTTTATTTTTTAGCGCGAAAGAAATAATATTTTTTACCTCTAATCTGCACAAACTATGAACATATTTTAATTAAATTTATTTTATTTATTTCATAAATATTTCCCCGAAAAGCTTGATAAATCAAGACTCATTTAAATTTCTCTAACTGAATTTTTACAAAGTTTCAGAGAGGATAAGAAATATATTTTATCAGGATTCAAAACGAAACAACATATGTTAAAATATTTTTTGGATTTCCAAGATCGGAACTTTTACAATCAACCTTGTAATTTATTTCCATTTTTGATAGTACTTGCACAAATTCAATAACTATTTGATAAATATTACTTTAATAATTCTTTCAATCCTTTATTTGCACCTTTGTTTTTTAATTACAATGTCTTTAATGAACTTGTAGTTTTGATTATCTCGTTTGATGTAACACGTAATCACCTTCAGTTGAACCTCTCACCACTTATCGCTCTTGCGAGCTGATTGAAGTGGGAGATTCCTAAGAACACCAGCCTATCGGCTAGTTATTGATTAGGCGAGCCCCGTCATTCCAACGGTTAGAAGTCTTATGGCTTCATTTTTTAGATTTTTTCCTGCGTTAATATCTCGATTTATATATTTAATCAAGTATTTTCTTTGAATCCCTTAATATTATTTATTGAGTTGT
>NZ_CTDX01000009.1 GCF_001375515.1 Bacillus kwashiorkori
CGCCATCCGTCCTAATGTTATTGGACGCAAAAATTGGCTGTTTTCTGTTAGCGAAGCTGGAGCAAAAGCAAATGCAATTTGTTTAAGTATCGCAGAGACAGCTAAAGCAAATGGTGTGGATTTTTATCGGTATCTTGTAAAATTACTGAAGGATTTACCAAATTTAGATATTCATAGAAATCCAGATGTTATAAATTTGTACTTGCCTTGGTCGAAGATGATCCGAAAAGAATGTAGCATATAAAATGAAATAACCGTGAATCCGAATTGAAAAATCAGGATTTTACGGTTATTTGGCATGCGTACCCTTGAAGGTGCGCATTTTCTTATTTCGGGCTTACATTGCAAAAATTTAAATAACCGTAAATATGATCTGAAAATCATGGTTTTCGGTTATTTGTAATAAGTACAGTGTAGGCAGAGTTATTTTTTATTTAAGGATTATTATAAACTCAATCGTTATTTAATAATCGACTTTTTAATATAAAGTCGTTAAAGTTTTTTGAGTTAGACAAGACATGATGGTGGTTTTCCCGCACGACATCAACAAAAAAGTCATAAATTCCTAAAGCATCTTCATAATCCTGCTTACTAATTGCAAGAAGAAAGACGAGTTGTACGTTTCGGTTCTTCCCCCACTCGATAGGCTTGTCCAAAATGGCAGTAGCAATCTTTGTCCTATTGTTATCTAGTAGTCCTATAGGATGGGGAATCGCGACACCTTCGCCCATAACAGTTGACCCTAATTCCTCTCTTTTTAGGATAGATTCCATAAACAGATCGGAATCATTTATGACTTGTTCATCATACAGCACTTTAACAAGGTCCCGAATAACCTCAATCTTATCATTATAAGATTTCTTAATAAATAAATTACTGGAAAAGTACTTACAGAATATATCGACAGATTTACTTACTTCATTTGTAATTTTTCGATCTAGTTCTAGTAACTCTCTTTTTGAAGGAAGTGTTTCGATTTTGAATACTGGTTTATTCTTTTTCTTTATACTAATTGTTGTAATCACAACATCTTCTTCTATATATTCCAATTGAGTATATTTTTGCGCGGAGATTGTTTTTGTAATAAACAGCCCAGGAATGTCCCTCTTGATCGATGTTTCGATCATTCTTGCTGTTCCAAATCCTGAGCCACATACGATAAGACAGGAATTATGTCTCTTATATTTCACTTGATAATTCCTCTCTAATGATGCACCTATATGAAGGGCCAGGTATGCTATCTCACCATTATTTACTTCATAGTTATAATCATTTGTAATGGTATTTACTGCAAACATGGTAATTTCGTAAGCCAGTGGATAATATTTCTTGATATGCTCTAGCAAAGGATTTCTAACCCTTATTTCGTTTTCAACTCGATAGAGCATGGAGCTCACATGACTTGTCAAATCATACTTTAACTGTTCATCATCAAGAAGATTATAATAATAGTTTTCTTTAATTACAGTTAATAAAGCATGGATATATTCATTTACATCAGTTGATAATTGGAAATTAAGATTCTCTCTGTAAATTACTTTACTTTTAATTTGAACATATAAGTATTCTAGTTCACTTTGAGGGATCTCTACATGAAATATATTAGTAAGCAATTCTTTTATATCTTTCATGAATTGCAAGTGTTCTCTTGTTTTGGATACATTTCTTATATTATCGATAACAAACCCACTACTAATTCGATCCACCATAATTAATATATGGTAAATTAAATTACTTAGATCATTATCTGTTAAATAAATATGATTCCTACTAAATATTATCGGTAACTCTTCTTTTAATCCATATAAATCTGTACTAGAATTTTTCCATTCAAAAAAGTGATTCACTTTTTCTTCATTTAACTCTTCATCAATCAATGTCAAAAAAACAAATCGTTTATCTCTCTCTTTCCCCGCAATTTTAACACCTTTCCCAATTTTTGTTGTCAACATTAAGTGATATTTTTTTAATAAATTACGGATATCCCCTAACTCATTCATTATTGTCGTTCGACTTACATACATTTGATCTGCGATTTCTTCAATCGAGACATAATCCTTATAGTTCAGTAATAGCAAAATAAACTGTTTTGCTCTCTCTTCTTGATTATTGACATCAAAATATATATTAGTATTTCCCATATTTTTTTTAAATAATTGATATTTTTCCTGGTTTGTAATGCTGATATAATAACCTTTTCCTCGTTTGTTTAGAACAATTAGTCCAGTCATATCTTCAAGATCATTGATATCTTTTATTTCTTTGCGAACGGTTCGGGGAGAAATGGATAATATTTCACCTAAATCATCAAACGAATAATGATAGGGGCGATTTTCAACTAATTCATATAGTTTAGTTTTTCTAACATCATCAAACATGGTTATTCTCTCCATATTCAGCTTATTTTCCCTAGTTTTGTCATTAAAAAAATATACCCCACAACTTATAGTATAATGGTAAAAAAGAGATTCGGCGAATAGCCAAATCCCTTTTCATTATAACTGAATAGCTATTGTTTTGAATTCGCATGTTTTTAATTCTTCTACTTTTGCATCTTCAGTTTTTTCATCTAGTAAAACGAAATGCCCTTTTTCTAATAATTCAGGTGCAATAGATGAAGCCTTTTCTAGGTAAGGGTTATAAAAGCGAACAATATACTCATCACTATCTTCTGCCTTTTTTATGGCACTAATAGTAGATGTCATATTTTCAAAGTTAGCTAGACTGTATGATAATTCATTTGTTTTTTCCTCATCACGATATGCATAAATCATACGTCCATTTAGAAAATCTGAGAATTGATAAAATTGGACAGGAGATAGGTATTCTTTTGCAAGATTCGTGATTTTTGCTTCGTCAAATGTATGTCCATTCTTATATACTAAAGCAAAGGTAGCTTTAATATTTCCTAATAGTTGCGCATCAGGTGTTTCTACGATGGACTCTCCCGATGCACGTCCAGGTCTATATAATAAATTTGTTTTACCCATAAAACCAAAAGTTCTAAAAAGGGTTAATTGGATGGTGTCGTAATCATTACCAACAATTTCATATTCACGGATTCCCTCGGTAAGGACACTTACAACTTGATTGTCGTCATGTAATGCTACATAACTTTGCATTGGCTCAATGGATATTGGAGCTTCTTGCCATTCTTCTTCTTCCCAAATTTCCATTTCTGGTAAGTAAACAGGTCTTTGGATTGTACCATATAATTGATCTGCAGTTGAAAATTTACTTGCAATTTCCGTGTCGAATTGTACACAAAGTCGATGGCTTAAAACTTTATTATCCACATTTACTTCAAAGCGAATGATTTCTTCACCCTTACGCAGAACAATTCTAGCTGTTATATCCAAGTCTTGATCCGCTATTCCTTGTGCTCTTGTTTTAAGATCATAAGGAACTTTCATCCTCAGTTTTAGTTCTAAATGTTCTTCTACATCTGAAGTAAAGAATTCCGCTTCTAAACATTCCGCATCAGTTGAATAGGAAACTAAATCTTGTCTAGGTGGAGAATAGTTATAAGAATCACCATCATCCCCATTTTCAACAAAAATCATCTGGTTTTCATGAACTTTTCCAGTTTTCTTTTCCGTAACAGTTAGCGTATTATTTTCAGCAAGCTTTACGGAATAGAATTCATTTTCCATCGTATTTTTGTCTGATTTAGCAATTACTTGAACACTTGAGTCGTCATCTAGGTCAAGATAAAAACTATCATAGCCTAAGCCAGAAGTATTCGTTACATAGACTAACATTTCAGCGAGGAATACTTTTTCTGGCATATATATTTCTTTGCTTGGATTTAAGCGGATTGTTTGGTTAAGAACATAGTCTGTTAATTCTACTTTATTTAGAATGGTATATGGAACGGTTTTTCCCTGATTATCTTTAATAGTAAAATTCTTATCAGGGACATACAATGTTATTTTTACGACCCCAGAACGATTATATGGAAGTGGATTGAATAGAGTAAAATTCAAGTCATTTTTGTATGGAATACGTTCAGTAATGAGACGCATATGGATATCTAAGAGATTCTCTGCTTTTTCTCTTGCTAATTTATATCTGAATTTTACATCTTTGTTTGTTGTATCACTATTACACCCGCCAATACTATCGTGAGCAGCATTTTCAAACATCAATTTCCAAATTTCTTCTAGTTGACGGTGTGGATATGGATTTCCTAATGAATGACTAATTGACAATATTGGCTCTAGCACATTAGCAAGAAAGTTTTCTATTTCATTATTCGCTTGTTTTAAATCTGCTCGTGTGGAGAAGATTGTTTTATGCAAGCGACTATGCTTACCTTCTGTTAACTCACCTTTAATAATTGGTAGATTGCTAGTATCCTTTTCCAAATCATCAAAGAATCTTTCTGGTGAATCAATAACATATTCTCTCGCTGGATCAAGCCGATTAAAACGTTCAACTAGTTCTGGTAAATTTTTACGAACAGGAGCTTGGTCAAAGCCATTTGGAAAATAGACATGCCTTGTAGACGCTTTTTCCTCTAATGCCCCAATAGCCCTTTCAAGATACTTTTGTAGATCTTCTTCATCTTCTGGAATGTTTCCACCAAAGTAATATCCGAATGGGATTTGGTTCGATAGCATTTGTGTACCATCGTCACCTTCCCAGATAAATTCCGTTTGTTTTAAACGATTATCTGCAACACCACGCCAAAATAAAAAGCGATCAATACCGAAATTTTTATAAATCTGTGGCATATTACCACCTTGTCCAAAAGAATCAGGAACATAACCAATTTCCATCGAATGACCTAATTCATTCGCATATCGAGTTCCATAAAGAAGGTTTCGTGTAATAGATTCTTGAGAAATAACGAGTTGGTCAGTCTGGGTGTACCATGGTCCTGTTAAAAGACGTTTCTTTGAAACAAGTTTCTTAATTCTTTCTTTATCTTCTGGACAATATTTTAAATAATCTTCAATTAATGATGTTTGAGCATCCATTAAATAAAAATGAAATTCTTCGTTATTTTCAAGTGTATCTAGAACTTCTTTCAAATGCTTAACTAAATACACTGTTGATCTTGATGAAGTAAAGTACCATTCTCTATCCCAATGTGTATGTGGAATTACGTGTACTTTTGTTTTAGTCATAGATTACAAAACTCCCTTTTCACATATTAATCAAAGCTTAGTTCTATTTCATCTTCAGCTAGATCATTGTCTCCTTTAGTTTCAGAGCTATCTTCTTTATCTGTAAAGTCTACTAAGAGATTTGCGCCAAAACCAATAATTAATGCCCCAACTAAAATACCTGCTAGATAAGCCAAACTATTACCAACTGAGAAGAAACCATAAACACCACCAACTGGAGGCATAATATCATGTGCACCTAATGCTACAGTAGTAGCAGCACCGACTGCACCAGCTACAACATTCAATGGAATTAGTTTTAAGGGATGTCTCAATGTGAAAGGAATTGCCCCTTCTGTAATACCAATAATACCCATAACTAATGAACCTTTCCCAGTTTCACGGAATTCACTTGAGTAATTTTTCTTCTTAATTAATGTTGCTAAACCATAACCTAGTGGAGGAATGCAAATTGCAGCGTTTACAATAATTGCTGGTAAATAAATTCCACTCATTAATAATGCGTTACCTGCCATCCATGCTGCTTTGTTTACTGGACCACCCATATCAAAAGCAATCATTGCACCTAAAACAAGAGCTAAAACAACTACGTTCGTATTACTTTGAGTCATTTCTGTAATCCAATCTAATAATGCAGTGTTCACCCACCCAAGTGGTCCGCCTAAAATAATAGCCATTAAAATACCAGTTGCTCCAACCGTTATTAGTGGAAGAATTATTAATGGTAATGCACCTGAAAGTGATCCTTTGATTTTAATATTATTCTTAACCCAGTTTGTAATCCAACCAGCAAAGAATCCAGCGATTACTGCTCCTAAGAATCCTGCATTTGTACTGGATGCTAACATACCACCAACAAAACCTGCTGCTAGAGCTGGCTTACCCGCGATGGAATAAGCAATGAATGCTCCTAAAACGAGGTTTAACATACCAATTGCAGTCCAACCAACTTGTTCGAATAAATATACATAATGTAGAACTCCACTAGTTTCCGCAAATTCATTTAAATCTGTATATCCGAATGCAAATCCAATAATTTTTGCTATTGCTACGACGAGTGAACCAGCAATAATTACTGGTAGTACATAGGATATCCCTGTCATTAGATGGTCTTTTACTTCATTTAATTTACCTTTCATGCTATTAACCTCCTATAATCATATTATTTATTTGTTGACTTACGTGCTTCAATAGTTTTAACTACCTTATTTAACACTGCTTCACCATTTGAAACAACTTGTCCAAGTTTAACTCGAACAATTGGTTTACCTTTAAATCTTTCTTCTTTATCAATGGTACGATCAGCTGCAATGATTACTACGTCTGCATCTTTTACGTCGGACTCAGTAATTTCATTTACTATTCCCATTGCACCTTGTTGCTCAATTTTTACATCGTGCCCTAACTTTTTACCTGCCTTCTCTAATGCCTTAGCTGCCATAGGCGTATGAGCTAAACCTGCAATACAAGATGTAACTCCAACTACTTTCATTTCCTTTCAACTCCTACTCCATTGTTTTTAGTAGTTCTAATATAGATTGCTTATCTTTTGCATTAAAAACTTGTTCTTGAAATTCCTCTTCAAGTAGATTGCCTGCTAAATTAGATAAGATTTGAATATGTTTCGTACCGGATTCAGCTTCTGGAACTAAGATTGCAAATACAACCTTTACTTTGAAATTATTAGGTGAATTCCAATCAATACTATTTTGCAAGCGAACAAAGAATAATTTAGCTTCCTTAACTGCTTTACTTTTGGCATGTGGAATAGCAATACCTTCTTGAAAAGCTGTGGAATATTCATTCTCACGTTGCACAAAGTCTTGAAATACTATTTCCTTATCTTGTGCAGCATCTATTTTTTCTGCTTCCGATGAAATAAACTTTAAAACTTCATCCCTATACTTATAGGAAGCATTTAAGTATATCTGGTCTTCGCTAATTAGCACATTATCACCACCTATGTATTGACATCGCTTACACTTACTACTATAGCTAATTCAATAGCTTTCATTAATACAACATAATTCCATATGAGTTGGCAGAAATTGCACTAGTATTATACTCCCATTTAATTATGATATTTTAATAGTGTATGATAGTGAGGAGTTGAAGTAATATATTAACTAGTGGAATGAATGCAGATTGCCTAATTTCCTTATCTATAATCAAGATTGGGTTGAAGTAATATGTTAACTAGGGGAATGAATGCAGATGGAACTAAATTTGCTTGGGTATTAGATGTACAGGGAAATGTAATCTAAATGCTTATTATAACAACGGATAGTCCTGATAATAGACTGCAGTAGGTACAATGTTTTTTCGATAATTGAGGTTAGCCCTCAGTAGTTAGGGAGCAAAAACACACAATATATAATAGTTTATAAGTTTATTTTTAATTGTGCACAAGCCTCAACATCGACCTAATACTACATTTTTCAATTTACAGCAAAAAATATAACCTAATTTCTTTAATTTTCCATTTGGCAAGTTGTTGTGAAAATTTTTATATACAAACATTTATTCTTATTTTTTTGGAGGATATTCGTTGTAAAGGAAGCATCGTGTTTGGTATCTAGGTGCGATGTATCATACTAAGGCGCTGAAAAGCGAATCTGAACTCAGTATGAATCATTCATGTCTAGAGAAAATTAGTTATAATAAAGGTATATCTTACCGAGAAAATGTGCCTATCCACATCCTAATTTGTATATAATAGAACCAGATTAAACAATAAAGGAGATAACGATGACAAATATAAACGATACGCGGTTAGTTATTTTCGATATGGACGGTTTGCTTTTTGATACGGAACGTTCTTATTATGAGACGATGCGCAGGTTGGCAAGGAAGGTCGATGTGGATTATACATTGGCTGATTACATTCAAACGATAGGAATTACGACGGAAGATACAGTGAAAATGCTAACCGATGCCTATGGGGAGGGTTTTGCGAAAGTATTAGATGGCTTTTTAGATGAATATTATCAAATTTTGGATGAGGAAGGTCTTCGTATTAAACCGGGTGCAATAGAATTGTTAGATGTACTTGACCAGAAGGGAATGAAAAAATGTATTGCCTCCTCTAATGATCGTGAGGCCATATTAAAGTTTTTACAAATGTCCGATTTAGAGGGGCGGTTTGATTTTTGCATTAGTGGAACCGATGTGGAGCGGGGCAAGCCTTTTCCAGATATTTTTTTACAAGCATGTAGATTAGCTGGTGTGAAGCCGGAAGAAGCAATCGTACTCGAGGATTCACTGAATGGGTTGCGAGCTGCAGTGGCGGCGGAAATTCCTTGTATCGTTGTACCTGACCTAATTGAGCCAAACGAGGAAATGAAACAAATGGCTTACCGTATTTGTAACGATTTGGGGGAAGTGGCTGAGCTGTTGAAATAGGTTGGAATACTTAAAAAGAGATCTAACGCGTGCAACTACTACATATGTGGAAAATAATGATGCCGCGTAAGGATTGGTAATTTTTTGAAACATCGTTTGTTATTATTTGCTTTTGTGGGTGTGCTTTTTTTTGGATGGATTGTTAATTGTTGGGTTCAAGGTAGTGCCGGTTTTTTGAAAACAATGGATGTTAAGAGATGGGTTTTTTTTGATTGTTAGGCAAGCTCTCAAAGACAATTGAAACTTGCTGTGATATTCAAGAAATTGTACCGTATTCTCCAAAATTTTTGAAAGCAACAAGACGACTTACCTTAGACAGTAAACAAGATGATAAGCAAAAGTAATAGAAGAAGTGGCCACTGCTATTAGTCATACACGAAATGTGTTTGCACATGCAAAAACAAATTATGATCTAAAAGGAATGGAGTGTCCCTTACTCCTAATTGCTGGATTATTATTAGTCTTTGTTTATAGAAATAAAAAGCTAAATTAAAACTTATGAAGTAGTCCTTAAAACTCGCTAGCATTAAACAACCCCCTTACGTTTCCAATTTTTTACATTATACAAGCGACAAAATAGGACAATTTTCCTACTTACCTACTATAATATAAAGAGAATTCATTTTTTTCAAGAACATGAGAAAAAATACTAGTGAGGAGAGGGGTGAAAGGGGAGAGAAATAAAAATAAAGGACCGTTTCATCCTGTTGCTAAAATAATCGGAAAATTGACAATTGTGGGGGACAGTCCCCCACCGCTTTAATGGTATGAGATTGCTGCTCAAAACTGGCACTGCTAATATGAAAAAAAAGAGATTTTTCATAAGTGTGATTTAGATTTAATGCTGCAAAAAAACACACTTTGAAAGATCTCTTTTAAGTATTAGAAGATGGAAAAGAGTAACTGATACGGATGGTAATTTTGTGCTTGCCTATTTATTTCTGATAGTTTTTTGATTTCCCAAGCTGGAGTATGTGTTATTCATAGAGATTATTCCCATCCATCCCCATAAGCAAACCTCCATCACCGCTTTTTGCTGTTGGTCTCTAAAATTCAGAGTAGCTGATAAAGGAAAATCAGCAAAATAATTCCTATTTAACCACGGATGATGATTATTTATGGTTTTAATCCCGCAATATCCTCATTAAATCGTAATTGCGATACTTCTTATTTCTTTTCACATCCTGATCTGCAAATAACAAATCTTTTTCCACCAAAGAGTTTAAAGCATTGCGAACGGTATTCTCTGAGAGTTTGGTGAACTTTGAAACAACAGGTACCGTAGTGAATGGATTAGAGAAAGTATATAGCCAAACAGTCCGTTCTGATGGAGTTTTACAATGTAATAACCCATTTCTTGCTAGTTCATCTGCTCTATTTAATTTTGAATTTATTTTTGTTGCCATTCGGTCACATGCCTTGAGGAAGAATAAAATCCAACTCCCCCAGTCAGGGTTGTTTCCTCTCACTCCATTTAGCAAACTATAATATCTCGCCCTTTCTTTTTCCAGTTCTTCACTAACAAAAAATATGGGCTTTGTTACCAGTTTTGACTGAAGCAATGATAAAATAATTAAAATCCTTCCCAGTCTTCCATTTCCGTCTAAAAAGGGGTGGATAGATTCAAATTGCGCATGAATGATTGCAGTTTTAATAAGTGAATCACTTTCCTCATCAAATATAAATGTATTATTTCGAATAGAGTTACCCGCAACTTTTTTATCATAAGGGTGCCCATTAATATAGTATTCAAGGTTTTCCATATATTCATCTATTTTATCTGCTGAAATTGGGATATAGGATGCATCTTCTATTCTATTAGTGGGACCAATAAAATTCTGTATTTTCCGAAACTCGCCAGATGACTGTGTAGAACCTCTGACGTCTTGCATTAAAATTCGGTGAAGTTCTTTTATTAATCTTGTGCTAATTGGATATCCATTGATAATTCTTTCATATCCATGTTGAAGTGCTTGTTGATAATTAGATACTTCCATAATCTCCCAACGTGGATTTTTATCATTAATTTCTTCCATCAGATCAGAGAAAGTAACCTGCGTGCCTTCAATTCTTGTTGATTCGACAGACTCACTTAACGTAAGAATTTGGATAAGTGATTCACTTACAATCGAATGATTAAATTTTTCTTCTAATCTCCCCAGCTTATTGCTAACTGTTGGTAATAAAGCAAATATCTCCAATGCATCCTTTGTATCTACTGAAATAGGCAGCTTTGCTACTCCTTTAATTGCCATCATAAACAACTCCCTAAACGTATAGTAAGCACTCTGAACATAATAACGAAATTTTTTTTAATAATTGAGCTTATTAATACATTATATACAAAATAACGCAAAAAACACACTAAAATGCAATTAAAATTTCACTCTCATTAATGTATCAGGAAAAGTTAATAAATGAATATTTTAAATATTGTTAATCGTCGGGGACAGTCCCCCGCTGCTTTAAAGCGCTAAAGTGAATCTATCTAGTCGGGATTAATTTGTGCATTATAGGCTTATTTTCTCGTTCATAACATTTTTCCTATGTGGAGTTTTGCACTATAATTTATTTATCCAATCATTTTTTGATAGTATTTTTTCATGAAAAGTGTAAGGAGTTGTCCAATGTTAGCGGAAATTAAAGGAAAGATTAGTAGTACTGGAACGAATTTGTCTGAGCGGTTGGAAGACCAATTGACGGGTAATGTTTTTGGAACACTGCGATACTTGCCATTTTCTTTAGCTCTTGGCAAAATTATAGCAGCAGGAGTATATCCTTCGTCGGTAGGGGATAAGTTTCGTCAGCTACATGATGGTTTTTGGGCAGATAAAATTGCCTTTTGGCCGTATGATCGAGAAGGGGAGCTAGATGCGTTAATAGAGTTAGATAATACAATAATTGGGATTGAAGTAAAATACCGCAGTGGTTTGTCTTCGGATGATGATGTTAGCAATCGTGAGCTTCATGATAGTAAGGAGACCGAGTGGAGTCTTCAGCAATTGGCACGGGAGTCGCGCATTTTGTCTCGTAAAGGTGGGGGAAGGAAACATAAAATTCTCTTATTTATTGCCGACCGTAAATCATGTAAGGAAGTGTATTTTAATACGGTAGAGCGTAATATTTTAGCTAGTGATGTGGAGCTATGTTATTTGTCGTGGCAAGATTTTTTACTTCAGTTAAGAAATATCGAAGCAACTGACCCTTATCATCAAGTGGTTGTAAATGACTTGGTCACGCTTTTGATTCGGAAAGGTTTTGAGGATTTTACTGATATGTCCGTCACCGTTCCTCGACAGATTCATAGTGAGGAGTTTTTTACGTTTGACTGGAAGGATACTAGCTATACTGTAGAGGAAAAGAAAATAGATGTGAATTCAGAGGTTGAAATTCACTTCAACATTCATTTACCGATTAATAAGGAGCGATACTATGAGTTCAGCTGAAAATATTCGCAATGCTTTTTACGTTGTCCATAAAACCTATCAAAATATCGAAAAATTAATTGACTACTGCAAAACTGTTGCCCCAGACGAAAGCAATTACGTGCCTGCTGTGGATAAGTTTTTACGATATAAATCGGATAGTAATTTAACAGGTTGGTTTATTCCTAATTTCATCATGTTATTCCAAAATAAAAATGATATGGAACTGGAAAACGAATGGCGTGAAGGTCCCATCTATGTGATGGAAATCGAACTATATAATCCAGAGGGGGGATTAGAAGGCTCATCACAATTACCGCAAATGCGCCTGTCGAAATTCACCTACGAATCACTGCAAAACTGGGCTCCCGGTTGCTCACCAACGAATCATTGGCGCTTTTTCTACCCACTGCGGCGACATGACATAATGAGTATTAAAGTAAAAGAAGCAGACTATATGGAACTAGAAGTCGCTGACAAAGAAGCCAGCAATCGTTACTACTGGGGAGTGCAAACGATCACAAGCCGGCA
The DNA here is from genome assembly GCF_001375515.1 of Bacillus kwashiorkori. GTDB lineage: Bacteria > Bacillota > Bacilli > Bacillales > Caldibacillaceae > Bacillus_BK > Bacillus_BK kwashiorkori. Next base: position 12,491 of record NZ_CTDX01000009.1, read on the forward strand.
AATCCCACTAACAGAAATCACAGCCGACAACGCCATACAAAAAATATTCCAAACCTTCGATCGACTGTAACTGGCGTATTGCGCGAGTGGGGGTCAGTCAGCGGTGCCTGACCCCAACAATTCAAATTATTCTAAATAAAGCGCAAGTCAGCGGTGCCTGACCCCAACAATTCAAATTATTCTGAATTAAACAGAACAGCACCACCACCCGTAATATAAAGTTTTTCTTGAATAATAAGAGGGATATTATTAACACCATATTCTGATGGTAATTTACTTGATTCTTCATCATCAATAATAAACATATCAGCTAGTCCACGATATCCATGTACTGCCGTTTGTCCATGGATGGGGATGGTACCAAGTCGTTGCGGCTGGTTGATTGATTGTTCAATAAGGGGGTCATGTTTCACCCGCTTTAATCATTTGATGAGGGCCCCCGTCCAAAATAGCTGGAAGATACAACCCATGCCAGTGTAGAGTTTACTCCCCACCTAAATTATTTTTTGAATTGGCAGGAAACATTTGTCACCATGAAAAACACGTATCGTCGGACTTAAATTTGACCCATTCATTCAATGATTTTAAAACAGTTTCTCTTTCAATTTCTCTACCCTGGAAATACTATTTTCCTTCACCATGGTGAAAATCGGTTTCATGGGTGTCTATGTTAGTAACAACTGCGGGACTCCTTATATTGAAACAAGTTTTTTTCGATTCAGTACTTTGATTACAAGCACTCAATAATATCATTAACGATAATATTGAAAGAAAATAAATGGTAACCATTTCATTATTTAGTCTCCTTTTTCATCAAATTTTATCAATTCAACAAAACCCTTCCTAATAATTTACTTATATTAATAGGAGTGTTCATTTGTTGTATAATGTATTAGAACCAGAAAATAAAACTAAAGTTATAAGATTAATAGGATCAGTAGGAAGACTATTAAAGATGGTTGATTTGTTCTAAATAGTTTAAATAAGTTAATACATAGGTTATAATTTGAGGGTACAAGATTGTCACTACCTTTATTTAGGGATTTAGTGTCGGTGTGGTAACCTCACTATCGCCTAAATTTCAGGTGGTGGCAATTTTTTTGCGTATAAAGCCCTCTATCAAGGCATTCAATAGCTTGTTTAATATAAAAGTTTTGACAATACGAGATTATTTCTGGGAGGAAATAAATGCTAGACCTTTTAAATAAAATTCGCAGACCAACGAGAATATCGCTAACAAGAAAGTTTTTATATTCGACGCTAATATTTATCGCAGGGGTTATTTTAGGCGTTGTTTCCAAGGTGCTTGATACAATACCGAGTAATTATTTACCCTATTTTCTCGAATTACTTGATTTAAGGAACTTTTTTTCTCGCATGGGAGTTTGGATTTTCCTTGCGGTAGTTATATCTCTGTATAGTAACTCACCTATTAGGTCTGCCATAAATGTTTTTTTATTTTTTGTAGGAATGGTTGGTAGCTATTATCTATATACAATTTTGATAGCAGGTTTTTTTCCTAAATCTTATATGATGATTTGGATTGTCATGACTGTTATTTCGCCATTTTTAGCTATTGTTTGTTGGTATGCAAAAGGAAAAGGAATAATTGCTGTTTCTATTTCATCTATTATTTTCATGTCTATTTCAAGGCAGTCTTTCGCATTTGGCTTTTGGTATTTTGATATTAGAAATAATTTAGAGTTACTACTCTGGATAGCCACGACTTTTATTTTATATCAGTCTCCGAAACAAATAATAAACGTGGTTGCAATAGGATTTCTTCTTTTCTTGCTTACCGCTCAAACCAATATATTTTGGGGAATGTTGTAGGTTTTTATATACACAGTAGAAAAACAAAGAAAAAGCATGAACCATTCCTAATATGATTTATTATACTTTTTCTTGTCATTTAAGATGTTTTTTTACAGTTTGTGATTCAAAAGGGAACGTCTTGCTTTGCAGCGCCCCTATTTGTATTTTAATTATTGTTAGATGCCGTTGCAGCGGTTACGGCAGCCATTGATGCAATCATCGCCACTTGTTGTGCTTGCATAATAATTTCCAGTGTCGTCATTAATCCTGCCGTCGGAACAGTTGTATCTTCTGTAAGTTCACTGATAAACAACTGAGCTGCGAGCATGAAGTTAATATCTTTTTGCCATTTAAAATCTTTTTCCGTATTTAGCCGTTCGGTGACGTTAATGAGTTTCTGTAAGTCAAGTTGGCTTTGATCACATAATGCTAGCATACCAATTGTTGGATAGTGGACAGATTTCGGTTTCTTGTGTAATTGATGAATTTTATCAAATAACGTAATACAACGCTCACTTAAGATTTTTTTATCAGCCGATGGGTCAAGGGATAGCACATGAGATAAAAATTGCAAATCATTCCCTTTTTTAAATCCTAATGTTTGTAGCTGATGGTAAAAATCCTCCATCCGTTCGATTAAGGAAGGAACCTCCTCATTTCGTGTTGCTAAAAGAAGGGCAAGTGGATAATCATTTTCAGATGTCAAAAATAAATGCTCTTTCTGCATCGCTTTGTAAATACGATAAGCTTTTTCCGCTATTAAACGATAGTCTTGCGAATCTGTTTTACTTGTAAAAAGAACGCCAGCTGCAATATACGTAAACATTCCTCGCTTAAAACCACTGTTAATGAGTGTTTCATATAAATGGAGGTACGAATGAAATACGTCTTCTACGCGATTAAAATGAATATGAAGCATAGCCCCAATAGAAAACCGCTCTTGGGATCGGAGTGTATTAAAAGCATCCACATTCCCTTTAATGTACTCACTTACTTGCAAAAAACGTTGTATATCAAACTCCCGCTTATTCACCACAAACATCGAAGCAATCAACATCAATGTTTTATTATCCGAAACCTTCCATCTTAAAGCCTTTTTTAGCTCAGAATAAACGGATAAAAACTGATCAACTCTCTCATCCAAATTGCCACTCCTCACAACCATCACATCCTCAAATAATTGATAAATAATATACGTAGAAGCGGGGGACCGTCCCCCACAAATCAAAAAGATGGGAATTTTTTGGGGCAGGCCCCCCCCCCCCCATTCTCCACCCCCCCCGTCAAAAAAATTACCTTTTTTTTTTTTGTGGGTGGATAAAAAACGAGATTGAATGAAAAAAACTGATCAACTCTCTCATCCAAATTGCCACTCCTCACAACCATCACACCCTAAAATAATTGATAAATAATATACGTAGAAGCGGGGGACTGTCCCCAACAATTCAAAATGTTGGGAATTGTTGGGGACAGTCCCCCGCCCTTCGATTCGCCACACCGCATGTCAAAATAATTCGCTTTTCTGTTTGCGTGGAAAGATAAAATACGATATTGAAATGATGAAATCGATGGCAAGGACTAGTGTCCATCCGCTTAATACTTGCATGAATGCCGCTGTCCGATCAGAATCTTTAATGATTAAATACACAAGACCAATCAAACTAGCGCCTATGACATATGAAATGAGATGCCGTGTCCATCCTTTAAAATAATTTTTCGCATATGCTAAACCATATAGTTTTACCGGTTTTGCGCCAGTTTTTGTTACATAATATTGGAAGCGCTCATCAGCCCAGTTAATCATAATTTTTCCAAAGCCGACGGAAATACCAATATAAATTGCAGCTAATGCATGGGCGATAGTTGCAGTTGCACCATTGTAAAGGTCTAAGGCGGTAGCAGTTAAGAGCACGAGATCAATGATTGGCGTCATCGCGAGGAAAAAGAGTCCTAAATTCTTTTTATTGAAAACATACCTTGTGAACAAACCAAGTATAACGAATACCCAAAATCCAATTTCACAACCAATAATGATCCAAACGATCCAATTCATAAACTCACATCCCTATATTTAATACGATTGTATTAAAAAGATATCACACGATTTTATTTAGCACAAGTGTATTAAATTAAAAAATATGGTAAACTAAATATATGCCAAAAATAGTAAATCATGATAACAGAAGAAAACTAATTGGAGAAGCAGTGTGGCGGGTTATTTTAAAGGACGGAATGAAAGGAGCGACTGTACGAAATATCGCAAAAGAGGCTGGACTATCCCTCGGATCCTTAAGACATTACTTTAAATCCCAAGAAGAATTACTACTTTTTTCCATGGAGCTAGTTAAGGAGCGAGCGACGGAGCGAATCCAAAATATTGCTTTAAAAAACTTGCCACCAAAAGAAATGATTAGCAAAATGCTATTAGAAATAGTGCCAACAAATGAGACAACGAAGGCTGAAATGGAGGTATGGCTTGAGTTCGTATTATATTTCCAAAATAAGCAAGGAGTGAAAATTGACGATGGCGTATTTCAAGGCTTCAAAAAACTAATGGACATACTGAAACAAGGGAACTTCTTGAAAAAAGAGGTCAATATTGATCTCGAAACAGAACGCCTCTACGCATTAGTCGATGGACTCGCCATCCATGCCATCCTCCAGCCAGAACGAATGACAAAAGAGCGAATAGAACATGTATTAGCATTACACTTAGATGAAATTTGTAAGGGGGACTGTCCCCAACAATTCTGAATTGTTGGGGACAGTCCCCCAAACGCTAAAGTATTTGGCCACGATTCACGGTAATTGTCAACTCCCGCCCAGAATTTTCACATTATATGTTTTCGGATTTGTGAACTAGTGAGCTTACAGTTGTCACGGACTCTAGTTTAGTAATAAAATAAAAGTTTGGGAAACCTTTTTAAATAAAAATTTTTCACACTTTGGAGGTGTTTTTTTTGAAAGGCAAATTTAGTAGTTTACGTTCCATTAAGTCGAAGTTAATCTTCATATCTAGTTTAATTTTATTCATTCCGTTATTAACGTTAGGTGTTATAAGCTATATTACAAGTTCTACCAGTTTGGACAATTTAGGTTCTACCAACTTAAAAAATAGCGTGAAAATGACGATTGAAATGATAAAGATTTTAGATAATGATGTGAAAACTGGTGACTTATCAATCGAACAGGCACAAGAAATGGTTAAAGTTGCAATTTTAGGAGAAAAAAATGCAGATGGTACGCGACCAATTAATCCGCATATTGACCTTGGAGAAAATGGCTACCTTTTAGCCTATGATCAACAAGGGAATCAAGTTGCCCATCCCAACTTGGAAGGGCAAAATGTATGGGACGTTGTGGACTCCAATGGAACGAAATTTGCTCAAGAGGCTATTAAGGTGGGGAATAATGGCGGTGGATTTACCGAGTACGACTGGCCACTCCCTAATAATGAAAATGTGATAGAAAAGAAAATTAGTTACTCAGAAACTGACCCGTACTGGGGCTGGACGATTTCAGCGGGAACGTATATGTCTGATTTTACCAAACCAGCACAGGAATTGTTCTACATTATTTTAATCGTTACTGGTATTGCATTAGTGTTGGGAGCGGTTGTAATTGTTCTATTTTCAAATAGTCTTATAAATCCAATTCGTAAAGTTACAGAAAGAATGACCCAATTAGCGGGGGATGATTTATCTGGGGAACCGATTGTGATAAATTCAAAAGATGAATCTAAGTTACTAGCAGATAGCACGAACCAATTGCAAAATCGTCTAAAAGAGATTATTCAACAAGTTGTGGATTCCTCTGAATTTATTTTAGCTGCGAGTGAAGAATTATCCCAGTCTTCTAATGAGGTAAAACATAGTAGTGAACAAGTATCAGCAACGATGCAGGAATTAGCATCTGGAAGTGAAACGCAAGCGAATAATTCCAGTGAGTTATCCTCTGCGATTGGAGCATTAACATCGCAAGTAATAGAAGCGGATGAGCACGGTAAAGTTCTGCAACAAACAAGTAGTAATGTGCTACAACTTGCGGAAAATGGCAATAGCTTAATGGATTCTTCTGGAAAACAAATGAAAAAAATTGACGAGGTTATTAAAGATACTAATGCGAAGGTCCAAAATTTAAATGAGCACTCCTTAAGCATATCGGAACTTGTTTCTGTTATTAAAGATATTGCCGATCAAACAAACTTATTGGCATTGAATGCAGCAATTGAGGCAGCAAGAGCGGGAGAACACGGCAAAGGCTTCGCTGTTGTTGCTGACGAAGTTCGAAAACTAGCAGAACAAGTCACTGTTTCCGTTTCTGATATAACTGGTATTGTGAAAAATGTTCAATCTGAAATCGACATCGTCACTAGCTCCTTGAAAGATGGGTATGAAGAGGTAAAAGCAGGAACGGTACAAATCAATTCCACAAGTGAAACATTCGGAAAAATTAACGAATCTATTTTAAATATGATTAACGACATTCGATTGATTGGCAAAAACTTGACGACCATTACGGAAGGAACGCAATCCATGAATGGCTCTATCCAAGAAATGGCAGCAATCGCAGAAGAGTCTGCAGCAGGAATCGAGCAAACATCTGCCGCAACCGAAGAAACAAGCGCCTCCATGGAGGAACTATCCCAAAACGCAGTCGAATTAGCCAAATTAGCCGAAACGTTGAATGATAGTGTGAAAGGGTTTAAGTTTTAATAGATATAGACACACTTTATCGCTTTAAAGCAGTGGGGGACTGTCCCCAACAATTCGCAACATTTAGAATTGTTGGGGACAGTCCCCCTTTTCATTAATCGTTGTCATCTTTCTGGTCATTTTCACCATTTGAGTTTAATCCAAGGTTGAAGATTTTAAAGCAGCTATAAGCTATTATCGATCCAGTACCAAGCAATAAAAGAAATGGTAGATTAAAGCTTATATATACAGTAATAATCGTTATAGCCGCTATGCCAATTGTATGAACGGGACGACCTAAAGCAAGTTGAAAACAATTTTTCAACGTAGGAAACAGCTTAACCTCGTAATGGACAGTAATAGAAAAGAAGTTAATCGTAAAAGCTAACATAAAAATACCAACTGCTAGAAATAAGTAAAAGATTGGTGAATTAATTGTTGAAAAATAAAAATAATCGATGAATAAAAATACCCACAGTACAGTTAGTAATAACCCGCCTATTACACTCCGGATATAGTTTTCTTTATAATATTTGAAAAAACTTTTAATAAGCTTAATATCTAGTTCGCCCATCACCCATTTTCGGGTAATCCCAAATAAAGCTGTAGTGGATGGAAAAAACAAGAAAGGGGAAAGGATGATAATAAATAACATGTTAGTAATTAATTGATTAGGGTTAGTACTAACAAGTAAATTAAAGGCAAAGTAAATAATAGGAAGGTTAAATAGTAACCATATAATATTTGAAAAACAAATTCTCGTAATCCATTCTGTTGTGACGATTAACCTATTAAATAAAACTTGCTTATTCATTTAGCTACCTCCTACTGTATAGAAAACGCATACAAAAAATAAAAACGTTTTAATTATATTATTACACGATATGCTAACTTCGTAAATAAAAGTTTTTGGTAATAAAGTTGGAAGAAGTAGAGCAGAAAATTTTATATTGTTTTTTTCTGATGCAGATGCTATTCTATGAAATATAAAGTGCTTTCATTAAAAACACCACGTCTAAAAACAGTAAGAATAAGTTTTGTAAATTTTTTTAGAGTTTCATAAAAACGTTTTTATTACAATCGCTACAAAAATAGATTTTGGTTATAAGGATATTACACAAAAATTTTCCAAAAAAAAGACTTCATATCAACATGTACTATAGGAGGCGAACAGCTATGAAATTACAACTAATTACAACTACTTACGAGAAAAATCAGACCAAAACGATAGAGACAAAAAAAGAATTTACGCATGATCCTGGTGTGGAATTTAACGTTGTAAATATTTACCCCCAAGTAGAGTATCAAACTTTTGACGGTTTCGGTGGTTCAATTACTGATTCGGCAGGATATATTTATTCCTTAATGAGTGACCAATCAAAAAAAGAGTTAATTCAAGCTTACTTTGGTCCAAATGGAAACTGCTATCAAACTATTCGTAGCCATATAGATAGTTGTGATTTTTCCGTTAATCAGTATGAAGCGTTGAGTGACCCAACAGATATGGAATTCGAATCTTTTAATCTTGATAGAAATAATCGATATATTCTTCCACTTCTATTAGATGCTGAAGCGGCAAATGGCAAGCCAATTGAAATGATGCTTTCTCCTTGGTCTCCTCCAAGTTTTATGAAAACGAATGGTATTCGAATACAAGGTGGAAAGTTGAAGGAGGAATATAGAGAGTTTTGGGCCGAATATATTTGTCATTATATTAAATCATACCGAGCTAAAGGATTTCTTATTAAAAAGCTTTCGATTCAAAATGAACCAAATGCAAAACAAACGTGGGATTCCTGTCTTTATACAGGAGAAGAGGAAAAAATATTTTTACGAGACTACTTATATCCAGCACTACGCAAAAATGGTTTAGAAGATATTGAGATTTTTATTTGGGATCATAATAAGGAAAGAATGTTTGAACGAGCTTGTGAAATTATTGATGAAACGACGGAGCATATGATCAGTGGTATTGCATTTCACTGGTATACCGGGGATCATTTTGATGCAATTAGTCTTGTTAGAGAAAAATTCAAGGATAAAAAAATTATCCTTTCTGAAGGTTGTGTGGAATTCAGCCGCTTTGATGAAAATGCACAGCTATTGTTTGCTCAAATGTATGCACATGATATTATTGGAAATATTAATTCTGGAATGAACTCCTTTATTGACTGGAATATAGTCCTTGATACGGTTGGCGGACCTAACCATGTAGGAAATTTCTGCCATTCTCCGATTGTGTATGATGCGCAAAATGATAAAGTAATTAAAAATCTTTCTTATACGTATATTGGACATTTTAGTCGCTATATTGTTCCGGGTGCCAAAAGGATTGCTTCGACAAAGTACACAGATAAGTTAGAATTGACGGCATTGAAAAATCCAGATGGAACCGTAGTATTTATCCTGTTAAATAGATTAGATGAAATGCAGCAAGTGAATTTACGAATAAATGGGCAAGTTACTGAAGTTACTGTACCAGGAAATTCAATTTCGACAGGGCTGTTAAGTCAATAGTCTTATTAACCATATAGTTAGTGATCATTTTAGATGTATTTTATTTAAGAAAAGTAGGAATTAATTTTTATGTATTCAATTAAAAGTTGATAGATTAATAAATTATGTAAAAAAGTTATTGCTATATGAAAACATTTACATTATAATTTAATTATTATTTATAAAAACGTTTTTATAAAAGGAGGGGAACAAAATTTCAAAAAAGGTCACGATTAAAGATGTTGCAAAGGCAGCGGGTGTTTCTATTTCAACTGTTTCTAATGCCTTGAATGGAGTAGATGTTCTCCTCCCAGAAACAAGAGATCATGTATTAAATATAGCGAAAAAAATGAATTATGTTCCGAACTTAAACGGAAGAAATTTAAAATCGAGAGAAACTAAAGTTATTGGAATGTTCCTAACGAGTATGAAAGGCCCGTACTATGACATCTTAGTAGACTCAATTTACCAAGTTTGCGAAAAGTCTGGTTATGAACTGCAGATTTTTATTACAAAAAATGATCAAACGGCTCTAGCTAATTTACTTGGAAAGAGGGTTGATGGTGCCGTTATAATGAATGAATTCATTGATGAAAACGACGTTCAATTGTTAGAAAAAGCTGGTGTTCCAATTGTTTTCATCGATAGAGAGCGGGTAAGCAAAACGAGTTCTTCCGTCGTATTTGATTCCTATAAAGGTGGTCAAGATATTGCTCGTTATCTCATCAATCAAGGTCATCGAAATATCGGTTATATAAGAGGGTATGCTAATTTATATGATGATATAGAGAGATTCAAAGGATTTAAGAATATAGTAGATTCCGCTGGATTACAATTAAAGGATGAAAATATTCTTGTTGGGTATTTTGAAGAAGAAGCTACTTATAATGCTGTTAAAACATTCATAAAAAGTGGTAAACCGCTCCCTGATGCATTTGCCTGTGCGAATGATTTAAGTGCAATAGGTTGTATCAAGGCTTTAAATTCGGAAGGGTTTTCTGTCCCCGAAGATATTAGTATTACAGGGTTTGATAATATCGATTTGAGCGAATACTTTTTACCGTCGATAACAACCGTTGCAAACCCTATTATCCATTTAGGTAAAGCGGCAATGCAATGTTTGCTTGGAACGATTCTGAAAGAAGAACCTGGTAGTTTGGTAAAATTAGAAGGTAAATTAATTGTAAGGGACTCATGTGCTATTAATAAAGAGATTTTTATTTAGGGGTAACAGAGTCCCTTGTTACTTTGTTAGGAAAAAATAAAAATTAATAAAAACGTTTTTACGGAAAAATAAAAACGTTTTAATCAAAAGTTGTGTTACGGTTTTCTGTTGCAAAAGAAAGCGGTTTCCTAAATAAATGATCCTAAGGGAGGTTATACGAGTGAAAGTAGGGAATTTTACAAAGAAATTCAGGTCACAACTTCCACTTCAATTAATGGTAATACCTGGAGTTCTATTTTTAATTATTTTTAGTTATGTTCCAATATATGGACTTGTGATTGCTTTCAAAAGTTACTCGGTAACCGATACAATCAGTTCAGCTGATTGGGTAGGTTTAGAAAATTTCCGTATTGCATTTTCGGACAAGTTCTTTTGGAAGTCAGTTGTTAATACGTTAGCAATTAGCTTATTAAAACTATTAATCGGTTTTACCTTTCCGATAATATTATCTATTTTGATATTTGAAGTGAAAGATGGAGTGTTTAAAAAGACGGTACAAACCATTTCCTATTTACCACACTTTCTATCTTGGATTGTTGTTGGTGGAATGTTGATTAGTTGGTTGTCCACATCAGGAATTTTTAATGAACTATTAGTTCTTCTAGGCATTCTAGACGAGCCTCGTAACTTCATGATTGAGCCTAAAAGTTACTGGCTAATCGCGGTTTTATCTGATGTATGGAAAGAAGCTGGGTGGGGGACGATTATTTACTTGGCGACTATGTCTGGTATTGATCCTACCTATTATGAAGCTGCCAAAATTGACGGGGCGACAAAACTTCAACAAATATGGCACATTACACTACCTTTAATGAAGTTTATTATATCTTTAATGTTCATCCTAGCAGTCGGTGGTTTGCTTGGATCGAACTTAGACCAAACATTAGTATTAATGAACTCATTAAACCAATCTCACGCAGAGGTTATCAATTCTTATGTTTATAAAATTGGTTTAGCACAAGGTGATTTCTCATATGCGACAGCTGTTGGATTAGCAATCTCCATTGTGTCGTTAATTCTTGTAATTATTACCAATACAGTTACTAAGAAAATGAATGACAATAGATCTGTTTTCTAGGAGGGTTGACATGAATATAACTGCGAAAGATAACCATGTATCAACAAATGTTGCTACATCAAAGAAAAATAAAATGAAGGAAAACAGAGTTTTTAATATAATAAACATCATCTTTTTAACGCTGTTTACAATTATCATCATATTTCCAATTTGGAACATTGTTGTTAAATCATTTAGTAGTCCTGAAACGATATCTAGTGTTGGCCTAAGAATATGGCCTAAAGAATTTTCATTAGCTAACTATCAAATAGTTTTTAATGACCCAACAATTTGGAATGCATTTATCATCTCTGTATTAAAAACTGTTATCGGGGTCATTACGCACGTATTGCTTACTGCAATGGTTGCCTATGGAATGAGTAAACAAAATTTACTAGGTCGAAATTTTTATACGGCTTTAGGCGTAGGTTCCATGTTTTTTAGCGGTGGTATGATCCCAACTTATTTGTTAATGCGATCATTAGGACTTTTAGATAGTTTTTGGGTTTATATTATTCCTTCCCTATTTAGTTACTATGACATGCTTATATTAATGAACTTCTTTCGGGAAATTCCAAGTTCATTAGAGGAATCAGCAAAAATTGATGGAGCAGGAGTTTGGAAAATTTTCACTAGAATTATCCTCCCACTTTCTACTCCGGTATTAGCAACAATTGCATTATTCAATGGTGTGTTCCAGTGGAACGATTATATGACTGCCAAACTTTATATTTCTAATGAGGCTCTATATCCTATTCAGATGAAACTTTATGAAATTATTGTACAAACTCAAGCAGCAGCCAATATGTCCAATATTACATCCGTTGTTATTCCAACGACGGCAGAATCAATTCAACTTGCAACGATTGTTATTGCGACAGTGCCAATCGTTCTAGTATATCCATTTTTACAAAAATACTTTATTTCTGGAATGATGATAGGGGCTGTGAAAGAGTAAAAATCTGAAAGTGAGCCATAATATAGTACTTTGAAGGAGGTGGGTGCTAGCATTTGACCTTAGCAGTTTGATTATTAAGTTAAAAAAGCAAGAGATTGATAAGTAAGGAAGAACTAAAAACATAAATTTGAGGGGGAAACTTAAAATGAGAATAAATAAATCTATCATTATTAAAACGATTATCCTAATATTCTCTGTTTCACTTATTTTAACTGGTTGTAATAGTGGTTCTAAGAAAAATGAAACAGCCAATTTAGATGAAAAGGCAAGATATGAGTTAGATGAAAATACTCCTGCTTGGAAATTGGATAAAAAAGAAGAAAAAACAGAACTTACTTGGTATGTAAATGCAGAATGGTGGAACACGGACTTCGGTAACGATACAGTCACGAAAAAGTTAAGCGAAGATTTGAATATAAATATCAAGTTTTTAAACGGTGATGATACAAAATTAAATACGTATTTTGCAGGTTCTGACCTACCAGATATTATAACCATTTTCGGTATGGAATCAAAAACAGCAAAAGACGCAGCGAAATGGGCACTTCCATTAAATGACCTTGCAGATAAATATGATCCATATTTCTACAAAGTAGCTCAAGATCAAACATTAAATTGGTTCCAATTAAAAGATGGTAAAACTTATGGTTATCCTAGCTATTCCAATACGAAAGAACATTATGATAGCGGAGCAATTCCAGGAAATGATGCTTTTATCATTCGTGAAGACATTTATAAAGCAATTGGTTCACCGGATATGACAACTCCAGAAGGATTTCTAGATGCTTTAGGTAAAATTAAAGCACAATTCCCTAAAGTACTTCCATTTGGTTTTAAAGGTTTTACTGCTGAAGGGGATGCAGGTTCATTACATGTAACATTACAGGATTATCTAGGAGTGCCAATGGTCACAGAAGATGGAAAATGGTATAACAGAAACCAAGATGAAGACTATCAAGCTTGGATTAAAGTCATTAATGAAGCATATCGCAAAGGTTATATTAGTGATGACACATTCTCAGATGATGGTACACTCTTTGAAGAAAAAATTTCCCAAGGTAAGTATGCAACGGCATTGACAGGTGGTATTGCACAACTTTATACCCATTTACAAAAGAACTTTTCTTCTAATCCAAGTCAAAAATACATTGCTATCGATGGTCCTAAGTCAACTGTGGGTAGAGAACCAACATTAAATCAATCTGGTATATCTGGCTGGTCCGTAACTTACATTTCAAACAAAGTTAAAGACCCACAAAAGGCAATTCAATTATTTACTTATTTATTAAGTGAAGAAGGACAATATTTAACAACTTATGGAGTTGAAGGCGAAACATTCAAATTCAATGAAGAAGGTAAAGCGGAATTACTTCCTGAAGTAGCTAAGATTAAAGAGGAAAATATTGATGAATATAAATCTAAATATCGCTTAGGGGAATTCTGGTTCTTCGGACATGATACTTTCGCAGTTGAACACGGAGTAGTACAGCCAAGAGAATCTGTTGACCAAATTATGGCATGGGGAACTCCATATTTAACACCACATTTTGCCATTGAAAATATTGATCCAGACCAAGGTACAGCAGAATCGCGTACATTGACGAATATTAATTCTCAATGGGCTACAACATTGGCACAATTAATTAGAGCGAAAGATGACAATGCGTTTGAGAAAACTTTAAATAGTTATAAAAAATTCTTAGACGAAAACAACTTCGACTCTATTATAAAAATTAGAGACCAAAAAGTTCAGGATAATATGGAAAAACTTGGATTAAAATAGGTGTTGCCTAGTTTTTCGAATGGGTTTTTGAATCCTACTATTATTAAATAGGAAATAAAAAGAGTTAGGGGATGTCCCAAAAGTGCCTGGCTCCCTTTATAAGTGCAAATATAGATTAAGCAGTTCGGTAGACTATGTTTTGTTCTTAAAGCGCCTGGCCTTTTGTTTCGGGCAGCCCCTTTTGTATATACTAAGTTTTTTCAATCGTTCAGATGAGTAACATAGGCAGGGGGTAAAGCTATGTCTGAAAAAAATATACAAGCAGAATGCCTGAAAATTGGTAACTTGCAACCGACATTTTCACTAAAAATAATGGATGGAAAAGCCATTCCGTTCCAAAATAATTTACCTTATCCAAGCTTTGAACCACAAATGCGCCCAGTACTTTCATTAGCGGGGACATGGAGGAAGAAACGGTTCAATGCTGATCACGATTGGACGATGAGTGCTCGTGATAATTCTTGGGTAAAGGAAACCGAACGTGAATCTAACGGTATCCCATTATTAAGCTATGATGATAGGAACTGGGATACACACTCTATTCCTTTACCTGAAAATCATCTTACTGGAAAAGAAGAAGTTAATGGTGCCGAAACTTATGAAAATGGAGTATGGTATAGACGGAAATTTGAGGTCCCATTAGATTGGGAAGGAAAGATAGTTTTCCTAAAGGCATTGGCAGTATCCTATATAGGCGACTTTTGGATTAATGGAGAATATGTTGGCTACCACGAGGGCGGCTACACACCATTTTCATTTGATGTAACAAATTTCCTCCGTAGCGGGGAGAATGTAATTGTCGTTCGTGTGGATAATCCCCCATGGACTTCCCGAGTGGATATTGTTCCGGCTCAAGATAACGACTTCTTCAACTATACAGGAATCATTCATGATTTGTATTTAGAGGCAACTGAAGGTGTTTATGTAGCTCGAGCGGATATTGTTTCAAAAAATATGAATGGTGATATAGAGATTACAGCGGTTCTTGATAACCGGTCCTCAATAGAAAAAACAGTTCAATTAAAAGCGACCATCTATGATACGGATTATCAAACAGATAACTGGTTAACAGAACCTTCTGCCTTTAGTATTAAGAAACAGAAAGTGGAAGTTTGTGGACTTGACGATCAAACTATTAATCTGTTACCTAGAGAAACTCGTGTAGTTTCCTATCATGTAAAAATTAACAACCCAAAAATATGGAGTATTAGGGAACCAAATTTATATGTACTAGGTCTAGATCTCGTTACGCAAGAAGCTACCATTGATACTTTTCATACACAGTTTGGAATTCGTAACTTAAAAACAGATGAAGCTAAAATTTATTTAAATGGGAAACCAATCTTTTTAGCAGGTGTTGCCCGTCATGAAGAGTGGCGCGATTTTGGTAGATCAGCTACTTGGGATCGGATTAAGAGTGACTTTTTGAAGATATCTAGTTTATCTGTGAATATGGTGCGAACTGCCCACTACCCAAATCATGTCTATACATTTATCATGCTCGATCGGTTAGGGCTTACGTCCATGAGTGAAATTCCACTTTGGCAATTCGACACCGTACATTACGAGGCACAAGAAAAAAGGAAAATCTCTTATCAAATGTGGCGTGAAATGGTGTTTTCTCGATTTAATAGTCCATCTATTATTTTGTGGAGTACGCAAAATGAATCAACAGATGTGATCCTTCGAAAGAAATACAATGAACAATTAGTAAATGAGTTGCGTTCCTCTTATAATGATGGTCGCTTGATCACTCAAAGTTCAGCAGCAGATCAGCCTGGATATTGGGATGAATCAATGGAACCGTTGGATGTAATGGGCTGGACGATGTATTTCGGAATTTTCCACGGTAGTACTCCTTATGAAGGAACTCGTAACTTTATTGAAAAGGCTCATGAAAAATGGCCGGACAAACCAATTATTAATACAGAGTATGGAATATGGAGTAATGCAGATGATAGCTTTTTAAATAAACAGGTAGAAATTTACCGTGATGTTCAGCTTGCTTTACTTGAAAAGGCCACTGTTTTACCTCAAGGCATCGTTAACCCGAATGGTTATCTTGCCGGCATGAACTACTGGACGGCTTTTGATTGGTTTGTAAATCATAATAAATTTTACCAAACGATGGGAATGCTCCGGATGGATAGAACAACGGAAAAACTATTATATTATGAGTTCGTTAAAGACCATCAGCGACTAATGCATAAAACAAATGGTATCGGGGTAACGGACCAATTACCTACTCAGAGAAATTTAGCGTTTGATTCTAGTAGCGTTTCTGAAGGATATGTAAGTCTCAATCTGAAACAATCTGCAGATCTTTCTATTTATAATTATTTAATAATAAGCTTATTTGACTCAACAACTTCTGATGGTGTGAACGTAAAAATAATCAGTACCAATGGGAATAGTGTTTGCTACGACACTTATAAAATTGAAGCTGGTAAAGCTTTTGATGTATATGTACCATTGTGGAAACTTGAGCAATCTATCATCAGCGAAACGATATCGGTCGTTATTCAATATGATCTTGGTCGTGATTTGGAAATAGGTGCCATTACTTGCAGAGAGTAAGCACTTGTCACTAATAGATTTTTATAAAAAAATGCCAGGAAGTGATTCCGGGATGGGAATAAATTCCTGGCAAAATATACATGTACGTAGTGCAGGTAGAGGGTAGATGTTATATATAATTGGATTTTTTTATGTTTTGCTAGTTTTGTAATTCCAGTAATGCTGTTTCTAATAAAAAATAGTATGAAAAGGTGGAGTTTGAGTGAAAAAGAATAAAATCCGAAGAGTCATTATTTTATTATTAGCTGTGCAATTAATCATTTCAATGGTTCCTGTAAAGAAATCAGCAGAAATGAAAGATTCTATTATGTTTCAAGATTTTGAAGGAAATAAACAAGTTGCCACTGCTGAACATAATGCAAAGGTGGATGTAACGAGTGAAGATGTTTTTGAAGGAACTAAATCTCTAAAATATGAAGTTTTATCAAGCGGAGATCCAAGGGAAAATGAGGGAAGCATTGTAATTTCATCACAAAATGGTCCTGTAGATGTTTCTAGTTTAAGATATTTTATTTTTAGTATTAAAGATACTCAAGGCTCGAACACACTTAAAGTATCATTGATTGATGAAAATGAAAAGGAAACAAGTTTTAGTTGGCAATCTCAAAGTACGAAGAAAGATTCTTGGGTTTACTATCAAATTCCTGTTAGTAATTTTACCGGGGTAGATTTAACAAAAATTACAAAAGTTAGAGTTGGTCAATGGAATAGTGGTACATATTACTTGGATAATTTATACTTTTCAGATAAAAACCCACCCGTTGAACTAGAACCACCAACTGGAACACCTTCTGGTGATTTTCAAAATTATGCAGTTGTTGAATTGAAATCAGAAACTAGCAATTTGCCAATTTATTATTCAACAGATGGAAACACTCCTAGTAAGGATTCTTTACTATACAAGGGATTATTGAGGTTTGATGATAGTGTTACTTTGAAGGCTGTTGTATATAACCCAGATCAAGATATGTACAGTCAGGTTAGCACTTTTGAATACAAGGTAAATAATGATGACGGCTCTTTAAAACCTAAGGCATTTCCTAGTGCTGGTATCTATTCAGAAAGTCAAAAAGTGGAACTAAGGACAGTATTATTAGATGGAGATATTTATTTTACATTAGATGGAAGTACTCCTACTACTTCCTCTAGCAAATATACGGAACCAATTACTGTAGCTTCAACAACTACAATCAAAGCAATAGCTACAAATGGAAAAATAAAAACGGATGTTTCGGTTTTTAAATATACAATGAATAGAACTCCTTCACCATTTATTAAAGCCAACGGGAAAAATCTTTTCAATAATTATGGTTCTGGGGATGAAGTGATTTTAAGAGGTACAAATGCAGGTGGTTGGTTAGTCATGGAAGAATGGATGAATCCTGTAAAATCACCTGACCAAATTACAACAATAAATATATTAACAGAACGCTTTGGCAAAGAAAAAGCGTGGGAACTGCTTAATATCTATCAAGATTCATACTTTACTGAATCCGATTTTGACATTCTAAAAAACGAAGGAATTAATACGATTCGTTTACCATTTACTTATTTTGAAATGTTAAATGAGGATGGTACTTTAAAAGATTCTGCATTTGATCGTCTTGATTGGTTTATTGAGCAAGCATCTAAAAGAGAAATATATGTAATTATCGACTTACATGGTGCACCAGGCTCGCAAAATGGTAAAGATCATTCAGGTGATACTACAATTAGAGATAAAGGCAATTTATATGGAAATCCAATAAACATGGAACGGACCGTTTTCCTATGGGAAGAGGTTGCAAAGAGATATAAAGATGAACAATGGGTAGCTGGTTATGATTTATTAAATGAGCCAGGTGGTGCAAACGGTACTGAACAGTATCATTTTTATGACATACTATATAAAGCGGTTCGTGCACAGGATCCAAATCACGTTATATTTATTGAGGCTATTTGGGATCCTAAAGATCTTCCAAATCCAAATGTATATGAATGGGAAAATGTAGCTTATTCATACCACTTTTATAACTGGGATAATATTCATAGTTTTACTTCCCAAAAGAATTTTATTGATTCGAAAGTGACCCTGGTAGAGGAAGCTGAACATAATGTACCTGTTTACGTCGGTGAATTTACTTTATTTAATAATATCCAAAGTTGGGATTATGCGCTAAAGGTTTTTGAAGAACAAGGTTGGAGTTATACTACTTGGACATATAAAGCTACTGGTAATAAAACTAGCTGGGGAATTTATACTGGAGAGCCACCAATAGTAGATATATATCTTGATAGTTTTGAGCAGATAAAGGAAAAGTGGAGTAAAGTTAAAACTGACCAATCCTATGAACGGAATGACTATTTTGCTGATGTTCTGCGAAATTACTTTGATCCAACGATGAGAAATACTGATAAGATGATTCTTATTAATGACTTTGAGGGACTTGAAAGGAACACTATCCTAGAAACAGGTGAAAATGCAGTCGCTACATTAGATTTTACAAAAAAAGTAACCGAATCGGTTTCTGCAAGGCTTGTTGTTGTTGATGATGAAAATATTGACAGTAACTATATTAGTTTGAAACCAAATGATGGACAACCTTTTAGTTTAATTAATGAAAATAGTAGCTATCCTTTTTATTTAATCTTTGATATTTATAATGGGACTAGCAAAGAGCAGACCGCAAAAATTACGTTAGTAGATAAAGATGGTAACCAATCATCGGGGCAAACCCATGAATTTACAACTGCTTTACCAAAATCACTTTCAAAGGTTCATGTCCTGTTGGATTCTATCTTTAGTGACATAAACAAATCAGAAATTGTGGAAATTCGAATTGCCTTTAAAGATATAGGAATCTATTACTTAGATAACATCTTTATCGGTCAATCCTTTGCTAATAACCTTTCAGCATTGAGCGAGGAACCAACGAAAGAAGAACAAGCAGAAGATAATTCGGAATCCGTAGAACCTGAAACAGAAGAACCAAACTCAACTAACCCTGGAATTGAAAAACCAAATACAGGGGATACAGGAACAGAGGAAATTGATAAAGACAACAATTCTGGAGAGCTGAATGGAGCAGATAGTAATATTAAGGAGAATGCACAAGAAAATAAACTCCCTAATACGGCAACAAGTTATTATAACTATTCTTTAGTAGGTACTCTATTATTGATAATAGGAGGAATCCTATATATTGGCAGGAGAAAATATTTAAGATAAAAAATGTATGGATGGGTGGTGCCTGTCACCACCCAATTTCGGTAATTTTTTCAACTAGAGTGGTGGAGGAAAGTAAAATGAATGAGCAAAAAATAGGTATTCCTTTAAAAGGGTTTGCTGAGTTTAGTAGAAAAGTTGCAGCAGAAGGCGCTGTATTATTAAAAAATGAGAATAATGTACTTCCTATAAAACAGGGAGAGAGTATTTCAATATTTGGTCGAACTCAAATAAATTATTATCGAAGCGGAACCGGTTCTGGAGGTAGTGTCAATGTAGCATATACAACCGACCTATTAGATGGTTTTCGTAGTAAAAAACAAATTATTCTTAATGAAGAGTTGGCCACTATTTATGAAAAGTGGATTGAAGAAAACCCATTTGATAATGGAGGTGGAGGATGGGCAGCAGAACCTTGGAATCAACGGGAAATGCCCTTAACTGATAAAATTGTTAGCGATGCTAAAGCGATGTCAACTAAAGCAATCGTAGTAATAGGTCGAACTGCAGGAGAAGATCAAGATAATGCAGTCAAAGAAGGAAGTTACCTACTTACTTCCGAAGAAAGGTCTATGCTGCAATTAGTTACTAAATATTTTGATCAGGTTGTAGTTGTTTTAAATGTCTCCAATATTATCGATATGTCCTGGCTCAATGATGAGACTTATTTAAACCGAATTCAAAGTGTCATTTACGTTTGGCAAGGAGGAATGGAAGGTGGAAATGCTGCAGTAGATATTTTAGTTGGTGATGTCAATCCGAGTGGTAAACTTGCTGGTACTATTGCTTATTCCCCAAATGATTACCCTTCATCTCAAAACTATGGAAATAAAGATTATAACTTTTATCAAGAAGATGTTTATGTCGGCTACCGTTATTTTGAAACGTTTTTTCCAAATAAAGTTCAGTTCCCCTTTGGATATGGTCTATCCTATACAACGTTTGAAATACAGCCGAGAGAAGCACATGTTTTAACAAAGGATAATAGAAAATATTTTGAAATTGCTGTTGAAGTTAGAAATACAGGAAAGATTTATTCTGGTAGAGAAGTTGTTCAAGTATATTATGAAGCTCCACAAGGAAAGTTAGGGAAACCAGCAAAAGTGCTTGGTGGATTTAAAAAAACAGCCCTTCTTGAGCCAGGAGAAACAGAGGAATTAACCATTTGCTTCCCTATAGATCAGATGGCTTCTTATGATGATGGAGGGAAGACAGGATATGCTTCAGCATATGTTTTGGAAAGCGGAACATATAGATTTTATGCTGGTAATAGTGTAAAAAATGTAAAAAAGGTGTCTGTCGGAGGAAAAGATGGCTATGTCGTTGAAAACATCCAAGTTGTTCAACAGTTGGAGGAGGCACTAGCACCGACGAAAGAATTTACTAGAATGAAACCTGGAAAACTGAAAGAGGACGGTTCATATGAATTAGTTTTTGAAAAGGTTCCAACTCAAAAAGTTTCAATGGAAGAAAGAGTGAAAAAAAATCTCCCAGAAGAGATTAAGCAAACAGATAATATGGGATATACCTTACGAGAAGTCAAGGAGGGAAAGGTTAACATAGAGACTTTTATAGCTCAGTTAACAGACGATGAATTGGCAACGATAGTAAGGGGCGAAGGAATGAGTAGTCCTTTAGTCACTCCAGGAACTGCTTCTGCTTTTGGTGGAGTAAGTGATAGCTTAGCTAAATTAGGTATTCCTGTTGCGTGTACGTCGGATGGTCCTTCTGGGATTCGAATGGATAGTGGACATAAGGCAACTCAAATACCAATTGGAACATTACTTGCATGTACATGGGATCCAGACTTAGTGGAAGAATTGTATGTCATGGAAGGGAAAGAATTAAAGAGCAACAATATTGATATGTTATTGGGACCTGGAATGAATATTCATAGAAATCCATTGAATGGACGTAACTTTGAGTATTTTTCAGAAGATCCACTGTTAACAGGTGTGATAGCAACGGCAAATGTTCGTGGGATTGAAAAAGGTGGTTCCAATGCAACATTGAAACATTTTGCTTGTAATAATCAAGAATATTCACGGCATCATGTGGATGCTATCGTTTCTGAACGGGCTTTGAGAGAGATATATTTAAAGGGTTTTGAAATTGCAGTAAAAGAAGGAAATGCTAAAGGAATTATGACTGCATATAATCCAATTAATGGTCATTGGGCGGCTTCCAATTATGACTTGAATACAACAATTTTGCGAAAAGAATGGGGCTTCACTGGTATTGTCATGACTGACTGGTGGGCGCAAATGAATGATTGTGTAAAAGGTGGTTCACCAAGTCGTACCGATACGAAGTCAATGATAATTTCTCAAAACGATTTGTATATGGTTGTTAATAATTTTGGAGCTGAAGTTAATGTCAATAATGATAATACATTGGAATCATTGCGCAATGGTAGCTTAACAAAAGGCGAACTGCAAAGGTCCGCAATGAATATTTGTGAATTTTTAATGAGCGCGCCCGTTTTCTCAAGGGGAGAATTATCTAGTGAAAAAGTGTTGAAAATAGAACCAAATCAATCTCTAATGGATAAGGAAGAACATTGTTTGGATCAGCAACAACAAATCCCAATTAGCTCCACGAAGGAAACGGTGATAAAGGTAAATGAAACCGGTGAATATCGTGTATTTGTCGAGCTTATGTCAGAGGTAGCGGATTTAGCACAAACAGCTTGTAATATCATTTTGAATGATCAACTCTTGACTACAGTTCAAACAAACGGAACGAATGGTAAATGGGTTACGCATAGATTAATAAAAATAGAGTTAAAAGAAGGATTATATGAGATAAAACTAGAACATCTAAAACCAGGCATTACAATGAAATGGATTGAATTTAAACGAGTTTAAACTAAGTGTGAATGGAATTTTAGATTGAAGACGGTTTTTATTAGACTAATTCACGTGCATCCTTCCAATTTGGAACATTCGTGGATGATTCATAGGATAGCAGGACTGTTGTTGTGTAGGCAGTCCTGTTTTTTTACTTGTAAGTGGGACAGGAGAGAGGCTTTTCCGTATTGGATAGTAAGACGGGAATTTTTTTGCCAATAATTATGTCCAATGAATTAAATGTGAATCTTGATTACTTTTATATTGAAGTAAGCCCTTGTTGCGATGTCACGATGTTGCAATCCAGATAATGTTGGAAAATCTTAGTATGGAATTTTTTGTAAAATGGAGATGGTTTGCGAATTTTACTATTGAGCTCCATATGTGATTGGAAGAGGAAGTACCAAATAGTTGGTTGTTGGTTCCCCATTTTAACCCATACTAGTATGGATGATGTGAAAATTGTATCATTTGCAAATTTAATTGTGGTATATGAAAATGATGATAAGCGAATATGTGTAGTAGTAGCACTTTTCGCTTTTTTTCAAGGAAAATCATACGAAGAAAAAGGGTAGGAGGTATTTAATTATGGCGTTAGTGAAAAGACAATTCGAATTGGGTCGTCAGGCGATTTTTAAAGATGTGGAAGAATTGGATCCAGTACTTTTAGATGTACAGCTAGAGGGATGGTCGAACACGATTCGTTGGCAGCTTGGACATTTGTTAGTAGCTGCAGAAAGTTTCCTGTTTGGTGGAAATGGCCAGTTGCCTGTAGAGTACAATGATTGGTTTGGTTACGGTTCGCGGCCATCGGAATGGAAAAGCGATGTCCCGAGTGCAGATGTCATTATTCATCAATTGAAAGAACAGCTGGAACGAATAAAAGGAATCCCAGTAGATCGGTTTGAAGAAAAATTAGAGCAACCCGTTTTAGGAAACAATACGTACGGGGAATTAGTGTATTTTACAGCATATCACGAACTGAACCACGCCGGACAAATTCACCTTATGGCAAGACTCGTAAACAAAAAATAGCCCTTCCACACTTTACTGCTTTAAAGCGGTGGGGGACTGTCCCCAACGATTCAAAAATTTCTGAATCGTTGGGGACAGTCCCCCTTTTCGTATTTTTTTCTAAATTGGGTACTTTTTACTAGTTTAATAGTGTATAATTGGTGTGTGTGCGTAATTTTCCCTATATTTTTTGATTTGTTGATTTTCCCATTTATTTTTTATTGCCTAGCATTAGGAATTAAGTCCTGTTTCGATGTTACTATTACTTAGTTATTATTCTATCTTTATTATTTGTAATATTAGAAATCTAGGGCGGAATACATGGCGGGGATCAACTTTCATAGAAAATTAGGGATACATACGTAACGAAAAATTTTACAAAAGGAAGGGAGTATTAGAATGAAATGTATGAAATGTGGTCATGAAAATGCTAGTGGAAAGTTTTGTACGAAATGTGGTTCCCCTCTTAACGCTAATGAAAACGAGGTAGCCGCAACAGTTGAGACTACGCAACAAACAGTATTACAAGGTGGTGGACAAGGACAAAGTCAATCTAATCCACAACTGGAGCAAGCAAAGCGAATTTCAAAAAATTATTACACATATTTTATTGATGTATTAAAACAACCCCTCTCTCAAACGAATAAAGTTGGGCAAAATCAATGGGTGAATAGTTTAATCACGATTGCATTGTTTTCCTTGTTATTTCCACTTACTCTTTATGTTAGCCTTGGAGATCTTCGGGAATGGATTGAAAGTCCGTTTTTAAATGGAATTATTAAGCCGTTTATCGGTTTTGCTATTTTTATCGTTTTAATGAGCGCTTATACATTCGGAGCGTTAAAATTATCGAAATTAGATGTGGATTTTAAAGTAGTATTAAGTCGTTTCGGAACATTACTTGTACCTGTTGTCGTGTTATTTTTACTAGCATTCATAATGTCCTTATTAGATGCTAGCCTATTTGCAGCTTTACTAGTATTTGGTTTTCTTATCGCTATTTTTGCCGTGCCACCATTCGTTCTCATCTCCTTTAAAAAAGAGAATAATAGTGGGTTGGATATTTTTTACAGCACGTTAATTATTTATTTACTTGCCTTTTTAACGATTGGTCTTATCGGTGAATTTATGTTCTCCATATTTTTAGATATGATTGAAGGTATCATCAGCTCGTCACTTTTTGACCTATTTTAATCGTATTGCTGCCTTTATTCCTAAGGGCTGAAACTTTTTTCAAAAGATGGTGCGCTAGTCAAATTTACCTTTTTTAAAAAATCCCATATTCCAGTGCACACCTTTGGAATGATTAAGGTTGAGAGGCAATGTTTGTTAATTGTTGCTTGAAGAAAAAGTTAGTGGCTTTTATTGTTAACTAGTTTGTTTGTAAATTTTTTATTGTTTTAACATTTTTTTCAAACGCGATAAAAATTCGCCCATGGAAATTTTTCACGTAGCCACTTATCTTTTTCAACAGTGGAAAAAATGGACTTTTCAAAATCACCTATTCTAGTTCTTTGGATAGTGGAAGTGAAAATTGCCTTTTTTCAAAAGCACCTATTCTAGTTCTTTGGATAGTGGAAGTGAAAATTGCCTTTTTTCAAAAGTACCTATTCTAGTTTTTGGATAGTGGAAGTGAAAATTGCCTTTTTTCAAAAGCACCTATTCTAGTTTTTGGATAGTGGAAGTGAAAATTGCCTTTTTTCAAAAGCACTTATTCTAGTTCTTTGGATAGTGGAAGTGAAAATTGACTTTTTTCAAGTACCTATTCTAGTTCTTTGGATAGTGGAAGTAGAAAATTGCCTTTTTTCAAGTACCTATTCTAGTTTTTGGATAGTGGAATTGAAAATTGACTTTTTTCAAAATCACCTATTCTAGTTCTTTGGATAGTGGAAGTGAAAATTGCCTTTTTTCAAAAGTACCTATTCTAGTTTTTGGATAGTGAAGTAGAAAATCGGTAATTACACTTTTCGGTGTGTATTTTTCAACTAGAATAAGTGTCATACATTCGTACATAGGAGGAAATGATGAATAAGTATTGTGGAAATTGTGGTAGTCAAATGGATTCGGATGCAGAATTTTGTTCAGAGTGTGGTAAACCGGTAAATAGTTCTCAAAATACTACTAATCATGAAACTAGCAAGCAATCGGTTTCGCAAACACCCAATCCAAAACAGCCAATGAGTAAAAAGACTAAAATAATGTTGATTGCAGGGATTGCTGCTGTTGTTTTATTGTTTGCTGGACATAAAATGATCGAATCAATCATGTCAGAAGATCGGTTGATTGAAAATTTTTCGGAAGCACTTCATGAGCAAGACGCAAAAAAAGTAGCTAGTATGCTCACATCTAATGATAAAAAACTAGATATAAATGAAAAAACAGTTTCTGGATTAATGAAATACTATAAAGAAAACCCTGATCAAGTTAATGAAACTGTAAAGATGTTGGAGAGACAAGCAAGTGCGTTAGATAAGGAAAAGGACAACAAAAACAAGTCGATATTAGATGGAATTGTCGATATGTTCGGAAGTTCAATGGTATCGCTTAGTAAAGATGGAAAATTTTTGTTTTACGATAAATTTAGTTTAAAAGTAGAACCAATCTATCTTTCTTTACAAACGAATTATAAGGATACGGTTTTATATATTGATGGAAAAGAAGTAGGTAAAGCGGATGAGCCAAATTTTGAAGGTGTATTTGGCCCTGTCTTACCAGGATATCATTCAGTAAAGGCTGTCTTGAAAAATGATTATTTGGAATTGAACAGTGAAGAAGAGGTTACTTTAAGAGGAATGTCCTCTAAAGAAACGGTGTATCTTCATTTAGAAGCACAGGAATTGACGATTAGTGTGCCAAATAGTGACGAAGAGAATGCGGTTACTAAGTTATTTGTCAATGGAAAAGATGTTGGCGTAAATGTGATTGAAAACCCAACATTTGGTCCAGTATTAACAGATGGTTCGATGACTTTCCATGTCGAGGCTGTACTCCCATGGGGCACAGTTACAACAGCAGAGCAACCAATTGAAAATAGACATGTTTCTGTGCGATATGATAGTGCAGAAGTGAAGAATACTGTTATGGAGACTGTCCATAGCCATCTGTCCGAGTGGATTGACGCTTATACGAGTGGTGATGTGGAAAAAATGACTTCAACCACTGCTGACTATAAAGAAGCAATTGGAAATAATATTTCCGATGATAAAAGGTTAGAACGAGCAATGAAAGCTCAGTATCTCTCTTCAAAGTTTGATTTGGAGTCTTTTGATTTGTATTTTGAAGAGGGAACTTGGAGAGCATCGATTATTGCGGAGGACAAATGGAAAAGGGATACTTATTACGTAGGTAGCGATAATATCGAACTAAGAGAAGAAACGGAAATTAAAAGATATTCCTTGCGCTACGATACAAGTGCAAAAAAATGGATCATCGAAGGCACAAGTCGCCCATGGTTCTACTCCTTCTCAGACGAAGAAGCCAAAGAATACACAGTAAAAGATCCAAAAACATACACATCCGCCTGGGCAAAATAACCAACCGGGGACTGTCTCCACAATGGGGACAGTCCCCCACTGCTTTAAAGTGTTAAAGTGAATGTGTGGTGGTGAACAAATGATGGTTGTTGGTTGTTAATTCATAATGTTCGCAATTGTTAGGGACAGTCCCCCACCACTTTAAAGCGCTAAAGTATGGGGTTGATGGGCATTGTTTGTTCAGCGGAATAAGGTGAGAAAAAATTCATAGAACTGTATTAAATTATTTGTGAAAACGTGTTGATTTTTTGGTAATGTTAAAAATGTATTAATCTATTAATAAATTTTGTGGTTATTTTTTTTAACGCAGAGAGAAAACGTTTTCCCACTCAGCTGGTGGGGCAGAATTCACCGTCTTCTACAAAAATGTGGGGCAGAATTCACTGGAAATGGTGACCTTTAGTGTGTCTCATTTTTAGATTGATATGTACGAGGTGGAATAGCAAATACCTTTTAGAAGAATTGCAGCCCTATTATGGTGGTAGCGAATCCTTTTTCAAAGGAATTGCAGCCCTATTATGGTAGTAGTGAATCCCTTTTTAAAAGAATTACAGCCCTATTATGGTAGTAGCGAATCCTTTTTTAAAAGAATTACAGCCCTATTATGGTGGTACCGAATCCCTTTTTTAAAAGAATTACAGCCCTATTATGGTGGTAGTGAATCCCTTTTTAAAAGCATTGCAGCCTATTATGGTAGTAGCGAATCCCTTTTTCAAGAATAACCTTCCTAATCATGTGATAAACAGCACTTTCTGCGTCAAACACGCGTCAAATACGCAAAATCATGACAAGAATTTAATGAAAACGTTTTTATTTGGCAAATCCTTTCAAATGCATTTAATTAGTTTCTCAGTTTCGATGAATAATTTGTATTATTTTTTTATGAGAAGTTTAAGAATCATTGGCATTGGCAAATTTTATGAGGTGTAAAGATGGAGAAACAAGCGAAAATTTCCTCGATAGAAAACTTCGAGATATATCATTTAATACAACCAGTAGTCAACTTAATTAATAAGCAAGTTCTTGGATTTGAATTTTTGCTTCGTTCGAATGTTATGGAACAACCTGAGTCGCTTTTTAAATATGCAGCGGAAAAGGGTATCCTACTAGATTTGGATTTAAAATCTGTTGAAAAGGTTTTTCAAGTTATAGAGCAAAATTCTACATTGTTGAAAGGGTTAACAGTCTTTGTAAATGTTTTTCCTTCGACTTTATTAAGTGATGACTTTCACTTGTTTATCGAAAAGGGGATGAATAAATTAGCAGTTAACCCAAAACAAATCGTTCTAGAAATTAATGAATCGGAAACGAAAACAGATACATTAGCTTTGAAGGAAACTGTTCAGTGGTTAAGGAAAAAAGAAATTCGTATTTCCCTGGATGACATTGGCAAAGGAGAATCGACACTGAAAAATATAATTGAAATAGAACCAGATATTTCAAAAATTGATTCATATTTTTCACAAAACCTATCCACCCATCAAAAAAAACAAGAAACTGTAAAACATCTTGTAAAACTCCTTAAGAAAGACAGCTTAGTGATTCTGGAGGGCCTTGAAACGGAAAAAGACCTGCAAACAGCAAAAAAACTCGGAATCACCTATGCGCAAGGCTACCACCTCGGCAAACCGAAAAATATCAACCACTATTTATAAAAACGGGGACTTCCGCTGTTTTAATATTGCGAATTGTCGGGGACAGTCCCCCACCGCTTTAAAGCGCTAAAGTATGTTGTGCCATTTTCCCCATCATTTCCCATGCTTTTTCCAGGTGGTTAGCTAGTTTTTATTCTTTTTCTCCTATATTTTTTTCTTACATTGAGTTTTTTTGTAAAGTATGTTAAGATTTTCACAAATACAAACAAGTAGTAACACACGGTCAGCCACATACAAGCAAACCAACTGAAATCAATTGCGTTCGAATGGAAACCCTTTCCTAAAACACAAGCGCATGAAGGTTCGTTACTTTCAGTTGGATATCATTGATAAGGCAAATCCATTGTTTCTTATTGTTACCAATTTGTTCCTTTTGCGTCACCATTCATGAACCAATCTTTAGCTTCACCGTTCATGAACCAATCTCTTCCATCACCATTCATGAACCAATCTTTAGCTTCACCGTTCATGATGAACCAATCTCTTCCATCACCGTTCATGAACCAATCTTTTGCATCACCGTTCATGAACCAATCTCTAGCTTCACCGTTCATGATGAACCAATCTTTAGCATCACCATTCATGAACCAATCTTTCACTGAATTATGCTCGTAACAAATATTGGAGTTATCCATGATTTGTGTAGTTTTTCACATTCATAACTACCAATCATTCCTTTTATGGATATATGTAAGGAAGTAAGGAAATAATTTTAGATATAAAATAATGTTAGGAGATGTAGTTTATGTTAACAACGTTCAAAGCAACTGCAAAAAAATTACCAGAAGGTCTTCAAGTAGAAACAGAATCAAGAGGATTTAAAATTTATATGGACGAACCTGAGGATCTGGGTGGAACGAATGCTGCTATGAACCCAGTGGAAGCGCTATTATGTGCCCTTGGCGCTTGTCAAACAATTGTTGCAAGTGCTTTTGCTGAAGCGAATGATTTTAGTTTTGAAGAATTCCATGTGGAGTTAGAAGGAGATCTTGATCCTGATGGTTTCCTTGGTTTATCTGATGTAAGAAAAGGTTTTCAGGAAATCCGTTTTTCAATGCACTTTAAAACGAATGAAAGTCAAGAAAAAGCAGAACAATTTGCTGATTTTATTGAAAAAACATGCCCAGTAGGTGACTGTCTTACGAACGGTGTGAAATTGGTCAAAGGTGCAGTAGTTAGATACTAAATTAATAAATGAGTATAAGGGGTACTCTTGTGGTGCCCCTTTTTATTTTTCAAGGAGGAGAATTATGGAAATTAAAATGTCAATTATCCCTGGTGGAAAAAAAGGAAAAGTTGGTGAAATCAGTGTCAACGTAGGGGATAAAATCAATCCTGGTGATACGTTAGTGCAGGTAGAAACAGCGAAAGGCAACCGTACAATAAAAGCGACAGCAGAAGGTACGATTACTAAAATTTTTTGTGAAACAGGCGATGAAGTTAGCTCCAATCAAACCTTGTTTGAAATTATTGGAAACGATGAAACAGTTTCATCACTCAAATCTAATCAACCACTTGAAAAGGAGTATTCTACAGACATAAAAAAAGTGAACACCGACCTTCTTATCATTGGTGGGGGTCCAGGAGGTTATGTAGCGGCAATTTATGCGGCGAAAAATGGTTTACGTGTTACCCTTGTTGAAAAAGAAAACCTTGGTGGCACTTGTTTAAATGTTGGTTGTATTCCAACGAAAGCTTTAGTGAAATCATCGGAAGTGTATCATACGATAAAAAAATCCGCCGAATTTGGGGTGCGTATGGTGGATGATTGTGAAGTTGATATGAAACAAGTGATACGTAGAAAAGACGATGTGAAAGACAAATTGTTATCTGGGATAGATTTTTTAATGGAAAAAAACAACATTCAAGTTATAAAAGGCTGTGCATCGTTTTTATCTAATGAGGAAGTGTTAGTAAAAGGAGAAAAACCATATAAAATTCGTTTTCGAGATGTTATTATTGCAACGGGTTCAAAAATTTCATCGGTCCAAATTCCAGGAGTCGATTTGCCAGTAGTGATGAATAGTACCGAGGCACTTTCTTCCATCGAGCTTCCGAAATCGATTGCGATTATTGGTGGTGGAGTAATTGGCATGGAATTCGCGTTCATTTATCGAAACCTTGGTGTTGACGTACATGTGATTGAGTATATGGACAGGGTGCTCACAATGGTTGATCCGGAAACGTCCAGCGAGATTCAAAGATTAGCTGAGACTGCTGGTATTCAAATCCATACGAATGCAAAAGTAACAAAAATTCAGCAAGCGACTAATGGGCAAGCAATTGTGACTTTTCAAAGTAACGATCGTACTGAGGGAAAGGTTCATGGTGCGGATAAAGGATTTGAAAAAATCGAAAAGTGTGCTTGTACGGGCGTGGAGAAGCAAACAGAATTTCATAGTAGAGATTTAAATGGAAGTAATGGAGAAAACAATCAAAGTTTCAATAGTGACAACAAGAGTAAATGTTGTAATGGAGGTCAGTCAAGTAACCATCCGAGCGATAATGATCGTTGCCAAGGCAGTTTTAAAAAGCGAGTAGAGCATCATCATGAGGAGTGTGCTTGTCAAGGTAAAGGTAAAGGCGAAAAACAGGCTAGTGAGGAGGGGCTTATCATTAGTCAAAAAGTGTTAGTGGCGGTTGGACGTGAACCGAATCTTGATGACTTGGGTATAGATAGAACAACAATTCAGCTAGTTGAAAACGGTAAGGGCATAGCTGTTAATGAGGAAATGAGAACAAATGTTGAACATATTTTTGCGATAGGTGACGTTACCAATATTTTGCAATTAGCTCATGTTGCATCCCATCAAGGAATGGTCGCAGTCGATAACATTTTAGGTAGGAAAAGGAAAATGGACTATCATGCTGTGCCAAATGTGATTTTTACGACACCAGAAATTGCAACGGTAGGGTTAACAGAAGATGAGTGTAAGGAAAAAGGACTTGATTATCGCGTTTCTAAGTTCGACTATGTCAGTAATGGAAAAGCTTTAACATTAAGCGAACCAGAAGGATTTATAAAGTTGTTAAAAGATAACACTACACAAAAAATCATCGGAGGCACAATTATTGGAGCAGACGCTTCATCGTTAATAAGCACGATTACCGTAGCGATTACAGGTGGATTGACCGACACAGAGCTGGTCGAAACCATCTTCGCGCACCCAACAACAGCTGAAATAATCCACGAAGCAGCCCTTGGACTAGGAATCGGCCCAATCCACCAAGAAAACTAGAACCCACAAATTGTTGGGGACAGTCCCCCACCGCTTTAAAGCGCTAAAGTGATTGTTTGGTGGTGAGCAGACGTGGTGTCGAATTATGGGGACACTCCCAATAGCCTGGCATAGATGAAAAAGAGAATCTAGAACTGTCAGAATTGTCGGGGACAGTCCCCCACCGCTTTAAAGCGTTAAAGTGGTTGTTTGGTGGTGAGCAGACGTGGTGTCGAATTATGGGGACACTCCCAATAGCCTGGCATAGATGAAAAAGAGAATCTAGAACTGTCGGAATTGTCGGGGACAGTCCCCCACCGCTTTAAAGCGCTAAAGTGAATGTTTGGTGGTGAGCAGACGTGGTGTCGAATTGTGGGGACACTCCCAATAGCCTGGCATAGATGAAAAAGAGAATCTAGAATTGTCGGAATTGTCGGGGACAGTCCCCCACCGCTTTCGGAGTTGTCGGGGACAGTCCCCCACCGCTTTAAAGCGTTAAAGTGAATGTTTGGTGGTGGGCAGACGTGGTGTCGAATTGTGGGGACACTCCCAATAGCTTGGCATAGATGAAAAAGAGAATCTATAATTGTCAGAATTGTCGGGGACAGTCCCCCACCGATTTAAAGCGCTAAAGTGATTTTTGGTAGTGAGGAAATGTGGCGCCTGTCATCCCCTTAAACAGATTTTCACCAACACCAATAATAAAAAAGTTCAACAAAAATTTACAGCAAAACTCTTCATAAAAGACAAAAATTTTCCTCTCCATTTTGAAAATTAACAAACTTATGCATTTCAACTTCCTTGGGCATACTTTTAATAAACTTGCCCGAAAATGTTGGAGGGGATGGATATGTTTAAAGTATTTGGGGATAAGGCGGTTAAAATAAGTTCCACAACTTTTTCAGAAATTCAATATAAGGAAAGTGATATGGAAGAGTTATTACGAAAAAATATTGACATGATATGTGATGAAGAAGAATCAATGCTCATTGTCGGTAAGCAAGTGCGAAATTCCCAAAACGGAATTAGCGATTTAACCGCAGTGGATAATAAAGGAAATATTGTTCTAATAGAAATCAAAAGAGATCGCAAAGATATTGAAGGTAGAAAAGAAGCATTTGAATTTCAGGCAATTCGATATGCAGCCAGCTATGCAACAATTGAAGATCCAGGAGATTTAGTAAGCAAAATTTATGCTCCTTATATTGAAAAATACCGCAATGAATTTGAAAATAATTCATTGACCAGTGTTGAACTTGGTATGAGGAAGTTAATGGAATTTTTACAGGAGAATGGGGCGGAAGATAGTTTTAATAAAAGCCAAAAAATAATATTGATAGCTTCTGATTTCGATGAACAGACTTTGTCGGCAGTTTCCTGGTTGAATAGTAATAACGTTGATATTACTTGTTTTAAAATGATTCCGTATAAAATAAATGAGGAAGTTTATATCCATATTGAAAAAGTGTTACCTTTAAATACGTATAAAGATTATTATGTTGATTTTTTGGAAAGGCCTGGAGTAAATAGTGTGAAAAAACAAAGTATAACACGGAGATCACTCCCGAAAATTACCGATATGTTGGAGTGGGGTGTTGTAAAAGTAGGTGACACAATTGTAGCGAAAGGTCGTGAAGATGAAGCAACCCTCTTGCCGAGCGGAAATGTGGAAGTAAATGGAGAAGAAGTCTCCTTGCAAAAGTGGTTAAAAGATTTATTTGGCTGGTCCAGTGTTCAAACATATGTATTTGCGATTCATAAACTATCTGGTAAGTCACTCGCCGATATCCGTAGGGAATATATGGAAAATGAACATCAAAATAGAACCGACGCATAAGGACGATACATAAATTGGAAAAATCAAGCTTGGCAAAAACATTATAGTCCCTCGCTGCACACTCACCCCACATCGCATATGACACAACCACTTTAGCACTTTAAAGCAGCGGGGGACTGTCCCCTACAATTCGAAATATTCCCGCAACAAAGATCGTGCACTTTAGCACATTAATGTGGCGGGGGACTGTCCCCGACAATTCCGAATAATATGAAATCCCCACTTCTCTGTATATTTTTATATAAATCACATTTTTTTATTTTTTTCGACATTAATTGACAACATTTTTATATTAATTATATTATTATTGTCTTTACAACGAGAATTGCTAGTTTAGTAGAATTTAAATAGGAGGGGAATTTTTTGAAGAGAGGGAAAGGTAATATTTTTTATTTGCTTGTTGCCTTTGTATTCGTTGTTAGTACCTTTCTAACACCGATTTCGGGTGTCTTTGCAGCAACATTCGATGTAAAGAAACAGCCCACGAACAAGATTAATACAAAGGTATATGAAGAGTTTCACAACAATGAGTTTGTAACTTTCTTAGTGAAAATGAAAGAACAAACAAATACTAGTTTAGTAGCTAATCAAGCGCAGCTGAAGGCAAGTGAGAAAAAATTAAGCCCACTTGCAAAGAAACACGAGGTAAGATCAACAATATTAACCGAATTAAAAACGACAGCAGAACGATCACAATTTCAGCTAAAAGACATTTTAGTAAATGGTATAAAACAGAAGTCGGTTAAAGCATTCCGATCCTTTTATATCATTAATGTTGTTGAAGTAACAAGCACAGTAGATATTATGGAAAAAATATCTAAACTTCCAGAAGTAGAAAAAATTTTACCAAATGAAACTCGCACCTTAAATCCGGTATTGACAAGCGAATATAATCAGGTGCAAAACAATAGTGTAGAGTGGAATGTTGATCAAGTTGGTGCAACAAAGGCTTGGGAGCTAGGATTTGATGGGACAGGCTCTGTTGTTGCAATTCTTGACTCAGGAGTACAATGGGATCATCCAGCATTGAAGGATAAGTATCGAGGGTATAATCCATCGACTGGTGAGGTAAATCATGAATTCAGTTTTTTTGATGCGGTAAATGAACAACCAGATAGTTATGACGATAACGGGCATGGTACCCATGTCGCAGGCACAATGGTTGGTAGCGAGCCAGATGGTTCTAATCAAATTGGTGTTGCTCCAGGTGCAAAATGGATTGCAGCGAAAGCTTTTAACGAGAATGGTAGTGGTACAGATGCAACTATCATAGCTGCAGCGGAATGGTTACTTGCACCAGGTGGTAGGGTAGATTTAGCCCCAGATGTGATTAACAATTCCTGGAGTGGTGGTTCTGGTTTAAATGAGTGGTTTTTAGAAGTAGTACAAACTTGGCGTGATTATCAAATTTTCCCTGCCTTTGCTTCAGGAAATGCTGATTGGCTAAATCCTGGTGGTCCAGGTTCTGTTGCACACCCAGCAAATTATCCTGACTCATTTGCTGTTGGAGCAACAAACAAGGATAAAAAGTTGGCTGATTTCTCTTTTCAAGGGCCATCCCCATACAATGAAATCAAGCCAGAACTAACTGCACCAGGAGTGAAGATCCGTTCAAGTTATCCAGGTGACGAGTATAAACAGATGGATGGTACATCTATGGCTACCCCGCATGTTGCCGCGACAGTAGCGCTACTTCGTCAAATTAACGAAAACTTAACTGTTGATGAGCTAGAACAAATTCTTCTAGACACAGCGACACCATTAACTGATGAAACTTTTACAAAATCACCTAATAACGGTTACGGTTATGGGCTCTTAAATGTTTATGATGCGGTGTTGAAAGCGTCTATTGGTATGGGAAAAATTAAAGGACAAGTTACTATCGAGGGTGATGATGCAGAATCACCAATTTTTGAACATACACCTGTTACCGATATTTCTGCAGGGATTCAAATTGATCTAACAATTCAAGCAAAAGATAACATTAGTGTTGAAAAAGTAGAACTGCAATATAGAGTTAATGAAGGTGAATGGAAAACTGTAACTGCTAATCGTACCGCAGGCGACTACTTAAACGGTGAATATTTAGCGACTATTCCAGCCGGAGTTACAAAAGGTGGTACATTAACATATAAATGGATTATAACAGACTTTGCCAATAATACTACGGCTAGTGATGAATACATCGTTACAGTTCACTCAGGAATTACTGTTGGATATTTTGAAAACTTTGAAACAGAGCCAGAACTTTGGGCGCATGTTGGAGATAGTTCAAACTGGGAATGGGGAGTTCCAACATCTGGTCCAGGAAATGCTTATTCGGGTGACAAGGTATATGCTACAAATCTTAGCGGAGATTACAAAAATCAAATGAATGAGCTTTTAGTAATGCCGCCAATTGAAGTAGGGGAAGGAAACACTTACCTTCAGTTGAAACATTGGTTTAGTTTCGAAGCGTCAATATATTCAGGCACCGCATATGATTGGGGACGTATCGTTGTTTCTAAAAATGGGTCAGACTGGGAACAACTCCTTTGGGTTGCAGGCGATTCTAATGGTTGGGAAGATGTCATCATTGACCTTTCTGATTATAGAGGCCAAGGTATTTATATTGGTTTTTACACATACTCTGATTTTAGTGGGACAAGGCCAGGATGGTATATTGATGATATTGCATTAGTAGACACTGTTCCTTCAACAGCAACAGTGAACCGATCAAATAATAGTGTAGACTCTTTCAAACTCTCACTATCAAACGATGAAAAAGTTGGGGAATTATTAAACTTTGAATTAAAAAACACAATATCACGATTACCGTTACATGCACAATTATCTGTTATAGAAACAGGACGGGCAACGCACAGCAATCCACAAAATGGTAATTATGAACTAGTTCATCCAACAGGTAATTACACACTGCTTGTTGAATCATATGGTTATCATTCCGAGTCTCAGTTAGTAAATGTTGAAAGGGATAAAGATGTTGAACTTGATTTTACTTTAGAAGAAAAATTAAGAGGGAACATCTCAGGTATTGTCACAAATGCCCATACTGGCGAAGTTATTACTGATGCTAAAGTATTTTTAGTTGAAGATGCTAATATAACGCCAGTCCATACGAATGAAGATGGCCATTTTGAAATTGCTGCATATGAAGGAACCTATACATTGCGTGTGACTGCACCGTTACATTTTACAAAAAATATAACCATTACAGTAAATGGAAAAGAAAATATTGTACAAAATGTTGACTTGGATCCATTAATTGGCTATTCCGAAGTCATAAAGTATGATGATGGTACCCATGAGTCAATTGATTATATGCATACGGCTGGGAACGGCTGGGCTGTAAAAATGTCACTAGCAGAAGGCGAAGAGATCGCGCTTTTGACAGGAGCACATATTCAATTTAGTGGCGGTAATCGTCCAAATCCAGGGGGTACAGAGTTTTTATTAGAGATTTATGACGCAACTGGAGTAGATGGCTCCCCAGGGAAAAAAATTGCTGGCCCAATCGAGGCAAATGCCATTCGGGATGATTCTGTTTGGACAATAGTGGACTTAAAAGGTGAAGAAATTTGGGTGGACGGTGACTTTTTCGTTGCATATATTCAAAAACATCCATTCCCTTATACACCTGCCATTGCAAAAGATACAAATGGAACACCATCTGGACATTCATGGATTTTTACAGATGGTAATTGGCGACCAACAGCTCCTGCTAGTGGGAATTACATGATTCGTGCGGAAGTTAATTATGAATTTGGAGTTCCAACAATTACAACTCCGGCTGAAGACATAGTAACTAGTGATGATTCTATAGTTTTAGAAGGAGTTGGCGAACCTCTAGCAGAAGTAAAAATCTATAATAATGGTGAAGAGGTTGACACTGTTACCACTACGGAAGACGGTGGTTTCACAAGTGAAATACGATTAATTGAAGGGAAAAACCTTCTCAGTGCTAGGGTAGTTACGGAACGTGGTTATACAGGTTTTTCCAATGAGGTCATAATTACTCGTGATACAACAAAACCTGATATTCAAGTTGCAACACCTGTTGAAGGGCAAAAGTTTAACACAAAGGTAGTGGCTGTTAAAGGGTCCGTTGCTGAAGAAAATTTAACAGTTTTCACAGTAAATGATGCTCCAGTTTTAGTTGAGGATGGTTATTTTGAAACAAATCTAGAGTTAGATGAGGGAAAAAACACTATCAAACTTTATGCAAAAGATGTGGCAGGAAATGAAAGTTTTGCAGAAGTAAACGTAGAAGTGGATACAATTGCACCAGTTATTGAAAACTTACTACCAAATGAAGATGTTCAAATTCAAACAGGTGAAACATTAACTGTTGAATTTACGAGTGAATCAGGTTTGGCAGCCACGTTTGAAATTCAACTCTCGGAACAAGAGACTATAGGTCCAATAGTATTGGAGGAAGTGGATTCAGGTCACTATGTTGGTGAATATACTGTAGAGGATGGAGTAACGGCTGAAGGAGCTAGTATTATAGTAAAAGCAATCGACATTTTTGGAAATGAAACAACATCGGTTGCTGAAGGCCTACTATATATAAGCGGTAGCGGAGAAGACCCAGGCGACGGGGAAGATCCAGGTGATGGCGAAGATCCAGGCGACGGGGAAGATCCAGGTGATGGCGAAGATCCAGGCGACGGGGAAGATCCAGGTGATGGAGAAGACCCAGGCGACGGGGAAGATCCAGGTGATGGCGAAGATCCAGGCGACGGGGAAGATCCAGGTGATGGCGAAGACCCAGGCGACGGTGAAAATCCGGGTGATGGCGAAGACCCAGGCGACGGTGAAGATCCGGGTGATGGCGAAGACCCAGGCGACGGTGAAAATCCGGGTGATGGCGAAGACCCAGGCGACGGTGAAGAGCCGGGTGATGGCGGAGACCCAGGCGATGGTGAAGATCCGGGTGATGGCGGAGACCCAGGCGATGGTGAAGATCCGGGTGATGGCGGAGACCCAGGCGATGGTGAAGATCCGGGTGATGGCGGAGACCCAGGCGACGGTGAAAATCCAGGTGATGGCGAAGACCCAGGGGACGGTGAAGATCCAGGGGACGGTGAAGATCCGGGTGATGGCGAAGACCCAGGCGACGGGGAAAATCTAGGAGAAGGCGAAGGCCCTGAAGGTAGTATTGCGGATGGAAGTAAACTTCCAAACACATCTGCGAATGCCTATAATATCCTAACTGTAGGAATTACATTATTATTGGTTGGTATCTTAATCCTTCTATTGAAAAGAAGAAGAAGCACACTACAAATCTAATAAAATACAAACATAATAATAAATAACGGCTGTCCTTGTGAGGTCAATTTCACAAAGGACTGCCGTTTTCACTTTACCACTTTAAAGCAGCGGGGGACTGTCCCCGACAATTAGGAATATTCCCACAACAAAGATCGTGCACTTTAGCACATTAATGTGGCGGGGGACTGTCCCCGACAATTAAAAAATATCAAAAGATTAAAACAGTAATAAGCAATCTGCTGTTACACTACTAGGTTGGTGTTTGTTTAAGAGTATGGTTATTGTTATAATGGATTGGTATCTGTTTACATATATTAATATTTTTGTAAGAAATTTTATTATTAATGTGGAGGTGGGAGCGGGATGACGAACTTGCCAAATTGTCCGAAATGTAATTCTGAATATACGTATGAGATGGGTTTATTATTAGTTTGTCCAGAATGTGCACATGAGTGGAGTCAAACAGAAGCGGAGCATATTATGGAGGATGTTTCTGTAAAGGATTCTAATGGAACAACGCTAAGTGATGGTGATTCAATAACTATAATCAAAGATTTAAAGGTAAAAGGAAGTTCCTCTGCGTTGAAACAAGGGACAAATATAAAAAATATACGACTTGTTGATGGGGATCATAACATTGAATGCAAAGTAGATGGTTTCGGTATCTTAAAATTAAAATCAGAATTTGTAAAGAAAATTGGATAACATACAAGAGCCCAAATAGGGTTCTTTTTTTCCATCTTTCTATAGCAATATACTCGACTTGACATGACTCACTCAACTCAACTCAACTCAACTCACTTTAATGCTTTATCACTTTATCACAACGGGGGACTGTCCCCGATAATTCGAAATATTCCTAAAACTAAAATCGTGCACTTTAGCACATTAGTCTGGCGGGGGACTGTCCCCAACAATTTCAATTCAATAATAATCAGTTTTATTCTTTTTTTGTGTTTTCTAGAATTTTATGTTAGTAGTTTGTATAATAAGGATAAGTGGTATAGTTTTGAATTTTAAGTGTTTTAGTTAGGTGTGTTGTTTAAACCACCGTCGAACAATTTTTACAACAGTAGATTATACATACCCCTCAGATAATAAAAATGGAGAAAGGGGAATTTTTATGAAAAAGTTACAGTGTTTTACTTTGAGTATTATTTTAATCGGTTGTTTCTTTTTTGTTCCTTACGGGAAATTAGTTTTGGCGAAAGCGGATAGTCGGATTTATCACGTGGAAGTGAATCAGTCGTTATTTCCTCCT
The DNA here is from genome assembly GCF_001375515.1 of Bacillus kwashiorkori. Taxonomy (GTDB): domain Bacteria; phylum Bacillota; class Bacilli; order Bacillales; family Caldibacillaceae; genus Bacillus_BK; species Bacillus_BK kwashiorkori. Next base: position 52,942 of record NZ_CTDX01000009.1, read on the forward strand.
TCACAACAGTACGACGATACAAGTGTGTTGGTGATGAAAAGCGGAAAATCAAGCCCTTTATATCAACCATCGCAAATTCCAAGTTTACACGGTTTTTATACAGAAAAAAATGATTCGAGTGGAAAAAGAGCAGATACGCCAATAGTTAAATCCGAAAAATCCAAATCTGCCGTGAAAAAAAATAACGAGGAAGAACCGTCAAATCCACCGAAAGAAGAACCAGGAAAACCAAAACCTTCTGAACCGGGTGATCCGTCTAACCCTAGTAACCCAGGTCAACCGAGCGACCCTAATCCGGAGAATCCAAGTAACCCAGAAAAACCAACCAATCCGGAAGAACCATCAGAACCGGATGATCCAAATCCACCAATTGAAGAGCCAGGTTCTGGTTCGGGGGAAGGGGGATCTGGTAGTGGTGAGGATAAACCAACAACACCGAAACCTGGTGAAACAAAGCCTTCTCCAGAAAATCCGAGTAATCCGAAACCGTCACCAAAACCGGAAGATCCTAAAAATCCTCAACCAAACCCAACGAACCCAAAACCAGAAAATCCAAAATCCGGTAACCAGGGATCGAATAATGAAGGAACATTTGGTCAAGGGAGTCCAGATGGAACGGGAAATCAAAGTTCTGGCAGCACAGAAGGACAAGGAGATACTAACACGACAAGTGACAGTGAAGATATGGGGTTTGTAGTTGAAGAGATGCATGAGGATAATTTGTCTTCCACTATAGATGGTGAAGATACTCAGTCTCTCGGCGATCTTGATGAGTTGGGGGAATCAGAAAGAGGAGAAAACGGCGAAGAAATGTCAAAAGCAGGTACATATAAAACAGAAATCAGCAATGTTAATTCGCCTACAGATGATTTTAGAAAAAAAGGTATAAAAACATTAATTATTATTTTAGTAACAGGAGGTATTGGCGGAGTAATATTATGGGTGAGACGGGGTATTTAATCAGTACTTTTTACATATAGCAGATAAATAAAGTGTTCCTGAAAAAAATTAGCGAAAAACAACCGTAAAACGCAATTCAGGAGCACTTTATTTATATAAAAATATCCCATCCGCCCCATCCGCCCCACCCCACCACCTGCACTTTAACACTTTAGCACTTTACTACAGCGGGGGACTGTCCCCAACGATTAGGAAAATTCAAAAAACCACACACCCTATTGCATTTTGTTTTGATTTTTTGTAAGTTTCGTTTATACTAGTTGTATAGTGTTAATATAAGTGAATATGAATTTTGGTTGGAGAATAAGAGAAACCACAAAAACATTACTAAAATTGGTTAGTAGTGCTTTTGTGGTTTTTTTGTTCTATTTTTCACATTCCATGCATGCGAGGAGGAGAAAGATTATGTTTTCAAATTTGGTCAGGGATAATTATATAGAAAAGTTAAAAACTGGACATTACGATTTGTTAATTATCGGTGGAGGCATTACCGGAGCAGGGATTGCGTTGGATGCGGTGACACGGGGTATGAGGGTGGCGCTAGTGGAAATGCAAGATTTTGCAGCAGGTACATCCAGTCGTTCAACAAAGTTAATTCACGGTGGTCTCCGCTATTTAAAACAATTCGAAGTTGGTCTAGTCGCTGAAGTGGGAAAAGAGCGTGCAATCGTATATGAAAACGGGCCACATGTCACAACACCTGAATGGATGATGCTGCCAATTCATAAAGGCGGGACGTTCGGTAAATTTACTACCTCTATTGGACTTTTGGTATATGATTTTTTAGCTGGTGTGAAAAAATCGGAACGGAGAAAAATGTTGAATACAGAAGAAACGCTCAAGAGGGAACCACTTTTAAAACAAGAGGGATTGAAGGGGAGCGGATATTATGTGGAATATAAAACCGATGATGCACGACTAACGATAGAGGTCATGAAAAAAGCTGTCGAATATGGTGCAGTGGTACTTAACTATGCTAAATTGGATGAACTTTTGTATCGAGAGGAAATAGTCAGTGGTGGTAAGATTACCGATTTATTAACAGGAGAAAAGTTCACAATACAGGCAACAAAGGTAATTAATGCAACCGGTCCTTGGGTAGACAATATTCGAAAACTTGATCAATCCTTTCACGGTAAAAAACTTCGACTATCCAAAGGTGTTCACATCGTAATTGACCAAAAAAAATTTCCTTTAAAACAAGCAATCTATTTCGACACACCAGATGGAAGAATGGTTTTTGCCATTCCACGTGATGGTAAAACATATGTAGGAACTACTGATACGTTTTACGATGGAGATATGGTTCATCCAACCATTACATTAGAGGACAGGGAATATATTCTTCAAGCCATCCACTACATGTTTCCTAATATAAAACTTTCTCAAAATGATATTGAGTCAAGTTGGTCAGGTTTAAGACCACTCATTTATGAAGAGGGTAAAGATCCATCCGAAATTTCGCGAAAAGATGAGATTTGGGAGTCTCCGTCGGGATTAATAACTATCGCAGGTGGGAAATTGACAGGATATCGAAAAATGGCAGAAATGGTTGTGGACTTAGTGGTAAAAAAACTGTCCGTTGAAAAACAGTTGCACTTCAATGATTGTGTCACTAAGGAGCTGAAAATTTCCGGTGGGGACATTGGAGAAAGTAAATCATTTTCTGCTTTTGTTGATCGAGTAGGTAAAATTGGATTAGAGATTGGACTGCGGAAGGAAGATGCGGATGATATTGTAAAAAAATACGGTTCAAATAGCCCGATCGTTTTAAAATTGGTAAAAAATGGACTTTTGGAAGCTGAACAATTTGGGCTCCCGCTTGTGTTATATGGGAAATTAAAATATGCAATTGAGTATGAAATGATTGCAACCCCGTTGGACTTTTTAAATCGTCGAACAGGTGCGCTATTATTTAACATCTCTATAGTTGAGTGTTTTGGAAAAGCTGTGACCGAATACATGAGCACCGTGTTTGGCTGGGACGAAGAAACAAAACATCGACACGAACAAGAACTTCATAAAGCAATCGAGCAAGCAACACTGAAAAACAAATAAAAACAACACCCCCCGCCGCCGCTTTAGCGCTTTAAAGCGGCGGGGGACTGTCCCCGACAATTCAAAATATTCAAACACCAGGCCTGTGATTGTGACGAGATGTACAAAGTTATTGTTATAATGTGAATTTTTTATGATTTTTTTGTTAACAAAGTATTGAAAATGTATTCGTTTTCATTTATAATGAAACACAAATAATAATTTGGGGAAGAGAATTGGAGAAGAAGCCCAGCTAAATAATCCTATTTTGATAGGTTTATTTAGCGCGGCTTCTTTTTGTATGACTATGACTATAACTATAACAAACTCTTAACGTCATTTGTAATCAAGTATGAAAAGAGTATGAAAAGCCTTACCGTCATTCTCAGCCAAGGATGGAAAGGTCTTAACATCACTCACAATCAAGTACGAAAAATCTGAAACAAGATTCACATTCAAGGGACGAAAAATCCTAAACATTATTTACATTAAAGGAATGAAAAAACCTTACCTTTATTACTAATCAAGTACGAAAAATCTGAAACAAGATTCACATTCAAGGGACGAAAAATCCTAAACATTATTCACATTAAAGGAATGAAAAATCCTTACCTTTATTACTAATCAAGTACGAAAAATCTGAAACAAGATTCACATTCAAGGGACGAAAAATCCTAAACATTATTCACATTAAAGGAATGAAAAAACCTTACCTTTATTATCAATTAAGTATAAAAATAACATCATTAATATTCAAAACGTACATAAAACAAATGACCATTACAAGAGGAAATGTTGCTCACATCATACCTCTCCAATTCATCCACTTCCATAATTATTATTCATTCGAACTGAGGGGGAAAGAGAAATGAAACGGGTTAGTAAATTGATTTTAACAGTTTTAATTTTTATTAGTTTTATTGCGTTAGCAGCTTGTGCTGGGGGAGATAAAAGCAAAACAGGGGGAGGCGGAGATATTGGAACAATAAGCTTCTATTCTCCAGAAACACCTGACTTCACGAAAGAGCTTGCCCAAGCGTTTGAAGAAAAAATTGGCGGAAAAGTGAACGTACAATATGCTGGAACAAACGTACTGGTTAACCGAATGTTAGCAGAAATTGATAACCCACAAGGAGATGTATGGTACGGCGGTGGTGGAATACTACCTTTTGAAAACGCCGTAGAACAAGGAATAATTGCTGCATATGTACCTGATTTTGCCAAAGATTGGGATGTAGTGGAAAACGGGATTAAAGTGAAACACCAAGACGGTATGTACACTGGTGTAGAACTGTTTGTATTAGGTTTTGTCTATAACACAGAACTCGTATCTCCAGAAGAAGCGCCAAAAACGTGGGATGACTTGTTAGATCCAAAATGGAAAGGGAAGATACAATTTTCCAACCCAGCAGCATCAGGGACATCCACTCTTCTCGTTTTGAGTCAAATGATGATGCGTGGGGAAGACGGTGGTTGGGAATACTTCGAAAAGTTAATGGACCAAGTAAATGCCCTACCAGATTCTGGCAGTGCACCAACAAAAGCAGTTGCAATGGGTGAAGCCCATATTGGCGTAGGTTTTGACTTTATGGCTTATGAAGCGAAGGCAAAAGGTGAAACAGTTGACTTCGTAGTACCAGATAAAACACCAATTCTAGTAAATCCAGTTGCACTTGTAAAAGACGGTCCAAATCCTGAAGGTGGTAAAAAATTAATTGATTTTTTACTATCGAAAGACGGTCAGCAAATTTTAGCAAACTGGTATCATATTCCAATCCACCCAGAAGTGGAATCCAAAACTCCATTAAGCTTAGATACAGTTAAGAATCATGCGATAGATTTAGATATTGATTGGGTAGTAGACAACTATGACCGGATTCGGAACGAGTGGAAAAACAAATTTCAGTAATAACTAGAAGGTGATAAAAAAATGGGTTCAGTTAAAATAGAACAACTTACGAAAAAATTTGGAGATACATTAGCGTTAGACCATGTCAATCTTGATATTAAGGAGGGCGAATTTTTCGCTCTCCTTGGCCCATCTGGGTGTGGAAAAACAACAACAATGAGATGTATAGCAGGTTTCGAATCACCTACATCTGGTGAAGTAAAGATAGGTGATAAAGTAGTCAATAAATTACCACCGAACCAACGAAACTGTGGGATGGTTTTTCAAAGTTATGCGCTGTTCCCACATTTAAATGTATTTGAAAATGTCGCATATAGCTTAAATATTCGCGAACTGAATTCATCTAATTTTTTCAAAAAACCATTAATATACGGAAGAATTCTCAATAAAAAACTGTTTAAATACCCGAAACATATAGAAGAAAAGGTAAGGAAAATTCTAGAATACGTGGAACTAGATCAATATGCGAACCGACTAACAAGTGAACTTTCTGGTGGTCAACAACAGCGTGTTGCATTAGCAAGAGCACTAATAATGGAACCAGCTGTACTATTAATGGATGAACCACTATCTAACCTAGATTTAAAACTGCGGCATACGATGCGGAATACAATTAGAAAAATCCAACAAGATTTAGGAATCACAACCATTTTTGTAACACACGATCAAGAAGAAGCGATGAGTATGGCAGACCGGGTGGCTGTCATGAGTGAGGGAAAGGTCATTCAAGTTGGAACACCTACCGATCTATACAGTAATCCACAGTCTCCATTTATTGCTGATTTCGTTGGTTCATCCAATATTTTTAAAGGGACTGTCGTAGGTGAAGAAAATGGTTATTCAGTCGTCCAACTAAATGGATATAAAATTAAATCTGCTACTAAAACAAGTAAAAAAGAAGTGGATATAATTATTAGACCGGAAAATATAAAAATCATTCAAAATAACACAGAAACGGACAATTCGTTAGAAGGAAAAGTAATAATTCCGACTTACTTCGGTTCTACTGTACGTTATGAACTAGAAGTTGGTTCCCACAATTTTATAGTTGACACGACCTATCTTTCAGGGGATCGGATTTTAGAGCCAGGTTCAGTGGTAAAAATAGCAATTGAACATGAAAGGGTGTTATTAATATGAAAACAAAACGCAAATTTTTTAGTGGCTTAACAATCGCTAGAATTTTTATTTATCTGTTTTTCGGGGTATTTTTAATCCTTCCTTTATTTTCCATCCTACTTGTGACATTCACGGGACAACCGATGAATGTACTTGGATCTTTTATCGATGGAAAAATTTTATCTAGTACTATAGAAAAACTGAAAGGAAGCTCTCTGGAAAACTATATAGCTATTTTATCTAATAAAGGTTATGTGTCTGCACTAATTAATAGTTTAAAGTTATCTTTAATTGTCTCCATTCTCGTTATATTAATATGTATTCCGATGGCATATGGAATTGCAAGAACGAAAATGCCTTTCAAAAAAACAATTTCAGCCTTATGTACTGTTCCATTAATTATTCCAACCTTTATATCAGCCTACGCATTTATGATTATGTTTGGACGGTCAGGTTGGGTAACAAACATTTTTCATAAACTTGGTGGAGAAGGGTTGTTAATTGATCCATACTCAATGACAGGAATTATTGTTGTGCAAATCTTTTTCTTTTTTCCGTACGCACTGTGGCCGATGGTTGCAGCATTTAAAATAAGTGATATTAGTTTAGAAGAAGCTTCCCGTAATTTAGGTGGAAAAAGTTGGTTAACATTTTTCGCAATCACTTTACCGTTAGCACTGCCGGGAATAATTTCTAGTATGCTATTAATTTTTTCAGTTAGCTTCTCTGATTTTGGAACACCAATAATTTTAGCACCGAAAGATTTAAATTTAATAGTTGTAGAAGCATACCGGGAAATGGCAGGATTTTTTAATTGGGCAGGTGCTGCCATTTTAACGATTGTTATGGTCATTGTTGCGGCCTTTTTCTTCTGGTTACAAAATCTATTTGTGAAGGGGAAAAATTACGGTTCCGTATCTGGTAAACCGAAAATGCAGAAACTGAATGATAACAAATGGTTAAATGGTTCTTTATCTGTATATTCCTTCTTAATCGTGTTGCTGCCACTTTTATCGTTATTTACAGTTGTTTTACAGTCGTTTGCAACAACATGGGGGAAAGATGCATTGCCATCTGGATATACACTTGATCATTATAAAATGATTTTTACAAACTCATTTGGAAATATTCAAAACAGTATCGTATTAGCTTTAGGTGCATTATTGTTGAGTGTGGTTATTGCTGTGTTCGTTTCCTATTTCGTCGTTAGACAAAATGCTACGAAACTGGACTTTGTCGCATCGATACCATTGATTGTCCCTGGCATTGCATTTGGTATTGCTTTAATTCAGACGTTTAATACAGCGCCACTACAGTTAACAGGAACTGCATTATTGTTAATAATTGCCTATACGATTAGGCGGCTACCTTATATGTTACGGTCAACGATGTCAACAATGCGGATGATCAAACAGGATATTGAAGAAGCGGCAATCAATCTCGGTGCAAGTCAATTTACCGCAGCTTTAACAGTGATAGGACCACTACTTGCACCAGGTATCGCTGCAGGGTCAATACTAGTATTTGTTACAGTTATTAAAGAAGCAAGTATTAGTATTTTATTAGCCCCAGCGGAATGGGCACCGATGAGTTTAGCAGTTTTCCAAAATATTTTACGTGGAGAATATTACACTGCTGCTGCGATGTCAGTATTGCTCGTGCTTATCGTATTAATATTGCAAGCAGTCGCCAACCGATTATCGAAAAATCAATTGTAGTACAGTTTGAAGTTCATCATTACTAAAAAATGTTAAAATATCGGTATCAAGGGGAGTTTTACCGCCAACCTTTGTTTGAGTAAATCCCCTTGCTACTTTTTAAAAACAAAGATAATATCGTTCACAACCATGAAGGAAAAGAGTTTTCACAACCATGAAGGAAAACAACTTTCACAACCATGAAGGAAAACAACTTTCACAATCATGAGGGAAAACAACTTTCACAACCATGAAGGAAAAGAGTTTTCACAACCATGAGGGAAAAGAGTTTTCACAACCATGAAGGAAAACAACTTTCACAACCATGAGGGAAAAGAGTTTTCACAACCATGAGGGAAAAGAGTTTTACCAACCATGAAGGAAAACAACTTTCACAACCATGAAGGAAAAGAGTTTTCACAACCATGAAGGAAAACAACTTTCACAACCATGAGGGAAAACAGTTTTCACAACCATGAAGGAAAAGAGTTTTACCATAAAATTTTTACTACTTGGGGGAGACTTATGCAGAAGGGTTTTATTTTTGACTTAGATGGGACGATTTATTTAGGCGAAAAAATGATTCCAGGTGCGGACGAAGTGATTGCCTATTTAAAAGATCGTGGAGACAAAGTAGTTTTTCTAACGAATAAGTCAATTTCCAGACGGATTGATTATGTGGAAAAACTATGCCAAATGGGAATTCAAGTAAGTTTGAATGAGGTAATTAACTCCAATTTTATCACCGCACTTTATTTGAAAAAACAGCTCCGGAACGGGGAAAAGGTTTTTGTTATCGGGGAACAGGCGTTGCTAGATGAGTTAGATGAGCAAGATGTGAAAGTTACGGATAATCCTTACGATGCTAAGTTTGTTGTGCTCGGGTGGGATCGTTATTTTACGTATGAGAAATTAAATAATGCCTACCAAGCTTATTTGCATGGTGCAGAAGTAATTGCCACTAATCCTGACCGGACGTGTCCTGTTTTAGACGGTGAAATTCCAGATTGTGGTGCGATGATTGGTGCATTTGAAGGTACAACCGGTGTTCCTGTACAAAATATTGCAGGGAAACCTTCGAAACTGATGGCTGAATATGTCGTCCATGAAGTGTTGAAGTTAAAATCGGAGCAATGTTATATGGTTGGAGACAGGTTGGAAACAGATATTCGAATGGGAAATGAAAATGGGATGAACTCGGTTTTAGTTTTGACGGGAATCACGTCGCTAGATGATGTTGCCAAAGCGAGTGATCAACCTAAATATATATTGGAAAGTGTTTTTGATTTGAAGAACTTGGAGCAATTTAAAACGGAGAAGATATGGAGTAAGTAATGAGAAAAATGGATGGTTGAAAGTGGGAATGGGATTGTCGTGATATTTGTAGATGAAGGGACTGTTGTGGGAATTGGTTAACTACTCGAAAAAACGAGTTCCCAACGTGAAGTGGCCAGATGAACGGATTGACGGAGAGATGTTGTACTTTCTAGAAGAATTGAATCCTGATTTGTCGTGCACTTGCAGATGAAGCGATCAATGTGAGAGATGGTGAAATTTCTAGAAGATTTGAATCCCATCCTGCAGTGGCCAGATGAACGGATTGACGGGAGAGATGTTGTACTTTCTAGAAGAATTGAATCCTGATTTGTCGTGCACTTGCAGATGAAGCAATCAATGTGAGAGATGGTGAAATTTCTAGAAGATTTGAATCCCATCCTGCAGTGGCCAGATGAAGCAATCAATGTGAGAGTGGGTTTCTGAGTTGTGTTGCTTGAAATGCTTTTTTATAAAAAATTCGCGCCAAAAATGAAGTTTTTGATCGTCATTTATGGATTTTGGTAGTAATTTACTGGAAATAATGATATTTTTTCCCACCACAAATATGAAAAGGCGGACAAAAAACTAATTTTAAGTTTTTATGTTCGCCCTTTGTCATCACTGAAGTAAATTTTTCAAGTTATGATAAAAACGTAACTTTAGCATTTCCTTAAATAGAAAAAAGGTTAATTTTTCCTAATAAGTAACTTGATAGAATGTGATTTTTAACAATACTACGAGATTAATGGCCACCTCACCTTTTCCACTCTACGAAAAAATGTATCAAGTTGTACTCTAGTAGAATTAAATGTTCACTTTCCACAATGTCGGATTACCTGATGAAACTGCTAATGCTCCTGCTTCAAGGGCAGCTAAAATTTCTTCTTTAGAGGAAATCAAACCGCCAACAATCAATGGCATCGGAATTTCACGGGTTAACCGGTCAATGATCTTTGGCATTAAACCGGGCAATACTTCCACGGCATCCGGCCGACATGAATTTATCACTTCAACACCTTTCGCAAGTGCGCCATTATCAATTAAAAACATCCGTTGAATGGTGACTAGTCCTTCGTCTTTTGCGTATTTGATTAAATTGCTTTTCGTAGTAATAATTCCAGTTGGTTTCCAATGCTGTGCTACAAATTTAATCGCACTCTTATTGTTTGCTAAACCTTCAATGAAATCTAAATGCAAGAATACATATTTTCCCTTATCCTTTAGGATGTCCACATATTCTTTGATCGTGAGCAAGTCCCCTGTCATAAGAAAAACGATATTCACTTCACTAGTAAGTGCCTGCTCAAAATCCTCCGGTCGTTTAATAGAAGCGATTATTTGCGATTCCACCATGTCAATAATTTCTGTCATATTATCACCCTTTATGTTGTTTAAAAACAAACTTACCTTAACAGACTAATATAATCTATTGCTTCTCTATTGTTGCTAACGGCATATAGCATTTGCAGGCAGTCACTGGAGGAAGAAAAACAAACTATTCGTTTAGCAAAGCAATAATATTGCAAACTATTTTAACACAAAAACTATTAAATCGCCTATTCAACTGCTTTCACACTTCACCGCTGTACAGTGGTGGGGGACTGTCCCCGACAATTGCGAAAATTCTAAACAAACATGAGCGATTCTGCACTTTCCTGTAAATAGGCCAAAAATCCCTCTTGCTTGAGCACAAAAACTATTGTATAATCAATTTTGGAAAAGACGTACATTTATCTTTGTTAAAATGAAAATGTTCGTATTTTCCTAAATGTGAAAAGGGGTGAACCATCACAAACAGCGCGAAACAAAACATAACCGAACAACCCACTTGGTTGTCAGAAAATACATAATTGTTGGGGACAGTCACCCGTTGTGCAGATTCGGTGTTGTCGGTTTTTGTCAAAAGGCGCGATTTTTTCAGAAAATACTATTATTCTAGCAACAAATCTTGTAAAATGTGATTGTACCTACAATTTTGAAGGAGAAGGTGAAGTAATGAGTAAGAATAGTAAACGCTTTCTTAACACTTTCCTAGCGGTGCTGATTGTTCTCATTCCAATGTTAGCGCAAATGAACGCACCAATAGCGAAAGCAGCTGAAACATCGGGCACTACTGCAACGCTCCGAATCATGGAAACAACCGATCTACATTCCAACATTATGCCTTATGATTATTACAGAGACACGGATGAAAACATTAAGTTCGGTTTGGCAAAAACTGCCACGTTAATCGAACAGGCAAGATCAGAAGTAACAAACAGCATGCTTTTTGATGCTGGAGACATGATTCAAGGTACACCACTAGCAAGCTATGTAAAAAATACTATTGGAAAAGATGAAGTTCACCCATTATTCCAAGCTATGAATTATTTAAAATATGATGCTGGAATAATCGGAAACCATGAATTTAACTATGGACTAGAATATTTAGACAATGTATTAGAAGAAGTTGAATTTCCGATCATTAATGCCAACGTTTATCATGTAGATGAAAACGGTAATGCAACAGAAAACTATTTTACGCCATATCAAATTTTAGAAAAAACGATTATAGACGATAGTGGCGACGAGTCTACATTAAAAGTTGGTGTAATTGGTTTTGTCCCTCCTAGAGTAATGACTTGGGATAAATCACATTTAGAAGGAAAAGTTATTGCTGCGGACATTGTTAAAACTGCAGAAAAATTTGTTCCAAAAATGCGTGAAGAAGGCGCAGATATTATTGTTGCCATTGCCCACTCTGGTTGTGATATCTCACAAGCTGGACAAGAAATGGCCGAAGATGCGGTATATGACTTAACAAAAGTACCGGGAATTGACGTCATGTTATTCGGACATGCTCATCTAGTGTTCCCAGGTGATAAAAGCTTTAATGGTATAGAAGGTATCGACAATGAAACAGGCCATATTCATGGGGTACCAGCAACGGAAGCAGGGTCTTTCGGAAGCCATTTAGGTGTTATTGATTTACAACTTGTAAAAGATGCTAATGGTAAATGGACAATTGAAAAAACTATCGAAAACAAACCACGTCCAGTTGAAGTAGACACAAAATTAGATGAAAAAATTGTAAAAGATGTTCAAGAATACCATCAAGCGACACTTGACTATGTACGTAGTAAAATTGGTATTTCGAAACAGCCGATGCATACATATTTTACGAGAGTAATGGATGATCCATCGGTACAATTAGTGAATGAAGCACAAATTTCGTTTGCTAAAAAATGGATAAAAGAAAACGCATCAGACTTAGAAAAATATCCAGTTATTTCTACAGCAGCTCCATATAAGGGTGGTAGAAATGGTGCGGGTGACTTTACAAATATCCCAGCAGGTGAACTATCAATTAAGAGTGCCAACGATTTATACCTTTTTGATAATACTGTAAAAGGGCTACTCTTAACTGGTGCAAAAATTCAGGAATGGCTAGAATTTGTCGCATCTTCATTTAACCAAATTGATCCGGCAAAAACGGAACCACAAGATTTATTGAATTTAGATTTCCGTCCGTATAATTTTGATGTGTTTGACGGAATTAAATATGAAATTGATGTAACAAAACCAGCACGTTACAACGTAGGTAATGGTCAATTAATTAATGAAAACTCCAATCGTATCACTAAACTAACGTACATGGATGGTACACCAATAAAAGCGGATGACGAATTTATTGTTATTACAAATAACTATCGGGCGGATGGTGGCGGAAACTTCCCAGGCATCAAAGGTTCGGAAGTAGTTATCGATGCTCCAAATGAAAACCGTGAAATTGTTATGGATTATATTAAAGAAAAACAAGTTATTGAAGCTGTTGCTGACAATAACTGGAGAATTGCCCCAATTCAAGGGGATGTTACGTTAACATTCCAATCTTCCGCAGATGGAGAACAATACTTAGACGTAACACCAAATGTAAAAATTCATGGAGCTAGTGAGAGAGAAGGTTGGCTCACTTATGAGTTTGACCAAAATATTCACGCTAAAATTTTAGGAATTAATGACTTCCATGGGCAACTTGATTATACGACAAAAATTGGTGATAAAGTTGCAGGAGGAATTGAGTATCTGGCTGGTTATTTGAAAGCCTATGAATCTAAAAATCCAGCAAATACGATGATGGTACACGTAGGTGACATAGTTGGTGCAAGCCGTCCTGTTTCTGCGTTTTTACAAGACGAACCGACCATTAGATTTTTAAATAAAATTGGTTTTGACTTAGGTATTCCGGGTAACCATGAATTCGATGAAGGCGTAGAAGAAATGATGCGCTTAATCAATGGTGGGGAGCATCCTGCTACAGTCCAAGAGTTCGGTCCATTTGAAGGGGCATCTTTCCCTTATATTGCGGCCAATGTGCTTTACAAGGATGAATTATTATTAGATCCATATATTATAAAGGAAATTAACGGAGTTCCTGTTGGCTTCATTGGTGTTGTGACAACTGAAACAGCAGATATTGTTGTAAAATCGGCTCTAGAAGATGTAGAAATAACGGATGAAGTAGAAGCAATTAATAAATATGCGAAAGTTTTAAAAGAGCAAGGTGTAAAATCTATTATTGTTCTTGCACATAGTTCAGGTACTTCTAATTCAGATGGAACAAATCCACAAGGTGAAATTGTTGAGTTTGCGAAAAAAGTAGATCCAGAAGTGGATGTAATTTTTGGCGCCCATGACCATCGGTATATGAATGCAACGGTAAATGATATTTTACTAGTACAATCCTATTCTTACGGTACGGCTTTCTCGAATGTGGATTTAGTCATTGATCCATTAACTGGGGATATTGTAGAAAAAACAGCTGAAATTGTCACAACTTTCCATGATGAAAAATATTTAGATGGAGAAGTAAAAAAGGAATTGGAAGGATATAAAGAAGCAATTGCTCCAATTTTAGAAGCAGAAGTTGGCTATACTGAAAAACCAATAACAAGAGAGGCAAATGAAGCGGGAGAAAGCGCACTAGGTAATTTAATTGCTGATTCAATGCGCGCTGCTGGAAAAACAGACTTTGCATTTATGAACTCAGGCGGAATTCGGGATGAATTAGATGCAGGTACGATTACATTTGGCGAGTTATTTGCAATCCAACCATTCGGTAATGATGTTGTCACAATTGATATGACTGGTGAGCAAATAAGAGAAGTATTGAACCAACAATTTAGAGAAGACCGATTCCGAATCATGCAAATTTCAGGTCTTTCATACACTTGGGATGAGACAAAAACTGTTGGTGAAAATGTGGTAGACATTTTCTTACCTGATGGTTCAAAAATTGATCCGAGTGCAGTATATAGTGTGACAATCAACAACTTCATGGCTGGCGGCGGTGACTTCTACTACGCATTTACAAAAGGAACAAACCGAGAAGTAGTTGGTGTAGACATTGATATATTTGCTGATTATGTAAGACAGTTGGCAAAAGAAGGTCCAATTAAAGCGGAAATTGAAGGTAGAATTCAATTGTTAAGCGATGTTGGGGAAAATCCAGATCCGGGCGAAACACCTGATCCAGGGGAAACACCTGATCCAGGGGAAGGAAATCAACCGGGTGAAGGAGACGGAACTGGTAATACACCTGAAGATGGCGAAAAATTACCAGAAACGGCAACAAACCTTTACAACAGCTTAGCTGCCGGAATAATCCTAATTACAACAGGATCCGTCCTCTACTACAGAAGAAAACGAGCAGCATAAAAACAAAAGGTGCCCGCAGCATGGGCACCTTTTGCAAATATTCACAATTGTTGGGGACAGTCCCCCAGTGCAGTTGTTTTGTCATATTATTTGACAATTTTTGACTAGATTTTTTTTAGTGGATTGTTATAATATAGTATAAAAGTCAGGTAATTCTATTTAGTTATTTTGAACTACTATCTCCGCGTCACACAACATTTGTCTAGAATACTAGATTGGGTGGTTAGTTCTCCTGCTACAAAATTATTATGTTAAAGAGAATAGCTAGTTCTTATAAATGTTGTCAGGTGATTTTTAAGTAATAGATAAAGCTAGGGAGGATGGAGATGGATAATAAGCAAAAACAAGAGGCTTTTAAAGAAATTTTAGTATCAACCTATGTAAATGCACAAACGAATAAAAGCCTAACTTTAGATGATCTATTAAAGCAAATTACAGATCAATTGAAGAAGATAATTAAGTAGAATAAAGAGATTAGTATTCGCTATAAAAGCGCTCATGATCGTCCGCTCACAACCATGAAATGAAAATACTTTTTCACAGAAAAGATATATTATTTTACAAGGAACAGGAGAACTACATAAAACTTGTATAAAGCAAGAGCTGTTATGGCGACGCTAAATCTGAGTATTTTACCTAACATTTATAGGAAAAACTAGTATTAAAGCAGGAAATACTTATTTTTTTAAAATCACAACCTTATTTTTCGGAAGCAAGCCTGATGGAATGTTAGTTTTTTCATCCAACATTTAAGTGAGCTTAACAAAGAAGAGCCTAGAAACTATGAGCCACACACTTATTTGCTATGATTTTATCAAAATGGAAAAAAGAAGTGTACCCTTCCTTCATTCCAACTATAAGAAAGAATTACTTGTAAAAGTCGATATAGCGACATAGCCCTTAAGTAAAAGAGAAATAAGGGATAATTAAGGAGTTGATTTTTTGAAAATTCTAGTAACGGGTTTTGACCCTTTGACATAAGGGGACAGTCCCCCACCGCTTTAAAGCGCTAAAGTGTGGCGTTGATGCTAGCGAGTTACATAGCACCGCTTGGGGACAGTCCCCCACCGCTTTGTCCCCCACCGCTTTAAAGCGCTAAAGTGTGGCGTTGATGCTAGCGGGCTACATAGGCTGGTATTTTGCCACCCTGATCCTCTTTTTTCAGGCACTCCATTAATGGCAAAAACTACCACTATACAAGTTTTCTAAAAAATGTTTTTTTACCTAAAAACAACTCATTTTACTTCAACAGTAATATTCGATGCTATAACCCGATTTCCGCTTTTAAACAGATGGTAAATCACTAGTAGCAAAGGGTCCCAGCTAAGACGTGGCAGCTCCTGATTTCTTTTTTTAACGAAAAGGTGGTGATCATCGCACATATCATGTTCATATTTTCCCCGTTGGCAGTTCCCATATCGTACGACACTTAGCCTTTCGTGATTATTTACTACATCATCCACATGAACGACGAATCACTGAACTTGAAAGGGGGGATTCTTTTCCAAAACTAAAATAAGACTTTTTGTGTAAAATTCCACCGTCATTCCACCGTCATTCCACCGTCATTCCACCAACATTCCATCGTCATGACATGCATCTATTTTTTAAAAAACTGGTAAAAATTATTAAAAAATTTCAAAATAATGAGGAGGTTATTTATTATGTCTAGAAAACCAAGAGTATGGTACCCAGGAGCAACTTATCATATTACCGCTCGTGGAAATAGGAAGGCTGCAATTTTTCAAGAGACGGACGATTATCTAAAATACTTGGAAATTCTTAAAAATGTTCAGACTGCATACCCATTTATACTCCATTCCTATTGTTTGATGACTAACCATATTCACTTACAAATAGAAACAATTGATGATCATATAAAATATATCATGAAAGACTTGCACTTCCGTTATGCAACTTATTTTAATAAAAAATATGATTTTGTTGGTCACGTTTTTCAAGGGCGCTATGGTGCGAGTATAATAGAAAATATTTCATACTTCCTAGAAACTAGCCGCTATATCCACCGCAACCCTCTTGAAGCAAATATTGTAAAAGATTTAGCAGATTATCGGTGGAGCAGCTATCTTTCTTTCATAAGTAATGTAAAAAACCCTCACGTCAATCCTGAAAAAACACTTAACTACTTTGCAGCCCCACCTCAAAAAAACTACCAAATTTTCGTAGAAACCGACATCAATCTCAAATCCAACGAAACATGGCAACACCTACTAAACGTAACTAGCGCAACCATAAATGAATAAATGAATAAACCTACACAATTGTTGGGGACAGTCCCCCACTGCTTTAAAGCGCTAAAGTGCGTGCGGAGGGAGGAGTGGTAGTTTGTTTTTTGTGATTGTTCGGGTTGTGGAGTGTTAGTTGTTAGCAATAATTACCACCCCCAAACTTCAAAAAACTACCACCGTCCCCTTTTTATATGTGATAAAATATTCCGGTAAAGGTGCACCGCTTTTTTTCACTCTATAAAGCATGAAAAACCAAAATTTAGCAAAAAAAAACTACAGAGAACAACAGCAAAGTGGGGTAATGATGAAATGAAAAAGTTTTTCCAGTTCAACACTATTAGAAAAAGACTACTATTTGGTTTTTCGCTAATTATCGTACTATCGCTATTAATCGCTACATATAACTTTTTAGCAGTGGATAAATCAAATGAACTAACTACAGATATTGTGAAAAAAGATTTATCTTTGTTAATTGCTGATGAACAAATAGCTCTAAACATGGCTGACCGTGCTGGTTTAGTTCGGGCATTTTTCTTAAATGAGGATGAAAAGTACCGTGAAACTTTTGAAAGTATGTTAGAAAGCAGTATTGAGTTAGAAAACAAGATTATACAGCTTAGTGATAGTGAAACGACAAAAGCATTAATTGCAAAAAAAGTAGAGTGGGGTACGTTAACAGACCAAATTTTTACCGAGTATGATAAAGGAAATAAGGATAAGGCTCTAGATATTCTTACAAAACAAGCGGAACCACTTGCTAATGAACTAATCATTGGGTTTACCGAATCAGCGAAAGAACGGGAAGTGGCGATAAATCAAAAGGCTGAGGATATTATTCGCTATAATAATAATTCTGCCCGAGTCGGAATTGGTGTAGCATTATTTGCCGTAATTTTAGGAGTTATCATTTCTTTGGTTACCTCTCGAAAAATTGCCCGCCCTATTAGAATAGTAGCAAGTAGGATGAACAAAATAGCTGACGGAAACCTTTCACATAAACCATTAGAAACAAACTTACGAGATGAAATCGGTCAACTAATTTTATCGACCAATGTTATGAACAGTAACATGCAAAAACTATTAAAGAACATTTACGAAGTATCACAAACAGTTACTGGCCATAGTGAAGAATTAGCGCAATCAGCCAATGAAGTGCAAGCTGGTGCAGAACAAATTGCGTTAACTATGCAGGAATTAGCTACTGGATCTGAAAGGCAAGCAAGTAGTACGACAGAAATTTCGGAAGTAATGGTCGATTTTGCAGAAAAAATGCAAGCTACTAGTGCCCAAAGTGAAAAAATTGAGCACGTATCAACAGAAATTATGGAGCTAACTAACGGTGGAAGTGAGTTAATGGATACTTCGAAAGAACAAATGGTTAAAATTGATAAAATAGTCCTTGAGTCAGTGGAAAAAGTGCAAAAATTAAGTAATGAATCTCAAGAAATTTCCAAGCTCATTGTAGTAATAAAAGAAATTGCCGACCAAACCAATTTACTTGCATTGAATGCGGCTATCGAAGCAGCAAGAGCAGGTGAACATGGGAAAGGGTTTGCGGTCGTTGCAGATGAAGTTAGAAAACTTGCGGAACAAGTAGGAGCATCTGTTACAGAAATATCAAACATTGTGAAAAATATTCAACAAGGATATCACTCCGTAACCGATTCACTAGAAACCGGCTATAAAGAGGTCGAACAAGGTACAGAAAAAATTAACATAACGAGTGAAACATTTAATAAAATTAGCTATTCGATATCACAGATGGTGGAAAATATCCATAAAGTATCTGAAAACCAAACAGAAATGAGCACAAAAACTGAAGAAATCATTTCCTCTATCCAGGAAATTGCTGCAATTGCTCAAGAATCAGCAGCGGGTATAGAACAGACAACCGCTGCCACAGAAGAAACAACTAGCTCCATGGAAGATATCGCCACAAGCTCTGCCAAACTGGCAGAACTAGCCGAAAATCTAAACAACGAAATCACCAAATTCAAACTTTCAGGGGGACAGTCCCCCACCGCTTTAAAGCGCTAAAGTGTTTGAGTGATGTTTGAGTTTATAAGCTTTTCACAATCACTTCCAAAAATATGCTCTCTATAATAAAGAAGTAAGAGTTTTCAAACTCTTGCTTCTTTTGCTTTCCAGCTCCTTCCATCGTCCGACAACTATTATGAAAATGCGATAAAAACGTATTGTTATTCAACATCCCGCAGCTTATAATAATTACTAAACGGGGACAGTCCCCCGCTACTAAACGGGGACAGTCCCCCGCCGCTTTAAAGCGCTAAAGTGCGTAGTTTAATACATATAGTCAATGGGGGCAGTCCCCTCAATTAGAGGAGAGGATTTTTTATGGTTAGTGGGAAGGTGGTATTTGTTACAGGGGCGGCGAGCGGAATCGGTTTTGAGATTGGGCGTTCGTTCCTGAAGGCAGGTGCTAAAGTTGTTTTTACAGATATTAATGAAGAAAAGTTAATAAGTGGAGTGAATGAATTGCAGGAGGCGGGTTTTGATTGCCATGGTGTTACTTGTGATGTCACTAATGAAACAAGTATTAAGCAGGCAATCGACGAAACAATCAATACTTACCAACGACTTGACATCTTAATTAATAATGCCGGGCTGCAGCATGTTGCACCAATTGAAGAATTCCCTACTGAAAAATTTGAGTTCATGCTTAAAGTAATGTTAGTCGGTCCGTTTATTACTACAAAACATGTTCTTCCAATAATGAAACAGCAAAAAAGCGGGCGAATTATCAATATCTCCTCCATTAACGGTTTGATTGGTTTTGCCGGAAAATCTGCCTATAATTCTGCTAAACACGGTCTTATTGGTCTCACGAAAGTAACCGCCTTAGAAACTGCCGAACATGGGATTACTGCCAACGCCATTTGTCCTGGTTATGTCGACACCGCACTCGTTCGCAATCAGTTAACCGATTTAGCAAAAACTCGTAATGTACCTTTAGAAAAAGTTCTTAAAGAAGTTATTTATCCGTTAGTCCCGCAACAAAGACTGCTATCCGTTGAAGAAATTGCCGACTATGCAATATTTCTTGCAAGTGAAAAAGCCCGTGGCATAACTGGACAAGCAGCTGTTATTGACGGAGGCTATACTGCTCAATAGGGTCAAGGTGCCGAGATATTGGAATTTGTTACCTTGTTTGATGGCAATTTGGTTAACAATTTTGTTGACATCAGACCTCCAATTTTTTGGATTGATTGATACAATCGTCGATATATTCGCTACTTCTTTTTTAGTTTCTTTAATATCATTCGCTAGTGCTGTCATTCGTTGTTCTTGTTCAACTAATTGATTAATCGCCTAGATGCTTCTGCTAAAAACTTTGAATGTGTGCTGAAATTGCTAATCTCACAAAAAAACAATGGAGATAGCACTAGCAGTAATTTGAATAACCACAGTCTCTATTAAAAAATATTTTTTATGAAAGTGAGGGAAACTTTGCCGAAAAGGATTCCCTTTATCTTTAGAAAAAAATTCCCACCCGATAACGATATTAGTAAAAAAACCCGATATTTAAACGTTCTCAACCCGCAAAAAAGTTCTTTTACCCCATAGGTGACGAATCTTATTAAACAATAGTATCTTAGAAAAATAAATTCCGAGACGGTTATTCTAATAGGAATACTTATACATATATTGAAGCCCAAAATGGTCATTATCCATTAATCACATGCCCAAAAAATTCTGCAATACGAAAAAACTCTAGCACATCATGGTTACATATTCCCCCTTTTTATCACGTCCATATATTTCAGCGTTTGGCACTCTTAATTTTAGCTCGAGACTGCCTCAAACTCCTTATTTGTCTCCACTTCACCATCGTATGTCCCCAATTCAATCCAGGACCAAACAAAGCATCTTCTCTATTAGTTACACTACACTAATCTTACCCTTTGCCACTATTACTTTCCCGCACTAAATGGTTCCAAAGATCCCCTTACGTTTCACTTTCTCATTCTCCGCTACCATTTCTTTCCACCCCGCCAACCAATCCAACTCTCCCATTCGTTCCCCCCAATCAAGCTTTTAAATAAAAAGGTTAAATATTCACAAATTCTCAACAAATAAAACAGTAAACCATGTGGAAAAAAGTTTATCCAATTTATGAAAGTAGTATAATTAGATTAGTATAATAAAAGTTATTTCAAAAAACTCTGTTACATAAAAGCTCCACTCAACAACCATTTTAATAATCGCATTAGGAATTTTACGAAATCCAAGCACCTTAGCACTAAACTGCACCTGAACTCGCATGAATAAAACAAATTGGTGGCAGAACTGTTAGGAAACATTCGGGCACCCTCATTACAAGAAGAAAGAAGAAAATGCACACTACTCCTTGTAAATTGAACGGTTCACCTTGATTTTGAATATTCATCCAGAATCCCGTTTCACCATCATTTCCACCTTTAATCTTGCATTTATAGAAAAAGAAAAATAGAAAGCGACACCATAAGGAACTAGGAGGGTAGGCAGTGGAAAAACTATTTCACGCAAAGTGTAAGTTCGTCAATATAACATTATTAATGATCCTGTTACTTGTTTTCGCTCTACTATTAACTTTTATTATTACTCTTTCCTATTGGGTGATACACTGGTCTGTACTTGTTATTGCAACTATTACAAATTTAGCTTTAGCAATATACTATTTTAAAAAAATACATAACGATACTTTCCGTCCGAAAAAGTTTATCGCTGAAGTTTTACTCGTCGCACTCGCAATCGGGGTAGTAGAACTTCTATATAAAAGCATCACACTAAAGGAATGGAGCTTATCACTAAATTTGACGGCTGTGAATATATTATTTATGCCATTACTTTTATTCATTATGAAAGTTTACTATTCCTCCTACTGCCAAAACAAAATTTCACAAGAAAATGAAGAGAGGTATCGTTCTTTATTTTACCAAACGCAAAATGGCGTGTATGAACTGGATAAAGAAGGACGCTTCATTCACCTTAATGATGCCTTTGCCAAATGGCTAGGTATTGCACCGACTGATCTATTAGGGCAATACGCCATAAAAATTGTTCATGAAGATGATCAAGAAAAGTCACTTCAATATTTTCAACAAACATTAACAGGGAAATCACATACATTTGAACTGAAAGTGAAACATATTGATGGCAATGTCCGCTATATTTCGGTAACCCACGTACCGATTGTCATTGATGACGGGGTTATAGGGATTTACGGAATTTGCAATGATATTACGACCCGTCATAACACGGAAAAGGCGCTGAAGGAAAGTGAAAGCCAGTTACGAATTTTATACAATATATTAGAAGTTGGTATATGGTCCTACAACCTTGATGAGCAAAAACTATTGTTTTGTTCTAATGGAATTGGAAAAATTACCGGTTATACGAACGAAGAATTTTTTGCTGATTATGATCTTTATTTTAATTTAATTCATCCAGATGATAGTGAACGTGTATTTAAAAACAGGAAAAAATTAGGAAAAGGAAAAATAAATCATTTTACTGAGCAATATCGAATGATTAGTAAAAATGGGGAAGTACGCTTTATTAATGAGCAAATATTTTTAACGAAAAATGAAAATGGTTCCACAGTATTAAACGGAATTTTAATAGATAACACGGAGTTAGTAGAAAAGACGATGGAGTTGCAAGAAAGCGAGGAACGTTATAAACGCTTAATTCAGTTTTTACCAAGTCCATTTTTTATAATAAAAGAAAACCGGATTATTTTTACAAACGAAGCAGGGGTCGAGTTACTCGGAGCAAGATTAAAAGAGGAAATACTCAACAAAGAGATTTGCAGTTTTTTGGATGAAAAATCAATCGAACGATTAAAAAATGTTAAAATTGCGGAATTGACGAATAGTTATTTAACAGATATAAATGTGAAGACATTGTCCGGTGAAAAACGTATTGTAGAAACAACTTCTACTTATATTCCGTACCGTGGAGAAGATGCATTATTTGTAGTTATCCATGATGTAACAGATCGGCGGCAAATTGAAGAACAAATTCATTTTCTTGCCTTTCATGATGATTTAACGATGTTACCGAATAGAAGGATGATGTTACAGCAATTAGAAGGGACGATTTATTTAGCGTCAAAAAAATCCGAAAATGTTGCAGTCCTAACGATGGATATTGACCGATTTAAGTGGGTGAATGATACATTTAGTCGGGAGGTCGGTGATAAGCTTTTACAACTTGTTGCCAAAAAATTAACAAACACACTTGGAAAAGATATTTTTATTGCACGAATATCTGGTGATGAGTGGGCAATTATTTTAGAAGATATGAAAAGTAAAGAAGAAATTGAAGAAGTAGCGAAGAAAGTATTACTATGTATTTCTGAAAAACCTTTTGAAGTAAATAACTGGAATCTTTACATTACCCTTAGTATTGGGATAGCAGTTTTTCCAGAAGATGGGGACAATGTGGATACATTGTTAAAGCATGCGGATGAGGCACTTTACCAAGTAAAAAAACGTGGCAAAAACCACTGTTTATTTTATGAAAAACAATTTTCTAGTGAAATTTCAGCAAAAGGAATAATCGAGTATGAATTGCGGGAAGCGTTAAAATTTCAACAGTTTGTCCTCCATTATCAACCGCAAGTAGACAGTATTACAAATAAAATTGTCGGTGTGGAAGCTTTAATCCGTTGGCACCACCCAACGAGGGGAATCGTTTTTCCAGGCGAGTTTATTCCATTGACAGAAGAAACTGGCCAAATTATTCCGATCGGTAACTGGGTTCTAGAGCAAGCATGTAGAAAGTTAAAAGAATGGGAACAAGCAGGTTATTTACCATTACATTTAAGTGTGAACATTTCAACAAAGCAGTTTCAACAACATAATTTTACCGAAACAGTAAAGCGAATTGTCGAAAAAACAAAAGTGAATCCGCACTATTTAACGATTGAGTTAACAGAGTCGGTAGCGTTGGAAAATATAGAAGAAGTTATTCAAAAAATGTTGGAATTGAAAAAGATAGGAATGAAAATTGCTATCGATGATTTTGGTACAGGCTATTCGTCTTTAGCGTATTTAAAACGGCTACCAATTGACACATTAAAAATTGCGCAACAATTTGTTCGGGATATTGAAGATTCCCATGATGCGATTGCCATTGTAAGAACAATTGCTTTGCTCGGCCATAATTTAGGGTTAGAATTAATTGCAGAAGGGGTCGAAAAGACAGGTCAACTCAAACTATTAAACGACCTAAAATGCCAAAAAATTCAAGGCTTCCTATTCAGCAAGCCACTAACCGACCAAGAACTTCTCAACAAACTCAGGTGACAGCGGTGGGGGACTGTCCCCCGCTACGTTAAAGTGCTAACGCGTTAAAGCGGTGGGGGACTGTCCCCAACAATTACGAAAATTCAAAAAACAACCAGGAGGCGGGTATGGGAAAGGGTTATGTTTATTTGCAGGTGCACGATGAGATTGGCACGATTTTTATTAATAGGCCCAAGAAGCGGAATGCGTTAACCGTTGATATGTGGCGACAGCTAATTAGTCACGTTGAACAATGCGACAACGACAAAAATGTAAAGGTCATCATTATTCGCAGTACGACAAATGAGGCGTTTTCCGCCGGGGCTGACATCAGTGAATTTGCGACCGTACGCAACAGCATAGAAAGTGTGATGGAGTTTAACAAACTGCCGATGACACTGGAAAAAAGATTAGCAAACTGCTCTAAGCCAAGTATTGCGATGATTTCCGGATTTTGCATCGGTGGTGGTTGTGAAATTGCCATCGCTTGTGACTTTCGATTTGCCGATTTTACTAGTAAATTTGCGATCACGCCAGCAAAACTAGGTATCGTTTATAATACTCCTGGTACGAAAAACTTAGTTGATCTAGTAGGTCCATCCAATGCGAAGGACCTGCTCTTCACGGGGAGAATGATTAACGCAGAAGAAGCACGTGAAATGGGCTTAATTAACAAAGTCGTCAGCCATGATAATCTAGAAAGAATAACTTATGAGTTTGCCACGCAGATTGCGAACAATGCTCAGCTAACTGTTCGTTCATCAAAAAAAATCATAACGGACATTTTACACGGTGCGACGGAAGATAGTGAAGAAGTTGTGGAGCTAATAAAGGAATCCATTGACTCGAGCGATTATAAAGAGGGCGTTGCAGCATTTTTACAAAAACGAAAACCGAACTTTACATATCGATAAAAAAGCAGTTTCCAATTTCAAGTGCTTTTCCTCATCAATTTATAAAAAGAATACTCTTTATTAAGGCAGACAAGGGAAAAGGGTCAGCTTGTACATTCAACCAGTGAAGTAACAACCCACCTTTTTAATAGAAAACTTTCAACACCTGACCTTTCCTTTAGTCCATTATTTCATGCCTTTCGGAGAGGTTCTATCTATTCGAAAAAAATTTTAACAAACCACAAAGGGTAGCCAGACAACTTTCCCATTGAAAATAAAATCGCTCCCTCCTCTCTTATCATCTTCTCACTGTGCACCGAAAAACAAAAATACCACAAAAAGAAAGCGCTTTAAAAAATTAGGGGAAACCCCCTATCGTATCGGGATGGATTAAATAGTATTATTAACTTACAAATGATAGAAACTAAAACAATCTAAGGAGGAGTTCATATGAAGACCCATTATCAAGTAGTTATCGTAGGTGGGGGAACAGCAGGAATAACGGTTGCGGCACAGTTACTTAGACAATCAAAACGGTTCCAACACGAAATAGCAATTATAGATCCAGCAGAAAAACATTACTATCAGCCGTTATGGACATTAGTCGGCGGTGGAGCAGCAAAAAAGCAAGCGACAGAGCGAACGATGGAAAGCGTCATTCCAGAAGGAGCAGATTGGATCCAACAAAGAGTAGCAACGTTTGACCCAGACAACAATGCTGTAACAACAGAGTCAGGAAATACAATTACTTATAATTACTTAGTCGTAGCCGCTGGAATTGAAATTAATTGGGACGGAGTAAAAGGCTTAAAAGAAACAATCGGTAAAAACAACGTCTGTACGAATTACTCCTATGATTATGTGGACTACACATGGGAAAGTATTCGTAACTTTAAAGGTGGAAACGCTATCTTTACGAACCCAAACACACCGGTAAAATGTGGTGGTGCGCCGCAAAAAATCATGTATTTAGCAGAAGAAGCTTTCAGACGGGCGGGTGTCCGCAATCAAGCAAACGTCATCTTCGGCTCGGCAAAACCAGAAATTTTTGATGTACCAGCCTACAAACCAGTACTAGAAGGAATTATTCACGACAGAAATATCGATGCAAAATATCATATGAATCTCGTAGAAGTTCGTGGTGATAAAAAAGAGGCAGTGTTTGAAAACTTACAAACTGGCGAATTGGAAACAATATCCTTTGAAATGTTACATGTTACCCCGCCAATGCAAGCACCAAGATTTATAAAAACAAGTCCGCTTGCAGATGAAGCTGGCTGGGTCGATGTCCATAAATATACATTGCAACATGTTCGCTATCCAAATGTTTTCGGTCTCGGTGACTCTAGCAACTTACCGACATCCAAAACAGGTGCGGCAATTCGCAAACAAGCACCTGTAGTCGTGAAAAACTTACTAGCATTAATGCAGGAAAAACCGTTATCTGCTAATTATAATGGCTACACTTCTTGTCCACTCGTGACAGGGTACGGTAATTTAGTACTTGCAGAATTTGACTACGACAAAAATCCGCAAGAATCAATGCCATTTAACCAAGCGAAAGAACGGACATCCATGTATTACTTCAAAAAAGACTTTCTGCCAATTATGTATTGGGACGGCATGCTAAAAGGGATTATGTAATGTAATTTGGAAGGTAATAAGCTCTACTTTTGTAAAAAAAGAATAAAGCAACATCCATTATTTAACAAAAAATAGATTCATATAACTACTAAACTATCATGAAAAAATACTGCTACACCGAACAATAGCAACACTTAAAACGCAAACAACGAACACTTAAAATTAAGTTTTCCAAATTAGAAAGGAGTGACTTGCATGACGACAACACAAGTTGAACAAACCAACCAATATGAATGGTTGAACGAGTTAGACCGGCCGGACGTTCAAGAATCATTAACTTTCCTCATTCAAAAGTTACCGGACATTCAAAAATCTGTCGCGCAACTAGATTCTGTCATCCAATTCGGACAAGCAGTGTTACAAGATAAAACAACGATAGACAATATGGAAGATAAATTAAGCTACACACCAATCAACTATGACACGCTCGAAGCTTTAGTTGGACTTCTTGGAAAACTGCCGGTGCTACTAGAGTTAGTGGAAAAACTCGAGCAAGGTGTAGAATTCATAAAAGCGGTACTTGCCGACAAACAATCATTAGATCAATTGAATGAATCTATCACTTCCTTACCTGTGATAACAAAAGCGAAAGAAGTGGCTGAATTTGTTCATGAAGTAAAAGAAAGAGCGGAACAAGAACCAGTTCAACATATTTCCCTATTTACTGTCTTAAAATGGATCAAGTCTCCAACCGTACAAAACGGTTTACATTATGTAAAAACTGCTTTAGATGTGTTAGAGAAAAAATAAAACCGTTGTTGAATTTCGTATATACCAGAAGTTTTCAGTGGGCGTGGCTTATCTAGCTACAGCCGCTAGTAATTATCCTTTACGTTAGAAAAATCTTTGTTTTTAATATCATTTTAAAACAACATAAAGGGAGAGATCTTCATGTTATTAAAGTATTTTTATGATGAAAAATTAGCACAAGCATCTTACATGGTCGGCTGCCAAGCAAAAGGAGAAGCAGTTATCGTCGATCCAATGAGAAACATCGAACCTTATTTAAAAGTTGCAGAAGCAGAAAAAATGAAAATTGTAGGGGTACTAGAAACTCATATTCATGCAGACTATGTTTCTGGAGCTCGTGAACTTGGCGTTCGCCTCGGAGCAACATTATACGTTTCAGATGAAGGGGACGAAAACTGGAAATACAAATACGTAAAAGATTTACCGCATCAATTAGTAAAAGACGGCGACAAAATCCAATTAGGCAACTTAACATTTGAAGTTGTACACACACCAGGACATACACCAGAAAGTATTTCCTTCCTTTTAACAGATGCGAACGCCGATGAGCCGATGGGTATTTTCACAGGAGACTTTGTCTTCGTTGGGGATATTGGAAGACCTGACCTTTTAGAAGAAGCTGCTGGATTAAAAGGAACTGCGATGTCGGGCGCAGTGCAAATGTATGATTCTGTTGAGCGGTTCAAAAACTTGCCTGACTTTTTACAAGTATGGCCGGCGCATGGAGCAGGTAGTGCTTGTGGAAAAGCTTTAGGGGCAATCCCGTCCTCAACAATCGGTTATGAAAAGCGGTTCAACTGGGCAATGAAGTTCGATAACCGGGAAGAATTTGTGAAGGCACTATTAGAAGGACAGCCAGAAGCACCTTACTATTTCGCCGTTATGAAGCGTGTGAATAAAGAAGGCCCTGAATTGCTACAAAATTTACCTGAAGTAAAATCATTGACAGACATGAAAGCAGTGGCAGACTTAGTTACTGCCGGGGAACAAGTACTTGATACTCGGGACTCAGAATTATTTGCGAAAGGGCATGTCCAAGGAACGATTAACATTCCATTCACTCAATCATTTACAAATTGGGCTGGCTGGATTGTTGATTACAACAAACCACTATATTTAATTACCGAAAAAGAACAGTTAGATGAGGTGTTAGTAGCGCTTCGTTCTGTTGGCATTGACCAAGTCGTTGGTTTTATCGATGCAAAAGCATTAGATGGTGCAGAAAATCTAGTATCCTATGAAAATATGGAGCCGGAAAAGGCAGAAGAACTAATTGCCAATAATCAAGTGAACGTGTTAGATGTCCGCAATCAATCTGAGTGGGAGGAAGGCCATATTGAAGATGCCAACCACATCATGCTTGGAAAACTGCTCCGTAACATCGACAAAGTCCCAACGGAAAAACCATTAGTTGTTATGTGCCAAGCAGGTGGACGGTCGGCAATTGCTACAAGTATTTTACAAGCAAAAGGAATAACAAATTTATACAACTTAACAGGGGGCTACTCTCGCTGGATTGAGGAAAGTAGGGCAGTGACAATCTAAAAGTTCCACTGATTTTACAATTTAAAACAAGGAAAGCTGGTCTTACAAAAAAAGCCAGCTTTTTCCGCTTCGAAATCGTTTATAATAGAGTTAGATGAGTGAATTTTTAAAAAACTAACATATACCTCGTTTTAATAGTAAATACTATTACAGCAACTGACTTGCTAGTTTTATCGGGGTGAAGTTGAATTCTGTCCCACATCAACCGCCGATTAATATTTCATTTTTAAAAAAAATTGGACAAACAAACATGACTCTATTATTAAACTATCGGAAGTGAAACGAATGAGCACATTTCATTTAGAAGAAAAATATTTAAGACAGATTTTTGAAAGTATTCAAGATGGGATCATTATAATGGATGAAAATCGGAAAATTTTACTAATGAATCCTGCAGCGAAACGTTTGACTGGCTGGCATGTGGATCAACATGTACCGTATTGTTCTTATTGTGAAACACGTGAACTTAAACCTTGTGAAAATAAATGCTATTTAATTGAAAATGATGAAATTCCCTATTTTTTATCACAAATGCCGACTTACCACGGGAACAAAATTAATGTGGAAATGAGTACAGCACTAATGTATCCAGGTGAAGATTCTAGTTTAAAAGAATATTTGCTCGTTTTACGGGATCAAGATATTAAACAGAAAGAAGAAGAAGCGAAACTTTCCAAGCAAATGATTCAAAAATTAATCGAAGCAAAAGAAACGGAGCATAAACGGCTTGCACAAGAATTACATGACGGGGTAAATCAATCGTTATATACGATATCCGTTGCTCTCCAAGCAATTGAAACATTCGTCACAGATAAACGGCTGCTCGATTACGTCAATGAAGTGAGAGAAGAATTAGAGTCGGTTATGAATGATGTGAAAGCATATGCCTATCAGCTCCGTCCACAAAGCTTAGATAGATTAGGGCTTGTCGCAACGATCCAAAGTGTAATTTCTACTTTAGAAAATTCTCATGCTAATTTAAGGTTTAGTTTTACATCCAATTTATCTGAGAGATTACCAGCAACAGTAGAGATAAATCTATATCGAGTCTTTCAAGAAGCTGTCCATAACATTATAAAATATGCGAACGCTACTCAAGTTCAAGTACAGTTACTAGATGATCCTCGAAAAATTACGTTAACAATAAAAGATAATGGAATTGGCTTTCAACCACAAGTATATCAACAAAAAGGGTTAGGCCTTAAGCATATGGAAGAACGGATGGATCAAATCGGTGGGACGTTTCGAATTCTATCAGAGACAGGGATTGGAACAACGATTACTGGATATGTCCCAAAAGGAGAGGGTTTTCTTGATTAAAGTTATGGTTGTTGATGATCATCGCTTAATTAGAAAAGGACTTGTCATGTTGCTGGAAGCCATTCCAGATATTGAGGTAGTCGGTGAAGCAGAAAATGGTGATGAGGCGGTTTTATGCGCAGATCGAGAAGAAGTGGACGTCATTTTAATGGATATTTCCATGCCAAATGGGTTAGATGGTTTTACGGCAGCGGAAACGATTCAAAAAAACAATAAACAAATAAAAATTGTTTTTCTATCGATGCATGATGAGGAAATCTATATTCAACGTGCCATTCAAGCAAATGCGTGTGGCTATATTTTTAAAAACAGTAAAAGTAGTGACCTGGAGGATGCAATTAAAACAGTCTATAAAGGGAATCGCTATTTTAATGTTGGACTTGCTGATGAACAACTAGAAAGTTTAATAGAAAACACGAAAAAGGATCAATCGATTTTAACGACAAGGGAAAAAGAGATTGTACGGCTGAGCGTTCTCGGTTTTACAAACAGAGAAATTGCAGAAAAATTGTTTATTAGCCCGAAAACGGTAGAAAACCATAAAACAAATATAATGAAAAAACTCGGTTTGAAAAACAAATCAGAGTTGATCCAGTATGGACTGACGAACAAATACTTAGATTTAACATTTTCACAAACAAATTAGTGGACCATTATAACGGTTATAGGAGAGATATGATCGTTCACTAATAGACGTACTTTCCAAAATATGACTACTAGTTTCATATTAAAGGAAACAAGAAAAGCTATGTTTTTCATTGCGGTTAACTAGTTTATATTAACATCGGGGAAGGAAGATCACGTATGATTTGGTTTATCACGATATTTTTAATCGGCTTTATCGGCTCGTTCATTTCGGGGATGGTCGGAATTGGCGGCTCCATTATTAAATATCCAATGCTCCTTTACATTCCACCATTAGTTGGGATTACTGCTTTCACTGCCCATGAAGTGTCTGGCATTAGTGCAATACAAGTGTTTTTTGCTACGATAGGGGGAGTTTGGGCGTACAGGAAAGGCGGTTATTTAAATAAAGACTTGATTATTTACATGGGCGGAAGTATTTTAATCGGTGGCTTAGTCGGTGGTTTTGGCTCACAATATATGTCTGAGTCCATCATCAACATCGTCTATGCTATTTTAGCAACGATTGCAGTAATTATGATGTTTATGCCAAAATCAAACGACAAAAATGGTGATACGGCAAAGGTACAATTTAACAAATGGTTAGCAGCGATGTTAGCATTTATCGTCGGGATTGCCGCAGGAATTGTCGGTGCAGCAGGCGCGTTTATCCTCATTCCGATCATGATTGTCGTGTTAAAAATTCCAACGAGAATCACTATCGCAACCTCTTTAGCAATTACATTTATCTCATCAATCGGCTCCACCGCTGGGAAAATTTTCACAGGTCAAATTTTGTACGGCCCAGCACTAATTATGATAATCGCCAGTTTAATCGCAGCCCCACTAGGCGCCGAAGTTGGTAAAAAAATGAACACTAAATATTTGCAATGGATATTGGCCGTCCTTATTTTAGCAACAGCTATAAAAATATGGATGGATATTTTAGGTTAGGAAGTGTAACTTCATCCTTCTGCTTATCCTACGATTTGTGTATGAAGGAGACACTTTCAACTATTATTTACTCTTTCGGTAACTATCACGCTGTAAGGGACATTTTGGTGAAAATTGCACTGAATGGTCCCTTATAGTTTTTTATTGCTGTTTTGATTAAAGAAATAGGTTGTAAAGAACCTTTTTTGGAGGATCAGTTGCGGGGAAATTCCTCTATCCGTGTTGGAACATCTATTGGATGACAACTCATTTACAATGTCTTTATTTAAAAGCTATTGTAACGGCCGTAAGTGTAGTTTAACTTATCCTCATAATGGGAAAGAGGAAATGAGAATGAAAAAACCTATGCCCTTAAAGAGCATAGGAAATTTATTTAAAGAACTCTAATACTGGTGTCAGAAGGCCGGTGAATTTTAACAATAAAAAGACAATACAAAATACAGTAAAAAATGCGCTCAACTTTTTCCCAATGGTACTTTGCTTTTTCTTTGTTTCTTCCATAATAAAAACCCTCCATCCATTTTGTTTTCTCCCATTAAGTACTCAATATTTAAAAGAATAATCATAATGATTATTAAGTAAAATTTGCATGTCTTGCTTGGTCCGACTCTGTTCATCAATAAACCTATTGATTGCGATTTCCCTTCACATCTATCCTAATACTCCTATTAAGCATTATTAAAATCATCAAAATCGACAAACTTAAAACAATATATGCTTGCAAAGAAAAGGGATGCCCGACTAGAAATCGTCGAAAATACTCTTGCAAAAAACTAAACAATATCATTAAAGGGATATTCCATTTCAAAAAATGAATAAAAATGTCCTTGACCATTTTCCCGCTATACCAATAAGCTGGGCGATTACCAATATTTCGCTTTATTACCCGTGCAACCAATACTTTAGAATGGATGTACGTGATTACGAGTAATTGTAGAACTGCAAAGACGATGAATTCAAACTGTACAGATTCTAAAAAACAAATAATGACAATAAAAATACTAGAAAACAAAAAAGCTAGAATATGCAATAACTTACTTCTATTTTTGTACAAAATGCGAATGTTAAACGGGATAACAAAAAGTAACTCCTGATTATTCAAATCATCAGAGAATATAATGTTTAATAAAACAATGGTAAATGTAATCGCGATGATATTTAGTAATATCGTTAAAAATACTCCCCAAGAAGCAAATTGGTTTTTATACTCAATTAAACTAATGAATAAAATTGGTGAAACGAAAGCAGAAAATAATTTCGGATTTCTAACTAAATATAATAAATCCTTTTTAATAAAGAAATTATTCCGACTGTCACTAATTCTTTGTGATATTTTTGCTGAATGCATGGTTCTTTCTGCTTGCATTATCGTAACAGTAATGAATCCTTTACGGTAAGCAAGCTTAGTTAAAAAATAGCTAACAACGAAAAACAGTAATGCACTAAAGGTGATTCCTATTGAAAAAATTATAACGTCTGAGAAACCGAGCTTGCTGGAAATTAAAGCAAGCGGATATGAAAATAATACGTAAAAGATAGATGAAATATAACTATTATTCGTTAAAAAGAAAGAAGAATAGTTTTGAATGTATATAATAACAAAAATAACGGAAATACTTGCTCCAGTCATTATCGTAAAAGCAATTGACCTTAATGCCCTCCCTTTCGATAAAAAAAACGCAAAACTATAGAGAACATGTGCAAAACTACTAGAAAAAATAGAAAGTGCGATAATTTGTAGGCTAGTAATAACTAAAAAGAATATATGGATATTTCCAGCTAATACATTTGCGAGTACGAAAGAAAATAAGACGATAAAATTAAAGAAAACAATGCCTTCGGTAATTACAAAAAAGCGAGACAAAATTACTTGGGAATGCCTAATTGGTACGAATAGTAAAATTTCTCGTTCAGGTGATAAGAAATATTCATGATAAAAGTTTTTTACAGCTGTTGAAATCGATACAATACACAAGAAAGCATAAAGCGAAGCGGTATACTTATTCATATTTACTTGAACGGAAGAAGGAAATAATTTAATAATAAAATACATAATTGCAATAAATAGACTATACAGAAGAATTCCAGCAAACCATCCTGCATAAACTTGCATCTTAGACATATTCGAGTGATTTTTCTTAATTTTATATTTGAGGGAGACGTATTGAATGAATTGCATATTAGTCACCTTCTTCTACAGCTGCTAGCAAAAATTCTTCCATGCCGGTTAAGGTGGAATGAATGACTTGGACGGGAATATTTTTTTTAATTATTCTTCCATCCTTGATAATCGATACAGAATCTGCAACCTCTTCCAAAACATTAAGCAAATGGGAGGATATAAAAACGGTACCCCCTGTATTTGTAAACTCCTTCAAAAAAACTTTAAACTTTTTTAAGGCGACTGGATCTAAACCTAATGTAGGTTCATCATAAACTAATAACAATGGATCATGAATAACGGAAGCAATTATCGCCACTTTTTGTTTATTTCCTCTCGACAATTGTTTGATCGGTGTGTTCCGGTATTTTTCCATTTCAAAATCAGCAAGTAATTTATTAATTTTTTCCTTCAATAATGTAAAATCCTTTACCCCATATAAATGTGCCATGAAATGAAGATGTTCTAATAAGGTGAGATTTTCAAAGACAGCAGGGTAGTCTGGACAGTAGCCAATATACTGTTTATAACTTGGGTCGCGATAGTCAATAACCTTTCCTTGAAATTCGATTGTACCTTCATCAGCAGGAATAATTCCCATGATAATCTTAATGGTTGTTGATTTGCCAGCACCATTTCGTCCTAAATAGCCGTGAATTTCCCCTTTTGTAATGGTTAAAGAATCGATATTAAGCACTTCTTGGCCGTTATACTGTTTTCGGATGCCTTTCAATGATAAAATTCCCATTTTTTATCCCCTTTTATCAAAAAAATTGCTTATTATGGTATAATATTTCTTTGTAAGGCATATTATTAGATTAATGCTACCATTAGTCTAATATAACTTGAGGGAGATTATCCAGTATTATTCGGGCAATCTGGATAATCTCCTGACCCCATTAGCCAAGAATCATTTTAAACATTTCGTAAAGAGAGTACCCTTTTAAGAACCAGTCAACAATTTTCCCTGGGTTCTTCTTAACAAAGTCCGTAATTTTTTTCAGTGCTGCTGCTCCCTTCTTTGCAGCTGCTGCAGCAAAATCCCATGCAAACTTTAAAAATTCACCAACTTTGTGGAATGGTATTTTGGATACAAGCTTTTTCAGTAAATTAAAAAGTGCTGTCACTCTTTCTCCCCCCTTTATTCAAGATTCCCCTCAGGCCTTTGGGCAATTTTAGAATATAAGTTTTTTTTACAATCTTCAACAATATTTTTATAGTTTTCGTAAAAGCGAAATATTTAATCTCTTAATTAGGAGATTCCTCATTATTACCTTCAAATTCCTTTTTTTTATAGTGAAATTTTCATAGTTTTTCACAAATTAAACGACCATTTCGTTCATAAATGAAAACAAATTTGGCAATAAACAGGTCGAAAGTCCTATGACGAGGAGGAGAAAATCTCTACATATATTAATGATATGTGAAAAATTTCCCGTTTTATATTTTAAAAAAGGGATAGTTAACTGTATGTCGTAAATAACATATAGGAATTGTCCAGTAGTCACTCTTAGAGAATTGATGTATAGGAGCTTAGTTGCACGGGAGTAGGGAGAGAAGAGAATATTGAATAGTACATAAACCAAACTTAAGGGGTGGATATGAGGGGTATGGGCAATAAAGAGGAGTTTGAACAATTAGAACTTTTAATCATTCAACTTATTGCAGCTGAAAAAACGAACAAAGCTATTGCTAGAGAGCTAAACTACAGTCAAAGAATGGTAGAATACTATATTAATAAAATTTCAAAAAAGTTAGATGCTCAAACGAGGGCCGGTATCGTATATAAAGCCTGTCAATTAAAACTTATAAAATGATTACTGTTCCAACAAAAAACGGTTCAAAATGTATTCTCGTATGGTGCTTTTCAGTGCTTGTTATATTTGTATTTTATTAAACCCTTAAAGGAATGAATTCTCTTTTGATAGAAAAAATGAATAAGGCTGTTCTTTTTTAAACAACTTAACATAGAACAGCCTTGGATTCTATTATTTTTACTAAATACTCTTATCCAATTAAGAGAGAAGGTGTGTTTTTTAGATCGGAAATTCGTAATAATTGATAGCCAATTCCAGCAACTCCAGTAAAAAGGCCGACAGATGTATATCCTTGTATATCTAGAAGTTCGTATTTTCCTGTTGCTTCTTTTCTTTTAAGCATAAAGTTTGTGATTTTCATGACTTCCCTGTAATAAGATTCATCTCCAGTATATTCATATAATAAACAAAATAATTCTAATAAACCAGCATTACCATGACATAGGCAATCGTCATCGAGCAGATTGATTGCTGGAAAACTTCCATTTATTGAAGGCTTTTCGCTTCGTTCAAAAGATTGATTAACGAGTATTTTTCCAATTTCTGTGCCTACTCTTCCGTTGCACCAAGAATTGTTATCCACAAATTTTTCTTCATAATTTGCAAATAAATTTCTAGAGAAAATAATATATTTTGTATTATTTAATAGCCGACCTAAATGATGAAAAATGAATACATAACTTAATACTCCATGTCCAAAACCATTATTTTGAATAATTTCATTTGGTAGTTTTTCTTGAAGCCAATTAGCAATTAGACGACAAGCTTTTCTATTTGAAGAATTCGGCTCACTTTTATATAAACGAACATACAAAGATAACAAACCTAAAGCTCCGTTTATATAATCTGTGTCCAAGTATTTTTCTAAAGAAAGAGATGATGGATGGTAACCATTGAATGCACTCAATTTCTCTTCCATAAAATCATAGCGACTTGTTAAATAACTATAGGAGTATAATAACCCAAGTTCGCCAGAAATACCTATGTTTGTTAGCTTTTCAGGTTTTTGGATTCCTTGTATAAGTCTTCTTGCAAACGAATAATAGTTCTTATCGTTTGTTTTTTCGTATAGTTTTAAAAGAAAAAAAGCAATTCCAGCTGTTCCATTATAAAAACTATCATTAATAGGTGCTAATACGTTATATATATCATCTGTATAATTGATCCAAGTAATTCTAGTGCCATCTTGCAGTGCAGTTTGTATGATAGTTTCTGCAATTTTTATCGCCTCATTTATGTAATCAAAAGATGTATATTGATTTGAAGTATCATTTGCTGGTGGTGATACTGTTTTAACTTGCTTCATCGTTCGATTGATTGACAATTGAATTAACTCGCATTGTGTTCTTTTATCTCCAAAGCTGAGGCGACCCATTTTTTTGCGAAATAATAATAGGGAATTATATTGTAATCTGTTTGTGATAATATTTTTTTCTCCATCAATGACATTATTATTTTCTACTTGTAAATAGAAGATGGGAATATCATGAAATAATAGTTGGTTATACTCTGATAAAATAATTTCCTTATAAAAAATATTATAGGACCAAATATTCTCTAGTACCTTTTCCCGTTCAAGCATATCAGTTAATAAATCAGGGTGTAGTAGGTGGTTTAATAAGTCGTGATAGAATTGGGTGTTTCTAAAAATAATCCGAACATTTAACATGGAGAGAAAATCTGACAATAAATGTTCACTAAAATACTTTTTATTATTCAAAATTATATCATAGATTTTGCAAAATCCATGAATAATTGATTTTATGTAATGACATAAATTAACTTTGTTGTTTGGAATGTTCTTGGCATCCTTTGTTAAGATGTATTTTTCTTCATATCGTATATTATCAGTTTTATCATTTACTAACGTTTTAACTTTAACTGGATAATGTATTTGTCCACCTTTTAATGCAGATACATCAATTTCATCCATGCTAGCACCAATAATTTTTGGAAGGAAAGCAGTAGAAGTAACATTTAAAAACAGATTTTCGTTTATCAGATTATTTATCGAATGGTTTCCAAAAAAGTGCACAGGTTGTTGTAGAATTGTTTCTGTATCAACAAGCCAAGGTTGATTCCCAGCAGCAATAACATTCTCCATATGGATGTCAGTTGCATTGACCATATATAATAAAGCAAGTAGCTCTCCTGCAGCTTCATAATAATGATGAAGCTCGTGATTTGGGCATTTGTCATGTTCAATGTATTCTTGAAATGCATAGTTTTCACGTTCAATTGTTTTTATTGGTTTTAGATGAATGGAACTATCCCATTTTTTTAACATATCTATTATTCGGTTGATCCATGTATCTGTGAAACTAATTTTTGGTTTATAAACACATTTGCTCCCATTATTCCAATAAATAGTAGCAACAGTCTGTCCTTTATTATGAAAATCACCTTGATTAAAGGAAATATCAAAAATTGTATCGCTGCCAATATTGGTTACTTCTTTTAAGAATGGTTGATTTTCCATTAATCTCTTTAATATAAGTTGGACATTTTGGATAAAATTTTCGGTTCCGTGTAAAAGCAATCTTGTTAGTACGATATACTTATCTAAAAAACGAGCAATATTATTTATATCATCAAAATAGGACAAAAAGTTAATGTACTTGGCATGTGGATCGTCACCAGTTAACATTTGATTATGTTTTCGTATATTAAGCTCATAAACTAATGTTTTCTCTGCCTTTTGAATGATTATTTCTTCGTAAGTTTTTTGCATATTTTTAACAAAATCTTTGTGTGTTAGTCTAGGAAACTGCTTTACTATAAGTTGAATTTCTTCGCAAGTATAGTAAATAAACGGCCGCAATATATAGGAAAAACTATCCTTCTTAATAAGAGCAGACTCTTTATATTTTGAAAATATATTTTTAAGTAATAAATACCAACTGCTTTTTTCGACAAATTCCAATAATTTAATATGAATATTTTTAGGGAGCTGTTTTTTTACAGCTATAGTAAATATTTCTTTTTCATAGTTGTTTTGTTTTAACATAAGTTGAAATTCTTCTTCAGATAAAATACTCATCCCTTCTCTCCAATTTTGTAGAGAATGAATATCCATTGCTATATTAGGAAAATGTTCTTTTATAATTTGATAACGCTCCTGTATCGTTAAAGCTTTTATTAAATTATTAAATGGATAAATTTTTTCCACCCCCAAAAAAAAGAAATCCTATTGACAAGGATTTAAGAAGTGAACTACTTATTTTTTCTTAGGAACAAATTCTAGTAATCGAGATTGGTATTAAAGAAAAGAAAGTACAGCCACGGAACTGAGAGACATTTTCTTTTTTAAATAACTCTTCTAATTCTTTTTTTGAAGTAAATTTTAAACTTTGACCAATTGCCTCCGTTGGGTTCATTATTTCACCTCCAATAAAATGTTCTTTTATAGAAATATATTAAATCTAGTACGATGCTCTGGCAATAAAAGATAGAGAAGTTTGCGTATTGCCGAAATTATATAAAAATTACTTTTAAAACGAAGGGTATATTTCTTATAATGATTGTGCTAATAGTTAATAGGCATAGGGGGAATAATCGTGCTAACGATTTGTTATCGGGAATTTATTAATCTAATGAAAAGTATAAAATCGTTGCTAACAATTTTAATTATGATAGGAATGAGTTATGGGTTAGCATTTGTAGCAGAAGAACTTTTCAAGGAATTAACAGAAGAATTTGGGTTAACAAGTTTAGCAAGTTTAATGTTGATATTATTAGTATTTGGCTTCTTTTTCGTATTTAGTACATCACATGATATTTTAAGTAGGGAAATTCATAATCGGACAGCTAGATTTTTAGTGACAAAAGTTAGAAGAGAAGAAATTGTTCTTGGGAAATTTCTCGGTCTCTATCTTTATTGGTTTATATGTATTTTGATTACAAGCTTACTACTACTAACAGTAAATAAGCAATTTGTAATAGTAGATTTTATTGATTTACTAGTGTTTATGACATTTCCCATTGCACTTTGTCTTTTAGTTTCCCTGCTATTTCCTAGACCGGGTTATTCTATGTTTATCGGTTTTATTCTGTCTTTTAGTATTCCAATAATTAGTTTGTGGTCGATCAGCTCTACAAATATTATATTAAAATATTTGAAATTCCTTACACCCTATTATTATTCTTATAAAGGCGGTATCTATAGTTATTTAATACTCGTGTTGTCCAGTTTCATTTTATGTTTCGCCATTATTTTGTTTAGGAGGAAAGAACTTTGACACACGCAATAAAAATAGAAAACATTACGAAATACTATAGACCACGAAATGTAGTAGACCATGTTTCCTTTCATGTGAACCACGGAGAAATTTTTGGGCTTTTGGGGAAAAATGGTGCAGGTAAATCAACGATTATTAATATGATTACGGGAATCTCATTTCCGACTTCTGGGAATGTGTTTATCTATGGCAAATCAAACTCAAGTATGGAAGCAAAAAAACGGATGGGCGTCATGCCTGATTATGATACTTTTTATAGTTCGTTAACCGCACTTGACCATTTAGTATATTTTTCAAAGTTGAACAAAAAGAAAATTAGTAAGCACCAAATGATCAAAACGCTTGAAAGAGTGGGCTTAGGAAAGGATATTAGAAAAAAAGTAAAGAGCTTCTCATTTGGTATGAAGAAAAAGTTAGGCATTGCCCAAGCCATTATCACAAATCCAGATTTGATTATTTTAGATGAGCCAACTTCTGGCCTAGATGCTGAATCAGTCATTACCATTCAGCATCTTCTTAGAGAGTTAAATGAAGAAGGAAAGACAATTTTTATGACATCCCATAATTTAGATGAGGTGGAAAAGTTATGTACAAAAGTGGCGATATTAAATAATTCTCGACTAATGAGTATCGGCACATTGGATCAGTTAAAGAAAGAATATCAATCTAATATTATTATTCATATCAAACATTTGCCAATTAAATTAGCGGATGTAATAGATATCAAGGAATATTTACAATCTATTACGAAATCACTACATTGGAATGAAGAGTCTTTAAATATTGTCATTCAAGATGATTCATTTATTCCTATGATCATAAAAACCCTCGTTCATGCCAATGTTGATATTATGCGGATGGAAACAATTGAGCCTTCGCTAGAAGACATATTTTTAAGTAAAGGTGGTTCGAAAACAAGTGACTTGGTAAATTGGCAAGAAGCTTAATCTTTAAGAATGACAATCATGCTCTCCTCCTATTTTACTACTAACGAGGCTTTTTCCTTTAGAAGCAATAGGGAGGAGCTTTTTTGTTATGCTCCTTTTTTGCTGGACTGTTAAAATCATTGCTGGAAATTACAACAACTAGCGTAAATGTTTAACAGTCCTTTTCTATGCTTTCAATGGTAAAATAGGGGTAATAACAATTTATGAAGAAGTAAAGAAGGTAATAGAATGAAGGAATACTTGCAAAGTGATTGGGCTAATCTGTTAGTTGATGAATTTTCCAAACCATATTTTCGCCAGCTAGAACTGTTTTTACAAGATGAATATGAAAAGGAGATCATTTTCCCCCAACGAGAAGATGTTTTTAATGCGTTAAATGATACGTCATTTGAACAAACGAAAGTCGTTATTCTTGGACAAGACCCGTATCATGGACCGAACCAAGCGCATGGATACAGTTTTTCTGTTCAACCTGGAGTACCTTTTCCTCCTTCTTTGAAAAATATTTTTGCAGAACTACAAAATGATTTAAATTGCCCAGTACCTAATACAGGATCTTTAATGAAGTGGGCAAAACAAGGAGTATTATTACTCAATACGGTATTGACCGTCCGCCAGGGGCAAGCACATTCACATAAAGGAAAAGGGTGGGAAAATTTCACAGATAAAGTGATAGAGCTGCTAAATAAAAAAGAACAACCCGTTGTATATATATTATGGGGCGGGGCGGCACAAAAGAAAAATGAGCATATTGATACGACAAAACATTATATTATCCAATCACCTCATCCAAGTCCACTGTCCGCATACCGGGGTTTTTTCGGGAGTAAACCATTTTCCACAACGAATACTATTTTAGAAAAGCATCAATTAAAGGCAATTAATTGGTGTCTCTGTTAAGCAAACGTTCATTCAATCAGTTTGTAAACGAAATTTCGTGAAAAAATGGGTAAAATCATAAAGACAGCGAGGTGAATGGAATTAAAGTAAAATATTTGCGAAATATAGCTATTTTCCGCCAATTGAACTAGAAATTATGGATGATGTCCATTAAAATATAGATGAAACCTTTTATTCCAATTTACGTAATAAAATAATGATATGATAAGGATAGTGTAGAGAAGGAGCAACATTTGGTTAAACGGTATAGGCATATTTAGAGGCGGAAATCCGTTATACCGAAAGTTAGCATTCATAACACAACAATTACTCTAACTCACAGGAGTTGGTCTTATGCAATCTTTTTTTCAATTTATCATCCGTATATTTGCAGCGGGATTTTCTACGGTAGTAGCTTGGCTCATTAGTTTCTTTGGCTTTGATCAAAGTTTTTTAGCATCTGGGTTTTTCGCAATTGGAACGGGAGCAGCTATTTTCTACTTAATAAAATGGGGATTCCACCGTTATTTTTTATCCCAACACGGCATTACCCATCGGGAATATAAATTTATTCGACGAAACTTAAAAGAGGCAAAGCCGAAAATTCGGCGTCTTCAAAAGTCGCTTGTTAACTTGCGTAGTATTATTAATTTGAATCAAAATCTCGAAATAT
The DNA here is from genome assembly GCF_001375515.1 of Bacillus kwashiorkori. Taxonomy (GTDB): domain Bacteria; phylum Bacillota; class Bacilli; order Bacillales; family Caldibacillaceae; genus Bacillus_BK; species Bacillus_BK kwashiorkori. The sequence continues at coordinate 95,664 of NZ_CTDX01000009.1, forward strand.
ATCGGGTAGCGAATCGGATTTATACGACAACAAAAAAAGATCCACGACGCTTTTTTCTCGTCGAACAATTTTATTATAGTCATTTAGATACATTAGTTGAACTTTCGGAAAAACACGCCTTCCTATCATCACAACCGACGAAAACGAGTGAATTAAATGAGTCGTTACGAGAAACCCGGTTTATGATTAATAAAATGGCGGATACAGTAAAACAAGATTTGTACAATATGATCGAAGGCGATATTGATGACTTGCATTTTGAACTGGATGTTGCGAAACAAACGATTAAGCGGAAAAATGATAAAAGTAACTTAATTAAATAGTGTGTTCAACAAACAAGTGATGACACAAGATTGTTTATATGGAGTGTTATTGTTACAATTTTTCGTACGAAATATGTCGTAGTATTCAATGCAAAAATGGTGGCCTTGCATTAATCATTTACTTCTATTTGTGGAAGTTAGGAGGAAGGAATAAATGAGTGAACAAACGAATCGTAAGCTTGATGAGATACAATTAGATGACTTGTTAGCAAATCCATTTGCAGAACAGGAATTGATTACAGGTGAAGATGAACAAAACCCGGTATATGAAATGAAGAAGCAGGAAGAAGTTAAACCGAAGAAACTGGTGGAAGTTTTACCAGAAGAAGAAAAACAAAGGGTCTTCCAATTAGCAGAGCAAATTGACCCGACTAACCATCAAGCATTATTGCTATACGGAACGCAGGCTCAGTCGAAGTTATTAAACTTTTCTCATACGATGCTTGATCATGTTCAGAAAAAAGATGTCGGTGAAATTGGGGACATTTTAGCCGATTTAATGAAAAAGTTAGAACAAGTCAATCCAGAAGATTTACAGCCTGATAAACGCGGATTTTTATCAAGGATGTTTGGAAAAATCTCCAACTCAGTTAATGAGATTTTATCTAAGTATCAAAAGACGGGCGCGCAAATAGATCGTATTAGTGTAAAGTTGGAACATAGTAAAAAGGCGCTAATGGCTGATAATGCACTTTTAGAGAAATTATATGAAACGAATAAACAATACTTCCAAGCTCTTAATATTTATATTGCAGCTGGTGAAGTGAAGCTGGAAGAATTGGAAACGAAAGTAATTCCTGACTTAAGAAAAAGGGCGGAATTAAGTGGCAATCAAATGGATGTACAAGAAGTCAATGACATGATTCAGTTTGCAGAGCGGCTAGAAAAACGACTACACGATTTAAAATTAAGCAGACAGATTACGATTCAAAGTGCACCACAAATTAGGATAATCCAAAATACGAACCAAGCACTAGCAGAAAAAATACAATCTTCAATCATGACGGCAATTCCGCTTTGGAAAAATCAAATTGCCATTGCGTTAACATTACTTCGTCAACGTAGTGCCGTTGAAGCTCAAAAACAAGTGTCCAAAACGACAAATGAGTTGCTGCTGAAAAACTCAGAAATGTTAAAGACTAACTCGATTGATGTCGCTCGAGAGAATGAGCGGGGACTCGTAGACATTGAAACGTTAAAGAAAACGCAAGAAAACTTAATTTCAACACTAGAAGAAACTTTACGAATCCAAGCAGAAGGCCGAGCCAAACGCCAACAAGCGGAACAAGACTTAATCGTCATGGAAACCGAACTAAAAAACAAACTACTCGAACTAAAAAAATAGCACTAACGGGGGGACTGTCCCCAACAATTCAGAATTGTTGGGGACAGTCCCCAAAGCGCAAAAAAATCGGGCTGTCCAAGAGATGTTCCATCCATAATTTCCTATTATTTCTGTCAGTATGATTACATACTCAATAATTAGTGAAATTTTGGATGAAACGCCTTCCTTTACTTGTGACAGCCCTTCTAATGAGAGGGTAAAACTATTTATCAAAATATAACTAGTAAGCAATAATAGAAAAAACTAACTACGATTTTCCTCTTAGCAAAATGAAAGAATGTACAGATCCTATCAACTATTTTAAAATAACTTCCTTCATCTTAACTAACTTATCTACATCATCGAATTGGTAAGTGGCAACTTTTGCTCGCTCCCCTAATCGACCATACATTATTTCAATCGTATTATTAACAAATTTTATATAAAAATTGCTCGGAACTTGCAGATTTTCTTCACCTAGTATTTGTTCGGCAATATTTTCCGTTATGTCGAAACGAGTTCCATCCCATCTCAACATATGTAATTCTTTCGGATTGCCGTTAGTATCTTCCTCTTGCATCACAATTTCCATTGCTCCATCAATATCGACATCTATTGTAGTTGGATACCCATAATTATGGGTCCACATCAATTGATCAAAATAACTATTATAGATTAAATAATGGTAGCCAGATTCTCTAGAACCAATGGAACCTAATATATTTAAATAGTAGTTGCTTGCTTCGTATTTTTCTTCAATGATAGATGTTTTAATTTGTTGGGAATTTTCCACCGACTCAACAGTTCCTAAAGGAATCAAATCGTCTCTAAAATTAATATAGCCAACAATACTATCAATATTTTTTGCTTTATATAACTCCACCATTATGTTTTCATTATTTATTTCACCAAAATCAATCGTTTGTTGTAATTCACCTTTGTTTTTTTCTTTAGTAAAAGGATTCCATTCCCTATCATTTAGTTGGTAATAAGTCCACTGCTGTTGAAAATTTAATTCCACTTCATCGGGGAAAATGGCTAAATAATTTTTATTATTCATTGCAGCTGTAATAGAGTTGGGATTTTCTTGTATAGATGCTATATGTTTCGTTTTCTCTAAAACAATCAATACTAATACTGCCGTTATGGAAAGTAGCAATACCGTTGCAATAGAAACGAAAAATTGTGGTTGATAGTAATACTTTTTTTGCTTAGAAATTCGTAACATTAATTGTCTGTACGTTTTTTCCTTTTGCGTACTTGCTCGTTCCACTTCATTTAATTCTCGAAAAAGCGAATCAAACTTTTGTGAATCGTTCATCATTCACTTCACCACCTCGTCTATCCCAAACTTTTTTCAATGCATCCATTGCCCTCTTTGTCGCATTTTTTACTTTTACCTCATTCCACCCTAGTATTTCAGCCGTTTCCACTATGGAGAATTCCTTAATTTTTCGTAAAATCAAGACATCTTTATACTCAATCTTTAACGAGTGGATTGCTTCATATAATTGTTTTACTTCTTCTCCTTTGACTAATATTTCTTGTGGTGTTTCATAGTTTGCTAGTTCTATTTTTTCCTTTGTAAATAATTGAGAAAGCTTCTTTCGGCGAAAATAGTCATAAGTTAAATTTCGACCGATTTGAATAAGCCAAGTATCTGGTTTTGAGTTCCATTGAAACTCATCCCATTTTTTGTATGCTTTATAAAAAGTTTCTTGTGTTAAATCTTCAGCTGTTTCTTTGTTCCGAACTAATAAAAAAATATAACTATACACTTTATCGCTATATTGCTCATATATGTCTGCAAAGCTAAGTTGCCTAAGCAATTGCTCCATCCCCTTTTATCATCCCGTAAAAAAATCCCTAGTATTCTATCTTTATTAATTAGACGTTTATCTATTAAAAAGGAATCAGTTAAATTAGTTGGTTACATATATTTTATCAAAAAAACGGAAACTCCCTATCGTATTGGCTTATCATTTTCTCGTGTAAATCGGATAAGCGATCGCACAAGCAGTGTTCAGCTCATTTACATATGTGTTTATGAAGTACTTAGACGCTCTTATGCACGTTGGCAGTATAATAAATATCTTGAACGTGGAATGATTGCAAAGATGCTCGTTTATTTGTGGCTGAACAATTAGGGCATGGGAGAGATGACGCGACACGAATTTATCTTGGTTATTAACTGGGGATTTTACCTATTTTAACAGAAAAGTAGTCCTTTAGTATGAATTTCAATTTTTAAAAAGGAAATTCGTTATAGCTTAGCTAATGTTTAATTATTACCAATATTACAAATTAATTAATCGAGGTGAATGCTAATTCTTTGGCTAAAGTTTTTGGAATCCGAATAATTGAAATAGCATATGATCCCTTTATCTAATATTTAATTATAAAAAAGAAGGGTCGTTCATCCACAAGAACAAGAAATGCGGTAGCTAACTTGTCGTTTATTACGTACATTTACAGCAATTCATGTGGATATTTAAAACCCTTCTTCTTATAGCTTTTCTAAAGTTTTTTAAAAATGCCTATACTTCACGTTGTTCTTCTAAATTGCAAAACAACCTTCCTCCGTATTGCTTTCTTATGGAAATAAGTCAACGAACCTCCTGCTGACAAATCATGACAATAAGGTTAATTTATAAACTGCCGGAAGAATTCGCTAATTTTCCGATATACTTTTATTTCATTTTCTTTTTTTGAAAAACCGTGACCTTCATCTTCCAAGACTAAATATTCTACATCCCGGCCTTTTGAGCGTAACGCTTCCACAATTTGATCTGATTCTGCTTTTACGACACGCGGATCATTTGCCCCTTGGATGACGAGCATTGGCTTTGTCATTCCATCTAAATAAGTGATTGGCGAATCTTCTGTCATTTTTTCTTTATCTTTTACCGGATCACCAACCCATTGTTCCATATACGGTTTCCAAAAATCAGGTACAGACTCCACGAAGGAGAATAAATTACTTACGCCGAAAATGTCTACCACTGCTTTAAAGTAATTAGCATGACGACCATGTAGTAAAAGTGCCATATATCCGCCGTAACTTCCACCCATTAATAAAATTTTATCGCGTTCGGCATAACCGTTTTCAATAAGATAGTCTAATCCTGCGATATTATCTAGACGCGGACCGTGGCCCCAGTCACCTTCCACCATTTTCATAAACTTCAATCCATAATTGGAAGAACCACGGAAGTTTGGTGCGAAAATGGAGTAACCTTCGTTTAACGGTAATTGGAACATTGCCCGAAACCATTTTCTTTCTAATGATTGCGGACCACCGTGTGGCCATAAAATCACATGCCCGTTATCGTTTTCTGGTTTTGCTTTGAAAAATAATGCTTCTATTTCTAGTCCGTCGAAGGAAGTATATTTAAGCACTTCTGGTTCCACTAAATGATTTTCTGGCACACCAGGTACTTGATAATTTGTCATTGCTTCCCAAGAGGTTCCCCCGTCTTCCGAACGATAAATATTATACGGTCTCGTCGCACTTCGACCTAATGCATATACATTTCCACTCTCAGCAATTACTAATTTCTCCACAACACTTGTTGGCAACGGTAATTTAGTAAGTTTATTATCTATTAAACTCCATTTATATAGGCGGTCTTCCACTCCATAACTGCCAATTAAGTATAGCGCATTTTCTTTTTTGCTATATTTCAACGTGGCCAAATCTTCCTGTTCCACTTGTAAAACTTTCGTGAATTCTCGGGTTGTTAAATCAAATTTAGCTAAGTAGCCTAAATCAGTTTCATAATTAGTTAACAGATAAACCTCTGTCTCGGAAGTATAAACGATATCATGAATAAGAAATGGTTCCTTCGATTCTGGTGTAATGGAAAACTCCTCTTCTCCAACTTTGGCAAATAATTGATTATGGGTATTTCCATATTGTTTAATAAAAATGTACGATTTTTCTTCTGGACTAACTGCACCAATAAAAGTTGGTGCTTCTTTACCTTCCAAAATAAGCTCTTCTTCACCAGTTTCCAAATGATACAAATAACTATTCAAATATACCGAATTTCCTTTTGTGCTCGTATAATATAGTCGCTTTCCATCATCAGAAAGGCTAGCGAAGAAATGCCTTTCCTTTTCACTAGTCCTTAACGGAACGAGACCGCCGCCATGTGGTGCTACCGCATAAAGTTGGGTATTTTCATCACCATCATTGTCAAAGCCGGCAATTAGAAATTCACCATTTTTTGCATAATGGAGACTTTGAGACGTTTGGTTTTTAAAAGTAAGTTGGTACGGAAAATGGTTCGGTAAATCCATTGCCCATAAATTATAATGCCCGCCAATATTTGTGCTAAAGACAAGTTGTTTTTCCTCTGGACTTACTACAAAATCTGTAACTAAAAACGTTTGAAAAAACTGTTCAACATCTGGTTTTGGAAATTCAATCACTTCATTAACACTTCCTTTAATATATTTTTATTTTTTTAAGGCCACTCTGAAAATAGCTGTATTTTCAGGGTAGCTTTTTTAAAAAACATTATCCTGAAAAAAAACTCTTACATCCTACTATAAAGATTTAATAGTTTAATAACTTCTACTTTTCTATACTATAAGAAACGGCCAATTGTGTTATCCATCGGAAGTCGGATTTTAGCTCCTATAGAAGGCGGGTAAGCTTTCCCCCTTGATTGGCTAAAAATCTCCACCATAGTCTTTCATAAAATCAAGCACCGATAACACTTCAGTCACATCACGAACATAAAATGGTGATCACTTTCAAACGGTCCATTGCACAATCTTCATTCTTTCCCAATTAAAATGTGATTAAAAGTCACCATCCACACTTGGCTCTATCATGTCCGATTCCAAAATCATCTCATACATTGCTCTCGTCGTTTCCATCGGTTCTACGCCAAATTCCTCCATAAGCACCTCCTCACATTGGTGGTAATAGCGTAACGCTAATGGACGGTTATTTTTTTGATAATGACAGTACATAAGTAATCGGTAAGCTTCTTCCCAAGTCGGTTCCATTTGTAAAATTTTTCCACACCAATGAATGGTTTCTTCTAATTGCAATTTCCGTACGTACAATTGGGCTAACTTTTCGGCACCACGTAAAAATAACGTCCGGTAATATTCCCGTTCGGATAAAAGCCATAAATCTCCTTGTCTTTCACTGAAAAACTCGCCATCATATAACTCTAGGGCGCGGGTTAATAAAGTAATTGCTTTATCCCTTGCTTTTTCCTTTAACCCACTTTGTACCCAATGGTTAAACAATTCATAATCTAATTCGATAACCGCTTTCGGATTAATCCGGTAACTATTATGTTCTCGAATGATAAAAAATGGAGCAACTCGTGCTTTTCGTTCTGGTTCTAATGCTTTATTCAAGGAGTTCATAATAACTTTAAACTCTTGTTCGATATTTTTTTCATTCACATCCGGCCAAAGTTCACGGTAAATTTCCTCTTTGCTCCACCATTTTCCGCGCTTTACTAATAAAAATTGGAATAAATCTTTTGCCTTCATTCGCTGCCAGTCTTTATCAGTCACTTCCACATCCCCAAGCCAAACTTTCATTTTACCGAACGTTTTTACTCTCAAACTGTAGCCGGGGTGGGAATCGATATTTTCATAGCCTAATTTTTGTAATAAAGCTTGTACATAGCTCGGGTAAATATTCATTTTCCGTGCTTTTAATAAAAGTGGCAGTAAAGATTGCAAATCCCAAGGGCTAAATAATGTTCGCTTCGTAAAAATGAACTCATAGTTTCCTAGTTCCACTTCCTGTAAAAATGCAGTAAAAGCCTCTTGAAAATTTGCATCGTCATTCCATTCCATGAATAAAAAAGCAGCCCATAAATTAGCGAGGGCAAACCCGAATGGGTCGCCACATATGCGGAAATTTTCTTTTGCATATGTTAAATATTTTTTTGTTTCCTCTAGTTTTTTACAATTCAAACTAGCAATTCCCATCGACAGTTGGATAAATGAAGATAGCCATAAGTCTTGTACTTTTTCCGTCTCAAAAAGGGCCATTTGCCCAAACCGTTTTGCTTGTTCATAATCTCCCTTTCGGCTAGACAAGATGCAAAGTCCCATATACGGTTCTGCTTTCCCTCGTGACACATGTAGTTCATCCATCATTTTTAAGGAAGTGTTATAACAATTTTCTGCGACCGATTCATCATACGTCTGGAGTATTTGTGCGGTATGCCCAAGCCGCATCCAACCACATGCCTCTACGAAAGGACTTTTTAACTTCATCCCTTGGTCAATTCCAATTTGCGCTAGCTGTTTCGCCTCTTGCCCGTTTCCAAGACATGCTTCGATAAATGCTAATAAAATTTCCGTTTCCCGGTGGGTTTTTGGCAAAAAAGTACTTTTCTTTTGCAACCGTTCTGTAAGCACTTGTTTCGCTTTCGTTAATTTTCCTGTTCTTAATAATAGCCGTGCATCTAAGTTATTAACTGCAAAAACGTTATCCTGTAATTCCCCTTTGTCCATCCACACTTTTGCCTTTTGTGCTTGCCCGGAATTTACTAAGTTTTCCGCCATTAAACTATAAAGTTTCTGAACATCTGGGTGGTTTTTTTCATATTGCTTTTCGTAAAATTCAATTGCTAAAAATAAGTACCGTTCTGCCTTTCCTGGTTGAATAGTATCAATATAAATTTTTGCCAACCCTTCAAAAGCTTTACCAATTAATGTATTGTCACTCCGTTTCTCTGCGTATGGAATTAACTGTTGATAGCAATTTTTTGCTTTTTCGTAGTAAGAACGGTAACGAAATACTTCTCCTTCGTAAAAAAGTAATGGATAGTGTTGCTCCTTTAACTCCGCAGGTAATTGTTTTAATCGTTCGTGTAAACTTTCTAATTTACCTGCATGCAACATCGTTGGGGCGTATCTTTCTAAAAGTAAAGCAAGTGCTGGGTAATGTTTCATTTTTTCGTAGTGCAACATTGCCATTTCCCATTGCTTTTGTCTTTCGTAAAAGCGGGCAGCCCGTTCATTAATGGAATCATACAAGTGAGGCTGTTCTTCTTTTACTTTTCTTTCGACGGAAGCTTTAAAAAGGGCGTGAAATTTGTATTGTTTCGTACCATCTAATTTATGAATAAAGGCATTTTGCTCAACTAATTGTTCTAATATTTGTTCTGATCCGCGAACTCCAATTATTTCATTACAAATATCGGGAGTCATTTCTTCTAAAATAACGACTTGTTCCATAAAACTTTGGATGAGTGGTGATTGTTTTGTAAACACTTCCATAACTAAATAGTGAAATAGCTCGTCCATTGATGAATGTTGGTAATCAATTATTTCCGCTACCGAGGTGTTATTTTTTAACTGTTCTGCAATAAGACTTAAGGCAATAACCCAGCCTTCGGTTATATCATAAATGCGTTTTAAATCTTTTTCTGATAATGGTAATTGGTAAAAATCACAAAGGAGAAGTTCCGTTTCGTCTCTGTTTAATGTTAGTTGGTTTTCATTGATCTCTAATACCCTTTTTGTAACTTTCCATTTCGTTAAAAGATTCCATTTAGGCTTCGTCCGACTCGATACAATAATATGAAAATTTGCTGGTAAATGCTCTAACGTTTTCTCTAGCCAATGATTAATTGTGTAGGAATGATCAATTATATGAAAGTCGTCTAAAACGATGGTGATATTTGTTTTTAAGGAAGCTATTTCTTTAATAAAAAAGGCTGCAAGCATATTAAGCTCTTCATCACGAATATAGCCTTTCATCGATTGCATGTAATCTATCAACTGCTTACCAAAGGTTGGAAGTTGCTTGCGAATCCCATGTACGACATAAGTTAAAAACGGAATAAGGTCATCATCATTTTCTGTAATGGTGTACCAACAAACATTTGTCTTTAAATCATGGAAAAATAAACTTAATGCGGTACTTTTTCCGAATCCTGCACCGGAATGGATAATGGTTAATGGGTAATTTTTCGTTTCTTTTAATTTTTTCATAAGTGATGGCCGTCTGATATAGTTTTCTTTAATCATCGGCGGTGTCAATTTTGTTTCGATAATAGGAAATGATTCGTCCATTTAGTTCCCTCCTTCCTAACTATAGTTAAAAATATCTGGATGCTAGAAATGAAAATGTATTGCCTCTGATATCGAAGTGACTTTTACCTATATAAAAATTGGGAGTGTTTTTTTGTTTTAAGAATCTTTGAAAATATGTACTAGTTTATTAATACTTCTATTATAACTATTATGCAAAAAAAATAACAGAATTCTTAAACAGATTGTTTTTTTTAAAAGATGAGAGTTTCGTTTCGTCTAATGAATGAAGGTTATTTACAAGTGTAACTAATTTGTAACTATCGTTTTTTATCATCTAATTAATCTTTCAATGCAAGCTTGGCAAGTTGTCGCTAGCTTAAACATAACTTTTCGCATCGTTTTAGTGCAACAGGCCAGCAAAAAAATAAAGGGGGATAAGAGGATGAAAAGGAAAAAAAGGTTGTACATGTTTTTAGCAATGATCATTGGGGCAATGCTTTTTACAACAGCATGTGGATCATCAGGAACGAGTGGGAAAAATAAGGACGTAATAAAAATTGGGGTATTAGCTTCCTTTACTGGACCACTAGAGTCATATGGAAAACAAACGAAACAAGGTTTTGAACTAGGGTTACAATATGCAACAGATGGAAAAATGGAGGTAAATGGTAAGAAAATAGAAGTAGTATATGAGGATACCGAAACGAAACCAGAAGTTGCTACGCAAAAGGCGACGAAGTTATTTGAGGAAGAAGAGGTAGACTTCCTCGTCGGTTCTTCCAGTTCTGGTGATACGTTAGCGGTTGTTGGTTTGGCAGAAGAATATAAAAAAATTATGATTGTAGAACCGGCTGTTGCTGATAGTATTACAGGTTCTGAGTTTAATAAGTATATTTTCCGGACGGCAAGAAACTCCTCACAAGATGCAGTTGCTGGTGCGGCAGCAATTGCTGGTCCTGGAGTGAAAATCGCGACCTTTGCACCTGATTATTCTTTCGGTTGGGATGGTGTTGCCGCATTTAAAAAAGCAGCAGAGAAACTAGGAGCGGAAGTTATTTTAGAAGAATATGCCGATCCAGCCGCAACAGATTTCACATCGAACATTCAAAAAATTATTAATGCGAAGCCTGATTACTTATTCATCGTTTGGTCTGGAGCAAATTCTCCGTGGAACCAGATAGCAGAAATGAAAGTACAAGAAAAAGGCATTAAAATCTCTACCGGTGCACCAGATATTCCGGCACTTTCCATAATGGAGCCAATGGTAGGTATGGAGGGATTTAGTGTATATTACCATGAGCTGCCAAATAATAAAGTGAATGACTGGTTAGTAGAAAAACATAAAGAAAAATATAACGGAGAAGTTCCTGATTTATTTACTCCAGGTGGAATGTCAGCAGCTATTGCCATTGTAGAAGCGTTGAAAAAAACAAACGGTGACACGGATAGCGAGAAATTAATTAAAGTAATGGAGGGGATGAGTTTCGAAACTCCGAAAGGAACGATGACCTTTAGAGAAGAAGATCACCAAGCATTACAAACATTATACGCAATCCGACTCGTGAAAAAAGAGGGAGTCCCATATCCAGTTCCAGAACTAATCCGTGAACTCTCACCAGAAGAAACAGCCCCACCAATCATGAACAAATAATTGATGGTGTCAGTCCCCCACCGCTTTAAAGCGCTAAAGTGGTGGGGGCGACAAATGTTTGATAGGATTCACGATTATTGAAATTAGTCATATTTAGAAGGAGGGATTGGATGGAACCGATATTAGCGACTGAGGAGTTAACGATTAAGTTTGGTGGTCATACGGCAGTTGATCATGTAAGTCTAGAATTATACGAACGACAATTTACATCTATTATAGGCCCTAATGGTGCAGGGAAAACGACTTTCTTCAATTTGTTAAGCGGGCAATTACCGGCGACGAGTGGAGAGGTGTTTTTTAAAGGGGAAAATATTACGAAACTATCGCCTGCTAAGCGGACACGAAAAGGTATCGGCCGTTCCTTTCAATTAACGAATGTATTTCCTAATTTAACGGTATTGGAAAATGTTCGGCTAGCCGTTCAATCACAGCTTGGGATTCGCTATCAAATGTTTCAACACTTTTTCAAATACGCCGATGCGATAAAAAAGGCGCAATCTTTATTACAACTTGTCTTACTAGACCATAAGCCATTTGCCCTTGCAAAACATTTAACTCACGGAGAGCAACGGAAATTGGAGATTGCCATGTTGCTCGCCCTTGAAACAGATATTTTATTATTAGATGAGCCGACAGCTGGAATGTCATTGGAAGATGTGCCACAAATTCTCGAAGTTATCCGCAATATTAAGGAAGATGGCAACAAAACAATCGTTCTCATTGAACATAAAATGGATTTAATTCTTGACCTGTCTGATCGGGTTATCGTCCTGTTCAACGGCACATTACTGGCAGATGGATCGCCGCAGGAAATTATGGATAATGATACGGTGCAATCCGCATACTTAGGAAGCTTGTATGATACATCAACTAGTTGAATAGAGTGTAAAAAAACAAATTATGCTACCCCATCCGAAAAAAGTCAAATGAAGTCATTCATTGTAAATTAGAAACAAAACTCGAATACACAAACGATAACTGACACAAAAACTGGATATACGATCTCAAACTGAGCGTACGAAAAAGGCCCATCACCATTTGTATCTTTGCAAAAAGGAGGAGTTAGATGGAATTATTATTAAAGGTTGAAGGAATGCAAACATATATTGGCCAGTACCATATTTTGCAAGATATTTCCTTTGAAGTAAAAAAAGGCGAAGTAACCGTATTACTTGGACGTAATGGTGCTGGAAAAACAACGACATTGCGCAGTATTATTGGCTTAAACCCGCCAGCGAAAGGAAAAGTAATATTTAAAAATGAACCAATCCATGCATTACCAACATACAAAATTGCTAAACGCGGTATCGGGTTTGTCCCTGAGGATCAAGGTATTTTTAACGAACTAACAGTTGAAGAAAATTTAAAAGTAGCCATGCAAAAACAAGATGAAAAAACATTAAAACGGCTCGACTGGGTATTAAATTTATTTCCTGATTTAAAAAAGTTTTGGAAAAAGCAAGGCGGCCTATTGAGTGGCGGACAAAAACAAATGTTATCGATCGCTAGGGCGTATGTAAATGAAAATGATTTACTACTTATTGATGAACCGAGTAAAGGTCTCGCACCAATTGTTGTAGAAAAGGTGATGGAATCAATCCAAAGAATGAAAGAGGAAACGACAATTGTTCTCGTAGAACAAAATTTTCTAATGGCGAGCGCAATCGGTGACAGATTTTACATTATAGATGACGGACGAACGGCCGCAGCTGGTGCGATGGAAGAACTAGTCACGAACGACCAATTAAAGAAAAAGTATTTAGGTATTGCCTAAGACTAAGTTTAGAAGAGTTTTATAAGGAATGAGTGGTATTTCCTGCCTGAAAAAGGGAGTAAATTCTTCTTTTGTATTACAACCTTTTTATTATTCAAAATGGGCGATAATGTTTGATCAAATGACGAACTTACGTCTGAGTCAACTTTTCTTTATGAAAAAATCTAAAACATTGTAATATAGTCCAACATCAAAAAACACAATTATCACTTTCCAGCTACTATTCTTACAATCACATTTTTTATGAAAGGAGGAAAATAGATGGGTTCAATCATTAATCTTATCATAAATGGTTTTGCAACGGGGATGCTGATTTTTTTACTTGCTGCAGGATTAACATTGATATTCGGACTTATGAGCGTTTTAAATTTTGCTCACGGGGGATTTTTTGCGTGGGGTGCGTATACGAGTGTTTGGTTATTTGGATTAACGAATAATTTCCTAATTGCTATTCTCGGTGCTATGTTAGCAGGGGCAATTTTAGGAGTTTTTACTGAAAAATTCATAATCAAACCGGTTTATGGTAACCATGTCCGACAAATATTAATCACTCTCGGACTAATGCTTGTCTTATCTGAGCTTTTAAAAGTCGTATGGGGACCGAACCAACTAATTGCTAAAGCACCGAGCTATTTATCCGGCAGTTGGGAATTTGGTGACATTATTATTATTAAATACCGATTATTTATCATCGTTATCGGGTTACTCGTTTTTACGCTCGTCTATTTACTATTGAAGAAAACAAAACTAGGACTTATTGTTCGTGCTGGTGTTATTAATAAAGAAATGGTGCAAGCGCTTGGCATTAATATTCAAAAAGTATTTTTATTCGTTTTTATTTTAGGGTCAGCGATGGCAGCACTTGGCGGTGCATTATTAGCCCCATATTCTGGTGTCATTTATGCAGAAATGGGATTAGAATTTGCAATTTTAGCATTTATTGTCGTTGTAATCGGCGGGATGGGCAGTTTTCCAGGCTCCTTATTTGCGGCTATATTAGTCGGCTTGTCGGGATCGTTTATGGCTTACTATGTTCCAGAACTTTCCCTTGCTGTCAATATGTTATTAATGACCGTCGTACTAATTTTCCGACCACAAGGACTTTTTAAAGTAAAGGGGTGAGAGAATGGCAAAACTTGGGGTATTTCAAAGAACACAGACAGTATTAGGGAAAAAAACAGACGTTGAAAATTACATTGTCCTTCTGTTTGCATTAGTGCTCGTGATTTTTCCGTTCGTTAATGATACACGGAGTCTATTAATCTTACTGACACAAATATTCATTTTTGCGATTTTTGCAATGAGTTATGACATTTTACTAGGCTACACCGGGATCGTTTCATTCGGTCATGCGATGTTCTTCGGTATAGGTGCCTATTCTACTGGAATCATCATGCAAAAATTTAGTCCTACCTTCCTCTGGCTAATTGTATCTATCATTGTAGGTATTATCATATCCGCGATAGTTAGCTTTATTGTCGGACTGTTAACGTTAAGATTGAAAAGTCATTTTTATGCAATGCTAACGTTGGCGTTTGCCAGTCTTTTTCTCGTGGCAGCTGAAAAATGGCGTACTTTAACTTTTGGGAACGATGGGTTTACTTTCCGAATCCCAGAAATTTTACGAGATCGATTTATTTTTTATTTCGTTTGTCTTGCGTTAATGGTACTCATTTTTTTCCTATTAAAAAGATTTACTAATTCTCCACTTGGTCGTGTATTAATGGCCATTCGAGAAAATGAACAACGGGTGGAGTCTTTAGGATTTATTCCGCTTTATTATAAAATAATTGCCAGCATTGTAGCAGGTGTTACTGCATCACTTGCTGGATCATTATATGTTTTGTCGTTAAGATTCGTCAATACGAGTGTTTTTACGATGGACACTACATTAGATGCGTTATTAATGACGATTATTGGTGGTGTCGGTACATTACTCGGTCCAATTATCGGCTCAGGGATTATTGAATTTGCCCACCATTGGCTTTCTGGACTATCTTCCGTCCATCCAATTTTTGAACGTTGGATCATTTTATTCGGCATTCTCTACATTTTAGTTGTCCTATTTTTCCCAGCAGGTATTGTTGGAACAATTCGTAATGCTTTTGGAAATAGGAAGCAAACGAAGAATGCAAACGTAACAAAGGGAATGGAAAAAACGGATGCAGCTAGCTAAAATGTCACTTTAAAAATGGATTTCCAGAACTCTATATAGGTCGAACTATTGTTGACCTAGTGGAAGGATTAAGGGATTCGCATGAAATGTGCTATAGAACAACGAGGGGAAGTGATGAATTGGATATTGGAATTTTAAGTACAGGAATATATATACCGGAAAATTACATCAGTGGTAAAGAAATTGCGCGATTAGCAGGGATTCCAGAGGAAATTGTCGAAACAAAAATGGGAATAAGGAAAAAACCGCTTCCTGGTCCAGATGATCATACGTGTCAAATGGGTATTTATGCGGCAAAACAAGCCATTGAAAAAGCAGATATAGATCCAAAGGAGATTGACTTAGTTATTTACATTGGAGAAGAACATAAAGAATATCCCCTTTGGACGGCGGCAATTAAGTTGCAGGAAGAAATTGGTGCGTATCACGCCTGGGCATTTGATGTTGCACTTCGTTGTGGTACGACGATTATGGCGTTAAAGGTAGCAAAAAGTATGATGCTTGCAGATGAAAATATTAATACTGTACTGCTTGCCGGTGGATACCGCAATGGGGATTTCATTGATTATAAAAATAGCCGAACCCGTTTTATGTTCAACTTAGGAGCGGGTGGCGGGGCAATCCTTTTACAAAAAGGATTAAAGAAAAATATTGTCCTAGAATCAGAGTTAATGACGGACGGTTCGTTTTCCGAAGATGTCGTAGTTACCGCAGGCGGGACAAAAAATCCAATTACCTTTGAAGCGCTTGAGCAAGGCTTGTTGCGACTAGATGTTTTAGACCCGGAAGGAATGAAGCGGAGGCTGGAGCAAAAGTCGATGGAAAACTTCCTAAAGGTTATTCGGACTTCCCTTTATAAAAGCGGTTACAGTGAGACCGATATCGATTACGTTGCGATGCTTCATATGAAGAAGTCTGCTCACGACTACGTTTTAAAGGAATTAGGTCTTTCTGAAGAAAAATCTATTTATTTGGAGGATTACGGTCATATCGGTCAAATCGACCAAATTTTATCATTACAGCTTGCCGAACAAGCAGGTAAATTGAAAAACGGTGATATCGTTGTACTTGTAAGTGCTGGTATTGGATATGCTTGGGGTGCCACAACGATTCGCTGGGGTTGTCAGTAGGAAAATTGGTTGAAAACAACGTTAGTTTAACAAACAATTTAATAATATCACCATTCTTTTAATTTTTATTTGGAGGGGATTGGGATGAACGTAACAATGAAAAAAATTGCTTTACCAAATGGTGAAACGTTAGCATACCGTGAGAGAGAAGGTGGTGACCAAGTCTTACTACTAGTTCACGGAAATATGACTTCATCGAAACATTGGGATGTGTTCATGGAGCAATTTGATTCGAATTATAAAATTTACGGTGTTGATTTACGTGGGTTCGGTAGTTCTACTTATCATAAACGAATTCGCGGTATAAAAGATTTTTCCGACGATGTTAAGTTGTTTGTGGATGAATTAGGTTTGAAGGATTTCGCAATGATGGGGTGGTCAACCGGTGGGGCGGTTGGTATGCAATTTGTAGCCGATTATCCAGGTTACTGTGAAAAGCTTATTTTACTTGCTTCTGCTTCCACACGTGGTTACCCATTTTTTGCAGCAAAAGAAGACGGTAGTCCCGATTTCACTAAACGGTTAAAAACAATCGAAGAAGTGGAACAGGATACTGGGAAAACAATTCCTGTCCAAACAGCTTACGATACTGGCAATCGTGACTTTTTACGGACGATGTGGAATATGGTTATATATACAAAAAATCAGCCAGAACTAAATCACTATGAACAGTACATTGATGATATGCTAACACAAAGAAATTTAGCGGACGTATATCAAGCGCTCAATACGTTTAATATTAGCCCATACCATAATGGTGTGACAGACGGAACAAATCAAGCAAAGGATATTACTATTCCTGTTCTTATACTACGTGGAGACCGGGATTACGTTGTAACAGCACAAATGACAGAAGAAATTATTACCGATTTAGGAGATAATGCAAAGTTTGTGGAACTGAAAGATTGTGGACATTCACCATTAATTGATGACTTGCCACAGCTAATTCAAGAAGTAAACCAATTTTTAACAGTGACAGTTAGCGGGTAAGCTAGGAAAATGCTCGGTTTTTCGAGCAGGTTGCCTATTATACAATAGGGGGAAGGTTATATGAGATTAAAAGACAAAGTTGCTATTATTACTGGTGGTGCACAAGGTATTGGCTTTGCTGCAGCGAAACGATTTAGTGAAGAAGGAGCAATAGTCGTGATTGCCGATTTTAATGAAGCACAAGGGAGGAACGCGGAAAGTGAGCTGCAAAACGCCGGTGCCCAAGTATCTTTTATCCAAGTGGATATATCCAATCGTGAACAAGTAGATCGATTAGTGGGAAAAGTAATTGAAACGTTTGGAAAGATTGATATACTCGTTAATAACGCTGGGATTACCCGTGATGCCATGCTTACCAAAATGTCTGAGAAAGATTTTCAAGATGTCATCCAAGTAAATTTAACTGGTGTCTTTCATTGTACACAAGCGGTCGTACCGCATATGGTAGCGGCTGGCGGTGGAAAAATTATTAGCACCTCGTCTGTCACTGGTGTATATGGTAATGTTGGACAAACGAACTATGCCGCTGCAAAGGCTGCAATTATTGGTATGACAAAAACATGGGCAAAGGAACTAGGACGTAAAGGTATTCGAGCCAATGCCGTTGTACCAGGCTTTACTGAAATGAGTATGGTTACAACTGTTCCAGAAAAAGTAATTGAATCGATCAAATCGATGATACCCGTTCAAAGGCTAGGAAAACCAGAGGATATCGCGAATGCCTATCTATTCCTCGCTTCAGATGAAGCAGATTATGTGAACGGTGCAGTATTGCATGTTGATGGGGGAATCATGATGTAAGATTATGAGCGTATTTTAAAGCGGTTAAAAGTGCGAACCTCATTACGGTTTAATCAAGAATGGACAGAAAATAACAATTAAGTGTAATTTATGAATTAACGATTACGTATGAATGGCGTTAACCAAAAAGCTGATGATAAAAAGGCAAATGAGAAGAGGTAATGTTTTCTTATTTGCCTTTTGTTCTTTTCTGTACGTCCTCCTGTACCGCACATTTCTTTTCTATAGTCTTCTCCTCCATTAGTTAACACGTTCAGGATAGATTATGTAACTGCTTTGTAACTATTATTTTTACAATTAGCTTAATAGGAATGAAGGGAGCGACGAGAGTGGATTGGATCGGTAAGCGAGCAAGTATTTATCCTGAAAAAATAGCATTAGTTGATATTGAATATAATCGTTCTTTAACATATAAGCAGTTGGAAGAAAGTGTCGCATTGTGGGTGACATATTTAAAAAGTATTCCCATAAAAAAAGGGGAAAGAGTGGCCGTACTTGTCGAAAATCAAATTGATATTTTTGAAATAATGTTTGCTTGTGGGAGTATCGGTGCCATTTTTGTGCCGTTAAACTATAGATTGTCTGAATATGAGTTGACATATATTTTACAAGACTGTTCACCAATAGTATTGTTATACAATGAAAAATTCCAACAGATGGCAAAACGGCTTCCGGTAAAAAATAAAGTGCAACTAACCGATGCCAACTGGAGTTGTGACAATGAGACGGTGAAAAGGTGTAAAACGAATCTAACAGATGATAACCCGATGATGAAAAACGAACCGTGGCTCATTATTTATACAGGTGGCACTACCGGCAGACCAAAGGGAGTAGTATTGACATATCAAGCGATTTTTTGGAACGCCATTAATACGATTATTAGCTGGGGGCTCTCTAATGAAGAAATAACATTAACGTATATGCCCCTGTTTCATACTGGGGGTATTAATGCACTTTCCTTTCCCATTTTATTTAATGGCGGAACGGTAGTTGTTGGCAATAAATTCGATCCTGGGGCAGCACTCCGCTATTTAGTAGAATACAAATGTAGCATTGCTTTATTTGTTCCGACGATGTACCATATGATGCAACAAACGAAAGAGTTTGAGAGCTTAGATTTTTCCAATATGAAAGTGTTTCTTTCTGGTGGTGCCCCTTGCCCACTAAGTATTTATGATCATTTCGCTCGAAAAAAACTTCCATTTAAAGAAGGGTACGGGTTAACCGAAGCTGGACCTAATAATTTTGTTATTACACCTGATGCTGCACTAATTAAACGTGGTTCCGTTGGCAAGCCAATGATGTTAAATGACGTAAAAATAATGAAATTCGATGGCTCAGAAGCGGGGATAAATGAAGTAGGGGAACTGCTAATTAGAGGGGGTCATGTTTTTAAAGAATATTGGAATAATCCGGAAGCAACGAAAGAGACGTTGCAAGACGGTTGGCTTCATACTGGAGATTTAGCTCGGAAAGATGAGGAAGGGTTTTATTATATTGTCGGGAGAAAAAAAGATATGATTATTTCCGGTGGGGAAAATGTCTATCCGTTGGAGATAGAACATTGGCTTGCGGAACATCCGACAATAAATGAAGCGGTAGTAATTGGTCTGCCTGATGAAAAATGGGGAGAAGTGATAACTGCCTTTATTACGTTGAAAAAAGGCGCGACTGTTAGCGAACAAGAGTTAAAACAGCATTGTTCTTATAAACTTGCTTCCTATAAAATTCCGAAAAAGTTTTATGTCTTAGATGAACTACCAAAAACCCATGTTGGAAAAATTAGTAAGCAGGCTCTGCAAAGTGAATATGAGCAGTTTATTTAACGGATTTCCGAAAGAAGTCTCCCATCCTCAAGGAATGTGAAGGGTGATAGCCCAATGGAACAAGGGAAACAACTTGTGAAAATGGATAAGTGGTTCCCCTCCACAAAGAAATGTTCTTGTTGTGGTGCAGAAAAACCGATGAAACTATCTGAACGCACCTATGAATGTTCTTGCGGTTACGTTGCAGATCGTGACTATAATTCAGCCATCAATATCAAAAATGAGGGATTACGCTTATTAGCGTTATCATAAGTAACAAAACTCTTGGAACAAGAGGGTTAGCTCGGTCAGTTTTCGTTGGCTAGTAAAAGCAACGATAAGTCGAGAAGCCCCCACTTCAAGTAGACCGTAAGGTTAACTAAGTGGTGGGTAGTTCACTTGGTAAAAGGCTGTAAGTAGCAAGATTGCACTATCTGTTAAGGTTTTTTCCCTAAACTCGCTTTACAAAAAAGGGGGGTGCCTGTATTAAGCACTCCCCTTTGTAACAAGTTAATTAGTAATGCGTGACATGGCTAAGTCCTTTTTAAGTGAATAGTAGGTTTTTTACACTGTTTAGAACATTTACCGTACCAGTCAATATTCGGTTTCCTGTCCTTTTAACTACATCACGAGCCTTTTCTCTAATTTTTTGTACACCTTTTACAACAGCTTCACCAGCTGCAGATCCTGCCGTATAACCAATCGTACCACCGATAAAGCCGCCAATTGCAACACCAGCAGGTCCGAAAACAGAACCGACTGTTGCTCCAATAGTAGTTCCTTTTGCGGTTGCAGCAATACCTGCAACCGTACTGACAACAATTTGCTCCATTTTGTTTAACCCTTCTTGAACGGTCATTTCCCCTTTTGCCACTTTGCCAATAACTTTCACGTTTTCAACTGCAACGAAGGCAATATTAGCGAATGTCTTTTTTAATGTAGCGGGCAAATAGTATAAATTTTAACAAAAAATGTAAATATAGTTACATTCTAATTATAACGGATAAAGATAATTGATTGGAAACATTTTCAAAAAAGGGGATAATTATTTTCCTTAGAAGGACTTTACGTAGGGAAAATAGAAGATAATTAGATACGAACGTGGAAGGTTTGGTGAGTGTATGATGGAACAGGCAATATTATCGATAAAAAATTTACAAAAAAGTTACGGGGAAAATCAAGTGTTAAAAGGAATTGATTTACATGTAGGTAGCGGCCAAATTATCGGTTATATTGGTCCAAACGGGGCTGGTAAAAGTACTACCGTAAAAATATTACTAGGGATTGAAAGTGATTATTCAGGAGAGGTAAAAATATTTGGCGAAGATATACGGCATAATGACGGTTTATATAAGAAAAACATCGGGTATGTCCCAGAAATTGCGGAAGTATATGATAATTTAACTGGTCAAGAATATTTAACATTTATTGGTGAACTATATGGTCTTTCTCAAGATGTAGCGGAGTATAAAGCAAAAGGGTTGATGGAATTATTTGGTATTGGGGAAGTGTTCCATACACGGATTGCCTCCTATTCTAAAGGGATGCGACAAAAAATATTAATTATCTCGAGTATGCTTCATAATCCAGATTTACTGTTTTTAGATGAACCGATTAATGGATTAGATGCAAATAGTGTGATGATCTTTAAAGAAATAATTGCTCAATTGGCAAAGGAAGGAAAGACCATTTTTTACTCTTCCCATATTATGGATGTCGTAGAAAAGATAAGTAATCGAATCATTTTATTAAATGACGGAAAAATTGTAGCGGATGGAACTTTTGATGAAATTAAACAGAAAAATGCCCAGCAAGGTACACTGGAAGAAATTTTCAACCAATTAACGGGCTTTACGAATCATGAAGAAATAGGACAGAAGTTTGTTCATTTAGTTACGGAGAATTAGGATAACGAGAGAAATAGGTAGCCTATTGTTGCTGTCTGAGCTCGCGGGAAGAATGGTAATGTCTCGGAAATCATACAGTAAGAAGGTAACAAGTTTTACGTATTTAGTGGAAATAGTTTGATAGAAGGATGTAAAGTCAATGATATATGTCCTGGATTGTCAAAGTGAGATCATTCTATGTGAGGTGATTTTGTGAAAGATTTTTTTGTTCTTCAGTTACTTGATTCATTTAGTCGTATATTTGAAAAATTCGGCGTTGATTATCGCGCGATGCGTAAAATATTGCAAGTGAAATTAACATTGGATGGGCGAAGGGTACCAACGATATTCCAGCAACGCAACCAAAGTCAAAAACAAAAGAAGGAGCGGAATGTTTTTATTAGCTCGCTCCTATTTTATGCGATTTTTAGTTTGTTTTTTATTCCTTTTATTGTAATGGGCGATAATTATTTATTCCAAATGAGTTTAGTATTCGGGATGATTATGTTTTTCGTTATGACGGCGATGATTTCGGATTTTTCCTCTGTGTTATTGGATTTACGGGATAAGTCGATTTTACAGTCGAAACCGATTAATCAAAAAACGATTAATATGGCAAAAACGATACATATAATCATTTACTTAATTTACTTAACGGGGTCGCTAGCAGGGATTCCCCTTGTTGTCGGTTTATTCAAACATGGGATTGGCTTTTTCCTCATTTCCCTGTTTAATTTAATATTTTTGTCATTATTTATCGTCGTTTTTACAGCGTTAATATATTTAGCCATTTTAAAGTTTTTCGATGGGGAAAAGTTGAAAGACATTATTAATTATGTACAAATCGGGTTATCACTATCGATTTTAATCGGTTATCAATTGCTTATCCGTTCCTTTGAGTTAATTGATTTAACCATTGTTATACATGTGGAATGGTGGCATGTGGCTATTGTGCCGATGTGGTTTGCATCCATTTATGAATCGGTGTTAAACGGAAACTGGCAATCGATACTAATTGTTTTCTCCCTTTTAGCGGTAATCATGCCAATTTTGTCTTTTTACATTTACTTACACATGGCACCAGTTTTTGAAAGGAATTTGGAAAAATTATCTACTACGACTGTGCAAAAGGGGAAAAGAAAGAATACAATTAACAAGAAATTAACAAGGATTCTCTGCAGGAACCCGTTGGAGGCAAGCTTTTTTCGGTTCGCTAGCTTAATGATGAAAAGTGAGCGCGATTTTAAGTTAAAAGTGTATCCGTCCCTCGGATTTTCGATTATTGTTCCATTTATTTTTATCATAAATCAAAGGATGATGTTAGACTTTGCCGATATTTTCGATAGTAAATGGTATTTATCGATATATTTTTCAATGTTAATCATTCCCACAGTCGTGTTAATGTTGCGATATTCAGGTAAATATAAAGGTGCTTGGATATACAAGGCTGCCCCGCTTACCGACTTACGCTACGTTTTTTCGGGTACGATTAAAGCATTTTTAGTAAAACTATATTTACCATTATATAGTTTTATTAGCATTATTTTTGTGTATCTTTTTCGGTTTAAAATAATCCCTGATTTAATAGTTATTTTTCTCACATCGTGTGTATATACTGTTATTTGCTTCTTGCTATTAAAAAAATCATTACCATTTTCGGAAAGTTTTACTGCAGCTAGTCAAAATGATAATTTGAAGGCAGTCTTGTTATTTTTAATTGTTCCGCTTTTTTGGCTCTTACATTATATGAGCACATTCGTTGAATATGGTGTTTATTTGTACATGTTGGCGGTTCTCATTGTCCTAGTTTCGATATGGCATGTAAGTTTAAAAGTTAGCTGGGAGCAAGTGCAAAGAGAAAGTTGAAAAGAGTCATGAAAAATTGAATTGTGAGTACGTCAGAGGATGGTAGTTTCTTAGAAAAGGAGCATTTTGTTGCTTAGTTGGAATTTCTTAGAAGTGCTCTTGGCAGGAAAAAGATGTAAAATAAGCAAAGGTTTTTACGGAAAAATTTAGGTGATAGTCCAAGTTTTGCATGGACATATGAACCAATAAATTAGAGCTTTGTTTTCGGAGGTAACTGAACATGGTCTAGTACGTAAATAAGACTAACAATCGAACAGATTTTATCACGATTGCAACTAAAAGCCTCGTTTATGAATAGTACTAATTCACTTGTTACAGTTACCTTTTGATTTCAAGCTCTATTATTTTGTAACTACCATTTTACTTGTGAGATTTTTTTATTTGTAAAAATCCTATACCCCATGCACCTTTAGGAAGCCTGCACTCCATTAATAATGGATGATGCATAAATAATAGATCACTACAACTATCCTTATGGATAAATCGCTCCGATCCTTTTTCAGTAGAGAAAACAGCTAAAAATTCTTAATTTACATCGCTAGCTCCTTTTATCATTCCCACGTTAAATAATTTTACCAATTCTTTTTCCAAAAGCTGTAACCCAATCAAATTTTTGGAGGTCATACCCCATTGGAATCAAGTGACTGAAAGCTTGATCCCTCCCAAATGAACGGATATCGGCTTCGGTATTAAATATTGACATAAATCCACCAACGAAATCCCCACCAGAATAACATTTCTACTATAAAGACAATTTAACTTCATATATATAAATATTTTAAATACATATTTACGGTGTTTTTTAAGAGGTTATTAAAATGTACACGAGCGACACTTTAATGGAGGTTATGATTGGATAATAAAAAACTTTTATTAGTGGACATATTTTAGTAATGAAATATTATTTCATGAATAAATTTAAATTAACGAAACTAGCATTATTTTATCTTGGAAGCTATGAACCTTTGAACATTGTAACAGTAGGCCAGTATGAAACCGATTTCAATATTAATTTGTGGAGGGATGGAAATGAGAGGAAAGTTAAAATGGTTGTTCCTACTTTTATTATCAGCGGTAGTCGTTATTTCGGGTTGTAATAGTAAGGAGGAAAAAAAGACGAGCGATGAAAAGTCGGGAGATGAAGAAGTTAAGTTGGTGATGTACAGTTGGCGTCCAGAAGACAGAGCGATGTATGAAAAGGCCATTAAGCAATTTAATGAAAAACATCCAAATATTAAGGTTGAGTTTCAACCATATAAGTCTACGGAATATAATACGATTTTAACGAATGCACTTGTGTCAGGCGAAGGACCGGATATTATACAACTACGACCGTACTCTGGTGCAACGACGATAGCAGATAATGGTTATTTAATGCCCCTGGATGATTTAAAGGGAATCGAAAATATTGAAAAGGTGTATTTAGATGCCGCGAGCGGTAGTGATGGAAAAGTGTATGGAGTGCCACTTTCTTTAAATTCCGGGGTAGTTTTTTATAATAAGAAAATTTTTGAAGAGCATGGAATATCTGTACCAAATACTTGGGATGAATTTATTGCTGTGAATGAAAAGTTGTTGGAAGCAGGTATTACCCCGATTGCCCAATCAGGTCGTGCGGCTTATTTACTATCGATGACACATGGGGTTATTGCGCCTTCTGCCTATAACGGGAATGAATATGTGGAGGATGTTGTAGGCGGACTAACGACGTTAGAGGATGAGCGTTTCGTTGAATCTGTAAAAAGAATGCAAAGTTTAGAGAAATATTTTCCAAAGGATTTTATCGCTTTAGAAGATAATGATGCACAAAGTTTATTTTTCTCAGAACAAGCAGCGATGTATATTAACGGTGATTATCGGTTAGCCACATTTGAAAGCACTGCGCCAAATATGGATTTGGGAGTGATATCCGGTTTTGCTGGCAGTGACGGTGTGAAAAATGTGATGACATGGGTTGATGGTTCTTATGCTGGGGTGAAAAATACGAAACATCCAGAAGAAGTGAAATTGTTTTTACAGTACTTAGCATCTAAGGAATTCGGCCAACTGTTTAGTGATGAGGTGAATCGCTTAAGTGCGATAACAGGGGTCGTACCAAAACATCCGATTGTAAAACAAATTACGGAAGATATGGAGAAAAGTTTTACACCATATTTAATGCTCGTCCACTTCGGTGAAGGAGAGCCAACAACGAAAACAACCTTTGAAAATGCATTGCAAGGCATGTACCTTGGTGAAATAACATTAGAGGACGTCATTCAAGAAGCCCAGGAAAACTACGAACGTAGCCAATCAAACTAACATTAGGGGACTGTCCCCCAGTCCCCCTTGAGTTAAGGGAGGGAGTTTTGATGGAGCAGGAAGTGATACATAGTGAGGTGGATCAACTTAGTCATCATGATGGGAAGCCGAAGCGGGAAAAGAACTTCAAATGGCGAAAACATCTTGTGCATTTGTTTTTATTGCCAGCGGTACTCATATACGGAGTTTTTCAATTTTACCCGTTAATGTCCGCAGTTATTAATAGCCTCTATTCCTGGAACGGATTTGACCGTGACAGTTTTATCGGCCTGCAAAATTTTATTACACTGTTGACAGAAAAACCACACAATAACACGTTTTTAAATGCGTTTAAACATAATTGGACGTATTTTTTCGTGAACGTATTTTCTGAATTAATGATTGCCTATTTTTTAGCGTTAATTATTAATAGCCGAATTAAAGGGAGAGAATTTTTTAAGACCGTTTTTTTCTTACCAAAAATGTTATCCGTCATTGTAATTGGTTTTTTATTCAGTTTAATTTTGAACCCGACAACAGGTGCATTAAATACATTACTTAGAGCACTTGGTTTAGACTTTTTAGCTCATCCATGGCTTGGTAGTACAGATACCGCATTAATGACGATTATTTTAGTTAACAGTTGGGCGGGAATTGGATTTTCTATGTTAATATTTTTGGCAAGTTTGCAAGCAGTTGATAAAGAAATTTTTGATGCAGCCAAAATTGATGGGGCATACGGGTGGAAAATGTTAACGAAAATTACGATTCCTATGACGATGAATGCCATTATGGTTATGACGATTTTAACATTTATAGGCTCCTTTGAGACATTTGAACTTATTTATGCAATGCAAGGTTCATCAGGAGGACCATATTATTCTACTGATGTACTCGGTACTTATTTTTACCGGCTAGCTTTCGGGTCTGCTGACGGTGGACAATCTATCGGTTTAGGTTCGGCTGTAGCGGTTATTCTCTTTATGATTATCGCCTGTGCAACAGCGATTTTACTATTTTACTTTAAGAAAAAGGATTTTCAAAGATGAGGTATATTTTTTAATTAAGCTACCCTGAAAATACAGCTATTTTTATTCACCAGAGTGAAAAATCGGTTTCAAGGGTGTCTATGTTAAAAGATTGGTCTTGATTTTTTGTTTCAAATTTATTTGTGACGAATCTCAGCGACAGGAACAGGCGGACGCTTTCCTCCTTTTCATTTCGCGTTTTTAGGACAATTGTTGTACGGTCACTCTTTAGTTATTTCGCTTGAACTTGCGGAAAAATTTGTCAAGACAGGGGTGTAAAACGGTGCGGACAAAATGGTATCAGCAAGGGTTAAAGTATGCGATTTTATTATTTTTTACATTTACCTTTTTTTACCCGATATTTTTAATGATCACGTCATCATTTAAAACGAAATTGGAGATTTTCACTTCACCACTAAGCTTGCCTACTTCCTTTTCCTTTCAAAATTATATCGATGTTTGGGATAAGGTGAACTTTTCAGGGTATTTTTGGAACTCGGTTATCGTTAGTGTACTTTCTGTAACAATTGTTATCTTTGTTTCTTCGTTAGCGGGGTTTTATTTGGCGAGATATTCCTTTAAATGGAATGGAGCTGTGCTATTTTTTTTCATGGTCGGGCTGATGTTACCGATGAAATTGGCGATCATTCCACTATATTTAATTATGCGGGACTTCGGGTTACTAAATTCGATTTTTTCTCTCGTCTTTGTTTATTGTGCAGGAGGAATTCCGTTTGCTGTTTTTTTATTTTACGGCTTTTTTCGAACGATTCCGAAAGACTTTGAACATTCAGCGAGACTAGACGGCTGTAATGAATTTCAAGTTTATTATCATATTGTATTGCCGCTAATGAAACCACCGATTGCAATAGTTGGGATTTTAAACTTAGTAAATGTATGGAATGACTTTTTTTACCCACTTATTTTTATTAGAAGTGAGGAAAGTAGGACAATACCATTAGGGATGCTGACTTTATTCGGGGAGTATGATACGGAATGGAATTTACTATTTGCTGGGCTAACCATTTCTTCGTTACCACTTCTTATCGCTTTTTTAATTGCATCACGGGTGTTCATTGATGGATTAACATCGGGGGCGATGAAATAATGAATCTTTCATGCTAAGGTGTTTTTACAAAAAAATTGGAACTGTAATGGTGAGTGACTAATGGCTATAAATTGCATTTTTATGTCTAATAGAATTAAAGATGTGTAACTGCAGTTTGTGAAAGTTATATTTGGGCGAGAAGGAGCATTATCACGATATGTAGGGGTGTATTTGATAGAAGAAGGGGCATCATCGTATTGCAGAATGGGAAGCGTAACCGTGTTGGGTATGGGCTTAATTGCAAAGGTCGAGGCACATCCGTAGCAGGGGAGGTTATTTGCCTCTAGTAGACGCAAAACCACGGTAAGAATAATAAGTATGGCGACGTATCAAAAAAGAAGTATCCACATTAGTATGGTTGGAAATCAATACCAACTGGAGGTTTAGTATATGAAAAAAGGGTGGATTACATTTGATTTGGACGGGACATTAATGCAAAATCCCTTTAGCAAATGGGTATTTCCTGAAATTGAGAGGAAAGTAAAAGAGAAAAAACCTTCTGCTGAAGTTGTTAAGGCGTTAGTGACAGAGCATTATCGACGAATGGGTAAGAAAGAGTTCGTCGCAGCCTATGACTGGCAAAACATGTTAGATGAATTTTTAATAAATGAAGGTATAAACATTGAAATAAATATAGCTAAGTTAGTAAGAACATTTGCGACACCATCTAAAGTATATTTGCTTGAACGAATCATTCCTGAAGTGTTAAAGAAGCTAAAAGTGGATAATTTTTTAGTGGCGGCAGTTACAAATGGATTTTATGATTATCAAATACCAGTGATGGAAACTTTGGAAATCGACTATTTGTTTGATGAAATAATAACTCCTGATCACGTCGGGTATGCAAAGCCGGATGTAGGGATATTCCGTACTTTACTAAAAAAAGGGAATGTATTGATGCATGTTGGTGATCGTATTGATCATGATGTTATGTTAGCGAACGAATTCGGCAGTATTTCAATTTGGATAAATAAAGACTTGCCAAAAAATTTACAGTCGATTAAGCCGGTACAGAGAATGCAAACATATGACGGACAATTATTAAGTGCAAAAAAGTGGAAGGAGGAAATAAAACAGCAAGAAATGGTGTTAAATAGAAACATAGTGGAAAACCGACTGGCGAGCGAGGATAGTAAGCAAAAGGAACGTACAGAACGGAATGGTCCGGAACTTATCGCAGAACTAAAAAAAGCTAACGGGCTCCCTGACCACATCATCCACTCAACAAGCGAAATATTATCCATCGTACAGGAATGGGGACAGTCCCCCACCGCTTCACCGCGTTAACGCGTTAGTGTAGTGGGGGACTGTCCCCAACCTTTCGTTATTCGTCATCACTGGAGAACATGTATTTTTTATGATAGAACTTAATGCTGAAGATGATACCGATGGCGAGCATGTTCCCCATTAAGGAACTACCACCATAGCTTAAAAAAGGAAGCGGAATTCCAGTGATTGGTACCAATTGTAAGTTCATTCCAATATTTTCAAAGACGTGGAATGTAATCATACTAATGACTCCTGCAATAACGTAGGCATTAAATGGTGAATTAGTAGCAAATGAAAGTTTTATCATATGGTATATTAGTAAAAAATATAAACTAATTACAAAGCTAGCTCCGATAAATCCCCATTCTTCTGCTATCGCACTAAAAATAAAGTCCGTATGGCGCTCGGCAACATATACTTCCTTCCCGAAGTACCCTTTACCAAAAATTTCACCCGAACCGATGGCCTGTAATGCACTAATTAAATGATGTCCTTCATTGGAAGAATAGCTATATGGATCGAGCCAAGAATAAATTCGTCCAAACTGATATCCGCTTAGATGTTCCCGTAACAAATCTGGATAGTACAACATAATGATAATAATAATCGTCCCAGCCACCGCACCAACAGTGAAAGTAGGTACAATGATTTTCCAGGAGATGCCAGACAATAAAATAATTCCAATTGTAATGGCGATAAATACGAGACCTGTACCTAAATCAGGTTGCTTCAAAATGAAGAACATTGGCACTATAACAGTTATACCAATTTTTGCCAACAAGAAAAAATCCGTCTTTATTGATTTCCGAATATACTTTTCATGGTGGTCGACGATTAATCGGGCTAAAGCAATAATTAAAAATGTTTTCATAAACTCGGAAGGTTGTATATTTCCGAACGGTGTTTGAAACCAGCTTTTCGCACCAATTTCTCCGCCTTTACGAGGTGCAATTGATTCTGGGGCGAAGTGGAGCCCAATCAACATGAATAAACCGAAGCCGTACAAATACCATGCCAATTTTTTATATTGATCTGGATCAAATATGATCGCACAGGCAATAATGATAGCCCCAATAACATAATAGGCTGCCTGCATAAAAAGGTAATTCCCTGGATATTGGGCATCTGTTTGAGCACTAGAAATACCAACAATGCTCGTAATAAAAAATAAAAACAGTATAAACGCCAACGTCCAGTCAAACCGATCTGCTCGTTTTTTTTCATTTACCATTTGCTTCACCTGCAATATCTATAACCAATCTATTGAAAAAGCGTAACAATTTCAAATCGCTACATAACTATCTTATTATAGCTTGTTTCATTACATTCTTTAAGAAAAAATCATTTCTACAGCTCATCATTTCTCCTTCATGATAATCAACAGACAAAAATCCACTATCAATTTATTAATGTTAGCAAAATAAATGAGTTGTTACAATCGGAAATGTAAGGAAATCATCCTTTTCACCTTCCATGATAGACGTTGCAGATTGACTGCAAGCGGTTCTAAACCGCCACGAACAATAAACAATTTCACATAGTCTACACTATACAACGAACAACAAACTAGAACGAACTTCAATAATAATTACTGTTGTTCCAGTCCAATCAGGTAGCAATCAGTAAAACAATTCCGAAATAAATGCCGAAATCCTTACATGTGAACCGCACATATTTTATTCCATTTTAACACATAAAAAATCTCCCATTAAGTGGGAGATGACGATACTCTAAAAAGATAACAAATTTCAACAAATTACATCGCTTTTGAATCTGCCGTTTGCATACTGATCGGCTGTATAGCCCTATTCGTTTCTAATTTTTTCACTTCGATATATTTAATATGATGTTCTTCCATTTCTAAAATTTTAAATTGATAATTCGCAAATGTTACAACATCACCTTGTTTAGCCTCAAAATTTTCTGTTAAAATCCAGCCGCCAATTGTATCAACATCTTCATCGTCAATATCTATTCCAAGCAATTCATTAATTTCACTGACTAAAACTTTCGCATCAAAGATATAATGATGTTCACCAATTACTTGAATTAACGGAATTTCATCTAAGTCAAACTCATCACGGATTTCTCCGACAATCTCCTCGACAATATCTTCTACCGTCACTAGACCAGATGTTCCGCCGTATTCATCTAATAAAACAGCCATATGAATTTGTTCTCTTTGCATTTTCAATAAAAGATCGTGAATTGGAATAGAATCAATGACGCGTATAATTGGGCGGACATATTTTTCTATCATTTCTTTTGAAAGTTTTTCCCCCGTTATAAGTGCAGTTAAAATTTCCTTAATATTTATAAGCCCGATAATATGGTCTTTATCCCCATCTATAATCGGGTAACGGGTAAATTTTTCTTCACGAACAATTTTCAAGAAGTTTTCATACGTATCGTCAATCGATAAACTGACAATTTCAGTTCGGGGAACCATAATTTCCTTTGCAATCCGATTATCAAATTCAAAGATTTTATTGACATATTTGTATTCGGATTGATTAATTTCTCCGCTTTTATAACTTTCCGATAAAATGAGGCGCAGTTCTTCTTCCGTATGTGCATTGTCATTACCAGGGGTATGCTTCAACCCTAAAAGTCTTGTGAAAATGCGGGCAGCTCCGTTTAAAAGCCAAATAATCGGGTACATAATGGTGTAGAACCAAATTAACGGTCTAGAAACGAGTAACGTAATTCTTTCCGCTTTTTGAATGGCTAACATCTTTGGAGAAAGCTCCCCCATCGCAACATGGATAAATGCTAATATGGCAAAGGCCATTCCAACAGAAATCCCGTTAACAACACTTTCAGAAAGGGTCAGCTCCCCAATTACCCGTTCAATCATCGCTTTAACTATGGGCCCTCCCATCCAACCTAGGGCAAGAGCAGTAATTGTAATCCCTAATTGACAAGCTGACAAGTATTCATCAATATTAGAAAGTACTTTTTTTGCAGAGCTCGCTCCTCTTTTTCCTTCCTCCAACAATTGATCAATCCTTGTACTACGGACCTTAACAATCGCAAACTCAGAAACTACAAAAAATGCAGTGAGTGCGATTAATACGACAATATAACTCAGGCCTACTATATCGTCCAATAAAATTTCCCATAACTCGCAAAATGAGGCGAGTAGGGAGTCACCTCCTAAAACTTTTCTAATATTATTTTAATCGAAAATCTTAACGAAGTGTCTATAAGTGTATAGCAATCACCTCTTTATTTTATTTTACTATACTTTTAGAAAAAAAGACGAATAATTTAAGATTTTTCGATTTTGTCCAATAAAAATGTAATCGCTTTAGTTACTTTAACAACTGTAAAAAAATGTAAAAAACCACAATCTATATATTACTAGTAATTATAAAAAATAAGCTTCCTCGCTAAATAGTATTGGTTTAAAGATTCCTAGGTAAGACCATAATGGATAATAAATTAAAATATTATTATCCGAGGTGGCCCAAAATGAGAGATTTTAACCAAGAATATAGTGTGTTCCAAAAGGCATTAGGTATTGAAGATCCATGGTATGTTATTGATTACGAATTGAACCAAAATGATTATATTCTTGATATTTATTTAGATTTTAGACGTGGTTCTGAATTTGTATGCACTCATTGTGGTCATCCTCAGGCAAAAGTTCATGACATAGTAAATGATGATCGTACGTGGAGGCACCTTAATTTCTGGCAGTATCAAACCATCTTACACGCAAGATTGCCTCGAACAAAATGTAATCTTTGTAATAAGATTCGTACCATTCATGTAGAATGGTCTCGCCCTGGTGCTGGGTTTACATGGTTTTTTGAATCTGAATTAATGCAATTAATGAAAGAAATGCCCGTTGCTACAGTGGCCCGAAAAGTAGGTGAACATGATACTAGGTTGTGGCGTGTCTTTCATTATTATGTTGATAAAGCCATGAAAGAATTGGACTTTTCCAATGTTAAGCGAATAGCCATTGATGAGACATCTAGCCGGCGAGGACATGAATATGTCACTCTGTTTGTAGATATGGATACAAAGCTTGTTTTATTCGCTACAGAAGGAAAAGACGCGAATGTTCTTAAAAAATTTTCTTCCTTCTTAAAGGATCATAATGTTGAGCCTAATAACATTAAAGAAGTCTGTAGTGATATGTCCCCAGCATTCAAAAAGGGTGTCGAAACAGAATTTCCAGAAGCACACATAACCTTTGATAAATTTCATGTCATGAAACTTATGAATGAGGCGCTAGATCAGGTACGACGCAATGAGCAAATTGAACAACCAGGCCTTAAAAAGACACGTTATTTATGGTTAAAAAACCATAAAAATCTAAACACCGAACAACAGGAAAAGATCCTAAAATTAAAGGATACCAATTTAAAAACAGCTAGAGCTTATAGATTGAAGCTTTCGCTTCAAGAAATGTGGACCAAAACTGAACGCTTTGCCACCCTTCATTTTAATGAGTGGTACCAATGGGCCACCCGTTCTCAGTTAGAACCAATAATAAAGGTTGCCCAAACATTAAAGAAACACGAACAAGGGATATTAAGATGGTTCGTTTCAAAAATGACTAATGGTCTACTCGAAGGTATCAATAGTCTAGTTCAAGCTGCAAAGAGAAAAGCTAGGGGCTACAGAACCACAAAGAACTTTATTGCGATGATCTACGCAACAGCTAATAAGTTATTGATTAGTGTAGAACCACATAAGCTAGGGTAGGTCCTTCTCAACTTACAGACCCAGCTCCATTTTACGGGGAGGTTGTCAAGTGCTTTCCTTGACAGCCTCCCCGTAAAATGGAAAACTATCAAAAGTTGAGAAGGAGGCTTACCACTTATTATGGTCCGAGATTCTTTTATACCCACACTAAATAGCGAAGAGCCAAAAATAAATTATATTCAGTCAAACGAAATAAAATACAATTGTTGGGACACATTTTGTAATAATAGAAGCATGAGCAGACAACCAAGGATTTTTGGCAGTAATAAAAAAGAAGAATTGGCAACCTACATGAGCAACCAATTCTCCTTAAAAAATTTCATATACTTACATTAATTTATCTAAAAATGCCGTAGCTATGGAGAAATACGTAATTAATGAAAAAATATCATTCAACGTTGTAATGAGCGGTCCGGATGCTACTGCTGGATCGACTTTGAAACGGTAAAGAATGAGTGGAATAATGGTCCCAGCAAGCGTTCCGATAATTAACGTTAAAATTAACGAGACCCCAACAACAAAGCCTAAATAAACATTGCCCTTCCAAATAAATGCGATGAGGAAAATTAAAATACCGCAAATAATTCCAATGATTAAACCAACGATAAACTCCCGCATAACTAACTTTATAACTGCTTTTTTATCCGGATTACGACCTGCTAGCCCACGGACGACAACTGCTAACGATTGAGTACCTGTATTTCCAGTCATACCAGAAATAAGTGGCATAAAGAAAGCTAGCGCTACAACAAGATCTAGCGTATCTTCAAAATGACTTATAATACTGCCAGAAATAATGCCAATTAATAACAGTAAAATTAACCATGGGAGTCTTCTTGAAGCAGCAACAATCGCTTTCGTATCAAAGTCAATTGCTTTACCAGAGGCAGATAATTTTTCGATATCTTCATTTGCCTCACTGATAATTACGTCGAACATATCGTCAAAGGTTACAATCCCTTGCAACACATTATTGTCATCGACAACTGGTAAAGCTAGAAAGTCGTACTTTTCCAAAATGCGAGCTGCAAATTCCTGGTCTGTCATTACATTGACTGAAATTACCCGCTCAAACATAATATCCTTTATCAAATCCTTTTCATCAGCGATTAATAAGTCGCGATAGGATACAACCCCCACTAGACGGCGATTTTCATCGATCACATATAAATAGTTTATCGTCTCGGCAAAATCTGCAAAAGTTTTTAGCTTATCAACTGCTTCACGTACGGTATAATAATTACGGATCCAGACGAAGCGGTTTGTCATTAACCGTCCCGCAGTTTCTTCTGGATAGTTCATAATATTTTTAACTGCAGTTGACTCTTCGTGCTCCATTTCCGCAAGAAGCGAGATGGACTTGTCCTCTGGTAAATCATGAAGTAACGATGCTAAGTCATCGTTATCCATTAAATTTAGGACTTCTGCTTTTTTATCTGTCGTTAATTTATTTAAAACTTCAAATTGAAGGTCACTGTCTAATTCTTGAATGACATCAGCCAAAATATGATTATTTAGGAAAAATAAAAACCTTGTTTTAAATTTTTGTGGTAATTCTTTATAAATAGCGGCAATATCATAAGGTTGAAGCTCATCAAGGAACCTTTCCATCTCTGTTTTTTTATTTTCTTTTAAATATTTTAAGGCAATGAATAAAATTTGTTCGGAAGTTAAGTTTTTGGTCATTGGAGCCTCCCCCTTTTCTTGTAAAATAAAAATAGACTATATGGAAAAAATATCACAAACTATATTATGCAGGATTTTATGAAAAGGTACAGTAGTTATAAGATATTTTGTCAAAAATTTGCTAGAATAAAACTAAGTATTTTTTAGAATACATAATGATTTTTTATTATGAGGATTTTGATTAAATGCAGTGTCCTTATAGGAGTGAGTATATTGGTAAAAGATTTAGTCTATGTTCTTGTAAATGCCCACGAACATCATGTGATTAGCCATGGCATAAGCTTTGCAGACTTTATGCATGCTTTACCGAATCAATTAGTGAATTTACTGTTATTAAAACACCAATTCCATGATAGCGAATTTCATACACGAACTCAATTTAGCTATGTTACCGAAGAACAAGTTGCTCAGCTAACTGAAGATGATGTTAGGAAATATGGTCAATTTTGCTGGATTGATTTTGAGGATTTATTTAATATTGACTCATTAGAACCGCGGGAAATTGCGGAATTACTATATTTAGCACATATGAAAAAACATTTTGCCACTCCTTTCTATCAGAAACTAAATAATCGCTTCGTTTATTTATCGGAAGCAGATGGCTGGCATAATAAAATTTATTACCGAAATCTAAATGATTTTTTCCACATATTAGGGAACGTTATTCCAAAGAAATTAGAACAAATGAAAATGGAAAAATCGTTCTTAAATTTGCGAAAGAAGAAAACTTATCCGCAAATAGAAGCTAGCACATTCCGCCCGATTCGCAGTATGTTGTCTTCCGGTGTCGTTTTCTCTTTTCAAAATATACGCCCACAACGGAACTTAGTCGAGATTCCTTTTTGGCCAATCGGGGATTTTTATAATATGGACGCTATGCTTGAAGTATATCACGAGAAAAAAATGAATGCACCGGTTGGCTCGATCATCTTGGATAAGAAACAGCGAGAATGGTCGGTAACATTGGAAGGGAAGTAGTGCAGCCGTAATTTTCCAACTTATGCTAACGCCATTTCATTAGTCTAGTGGGGTTATTCTTATTGGGTAACCCCTTAAAGTCAAAATTGGAGAAAATGATGGAGGAAAAAAGGTTATTATAGTACCCTTGTTGAGGACATCGTTGGAAAAAGTCGCAAGAAAATAAAAACACGTAATAACATATATTTTTATTCCTAAGGCTACCCTTAATATACAGCTATTTTCATTCACCATGGTGAAAATTCGCTTTCATGGGTGTCTATGTTATTGTTTATTATTGATTTTTAAGCAGTTGTTAATTGTAGTTTAAGGCGGTGACTCCTCGAAAAAAGCATTCGCTTTTTCCTTCGTGCGATGCGTCGCGGCCGTTGCGTTCCTTGTCCAGCAGGAACAGCTGACACTTACCAATATTTGCATTTAGTCACTAATATTTATAAAAACAAATACCACCATAAACCATCTCCTTCTACCATCTCATTTGTCCAACTACCCTTAAATTCCGAATAACATATATGTAAAAGCATGATACATGCAGCAATTTAATAAAATAAAAGAATAGGAAAAAAATCTTCAGTAAATTAATCATTACTTAAAAATTAATGGTAAAATAACTAAATATAAATGATGTGCTTGGCGAATGCCAAATTTTTTCACGGAGGTCTCATATGAAAACAAAAATTTTCTTATTGTATGGCGGGAAATCAGCAGAACATCAAGTTTCCATGCGCACAGCTCTTTCGGTAATTCAAGCATTGGACTTTTCAAAATATGAAGTAAATCCTATCTATATTACAGAAGAAGGGCATTGGATTAAACGAGAAGCATTGTCAAGCCCTTGTCAACATGTGGAAGAATTAAAATTAGCGCCCAATACACCGACAGTTCAACGAATGGCTGTTACAACGGAATTGTTTGATCACCATAATGAGAACGAACAGACGATTATTTTCCCATTACTACATGGTCCGAATGGAGAGGACGGTACAGTACAAGGTTTACTTGAAGTTCTAGATTTACCATATGTAGGGAATGGCGTATTAGCATCTGCCGCTGGTATGGATAAAGTGATTATGAAAAATTTATTTGCTGAAGCAGGCTTAAAACAAGTAAAATACGTGCATTTCACCCGTTATCAATGGGAAATTGCTGAAGTTGCGGCGTATGAAAAAGTCGAAACAGCTATCGGCTACCCTTGTTTTGTAAAACCGGCTAATTTAGGCTCTAGTGTCGGGATTAGCAAATGTAAAAATCGTGATGAATTAATAACAGCGTTCCAAGAGGCTTTTCAATTTGACCGAAAAGTGATTGTGGAACAAGGGGTTGTAGCCCGTGAAATTGAAATCGGTCTGTTAGGAAATGAAGACCCACAATGCTCTATCATTGGTGAAATCGTTCCTAAAAAAGAGTTTTACGATTATAAAGCAAAATACGAGGATGGAGATACTGCCTTAATCATACCAGCAGAAGTGAGTGAAGAAACGTACGAAGAAATTAAACAGGCGGCAATTACTGCGTTCAAAGCTTTAGATTGTTCAGGTCTTGTTCGTGCGGACTTTTTTGTAACAAATGATGGGGAAGTGTTTATTAACGAAGTGAATACGATGCCAGGATTTACACCTGTCAGTATGTTCCCGTTATTATGGAAACATACAGGACTTGACTATTCCCAATTAATTGATCAACTAATACAACTTGGCTTAGAACGATACAATGATAAAAAGAAAATTAGATATACTTTTTAGCGATTCCACATTTAAACATTGCTTATCCATACTGGAAAATTGTTTAGATGAAATATTTTTATCCCGCATTAACTAGCAAGGAGGTTACTAATGATTCAAAAAACGATAAAAGAATTAGCCGCTATGCTCGATGTAAAAAATGATGTGTCCGCATTCGCAGATGTGACGATTCACGGAGCATCTATAAACACGTTAACAATTACGAAAGAAAACTTATTTATTCCATTAAAAGGGGAAAAGCGGGACGGTCATGAATTTGTTGGAGATGCTTTTGAAAAAGGGGCAACTGCCGTTCTTTGGCAAGCAGATGTTCCTAACCCACCTACGGATTACCCTGTTCTCATCGTGGATGATACGTTAAAATCCTTGCAAGAGCTAGCGAGAAAATATCGAGAAGAACTAGAGGTAAAAGTAGTTGGCGTCACCGGAAGTAACGGAAAAACAACGACAAAGGATATTTTAGCGGAGTTACTATCTATCCAATATAAAACGCAGAAGACAATCGGTAATTTTAATAACCATATTGGGTTACCACTGACTATCCTTGGCTTAGATAAAGATACAGAAGTGGCTGTTTTAGAAATGGGGATGGATGATTTTGGGCAAATAGATTTTCTTACTAATATGGCCAAACCAGACGCAGCGATCATTACAAATATTGGCGAAGCCCATCTCCAAGAGTTAGGTTCAAGAAAAGGAATAGCAAAGGCGAAAATGGAAATTTTAAACGGATTAAGGGAAGATGGATTATTCGTTTATCCTGGTGAAGAACCTCTAATTTCTGAACAATTATCTACAAGGAAACATGATTGGAAAACATTAACCTTTGGCAAAGATCCGACGAATGATTTTTATATTAAACAATTTACGATGAAAGAAAATGGTTCGGAATTTCATATTAATCAATCAATGGAAAGCTTCTTTTTGCCAGTTTTAGGAGAATATAATGTTCTTAATGCCCTTGCTTGTATTTGTGTCGCCCAAGAATGGGGAGTTAAATATGAGCAAATGAATGCAGCATTTCAAAAATTAAGACTTACCCAAATGCGGATGGAATTAATGAAAGGGTTGAATGGATCGACTATTCTTAACGATGCATACAATGCGAGCCCAACTTCAATGAAAGCAGTTATTCAACTTGTGACGGATTTACAAGGATACGATAAGAAAATTCTTGTTTTAGGAGATATGTTAGAATTAGGGGAACAAGAAGCACACTTTCATCAACAAGTCGGTAAATCAATTGACAAGAATGAAATTGATTTACTTTATACGTATGGAAAATTAGCGGCACATATTGCTGAAGGTGCTAAACAAAATAAGCTTTCTCCTAATAAAATCCATACCTTTACAAATAAACAGGGTTTAATCGAACATTTAAAGAATCAATTAGAAGATGGAACAATAGTTTTAGTGAAGGCATCCAGGGGAATGAGACTGGAAGAAGTAGTTTTATCGATTATCAATCATCGTGTTTAACCTTAAAATAAAATGCCGACTGTAAAACAGAACGTATGGCAGCCACAAATTGACAGCTCATTTTAAATACCATCCAATATATAGTAACGATTAATATCGACTATTTTTTCTAGTCTTGGTTACATTATCAATAGTTGATATTATAAAGAAGGATGGGTAAAATGAACGGTTGTTTATGTATTCACGGCTTCACCGGTTCACCAAAAGAATTAGAACCACTTGTTCAATTTCTAAAAAAACATACGAATTGGTTCATAAAAACACCAACATTACCGGGGCACGGAGAACATTTACGGCTGAAAGGAATCCACTATCAGCAATGGATTGAGCATACTGAAATGGAGCTACAACAATTATTAGAGCAATGTGATAAAGTTTATATTTGCGGTTTTTCTATGGGCGGCCTAATAGCAAGCTATTTATCGGTACGTTATCCTGTTCAACGACTTGTACTATTAAGTCCGGCCGCCTATTATTTAAATACGGAATATTTAAAAGGGCAAATCCTTCGATATTTTACTTTCCGTGAGAGTACTCGCGGCATTCGAACTGAAATATATACAAACTTTAAAAGAAAAGTAGCAATGACGCCGCTATCGGCCGTACTTCAGTTTCGAAAGTTAGTACAAACAATTAGACCATTATTAAGACAACTTTCTACCCCAACATTTATCGTTCAAGGGAAACAAGACCCGGTCGTTCCAGAAAAAAGTGCCCACTTTTTATTTAAAAGCATCCAGTCTATAGAAAAAAGATTGCTTTTTATTGAAGAGGCCGATCACCAAATTTGTTATGGCGATTATACATCCCAACTATTTCATGAAATTTTATCTTTTTTAGATTTAGAAAGTGTAGAAAATCCAATCGTTCATAAGCACGAGAAGTTACGCCACTCAACAAACTTTGAAAAAATTGCTTTTAACGATATTTAGTGGTAATATTAATTGAACAAAATGGAAATTTATATACTGAGTACAGTTTTATACTCTCAAGTGCTGAGAGTATTTTTTCTGTTAGGAATACATTGGTTCTGTTAAAAAACTTGTTGAAATTTGCAGCCTTCAATTGGCTAAGTATAGCTTTTCGCTAAAAAAATTCTTGAAGCTTGACTATCTGCTTGATTGCATAATTATATATTTTTTATTTCGGCAATACTACTTAACAGGGCCAAAAATAAAATAAATTTTTGTTTAAAACACAAAGGAGTATGAAACATATTGGCAAAATTTGAAGATTTACATTTAAGTACAACTACATTAAGGTCACTGAAAAAAATTGGTTTTGAAGAGACAACACCAATTCAAGAACAAACAATTCCGTTAAGTATGGAAGGCCACGATATTATCGGTCAAGCACAAACAGGTACTGGAAAAACAGCCGCTTTTGGAATTCCGCTAGTGGAAAAAGTTGATATGAAAAGCAAAAATATACAATGTTTAGTAATAGCGCCAACGAGGGAATTGGCTATTCAAGTTTCCGAAGAATTGTATAAAATTGGGTATGATAAACGAGTCCATGTCCTATCTGTTTATGGTGGTCAAGATATTTCTAGACAAATTCGTGCACTTAAGAAACAACCAGCAATTATTGTTGGTACCCCTGGCCGACTGCTCGATCATATTAACCGAGGTACGATAAAGTTGTCTCATATTCATTCTGTTGTTCTTGATGAAGCAGATGAAATGTTAAATATGGGCTTTATTGATGATATTGAGGCGATTTTGGAAAAAATTCCGAGTGACAGACAAACCTTACTATTTTCAGCGACAATGCCGGATAAAATTCGCGCTATTGCTGTGAAGTTTATGAAGGATCCGAAACTCGTGAAAACGAAAGCGAAAGAAATGACCGTTCCACAAATTGATCAATTTTTTGTTAAAGTGGAAGAACGTGAAAAATTCGATGCCTTAACACGCTTGCTTGATTATCAATCACCAGACTTGGCAATTGTGTTTGGCCGTACGAAACGTCGGGTGGATGAGGTTGCTGAAGCATTATCGATTCGTGGTTATACTGCAGAAGGAATCCATGGTGATCTATCGCAAGCAAAACGTCTATCCGTATTACGTAAATTTAAAGAAGGCTCTATTGATGTATTAGTAGCTACAGATGTGGCTGCTCGTGGATTAGATATTTCTGGTGTAACTCATGTCTACAACTTTGACATTCCACAAGATCCAGAAAGTTATGTTCACCGGATTGGGCGAACTGGTCGTGCCGGAAAAACAGGGATGGCTATCACCTTTGTTGCGCCAAGAGAAATGGGCTATTTAAAATTTGTGGAAGAAACAACGAAAAAGCGGATGAAACGGATGCAAATTCCAACGCTTGCTGAGGCAATTGAAGGCCAACAACGAATCGTAATGGACAAACTCAATAGTATTATTGATGCTAATGATTTATCGCTATATAAAAAGGCGGCAGAAGAATTATTGAATGAACATGAAGCTAAAGCAATAATAGCTGCGGCTTTAAAAATGTTAACAAAAGAACCAGACACTACACCAGTCAGAATAACGAATGAAGCACCGCTACCAGTAAAACGGGAAAAATTCCGTTCCGAATCTCGTAATACGTCTCGCAATAACCGCGACTCCC
Source organism: Bacillus kwashiorkori (assembly GCF_001375515.1). Classification (GTDB taxonomy): domain Bacteria; phylum Bacillota; class Bacilli; order Bacillales; family Caldibacillaceae; genus Bacillus_BK; species Bacillus_BK kwashiorkori. Next base: position 138,302 of record NZ_CTDX01000009.1, read on the forward strand.
GAAGACGTAATTATCAAAATCGCGGTCCGAAAAAATATAATAAGAAATAAGGAAATAGTAAAAAATAGCGTCAGTACAACTTAGCTGAACGCTATTTTTTTTATATAGAAAATACATGACTTTGCGATAATCAGTGAAGACCTAACACTGCTTTCGTTCTTTTGAACATCACAACTTCATAAAATAGGTAGGCACTTATAAAAAATTCACCATGATAACTGTTAAAGCTACATATTTTTTATAGCTCTGAAAATTCCATTTGGAAGCGATAACTTTATTCCAGTAATCGATAAAAGCAAGGAGGTTAACCGATGACATTAATTAGATTAGGGTATGTTGCCATGAGTGTTCACTTGCCGAACAGTTCTCCATCACATACGATGACATTTGCCCACTACAATAAATTACAAGATGAAGAAGCGGCCCGAAGAAAACTGGTTAGAATAGCGATGAGTAATTTAGAAAGTTGTTTAAGACTGTTGCATTATAACTTAGAACACGATATCCATTTTTTTCGATTGAGTTCTCGATTAATCCCACTTGCAACTCATGAAGCGCTTTTAGGCTGGAATTACCTTACACCACTAGAAGAATCGTTTGCTAAAATAAGGGATTTTTTAAGAGAGAATCGTCACGTGCGAGTAGACTTTCACCCAGATCATTTTGTTATTCTCAACTCACCGAAAGCAGGTGTTTTGCAAGCATCGGTCGATAATTTACAAGTCCATTTGGAAATGTTACAAGCTTTTGGATTGAATCCGTTGCATCGATGTGTGTTGCATGTTGGAGGCGGATATGGAAATAAAGAGAAGGCACTAGAACAATTCGTGCATAATTTTGCTTTTATCCCAGAACCAATTCAGTCGATGCTCATGTTGGAAAATGATGATAAAGTTTTTACTGTTCAAGATACATTGTATTTATGTGAAAAATTAGGTCTTCCAATCATTTTTGACCTTCACCACCATCAAGCAAATAATGATGGACAAAGTTGGGAAAGTAATTGGGAGCGGATAGTTGCAACATGGAATACTTCGGCTCTTCCGTTAAAAATGCATATATCGAGTCCGAAATCACCAACAAATTTTCGAGCCCATGCGGATTATATCGAAGTAACCCAATTGCATGAGTTTTTGCAAACGGTTAAAGGAACCGTTGATCAAATAGACATAATGATTGAAGCGAAACAAAAAGACGATGCTTTGTTTCGGCTCGCTCAAGATTTGCAAGGCTTACCAGGTTATGAAAAAGTTAATCAGGCGAGTTTTTTGGTAAGGTAAAACAAAAACTAGTCGGGAATGAAAACTTTTTATATACTAATACGTATATAGAATGTACCACTTACTAGAGAATACATACTGGAAGGGGAGAGGCAGTTGGCAATAGGGGAACCACGTAACCGCATTTCAGAGAAAGCGTTAAAAGTGTGGAAAATTTCAGGAGCAATTAGTTCAGCTATTTATTTATCCATATCAATAACAGCTATCATTCTAATTAATATTTTTGATTGGCCAAAATGGATTATTCCAATCATCGTAGTTTTATGGGTGTTGAAAAGTTATTACAGCATCTTTTTCAGCCCGAAATTACGGTGGAAACGTTGGCGTTATGAAGTTCGTGATCAAGAAATTGAATTACAGTATGGCTTATTCGTTGTCACAAAAACATTAATTCCGATGATTCGGGTACAACACGTAGACACTAGCCAAGGTCCGCTTTTAAAAAAATATAAACTAGCATCGATTTCTATTTCCACAGCAGCAACAGTCCATGAAATTCCTGCTCTTGAAGAAGAGGAAGCAGAGGAATTAAGACATTTTATTTCAAGATTAGCGAGGATTGCTGAAGATGATATCTGAAAAGAGACGAATGCATCCGGTTGCTCTAATCACGAATATTCTTAAAGAATTAAAAGACTCCATTATCCCGATTGTGATGCTAGTTGTCATCGGGGGTAAAGGAGAAGATGCTAGTTTTTTAGATAAGTTATTCGTCTTTATCATCCCTGCAGTTATTTTTTCATTTTCCATAATTTCTGGTCTAATTAAATGGCTCCGTTTCACTTACCGGTTAGAAGAAGGGGAGCTACGGATTGAACACGGACTGTTTGTACGGAAAAAACGCTACATACCATTTGAAAGAGTGCAAAGTATTACTACTTCAGAAGGAATTTTACATCGTATTTTCGGACTTGTAAAAATTAATATTGAAACAGCTGGTGGTGGAGTTGGTGAATCGGAAGCAGCTCTTACAGCTATTACGAAAGAAGAAGCGAATACTATTAAGCAAATAGTGAAAAAGGCGAAAGACCAACATAAGCAGAAAGCGGAAACTGAGATAGAGGAAACGGATGAGTCAAGAGAAATTTCGGTAGTAGAAGAACAAAAACAATTTATTTATTCGATGAGTTACCGGGATATTTTTATCTTCTCATTAACAAGTGGTGGGGCGTTAGGTATTATTGGTGCTTTAGTTGCATTTATTTTACAGTTTGATGAAATATTGCCAGTCGATACGATTATTACTGAATTCCAAGACTTTGTAAAACATGGGATAGTTATGGTTGCCATCGTTACTTTATTTGCCATTGTAGTCGCTTATATTATTGCTATTATCCGTACCATGTTAAAATATGCCAACTTCAGAGTGGAAAAGACAGAAGAAAATTTAATTATTTCGAGCGGCTTGCTAGAAATAAAACAAGTTACCGTTCCCCTGAAACGGGTTCAAGGGATTGAAATAAAAGAGGGGTTATTTCGGCGAATGTTTGGCTATGCAGCGATACATGTAATAAGTGCAGGCGGGTCTACTATTGACGGAGAATCAGGTGCTATTATGATTAGCCCGTTAATAAAAAAGGTGGAAATAGCGGCGATTATTCAAAAATGTTTACCTGAATATCAAATCAATGTTTCATTCCACCCAGTCCCAGAGCGAGCAAAAACACGCTATATCATGCGGCCTTTTTATCGTCTCATTATTCCAGTGATTATCGGCGCTTATTTTTTCAATCCTTGGGGATACTTATTGTTTTTACTATTACCACTTTTTATGTTTTTTGGCTATTTGAGTTACCAATTTGCTGGTTGGAATATTACTGGTAATCAACTCGTTTTACGCCACCGATTTTTGAATGCTAATACGAGTTATATGTTTAAACATCGAATTCAGTCATTAGATATTTCCCAAAATTGGTTACAAAAGAGAAAATCACTTCGTTCAGTCTCTGCTGTTATTATGTCAGGATTAGGCGGTGCTGGCGGCGATACGATTGATATGGATAAAGATGAGGCAATGCAAATCTTTATGTGGTATAGCAAAACAGAACAACAATCTAAACTAGCAAATGTAAATAAGGAATTGGAAAAATTCAATGAAACTTCGGATGTTCACAAGGATTGTTAGTTTTTTCTAAGAGATGGAGATTTGCTTACACGATACTTAAAAACAAAGGTAAAACATTTTTTTTCGTTTTCGGTGTAATAAATAAAAAATGAAGAACAATGGAAAGAAATTTTTACTTGTTGGTCGAAGGAAAAATAGTTTGGCCCACTTTAACTATTTATTGAAAGAGTTTTTAATAAAAAAGAAGGGCAGTCGTTTTTGTAAGTCGGAAAATCTTTTTCGAATTTCCAGACTAAAAAAATACGACTGCCGTTTTTTAAATGACATTACGTTTATCTCCGCAAAACGTAGTACCCGCCAATCATTCCCCATAAAAAACCTGAAATATGTGCAATATGATTAATTTCTGGTTGTAAAAAAGTGTAGAGAAGATTAATGACTAATATTGCGATGAAAGTTTGAGCAAAACGTTTCGGCAATCTTTTAAATAATATAAGTGTAAAAATGACTCCTAAAATGCCGAAAATAGCCCCGCTAGCACCAGCATGCACATACGTTGGTGGCGCTAAAAGATAAGTCATTACATTTGCGAAAATACCTGAACTTAAATATAAAAGAAAAAATGTGGATTTTTTCAACATTCCTTCCAACAGCGAGCCGAATAAAAACAAGGAAAAACAGTTAAACAATAAATGGGTCAAATGATTATGAACGAAAATCGGAGTGATTAGTCGCCACCATTCACCAATCGTGATTAAAATATTTACACCAACGGTTTTTTCGAATAGTAGTTGATTTGGGAATACAGGTACAGTCAGTAAAACGAAAAAAATTAGATTTATCATTAATAAGGAAAAGGTGATTGGATAAGTTTCTGCGTATTCTTTTAAGTTAGAACTTTTTATTATCATATTCAGCCCACCTGTTTGTTTTCTTCTTTTTTGCTTGTACAATATATGAATAAGAGTGAAAAAATAGAAGGAATGTTGATGGAAAAAATTTTAAAATGCACGATCTTTCGAGAAACCATAAGTAATAACTGAAAAAGGCAGGTGGTGTGCAAATGATTATAGGAATAGGAATGGACATTGTAGAACTGCAACGAATGGAGGAAAAGTTGGCTAGAAATCCGAGATTAAGTGAAAAAATTTTGACTGAAAATGAGTATGCGGTTTTTAAAAACCTGTCATTCAAGCGTCAAGTAGAGTTTTTAGCAGGAAGATTCGCAGCAAAGGAGGCATATGCAAAGGCAGTTGGAACAGGGATTGGAGCGCAAATTTCATTGCAGGATATTGAAGTAGCTACCGATGAATTAGGCAAGCCATTTATTAAAGAGCCACAATCAGAAGGAGTTCATTTAACTATCACTCATAGTAGTCAAAACGCCCTAGCTCAAGTAATTATTGAAAAAGTAACTTAGCTCGTCTCATAGAAAATTCCTCTCCGACTTTCTATCATAAACGGAAGGTTTGTCTCATATATTCGTATGGAAAAGTGAAAAGAGACTAAAGGAGTTGGAAAGATGAAAAAGAAATGGATCTTCCTAATAACAGGATTTTTTGCCATGTTATTACTTGCAGGATGCGGTGCAAAAACACAAGAAGATGTGTTGAAAGATCTTCAATCAAAGGTGGAAGATTTAAAAGGCTATAAGCTTACGGCGAAAATGACATTAACGATGGGTACTGAACCACAAACGTATGATGTCGATGTTTGGTATAATAAGCCAGATTTTTATCGTGTTCAATTAAAGAATGGTGGAAAACAGGAGCAAAGTCAGCTGATTTTGCGCAATAAAGATGGTGTATATGTATTGACCCCAGCCTTGAAAAAAAGCTTTAAATTCCAAAGTGATTGGCCAAAAAATGGTAGCCAACCATATTTATATGAATCGTTAGTAGCGGACTTAGCAAATGATAAAGAGGCTATTATGAAGGATTCTAAAGAGCATTATGTGTTTGAAACAAAAACGAGATATCAGTACAATAAAATGATGCCAATCCAAGAGATTACCTTTAATAAAAAAGATTTATCACCAATATCACTAAAGATTATGGACCAAGATCGCAACACAATGTTGGCAGTTGAATTTTCAAAAATGCAATTTAATGCAGAGTTTGATAATAGTTCATTTGATTTAGATCGCAATATGACGAGTGCAAAAATTGAAATACCAGTTACTTCTAATAATGGAGACGAAAACTTTACAGTTAAAATACCTGCTGCTGAAATACCAGGTACAGACTTAGTAGGCGAAAAAGAAGTAATGACTGCAAATGGATCACGTTACGTTCTCACATATGAAGGGGAGAAATCATTCACTTTGATGCAAGAAAAAGTAGAGGTAATAGAAACAAGTTCTTTCGCATCAACAACGATGAATGGTGATCCAGTTGATTTAGGATTTACGATCGGTGCATTAACAGATCATTCACTTACATGGACGTATGATGGAGTAGAATATATGATTGCTTCAAAAGATTTGACGAAAGAGGAAATGGTTATGCTAGCCCGCTCCGTCCAAGCAACAGAAGAAAAATAACAAAGTTCACGAAAACAGGCAGTATTTTTATACCATCAAAGAATATGTTAGAATGGGCATAGCCTTTCTAACATATTTTTTTCATCATATTATGAATAAAGCGTAATTTACACTTTCCATATATTAACATAAATAATTCATTGACAGATAAAAAAATCAATTACATAATTTAATGATAAACATGTTGTGATTGTTGTCGGGAAGATAGCAATAAATTAAAGGAAGTGCCTTTAATGGATGAATTTTATCGTGAAACGTGGATAGAAGTACAGTTGGATGCGATTAGCAGTAATGTTAAAAACATGTACAACCATTTACCGAATGATACAGATTTAATGGTAGCAGTAAAAGCAAATGGCTATGGTCATGGTGCTTATGAAACAGCGACTATTGCATTGGAGTCTGGAGCGACAGCCCTTGCAACAGCACTTTTAGATGAAGCGATATATTTAAGGAAACAAGGTATTACCGCACCAATTTTAGTCCTTGGATACGTTCCCCCGAATTATGCCCAAATTGCTGCTGACTATAATATTTCACTAACTGTATTTCAAAAGGAATGGGTGGATACTGCTAAAACAGTTTTAACTAGTTCCTTGCCAGTGCATATTAAATGTGACACTGGTATGGGGCGGCTCGGCGTCCGAACAGTGAGAGAGTTAGAGGAATTGTTAAATAGTGTTAAGCGAAACGAATTTTTCCATTTGGAAGGTATTTTTACCCACTTTGCAGCAGCAGATGAACAAAATTCCAGTTATTATTTGCAGCAATTAAGGAAATTTCAATCGTTTTTGGAAATAGTAAAGGAGAAGCCAAGGTGGATACATGCGAGTAATAGTGCAGCAAGCTTAAGGTTTGCGGATGGCCTATTTGATTTGGTGCGAAGTGGTATATCTACGTACGGCTTAACACCTTCTATAGATATTGTTTCAGAATTACCGTTTCCGCTTCAACCAGCATTATCACTGCATACCCGATTAACCCATGTGAAAAAAGTAGCTAAAGGCGCCAAAATTAGCTATGGCGGCACATATACAGCGAAAGAGGATGAATGGATTGGTACGATTCCGATTGGCTACGCTGATGGCTGGCTCCGTTTATTACAAGGACAGTCGGTACTAATTGATGGTATTAGGGTACCAATTGTTGGGCGTATTTGTATGGACCAATGTATGATAAAGCTTCCACAAAAATACCCAGTCGGTTCATTGGTTACATTAATTGGTAATCAAGGCGAGGAACATATTACGGTAAATGAAATTGCTGAAAAATTAGGTACAATCAATTATGAGGTTATTTGCATTTTGTCGCATAGACTCCCGAGAGTATATAAAAAAGGTAAAAAAATCGTACAAATAAAAAATGAATTATTCCGGTAATTCTGCTCCTCCAATAGCAAATTTTTATAAGTAAGCTTAAGCAGTTCAAGCTCAATTAAAGCAACTTTCTTTTTATAATAATTTATGCTATGATAAACTCTTAATTAAGAGGAAAATACTGATTAGTTCTGTTTTATTTTTTTGCTTTTGTTCTATTTTTAGAAAAAAACAATACAATATAGTGTTGTTTGTTTTCGGCGCAAGCAACATTGTTTTATTATGCATAATTTTAATATTTTTTGGCTGATACTAAATAGAAAATAGGGAAATAGGAAAAATTCTTTCCATAATATCAGATAAATGGTACTATTGGTATGAGTACATTGTGCCTTAGTTTGGTGGAGGTGTCTTTTGTGTCTGAATCAAGTGCTACCCAAGAGATTTTAGTAAGCTTACCAGAAAGCTTGTTGTTAGAAATTGAAGGCTATGCTCAACAAGAAAACGTGAATCGGGATGAGTTAATTTATCAGGCAACGAAAATGTTTTTGCGAGAAAGAAAGAAGAGACACATTCGTGAATCAATGAGACGGGGTTATTTAGAAATGGCCAAAATTAATTTGTCCATTGCATCAGAGAGTTTTCACGCGGAATATGAGGCGGAACATACTGTTGAACGACTTGTGAGCGGGGGATAATCCTTTGATTGTTAAACGTGGTGACGTTTATTTTGCCGATCTTTCCCCTGTTGTTGGTTCAGAACAAGGTGGGGTTCGTCCTGTCCTCGTGTTACAAAATGATATTGGGAATCGGTTTAGTCCTACTGTCATTGTTGCAGCAATCACCGCACAAATTCAAAAAGCAAAGTTACCGACACATGTGGAAATCAATGCAGAAAAGTATGGTTTTGAACGGGATTCGGTAATATTGCTAGAACAAATTCGTACAATAGATAAACAGCGTCTGACAGATAAAATCACTCATTTAGATGATGAAATGATGGACAGAGTAGACGAAGCATTACAAATCAGCCTAGGACTAATTGATTTTTAAAATAAAACGCTCAACAAAACGGAGCGTTTTTTTGTTTGCGTTGGGGACAGTCCCCAACAATTCGAAAAATTAAATAAATTCATTTACCTATTCCCTTATTTGCTTTTTTGTGAATACTTTTTTACAATGAAAATTATATAGGGGTTTTGGAGGAGATTGGATGGATAAAAAAATTGCTAATTATATTCGTAATCATAAAGAGGAAATATTAACAAAGTGGAAAGCAGAAATGAAAGCGAAAACGAACAAGCAATTTGTTCATGTCCTTTCTGATAAAGTTTATGGCAAAGCTAGCCGTCAATTTATAGATTTAATAGTTTCTAATTTAAAAGAAACCAATAGAGAGTTTAATGAACGTTTGCATGAATTTGCAGAAAATGTCGTTCATTTAGGATGGCCATTAATCTTCGTATCTAATGGAATAAAAACCTTCAACCGAATCGTATTTGAGGGCATGATGGAAGAGGGAATCGTAACGAAAGAAAACTTTGTTGAATTCAATGAGGGATTTGATAAATGGTTCAGTCCGATGAATGATGAAATTTTATCAACCTACTCAGAAACTTGGGAACGAACAGTATCATTACAAAAAGTGGCACTAAAAGAATTATCCGCACCATTAATTCCCGTTTTTGAAGGAATATCTGTTATGCCGCTAGTCGGAACGATCGACACAGAACGTGCAAAACAATTGATGGAGAATCTATTAGAAGGGGTTGTAAAACATCGGGCAGAAGTTGTTTTAATTGATATTACCGGTGTGCCAATTGTCGATACTATGGTTGCACATTATTTAATTCAAGCTGCCGAAGCAGTCCGATTAATAGGGGCAAAGTGTATGTTAGTTGGCATTCGCCCAGAAATTGCACAAACAATTGTCACGATAGGAATTAATCTCGATTCTTTAATTACGAAAAATACATTAAAAACTGGAATAGAAGCCGCACTGGAAATGACGAACAGAAAAATTGTAAAGGTGGAGGGACTGGAGTGAGAATCCCAATCTTAAAGCTGTATAATTGTTTATTAGTTTCCATTCAATGGGAAATTGATGATCGATCTGCTTTACAATTTCAAGAAGATTTATTAAATAAAATTCATGAAACAAATGTAAAAGGAGTCGTTATCGACCTTACAAGTGTTGACATGATAGATTCATATATTGCAAAAGTACTTGGTGATGTCGTACAAATGTCAAGATTAATGGGTGCTAAAGTTGTGCTTACCGGTATTCAACCTGCAGTAGCAATTACCTTAATTGAATTAGGCATTACATTAGATAATGTCCAAACCGCTTTAGACTTAGAAAAGGGTCTGGAGAAAATACAGATGGAATTGGGGGCATAACTAATGGCCCAATCCTTCGTAAAAATAATTAATGAGTGGGATATCGTTGCTGCTCGTCAGCTTGGGCGAAATGTAGCAAAGGAGCTTGGCTTCGGAACAGTTGATCAGGCTCGAATTACTACGACCATTAGCGAGTTGGCAAGAAATATATATTTATATGCAGGTAATGGACGAATTATCGTTCAAAAAATTGAAAATGAAAAGGTAGGCCTGCAAATTATTGCAGAAGATAACGGGCCAGGAATTGAGGACATCGCTAAAGTTATGGAGGATGGCTATTCGACATCAGGTGGATTGGGTGCTGGGTTGCCTGGTGTCAAACGGTTGATGGATGAATTTAATATAGAATCGATTCCAGGAGAAGGGACGGTTATTCAAGTTATTCGCTGGCTACGGTAAAAATTTTTAAGTGAATATGACTGAAGAGTTATTAATTTCATAATTGCATTGGCGCTTCGATAGGGGGATATGAGATGGATTTTTATAAGAGGGTGGAGACGAAGTATAAAGAAATACTAACGAGCTATATACAACAGCAAACGGAACAGCCATTATATCTTTCTGAAAAGTTAAGTAAAGAACTACTAGAACATCATGTATCGCCCGAGGAAGTTATTAGTGTCCACAGGAATATGTTAAGAGAAATAATGGATGTACCTGATGAAATATACACTTCCTTTGACATACTGTTAGAAATAATGATGAGCTACGGGCTCGCATACCGTGAACATCAATCGCTAAGAAACAAACAAATGGAATTGAGAATGGAGTTAGAGATCGGAGCGAAAGTACAAAAAACGTTACTTGGTACAAAAATTCCGAAACTCGACTTTTTAGACATTGGTGCTATAAGTGTGCCCGCTAAAATAATGAATGGGGATTATTATCACTTTGTAACAGATTCTCGTCAATCGTTAAAAGTGGCAATTGCAGATATTATCGGTAAAGGGATTCCAGCTGCCCTTTGCATGTCGATGATTAAATTCGCAATGGATAGTTTGAAATGTTCATCAGATGAGACACCGAATGTCGTATTGGAAAATATTAACCGGATAATAGAACAAAATCTAGAACAAGGAATGTTTATAACGATGTTTTATGGAAGTTATAATCCGAGTGAACACCACTTCCAGTACGCTTCTGCGGGGCATGAACCCGGATTTTTTTATAATTGTAAATTAGATGAATTTTCCGACCTAGATACGAAAGGATTAATCTTAGGTGTAGATAAAAATGTGACATATCCGATGTATGAAAAAAACCTTGAAGTAGGTGACATGATTGTTCTTTTATCTGATGGTGTAACGGAGACAAGAATTAACAACGGCTTTTTAGAGCGGGAAATGATTTCAAAGTATATTAAAAAATACATACATTTAAGTGCACAGGAAATTGTTAATAACATATATAAAGAGTTAGAAAGATTACAAGAATTTAAGCTACGGGATGACTTTACATTAATTATTTTAAGAAGAAAAGTTTAAGTGTAAACGTTATTGGGTAAATAAAATACGCAGAGAATGATGTGGGGTGGGGAACTGGATGAATATTACAGTTGATGTATATGAATCGGGAACATTAACAACTGTGATGGTCAAGGGTGAAATCGATGCATATACGTCCTCTCAACTTAGAGATGTTATATTTCCTATAATAAACAATGAAAATATTAATCTAGAGATTGACTTAGCGGATGTATCATATATGGACAGTACTGGACTAGGAGTGTTTGTTGCCGCATTCAAAAAAGTTAAAGCAAATGGGGGCACTTTTTCCTTGACTGGATTATCTAATCGCCTTGAAAGATTATTTGTTATTACAGGGTTATCGGACATTATGGATATTAAAGGGGAAACGAAAGGTGAAGCGGAATGAACCAACCTACCGATATTATTGAATTAAAGTTACCGCCCAAACCTGAATATGTAGGTATTGTCAGATTAACGTTGTCGGGAATCGCGAGTAGAATGGGTTTTTGCTATGAAGATATTGAGGATATAAAAATAGCCGTAAGTGAAGCAATCACTAATGCGGTTCAACACGCTTACAAAGACGGTGATTCCGGCGATGTTATGGTAAAATTCAGAGTTTTTCGCAACAAGCTGAAAATTGATGTGTTGGATCGTGGTGATAGTTTCGATTACCATCATATTAAGCAGAAAAAGAGCACTTATAGCAATAATGAGCCAGTGGAATCTATGCGTGAGGGAGGTCTTGGCTTATTTTTAATCGAAACATTGATGGATGAGGTAGAAATACTGCGAGAAAATGGCTGTACCATCGTATGCATGGCGAAGTTTTTAGAAAGAGAGCAGGTGGAGAGGGATGCTGAAACAATCTCAACCTCCTGAGTATTCTAAAGAGGATATCCATCAGTGGCTCGATAAATTTAAAACATCAGGTGATGAAGAAGCGCTAAATCAGTTAGTTTTACATTATCAAAAATTAGTTGAAGCGATTGCCCGAAAATATGCAAAAGATCACAGTTACTTTGATGATATTTATCAAGTAGGAATGCTCGGTTTATTAGGTGCTATAAGGCGCTTCGATGATAATTACGGGAAAAGTTTTGAGGCATTTGCAGTACCAACAATTATTGGAGAAATTAAGCGGTTTCTCCGAGATAAAACATGGAGTGTGCATGTACCTAGAAGAATTAAGGAGCTCGGACCGAAAATAAAATCGACCGTTGAAACATTATCTGTCGAATTAAGTAGGTCACCTACCATCCCCGAAATTGCAAAAAAATTAGCGGTTTCGGAGGAAGAAGTATTAGAAGCGATGGAAATTGGCAAGAGTTATCGTGCTCTTTCGGTTGATCATGCCCTAGAAGCTGATTCAGAAGGAGGAACAATTACTATATTGGACATCGTTGGAATGGAAGATGTCGGTTATGAGAAAGTAGATCAACGTCTTGCGCTAGAAAAAGTTCTGCACATATTAAATGAAAAAGAAAAACAAGTAATTTATTATACATTTATTGAAAATATGAGTCAAAAAGAATGTGGAGAAAAATTGGGAATTTCACAAATGCATGTATCACGAATTCAAAGACGTGCGATAAAAAAATTAAAAGAAGCAGCTAATACAGATGCATCGAACCCGGAGTGTTTGCAATGAAAAGGATAGTAGAAAAAAAAATAAATCTGCTCGTATCGCAAATGGTCAAAAAGGGTAATGATGTAAACGGGGATAGTTATTTTTACTATGTTGATGACGATGTATTTGTCTGTGTATTAGCGGATGGTCTAGGTAGCGGTGAAGGTGCTTTTGAATCCTCATCTATAGTTATCGAAACAGTAAAAGAAAATCCTCACTTAGATGTCGTAACTTTAATGGAATTTTGTAATGAAGCACTATTCCTCAAACGTGGGGCCGCAGTTACAATTTTAAAATTTCACTTTGATAAAAAACAATTTGACTATTGCAGTATTGGAAATATTCGTTTTACTATGTATTCACCATCGGGCAAGTTTACACACCCACTTCCTGTTACTGGATATATATGCGGTAAACCTCTTACTTTTCGCAAACAAACGTTTTCCTACGAACCACTTTCACTATTTTTATTTTATACTGACGGTTTGGAGATCAATAATAGTAAGGAAGTACTTTCAAAATATAATACAGTGGATAGTATTGCCAATAAAGTAACAGCTGATTATATGAAGAAAAATAACGATGATATCACTTTTATTGTTGGAAAATTATTAGATTGACGGAAAGAATATATAATTAAGTTGTTAACATGTTAAAATACTCCTATATAAGGAGTTTTTTCTTTGTTGCTGAAAAGAATGGAGTGAACTTAGTTGGAAGCTGTACAAAATCGACGTCAAGATTTAATGAATCAAGTTACGAAAGAATTGAAAATTAAACAATCACAAGTAAAAAGTGTTATTGAATTGACCGAGGAAGGAAATACGATTCCATTCATCGCTAGGTATCGAAAAGAGCGGACAGAGGCTTTAGATGAAGTCGTCATTCGTGATATTTTAGAAAGATGGAATTATTTACAAAACTTAGAGGCTAGAAAAGAAGAAGTAATACGAATTATTGACGAACAAGGAAAACTGACAGAAGAGCTGGCAACAAATATAAATCAAGCTACGAAATTGCAAGAAGTAGAAGACTTGTATCGTCCTTATAAACAAAAGCGCAGAACAAAAGCAACGGTTGCAAAGGAAAAAGGCTTAGAGCCGTTAGCAGACTGGATTTTGACCTTCCCGCTCTCCGGTAGCTTGGAAGAAGAAGCAAAAAAATATATTAATGAAGAAAAAGAAGTACATACGACATTAGAGGCAATTACTGGGGCAAAGGATATTATTGCAGAGTTTATTTCGGATCAAGCAGAAATAAGAAAATGGGTTCGCTTTGAAACGTTGAAACATGGAGCGATTCAAACTGCTGTTAAAGATGCTGAAAAGGACGAGAAGAAAGTATTTGAAATGTATTACGACTATGAGGAACCGGTTAGTAAAATCGTTCCCCATCGCATACTAGCAATCAATCGGGGTGAAAAGGAAGAAATTTTACGTGTCGCAATTCGTCCCGATGTTGAAAAAATTACAATCTACTTATATAAAAACATTATTCAAAATGAAAAATCCATTGTTGTGGAAGAAGTAAAATCCGCCATTGATGATAGTTATAAAAGATTAATCCAACCATCTATAGAAAGAGAAGTAAGAAATGAGCTGACAGAAAAGGCAGAGGAACAAGCAATTCATATCTTCTCGGAAAACTTACGGAATTTACTTTTGCAACCACCTTTAAAAGGAAAAGTTGTCCTAGGAGTGGATCCTGCCTATCGAACAGGCTGTAAACTAGCTGTTGTTGATGAAACAGGAAAAGTATTAAAAATCGATGTTATTTATCCTCATCCACCTGAACCAAGAAGAAAAGAAGCAGAACAAAAAGTGCTAGACATTTTGCAAAACTTTCATATTGAAATGGTGGCAATTGGAAATGGAACGGCTTCAAGAGAAACGGAAGAATTTATCGCAGATTTGCTAAAAAAAATCGATACAGAAATTTATTATTTAATTGTGAATGAGGCTGGAGCAAGTGTTTATTCTGCTTCTGACTTGGCACGTGAAGAATTTCCTGATCTTCATGTAGAAGAAAGAAGCGCAGTATCGATTGCAAGGAGGCTACAAGATCCGCTTGCAGAACTAGTAAAAATTGATCCGAAATCTATTGGTGTCGGCCAATATCAACACGATGTATCACAGAAAAAATTACAAGAGTCACTGACATTTATTGTAGAAACTGTCGTAAACCAAGTAGGTGTTAATGTAAACACGGCCTCTTCTTCTTTGTTGCAATATGTTTCAGGTCTATCTAAATCTGTTGCAAATAATATTGTAAAGTTCCGAGAAGAGAATGGAAAATTTACTAACCGAGAACAACTCAAAAAAATACCGCGACTAGGTGCCAAAACATATGAACAGTGTATTGGGTTTTTAAGAATAGTTGATGGTGATGAACCGTTAGACCGGACAAACATTCACCCAGAAAATTATCCAGAAGTACGGAAAATGTTTGCACAACTTCATTTATCATCAGAAGATTTGGGGACACCACAATTAAGTGACAAGTTAAAACAATTGTCGATACAAGAAACGGTTAAAGAATTAGGAATTGGCGAATTAACTTTGAAAGATATTATAGATTCATTAATGCGACCAGAGCGCGACCCAAGAGATGACTTACCGAAACCGCTATTAAGACAAGACGTATTAAAAATGGAAGACCTAAAACAAGGTATGGAACTTCAAGGAACTGTTCGTAATGTAGTTGATTTTGGCGCATTTGTTGATATTGGAGTTAAACAGGACGGTCTTGTTCACATTTCCAAAATGAGCAATCAGTATGTGAAGCATCCAATGGATATCGTTTCTGTTGGCGACATTATAACCGTATGG
Source organism: Bacillus kwashiorkori (assembly GCF_001375515.1). Lineage (GTDB taxonomy): Bacteria > Bacillota > Bacilli > Bacillales > Caldibacillaceae > Bacillus_BK > Bacillus_BK kwashiorkori. The sequence continues at coordinate 153,832 of NZ_CTDX01000009.1, forward strand.
GTAGATGACGTCGATGTGAAAAAAGGGAGAATATCATTGACTATGCTAAAAAATAGTGAAGTATAGTTTCGTAGGAGTTTTCTTCGTTCCCTATTTCTAAAGATCAGTTTGTCTTGTAAGACAAAAGAGGAGGAGGGGAATGCAATTGCCCCTCCTATTTTACTGTGTTATATGACGATAAAGTGAATGTTTTAGATGATTTTATGAGTTTCTTCTGACAAATTGTAGGTGGAAAAAGCAAAAAGGTGAGACATCAACCATTAGTTGCATTCGCTACAGGAAAGCTATCATGGAAATTGAATACAGTAGTTTTCGGTCACTGTTGATGGAAGGAATGGTAAAAACGATATTAATTCCGTATCAGCATTTTTGATTTAGATGGAATGCTTAAGTTGGTTTTCGTAAGCACTATTTTTGGGGATCAAGCATGAAATTAGTGATTACGATCATGTTTTAGGTAGATCATTGTTTAAGAGCAGTATTTATCGAGATAAAAATACCAACATTGATTTAACAAACGAACTTTATATCTATTTTTTTCAAAAAAAGCGGTGCGTATTTGATTTTTCAACCAAGTAGGCATATACAATACCTCCTTATTTATATTGTTAAAAGCTGATAAGAGGACTATAACCACCATGAAATGGTATTATTTTAAGTAAAAGCATATAAATCTCTCACTGTAAACTTGGTGAATGGACTACATTATGCTGTTTGAAAAAAGTATGTTATATATAACTGTATGAATCAATAGCTTGTAAGTTGAATGGAATATCGAGGTAGCGAATATGAACGATAATGAATTACAAAAATTAGTAGAGGAAGTTTCTCTCCAGTTCTTTCATAGTGAATTTAAACATACAGCCTATTTTAATCCGCGGTTAAGAACAACTGGCGGTAGATACATGCTTAGAACCGGTAATATTGAGATTAATAAAAAGTACTTTGATTATCATGGGAAAACCGAACTTATAAACATTATTAAACACGAACTTTGTCATTATCATCTCCATCAGCTAGGAAAGGGATACAAACACAAAGACCGCGACTTTAAAATGTTGGCTAAAGCGGTAGGCGCACCAAGGTTCTGTACACCAATTCCAAACGAAACAAAACAACAAAATAAACCATTTCATATTTACCAATGTGTAACATGTAGTCAAACGTATAAAAGACAGCGGAGAATAAATACGAGTCGCTTTGTTTGTGGGAAGTGTCGGGGTAAGCTTATTTTAGTAAAAAGCTAAGTGGAATATGTAACAAGAAAAAAGTTTACCGGATACCCGTAAATGTGATGAATAAACCGAATAGCACTCAATTGAATGAGGAAACAGCAATCGCTTGAGTTAGGGAATTATTATTTTTACAAGTAAATAGAACAATTACTGAAAAGGAGATAAGTGAAGACTGGAGGATAAGTGAGCAGCATTAGTATTCTTAAGAACTTTAAACGAAGATTATATATGGGATCCCAATAATAAAGAAGGTCTAGTTCACCACCGCTATGTAACAATTTTCATGACAAGTTGTTCAATGTATATAGATTGTTTAGTAATCCATCGCGTTGATAAAATTATTTTAAAGAATTTTATCAAATAATCTATAAGATTCTTTGAATAAGGTAGTGAGTATAATCATTTATCGGTTGGGATTGACTGTTCAGAATATGTAAGTTGAGTTGTCTCATCTGCTAAAGTGGTAGAGAGCTTTTCTTAAATTATCAATTCAATGGAAAATGGTCTTTAAGATAAATTTTGCGAAGTGATGTATAATGAGTTTTAATTTGAACACAATACGTTATTGGACAGTTACGAATGTATAAACTATGAGGTTAGTTTAAAGAGAGTTGTCGTCATGAATGGTTGAATTGGACTTTGTAATGAGTACCTCAAAAAATAAAGAACGACTAAAAAAGTATTTGACAAGCAAAATAAAATTTATTATAATTCTAAGAGTCCAATTAAGAAAATTATTATTCCGCAGTAGCTCAGTGGTAGAGCTATCGGCTGTTAACCGATCGGTCGCAGGTTCGAATCCTGCCTGCGGAGCCATTTGGAGAAGTACTCAAGTGGCTGAAGAGGACGGTTTGCTAAACCGTTAGACCCTATTTCAGGGTGCGCGGGTTCAAATCCCGCCTTCTCCGCCACGTTTAATTGAACTATGGCCCCTTGGTCAAGCGGTTAAGACACCGCCCTTTCACGGCGGTAACACGGGTTCGAATCCCGTAGGGGTCATTATTAATTTTATAATTTCACTTTGACAGTGGTAAGATAAACTCTCCTGCTATCGGGGAGCTAACATTATTGGGCTATAGCCAAGCGGTAAGGCAACGGACTTTGACTCCGTGATGCGCTGGTTCGAATCCAGCTAGCCCAGCCACTTTTTTCTTTTTGCTTTTTTCACACTATTGTTAGGAGAAGCAAGGTTGATATTTTACAACCGCCTATATTAATACTTATTACGAGCCATTAGCTCAGTCGGTAGAGCATCTGACTTTTAATCAGAGGGTCGGAGGTTCGAATCCTCCATGGCTCACCATTGGTAATAATTTGCACTTGAATTAATCTATGAATTTGATATTATTATATTGTCGCTGTCAAAATTAGCGGTCGTGGCGGAATGGCAGACGCGCTAGGTTGAGGGCCTAGTGGGGGCAACCCCGTGGAGGTTCAAGTCCTCTCGGCCGCATAAAAAATAAAAAGCAGTTGACAATTGATTTGATTTCTACTATAATATAATAGTTCGCTTCTCGAGCGCCCGTAGCTCAATTGGATAGAGCGTCTGACTACGGATCAGAAGGTTATGGGTTCGACTCCTTTCGGGCGCGCCATTATGTCAGTTAACGGGAAGTAGCTCAGCTTGGTAGAGCACATGGTTTGGGACCATGGGGTCGCAGGTTCGAATCCTGTCTTCCCGATTTGTGACTCCAAAAAATATTATAACATATAATGCGAGTGTAGTTACGAGCGAAGCATCTTTGAAAATACGACGAGTTGCCCCGAAGCACCCATCACCTCTGAAAAAGCTAGAAGATGCAGGGGCATAATGGTAAAACCACAGCCACGAGCGACGCATCCGTGAATCATCTACGAGTTGCCTCGACGCATCCATCCTCTTCGAATAAGCTATCAGAGGAAGAGGCATGACAAGGAAGGCTGTCCGTTCTCAAGAACAAATACTTAAAAAATATCCATAATTTTATAATGCGGGTGTAGTTTAATGGTAAAACCACAGCCTTCCAAGCTGTTGTCGTGGGTTCGATTCCCATCACCCGCTCCAAAACAGTAACTTGAACCTTGAAAACTGAACAAGACAAAGCGTTAAACATGCTAGTATTTTAAATGAGCAAATCAAACACTTTTTGGAGAGTTTGATCCTGGCTCAGGACGAACGCTGGCGGCGTGCCTAATACATGCAAGTCGAGCGAACCAATAAAACTTCGGTTTTACTGGTTAGCGGCGGACGGGTGAGTAACACGTGGGCAA
>NZ_CTDX01000010.1 GCF_001375515.1 Bacillus kwashiorkori
TATTTTTTAAGTATTTGTTCTTGAGAACGGACAGCCTTCCTTGTCATGCCTCTTCCTCTGATAGCTTATTCGAAGAGGATGGATGCGTCGAGGCAACTCGTAGATGATTCACGGATGCGTCGCTCGTAACTACACCCGCATATTGGTTCTTGAACGTCATGGTTCTTTCTGTTATTATCTTAATTTATGAGAACAGGTATTAATATATCACTTTTTATTTACTATGTAAATAGGAACTTGTCGAATTTTATAGTTTATTGTTGTTTTTTTGTTTGTAATCATCAATGTAATAAATTTTGTTGCACTTTATCCAACATTCTTTTGAAAATTTCTATTAAAAAAGTAAAAGTAAAAATAATCACTTAAGGGAGTTGTAAATAGACTCAGTAGATATTCGTTTTATACGAAAAAGGCCAATTCTGTTATGTAACACAAACCATTAGTGGATTGCAAAATAAATAAATCTAGATGATCCACTAGATTTATTTATTGGGGGGAACGTATTCTTATATTCCATTATAGAACCAATTTCATCACATTACCAAAAATGTTCACAACAAACGGCAAATATTTATCTAGGATACATCAAATACGATGAAAATATCAGTTACTAAATTTTCTTTGTTTTTATTTTTATAGTCTTCTTCTAATACCATTAATTAGTCTATTAAACTGATATTGTAATCCATGGTTTAACTTTCTTATTTCTAGTCCAAGGAAAAACATTGCAATAATCATACCCAGTAAAATAAATATGAAAAGTTAATCCTTCACTTTCATTATTAACCCTTCTTTCATTCGAGAAAAGTGAATAAAATACCGTGTAAATTTACTTTTCAAATTCTATTTCTAATTATATTTAACTGATATTGTAACCCCTGGTTTAATTTCCTTATTTCTAGTCCAAGAAAAAATATTGAAATAATCACACCTATCAAGGCAATTATTATAAGATAATCTTTTAATTTCATATTGATTCCATTCCTCTCTCATAAAAGATATTATTCAGAAGTTAAATGAAGATGAAAATTATTTATTTTGGTATATATACTCTAGTTTTGAGTTCTCCATCATAATGAGATGATTCACTATTAATATTAAAGTTAATAGTTGGAGCACCGCATGTTAATGATATTTCGCTTATTGTAATCGGACTTTTCTTTATTTTATGTCTATATGCACCCATTATTTCCACATTATAATATGGGTATGAACGATTTAATTCAAAATTAAACCATGAATGTAACACTAATCTATTTAAACGATAATTGTCTTGTAATATTTCACTTCAGTTTCTATCATTTCACCGAAAATCCCATTATTCAGATTATATTCTTCAAGATTCATCGTGTTAATATAATCAACAGAGTATCCTAAGCTATTTAATCACTGGCAATCTTCAGTAGAATTGAACCTCTCACCACTTATCGCTCTTGCGAGCTGATTGAAGTGGGAGATTCCTAAGAACACCAGCCTATCGGCTAGTTATTGATTAGGCGAGCCCCGTCATTCCAACGGTTAGAAGTCTTATGGCT
>NZ_CTDX01000011.1 GCF_001375515.1 Bacillus kwashiorkori
GCATGTATTAGGCACGCCGCCAGCGTTCGTCCTGAGCCAGGATCAAACTCTCCAAAAAGTGTTTGATTTGCTCATTTAAAATACTAGCATGTTTAACGCTTTGTCTTGTTCAGTTTTCAAGGTTCAATTTTTAGCGACTTAATTATAATAACAAATAATTGTTATGAAGTCAACTATTTTTTATAAATTATTTTTTGCTCTGTCGTAATGACAAAATATATATTAACAAAGATTTATAGAAAATGCAAATGGTATTTTTATACAGCATCAATATTTTTTAATTGCAATAAACATACTACTACCCTTTAGTAATTTTGTAAAGTTAATAATTGAAGACAATTGACATCATACGTATTCTTTGTAATTTATTCTATTTACACTAATCACTTTACTTTGTTTTGCTACATTTCTTTAACTAATGCATAGCCCGTAAGTTAAATATTCATTTGAATTAGCACAAAGTGGAAAATAATATTTGTTTTTAGTTTTAGTAGTGTCCATTTACTGTTTCAAACAAACTTAATGCAACATTAACAACACTTGGATTTAATAGTGGAAATAATTAAAGGGATTAGGCAGCAATAAGCAGTCTAATCCCCAAAACTATAATCTATACCAACACCCAAAGTTGAATAGTTGTTAACGCTAATACACCTGGAATTCCTAATATTCCTGAGATGGTAGCTGTGATTAAATTTATTGGTACATGAATGCCAAATTGGTTGCCGAATGCATTGAGGAAAAATAATAATAACGCTCCAATTAATATTTTTACGAAGGTTTGTCCAATAATTTTTATCGGCTTAAACGAGGTTCCAAAAAACAGGACTGTTATAATTAATATACTTAAACCACTTATTATAATTGCAGTTTTCATTTAATCCCCCACTTATTAATTAGTTTTAAAAAGCTTGTACTAATTAATAAATATGCTCGTAAAAGAAAAAAATACCGAATAATAAAGGGCTATCCAAAATGTTCATTTTTTTGACATCTGGTGCCCTCCCTTGTAGATTCTTGCTTATTATACTTTTGGAGTTTTCCGCTTTTGGGACAGTCCGACTACAACAACGATTTAACTTTTATCTTCCTTGTTTTTGCCTCTTTAAAAAGATAGAAGTATTTTATTTCTGCCATTTTCAGTTGTTGTCTTAAATCTTCTGTTACATTAATACTTCGTTCCGTTATATTTTGTTCGTTTTGCCACTGTTTTTTGAATTGCTCCATCTGTAAGAGTAACTTTAAATCATATTCTTTTTTTAACGACTTTCTTTTTCGGAAGAACATCGTTATCCCCCTTTATTATATTTCTCTTCTTCCTTCCAAAGCTTTTGATAAAGTTACTTCATCTGCATATTCTAAATCACCACCAACAGGTAATCCGTGGGCTATTCTAGTTACTTTTATACCTGAAGGCTTTACGAGTCGGGAGATGTACATCGCTGTTGCTTCTCCTTCGATATTAGGATTTGTAGCAAGAATTAATTCATTCACCGTTTCATCTTGTAATCTTTTTAGCAAACTGGGAATATTTATATCCTCTGGTCCGATTCCATCCATCGGGGATATGGAGCCGTGTAATACGTGATATAGACCATTATAATCTTTCATCTTTTCCATAGCTATGACATCTTTAGGGTCTTGAACAACACAAATAATACCACGATTTCGGTGTTCGTCTTCACAAATGAAACACGGATCTCTATCTGTTATATGGCCACATACGGAACAATATGTTAAATCCCTTTTTGCATTTACAAGGGCTTTTGCGAAATCTAACACCGTATCTTCTTGCATTGTAAGAACAAAAAAAGCCAGACGTGCAGCTGTTTTTGGGCCGATACCTGGCAATTTCATAAAGCTATCAATTAATTTAGTTATTGGCTCTGGGTAATACATGAGCAAATGCCTCCTAATTAGAACAATCCAGGGATATTCATTCCTTTTGTAAATTGTCCTAATCTTTGTTCTGTTAATTTGTCTACTTTCTCTAAAGCATCATTTATAGCGATAACGAGTAAGTCTTGAAGTGTCTCGACATCTTCAGGATCAACAACATCTTCATCCAACTTAACTTCTAATACTTCCTTATGTCCTGAAACAACTACTGATACCATTCCTCCACCAGCAGTTCCCTCGATTTTTTCCTCACCTAGTTGTTCTTGAGCCTCTTGCATTTTCTTTTGCATTTTTTGCATTTGTTTCATCATTTGTTGCATATTTCCCATTCCACGCATTATAAATTTCCTCCTATTATCACTAATCTTTTATTTCTAACAACTCTTCCCCAACAAGTCTTTTTGCTTCCTCAATTAGTGGGTCATTAGGTTGTTTGTCTTCTTCTTTTATTTGTTGGCGATGTTGACTTATAAATGAACTTCTTATCTCCATCCATTGCTCTTCTGGAACACCAATAACCTCTAGCTGTTTTCCAGTAATAGTTGCCAATACATTTTTCATTATACTAATAAACTCTTGATTTTGCATTGCCATCTGACAATGAATTTCATATTTAAATTTGATTATTAATCCGCTATCCGAAGCTGCGACAGGTTCCGCATCATTTAATAAAGCGGAATGTGAACGTTTTAGTTGAGTTAATACATTCGCCCAGTTCGTTTTGATAATTTGAAGATTTTGTTTCGTCGCATCTGATAATGTTCGTTCTATCTTTCCAGTAGGAACTTTAAAGGAATTTCCTTGTCTTGCAGGAGAACGCTGACTTTTTGGCGCCTGTTCTTGAGTTGAGGTATTAACAGGTCCTGCTTCCTTAAGTTGCTGCAGTTCTGTTTCCAACTGCGACAGTTTTTCTAATAAATGATTTATTTTATTTGAGTCCTCTTGATTATTAACCTTTTCTGTTTCACATAATTGAATAAGACTAACCTCTAAAAAGATTCGTGGATGATTTGTCCATTTCATTTCTTGCTGTGTTTTATTTAATTGGTCAATAATTTGATATACCCTATCGTCTGTATATCCTTCAACATTTTCGATGAAATCATCATCAACAATGACTTTTTCTAAATATTCCACTAAATCTGGTGAACTTTTGTATAATAACAAATCCCGATAATATAGTAATAAATCCTCTACTAGTCGCGCTACATCTTTTCCTTCCGCAATTAGTTTATGTAACCATTTTAACGCTTCTTGAGAGTTGTGATGCAATATTGCTTTCACAATAGTAGACAAAACTTGTTGGGAGACAGAACCGGTAATCATTAAGGCATCTTCCAAAGTAATCTTTTCAGAACTATAGGAAAGGGTCTGGTCTAATAAACTTAGTGCATCCCGCATACCGCCTTCTGCTGTGCGTGCAATAACTTGGATTGCTTCTTCGTCATAAGCTTGACCCGATTGATGCAAGATTAGACGTAGTCGCTCCACGATTGTACTAGATGTTATCCTTTTAAAATCAAATCGTTGACATCTTGAAATAATAGTTAATGGAATTTTATGCGGTTCTGTTGTCGCTAGTACAAAAATCACATGTTTTGGAGGTTCTTCTAATGTTTTTAAAAGAGCATTAAACGCACTAATTGAAAGCATATGTACTTCGTCTATTATATATACTTTATATTTAGTTGCACTTGGTGCGAATTTCACTTTATCAAGAACATCACGCATTTCCTCTACTCTACTATTAGATGCAGCATCAAATTCAATCACATCTGGAATGGATCCGTCCGTAATGCCTTTACAAGAAGGACATTCATTACATGGCTCCCCATCTACTGAATTTGGGCAATTAACTGCTTTCGCTAAAATTTTTGCCGCACTTGTTTTCCCTGTACCTCTTGGGCCGCTAAATAAATATGCATGTGAGATTTTTTCTTGAATGAGGGCATTTTGCAATGTTTTCGTTACATGTGATTGACCAACAACATCTGCAAAAATTTGTGGCCGCCATACACGATATAATGCTTGATAACTCATTTATCTCGCCCTCCCGAAAACGAATAAAACTTAATCCTTTATATTATAGCTTATTCAAATAGATAATTCCTAGAAAAACAATTAAAAAACATTTAAAGTATATGAAAAAACACCCTAACTAAATTATAAGGGTGTTAAAGTGCAACAATTATTATGTATGCCGTGCACCTTTTGTCGACTGCTCACCATAGGCGTTGCTTCCGCAGTTAGCTCGGTCCAGGCGACCCTACGGCACATGAGAGATTCCACTTAATGCTGCTTCCTTCCGGACCTGACATAGTTCATGGATTCTCATTGCGTAGGACCCAGACGTCAACACCACTTACGAAAGACAGACCCTACAGTGAGTCAGCCTCGAAAAGGGATTCAGTCTCGCTAGAGCGGATTGCGAGTACAGGGCTCCGCTAACTCCCCACCTAGCACGGCATAACTAAGTATACTAGTATTTCGTATAAAATGCAATTATTATTAGCTGTTAAATATTACCTTATTGACAACTTCATCGAAAAAAATAATTTTCTTACTCCTCTCTTTGTTGCTTGGCTGCTTTTTTCCTTTTACGAATATCTTGAAAAAAACTTGTTAACAACTGTCCACATTCCTCTTCTAAAACGCCGGATTTCACTTCGCATTGGTGGTTAAACCTATTATCTTGTAAAAGATTATGTAAGGACCCCACACAACCTGCTTTTGGATCATTTGCACCAAAAACTACTCTTTTTACTCTAGACATAATAATCGCACCCGCGCACATTGGGCATGGTTCTAATGTAACATATAGTGTTGCCTCTTCTAAACGCCAGCTCTTTAATTGCTTACAAGCATTATTAATAGCCATCATTTCTGCATGAACTAAGGAATTTTGTAGCTGCTCCCGCAAATTATAGCCTCTTCCAATTATTTCATCATTTAATACTATAATACAGCCAATTGGTACTTCATTTAATTGCTGGGCCTTTTTTGCTTCTTCAATGGCTAATTTCATATACATCTCGTCTCTATTCATATTTTCCCCCTTTTTTTCAGTTGAACCCATTCTTTTTACATATATTTTTATTCAGATGAATCCGTTCTTTTTTCTTTATTATAAACATAAATTATTTATAGCGCTAAAAATAGTATGCCAATAGTATTTAAGGGGGAATGGATTTGCAAATTCATGTTGTAGGACCGAATCAATCACTATTCGGGATTGCACAGGCGTATAACACAACGGTAAATGACTTAGTGGAAGCAAATGACATACCAAATCCGAACCAATTAGTCGTAGGACAAACGATTGTTATCCCGATTGTTGGTTCTTTTTATTGGGTACAGGCAGGCGATAGCCTTTGGTCAATTGCACAAAGATTTAACATTTCCTATGATCAATTAGCTTCTATCAATCGAATTCCACTTAATCGCCCATTACAAGTAGGAACAAGACTTTATATACCTCCACGACCAAAAACTACCGCAGAATTCAATGCTTATATCGAACCTCGAGGAACAGTAACACAAGCCCTTGAAAGTAGTGCAAGAGAAGCCGCACCATATTTAACCTATTTAGCTCCATTTAGTTTTAACGCAAACCGTGACGGGACACTGACGGAACCACCACTAAATCAGTTTCCAGCTATTGCTACTGCAAATCGAAATATTTTAATGATGGTTATTACGAATAAAGAAAATGACCAATTTAGTGATGAGTTAGGAAGGATATTATTAAATGACCAAGCAATTCAAGGTAGGTTTTTAAATAATATTGTAAATACAGCTAAAAGATATGGGTTTAGAGATATTCATTTTGACTTTGAATATTTACGACCAGAAGACAGAGAAGCATATAACACATTTTTAAGAAGAGCAAAGGCTAGGTTTAATCAAGAAGGATGGTTATTGTCTACCGCTCTAGCTCCAAAGACAAGTGCGACGCAAAAAGGACGTTGGTATGAAGCACATGATTATCGGGCTCATGGGGAGATTGTGGACTTCGTTGTAATAATGACGTACGAATGGGGTTATAGTGGTGGACCACCTATGGCTGTATCTCCTATTAATCCGGTCAGAAGAGTGCTTGAATACGCTATAACAGAAATGCCTTCACAAAAAATTATGATGGGGCAAAACTTATACGGATATGATTGGACACTTCCTTATCAGCAAGGAACTATTGCCCGAGCTGTTAGTCCGCAACAAGCAATTCAATTAGCGGCAACTCATAACGTACCAATACAGTATGATATGACTGCACAAGCACCGTTTTTCAACTACACAGATAATCAAGGAAGAAACCATATTGTGTGGTTTGAAGATGCCAGAAGCATTCAAGCAAAATTCAATTTAATAAAGGAATTAAATTTACGAGGAATGAGCTACTGGAAATTAGGTCTTTCCTTCCCGCAAAATTGGTTATTAATAACAGAAAACTTTAATATTACAAAAAGGTAATAGTTACTTCTCTTGGGGCTGTCTAGAAAGTCATATATTGACTTTTGGACAGTCCTTATTTATGTTGGAATATTGCTATTCTTGCTTATTAAATCTCGGAAGTTTTCCACTTTTAGGATATCCCTTTTTTATTGCAAGTAGTTTCTTCTAATATTTATATATATATAAAATCACCATGCTATGCTAAAATTAATTTTGAATCTGAAAGAATGAGGATATATCTTTGAATAGAAGCTGTTTTCTCCATGAAAACTTTTTATTCCTCAAGGAAATATGGAGGGAAACTATGAATACGACTTTTATTGCTGTTGAAGGACCAATAGGAGTTGGAAAATCATCATTAGCAAAAGTTTTATCTGATCACTTTCAATTTCATTTACTTAATGAAATTGTTAACGAAAACCCTTTTTTAAGTAATTTTTATAAAAATATCGAGGAATGGAGTTTTCAAACGGAAATGTTTTTCCTTTGTAATAGATTTAAACAATTAGAAGATATTAGAAATCATTACTTAAAGAGGAATTTACCAGTTGTATCAGATTACCATATGTTTAAAAATTTAATTTTTGCTAAACGTACTTTAAGTGAGTCACACTTTCAAAAGTATGAACAAATATTTCATATATTAAATAAAGATCTTCCAACACCTAATCTAATTATTTACATTCACGCCGATTTGCAAACATTATTTACTAGAATTGCTAAGAGGGATCGCGATTTTGAAAGAAATATTTCTCCAATCTATTTGGAAAACTTATGTATTGATTACGACCAATATATTACACACTATCAAAAACAACATCCAGAAATACCTATTTTAAAAATCGACGGAAACAAGATAGATTTTATTGAGAATAAGCAACATCTTAAGGATATTATTAACGATATAGAGTCTTTATTGATAAGGAGTTAAGTTCAATGAATTTGCGAGAGAAGTATCACATACCGAGTAGTACAGTCATTACAATAGCGGGAACCGTTGGTGTAGGTAAATCGACCTTAACTACAGCTTTAGCGAAAGCACTAAATTTTCGTACGTCGTTTGAAAAGGTGGATCAAAATCCATATTTAGAAAAATTTTATGATGACTTTCAGAAATGGAGTTTTCATTTACAAATTTACTTTCTAGCAGAACGCTTTAAAGAGCATAAAAGAATCTTCGAATATGGTGGAGGTTTTGTTCAAGATCGTTCAATCTATGAAGATACGGGCATTTTTGCTCGGATGCATTACGAAAATGGGACAATGTCAGAAATTGATTATCAAACCTATTCGAATTTATTTGATTCTATGGTAATGACCCCGTTTTTCCACCACCCCGATATACTAATTTATTTAGAAGGATCTTTTGATCATATACTAGAGCGAATAAAAAAACGTGGAAGGCCAATGGAGCAAGAAACCCCAATTACATATTGGGAGGAAATGTATAATCGTTATACAAATTGGATTGATTCTTTTTCAGCATGTCCAATATTGCGATTAAATATAGAAGATTACGACTTACACGATAAAGACGAAGCGTGTTTAGAAGATATTATTAGGAAAATTAGCCTCATTATTAACGAAGCACATACGTATAAGAAATAGATGTTTTAGTCGATTATAGTGACGGAAATGCAATTTGAACAAACTTATTAAATAATAAAAGCTACCATAATTACGGCTGTCTTGAAGTAATTTCCTCTTAAGGACTTTCATCTTCAAGATAGCCCATTTTTTACGGCATTTTTATAAAAAAAAAGCTGACCATTGTATTCATGGCAGCTTTTTAATTATCTCCAATATTATGCGCTGTAGTTGTGATATGGTGGAGGAAGAGGGATTCGAACCCCCGCGCGGTTTAACCCGCCTGTCGGTTTTCAAGACCGATCCCTTCAGCCGGACTTGGGTATTCCTCCCCGAGACACAAAAATTATAATATCATGTTAAAAAACAAAAGTCAACAAAATTACTGCATTTAATCACTTCACTTTAATATTTACATATAGAATAGGATGGGACAAGTTAGTGTAGCAGAAGGAACTCCGGCGTCACTTGCCCCCCTTTATAATAAATTACTTAATAAATTCTTTTCCACCTAAATATGGACGAAGTGCTTCTGGAATGCGCACGGAACCATCTTCTTGTTGATAATTTTCCAATATCGCAGCAACCGTTCTCCCAATTGCCAGTCCTGAACCATTTAAAGTATGGACATGTTCTGGTTTAGCCTTAACATCTCTTCTAAATTTAATATTTGCCCTTCTTGCCTGGAAATCTTCAAAATTACTGCAAGATGAAATTTCTCGATACGTATTATAACTTGGCAACCAAACTTCTAAATCGTATTTTTTCGCTGCTGTAAAGCCTAAATCGCCAGTACACATACTCATGACACGGTATGGTAGTTCTAACAATTGCAACACTTTTTCTGCATTATTTGTTAATTTCTCTAATTCTTCATAAGAATCCTCTGGCTTTACGAACTTAACTAACTCCACTTTATTAAATTGATGTTGCCTAATTAATCCTCTTGTATCACGACCCGCTGAACCTGCCTCTGACCGAAAACAAGCACTGTATGCAACATATTTCTTCGGTAGCTCATTCACAGATAAAATTTCGTCACGGTGATAATTTGTCACAGGTACTTCGGCAGTCGGGATTAAAAAATAATCCTCTTTTTCCACTAAAAATGCATCTTCCTCAAATTTAGGTAATTGACCTGTTCCAGTCAAGCTAGTTCGATTTACTAAATAAGGTGGTAATATTTCTTCATATCCATGTTCTTCTGTATGGAGATCTAACATAAAATTGATTAACGCACGCTCTAATTTTGCCCCTAATCCTTTATAAAATGCAAAGCGGCTTCCAGCAACTTTTGCTGCTCTTTCAAAATCAATAATTCCTAAATTCGTTGCAATATCCCAATGTGGTTTCGGTTCAAAATTAAAATTAGGAATATCTCCCCATTTTCGAATTTCCACATTATCATCCTCTGTTTCGCCAACAGGAACTGACTCGTGGGGAAGGTTAGGTATCGTTAATAATAAGTGATTTAATTCTGCTTCAATAACTGTTAATTGTTCATCATATTTTTTAATTTCCTCGCCAACTTTACGCATTTCAGTAATTAATTCACTCGCATCTTGTTTCTCCCGCTTCAAGATAGCAATTTGCGCAGAAACATCATTGCGGCGGTTTTTTAAAGCTTCACTTTCGATAATTAATTTTCTACGAGTTTGGTCTAACTCTTCGAATTTTCCTAAGTCTGTTAAGTCTTCTCCTCTAAATTTTAACTTTTCCTTTACTTCTTCCAAATTATTTCTCAACAGTTTAATGTCAAACATTATAAAAAACCTCCTAATTATTTTTTATTTTTTGTAATACAAAAAGCTCCCGTCCCCATAAATAAGGGACGAGAGCTTCTCCCGCGTTGCCACCCTAGTTGAAAGTATAAAATACTCTCCACTCAAAAGATAACGGATTATCCGGTCAAACTTACATCTTTCATGATTTTCGTATGACACTCAAGGATGGATTCACCATATGCCTATACTAGTTTCCACCTACCACTAGCTCTCTAAAATAGCCATATTGGTTACTATTTCCTATCAACGTTTTAATATATAGTTTATTTTATATATTATATAAAAATTAATGTAAATATTCAACAGTTAATAAATAATTACAAACATACTCTACTAGGTCATAAATAATTTAATTAAAACCAGCCACCTACTGTAGTCGTAATACCATTCCAAAGACTTGCAAAGAAGTTGCCGATTCCTCTCATCATTAAAACGAACCAGTTTGCTTTTTCAACAGATTCTGTAGCAACAACATCTACTTTTACTGTACTTTCTTTATCAGTAATAAAGCCGAGATCATCACCATCATACTCATAAGTTAAATACCCAACAACATCTCCTTCTTTAACTGGAGCAGTAAGTTGGCCATCTTCATTTAGCTTTTTCTTATTCAACACTAACTTCGCTTTATATTTATCCTTTTCTCCATTTTTTATAATTAAACTTAATGGATCTTTCGTTGCAATTTTAACAGAATCATCTTTACCTTTAGTTACAGGTAAAGTTTTTTTACTTTCAGGAACAAACCCTTTTTCAAATAATGTGTCTTCGCCAAAATTTGCAAATGCATAGTCTAATAATTTTGCAGTTTCATTAAACCGTTCGATTTGTGATTTCGTATTCATAATTACAGTTATAAAGCGTTGGTTGCTTTTCACTGCTGTAGCCGTAAAACAATACCCTGCAAAATTAGTAGAACCTGTTTTTAACCCATCGACACCTTCATATTCAAAAGTTAATTCTGGAAGCATCCAGTTAAAATTATTATAAGTTCTTCCATCCCGAAATTTTAATCGAGATATTTTTGCTGTATCTAATACTTCTGGAAAATCATTTAACAAATGATATGCTAATTTAGCTGTTGCACGGGCAGACATTTTATTTTCATCGTTTATATCTGTACCTTCAGGATGATTATCTAACATATCAGAGTTGTTTAGACCCGTTGAGTTAACAAAGTGAAAATCACCTAATTCAAGTTCTGCTGCTTTTTCATTCATGAGTTTTACAAAATTACCTTCTGTTCCTGCAATTACTTCTGCAAGAGCAACTGTTGCAGCATTTGCAGAATGAATAGCCATCGCTTGATATAATTCTTTTACAGTATATGCTTCCCCTTGAGTTAGTCCGACATTAGAAAGACCTAAATAAGGGCTAGATAACTTATGAACAAATTCATTGATTGTCACCTTTTGGTCCCATGAAATTCTCCCTTCATGGATTGCCTCTAACACAAGGTATTCAGTAAGCATTTTTGACATACTAGCAACACCTAGTAATTCGTCCGCATTATCTTCATAAAGAACTTTTCCTGTCTTAGCATCGATAATTATTGCAGCTTTTGCTTTAATATCTAACTTCGTTGCAGCTTCAATATTTGGTACATTATATATAAAGTTTGATAGAACAAAAAACGCTATTATAACAAGTAATAATGGTTGCTTTCTTTTCACTAATTAATCCCTCCATCAAAACAATTCTCGCTTCATACTTACATTAGTTTAACATATCTTTTTTTAAAAAAATAGACACTTTTACACCGGAAAAAAATAACATAATAGTTTTATATATTTATAAAAACTATGTTTCATTCACATGAAAGAAGGCTGTCTAGAAGGATAATACCTTTCCTTTGACAGCCTCCTCAATAATTATTAACTAAGGGAATAGTTAGGTGCCTCTTTCGTTATTTGTACATCATGCGGATGGCTTTCTCGAAGTCCTGCACCAGTCATTCGAATAAATTGAGCCTTTTCTCTTAAAATTTGTAAGTCTTTTGCACCACAATAACCCATACCTGATTTAATACCACCAACTAATTGGTAAATAGTTTCTGATAGTGGGCCCTTATATGGAATTCTCCCTTCAATTCCTTCTGGCACAAACTTTTTATTATCTTCTTGGAAATAACGGTCTTTTGAACCTTTTTCCATTGCAGCAACAGACCCCATACCACGATACACTTTAAAACGTCGTCCTTGATAAATTTCCGTTTCTCCTGGACTTTCTGTCGTACCTGCTAACAAACTACCTAACATTACAGCATGTCCACCAGCGGCTAACGCTTTAACTATATCTCCAGAATACTTAATACCACCGTCAGCAATGATTGCTTTGCCATGCTTCCTTGCTTCTGTAGCACAATCATAAATTGCTGTAATTTGCGGGACACCAACACCTGCTACAACCCTTGTCGTACATATAGATCCAGGACCAATTCCAACTTTAACAATATCAGCACCAGCCTCAAATAACATCTTCGTAGCTTCAGCAGTTGCTACATTACCTGCAATAATATTTAAAGTTGGATATAGCTCGCGAATGGTTTTTACAATATCTATTACCCCTTGGGAATGTCCATGTGCTGTATCAACTACAATTACATCCACTTTCGCTTCATACAATTTTTCTACACGTTTCAATGTATCTTTAGCAATACCGACTGCTGCTCCTACTAACAGGCGTCCTTGATCATCTTTGGCAGCATTAGGGAATTCAATAACCTTCTCTAAATCTTTAATAGTGATTAGCCCTTTTAAAACGCCTGAGCTATCAACTAATGGAAGTTTTTCTATTTTATATTTTTGTAATATTTTTCCGGCTTCTTCAACCGTTGTACCGACAGGAGCAGTAATTAAATTTTCCTTCGTCATTACATCATCAATTAAAATAGAATAATCTTCAATGAAGCGCAAATCACGATTTGTTATAATGCCAACTAGTTTTTGCTCCACTTCATTGTTCACAATAGGAACACCAGAAATTCGATATTTACCCATTAAATGTTCTGCATCAAAAACTTGATGTTGTGGAGTCAAATAAAATGGATCCGTAATCACACCATTTTCCGAACGTTTTACTTTGTCCACTTGTTCTGCTTGCTCTTCTATCGACATATTTTTGTGGATTATTCCAAGTCCACCTTGTCTTGCCATTGCAATCGCCATTTCTGCTTCAGTTACAGTGTCCATACCTGCACTAATAATAGGAATATTTAACTTTAACGTTTTCGTTAATGCTGTTTCTAAATTTACATCTTTCGGTAATACATCTGATTTTGCTGGTATTAATAACACATCATCAAAAGTTAAACCTTCTTTAGCAAACTTATTTTCCCACATGTAAAATATGCGCCTCCTGAAAAAATATTATTAGTAGGTTATCAATTGGAAACAATACTGTCAAGAGATAAATTGTTAATTCCTACTTTTGACATTTGGGGGTGGAATATTGAATTACATCAACAGCGATAAATTTAGTAACGATTTACTAGTAATTTCCTCGGCTGAAACGGCACGTAATTTTTTAACAGAGCGATACATCAATTACCGTTTTGAAAATACAACAGAAAAAAGCTTTAACAATTGTTATCCATTTATATACTATATTGAACATGGAAAGGACTTTTTTGAACAAGCAAAACGGTCTCCACTTACTATGAAACCAATTTTACTATTTTATGGATTTGTATTTTTTATTAAAGCATGCTTGTTAACGGTAGACCCTTACTATCCCGAAACAACTTCTGTTTTAGCACATGGAGTAACAACAAGGAAAAAGAAAAAGCAGCAATATGATTTTTTAAAGGATGAGGTAAAAATACAAAAATCTGGACTATTTCCTCATTTTTCTAAAAAAATGTTTCATATGGAACAGTTAGAAGGAAAAAAAATTACTGTAGGGGACTTACTTCAACAAGTTCCAGAACTAATGGATTTCTTTAAACATTATGAAAGAATTGCATCCTTTTCTATCGTAGAACAAAAAGGGAATACCATCATATTGCCAGATAAAATTTTAGATATTTTCAAAATGACGAAAAATCGCTTTGCACAATTTTTAGCAAATAAGTCAAATATAAAAATTGATATACAATTGGATAATAATATAACGGAGATTAATTTAAAGCTAAATAAAAGTAATACAAATTATCCTATAGAAATACTCCCGTTACGATATTATTTAGAAAAGGATACTTATTTATTTGCTAATTTCCATAAAGAATTTTGTTTTTTTCATGAACTTATGATTCATTATTTAATACTTTATCATTTGAGCATGATTGCCCGATACGAAATAGAGTGGTGGGCAGAGTTAATTCATCATAAATCGACATTTGACTATTCAATCATTAGTTTATATTTGAACATCGCAATGGATAAATGCCTATTTTTAATTAACCAGTTTTTATTTAATGAACAAGATTTAAGTATAATTTTGAATTAATGTAAAAGGCAAATAAAAAGGGTCAGTTCTTACACATTTATTCGTGCAAAAACTGACCCTTTTCTCATATGGAGCCTAGCGGGATCGAACCGCTGACCTCCTGCGTGCAAAGCAGGCGCTCTCCCAGCTGAGCTAAGGCCCCAAAGTTTGTAATCTCCCTAAAGATAAATGGGCCTGAATGGACTTGAACCATCGACCTCACGCTTATCAGGCGTGCGCTCTAACCAGCTGAGCTACAGGCCCTATCTCATAGACTTTCATAATATATCATTAATTATTATGAAAGTCAACTTCTAATGGTAACAACCCTTTTAATCTAACTCGTAAAGAAGTTGCTTTATATATATACCGTCGGTTGGTATGGACAGTATCTTTTCTGTATTTACCACTTTTATAAATGGATTTGTTAAGTTCATTGGGTTTAAGTAAATGATTTCACCAATTTGTTCATTTGATAGCAATACGTTTAAATTTACGGTGAAACTTAAAAATATTTCAGTGAATTTGTTTAATAATGAAATATCTAAGCTGCCAAATTTTTCGTGTCGTAATTGATCTATTACGTGGAAGATGTTATTTTTACTTTCAGATTTAAAGTTATAGCTAAACTGAATATATTCATCGACAATAGCAATGATTTTTGCATAGGGATGGATTTTATTTTCTTTTTCTCCTGTAGGATAGCCGCTCCCATCCAATCGTTCATGGTGCTGAAATATTGCTACCTTGACTCCGTGATTTAAAGACGGTATATTTTGGAGCATTTTATAACTATTAATCGGATGCATTTTCAGCTCTAGTTCCTGTTCCTTAGACATATTAAATATACTTACTCTTTTTAAATCACTCTTTGCTAAACCACAATTGCACAAAATTCCAGCTAATGCAATTTGAAAACAGTCCGCTTTTGGCATATTTAATTTATAAGCAAAATAAGCAGAAATCAATCCTAATGATACAGAATGATGATATAAATAATCTTCTTCCGAAAAAAATTGTTGGATAAAAAGTAACCGAGTTGGTGTTTTTTTTGTTAGTTCTAATAAAGGGATAATAATATTTCTTATTGTATTTACATTAACGGTTGAACCAGCTTGCCAATGATGAAATTCTTTTTTAAATTGCTGAACAGCATGTAAATATTTCTTTTCAAATACACTATGTTTTATTTTACTATTTTTTTGTTTTTTTTCTGTTGATTTTAATAATTTTTTTCCTTTAACCAGTGGCTCTTCCACATTTACTGTTTCTACTAAAAAGGCCCTTAAGACGCTTACTATTTCCTTCGTTACAATTGTACCTTTTGGAACGATTGGGTTCTTCGTAAGGCTATATATATCCTCTTTGATACGGACACCTTCTTGTAATTGATTTACATTTACTAACACTTTATTCTCACCTTTTTGTTAGTTAATTAGAAAAAAGTTTATAAAACAGGCTTCCCTATAAAAGGGGAAGATTCCCTTAGGAAAGCCTGTTAATATTAATTTTCTTCCGTAATTTCAGCAGTCACATCACTATTTTGATTTTCCTCGTCCGTTACATCAATTTCTTCCTCTTTCGGTACTTTTGCAATCGCACTTACATTGGAGTTTTCATCTAAACGAATTAACTTAACTCCTATCGTATTTCTTCCCGTTTTAGATATATCCGTAACACTCATACGAATAATAACGCCGCTATCAGAAATAATCATAATATCTTCATCTTCCGTTACTGATTTCATCCCAACAAGCGAACCATTTTTATCTTCCACGATATTGCATGTGCGAATACCTTTCCCGCCACGATTTTGAAGACGGTATTTATCTGCAGCAGTTCTTTTGCCATAACCGTATTGCGTAACAATTAATACATCTTCATGTTCTTCCAAAATTTCCATTCCGATTACTTCATCTTCTTTACCTAGTGTAATCCCTTTTACACCAGCCGCAGTACGGCCCATTGAGCGTACATCGGTTTCATGGAATCGGATGAGCATTCCATTTTTCGTTCCGATAATAATATGTTTATTACCATCCGTTAAACGAACGGACATTAACTCATCACCATCTCTTAAAGACAATGCTATTAACCCGTTATTTCTTATGTTCGCAAAGGAAGATAGCGGACTTCGTTTGGAGATACCGTGTTTCGTAGTGAAAAATAAATAGTTTTTCTCCAAGTCTATATTACGGACTGGAATAATGGCATTAATCCATTCGTCTTTATCGATTTCAACGACATTAATAACTGGTATTCCTTTAGCTGTTCGGGAAAACTCTGGAATTTTAAACCCTTTTGTCCGATAAACTTTCCCCTTATTCGTAAAGAATAAAAGATAGTCATGGGTGGATGTCGTAATCAAGTGTTCCACAAAGTCATCTTCATTCGTGTTCATTCCTTGAATACCTCGTCCACCACGTTTTTGTGTACGATACGTTGATAATGGAAGTCGTTTAATATACCCTTTTCTAGTTAAGGTAATAATAATTTGTTCTTCAGGAATTAGATCCTCGTCTTCTAAATCTTCAATTGACTCTTGTGTAATTTCTGTTAATCGTTCATCATTAAATCGTTCTTTGATTTCCGTTAACTCTTCCCGAATGATTGTTAAGATTTTTTCCTCATCTGCCAAAATTGCTTTTAACTCACTAATTAATTTTTGAAGTTCTGCATATTCTTCTTCAATTTTTTCTCTCTCTAAGCCTGTTAATCTTTGCAGACGCATGTCTAAAATAGCCTGGGCTTGCTTATCAGATAGGCTAAAACGAGTCATTAATCCAGTTTTTGCGATTTCTGTTGTTTTTGAACTGCGAATTAGAGATATAACTTCATCAATGTGATCTAGTGCAATCCGCAACCCTTCTAAAATATGTGCTCTCGCTTCTGCCTTCCGTAATTCAAACTCAGTTCTTCTTGTAATGATAACCTTTTGATGTTCTAAATAATAATATAACATCTGTTTGAGATTTAACACTTTTGGTTGTCCATCCACCAGAGCCAGAATGTTTATCCCAAAAGTAGTTTGCATTGCAGTATGTTTAAATAAATTATTTAAGACAACATTTGCATTGGCATCTTTGCGTAATTCCATAATAATTCGCAAACCATTTCTATCTGATTCATCCCGTAGTGCTGAGATGCCTTCAATTCGCTTTTCCCTTGCTAGTTCTGCAATTCTTTCCACTAGTCTAGCTTTATTCACTTGATATGGAATCTCTGTTACTACAATTACTTGTTTTCCGTTAGCATGTTCCTCAATTTCTGTTTTAGCCCGTAATGTAATGGAACCTTTTCCAGTTTCATATGCTCTACGAATACCACTTCTACCCATAATTAACCCAGCAGTTGGAAAATCCGGCCCTGGAATATATTGCATTAATTCTGTTATGGTAATTTCTGGGTTGTAACTTAATGCTAAAATTCCATCAATGACCTCTCCAAGTTGATGTGGGGGAATATTAGTTGCCATACCTACTGCAATACCAGTTGTCCCATTTACTAATAAATTTGGAAATCGAGCTGGTAATACAACAGGTTCTTTTTCTTGCCCATCATAGTTATCTTGGTAGTCAATTGTATCTTTATTTATATCTCTTAAAAGTTCCATAGAGATTTTTGACATTCTTGCTTCCGTATAACGCATCGCTGCAGCAGAATCTCCATCAATGGAGCCGAAATTCCCATGTCCATCTACTAATGGATAGCGATAACTGAAGTTTTGCGCCATTCTTACCATTGTTTCATACACTGCAGAATCACCGTGGGGATGATATTTACCAATAACATCTCCGACAATACGAGCAGACTTTTTATGCGGTTTTTCTGCAACAATTCCTAAGTCATTCATTGCATATAATATTCTTCTTTGTACTGGTTTCAAGCCGTCACGCACATCTGGCAAAGCCCGGGATACAATAACACTCATAGCATAGTCTAAAAACGATGTACGCATTTCATTACTTATATTAATTTCTTTTATATTTGATCTTGATGATTCATTCATCAACGGTACCTCCCTTTCCTCGTCTCTCATGCAGTTTTTCACCCTTTACGGTTTGCTCCTTAAGCAAATAAAAATAAAAAATTTTAAAAGGAGAGCATTTGAAGATATGTAACAACTAGTTAAATATCTAGATTTTTTACATAAACTGCATTTTCCTCAATAAATTGACGACGAGGTTCCACTCGATCACCCATTAACATTTCAAATGTTTCATCCGCATCAATAGCGTCATTTAAGTTAACTTGTAATAATGTCCGATTTTCAGGATTCATTGTCGTTTCCCATAATTGCTCTGGATTCATTTCCCCTAAGCCTTTATAACGCTGAATAGAAGGTTTAGGTTGTGATGGAATTGATTTTAATGTTTCCTCTAATTGCTTATCATTGTATGCATATAAAACCCTTTTTCCTTGTTGAACTTTATACAATGGAGGCTGAGCAATATAGACGTAACCAGCATCAATAATTGGACGCATATATCGATAAAAGAATGTCAATAATAATGTTCTAATATGTGCTCCATCAACATCAGCATCCGTCATAATAACAATTTTATGATAACGCGCTTTAGAAATATCAAATTCTTCGCTTATTCCTGTACCAATTGCTGTAATCATCGCTCTTACTTCATTATTGGATAAAATTCTATCTAACCGTGCCTTTTCAACGTTTAGGATTTTTCCGCGTAATGGTAGGATTGCTTGGAAATTCCGATCCCGTCCTTGTTTAGCTGAACCACCAGCAGAGTCACCTTCAACAATGTATAATTCACAAATAGATGGGTCATTGGAGGAACAGTCTGCTAATTTACCAGGTAAGCTAGAAACTTCCAAAACATTTTTCTTTCTAGTTAATTCACGTGCTTTTCTCGCAGCTACACGTGCTCTTGCTGCCATTAACGCTTTTTCAATAATTTTTCTTGCAACTGTAGGATTCTCCAGTAGGAACTTTTCGAAATGGTCAGAGAAAATAGAATCAGTAATCGTCCTTGCCTCTGAATTTCCTAGTTTCGTTTTTGTTTGTCCTTCAAATTGTGGATCAGGATGTTTGATGGAAATAATGGCAACAATACCTTCCCGAACATCTTCACCCGTTAAATTTTCATCCTTTTCTTTAAAAATATTACTTTTTCGTGCATAATCATTAATTACTCGTGTTAAGGCAGATTTAAAACCGGATTCATGTGTTCCACCTTCATAAGTGTGGATATTATTCGCAAAAGAGTAAATAATACTTGTGTAGCTATCATTATATTGAATGGCCACCTCTACAGATATGCCATCACGTTCTCCCTCAATGTAAATTGGTTCTTCATGAATTAAACCTTTTGATTTATTTAAATGAGTGACATATGACTTAATACCGCCTTCATAGTGGTACTCATCTTTCCTCTCTTGATTTTCACGTTTATCTTCAATGGTTATTTTTAAATTTTTGTTCAAAAAGGCTAATTCACGAATACGATTCGCTAATGTTTCATATTCATATTCTAATGTTTCTGTAAAAATCTCTGGATCCGGAGTAAAATGGGTGATTGTACCTGTCATATCGGTCTCACCAATTATTTTTAAATCGAAACAAGGTACCCCACGTTCATATTTTTGATAGTGAATTTTTCCATCACGATGAACAAATACTTCAAATTCTTTTGAAAGTGCATTAACAACAGATGCACCGACACCGTGAAGTCCACCTGAAACTTTGTAACCGCCTCCGCCAAATTTACCCCCAGCATGTAATACTGTATGAATAACTTCTACAGCAGGACGACCTGTTTTCTCATGTGTGTCTACTGGTATTCCCCGACCATTATCTTTGACAGTAATACTATTATCAGCCTCAATAATTACATTTATTTCAGAACAATACCCTGCTAAAGCTTCATCTATACTATTGTCAACAATTTCCCATACTAAATGAATTAATCCTTTTACACTAGTAGAACCAATATACATACCTGGTCTTTTTCTAACCGCTTCTAATCCTTCTAAAACTTGAATTTGGTTAGCATCATATGACGTTTGTAACAAATCTTTTTCTTCCATTGCCATGAAACTCACCTACACTTTCTAATAACTAGGCTGTGTTAAAGTATCGTGTTAACCTTTAGAAAAATGCTTATTTGCCTACCGCTTCATGCGAGTTGTGTCGTGGTGCAATTTTTCAGTCATGTAAAATTAACAACAATATTTAACAGAGCTAATAACAAAAAGGTCTAAAAATTAATTACTCTTCAAAATCAATTGCTTTCAGAAGTAATTAATTTACCATTTACCACATGAAAAGTTTCCGCTTCTCTTAATGTTTGATGGTCAATTCCTTCTACACTTGTTGTAGTAACGAATGTTTGTACTTTTCCTTGAATAGTACTTAATAAATGTGATTGGCGATAATCATCCAATTCTGATAATACATCATCTAATAACAACACAGGATATTCATTGACTTCTTTATGAATTAATTCAATTTCTGCTAATTTAACTGATAACGCTGTAGTGCGTTGCTGTCCTTGTGAACCATATGTTTGAACATCTCGATTATTTACAAAAAAATGCAAATCATCTCTTTGTGGGCCAAATAACGTAACCCCTCTAATCATTTCTTTTTCTTTAACTTTTTGATACGTATCTAAATATACATTAACCATTTTCGACAAATCATCGTCTTCTGATACGTTAACGGAAGGTTTATAATAAATCGCCAGTTTTTCTAACCCGCGAGAAATGTTTTCATGAATTTCCATTGCCCAATTTTCAAGCTGATGAATAAATTCATATCTTTTTTGTATTATTTTTACCGCTAATTGAACTAGTTGCTCTGTATATACATCTAAAATCGTTTCATCTTTCGACTGTTTTGATTGCATAAGTTTTAAATAGCGGTTACGCTGTTGTAATATTTTATTGTATTGGCTAATTTCGTGCAGGTAAATTGGGGAAACTTGGCCAATTTCCATATCTATAAAGCGTCTTCTAATGGACGGGCTGCCTTTTACGATATTTAGATCTTCTGGTGCAAACATTACTATATTAAAATTTCCAACGTATTGGCTAAGGCGAGGCTGTTCTAGGTGATTGTATTTTGCTTTTTTCCCTTTTTTGGAAATAGTTAATTCAAGCGGTATTGAGTTGTTTCGTTTTTCAATCCGTCCTTCTATTTTAGCATATTCTTTGTCCCATTGGATAAGCTCTTTATCATTTGTTGTTCGATGTGATTTTGCCATTGATAAACAATAGATGGCTTCCATCATATTCGTTTTACCTTGTGCGTTTTCTCCTAAAATAACGTTAACCTTGTTTTGGAAAGAAGCTGATAAACGATCATAATTCCTATAATTAGTTAATTCTAACTCCTTTATATACATAATATGGACATCCTTATTTATAACTCAACTTTAATTATAAAAGTACCATGTTCCTGAATCTCAATCTTATCTCCGTCTCTTAATTTCTTTCCTCGACGGTCCTCTAATTCACCGTTTACTTTTATTGGATATTCTGATAAAAACCACTTTGCCATTCCACCCGTTTGAATGACATCCGCAACTTTTAAAAATTGGCCCAAAGTTATATATTCCGTATCAATAGCTATCTCTCTCATTATACACGAATCCTTTCTACTTCTCCTTCTTTCTATTTTACTAAATTTTTATAAAAAGAACAAAGTCCATAACAAAATTTAGCTGCCAGTACTTACTGACAGCTTTTACTTTTTTCCCGAATTGTATCACCTGAGATACTAAAATGTTCTAACAGGTAATAATAATTGTAAGATTGTTTCGTCCCCATTGGATTTAATGATGAACGGACGCATTGGTCCAGTGAAATAAATACTAATTTCTGTACCATCAATAGCTTTTAATGCATCTATCATATATTTTGCACTAAAAGAAATTTTTATTTCTTCCCCTTCAATATTTAAGCTTTTTACTTTTTCTACTACTTTCCCAATTTCTGGAGTATAAGAGGACACTTCAATAAACTGTTCGTCAATGGTAGTAAATTTAATGACATTGTTTTTTCCGTCTCTTGCAAGTAATGAAGCACGGTCTACCGCTTCTAAATATTCTTTTGAATTTAACTTAATAATCGTTTTACTATCAGTAGGAATTAACCTTGAAGTATCAGGATATTTTCCTTCTAATAGTCTGGAGAAAAATAAAACATGTTTCGCTTTAAATAATATTTGATTGTCAGTAATGATTATTTGCACATCATCATTTGTATCATCTAAAATTTTCATCAATTCACTTAAACTTTTACCTGGAATAACAATATTGTGAATTTCATTATTAGTTAAAGCAGAATGGATAGATAATTTTTTTAACGCTAATCGATGACTATCTGTTGCAACGGATAGGAGTTCGTTATTTTCTATCGTCCAGTTTACTCCAGTTAAAATTGGACGTGCTTCCGATGTAGAAACAGCAAATACGGTTTGTTTAATTAATGTTTTTAATAAGTCATTGGAAATAGTAAACGTTGGTTCTTCCGTAATTTTAGGTAAACGAGGATATTCCTCTGCATCTAATCCATGTAAATCAAATTCTGCATTTCCAGAGCGAATAATTGTTTTTAAATGATCCTCTACTGTAATTTCCACAATATTTTCCGGCAGCTTTCTAACAATTTCACTAAAGAAACGTGCTGGTAATACGATAGCTCCATGTTCTATTATTTCTACAATTTCCATATCCTCTTCTTCATTAGGAATAAAAGATTCAATAGAAATATCTGAATCGCTACCTGTTAAAGTAACACCATTTTCTTTTGTTTCAATTTTTATTCCAGTAAGTATAGGAATTGTTGTACGAGATGCTACTGCTTTTAAAACATCTTGGACACTTTTAATTAATCGCTCCTTTTGGATAAAAAACTTCATTTTCGGTCCTCCAATATATTATTTATATATATATAAAAATAATAATAATAGTAATAGGTCGTGTGAATATGTGGATAACCCTGTGAAATAGAGTAAAAGACAGTCTATCCACATGTGGACAGACTGTGTATAATCCTGGTTGATTTATTAACAGTAAAAAAAATAGTTGTTAATAACATTTCAGACGAATTACTGGATATGGGATTTAAGTTTTGACTCAATATCTTTTAATTCCTTTTGAAATTGAGTATCTGATTGAATTAAATTAGAAATTTTTTCATGGGCATGAATAACAGTTGTATGGTCTCTGCCGCCAAATTCTTCGCCAATTTTCGGAAGTGAAAAGTCTGTTAATTCTCGTGACAAATACATAGCTATTTGTCTTGGGAAGGCAATGGATTTTGTCCGTTTTTTTGCTTTAAAGTCTTCTAATTTCACTCCGTAATATTCACCGACCGTTTTTTGAATATCTAGTATGGTAATAACTTTAGGTTTAGAACTTGGAATAATATCTTTTAGTGCATCAGCAGCAAGGTCAGCTGTAATATCGCGGTTCTCTAAAGAAGAAAAGGCAACAACACGAATTAATGCACCTTCAAGTTCTCGAATATTGGAATCAATTTGATTAGCAATATACAACATCACTTCGTTTGGAATATCGAGTCCTTCTGCCTTTGCTTTTTTTCGCAAAATAGCAATTCTAGTTTCTAAATCAGGTGGTGTGATATCTGTAATTAATCCCCATTCAAATCGGGAACGGAGTCGGTCTTCTAAAGTTGGAATTTCTTTTGGTGGCCGATCACTTGAAATAACGATTTGTTTTCGCTCATCATGTAATGCATTAAATGTATGGAAGAACTCTTCTTGAGTTGATTCTTTACCTGCAAGAAACTGAATATCATCAATAAGTAAAACATCTACTTTACGATATTTATTACGAAACTCAGTAGCTTTATTATCCCTAATCGCATTAATGAACTCATTTGTAAATTTTTCAGAAGATAAATATACTACTTTTGCCATTGGATTTTGATCTTGTACAAAGTGACCAATTGCTTGCATTAAATGAGTTTTTCCAAGACCAACTCCACCGTAAATAAACAGAGGGTTATATGCTTTTGCTGGAGCCTCTGCCACAGCTAAAGAAGCAGCATGGGCAAACCGGTTACCAGAGCCAATTACAAATGTATCAAATGTATATTTAGGGTTTAGCATACTATTATTATGTTCATTTTGTTGGGTGTTTTGATTATTTAGTTCTTTCGGCGGCTGCATGTCTTTAATATTTACTTCATTTGTGTCTGGGATGGTAAATTTAATCTCTATTTCTTCTCCAATTAAGTCTAATAAAACGGAGGAAATTAGAGATGTATAGTTTCCTTGTAACCATTCTTTAGCGAATTCATTAGGAGCTTCAATATATAATGTATTTCCTTGAAGAGAAGATGCTTTAGTAGCTTTTAACCAAGTTTCAAAGCTTGGTTTACTAACCTTTTTCTCAACTAAAGCTAATGTCTTCTGCCAAAGGTCATCTATGTTTTCCAATGATTTCCCTCCTTGACCATGCTCCCTTATTAAAGGAAAAAATAGCTAGCAATATACGTGTTCTATATAAAGAAAAAACAAACACGAAGAAATATTCTTTATTCAGAACAAAAAAATAGGAAAGTAGTAATAATATTATATTATAAATGCATATAATTTAGTGGGAAAGTAAAAAGAAAGTTTAAATAGCATTTTTCGACAAAATCCACATATTGTGGACAAAAAACTACACAAAGTATGAATAACTTATTAACATGTTATTAACAATTTGTGGATAACTTTTCTGCAAGAAGTAATTATTCACTACTAAAACACATATCATCATAACAAAAAAAAGCATATGAGGCAATGCTTTTAATAAAATATCCACAGGGGAGTAAGCTTGTTAATAAAAAATATCCACAACTGGATTAATTGTGCAAAAAATGTCGATATGTTGTTAATAAATGTAGAACGGTGTCGAAATACTATCCACAAGTTAGTAACGAATACCGTATTTTACATGTGGAAAATGGACAAGCTTCTAACTGGAGAAAAATTTTGTAAGGAATATTTTTCAAGGTTGACATTCGCTACGTTAACTTTATATAATTATAAGGACTTTCTTGAACTGTTTTCCTCGAATAGGGAGGTGTCATAAATGAAAAGAACGTATCAACCAAAAAAACGTCAAAGAAGTAAAGTACATGGTTTTCGTGAAAGAATGAGTACAAAAAACGGACGCAAAGTAATTGCAAGACGTCGACGTAAAGGTAGAAAAGTATTATCTGCATAAGTCACTGGCTAATCAGTGGCTTTTTTTATAGCTTATGTTTGTTACATTAAACATAAATAGTAGGTGTAAAGATGAGAAAGAAATTCCGATTAAAAAAGGATCAAGACTTTCAGTTAGTATTTAAAAAAGGGAAATCTTTTGCTAATAGACAGTTTATTATTTATAAAAATGAAAAAGAGAAGCAAGCATTTTTTCGAATTGGTTTATCAGTAAGTAAGAAAATAGGCAATGCCGTTACTAGAAACAGAATTAAAAGATACATACGCCAAACATTTCATGAACTAAATGACCAAATTGCAAAAAACTATGATTATGTCGTGATTGCTCGAAAGCCAGCAGCAGAAATGAGTTTTAAAGAAGTGAAAAACAGTCTCATCCATGTTTTAAAAATTGCTAGAGTACTGAACCAAAATAAAGAAGGAAGTAAGTAAGTGAATAATGGTTAAAAAATAGTTGAAAATTTGTTTATTCTCTATGAAAATAGGTAAGAAAGATGATAATATATTATTAAAAAGGCAGGGGGAGCTTTTTTAGTGAAGAAATCGTTAACAATCATTAGTTTAATTTTTCTCGTATTATTATTATCCGGTTGTACAGAGGTAAACGAACCTATTAGTCCGGATAGTACTGGAATATGGAATCAATTTTTTGTTTATCCGCTTTCATGGTTAATTATAAAAATTGCCCATTTATTCGGAGGTACATGGGGTTATGGACTTTCTATTATTATCGTAACAATCATTATACGCACAGCGATATTGCCATTAATGATTCACCAAATGAAAAGTATGAAAATGATGCAACAAATGCAGCCGGAAATTGAAAAGTTAAAGCAAAAATATACTTCAAAAGATGCTGTAACCCAAAGAAAATTGCAAGAAGAACAAATGTTATTAATGCAAAAACTTGGTGTGAATCCTTTAGCTGGATGCTTACCAATATTAATTCAAATGCCAATATTAATTGCTTTCTACCATGCGATTGTACGGACAAAGGAAATACAGGCTCACTCTTTTTTATGGTTTGAGTTAGCAAGTCCAGATCCATTTTTTATTTTACCAATTATTGCAGCTTCGACAACATTTTTACAACAAAGGATAACAATGGCAGGTAATCCAAATCAAAATCCGCAAACAGCGATGCTTATGTGGATGATGCCATTTATGATTCTAGCATTTTCTTTATTTGTACCTGCTGCGCTGCCATTGTATTGGATTGTTGGAAACATTTTTTCTATCGTACAAGCTAAGTTTATTAAAACACCAGAAATTAATGTCCAAACTGCTTCTGGTCGTCCGGGAGGAAAGAAAAAGTGAAACAAGTAACGGCTACTGGCCCATCTATTGAAGAAGCGGTGCAAAATGCTTTACTAGAATTAAATACAACGGAAGATCGTGTGGAAGTAAAAATTATTGACGAAGGGAAAAAAGGGATTTTTGGAGTTTTCGGTTCACGTCCTGCAGTAGTGAAAGTAACAGTTGTCATTAATCCAATTGCGGAAGCAGAAAAATTTTTGAAAGCTGTTTGTTCAGAGATGGATATTGATGTGCAGATTAATATTGAACAAGAAGATAGAAATGTACGGTTTGAATTAACAGCTGATAAGGCCGCTTTATTAATTGGTAAAAGAGGACAAACATTAAATGCTTTACAAAGCTTGACACAGCTATTGTTAAATCGGTACTCAGAACAATTTATGATTGTACAGTTGGATGCGGAAAATTACCGTAAAAAGCGCGAAGAGAGTTTAACTATTTTAGCAAATAGGCTTGCAAGTAAAGTAGTCCGAGAAAAAAAGGAAGTAAAATTAGAGCCAATGCCTTCGTATGAAAGGAAAATTATTCATGCGGCATTATCTGGTAATAAGGAAGTTACTACATATTCAGTAGGTTCTGATCCGAATCGTCATTTAGTAATAGCACCAAATAGTAGTGTTAATAAGTAATTATTAATTTATGAACCTGTCAAAACTTAACTGATTTTCATACGAATAATCAGTATAGGGGATAGGTTCTTTTTTTGTCTACTTGTCGCTTTTAGAATTTCTACAGTAAATTTCTTATACAAGATTAATTAACATGGGGATAATTATTGAATAAAAAAGAAAGATTAATTTATTCACATGTGAATAAGTTTATTTTCCATAACTTTCGTTTTAAAATATAGTATGATATTCTATTTCAAGATATCCACAAAGAAAAAAATAGCGTATTTTATTAATAGATTTTTTTGACAACACATTGGAGGTGACTAATGAATGGATTATGATACAATTGCTGCTATTTCTACCCCGTTAGGTGAAGGTGCAATCGGAATAGTAAGGATAACAGGAAATAATGCTATTGCAATAGCAGACAAAATATATGTAAGCCCAACTGGGAAAAACTTAAAAAACGCAAAATCACATACCATTCATTATGGATATATAGTAGATCCAAAAACAGCAGAAAAGATGGAAGAAGTAATGGTATCGGTAATGAGAGGACCGAAAACATTCACAAGAGAAGATGTAATAGAAATAAACTGTCATGGTGGCATATTGTCAGTTAATCGTATTCTTGAATTGGTGCTTACTAACGGTGCAAGGTTGGCAGACCCAGGGGAATTTACGAAACGGGCATTTTTAAATGGACGGATTGACTTATCCCAGGCGGAAGCAATTATGGATCTAATTCGTGCAAAAACAGATCGAGCGATGAATGTTGCACTAGGGCAAATGGAAGGTCGGCTTTCCAAACTAATTCAAAAGTTACGACAAGAAATATTAGAAGTATTAGCACATATTGAAGTAAATATTGATTACCCGGAATATGATGATGTAGAAGAAATGACTAACAAAATGCTATTGGAAAAAGCAACATATATTAAATCTGAACTTGCACTATTATTAGAAACGGCAAAACAGGGAAAAATATTAAGAGAAGGACTAAAGACAGTTATTATTGGCAGACCAAATGTCGGAAAATCCTCTTTGTTAAATAGTTTTGTTCATGAAAATAAAGCAATAGTAACGGATATACCCGGTACAACGAGAGATGTTATCGAAGAGTATGTAAATATTCGTGGGATTCCACTAAAATTAGTTGACACTGCTGGTATTAGGGAAACAGAAGACTTAGTTGAAAAAATTGGTGTAGAACGTTCTAGACAAGTAATAAAACAAGCGGATTTAGTACTATTAGTTTTAAATAATAATGAAGAACTAACACCTGAAGATGAACAATTATTTTCTTTAATAGAAAATTTAGATGCTGTAATCATTATTAATAAAATAGATTTACCAAAAAGAATGGATGAAGAAAAAGTTAAACAATTAGCAGCAGGGCGTAAAATTATAACTACATCCATAAAAGAAAGTAAAGGAATCGATGAATTAGAGAAAACGATCGCAAATATGTTTTTTGCTGGTGAAATAGGTAGTGATGACTTAACGTATGTAACAAATGCAAGACATATTGCATTAATAAACGAAGCATTACAATCTATTAATGATGTGCTATTTGGTATAGAATCGGATGTCCCAATTGATATTCTACAAATTGATATGACGAAAACATGGGAATTACTTGGAGAAATTATTGGCGAAAATGTTCATGATGAACTAATTAATCAATTATTTTCTCAGTTTTGCCTTGGAAAATAGTTTTTATGTTAGGGGGTTTGTCCATGTTCACATATGAAGCTGGACAATTTGATGTTATAGTAGTAGGTGCTGGTCATGCGGGCTGTGAAGCAGGTCTAGCCGCAGCTAGAATTGGCTGTAAAACATTAATGTTAACCATTAACTTAGATATGGTTGCTTTTATGCCATGCAATCCATCAATAGGTGGTCCCGCAAAAGGAGTTGTAGTACGGGAAATAGACGCTTTAGGTGGGCAAATGGCAAAAGTTATTGATAAAACACATATTCAAATGCGGATGCTTAATACTGGAAAAGGACCGGCAGTTCGTGCATTACGTGCACAAGCGGATAAAGTGTTATATCAACAAGTAATGAAACAAACGATAGAAAATGAACCGAATTTACAACTTGTACAAGGAATGGTGGATCGTCTATTAGTTGAAAATGGAATTTGTAAAGGTGTAATTACGAAGACGGGAGCAATCTTCCGTTCTAAAACGGTTGTATTAACGACTGGAACGTTTCTTCGTGGAGAAATAATTATCGGTGAATTAAAATATTCAAGTGGTCCAAACAACCAACAACCATCCATAAAACTATCAGAACACCTAGAAGAATTAGGTTTTGACATTGTTCGTTTTAAAACTGGTACACCACCAAGAGTAAATAGTAAAACAATTGACTACTCAAAAACGGAAATTCAACCTGGAGATAAAGAACCGAGAGCATTCTCTTATGAAACAACAGAATATATTACAGATCAGCTACCTTGTTGGTTAACTTACACAACAGAGAAAACTCATCAGATTATTGATGCAAACTTACATCGATCTCCAATGTTTTCTGGTATGATTAAAGGGTCTGGACCAAAATATTGTCCGTCGATAGAGGATAAAGTTGTTCGTTTTCATGACAAACCTAGACATCAAGTATTCCTTGAGCCTGAGGGTCGTCATACAGAAGAAGTATATGTGCAAGGGTTATCGACAAGTTTGCCTGAAGATGTACAACATCAATTAATCGCAAGTGTACCTGGGCTTGAAAATGCACAAATGATGCGTCCTGGATATGCAATCGAATATGACTCGATTATTCCTACCCAACTTTGGCCAACACTAGAAACGAAAAAGATAGAAAATTTATATACAGCTGGACAAATAAATGGGACAAGTGGCTATGAAGAAGCTGCGGCCCAAGGGATTATGGCAGGAATTAATGCTGCACATAAAGCTTTAGGAAAAAATAAAGAAGTAATCTTAAAACGTTCAGATGGCTATATTGGTGTGTTAATTGATGACCTTGTAACAAAAGGTGCCGCGGAACCGTACCGATTGTTAACGTCAAGAGCGGAGTATCGATTATTATTAAGACATGATAATGCTGATTTACGATTAACCGAAATTGGCTATGAGGTCGGCCTCATTTCAGAAGATCGTTACCAAAAATTTTTACAGAAAAAATCTGCAATAGAAGCGGAAATTAACCGTC
Source organism: Bacillus kwashiorkori (assembly GCF_001375515.1). GTDB lineage: Bacteria > Bacillota > Bacilli > Bacillales > Caldibacillaceae > Bacillus_BK > Bacillus_BK kwashiorkori. Next base: position 30,468 of record NZ_CTDX01000011.1, read on the forward strand.
TGCGCTCGATTATTATTAAACCAAATGAAAAAACACAATCGCTAATTAGAAGTGTCGGTGGTAGTGAATTAAAAGATGGAATCAAAGCATCAGACTTATTGAAACGTCCAGAAATGACATATGAACATATTAAAGAACTCGTACCTTCTAATGAACCGCTGAATCATGAAATAGAAGAACAAGTAGAAATTCAAATAAAATATGAAGGCTATATTGAAAAATCCACACAACAAGTGGAACGGCTAAAGAAAATGGAAAATAAAAAAATTCCTTTAAATATTGATTACGATGCAATTAATGGATTAGCTAATGAGGCTCGTGAAAATTTGAAAAAAATACATCCGTTAACGTTGGCACAAGCTTCCCGCATATCTGGGGTAAATCCTGCTGATATTTCCATCCTTCTTGTTTATTTAGAACAAGGGAGAATTGCCCGCGTAAATAATGAAAATGATTAAAGAGGAAATTAATTTTTATTTCCTCTTCCGTCTATAATATTTCAAATGGAAATATTATAATGAAATGTAACTAGTTAGATTGTATTAATCATAAACAAAAGATGCATTTCTTTGGTTGTAAATGCAAATGTTAGAAAAGAAAATTGCCATAGGCAGATTTAGGTGTTGCAAATGAATATAACTCAATTTCAAACGGAATTAAAAAAATACGCTATTACTTTATCTAATCAACAACTAATGCAATTTGAGAAGTATTTTTCCCTCTTAGTGGAATGGAATAAAAAAATAAATTTAACAGCAATTACAGAGAAAGAAGAAGTTTATATCAAACATTTTTTTGATTCCTTAACAGCAGCCTTTTATTATTCATTCAATGATCAAACAATTTGTGATGTAGGTTCAGGAGCCGGTTTCCCTAGTATTCCATTAAAAATTGTATATCCCAACTTGAAAGTTTCCATTGTCGATTCGTTAAAAAAACGAATTTTATTTTTACAAGAATTAGCTGATGAATTACAACTAGATTCTGTTCAGTTTTACCATGATCGAGCAGAAACATTTGGACAAAATAATAACTTTCGTGAACAATTTGATATAGTAACAGCTCGTGCAGTAGCTAAAATGTCGGTATTAAGTGAGTATTGTTTGCCATTAGTGAAAGTTGGCGGCACTTTCATTGCGATGAAAGGTGCGGCTGGAGAAGAAGAATTAGCTGAAGGAAAAAAGGCAATTACATTGTTGGGCGGGGAAGTCGAATCAGTAAAAACATTATCTTTACCGAAAGATGAAAGTACTCGCAGATTACTTTTTATTAACAAGGTGAAAAAAACACCGAAAAAATATCCGCGCAAACCTGGAGTTCCTGCTAAAACACCAGTAATTTAGTTCGAAAACATTTCAATTCCTCGTTTTTATAAGCGAGGATGTATCCTATTTAGTATCTTATTGTGTTATATAACAGTTTTATATTAGATGATTAATAGAGTGTGATGATTTCAGAATTCATTTTAAATTTTATAAAAAAGCAGGAACTTTAAAGATTACATAGAAAATAATATGTAAGGGATTTTACCAAAAAGGTTAAAAGGTGGTGGTAGTTGGTGAAACATCCATTTTCCCGGATCTTTGGAATAGGTGAAAAAGAGGAAAGAGAAATTTCGGATAAGCCATTAGAGGAAGTTAATGAAACCGTAAAGGAAGAAAAAGAGGAAGTAAAACAAATACCTGTAACAAGAATTCAACCGAACCGTTTCCAGCCACGAACTATTTTTGATGAAGAAAAGATAGAAGAGTTAGCTAAAACCATTCATACACACGGTATCATTCAACCAATTGTAGTAAGAGAAATAGAAGTAGAAACATATGAAATTATTGCTGGGGAGAGAAGATTCCGAGCAGTGAAACAATTAGGTTGGGATACTGTACCTGCAATCGTCAAAAATATGAACGACAAGGAAACTGCATCCGTTGCCTTAATAGAAAACCTCCAGAGGGAAGAACTCAGTCCGATTGAAGAAGCAATGGCTTATGGTAAATTAATAGAGATTCATGGATTAACTCAAGAAGCTTTAGCACAGCGGTTAGGAAAAGGTCAATCTACAGTTGCTAATAAATTACGGTTACTGAAACTTCCACAATCGGTCCAAGATGCATTGTTAAATAAGTTAATCACTGAACGCCATGCAAGAGCAATGATCCCGTTAAAAGATGAAGAAAAACAACTAAAATTGCTAAATGAAATTATCGAAAAAAATTTAAATGTAAAGCAAACGGAAGAACGGGTAATTAAATTAAATGCAACGGAAAAACCGAATAAACCAAAAAGGATTTCATTTAGCAAAGACATCCGAATAGCAGTTAATACTATTAGACAATCTTTATCAATGGTAAATAAAAGTGGAATAAAGATAGATTCCAATGAAGAAGATCATGATGATTTCTATCAAATAACAATAAAAATTCCTAAAAAGAAATAGTTTTTCAACTAGCAAAAGACTGACAAGATTGGACAGTCTTTTTTCTTTTGGCTACAGATTGTTATTTTTTATTATATTATTGGATTAGCTACTTCACTTGACATAGAAAAATAGGAAAATATACATATAAATGCTCAGCTTATTTAAAATTATCTATTTTAATTATATTTCATTCATTAATCTTTTATGAAAAATAGTCTTTTTTTATTTTTTCATGTTAAAATATAATAAGTTTCATTTGTTTTGAAAGTAGGTGACTTCATGAGTAAAGTTATTGCAATCGCTAACCAAAAAGGCGGGGTTGGCAAAACAACAACTTCAGTCAATTTATCCGCATGTTTAGCATATATAGGTAAAAAAGTATTGTTAGTAGACATTGACCCTCAAGGAAATGCAACAAGTGGAGTAGGGGTTGAAAAAGCAGATGTTTCACAATGTATTTATGATATTTTAATAGATGATGTAGACACAAAAAATGTTATCGTACCAACCCAAGTCGAGAATTTGTATGTTATTCCAGCAACAATACAATTAGCAGGAGCTGAAATTGAGTTAGTTCCAACAATTTCACGTGAAGTTCGATTGAAACGTTCCTTAGAACAAGTAAAAGATCAATTTGATTATATTATTATTGATTGTCCGCCATCGTTAGGTTTATTAACAATAAATGCTTTAACTGCATCTGATGCGGTAATCATTCCAGTTCAATGTGAGTACTATGCTTTAGAAGGCCTAAGTCAATTGTTAAACACTGTCCGTTTAGTGCAAAAGCATTTAAACAAAGAACTAATGATAGATGGGGTTTTATTAACAATGTTAGATGCTCGTACTAACTTAGGTCTCCAGGTTATTGAAGAAGTGAAAAAGTATTTCCAAGATAAAGTGTATAAAACGATTATACCTAGAAATATTCGCTTAAGTGAAGCACCGAGTCATGGTCAGCCAATTATTACATATGACCCTAGATCACGGGGGGCTGAGGTGTATATTGAATTAGCAAAGGAAGTGGTGGTAAATGGCTAAAGGTCTTGGCAAAGGGTTAAACTCTTTATTTCCAGCAGCGATGGAAGCAGATGATAGTGAAACAGTACAAGAGATAAACATTTCGGAAATTCGGCCTAATCCGTATCAGCCACGGAAAATATTTAAAGAAGAAAGTATTGATGAGTTAAAACAATCCATTATAGAACATGGAATTCTTCAACCAATTATCGTTCGGAAAAGTATTAAAGGTTATGAAATCGTCGTAGGAGAGCGGCGATACCGTGCAGCTAAAGCAGGAAGTCTTGAGAAAATTCCTGTAGTCATTCGGAAAATGAATGATCGGGAAATGATGGAATTAGCTGTTTTGGAAAACTTACAGAGAGAAGACTTAACTCCTATTGAAGAAGCGGCTGCATATCAAATGTTAATGGAAAAATTAAACGTAACTCAAGAAGAATTAGCAAAACGATTAGGGAAAAGCCGCCCACATATTGCTAACCATATTAGACTCCTTGCTTTACCAAAAGAAATTCAACAACTTATTAATGACGGAAAAATTTCAATGGGGCATGGACGCGCATTATTAGGATTAAAGAGAAAAGAAAAAACAACGGCAATCGTAGAAAAAATAATAAAAGAACAATTAAATGTACGCCAATTAGAAATGTTAATTCAACAACTGAACGAAAATGTTTCACGTGAAACATCGAAGAAAAAAGAAAAAAAAGATGTATTTATTATGGAACAAGAAACAAATTTAAGAAATCGATTTGGTACAACAGTAAAAATTAAACAAACAAAAAATAAAGGAAAAATCGAAATAGAATTCTTTTCAAAAGATGACTTAAATCGGATTTTAGAAATGTTAAATCCAGATGATTTAAATCCAGGAGATTTTTAATAAATCCGGATCAAAAGAGAATGGAATAAGCCGAATATGGCTTATTTTTTTTGTACCGTTTTCTATTAAAATTTATAAACATTGTCTAGATGATACAAATAGTACATAATAATGGTATATTATAATGGAAAAATGGCGTATATAAGAAGTCTGTTATAATACAAAGCTGTCAAAAAAATAATAATTTGTCATTTTGAAAGAAGGAAGGATTGGAAAAATTGACATGTGATTTTTTAACTAGAAAAAATGTTTGTATGAAGGTGAAACTATGGTATTGTTAGGGACTATTGTAAATACCATTTTAATAATTGTCGGTTCGGTAATAGGAATGTTTTTAACAAAAATACCAGAATCGATGAGAGATACTGTCACAAAAGGGATTGGATTAACAGTAATGGTGTTAGGATTACAAATGGGCATCCAAAGTAATAATTTTTTAATAATCATTATTAGTATCGTCTTTGGTGCAGTAATAGGAGAAATACTGGATCTGGATGGAAAATTAAATAAGGTTGGACAAAAATTAGAAAAACGAATTAATAGATTCTATCAAGGGAATATTGCTCAAGGTTTTATTACTGCTACTTTAATATTTGTTATCGGTGCGATGGCAGTCGTTGGAGCATTGGATAGTGGTATTCGCGGTGATCATCAAGTACTTTATACAAAAGGAATGATTGATGGATTTACTGCACTTATTTTAACTACAACTTTAGGAATAGGAGTTATTTTTTCAAGTATATCTGTTTTTCTCTATCAAGGAACCATTACATTATTAGCAACACAAATTGAAAGAATTGTCCCTGACTTACTAATGGACTCCATTATTGTTGAACTAACAGCTGCAGGAGGAATAATGATATTTGCTATCGGATTAACATTGGCTGGAATAATGAAAATTAAAGTGGCCAATTTGCTTCCTGGTTTATTTGTCGTATGTTTGTTAGTACCTTTATTCAGTTATTTAAATCTTTAAAGGATTAGCTAATCGTTTCTTCTTTTGATACTTGTAATTGGTATTTATATAGTAAGCCAGCCTTATAAATTCCGTCTGTTATTGCTTTAGCTAACTGCATAACTAAGAAGAGTCTTGTGTTTTGTAAGACGAAAAATTCCATATATCCGCTAACATTTACAATTCCGGTAATATGGATGTCACCGATAAGAGGCAATACTTTATTCACCCCAGCACCTGGTTTTAAAGGGCCAGATTTTATTTCAATTGTCCCAACGTTTTTAACTTGACCTAGGCATGCATCAATTGCAACAATAAACGAACGCTGATGATTCTGATTTATTGTATCAATCGTTTCCTGCAAATTTACCGCATGAACAGGTGATTCAATAGTACCGTAAATATAAAAATTGCTTGGAAAATATTTTTCCTGTAAAAATGTACCTACAAGTGGTCCTAAAGAATCGCCAGTTGAACGGTCCGTTCCGATACATATAAAAACAATATCTATACTAGGGTCTAATGGTAAGTATGTAAATAATTGATTTGCTATTTTTGTAGGAGCTAATACATCCTTCCAAAGGATTTTGTCGTTTTTTTGTTTCGTAAATGATTGTTTAAACATTGTCTTCCTCCGCAACTGTTTTCTGTATTAACAGTTTAGTAAGTTGCTTGCTTTTTTATACATGGAAAACAAAAATTGTCCAATCAGTAAAGAAACTCTCTCAATATATAAGGTCATCTTTATTAATGTTGCAACATTAACATATAGTAGCTTTTTGCTTGAAAGTTATTTACGGTGAAATCCACGCCAGAAACATGTAAAAGAGCGGAATTTTTCTTAATTATAGAATTTAAGTTTTTAAATGGCATTATTATGGAATAATGATTATGATAAGTCTAGGTATATATTTTTTCATAGGATTGGAGGGGAGTTTTGTGGAAGAAAAGACATTTCAATTAAATGATATTGTTGAAATGAAAAAACCTCATCCTTGTGGGAATAATCGTTGGAAAATTATTCGAATGGGAATGGATATTCGAATTAAGTGTTTAGGCTGTGCACATAGTGTATTATTACCGCGAAAAGAGTTTGTAAAGAAAATAAAAAAGGTTTTTCCTGCTGGGGAAAACAGTTAAAAGGCTAGGATACAGTGTTTGTATCCTTGTTTTTTTTACAAACAATCTCTATAATGAGAAAGAATTGAATAAAAAATACCTATTATAAATGAGTCTAATTAGGAGTGAAATAAATAATGGCCTTAACAGCAGGAATTGTTGGTTTGCCCAATGTTGGGAAATCAACACTTTTTAATGCGATTACACAGGCTGGTGCCGAATCAGCAAACTATCCGTTTTGTACGATTGATCCTAACGTCGGCGTTGTTGAAGTGCCTGATGTACGTTTAAATAAATTAACAGAATTAGTTCAACCGAAAAAAACGGTGCCAACAACTTTTGAATTTACCGATATTGCTGGTATTGTAAAAGGTGCAAGTAAAGGTGAAGGATTAGGAAATAAATTTCTATCCCATATTCGTCAAGTAGACGCAATTTGTCATGTAGTACGCTGCTTTGCGGATGAAAATATTACGCACGTATCTGGAAAAGTTGACCCGATTTTTGATATTGAAACAATTAATTTAGAGTTAATTCTCGCTGATCTAGAAACGGTGGATAAAAGAATTGCAAAGGTAGAAAAACTAGCTAAACAAAAGGATAAAGATGCAGTTAGTGAATTTGATATTTTATCTGCATTAAAAGAAACATTTGAAAAAGAATTACCTGCTAGATCTATTGAATTTACAGATGAGCAGTTAAAAATTGTTAAAGGGTATCAACTTTTAACAATGAAACCTGTTCTATATGTTGCTAATGTAAGTGAGGATGAAATAACGAACTATAATGATAACGAATATGTAAAACAAGTTCAGGAGTTTGCTGCAAAGGAAAATTCCGAAGTTATCGTTATTTGTGCAAAAATCGAAGAAGAAATAGCTGAACTGGATGCAGAAGAAAAAGAAGCTTTCTTACAAGAGTTAGGCATAGAAGAATCAGGTTTAGATCAATTAATTAGAAAAGCATACCATTTACTTGGACTTGCTACGTATTTCACTGCTGGTGTACAAGAAGTAAGGGCATGGACCTTTAAAAAAGGAATGAAGGCGCCTCAATGTGCTGGTATCATTCACACGGACTTTGAAAGAGGATTTATTCGAGCAGAAACGGTATTGTATGATGATTTAGTTAAATTTGGTTCGATGAATGCAGCGCGAGAAGCTGGCAAAGTTCGTTTAGAAGGTAAAGATTATGTAGTCCAAGATGGAGATATAATGCATTTTAGATTTAATGTTTGATGAAAGCAACTAATTTCATCTTGCGTTACATTATTGATTGTGATATACTTATGTATCGTGAGTAATGATTTTATTGCTCCTTGCTCAATTTTTGAGCCGCTAAGTCCAAAAGGAGGTGAAAGTGATGAAAAAGTACGAAATTATGTACATCATCCGACCAAATATTGATGACGAATCGAAAAAAGAAGTAGTAGAACGATTCAATAAAATCTTAACTGATAATGGTGCAGAGATTGTAGAAACAAAAGATTGGGGTAAACGTCGTCTAGCTTATGAAATCAATGATTTCCGCGATGGTTATTATCAAATCATTAATGTTCAATCTCAACCAGAAGCTGTTCAAGAATTTGATCGTTTAGCGAAAATTAGTGAAGATATTATCCGTCATCTAATTGTTAAAGAAGACGAATAAGCTTATTAAAATAGAAAGAAACAATAAAAATGTTTCACGTGAAACATTTTTATAAAGGGGAGTTGATTCTGATGCTAAATCGAGTAGTTTTAGTAGGAAGACTAACGAAAGATCCTGATCTTCGTTATACTCCAAATGGAGTACCTGTAGCAACATTTACTCTAGCTGTAAATCGTACATTTTCGAATCAGCAAGGGGAAAGAGAAGCAGACTTCATCAACTGTGTTGTTTGGAGAAAAGCCGCTGAAAATGTCGCAAACTATTTAAAAAAGGGCAGTCTTGCAGGTGTTGATGGTCGTATTCAAACTCGAAATTATGAGGGACAAGATGGAAAGCGGGTTTATGTAACAGAAGTTGTTGCAGATAGCGTTCAGTTCCTTGAACCGAGAAGTAATAGAGAATCACAACCATCTTCATATGGGTATCAAAATGATAATCCATTTGGCGGATCTAATCAGAATCAACAAAGAACCCCTTATCCAACACGCGAGGAAGATCCATTTGCCAATAGTGGGCAAACTATAGATATTTCTGATGATGATTTACCATTTTAAATATAATGGTTGAACGGATTAGCTTTTAAAGGAAAGGAGTGTATGAAATGGCAGTTGGTGGACGTAGAGGTCGTGCAAAACGCCGCAAAGTATGTTATTTCACGGCAAACGGAATAACACATATCGACTATAAAGATGTGGATTTATTGAAAAAATTTATTTCTGAACGCGGAAAAATTTTACCACGTCGTGTAACGGGAACTAGTGCAAAATATCAACGGATGTTAACAAGAGCAATTAAACGTGCTCGTCAAGTAGCATTACTTCCATTCGTTGCAGAAGAAAGATAATATAGATAATTAAGGGCTGCGAAGATTTTTCTTTGCAGCTTTTTATTTTATTAGCAATGTTAACTTATTAACTGATAATATATAGTGGACACTAATAATAAGTAATGAAACTAATATGACCGACCAAAATAATTAAACTTAATTAGTGGGAAGAGGTGTATGGATGAGAACGAGAACATTAACAGAAGGTGCACTTTTTTTAGCAATCTACGCGTTTATGCTCCTTATTTTTATATACATACCATTATTAGGCGCTATTATAACTTTTGTATTGCCGTTGCCTTTTATTATTTTTACAGTAAAAAACGGGTGGAAAAATGGGTTGCTGTTTTTTATTGCCTCATTAGGAATTTCTTTAGTGGTCGGTTCTATAATTGCCATTCCTTCAACAATTTTATACGGATTGACTGGATATATTTTTGGCGGACTGATTAATAAAAAGCAAACTAGAACAACGATATTTTTAGTAACGACTTTTCAAATGATGATAAATCTAATTATTCAATATGTGGTATCCATTCTTTTCTTTGATATAAATATCATTGATGAACTCGTTACTTTTATAAATGAGGTAGTAAACAAATCAATAGCGATGGTAAATATTCTTGGACAAGAACCAGATCCACTCATTATAGAACAGCTCCATAGCTTAGGGACAATGATAAAGGTACTGTTTCCCTCTTTATTAGCACTTGTGGCTGCATTTAATGTACTTTTTGTCCAACTAATAGCCTATCCAGTATTAAAGCGATTATCGATTTCCATTCCTAAACGAAAATCATTTGGAGAATTAAGCCTGCCAAGAGATGTCATATGGTATTTTTTAATGGTGCTTTTACTCTCCTTTTTTATTCCATTAAAGGAAGGAACTTTTCTGTATAATGTACTAGCAAATTTAGTATATATAATGCAAGTGTTAATGGTTTTTCAAGGCGTTACCCTTATCTTTTTCTTTTCTAATCGAAAGAAATTGCATAAAGCTGTCCCAATAGTAATTACAATTTTTTCCTTATTGAATCCAATTTTTGTTCAAATACTATTAATATTAGGTATAATTGACTTAGGTTTTCATTTGCGAAGAAGAGTAACAAAATAGTTTCTCTTACAATGCTAATTTTAGGAGTTGGAAATTATGCCGATATTTTTGCAAAAGAAGACAATACGTAATTTAATTTATGTATTGATATTTGTTATGTTGCTGTTTTTTATTATATTTTCTTTTTATAATTGGTGGATTAGTATTCCTGGCTTTTTTATTTTTTTAGCAATAGTATATTTAATCATTCAACAAGAAAAATCATTTCGTCAAGAAACAATAGGTTATGTTTCCACTCTTTCGTATCGAGTAAGAAAAGTGGGCGAGGAAGCTTTATTAGATATGCCGATAGGGATTATGTTAATTAATGATGATTACTATATCGAGTGGTCAAATCCATATATGGCATCTTGTCTAAACGAATCGTCTCTTATAGGCAGATCTTTATACGATGTAGCCGATACACTAATTCCGCTTATTAAGCAGGAGATTGAAACAGATACAGTTTCCTTACATGAGCATAAATATGAAGTAATTTATAAAAAAGAGGAAAAACTATTATATTTCTTTGATATTACGGAACGCTCTATCATAGAGAAACAATACGAAGAAGAAAAACCAGTTATCGCTTCCATTTATTTAGATAATTATGATGAAGTAACACAAGGAATGGACGACCAAGCAAGAGGAAGTTTAAACAGTCGAGTAACTTCCGTTTTAAATGAGTGGGCGATAGAATATGGAATTTACTTAAAAAGGATTTCTTCTGACCGGTATGTTGCATTTTTAAATGAAAAAATCTTAGATGTGCTAGAAAAAGGAAAATTCAATATTTTAGATGATATACGTGAATTAACAGCTCGGCCTAATTTACCACTTACTTTAAGTATTGGGGTAGGTGTTGGTGTCACCTCTCTTCCTGAATTAGGGGGATTAGCCCAATCAAGTCTTGATCTTGCATTAAGTCGGGGGGGAGATCAAGTAGCCATTAAATTACCTAATGGAAAAGTTAAATTTTACGGTGGAAAAACGAACCCAATGGAAAAGCGTACAAGAGTAAGAGCGAGAGTAATTTCTCATGCACTAAGAGAATTAATTCAGGAAAGTGAAAAAGTATTTATTATGGGACACAAATATCCAGATATGGATGCGATTGGCGCAGCTATGGGTATTTTAAAAATTGCACTAATGAATCAAAAGGAAGCTTATGTTATACTAAATAAACAAGAGATTGATGCAAGTGTGAAAAAGCTAATGTATGAAATTGAACAGCGGACGGAGCTTTATCAGTACTTTATAGAGCCAGAAGATGCATTAGAAATGAATTTAACTAATTCACTGCTAATCATCGTAGACACCCATAAACCTTCGTTAGTTATAGAAGAAAAATTGGTCCAACGAATTGAGCGGATAGTTGTTATTGACCATCATCGTCGTAGTGAAGAATTTGTACGAAATCCGCTGCTCGTTTATATGGAGCCATACGCTTCATCCACATCTGAGCTAGTAACGGAGCTATTAGAGTATCAGCCTTATGGTAAAATTGATATTTTGGAGGCGACTGCATTATTAGCAGGAATAATGGTAGACACGAAAAGTTTCACCTTGAGAACTGGATCGAGAACGTTTGATGCTGCCTCCTTTTTACGTTCTAAAGGGGCAGACACGGTACTAATTCAACAGTTTTTAAAAGAAGATGTTGATACGTATATTAAACGTGCAAAGTTAGTTGAGAAAGTCCAGTTTTATCGCGAAGGCATTGTTATTACGAAAGGCGATTATGATCAAGTTTATAGTCAAATAATTATTGCTCAAACGGCAGATACATTACTATCGATGGAAAATGTGGAAGCTTCCTTCGTTATTTCCAAAAAACCAGACGATACAATCGGAATAAGTGCAAGATCATTAGGAAAAGTGAATGTTCAAATAGTGATGGAACAATTGGAAGGTGGGGGGCATTTAACAAATGCAGCAACCCAGTTAACGAACACTTCTATTGATGAAGCAGAAAAGCGTTTAAAAGCAGCAATTGATGAGTATATAGAAGGAGGAAAAATCGGATGAAAGTAATTTTTCTAAGTGATGTAAAAGGAAAAGGAAAAAGGGGCGAAATTAAAAATGTAGCTGATGGCTACGCCCATAATTTTCTAATTAAAAATGGATTGGCTATTGAGGCAACCCCTGCTAATATAAAAACATTGGAAGCAAAAAAACGGAAAGATGCTGAACTAGCTTCCAGAGAATTAGAAGATGCAAAAAAAATGAAAGAAGTGATGGAAAAAATAACGGTGGAATTAACTGCCAAAGCTGGTGAAGGTGGCAGACTATTCGGCTCTGTTACATCTAAGCAAATTGCTGATGAATTACTCAAACGTCATCGGATTAAAATTGATAAAAGAAAAATTGAATTAGATGATGCTATTCGTTCTTTAGGATATACGAAAGTGCCTGTTAAACTTCATACGGATGTAACCGCAACATTAACGGTCCACGTAAAAGAGGCAAACTAAATTTACCAATAAAAAAAATACAAATTAATGATATGATTGTTAAATAAGGCTAATCAAATCAGTGAAAATTTCTTAACATCAATATTTCGGAAATTACACCGGTTTGACAAGCCTTTTTTAAAATAAAAATAATGGTACAAGACTCAATTTGTTAGATAAATAATGAAGCTTTGGAGGTTCGGAAAAATGAATGATCTCTTAATAGATCGAACTCCTCCGCAAAATATAGAAGCAGAACAAGCGGTATTAGGTGCGATATTTTTAGAGCCACAAGTGTTGATCGTTGTCTCAGAAATTTTACTCCCTGAAGATTTTTATCAAAGTGCACATCAACGAATATTTAATAGTATGGTTAAGCTCAGTGATGAAGGAAAGGCCATTGATGTTGTTACAGTAACAGATGAATTGGCTGCTTCTAAACAGTTGGAGAATGTTGGGGGAGTAAGTTATTTACTTGAATTGGCAAATTCTGTTCCAACAGCTGCCAATGTAGAATATTATGCAAAAATTGTCGAAGAAAAATCCTTGTTACGCAGGCTTATTCGAACAGCTACTAATATAGCAACAGAAGGTTTTTCCCGTGAAGATGATATTGAAAATTTACTTGCTGATGCGGAAAAGCGAATTCTAGACGTTGCTAATCGGAAACAAGTTGGGGCATTTCAAAATATAAAAGATGTATTAGTAAAAACATATGATAATATTGAATTGCTTCATAGTAGAAAAGGAGAAATAACTGGAATACCAACTGGATTTCATGAGTTAGACAGAATGACAGCAGGATTCCAACGCAATGATTTAATTATCGTTGCTGCCCGCCCATCGGTAGGTAAAACAGCTTTTGCCTTAAACATTGCTCAAAATGTGGCAACAAGGACAAGTGAAAATGTGGCGATCTTTTCATTAGAAATGGGTGCTGAACAGTTAGTAATGAGGATGCTCTGCTCAGAAGGAAATATTAACGCTCAAAACTTACGGACAGGCGCATTATCCGATGAAGATTGGAAAAAACTAACGATGGCGATGGGGAGTCTTTCTAATGCAGGAATATATATCGACGATACACCAGGAATTCGCATATCAGATATTCGTGCTAAAAGTCGTCGTTTAAAACAGGACCAAGGATTAGGAATGATTCTAATTGATTATTTGCAATTAATTCAAGGTAGTGGACATCGTTCCGAAAATCGCCAACAAGAAGTATCGGAAATTTCCCGTCAACTTAAAGCATTAGCAAGGGAGTTAGAGGTACCAGTGATTGCCTTATCACAGCTTTCTCGGAGTGTTGAACAGCGGCAAGATAAACGGCCAATGATGTCCGATATTCGTGAATCTGGAAGTATTGAGCAAGATGCGGATATCGTTGCCTTCCTATATCGAGATGATTATTATGATAAAGAATCAGAGAATAAAAACATCATAGAAATTATTATTGCAAAGCAAAGGAATGGCCCGGTTGGCACTGTACAACTAGCGTTTGCGAAGGAATACAATAAGTTCGTTAATTTAGAAACGAGATATGATGATACAAATATGCCACCAGGAGCATAAATATACCCTATAAAAAACCTTAGGATCTCCAAAAATAGAATCCTAAGGTTTTTTTTGCTGGAGTGATAGTTCAAGGTAATAATCATAAAAAAAAGTGAAAACTGTTAAAATTACTCTATTGAAAAGTGGGAAATTAATAAATACAAGCAAAAATTTTCTGAGTCTAACATAGCTGCACTAAATGTACGCGACTAAATAAAAAGTTTGTGTAATAATCTGTTATATTTTGTAATATAAATGTAATATTACTGACTATATTGATATTTTAAACTGTAAGAAAATGGTTATAATACCGTTGTCTTGTGGAATTGATAATAATATTTCCGAGAAGTTCTTCGTTTTAACAACAATTTTGGTAAAAAATGTAACTTTTTATACATTTACATTACAAAATAGAAACGTTTACACCAAAGGCCGCTTTTTTATGGTAAAGTATAAAAAGCAAGAATTATTAACATATGCTTTTTAAGAAAAGAATACTAATCTATTTGCTATCAAATAGCTTAGGAGGAAAACGAATGAACTTGCATTTAAAAGAAAATTTCACAAAGATGTCTGAAAAAGCAGGTAAGTTTCGGATTCATTCAACAAATGCTGTAAAGAAGACGGTTATTGCAACACTTGTTGTTTCAACGATATCGATAAACACAGCTTTTGCTAATCCAGACAATACACCAAAATTACAAACAATTTATCATGTATATATAAACAATGATTATTTAGGAACTGTATCGAATAAAGATATGGTTGAAAACCTTATTACGACTAAATTATCGGAAGCAGAAGAGGAGTACAAAGACTTTGATTTGCAATATAAGACAAAGGAAGTTGTTTTTGTACCAGAACAAATTTTTCCAAACAATAATTTAACTTTAGAAACAGATCAAGATGTTTTAGATGAAGTAAATAATAGTTATGAAGTGGCTGTAGAAGCCGTCGCTTTGAAAATTGATGGAGAAATTGTTACCTATTTAGAAAATGAAGAAAAGATTGCAGAAGTTATTGAAAAATTAAAACTGAAATATGTTTCGAAAAAAGATTTAGCTAAATTAGAAGAATTAAAAGAAAAGAAGACAAATCTTCCTAAATTAAAAAAAGGTGAGTCACGGTTATTAGATGTTCATTTATCGAAAAATGTTACTATTTCTCTAGAAGAAATTTCACCAGAACTTGTAAAACCAACAAAAGATGTAATTAAATTATTACAAAAAGGGACATTAGAAGAGAAGAAATATAAAGTAAAAGAAGGCGATGTTTTAGGTGCTATCGCACAAAAACATGGGCTGAAATTAAAACAACTTTTGGAGCTTAATCCGAATATTGATGAAAATACGTTACTGCAAATAGGTGACGAATTAAATGTGACGGCATATGAACCTTACATAGACATCATAACGAAAAAAGAAGTATATCAAGAAGAAAAAGTAGCTTATAAAGTGAAAATTGTAGAAGATGCTTCTATGTGGAAAGGTGAAACGAAAGTCGTTCAAAATGGTAAAGAAGGCAAAAAGGCTATAACTTACCAAATTAGTGAACAAAATGGTAAAGTGATTAAAAAGAAAAAAATAAATGAAAAGGTGCTCTCAAAACCAGTAACGAAAATAGTTCATAAAGGAACGAAAGTTGTTCCATCTAGAGGAACTGGGTCTATGCTCTGGCCAACATATGGAGGTTACGTTTCTAGTTATCAAGGTTATCGGTGGGGCAGATTCCATAAAGGAATAGATATTGCCAGACCATCTAATTATAATATAAGAGCTTCTGACAATGGTGTCGTTGTTTTTGCTGGCTGGGACGGTACTTATGGCAATAAAATTATAATCGATCATCGCAATGGTTTAAGAACGGTTTACGCGCATCTATCCTCTATAAATGTAAATGTAGGGCAAACCGTTGCAAGAGGATCAACTATTGGTGTAATGGGAAGTACCGGTAATTCCACAGGAATACATTTACATTTTGAAGTATATAAGAATGGTAGACTACAAAACCCATCAGACTATGTACGCCGTTAATAGATTACTATAGTATATGGACATACTCCTCGGTTTATACCGAGGATTTTTTATATTTTCACTAAGTTGAATGGTTTTCCTATTTGGTTGATGGACTTCAAATGAATAAGAGCTTATCTGCTAAACAAGGAAATATGTTATTTAAAAATGCTATAATGAATCCAAGATAAGAAAAGATTAAAAGGCTTTCTATTTTTTTCATAAAAACCCAGTGAAAAAAGATAACGATTTCTAATCAGTTAATGAAATTACCTGTCTTTTCATGATAAATTAGTAGTATCATTGCCATACGTTTATTTAAAAAAATCTGTGGAAAAGTCATGTTCCCTATAAAATTTTAATAATAAAAAACAGTTATTTTTTTATAGAAGAATACTCAATAGATAGATGAAAAGTGATTTCAGGAGGGAAGAGAAATGGCAAAAAAAATATTAGTTGTTGATGATGAAAAGCCGATTGCAGATATACTGCAATTTAATTTAAAAAAGGAAGGTTACGAAGTCCATTGTGCCTATGATGGCGACGAAGCATTAGAAATGGTAGAAGAAATTAAGCCTGACATTATTTTATTGGACATTATGCTCCCTAATCGAGATGGAATGGAAGTGTGTCGAGAAGTTAGAAAAAAATATGAAATGCCAATCATTATGCTTACCGCAAAAGATTCAGAGATTGATAAAGTATTAGGTTTGGAACTTGGAGCAGATGATTACGTAACAAAACCATTTAGCACGAGAGAACTTTTAGCTAGAGTAAAAGCGAACTTACGAAGACATCAACAAGTAACAGCTGTTGTTGAAGAACAAGGAACGAATGAAATAGCTATAGGGTCGCTAGTCATCCACCCAGAAGCATATATCGTCTCAAAACGAGGAGAAATGATAGAGTTAACCCATCGGGAATTCGAATTACTTTTCTATTTGGCAAAGCATATTGGCCAAGTAATGACAAGGGAGCATTTATTACAGACTGTATGGGGATATGACTATTTTGGTGATGTACGTACCGTCGATGTAACCGTCCGCCGATTAAGAGAGAAGATTGAAGATAATCCTAGTAATCCTTCTTGGCTAGTGACACGCCGAGGTGTCGGTTATTATTTAAGAAACCCTGAACAGGAGTAAAAACAAAATGAAAAAACTACGAGTGTTTCCCTCGATACGTTTTAAATTCATTTTATTTTTCGTTCTACTTATTTTAATTGCAATGGAATTGATTGGGGTCTATTTTGTTAGAGAATTAGAAAACAAACTTACCGTAAATTTTAAAGACTCTATTTTAAGTAGAATTAATTTTTTATCTTATAATATTGAACAAGAGTTAGTGAAAGATCGGGAAGATGAATTAGATTCGCTAAAAGTAGATATTAGAAAAATTCTTAACGAAAACACCTCTTCAGACATAAATGAAATTCGTGTAGTAGACAAAAATTTACGCGTTATTGGTACTTCTGATAACAATAATCAAGAAATCGTCGGACAACGGACAACCGATGTACTCGTTACTCGTACATTGGTGACAGAAGAACGCATTGATCAGCTAGTACTTGATCCGAATAACGGGCGTACATGGCAGCTATACGTTCCAGTAAAAGTAGGTAATCAAACAGAAGCAATCATCTATTTAGAAGGAAAAATCGAAAATGTTTTTGACCAAATTAAAGTAATTAATGGGATCTTAGTTTCCGGTACTGCGATTGCTCTAGCAATTACAGCAATATTAGCGGTGTTTGTCGCTCAAACAATTACTAGACCAATAGCTGAAATGCGAAAACAAGCCCAAGCGATGTCAAAAGGGAATTTTTCCCGAAAAGTTAAAGTATATAGTAATGATGAAATTGGTCAGCTAGCCTTATCCTTTAACCATTTAACGAGGAAGCTTCAAGATGAACAGGCAAAAACAGAGAGTGAAAAACGTAAACTATCATCCATTTTAGCTTATATGACGGATGGGGTTATTTCTACAGATCGGAAAGGAAAAATAATTCTTATTAATGAAGCTGCAGAAAAAATGCTTAATGTTACACGTGAAACAGTTATCTCGATGCCAATCGTTACGTTACTTGGATTAGAGGAAAAATATACGTTTGATAACTTGTTAGAACAAAAGGATTCCATCATTCTTGATTATAGTACAAGGAATAAACCATTCATTTTACGAGCGAACTTTTCCATTATCCAAAAAGAAACTGGTTTTATGAACGGTTTAATTGTTGTACTCCATGATATAACGGAACAAGAAAAAATTGAAATGGAGCGGCGTGAGTTTGTAGCGAATGTCTCTCATGAATTAAGAACACCGTTAACAACGATGCGCAGTTATATTGAAGCTTTATCGGAAGGGGCTTGGAAGGATACAGAAATAGCTCCTAAATTTTTAATGGTTACGCAAAACGAAACAGAACGGATGATACGTCTCGTAAATGACCTATTACAGTTATCTAGAATGGACAGTCAAGATTATCGAATGGATAAAGATTGGGTTAATTTTCAATCGTTCTTTAATCGAATTATAGATCGTTTTGAAATGACGAAAGCAGAAACGATAAAATTTGTGCGAAGATTCCCGAAAAAAGAAATATATGTAGAAGTAGACAAAGATAAAATAACACAAGTGCTCGATAATATTATTCACAATGCGTTAAAATATTCACCTCCCAATGGTCAAGTGACTTTTAAAATAATGATGTATCATGAATATATTGAAGTATTGATCTCAGACCAAGGGGTAGGAATTCCGAAAGATCAATTAGGAAAAATATTTGAACGATTTTATCGTATTGATAAAGCTCGGTCTCGGCAGTTTGGTGGCACTGGACTAGGACTTGCAATTGCGAAAGAAATGATACGTGCCCATGGAGGAGATATTTGGGCAACAAGCATTGAAGGAAAAGGAACAACGATTCACTTTACCCTTCCATATGAACGGATACAAGAGGATGATTTCTCATGAAAGTAGAACAAATTAAATCATTGTTGCTAACCGGATTAGTCATATTGAGCATTATTTTATTTTGGAATTTAGTTACGTATCAACAAAACTATGATTTTATTAATAACCAAGAGTATGTGAAGGAAATGAACATAGGGGAAAAGAGAGAGTTGAAACAACTTTTCATACCTAATAAAATGGTTGCACATATCCAAAATAATCAGTATGTAGGAACAGAAAATCTGGAAATCATCCACCCAGTTTTCTCGGAGCTCCGAAAGTGGTTAATGTATGATTTACAAATTTCCAATGACAACTTTTCTGAGCTATACGGAACAAAGCAATCGTTAATCTTTCAGTTTCCAGATATATTGCCGTATGAGTTATTAAAAACTATTTTTAATGTGGATATTAAAAATTTGCCAGTAGGAAGTTTTAAAAATATCGTTGTATTTCCTCATGAAATTGAAAACAATGAAGGAATTATGTACTTTACTACCGGTAATTCCCAAGTAGTAGCAAAGGGAAGAATTAGACATATGGAATTAGATACATTTGCTCAGACGTTTAATGAGTTGATTCAACTAGGCAATCCTTATTTTGTATATAAAAAAAATAATGGCGAAGAAATATATTTAATGAAAGATGAAATACTGTTGAGTGACTATCAATATTACCCGAAATATTATGACGTAGACTTATTTCGGCGAGCGTTATTTTCCAATCCAAACTTTGTCTCAAAAAATGGGAATCAATATACAGATGGTTCAAGTGTATTACATGTCAATACGGACTTAAAAAAATTTTCTTATGTCGATCCAACAAATTCACGAGACTTCACTGGTAATTTAAATGAGTTAATTCAGACGAGTGTGAAGTATATCAATGAGCATAAAGGCTGGACCGATCGCTACTATTACTCTAATAGTATTCAAAATTACACAAGTGAACTAGCAACTCATCAAGTAACCTATCGCCTACATTTAAACGACTATCCAGTAATAGATAAAAACGGATTAAGTGAAATTAAAATAAACCTTGCGAATACGGGTATTTATTCATATGAAAGGCCATATTTTAACCTGGATGTTTCATATAACCCTAGCAGTATTCAATACCGATTATCCAACGGAGAAGTAGTACTAGAGTATTTAAAAAAATCACCAAGTGTGGATTTGGAGAAAATCGACGATATTTTTATTGGTTACTACTTAACAAAAGAATTTAATGATTTAATCAAGTTAGAACCTTCTTGGTTTTATAAAACGAATAATCACTGGATTCGCATTTCTGAAAAGGAACTAGGAGGTGTGGATCGTGGATTGGAGTAGAGCGAAAACAATTTTCATCATTACTTTTTTCATTCTCGATATCTTCCTTATTTATCAACTTACGAATCAAAAAAATGACAACACATTTGATTTAATCAAAGAAACATCGATAGAGGAACAGTTAAAGGCAGATGAAATAAAAGTCCCAAAATTACCAGAAAAACCGACGAAAGAAACTTACATTGAAGCGGATGCTAAAAGGTTTATGAAAGATGATTTATTTTTTGAAGGGCAGGAAATATCCATCGTCAATGAAACATTTGTACAAAGCCTTCTAAAAAAACCGTACAAACTTAAAGATGAATGGGAAGTAAAAAATGTAGATAGCTTTGTTACAGAGAATGTTTTTAGTGGCAGTCAGTATCGTTTTTCCTATTTTGATCAAGATAATTTATCCATTATTTATTATCAAACACATAAAAATAATCCATTTTTCCAAAATAGTAGTGGACAATTAACATTGCACTTAAATGAAAACAAGGAAATCATCTCATACACACAAACGATGCTAGAAAATATTAAAGAAATAAAGGAACAACAAATATTAACGGCCCACGAAGCAATGGTAACGTTATATAAAAAGCGGCTGTTAAAAAGTGGCAGTGAAATTACAAGAGTAGACATCGGTTATTATACGCTAGTGCCAATTAGTACATCCCAATTATTAGTGCCAACATGGCGCTTTTCGATTAAAGGACAAGAGGATTTATATGTTAATGCAGTGGAAGGACATGCATTCCAATTGTCAGATCAAGATTTTTAATCATTAAGTGCTGATAAGGAAAAAATAGGAGACTGTGCTAACTGCTCGCATTAAATAAGAGAATGATTGTTTCCAGATACAACATGTATATACTAACTAATCTATGGATTAACAAAAGAGGAAATAACAAATAGTATTAAAGAATAGTAATATTTTTTAATAATGATATATTAGTAAAGTGAATAATAAGTGAAAGGCTGGTTTGTAGTTTTACCAGCCTTATTATAAATAAGTAAGTGAAAAAATTATTTCCCGGGAAAATTTTGTAAAATAATTTTTTCAGAAAGAAATATTGGAGTGAAAAAAATGGCTTTAAAATTTAGTGTGTTAGCAAGTGGCAGTACAGGAAATGCTATTTATGTGGAAGCGGAAGAACAATCTTTTTTAATAGATGCAGGACTTAGCGGCAAACAAATAGAAGGCTTATTTCAACAAATTAATCGAGATATAAAAACAGTAAATGGAATATTTGTGACCCATGAACATGCCGATCATATAAAAGGTGTTGGAATATTAGCTAGAAAACATAAAATTCCCGTATATGCTAATACAAAGACTTGGAAAGCAATGGAACCGTTAATTGGAGACATTTCTCCAGAACTAAAATTCAACTTTGAAATGGAAAAAGTAATTTCATTTGGTAGTGTTGATGTGGAGTCTTTCGGAGTTTCACACGATGCAGCGGAGCCAATGTTTTATATTTTTCATCATGAAGGTAAAAAATTAGTGACGATTACAGATACTGGCTATGTAAGTAATCGAATGGTTGGGCAAATAAAAAACGCGGACTACTATATTTTTGAAAGTAACCATGATGTAGAAATGCTTCGAATGGGAAAATATCCATGGAATATAAAAAGAAGAATCTTAAGTGATGTCGGTCACGTTTCCAATGAGGATGCAGCATATGCGATGAGCGAATGTATTGGGGATCAGACGAAGGGAATTTATTTAGCACACTTAAGTAAAGATAATAATATGAAGGAATTAGCGAGAATGAGTGTCAGTCAGGTTCTCGAAGAAAAAGGTTTTATTGTTGGCGAGCAAATTGCGTTATATGATACAGATCCAAAAATCCCAACCGCTTTAAGGGCAGTATAGTTCCCATTCTTAAAATTAGAAATAGACTTAGATGAATGATAAAATTAATATGAGTAAACAATAGTGCTGTATAATCCATGAAAAGGGAGGGTTACTATTGGGCTATTATGATCAAGATTATGTGAACCGCTATGAAAAAAATAACCGTGGGAAATTTTCACGGTACTTCCTCGCTAGTTTATTAGGGGCAGTAATCGGTGCGTTAATCGTTATTTTTTCCTTACCGACACTTGCTAAAAATAATTTACTCCCTTATTCAGTACAACAACAATACCTCGCCCAAAACAATAGAGGGGAAAAAGGGAATTCATCAGAAATTATTCAAAATGTATCGGTAAATGTAGAAACAGATATTACGAAAGCAGTAGACAAGGCTAGCGATGCAGTCGTAGGAATTACGAATATCCAAAGCGGTAATTTTTGGACCCAAACACAAGAAGCGGGTACTGGTTCAGGGGTTATTTATAAAAAGGTGGGTGATACCGCCTTTGTCGTAACGAACCATCATGTAGTAGAAAATGCAGATAAGTTAGAAGTAACTTTAGCAGATGGTACAAAATTAGAGGCAAAATTTTTAGGTAGTGATATTTGGACTGATTTAGCTGTACTAGCAGTCGATGGAGATAAAATAACAACTGTCGCAGAGTTTGGTAATTCCGATACTTTAAAACCAGGAGAACCAGTTATTGCAATTGGTAATCCATTAGGCTTAGAATTTGCCGGATCAATTACCCAAGGGATAATTTCTGGTTTAGAGCGAACGGTGCCACTTGATTTTAATAACGATGGCTTAGTGGATTGGAATGCGGAAGTAATTCAAACCGATGCGGCCATCAACCCTGGAAATAGTGGTGGAGCATTAGTAAATATTGCTGGTCAAGTAATCGGGATAAACTCCATGAAAATTGCGCAACAAGAAGTGGAAGGGATTGGCTTTTCCATTCCAATTAATTCAGCTATTCCTGTCATTGAAAGTTTAGAACAGTACGGTGAAATGAAACGCCCATACTTAGGCGTTCAATTACAAGATGTAAGTCAAATCCCTGCATATCACCAACAGCAAACATTGAAGTTACCACGAGATATAACAACAGGATTAATGATAAGTGATGTAGTAAGAAATAGTCCCGCGCAAAAGGCAGGGCTCCAAAGACTAGATGTCATTGTTAAGTTGGATGAGTACGACATTCACAACATTATCGACTTAAGAAAACATTTATACAACCGAAAGCAAATCGGTGACCGGGTAGTTGTCGGTTTTTATCGCGATGGACAGTATCAGGAAACAACTGTAACATTAGGACAAGAGTCGATGTAGTTGAAATAATGATTTTTATATAAACGAAGTGAAAATACTAGCAGAAAGGATAAAACCCTTCTGCTTTTTTCGTTAAATGGACTATTTCCAAAAGAACTAGTATCTTCGTTTTTAGCTATACTAATATTGATAGCAACGGGAGTGTTTTTAGGATAAAAGTTGGTAGTAATAGTAAATGGATGGAGTATTGATGTAGGTAATAGACTACTGACTAATGAAATATTTAGCTTAGGTAGAGATAGGAGGGTGAGAAAATGGATAAGGAAATATATTGTTGTGAAGAACATGTAGAAATAGCGTTAGATGTTGTTGTGAATGAGTGTGAAACATTTCCTAACATAGAATTGTTAAAACAGGAAAAATTATCAACAGCCACCTGTGAATACTGTGGAAAACTACCTGTATATATTGTGTCGAACTAATATTCCCATACAAAATGTGGATAGTGTCTGTGGATATGTGGATAACACCTGTGGATTATTTGTCAGTAACATGTTTATAAACTGTTTATCAATTGGGGACAACGGATTCACTTATTAACAACAACCGATTATAATGAAAGGGTTAAAGTATGAAAATAATAATTGTTTCAGTAGGGAAACTAAAAGAGAAATATTTACAACAAGGGATAGAAGAATACTTAAAGCGATTATCAGCTTATGCAAAAGTGGAAATAGTAGAGCTTGCCGATGAAAAAGCTCCAGAGAATATGAGTATTGCAGAAATGGAAGAGGTAAAACGAAAAGAAGGAGAACGAATCCTCGCCCATTTGCAACAAGATACATACGTAATAACACTTGAAATTGGTGGAAAAATGTTAAGTTCCGAGCAGTTAGCGGAAAAAATAGATCAATTGGGGACATACGGAAAAAGTAAGATCTCCTTCGTAATTGGTGGATCACTCGGCTTAAGCAAAGAGGTTCAAACCCGCAGTAACATGGCCCTTTCCTTTTCCAAAATGACCTTCCCCCACCAACTCATGCGCCTAATCCTGCTAGAACAAATTTATCGTGCTTTTCGGATTAATCGTGGTGAACCGTACCACAAATAGAGGCAAAAACTGTTGTAGATAAGGTGGTAATTCTTTATCGGAAGCGGGTATTGAAAATGTATGTTCATTATCCGTTTCTCGATACAACAAGTGGATTAGTATAAAGGTTTTCGATATATTCAGTTCAGTAAAATCAAATTCAAGTTCTATGTTTTTTATGGTTCTAGATTTATCTATTTGCTTGATTGAGATATTATCGATTAACAACTGAAGTAATTGTTTTTTATTTTCCCTAGATGTCTTCCTATATACTGATAAGAATTTTTTCAGTAAATTTTCAATCAAATCTGGTTGGATTACTTTTGAATCGATAGATCCTAATTGTATTATAATCTCATTTTTCTTTTGTTCTAACCCCCTTTTATCATTCGAGACCTTTTGTAACCGTTCTTGTAGAATATCAACAGGGAGAGTGTTTTTCTCAAAGGCATCCATATACTTTGCCTGTAATTGTTCAATCTCTTTTAATCGTATTTCAATCTTTTCTAATTCTTTGTTAAGCTTACTTATCGAATGAGCAGAACTTGAACTTATGTCAGTGATCGTCTTATATAATCTCTTCTTATTAGAACTAAAATGTTCAATTTTCTTGATAACCGTTTCTTCTGCTTTATATGCCTTAATGGAATTAGCTTTACAAGCAGCAGATCCTTTGTTATGAAAATCGCTACAAACGTAATAACGATGTTTTCGTTTCGTCCCATCTTTTCGTGTATGTGTTGTAATTGACGGAACCATTCCTTGACCACAATCAGGACAGCGTAAAAGGCCACTAAGTAAAAATGGTTCGTTTGATTGACGCTGCTTAAATGATTTACTTTTTCTCCTTGCTCGTACAACGCTCCATAGTTCGTCCGAAATAATAGGTTCATGTTTTCCTTCTACAAGAATAGGATTTGGATTTTTCCCTTTTCTTCGTTTGGAATCCCAATTTTCAAATTTTAGCCAACTGATTTTACCGTTATATATTACATTGTCTAGGATTTGTGCTACTCCATTGATGGAGAAATAACGATTACGCTTGGTTTTATATCCAGCTTTATTTAAGTGGTTAGAAATCGCTCTTAGCCCTTTGCCATTTGCATACATATGATAGATTAACTGTACTACTTCAGCTTCCTTTTCATTGATAACTAGCTCCTTCTTAACAGTGTCATATCCAAATACAACCCCGCCGTTCCATCTCCCTTCCAAAGCTCTCTGTTTCATCCCAAGCTTAACGTTTTCCGCTAATGTATTTCGCTCCATTTCAGCGATTGAGGCCATAATTTGAAGTACTAAACGACCTATAGGACTACTGGTATCAAAGTTTTCTGAGTAGGATATAAATTTCACGTTGTATTTTTCAAACTTATCTAGAATCATGAGTGTTTCTAGCATATTTCTTGAAAGTCGGGAAATTTTCCAAACTATTACAGCATCAAATCTCTCATTCTCTACATCTTTAATTAGTCTTTTCATTTCAGGCCGTCCTTTTACGGATTTACCACTAATTCCTTCATCGACATATTCATCAATCACCTCCCAGTTATAAATTTGAGCATATTGCCGAAGTGTTTGAAGTTGCGCGGCTATACTAAAACCTTCTTTTGCCTGTTCTTCTGTGCTTACACGAGCATAAATTGCAACTCTTGATATATCCATATCTAATCCTCCTTCATACTGATATTACAATGAAATACTAGATAAGAGAAATGGGACCTTATGTGATTGTTTGACTTAAATGGGAAATTGAAGAAGTACTTTTTAGAATTGGAAATACCCATTTCTTTTTTATTTCATTCAAGTATATGCTTGAATGTTGCGCTGGAAAAAGTTATTATATAATCAAGCGAATACTTGAATGAGGTGATGAATTGAATAAGAAAGATACTTGTGAAATTTTTTGTTATGACGAGGAAAAGGTTAATCGAATACAGGGTGATCTACAAACAGTAGATATTTCAGGTGTTTCTCAAATGTTAAAAGCAATTGCCGACGAAAATAGAGCAAAAATCACCTATGCTTTGTGTCAGGAAGATGAACTATGTGTTTGTGATATAGCTAATATCTTAGGCGTTACAGTTGCTAATGCTTCTCATCATTTACGAACACTTTATAAGCAAAGGATTGTCAACTATAGAAAAGAAGGAAAGCTTTCCTTTTACTCATTAAACGACGAACATATCAAACAAATTATGATGATTGCATTAACACATAAGAAAGAGGTGGAGGTAAATGTCTGAACAAGCTGAACGGTCTGAAGTGGAAATGACTTCCTACCGAGTACAAGGCTTTTCATGTGCTAATTGTGCAGGGAAATTTGAAAGAAATGTTAAGAAACTGCCCAATGTGCAAGATGCAAAAGTAAATTTCGGTGCATCTAAAATATCCGTATATGGTGATGCAACGGTTGAAGAATTAGAAAGGGCTGGCGCTTTTGAAAATCTTAAAGTAATGCCTGAAAAACCAAAACGGCAAACACCAATTGTTGTTCATCAGGATAAAAATGTGTATCGGGTTGAAGGCTTTTCGTGTGCCAATTGTGCGGGTAAATTCGAAGAGAATGTAAAAAAATTATCAGGGGTTCATGATGCAAAAGTAAATTTTGGTGCATCTAAAATTGAGGTATATGGGAATACAACTATCGAGGAATTAGAAAAAGCTGGTGCTTTTGAAAACCTTAAAGTCGCTCCAGATAAACCATTAAGGGAAGAGAAACAAGAGGTTAAAGAAGAGAAAGAGCCATTTTATAAAAAACACAGCACATTACTATACGCTTCTTTATTAATCGTTTTTGGTTATATCTCTCAGTTTGTTAATGGGGAAGAAAATATTATTACCTCCCTATTGTTTGCAGCAGCCATCGTTATTGGGGGATATTCACTCTTTAAAGTCGGGTTTCAAAACTTACTACATTTTGAATTTGACATGAAAACTCTTATGACAGTGGCTATTATTGGAGCAGCTATTATTGGAGAATGGGCAGAAGGTGCAATTGTTGTTATTCTCTTTGCAATTAGTGAAGCTTTAGAACGTTTCTCTATGGACCGAGCAAGACAATCAATTCGATCTTTAATGGATATTGCTCCGAAAGAGGCGCTTGTTAGAAGAAATGGGCAAGAAATGATGATTCATGTTGATGATATTGCTGTTGGCGATATTATGATTGTGAAACCCGGTCAAAAGCTTGCTATGGATGGTGTAGTAGTACATGGTTACTCGGCTGTTAATCAAGCAACTATTACAGGCGAGTCAGTCCCAGTTGAGAAAACAGTGGATGATGAAGTTTTTGCAGGTACATTAAACGAAGAGGGAATACTTGAAGTTAAAGTAACAAAGCTTGTTGAAGATACAACAATTTCCAAAATCATTCACCTTGTTGAAGAAGCTCAAGGGGAACGCGCGCCTTCTCAAGCGTTTGTAGATAAATTTGCAAAATATTATACGCCTATTATTATGATTATCGCAGGGCTGGTAGCTGTAGTACCACCATTATTATTTGGTGGCAGCTGGGGAACTTGGGTTTATCAAGGGCTAGCAGTATTGGTCGTTGGTTGTCCCTGTGCATTAGTTATTTCAACTCCTATTTCTATTGTTTCAGCAATTGGAAATGCAGCTAAAAAAGGTGTGCTTATCAAAGGCGGAATTTATCTAGAAGAAATGGGTGCTTTAAAAGCAATAGCTTTTGATAAAACGGGTACACTTACAAAAGGAGTTCCAGTTGTAACAGATTTTAAAATGTTGAACAATCAGGTAAATGCAGAAGATATGTTGTCTATCATTACTGCATTAGAATATCGTTCCGGGCATCCTCTAGCTTCAGCTATTATGAAAAAAGCAGATGAGGAGAACATTTCCTACACTCATGTAATCGTGGATGATTTCTCTTCTATCACAGGAAAAGGAATTAAGGGGACTATCAACGGTACGACTTACTACATTGGAAATCCGAAATTATTTGAGAATCTGTCAGTTGACTTTAATAATAAACAAGAGCAAATTGTTAAGAACCTACAAAATCAAGGTAAAACCGCAATGATGGTTGGAACTGAAAAAGAAATACTTGCTGTCATTGCAGTAGCCGATGAAGTACGTGAATCCAGCAAGGAAATCATTCAAAAGTTACATCAACTTGGAATCAAAAAAACCATCATGCTTACAGGTGACAACAAAGGTACAGCCAATGCAATTGGAGGTCATGTTGGGGTAACGGATATTCAAGCAGAACTATTGCCTCAAGATAAATTAGAATTTATTAAACAATTGAGATCTAAATATGGCAACGTAGCGATGGTTGGGGATGGTGTCAATGATGCCCCTGCGTTAGCTGCCTCTACAGTTGGAATTGCAATGGGTGGAGCAGGGACAGATACTGCCCTTGAAACAGCAGATGTAGCTTTAATGGGAGATGATTTAAGAAAACTTCCATTTTCTGTGAAACTAAGCCGAAAAGCACTTACTATAATTAAGCAAAACATCACCTTCGCATTAGCAATTAAATTCATTGCCTTATTATTGGTTATCCCCGGTTGGCTAACACTTTGGATTGCCATCCTTTCAGATATGGGAGCAACTCTTTTAGTAGCATTGAATGGTTTAAGACTAATGCGAGTGGAAGAAGATAAATATTAACTAAATTTGCAATCTCAGGGCTTTTCTTCTTATTGAAAAGCCCAATCCTGAAATATTGGAGATGAAAAAAATGATTACAACGGCACTTACTGCGGCTGCAGTTTATGTAGCAACAGGGATTGATTATCTTATTATTTTAATCCTTTTGTTTTCACAAATAAAAAAAGGACAAGCGAAACATATATGGATTGGACAATACATAGGTACGGCAATTATTATAGCTGCCAGTCTTTTAGTAGCTCTAGGTATTACATGGTTAATCCCTCAGCAATGGGTTTTAGGTCTTCTAGGGCTTATTCCACTTTATCTGGGGATTAAGATTTGGATCAAGGGAGAGGAGGATGAAGATGAAAGCAATATATTATCTTTATTTTCCTCAAATCGGTTTAATAAATTGTATATAACAGTCATATTTATTGTGCTGTCTTCCAGTGCAGATGACTTTTCTATTTATATACCTTATTTCACGGCATTAAACACGGTTGAAATACTTATTGCTAGTATTGTCTTCTTCATTATGGTTGGGGTTCTATGTTATGTCAGCTATCGCTTAGCTTCTTTGGATTTTGTATCAGAAAAAATTGAGAAATATGAACGTTGGATTGTCCCTATTGTATTTATAGGGCTAGGGATTTATATCATGTTTGAGAATGGTACATTCAACGCTTTATTTTCATTCCTAATTTAACAAATGGGGCAAATTTTAATCCTAGAAATCAAACATCTTAAAAATACCGAGAATGCTGCTGGCATTTTTAGTTAGCATGATAATGTTGTTCTGAATGAATTATTTCTGGATAAACAAAAATGTATTTACTTTGCATAGCGAACCGTCACCCTTATTTTGATTTAGCAGATCAAAGGGTGGCGGCTTCTTTATTATTATCTAAATGGTCAATTAGTTGTCGTCCAACTAAGGGGACATTTACCACTTAAAAGGGATTGTAAGTTACTATTAATTTTTATGATTATTTTTCAATGCTAATTTGGTGGCATAATATACAACGATACCGATAGCTAGAAGGTTAAGGATCCATCCTAGTAAACCGTAACCCATCATGCTCATCATCCCCATCATATGGGATCACCTCTCTAAACTAGATATTATTCATCATATCACGGAATCCGGTATTGTTTTGCATCATACCATTTTCACCGTGACAGTTGTTAAACATTTCTTCTTGCTGTTCTGGTGATAAATTAGGATGCATTTCTTCAATATAAGGTTTCATTTCTTCAAAGTTGAAAAATCCATTACCATTTGATTCAGCTGCAACAAAAGTTGCACTTCCTAATAGAACGGCTCCAGTTAATATACCTATTACTAATTTTTTCATTTATAACATCTCCTTTTCTTAACTAAATCATACCTCTTATAAATGTAGAATTTGTGGTGAACTTATGTGGAAGTTGTGAAGATTATCATTTTCATTTTAATTGATGATACTATATGAAAGAGGTGGTTTAACATGACTAAAATTCTTATTGTTGACGATGAAGATATGATTCTTGAAGTGTTAGAAGCATACTTTGAAAAAGAGGGATGGGAAACCATTCCTGCCTCTAATGGAATAGAAGCATTAAAAAAAATAAAAGAAAATAATCCAGATATTATTATTTTAGATCTTATGTTGCCAGATATTTCAGGTGAAGAGGTATGTAGATTAACGAGAAAAGAAAGTGATGTTCCTATCATTATGTTAACAGCAAAATCGACAGAAGACGATTTAATTAATGGAATCGTTATTGGGGCAGATGACTATGTTACAAAACCTTTTAGTCCAAGAGAAGTCGTAATAAGGGCAAAGGCTATTTTACGTAGGTTAAGAAGAGTAAATAGTGGAAACCATTTATCGTTCAATGAAGGAAAGCTAACAGTAGATCTTTTAAAAAAGGAGATGACATTGAATAACCAAATCATACCACTAACTCCTATCGAATATAAGCTATTAATAGCTATGGCAAGCTACCCCGGACGAGTTTACAGTCGTTTGGATTTACTGGAAAAAATTCAGGATGATGGATCTTATTTTGAAGGATATGAACGAAGTGTTGATACACATATAAAAAACCTTCGGAAAAAGATTGAAACAGATTCTCGCCACCCAGAATTTATTTTAACTGTTTTTGGGATGGGATATAAGTTTGGAGGAGCGTCTGATGCGTCGATTGACACTTCGTTCTAAAATCCTTTTTTACCTATTAGTTGTGTCACTTTTTGGTATTTTTCTTACTAGTTTCTCTATACTATGGGGATTTGAAGATCAATTTAACGAATATTTACAAATTAATAGAGAGGAAAGAAGTAAGCTTATAGAAGATGAAGCAATTAATTCTTATAAAGAAACAGGGAAACTTATTGATAACCAATTAATAAATTTAATGCATCAACAAGCTATGACAGACAATTTATTTTATAGAATTACTGATGAAGAAGGACAGGTAATAGCAGATACAACGATGATGCTCGGAATGATGAATAGGATGGGAATGCATTCTGATTCGGACATCGATATGAAAACGGAATACCGAAAAAATACTTATGATTTAACATTTGATGAAAGATATGTAGGCAATATGGAAGTTTATTATCCAGAGGAAATGATAGGGGAAGACATTGCTTTTTTAAATACAATTAAATCGAATATTTATCTTGCTATTATTGTTACAGTTGTTTTAGCGTTCGTGTTTAGCCTATTGTTTTCTAAACGCCTAACAACTGGGTATCGAAAGTTATCAAAAGCTATTCAAGAATTACAAGACCATAAATGGCGAACGCGTGTACCAGTTAAGGAATTGTCAGATGAAATGAAGCCACTTGGTGAATCGTTTAATCGACTTGCTGAATCGTTATCAAAGGAAGAGATACTTCGTAAACAGTTTACTGCTGATTTTGCTCATGAAATACGAACCCCACTTGCGACATTAAGAAGTCAAATGGAAGCTTTTCAAGATGGGATATTTGAACCAACGCCAAAAAGGTTGCAGCAAAGTCATGATGAATTGATGCGTTTAGTACGTCTAGTGGGCGAACTGGAAGAGTTACTTGCCGCTGAAAATCCACAAATAAAACTAAACAAAAGCAATATAGATGTAGGATATTTATTACGTTTATTAGATGGGCAATTTACCCCAGCCTTTCAGGAAAAAGGCGTTTCATTAAATATTCAAAAGCCAACTAAAGAATATTGGTTACATGCGGATCAGGATCGTGTTTTACAAGTGTTAACGAATATAATTAATAATGCCCTTCAGTATACCCCTGAAGGGAATAGCGTATATGTTAAGATAGTGGATTCTAATGGTTATGTTGGATTTTGTGTTCAAGATGAAGGGATTGGGATTAAAGAGGATGATCTACCCTATCTATTTGAACGATTTTACCGAGGGGACAAATCAAGAGACAGAAAAACAGGTGGAATAGGTATTGGATTGTCTATTGTCAAGGCATTAATGGATGCACACCGTGGAAAAATTCAAATCGGCAGTAAATGGAAGGAAGGAACGGAAATTACAGTTTTCTTCCCAAAGCATGAAACTTTATGAATAGATAAGAATCTGAATGGCTGGGTAACATCTTCACTCACGAGGAGGAAAAAGTATGAAGAAATATTTAGGTATTAGTTTGGCTGGATTAGTAATTATTTTCGGAGGGTATTACCTCTTTTTTATACAAGGTTCGGGTGTATCGGGATTTCCAATACATCCAATTAATGAATCAGATAATGGGTATTCCTTTAATAAAACGGATATAGCTGGAAATTCATCTCTACCCATCCCACCATTGTTAGAGGATAAAAATCCAGATCCAGATAAAGCTGAATTCCATATAACTGCCCAAAATGCAACAAAGGAATTTATTTCAGGAGTGGAAACAGAAACGATGGGGTATAATGGAAATTATTTAGGCCCTGTCATTAGAGTTCGAAATGGGGAAGACGTGTCCGTACAGGTAGAAAATAATTTAGAAGATGAAATTACGACAATTCATTGGCACGGCCTAGAAGTGGATGGAGACGCAGATGGAGGCCCACATTCAGGAATTCAACCGGGAGAGTCTTGGACACCGGAATTTACGATAGATCAGCCTGCAGCTACGCTGTGGTATCACCCTCACCCAGAAAAAAATACCGGGAGGCAAGTATATAAGGGATTAGCGGGATTATTTTTCATTGAAGATGAAGTTTCTGACTCTCTGGATATTCCAAAAGAATATGGGGTGAATGATGTTCCACTTATCATTCAGGACAAACAATTTAATGAAAATGGAAGTTTTCAATATGAACTAGGAATGCATGATGTGATGAACGGATTACAAGGAGGCACAATGCTAGTCAACGGGGCTGTAGATCCGTATTTGGAAGTTCCAAAAGGCATGATGAGGCTACGGTTATTAAATGGATCGAATGCAAGTGTGTATGAACTCCATTATAGTAATAACCAAACCTTTTATCAAATTGCAAGTGATGGTGGTTTTCTTGAAAATCCAATAGAAATGGACGAGCTTATTCTGGGTCCAGCCGAGAGGGCAGAAATCCTAGTTGATTTTTCAAATTTTAAGGATGGAGATACAATTCAATTATCGAATAAAGGGTCAGAGTTTATGAAGTTTGTTGTAAACGGTGAAAGTGAATCCAACTATACCATTCCAGAACAATTAACTACCATTGAAAAGATTGATCCTTATGAAGCAGTAAGAACTAGAGAATTTGTTTTTCAAGGAATGGGGCCTATGGTCAACATTAATGGAAAACAAATGGATATGAATCGAATCGACGAATTTGTGGATATACATGAAACAGAAATATGGGAAGTTTCCAATGAGAGTGGAATGGGAATGATGGGAGGGACTGTTCATCCCTTCCATGCGCATGGTGTCCAATTTCAAATAATTGATCGTGATGGAAATCCACCGCCACTTAATGAAACTGGATGGAAGGATACGTTTATTGTGTATCCGGGAGAAAAAGTTAGGGCTATTGCTACATTTAATCATTCTGGTGTATTTATGTATCATTGTCATATACTTGAACATGAAGATGCAGGAATGATGGGACAATTTAAAGTGGAATAAAAAGTGGAAGCTTAAATATTATATAAATAATCTATATGAGCATTTCGGAAATATACTCATTATAATCAAAAAATACGGTGACATAATTCACCGTATTTTTTGGTTAAGCGGAAATTCAAATAGATAATAGCTTAGATGAAGGAACGGAGGTTTCGATTATTTTTACGATAACTCTCTTGTACTGTTATCAGTAAATATAAAAATAAACCCTATATGGGTATATCATAATGCGGGTTAACAGTGAATACAATAAAAGTGGACAAACTAAGATTGGGGTTGAAATAATGTCAATTTCATTATTTTTTATACTTTTGTTGTGTGCCACCCAAGTTATAACAACCATTATCTATGTAGTGCATTACCGAAATTGGGTAACAAAAATGAATGGAATGATGATATCCATGTCATTAGGGATGTCGGCAGGAATTCTAATGGGAACTATTTTAGGGGTCATCTTTCATGGTGATTTATTTAAATCAACCATTTACGCTATAATAATTGGATTGGTTGTTGGTTTTTTAGCAGGATTACCTATAGGTCTTCCTGCTGTCATTGATGGCATACTCTCCGGACTAATGGGGGGGATGATGGGAGCCATGCTAGGAGATATGGTAGCAATGACTAGGCCGAATGCGATCATTAATATTATAGCTGTGTTGATAACAATGGTTTTGTTACTTGTTTTATATGCAGCTGAAGAATCAATTCGTAAACAAGCCAACCAACAAATTCTTTCCTTTTTTAAATATCCATTCTTAATGATTTTTACCATTGTAATATTATTTTTGGTATTGAATTACATTGATCCACTTGATTTTCACTTTCTAGATAAGAGTGGGCATTAATAACAGATTTTCATTAAACAGCATATATTAAAGGGAATTTATTTAATGAAAGGTGAGTTATATGTCAACTTTACCATCTGTAGACCTTGGCTTAATGGCCGAACATTTGTCTACACACGAAGGAATGATAAATAAGTTAAAAGTCTATCATATTAATACTACAAATCCAGATTTGAAAAGTATTATTGCCCTCCAGATAAATGTAATGATGTCGCATGTTAGGGTAATGTTATCTTTAATTAATCCTGATAATAATGAGTATGTTGAAGTTCCGGATTTAAATATGTATGATGTAAGCAATCAAAGAGCAGATGGTACGGGAGTTAATAAATACAACGATAAATGGATTGCATTAGAAGCACATGCTGGTGCCAAATTGATGTCAAATGAAAATTATACTTCTGCTTTATTAATGAAAGATAGAAATGTTAGAAATGCGCATGTGGAAATGGCTTTGCAACAGTTAGAAATTCAAAAAAGATATTCTGATTTTATCAATCGTATGGGTTGGTCATTTGTTCCCCATGCAGATGCTCAGGAACAGGTAAAAACCTATCAACATTTTCAACACTTGTTAAATAATTAAATTTAGAAAAAGGCATGATCATAACTTTAAACTAAACGGTGACTTTTACCGATTTTTCTATTAATTGTTTTCTGAGCATTTTATAAATATGGTATGATATAAGTAGAGTTTGTAAATATATTACTTACTTAAACGGGCAGAATACTTGAAGAAGAGAAACCTAATATTATACTTGACCGTGTACTAAGGTACACGGTTTATTATATTTATAGAGGTGAATAATTTGAGTTACCAAATTAGTGTATTTGCAGAGAAATGTGGTGTAAATAAAGAAACAATAAGATATTACGAAAAAAAATCATTACTAAGAGAACCTTCCCGAACCAATGCAGGTTATAGGATCTATTCGGATGATGATATTAAGCGGGTAAAATTTATCAAAAGACTGCAAGACTTGGGATTTTCATTGAGTGAAATTTATAAATTACTTGGTGTTGTCGATAATGATGAAATTCGTTGCAAAAATATATTTGAATTTGTATCAAAAAAGGAAATAGAAATTCAAGAACAAATTGCAGACTTAAAGCGTATTGGGTCAATGTTAAAGGACTTAAAGAGTCGATGTCCAGATCAAAAAGCATTATATCAATGTCCTATTATTGAATCATTAATTTTTGATTGAAAATACTGTTGAATCTAAAGATGGTAGTGGAGGGATAAATAATGAAAAAATATCAGGTTA
Organism: Bacillus kwashiorkori; assembly: GCF_001375515.1. GTDB lineage: Bacteria > Bacillota > Bacilli > Bacillales > Caldibacillaceae > Bacillus_BK > Bacillus_BK kwashiorkori. The sequence continues at coordinate 66,766 of NZ_CTDX01000011.1, forward strand.
AAATCAATGGAATGACTTGTACAGGATGTGAACAACAAATTGATACTGCATTAAATGGAATAGGTGCTAAAAATATCGAAACCATTTTTCAGCGTGGCGAATCGGTTTTTGAATTACCAGATGATATTAATGCTGAAAGTGTAAGACAGGCAATTAAGCAAGCTAATTATCAACCAGAAGAAATAGAAGAAATTTCATTGCTGGACTTGAAAAGCTTTGAGTTACACAACAAAGATGATTATGATTTACTAATTATCGGTTCAGGTGGGGCTGCCTTTTCTGCCGCCATTAAATCAATAGAATATGGTGCAAAAGTGGGAATAATTGAACGCGAAATAGTTGGAGGAACTTGTGTAAATATTGGCTGCGTTCCATCAAAAACACTTCTAAGAGCAGGGGAAATCAATCATTTCGCAAAAGAAAATCCGTTCACAGGTTTACAAACATCTGCAGGGGAAGTCGATTTATCCTCTTTGGTGAACCAAAAGGATGAATTAGTTAGCAAACTTCGTAATCAAAAATATATAGATTTAATTGATGAATATGGCATTAATTTAATAAAAGGTGAAGCTAAGTTTTTTGATGAAAATACAGTTGAGGTAAATGGGAGGAAACTTTCTGCAAAACGATTTTTAATTGCAACAGGTGCTTCGCCATCTATACCAACGATTTCAGGACTTGAAGAAGTGAATTATCTAACAAGTACAACACTACTCGAATTAAAAAAGATGCCTAAACGATTAACGGTTATTGGTTCAGGCTATATCGGATTGGAACTTGGGCAACTGTTTCATAATTTAGGTTCAGAAGTAACGCTTATACAGAGAAGTGAGCGTCTTTTAAAAGAATATGATCCAGAGATTTCAGAAGCCGTAGAAAAAGTATTGACAGAACAAGGTATAAACCTTGTAACAGGAGCAACTTATGAACGTATAGAACAAGTTGGTGAGGTGAAAAAGGTTTATGTAACGGTGAATGGCAAAGATAATGTCGTAGAATCCGATCAATTACTTATTGCAACTGGAAGAAAACCAAATACGGACACTTTAAATCTAAGTGCAGCAGGGGTTAAAGTCGGAAAAAGAAACGAAATCCTGATAAATGATTATGCTAGAACTAGTAACGAAAAGATTTATGCAGCAGGAGATGTAACATTAGGGCCGCAATTTGTGTATGTAGCAGCCTATGAAGGTGGAGTTGTTGCTGATAATGCGATTGGTGGGTTAAATAAAAGATTAGATTTATCAGTTGTTCCTACTGTCACGTTTATAAAACCTTCCATTGCAACAGTTGGTTTAACAGAAGAACAAGCAAAAGAACAGGGCTATGATGTAAAAACATCTCTATTATCTTTAGATGCCGTTCCAAGAGCATTAGTAAACCATGAAACGACAGGTGTATTTAAGATTGTTGCTGATGCTAAAACATTAAAAGTTCTCGGAGTTCATATTGTATCTGAAAATGCAGGTGATGTGATTTATGCAGCTTCTCTAGTAGTTAAGTTTGGTTTAACTGTGGAGGATTTAAAAGATAGTCTTGCACCATATTTAACAATGGCAGAAGGATTAAGACTAACTGCTCTTACATTTGATAAAGATGTGGCGAAATTATCTTGTTGTGCAGGATAAATGCGATAAATATACTTAAACTATGGTGCTTTAGTTGAAGAAGACAATTGAAAACGGAAGTTAAAATACGGAAGGGTGATTAATCTATTTAGTAGAATAATCGTCCTTTTCTTGTACGAAAACAGCATGTTATTAGCAAGTAAAATAACAAAGGATGTAGCGTGAATTTGATTATTAGACGGTTGCTAATTTACATACCAATTTCGATGTTAAATTCGTATTGATAACCTCCCTATCCTTGTTATAACAATAGAGAAGCCAAATAATTGCTATTAGCTTCTCTATTTTTATTTTTCTTTTCCTAAACTGACCTTGCTAGACCTAATTTTGCCGTTTTTATTTTTAAGATGCCATTGTTCGGCAAATCTCTGCACATTTAAAACAAGATTCCGCACATTCCTTGCAATGATTAGCATGGTTATGTTGTTCACACATTTTTCCACATGCTTCGCAAATGTCAGCACAAAGCTTACAAATCTGCTTAGCAAAAGGGCTATCCGATTGCATTGCTTTTGCTGCTAATGCGCAAATGTCAGCACATTCCCTATTATAGCGGATGCAATCCGCCATCATTTTTACATTCTCTTCTTTTAAACAAGCATCATAACACCCATTACAAGCTTCCATACATTCTAAACAAGCTTTAATACATTCTTCATAAGACACGGCCATCTGAAAATCCTCCTTTGATTCAAGATTAAGTACAAATTTTACTATCCCCCTTGATATAATTTTTTATCCAACAAGGGTGCTTCAATCATAGTGTGAATTTTATTTTCTGTATTATTTGATTATCAGGTATTAATCTATAACTTAGTTCGTTTACAGTCAGTAGTAATAAGGATAAAAGGGAGCCAAAGAAAGAATCCTAAATAGTAAAATTTAGCAAAAAAGAATCGAGTGCTTTATCTAAAAACACTCAATTCTAATGAAAATATTATAAAACCATATAATTTTTCCAAATAATCTTTATTCTATTTTTTAAATAGTATCACGAGGTAATAATACTAGATTAATTGCATTGTTGTTATACAAGTATTGTCACCTTCAAAAGTGGAAATCTCAGATTCAGCTGTTTTTCCATCATATTGAATCTTCACGTTATATGTTTTGTCACGTGGCAACCAAAAGTCAATGAATCCATTTTCGAATGATGTCATAGTTTCATCAACAACCACATTACCATCTTCATCTTGAATATAAACATCAAATTCTTTTTCCACTAATTCTCCTTGGCAACCTGTTAAGCTGTGATTAGTACAAGGGTGTGTTGTCTCAACAAATGGTGCGATGGAAACAAAAAATTCATCTTCGGGAAGATCGTAGGTAGTCTCTTTACCATCACTATCAGTTACAATCAGCTCTTCTGAAGTAATAGAAGCAGACACATCACCAGAATCCCCGACACTGTATTCTTGGACCATTTTCTTGATATCTTGTGGTTCTTTTTCATTTGATGCACTTTCGCTTTCACTACAAGCAGCAACTATTAAAATAAGTAATAATCCAATTACTGCCAATAATCCTTTTTTCATATATTGTTCGACTCCTCTTTCATCTAATTTGTTAAATCTTAATATATACTACCATGTAAAACAAACGATATTCTACATTGTAACAAAATCTACAAGACAAATTATAATGTTCAAATATGCATTATTCGTGCAGATGTAATAGATAAATTATGGAAAATATATTTTAAAATCCATAAAAACCAAACCATCCAGCTAAGAAGGAAGTTAATTTCGTCAACCAATCAAAGAATAGTGCTACTCCCATGAAAATCATAATGTATCCACCAATTTTAATTAATTTTAGGCTATGTTTTTTAATCCATTTAATTTTACCAATAAACAATGCTAATAATAGAAATGGGATCGAAAAACCTAAAACATAACTAATCATCATAATCATACCAACATCAGGATTTGTTGCAGCTAATGATAACACAATAGCTAGTATTGGACCGGTACAAGGAGTCCATCCCAAAGAGAATGCCATTCCTATGATGAAAGAACCAACATAACCGCCGGGACGATTTTTGAATGTGATTTTTTTATTCTTCATTAGAAATTTAAAATTAAAAATTCCAACAATCACTAGTCCAAAGAAAATAATTAAAATAGCACCAATTTGTCTAATGGCATCTTGGTAGGTTAATAGGAATTCCGATATATAAGAGGTGGTAAAACCAATCATAATAAAAATGCTTGAGAACCCTAGTAAAAATAGAACGGTATGTAAAAGAGCTTTTTTATTCATTTTTTTATTTTCTTCATTTATCTCACTTACGCTCATTCCGGTAATATAAGATAAAAATGCCGGATATAGTGGTAATACACACGGTGAAATAAAAGAAAGGAAACCAGCACCAAAAGCTAGAAATATATTTATTTCATTCAAAAATTTTATCCCCCTTTATTAGAAAATTGCGGTCTATTGTTTTGGTAATATTTCTTTAAAGTAACTCTCCAAACTTTCTAATGATAAGGCCCCATTTACAATCCTTTGAATTTCCCCATCCGGATTAATGAATATGGAACTTGGAATTGGTCCTATTTTGTATAAATCCCTGACTTCTCCTGTTTTATCATGGGGAATTGGAAAGGTTAGATCATATTTATCAATAAATCGATCTACAACCAATTCTGTATTATCCAAACTAACTGCAATGATTTCAATTCCTTTTTCTTTATATACGGGATAAAGCTCTTGCATGTAAGGCATTTCTTCTTCACACGGTTTACACCAAGTACCCCAAAAGTTCAGCATAATACCTTGCCCTTTAAAATCACTTAGTCGTATAGTTTCTAATTCATTATTTTTATTAATTTGCTTTAATTCAAAGTCAGGTGCTTCATCTCCGACTTGATAAATGGTTTTATCCGCTTGTATATTAGACACTAATGCAAATATAATAGCTCCAACCATTACAATTAATATAGAAGTTCTAAAAATTAATCTGTTTTTCCTTTTATTTTTCTTCTTCTTTTTCGTTTCCTCCAAACTCATAAGTATGTATCACTCCTTATAGGAAATATAGTATAACGGTGGTATTATCTAAAGACACTCTCTGTTAGATTACGTTACAAGTTTGCAGAAATTAAGCAGATTCTTTGTACTATTTATGAACAGAATTTACCTACAGAAAAATAAAAGGCTAAGCAATACCATACATGCTTAGCCAAACATAAACTATTTGTTTCTATTAATCGATTTTTAATAATTGAGCGTTTATTGCACAAATAATAGTACTGAGTGACATAACTGCGGCTCCGACGGCAGGGGTTATGACAAACCCAACATTGTACAATACACCTGCAGCTAAAGGAATAGCAACAATGTTATACCCAGCAGCCCATCCTAAATTTTGAACCATTTTCCTGCGACTTGCCTTAGACAATTTAATGATATTTAAAATGTCTACTGGATTACTGTTAACTAGTATGACATCAGCTGTTTCAATCGCAACGTCTGTACCTGCACCAATAGCAATTCCCAAATCAGCTTCCGCTAAGGCGGGGGCATCATTAATTCCATCTCCAATCATCGCCACTTTTTTTCCATTTTGTTTTAAATACTTCACATTATTTGATTTCTCATGGGGAAGTACTTCAGCGATGACTTTGGAAATACCTAATTTTTCTCCTACATAATTTGCTACACGTGTGTTGTCACCAGTCATCATAACCGTCTCTATGCCACGGTCATTTAATTCTTTAATAACTTTATAAGAAGATTCACGGATGATATCAGCTAGGGCTATCATTCCTTGTAAGACATTATCTTTAAGAACAAATACGACTGTTTTCCCTTGTAAAGCCAGTTGGTCATAAATTTTTTCATCAAAAGAAATTTTATTTGCTTTCATAGCACCGGGACTAATAACAGCAATTTCTGCATCACCGATTTTAGCTACTAACCCTTTCCCAGTTAAATTCTGATAATCCTTAACATCAAGGGGGGTTAAATTACGATCATTTCCTTCTTTCACAATTCCTTTAGCAATTGGATGGTCTGATTGTGTTTCAACAGAATAGGCTAATTTCAATAATTCTTCTTCACTAATTCCCTCACTTGGATGGATATCTGTAACACCAAAATTACCTTCCGTAAGTGTTCCTGTTTTGTCAAACACCACGCGGTCCAATTTAAATGCACTTTCAAATGCTACTCTATTTCGAATTAACAAGCCGTTTTTAGCTGCAATGGAAGTAGATCTAGTTGTTACTAGTGGTGTTGCCAAACCAAGTGCATGTGGACAAGCAATAATTAAAACGGTAACCATTCGTTCCAAAGCAAAATCTAAATCCCCGTTAGTCCACCAAACTGCAAAGGTTATAATCCCTACTACAAGAGCAACATAGAATAACCATTTAGCAGCAATATCCGCAAAGCCTTGGGCCTTTGATTTTGATTTTTCTGCATCGCTTACCAATTTAATAACTTGGGATAGGTAGGTGTCATTTCCTGTTTTACTTACCTTAACTTTTAATACACCATCACCATTGACGGAACCACCTATCGCTTCCATTCCGGGTCCTTTTTCAACAGGGACAGATTCTCCTGTAAGCATAGACTCATCGACGGTAGATTCTCCTTCGTAAATTTCACCATCAATTGGAATCTTTTCACCCGATTTAACTAAAATCAGGTCACCCGGTTGTAAATCTTCGACTGTTACCTCAACAATATTTCCGGATTTGTCCAGTTTATGGGCTTCTTTTGGCATTAACTTGATTAGCTCTTCCAGTGCCTTTGAAGCACCCATCAGGGATTTCATTTCTATCCAATGTCCTAACAACATAATTACAATAAGAGTAGCTAATTCAAAGAAGAAGTCGCTGCCTTCGATAAAGAATGCTGTCAGTGTGCTATATACATAAGCGGCGATGATAGCTAAAGAAATTAACATCATCATTGCAGGCGATTTCTCTTTTAACTCATCCCATGCACCAAGTAAAAATGGTTTTCCACCATAGAAAAAGACAATCGTGGAAAGCAAGAAAAGTAAAAGGGTATCACCTGTGAAATTTACTTCATATCCAATCAGCATTTGAATCATTGGAGACAAGTATAAAATAGGAATTGATAAAACTAGGGATATCCAAAAACGTTTCTTAAAATCTTCTACCATATGTTCGTGATGTCCGCCGTGTCCACCATGTCCACCATGATGCCCACTATGTCCATGACTGTGGTCGTGATTTTTGTGTTCTTCATGTCCATGTTTGTGATGACCATGCATATCTTCATGTTCATGATTGTGATGTTGATGACTGCGATGTTCTTGTTTCTCATGTTGTTTGTGATTATGATGGTCATGTTCTCTATGCCTATTGTGGTTGTGTTGATTCTCTTCATTTCCATTGTTATTCATTATTACTCCTCCTTTGGTATGGATATTTAGATGAATTTCCTATTATTTTCTGTATTATTCATCCTTCTATCCATACTATATCATACTATACCCCTGTACAGTATTGAATAAGGCTATGATTTTATGTAAAAGATTTGTGTCAAAACAAAAGGTCTTCTTTTATAATTGTATTAAAGACCTTTTTATTCCTATAATGAAGGCTTGTTTACCCATTTATATCCAACACCCCAAACAGTTTTTAAATAATCATCGATTGGAAATCCAGATTGACGAATTTTATCTCGCATGTTCCGTACGTGGGAATCAACCGTTCTTCCTTCTGTGTGTGAATCGTATCCCCAAATTAATTCAATTAATTGTTCCCTAGTAAACACTTGGTTTGGTTTTCTCATAAAATAACCTAGCATGGTAAATTCCTTTGGTGTTAACTTTATTGTATTAGTTTTATATGACAACTCAAACTCATCTTCATTCCATAAAAGATCATTTACTTCAATCTTCCTCGCAGGTTTCATTCTACGTAATACAGCTTCTATTCTTGCTAATAACTCAGCCCCGTCAAACGGTTTTGTTACATAATCATCTGCACCCAATTTTAAGCCTTTAATAATATCCTCTTTCTGTTCACGAGCGGTTACCATGATAATGGGGATATCCGAATCTTTTCTTATCTCTTGACATAATTCCCAACCATTCATCTCAGGCATCATAATATCGATAAGTACAATGTCAAAAGTCTCTTCTTTTAAAAACGATAATGCCTCTTTTGCACTAATAGCTTTTTTACATATGTAATTATATGGTCTCAAATATAATGCTAATAAATCTAGCATTCGTTTTTCATCATCTACTAACAGAGCTTTAACCATTTTATTCACCTCTTGCTAATTGAATAATAACCCTTGTACCTTTCCCAAGTTCACTTTCAATTTCAATCGTCCCTCCGTGGGATTCTATAATTTCCTTTGCAATAGCTAATCCTAATCCCGTTCCGCCACTTTCTCTGGAACGCGATTTTTCTACACGGTATAACCGTTCAAATAGATAAGGTAATTCCTCTTTTGGAATTCCTTCTCCTTCATCTAAAATAGTTATAGTAATTTCTCTTTCATTCTGGGTTACTTCTAATGATATAGACTTTCCTTCGGGTGTATGTTTTCTGGCATTATCCAGTATATTCAATAATACCTGTTGGATCCTATCGGGATCAATATTACCTATGATATTTACTGGGCATGAAGAAGAAAGTGTAATATTTTTTTCTTCTAATACTGGAGCAATTCGTTCTTCAATCGTTTGAATTAGTTGTCTAAAGATAATATTTTTTCGGTTAATTACAAATTTATTTTCATCCATTCTAGCTAGGTCAAATAAATTTTTAACCAAGACTGTTAAATGCTCTGTTTCTTCACGTATAATATCCAGATATTCCTTTCTTTCTTCGTCTGTTATGTCTTGCTTACTTATGATATCTGCATACCCTTTTATATAGGTTAATGGCGTTCTAAGTTCGTGAGAGATACTTGCCAAAAATTCATTTCTGTCACTTTTTAATCGTTCAAGATCACTTGATAACCTCATGATAGAACCAGCTAATTCTCCTAGTTCATCTTTTCGTTCCTTATGTAATTCCACTTGAGTTTTCCCCTTGCTTAGTTGTTCCGTTGCTTCTTTCATTTTCATTAATGGTAACGTAATAAAACGAGAAAGAATAAAAACGGTAAAGATTGTTAAAACAATGGTGATTAGTCCAACTATGACAAATTGATCACTCAAATGATTAACCATATTTTTTACAATATTGGTATTAGCAAACATAAAGACATGCCCTTGATGTTCTTCATCAATCGTAATGGGACTATCAACTGCTATATATTGTCTTTCCGACCAACGTTGTTCTACTACCTTTCCTAAATTGGGTATATCCTTATAATCCGTATGATCAATTACTTCAAACATTTCTTTTTCGACAGGATCGGAATTAATGATGATGTTACCATTGGCATCGGTAATAATAACAGCAAATTCCGATTCTGACTCCATGATAGCAACATGCTCCAACGTGGATGAATTAAAGTTATTTTCCAAGACAGCACTATGTGTATTGGCACGAGCTAATAAACTATTCATTACTTCATCAATACGTTCATTTGCTATATTTGTATATAGAATAAAATAAACAAAAACCTCGATAATTAACATGAATACAAAGAATAATAGTCCAATTTTTAAGGATAATTTATTAAACATAACCCGCCCTCTTTTACCAGTAAGTTAAAGTATCCAGAATACCAATAACAAGAATAATAACCCCTGCAAGTTTCTGAACGAGTGAACCTATTTTTCTGCTTTTCTTTAATATAATCCCACTTGCCCCAAAATACCAAATAAGAAAAATAATTAATAAAAGTGGGAGAGAGGTTCCAATTCCAAATACAGAAGGTAATACAAATCCATATGATGTTTCTAATACAACTGGCATTAAGGTTAGTATAAATAATACAAACATAGTAGGGCAAAATGCTAACGTAAAACTTGCACCCATTAAAAAGCTTCCTAGATAGCTGTCTCTAAGCCTAGTAGGGATTTTAAACATTTTCCCGGTTTTCCTCCAACTAAATAATCCGAGCATAAATATACCAACTAGTATAAGTAATGGTCCTATTAATTTCCTTAGAATCGGGAACATTTGTGTAAGAGTACTGTGTACTTCCTTTCCGAGTAACCAAATCACTAAACCAATAATTGAAAAAACGAATATTTTACCTAAAACAAATAGAAATACGTGTAACCAAGGGACTTTTTCGATTAATGATTTATTCCCATAAATAGTCATTGCACTAATATTACCTGTAAGTTGACAGGGAGCAACTGCGCCAATTAACCCAAGAAAAAATGCAAATAGTAGCGGTATGTGTTCATATCCATATGCAATTTGCTGAAGTGGTCCATTTAGCATGATGGCTATTTCATTAAAAAGATCGAACATATTTATTCACTCACTTTGCCCTTAATAGTTTTATCCATTAAATAACATATAAAAAATATGTCCATTTTTTGTGCAGATTTCAGCAAATATTAATCAAAGGTAATAATGAAGAAAGAGAATCTCAAAATATTAATAGAAAGTGCGTTTTAATGTGATTGTTAAATAATAGGGGAAATATAACAAAATATAAAGTTTATCCATTGACAATAATACTATACGGGGGTATCGTAAATATATAAAGATAAGGAAGTGATTCATTTGGAGGAAAAATTCTTACATGATCATCCGAGTAAACCAAGAACAAAAGATGAAATGCAAAAAATAATTAATCGTTTAAAACGAATTGAGGGTCAAGTTCGTGGAATACAGAAAATGGTGGAAGATGATCGTTATTGTGTAGATATTTTAGTACAAATAAGTGCCATTCAATCGGCATTAAAAAATGTAGGATTTTCTATCACGGAACGACATATTAAACATTGTGTTAGTGATGCTATCAAACAAGGTGAAGGTAAGGAAACCATTGAAGAATTATTGAATGTCATGAAGCAGTTTTCTAAGTAAGGAGGGAATTGTTATGAGTGAAACAAATCATACTACACTTGGTGTAACAGGGATGACCTGTGCAGCTTGTTCTAATCGTGTTGAAAAGGTTTTGAATAAAATGGATGGGGTCAAGGCCCAAGTTAATTTAACAACAGAAAAGGCAACGATAGATTATGATCCAGAAAAAACCTCTATTGAGGATATATCGGAAAAAATAGAGAATGTTGGTTACGGTGTTCTAACGGAGAAAACAGAACTAGATGTCTTTCGGATGACTTGTGCAGCTTGCTCTAACCGTATTGAAAAGGTATTAAATAAACAAGAAGGAGTGAAACTTGCAACTGTAAACTTAACGACAGAAAGTGCGGCTATTGAATATAATCCCGGAATCGTTGATGTAAAAGACCTAATTGATAAAATTAAAAATATTGGTTATGATGCAAAACCAAAGGCAAAAGCCGAAGACAAACAAACATATAAAGAAAAAGAATTAAAAAATATGAAGAAGAAATTAATTATTTCTGCTGTCCTATCTGCACCATTATTATTAACGATGCTTGTTCATTTATTAGGAATGAGTATACCAGATATATTCATGAATCCTTGGTTCCAATTTGCTTTAGCAACACCCGTTCAATTTATCATCGGATGGCAATTTTATGAAGGAGCATATAAGAACCTACGTAATGGTGGAGCAAACATGGATGTACTTGTTGCATTAGGTACAAGTGCGGCTTATTTCTTTAGCTTATACGAAGCATTCAAGACTATTGGCAATCCAGAATATATGCCACATCTATACTTTGAAACGAGTGCCGTTTTGATTACGTTAATTTTGTTTGGTAAATATTTAGAAACGAGAGCCAAAAGTCAAACAACAAATGCTTTATCAAAATTGCTTAATTTACAAGCAAAAGAAGCTCGTGTAATTAGAGATGGTAAAGAATTAATGATTCCTGTAGAAGAAGTTGTCGTTGGGGATCACTTAATTGTCAAGCCGGGAGAAAAGATACCTGTTGATGGTATGGTTGTAAAAGGAAGAACATCGGTTGATGAATCCATGCTTACAGGAGAATCAATTCCAATTGAAAAGGATTCAGGAGCAAAATTAATTGGATCTACTATTAATAAAAATGGCTCCATTGAAATGGAAGCAACAAAAGTAGGCAAAGATACGGCCCTTGCATCTATTGTCAAGGTCGTGGAGGAAGCCCAAGGTTCAAAGGCTCCAATTCAACGATTAGCAGATGTTATTTCAGGTTATTTCGTTCCGATAGTGGTCGGTATTGCTATCCTTACTTTTATTATATGGATTACTTTAGTACAACCGGGTCATTTAGAACCTGCTTTGGTTGCAGCAATTGCTGTACTTGTTATTGCCTGTCCATGTGCTTTAGGACTTGCAACACCAACATCAATTATGGTTGGAACAGGAAAAGCAGCAGAAAGTGGAATTTTATTTAAAGGTGGAGAACATCTGGAAGGGACACATAAATTAGAAGCAATTGTGCTTGATAAGACTGGTACAATCACAAAAGGAAAGCCGGAAGTAACAGATTTTTCAGGTGACGAAGAAACATTACAATTATTGGCTAGTGCAGAAAAAGGATCCGAACATCCACTTGCAGAAGCTATTGTGGCATACGCTACAGAGAATAGCATCGACTTCTTGGATGTAGATCATTTCTCAGCGATACCCGGTCATGGTATTGAAGCAACAATTTCTGGAAAAAACATTCTTGTTGGTAATAGAAAGTTAATGAATGATCATCAAATTGATACAACAGGTTATGAAGAAAAATTAATAAATTATGAAACAGATGGTAAGACAGCGATGTTGATTGCTATTGATGGTGAGTACCGGGGAACAGTTGCTGTTGCAGATACTATAAAAGAATCGGCTCCAGAGGCTATTAAGCAATTGAAAGATTTAGGAATAGAAGTGTTTATGTTAACAGGTGATAATGAAAGAACAGCTAAAGCAATAGCAAAACAAGTTGGAATTGATCAGGTAATCGCTGAAGTATTACCTGAAGAAAAAGCAGCTAAAGTAAAAGCAATCCAAGAACAAGGTAAGAAAGTTGCAATGGTTGGAGATGGTGTTAATGATGCACCTGCACTTGTTACAGCGGATATTGGAATTGCCATTGGAACTGGTACAGAAGTAGCTATTGAAGCTGCTGACGTTACGATTCTTGGTGGTGAGCTATTGCTTATACCGAAGGCAATTAAAATCAGTCATGCAACGATTCGAAATATCCGACAAAACCTTTTCTGGGCATTCGGATATAATACAGCTGGAATACCAGTTGCAGCAATTGGATTACTTGCACCGTGGATTGCTGGTGCAGCAATGGCATTAAGTTCTGTAAGTGTAGTTACTAACTCACTCCGTCTAAAACGAGTGAAGTTATAAAAACATCCTTTAAAGGAGGTGAAAACAGTATGGAAAATAAATCAATAGATGTACAAGGTATGACTTGTGGTCATTGCAAAATGTCAGTTGAAGGTGCATTGAAAAAATTAGATGGTGTATCCTCTGCTGAAGTTAATTTAGAAGCTGGCAAAGTAGATGTTACTTTTGATGAATCGAAAGTAAATGTTGATGCCATGAAAGAAGCTATTGAAGAACAAGGCTACGATGTGGGAGCTTAATAAAATATTGTAAAAAGCTGATTTTCAATTTGGAAAATCAGCTTTTTTCATGCAACATGAATAAAATGGTCTAGTACTTAACACACGATAATTGCCTATTAGGTTAAAGCTACTTGAATAACTAAATTTTCAAAGTGTAGGTTGTGTTCTAAATGAAAATATCGATATTCAGGTAAAATATAGCATATAAAGAGCATTTTGATAATGTTTGTTATCAAAATTAGGATAAATTGTGAATGGTTTATCTTAGAATCAAAATGATTCATAGTATCTAAAAATCTGCATATAATCTGCAAGTTTGATGGTTAGAATATACGCAAGCGCAATTCAATTAGGAGGGAATGTTTGAATGAAAAGTAGAAAATTTTTAATAGGGATATTAACTATATTCACAGTGCTTTTCTTATCTGCATGTACAGGTGCAAATGAAGAAGAAAATACAGAAACCGAATCAGGTACTGAAGAAAATATGGACATGAAATCCAATAATAATGAAATGGATATGGAAGAATCTGATACCAACGAAGATATGGAAGGCATGGATCATTCTGGTATGAACCATTCTAGCACTGGCGAAGTCCCAGAAGGCTTACAAAAATCGGATAACCCAACTTATGAGGTTGGCAGCCAAGCTATAATTGAATCTGATCATATGCCGGGAATGAAAGGTGCAGAGGCAACAATCGTTGGAGCATATGATACCACGGTATATACTGTTTCCTACACGCCTACAACCAGTGGGGAACCGGTAGAAAATCACAAATGGGTCATCCACGAGGAGATTGAAGGAGCCGGGGAAGAACCATTTGAACCGGGTACTGAGGTGACCTTAAATACGGATCATATGGAAGGAATGAACGGGGCTGATGCAGTTATTGATTCTGCCGAAGAAACAACGGTATATATGGTTGATTTTGTAACAACTGATACAGGAGATGAAGTAAAAAACCACAAGTGGGTAACGGAAAGTGAATTGTCATCAGTAGAATAATTATTAAATTAGGGACTTATCCAAATCGGGTAGGTTCTTTTTTAGTAGTTGAATTGGGAGAGGTACTTGCTATTATTTACATATATATAGGTAAGTTGTATAACTCTATCTGACACAATAAACATTCGTTGCTACTACTATGGAATAATCACCAAGATTAATGCACTTCTGAAATTTTAATGAAAAGGGAAGGAGAACTACAAAGTTGACCTAGAAGGAGAGAGTAGAGAATAAAAGAAAGAATACAAAAAGAATTTAAGTAACAGAGCTAGTTAGAAATACAACAAACTCCAAAATTATTCACCTTGTAGAAGAAACACAAGATGAACGCACACCATCTCAAGCGTTTGTAGATAAATTTGCAAAATATTATACACCTATTATTATTTGGTGGGAGCTGGGGAACTTGGGCTTATCAAGGGCAAGCTGTTCTTGTCGTTGGTTGTCCTTGTGCATTAGTTATTTCAATTGTTTCAGCAATTGGAAATGCAGCTAAAAAAGGTGTGCTTATCAAAGGCGGAATTTATCTAGGAGAAATGGGTGCCTTAAAAGCGATTGCTTTTGACAAAACTGGTGCATTAACAAAAGGGATTCCTGTTGTAACAGATTTTAATGTGTTGAACAGTTAATGGTACATTCAACGACTTATTTTCACTTCTTTAAAATATATCCGATAATTAAAGGGAGAATCTTTAAAGAAGATGTAAACCAATTTATTTAATATGGAGACACAGGATAGAATAGAAAGAACGCATCATAAGCTAAAATTTGATGTGTTCTTTTTTTCTCTTATGTGGTCTTACCTTTAGAGATAAACAATAAAATCTGAGTGATAATAGCAAGTATAGGTAATTCCAATAATGGACCTATAACTAATGTTAAAGCAATTAAAGGTTGATCCGGAAATGCTGTCATAGCAATTGCTAAAGCTATAGGTGAATTTCTAGCTAAAGTGGTCATATTCAAACTGACTTTATCAGATTGCGAGAATTTCAGAAGCTGCCCAATTTTCCGGCCAACGATAAAGTTTATTACAAAATATAGAAGAATAGGGATTGTTAACTTCCACAATAAATTTAGGTTATCAAGTAGTAATTGTCCTTGAGAAGCAAACATTGCAACGATTGCAAGGCTTAGAGAAATAATTGGTAGCGCACTTAATTTCGATAATAGATTTTTAGCGAACTGTTGTTTACTTTTCAATAATGCTTTTGTTAAGACTGATAAAGCTAATGGGATGAATAATACAATCAGTATACTTTCAACCAAAAAGGAAAGTTCAATAAATCCTGTAGTTCCACCGAAAATTAGAAGATAAACGGGTAGTAAGAAAACCTGTAATAGTAAATTTAAAGGCAAAATAGCAGTTGATAAAGCAACATTTCCCTTTGCTAAACCTGTAAAGATTATGTACCAATCAGTACAAGGAGTAACCATTAACATGATAAAACCAATATATAATGCAGGGTTATCACCTAAAAATAGTAAAGCTAATAGCCACGCTAAAAGAGGTGTCCAAAGAAAATTCATGATGACTGTAGTAGATGTGAACTTTAAGTTTTTAAAAGACTTTCTTATTTCTTCAAAAGGAATTTGTAAGAAGGTAATATAAAGCATTGATATTAATAACGGTACAATAAAACTCTCTGCACTCGTTCTTATTGGTTCTAATTGTCCTAGACTTATGCCTATGATTACTGCTAAGAAAATAATAAATGTATACATCTTTTCGAATAAACCCATTTCATAATCACCCCAACGACAAGATAACTGTTATTCACGCCATTTTACCACAGAGTAACGACTTTAAGTTTTTTAGTAACTGAGAAATATTATTGGTTTGTAACTTTAATACATAAAGTAAAATAGACATCAATAATTATACATGCATTATTGCTAAACGTGCTTTATGTATTATTGATACAGGTTGTTGAATAAAACATCATTTTAAATGTCACATTTTAATGAAATATTTTATTGTATATATAAGCAAATAGTTATATGCTAATGTTGTAATGAAATTATAAGGAGGAGATGATGTGCTGCAAACAACCATTGAAATGGAAAAGGCTGCAGTTATTTTAAAATTATTGGGTGATAAAACAAGATTAACGATTATGAAATTAATTGATAATCAAGCTTGTTGTGTCTGTGAATTTGTTGAAATATTTCAAGTCAGTCAGCCATCGATTAGTCAGCATTTACGTAAGTTGAAAGACTTAGGATTGGTTAAGGAAGAAAGAAAAGGGCAATGGATATTTTACTCCGTAGATAAGGAAAATGAATATTATTCATTTATTAAACCTATTCTTGATCAATTACCTAATCAAGATTACAAATTAAAAGAACTTGAAGAAAATGGTACACGAATTTCTTGTTGTTAAATTGGAGGTATTATTTTGTCTACAACGCTTATACTCGCAATATTAATTTTTATTGCAACCCTAGTACTAGTAATATGGCAGCCAAAGGGCTTAAACATTGGCTGGTCCGCAATGGGTGGAGCTGTAATTGCCTTATTAGTAGGGGTAGTAGGATTCAGTGATGTTCTTGAAGTAATTGACATCACATGGAATGCAACGCTATCCTTTGTCGCAATTATCCTTATTTCTTTAATACTAGATGAGATTGGATTATTCGAATGGGCAGCACTGCACATGGCACGGGTAGCAAAAGGTCATGGAATAAAAATGTTTGTTTACATTAGTATTTTAGGTGCAGTTGTTGCAGCATTATTTGCGAATGACGGAGCGGCACTTATCCTAACACCGATTGTTCTTGCAATGGTGCGAAATTTGAATTTTAAAGAAAAAATGATATTCCCTTTCATTATGGCAAGTGGATTTATTGCGGATACAACTTCATTACCATTTATTGTAAGTAACTTAGTAAATATCGTTTCTGCAGACTTCTTTGGCATTGGATTTGTTGAATATGCTTCGCGGATGATTATTCCGAACTTATTTTCACTAATTGCAACCATTTCGGTATTACTAATCTACTTTAGAAAAAGTATCCCTAAGAATTATGATTTATCGAAACTTAGGGAACCGAAAGAAGCAATAAACGATATAAAGATGTTTCGCCTTTCTTGGTATGTTCTCGGATTATTAGTAATTGGCTATTTTAGTAGCGAATTCATAAATTTACCAGTATCTATTATTGCTGGGGCCATAGCTATATTCTTTATCATAATGGCCAGACGTAGTGCCGCTGTTAATACGAAAAAAGTTATTAAAGGCGCTCCGTGGAATATCGTTATTTTTTCAATTGGAATGTATGTCGTCGTATATGGATTGGGAAATGCCGGGCTGACCTCTGCGCTCGCAAGTGTTCTTCAAACTGTGGCTGAACAAGGATTATTCGTTGCTACAGTTGGAATGGGTTTTATAGCTGCTTTCCTGTCATCGATTATGAATAATATGCCAACCGTAATGATTGATGCATTAGCCATTGCTGAAACGAATACTTCTGGTGTATTAAGAGAAGCGCTTGTTTATGCTAACGTAGTTGGTTCGGATTTAGGACCAAAAATTACGCCAATTGGTTCACTAGCAACCTTAGTGTGGCTCCATGTACTTTCCCAAAAAGGAATTAAAATTTCATGGGGAACCTATTTTAAAACCGGGATTGTTTTAACTATCCCAATCCTATTTATAACATTAGTAGGTCTTTATCTAACACTTCTACTATTTTAAAAAGGAGAATGAATTATGTCTAAAAAAACAATTTATTTCTTATGTACGGGAAACTCTTGCAGAAGTCAAATGGCGGAAGGTTGGGCAAAAAATTATCTTGGTGATGAGTGGGAAGTAAGAAGTGCAGGTATTGAAGCACACGGACTAAACCCAAATGCTGTTAAAGCAATGAAGGAAGCTGGAATTGATATTTCTGTTCAAAAATCGGAAACCATTGATCAAGAATTTTTAAATAACGCAACATTGGCGGTAACATTATGTGGAGATGCCAAAGACCGCTGTCCAGTGACACCACCTCACGTAAAACGTGAACATTGGGGCTTTGACGATCCAGCCAAAGCAGAAGGTACGGAAGAAGAAGTTTGGAAAGTGTTTCAGCGCGTTCGGGATGAAATAGGAGAACGGATTAAGCGATTTGCTGAAACAGGTGAATAATAGGGAATGATGAGGCATGTTGATACGCAAGCCTTATCTTTTCGGTTTCTATATAAGTATATAACTATACATCAATAAAGAAGTTGTTCATGATGAAAAAGGTAGAAATGTTTGACCCAGCAAAATGTTGTTCTACAGGTGTTTGTGGACCGAGTGTCGATCCAGATTTAACTAGAGTTGCATCAGCTGTTTATTCCCTTGAACAAAAGGGTGTTACTGGTAATGCGGCTCAGAATGTATTAATTAATATGAGTTTTAAAGAGGTATTTAACCTGTCTGGTGGGAATAAGAATTATCAGAGTTTTAAAAAGGGAAAACAATAATCATAAAACGACTGATAAGTGAAATAAAAGGTAGGGAGAACTTCCAACCTTTTTAAATTTATCTTAACCATTTACTAGTGGGGGCAATTTTATAATAAAAAACCACTTTTCATTGAAGGAGAATACTTTAGTAGGGAAATTTTAATAATATATATCTACTTGACCATGTACTGTAGTACATGGTTTATAATTTTATTGAGGTGAAAATAGTGATTTATCGCATTGGTGAGTTTGCAGATAAATGTGGAGTTAACAAAGAGACGATTAGATATTACGAACGAAAAAATTTACTAAAGGAACCTTCCCGAACAAAAACTGGTTATCGTTTATATTCAGATTATGACGTTAAGCGTGTAGGATTCATCAAGCGAATACAAGAGCTTGGTTTTTCTTTAGGTGAAATCTACAAGTTACTTGGAGTTGTAGATAAAGATGAAGTCCGTTGCCAAGATATGTTTGAATTTGTTTCTAGAAAACAAGAGGAAGTTCAAAAGCAAATAGAGGATTTAAAACGAATTGAAACTATGTTAGGTGACTTGAAACAACGATGTCCTGATGAAAAGCAATTACATGCGTGTCCAATAATAGAAACTTTAACATGAGAGATTAATGAAAGGAGCTTTATTATGAATAAATATAAGGTAAATATTGAAGGAATGACTTGTACAGGCTGTGAAAAACACGTAGAGTCAGCACTTGAAAGTATAGGTGCTAAAAATACTGAAGCAAATTTCCGTCGCGGTGAAGTAGTATTTGAATTGCCTAATGGTATAGAGGTTGAAAGTGCAAAAAGGGCAATTAACGAAGCAAATTATCAAACTGGAGAAATTGAAGAGTTACTACAACAAGAAAATGTGGTGTTAGGTACTAAAGGTAATTATGATCTTCTTATTATTGGTTCTGGTGGTGCAGCTTTTTCTGCTGCAATTAAAGCTATTGAATACGGTGCAAAAGTTGGAATGATTGAGCGTGGAACGATTGGAGGGACCTGTGTGAATATTGGCTGTGTTCCATCCAAGACCCTTCTTAGAGCAGGGGAAATCAATCATTTAGCTAAGATAAATCCGTTTATAGGTTTACAAACATCTGCTGGAGAAGTGGAATTGGCTCCTTTAATCAAGCAAAAGAACGAATTAGTGAGTGAACTTCGGAATCAAAAATATGTCGATTTAATAGACGAATATGGATTTGATTTAATTGAGGGAGAAGCAAGCTTTGTTGATGAAAATACAATTGAGGTAAATGGAACAAAACTTTCTGCAAAACGCTTTTTAATTGCAACAGGGGCCTCTCCTTCTATCCCATCGATTTCTGGACTTAATAAAGTTGATTATTTAACAAGTACAACGCTATTTGAATTAAAGAAAGTTCCAAAACGTTTAACGGTGATAGGTTCAGGATATATTGGGATTGAGCTTGGGCAACTCTTCCATCATTTAGGTTCAGAAGTAACACTTATACAAAGAAGTGAGCGATTATTAAAAGAGTATGACCCGGAAATTTCTGAAACAGTAGAAAAAATGTTAATCGAACAGGGTATACACCTTATCAAAGGAGCAACATATGAGTGTGTCGAACAAGATGGGGAGATAAAAAAGGTTTATCTAACTGTAAACAGTAAGAAAAAAGTCGTTGAATCAGAGCAGTTACTTATTGCAACAGGAAGAAAACCAAATACGGATTCTTTAAATTTACGTGCTGCAGGTGTTGATGTTGGAAAACAAAAGGAAATACTGATAAATGAATTTGCTCAAACAAGTAATGAAAAGATTTATGCAGCAGGAGATGTGACATTAGGACCGCAATTTGTGTATGTAGCAGCCTATGAAGGTGGAGTTGTTGCAGATAATGCAGATGGTGGATTAAATAAAAAAATAGATTTATCCGTTGTTCCAAGCGTTATATTTACAAATCCATCGATTGCAACAGTTGGTTTAACGGAAGAACAAGCAAAAGAAAAAGGCTATGAAGTAAAAACATCAGTATTACCGTTAGATGCAGTCCCAAGAGCGATAGTAAATAGGGAAACAACAGGTGTATTTAAACTTGTAGCTGATGCAAAAACGTTAAAAGTATTAGGGGTTCATATCGTAGCTGAAAATGCAGGAGATGTGATTTATGCAGCGACATTAGCCGTTAAATTTGGCTTAACCGTAGAGGATTTAAAAGAAAGCTTTGCTCCATATTTAACATCGGCAGAGGGAATAAAATTAGCTGCCCTTACATTTGATAAGGATGTATCAAAATTATCTTGTTGTGCAGGATAAAGCTCCTTATTTATAGGAGCTTTAATTAATACACTTAAACTATCTCACCCTTTACAGGAATAACAGCAATTTAATAGTAATTTGGCTGGTTGCGGTTCAGTAGAATGTGTAATTAATGGTAGAGTATTATTAGGACTTATATCATTTGTTAATGGGTTCGGAATTATAACGAAAATAAAAAACCAATGTCGGAAAATGGTGATGATAATATGTTATCGAAACAAGCAATCCTTGATGAATTATCAAAAAACCTAAATACTTGGAGAGATAAACACGGTGTTAAGCGAGTTGGTTTGTTTGGTTCTTACAGCCGCGATGAACAAAAAGAATCCAGTGATATTGATGTAATAGTAGAATTTAACGACTCGGATTTATCTTTTGATAATTACATGGACTTAAAAATAAGCCTAGAAGATCACTTTCAGAAGCCGATAGATTTAGTCATATTAAATGATATTAAACCTGCTTTAAAGTCAGAGTTTCTATTGACTACTACATTTGTAGAAGAGGGAAAATAATAAGATTATAATTTTAGCAGTCTATTTGCTAGAAAATAGACTGCTAATTGAGCTTCCTACTAAAAATTGTTCAAATCTACAGTAAAATGCCAGCAAGTTGTCAAACAAGTTCATTATTTATCTCTTTAAATAACTTCTGATCAAACTCGTAGACTATTTTTTTGATGGTTCGATCTTTAGGCTTTTCTCCAGTATTTACTTGAATTTCTTTGATAAGCAACCGAAGTAATTCTTTCTTATCAAAGTCGTCTAATAAGTTAAAAAATGAATTAAAATCATTAGCAATGCGGTTAATTACTGGTAATAAGTCATTGTTATTCTTTAATTCTATCTGATTTGTTAGTAGTATTTTAAATTCCTTATGTTCACTTTCTTGATTCTGAACTCTTTTCATTTCATCACTAAGTGTATCAATGTCGATTATTTTCTTCGTATAAAGTTGTATGAGATCCTGCTTCTCTCTTTTTAGTTCTCTTAAATTTTTTTCTAGTAATTTAAGTTCCTCTTCAATTGGTTCAAGTTCACTTTTTAGGTTATCCATAACAACTGTTTGTAATGGTACAGAGAGGTTTAAATCGTTAAGGTAATTCATAACCTGTGATAAAACCTCTTGCTCTGCATACTCCTTTTTTACAAGATTCGACTTACATGCTTTAGAGCCACTGTTTTTAAAACGGCTACACACGTAATATTTGTATTTTTTGTTTGCATTTCCTTGTACCATCGCTCCTCCGCAAGTAGGACATTTTAATAGACCTGATAACGGAAAAGAGCCGTTGTGTTTTTTTTCTTGGGTATAACTACGTAGTGATAAAAGCTTTTGGGTTTTTTCCCAAAGCTCTTCACTAATAATAGGATAATGATTCCCTTTTTTATATTTACCTTTCCATTTAACATAACCATTGTAGATTTTATTATTGAGAATAGTTCTAACAGCAGTAATAGACCAATAATTATCCTTTTTGGTTTTGATACCTTGCATATTTAAACTACTAGCTATTTTTCGATAACCCCACATTTTGTTAGAGTAACAATCAAAAATGTATTTCACTACTCTTGCTTCATCTTCGTTAATAACTAATTTCTTATTTACTAAATTATATCCAAATACCCTTCCACCGTTGAAGTCTCCATTTTCAAAGGTTTTTTCCATACCTAGTGATGTACGAAAAGCGATTAGATCTTTTTCGACTTCTGCAATAATACCTAATATCTGATAAATAAGCTTTGAGTTAGGATCGTTTGTGTCGATATTATCAGCAATGGAGATTAAATTCTTGTTAGCCTTTTTAAAACGACTAAAGATATATTGGGAATCTAAAGAGTTTCGTGATATACGATCTTGCTTAAATATTATGATTGAATCAATATTATTCTCCTCTTGGAAAACATTATAAAACATCTTTTTAAACTCAGGTCTATTCGAAAAGCTCTCCCCGGATGCGGGTTCTTCTACATATATTTTCACAAGATCAATATTATTTTCGTTACAATACTTTTCTATTGCCTCAATTTGTTGTTCAATAGATGTGTTATCTAATTGTTTATTTGTGCTAATACGAACATAGGCATAAGCTCTTATATATTTTACTGGCATGTTAACTTGCATCCCTGACATTTCAATCTTTGCTGTCATATTTCACCCTCCAATTCAATAGAAAACCCTTCACCTATAGAATCCGAATATTTAACCATTAGGTCAGTTAGGTAATTTAGAAAGTCATAGCCTTTTATTTTCGTTAATTCTTTATTTGTCGCAAGTCTAAGTCTGTAATCTTTATCGTAATCTATAATTTCATTTTTTATCATAATTTAATGAACTCCCCTTATCTATTTGTGGTTTTAAAACACAAATAACAGCCGGCTTGTCATTTGCTGAAACATGATAACCGCGAAAAAATGATATTTTAAGAGGAAATCAAAAATATTTTTATTTTAATTTGAAAGTGAGATAAAGTTTACATAAATTCACTTTGAAGGCTTTGGCTAGTGCCTTTTATGAATGCAAAAAAAATCTACAATACGCAAGTAATGCTTAAAAAATTACTTTAAACTCTTTATTTTAGCAATATGTTATCCCTTAATTTGTTTTTATCACCAAGTTAAATAAGGTTTAAAACACTTACTACTGTATTAAAAGACTAATGTCCAGCGTTAATTATTACTTTCCTTGTTTAAAATTTATTTACAAGTTTAAAATTTGCTGTTAATATGTATGTTAGTGATAACTTACATTATGAGATTTAAAAAAGTTTGGAAGAGGAACACTCTTTTTAAAATGTTAGTTATCAGTAACTTACACAGGAGGGTAGGAGGAAGTACATGATTATGAATATATTAAGAAGGCTTGCTAAATTACTAACAAATTTCCCAATGAAATCAATATTTATTACGCTAATCATTGTGGTCTTATTAGTTTTTGGTGTTAGAAATGTATTTATGGCCACAGGAAACGATACGCTAGTTGAAAGTAATACAGATGTATATCAAGATAATTTAATGTTAGAGGATGAATTTGGTGGGGAGTCCATTATTGTTTTATATGAATCTGAAAATTTACTGACTCCCCAAACTTTAGCACATATGAAAGGCTTAGAATCTGCTTTGCAATCGAGTGATTCGATTTACAGCATGATAAGCCCAATCACTCTGATTGAAGAGATCGCGAGTAAACAATCGGAAACATTTCAAGAAGGCATATCAGACATCGTTGACGGGTTAGATGAAATGGGAAGTCAACTTTCAGAAATTGGTGCAGAATTAGAGGAAAACACCGAGGGTAATCCAGAAATGAAATTCCCTGAATTGGGGAATCTCCAGCTACCTGATTTGGAAGAACCAGAATTACCCGAACTAGGGGCATCGCAGTTTCCCGAATTAGAGCTTCCTGAATTTGGCGAGATACAAGTCCCTGATATGGAAGGACAAATGACCGACTTAAATATAGCATTCTCCAACATGATTGAAGCTCAAGAAAATTTAGGAGAAGGTACAGAAAATCTTTTAGGTGGTTATATCGAGTTTAGTGAACAGTTAAATGATTTAGGACAGGGACTTAACGAATTGGCAGGACCAATGGAAGATTCCTCTCAAAAGGTGCAGCTACAAGATATTAGCGGGAGATTAATTGGCCTATCTGAGAAAATGTTACAGGTTTCTGAAGGTTCTGGTCAGCTTCCTACTATTCCTGACCAAACAATTGATGGTTTAAACAATATACAACAAAACCTAGACAAACAGCTACAGGAACAAAAAAGCCAGTTAGAGAAACAGGAAGAGATACAGACACAAAAACAACAGGAATTACAAAAACAAAAAGAACAAACGATGCAGGAACAACAAGAAGCCCAACAAGAAGAAATAAAACTGAAAATGCAGAAACAGAAGGAAGCCCAACAAGAAAAAATAAAAACACAAATGGAAGTTCAGAAATCTGAAAAGGAAAAAGAGATGCAAGAAATTCAAGAAGAAATGCAGGATAGTCAGAAAAAACAGGTAGATAAACTAGATACACTCGGAGAAGGCTTATCTACAATGGGTGAAAAATTACAAACGATAAGTAATAACATGGAGACCATATATGGATACTCAGACATTATGACTTCTGGATTACCTAAAAAACAAGCAACACTGGATAATATGATTTATGATGATGATGGCAACCTTCGCACTATGTTTGAAGAAGTTATTGTGGATGAAAGCCATATGCTTATGATGATCAAGCTTAATGGTGGTACAGAAGATACAGAAAAAAGTGAAGTGATTGAGACAATCAACAGCTATTTAGATACAGAACCAATTGATTCCGTAGATACGCTTGTTTCAGGCAAGCCTGTGCTTGATAATGCCATCAAATCATCCATGAAGGAAAGTATCCAAAAAATGATGGGACTGGCGCTACTGATAATGGTTTTTGTTTTGTTCATTGTTTTTAAAGTTCGTTGGCGTTTATTACCATTGCTTACTGTTTTTATTGCTGTTATCGGAACGGTAGGATTAATGGGCTGGTTACAAATACCAATTACGATGGTATCGATGGCTGTTTTCCCTATTTTAATTGGTCTTGGTATCGATTATACTATCCAGTTCCAAAACCGTTATGAAGAGGAATTGGCCTATGAACAGGAATTGGCGAAGGAGGATTCGAATGAATAACAATAAAAATAGAGCGAAGAACAGTTTAACTAAAACAATTACAAAGATGGTTCCAGCAGTCTTCACTGCATTGGTTGCAACAGCACTTGGTTTTGTCGCACTCTATACTTCCCCTGTACCAATGATACAGGACTTTGGCAAAATGTTAACCATTGGATTAATAATCAGTTTTATTCTTGGGATATTTTTATTAATCCCTATATTATTTGTTCGTGATCATTTCTTTAGTAACATGAAGAAGAAAAAACAAAAACAAGAAAAAGTAGAAAAAGCATCAAAAATGGATAAAGTTCTCGATTGGATTACGAAGAAAACAATCTCCTTTCGTTGGTTAATCATCACAATCGCAATTCTCACAGCAGTTCTTGGTATTTATTTGGATATAGATGCTGATGCAGAAACTGATGTGGAAACCTTCATGCCACAAGAGACGCAGGAACTAAAAGACATTCATCAACTGCGCGATATTATCGGAACAACAGATCAAGTATCTATTGTTTATGAGGGTAAAGATATTGTATCAGATCAAGTAATTACATGGGTAGATAATTTAACAGAAACCGTTGAAAAGGAATTTCCTGATGTTGTTGTAAATACAAAGTCAGTTACGAGTATTGTAAAACAAATGGATGATGGAGAGCTGCCTATATACGGAGAATTTAACGAAAAAATTGCTGACATCCCAGAAGATCAGATAAAACTCTTCTTAAATGAATCACAAACAAAGGGAGTTATTACGGTAGGAATTAAACATTTGGAAGCAGATGATTTAAAAGCATTCATTGATGATTTAGGCATTTATTTAGAAAAGAATGATTTAGATACGATTGAAACGACCATTACAGGTAAAGCTGTTTTAGATGTGGAAATGATTCAAGGGTTAACGACTGGGAGATATCAAATGACGTTACTTGGAATGGGACTTGTTTTCCTCAGTTTACTAATCTTTTATCGTCATCCAATCAAGGCCCTTATTCCTTTGTTACCAATTATATTCATTGTCGGATGGTCTGGTTTGGTGATGTACCTTTTAGATATAAGTTACACTCCCCTAACTGCAACACTAGGAGCATTAATTATTGGTATCGGCACAGAATTTACCGTGCTAGTGATGGAGAGATTTTATGAAGAGAGAAAGAAAGGGCTTCAAGGTTTAGATGCCATAAAAACGACGAATAAAAGTATAGGTAAAGCCATTTTTGCGTCGGCTTTAACAACCATTGGTGGATTTAGCGCATTACTCGCATCTGATTTTGTTATTTTAAACAATTTTGGAATGATGACACTCATAAATATTTCATTTGCGTTATTTTCAACAATTATTGTTATGCCACCAATCATGATTATTTTAGACAGATTTGTTAAGATAAAGCAAACCCAATAGTTTTTTCTTTACTAAAAATAAATGTAGGTGATGAGAGTTGCGGGATGTAACGGAACAAATACTTAAAGGTGCTATTTCTGTCTTTACCAAAAAAGGATTTCAAGCAACAACACAGGAAGTTGCAAATGAAGCAGGAGTTGCAGAAGTAACATTATATCGAAAATTTTCTACAAAAGAAAATCTTTTTATCACAGCAATTAAAAATGTATTGGAGAAAAAATTTCATTCGCATATTTTGGAAATAGCAAAAGAGAAAGAGACGGAACTATTTTTAATGAAGATTATAGAAGATAGATTGGATATTCTTTCAAAAAATGAGGGCTTAGTAAAAATGCTTTTGTCTGAAAGTTTAAGGGGAAATCTAATAAATGATATTAATTTGCCCGAAATAATTTTTTCAAGTTTAAAAAAAGGTTTAGGATATCATTTTGAACTTAAAAACCAAACAGTGGATATAGATTTTTGTGCCAGACAGCTTGGAGGGATATTTTTAAGCTATGTTATACTACCCAACGGTCATCGATTTAATAAGTTAACAAAACAAGAGAAAAGAGATATAGCAAGAAAACATGCAAAATCAGTGATTACAACTATAGAAGAGGGCTGACACTAGGATTTAAAACCGATAAAGAGATTCACGATGTATATATTCTTTAGAATTTAAATTGAATATAGGGTAAGACATATAAGGGGGGTTCCAGTAGCAAAATGTGGATACGTACAATCCTTTCAGTTTGTTAGCAGGAACAAATTTAATAAGAGAACCGTATAAGTATTATAGAGTTGGGATATCTTGTAAATCTTAACTCTGTTTTAATATCAATTGTGTAATAGTTGGTGGTGGTATATCAGGAAAAAAAGTTCCTTCAGTAAAAATGAGATAAGGTTCCTTATATCCAAGATAAGGGAGTGTAAAATAAACTGTGTAAGTAAAGAGAGCGTACAGCCCTTACTTCGCAGTCTATTTTACACTCCCTCTAGAATTACAAATTGTACTAACACCAGAAATATTCACAGCATTAATCAGTCATGTAGCATTAATAGTCATATTTATTATAATCAACATACTATTACATAACAATCAAGTCATACTTGATATACTAAATTAAAGTGCCAATCATCCTACCTACTAAACTCTAATATAAATATTTGTTCTTCCTAATCTTTAAGATATGGCAGCAACAGCGTATATAACCCTTTCTTCTGTTCAAACGATAACGACGAAATCATTTTATTTAATATAGCATCTAGTTCCTCTTCTGTATCTACATCATCTTCTTCAGTTAATTCAATGTTTTGTAGCTTGCTTTCCCCTTCAAGTGCATACAGAAAATCACCCATTGATATATTAAGTGCTGTACAAATTCTTTCTAATAAGGAGAAGGTGATCTCTTGGTTACCACTTTCTATCCGCGATAAAGAAGGTTGAGAAAGACCAATTTGCTTTGCAAAATTAACCATTGTTAATTTATTTTCTCTTCTTAATCTACGTATTAACTTTCCTGCCTGAGTATCATCCATTAATTTATTTCCCTTCTCATTCTTCTATTTACTTAATCGTATTATTTTCTGGTTTTACAATCAATAGATACTATGTTATATTCGTAATATAAATATATTCATATTACGAATAGAGGGGTGTTTAAATGATTGATGGTTTCCCAAGATTGGTTAATCAACTAATCGAAAATCGTTTGGAAAATATTATTACTAGTGAGGAATACGAAATGTTTATGGAGGGCATTTATCAGGATTTAGAGCAGAAGCTATCGTCAAGCATTAACGATCTAGATGAAGAGGCTAAGAATAATCTTATTGAAGATCTTAAATCAAATATATTTCAACAGGTATTCCAGCAGAGTAAGTTAACATATCGCGTGGCATTTAAAGATGCATTTTCATTTTTTGTAGATACATTATTAATACCTAAAAAATAAAGGAGATGTTTTTATTGTCATCTAAGAATCTTTATAGAGGGAAATTGGTTGTGGATCTTGTAACAGCTGTGGAAACAAATGATGTAGAGAAGGTTATGACGGATCAGGCACATGAAGGATTTGCAACAGAATTATTTGATGAAATAATGGCTCTTTTGGGTGCAAAAGGCTATATCACCCAGTCGATTGGGGCCACATTGGAAAATAAGGGCGTAGCGTATGACGTTGAATTAGAAGTAATTGAAAAGAATAGATTGGAATGCATAAGAAGGGCAGAATCAGTTTATAACAAGGCAAATCGAATAACGATTAAATTTGACTAAGGGGCTTTTTGAGAAAATAATGGTTAAAAAAGCAGGAATGATTGAAATACCAAAAGCTTTATTTGAAGATGAGGAAGTAAGCACCAATCGTGGTGAATATATAATCCATTACATAATTGATGATGGCAAAGAAGTTCCAAGAAGATTGGTTCATCAATATGGGTATTATATAATTCCCCGAAGTATTATGGTGGAAGCAAAAAAGGGAACAATGCCCCTTGCAGATTTGACATTTCTTTTTGCGTGTTACTATGTTGCCTCTACTAATAGAAATAAAAGTATCCGAATGGATAAGGTTTTTGAATGTATAACGAGGAATTGGGATGAATTTCGAACGCATAACACTGCCCAGCGTTTCAGCTTTACATTATCTAATATGGACAGATACAAAAAATGGATCAAAGAACATGAACATAATAGCAAATACTCTGTAAAGTATTAATTATATAGGAGTTTCCAACTGGAAGCTTCTTTTTGTGAGATATGATTCATGTACGTATATGAATTTTCACATATTATCGGTACGGAATTTATGTAAAAAGTCCTGTTGTAAAAGATTCCGTTGGGAGGATTTGGATTGTATGAAGTATTTACTGACTATTATCCTCAAGTTACCTTTTTAAAGGAATATAATCCATTTCGAATATATCTGTGTATTCTAGAAGACGATTTTCCTGTCCAATTATTTGTCCAATCTTTTCTGTGTTTAAATAATTAAGATATTCCTTTGCTTCTTTGAAATCCTCAAATACTATACCTATAGCAACATGATCTCTAGCATCAAAGCCAATTACAACGTGTCTTTTCATTACTTCTGTCCCCATTCCTTTCTACATACCGAAAATATAGAATGCCCCGTTCATAATTGTTCCCTAAACTATTGTCCTTGTCTCCTGCGTTCATTTTGCTCTTACTTTATTTACTACTGCTATTATAACTATTAACTTATAAGATTTATAGACTATTTCCTTATCAGGTCAGTTAGTGGTCATAAACGGTTAAATTAAAGACATTAGAAATTATTATTCTTTGGATAGCGGTTTGAATGTATCGTTATCTTGGAGGTGTTTATATTGGGTGTCAGTGTAGGTGATGCTTGCAGGCTGTATAAGAAATGTAAAATATGCAGAGAAACTAAATATGTAAAGGAATTTCAAGCTAAGGGTGGAAGAAAGGCTAATCCAACAAAGAGAAAATCATTTTGTCGGGATTGTAAAGATCGTAGGCATGAGGTAATTTTAGGTCCAAAACAAGAATATAGTTTCGATACATCTATTCTAGATGCGTCTAAGGAAATCACCATACGTGGGCGTAGTGCAAGTAATTATAGATATGAAAACATAATAAACTATAACAGAGCAAAGAAACTAGTGGAAGAAGGAGCGGCTGGTATAGTACATAGTACATTAATTCATAATTTCTTCAATTGGAAATCATTAAGGCAATTTGTATTAGAACGAGATAGATATACTTGTCATTACTGCGGTTTATACGGTGATACAATTGATCACAAAGTTCCTAAATCAAAAGATGGAGCTAGTACACCTTTTAACTGTGTTTGTGCTTGTCTTGAGTGTAATCTATATAAGGGTGATATTGGATATAGCGAATATATAAATAAAGGGAAATTAGTTGAACAAGGTTAAACGGTTTAAAACAGTTTCTTAAACGTTAAATAATTAACTTTCAGCTTGTTAGCAAATAAGAAAAGTCGATAATGAAATGAGATATAACATAATTGCTTTAAGATTAAAGTAGGAAAGGATAGAGTTATCTTATGACAGAAAATAAGAGAAAGTTTGAATGGGTGGATAAGTGGGCAAAGATGACAGGTGAACGCGCAAGGATTGATGCAAAAGTCCATAAGACTGCTATTGTATATAGAACGGAACAGGGATGGGTTAAAGAACATTACGATGGTACAATTGAAAGAATTAATACCGAAGAAAATAGAGGTGGAAAAATCCGAGAGATAGAACGAATAAATAGAATTATGTCACTCATACAAAGGATTTGGGAAGAGCAACCGGACCTACGATTTAACCAATTAATCTCTAACTTGCAATATATGTATTCTTCGCAAAACGAAGGATATGGTCAAAGAATGATGATAGAAAAGGAGTCATCTGTAGATGAAACTGAATCCTCTTATTTGGACTTTTTCTACTTAGAAGATAAAGAGTGGGAAGCATTCTTGCAAAAGATAGTTGATGATCAAAAAAAGGATAATTAGTGATCATTATCCTAATACATTCTCATTAGAAGATAAAATACGGATCAGAGGGATGTACCGTGTTGTGTGATGTTCTTAAAAAAACGTGATTTAATATTAAAAATTGCAGATAAGCATGGAATTGGTAATGTACGGGTATTTGGTACGGTAGCAAATTTTGAGGATGGACCAAAAAGCGACCTTGACTTACTTGTTGATATTGAAAAATTAGGGCATCCAACTGGCCAATATAAATAACAATAAAATTTGGGAGCATTTAAATATTAGAAAGTGTAAGTGGTTTTAAGTCCATCGATTCTAGACATTATGATATATTTTATCATTCAATGCATCATTTTATAGTTTAACGGCTTCAGCTAATACATCTTGCTTTATACTCCAATGAAGGAAATTTTCTGTGACGACATCAATTTTTACGCCCAGCATATCTTCAACTTCATGTTTGAATTGAATGAAATCAAATAAACTTCTTCTAGGTGGAAAGGAATGATACTAAGTGAAAAGGGTATTAATAAACAAGGTTCGTTGTAAAAAGTGCGACGATATTATCGAATCAAAACACAGTTATGACTTTAAAAGATGTAGTTGTGGAGCTATATTTGTAGATGGAGGGAAGAATTACCAGCGATATGGCTGGGGGATGAACCAGACTGAAAATACAAGACTTGAGGATTATATAGATTTTAGTTATTCAGTTTATGAAGATGATTGAAGATAGGATTCTAGATGAAAGAGTCATATAAAAGTTAAGCTCTTGGACTGCTCTTATGTAAAAAGTAGCTTCAGTACGGGATTTATGTAAAGGGTTATCAAGTGATCCTGTTATACGTAATAAAAGAATGAAGAGAGTGGTCGGCCAACGGCTTTAAGATTTGCTACATAAGGGACTCTCCTAAATCTACTAAATATATGCCTTTATATAATCTAGTAAAATAGAAATTAATAAGATGTTACCCCTGTTTAAAGAAACAGGAGCAACCTTTCTATTCCTATAACTGGTTACTAATTGTGGCTAATATTCTAGTTGAACTTTAAAGATTCTATTTTGCATAAGACTGTATTGGTCGATGTTTTACGGATGACCTTCCTCTGGAAAGTCTTTTTGTTTCTCTCTGCCCTTTTTTCAGAACTATTATGTGAATTCCATACACCAAGATTGATGTAGTGTTATAAAATGCCCATCAATGATTTTTTCTCATACTGTCTTAAAAAATCATAAAAACGATAGTTATCTAACTCACGTAATTCAGTAATAAAATAGCCGCCACGTCTTTTATTAAACATTGTTTCCTCCTCATCGCTATAGACAACATCCACTAACTCAAATTGATTATTCCAAATGACATACACAAAGTTACCGATGTCGTACCACTTGCTTCGTTCATGTTTGATTAGTGTTTGGTTTCCAAGGAAAATGGAAGGATGAACTTCTGTTTCAGTCTCAAATATCTCAGCAATGTGGGCTAATAAATGAGTGTCAGTAAAATAATGCCCCCAGAAAGAGTATAACCCTTCCCCTTTCCAGCGGATATCCAAATCTATATCTTCCAAATCAATTGGATCGTATTTTAAATCTATCATCAAGAACTCGATGACTTGACTTTTCAAATCTTCTATTGATGAGGCAAAGAATTCACCTTCTATATTATCCTCGTTAACATTGAGCATTTCTTCATAGAGTTCCTTTTGCATATTTTGACTTAGTTCCATTACAAAGCTTCCTTTCCATTTGTTTTTGATGCAGTGATTTTAATGTAAAATGAATGACATATTTGCATTAGGTTGACAATTTTAGCTATCTTTCCTCCTTAGATATTTGAAATATTATACTTTCTTCTATTTCTTATTCGAAGGGGGAATAAGAAAACAGCCTAGTTTTATGGAAATAATTAATTGTTAAAGCCAAAAGGAGAAGTCACAGTAGTTATTTTTTTCCTTTCCCAAGTTACTAATAGTGTTTACCGTTTAATTTCTGAATAGAAAAGAAGTGTTCTCCCCTTTTAAAATGGATAGCCTAAGCATCTAGCAGCACTGTTATGACTTTTATTCCCTCGACGCCTTGTCAAATAAGATATGGTAACAATTAAAGGTAACTAATAATAGATACTAGGAAGAAGAAAAGAACATATAAGTTAGAGAAAATACTGGAACAGCGAATGTCAGTCATGGTATCCATTATTGGTTACCAATCGTATGATAATCGCAATTTATAGTGTGGAAAGTTAATGTATAAGTTTATTACTTAGGATAATGGTTACTAATATTCGTAACGAATAGGAAAATGGTGAAGAAAATAAAGAAGATTAGGATGAGACAAGTATTGATATTTCAGAGGTTAAACGTGGTTTCTATTAATGGTAACGTATATTGTAATCTATTCAGAATAATTGTAGTTTATTATGTATGCAGTCATTCGAAATGAATGACTGGTGGGGTTTAAAACCTTGTTAGTACGTTATCAATTGCCTTCTCATTGTCTCTTAACGGATGAATAATGAGCATCAATCCGGATTCATCTAATCTTTTCTTTATTGCGGGATCTGCGACAAATCTCTTAATAATATTATCCCCTCTTTTTATACCGTTCGTAAGTTTAGAGCGGTTAGAGAAACTACTATCTGCGATAACAAGGTCCATGATATGAAGTTCCTCTTTATTTCTCTCAGCTAAAATTGCATATTTAAAGACTTTTTCTATCAATGTTTCGATGGGTTCAGTCCCCATATCCAACTCAATATTAATATAGGCATTTTTAGCTTTTTTCGATTGTAACTCAATGATCCAATCGGGTTTTACAAAGGTCATCGTTTTACCAAATGTACTAGAGTTTCCATTCATGTGTTTTGCTATATAAGAATGATAAGCGCCTTTATTATGGCGATGCAAATTTTTCTCTTTCCGTATCCATTCAGTGTATTGAAAGACCGATGGTGAATGGGAAAATAAAGTTATATCATAAAAGCCAGTATATTTAATTTCATTTGAGGCCTCACCCTTAATGACTTTGGCATGAAGACTGTTCAATATGTTAATGGCTGCCTGCTGAGTAGCTAAAAAGTGCATCAAATTCTTCTTTTGGTTAAACTTGTAGATTTTTGATTTATTATAGGATTGGTCTAATAAATTATATTTAATAAGCAAATCAATACCCTTACTACCTATACATAAATATTTAAATCGTTCTCCATCAAATCCCTCACTATAATTATAACCACGGATCAAGTAGTAATCTTCGAATTTACGAATTCGGTTTTTAAAACTGTATTCCTTTATTCTAATTTCAAATATTTTTGTAGCAACTTGATATAGTTGCTGCATTGTTAACATCCTTTGTTGTTCTAGAAAAGCTAAAAGTTGTAAGTCAGTTTTAGATAATTCTAATCGTTGTTTGGCATTTTTCTTTAATATTATCCTATCAGGCATAATCTCTCTCCTTTCAAATTTTGGGGTGAATATTTTTTCTATTGTAGAACTCTTTTTATTCCTCCTATCTACCTACTATTGTTTGGCCTCAATATGTCAGCTTAGACCGTGCTAATTCTACAAGTAATACACTTCCTACAAGTAATGAGATTGGAATGCTATATTGAAAAGATTAACCTACATTACTTGGGTAGTTGATTGTTTTGAGGAAGTGATCTTTTAAATAGTGTACTTTCAAATTTGGATATTTCTAGTTCTATGAAAGAAAACATATAAAATCAAAAATTGTGGTTACTAATAAAAGAAATGTAAAAAAATACTTGCAAAATAAAATCATAGTTGTATAATGATAGTCAAATAAATAATTTGAACGACTTTCTCAACAATAAGGGAAAAACCCAAGAGGAAGTAGTGAAATATGCACATATATTTGTGTATAGATTTTGCTACGTCTGTCTTGGGTTTTTCTCTTTTTTATTTGAAAAATTCAAATGGCAGACGTAGACAAGGAGATGATATTCGGAAAACAAAATTCAAACTAGGTTAGAAAATATATTTAGTAAGAGGTGAGAGTATTAAATTGCGAAAAATAAAAAAGGCTGTCATTAGAGAAGATTTGGTGGCATTAACAAGCAGCATGGAAGAAGCTGTAATCTTAGGTCAATTAATTTACTGGATAGATCGTATGAAAGATGCTGAACAATATAAGGCTGAGGAAAGAGAACATCTATATAATGACTCAGCATATAAAGGGTCTTTTAAACACGGTTGGATTTACAAGAAAGCTGATGAGTTGGCGGATGAAGTGATGCTTGGTGTATCGGCGAATACGATTCGAAAGTATCTAGGTAAAATAGTAGAAAAAGATTTTGTTAAAAGAAGAAACAACCCTCGGTATAAGTGGGATAAGACATTACAATATCGTGTGAACTTGGTGAAAGTCATCTTAGATTTAAGCAATTTGGGATATCCGATAAATGAGTACAAACAGTTATTACGAATTAAAGAAAATGATACTTCGAGCAAACAAACGATTCCTCCGAATGTAGAAAAAGATGATTCGAAGCCCAATGATTGCACAGCAATACCAGAGATTACTACAGAGATTACTCCAAAAATTAATTCAGAGACTTCTTCGCCAAATGAATGGATTGAAGATGAAATTGACATTTATGATACAAATCAATTTGAATTAATTAGTAACACCTACTTGGGTCTTAGCAAAAACAAGCAGTTATCGCTTAATGATCAAAAAGCGATTAGGGATGTTGTAGACGAAAACTGGGAGACTCATCGAGTTATTGGTTGGATAAAGGATTGTTTCAATAACTTTAAACCGAAACACAAGTTAGATAATATCCGGACATTCCAATATGTAGCAAATTACATTTTTGATCAAGCTTATAAATACCAACAGGAGGTTATTGAGGATGAACAAACTACAGGATATATTGCCCAAGACGAGTATTTCCAACGATTCAGTTCAGCCATTAAACAAAATGCCGGGGAGATTAACTAAGGCGACAGATGATTGTATGTACAGAGAATGTGATGGATCTGGACTGATTCATGTTATTAAGGAAAATGGATATGAATATATGATGATGTGTAAATGCAGAGAATACAAAGAACTGTTGCGTAAAATTAAGACTGCTAGAATACCAGATGAATATTTAAATAAAAGAATCCAAGATTTCGATACAAAAATCTATCAGATAAACGATAATGGTAGAGTAGCGCAATATGCTAAGAAAATTGCAACACGCTATGTAGAACAATATCCAGAGTTGGAGGACATGAGCAAAGGATTATACTTTTATAGTAATGTAAAAGGATCTGGTAAAACGCTTCTGTCAATTGCAATCACCAACGAACTCATCATCAAGTATCAGATCAAGCCAATGTATATTTCGGTAGTAAATATGCTAAATGAGATGAAGCATTCATTTTCTATTAAAGATCCTAACAGAAACTTTTATAATTTAATGGAATCATTTAAGCAAGCTCCAGTATTGTTAATGGATGATTTAGGTGTTGAGAAAACAACAGATTGGTCGGAGGAGGTTTTGACGCAAATCTTAGATGAGCGAATGAGTTACAAAAGACCGACTATTATCACATCTAATATGCCGATACAGTCACTCCAAAAGAAGTATCCTGCTGGGAGGATAAAGAGCCGTATTGAAAAGATGACATTCCAAGTTGTTATGCCCGAAGAGAGTGTAAGAGAAATAATATCTAAACAGGAAAATGATGAATTGGCAAAGATGTTTTTAAAATGAAGTGGATAAATGTGTTCGATCCTTAAAATATAGAAAAAGATTGTTAGAATATAGTTGTAACAGTAAAAAAGTAGAATTGAATATAGATCTAAAAAGGGAAAACCCCATTTTTATAGAGTGACAGCGTTGTGTTTATGCTGCAGTCTTTTAAAGGTGGTTTTCTCTTTTTATTTATCTTGAAGAACACGCATTTAACAAAAGGAGGGGAAAATTAAAACATGAAAATCATTGTTAAAGATTCCGATAAACTACGAGCAATGTTAATTGAAAAAGGATTTTCTCAACGAGAGTTTTCGAGACATACCGGATTAAGTGAAAATTACTTTAACCAAATTGTTAATCATAAGAAAAACCCTAGCCCAGCGGTTGCAAAGAAAATATCAAATCAATTAGGTTTAGAATTTCATGATGTTTTTCAAATTGAAAGATAAAAAGGATAGAATTCAATTTTATCAATAACAAGTATGATGCTTATGTATTAGTGAGCAAGAAGATAATTTCGGATCTAGAGAATATGGTTAAATTATCGTCTAAAAATATTAAAAAACTTTTTGGTATCCTCTTCAAATATCAAAAAACGAGGATACAATGTTTTACACAAGTCGATGAAGTATATTTTAATAACAAATAAATTTTTGAGGAGAGAAACAAAATATGAAATATTTTGCTTATGTTCGAACTAGTAATGGAAAAAATAAAGAGGATTCTTTACAAAAACAGACAGGAATAATCGAGGATTTTATTGTTCAAAACAATTGGTACTTAGATTCTGTTTATGCGGATATTGGTTTAGGAAGCAATATTAATAAAAATTTTATTAAAATGATTGAAGATGCACAACAAGAAAAAATCGATGCGATTATAGTGAGCGATCCATCACGAATTTCAAGAAATTCCGATTATCTATCTTTTATAATCGAAAAACTACGAGAAGAATATAAAATCCGTATTATTACAGTTGATTATGGAGTTAATACTTTTTTGCATAATAACCTACGTGAATTGTAATTGAAATTAAAAATCAGTTTGAGTAGTTCTATTCTAATAGTAGACAGAGAAGGCAATCCGACATTAGATGTTTGCCTTCTCTTTTTTCACATTTGAAAAAGGAATAAATAAAAATTTAAAAAGGAATTACAAATACCCTTTACAAGTATTGATGATTTATGATATAACTATTTTAGACAGAAAAATGAAGTTAAAACTTTATAAAACATTGGGAGGGTTTCTATTATGAATAGAACAGTTGCAGAAAGAAGTAGAGTAGCGACAAATAATCAAAGTATGTTTCAACGTGATTTACTTTTGGAGGAACAAAAAAGGAATTTAAAATACCTTTCAGAAGTATTTGGGGAAATTGGGTTTGTTGTTGAAACTGTAGAAATAGATTCAAGAGCAATATTTGCACCAATTGTTAAATTTGTTAACCATGAAAAGAAAGTAGTAAAGTTCAATACGCTTTTAAGCATAATGGGATTGAATAACTTTAGGATCACTCCTAGAGGGAAATTAGTAAAATTTGAGACAGTCCTGAAAAAGAATGTCAACAGAGAAGGTAATACGAGAAAACAACACATTAGTAGAATAGCAAAGGTAACACAATCAGACGTTAAGTTACTAGCAGACCTATTAAGTAGTAAACGTCAACAGATTACTACGTATTTAAATGTTACTAGGGAATTAGAAATTTAAGAGATGGAGTGAGTAAATATGAAAAAGGTTGCCATTATTGGTGGTGATAATAAAAAAGGATACGAGGACAAGTTAAAGACATTAAATTTTGAGTTAAAATATCATGATGGAAGAATAAAAAGGAAGAGGACCAAAAATTACTTCAGCAACTTATTAAAAGATGTTGAATGTGTTATAGTTATACTATCAGCTGTATCTCATGGTACAATGTATGCAGTTAAAGATGTTGCAGATAAATTTGGAATTAAAGTGGTTTATCACCGTAGTAAAGGAATTTCTAGTGTTATAAATGCTGTCCACGAGAACGTGGCTTTTTATTAAAAGATAATTAAAAGGAATTTGAAATACCTTATTAGAATAAATTTAATACATTAATGAGGAGTTGTTGCTTTGATGGATAACATTGAGTTAAGAGCAAATAAAACAAGTAGGGCAATTGGCGAACGACTTAGAGGAGAGGTAGAGTCTTATCAATACCATGAAGTAGGAAGTAGAATTTTTACAGCAAAATTCTTGTTAGTAAATAAAAGTCATTCAATAACTATACCAGATGATATGTCGTGGGAAAGAATCAGTTCTTCTCACTATAATATAGGAAATCTGATTGATGAGTTATTTCATAAGATTGCGCATAACAATGAGTTTAATCTAGATCTGCTAAGTAGTTTTTCTCTTTCAAAGATAGGAGACCATGTACTGTATGATTGCCTAATGATTATGGACCAAAGTTCTTTAACAATAGAAGAGTTTCAAGATGCAAAATTAACTGGTCAATATTTCTTACATCTCATACAACGACTAATGGAAAGTGATGGAAAAGAGTTAGGAACATCTATAACACCAGAAGGATTAAATAGACTTATGATACGAATATTAAAACCTTCTAATGGCAGTTTGTACGATGGAGCAGCAGGAATTGGGGGATCGTTAATTGAAGCTTATCGTTTCAATAATGACATTTCAATGTATGGGCAAGAGATAAATGAATCAAATGTTGCTCTAGCTTACATGAATGCAATTGTAAATGGAATAGATTTATCAAAATTTCAAATAGCAAAAGGTGATACATTGTTCTCTCCCGCATTTATAGAAAATGATAGTAACTTAATGCAGTTTGATTATATTGCGATGAATCAGCCCTTTGGTTTGAAATTAAACAATATACAAATGATGGATTATGATCCTTATGGTCGTTTTAGCGGTAGAATGGGAAAAATCAGTAGAATGCATGGTGATCTAGCGTTTTTACAACATACAGTTGCATCTATGAATGAAACAGGAAAAGCTGCTGTAATAGTTCCTGTAGGAGTATTATCAAGAATCTCTCATGCTGAAAGGGCATTTAGAGAATATATTGTCAACAATGATATTATCGAGGCTATTGTATTATTACCAAATAAACTCTTCTCGTATACAACGATTCAAACTGTGCTACTAGTATTAAATAATAAGAAGCACTCAAGTAGAAATCAGCAAGTTTTGTTTATAAATGCTGAAGAACAGTCTACAAGCAAGGGACGGTCACAACATTATTTAACACAAAACAATATTGAAACAATTGTTGCTATGTACGAACAATCTTCAACAGATACAGAAGATGTGAAAATTGCTAACCTGTCGGAGATTATAGAGAATGAATTTAATTTAAATCCAAATCACTATTTTACAAGCCAAACCGTGGAAACCCAATTTGGTGATGTCATTATAAATAAAGCTGTATATGATGAAAAGGTTAAAAATAAGAGGACTTTAAAAGAAATAGCCCAATTATCGCGCGGAGTTAACTTACCAGCTAAGAATACAATTAAAGAAGGCCAAAAAGGATATAAGGTTATCCAACTAAAGGATGTAGAAGATGGTAAAATAGACTTAGAAGGTATTGAAGTAATCCCAGTTAAAAATGCTGAACGTTATCTGGTTGAGATTGGTGACATTATTATTGCTAGTCGTGGAACGGCTTATAAAGTGGCAATCGTTCCCGACCATAATGAATCTTTAGTACTATCTAATATGTTTATAAGAATTAGAATTAAGGATAAGGCATATAAGCCGGAGTACATTAAAGTTTTCCTTGATAGTCCAGTTGGTGTGGCTCTCATTGAGGGAATGAAAAAAGGTGGAACTGTAAAAGCATTAACAACGCGGGACATTGAGGATATTGAGTTTCCTGACATTGATTTAAATGATCAAGAGAAAATAGTACAGACAGTAAAAGATGCTGAACTGAAATATATGGGATTGCTCCAACAAGCAAATGAAGTATTAAAACATGGAAAATTAAGTGCTTATACTAAGATGGGAATTGATATGGTAATCGAGAATTTAGATTAATGAAGCCAAGTCAGCTCATTTACAAAATTTTATGGGCTGACTCACAACGATTTACCATCTTAAAGTGTAGTTTAAAAATGATGTATAAGTAAATGTGTTCTGGAACTTATGCGAAAATTTACTATATTAATGAAAATAAATAATTATAAATTCTACTAAAAGATAAGGAGATTATTATGACTACAAAAAAAGTTAAAGAGGAAAAATCGATAGAGGCGCAGTTATGGGATACAGCAGTTAAGTTACGTGGCACAGTTGATGCTGCATATTATAAAAACGTGGTTCTAGGTTTAATCTTTTTAAAATTTATTAGTGATAAGTTTGAGAAACAACGACAAGAATTGATAGACAAAGGGCAAGAAGCATTCATTGACATTCCTGCTTTTTACACACAAGACAATGTTTTTTATCTTCCTAAAGAATCTCGTTGGAGTTATATTATTGCAAATGCAAAACAAAACGATAT
Organism: Bacillus kwashiorkori; assembly: GCF_001375515.1. GTDB lineage: Bacteria > Bacillota > Bacilli > Bacillales > Caldibacillaceae > Bacillus_BK > Bacillus_BK kwashiorkori. The sequence continues at coordinate 108,422 of NZ_CTDX01000011.1, forward strand.
AGCTATTAAAATTGATAAAGCTTTGAGTGATATTGAAAGTTCCAATGAATCTTTAAAGGGTGCGCTACCGGACAATAATTTTTATTCCAACTTAGGTATAGAAAGATCCAAATTATCATCGTTACTTGATGCAATAAATAGAATTGATACTCAAAAAAATTCAGAAATTGATTTAATTGGTCGAGTTTATGAATATTTCTTACAAAAGTTTTCAATTGATGGAGGGAAAAAGGGCGAATTTTATACGCCTAAAAGTATAGTCAATTTAATTGCAAATATGATTGAACCATATTCAGGAATTGTCTATGATCCTTGCTGTGGGTCTGGAGGGATGTTTGTTCAATCAATGAAGTTTATTGAAAGCCATAATGGAAATAAAAAGAACGTATCCATTTATGGACAAGAACAAAATAGGGAAACTTTTAAATTGGCTAAAATGAACCTTGCTTTACGTGGTATTGGTGCGAACTTAGGGGATGAGCCTGCAGATACGTTCGCAAAAGATCTTCATAAGGATCTAAAAGCAGACTATATAATGGCAAATCCACCATTTAACTTAAAGTCATGGCGGGGAGAAAAAGAACTTTTAAAAGATGAACGTTGGCAAGGTTATGATGTTCCTCCAGTAAGTAATGCTAATTATGCTTGGATATTAAATATTGTATCTAAATTATCAAGTAACGGTATTGCTGGTTTCTTACTAGCTAATGGTGCGCTAAATGCAGGTGGAGTGGAATATAAAATTCGGAAAAATTTAATAGAAAATAATTTAGTTGAAGCTATTATAGTCTTACCAAGAGATATGTTTTATAGCACAGATATTAGTGTTACTCTGTGGATAATAAATAAAGATAAAGGTTCTCAAAAGTCAAAGATTAATGGTGAGGAAAAAGAAATTCGTGACCATAGAGATGAGGTCTTGTTTATGGATCTAAGAACATGGGGGGTTGAATACGAGAAAAAGTTTATAGAATTAACTAATGAAGAAATCAATAGGGCCACGGAAATTTATCATAATTGGAAAAAGGGGACTGACTATCAGGATATACCTGAGTTATGTTATTCAGCGAGAATGGAAGAGATTAAATCTAACGACTATTCATTGGCACCAAGCAAATATATAAAATTTGTTGATCGTGATACAGGATTAGACTATAAAAATGAAATGTCAAGAATACAGGGAGAGGTTGCTAACTTAATAAAGAAAGAGAAGGAATCACAGCAAGCAATAATAGAGGCATTTGAGGGATTAGGTTATGAAGTTAGATTATAGAGAAATTGGTGAATTTATACAACTAGTTGATAATAAAAACAAACTCAATAAATTTACTGTTGATGATTTGAGAGGTGTAAACATTAATAAAGAATTTATGCCTTCAGTTGCAAATACAACAAATTTAGATTTATCAAAGTATAAGATTGTAAAATACAATCAGTTTGCTTGTAATTTAATGCATGTTATGAGAGATGAAAGACTACCAATCGCATTGAATAAAGAAAAAAAACCTATAATTGTCTCCCCGGCATATAGCGTTTTTGAGATTAAGGATACGGATGTAGTCCTACCAGAGTACTTATTGATTAATTTTCTAAGGCCAGAGAATGATAGGTTGGCATGGTTTAAATGTGATAGTAGTGTTCGTGGCGGGTTGGAATGGGAACGTTTATGTGAAATCAAAATTCCTATAATACCAATTAGTGAGCAGAAGAGAATTGTTAAATTATACACTTCTATAAAGTTGAATAAAGAATATGTTCATTCTAGTCTAAATGACTTAAAAATCATTACGGATTCCTATATTGATGGGATCAAGAAGACTAAACCATATGTGAAAATTGGCAGCTATGTTGAACAAAGTGATTTAAGAAATAGGGATCTACCAGAACCATTGGAAGTTAATGCAGTAAAGGGAATTTCAAACAATAAAGTTCTTATCGAAACTAAGGCTAATATGAGTAATGTAAACTTAGGTGGATATAAGGTTGTTGAGAAGGATTCATTTGCATTTGTTACAGTAACTTCAAGAAATGGCAATAAAATATCTATTGCCTTAAATAATGGATCTGAAAAGTTAGTATCGAGTACGTACGTCGTCTTTAAAGTGATAAATAAACAAAAGTTATTACCAGAATTTCTATATCTTTGGTTTAATAGAGCGGAGTTTGATAGATATTCACGTTATCACTCTTTAGGTAGTGCTAGAGAGGTATTTAACTGGGAGGATATGTGTGATGTAGAAATCCCACTCCCTTCCATTGAAGAACAACAAGCTATAATTAAGATTCACCATATTTTGGAAGGTAGAATGAAGCTCGTTGAAGAACTTGAAAGGCAAATTAAAGATTTAGCACCCATATTAATGCGTGGGGTAGTAGAAGAGATGAAGCAGTTAAATTATTAGGAGGGGATGAATTGGTAAGTTTTGATGAAGCACGATTAGAAGATTCTATTATAAAATTATTAGAGAAACAAGGATATGAATATTCACTAGGATCAACCATTACTAGGAATTATAAAACAGTCCTTTTAGAGCAAGACTTAAAGGATTTCTTGGCTGAAAAGTATCAATCAGTTGATATTACTGAATTAGAAATTAATCGTATTGTGTCATCTTTAACTACCCTGTCGCCCTATCCTTTATATGATGGAAACCGTGAGATTATGACGAAGATTTCTGATGGATTTATTTTAAATAGAGAAAATCAAGAAGATAAAGGTTTTGTGGTTTCATTAATTGATTTCGAAAATCCTGAAAACAATAAGTGGCGTGTTGTTAATCAATTTACGATTAAAGGTCCTGAAGAAACAAGGCGTCCTGACCTTTTAATTTTTATTAATGGCCTACCGCTTATTGTTTGGGAATTTAAGTCTGCAATAAAAGAAGATACAACTATTACAGATGCTTACAATCAAGTTGCAATTCGCTATAGAAGAGGGATCCCAGAACTGTTAAAATACAATGCATTCACAGTTATTAGTGATGGTGTAAACAATAAATATGGATCAATTTTTGCTCCTTTAGAATATTTTTATGCTTGGAGAAGAATTGACGAGAACTCTAAAGAGGTAGATGGTTTAGATTCATTATTCACAATGGTTGAGGGCTTATTTGATAAGGAGCGATTGCTTGCAGTTTTAAAAGATTTTATCTATTTCCCAGACGACTCCCAAAAGGAAGATAAAATAGTGGTTCGTTACCCACAATTTTTTGCAGCAAATAAATTATTTAATAATATTAAAAGTCATATGAAACCTAATGGAGATGGAAAAGGTGGTACTTATTTCGGGGCAACTGGATCTGGTAAAAGTTATACAATGTTATTTTTAACTAGGTTATTGATGCAAGATAGCTATATGAGTAATCCAACTGTATTAATAATAACCGATAGATCAGATTTAGATGACCAGATGGGTGAAATGTTTGCTGAATCAAAGAGATTTATTGGTGATGATACTATTTTAAGTGTAAAATCTAGGCAACATTTACGGGAAGAGTTGACAGGGCGTCAAAGTGGAGGAGTCTATTTAACAACAATTCAAAAGTTCTCTGAAGATACAAACTTACTCTCGGAGCGTACTAATATTATTTGTATATCGGATGAAGCTCATCGAACGCAAACAAATTTGGATAAAAAAACTAAAATTACTGATTCTGGGGTAAAACAAAGCTATGGTTTTGCAAGGTATTTACACAATGGGTTTCCAAATGCAACGTTTGTTGGGTTTACAGGAACTCCTGTCGACGCGACTATTGATGTATTTGGACCAGTAATTGATTCGTATACGATGAAAGAGTCTGTTCGTGATGGTATTACAGTTGATCTAATATATGAGGGGCGTGCTGCAAAGGTAAACCTAGATGAAAGTAGATTACAAAAGATTGAGGATTATTATATATTAGCTGAGAAACAAGGGGCAAATGAGTATCAAATTGAAGAAAGCAAAAAAACTGTTGCCACTCTTCAAGTTATTCTTTCTGATCCAGATAGGCTTAGAGCAGTTGCAGATGATTTTGTCAGACATTATGAAAAACGAGTGGAAGAAGGTGCAACCGTTGAAGGTAAGGCAATGTTTGTTTCTTCTAGTAGAGACACTGCATACTCATTTTATAAAATATTAAAAGAAATCCGCCCTGAGTGGTTTATTATTAAAAAACTTGATGACTCTAATTCAGAAACGAAAGCAATTGAAATGGTAAAACTTGTCATGACAAGGAATAAAGATGATGAAAAAGAATTGTATAATATGCTTGGAGATTCAAAATATAGAAGTGATTTAGCTCAAGAATATAAGAAAGTAAATTCAAACTTTAAAATTGCTATTGTTGTGGATATGTGGTTAACGGGGTTCGATGTACCATCATTGGATACTATTTATATTGATAAACCAATCCAAAAGCACACTTTAATTCAAACTATATCCCGAGTAAATCGAGTTTATAAAGGTAAAGAGAGAGGATTAATTGTTGACTACATTGGAATAAAGAAGAGCTTGAATGAAGCAATGCGACAGTATACAAACTATCAAACTGAGGAATTACCTGATATATCACAGGCAATTAAAATTGTTAGAGATGAATTAGAAGTACTAGATAAGATCTTTTATAAATTTAATAAATATAAATATTTTTTTGGGGATTCTCTTGAACAATTGCAGGCATTGAAAGATGCAGTCGAATTTATACAAGTCACTGATCAGTTAGAAAATAGATTCATGTATTCAGTCAAAAGATTAAAAAGTGCGTTTAATTTGTGTAGTACATCAGATAAATTTAACAAGGAAGATCGGGATAATATTTCCTTTTATACTGCAGTTCGTTCTGTTTTATTCAAACTTACAAAAGGGAAAGCGCCTGATTTACAACAAATGAATGCTAAAGTAAGGGAATTACTTGAAGCTGCTATTATTTCAGATGGAGTAGAACAAATATATGAAATAGGAAAAGATACAAAAACCAAGAATAGCGAAATTGATATTTTTAGTGATGAATATCTAGCTAGAATTAACGCAATTGAAAAGCCAAATACTAAGATTAAGATTCTTCAACAGTTATTAAGGCAATCTATAGAGAACTTTAAGAAGGTAAACAGGATTAAAGGAGTAGAGTTTGAAGAACGATTAAGAAGACTAGTAGCATCATATAACGACAGGCGTAAGGAAGAAGCCTTTGCTTCAGAAGTACTAGACGAAGTGGCTGAGCAACTTTCAGAGCTAATGCAACAATTGAAAGAGGAAAAGAATTCATTTGAAAAACTAGGAATTGACTATGAAGAAAAGGCATTTTATGATGTCTTAAAGTATGTCCGCAACACATTTGAATTTGAGTACCCTGAAGAAAAGTTGATTCAACTTTCAAGAGAGGTTAAAAAAATAGTAGAAGATAAATCTCAATATACTGATTGGAATACCCGATTAGATATTAAAGCTCAATTACAAGTAGATTTAATCCTTTTATTGGCTAAAAATGGATATCCTCCTGTTTCATTGGATACTGCCTATAAAGAAGTGTTGGAACAGGCTGAAAATTTGAAGATGAATTTGTAACTAAAGTAAACTCGAAGGTGAAATATAATTGAAGCAAAGGAATAGGATAACAGCGCGAAACAAGAGGTTTATGTAAATATAAGAACATCGAATGTCAGTCATTTCTAGGAAAAGTTAGGAGAGGAAACTTTTGCGGATGACTGACATTTTTATTGTTAATATTTGGAAAGGGTGGAGTTTTATTATGACAGTTTGGTTATTTCGTGCAGGAAAACAAGGGGAATTCGAAAATAAGTTTCTAGATGATGAGAGGGTATATCTTACTTGGGATGACCTTAATATAGATTTAAAAGAAATCGATTCAAAGGAAACTCTATATAAACGATTAATCGAGCATTATGATTTAGATAAAGAAAAAACAGCGATTAACTGGGCTTCTCAAATTTGGCCAATTGCACACGCAATGAAGCAAGGGGATTTAGTAATCTTACCTTCAAAGTTTAACCGAACAATACACATTGGTGAGGTCGCGGGTGATTATGTTTACGAAGAATCACTTGGAAGTCCTTATTACCATTATCGTAATGTAAAGTGGATTGCAAAAGATATACCAAGGGATCGTTTTGATCAGGATATATTATATTCACTAGGTGCTTTTATGACGGTTTGTAAAATACATAGAAATAATGCAGAAGAACGCATAAGAGAAATGCGTAATAATAATTGGTATGTCCCAAAAAATAAGAATGTGAAGGAACTGGTAGAGGAAAATGAAGAGACGGTTTCTATTGATTTAGAAGAATATATTTATGACCAAATTTCTGAGAGGATTATTCAACGATTTAAGGGACATAAAATGGAGAATTTGGTTGAGGAAATCTTGAAAGCAAAAGGATTTACTACGTATAGAAGTCCAGAAGGTGCGGATCACGGTGTAGATATACTAGCAGCTTCCAATACACTTGGCTTTGGAAATCCAAAAATTTGCGTTCAAGTAAAAACATCGGACACGCCTCTTGATAGACCGACATTAGACCAATTGATAGGAACAATGAGTAATTACAGTGCAGACTTTGGTCTGTTAGTCTCATGGAGTGGTTTCAAATCATCTGTTACGAAAGAAATCCCTAAGCAATTTTTTAAGGTTCGTCTATGGGATTCCAAAACCATTATTCAACAAATCTTCGAGAATTACGAAAAGCTTAGCGATGAAATTAAAAAAGAAATTCCTATTAAGAGAGTTTGGATGTTAGATAGTGAATTGGAATAGAAACAAGTGTATTGACCAAATAAAACCCTTTTAACTGGGTAAATTGTAAATTTTTATGGAAGGGGGGATAAGCAATGTAAGTTCCTTGAATCTAATACTTCATTTAAGTTTTATTACAGAAAGAAATATAAGATTATCTGGAAAGGGAGATAACTTATAATAAAATTTATGATAGGATATAGGTGATTAAAATTTTAAATTAATTATATTGTTAAAAGCCAAATTAAATATAATTTGGAATAGCAGAGGGTAGTGTTAAAAGTATGAAAGGTAATTCCTTTAAGTATTCAGATAGAGGGTTTGAAAGTGAAGAATTATTGATTCAAAATTTTTTAGATACTGGATTTAATAGATTCTTTAGAAAGGGTTATAAAGTAACTAGAGAATTTGAAATTGGCTCAGGAAGAGCTGATATATTACTAGTTCAAATAGATGAACGATCCTGTTTATTTAAAAATAAAGTGACTCTTAATCCTACCGAAATATTAATTTCTAGTATTCTGTATCACAAAAAGCCGATATCAATTAAAACATTGAAAACAAGAACGGGACTAACCCCAAAGAAACTATTAGCGAACTTAACTAGTTTAACTGAAAAAAAATTAATAGAGGAAACTAGTTTGAACTGTTACATAAAAAATGAGAGCTTAACTCCCTATTATAAATATTTAGTTTCAATTGAAGGGAAACTTAGTAGATGGGAGGAAGCTTTAACCCAAGCCTATCGGAACAGGCTTTTCTCAAATGAATCGTATGTATTGTTGGACAATAAATATATATATAACGCATATAAAAATTTAAACTCCTTTAAGCAATCTAATGTAGGGCTGATATCAATCGATGCAGAAACTAGAGAAACTAGAATGGTCTTCAGGCCAAAGAAGACAAATCCACTTTCAAACCATTTTGTTTGGAGGGCAGGATACTACTTAAAAGAACGGATATAATCACTCAAGGGGGAGATGGGAATGGTTTTTGATATTAGCGCTGGTGAAGTTCAGGCATTACTACCAGAATACAGTATAAAGCAGAGATTAAGGCCAAGTGCGCAAAAAGCTGTTTTTATAGCTGAAGATAAAGATAAAAATAAGGTAGCGTTAAAGATTTATAATCCACATGCAAATATTGAGCGGTTGAGAAGAGAGATTGAAGTAATGATGAAACTTGATTCACCGTATGTTGCAAGTTTAATAGAATTTAATCAGAGGGTAACTGCACAAGGTTCAATTATTTATATAGTAGAGGAGTTTGTCGACGGTCCTGATCTTGCTACTGTAATGGAGAATAAAGATACAATGAAAGAGCAAGAATTAATACCTTTTCTTGGTAAATTATTATTTGGACTTAGGGATATATGGGAACATAAGGTAGTACATCGTGATATAAAGCCCGCAAATATAATGATAAACTCTAACGGTGATCCTGTTATTATCGATTTTGGTATTGCTAGAAATTTGGAGTTAGAAACCATCACACAAACACAATTGCCTATAGGTCTCTGTACACCTAAGTGGGGCGCACCGGAACAGATTTTAAATAAAAAGACCTTTATAGACTGCAGAAGCGATATCTATTCATTAGGATTAATTGCATATGAGTTGGTTACAGGTGTCCACCCAATATGGAAAGAAAGCATTTCATTTGATGATAATCTACAAAGAATGCTTAGTATTCAATCACCTAAACTTGAAAAAGATATGGTTCATTCATCGCTAGGAAACTATATATATAAAATGACACAATTGGAGCCTTTTAAACGCTTTAGAAATCCAAACATTGCTATTCGTAATTTAAAATCAATTGCAGATGAAATAGGGTGTGATTTTATATGAGATCATATTCGGGACCTAGCTTTTATTATCAACTTGGTCATCAGGATCAAAAAACCGCTAAAGAGTTACTGTCCCTAGGTATTGGAAGAGGGGTAATTTTCAGTCCTCGTCACCTAAAGGTTCAACAGTTAGAAAAGTATATTCAGGAATATAACAGTATTACACCTCACCCAAGAATTATTATTGACCCCCAGATTTATAACCCAAAATTTCAACATAGTGATGGTTACGATTATGGTGACATAGTAGACTCTACATATGCATTAGAGGATGATATTACTTTAGAACAATTAGTTAATGAGGCACTTGATTTTCAACTTCAGCAAGGTGTGGATACTTATATAATTCCATGTAACTATATAAGTCAATTTAATAACGCATGGCTAGAACAGCTTATTAAGCTATCAACGATTGGTGAAGAATGGAAAAGAGAACATGAAATTCATAATGATGTTCTTTTAACTGTTGCTTGCTCTAGTTCAATAATAAGTAACCAAGAATTTAGATACGAGTTACTTAACACTTTAACTGGTCTAGATGTAGATGGCTTCTATACTGTATTTGGAAACACAGATGGTAACAGTGATATCTTACCAAAGGATTTAGAATATATAAAAGGTTTATGTGATATTACATTTAGACTAAAACAAAATGATTATATAGTAATAGACGGCTATACTTCTTATGCAGCAATATTACAATTTCCTTTTGGTTTGGATGGTTTTGCAAGTGGCGGATTTAATAATAGACGCTTATTTGATCCAATGTCATTTGATGAGACAGATAATGATGGTCCAAGAACTCCAAAGCCAAGATTTTGGTCGATAGAAATATTAAATAGTTTAATATACCCTGACGAACTTGAATTAATTAGCGAGGAGGGATTACTAGAGAAATTAGTATCAGATCCTGAAAATGTCCCTACATTCGCTAAAACCCTCTTTAATGCTTCTAGCCCGGCGGAAGCTAGTGAATCATGGAAAAGAAAGGCGAGTTGGCAACATTACTTTTGGTCATGTCAAGAGTTAGTAAATATCTTTAAGGATTTAAATTCTAAACAGAGAGTGGATAAAGTATTTGAGTTACTAGCAAACGCAGTTGAGATTTACAAAGAAATAAATAGACGAGGAATTAGATTAAGAGGTGAAGCAAAAGGGGAACATATTATTGTATGGCTTAATGCTTTTACTAGTTATTTTGAAGAAGTTAAAGATGAGTTGTTTATAGAATATAATTAACAATAAATCTAATATGTAATTAAAACACCTATTGCGAACAAAGTGGTTGCATCTGTTGGCAGCTTACTACCTCATTATATTATTAAAAATCGAATAAACTATGATTCTAATGAAGTTTGGAGGCTGATATCCAGTGCATTATAAACCGATAATGGAACCCTTTACTTTTCCTGTGAGGATAATAGATACTGAAAAACAAAAAGCTGTATATCTTGGTAACAAGGAAAGCAGAAAATGTATGTTTTGTGGAAAAGCAAAAGGAGAAGTTACTTTTAAGAAAGATGCCCATGTTATACCAGCCTCTTTAGGTAATAGAATCCTCTTCAATTACAATGAATGTGATGACTGTAATGAGCATCACTTCGGGGTTCATGAAAATGAACTGGCAAATTACTTGATGTTAGATAGAGTATTTATAGGAGCAAGGAAAAGAGTTGGATTACCTAAATATAGGCCTAATCCAAAAGGTGGAAATTCAATGGAACACCTTCCTGATAGTAATACCGTGAGTATTAAATTAGATGATCTAGAAGACAGGTTTGAAATTATAAATGATGATGAAAGTAAAAATATTATTTTTAAAATAAAGGCTCTGTTAAAGGCAAATGTTGATATTTGATACCTGTCAAAAAACTTGATATAATTAACACAAGAACGAACATTCGAGGAGGTTTTCAAGGTGAGCAAAGCGTTTAGCAACTTATTAAAGCATATTGATAAATTGCCACACACTCAAAAAGAACAAGTTTATCAATGGGTTAAACGCTATGTTGAACCTTCTTCCTCCGCAGGTGGTCGTTTAATCAATGAAATGAGAGAAACTCGCTTCAAAGAAGGTTTTGAATGCCCTCATTGTACATCGGAACACGTTGTTCGATTCGGAAAGTACAATGGTCGCCAACGTTATCGTTGTAAGGCTTGTAGCAAAACCTTTACTGATACAACCAATACCGTCTTGTACCGTACCCGAAAAGGAAACGAATGGATTACATTTGTTGATTGTATGTTCAAAGGTTATTCCCTCCGAAAGTCCGCTGAAATCGTAGGGGTTACTTGGGTTACGCTTTTTTATTGGAGACACAAACTGTTAAACGCTTTAAAGCAATTGGATGTTGAACATTTTGAAGGTATCGTTGAAATTGACGAGACCTATTTCCTATACTCTCAAAAGGGACAACGTGGCATTACTGACCGTAAACCTCGTAAACGTGGTGGAAAATCCAAGCACAGAGGAATCAGCCACGAACAAGTTTGTGTCCTCGTTGCCAGAGACCGAACAAAAGCAACCATCTCCAAAGTTGCTTGTATGGGGCGTATTGTAAAACCGAAAGTCGATACCTTGATTGGTTCTAAACTATCCAAAGAAAACGTAATTGTAACCGATGCTTGGAGGGCTTACAAAACCTATGCAAAAGAAAAAGGTTTAGAGCATTACCGTATTAAATCAGACGGTGGCAAACACGTTATTAAGGGCTTATATCACATCCAAAATGTCAACGGTCTTCATTCTCGCTTAAAACAATGGATAGACCGTTTTAAAGGTGTGGCTACAAAGTATCTTGACAATTACCTTGCTTGGTTTTTATTTGTTGATAGTCGTAGTAACGAAAGTACAAATCAACATATAAAAGAATTCCTATTAACATCATTTGTATTTGAGATGACAGACACATATGACAGTTTGCGACAGTCAAAATTTACTGTGTAGTTTCCATTTGTTAGGGCAAAATATTTTATTAATCCCTTATGAAATTGGAGGTCATTTAATGCAAAGGTATTTAATCGGAATTGTAATGATTATTTGTGGAATAATACTCCTATTTATGGCAAAGGGAAGAAGTTTTTTAGAGATTGAACAGTCACTTGTGATTGCTTATTCCTTTTTAGTATTTGGTGTTATTTATATTTTTTATAAAATGCTTCGTAAGTGATTATTATCTCCGCAAATAAAGAGTTTTTTCGCCCTTAATAGTTCGGGAAACCAGTGAGAAGTGGTTTCCCGAACTTTTCTCCTAAAAATCAACATTAAAATTTAACAGAGCCAAAATAAATGATCCACTTCCTTATAGGCCTGTAGATATATGTAAAAGTTTAACTCATATGGTTTGGCCATTTCTATCAAAAGATAGAAGAGATAATTTAAAGCATATTCCACAATGGTTGTTAGGGGAATTTGACATTCTACCCTTGTATTTGGATGTTGCATTTGTTCCGGGAAATGGCTTTTCTAAAGTGATTTTAGAATGCTGGGAGTCAAAAGATGGTAATTTTCCATTAATGGTACGTTTTACCTTCGGATTAAAAATATTAACATTCTATATACCAGCATCAAAAAGTTTATCCAAGGCACCTATTAGAAATGAGATTTATATTCAAATCCCAGAACATATTGAGGAATTATCGGTAGATGGTTTGAAGATTAATGAGAATAAACGGTTAAGACCAGATTATCTAACCTATACTATGAGTTATAACAGCGCTGAGGAATTAGATCTTGAAAAGGACGACAGCAGAAAATAATGTTAAAGATCTATGGATATTGTATGAGAGGAGCTGCGCAAAATTTAAATAGGATTTAGGATAAGAAAATTCATAATTTATCTAAATCTATTATGGGTATATTTAATAGACAATTTTCTAAGGAATAAGGATAAAGGCGGTGAATTAAATAATTCATCGCCTTTATTATTTTACTTAACTTTTCATTCAAATTTCACTTTTTTGTTCAGTATCAACGTAAGCCCGAAATAAGAAAATGCGCACCTTCAAGGGTACGCATGCCAAATAACCGTAAAATCCTGATTTTTCAATTCGGATTCACGGTTATTTCATTTTATATGCTACATTCTTTTCGGATCATCTTCGACCAAGGCAAGTACAAATTTATAACATCTGGATTTCTATGAATATCTAAATTTGGTAAATCCTTCAGTAATTTTACAAGATACCGATAAAAATGTATTTGGCAAGAGAAAAATGTATAAAACGGCAATCCTTTTTACAGTTCACTTGCCAACATTAAATTTTAAATACCTCTTAATGCCAACGACTCTTTCATCCGGTTACTATCACCCCCAAAAAGTACTAAATGGGAGTGATGTATCAACCGATCTACTACTGCTTCCGTTAGAATTGGGTCTCCAAATACATGGTTCCACTGTCCGAACTGGAGGTTTGTAGTAATGATAATACTCCTTTTCTCATAACACAGAGAAATCACTTGGAAAAGGAGCTCTGCTCCTTGCTTATGCAATGGAATATAGCCAAGCTCATCGAGTATCAATAAATCAAGCTTTTCAATTTTTTTAAACAGCTTATTCAGCGTTCCTTTCTCATTCGCCTCTAACAGTTCATTGGCGAGAGAGGCAATTGTATAAAACTTTACTCTTTTGCCATACTTTTGTATGGCATTCATTCCGATTAGTGTGGAAAGATACGTTTTTCCTGCACCAACCCCGCCATAAAAAATCATATTTTCTTTTGATTCAATAAAATCACCATTTAAAAGATTTTGTTGACTTAAGCCTTGTCCAAGCTGGATGTCTTTCCAGTCGAAAGGTTTGCCGGACACGTTTGGCAAGGTTGCCGCCTTTAGTAGAAGATTAATTCTTCTCTCCTCGCGCTGCTCTATTTCCTTTTCAAAAAGATGTAGTAAATATTCTTGCGAATCTTTCACATCTACCGTATGGAAATTTTCACGAATCCAACTAAGTTTTAATCGTTTGGCATATTCCTGAATCTTATCTTGCATCATGCTTGCCTCCTTTCTATAGTAAAGAAGGCATCATATCGGCTCATTCCACGTTCTGCCGGTGGCATAGCTGGAACATTAGTTTTCAACTTTAGTGTTTGTCTATGGCCACGACCATGAACTAGTTGATGAAAGACTTGTTTTATTGCTTCCGAAGATGGATGACTTCCTTCAGAGGCTATTTTTAATGCTTCTGTAGCCATCTCTAGACGATGTTCTTTTAATATCGTAGATAATAAGAGTAATGCCTTTTTCTTTTCCTCCATTGTGCATTCATGTAAGTATTTTTGCCATATTTCAGGAAGCTGATTATAAAATGTTGTGTACTTTAGAGCATTTGGTCTTTTTGCCATAAGCGATAGATATGGCTGCCAATTCATTGACTTCGATGTCTCCCCATATAGGCGTTCATGGCTCACTATTACCTCATAATCATCCGTAAGGATATCGATGCGATTATAGGTTACACCTACTAATACTTTTTGATTAGAATAACGAGGAGAAGTGGAATACCTTTTCATATCGACTTGTACATAACCATATTTATCAGCCTTCAATATTTCATAACGTATTCCCGAATACTCTTTAGGTGGTAAATATAATAAAGCATCCTTATCTTCCTCAAATAATCTACTAATCTCTTCTTTTTTTTCGTAATGAGGACGGAATCGATCATTCTCCACCTCAGTCCATAACCCACTATTTAAATCTTCTAATCTATATATCTTACGTTCAGGTAAAAAGAAGTTGTTTCGTACATATTTAACCATTGCTTCTACATGGCCTTTCTCATTTCCAGCACCAGGATTACAAAACTCATATTCAAAACCATAGTGCAATACAAATTTTTCGAAGGCTTCTGTAAGTTCACGCTTCCCATGTGAGAGTATTTTCTTCACTGCGGGGGATAAGTTATCGAAACGGATTCTTTTTGGCACTCCTTCTAAATGATGAAAGAATCGCTTTAATCCTTCTAAGAAACAGTCCTGATTTTGAGATTCAAAAACCTGAACTAAGAATGAATTACTATATGGAAATGATAGAACAAGATACGGAAGATCTATAACTCTACCATTTCTTTTAAATGGTGCTTCACCGAAGTCCACTTGTGCATCACCTGGTCTTGCTTCTAATGGTAGTGCAGCTTCTTCACTTTCCTCAAGCAATTCCTTTTTTCGTTTAGAAACATACGCTCTTACTGTACGATCAGATCCTTTGAAATCAACTTCATCTACAAG
>NZ_CTDX01000012.1 GCF_001375515.1 Bacillus kwashiorkori
TGCAATGTAACGGGGATGATAGTAAGTTTTTGTTCAGGCATATGAAAAGCACCTCCTTTAATCGATATCTAAATTTTATCAAGAGGTGCTGCTCAATTATATGCGTTGTTTGAATGGGGGCTTACGTATCAACTTTTTTCAGTTGTAATAAAATCTATAACTTTTGCCTCTTAAACAACCACGGTGAACCGTACCACAAGTAGATTCAGCTTTATTAAAACTACGCCCTGGGATTTTACTAATAAACAATCTGGTGCGCAATCATCCTAGATACATATAAATATCCTATTCTTTCACCAGTTAATAAGGAATAATTCGATCCGTAAAAAAATCGTAAATGAATGATTTTAGGGGCGATGAATCACCCCCACAAATAAAATTAATTTCTAGCTAGCCCTCTTTCAAAGGCTGCTAAATGATTTAACGAGGCATTACGTAGTTGTGAAAAGACAATTCTTACATCATTAGGGATATTCATCGATAAAAATCTTTCGTACATAGATATATTATCTATTTCCCCTTGAACACCCGCTGCATATGCAGCCTTTAGATTTTCTGGAGGTGAAACAAATGATTGAGAAATATCATTAGGTAATGGTACTTGATATCGTTCGAAGAGTGGTAATAATGCACTAATATGTCTCATTTCTGCCTCTTTAATTTGTACAAACGTTCGTATATTACCAAATGTTCGGATAATGCTATTATAGCGTGCTTGGGCCAAATATTCGTCCTGAAGGGCAAAAGTTAACATTTGAGGTAAGGACAATGAGGAAGCACTTAAAGCCCCTTTAGCACCATAATCTTCAATTTGTCTATAGGTTTGTGTTACCTTTGGATATTTTGAAAAAAAAAATAAAAACCAAACAGCGTGATTTTGTTCATCTGATGCTGCACGTCGAAATCTTTCTTTGATTGTAATATCCACTGCTTTATCTGAGATATCTAAATAAGAGTCAACAGCCTCTTGTTCATCTTTAAAAGCAAATTCAATACCTGCTCTGTAATTGTCTGGACATTCCTCAGTGATTTGAAAAGATGGCTGTCTCCCTGTTAAATTTGTGAAAATTCTACTAAATTCTTCAAGGTGTCGTTTTTCATCTTTTCGGATTTCAAGTATTATGTTCCTTTCACCTTGTGTCGGAGCCATTTTAGCTAATTTTCCGTAACAAGAAATGGCACTATACTCAGCATTAATTGCCTTTTGAATATCATTTACAAGTTGAGTATCTGGTGCCAACCGATAAAAATCACCATAACTAGGAAGATAATATGGTTGATTTATAAACATGACCCTCCCCCTTTTTTTCCTTTCAACTTATTTTATGCATCATATATGGGTAGGTGTGCAGGAGAATAGATTTATAGTTTCCTGCATTTAATGGTTCTGTCCTTTTTACCATTCTTTTGGCTCATAGTTTAGTTCTCTAAATAATTGAGTGCGCTCTTTTTTTGATAAATCTCTCCATTGTCCAGGAGCGAGGTTGCCTAAATGGATATTCATGATGCGGATTCTTTGTAATCGGCGAACTTTGTATCCTAATGCTGCACACATTCGCCGAATTTGCCGGTTTAATCCTTGTGTCAAAATAATTCGAAAATCATATTTTGATAACTGAACTGTTTTACAAGGAAGTGTTTTCGTACCTAAAATTCTTACGCCCTCTGACATCCTCTTTAAAAATTCAGGAGTAATTGGTTTATCGACTGATACGATATATTCTTTTTCATGTTTATTTTCAGCACGTAGAATTTTGTTAACAATGTCTCCGTCGTTAGTGAGTAAAATTAAGCCCTCCGAATCCTTATCAAGACGCCCAATATGAAACACTCTCAGTGGATGGTTAACTAAATCAACAATATTACCCTTTATACTTCTATCCGTTGTGCTAGTAATGCCAACAGGTTTATTTAACGCAATATAAACATAATTTCCCCCTACACGGATGGGATTCCCATCTATTCGTATATCATCTCCCGGTTCCACTTGGCTACCTATCGTTGCTCGTTGGCCATTAATAGTGACTCTTCCATCAGCAATAAGTTTATCGGCACCCCGTCTAGATGCTTTCCCAGATTCACTAATATATTTATTAATACGCATACTAACTCTCCTATGAAGTTAATTATTTTCCACCTATTAACTATACGTTATTTTATAGGTACATTAAACTCATATTTAACTGTAAAAACAAGAGATTATAGAGAAAAATATTCCTGTCATCGGTTGATAAGATTTCAAAAAATGCATTCGTTTTATACAATGCTACTAATTTCCATGTTATCCTCTAAATGAAAGGGTTATACAACTTATTAATTCGGTTGTTATTTTCCATAAAACCCCTTTTCTGCATCTCCTTATGATTTTCCATATTTTCTCCTCATCCATTTCATTATCTGATTCACCTTCACAAATTACTTCCTTTCGTTACTCTTTCTTATAGAAGGAAAAATTTTTAGATGGTCATACAGTACAATCCAATGTAAGATGAAATTATGCATTATTTTTTAGTTAAAGATTATTAATAAAGAGTAATTTTTTGGAGGATAAAATGATAAAAATTATGGCTGATTCTACCTGTGATTTATCTGATGATGTACTGAAAAAGTACGATAGCAGCTTGGCACCTCTAACAATAAACATAGACGGTAAAATTTATCGAGATAGAATAGATATTCAACCGGACGAATTCTATGGGATGATGGAAGCATTACCTGAGTTTCCAACTACAGGGATGCCCAGTCCAACCGAATATCTGAAAATAATCAAACAGGCTGTGCAAGAAGGTAGTAAAGAAATATTATGTATATGCATGTCCAGTGGGACGAGTGGTGCCTATCAGTCAGCCGTTTTAGCGAAAGATTATTATTTTGAAGAAAATCCAAAGTCAAATATAAAAATCCATGTTGTTGATTCGAAATGCATGAGTCATGGAAGTGGCTGGCTAGTTATGAAAAGTGCAATGATGAGGGAAAAAGGAGCTAGTTTTGAAGAAATTATTGCTTTTAACGAGAAATATAAGAAAAAAGTAAAGCACTTTCTTTCCGTAGCCGACTTGGATCATTTAATCAAGAGTGGCAGGCTTACGAACGCAAGTGCCTTTATCGGGAAAATTCTAATGTTAAAGCCAATTATGACGATGAAAGATGGGAAAGGTGCTATCGTTGGGAAAGAAAGAGGATTGAAAAAAGTTCTAAAGCATTACACGGAAGAATTGATGAAAAGAAACGATCATGAAAAGACGGACTTTATTATCATTGGTTATACATCAGATGTGAAAATTGCTGAGAACCTGAAGGCGAAAATTCAATTGGATACCAATTTTACAGGTGATATTCATATCATGCAAATGGGAGTATCCGTTGGAACACATGTTGGTTTAGGCGCTATTTCCATGTTTTTTGTAGAAAAATAAAAAAACCGGGAAATATTGAGTGGGGATATTATGGAGATAAACTAAGAGAGGAAGCACTACAAGTAGTTAATCATCTGTTGGAAAAATTAAATTTGAGTATGGAAGCGGACGATCGGTAATAAGGTTCCATTTAAATGGAAACATGCAAAAACGCAGTAAATAGTTACTGCGTTTTATATAAGAATAAAATATATATTATTGCGATTTTTTATCAAAGAATAAATTTAAATCCGTCTTATCTGTGTCTTCTGCTAAAGCTTCCTGAATAGTATTGTTTAACATTTGCATTTTTTGCTTTTCAAAGAAAGGTACACTTATAAAATATGGTGTTCCTGATTTTTCGATGTTTAAAATAGTTTGAATACCGCTTCCCGCAACACCAATACCAATAATAATTAATGTTAACCCACCAAGGAAGGTTTCTCCAAAGGTACCAAAGCCGAAAAATAATAGGAATAACCCGATAATAATTGGCTTTAAGAAGTATTTTGTAGACAACATAGATCCAGAAATATTTTTTAAAGGAATACTCTGTTGGTCTTTACCAGCAGGGAGAAAACCTAAGATTGTATTGGATAAGTTTGTTTTGACAAATCTATTATCCACATCTACTTTCCCCTTAACCCAAAAGAACAGCAAACTAGTAGAAAATTGGAACTGTTTCATCATAATCACCTCTTATTTATTTTTTTGTATAATTAAACAATACTGCTTTATTTTACCATATAATTAATACTTTGGTAATATAATTTTATAAAAATTTACTATTTGTAGTGCTTATTTACTATTGAAACTATTTGGCAACTACATTCAGTTTTTTTACTTCACTATCACTTTAACAAACAAATACTTTCGTAGCAGATTAGTTACAGTATGGAATAAATCTAGTTCTTTTTACCTATATTTACAAAAAAGTATGGTAAAATGATAGTACAAAAGGCTCAATGAAAAGGCAAACTCATTGAAAAATGGGGACGCAAAACTACAGACCTACGGGAAATCTATGGTGGCTGAGTTACCAAAGGGGATAACAAAGAGATATTTCTAAATAGCATTGTAAATAATATAGAAATATTTTTAAAGATAGTTATCATTTTCTTGAGGCCTAGGAAAGTTCAACTATAGGAGGAAATGATAATGATAGGTCTCAAAAGAAGCAGGTTTTTTTACATATGTATTATTTTTATTTTATTGTTTTTTATCTTCCCTAATATTTCCAGCACATCAGCGAGTTTTAATTGGACTATTGAAAAAATAGAAAGCGAACTTGTTCGTGGTAATGGATATAAGCAGGTTTTACAATGGTTCAATAGTGAACGAGAATTCCTAAAGAATAATGATCCAGCTTTGTACTATTATCTGGAGGGAATTAATCAAGTAGTTGAAAATAATTTTCACAAAGCTAATGAAAATTTCCAAGAGGGGCTAACAATTAGTAAAAAGGAAAAACAAATGGAACTGGAAATTGCAATTTTAAAAGAGCTGACCGTATTAAGCGAGTATTACGGTGATAGCGGTAATCTAGTAGAATACGGTTCCCGCTTGTTAGAAATTGCGGAAGAAAATACAGATGCTAAAACTCAAATGTATGCATATAAAACGATAGCATTATCCTTTTACTATGTTATGGATGATGCCAAGGTTATCGAGTATTTAGAGAAAATGCTTCAAATAGCAAATAAATACGATGACAATTTTTATAAAGCTATTTATAAAGACTTTCATGCCGATTTATTATTATCATATGAAGAGAATAAAAGTGCATTAAAGCTTTATGAAGAAGCTGGCGAATTATTTAATAAGGCAAATGGAGTGGAAGCAGACAATTTACAACAGTGGAATCAAGCGTCGATTGCTTTAGTGAAAAGTAAACTAAGTGATAAGAAAGATAAAACAGTAAGGAAAACAGTAATAAAGGAAATAGAGCAGCTCGTGCCATTTGCGGAGAATCATTATCATCGTACAACTAACTTAGAGTATTTATATAGTATAAAAGGCCTAATTGAAAGCGAGTATGAATTAAATCAAGCGGCAGTAGACAGTTTTGAGAAAAGTAAGGAACTGTCAGAGAAGATTATCCATATCGATGGTAGGCTGGATGCAATTAGGTACGAAAGTATAAATTTAGCGCAAGCATATTATGAAAATAAAAACTTTAAACAAGCAGCAGATTTATATATGTTTGTTTCCAAAATGGATGAAGACCCACAAACATTTAAAGATATTGATGAAATGACTTCGAAAATTAGAAAGTTTACTGAAAAAGAGCTAAATGAAAAAATACAGACTTTAACAGCCTTAAAGCAAGCGCAAAAAAAGTCAATTACGCAACAAAGAATAATGATTGTGACTACAATTATAGGAATAATAATAATTACAGCTGCTTTCATTAGAGTAAATCAGTTAAAAAACTCCTTATACGTTAAATCAGTGACAGATGGTTTAACAGGGGTATATAATCGAAAAAAGATATTAGAAATCCTACAAGCGGAAAAAAAGGATTGTATAGTTGCTCTTGTCGACATTGATAACTTTAAGTCCATCAATGATACGTATGGTTATTTATTCGGAGATAAAGTGATAAAAAAGGTAGTGCAAGTAATTAAACAGGAGCTTGCTGATAATGATGAGATTGGTAGGTACGGTGGCGAAGAGTTTTTACTCATTGTACGGGATAAAAGTTTCGATGATTCGATAGTGTTATTTGATCGTATTCGAAAAAAGGTTGCACAACTTTCATGGGAACATGAAGATTTATCAACAGCTATTTGTATTGGTGTTTCCAAGAAAAAGCAGGAAGATGGTTGGGAAGAAGTATTTCGCCGTGTAGACACACTTGTCCATGAAGCTAAAAGAACCGGGAAAAATAAAGTATTATTCAGTGATTAAAGGAAAACACGCAACTACTGGTAAATTCATTACGAAAAGTGGTCAGTCAAAAATTACTAAATCATATTTCTTATTTGTGAAAGAAAAAGAGTTTGATAACAAGAAAGACCGTTTTAACGAAGACGTTAATAGTAGCCGTGACATTTATAAAATATGAAAAATAGATTGCGAATAAAGGTGCTATAGTTGAAAGAATTTCTAGGCACCTTTGCTCTTTTAAAAAAAGCAATATAGAGAATAAAAACTCCCAAATCAGAAAAAAGCAAAAGAGAACAAATAGTAGTATAAATAGAGTGAAAAATCAATAGTACACATAAGAGTTAAGTAATATAATAAACATATAGATTGATCAAAGGTGACGTACTTTTAATCAAAATGGGGGACAAGTATGAAACAACTATATATTAAGCAAAAGGTATTTAGTTTAAGTGGAAAGTTCACGGTGAAAGACGATCAAGAAAGAGATGTCTATTATGTTGAAGGTAGTTTTTTGAAGATCCCTAAGACATATACTATCTACGACAATAGAGGAAGTGAAGTTGCTCTTATTACGAAAAAGGTATTTAGTTTCTTACCGAAGTTTTTCGTGGAAGTGAATGGGCAAGAAGTATTAACGATAAAAAAAGAGTTTTCTTTCTTTAAAGCACGGTATTTAATTGATGCAGCGGGAATTGAAGTCCGCGGCAATTGGTGGGACATGGATTTTCAAGTGTTTCAATTTGGAGAAGTTATCGGTATGGTTAGTAAAAAATGGTTCACTTGGGGTGATAGCTACGAAGTGGAGATATTCAAAGATGAAATGGAAGAGATAATGGTTGCACTAGTTGTCGCAATTGATTGTGTAAAAGCAGATGAAAGAGCTGCCGCCTCTGCACCAGGACAATAGGAAGCCGTTATACGGTAACCTGTATCAATGGAAACATTCATTATTTTTTTTAATTGGCTATGTTATTGTTTATTGTTGATTTTTAGGCAGTTGTTGACTGTAGTGTAAGGCGGCGACTCCGGCGGGAACAGCACGAGCCAGAAATAAGGAGACGAGTAGCGTTGTAGTGGCTGGGGCCGTGCCCGCGGAAAGCGTCCGCCTTTCCTGTCGCTGAGATTCGTCACAAATAAATTTGAAACGGAAATTAACACCAAACTTTAACAGAGTCTTTTAATTAGAGTAACATTTGTTACATTGAGCCATAAAAAAGCAGGAAAATATAATCCCTGCTTTTTATAATGATTATTGATGATCTTATTTTGAATTTTTATTTTCACTGGAACAAAATTAAAGTACATAAGAAGATGTTATTTCATGTAACGATAGGTTAAATGAGGTACAATCTTAAATAAGTAAGTCATTTCCAGTCTTTCTAGCCATTTATAGTCGTCTCCTCCATGGCCCATCCTTAACAACTGGGATAATCCAATTTTTTGTGTTTTGTTCTCAACCTCCGTAATTATTCGTTACCGCTATCGTTCGTTTATTTGCCAAGTGCTTCACTTTCCTAATTAGACTACAGCAAATCTTCCCCTACAACATCTCATTTATTTGTTCCAGGCTAAGACCGATCGTTTGGGCAATTTGCTTTTTAGTTTCACCGTTTTTTATCCTTTTTTTAATCTCCTTTTGTAATTTCGTTCTGCCGCCCAATTTTGCTACGCGGTTTTCCTCTTTTAAGATTTCTAGAAATTCTCCATTTGTACGAAAAACCATTTCATCGAGATTTTTATATTTACTCGATTGAAGATTACCGTTATTACTTGGGTTAACATATACATCTGGTATCCAAGTTGTCGGAAAAACAATACACTCCACTAATTCGACTGTCATTTCCTCTGTAAAGCGGATGAGAAAGGTCGCAATATACAAATTACTAGTTGGATTATTTTCTAAAAATTCTATTAATCCAATCGCCTTGGATATATCATCTTTATTTACCTTTCCATCAATTACAGCAGATTTAATATTGACAAAGGATTTCGATCCCGATTTTAATTGAAATTCAAAATCATACACGCCAACTTCTGAATCTGCCGGTATGACAGATTGGAAGCCATAATCTTGAGCGTACTTTTCTAAGTTTTGACTAATGACTTCTTCAATAATTCGCCAAACAGTCCGCCCTTTTGCAGCTTTCCGCCAACCATACGGCATTAATTGATTATTAGCGATCGGAATATGTTTAATTTTATCGTGAACAAGTTTATTAATATTTTCTTCTAGTACTTGTCTTTCTTTAGCAATATTGTTAATAAGTAATTCTCGGTTCATCACCATACTCCATACCCCCTGAATGTTATACAAACATACTATAACATAAGTGAAATGAATCATTGAACAGCATATACATATATTTTGCTTTATTTAACTTTGGGATAACTATTTCAAGAGAACATCCATTTGGAAAAAAAAGCAATGAAAATAAGTGTTGACTTTTCATTCTGTTTTTGTAATAATTCATGTAACTAAATACTGGTACCTTTAATTCAGTCCAGAGAGGCTGACAAGGACGACGGAAATAATGATAAATTACTAGTCTAAAAATTACTTTAGACTTGTATTTCATTATGGTTAAAGGCTTCTTGTCACGTTTTGGCAAGAAGCCTTTTTTGGTGGAGAGCAAAAGGGAAAAACACCATCATTACGACAATCCGTTCTCTGGTACCGGTTCTAGCTTAAATTTATTTGAGTGGAGGAATTGGTATGAAAAAAGTAGATTTGGATTTTTCATTACAAGCAGTACCTAAGGAAAACCGAAATGGATTTTGGAGAATGTTAGCAGTAATGCTCGGGTTAACATTTTTCTCAGCGAGTATGGTGTCGGGAGGAACTCTTGCAAGCGGGTTAAGTTTTTCTAAAATGATAGCAATCGTGTTAATAGGTAATCTCCTACTCGGGCTATATACAGGGGCACTTGCCTTTATTTCTGCAAAAACAGGATTATCAACCCCTTTACTTGCTCGTTATGCATTTGGTGAAAAGGGATCGTATTTGTCTTCATTTTTACTGGCGATTACCCAAGTAGGCTGGTTTGGTGTTGGTGTAGCGATGTTTGCTCTTCCAGTGGAGAAAGTTACTGGAATGAATGTGTATGTTCTAATAGCGGTTGCAGGTGTATTGATGACAACTACTGCATTTTTCGGTATAAAAGCATTAACAATCTTAAGTGTTATAGCAGTCCCAGCAATTGCAGTATTGGGCAGTACTTCTGTTGTTCGGGCAACGGAATCAATGGGTGGTATTCAAGCACTGTTTCATTATGAACCGCAAACACAAATGGAGTTAGCGGTGGCGTTAACTATTTGTATCGGTTCATTTATTAGTGCGGGAACATTAACACCTGACTTTGCCAGATTTTCAAAGTCTAATCGAGGGGCAGTATTAGCGACAATAATCGCCTTCTTTATTGGTAATTCTTTAATGTTCTTTTTCGGAGCAGTCGGTACTATTGCAACTGGTCAATCCGATATTTCGGAAGTAATGTTTCTCCAAGGATTAATTATTCCAGCAATTATCGTCTTAGGGTTAAATATTTGGACGACTAATGATAATGCTTTATATTCATCTGGATTAGGATTCTCCAATATTACGAAAATCGCGAAAAGTAAAATGGTCATTATCAATGGTATCATTGGTACAATTTTAGCAATGTGGTTATATAACAATTTTGTTAGCTGGTTAACAATGTTAGGATCCACCTTGCCCCCAATCGGTGCGATTATTTTAGCTGACTTTTTCCTTGTAAAGCGAGGCGTGTATGATAATTTTACAAAAATGAAGTTCAAAACGGTGAATTGGGTAGCGATGTTTTCCTGGGTAATCGGTGTATTAGCTGCAAACTTTCTCCCGGGGATTCCTCCAATTAACGCATTAATCAGTTCAGCAGTGTTTTACACCGTTGTTTCCATAGTACAGTTGAAGAGCTTTCCATTATTAGAAGCGAAAAAGGTGGGGGTTAAACAATGATTATAAAAAATGCTAGCTTAAGAGGAAGACAAGGGTTATGGAATATAGAAGTACAAAATGGGATAATAAAACAACTAACGAAAGATTATATCGTTTCAGATGAACAAACAATGGATGTCGCAGGTGCTTTAGTATTACCACCATTTATAGAACCGCATATCCATTTGGATACGACGTTAACAGCCGGTCAACCAAATTGGAATAGGAGCGGGACATTGTTTGAAGGGATTCAAAGATGGGCGGAAAGAAAACAGACGGTGACAATCGCTGATGTAAAAAATAGAGCAAAAATGGCTTTAAAATGGCAAATGGCACAAGGAATACAATTTGTCCGTACACATGTTGATGTAACAGATCCAAATTTAACCGCCTTAAAAGCAATGTTAGAAGTAAAGGAAGAAATGGCTCCATATATAGACTTGCAAATTGTCGCCTTTCCACAAGAAGGAATTTTATCCTATTCTGGCGGGAAGGAATTAATGGAAGAAGCTGTAAAAATGGGTGCTGATGTTGTCGGTGCCATTCCCCATTATGAGTTCACACGGGAATACGGAGTCGAGTCCGTACAATTTGCCTTTGATCTCGCCGAAAAATATCAGCTTCCGATAGACATCCATTGTGATGAAGTAGATGATGACCAATCCCGCTTCATTGAAGTAGTTGCTAAGGAAAGTTATGAACGGGGAATGGGATCACTCGTGACTGCTAGCCATACGACAGCAATGGGTTCCTATAATGATTCGTATGCAAACAAACTATTCCGGTTGTTAAAATTAGCCGATATAAATTTTGTAGCAAACCCATTAGTCAATATCCATCTCCAAGGTCGCTTTGATTCTTATCCGAAACGGCGTGGAATTACTAGGGTAAAAGAATTACTTAGTGCGGGGTTAAACGTATGTTTTGGTCATGATGATATTTTTGATCCGTGGTATCCGTTAGGAACAGGTAATATGTTGCAAGTTCTTTTTATGGGTATTCATGTGAGTCAATTAATGGGATATGAGGAAATTATCCAATCCATTGATTTAATAACAACAAACAGTGCGAAAACGTTAGGATTGGAATCTCACTATGGGATAGAAATTGGCAAACCAGCTAACTTTATTATTCTTTCTGCAAACGATGAATTTGACGCAATTCGGAAACAAGCATCTGTCTTATATTCCTTTAGAAACGGAAAACTAATAACTAAAACAACACCGAGTAAAACAAACATAATAGTAAATGACAAAGAAGAAACAATTGAATTTGAAAGGCTAGGTTAACCATCAGTTTCCCTATTGTCAAATTGGTAGGCTACAAAGAAAATATGATTATGTTAAACATTTTCTGTAGCCTCTTTTTTGTTTTAATTTTTCTTCTTTTCGCAATTCGGAGGTAAAAAATGACATTTAAAAACTGTTAAGCTATAATACAAGTGGTAACCAACTTTTAACACTATTAATCCCAAGTTGAACATTTGTTAGTGAATAAATGTATAGTAGGAAAATGAAACAAATTTAACCCTATTGCCACTGTAGAAAGGGTGAAACAAATGATTACATTGAAAAATGTTAGTAAGACCTATCCACAAGGTTCAAAACAGTTTCATGCGATTCAATCAGTTAATTTAACGATTAGTAAAGGGAATATTCATGGCGTTATCGGAGCGAGTGGAGCGGGAAAATCAACTTTATTAAGAATCATTAATCTATTGGAAACCCCAGATAGTGGAGAAGTAATAATTGAAGGTAACGATATTGCGAAATTAAAACAGAAAAAATTACGTGAAGCAAGACGCTCGATTGGAATGATTTTTCAGCATTTTCATCTCGTCCATAACAAGACTGTTTTTGATAATGTCGCTGTATCCTTACAACTAGCACGATTTCCAAAAAAAGAAATAAATAATCGAGTAATCGAATGTTTACGTTTTGTCGGTCTTGAGGATCAACGAGCAAAGTATCCGGCTCAATTAAGTGGTGGTCAAAAACAACGAGTTGCAATTGCACGGGCGTTAGCAAACAAGCCTTCTATCCTTTTATGTGATGAACCAACATCAGCACTCGATCCAAACACGACCGGTGATATTTTGCGTGTATTAAAGATGATTAATGAACAACTAGGTGTCACAATCGTCATAGTAAGTCACGAAATGAATGTGATTAAAAGTATTTGTAATCAAGTAACGGTACTCAATAATGGACAAGTCTATGAAACTTTGGAAATAGAGCCTCGTGGTTTAGCAACTGCCAATCATGACCCAAGTTGGTTCGTGGAACAGTTAAAGAAGGAGGCTATCCAAAATGCCTGAAGTACTTATTTTATATCAAACAGAAATATGGCAATCAATAGTAGAAACATTCATTATGGTAGGGATTTCTATTTTGGCTGCTGTGTTCATTGGCCTGCCGATAGGAACATTATTATTTTTAACACGAAAAGGTTCCATGATGGAAAACCGTCCTATCTTTTCCACACTGAATATTTTTGTCAATGTGGTTCGTTCCTTTCCATTCTTATTGCTTGTTGTATTTTTAATCCCATTTACCCGCTGGTTAATTGGAACGGCGATGGGGACAATTGCTTCGACGGTACCATTATCTATTATTGCTATCGCCTATTATTCACGCCTAGTAGAACAAGCTCTGCTTGAAGTGCCGAAAGGAGTGATTGAGGCGGCAACAGCAATGGGAGCTTCTACCTTTGAAATTATTTATAAGTTTGTTTTTGTAGAAGCAAGGTCTGGGCTCGTACTCGGCTTAACAACCTCTACGATTAGTTTCATCTCCTATTCGACTATTATGGGAGTAGTAGGCGGCGGTGGAATTGGTGATTTTGCCATTCGTTATGGCTATCAACGTTTTGAAACAGAATTAATGAATTACATGATTATTATCATGATTATTCTCGTTACCATTATTCAGTTTACTGGAACAACCGTCTCGAGAATGTTGGACAAACGGTAACAAAACCTATTACATAATGGAGGTATATTTAAATGAAGAAAATAGTATTATTTTTACTTACGGCGATGTTAGTATTATCTGCATGTGGGAAAAATGAAAAGGATACAGAAGGTAACAACGCGAATACGAATCAAGAAGAACAAACATTACGAGTAGCATCATTAATTCCGCCGATGACGGAAATCCTAGATGTCGTTAAACCGCTTTTAAAAGAAGAAGGGATTAACTTAGAAGTAGAAGTATTATCCGATAATGTGCAACCAAATGATGCGTTAGCGGCCAAAGAAGTAGACGCTAACTTTTTCCAACACGTACCATATATGGAGGAATATAATGAAAATAAAGGAACAGAGCTTGTTCCAATTACACCGATCTATCATGCTATTTATGGTGTTTATTCAAAAAAATACAAATCAATCGATGAAGTTCCAAACGGAGCATCCGTTGCCATTGCAAATGACTCAACGAATATTGGTCGTTCCCTCGTTCTGTTACACAACCACGGTGTTATTAAACTTAAAGATGGGGTCGAAGTAACTCAAACGACACAAAAGGACATTATTGAAAACGAAAAAAACTTAAAATTTAAAGAAGTAGACTTATTAATGTTAGCAAGAATGTACGATGAAGCTGATATAGTAGTCATGACACCTGCTTATGCCGCTCCACTCGGTTTAACACCGAAAAAGGACGCATTAATTACAGAAGGTTTAGAATCTGAGTTTGCGATTACGTTAGTAGCAAGGAAAGACAATGCCGATTCTGAGTTAATTAAAAAGTTAGCTGAAAAGATGACAGGACCGGAAGTGAAGAAGTTTTTAGAAGAAAATTATAACGAAACAGCAATACCAGCTTTTTAATAGCAGAAACTAGAACATAAGGGATTAGAATCCTACATACGATTCTATATAGCGATTCGAGCTATATATACCGTAGGGATTCTAATCCCTTTTTCCTGTTAGTAAATGTTGTTAAGCTTGATGTAAATCTTGAAATTCATACCCTTGTATGTCAATATTTATATATTAAGTATTTAACAGAACATACTCGTAAATGTGTATTAATAGAGGGGTTTTTAAAATGGAAAATAAAGCAGTTATTTTAGGCAACAACTACTATATTGGATTAAGCGTTATTAGAAGTCTAGGTGTCCATGGCATTCATACCGTGGCAATTGACTATTCGGAAAAAGATACATATGGAACAAAATCAAAATATTGTTCAGAAACGTTAATAGCCCCCCACTATAAGGAAGAAAAACGACAATTTATTGACTTTCTCATTAACTATGCCAAACAACAAACCGAGCCACCTGTCCTAATCCCATGCCATGACAATTATGTAGAAATTATCGATGAATATTTACATGAGCTAAAAAAATATTATTTATTATTGGATATCGAACAAGGCTTATATACGAAGGCAATGGATAAAGGCTCTCTTTATGATTTAGCGAAAGATTTTCAAGTATTAGTTCCTGAATCATTATCTGTGGATGATGAAAATTTATTAGAAAAAGTAGACACGATGATTAAATATCCATGTATTGTCAAGCCTACCGATTCACCAGCATTTGTCGCTAAATTTAGAAGAAAGATTTTTAAAGTTCATAATCAAGAACAACTATTAGATGCCATAAACCAAGCGAAAGAGGCAAATTTAGAAGTTATTGTTCAGCGAATTATCCCTGGTTTCGATGACCATATGTACACTTTTGATGCTTATTTAAATAACGACTCAAAAGTTGTTCATTGGGTAACATGTCAAAAACAACGGCAATTTCCAATAAACTTTGGTGCTTCTGTATATACTGGCCAAAAATACGTGCCAGAACTGTATGATATTGGGGCGAAATTTTTAGAAGGAATTGGCTTCAAAGGTTTTGTTGAAATTGAATTTAAAAAAGATGCCGAAACTGGACAATACTATTTAATAGAATTAAACGTCCGAACAACAAATTTTAACAGTTTATTATATAAAATTGGTATGAATTTCCCATATATTTTATATCGTGAGCTCACAGGCAATCCATTACCTCCATCAGCCATTAAACATGATACAAATACGTACTTTTGGTATGCATATGAAGATTTTCTTGCAATTAAAGATTACTTAAAAACAAAACAACTAACATTAGGGCAAGTAATCCGATCCTTATTTGCGAAAAAGGCGTATGCCATTTGGGATTGGAAAGACCCTAAACCAGGATTAGTCTTTGCAAAAATGATATGGAAAAAAGCAATGAAAAAACTGAAGAGATAATTTCAATGAAACATGAGATTAACGGAGATGGTGCTATGTTATTAACAAAATTAGTGGAAGATTTAACATATGAATTAATTCAAGGAAGTCTAAATATTGATATATCATCAATAGCTTATGACTCAAGAAAAGTTGAAAAAAACGGTTTGTTTGTGGCAGTAACTGGTTTTACGGTTGACGGCCACAGGTTCATTAATAATGCCATTGCAAAAGGGGCAAAGACGGTAATCGTCGAAAAAGATGTATGGGTAGAAGAAGGTGTCACCGTATTAAAAGTTCCAGATAGTCGGGCTGCCTTGGCTAAAGTTTCTGTTAACTTTTATAACCATCCAACGGAAAAATTGAATTTAATTGGAATAACGGGTACGAATGGTAAAACATCCACGTCATTTTTCTTAAAATCAATATTGGACGTAGCGGAGAAATCGAATGGAGTAATCGGCACAATTGGTACATTTATTCAAAACGAACAAATAAAAAATAATAATACTACTCCAGAATCATTAAACTTACAACAAATTTTTTCCAAAATGGTGAAGGAAAAAATTGAGAACTGTATTATGGAAGTTTCTTCCCATTCGATTAGTTTAAACCGGGTAGCATATAGTCAATTCAACACAGCAATCTTTACTAATTTGTCGCCAGATCATTTAGAATTACACCATTCGATGGAAGAATATTTTTTAACTAAGGCACAATTATTTCAGTTGTCATCTGACTATAACGTCATTAATATAGATGATGAGTATGGTGCTAGATTAGCGGAAATTGTGGAACCGTACAAAGCAAAATTAATAACATACGGATTAGATAACCGCGCACATATTCAAGCTCGCCATATTTGTCAGTCGGAAAATTTTACGGAATATGAATGTCTCACACCTAGTGGAAGTTTCACAGTGACAGTCAATATTCCTGGAATAGTGAATGTATATAATTCCTTAGCAGCGATTAGTTGTGCGTATTTACATCAAATCCCGGTTAGCGTCATTCAAAAAGGTATTGCGTCAGTAACGAATATTAAAGGACGATTTGAAGTGATTTATCATGAAAAGGATAAAAAAGTCGTTATTGACTTTGCTCATACAGAAGATGGCTTGCAAAAAGCGTTAGAAACATTAAGACCTTTTACGAAAGGTCGCTTAATCGTCGTTTTTGGTGTATATGCAGCACCTGGTAAATTGGGGGAGGATAAACGAAGAGCAATGGGCAAAGTGGCTGCTCGTTATGCTGATTTTTCCGTCGTAACTTCCGATAACCCGAAGGAACAAGATCCAAATGCCATTATTAATGAAATTGTAGCGGCAATGGAAGAGGAAAATGGCAACTATGCGATAAGAATAGATCGTAAGGAAGCGATTATCTATGCATTACAAATATGTCAACCAAATGATACGGTATTACTCGCAGGGAAAGGGCATGAAACGTCCCAAGTAATTGGTAAAGAAGAAATTCCTTTTAACGAGAAGGAAATTGTCCTCGAATATTTTTCAAAAACTCCTTTTTAATGGACTGTTGATTTTGTTCTATTGGAATTCAATCTCTATATAAATCAAGAAATTTTTTCAAAAGCAACATTGTCAAAAAATAAATTACAAACGTAATTAGAAAGTAAGTGGTGATGGGTCATGTGTGGTTTTGTTGGGTTCGCTAACAGCAATGTAACAAACAAAGAACAAATTATTCAAGCGATGATGGAGGCAATCAGGCATCGCGGTCCCGATAGTGGTGACTATTTTACGGATAAACAGGTTACATTTGGTTTCCGGAGATTAAGTATTATTGACTTAACAGATGAAGCAAGTCAACCAATGTACAATGAAGATAAAAGTATTGTATTAGTTTTTAATGGTGAAATATATAACTTTCAAGAAATACGCCAACAGTTAATTGAAAAAGGTCATGTGTTCAAAAGTCACTCTGATAGTGAAGTAATTGTCCATGGCTATGAAGAATTTGGTCCAGACATATTACAAAAACTTAGGGGAATGTTTGCTTTTGCCATTTGGGACAAAAATACGGAAAGCTTATTATTAGCCCGTGATCATTTTGGAATTAAACCATTATACTATACGCAAAATACAACAGATCAATCATTCCTTTTTGGTTCAGAAATAAAGACATTTTTACAACATCCTAGTTTTCAAAAAGAGTTAAACCGGGATGCTTTAAAACCGTATTTAACATTCCAATATTCGGGTATGGATGAAACGTTTTTCCAAGGTGTCTATAAATTAAAACCAGGACATTACATGCTATATAAAAATGGAACAATAGAAATTAAGCAATATTGGGATATTGCTTTTAACGAACAGGCAGGTACGGAAGAAGAATATATTAAAAGAATTAATAACACCATGCAGGAATCAGTGGAGTATCACAAAATTAGCGATGTAAAAGTCGGCTCCTTTTTATCTGGAGGAGTCGATTCTAGTTATATAACCGCTCTATTACAACCTAATAAAACATTCTCTGTCGGTTTCAAAGATTACGAGGGTATTTTTAATGAAACAAATATCGCTCAAGAATTATCGGAAAAACTAAACATCGAAAACCATCGAGAATTAATTAATGCAGATCAATGTTTCGAAAAACTTCCAGAAATTCAATATTATATGGATGAACCGCAGGCAAACTTGTCATCCGTACCGTTATATTTCTTATCACAACTTGCAAGTAAACATGTAACGGTCGTTTTATCTGGAGAAGGTGCCGATGAAATTTTTGCTGGTTATGATTGGTATAGAAAGTCTAAAAAGTTAGTAAAATATGAAAAAATACCGTTTGCGATACGAAGATTCATCTCTAAATCAAGTAAATTATTACCAAAAAATAAATTGACTAGTTTCTTAGTAAAAGGTGGTCAAACGATAGAGGAAAAATTCATCGGGCAAGCGATCATATTTGAAGAGTCAGAAGCAAATGATGTATTGACGGAAAGGTATCAAGCTGGGCCGTCAGTGTTCAATATTACCAATACTCACTACCGAAAAGTGAAAGATAAAGATGAATTAACAAAAATGCAATACTTAGACTTAAAGCAATGGCTTCCAGGTGATATTTTATTAAAAGCAGATAAAATGAGTATGGCTCATTCGATTGAATTGCGTGTCCCTTTTCTAGATAAGAAAGTAATGGAAATGGCAGGGGAAATTCCTAGTCATTTACGTGTTAATGAAAAAGACACGAAATATGTATTAAGAAAAGCATCAGAGAAAGTATTACCGGAAGAATGGGCGAACAGAAAAAAGGTCGGTTTCCCGGTACCAGTTCGTCATTGGTTAAAAGAGGATAAATATTACAATCTCGTAAAAGAAATGTTCCAAAGAGACTTTGTCAAGGAATTTTTCAATACTACAAAACTAGTAGAAATGCTTGATGAGCACCATGAAGGAAAACATAATCACGCAAGGAAAATTTGGACGGTGTATGTATTTTTAGTTTGGTATCAAAAGTATTTTATCGAATTATAAGTTGTATTCGAATAAATACCCAAAATAGCCTTCCTACAAAGGAGGTTGTTCATTGCGGAAAATAGTCCTTTTTGAAATAATTTTCGTTATTGGTTTGGCAATAATTATATTTGTGA
This sequence comes from Bacillus kwashiorkori, assembly GCF_001375515.1. Lineage (GTDB taxonomy): Bacteria > Bacillota > Bacilli > Bacillales > Caldibacillaceae > Bacillus_BK > Bacillus_BK kwashiorkori. The sequence goes on from NZ_CTDX01000012.1 coordinate 19,063, forward strand.
AACTGAATCCAGCAATATTGGATCGGTTTCATTTCCGCGAAGGAACAGCACTATTACAAAGCAACACCATAACTGTTCAAAAAATCCCTAGTTATATTAAGGATTTTTCGCAAACTGAGGCTGGTGACATGGTAATTTCCGAAGTTTTTATTCCAGTGGATGAAGTGATGCAACTGCCAGAGCTACCACATGGATGTGAAATTACCGCCGTTACCTCTATATTGAATTATTATGGTTTCGTCGTTTCCAAGACTGTTTTGGCAGATGAATATTTGCCGAAACAGCCTTTTTCTGTAAAAAATGGGCGTCGATATGGTCCAAATCCATATAGTGCGTATGCGGGTAATCCGCGGGAAAATACGGGGTTTTTCGTATATGCTCCGCCAGTCGTGGAAGCTGTAGAAACCTTTTTACTAGAAAAGAAAGCCGATTTTACCGTGAAAGATATTAGTGGAAGCACGCAAAGTGAAATAATGGATTATTTAAAAGCAGGGACTCCTGTTGTTGTTTGGGTAACGAAAGATTTATCCCTACCTAAAATGAACTATTCATGGTATTTTTATCATAATGATGAATACTTTCAGGCACCAACGAATTCGCATACGGTCGTTTTAAATGGATTTCATGATAAAAACATTTATGCAATGGACCCATTAAAAGGTCATGTTACATACGAGTCAAAATTATTTTTCCAATCATATCAAGCATTAGGCAGTCATGCGGTTGTTATTAAGAAAAAATAAAAGAATTCAGGTGTATAAAATGGAAGAGATGAAATTAGGAATTATTGGCGGGATGGGATCAAAAGCAACAGCTGTTTTTTTTGACAAACTTGTTGAAAAAACGGTCGCAGAAAAGGACCAAGACCATATTAATACAGTCATCTTAAATCATGCTACCTTACCCGATCGTACAGAAGCGATTATTAATCAAACAGGAGATGCATTTTTACGTGCAGTCAAGACAGATTTCCAGCTATTAGAAACGGCTGGGGTAAAGCATATCGCCATTCCTTGCAACACGTCACACTACTATTATGAAGAGATGCAAGCAATGACAACAATTCCAATCATCCACATGATTGAAGAAACAGCCAAAGTAATTTACAAAAAGCATGGGGTAAATGCTAAAGTGGCTTTAATGGCAACGGATGGTACAGTTAGGAGCGGCATTTATAAAAAAGCGTGTGATAAATATGATATACAACTAGTCTTACCTAACGAACAACAACAAGCACAAATAATGGATATTATTTATACGAAGGTCAAAGGTGGAATAACGACGGAAATCCAGGAGTTCAATGACCTTGTCAATGATTTTGTGCAAAATTTACAATGTGATTGTGTAATTTTAGCATGTACGGAATTATCGTGCATAAAATTAACCGAGGATATAAAATCTTATACTGTGGATGCAATGGAAGTACTCGTAGAAAAGTCAGTCTTACTTTCAGGAAAACAATTGAAAAGTGCTACTGGCTTGTTTGATTAAACTGGCTTGTATATAAAGGGGGAGTTACATGTCTCAAGAACTCATGGCGAGTTTTGAACAATTTCTAACCGAATCTTTAAATGACGGTCATTACGTTCGTGAATTACGTCTGTCGGATGAGGAGTTAAATATTATTAAAAAGCTCTATCCATTTGCAAGACTAAGAATTTTAACAACGAAAAAAGCAAATGACGGAAAGATGTGGTATGAAATAAATATTTTACCTCCCTTTAGTCAAACAAATCAACAAGAGATAGATTATGAAAGAGTGAAAAAGGAAAATCAACAGTTGAAAAGAGAATTAGAACGGTTGAGAAAACTAGTGAAGTGACATAAGCTATACTGAGTCTGAGGCTATCGGAAAAAGTACTTCGTTTCCTTCTGAATACACAAGGTTGTGTTAAGTTGGAAGATCGTCGTACTAGACAGCCTCTTTTTTATTTCTTCCAAGGAATATTTTTTATAGATAGAGGATAAATAGTTTTCATTTTACAGTTCCGACAATCTGCGCTAAAATAAAAAATTAATAGTTTATTATGTCATTATCTTTTTTATAGGACATATAATGGGAATAATCAAAAAACGAAGGGAGAGGTATGGTTGGAAGCAAGTGAACAGAAAAGGGGTTTTGTTTTACGGTCATTGGATTGGATTGAAAGAGTAGGGAATAAGCTGCCACATCCTATTACATTGTTTTTTATTTTGGCAGGAATAATTGTACTACTATCTGCATTAATGTCTGGTTTAGGTGTATCAGTGGAGGATCCTTCTTCAGAAACTGGTAAGATTGAAGTTTTTAATTTGCTAAGTAAAGAAGGAATTCAGTACATGTTTGAGAGTGCTGTTGCAAACTTTACTGGGTTTGCTCCGTTAGGAACGGTGTTAGTGACGATGTTAGGTATCGGGATTGCTGAACGTTCTGGTCTAATTAGTGCAGCTTTACGAGCGTTAGTAACATCTGTTCCGAAACAACTAATAACTGCAGCACTAGTTTTCGGCGGAATTATGTCAAGTATGGCAGCCGATGCGGGTTACGTAATTTTGACACCACTTGGAGCAGTATTGTTTGCGGGATTAGGCAGACATCCTTTAGCAGGTTTGGCTGCAGCTTTTGCAGGTGTATCTGGTGGTTTCAGTGCGAACCTTCTACTAACTTCTCTAGACCCTTTATTAGGTGGACTTACGATTGAAGCAGCAAAAATATCTGATGCGGCTTATGCGGCACAAATGAACTATTCGATGAACTTATACTTTATGATTGCGTCTACCATTTTAATTACCATTTTAGGTACAATAGTTACGGAAAAAATAGTAGAACCACGCTTAGGTAAATATACTGGCGGTGTTCAGGAAGAAATTAATTATTTAAAGCCACTAGAAAAGAAAGGTTTATGGGGAGCATTTATTTCATTAATTATAACAACAGGTCTTTTAGTATTACTTGCAATTCCTAATTTCGGTCCATTAGGCGGTACGGGTAAATTTGTCGAGTCGCCATTTTTACAAAATTTAGTGCCAATTTTATTAATTTTCTTCTTCGTACCTGGATTAGTTTATGGAATAATAACGAAGGAAATAAAAAATGATAAAGATGTTGCCACCCAATTATCAGACACGATGGCTACGATGGGAATGTATATTGTCTTAGCTTTTGCGGCTGGGCAGTTTATTGCTTATTTCAATCATACGAATATCGGACGCATCCTTTCATTAAGTGGCGCAGAGTTTTTAGATAATATCGGAATGAGTGGAATACCACTAATTTTAATGTTTATTTTAATAACGGGATTTATTAACTTATTTATTGGTAGTGCTTCTGCTAAATGGGCAATAATGGCACCTGTCTTTGTACCGATTATGATGGAGTTTGGCTTTTCACCAGAATTAACACAAGCTGTTTATCGAGTTGCTGATTCAACGACAAATATTATTTCGCCACTAATGCCATACTTCGCAGTTGTGATTGCATTCGCCCAAAAGTATGATAAAAAAGTTGGAATTGGCACGTTAATTTCAACAATGTTACCATACTCAATTATCTTTACTATCGGTTGGGTCATCCTCCTAGTTATCTGGATCTTAACAGGCGTGGACTTGGGACCTGGTTCACCGATAATCTATCCTAATTAAACCTTTATAAACAAAATGGATTGACAAGCTTTTAACAATAAGTATTGATGAAGCAATTTACAGAAATGTTATAGTTTAATAGATTATCTTGCTTTGATAGGATAAATTTTGGGATAATATTGTTCCCCCTTAATTACGTTAATTATGTGATAATTACACAATAATCACTTATTAGCTGTTTAAGGGGGGCTGTTTTTGAACACTAGGAAAAAAATTTGAGCTTCTAAATAAATTGGAAGCATTTTTTAAAATTTAAGTTCAATTCCTTTGTTTTTACAGAAGCAACCCATACTTCCTCTGAAATCTCCGCAATGTCTTAAGCCAACTATTCCCAAAAACAGCTAGGAAAAAAGCATTGGAAAGCCCGTGTGCTAAATCGTGTGGAAAGCTCGTAGTGTAAAAAACGAGTAAACTCTTAAAGTTAAATTCTGTTCCCATACTAAAAATCACCCACAAATTCATTATCCAACCGAAAATAATCCCAGCAAAGAAGCCAAATAAAATCCTCGAAAATTTATTTTGCAATATCAACGAATTATTTAACAGTCCGGCAACTAATCCAATCATACCCCACCCATACATTTGCCAAGGAGTCCATGGTCCTTGACCTAAAAATAAATTAGACACAATAGCGGCTAATGCACCCACGACAAAACCACTTTCCGCACCAAAAACGATGGCCGTCATGATAATGACAAAGGTGGTTGGCTGCACACTTGGTATGGAAGCAAAAGGTATTCGGCTTACAGCGGCGATGGCAGCTAATATTGCTAAAATAACAAGTTCGCGACTAGATACTTTTCGTTTTTCAAAGCGGAGGAAAAGCGGAAAGAAACTTATGACTAAAAAAATTACACTAGTAAGATAAAAATGGTTAATGATGAAATTAGGACATGAAATAATGAGTGCAATGAACGCCACACTAATCAAAATAATGATAAATCGGGAATAGCCTTTTTTATGTTTTACATAACTTTCCACTTGTCGATTGCCTCCCGTACGGTAATTACTTCTGGTACGTTCGCTTCCCGGGTAATTCGATTAACGACAGTCGTGTAAAAAGTGTTGCCTTTGAAAAATTCTGCCGTTTTTGTATGAACTGCAATATCCCCGAGAAACAGCATTGCACAATGATCAGAGTAATTGGCAGCAAATTCAATATCATGAGTAACCATTACAATTGTTAAACCCTTTTGCTGTAATGCTTTTAACAACATCCCTAGTTCTTCCCTTGCTTCTGGGTCTATTCCTTTAGTCGGCTCATCAAGTAAGATTAATGGTGGTTCTGTTAAAAGAGTGCTAATTAAAGCCACTTTTTGCATTTCGCCGCCACTAATATCATATGGGTGCCGATCTAACATATCCGCGATTTTGAAGTCGTTAATCAGATTGTTTAGTCGTTCCTCACCGTTTTTAATCTTATGTTGTTTTATCACACTGAATAATTCCTCTCGCACAGTGTCATGAACGAATAGCAGTTTTGGATTTTGTGGCAAATAACCTATTTTCAACGGTGCATCTTTTTTCAACTTTTTTCCATTTACATAAATAGTTCCTCTTTGTGGGGTAAGAATATTTGCCATAATTTTTAATAAGGAAGACTTTCCTGTTCCGTTCGCACCGACGATTGTAAGCCAATCCCCTTCTTTTACTGTGAGTGAAAGCCGGTTGAGTATCTTTTCACTCCCTTTATCATATTGAAACTCCACATTCTTTAATGATAGTAAAGCTTTTTCATTTACTATCGTTTCATTCCGTAAATCGGTAAATGAGTGATCCTTTTTCTCTATAGTAACCGATTGTAGCCATTTTTTCCCATCACGCACGGTTAGTGGTATGTCTTCTATTTTTATTTGTTGATTTATTTGTAAATATAACTGGGACGGGCTTGGTACATAAGGATACATTTTCTCTAACTGCTTCGTCCAAATTTGTTCAACAATTTTCTTCGGTTCACCTATTTGAAAAATTTCGCCATCGTTTAACACGACAATTTTATCCGCAGATGGAAAGACGTCCTCCAAGCGATGCTCTGCAATTACAACGGTCATCCCAAATTCTTGGTTCATTCTTTGGAGAATCGATAAAAATTCCTTCGCGGCTATCGGATCAAGCTGTGCAGTTGGCTCGTCCAATAAAATTAATTTCGGCTCCATTAATAAAACTGAGGCTAAACTAATTAATTGCTTTTGCCCACCAGATAGTAAGTGAATCTTCTTTTGAAGGAGTGCTTGAATACCAAAATAATGGACAATCTCTGCCACTTTTTTTCGCATTTCATCGGTCGATATACCGATATTTTCTAATCCAAATACTAATTCTTCGAGTCCACGGTCCATCACTAGTTGGTTTTCTGGATCTTGAAACACCATCCCAATTTCTTTAGCAATCGTTATTTCATTGTAGTCAGCCAATCTTTTGCCACGATAAAGAATTTCTCCGCGTACATCACCGAAAGGAGCAATTTCCCGCTTTAAAAGGCGCAATAAGGTGGACTTCCCGCTTCCTGAAGGACCGCACAAAACGACAAAATCCCCTTCATGAATTTGTAAGGAAATATCTTTTAGTGCTGGATTTGTCACTTCTGGATAGTAAAAGGTTAAATTTTTCGTTTCCAGTAACGCCATAATAAAGTTTCTCCTCCTTCACTGATGAGTGGAAAACTAATGAGCAATAGAAAAATTGCAAAATAAAACCATTCTCTTCCTTCTAATAAGATGGGCTCTAATATAGGGAGGATGGAAAGCACCCCATCCCCTAGCCACCAACCGAATACAGCAATGATAACGAATAAAGTTAAGATAATAATGGTGAAGAGATCAGTGAAATAAAATTGATAAGGTGTATATTTACTTCTTTTTTGTATGCCGTACCCTCTTGCACTCATAGAATCAGCTGTTTGAATGCCATCTTCCAGTGACCAAGTTAATAATATTTGCAAAAATAACAGTCCATTCTTTAACCGTCGTTTGACCGGGATGTCTCGTAAAAAAAGGCCACGGCTTTTTTGAACGGCAATAATTTCTTGAAGTCGTCTTTTCAATAGTGGAACAAAACGCATACTTAGCATTATTAATAGTGCCCACTTCGGAAACCATTTCGAAAATAAAAATAAAAATTTATCTGCAGTAATAATCATATTAAAGGCTACAAATAAAACCATAATCGAAAACAAAGTTAACGACAGAATAACACCTTGGATAATTGCCTCTAATGTGATTGGATTTTTTAAATAAAACAAAATATAATTTCCACGATGATTGATTAGTGGTGTGAGGATAAAAAATAAACTGGTGATAAATATAATCATCGGGAGCCATTTTTTCAGTTGTTTTCCTTGATCAATAACAATGTTTAATAAAACTAATGAGATACTAGAAAATAAGAGAAAGAATGGATGTTGGTATAGCATAATAACAGTAAGAACAAAAATGAAATATAGTAAATAGACAAAAGGATGGAAGCGGTCATAACTTTTATACATACATCGCCCATCCCAATCTCTGTTTTCCTATTGGCAAAACTCCTAAAGAAGTTATTCTTTCGTATAATCTTTTGTATATATCCATTCAATTTCATCTCCGTGACTTACTTTAACAGAGCCAGAACTTCGGTCAAGTAGTACTCCATTCTTTTTAACGAGCCAACCACTTAGTGGACCGTCATCAAACTCATAATAATTACCGATGCCCGCCACATATGTTTGCGAACCACTGCCCCTCACTTCAAAGGCAATTTTTTTCCCTTTTAATAAATCAATAGTGGCATTAATTATCGTAGCATTTTTAACAATTTCTACTTTCGTTTTTTGGATGAGAATTTCATCTAATGCTTTTATCGTGACAAACACGTATGGACCCTGTTCACTTTTTGTTTGTTGCGGTTGTTTTTGTTCATCTTCTTGTGTTGAAGTGTTCGCTGTATCGTTTTCAGTTCGGTTTTGCTTTTCTTCCGTTTTGGTCGTGCTCGCCTTTTTGGAAGTTTCCTCGTTGTTTTCTTTACTTTGTTTTTGTTCTTTTACATTCGTACGGTCTGTATGCTTTTCAATATCTTCTGTTGAAGTATCTTCTTCTTGTTTTTCTGCTGGATGATCGGTAGTGTTATCGGAATCTTTTCGTTCTTCGCCCAACTCTTCTCTATGTTCCGTTAGTTGCGTGTCATGTTTGTCAGTCGGTAACACGGAGTCCTTTTCACAGCCTGTTATCACCAATAAGAAAATAACAAGAAAATAGAATAGAAGTTTTTTTATAAAGCGCATCATCTGCCTCCTTTCCATGGGGAAGAATGAGGCAAAAGAATGATTCTTTGCCTCCTATCTACATTAATTAGTAGTTATTTTTTTCCTATGATAATAAAAAGCGGTAGCTGAAAATAAAAGAAGCGATAAGCCAATTAGCAACAAATTGTAATAGGCAGTTGCTGTATTTGGTAGTGGTTTTCCTTCTTGCGCATTTTCTTCTTTAGGATTAGTTGTGTCACTATTCTTTGTATCCTCTACTGGTGAAACTTGTTCTAGATCTTTTGATTTTTGAACAAGTGAATAGATAGAACCTGTTCCTTCAGCAAACTTTTCATAGGCAGCAAGTGCCATTAATGCTTGACTAGTTGCAATAGAACTTGATTGGTTATCCGTAGGTAAATGAGCAAATCCGCCATCGGTCTGTTGGGCGGCAAGGAGAAAATCAATTAAATTTGTTTCCCCTTTTGTAAATAATTTTCCCGTTGGATCAATATTTAAGGCGGTTAAACCAATAATTACTTGGGAAACCGTTTCGATAGCTTCACCACCATTAAACGCCTCATAAAAGCCAGCAGAATCTGATTGGAAATTACTTAACCATTGGACCGCGTTTCTGATGGCTGTTTTTACATTCGCCTCATTTTGATACGGTGCAAGAGCTGCAAGTGCCATTCCTGTAATATCAGCACTTCCATTATCTCCGGCCAACGCCCATGCGCCATTAGAAAGTTGATGTTCCAATAAGGAGTTGACTAATTGGTCTCTATTCCAAGTACTATTCTCCAGTGTTTGGTAATTGGCACTATCCAACGCAAGTAAAGCAAAAATAACACCATTCGATCCTTGATTCAATAGTCTTTCGTGATTCGTAAGTTGTTCAATCAAATTGTAACCAGCAATATTATTGGCATCTTTTCCAGCAGCTGTCACTATTAGAATCGCCTTTTCTAAATCTGTTACATTACGAAACTTTGCTTCTTTATCGACAATATCTTGAATTGTTTTTTGTAAGTACGTATTTGGGATCGGTAGACTTAATCCATTGAACGCTATAGCAGTAAAAAAGTCAAAATTATCTTTGTTGGATATATATTGGATGGCAGAGTCAATCGCCTTTTGGATATCTATCTGTTCATGACCTTTGTCCGGTTGATCCGGTTGTTCTGGGGCTCCAATCGGATCCTTGTCACCAGGTTCGGACGGTTCTTCTGGACTAGTTTGGTAAGATTCCACTTTTAATTCGAGCTGGTCCCCATCTGTAAGCAAATAACTAACTAAGCCTACCTCCATATAAGAGCCATTCAAATATGCACCAAAATATTCATTGTTGCCTAATATGTCACCGATATTATTTAAAAAGGTAAGCCAAGTGTCATCAACAGAAGCAGAAATTGATAAATTATGTTCAAGTGTTGCTTGAACTAAGGCATCATATGCTGTTGCCCCTTTCACAATGGTTACTTCTGTTTTTGGAATAATTTCTGCCCCTAATTTATCCTTAATAACAACAGTAGCGTCAACCATAACTGGAGGCCAATGAGTCATTTTAAAAAGAATATTATCTCCGTTCTCAATCTTATATGTTGGAGCTCCTTCATTTGCTTCTATCCCGTTGATAAAAAAGCCCCAATAGCTTTCTCCTTCAGGGAAAATTCCGTTAATTCCAGTCATAAAGGCACCGAAATCAGATTCCTCATATGTAACGTTAGCTATTTTTTCTAAAACATCTGCGGCAGTAGCCCCAATCTCAAAAGGAACGGCAGTTGTTTGAATAACAGGTTCTCCCTTTTCATTAAGAACAGTAACGGTCGCACCGTTTTCCAAAATGGCCGCATTCGCTGTCGATAAAGAAAGAACGCTGCTTTGAGCAAAAAGCAAGAGAATAACTGTGAAAGTGATAAAAATAGATTGCCAGCGTTGTTTTTGAAACATAGTATTTCCTCCTCAATGATTGTTTTTTGGCATAAAAAAAACATCCCTGGAGGAGATGTATATGCATTATGGAAAGTAACTCGACACGTTCCTTTGCAGACACACCCCCTATCCACGTAGGGTTATCGGCGCGCAAAAATAGGCAGGTCTCCTGACTTATGTTCAACATTCTCTTTAGCCTTCCCATCAAAGACAGTGGCTTTAGTAAGAGAACTCCCAATTACAGTGGCGGGACCGCGTCGGACTTTCACCGAACTTCCCTTTTAATGTTACTGTTGCAAAAGAACCATCTTTTTAAGAACGGTTTCCTTTATTTCCCAACAGAAACAACCTATTTTTCCGATATTCAGTTAAATTCATCATAAGCCAGTATCTAGTATGCGTCAAGCAAGAAACATTTGGATAATTTGCGAATATTTAAGGAAAACGATTTAAATTATGGTATATTGGTAGAAAGTAAAGTTAGAATTTTTAAAATTACAGTGTGTTATTAATCGAAAACAATTGAAAATAGTAAAAAAGATGGAACATAGTGAAAGGTACATCCGTATCGTAAAGTAGGAGTGTCGATTTTACTGCTAATTTAATTTTTGAAAAGCTAAAAAATGGGGTAGGGAGGATTTTATGAAAAAAGGATCGTCGTACATACTTATTGGTGTTTTTGGGTTAGTAGGGGTATTAGGATTATTATTTATTATTTTTCCCTTCCTAGGACTTGCTTCTTTTTCATCACACACCAACTCTATTAGTGTCAGTACAGCTGTGCAAGGAACTACTTATAATTGGGGGTTTGAGGTAAATAATGCTAAAGACACGATAAGTGAACAAGTTACTATCAAAAACGATAATGTAATCGAGATTGATAATGTTCAAGGGGAAAGTGTGATTAAAATTGTTGTGAAAGATGCGAATGGGAAAAAGGTTTTCTCGGAAAAACAAAAAGGTTCTGGAACACTTCAGTTTCAAGCAGCGGCTGGTCCAGCAACGATTGAAATTACTTTAAATAAAGGAAACTATATTAGTTCCGTTACATTAAACCCTGAAAAATAGTTACTTAAAAAAGGGAAGAAATATTCGTGTTAGTAAATTTATTAAAAAGGATTGATTAACTTTCAGCAGAAAATATTCAACGTCAATTTCTTGAATTAATAAAAACGATTGGCTTTATACCAAAGGGAATCCAAGTAGCTAATGAAGAACTTTATAATAAATTACATCCTCTTACGAAACAATTGGCAGTAGAGATGCAGTTGTTGGAGGAACTAGAGGAATTGACGATGATAAAGGAAATGATTATTAATCAAGCAGAAAACGACGAAGATTTTTTTAGTTAATGACTTTTTTCACGAGGAAAAGCTGGTAAAAAAAGGGACTACAGGGGGAGAAAATGGTGGAAAAGCGTGTCGCAATTCAAGATGAATATAGTGAAAAAATTGCCTGGTGTTATGGGTGTGGAAGACTAAATGATAAGGGGCACCATTTTAAGACATATTGGGATGGCGAAAATACAGTCACTTACTATGAACCAAAACAAGAACATATGGCCATTCCAGGTTTTGTTTATGGAGGAATCATTGCTTCATTGATCGATTGTCATTCCACTGGCTCCGCATCCATTGCACTTCATCGAAAAAATGGCAATGAACCAGGAAGTGGAATCGAGCCTCCGCGCTTCGTTACAGGAAGTTTAAAGGTGGATTATTTAAAACCGACACCTCAAAATATCCAGTTAAAAGCAGTTGGAACAATTGAAGAAATTCATCCGAAAAAATGGCGAATCTTAACGGAAGTATATGCAAATGATTTACTATGTGCAACCGGTGATGTCACAGCAGTCGTCATGCCAAGCAGTTTTTTGAAGGAATAAACAAAAGCTGTCCCTAAAAGATTTTGGGGACAGCTTTTTTTCATCGTTAATCTAATGGATTGGCAACTTAGAGTAATAATCAGTATCAAGAATCTTTGTAGAAAAGTAAAACTTACTATTCACAATCGCTTGGATTTGCTTAATGTAGTCACTATTAATTTTTTCCCCTTTAACAGGATAAAATTCCCTCGTCACGGCATTATAGCGTCCTTTACTCGTAATAAAACTTTTATTTTGAAAAATAACGAGCGGCTCTGCATTTGAAAAAACATCTCTCCCCATTAAGAGTCTGGAATCGTATGGTAACCCAAGTAAATTAGAGACAGTCGGAATAATATCTAAACTCGAAACAGGCTCATCAATAGTCAAAGGTTCCATACCTTTCGTATATAAAATAAATGCACTTTTATAAAGATCAAAATTCTCTTCTACTTTATGTCCCGCTAACTCATCAATTGTTTTTTTATCTAGTCCATACGGATAATGGTCTGCACTTAAAACAATTAACGTCTTATCCGCAATTCCTTTCTGTTCAAGTTCCTGTAAAATTCGTTCCAAAGCTTTATCAAGCTCAATTTGAGTTGCTAAATATGCCTTTGCCTGTTCACTATAAGGGAGATCCTTCACTAATTCCCGATTTTTATAAGCAATATAGTTTCCGGAAAAGGAATACTGCATATGACCGCTAACAGTCATGTAATATGCATGAAATGGCTCTGTATCAATATATTCCGAAATCGTTACATCCATCATTTCCAAGTCTGACTCGGGCCATGTTTGTTTCACCTTTAAACCATTCCCAACCCCTTTATACGTATATCCCATATTCGGATGCGAAACATCACGCCGATAATAATCAAAAGTATGGTTATGGTAGGCGACAGTTTTATAACCTAACTTCTTTAGCTGATTTCCTAATGCAAATGGGAGCTTATTTTTCCCTGATTGATAAAAACTCCAAACTCCACTTTTCGGGATTAAACCAACATTGGCAACATATTCTCCGTCAGATGTACTAACACCCCATAACGGATTATAAAAATTTGGAAAATAAACTCCTTCATGGACAAGCTTATATAACGTTGGTGTGACATTTTTTTGTACAGCTAAATGGGAAAACCCTTCTGCTGTCAGGACAATTACGTTATACCCTGCATACTTACCAGTAAATTGATTTTTCTCCGTTGGTGGAACAGAAGAGAAATATTGGTGCATTTCTTTTATCTCTGGATTTTTTTCTTCTTTTATTAACTTATCAAAATCAATCGGCAAAGTTTGAAAGGTAATGGTTGGCTTTACCTCTTTGTCCGATGAGTCTATATTATCGTTTCTTGTCAAATTCCCTTCATCCTGAATAGAGTCCGTCTTTTCTTTTTTGCCAGACGGTAGTTTAGGATATACAGGAGAAGCGGCATGTAGTTTTGGGGACCATCCGGTAATTTGTCTTTGTAAATCGAGCCGCATCGTGGTTAATATCCCCAGTTTTTCAACAGAAAGGATTGGATCATTCGTATGAAAGTATAAGTCATAGGCAGAGTTTTGTTCATGACTTTCCATGAAAATAGTTGTTATCCCGATCATATAAGAACTAACGATGCACGAAATAAGAAAGATAGTAGAAACTCCTCTAGCTCGCTTAAATGGAAATATTCGTTTTCCGATAATTAGTAAAAATAGTGCTGGTAGAAAAAATAAAATGAGCCAAAAGCTATTTTTACCAACTGCCGCCCAAATATCATTCCAAAACTCCAATACTTGACCTGCATTACTTGCAGAAAAGATGGAATAATATGTTTTGAAAAAATCGAAGTAAATTAGTTGGGATGAATAAATACATCCAATGATGACCAAAAAAAAGCATGCTATGAGGTAATTGGTTGTTTTATTAAATAAACTGCTTAAAAGAAATGCTATGGCAGCGAAAGTGAGGATAAAAATAAACGATAATAAAAAATGGACGGAGAAGATTTTCCCAGTCGTTCCAAGACGAAAGATCACTTCTGAAAATCCAAAGGCAAATATAAAAAAGAACAGTAAATAAAAATCATGCAACTCTTTCCTCATTTCCACTCACCCTTTCATAACTAAAGAAGAAAAAGTTCTCCTTAATATTCTTGACGAGGAAATCGACAATATGTTACATCTGTACAATAACTTTATTTAAATTTTTGGAAATACATTGGAAAGTTATGGCAATTACCGACTTTTAAGAAGGGTGGAATATATTCCCAAGGTGCTTCAAAAATTTTACATTGATTTTTTCACGAAAAAGCACTATTATAAAAATACAAGCTACGTTGTTCGTACAGTTAATAAGTTTTTAACCTAGTTACTGTAATAGGGAGTTTTAGATTGAAGCAGGGAATGACAAACCTCCGTCTATACGACATAGAGGTCAAGCAGGAAAGCTTCTGCGAACACCCACTTTAAGGAGTGGTGGTTTTAAAACTTCATTATTCCAATACGGCAAATGTGGCTCTTCTATTCGTACGAAACCAGCTCCTTTTACGGGGTTGGTTTTTTTTATTGGAACTTGGACGAACTTAAAGAGGACACCGTTGTTATTGTAAATATAGTAAAGATTCAAGCAATACCGCCTTATGAACGATAGTAATGTAGGAGAAAACGGTCTTTTAATGGGCTCCTTTTAATCAATCCTTGTTTTTATGTATTTCCTAGGTTGAGTATAGTGAAAAGCAAAACTTCAGCGAAAATAAACTATTTGGAAAAAATATGAAGTTTTGTAAGAAAGGCATTTAATAAAAGTTGCATTAATGACAGGCTTGCCTCATAATCTTTACCAAGGGCAACTTTTTTCAACTAAGATAAATTTTCATAAAATTTGTTAAAGCTTTTTTTAGTACCAAATGTTTATGGAAACATAAAATAATGAATAATAGTTCTGAGGTTTTGAGAGGAGAAAAATATGACAGATAATGTATTGCTAGCGTTTGGCTTAACATTAGTGGCTGGTTTAGCAACTGGAATCGGCAGTCTGCTGGCCTTTTTTACTTCATCTACGAATACAAAATTTTTATCCTTTGCCCTCGGTTTCTCGGCAGGAGTAATGATTTATGTTTCTATGATTGATATTTTTCCAAAGGCACAAGAATCGTTAGTAAAAGCTTTAGGTTTAGAGCGAGGAAGCTGGTTCACCGTTATCGGTTTTTTTGGGGGAATGCTATTAATTGCGCTGATTGACAAATTTATTCCGAAACAGAATAATCCTCATGAATTAAAGAAAGTAGAGGATATGAATGCTCCTGTAAAAGATCCGGCTTTACTAAAAATGGGGACATTTGCTGCCCTTGCTATCGGTATTCATAATTTTCCTGAGGGAATAGCAACATTTACCTCTGCACTGCAAGATCCAAAATTAGGAATTGCCATTGCTGCGGCTATCGCAATACACAACATCCCAGAAGGAATTGCTGTCTCTGTACCAATTTATTATGCAACTGGAAGTAGAAAGAAAGCTTTTAAATTGTCATTCTTGTCCGGCTTATCTGAGCCGATCGGTGCCTTATTTGCCTTCTTTCTATTAATGCCGTTTTTAAATGATATGGTATTTGGAATTATTTTTGCCGCTGTGGCTGGGATTATGGTATTTATCTCTTTAGATGAATTATTGCCAGCTGCAAAAAAATATGAAGAAGCACATACATCAATTTACGGGTTAATTGGTGGGATGGCTGTGATGGCGATTAGCTTATTGTTATTTATATAGGGATGAATTTTTAGTTGTTGTTCTTCACTTTCGTCCCGCAGAGAGTTTTCGTATTGGAGACTCTTTTTAATCATATAACGAATAAGTATGATAAAAATGAAAGGCAAATAGTTTGGATTTTTTTCCTTCCTATTTGCCTTTTGTTTCTATATTTTAACCCCTTTTCATAACCCTAGTTTTAATTCTCTTCATTGGATAGTTTTAAAATATCTAATAGTCTAAAGAATAAGCTTAAAATAATCGCAATAATGGTTGCAAGCCCCATTCCCTTTATTTCTACCGGTCCGATATAAATGGTCGCGCCACTAATGCCAATTACTAAAACAATTAATGATAAAATCATATTTTGCGAGTTCGCATAATTTACATTTGCCTCTACTAACATTCTAATTCCGCTAATCGCAATCATACCAAATAGGAGCAAGGAAATACCGCCCATAACTGGACTTGGAACAGCACTGATCAAAGCGGAAAATTTTCCAAAGAAGGAAATAATAATCGCAATAATCGCCGCCCCGCCAATAATCCATGTAGAATACACTCTCGTTATCGCTAATACACCGATATTTTCCCCGTACGTTGTATTAGGCGTCGAACCGACCAAACTCGATATAATAGTAGATACTCCATTTCCGATAAAGGAGTGGTCGAGTCCAGGATTTTTTACTAAATCTTTTTGAACAATATTACCAGTAACAACTAAATGACCAATATGTTCTGGAATAAGTACTAGCGCAGCAGGTAAGATAATTAAGATATCCGACCAGTTAAATTTCATTTGGTAAAACTGTGGTAATGATACGGTTGCAGCATTTTGGACACTAGAAAAATCCACTAACCCAAAGAAATAGGCAATAATATAGCCGCTAACAAAGCCGATTAAGATAGGAATAATTTTTAAAAATCCGCGCATTGTTACCCAACAAATAATGGTAATTGCCAATGTTAATAAAGATACCGTTAGAATATCTGGATCTGGTCGCCAATTACTGCCAGCATTATCAGGCGCAATTAAACCAGCCATCCCTGCCGCTACTGGTACAAGCTCTAAACCAATAACTGCTACAATTGCTCCCATCGCTGCCGGAGGAAAAATGACATCAATCCATTTCGTTCCAGCATATTTAACAATAAGCCCAGCTAGTATGAGCACGATTCCGACGACAAGAAACCCTGCTAACACATAAGAATAGCCTTCTACCCCTGTTCCTTTATACTTAAGCAAAACGGCACTAACTGGGGAAATAAAGGCGAAACTTGATCCTAAGTAAGCGGGAATTTTTCCTTTCGTAATGAATAGATAAAGTAATGTGCCGATTCCATTCATTAGTAAAATCGTTGCTGGATCCACCCCGAATATAATTGGTACTAACACTGTTGAACCGAACATTGCAAATAAATGTTGAAAACTTAATGGTAAGCTTTGCCAAAATGGTAATCGTTCATCGACTTGTATTTCTCTTTGTCTCATGAAATCCTCTCCTCACAATAGTTAGTAATAATCATCTTTTGACAAATGGATGACCTTTGAACGGCTGCAAGAAGTTGGATATACTTAAGTTTTAAAAAAGTCTGTTGAATTTTTGGAAATACGTATAAAAAAACACCTTACCAGTAATTGGCAAGGTGAGGGAATGCCCATGTAAATACCGTACTAATGGGCATAAAATTGTTGATCATTTATCACTACGATAACCTTGCCAGCCTCACGGGACTGATATTAAAGGTTCACATTCATTTGTCTTTGCTATTATGGCAGGTATAACCGAAAAAGTCAACTTAAAAAATTAGTATATTTAATAATTATTATTTTAGTAGATTCAAAAGGAGTAACGATGTATGTTTCGGGGAAATAGATAAACTATATAACAAAATGTTTGTCTAATCCATTATGTTTTCAGTATTATAAAAAGTAATACTTAGATTATTTTATGAAATTAGGAGGATGTCTGATGAGGGTGTTAAATAAAAAAAGCATTGCTGCAATAATGTTAGCGGTATTGTTATTACTATCTGGCTGCGGCACGAAAGGACAAGATAATAGTACAGAGGACAAAAAGAGTGGTGAAAATACAATGGATGCGGTGGAAAAAAATCCGATTGTTACGATTGAAATGGAAGACGGTGGAAAAATTGAAATGGAGTTATACCCTAATATCGCACCTAATACCGTGGCTAACTTTGTATCATTAGTTGAAGAAGGCTATTATGATGGAGTTATTTTTCACCGCGTTATTCCAGGCTTCATGGTTCAAGGTGGTGACCCACAAGGAACGGGTATGGGCGGCCCAGGATATCAAATCGCGGGGGAATTTTCGGCGAATGGTTTTGAGAATAATTTAAAACATGAACGTGGTGTCGTATCCATGGCTAGGACACCAGATCCAAACTCCGCTGGTTCACAATTCTTTATTATGGTTGCGGAAGCCACTCATTTAGACGGAGAATATGCAGCCTTTGGGAAAGTTATATCAGGTATGGATGTTGTTGATGGAATTGTTAATGTGGAGCGGGATGCAAACGATAAGCCTCTGAAAGATCAAGTGATGAAAAAGGTTAAGGTAAATACGTTCGGTGTAACTTATCCAGAAGTGAAAAAAGTAGAGTAAGGGGATACATATAAAATTCCATCTACCAAATGCATCATAAATAATAATACCCAAGAATGTTGTAAGCATTCTTGGGTTAAACATTTACATTTTGTATAGCCATATTCATACAGTGGATTATTTTACAGCTTCTGGTACTGGCAAACCTAATCCTTCTGCTACACGAGCACCGTATTCTGGATCTGCTTTATAAAAATGCTCAATTTGGCGTTGTTTAATTTCATCCAATGTTACTAGTTTCATAGATGCTACAATATTATTTACAAGACGAGTTTTTTCTTCGTCACTCATTAAGCGGTATAAATCCCCAGCTTGCGTATAGTGGTCGTCAGAATCATAGCTTACACTATCAGCAACCCCACTCACTTCAAATGGTACAATTTTAGCATTTGGATCTTCTTTTGGTCCGTCAAAGCTATTTGGTTCATAATAGACAGAACCACCACCATTTGTACTAGGATTCATAAAGCCATCTCGTTGATAGTTACTTGCAGGAACTTTTGGCTGATTAATTGGAAGCAAGTTAAAGTTCGCGCCGATACGATAACGTTGAGTGTCATGATATGCAAATAGTCGACCTTGCAACATTTTGTCTGGTGATGTCTCTACCCCAGGAACTAATGTACCAGGTGAGAATGCTGCTTGTTCCACTTCGGCAAAATAGTTCTCCGGATTGCGATTAAGTACCATCTTACCAACTTCGATTAACGGATAATCTTTATGGGACCATACTTTTGTTACATCAAATGGATCCCATTTGTACGTATTAGCATCTTCTAACGGCATAATTTGTACATATAATGTCCAAGACGGGTAGTCACCCTTTTCTATCGCATTATGCAAATCTTCAATATGATAATCTGGATTTTCTCCGGCAATTTTAGCTGCAAGCTCCGGATCCATATTTTTAACCCCTTGATCCGTTTTGAAGTGATACTTCACCCAGACAGCTTCCCCTTCTGCATTCACCCATTTAAATGTGTGGCTTGCATATCCATTCATATGCCGCCATGTTAATGGCAGTCCACGATCACCGAATAAGTATGTAACTTGATGAAGAGATTCAGGTGATAAGCTCCAGAAATCCCATACAGCGGTTGGGTTTTTCAAATGTGTCTTTGGGTCACGCTTTTGTGTGTGTATAAAGTCTGGGAATTTGATGGCATCACGAATAAAGAAAATAGGTGTATTGTTACCAACAATATCGTAGTTACCTTCTTCTGTGTAAAATTTTACAGCAAAACCACGTGGGTCACGTACTGTATCTGCAGAACCTAGTTCCCCAGCAACAGTGGAAAAACGGATAAATAATGGTGTTCTTTTACCAACCCCGTTAAAAAGTTTTGCTTTCGTATATGGTGACATATCATTAGTTACTTCAAAATAACCATGAGCCCCGCCACCTTTCGCATGAACTACTCGCTCTGGTACTCGCTCACGATTGAAATGTGCTAGTTTTTCCAATAAATGTACATCTTGAATTAATGTTGGGCCTCTAGAACCGGCAGTAATTGAATTTTGGTTGTCTCCAACAGGAGCACCCCAACTAGTTGTTAAACGGTTATTAACCACTTACATCACCCCTCTATTATTATCAAACTCTATCATACCAAATTTAATATAAAAATCAATACTTTATTATAATAATTTTAAATTAGAACTTATTATTACGTAACTGAAACTAACTTTAGTATAAATGTTACTACCAGAAAATACAAATAAAACGCATCTTACAACAAAAAACCCTAGCAAATGTTTTGCTTAACAATTGCTAGGGTGGGAGATATTATCATTTGCGGTCAACTAATTGATAATAATAATTATCCTTTTAACAAGTTATTCACCTTTTAAATGAAAATAACAGACTTAACGTTAGTTCGCTTTTTCTTCAAAAATTTTCGCGATTTCAATGATCACTTCGGTAGCTTTTACCATCGTTTCGGCTGATACGTACTCAAACTTGCCATGCATATTTTCCCCGCCAGCGAAAATATTTGGTGTAGGTAGCCCCATGAAGGAAAGTTGGGAACCATCCGTACCGCCGCGAACAGGTTCGATAACAGGTTCAATTTGTAGTCGCTTCATTGCTTCATAAGCATTATCAAATACTTCTTTGACTGGTTCAATCTTTTCGCGCATGTTGTAATATTGGTCTTTCAAGTCTATAATAAGCGTGTCTTTCCCGTATTTATCTTGTAATTTTTCAACGACATTCGTTAATGTAGCTTTTTTCGCTTCAAATTTATTTCGGTCATGGTCACGAATAATATAGTACAAATTTGTTTTTTCCACATCACCAGAAAAGGATAATAAGTGGTAAAATCCTTCATATCCTTCTGTGAATTCTGGAGCTTCTTCTGTTGGTAGTAGGCTGTTTAATTCCATTCCAATTTTAATCGAGTTGACCATTTTATTTTTCGCAGAACCAGGGTGGATATTGTTGCCTTTAATCGTAATTTTTGCAGCGGCGGCGTTGAAGCTTTCATATTGAAGTTCCCCAAGAGGACCACCATCCATCGTATATGCATATTTTGCATTGAATCGTTCCACATCAAATTTGTGTGGACCTCTACCTATTTCTTCATCAGGCGTAAAGGCTACGCGGATTTCTCCGTGTTTAATTTCGGGATGTTGAATGAAATATTCCATTGCTGTCATAATTTCCGCAATTCCGGCCTTATCATCTGCTCCGAGTAAAGTTGTCCCGTCAGTTGTTATTAATGTTTGCCCAACGTAATTTTTTAAGTTAGGAAAT
Source organism: Bacillus kwashiorkori (assembly GCF_001375515.1). GTDB lineage: Bacteria > Bacillota > Bacilli > Bacillales > Caldibacillaceae > Bacillus_BK > Bacillus_BK kwashiorkori. Next base: position 39,814 of record NZ_CTDX01000012.1, read on the forward strand.
GCATCGGGAGATAACACAATCCCTAAATCTTTATTTAAAATGATTTCCCCGCCATCATAGTTTTCGTGAATTTGTGGGTTTACATTTTTACCGGTAAAATCAGTAGCGGTATCAACATGAGCTAAAAAGCCAATTGTCGGGACATCTTTATTTGTATTGGCTGGTAAAGTTGCCATTACATAGCCATTTTCATCTATTGATACATCTTTCATACCGATTTCTTTTAATTCTTCTACTAACAATTTTAATAAATCCCATTGTCCAGGAGTGGAAGGGCAAGTTTGGCTATCTTCGTTAGATTGTGTGTCTACTTTCGCATATGTAATTAATCGGTTAATTAAAGCTTCTTTCACTTTGCTTCATCTCCTAAAAATTTTAGTTTTATCATAACACTTTTTATCTTTTTTATGAAGTTAAAATTTTATGTCTGTTTCAGAAAGAAAATCAATGTTGGCTGCTAGCAGTTAAACAACTCACTTAAAAACTTCGAGAAAGCTCCATAATGATTCGATTCTTTTACTAGAGTAAAAATGGGTAATCTATTCGCTTTTATAGCCATCTGAAAAAAATTACGTTAGAATATTATTCGTGAACATTTTGAGTTACGAAATATTTTTACCCATTTACCCTACTAAAATACAAACTAAAAGGAGACATACGATGATTCGTCGATTTCTATCTTATTATAAGCCACATAAAAAGTTATTTACGATTGACTTTACGAGTGCGGTAATCGTCGCTATATTGGAGCTTGCTTTTCCAATTGCAGTGCAGTGGTTTATTGATGATTTGCTGCCGTCTGGAAATTGGACCGCTGTAATTTCTGTTAGTGCTGGATTGCTTACTTTTTATATTATGAGCACTTTTTTACAATATATTGTTAATTATTTAGGGCATAAATTGGGGATTAACATTGAAACAGATATGCGCAGCCAGCTTTTTAACCATGTACAACGACAATCTTTCCGCTTTTTTGATAACACGAAAACAGGCCATGTCATGAGTCGTATTACGAACGACCTATTTGATATTGGTGAACTTGCTCACCACGGACCTGAGGACTTCTTTATTGCAATTATGACTTTAGTTGGTGCATTTTGGATTATGCTAACTGTCAATGTTCAGCTAGCATTAGTAACGATTATTGTCATCCCCTTCCTCGTCTGGGTAATTACTTTTTGTAATATTCGCATGAACCGTGCTTGGAAGAAGATGTATGAAAAAATTGCGGACGTTAATGCTCGCGTAGAAGATAGTGTATCCGGAGTACGGGTTGTACAATCATTTACAAATGAGAATTACGAGATTAATAGATTTTCCACAGATAATAAAAAGTTTCGCAAGGCAAAACTAGAGGCATATAAAGTAATGGCATATACGAATTCAAGTATCTATATGATGACTCGTTTTGTTACACTTGTGGTGCTAGTTGTCGGGGCTTGGTTAAGTTTTAATGACCAGTTATCTTATGGGGAGCTAGTAGGATTTGTATTATATGTTAATGTGCTGTTTAAGCCAGTTGATAAAATAAGTGCGTTAATGGAGTTATATCCAAAGGGTATGGCTGGATTCAAACGTTTTACCGAGTTAATTGATACCGAACCTGATGTAGTGGATCGTACCGATGCGGTGGAGGTTCCGTTTTTGCGCGGTGATATTGACTTCCATAATGTATCATTCCGCTATGAAAATAATAAGTCTGTATTAAATCAAATTAATTTGTCGATTGAAGCAGGACAAACTGTTGCCTTTGTTGGCCCATCTGGTGCTGGAAAAACAACTATTTGCTCGCTTATTCCCAGATTTTATGATGTCAATGAAGGCAGTATAACTATTGATGGAATCGATGTGCGGGAGATGACGAAGCAATCATTACGTTCGCAAATCGGTATTGTACAACAAGATGTGTTTTTATTTACTGGGACATTAAAGGAAAATATTGCATACGGCAAATTGAATGCAACTGATGAAGAAATCATTGAAGCGGCAAGACGAGCTCATTTAGTGGATTTTATTGCTTCATTACCTGATGGGTTAGAAACACAAGTTGGTGAACGAGGTATGAAGCTATCTGGAGGGCAAAAGCAACGAATTGCTATTGCAAGGATGTTTTTGAAAAACCCGCCGATTCTCATTTTGGATGAAGCAACATCTGCTTTAGATACAGAAACAGAAATGATTATTCAACAAGCATTGAACGAATTAGCAGAAAATCGTACCACCTTAGTTATCGCCCACAGATTGGCAACGATTCGCGGTGCAGATAAAATTATCGTCGTTACGGAAGAAGGAATTTCCGAAGAAGGAACCCATGATGAACTAATTAACAGGGGCGGAATCTTTGCGAAATTGCATGAAGTACAATTTCAGCGTTAATTAATTGATTATAAAAACGGTCCTTTATTTCTTGAATTAAATAAAGAAATAAATGACCGTTTCCTTTCAGATGAGCATATTTGGAAACATTGTCGCTTTAAGTTAATAACGTAGCTTAGCTTGCATAAGATTCATAACAATAACCCTTTCGAATGGAGCATTAGGAAAACTAATTTGGTCTAGACGTGTGTTGAATTCCATAAATATACCAGTTACTGTGATTTTCATTTCTACTGTATCGAACACCATAAAGTTGATCTAGTTGAATTAAATTATAGACTCTTTCATCATCCACTTGAAAAATAAATTCATGTTCATCGCCTGGTAAATAATATCCTTCTGGTATATATCCTTGTAAGAAAAAATAACCTTTTGGATCCTCTTCAAACTCTAAATCCATCCACTTTTTCACAAAAATAATATCTGAAATTCTAGCTTCGTTATGTTCTTTATCCTTATTAGAGATACTTATGAAGAAAAGAACGGACAGGCATATGGTAAATATAAGCGTGAGCAATAACAACCGTTTTTTCATGATTATCTCTATTCCTTTCATTTCGCTTAAGGCACAAAAAAGTGGAATGTTTGTACCTTGCGCGTTATTTATTATTCTTTCACTAGATTCAAATTCTGCAATATAATAATATAACCAAATTTTATCATTGCATATAGGTTTTCCAGGGATAGACAGGTGTGGTTATAAATTATAAATAACTGTTAATTTTAATTTTTATTCCAGAATAACAAAAATCTTTGTGCCTAAAGTATAATTATTTTCATCTTCGTTCTCATTGAATCTATTATTATAGCTATTCCATAAAGATAAATTTGAAGAACTCATCGTTAAACTTTCCTTTGGATATTATAATAATTAATAGGGTTAATAATTCTTGTAAATCATGCCTAGAACAAGTAAAAAAATAAATGGGAACTTTTTTATGTTGAGCTTAACCATATTAATTCTCCTCTCATATTTTTAATGCCTTAAACATGGATAGTAACCAACGATAAATGGGGTACCTTAATTGTTAACGTTTTCAATCGTGATGTTATTAAACATAAATTAATTATAATATCTTTATATAAATATATTATTATAGTATCACAAATGAATTAATAATACCATTTATTTAAAAAAATTTAATAAATTCCCAAAGGAAAAAGTTCTTTTAAAAACTTATAGGAAGTATGGGTAATTATTTAGTTGAGAAAAATAGAGCAGGATAACAAAAATTACAGAAAAAAGAGAGAACAGTGGATTTCAATAAATACTCATTGTTGATCTGCTGTTTTTTATCTAATAAGTGAAAGAATACTGTATATATTAAACTTATTTTATTATTCCAATCTAATAGTTGAAGTTTAAGTGAAACCAGACCATTCCTTTGTTCCTTTAGATGAAGGGGTGGTGAACCTCCATCAACAAATTAAACAAGCCTATAAGCAACAAATAGGAGGGGCAGATTTGAATGAGTTCCATCTGTCACGGATTTTGAAGAATGGCTTTATCACTTATCGGGGCAATCGGTTAGACTTTGCCAATACGATTGAATCTAGTAAACAAGCAATAGCAACCATTATAGCCGACCGCATGAAATCCGTTTGGGTCGAGGAAGTGGATTTTTTTGATGCGATATTTCTCGCAGGAGGTGGGGGGATTTATTTGAACTTGTTATCCAGCCCCACTTTGATAATCGCTTAAAGTACATTAACGAGAGTCAATTTGCCAATACGATTGGCTATTTACGATTAGGAAAATTGCAATTGTCGATTTATGCGCGAACTCCCACGTTATGCGCGGATTTTTCAATTTATGCGCAAACTCCCCCTTATTATGCGCGCATTTTTTTAGCTGTAACTAGTGGAGAATAAGGAAAAATCCCACTAATTTAGTTAGTTACTACACTCTAATAATTTACCAATTCAAATCCATCCCCGTGCTACCATCGCTTCTGCAACTTGTTTGAGAGATATGATGAACGCAGACTTGCGTAAGTCTATGGCATAATCATTGGCTGTAGCAGTAACCTTTTCATAAGCATTAATCATCATCGTATGTAACTTTTGATTAACTTCTTCTTCACTCCAATAGAAGCTCATCATGTTTTGCACCCATTCAAAATAAGAAACGGTAACTCCGCCAGCATTGGCAAGAATATCAGGAATAACCGTAATTCCTTTTTTGAATAAAATTTCATCAGCAGCTGGTGTTAACGGCCCGTTTGCTGCTTCAGCAACGATTTTCGCCTTGACGTATTCTGCATTTTTCTTCGTAATCACATTTTCTAACGCGGCAGGGACTAATACGTCAACATCTAGTTCAAGCAGTTCTTCTGGGTTCTCCATTATATTACAGTGATGGTAATCTAAAATAGATGATGTATTTTTGTATTGTTTAACGAGGTTCACATCGAGACCTTGAGGGGAAAAGATTGCACCAGTTGAATCACTAATAGCTACTACTTTCATTCCAGCTTCTGATAGTAATTCAGCGACAATTTGACCAGCATTGCCAAAACCTTGAATGGCAACAGTCGCATTTTTAATTTCCATACCCTTCATTTGTAATGCTTGTAAAATTGTATAAACACAACCACGACCTGTTGCCTCACTCCGTCCTTTTGATCCGCCAATAATTAATGGTTTTCCGGTAATGACACCAGGCTGAAATACTCCCTTCATTCTGCTGTACGTATCCATCATCCAACCCATAATTTGTGAATTCGTATAAACGTCAGGGGCAGGGATATCACGATCAGGACCGACAATATCAGCAATAGCTTCCATGTAACCTCTACTAATTCGTTCGATTTCACTTTTACTATGTTGCCGCGGATCACAAATGACACCGCCTTTACCGCCACCATAAGGCAGACCTACAACACCACATTTAAAAGTCATCCACATTGACAAAGCCTTTACTTCGTCTAAGGTAACGTCTGGATGGAATCGTATCCCGCCTTTTGTTGGACCGAGGGCATCATTATGCTGAGACCGGTACCCTTCAAACACTTTAATAGATCCATCATCCATTTTCACTGGAAAACTAACCGATAATACCCGTTTTGGTTTTTTCAGAATATTAATAACGTGTTGTTCTAAGCCGATTATTTCTGCAGCTTGATCTATTTGTCTTTGTACAATATGATATGGGTTCGTATCTTCTTCTACTAAAAGTTGATTTTTATCAAACGGCATCGCTTTTCTCCATTCTAAAATGTTAAATTAAAAGAATAATAGAAATATTTTAACACAATTACATAATAATAGCAAATCAAAGGTAGTATAAAAATTGTACCATAAAAATCATCCATCACTTTAATAAAGTTCTGAATGTAGTGGAAATATTATCAACGAAAAAATAATGTTAAAGAAAGTGTGGAAAGATTTTCGCAGATGGAATGACAAAAACCAACTGTTAACTCTGGAAAATAAGAAAAGAGCTAATCTAATAGGAAAAACAATCCCTTTAGAATTAGCTCTTGATGAATTGACAGTTAGAAGCTTAGGCATGGACCTCTTGTATTTCGGGGTCATTATAAATGTCTTCATTTAGTTCTCCAGTTACTTTACTTGTAATAACACCTGCTGTCATACTTCCGCTCACATTCAATGCAGTTCTTCCCATATCAATAAGCGGTTCAACGGAAATAAGTAGCCCAACAATGGCAACTGGTAAGTTCAAAACAGATAACACAATTAAGGATGCAAATGTGGCACCACCGCCTACACCGGCAACACCGAATGAGCTAATAACGACCACAATGATAAGAGTAGCAATAAATCCAGGGTCTGTTGGATTAATGCCGACAGTAGGAGCTGCCATCATGGCCAGCATCGCTGGATAGATTCCCGCACAACCATTTTGCCCGATGGAAAGACCGAATGAACCAGCAAAATTTGCAGTACCTTCATCAACACCGAAATTATCAGTTTGTGTTTTAATATTTAATGGTAATGTCCCCGCACTAGACCGCGACGTAAAAGCAAATGTTAATGCAGGTAAAGCCTTTTTCACATATTTTACTGGGCTTAATTTAGCAAAACTAATTAGCAAAAGATGGATCAAAAACATTACAATAATTGCCGCATAAGACGCAACAACAAATTTACCTAGTTTCACAATCGCGCCATAATCGCTAGTGGCTGTAATTTTTGTCATCAGTGCTAAAACGCCGTACGGAGTAAGTCTTAATACTAACGTAACAATCCGCATTATAATCGAGTATAAAGCGTCGATAATTTTCGAGAACATTTCTGCGTGTTCTGGTTGTTTTCTTTTTACCCCTAAATAGGCAATCCCGATAAACGCAGCAAAAATAACAACCGCAATCGTGGAAGTTGGTCTAGAACCTGTTAAATCAGCAAACGGGTTGCTAGGTAAAAATTGGATAATTTGTTGTGGAATGGTCATATTTTCTACTGTTGTTACACGGTCACCGAGCTCTGCAATCCGTGCAGATTCTAACTCGCCTTGTTGCAGTTGAATACCTTCTAAATTAAAGCCTAAAGCAGAAGCAATTCCGATTGCTGCAGAAATTGCTGTTGTTCCTAGCAAAATCCCAAGAACTAAAAAACTAATCTTTCCTAAGTTTTTTGTTACTTTTAGTCGGGTAAAGGCAGCAACAATAGAGATAAATACAAGTGGCATAACAACCATTTGCAATAGTTTTACATAACCAGTTCCAACGATATTAAACCAATCTATCGTTGTTGTCGTAACAATTGAACTTGTACCGTAAGCTAAGTGGATTACTACTCCAAGTAGTATTCCAATACCTAATGCAGCAAACACTCGTTTTGAAAAGGAAACGTGTTTCTTTTGCATCATAAATAAACCAGCTAACAATAGCAAGAAGACGATAATATTAATGACAATTAATAAAGAATTCACGGTGTAACCTCCTTGTGTTAATATGGAATAAAATGGATTATTACCTAAAAGCATATTTTACCATAATTACTTATAGTATAAACGATAACACTAATATAACTATAATACGATTATTCCGATTGGTAAAGTATGAATAATGAAAAACAAGAAAATTTTATAAGGTTGCATTTGCAAACGTTATCTTGGTAAAATTTTACTATAATTGCATTGCGAAACAATATTAAGTTAATACTTTCACAAAAACAATTAAACCATAAGAAAAGGAGTAGAAATAATGGCACTAATCCAATGCTCATTTTTTTCCGAAGTTTTATCGTTAAGCACGACTATGACAGTTATTTTACCACAAGAAACACACAATCAAATAGGTATGAAAGGTACAGTAAAAAAGGATAGACATCCCACATTGTACTTATTGCACGGATTTAGTGATGATGATTCCATATGGTTGCGCCGAACATCCATTGAAAGGTATGTTGCGGAATTAGGTTTGGCAGTTGTTATGCCACAAGTCCACCATAGTTTTTATACAAATATGGAATATGGAAATGATTATTGGACCTTTCTTACAGAGGAATTGCCCGCTCTTGCTCGCTCATTTTTCCCATTATCAGAACGGCGGGAGGATAATTTTGTCGCTGGTCTTTCTATGGGTGGTTACGGTGCCTTTAAATGGGCGCTTGCAAAACCAGACCAAATTGCTGCAGCGGCAAGTCTTTCTGGTGTTCTCGATATTGCTAGTCGCAAAGAAACAGCGGATGACCATATTGGTAGAGCATTTCGCTTCGTATTTGGAGAAAAGCAAATTTCCAATACGGAACATGACCTTTTCTGGTTGTTAAAGAAACTACAACAGTCAAATCAACCGCGCCCGAAATTATACCAAGCATGTGGGACAGAAGATCATCTATATAAAGACAACGTAAAATTTACTGAGATTTGTAAAAATACTGATTTGGACTTAACCGTCGACTATAGTTCAGGGACCCATGAATGGGGATACTGGGATGAGAAAATTCAATCTGTATTAAAATGGCTGCCAATAAATAATTAATAAATTAGGGCTGTCCTGAAAGTTGCATTTTTGACTCAGGATGCCCTATTCAGATTTTTAAACCTCGATATAGCCACAATCCTTATTAGCCACCTGTTTGGATGTACTTATCGGACAGATTCGATATTTAAGATTAGTTTTTTAGTTTTATTTGCTTTGCCGTTCTTGTAAAGTTCCGATTAGCGGAAAGTCAACTGGAGAAAAGTTGGGAGAATCTTTTCCAACATTTTCTTTGAAATGCTTATCCATCCTTTTCTTCCAAATGGATAATATTATCTCTTTCTCTCGATAAAATTGGCCTTTCTAGCAAGTCAATGTCTACGGCATATTTTGGTCGGCGCTTCACTTCTGTAAATACTTTGCCAATGTATTCGCCAATCATTCCAATGCTGATTAATTGCAAGCCTCCGATAAACCAAATCGAAATCATTAACGATGTCCATCCTTCTGTTGTAGCCCCTAAAAATTTTTGAAAAAGCGCATAACTACCAGTAATGACACCGATAAAAAATAATAAAAACCCTAAACTAGTTATTAATCGAATCGGTGCAATTGAAAAGGATGTTAATCCATCAAAAGCAAAAGAGAGCATTTTTTTCAAAGGGTATTTTGATTCTCCAGCCAGTCGTTTTTTTCGGTCATAATAAACCTTTGTTGAAGAGTAGCCGAGGAGCGGGATAATTCCCCGTAAAAACAAATTACTTTCTTCATATTTCAACAGTTCGCGCAATGCCCTTGTACTCAATAAGCGGAAATCAGCGTGATTATATACTAATTGAATCCCAAGTCTTTCCATCAGACGATAAAAAAACAATGCGGTATTCTTTTTGAAGAAACTGTCCGTATCCCGACTATCTCGGACACCATATACGATGTCATATCCATCATGGTACTTTTCGACAAACTGACGGATGACGGTTATATCATCTTGTAAGTCTGCATCAATAGAGATTGCACAATCACAAACTTCCGCCGCCTTATGTAAGCCAGCAAGTAGTGCCTTCTGATGACCGACATTTTTGGCTAGTTTCATTCCAGTCACAAATTCATTCGCTACACTTGCCTTCGCGATAATTGCCCATGTTTTATCTCGACTGCCATCATCAACAAATAATATTTTACTCTCCTTTGCAACGAGGTCACTAGTCACTAATTCTTGGATCGTATTCGAAAGCTGTTTTATCGTTTCGAGTAAAACTTCTTCTTCGTTATAACAAGGAACTACAATGAACAACTTAGGCAGTTGTTGCTGTCTATCCACAATAAAGAATCCTCCTTTACTTTAACATTATCTTGATACTATTTGTGTATTGTTAACCTCATATAAATAAATTTTCCATGCAGATTCATCATGATCAAATGATCGTAAGAAGGTTAATTTATTTTCCTCATAATTTTTAATAGGGATAGAAGAAAAAATATATCTGCCGCCCATCGCGTAAAAAGCATCTGTATTTAATTCCAAGTTTTTAATCTTTTTCTTGGATGTTTTTTTGAAGTTGTATTTTTTGCCGAGTTCATCCACAAAAACATAACAACGGCTACCCCATTCGTCATAATACCCCCGTAATGTTTTGTTTTTATTTAATTCACCAGCAATGATTTTCCTAAACTCATATTTATAAGCAAGTGGATAGAAGTTATTATACGTATCTAACGTATAAAATCCGTTATACTGGGCAATTACCGGGTGTATGCCAATACTTACGACACGATAGTTTTCTTGCGGTTCCCCGATATAATCTTTAATCTCAGCAAATTGCTTTTCTGCGTAAAATTCGCGAAATGACGGGGTTTTATGGATTACTCCATAGTGAATTTCTTCATTGTATGGTGTTAACACAATCAGCTGACCGACCAATGCTACCGGAATAATCCAGCGCCATTTTTTTCCCAGTTTCCATAAGTAATATAAAGCAAGGGCAAAAGTTAAATAAATAATAAAAGGACGTACAAAATGGAATCTCGCAAAGTTAAATGTATTAAAAATATCAAATCGTTCTTTTAACGGAGTCCACAGCACATTAAACCATAAGGCATACCAAAGCGATAAAGCATAATTTAAGACAAGTAAGAAAATATATACTCTCTCTTTCTTTATTTCTTTCCGAAAAATAATTAATGCTAATACAAGGAAGATTATCGGCAAAATAACAAATGTATGTAATGTCATTACATGTGTGTGACCGAGCAAGAAATTTTTTACAGATAAATGAAAGGATCGGTATAAGTCATGCCGCGATGAAATGAATTCAGAACGATGGCTCACTTCATCACTAAAAATGGTCGAGTAAACGAGCCGGTATTCTACTAGCAAAAAGACACTCGACATAAAGGCGATACTTCCAAGAAAACGCCAATTCCAAGTTCGTTTCGTAATGAGGTCATAAAGCCAAAAAAGACTAATTAATACAAGGAAGAAGAAAAATCCAAGAACGATACTTGAGTAAAATGGCAATAACCCAAGTGTTAACCAATGTTTCCACGAGTCTTTATGACTTCGAATAGCTAAAAATGCCCACAATGCTAGCGGATGCCCTAAAGTACTTAACATCCCTGATGGCCAAAAAGGGGTTATTGCAAATAAAAAGGCGACTCCAACACGTATCCAGCCAGCTTTCGGTTCTTTGACAAAAAAGTCACGCAATAGTAAATACATGCCAATAAAGGCGAATACCCTCGTTATCGTTTGGCTTAACGCATAAGCAAGCATGGAAGGAAATAGAGCGTGAAGCCAGACAATACCTGTCCATTCGGAACCGTAAGAATAGCGGGGAAGACCATTAATGACTTGTGGGATGACTGCATTAGCATCTCCGAATATTTGTCCGCTTTCTGCTAAAACTTTATACCAAGCAATATTTGAATCTAAGTTATCGTGAACACGAATATGAGCATCTTCTCCTAAAATAAATAAAGGGGAAACGAAAGCAATAAGCAAAATAGCTGCTAATATAAGTAAACGACGGTCATTTAATTTTTCTGGAACTAGCATTACCTTCACTCTTTCTAAAGTCAAACTTTGTCATTGTTTACTAAATTTTAATATCCTTGATTAATATAACCATATATTGGAATGTTTTATGCATAAAAAAAAGAAACAACAAGAAATTTGTTGTTTCTATGGAAATAAGTCGTCTAACTTCGTAATGAAGTACCTGTTAATCACTTAGTGCCTGTTAAGAAGATCATTTAGCTACTTATTTACGGTACAATCGTTACAGGACAAGGAGCAAAATGGAGGACACCGTAACTTACACTACCAATCACTGCCCCTTTAATTGGTCCCATTCCGCGAGAACCCATAACAATACAATAGGCATTCGCTTCTTTTGCTTCTTTGCAAATTTCTACTTTCGGAACACCGATGCGAATGACTTTTTCAATAGGAACAGTCGGTTTCACCGTTTGAATAGCATTATCAATAATTTCTGTCCCTAGCTCTTGTAAATAAGCATCAATTTCATCTTGTGAAATAAATCGTTTCACATTGGTAGTAGCGATATTTGGCTGGACATTTAATAAAATAATTTCACCTTTTAAACATTGGGCAAGATTTACTGCAAATTGAAATGCTCGATGGGAATGGATAGAGTTATCAATCGGAACTATAATCTTTTTAGCCATTATTTTCGGACTTCTATTAAAGAAGATGTCCTTCCCTCCCTACGTAAGTTTTCCTACTAATTAAATAATTCGCCAACACATAATGAAACACCTACTGATTTTGTTAAATTTCAAAAAATAATCATATATTGGCGAAAAAATAAACATGCACAGTAAAGAAGGGAAATGTTTGGACAAAATCATGAAGTACTAGCTAATAATTCTCTTAACATCTTCAACTCCTTCTCCATTTCCTCCAACTGTTTTTCCGCGGTGGAGACATTGCGGCCAACAGACTCAAGTTTTTCTAAGTCCCCTTGTATGCGGACATAGTCACTTTTCAATTCGGCTATTTTTTGTTGAATTTCATCCTTTGTCATTTTTGTCATCTCCTCGTATCGTAATCAAAGCTTACTGCTTATTTTTATATTATAGTTTTTGGAGCAATGATGACCAATGATAAGTGCTGCTTAAGTTTTTCTAAATTGCCTCCTTTTTACTGAAAAACAATGAGGAATTTTTTTCATAGGGACAAACATAAATGGGGTTGTCACGAAAGTTCATACTCACAAATTTGTGGTATGAATATCGGACACCCCAATAAGTAGGAAGATGAATATATAGCCACATTCATAAACCATTATGAATGATGGTTGCATAAACATATAACAATTTTTCTTAGCTAATTAACTACCTTAAAAATAAAGGTTGTATTACGATTATTCTTAACGGATACAGTTCGCTTTCCGTGGAATTATCGAAGTTTTCGCCAAGCTCACCTTTAATTATGCTGAAGTGTTTTTTCTAGCATGGTTCCTTTTTTGGCAAAATTAATATGCCAAGAAAAGGCTTTTTCTAATATATGCGGTGTTTGGCCACCGTTTGCTAAAGCTTCGTTATAGTATTCTAATAACTGTTGTTTATATAATGGATGTGCTAGTTTTTCAATAATAAGTGGTGCTCGCTCTTTCGGAGCAAGTCCTCGTAGGTCAACATAGCCCTGTTCCGTAACAATAACATCTACATCATGTTCCGTATGGTCCACGTGGGAGACGAATGGGACAATACTTGAAATCGCTCCCCCTTTGGCAATAGACTTTGTTACGAAAATAGCTAGTCTAGCATTTCGAGCAAAGTCACCAGACCCGCCAATTCCGTTCATCATCTTAGTTCCTAATACATGTGTGGAATTGACATTTCCATATATATCAACTTCAAGTGCCGTATTAATCGATATTAACCCGAGCCTGCGAATTATCTCAGGTAAATTAGAAATTTCCTGAGGACGCAAAATTAATTTATCTTGATATTTGGCAAAATTGCCATATACTTCTTTTCCGCGTTCTTCGGATAAGGTGATGGAACAACCTGATGCAAAACGAACCTTCCCAGCATCGATTAAATCAAATACTGCATCTTGTAATACTTCCGAATATACCTCTAGATCTGTGTAATCGGAGTCCAATAAACCATGTAGTACCGCATTTGCAACGGAACCGATGCCAGATTGTAAAGGTGCTAATTGTTTTGTTAAGCGCCCACTTTCAATTTCCTTTTCTAAAAAGGCCATTAAATGATTTGCCATCATTTGTGTTTCTTCATCAGGCGGTACGATAGTAGAAGGTGAGTCGACATGGTTTGTCAGAACAATACCAGCAATTTTTTCTAATTTCACTGGAATACCGATAGTGCCGATTTGATCATCGACTTTTGTCATCGGCACAGGTTTTCTCTCCCCTTGTGGTCCTTGTTCATAAATGTCGTGAACGCCAATTAATTCTTTCGGACTAGCAGTATTAAGCTCAACTATCACATTTTTTGCGTTTTCAACAAAAATACCCGAATTACCAACAGAAGTAGTTGGGATAATCATGCCATCATCGGTAATTGCGACAGCCTCAATAATTGCATAGTCAATCGTTGGTAAAACATTTGCCCGTAAAAGTTCTGCTGTATGGGACAAATGTTGATCAACAAACAGTAATTCCCCTTCGTTAATTTTTTTTCGCATCGTACTGTCTGCTTGGAATGGTAAGCGCTTTAAAATAAGTCCATGCTCAGCCATTAATTTATCAATATCAGATCCGAGTGACGCACCTGTGAAAACGTTTACTTTTAATGGATTAGTTTTAGCCCGATCAACGAGTGCAAAAGGCACCGCTTTGGCATCCCCAGCTCGTGTAAAACCACTTAACCCTAGAGTCATGCCATCTTTAATCCAAGAAGCTGCTTCTTCAGGTGACACGATCCGTCCTTGAAGTGTTTCTGGAATAAGCTCATTGTATTTCCCCATAAGTATTATCCCCCTCATTATATACTTAATAGAAAAATACCAGCTACGTAATACTTTTTCATTAACTTTTGTGTAAAAAACAAAGAAACTGTATTAAAACAGAATAAAACAAACATAAAAAATAAACAATATTGTTTAAATTTTTGTTTATAATTTCACAAGTTTATCCTAAAAAAAAGAAAACCCACTTGGACTAAGTTTTAGAACTTAAAACAAAGTGGGAAAAAGACCGCAAATCAAAAAGTTAAAACATTAAATTTTTTCGGAAGTAACTTGCATACGATTGACTTACTGGGACACGGTCGCCATTTTTCATTACTAATAGAAAGGTAGAGTGAAAATCAGGTTGTATTTCTGCTATTTCATTCATATTGACAATAAATGAACGGTGGCAGCGAATAAACTTATCGGCTGGCAAAAATTGTTCTATATCAGACAAATGGTATTTGTGAAGACCAGAAATATGTTTTGCGACAATCTTTGCCTTTCTATGTTCGGCTTCTAAATAAATAATATCGTTAATTGAAATCGGAAACCAGCGGTCATTATTTTTCACAGTAAAGATTGCTGGAGTGGATTGATCTGTTCGTATTGGTAAAATTGCTGTAATAACGGACTCTATTTCCTCGTTTTTTATTACGGGCACAGAAAGACCGAAATAGGAAATTCCAAAAACATTACTGTCAATGTAAGTGAAAATTCGTTGCTTCGACAGTAACGCTTTATAAGTAGCGGATCCTTTACGAATTTCATCGCCAGGTTTAATCTGTAAGTTAATTAGTTGGCTTGGCCGATAATATACAAATTTATTTTTATCGGCAACAGCGATAGATGTTTCAGAAGGGAAAATATCTAAGAACGTTTCCAAAATATTTGGAGCAGGTAACTTATTCACGGTTTTACCTCCATTTACCAATTGTTTTTGTATTTTGGAAAAGGCTAATAGTCATATTAATCTATCAATATTATACCGTACAAAGTAAAAAAATGCTTGTAATAGCTATTTTTCTACATAAAGTAAATGAAATTACAGGACACAGGTTGATAGAAAAATAAAAGGACTGTCTAACAATGGAAAGGAATCAAATCCTTTCATTTTGACAGTCCTTAAATTATTATGTTTTTAGTTATGTGCAGGTATTTTCCCAGCAAAATCATTTATATAGTGGCAAGCGGCTTGATGACTTTCCTTCATATGATCTTCTGTCGTTAACACTGGTTCTTTTGTTTTGCAAAGATCTGTTGCAAATGGACAACGCGTATGAAAGCGGCAACCGCTAGGGGGATTAATTGGTGAAGGAACATCCCCTTTTAAAATAATACGCTCTTTTTTTCGTTCTGGATCAGGCACTGGAATGGCAGATAATAAAGCCTTCGTATAAGGATGTTGTGGGTTCTCAAAAATCGAGTGTTTATCCCCCGTTTCCACAATCTTTCCTAAATACATCACGATAATGCGATCAGAAATATGGCGAACGACTCCTAAATCATGTGAGATAAAGAGATAAGTAAGTTTAAACTCCTTTTGCAAACTTTTTAATAAATTTAATACTTGTGCTTGGATAGACACATCAAGTGCGGAAACGGCCTCATCACAAATTATTAATTTTGGGTCAACGGAAAGTGCGCGTGCAATACCAATCCTCTGTCTTTGTCCCCCGCTAAATTCATGCGGGTAACGGTCCGCTTGATAGGCAGCAATCCCAACTTTCTCTAACAAATCTAATACACGATCATTTCTCTCCTTTTTCCGTACTACTTTTTGGATTGCCAGTGCCTCTTCCAAGATTTGTTTCACGGTTTGACGCGGATTCAGTGAGGCGTAAGGGTCTTGGAAAATGATTTGCATTTCCTTCCGTAATTTTCGCATTTTCCGATTACTTAAAGTAAGCACATTTTCCCCTTGGAAATATACTTCGCCACTAGTCGGTTCATCCAGACGCAAAATTGCTCTTCCAGTTGTTGATTTTCCACAACCGGATTCACCAACAATACTTACAGTTTCTCCTTCGTAAATGGTAAAAGATATATCATCCACTGCCTTAACATGATTCACTGTTCGTCCTAAAAATCCCCCTTTAATCGGGAAATGTTGTTTTAAATTTTTAACGGTTAACAGTGGCTTCTTTTCCATTCACATTCACCTCCTTATCTCCATCCCACTCATCTGTATAAATCCAACAGCGAACATCTCTTCCTTGTTCTAAAGTAGTAAGTTCTGGTACTTTCTCGTGGCAAATAGGGGATGCAAATGGACAACGAGGGGCAAAACTACAGCCCTTTGGCATATCAAATGGACTTGGTACCGCCCCTTTTATTGCAACGAGATCCTCTTGATCCATGTCATGTCGTGGTAATGAATTAAGCAGGCCGACAGTATATGGATGTTTCGGATTTTTGAAAAGTGTTTTCACATCCGAATACTCTACTACTTTTCCGCAATACATTACTGCTACATAGTCACAAGTTTCAGCAACTACCCCTAAGTCATGAGTAATAAAAATAACGGACATATTCAATCGTTTTTGTAAGTCCTTAATTAGTTCCAAAATTTGTGCCTGAATGGTAACGTCAAGGGCAGTCGTTGGTTCATCCGCAATTAGCAAACTCGGATTACATGCAAGTGCCATTGCAATCATTACCCTTTGCCGCATTCCTCCAGATAATTCAAATGGGTATTGATCCACTCGTTTTTCCGGCGATGGAATACCGACTAGTTTCAGCATTTCAACAGCCTTTATTTTAGCTGTTCGCTTTGATAATCCTTGATGGATTTGAAATGACTCGGCAATTTGGTCGCCAATAGTATATACAGGGTTTAAAGAAGTCATCGGTTCTTGGAAAATCATAGAAATTTGATTGCCACGAATATGCCGCATCTCTTTTTTTGATTTTTTCAGCAAATCTTCCCCTTTAAAGATTACTTCACCACCGACAATCTTCCCTGGATGGTCTATGAGGCGCATTAAGGATAAAGAAGTAATACTTTTACCAGAACCAGATTCGCCAACAATTCCTAACGTCTTTCCGGCGGGTAAAGAAAAACTAACACCGTCTACCGCCCTTACTTCTCCTTCACTAGTAAAAAAGGATGTTCGCAGATTATTAACTTCTAATATATTTTTGCTCACAACATGCACCCCTTTTTTAATTCAACTCAATTCGCTTATTTAAGTATCGATACGAAATGTCTACTAATAGATTAACAATGACGAACAAGATAGAAATAACTAGCACTGTTCCTTGGACAACTGGAAAATTTCGTTGATATATCGCATCAATGACTAATCTTCCCATTCCATTCACGGCAAAAACGCTCTCTGTTAATACAGCTCCACCGAGAAAACCGCCAAACTCTAAGCCCACTACAGTCACGACAGGAATAAGTGCATTTTTTAAAGCATGTTTGTAAATGACGATTTGTTCCTTTACTCCTTTAGCTCGAGCGGTTCGAATATAATCTTGATTAATCACTTCAAGCATACTGGAGCGAGTCATTCGAGCAATAATGGCTGCACCACCAGTACCTAATGTAATTACTGGTAAAATATTTTGTTGCCATGTTCCCCATCCGGACGGATCAAAGATACGAACTTCTATCGCAAAATACTTAATTAACATTAACCCTAGCCAAAAGTTTGGCATCGATAAACCGAATAAAGCAACAACCATAATGGAAACATCCATCCAAGAGTACTGTTTTACGGCAGAAATGATTCCAGCAATTAATCCTAAAAAAACAGCTAGAATAACACTGTATATAGCAAGCTCTAACGTTATCCAAAACCGGCTCTCAAAAATTTCATCAACGACAGGCCGGTTACTACGAATGGAATCACCTAAATCCCCTTGTAATAAATTACCTAGGAACTTTCCGTATTGAACATGTAAGGGATCATTCAAGCCAAGTTTTTCTCGGATTTGTTCAATTGTTTCTCTCGGAGCACCTTCTCCGGCGATAACTAACGCGGGATCGCCTGGTGTTAGGTGAAGTAATAAAAAGACAAGAACAGTTACCCCGAAAAGTACTGGTATCGTTTGTAAGATTCTGCGAATAATAAATTTAAACATGAAATGCCCCCCTATTTTTTACTTGACTTAGGATCTAACGCATCCCTCAGCCCGTCTCCAAAAATATTAAATGCTAATACGACCGTAACAATTGCAAGACCTGGGAATAACGCCACATGTGGATAGTCGAAAATATAGGACCGTCCATCATTTAACATAGCTCCCCACTCTGGTTCTGGGGGTTGAGCACCCAAACCTAAGAAAGACAAACCTGCAGCTGTTAAAATGGCCGTCGCTATTCGCAATGTCGCTTGTACAATTATTGGAGACATAATATTCGGTAAAATGTGCCTGAAGATTATTCGTAAGTCTTTCGCACCAAGAGCTCTAATCGCGTCTATATATTCTAGTTTCCTAACGGCTAACGTCGAACCGCGAACGATACGGGCAAAGGAAGGGACTGAGAACACAGCAACAGCAATAATGACATTGTATAAACTGCCCCCTAATACACCGGCAATAGCAATCGCAAGCAAAATTCCTGGAAATGCAAGGAAAACATCGACCACACGCATTATAATTGTGTCAATTACTCCCCCGTAATAACCAGATATAATTCCTAAAACGACCCCTGCAATCATTCCAATAAATACGGAGAAAAATCCAACAAATAAGGTTAATTTCATCCCGTGAATAATCCTTGTGAAAATATCACGACCGTTATGGTCAGTACCGAACCAATGCTCACTTGAAGGCTCTTGTAATTTAATAGAATACTTGACCAAATTCGGATCATGTGTGGTGAACATCGGTCCAAAGATTGCAACTAAAATAAAAAATAAAATAAAATATCCGCCAATAAGTGCAGCTTTATTCTTTTTGAAGCGTCGGTAAAAAATCATCCAATTGGATTGACCCTTTTGTTTGGAAACTGGAGGAGTGGTTGTCGTTTGAATTGGTTGATTCGTCATAGATTCCATCCTTTCTTTGTCTGTATCAATATTTTGAATTCATAGAGTTTAACCTATCATACAATAAAATTAATAATTATGTAATATTATATTAGTAAAAAATTAATTTAATCCTATAGTTTTCTCTCAACAAAATATGGCAAAAAACGCTATTTTATTACAAAATTCGACAAAAAAAGCAACAGCTTGTCGAAAAAAGATGTACGATTTTTCAAAAAAAGATATTGAGAATTTATTCATTTCACGGTATATTTGTAAAAACATCAAGTTGTTTACTAGATTTTCACTATTACAAAAACAAATTCAAACAGGGGGGAATTTTTTTGAAGAAAAAATCATTTTTATTACTTGCCTTCATGTTAATGTTTGCATTGGTACTATCTGCATGTGGTGGCGGTAAAAAGGAAGAGACGGGAGGCAAAAATTCAGGCGGACAAAATGGTGGAGACGAAAAGAAGGCCCAGGATTTAATTATCGCTAGCCTTTCAGAGGCAGTTTCATTAGATCCGCATGGTTCCAACGATGTTCCATCTAGTAATGTTGCTTACAATATTTATGAAACTTTAGTTTATCAAAACGAAAAAATGGAAATCGTCCCAGGACTTGCAAAGGAATGGAAAATGATTGACGACACAACCTATGAATTTAAACTACAAGAAGGTGTAAAATTCCATGATGGTTCTGATTTTACCGCAGATGTAGTAAAAGCAAACTTTGAACGAATTTTAGACCCGAAAGTTGCTTCACCTAGAGCCTTCTTATTCGAAATGATTGAGTCGGTTAATCCAGTAGATCCAACAACTGTACAATTTAAATTAAAATATCCATTTGCCCCATTCCTAGCACACTTAGCGCATAGTGGTGGCAGTATGATTAGTGCAGAAGCAATCAAAAAAGATTACGAGGAAATTGAAAAAGATTCTAAGAAAAAAGCAGGAGCTTATATTAGCTTAAATCCATCTGGAACTGGCTGGTTTAAATTAGGTAAATGGAACTCTGGTGAGTCTATTAAGCTAGTACGTAATGACGATTATTGGGGAGAAAAGGCAAAGCTGGATAGTGTCACTTGGAAAGTAGTGAAGGAAGCATTAACAAGAGTAGCAGAATTAGAAACTGGTAATTCCCATATTATTGATCCAGTTAGTCCATCGGATTTGAAACGGGTAGAAGATTTGGCGAACGCCGGTGTTAATAAGCAAACATCGTTGAGTTTATCGTATGTTGGTTTTAATGCACAAAAAGCACCGTTCGATAATGTGAAAGTTCGTCAAGCCATTTCTATGGCAATTGATAAGAACGAAATTATTAACGGAATATATGAAGGGACAGGAGTACCAGCAGTTGGTCCGCTTGCCCCAGATGTATATGGTTTTGATGCATCCGTCAAGCCAATTGAATATGATGTAGAAGGAGCTAAAAAATTATTAGCCGAAGCAGGTTTCCCTGACGGATTTGAAACAACTATTTGGACAAATGACAACCCAGATCGCCGTAAGATCGCAGAGTATGTCCAAAGCGCACTTAAAGAAATTGGTGTAGAAGTAAAAATTGAAGAATTAGAGTGGGGTTCCTACTTAGAGCAAACAGCAGCAGGTAACCATGATATGTTCATTTTAGGATGGTCTACTGCAACAGCTGATGCGGACTATGCCATGTTCCCATTATTCCATTCGGATAATGTCGGTGATCCAGGGAACCGTACGTTCTTAAAAGATGCGGAACTTGATTCTATTTTAGAAAAAGCACGACAAGAAACAGATAACACAACACGTCTTGCTTTATATAAAGAAGCACAAGAAAAACTAGTAGAACTTGCCCCGATGCTATACTTAATGCATACAGAGCATTTGAACGGCGTAAGTGATAATGTAAAAGGATTTGGTGTAACAGCTGCGGGAATGTTCTTATTAAAAGACGTAACAATTGAATAACATTTAAAAGAGCGAAGCCATCTAAAGGTGAACAATCATCACTTTAGATGGCTTTTTTTCTCGTTAAAGTAAATCTTAAATTTCATTACATAAATAAATGAATATGCTAAAATGATTAGTGACAATGTAACAATAAGCAATATTTATTTATAATAAAATACTATCTTTCGATAACATATTGATAGGAGGACATAACGATGTCAAGTTCAACTTTACATGGATTTTTACAAACAAATTTACAAGATTTAAAAGATCAAGGTTTATATAATGAAATTGACCCATTACAATCTGCCAACGGTCCAATCATTCGTATCGATGGCAAAGAATTAATTAATTTATCTTCCAACAACTATCTCGGTTTAGCAACTGATGACCGCTTAAAAGAAGTTGCTAAAAAGGCAATTGATGATTGGGGCGTTGGTGCAGGAGCGGTCCGTACTATTAATGGAACATTAGCAGTACATACTAAATTGGAAGATACAATTGCTACATTTAAAGGAACAGAAGCAGCGATTGCTTACCAGTCCGGTTTCAACTGTAATATGGCAGCAATTTCCGCCGTTATGGATAAAAATGATGCGATTTTATCTGATGAATTAAATCATGCATCGATTATTGATGGCTGCCGTCTATCAAGGGCAACAATTATTCGTTACAACCACTCAGATATGGAAGACTTACGGACAAAAGCAAAAGAAGCTAAAGAATCAGGAAAATATAAGAAGTTAATGGTCATTACTGACGGTGTATTTTCGATGGATGGTGATATTGCTCTACTACCTGAAATTGTAGAAATAGCCGAAGAATTTGACTTAATGGTATATGTCGATGATGCTCACGGTTCTGGAGTTCTCGGTAACGGTGCAGGAACAGTGAAACATTTTGGTCTGCAAGACAAGGTAGACTTTCAAATTGGGACGTTATCGAAAGCAATCGGTGTCGTTGGAGGATATGTTGCAGGAAAAAGAGAGCTAATTGACTGGTTAAAAGTACGTTCTCGGCCATTTTTATTTTCAACTGCGGTAACACCAGCAGATGCAGTGGCTGCAACAAAAGCAATTGAATTATTAATGGAAAGTACCGAACTTCATGATAAGCTTTGGGAGAATGGGCGGTATTTAAAGGCTGGCTTGAAAAGGTTAGGCTTCGATATCGGTCAAAGTGAAACACCGATAACACCTTGCATTATCGGTGATGAAATGACAACCCAACAATTTAGCAAACGACTTTACGAGGAAGGAGTATATGCTAAATCCATCGTATTCCCAACCGTACCAAAAGGAACAGGGCGCATAAGAAACATGCCAACAGCTGCCCATACGAAGGAAATGTTAGACCAAGCTTTAGCAATTTATGAAAAAGTCGGTAAAGAACTTGGAATCTTATCTTAAGGCTTTAGTAACAGACAACAATGATTATTATGCTTAATGGATAGAGCGAAATTAGGCGATTCAACGTTTTTTACGATAATCATTTGATTTTTTTGGGTAGCGGAGGAAGTTGTATGAAAAAAATTTTAGTAACAGGTGCACTAGGACAAATCGGTTCAGAACTAGTAATGAAACTTCGAGAAATTTACGGGGCAAACAATGTCGTTGCAACAGATATTCGGGAAGCGGATAATGAAGTAGTAACGAGTGGGCCTTTTGAAATTTTAAATGTATTAGAAGCTAATAAAATGGCGGATATTGCAAAAAGACACCAAGTAGACACGATCATGCATTTAGCTGCCTTACTTTCTGCAACAGCGGAGGCTAACCCGCAACTTGCATGGAATATTAATATGGGTGGGCTCATGAATGCGTTAGAAGTTGCAAGGGAAGAACATTTACAATTTTTCACCCCTAGTTCAATAGGTGCCTTTGGTCCGTCTACACCGAAGGATAATACACCACAAGACACATTACAAAGGCCTACAACGATGTACGGTGTCAATAAAGTAGCTGGTGAACTGCTATGTGATTACTACTTCGCTAAATTTGGTGTCGACACACGGGGGGTACGTTTTCCAGGATTAATTTCCTATGTTGCACCTCCTGGGGGCGGAACGACGGATTACGCAGTGGAAATTTACTATGAAGCATTAAGAAATAAAAAATATACATCTTTTATCGGAAAAGGCACCTATATGGATATGATGTATATGCCAGATGCAATTGATGCAATTATCCGGTTAATGGAAACTGATGCAGGCAGACTTATTCACCGCAATGCATTTAACGTATCAGCAATGAGTGTCGCTCCTGAACATTTTGAAGCGGCGATTAAAAAGCATATACCAGAATTTACTTTACAATACAAAGTTGATCCACTTCGGCAAAAAATTGCTGAAAGCTGGCCCAATTCCATTGATACGACTGCGGCAAAACAAGAATGGGGCTTTACAACACGGTATGATTTAGAAAAAATGACAGCGGATATGCTAGAAAAATTATCTGTGAAATTAACAAAAAATTAGTCAAGATATATAAAAGAGGTTAGGACGAAGAAGTTTAATTGTAGGGAACTTCGAACAAGTGTGGGATCAACCACTTTGGAGATACGGTATAACAGTTACTGCACCTATTTCCTCCACAAGACAAATGTCATTGTTCACCTTACAAATAAATCTCACTCTTATATCCTAACCTCTTTCACATGTCAAAAAATATGAGGCTTTCTAATAGTTATAAGTCATTTTTAGAAGAGGTGAGAAACGATGATGAATTCCTATTTAGAAATCCGCCAAGAAAATGATGAGTTTCCATATTCCTGTTATTTGCATAGCGGGGATATTTCACTATTACCTCATTGGCATAAAGAAATTGAAATTGTTTATGTGAAAAAGGGAACATTAACAATAGGAGTTAATGAAAACTTATTGACAATGGAAGAAGGTCAAATTCGAATAATTAATGGTGGTGAAGTTCATTATTTCCTCTCCTCACCTGAAAGTGAAAGAATTGTTATTCTATTTGACCAAGTTTTTTTCAAAGACATGCGTTTAGTACAAAAGGAAGAAAGGTCCTTCATAGACATCATATCAGGAATGGAGAAAAATAGTTTGTGCTGGCCAGAGGGGATCACGGAAAAGATAAAGGAATTGATCGAGACTATTTATAAAGAAGAAATAACGAAGGACAAAGGATATTTATACGCAATAAAAGCGAAAATGTATGAACTAATAGTAACGTTATACCGCAATGTTTTTAATGAATCAAATATTACAGAGGAAACAAAATATGCAAATCCGAAGCAATTGATTGATAATTTAAATCGAGTTTTTTCTTATGTAGAAGAGCATTATCAACGAAAAATTACCATTGATCATATTGCTCATTATTTAGGATTTAATCCGCAATATTTTACGAGATATTTTAAAAAATTAACAGGACAAACATTTATACATTTTTTAAACGAATATCGGTTAAATAAAGCAAAATGGATATTATTAAATGAGGATATCCCAATAATTGAGGTGGCAAACAAAGCGGGATTTAATAGTGTGAAAACATTTCATCATCTTTTTAAAGAAAAATTCGGCATCTCACCTTTAAAGTATAAAGTCAATATCCGGGAATAACTGATTTGAATTCGAGGAAGAAACAGGAGAACCTATCGATTAAAATAAATGTAAACGTTTTAATAACATTTGTATTATAATTTAAGCCTATGTTATTTTTATTGTTCATTTTTAGGCAGTTGTTGATTGTAGTGTAGGCGGCGACTCCGGCGGGAAAAGCACGAGCCAGAAATAACGAGACGCCTAGCATCGAAGCGGCTGATGCCGTGCCCGCGGAAAGCGTCCGCTTGTTCCTGTCGATTCGCTTCGTCACAAATAAAATTGGAACGGAAATCAACACCAATCTTTGCACATAGCCTAATTTAAAGAAAAGCTTCCTCGCTAAATAGTATTGGTTTAAAGATTCCTAGGTAAGACCATAATGGATAATAAATTAAAATATTATTATCCGAGGTGGCCCAAAATGAGAGATTTTAACCAAGAATATAGTGTGTTCCAAAAGGCATTAGGTATTGAAGATCCATGGTATGTTATTGATTACGAATTGAACCAAAATGATTATATTCTTGATATTTATTTAGATTTTAGACGTGGTTCTGAATTTGTATGCACTCATTGTGGTCATCCTCAGGCAAAAGTTCATGACATAGTAAATGATGATCGTACGTGGAGGCACCTTAATTTCTGGCAGTATCAAACCATCTTACACGCAAGATTGCCTCGAACAAAATGTAATCTTTGTAATAAGATTCGTACCATTCATGTAGAATGGTCTCGCCCTGGTGCTGGGTTTACATGGTTTTTTGAATCTGAATTAATGCAATTAATGAAAGAAATGCCCGTTGCTACAGTGGCCCGAAAAGTAGGTGAACATGATACTAGGTTGTGGCGTGTCTTTCATTATTATGTTGATAAAGCCATGAAAGAATTGGACTTTTCCAATGTTAAGCGAATAGCCATTGATGAGACATCTAGCCGGCGAGGACATGAATATGTCACTCTGTTTGTAGATATGGATACAAAGCTTGTTTTATTCGCTACAGAAGGAAAAGACGCGAATGTTCTTAAAAAATTTTCTTCCTTCTTAAAGGATCATAATGTTGAGCCTAATAACATTAAAGAAGTCTGTAGTGATATGTCCCCAGCATTCAAAAAGGGTGTCGAAACAGAATTTCCAGAAGCACACATAACCTTTGATAAATTTCATGTCATGAAACTTATGAATGAGGCGCTAGATCAGGTACGACGCAATGAGCAAATTGAACAACCAGGCCTTAAAAAGACACGTTATTTATGGTTAAAAAACCATAAAAATCTAAACACCGAACAACAGGAAAAGATCCTAAAATTAAAGGATACCAATTTAAAAACAGCTAGAGCTTATAGATTGAAGCTTTCGCTTCAAGAAATGTGGACCAAAACTGAACGCTTTGCCACCCTTCATTTTAATGAGTGGTACCAATGGGCCACCCGTTCTCAGTTAGAACCAATAATAAAGGTTGCCCAAACATTAAAGAAACACGAACAAGGGATATTAAGATGGTTCGTTTCAAAAATGACTAATGGTCTACTCGAAGGTATCAATAGTCTAGTTCAAGCTGCAAAGAGAAAAGCTAGGGGCTACAGAACCACAAAGAACTTTATTGCGATGATCTACGCAACAGCTAATAAGTTATTGATTAGTGTAGAACCACATAAGCTAGGGTAGGTCCTTCTCAACTTACAGACCCAGCTCCATTTTACGGGGAGGTTGTCAAGTGCTTTCCTTGACAGCCTCCCCGTAAAATGGAAAACTATCAAAAGTTGAGAAGGAGGCTTACCACTTATTATGGTCCGAGATTCTTTTATACCCACACTAAATAGCGAAGAGCCAAAGAAAAGATAAGATAAGCATAGATTAGGAGGATATGACATGGTGAATGTAACCGTATGGAACGAAAATCGTCATGAGAAAAGCAACCCAGCTGTAAGTGAGGTTTATCCTCTAGGGATTCACGGTACCATTAGTGAATTTTTATCGAAAGCAGGATTTGCAGTAAAAACAGCTACGCTAGATGAGCCGGAACATGGATTAACAGAGGAAATTTTAAATAACACCGACGTACTAATCTGGTGGGGACATATGGCTCATGATGAAGTAAGAGATTCAATTGTTGGGAAAGTAAAGCAGCGAGTACTAGATGGAATGGGACTAATAGTTTTACATTCTGGTCATTTTTCGAAAATATTTAAAGCATTAATGGGTACAAGCTGTGATTTAAAATGGCGTGAAGCTGGTGAAAAAGAGAGAATTTGGGTAGTCAATCCAAGCCATCCAATTACGGACGGACTGCCAGAATATATTGAATTAGCGAATGAAGAAATGTATGGCGAGCATTTTGATATTCCTGCACCAGATGAATTAGTTTTTGTC
The DNA here is from genome assembly GCF_001375515.1 of Bacillus kwashiorkori. GTDB lineage: Bacteria > Bacillota > Bacilli > Bacillales > Caldibacillaceae > Bacillus_BK > Bacillus_BK kwashiorkori. The sequence goes on from NZ_CTDX01000012.1 coordinate 66,865, forward strand.
AGTTGGTTTCAAGGTGGCGAAGTTTTCCGAAGTGGTTGTACCTATAGAAGAGGGAACGGAAAAGTATTTTATTTCCGCCCAGGACATGAAACATATCCAACATACCATAATGAACAAATTCAACAAGTGATCATTAATGCGGTTAAATGGGCAACACCGGTAAAACGCAGCCGTCCAGTATATGGCAACTCTAAACCTTTAGAAGAGCTATAAAAAAACAACGGAGAAGGAATGGATACGATGAAAAAAATTCCCGTCGCATTACAACTATATACATTACGTGAACAGTGTGAACATAATTTTTACGAAACATTGCAAAAGGTCGCCCAGCTTGGATATAGCGGAGTCGAGCTAGCCGGGTTCCATCAGTTATCTGCAGACCAACTAAAGACTATTTTAGACGAATTAAACTTAGTGGCTATTTCTAGCCATGTCCCTTTAGCTGATTTACAAAATAATTTAGAAGAAGTCATTAGCAATCATAAAATATTAAATACGAAATATATCGTATGTCCTTATTTACTGGAAGAACAAAGACAGGAATCATTTTACGATGATTTAATACCATTTTTAGAGGAAACGGGAAACAGACTCCGCCAAGAAGGGTTGATTCTTTGTTACCATAACCATGACTTTGAATTAGAGACACTTTCTAATGGTAAAACAGCGTTAGAAACCATTTTTGATAGTGTCAGTAAGGAGAATTTGCAAACGGAACTGGATATTTATTGGTTAACAAAGGCGGGAGAAAATCCGCTTGACTGGTTGCACCGCTATTCAGGTCGCACACCGCTCGTCCATTTAAAGGACATGACACTAGATGATGAGAAAATTTTTGCTGAACTTGGAACTGGTGGGGTTAATATTGATGCTGTTCTGCAAATTGGCGAACAAAACCAAGTGGAATGGTGGATAGTTGAACAAGACCAATGCAAAGGAGATCCATTAGAAAGTGTCACAATCAGCATTAACTACTTAAAAGAAAAATTACCTTATTTAGTTTAATGCGAATACACTAATGCCATTAGAAAATTGCACAAAGACTTTTATAATGAGTAGCTAAATAAATTGACCATTTTTTATATAAACTGGAGGTTAATGATATGGAAAAGTTAAAAGTAGGCGTAATTGGTTGTGGGAGTATTGCAAAACATCGCCATTTACCAGAATATGAAATGAATGCAAACGTGGAAATTGTTGCAGTTTGTGATATTGTTCCAGAACGTGCCGAACAAATGGCAGAAAAATATAATGCAAAAGCATTTACTGAGTATGAAGAATTATTAAAGTTAGAAGAAATTGATGCCGTTAGTGTATGTTTACCAAACTATTTACATGCTCCTGTTTCAATCGCAGCGCTAAACGCTGGAAAACACGTTCTTTGTGAAAAGCCGATGGCAACATCAAGAGAAGAAGCGCAAGCAATGATTGATGCTGCAAAAGCAAATGACAAAAAACTAATGATTGCTCATAATCAACGTTTTGTTGAATCCCATAAATTAGCAAAAGAAATTATCGATAGCGGAAAACTTGGTAAAATATATAGTTTTAAAACTACTTTCGGACATCCTGGCCCTGAAGGTTGGAGTGTGGATGGAAGAGATAGCTGGTTTTTCGAAAAAGAGAAAGCATTTATCGGTGCCCTTGGTGATTTAGGTGTCCATAAAGCAGACTTAATTCGCTACTTGTTAGGGGAGTTCACAGAAGTGGCAGCTTTTGTAGAAACAAATGCGAAAGAAAATACCGATGTCGATGATAATGCAGTAGTGATTTTGCGATCGAACCAAGGAGTTATCGGACAACTTTCAGCAAGCTGGGCTTACGTAACTGGTGATGATAACTCCACGATCATTTACGGTGAAAAAGGGATATTAAAATTAGAAGCCGATCCGAAATATGCATTAATCGAACAGTATACAAACGGTGAAGTGAAAAATCATGAGTTAGGAAAAATTCAAACGAATGAAGAAGGTGGTCAAACAACAACACATGTTATTGATCACTTCGTAGAAAGTATATTAGAAAATAAAGAACCATTGATTACTGGTGAAGAAGGGAAGAAATCATTAGAAATCATTTTAGCTGCTCTCGAATCTCAAGAGAAAAAGGCAGTCGTTCGTTTACAATAAGGTGAGGAGGTAATCTATATGAAATTAGGAGTATTTACCGTACTATTTTCCGATAAATCATTTGAAGAAATGTTAGATTACGTAAAAGCAGCAGGACTCGATGCGGTTGAAATTGGGACAGGCGGCTATCCAGGAAATGCCCATTGCCCATTAGACGAACTGTTAGCAGATGAGAAGAAACGCGAAGCTTATTTAGAAGCAGTAACTTCCCGTGGCTTAACAATTAGCGCTTTTAGTTGTCACGGAAATCCGTTATCACCAGACAAAGCATTTGCAGAAGAGTCCGATTCGAACTTACGAAAAACCATTCAACTAGCTTCATTATTAGGAGTTCCAGTCGTTAATACCTTTTCTGGCACTCCGGGAGATCATGAAGAAGCAAAATATCCGAATTGGCCGACAGTTGCTTGGCCAACAGAATATGCCGATATTTTAACATGGCAATGGGAGGAAAAATTAATCCCATATTGGAAGGAAATTGGTGAACTAGCAGAGCAAAACAATGTGAAAATTGGTTTAGAACTTCATGGTGGCTTTTTAGTTCATACACCATACACGATGTTAAAACTACGAGAAGCAACAAGCCCTGCGATAGGAGCAAACTTAGACCCATCCCATATGTGGTGGCAAGGAATTGACCCAGTTGCAGCAATTAAAATTTTAGGAAAAGCTGGAGCTATCCATCATTTCCATGCTAAAGACACATACATTGACCAAGATAATGTAAATATGTACGGCCTACTGGATATGCAACCATATGGTAATGTCCAAACACGGGCATGGACTTTCCGCAGTGTTGGCTGTGGACATAGTGTTCAAGAATGGTCTGATATGATTAGTGCACTTCGCACATATGGCTACGATTATGTCGTTAGCATCGAACATGAGGATCCGCTAATGTCAATTGAAGAAGGATTTACACGTGCGGTGACGAACTTGAAATCCGTACTTATCCGGGAACAACCTGCTGACATGTGGTGGGCATAATAAGTTGTATAAACAAGGAAGCAATTGGTCATAACCGGTTGCTTCCTGCAATTGTTTATCTAGCCTCCCAATAAGTAATGAGTAAAATAGGTGATAAATAGTTGATAACCGAACTAGTAGATAACATTTTGTAGGAATTACCCTACTATTAGAAATTTCACTTAACTTAACTAAGATGAATTTTTTACGCTTCTGGAGGATACGCATATGACTAAAAAATATAACTTAGCGATTATCGGCTATGGCGGAATGGGCGGTTACCATGCTCACCATATTTTAAAGGATCATAACCGAATACAAGTTACAGGTACTTTTGACATTCTTGAAGAACGGCAAAAGGCAGCAGAAGGAGAGGGCTATAAAGCATATGAAAGCCTGTCAGCGCTTTTATCAGATGAAACAATTGATATCGTTTTAATTGCGACACCGAATGATGTCCATAAAGAAATTGCCATTCAAGCATTAAGAGCAAAAAAACATGTCGTTTGTGAAAAACCAGTAACAATTTTTAGTAACGACTTTGAGGAAATACTTGCAGTAGCCAATGAAACGAATCGCCACTTTATGGTTCATCAAAATAGACGTTGGGATGAAGACTTCTTAACAATGAAGAAAATTTATGATGCCAACTTAATCGGAGACGTGTTCCATATAGAGTCACGTGTCCATGGAGCGAATGGAATACCTGGTGATTGGCGCCATTTAAAACAATATGGTGGTGGCATGGTGCTAGATTGGGGAGTTCATCTCCTCGACCAAATCGCATTTATGGTAAAAAGTAAAATTACGAGTGTATATGCGAACTTAAGCTATATTTTAGGAGATGAAGTTGATGACGGATTTCAAACGATTTTGACGTTTGAAAATGGTGTAACCGCTCTAGTTGAAGTTGGTACAACAAACTTTATCCAATTACCTAGATGGTATGCGAAAGGAATAGAAGGAACTGCAGTCATTAATGATTGGAATATTAACGGAAAACTGGTGAAGCAAAACTTCGATAAAGAGTATGCGGCACCAAAGCCAATTAAAGCTGGACAAGGATTAACAAAAACGATGGCACCTCCTTCTGAAGAGGCAACAACTTCGTATGATTTACCGAAAGAAGTGGATCATATGGAAAGCTTCTATGACAATTTTTTATCGGTTGTGGAAGGAAAGTCCGCACCAATTGTTCAAAATGAAGAAGTGTTACGCATTTTGAAATTAATGGAAACTATTTTTGAATCAGCTAAGAAAAATGAAGTGATAAAAGTAAGTTTATAATAATCATGAGAATCAATCTCCTTTACAGTTCAATATTTAAAATAATCCACGAACAAAAACGCAGAGTATAACTATTATGTTGCTCTGCGTTTTTATTAATTCATTCACAAAAACAAAGTTGGAAGGTAATGTTCATCACAAAATCGAGTAGGGTAACCGAAGTATTCCGTTTGTCGTCAAATAGACGATTATTTGCCTGCCCGCACTAGTTAATACGGATGTTTTTGCGTTTTTGACCCCATTAAACCCGTTTTATTCCTCAATTTTGCAATTTATAGCGATAACATGTGACAAAGCTTTCACACCTTAAAAAGAACTAGTTCCAGTTAAATTATTCATAAATTTACCGAGAAAAAATAGTTGTAAACGAAAGGCAACTGTTATATAATTAGTATAACAAACAAAACATTTAATCGGAGAAGGTGTCATAGGTGATCATAAATTTAGATCTACAATCAGATGTTCCTATTTATTTACAGCTGAGAAATAAGATTATTGAAGGCATAGCTTCGAAGGAACTTGTTGCTGGAGAACCGCTGCCTTCCGTTCGAATGATGGCAGCAGATTTAGGTGTTAATATGCATACGATAAATAAAGCGTACCAACTTTTGAAACAAGATGGATTTATATTAATTCACCGGCAAAAGGGGGTAGTTGTTAACCCAGATGGAATGCCTGAAGTTACTAATGAATATCGCCAAAGCTTAAAAGATGCACTAAGACCAATTATAGGTGAAGCAATTGCACGAGGGATGAGTGCAAAGGATTTTCAAGTAGTATGCGCAGAGATTTTTTCACAAATTACTCGGGAGGTTGATTAGGATGCATGTTTTATTTATAGCTCTTATTTTTTTGCCAATTTTAATAATTACTGCGATCACACCGTATATTACGAGGAAAACAGAAAGCTTCGGAGTATCTATTCCATCCGAGCTTTATTCTAATCCGACCATTGCAAGCTATAGAAAAGCTTACGCGATACAAACATCGATTATCGGTAGCATTTTTTTTATAATGGCAATCGTTCTTTCCGATATTATTAGTAAAGAAATTTGGGCAATTATTTTTTCTGTAGCCATTTTTGTTTATATGTTTATCGGGTTTCTAGTCTATTACCAATTTCATAAAAAAATGAAGCAGTTGAAGGCAGAACAAAACTGGCATCAGACGAAAAAAGAAACAGTAGTCATCGATACAAGTTTTTACCAAAAAAAGCTAACATATTCCAACAGGTGGTTTCTTATTCCGTTATTTATGGCGCTTATTTCATCCGCCTATAGCTTTATGAATTACGATAAAATTCCTAATCAAATTCCGATGCAATATGATTTTAGTGGAGAGGTTACACGTTGGGCGGAAAAATCAGTTGGAGCGGTCATTAATTTCCCTTTGTTACAATTGTTTATGATTGGTTTATTCATTTTTATTAATATCATCATTGCCCGTAGTAAACAGCAAATAGATCCTGCTAATCCGAAAGTTTCTATGGAGCAAAACATTATCTTTCGTAGAAGATGGTCTCTTTTTACAATAATTGGGGCAACTTTACTAGTGTCAATATTTATAGTTCCACAAATTTCTTTTTTTGTTTCTGTCGATCCAACTATTTACTTTATTATAACCATGGTAATTATTGGTATTATTGTGTTCGGGGCAATCATCTTATCGATTACGACCGGCCAAGGCGGTAGTAGGGTAAAAGTAGTAAAAGGAAATAATGATGAGATGATTAATCGAGATGATGATCGTTACTGGAAATTAGGGGTTTTCTATTTTAACCGGGAAGACCCAGCACTATTTTTAGAAAAACGCTTCGGTAGTGGCTGGACAATGAATTTTGCTAGACCGTTAGGATGGATTATCCTCCTAGCAATCACTCTAATCCCGATTATCATTGCAATCATTACGTCGTAAAACTATTTACTTGGCGTTTATTGGTACATTTTTTATAAAGTCTGACACACATCGTTGTTGTTCAGGTTTTTTTTGTTGTATGACATAGATTCGTTCGTTATAATTAAAAAAATGAATGAATAGTCACTCATATAATAAAGGGGGAAATTTCCGTGTCAAACTCTATTACTGCTTTGCCATTATTAGAACTTTGGGAAAAAATTTTATCAACATTAAATGAACAGCCAGAGCGACTAGCAGACTTTAAAACGATTTATCAAATTAATTTAACTGGTGAGGAGTCAGGAAGTTTTTTATTATCACTGAAGGATCAACAAGCACAGTTATTAGAAAATGAAGCGGTGGCAGATGTTACATTAACGATGAGTGTCAACGACTTTAAGAAATTGCTAACCGGTAAATTAAATAGTACTGCCGCATATATGATGGGGAAATTAAAGGTAAAAGGAAATATAGGCTATGCACTTAAATTAGAGTCTTTATTGAAAAAATATGATTTAAACTAACATATTGGGGGGTAATTTTAAGCTGTAAGTACTTAGAATTACCCCCTAACGGTTGTCAGTCTAAAACAAGAAATGAGCAACTAATACGATGATTGGTAGTGTGATTAACGTTCGTTCGATAAAAATAATAACTAAATCAAGGAATTTAATCGGAATCTTTGAACCTAAAAGCAATCCACCAACTTCTGACATATAAATTAATTGTGATACGGAAAGTGCTGCAATAATAAATCTCGTCATTTCACTCTCAATACCGCTACCAATTAAAGAAGGCAAAAACATATCGGCAAAACCAATTAACATTGTTTCTGATGCGGCAGCTGCTTCAGGTACTTGCATTAACTCTAATAACGGGATAAAAGGCAAACCAATCCACTTAAATATCGGAGTGAATTCCGCCAACATTAATGTCACTGTACCAATGGCCATAACAACTGGTGCAACACCAATCCACATATCTAAAATATTTTTTCCGCCTTCAACAAAAAATCCTTTAAAACTTTTATTGCGATCAGCTTGTTTCAAAGCTTCAGAATACCCCCATTTTAACGGAGTATAGCCTTTAGGGATTTCTTCATTAGCATTGGCAGTCTCTTTACCGTTAACATATGTCTCTGGTTTTCTCGAAAGTGGTGGAATTCTAGGCATAATAATCGCAGCAATAAACCCAGCAAAAGTAACAGTTAAATAAAAAGGCACAAACATATGGGCTAGATCCACGGTAGAAATTACGACTAAACTAAAGGTAATGGAGACAATAGAAAATGTTGTACCAATAATCGCAGCTTCTTTTTTCGTGTAATATCCGCCTTCGTATTGTTTACTAGTTAAAAGCACGCCAATTGTCCCATCACCAAGCCAGGAGGCAGTAGCGTCTATAGCAGACCTTCCAGGTAATTTAAAAAGTGGTCGCATAATTTTAATAAGTAAAGCTCCAAAAAATTCTAATAAACCAAAGTTTAATAGTAAAGGTAACAATAGCCCAGCAAATAAAAATACCGCAAAAAGAACAGATAATAGCTGATCTTCTCCTAACAAAAGTCCCCCAGTATTTTCAGACCAAATCGCTTCCGGTCCCCATTGGAAAAAAGTCATATAGGCAAAAATAACAGCTAAAATTCTAATGCTGAACCAAGCTGGTGATAAGTTGAATAAATTATTCCAAAACGGTGACGAAGTAATAAAGTTAGGTGCCCAAATTTTTGTAATCACTGTTCCTAAAAAAGCAATAGTAATAATCACTAACATAGCTACTGGGATTATCGAAAGAAATTCTGTTTGTACCCATTTTGCCAATATAGCAATGGGAATCGTAATTTCTCCATCCAATTTAATTGGTAACATAAATAAAATAATACCTATCAATGAAGGAATAATAAATTTAATTATACTGCTTGTTTTTGTTGCTTCCGTTCTAACCGATGTGTTTGTCTTTTCCATTTTGTACCCCTTTCTTAACCTATTAATCTTGTATTCTTGAATTAATATACATATTAATGGTTTTTTATTAATTTGTCTACCGTTTTTTACTTTAAGGCTATATTATTGCTTATTGTTGATTTCTAGTCATTTGTTGATTGTAGTGTAAGGCGGCGTGACGATTTTTTAATAAGCAAGGGAATTTTGAATGAACGGATATACAATAATATGCATAAAAATCTCTAGCAATACAATCCGGGCTTAAGTTGTGTATTTCTTTTTTACTAATATTCATTTAAAATATATTTATTATTTGAATTTTATTCATCTTAGGGGGATTTTATACAATGACAACATATCCAAATAGTCAAAAAACGTTGGAAATAATTAAACAACTCGTATCCATTCCAAGTCCTACTGGTAATACGGAGCGGGTCATTACTTTTGTCGAGGATTTTTTTAGAAGTCTAGGTATAGATACATACAGAAATCGAAAAGGCGGGCTAATTGCCACGATAAAAGGAATAGATGACACCAAACACCGAATGGTAACAGCACATGTCGACACGTTAGGGGCAATGGTAAAGGAAATAAAAGATAATGGAAGACTATGCCTCGATTTAATCGGTGGTTTTGCTTGGAATTCGATTGAAGGAGAATATTGTCAAATTGAAACTTCAACAGGAAAAATTTATTCAGGAACAATATTAATGCATCAACAATCAGTCCATGTGTATAAAGATGCAAAAACAGCAGAAAGAAATCAGCAAAATATGGAAGTAAGAATTGATGAACGAGTAACAAACAAAGCGGAAGTACGGGCTTTAGGTATTGAAGTAGGGGACTTTGTCTCCTTTGATCCACGGGTACAAATATTGAGTAATGGATACATAAAGTCACGACACTTAGACGATAAGGCGAGTGTTGGAATCCTAATGAAATTAATGGAACATATCGTTCAGAGTGAGCTAACTTTACCATATACTACTCACTTTTTAATATCTAATAATGAGGAAATAGGCTATGGTGGGAACTCGAATATAACGCCAGAAACGGTTGAATATTTAGCAGTTGATATGGGAGCGATGGGAGACGGACAGCAAACAGACGAACATACTGTTTCTATTTGTGTAAAAGATGCTAGTGGGCCGTACCACTATAAGTTACGCAAGCATCTAGTTGCATTAGCAGAAAAACATCATATTGGCTACAAATTAGATATATACCCATATTACGGTTCCGATGCATCTGCAGCCATTGGAAGTGGATACGATATCGTCCATGGCTTAATTGGACCAGGCATTGATTCATCTCATGCTTTTGAGCGCACGCATATTTCTTCTATCGAAAACACGGAAAAATTACTATACCAATATATCTTATCGGAAATGGTTAAGTAAAAAAGTTAACAAAGAAAAACGCTAAGAGCTGGTAAAAAAATTCTAGCCCCTAGCGTTTTTTTATCTGTAAACCATCTTCCTTGTGTAACCACTAATCATTCCAACGATAAGTCCAAAACCTTTCATACTGCAGCCATTTTAATGCGTTCGGATCTTTTGCTTCTAACCGTTTTGCCATATCGTCATAAAAAAGAGCTGTTTGGGTTTGATGGGCTCTAATTGCACCGAGCTTTTGTTCCGCAGCTGTTAAAACATCATGAATAATATCTGGTTTACCGAGTTGTTCCTCACAATTATTGGAAAAAGCAATACAATACAATTTTGGCCGCTGTTCTTTCGAAAATCTTCTAACCGCACGAACGACGGCTCTTCCTGTTGCATCATGGTCAGGATGAACGGCATATCCAGGATAAAAACTAATTACTAAAGAAGTGTTAAATTCAGTAATCAGTTGAAAAATTTCATCGGCAAGTTTTCCTTCATCTTCAAACTCTACCGTTTTGTCATGATAGCCAAGCATCCGTAAATCTTTAATCCCAATCGCCTCGGCGGATGCTTGCAACTCTTTTTTTCGTATTTGCGGTAATGTTTCTCGATTAGCAAACGGAGGATTCCCTAAATTTCTCCCCATTTCCCCAAGTGTTAAACATGCATAAGTAACGGGCACCTCATTTTGAATATAAGTTGCCAAAGTCCCGGAAATTCCAAACGCTTCATCATCCGGATGAGGCAAAACGACGAGTACATGTCTTTCGTTTTCTATCATCTTTATACTACCTTCCCTTCTTGTACATCAAAATGGGGTTTTACTAAGTTCAAAGGCAATAGCTAATTTACCAGAATGATCAAGCCCAGCCATTATTAGTCGGTTTTGTTCATCAAGCTCAAAATGGGTCAACCCTTCCCCATAAACCCACCCTGATGGTAATTTTAAACCAATACGATAAGGACCGTCCCCAGCAATTTTCCCCCGTTCAAATTGAATCATTGCATTCCGAATAAATGCACTCGCATTAAAAAAGCTGGCATCTTTATGGGTAGCGTACGCCCCATTTGTCGTCTCTAAATGAATATAGACATTTTGATTGGCGAACGAATCGATAATTTCTTGTACTTTTTTTGAATCAATAAGTTGCATAAAAAATCCTCCTAAGAAGTTAACTGTTTACATTTTTTAGCAAAATACGACGTCCCAATAGCAAGCTAAGTGAAAGAAGTTCGACATTAACCTTTTTCTATTTATTTATAAGTATATAAAATGCGGAGCGATTTAGCTAAATGATTGCTTACTTTTAAAAAAATTCCTCCATCGATTCAAGCCAGATATTTTCTATAAATATTTGCATGAATATAGAAAAACCTTCTCACCATTAAACTTGGGAAAAGGTTCCTGTTTGTTCATATGTTATTTTTACATTTTCATTTGTTTTACGACTGGTGTTTTTTCTGTGAATTGATTATAAGCTCCATGCATAACAGGGCCGACAAATTGATTCAGTTTCCAACCGTGTTGGATTGCAGCGGAGACAAATTCCTTTGCTTTCACTACTGCTTCTAATACAGGCAAACCGTTGGCGAGATTTGCTGTAATCGCAGCAGCAAATGTACATCCAGCACCATGATTGTACGTTGTATCAATTTTTTCTGTTTCTAGTAGAACGAACTCGTCCCCATCGAAAAATAGATCCACAGCAGTATCATGTGGTAATTGTTTTCCGCCTTTAATTACGACGTTTTTTGCACCAAGGTCGTAAATTTTTTCTGCTGCTTTTTTCATATCCTCAATCGTTTTAATCGGACCTAATTTTGATAACTGCCAAGCCTCAAATAAGTTTGGAGTAGTTACTAATGCACGCGGTAGTAGTAATTCTCGAGCAGCATCGACTGTTTCAGGCAGTAATACCTCATCTTCCCCTTTACATACCATTACAGGGTCAATCACGATATTTTTTATCTTATATTGATCCATATATTTTGCGCCAAGCTCGACGATTTCTACGGAACCGAGCATCCCTGTTTTCATTGCATCTAAGCCGACAGAAAAAGCGCATTCTAACTGTGCATCAACTGTCTCCGTGGCAATCGGTGTTACATTATGTTTCCACCCGTTATTTGGATCCATTGCAACAATCGATGTTAAGGCAGTCATTCCATACACACCGTGTTCTTGAAATGTTTTTAAATCGGCTTGAATACCAGCGCCACCACTCGTATCAGAGCCTGCAAGTGTTAAAGTCTTTTTTAAACTCATTGAAAAATCCCCCTTAAATTAGGAAAAGTCTAGTTGAACACTATGAATTAATTAATTCTTATTTTATTATAACAACAAATTTTCAAAGTACAATAAAAGAAAACTCGGTATAGTGAGAGGAAAATGATAGTTGCGACTTAGAAGCTTTTTCCCTATTATTTTTCAATGGAATGGTTATACTAATCAAAAATGCTTTTAGGAGGATGGGTATGTCGATTACACCTGAGCAGAGAATTCAACTTCATGGCTTTAATAATCTAACGAAGTCACTCAGTTTTAATATGTATGATATTTGCTTTACGAAAACGAAGGAAGATAGGGAAGCTTATATTGAATATATTGACGAACAATACAATGCGGACAGATTAACAAACATTTTAAAAAATGTCTCTGACATAATAGGTGCTCATGTGTTGAACGTAGCGAAACAAGACTATGTACCTCAAGGGGCAAGTGTTACCGTATTAGTGTCGGAAGGACCAGTTGTGGAAGTTCCCACGGAACATTTTGAAGAATCACCGGGACCGTTACCTGACTCTGTCGTTATTCAATTAGATAAAAGTCATATAACTGTACATACATATCCAGAATATCATCCGTATGAAGGAATTAGCACATTTCGAGCGGATATTGATGTAGTAACTTGCGGCGAGATTTCACCACTCAAAGCATTAAACTATTTAATTAATTCATTTGACACTGATATTATGAGTATTGATTATCGTGTCCGTGGATTTACGAGAGATGTGAACGGTCATAAACTTTTTATTGACCATGATATTAGCTCCATTCAAAACTATATACCAGATGATATTAAAGAGCTGTACGATATGATTGATGTGAACGTTTATCAAGATAATATTTTCCATACGAAATGTAAACTAAAGAATTTTGACCTCGATGATTATTTATTTAATTTAAATAAAAGTCAATTAAGTGAAGAAGAAAAAGCGGAAATTACTAGAAAGCTAAGAAGGGAAATGGATGAAATTTTTTACGCAAAAAATATGAACGTAGATCCTTAAATTAGTAATCCTGTTCCTGCAATAAAGTAAATTCAAATGCTAGGTGGATAAGATGAATGCAAAAAAAATGAATGCGATTGTTTTAGCAGGTGGTGCTTCTCGGAGAATGGGTCGAAACAAAGCACTGTTGCAGTATAATGGGATAACAGCGATAGAAAGGCTAATTGTCTTACTAGAAAGAATCGTAAATAAAGTTATTGTTGTCGGCAGGGAAGATACAGACTATTCGTTTGTATCTAAGCAAATAGTATATGATATGTATCACGGATTCGGCCCACTTGCAGGAATCCACGCTGGGTTAATGCATTCTGATACAGAAGTTAATTTAGTCATTGCCGTTGATATGCCCTTCGTTGACCGAGATGTTATTACATTTCTTGCCCACTCTTATAAAGATGAGAACGCATTAATACCGAAAATAGATAATCGACTACAGCCGTTATTTGCTCTTTACCATAGGAGAATTTTTCCGTCCATTGAGCAATCGATAAGCAATCAGGAGCTAAGTATGCAATTGTTTATAACGAAGATTAACGGAAAAATATTATTGGAAGAAGACTTTCCTTTCAAAGCAATTTGGTTAAATCGGGTGTTTTCTAACACTAACTATCCGGAAGAGTACGAAATTGTTCGTTCACTCGTTCAATAAGGATTTTCTCTAGTTCCATCCATCGTGACCCGCGTAGGAAATTGTTCGTTTATTTGCTTTGTAAGTAATTGAAGTCGGTGTTCCTGCTAAGAATCGGTTACTGATTCACGTTGTAAAGGACAGTTCGCCAAATAAAAATGGGCAAACTGTCCTTTTTTGTGTTCCTCCAACGGTTTGGATGCTATTTTTGTAAAAACGCTCGAACACACACCGGTTCCACACCTATTTTTATGTTAATGCCCCATATCACACAATTTCCGCTACTAATGGAGCGTTTCTATGCCTATGAAATCTAGTTACACGCCTCATACAAAACAACGCTACTCTAAAAGATCTTTCATAAATTGAGGTAATTGGAAACATCCTTGAAAGATACCTTCGTTAAAATATTTCGTCGTTACTTTTTCTCTTAAATGACCGCTTTTTATTGGATGATGCTTAGATCCAATTGTAAAACTCCAAAATCCCCCAGGATAAGTCGGTACTACAGCCATGTACGTGTTTGCATGAACAAACAGATTATGTATATGTTCAGATGTTTGTTTTAATATATCTTGATGGAAAATTGGTGACTGGCTTTGACAAACCATTATCCCATCTAGTTTTAAAGCCTTTTTAATATTAGCATAAAAATCGTATTCAAAGAGTTGTTCTGCAGGCCCAACTGGGTCAGATGAATCAACGATAATAATATCGTATTCTGCTGTTTTTTCTTTAACAAATTGTATGCCATCAGTAAAAATAAACTGAACTCGCACGTCAGATAAATTTCCAGAAACTTCTTGTAAATGATCTTTACATGCTTTAACAACTAGTTCATCAATTTCCACCATATCAATACGCTCAATGTCTTTATATTTTGCAGCCTCTCTAGCCGCACCACAATCGCCACCGCCAATAATGAGTACTTTTTTCGGATTTGGATGTAAATTTATCGGCACATGTACAATCATTTCATTATAAATATGACCGTCAAGAGCTGTTGTTTGAACAACCCCATCTAATACGAGTGTTCTTCCAAAATCGACAGTATCGACGATCATAACGTGTTGAATCGGTGATTGTTCTGAGTAAATAACCTCTTTCACGCGATAGCTTATTTTTAAATTATCACGGTCATCTTCTGTGAGCCATAATGAATGGTTTTTTGCTTCTATCCAGTTCGGAAAATTAGTCATGAACAAATCCCCCTAATCAATATTTTATTACAGTTTAACAATTTTGGACTTAATATGCGAGTGTCTGTCCTGTTTAGGGAAACAATCGCCTGCCTCGCAATCGGTAAGAAATATTGATAAACTAGTATTGGTGAGTCCATAATGAAAATAAATAGCATCGTATGACAGAGGTGAAAAAATGCAAATTAACCATCAAATAATATTAAATAAAATGGCTGAAAAGTTAAATGAAGCACTAACAGTAGATAGTGGAAATCGAGTTCGTGAACAGGTGCAAGCTATAAAAACTCTTTGTGAAGTTATTTTAGATACACATGAGCAAAGTCAAGAAGTGGTGTATGGGGTTTCTAACCGTGTGCAACCAAAATACAATGACCAGACTAAAGTTGAACCTCAAACTATAAATGTTGGGAAAAAACTTGATACCGATGATGGTGCCAATGGGGAGTCGTTATTTGATTTTTAAAGTTTGCTAAAGAAAGTAGCGCCTTATCGTTTTCCAGTAAAATTTGTTACATAAAAAGTAGTTTATTGTTAAAGACAACAATAACTTAAATAAATGTGATTTACTATTTTAGTTATTTGATTCATTAACTTTAACTAAAAAGGTTTTTCCATTTCTTGAAAATCTTTAAAATATTTTTTGGTGAAGAAGTTAAAATCAAGTCAACTACTAATTGTGAGGAGAATACGGATGAATATCTTTTTATTTTTAGGGGCGTTAAACGGGTTTTTATCAGTGGCATTTGGTGCTTTCGGAGCCCATATGTTGGAAGGACGGATTGAAGCAAAATATTTGGATACTTGGCAAACAGGTGTAACTTATGAAATGTTGCATGCAGTAGGGCTCTTAGTCATAGGATTATTAATGGCAAAATTTCCAGGTAATGCTTTGCTAACGTGGTCAGGTTGGTTTATGTTGATCGGCATTATTTTATTTACGGGCAGCTTGTTTGTGCTAAGTTTAACAGGGATTCGCGTATTCGGTGCGATTACTCCAATAGGTGGCGTGTCATTTTTAATAGCATGGGCATTATTAATGATTGCAGCTGTGAAGTTATTTTAAGTAAAGATAAAATAAAGGCTAATCAAAGTTGTCAGCTACTTTGATTAGCCTTTTCTCTTACCTTGGAGAATAAGTAGTCATTTGTTGTTGAGTCATGCCACCAAATGGATAATCATACTCTAATTCTTCTTCAAACACAGCGTAGTTAAAAAATACCATTGGTAATAAATAACGGTAACCAGTTTGCGGGTCACTTAGGATTAAATGATCTCTGCCCGCTGCTTCCACAATTCCTTTAAATACTTTTGAATTCCACTCATTGCTGCCTTCAAAAGACATATAAACCGTTGTTAACTTTCCTTTATTTAACCGGAAAATATTTTCAATATAAGACTGTTCTAACGGTAACATCCCTGGAATTTGTGGCCCTGTTCCACCGACACCTGGCGTTTGGACAACTCCGCCAGAAGGTACTTGCGGAAACATTGGAATAAATCCTTGTTGCTGGGCAGGTTGTTGGAATGGATAAGTTACACCTGTTGTTTGTTGAAAAGGATACTGCCCCATACCAGCTTGCATATTTGGATACATTTGCCGATAAGTTTGGTTCATATTTGATTGATTATTAGTCACCATACTTCCCCCTCATAACGTTTATAAGTATTTTTAAAATAACAAAATCTTTTAAAACACCGTCGGACAATTCGCCTGTGTCGGTGAATAAAAACAATGTGATTTATATCTTCCGGCATTCCATTGGTTATACCATTGGGATGGACAACTTCCTGATGGCATAAAAAACCAAAGGGAAGTAGATGCCGGGTGAAAACGTTCGCCGCGAATAACTCGTCTTGCTAAGTTAATCTCATTTTGTCGTGCTGCTTGATAAAAGTAACCTTTCTGGGTTGCTTCAAAACCGCCTGGACTTTGGAACACCATTCGACGTATATTACGAATATCCCGAAAATCTAAACAATCTGCCCTTACACGATTAACGCCAACATTGCCTACCATTAACATCCCGAGCTCGCCATCACCTTCAGCCTCAGCCCTTATTAATCGTGCTAGTAGTTTTACATCCTCCTCGTTGTAAGAAATAACGGCCATAAAATCCCCCATTCCGAAAAACATAGGCTCTAATCCATAAAATATGTAGAATGGTTGTCTTTTGTTCTTCAAATCTGCAATTTTTTTAAAAACCTTTGTCGAGAAAAAGTTATTAGAGGATACAAATTAAAATGATTTATACTAATATATATGATTAGCAAAAGTAGGTATGATAAGTTTTTGAGAGGTACAAGAGGAAGGTAAAAAAACTGCCCCAATATCGGCGCAGTTTTTTCCTATATATTATAGAGCCACATATGTGCGAAAGCGTTCTTCATCTAATAAATTGCCAACGAAGAAAGAACCGAACTCCCCGTATCGCGCACTCACTTCATCAAAACGCATTTCATAAACTAATTTTTTAAACTGCAATACATCATCAGAGAATAAAGTAACCCCCCATTCAAAGTCATCAAAACCGACCGAACCAGTAATTATTTGTTTTACCTTCCCAGCATATTCACGGCCAATTCTGCCATGACTTCTCATTAGTTCACGGCGCTCTTCCATCGGTAGCATGTACCAGTTATCATTGCCCTCTCTACGTTTGTCCATTGGATAAAAGCAAATGTATTTTGATTTTGGAAGTGATGGATAGAGTCTTGAGCGGACATAAGGATTTTCATAAGGATCCCCGCCATCCCCACCTGCCAAATAATTACTCAATTCAACAACTGAAACGTAGGAATATGTAGGAATAAGAAATTCAGCTAATGTTGTTTTATTTAATTCATTCGCAAGATCGTCTAGCTCTTCCATCGTCGGTCTTAATAACATAATCATCAAATCAGCTTTTTGTCCGACTATAGAATAAAATGCGTGACTTCCTTGCTTATTTTCATCAACCTCTGCCCATTTATTTAATAAAGCTAAAAACTCTTCAACTGCAGCATCCCGCTCTTCTTGAGAAATCGCCTTCCAGCTCGTCCAATCGATAGAACGAAAATCATGCAGTGAATACCAGCCATCTAATGTTTGCACTGCTTCATTCATGTCATATCACTCCTTTGTCCTTTTCACACATACTATATCATAGACAATAACTATTTTTCCTAATAAATGATTGTGACGAAATGATGGCACTCTAATAAAAATGATTTAAAATGATATTAAAAAGTTTATGGTTGATATGGTGTTAGTATAGAAGCGTGGAAACAGCTTAGTTAAGTCTCTATTATAATAAATAGAGAGGAAGTGTCCGAAATGAAACAAAAGCGATATAATCAAGAATTTAAACAAACAATCGTAGAACTTCACAAGGCTGGCACGTCTGTGAGTGACCTCCAACGCGAATATGGTGTATCAGAAGTTACAATTTATAAATGGATCAAAGCCCACTCTCCAGTTGCTGGGTCAGAAGATGGTTTAACTCCTGCACAAATTGCAGAAATACAAAAAGAGAACTTGCGTCTTCAGCAGGAGGTAGAAATTTTAAAAAAGGCTATGACCATATTCGCGCAAAAGTAACAGACCAGGAGATCATTGATCACATTGAACAAGAAAAAGAGAATCCAATTCAATAAATGTGCAAAGTTCTTGAAGCCCAAAAAGTACGTACTATCAATCGTTTAAAAAAGTTCCATCTTCATACCAGATTGAAAATGAAGCGATTTTAGAGCGCATTAGAGTCATTCATGCGGAGAGTAAAGGTCGTTATGGCGCACCTAAAATCCATTTTCTACTGAATCAGGAGGACTTTTCAGTTAGTTTGAAACGGGTACAACGGATTATGAAAGAAGCAGATATCCGCTCTATTATTACGAAAAAGTATCGTCCAACACAAACTGTTGGTCACGTTAAAGATCGTGAAAATCTTTTGGAACAAGATTTTGAAACTACCACTATAAATGAAAAATGGGTGGCAGATATAACGTAATATTAATACCCTTCGGGATGGCTGGTGTTACCTAGCTTCCGTTCTTGACCTGCACACAAAGAAAATAGTAGGATACTCTTTTTCAAAAACAATGACTGTGGAACTTGTTCTCCAAGCGTTATTAAACGCAATCGATGTTCAACAGCCCGGAGAGGGCCTTGTTTTACACACTGATTTAGGCAGCCAATATACCAGTGAAGCTTTTGAAGAAGCATTAAAACAGACAAAAATAAATCAATCTTTTAGTCGTAAAGGTTGTCCGTATGACAACGCCTGCATTGAGTCTTTCCACGCAATATTAAAGAAGGAGGAAGTGTATACAACTATTTATTCTGATTTTGAAACAGCAAGGTTAGCCCTTTTTCAATTTATTGAATCGTGGTATAACCGTAAACGGATCCATGGAGCTATTAACTATATGACACCTCAGCAATTAGAGGATTGTTGTCGTCGTAAAGCGGCTTGATTAGTAAACAAATAAAAAGATTTCACTGAGCCACAGCGGAGCTGCTTGCCAATGAGTGCAGCGCCCGATTCTTAGTAGGCGGTGGAAGGGGGCGGGGCCCCACCAGCGAATACTTAGAATCGATTTGTCCGTGTTATGCTTACAGCAGGAAGAGCCCCTAGGCTGTTTTTTTGGCGAACCTGCTCCGATCCACCAACACGGACAAAAGCAAGGTCAACGGTGGCGGGCAACAAGTGGGAATGCCAAAACAAAACTTTTTGACTGATTATTTTGGAAATATAGATTTAAAGTGATTTAACTTTTTTGTGTCCAAGATATTGACCTAGATCCAATATTATGAATTAGTGTAAATAGGGAATAGTAAATGAAGATATGTGCAACAGTTGAATAATGATCCACCAATTATCCAAAAGTAATGGAAAACAATCAAAAAAAATTATTGTATCAAAGCATTTTTTGTAAATAATATTGTCTCTTTACAGTAAATCGTTTTTGTTTTAATCAATTGGAGTATTCATCGAAAATAAATTTCCTGTTGTAAACGGTGACAATCATTCATTAGCTTGAAAAATTTTTCACAAATAGTATGCTAAAGAAGGAAACTTTATCAAGGAGGCACAATTTATGGATTTATTTTCAATCGTAAAAGAAAAAATTAGTGGAAAAGGATTGCGGATCGTTTTTCCTGAAGGATTAGATGAGCGAATTTTACAAGCAGCTTCTAGACTTGCAGCAGATAATTTAGTTAAGCCGATCTTACTAGGAAATAATGCTGAAATTGAAGCGAAAGCTAGCTCGCTATCTGTTAGTTTAGATGGGGTAGACATAATTGACCCAAATACATATAGTGAATACGATTTATTAGTGGAAAAATTTGTTGAAAGAAGAAAAGGGAAAGCAACGGAAGAGCAAGCACAACAAATTTTGCGTGACGTGAACTATTTTGGAACAATGCTCGTTTATTTACAAAAAGCGGACGGATTAGTTAGTGGGGCAGCCCATTCTACTGCTGATACGGTACGTCCAGCACTCCAAATTATTAAAACGAAACAAGGAGTGAAGAAAACATCCGGAGCATTTATCATGGTTCGCGATGATAAAAAGTATGTGTTTGCTGATTGTGCAATTAATATGTCATTAGATGCGCAGGATTTGGCGGAAATTGCCAATGAGAGTGCGAAAACAGCGAAAATGTTTGATATTGATCCGAAAATCGCAATGCTTAGTTTCTCTACAAAAGGTTCAGCAAAATCCCCAGACACGGAAAAAGTAGCGGAAGCGGTTCAACTTGCAAAACAATTAAACCCTGAATTAGTAATTGACGGGGAATTCCAATTCGATGCTGCATTCGTACCAACCGTTGCGGAAAAGAAAGCACCAGGCTCAGTTATTAAAGGGGACGCGACGGTATTTGTGTTCCCAAGCCTGGAAGCGGGAAATATTGGTTATAAAATTGCCCAACGGCTAGGTAATTTTGAAGCGGTCGGACCGATTTTACAAGGTCTTAATGCTCCAGTAAATGATTTATCTCGTGGATGCAGTAGTGAAGATGTGTATAAATTGGCTTTAATTACTGCAGCTCAATGTATATAATAAAGATACTATCCCGTCAGCTACATAGACGGGATTTCTTTTCATACTCATTTTTGTAAAGGTAGCTTACGTATGAAATATTGAATTTTTAATAAGGAGAATACATATGAGCGAGGCACTAACTCTTTTACGACAACCAGAGTGGCGTGTAATGGACCAATCCAGCTTAGGTCCACAATTCCCTGCCATTCAATCATTCGCAATCGATGATACGTTATGTGAATCGGTTGGCTCGGGAAATTCAGCCGCCGTTGCGCGTGCATGGGTTCATGAAAAAACCGTTGTGTTAGGTATTCAAGATGTTAGGTTACCATACCTGGAGAAAGGTTTAACATATTTAACGGAGCAAGGATATCAATATATCGTTAGAACATCTGGAGGACTTGCCGTATTACTAGATTCAGGCGTTTTAAATTTAACGTTAATTTTCCCTGAAACAGAAAAGTCGATAGATATTAACCGCGGGTATGATGCGATGTATCAATTAATCAAAATGATGTTTGCCGATGTAACGGATAAAATTGAAGCATATGAGATTGTCGGTTCCTATTGTCCAGGAAGTTATGATTTAAGTATTGACGGGAAAAAGTTTGCGGGAATTTCCCAACGACGGGTTAAACGTGGTGTCGCTGTTCAAATATACTTATGTGTTACTGGAAGTGGCAGTGAGAGGGCAGCGATTATTCGCGAGTTTTATGAACAATCCATACAAGAGGAAGAAACAAAAACGGCCTATCCGAAAATAAAACCAGAAGTAATGGCATCTTTATCAGAGTTGTTAAACATAAATTTGACGGTCGACAATACGATGATGCGCTTTTTACAAGTTTTGCAGAAATTAAGTAACAAACCACTAATTACGTCTCAACTTTACGACTTTGAAGTGCCCAAATATGACCATTATTATGAGAGAGTCGTTGAACGGAATGAAAAGTGGCTACCATTGTAACAAAATGGCTAATAAAAAGAGCTAACGCAAAGTATATGCGTAGCTCTTTATTATTATATCCGTTGTTGCCAAACCCGATTTGGAAATCTGGCTGTCGTTTTTAAAAAGTTTTTTCTCCCTTAACTCCCTACTATTCTGCAACTTTTTCTAAATTTCCGTTGCGATCCATTTTAAAAGTCGTTGCTGGTCTTTCCTCTTCATCAAACAGTACAAGCTTGCGTGCACGATTCATTATTTGAATTAATGTTTCATAATCTTCTTGCATTGTTTGAGAGTTTTGTTCTAATTCTTCAATTTTGCTTTCTAATTCTTCATTCTGTTTGCGCAAATCTCGAATTTCTTGTTTTAATCTTGCATTCTCACTCTTATAAATATTAGATTGCAAACTTGAGACATTTAAGCTTTGTAAGAAACGAATAACTTGATCCATCGTTAAATCATTAGTACTTGTCACAGTAGTTACCGGTTCCGTTTGAATGGTAGTTTGTGTAACAGGTTCACTGATTACTTCAGATAGACTTTGTTCAGTTAGATCAGATAATTCAACATCTGTTGGCATTGGTGGCTGGTAAAGTAATTTTTTCTTACCACCATGGTCTTTTCCTAATAATCTTTGTCTTTGCTTCCGTTGTTTTTTTGCTAGTTGTAACGCTTTTTCATATTTATGGCGCACCACTGCGTTCCAGCGAAAACCGCATGCAGCACTTGTCCGATTTAGTTTATCACCTACCTCTTCAAAGGCGTTTAATTGTGTACTTCCTTCACGTACATGTCGTAAAACAGTTTCCGCTAATAATAAATCATTTTCTTCTGTCCATGCATCTTGACGAACTTTCATTTCCTCAACTCCCAATTTCAATTATGTTATTTTTAGTAGGATTACTATTATCATGGACAAATTTTTTTATCTTTATACAAGAATATTAAAAAGGATAATAGATTTTTTAAAATTTTTACTTGTAAAAGTATATTATGGATGATGGATAGCAGGTAAAATGGGAAAAAGCTAAATACATATTTTGTGAATCTTTTAACAAATGAGAAGCTTGATATATCGAATTATTAGCAGTAAAATACCTTTTAGTATAAAAAACCATTTCACTTTTAATTGATAATTTCGCTTGCTAAGTGGGATTTTAATAAACGAATAAGTGACGAGAAAAAACTATATATCATGAAGGGAATGTCAAAGATGGCAAACGAATTTCGTGTTTGCGATGACTGCCAAGCAGTTAATTTGAAAACATTAATACCAAAATTAAAGGAAATTGACCCAGAAGCAACGATTCAGATCGGTTGCCAATCTTATTGTGGACCAGGACGTAAAAAAACATTTACATTCGTGAATAATCGTCCAGTTGCTGCCTTAACAGAAGAAGAATTAATGGAGAAAGTAAAACAAAAATTACAAGGTTAATCTGTTTTGCTTTATTCCACGAAGAAAACACTCTTACATACAAGGGTGTTTTTTTAAACTTTCTATTCATAAATTTTTTAACGAAATGGAGTGGTGTGGAAATTTTAACAAATTAAATGGTATTTTCTAATGAAACAAGCTAGAAAAGCAGATATAATAGATTCATGAAACTTTGGAAGAGGGTATTGCTATGTCTGAACAAAAGTTAAGTGAAGAAAAGGTATTTAAAGACCCTGTTCATCGATATGTACATGTTCAAGATCGCGTCATATGGGACTTAATCGGTACAAAGGAGTTTCAACGATTACGGCGCATCAAACAATTAGGTACGACCTTTTTGACATTCCACGGTGCGGAACATAGTCGCTTTAATCACTCCTTAGGTGTATATGAGATCGTTAGACGAATTGTGGATAATGTTTTTAAAGGCAGACAAGGTTGGAATGAAGAAGATCGATTACTCGCCTTATGTGCGGCACTTTTACATGATTTAGGCCACGGTCCATTTTCCCACTCTTTTGAAAAAGTTTTTTCGTTAGACCATGAAAGTTTTACTCAAAAGATTATTTTAGGTGACACTGAAGTGAACAAAGTATTGCAGACGGTTGATGCAAGTTTTCCGAAACAAGTCGCAGAAGTTATTGCCAAAACATCGGAAAAAAAACTAGTCATCAGTCTTATTTCCAGTCAAATCGATGCAGATCGGATGGATTATTTACTAAGAGACGCTTACTATACTGGAGTAAGTTATGGCAATATTGATATGGAGCGGGTATTACGGGTAATGCGCCCACAGGAAGATCAAGTCGTTATTAAAAAAAGTGGGATGCATGCAGTAGAAGATTACATAATGAGTCGTTACCAAATGTACTGGCAAGTGTATTTTCATCCAGTAACCCGGAGTGGTGAAGCGGTATTAAAAAAACTTTTACATCGAGCAAAATATTTATATAATCACAGCTATTCATTTAAACATGAACCTCGTCATTTTTATACATTATTTTCCGAGCAAACGACGTTACAAGACTATTTAAATTTAGACGAAACCGTAGTATTATATTATTTTCAAGTCTGGCAAGAAGAAGAGGATGAAATATTAAAAGACTTATCTAGCCGGTTTTTAAATCGCAATTTATTCAAATATGTAGAGTTTGATCCAGCGGTAGAATATAAGAAATATAAAGAATTGACCGATTTATTCAAGGCTGCTGGCATTGATCCAGATTATTACTTCGCTTTTGATTCCTCCTCTGATTTGCCATACGATTTTTATCGACCAGGTGAAGAGGAAGAAAGGCTACCGATTCATTTACTAATGCCGAACGGAGAATTAAGGGAACTATCGACTGAGTCGGAAATTGTCGAGGCGATTAGTGGAAAAAGAAGAACGGATCATAAATTATACTTTCCTCAAGATCTTTTATATGATGAATCGAAGGAAGGGCCAATAAAAAAGCAAATTAGAAAACTATTAGGTATAGAATAACAAGGGGATACTTGAACTTTGAGTGAAGTTATTGTAGTTTTGGCCTTTTTGAAAATGAACAATGGATGCAGTAGGAGATGAAGTGAAGATGATGCTTTCGGAACATGCAAAAATATTAAATACGATTCGTTTAGCCGATGAAGTTGTTGGACGGAAAAAGTTACAAAAAATGATTTTTATAGCAAAAAAACTTGCCTATCCTTTTCAAGAAAAATTTGAATTCCATTTTTACGGACCCTATTCAGAAGAGTTAACTTTACAAATGGAAGAATTAGTAAATATGGGTTTTTTAGAAGAAGTAAAAGAGAAAAAGGGTGGCTACTTTCAATATCGTTATACAATCACTGATACAGGGGAAGAATTTTTACAAATGTATGAAAATGCATTAAATACAAACAGCTTTGATGATTTAGTACAAAATCTGAATGATCAAAGTGCCCGCTTTTTAGAACTCGTATCGACTATTCTTTACTTTGACCAATTATCCCGGGAAGAAATTTTTGATAAAGTTTATACAGTGAAAAGTAAACAAAATTATACGGAAGAAGAGATTGAAGAGGCTTTTCGCTATATTGACGCACTGAAAAGTATGGCAAACATCCAACTCCACACATAACGACTAACCGAAAATGGTTAGTTTTTTCTTTATCCAATTCAACTATTTTTATTTTCTTGCATTTTTCATGTATACTGTTCACTAAGATATAGAAAGAATGAGGAATGAGAAGGAGCGAATATATGAATTTTTTAAATCAAATTTTAGCCTTTCCGCTACAGACGTTGCCTTTTATTATTATTTCACTTGTTATTGCCTTTTCCGTACATGAATTTGCCCATGCGTTTGTAGCATATAAATTTGGTGATAATACGGCGGCACGGCAAGGAAGACTTACGTTAAATCCAGCAGTCCATTTAGACCCGATTGGAACGTTGATTTTACTATTATTTGGGTTTGGTTGGGCCCGGCCAGTACCGGTAAATCGTTACAATTTTGCCAAACCGCGCTTAGCTGGTGTCCTCGTTTCAGTAGCTGGGCCACTAAGTAATTTATTGCTAGCAGCGATAGGGGCATTGTTGCTTCATTTATTAATGTTAATCAGCTTGCCATCAGCAATAGGATTCTTTTTATATGAATTGTGTATATGGTTTTCCTATTTGAATATCGTTTTATTCGTTTTTAACTTATTGCCAATTCCGCCCCTTGATGGTTACCGGATTATTGAAGACTTAGTGCCGAACAATGTACGAGCAAAAATGAGCCAATATGAAGTATATGGGATGATTCTTTTTCTAGTCTTGGTCATAGTCGATCCGCTATACAACATAACAATTGGTCCGATTTTCCACCAAGTAATCCCGTTCTTTTTAAAATTGTTAGGCATTGACTTTTTTATTTAACTAGATTAATTCTTGCTTAGAGAAGGTTTGTTTGCGTGCAAGAAAACATATGCTGTAAATATGGAAGGAAAAAATCAGTTTGCTAGTTATTATCTGTAAGAAGGAAAATGTTAGTTGTTTTGAAATAGAAAAAATTGTTGTTCGAGGAGGATAGCAATGGAAGAAAAGAAGGAGAAAAAATCAATATCATTTAATATTATCAAAAATGACCCGACAGACGGCCATAAAGGTTATGGGACAGGGGTATTAAATTTAGAAAATATGACACCAGTTTTCATTGATGTGGAGGAAAAAGAAGCCTTTATCGATATGGGTGCCATGCATGCCCGTAGTAAAGTAGAAAGAGGTATAAAATTTTTAAAAAATAGAGAAGAAGTACCGAATGGAAAACCGTATTGGCTTATTTGGATTACGATTGAGCGAAAAGAAGCTGGACCATATTATCACGGTGTAACCGCCTGTGAATTAACGGTTGACCGTTCCATTCGCCGCGGTTATAAATCTCTTCCAGACCACGTAAATAAAATGGATAAATCACTAAAGGGTCATATTATGGTAGATCATATGGATGACTCATCTAAAAAAGTGTTAGTGGAGTTTTTGAAAAACCATGATCTAGATTTTTGGAATCGCTCTAGTGAGAAGTTGAAAAAGGATTTAGGATATAATTGATTTTTTTACATGTGACGTCATAAATAGTTTTATAATTGAAATTAGCCTATATGATTACTTTATTTTAGTCTATCTCCCGTCTGAATGATGGGGGATTATTTCTGTTTTATTATTTTGACAACTTAGACCGCGCATTCAGAAATGAAAAACAAAAAACTGCCCCTACAACGAGTGTAAGGACAGTGAAAAATCAAGTAAAATTGTAAAACTAAACGAAATTTAATTTAACCAATCAAATAACCGTTTAAACCACGGTTTCTTTTCTTGTTGTTCCTTCTCCTTTTCTTGTTTTTCTATTGGAGGAATATGGTCTAAGCAATAGTCGGTTGGTTCTGTACCAGCAACAAAATAAGTAAGCCTTGCTGTTGGACATGTTTCCGTTGCTAACAGACCGTTTTTCGCATCAACCTCCACACCGACAACCCCATTTGGAGGTTGGAATGGTTGTAATGGTTTGTCCTTTAAGGAAGTTTCCATAAAATCAATCCAAATATTTTTCGCATAACTTTTTTCAGTAACCATCGTAATCTTTTTCCCTTTATCATAACCGGTCCAAACCGCAGTGACAATTTCAGGAGAATAGCCAATCATCCAACTATCCGTATCGGTCGTACCAGATTTCCCTGCATATTCACGCGTCATTTTTTTTGCAATGGAATTTCCTGTGACCGTTGCATAGCCATTGAACCTTTCATCAAAGACGCCTGTTAACATATGGCTCATTACAAAGGCATGGCGCGGATCAAGAATTTGTTCTTGTCGGCTCTTATGCTCATAAATAACTTCTCCATGAATATTTTCTATTCGCTCAATGAAAACTGGGTCTACCGCTTCTCCATTGTTAGCGAACAAGCTATATGCTTTTGCCATTTCCAAAACACTAACACCAGATGTACCTAATGCTAGTGACGGTACTTTTTTTTGCTTGGATTGAATACCGAATTTTTTCGCATATTCCACTAACGTATCCATTCCTAAAAATAAATGTGTTTTCACTGCATAAATATTGTCAGATACAGCGATAGCTTGGGCTAATGTTATTTCGTCATTAGGATATTGATGATTATAATTTTGTGGAGTGTATTCTTTACGCCCGTCATCATACGTAAAAATCGTTTCTTCGCTGCGCAAAGTCGTACTTGGTGTAAAACCATGCTCCAGTGCAGCATAATATAATATCGGCTTCATAGTGGAACCCGGTTGTCGAATGGCTTGAATAGCTCGATTAAAACTGCTCTTTTGATAATCTCTGCCACCAACAAGTGCTTCTACATAACCGTTTTTTGGATTTATGGCAACTAGTCCGACTTGAATATCGGATTCGGTGGAAATTAACGATTGAATTGTTTTCTCGGCAACCTCTTGTTTCTCACGGTCCAGTGTCGTATAGATTCGTAAACCACCTAAGTTAATTGTTTTTTCATCAATACCAAGATCGTTTTTTAAGTGGAAACGAACTACGTCTTGGAAATATGGCGCAAATTCCACTTTCTTCACATGATCATTTCCAAATAAGTTGATTTCCTCTGTTAAAGCAGATTTCCTCTGTTGTTCCGTAATGATGTCTTTCTTTTCCATCAATTGTAGTATTAACGCCTGTCGCTGTTTTGCTTTTTCGAGGGAAACAAACGGAGAAAAGCGACTAGGACCTTTTGGAATTCCAGCTAACAAGGCCGCTTCACTTAAGGATAAATCTTTTGCACTTTTATTGAAATAAAATCGGCTAGCAGCTTCTACTCCATATGCGCCATGGCCATAATAAATTGTATTTAAATACCCTTCTAAAATTTCTTCTTTCGTATAGTTCGCTTCTAACCGAATCGTGTAGAGTGCTTCTTTCAATTTTCTTTTCCACGTTTTTTCGTGGGATAAAAATAGATTGCGTGCATATTGTTGGGAAATGGTACTTGCTCCTTGTGCTTTCCCAAGTGCTTTTACATTGGCAAAAATGGCACCGCCAATCCGTTTTAAATCAAAGCCTAAATGGGTATAAAAATGTTGATCCTCTACAGTAATAGTTGCATCCATAAGTTCAGGGGCGATATCATCTAAAGGAACCCAATAACGTTTTTGACCGCTATGCGTTTCACCAATAATAGACCCATCACTAGCAAAGTATATGGTGGACTGGGGAACAGTTAGCGGTGGAGGACCAGCAATCTTTGCAATAGTATAAGCAGATAATATGAGAAAAAATGCAATAATAACAAAACAAGCTCCAACAAAAGTAGCACCTTTAACTAATCTCAACGTCCTCAAAAAATGTGGGTTCGTCTTCAGCTCCACTAGCATCCCTTCCTTTTTTTGGGGGGACTGTCCCCAACAATTCGGAAAATTTTTAACTATCGGGGACGAGAAAAGAAACAGACCCCTTTTTCTATAGTATGGAAATTTAGGTAAGTTTTTAAACATGCGTGATGACATTAGAAAAAGTGGTTAAGCTAAGAATTAGAAGTTAAAATAAAATAGTTATAGTGAATGATAAGGGGGCAAAAAAATGTCAGGATTATGGTTTACAGAAAAGCAAACGGAACACTTTGGAATTACGATGAAGATTAAGCAAACATTACATACGGAACAAACTGATTTCCAATATTTAGAAATGGTTGATACGGAACAATGGGGAAATATGCTTTTACTCGATGGAATGGTTATGACGACGGTTAAGGACGAGTTCGTTTATCATGAAATGGTTGCCCATGTACCACTATTTACCCATCCGAATCCAGAAAAAGTATTAGTTGTTGGTGGTGGCGACGGTGGGGTGATTCGTGAAATATTAAAACATCCTTCCGTAAAAAAAGCGGTACTTGTTGATATCGATGAAAAGGTTATTGAGTACTCAAAGAAGTTTTTACCGCAAATCGCTAGCAAACTAGATGACCCTCGTGTGGAAGTACAGGTTGGTGATGGTTTTATGCATATAGCAGAAAGTAATGACGAATACGATGTAATTATGGTAGACTCCACCGAACCAGTAGGCCCTGCTGTACAGTTATTTACGAAAGGGTTTTACGCTGGCATTGCGAAAGCGCTAAAAGAAGACGGTTTATTTGTTGCACAAACAGATAATCCG
Source organism: Bacillus kwashiorkori (assembly GCF_001375515.1). Taxonomy (GTDB): domain Bacteria; phylum Bacillota; class Bacilli; order Bacillales; family Caldibacillaceae; genus Bacillus_BK; species Bacillus_BK kwashiorkori. The sequence goes on from NZ_CTDX01000012.1 coordinate 96,635, forward strand.
TGGTTCAAAGCAGATCTCATTCGTTCTGTCCATAAAGATGTTAAAGAAATTTTTCCAATAACAAGGCTTTACACCGCTAATATTCCGACGTATCCAAGCGGGCTATGGACCTTTACAATCGGTTCGAAAAAACATGACCCGTTAAAAGCGGAGAAAGATAAAATGAAAGAAATCGATACAAAATATTACACTGCAGACATCCATTTCGCTTCATTTGTTTTACCTCGATTTTTGGAAAAATTAACGAGTGGGGAGTAAGTTACGGAGAGCAAAGAGCGGAAAAAATGTCGGTGGGAAAAAAAGGGGAGTTGTTATTATGCGTTTTGATGAAGCATATTCTGGGAATGTATTTATTCGCAGTCATCCAAATTATGAAGAAAGTAAAGCAGTCATCTATGGCATGCCAATGGATTGGACCGTATCATTTCGCCCAGGTTCCCGTTTTGGCCCTGGGAGAATTCGCGAAGTTTCCCTTGGATTGGAAGAATATAGTCCGTATTTAGATAAACATTTAGAGGAAATTCATTATTTTGATGCCGGTGATATCCCGCTTCCGTTTGGCAATCCACAAAGGAGCTTAGACTTAATTGAGGAATTTGTAACGAAATTGCTTCAAGACGGAAAATTTCCCCTCGGACTTGGAGGCGAACACCTTGTAACTTGGCCCGTTTTAAATGCCTTCCACAAACATTATCGGGATTTTATTCTCATCCATATTGATGCACATGCTGATTTGAGGGAAAATTATGAAGGGGAATTGTTATCCCATTCGACCCCCATCCGTAAAGCATGTGATCTACTTGGAGCACGTAATGTATTTTCGTTTGGAATTCGCTCTGGTATGCGTGAAGAGTTTGAGTTTGCAAAGTCAAGTGGTATGTATATGGCAAAATTTGATGTTGCCGAACCACTGAAATCCGTGTTACCAACATTGGCAGGGAAGAAAGCTTATATTACAATTGATATTGACGTGTTAGATCCATCCCATGCCCCTGGAACCGGAACAGCAGAGGCGGGTGGTATTACTTCGAAAGAGCTATTAGAAGCAATCACATTAATTGCTAATTCCGATTTACAAGTAATCGGAGCGGATATAGTAGAAGTGGCTCCGGCATATGATCCGACAGAACAAACACAAATTGCCGCAAGTAAATTTGTTCGGGAAATATTATTAGGTTGGGTGAAATGAATTTGTTCTAGAAGAAATGGCGAATTTTTTTAAAAAAATCCATCCGATTTCTTAGAATTAGTATATAATAAAAACTAGTTTGTCCAACATAACAAGGGAGCATTTCCCTTGTTTTTTCTTTTCCATAAAAAAATAGACAGACAAAGTTGTTCATTTGCGAATAAGATGTTAAAATTTTAAAAATATACATACGTATTAAAAGTGGTAATTCATTGCTTTCGTCGTCCAGCTTTTTTACAATAAAGCTATGTTAAAGATTGGTGTTGATTTCCGTTCCAAATTTATTGGTGACTTAAGCGAATGGACAGGAACAGGCGGACGCTTTCCGCGGGTACGGCCTCAGCCGCTTCGATGCACCGCGTCTCCTTATTTCTGGCTCGTGCTGTTCCCGCAGGACAAGGAACGCTTCGATAGCTGCGCATTCCACGAAGGAAAAAGCGAATGCTTTTTTCGAGGAGTCACCGCCTGACACTACAATCAACAACTGCCTAAAAATCAACAAAGATAAACTTTTACCATTCGGTTTTAATAGGATAAAATCCGGAAACGGCTTTACTATAGATGTATCGCAATTAAAGGAAGTGGAGTTATGGAAAGGACTGGTTTGCCAGTAAAAATATCATTAAAGACTCATATTAATCAAGATGGAGTATATGAAGACTTTGAGTTGATAGTTTTTGGACATTACTATTTAAAGGGTGACTCCCATTATTTAAAGTATGAAGAAGTGACAGATTCTGGGTCCATACATTCATTAGTGAAAATTTCAGAGAATCGGGTAATGATTTCCCGCAGAGGTGCCGTGAACATGCGCCTAGTGTTAATTCCAGGATATGAAATGACAGGAACTTTTCAAACGGAACAAGGTACATTTGTATTATCGACAGAAACGAAGGCGATAGAATTTACGAAATTAAGCAATGGACAAGTTGGGCATTTACAATTAAAATATCAATTATTTATGGAGCATATTGATGTCGGTTTATATCAGTTAGACTTCACTTTCAAGGAGGCAAAACAATGAATATTGTAATGGCAGTAGAGGAAAAGTTAAAATCTGCAATAAAAATGGCATGTATCGCATCCGGTTTAGTAGAGGAAGCCGTCATACCAAATATTATTTTAGAAACACCGAAAGAAAAAGCATTCGGAGATTATTCTACCAATATCGCAATGCAACTAGCGCGTGTTGCTAAAAAAGCACCGCGTCAAATTGCCGAGGCAGTAATTGCGAATATAGATAAGCAAAGTGCATCCATTGAAAAAGTAGAAATTGCCGGCCCTGGTTTCATTAATTTTTTCTTGAATAATAGTTATTTGGTGGACTTAATTCCTACTGTTTTACAGGAGGGGGAAAAGTATGGTCGCACCAATTTTGGCAACGGAGAAAAAATCCAAGTAGAGTTTGTTTCTGCTAATCCTACTGGTGACTTGCATTTAGGACATGCCCGGGGAGCGGCTGTTGGGGATTCTTTATGTAATATTTTAGATGCAGCTGGGTATGATGTTACTCGGGAGTATTATATTAATGATGCGGGAAATCAAATTCATAATCTTACTTTGTCAACAGAAGCCCGCTATTTTCAGGCGTTAGGATTGGATAAGCCGATGCCAGAAGATGGATATCATGGTGAAGATATCATTCAAATAGGAAAAAAATTGGCCGAGGAATACGGGGATAAATATGTCCATGTTAGTGATGAAGAACGATATGAGTTTTTCCGTAAGTATAGTTTAGCGATTGAAATGGAAAAGTTGAAGACAGATTTAGAAAATTTCCGTGTAAAATTTGATGTATGGTTTAGTGAAACGTCCTTATATGAAAATGGAAAAATTGATGAAGCATTACAGGCGCTTCGGGAAAAAGGTCATATATATGAGAAAGACGGGGCAACTTGGTTACAAACGATGCCATTTGGTGATGACAAGGACCGCGTTTTAATAAAACAAGACGGTACTTATACGTATTTGACACCGGATATTGCTTACCATAAAGATAAGTTTGAGCGTGGCTTTGCGAAAGTAATTAATATTTGGGGTGCAGACCATCATGGATATATTCCGCGGATGAAAGCTGCAATGGAAGCACTTGGATTTGATCCGAATGCATTAGAAGTGGAAATCATTCAACTCGTTCATCTGTTTAAAAATGGTGAAAAAATGAAGATGAGTAAAAGAACTGGAAAAGCGGTGACGATGCGCGAGCTTGTCGAAGAAGTTGGTTTAGATGCGGTTCGCTATTTCTTTGCGATGAGAAGTGCAGATACTCATCTTGATTTTGACCTTGATTTAGCAGTGTCGAAGTCTAATGAAAACCCAGTGTATTACGCTCAATACGCCCATGCACGAATATGCAGCATTCTTCGTCAAAGTGAACAGTTAGGAATAGAAGTTCAGGCACAAGATGGGGATTATTCAAGTATAGGAGCAGAGAAGGAAGTTGATTTACTGAAAAAGCTTGGGGAATATCCGCAAGCAATTGTAGAAGCAGCTGGCAGAAGATCGCCACAGCGGATTACGAACTATATACATGAACTAGCTTCTGCCTTCCATAGTTTCTATAANTTACAATAAAGCTATGTTAAAGATTGGTGTTGATTTCCGTTCCAAATTTATTGGTGACTTAAGCGAATGGACAGGAACAGGCGGACGCTTTCCGCGGGTACGGCCTCAGCCGCTTCGATGCACCGCGTCTCCTTATTTCTGGCTCGTGCTGTTCCCGCAGGACAAGGAACGCTTCGATAGCTGCGCATTCCACGAAGGAAAAAGCGAATGCTTTTTTCGAGGAGTCACCGCCTGACACTACAATCAACAACTGCCTAAAAATCAACAAAGATAAACTTTTACCATTCGGTTTTAATAGGATAAAATCCGGAAACGGCTTTACTATAGATGTATCGCAATTAAAGGAAGTGGAGTTATGGAAAGGACTGGTTTGCCAGTAAAAATATCATTAAAGACTCATATTAATCAAGATGGAGTATATGAAGACTTTGAGTTGATAGTTTTTGGACATTACTATTTAAAGGGTGACTCCCATTATTTAAAGTATGAAGAAGTGACAGATTCTGGGTCCATACATTCATTAGTGAAAATTTCAGAGAATCGGGTAATGATTTCCCGCAGAGGTGCCGTGAACATGCGCCTAGTGTTAATTCCAGGATATGAAATGACAGGAACTTTTCAAACGGAACAAGGTACATTTGTATTATCGACAGAAACGAAGGCGATAGAATTTACGAAATTAAGCAATGGACAAGTTGGGCATTTACAATTAAAATATCAATTATTTATGGAGCATATTGATGTCGGTTTATATCAGTTAGACTTCACTTTCAAGGAGGCAAAACAATGAATATTGTAATGGCAGTAGAGGAAAAGTTAAAATCTGCAATAAAAATGGCATGTATCGCATCCGGTTTAGTAGAGGAAGCCGTCATACCAAATATTATTTTAGAAACACCGAAAGAAAAAGCATTCGGAGATTATTCTACCAATATCGCAATGCAACTAGCGCGTGTTGCTAAAAAAGCACCGCGTCAAATTGCCGAGGCAGTAATTGCGAATATAGATAAGCAAAGTGCATCCATTGAAAAAGTAGAAATTGCCGGCCCTGGTTTCATTAATTTTTTCTTGAATAATAGTTATTTGGTGGACTTAATTCCTACTGTTTTACAGGAGGGGGAAAAGTATGGTCGCACCAATTTTGGCAACGGAGAAAAAATCCAAGTAGAGTTTGTTTCTGCTAATCCTACTGGTGACTTGCATTTAGGACATGCCCGGGGAGCGGCTGTTGGGGATTCTTTATGTAATATTTTAGATGCAGCTGGGTATGATGTTACTCGGGAGTATTATATTAATGATGCGGGAAATCAAATTCATAATCTTACTTTGTCAACAGAAGCCCGCTATTTTCAGGCGTTAGGATTGGATAAGCCGATGCCAGAAGATGGATATCATGGTGAAGATATCATTCAAATAGGAAAAAAATTGGCCGAGGAATACGGGGATAAATATGTCCATGTTAGTGATGAAGAACGATATGAGTTTTTCCGTAAGTATAGTTTAGCGATTGAAATGGAAAAGTTGAAGACAGATTTAGAAAATTTCCGTGTAAAATTTGATGTATGGTTTAGTGAAACGTCCTTATATGAAAATGGAAAAATTGATGAAGCATTACAGGCGCTTCGGGAAAAAGGTCATATATATGAGAAAGACGGGGCAACTTGGTTACAAACGATGCCATTTGGTGATGACAAGGACCGCGTTTTAATAAAACAAGACGGTACTTATACGTATTTGACACCGGATATTGCTTACCATAAAGATAAGTTTGAGCGTGGCTTTGCGAAAGTAATTAATATTTGGGGTGCAGACCATCATGGATATATTCCGCGGATGAAAGCTGCAATGGAAGCACTTGGATTTGATCCGAATGCATTAGAAGTGGAAATCATTCAACTCGTTCATCTGTTTAAAAATGGTGAAAAAATGAAGATGAGTAAAAGAACTGGAAAAGCGGTGACGATGCGCGAGCTTGTCGAAGAAGTTGGTTTAGATGCGGTTCGCTATTTCTTTGCGATGAGAAGTGCAGATACTCATCTTGATTTTGACCTTGATTTAGCAGTGTCGAAGTCTAATGAAAACCCAGTGTATTACGCTCAATACGCCCATGCACGAATATGCAGCATTCTTCGTCAAAGTGAACAGTTAGGAATAGAAGTTCAGGCACAAGATGGGGATTATTCAAGTATAGGAGCAGAGAAGGAAGTTGATTTACTGAAAAAGCTTGGGGAATATCCGCAAGCAATTGTAGAAGCAGCTGGCAGAAGATCGCCACAGCGGATTACGAACTATATACATGAACTAGCTTCTGCCTTCCATAGTTTCTATAATGCAGAAAAAGTGCTCGAAGAAAACAATCTCGTACAAACAAAAGCAAGACTTGGACTAATCAAAACCGTCCAAATCACGCTAAAAAACGCACTCACCCTAATCGGCGTTGAAGCACCACAACAAATGTAAAAAAAAGGGGGGACTGTCCCCCGGTATTTTCCACCATTGACTTTTTGCATTGTTTTACTAGAATAATATTTGTGGCTCTTCGGCGTTCGTTAGCTAGAAGAGCGGGTCGGGAGAGGGATAAGCATTAAAGAAGGTTAACAATGAAACAAACGTTTAATGGAGGGATTTTTCAACTAGAGAAACATGGAACGACAGTAAAGCAAGAAATAGTTGCCGGTCTCGTTGGGTTTTTTACAATTGTGTATATTATCGCTGTTAACTCCTTAATTTTATCGGAAGCGGGCATGCCGATTGAAGGAGCTATTTTAGCTACTATACTTACTTCCTTTGTCGGCTGTGTATTAATGGGGTTGTGGGCAAATGCTCCCATTCTCGTCGTTCCAGGAATGGGGATTAACGCTTTATTTACTTATACACTTGTACAGACGATGAACTTGACGTGGCAAGAAGCGTTAGCTGTTGTCTTTGTTTCTGGTGTCATTTTTACCATTATTGCCTTCACATCTTTAACGCGTATCTTAAGTGAAGCGATACCGAAGACATTAAAGGAAGCTATTAATGTTGGTTTAGGGCTATTTTTAATGTTAATCGGTTTGGAAAAAGGACAGTTAGTGGAAAGAGGCACAAATTCTATAATTGCATTAGGAGATTTAAGTAGCCCTATCGTACTTGCAACAGTTTTGACTTTACTCATCGCACTCGTATTATTTATTCGTGATGTGAAAGGTCACTTTTTATGGAGTATTTTTATCGGGACCTTCATTGCCTCGGTATTCGGTATTTTACCCGAGCAGCAATTAGAAAGTTTTTCCATCGCCAGTTATTTAAATATTTTCGGAGCGATGTCCTTTGCGAAATGGTCTTCTTTTCCATTTTTAGTAGCCGTATTTTCAGTAACGATGGTCGTTGTATTTGAAAATATTGGACTAATTTCTGGACACACATCTTTTTTAAAACAGAATGGCAAATATCAAAAAGCAATCCAAGCAAACGGGATATCAGTGATGCTATCAGGCCTTTTCGGATCAAGTCCAACAGTAGCGACTGTGGAAACAACGGCAAGTATTGCTGCTGGCGGAAAAACAGGGTTAACAGCTGTAACGACAGGAATGCTATTTTTATTATCCATCTTTTTTATTCCGTATATTAAAATGGTACCTGATAATGCCATCTCCCCTGTATTAATTATCATTGGGGGATTAATGGTACAAAACATTCGCCATCTTGATTTGCGTGACTTAACGGAAGCTTTTCCAGCCATCACTATTATTGCTATGATTCCATTCACATACAGTATCGCCGATGGAATTGCCATCGGATTTATCTTATATCCACTACTAAAAATGACGATGGGAAAAGCCCGAGAAGTATCAACAGCCCTATACATCATCGCGGGCCTATTCCTCGTCAACTACATCATTCAAATAATATAAAAAACGAAGCTCCCTGCTACAAGCATCGGGAGCTTTTTGCTAATTGGGGACAGTCCCCCACCGCTTTAAAGCGCTAAAGTGCGTGCTTTCTGCTTAGTATTCCCCTTCTAGTTCGCGGAATTTTTTTGGCGTGAGGCCATTGATTTTTTTAAATAGGGCGGTATAGTAGCTTTGATTACAAAAGCGGAAGAGGTTGGCGATTTCTGAAATGGATATATCTGAGTGCAACAAGAAATATTTGGATTCCTCAATTTTCTTTTGGTTCACGTAATTTATAAGCGTTGTTCCCGTCTCTTTTTTAAAAATACTAGATAAATAGCTAGCATTAACGAATAGGTCTGTGGCAATTTTTTCTAAAGAAAGCTCTGCAAGTATATGTTCATGAATATATGAAATAGTTTTTGTCACAATAGCGGTATACTTCGGAATCTGTTCTTCTTTTAACATTTCGATAAACGTATGAACCATATTATATTCAAACTCTTCCACGTCCTCTTTTGTCTCCAACTGTTCTATTTGTTGAATAAGAACGTCACTCAAATTATAAGCATTCTCCGGACTAACCCCTCCTTCAATACATGCCCTTGTAAATAAAGTGCAGGAGCAAATAATCGAGTTTTTTAAGGAACGTAAGGAGTTATTAGATAATCTCGCTCGCTCCCTTCCATTAATTTCTTTCAACGTTTTAACCGCTTCGATCTCATTACCTAGTTTAATAGCAGTCAGTAATTTTTTCTCCAAATAGTAGGGAGGATGTACATATTCATTTTGCTTATTTTTAATTCGTTCTTTATAAAACTGGTTAATCAACCTTCTTTTAGCTTCTGTTTTCATATGAATACCAACTTTCACAAAAAAATTAATAAAAAACAAAAATATTTAATATAAAGATAAATGATTTCAACTTAAAATTCAAGGTAAAGAGGCATGTTTGAGAGAAAAATAAAGCGGTTACATTTTAAAGTTCTTCACAACTATTATTATTTAACCATTCACATCAATCAATGGGAATGGGTTAAAAAAATATTAAGGGGGAAGTACAATGGTTATTAAGAGAAAAAAAGTATGGTTTATGGCAATTTTGCTTTCTGTCATGGTTTTGTTTTTAGGGGCTTGTAGTGGCGGTGGCGATGATAAAGAAAAAGCCGGAGAAAATGGAAACAAAGGAGACGCCAAAAAAATTACCATATTTCAGAGTAAGGTGGAAATCTCAGATCAATTGGAGGCGTTGGCAAAAGAGTATGAGAAAGAAACAGGAGTAGAAGTTGAAGTATGGGGAACGACAGGTGATGACTATTTCCAACAATTACGAATTCGTCTAAATAGTGATCAAGGACCATCGATCTTTACCCTTGAAGGACTAAGACAAGCTCAACAACTAGAATCATATGTGGCGGATTTAAGCGATGCAGATTTTGTAAAAAATATTGCTCCAAATATGGATTTAAAATTGAATGATAAAGTAGTAGGCCTTCCTTACGGTGTAGAAGGATTTGGTATTGTTTATAATAAAGATTTAGTTAAACCAGAGGATATCAAAGACTATGAATCCTTTGCTAATACATTAAAATCATTAAAAGATAAAGGAATTAATCCATATGGACTATCACAAGAAGCTTATTTCTTGATTGGACATATGAGTAACTATCCGTTCTCCATACAAGCAGATAACTACGCTTTCATTGATAAAATGGTTGCGGGAGAAGTAACAATGGCAGAAACTCCTGAATTCCAAGAGTTTGGTAAATTTATGGAAGTAATTAGAGAATACTCGACCAATCCTCTAGAAGTAACTTATGATGAAGAAGTAGGAGATTTTGCAACAGGAAAATCTGCTATGATGCACCAAGGTAACTGGGCTTGGGGAATGTTCGCTGATTATAATTTAGACTTTGAAGTAGGTATGTTGCCATTTCCATTGGCTGGAAATGATAAATTAGCTGTAGGTGTAGGTGCTTTCTGGGCGGTTAATGGAACAAAAGACGAAGCGGAAGTAAAGGCAGCTAATGATTTCCTAAATTGGTTAGTATCGAGTGAAATTGGCCAAAAGTATATTGTTGAGGAATTTGGATTTGTCCCAGCAATGACTAACATTAAAGCGAATGATCTTGATCCACTATCCCAAGCTGTATTAGAAGCTTCCAATAGTGGTCAAACAATCCCATGGTCACATAGCTACTATCCACCAAACATGATTGTAAATGATTTTACACCAGTTGCACAAGAGTTCTTCTTAAAGAAAGATATGACTGGTCAACAATTAATAGAAAAATTAGATGCTGGATTCAAAAACGCCATTAAGTAAAAAGTAATAAAAATTATTAAACAAAATTGGACACGTCAAACTTATGGCGCGTCCAGTTTTGTTAACAGGAAAATAAAAACGGAAGAAGGGAATGCATTGTCAAAAACTAAAAATCGATTATGGTTTGCCGTGTTTACATTACCTTCCATCTTTATCTTTTCAATAGTCGTCATTATTCCTTTTTTAAGTGGTATTTATTATGCCTTTTTCGATTGGGATGGAATAGGAGCAAATACAAAAGAATTTGTTGGAATAGAAAACTTTATTAAGTTATTGGATGATGAACGCTTTCTCCAATCAGCATGGGTTACTATTAAGTTTACTGTGCTAGCACTAATATCCGTTAATCTAATTGCTATCACTTTTTCTTTACTCGTCACCTCTTCATTAAGAACTGCTAAAATTACTAGAACGATGATCTTTATGCCCAACTTAATTGGGGGACTAATTTTAGGTTATATTTGGAATTTCGTTTTCTCAGATGCATTTGCAATCGTGGGGGAAAGTATTGGACTTAAATCTGTTTTTAATAATTGGCTATTAGATCCTAAATCAGCAGTATATGCATTAGTACTTGTATTCACATGGCAAATGGCAGGTTATATGATGATTATTTATATTGCTGGCCTACAAAGCATACCAGAGGAGCTAATGGAAGCGGCTAAAATAGATGGGGCAAATTATTGGCAAAGATTGAGGAAAATAGTGTTTCCTTTATTAATGCCATCAATAACAATTTCTTTATTTTTAACCTTATCTTTTGCTTTTAAAATCTATGATGTAAACCTTTCACTAACAGGTGGGGGTCCAATCAATTCAACAGAGATGTTCGCCTTAAATATATATAATGAAATTTTTGGATATAGCAATTATGGTTATGGACAAGCAAAAGCAATTGTATTCTTCATAGTAATTGCAATTATTTCACTAACTCAAGTATATATAACGAAGAAACGGGAGGTAGAAATGTAATGAAAAAAGGTAAGATATTTTATGAAATACTTCTTTTCATAGTCGCTCTTTTCTACCTTTCGCCAATCTATATTATGCTAGTAAACTCGTTCAAAAACCGAGCTGAGCTATACGAAAATGTTTTAGCTTGGCCATCAAATTTTTCTTTTGAATATTATATGGCTGCGATAGAAAAGATGAACTTCTTTAAAGCATTTGGCAATTCCTTATATATAACGGTATTGTCTGTCATATTTATCGTAATTCTATCATCAATGACAGCTTGGATGTTGGCAAGGACTAATAATTTATTAAGTAAGATTATTTTTATGACATTTATTGCGACTATGTTAATACCATTCCAAACTATTATGATGCCATTAATGCAAGAAATGAACTGGATTATGAAAACTACAGGTATTCCAATGCTCAATACCCGTGGTGGATTAATTTTTATGAATATTGGTTTTAATACTAGTATGGCAGTGTTCCTTTATCATGGCTTTATTAAATCTATCCCACTCTCCCTTGAAGAGGCAGCAATGATAGATGGAGCAACAAAATTCGGTATTTTTTGGAGAATTATTTTCCCAATGTTAAAACCTATTACCGTAACAGTTATGATATTAAATGTTATTAGTATTTGGAATGACTACTTATTACCATCATTAACTTTAACGGACAAGGACTTAAGAACGATCCCACTATCGACTTTCTATTTCTTTGGTGAATTTACAATCCAATGGAATCAAGCAATGGCAGGGTTAGTATTAACGATTATACCAGTTGTTATTTTCTATGTGTTCGCACAAAAGTATATTTTAAAGGGAATTGCCGATGGTGCAATTAAGTAAAGTAAAATGCTGTAATTCTAGGAAAACATGGGTTGGTAATACTTAGTTATTTATCATCCGTAAAAAGCGAATGATTGATCCTAGGTTGAACACACCCATGTTTTTCTTGCTTAAAAGGAGTTGCTTGGAAATGAGAGGTAGTAATTTTTTAGAAGCTGCCAATGAGATAGTCGACTATGTTATTCGGTTTTTTATAGCAAATTTTTACTGGTTTTTACTCAATATCCCAGTATGGTTTGTAGTATGGAACTTTTTATACAATCCAGTAAAAATAGGTGTTTTATATTATGTGTTAGCATTCTTACTGTTTACGACCCTCTTGTTTTTTCCAAGCACCGTTGCATTATTTGCAACTGTCAGGGACTGGATATTGAAACGACCGCAGCGTTCAACAACGAAGTCATTTTTTAACTATATGAAAATAAACTTCTCGAAAAGTTTTAAAGCAGGTATCCTATTTACGGTTATTTGGTTAATATGGGTAGGTGACTTTTACTATTTTCGAAATACTTCCACTTTCTTTTCTATCGTAATAATAGCTGTTGGGGCAGTTTTACTAGTAGTGACGATTCATTTTCTATCCCTAACGGTGCATTTGGAATTAAATTTAAAAAGTTTATTAAAAAATGCTTTCCTTATCACTATCGGAAAACCGTTAACTTATTTACTAACTTTACTCGTAACTACTTTATTTGGTTATGTAGGGGTTTTTAAAATATGGTTTTTATTTCCACTTTTTACAGGATCCCTTACAGCCTATTTTTCGTTTCTAATTTTTTATCAAATGTACAAAAAAATAACAAGTTAGTAAGACTTGTTTAAAAAATTTTTATAACATCATTCGTATCTACGGAAGGAGTTAAATTAGTGGATTATAACGTAATCAAAGATGGCGATATTTTTTTACTAACAGAAATAACAGGCGATATTGATGAAAGTACTTCCGATTCTTACGGTCTTTTTATGAAAGATACAAGGTTTCTAAGTAAATTAGTACTCACTATTGATGGTACAAAACCAGTTTTATTAAGTTCATCTAATCCAAAAAGTTATAAAGCTGTGTTTCACTCAATGGTAGATGAAAAGGATAAGGGAACGCTAGAAATCAAAAGAGAAAGATTTATTTTTAATGGAGTTTTATATGAACGAATATCTTTTATTAATCATTTTTTAACTGCAAAACAACACGATATAACTTTACATTTATCCGCTGATTTTCAAGATATGTTTATCGTACGTAAATATAGAGATGGTCAGGTAGGAACTCCACTTGGGCAACAAAAGGGAGAAAAACAACTATCCTTCCATTATGTAGGTAGTGACAAAATCAAAAGAGAAACATTAATAGAATGGAACATACAGCAACACTCAATATTTGATCATGGAACGGTTTGCTTTACAATGGATTTCCAACCTAGTGAAAGAAAAGAGCTGTTAATTACCATTAACCCAATAATAGAAAATCAGAAATCAATGAATTATTCTTTCGACGATGCAGAAGGGCTGCTACATAATCAGTACGAAAATTGGAAACGATCCATCACAAATTTTGCAACAGATAATGAACAAGTTAATAAGTTGTTTGAACAAAGCATCCAAGATTTAAAAATGTTAATGACAGATGTTGGTTATGGAGAGATCCCGACTGCAGGAGTACCTTGGTATGCAGTTCCTTTTGGTCGTGATAGTCTAATAACATCATTATTTATGTTGCCTTTAAATCCTTCGCTAGTAAAAGGTACGATTGAAACGTTAGCAGCATTTCAAGGGAAAGAAGAAAATGTGTGGAGAGATGAAGAACCAGGGAAAATTATGCATGAGCTTCGTAGTGGGGAATTAGCGAATACAAATCAAATTCCTTTTACACCTTACTATGGGACAATTGATGCTACCCCACTATTCCTCATTTTGATTGCAGAATATTATCAGTGGACGGCTGACTTGGATTTTATTAACCAACTGAAACCAAATATCGATCAGGCACTAATGTGGATGGATAAAAAGGCAGATCCAGAAACTGGCTTTATCTCCTATAAACAAAATGCAGAAAAAGGGTTTCCAAATCAAGGTTGGAAGGACTCAAGCAACTCAATTATTCATAAAAATGGGGAATATGGAGAATCTCCAATAGCTTTAATAGAAGTACAAGGTTATGCTTATCAAGCAAAAAAAATGCTTGCTCCTTTATTGAAAAAAATGGGCGATGATGCCTTAGCGGATAAACTAGAGGCCGAGGCAAATATATTAAAAAGAAATATTAATGCTTATTATTGGATGGAAGACGAGCAGTATTACGCAATAGCTCTTGATCAAAATAATAATAAAGTAGAATCCGTTACCTCCAACCCTGGCCATTTATTGTTTTCTAGTGTAGTGGAAAGCAAAAATAGGAGCCAAGTTGTTAAACGATTAACTGCAGAAGATATGTTTTCAGGATTTGGAATCCGAACAATGAGTTCTCTTTCTACAGGATATAACCCGTTAAGTTATCATAACGGTTCTGTCTGGCCACACGATAACGGGATGATTCTTTTAGGATTGTCAAAGCATAAATATAGCGAGGAAGCAGAAAAGGTGATAACAGGACTAGTTAAATCGTCCAAACACTTTGAATACAGCAGACTCCCAGAACTCTTTGCTGGTCACAGCTCCGAAATAGGATATCCTATACCATACCCAACTACATGCTCACCTCAAAGTTGGTCAGCGGCAACGGCTATTGTTATATTACAAGTGATGATGGGATTAAAACTGGACGGAATAAACAAACGCATAGAACTAACTCCTGTATTTCCTGAGAATACAACATATATGGAGATTTCAAAGATGCCAATCGGAAAAGGTTTCTTAACTTTAACCATTGAAAAAAACCACAATGACTATCATGTCATAATACATGAAAATTCAACGGGATATTCTATTAGTTAAATGATTTTTTAACAGGTGGGCGATAAGTAAAGACGGTAAAAAATATTAATTAAACACTACTTTGTACCTAGAGTGGCAAGTTATTCATAATAGCCCTCTAGCGTACTTACCATTCCATTCAACAAATCTAAATTTTTTTGTTGAACAAACAGTAATGCTTTACTAGTAAGTGAACCGATTTAACTTGTTTCATAAATATCCATCCTTTCACAAAGATTTTAACAAAATGCTAAAAAAAATAATATAGGAAGAGGCAGTTTCCCATTACAATAGATGTAATTAATTTCACTTTCTCCCGCATTTAAGAATCTATCTAGTTATAATGGAGAAAATACGGAGGACGAAGAAAAATATATAGTAATCGGAGTGTTTCATATGTCATGGACAATTAGCAGCAAATCGTTAACGACAGATTCGTTACTTTTAGAAGAAAGTTTATTCTCCCTTGCAAACGGTTTCCTAGGGGTGAGAGGGAATTTTGAAGAAGGGTATCCAGGACAGTCGGATACAATTAGAGGTACGTATATTAATGCTTTTCACGACGTAGTAGACATTTCATATGGTGAAAAATTATATGGATTTCCATCTACTCAACAAAAAATTGTTAACATCATAGACGCACAAACATTAGAGATTTTTCTAGGAGAAGACGAAGAGCGATTCTCTCTTTTCGAAGGAGAAGTACTAGAGTATGAAAGAAATCTATATTTAAACAAAGGTTTTTTAGAAAGAATCATTCATTGGCGTTCACCAAAAGGAAGAGAAATTAAACTCACTTTCAACCGACTAGTTTCCTTTGAAAGAAAAGAACTGTTCGCCATTCAGGTGCGAATAGAGCCAATAAACTTCTTTGGTGATGTAAAAATTATTTCCACTGTAAATGGCGATGTCACAAATTATGTAAATGAAAATGATCCGAGAGTCGGTTCTGGACATGCGAAACTTTTGAATACATTGGAAGCGAAAGTAGAACAAGACTATGTAGTTGTAATGAATGAAACATCTAGATCCAATTTGCGAACCGCTTGTATTACTTCCTATGTAATGAATGAGGGCACTCGCAAAGATTTTATAGAGGAAAGAATAGTTCAAACAGAATGGAAATTTCGTTTGTCAAAACAAGCAGTAATTGAAAAACGAAATGTCTATGTTGATACGTTACGGCACGGTGAAAATTTAATAGAACAAGGAATTATTTTACAAGATGGACTAAAAAACTACTCTTTTACAGATTTTTTAAAGGAACAAGAGCAATACTTAAATGAGTTTTGGTCACATGCCAATGTAAAAATTATCGGTGATGAGAAAGTGCAAGAAGGTATTCGCTTTAACTTATACCACTTACTACAATCAGCAGGCAGGGATTCCTACTCGAATATTGCAGCTAAAGGTTTATCAGGTGAAGGTTATGAAGGACATTATTTCTGGGATACGGAAATATATATGTTGCCAATCTTCATTATGACTAAGCCAGACCTTGCTAAACAATTACTTCTCTATCGCTATTCGTTACTTGATCATGCTAGAGAGCGGGCAATAGAGATGGGTCATAAGCAAGGTGCGTTATTCCCGTGGCGGACGATATCAGGAGGAGAATGTTCTCCATATTTTCCAGCTGGGACTGCTCAGTATCATATTAGTGCGGATATTGCGTACGGCTTTGTTCAATATTATTTGGCGACGGGCGACGAGGAGTTTTTCCACAAATATGTGGCGGAAGTATTGTTTGAAACGGCTCGGCTATGGTTGGAAACAGGACATTTTAAAGATGATCAATTCCGGATTGATGATGTGACAGGTCCAGATGAATATACAGCGATTGTGAACAATAATTTTTATACGAATGTGATGGCAAAATATAACTTAAATTGGGCTGTGAAAGCATTCGCAAAACTACAAGCGGAAGCCCCTAATTACTTTAAAGAACTTAACGGTCGTCTCCATTTAGAGGAGGCAGAAGTAGAAATGTGGCAAAAAGCCGCTACAAAGATGTATTTGCCATATGATGAAACATTAGAAATCCATGCACAAGATGATTCATTTTTACAAAAGGCTGTTTGGGATTTTGAGAATACACCAAAAGACCACTACCCATTGTTACTGCACTATCATCCGCTTACATTGTACCGTTATCAAGTGTGTAAACAAGCAGATACGGTTTTAGCACATTTCCTGTTGGAAGATGAGGCAGATTTAGATACAATTAAAAATTCGTATCATTATTATGAAAAAATTACTACCCATGATTCGTCCCTTTCTTCCTGTGTATTCAGCATTATGGGTGCGAAAATTGGTGAAATGAATAAGGCATATGAATATTTTATCGAAACAGCTCGCCTTGATTTGGATAATACCCACGGCAATACGAAAGACGGCTTGCATCTTGCCAATATGGGTGGAACGTGGATGGCAATTGTATTTGGATTTGCTGGACTTCGAATTAAAGAAACGGGAATTTCCTTCTGTCCACGCGTACCAGAAAAATGGGACGGTTACGAATGCTCCCTTCAATTTAAAGGACGCGATATAAAACTATTTACTAATAAAGAGTCTGTGACAATCCAAATTACCGGTGAACCTTTAGAAATCCATATTTATGATAAAAAATACACCGTAGAAGAAAAATTGTCACTCCCAGTAATTCCTAACATCTAAAAAAAAACAGTCCCCCGCCGCTTTATCGCTTTAAAGCGGTGGGGGACTGTCCCCAATTATAAAAGTGGTGAAATAATAATGGCGATGAGCTCTTTTAGTTTGCGCCATGGATGGAAGCCGAAGAGGAGTTTTTCCGGCATTTGGACAGATTTACTTATATCTTTTGCAACAATTGCTTTCATTTGCTCAATAAATTTTTGGTCCCGGAAAAAACTGTTCATTTCATGATTTAAATATAAGCTACGCATATCGAAATTAGCCGTCCCAATCGAGCAAACAAAATCATCGATAATAATTAATTTAGCATGATAAAAACCATTCTCATATTGAAAAACAACCGCCCCATTTTTCACCAACTTTCGAAAATAACGAAAGGAAGCTTCTTGCACAAAAATATGATCTTGTTTTTTCGGTACAATGATCGTCAGCTTCACTCCCCTTTTCAACGCCGTAAGTAACTCATGAAACACTTTTTTTCCTGGAACGAAGTACGGTGTTCCGATAAATATCTCCTTTTTTGCCTGTCTTAATAAGCGACAATACGTATCTTCTAATTCGACCCCTTCTGATGCATAAAACCGATGATCGACCCTTCCAGCATATAATGGAGGATAATAGTCGACTAACGCTGTTAAATCCTTCCCTGTTGCCTCTAACCAATCGATTAAAAATTGATCTTGTAAATCTTTCACCCCTTCACCAACAAACCGAACGTGGCAATCTCGCCAAGGGGACAAAACATCATCTTCATTAATATATTCCCGTCCAACATTAAAACCACCTAAATAGCCAATTTCCCCATCAATGACCGTAATTTTCCGGTGATTTCTTGATTGCAATTTATAAAGGAAAAATGGAAATCGCGGTGTATGACAAAAGGCGACATGAACACCCTTTTTCTGCAATAATTTTATTGTTTTTCTAGAAAAACGAAAACTACCAATCCAATCAAGTAAAAGTCGAACTTTCACCCCTTCTTGCACTTTTTTCATTAATAAATCAACAAACTCAGACCCAAAATCATCATTGCGGACAATATAAAAAAGTAAATGCACATGATGTTTCGCCTTATCGACATCTTTAAATAAATTTTGAAACAACTGTGGACCAGAAGTATAAACTAACACATCACTTTTTCTAGAAGGAAATCGCTTTTTTGCTAGATTTTTAATGTGGCTTCTTCTTCCTAAAGCAAAATCCAAATAAACGAAAAAAATAAAAAGAAGGACAGCAAAAAATATCCACGTGAGCAAACTCAAAAAGAGACCACCTCTTTAAAAATAGACATAAAGACTGACTATTAGTGTAACCGGAAAAACCTATTTTATTCCATTTGCCTTCAACCCTTACTAATACCGATCCCAAAAATCCACCGTAATTTTCCAAAAAAACCATTACCTCCCATTCCTATCAAAAAAAATCGCCAAAAGACTAATTTTTTAAAAAAATATAGAATAACAGTTGACTGAATGCTCATTCATTATTGTATAATAGAAAATAGAATAGGCGAATTAACTTCACTAATTAGGTTAGGGGTGTGGGAAAAACAGGAAATAGCATTATCCTCAAATAGCAAAAAAATTTCCTGGCATATCATCACGAGCACTTCATAAATATTTTACAATAGGGGGAATGAAAGTGAGCCAAACATTATTATGGGTCAACTTACTTGCAACAATTGCTGTAATCGCTTACGGGGTATATTTATTCGTTTATGTCGTAAAAACGAGAATTGCCTATATTAAACTTGGAAAACAGGAAGAGTTTGACCGTCGCTTCAAAGAAAGATGGGAAAAAATTTGGACGAATGTTTTTGGACAGAAAAAACTTTTAAAAGACAAAAAAAGCGGAATTATCCATGTCATGTTCTTTTACGGATTTATTCTCGTCCAATTCGGTGCCATTGATTTTATTATTAAAGGGTTAAAACCAGGCTGGCATTTACCGCTCGGACCATTATACCCTGGATTTACATTTTTCCAAGAAATTGTTACCTTTACTATTTTAGTAGCGGTAGTATGGGCATTTTACCGCCGTTACATTGAAAAACTTGTCCGCTTAAAACGAGGCATTAAAAACGGACTTGTACTTATTTTTATCGGAAGTCTTATGTTAACAGTATTACTCGGGAACGGAATGACTATGATTTGGCACGGAACCGACCCAGTGTGGACAGAGCCAATCGCATCTGTCATTGCACTAGCCTTTGGATGGGCAAGCACACCGGTTGCTATCACGATTTTTTATATCGCTTGGTGGATTCATTTACTCGTATTACTAACATTTTTAGTATATGTGCCGCAATCCAAGCACGCCCACTTAATCGCTGGCCCTATCAACGTATTTCTTAATAGATTAGACAAACCAGGGAAACTAAAACCAATTGATTTTGAAGATGAAAGCCAAGAAAGCTTTGGTGTCGGGAAAATTACCGATTTTACTCAACTACAATTAGTCGACCTTTACGCCTGTGTCGAATGTGGTCGTTGTACAAATATGTGCCCAGCAACAGGTACCGGAAAAATGCTATCGCCAATGGATCTCATCGTAAAGCTGCGCGACCATTTAACGAACTACGGGGCTGCTGTAACATCCAAATCGCCTTGGGTTCCACAAGTGGCATTCGCAAACACCGTAGGAAACCAATTAGCGATGCAAGGTGCAAGCTCTGGTCAACAGGAAGCTGCTGCAACATTACAATATAATCCTAGTTTAATAGGAGATATTATAACCGAAGAAGAAATTTGGGCTTGTACCACTTGTCGGAATTGTGAAGATCAATGCCCGGTAATGAATGAACATGTCGATAAAATCATTGATTTACGTCGCTATCTTGTGTTAACAGAAGGAAAAATGAATGCAGATGCCCAACGCGCCATGCAAAATATTGAAAGACAAGGTAATCCGTGGGGCTTGAATCGGAAAGAAAAAGAAAACTGGCGCAACTTACGTGATGATGTCGTTATTCCAACAGTAAAAGAACTAAAGAAAAATGGAGAAGAATTTGAATATTTATTCTGGGTTGGCTCTATGGGATCCTTTGATAACCGCAGTCAAAAAATTGCTCTATCCTTCGCAAAACTAATGAATGAAGCTGGTGTGAAGTTTGCAATCTTAGGAAACAAAGAGAAAAACTCTGGAGACACAGCAAGACGGCTCGGAAACGAATTTTTATTCCAAGAACTTGCAACTAACAATATCGCCGAATTTGAAAAAAATGAAGTAAAGAAAATCGTAACAATCGATCCGCACGCATATAATATTTTTAAAAACGAATATCCAGACTTTGGTTTTACTGCTGAAGTGTATCATCATACGGAGTTACTCGCTGAACTAATTAAGGCAGGCAGACTAAAACCAAAATACCCAGTTAACGAAAAAATTACCTTTCACGATTCCTGTTACTTAGGCAGATATAATGAAGTATATGATCCGCCACGGGAAATTTTAAAATCAATTGCTGGTGTGGAACTTGTCGAAATGGCCCGGAATCGCGAAGATGGAATGTGCTGTGGTGCTGGTGGTGGGCTCATGTGGATGGAAGAAGATACGGGGCAACGGATTAACGTAGCAAGAACGGAACAAGCATTAGCAGTGAATCCTACGACAATTAGTTCTGGCTGTCCGTACTGCTTGACAATGCTATCGGATGGGACGAAAGCAGTAGAAGTAGAAGATACAGTAAAAACATACGATGTAGCAGAACTTTTAGAAAAAGCAGTTTTGGGGGAGGAAATAACAGTAGCCTCGTAGAATAATAAAAAATAACCGTTTTCTTTAATGTGATTTAGCAAGTAGTGAAAAACGACAGTGAAGCTACAGGGAGCATAATTATTGTATTTGGCGACTATTATGTAGATCAGGAATTAGGAGTCCCTATTAGTGAGGACAAATCGCAAGGGTCTCCTAATTTCTGTAAAAAATTATAAGCTAGTGCTACTTTTTTATTAGCAATTGATTGAGCGAGCGTTCAGTCACTTGCATGTTTTATAAAAAATACGATAATCCTTGTAAAAATGCACAATATATTGAAAACGTTACCAAAGAATTGTCTAAAAGCAACCTAATTTAGACTAGATTCTTTAATCATTTTACATAAAAAATGAAAGGGGAAAGATTATGGGGAGAACAGTTATTTTAGAAGGGGCAAGAACACCATTTGGCAAACTAGGAGGTGCACTTAGTACATTTCATGCTGCACAACTTGGCGGAATTGCCATTAAAGAAGCGTTAAAACGATCCAACCTACAACCTGAAGAAGTGAACCACGTCATCTTAGGGACAGTATTACAAGGAGGTCAAGGACAACTTCCATCAAGACAGGCAGCAAGAAATGCAGAAATTCCTTGGCATATTAGCACAGAAACGATTAACAAAGTTTGTGCTTCAGGAATGCGCAGTGTCACTATTGCAGACTTATACATTCGCGCAGGGGAATGTGAAACGATTGTTGCTGGTGGGATGGAATCGATGTCCAATGCCCCTTACATACTACCAAAAGCTCGCACTGGGTATCGCATGGGTCACGGGCAACTCATTGACTCGATGATTCACGATGGACTGACATGTAGCTTCACCGGTGTTCATATGGGCACGTACGGTAACTCTACATCAAAGGAATTAGAAATTTTACGCGATGACCAAGATCGTTGGGCGTATCGCAGCCATCAAAGGGCAATTGCCGCAATGGAATCAGGTAAGCTATCCGAAGAAATAGTGCCGGTTCATATTCCTACCCGAAAAGGTGAGCCGATTATCGTATCTCAAGACGAAGCACCGAGAAAAGATACTAGTTTAGAAAAGTTAACAAAACTAAAACCTGTATTTGGTGAAGATGGATCCATCACCGCTGGAAACGCACCAGGGGTTAATGATGGAGCCTGTGCCCTCGTATTAATGAGTGAAGAAAAAGCGTTGAGAGAAGGAAGAAAGCCGTTAGCAACGATTATCGCCAATGCGCAAGTTGCCGTTGAAGCGAAGGACTTCCCGAAAACTCCAGGACTTGTTATTAATGATCTGTTGAAAAAAACCGGAAAAACAATCGATGAAATTGATTTGTTTGAAATTAACGAAGCATTTGCAACTGTCGCCTTAGCTTCTAACAAAATTGCTGGCTTAGATGAAGAAAAGGTGAATGTGAACGGTGGGGCAGTCGCACTCGGACATCCAATTGGCGCAAGTGGAGCGAGAATTATTTTAACTTTAGCTTATGAGTTGCAGAGAAGAGGAGGCGGCCTAGGAATTGCTGCAATTTGTAGCGGTGGCGGTCAAGGTGATGCAATTTTAATTGAAGTTCCGAAACAGTAAGTGTAAGGAAAAAACTAGCTCGAAATGGGCTATCTTTTTGGCTGTTCAAACTTGTTTGTTCAGCCGTTATTCAGTCTTTCTTCGCTAAAAAATTATCTTTCTTTTTTTTAAAAAGAATGGCTATGTTATTGTTGATTGTTGATTTATAGGTAGTTGTTGACTGTAGTGGAAGGCGGCGACTCCTCGAAAAAAGCATTCGCTTTTTCCTTCGTGCGATGCGTCGCGGTCGTTGCGTTCCTTACCCTGCGGGAACAGCACGAGCCAGAAATAAGGAAATGCGTAGCGTAGAAGAGGCTGAGGCCGTGCCCGCGGAAAGCGTCCGCCTGTTCCTGTCGCTGGATTCGTCACAAATAAATTTGAAACGGAAATCAACACCAATCTTCAGCTAGGAAAGAATAAAGGGCTAGTTACGGTCAATGGAATTTTTATGAACAAAGTTTGCAACCAACTCAAACGGAGCTATCAATACAGTGGAAAAGGCTTTTTCAGTGACCTAACTTTTCATAGGGATTTTTTTAAGAGAAATCATGGGGGGGTTTGACATGGAAGTGAAAAAAATTATCGTTGTAGGTGCCGGACAAATGGGTTCAGGCATCGCTCAAGTATGTGCACAAGCTGGTTTTACAATAGTATTACACGATATAGATGGAGAACGAACAGCAAAAGGATTAGCTACTATTAGTAAAAATATCACCCGCCAAACGGAAAAGGGGCGGCTAACCGAAACGGAAAAAGAACAAATTTTACAGCGAATTACATTGTCTACTGATTTAGAAAATGCTCGAGATAGTGACTTAGTAATTGAAGCAGCGACAGAAAATATGTCGATTAAAAAAACGATCTTTCAACAGTTGGATAAAATCACATCTCGGAAGACTATTCTCGCCACAAACACATCATCACTCCCAATTACAGAAATAGCTGCGGTAACAGAGCGCCCAGAAAAAGTAATTGGCATGCACTTTATGAACCCTGTGCCAGTGATGAAACTCGTTGAAATTATTCGCGGCTTAGCAACATCTGACTCAACATATGCGACGATTCATGAAGTAACATTAAAACTGCAAAAAACACCAGTAGAAGTAGAAGACTATCCAGGATTTATTTCCAACCGAATATTAATGCCAATGATTAATGAAGCAATTTACGCATTATACGAGGGAGTAGCAACGAAAGAAGCAATCGATGAAATTATGAAACTAGGAATGAATCATCCGATGGGTCCGTTAACACTAGCGGATTTTATCGGTTTAGACACTTGTCTTTACATTATGGAAACATTGCACGAAGGATTCGGTGATGACAAGTATCGCCCATGTCCTCTCTTGAAAAAGATGGTAAGTGCTGGTTGGCTTGGTAAAAAAACAGGAAAAGGATTTTATACGTATAATTAAACGCGATCGATTCGTGAAAAAATGGTGCATGTGCTATTACAACTTTTAACATACTTTCCACCTAATAGACTAATAGTTTGCAAGTGGAAAAATTTTATCAGGAGGTGCATTAATATGATCGAGCAGCTTACTGAAGAACAGCAAATGTTACGAGATATGGTTAGAGAATTTGCTAAAACTGAGATCGCTCCATTCGTAGACAACATGGAAAAAGGCGAATTTCCCCGTGAAATAGTAAAAAAAATGGGTGAACTCGGTTTAATGGGGATTCCAGTTCCAGAAAGATATGGTGGAGCAGGAATGGACTTTTTATCCTATATCATCGCTATTCATGAAATTTCTAAAGTTAGTGCTGCGGTCGGGGTAATTTTATCTGTCCATACATCGGTTGGGACGAATCCA
The DNA here is from genome assembly GCF_001375515.1 of Bacillus kwashiorkori. Taxonomy (GTDB): domain Bacteria; phylum Bacillota; class Bacilli; order Bacillales; family Caldibacillaceae; genus Bacillus_BK; species Bacillus_BK kwashiorkori. The sequence continues at coordinate 121,078 of NZ_CTDX01000012.1, forward strand.
ATTTTAACATTTGGTACGGAAGAACAAAGACAAAAGTATGTTCCGAAATTAGCAAGTGGGGAATATTTAGGCGCCTTTTGTTTAACGGAGGCAACAGCAGGTTCCGATGCTGCTTCTTTAAAGACGAGGGCAATGAAAGATGGTGACGATTATATTTTAAATGGCAGCAAAATTTTTATTACGAACGGTGGAGAAGCCGACACATACATCGTCTTTGCGACAGTGAACCCAAATTTGGGCAGTAAGGGAATTACCGCGTTTATTGTGGAAAAAGATACACCGGGCCTCATTATTGGAAAAGATGAAAAGAAAATGGGGTTGAATGGATCAAGGACGGTCGAGTTAAGTTTTGATCAAATGCGAGTTTCTAAAAGTAGGCGGTTAGGCGAAGAGGGAGAAGGATTTAAAATCGCAATGGCAAACTTAGATGTCGGCAGAATTGGCATTGCCGCTCAGGCGCTCGGCATTGCAGAAGCGGCTTTCGAGGCAGCACACAACTATGCAAAAGAACGAAAACAATTCTCCAAGCCAATTATCGCAAATCAAGGAATTTCTTTTAAACTAGCGGACATGGCGACAAAAATAGAAGCTAGCAAACAATTAATTACTAAAGCAATCCATTTAAAAATGCAAAACATGGCATGTAGCAAAGAAGCATCGATGGCAAAACTTTTTGCAACAACAACTGCGATGGAAGTTACGACCGAGGCTATTCAAATTTTTGGCGGTTACGGCTACACGAAAGAATATCCAGTAGAGCGGTATTTCCGTGATGCTAAAGTAACAGAAATTTATGAAGGAACGAGTGAGATTCAGCGGCTTGTAATTAGTAAACGATTATGAGGACGAAAAAGCAGAGGAGGAACAACAATGAATTTTAAATTAACTGAAGAACATGAAATGATTCGAAAAATGGTTCGGGATTTTGCGAAAAATGAAGTAGCACCGACAGCAGCTGAACGGGATGAGGAGGAACGATTTGATCGAGAAATTTTTGATAAAATGGCGGAACTCGGCTTAACAGGTATTCCTTGGCCAGAAGAATACGGTGGTATTGGTAGCGACTACTTAGCATATGCGATTGCGGTAGAAGAACTTTCGCGAGTTTGCGCTTCCACTGGTGTCACGTTATCAGCACACACTTCCCTTGCTGGCTGGCCAGTATATAAATTTGGTACAGAAGAACAGAAACAAAAATATTTAAGACCGATGGCGCTTGGCGAAAAAATTGGTGCATACGGCTTAACAGAACCAGGATCCGGATCCGATGCAGGTGGAATGAGAACGACGGCAAGAAAAGAAGGCGATCACTATGTGTTGAATGGTTCGAAAATATTTATTACAAATGGCGGTGTCGCTGATATATATATTGTGTTCGCATTAACGGACCCAGAGGCGAAAACTCGTGGAACAAGTGCCTTTATTATTGAAAAAGACTTTCCTGGATTTAAAGTTGGGAAAAAAGAAAAAAAGCTCGGTATTCGCTCCTCCCCTACGACAGAGATCATTTTTGAAGATTGTGTTGTACCACGGGAAAATTTACTTGGTGAAGAAGGGCAAGGTTTTAAAATTGCAATGATGACATTGGATGGAGGCAGAAACGGCATTGCTGCTCAAGCAGTTGGTATTGCGCAAGGAGCTTTTGACGCTGCGGTTGCCTATGCGAAAGAACGGAAACAGTTTGGTAAACCAATTATTGCCAACCAAGGAATTTCCTTTAAACTAGCTGATATGGCAACAAGCATTGAAGCATCGAGACTATTAACCTATCAAGCAGCATGGCTCGAATCTAAAGGACTAGCTTATGGAAAAGAGTCAGCCATGTCCAAACTAATGGCTGGTGACACAGCAATGAAAGTAACGACAGAAGCAGTCCAAATCTTTGGTGGTTACGGCTACACGAAAGAATACCCAGTAGAACGTTACATGCGTGACGCCAAAATCACCCAAATATATGAAGGCACTCAAGAAATCCAGCGCCTCGTCATCTCCCGCATGATTTAAAAGGGGACAGTCCCCCACTACGTTAAAGCGCTAAAGTGAGGTGGTTGTTTGTCAGTAAAGAGAGAGGTTCAGTCTTCGGTGAAGGATGAGAAGCTAATTAGATTGCGGCGGGAGCAAATGATTAAAGGGGCGGTTGCGTTATTTAAGCAAAAGGGATTTCACCGAACAACAACAAGGGAGATTGCCCGTGCATCCGGCTTTAGTATTGGCACTCTTTATGAGTATATTCGCTCAAAAGAAGATATTCTTTATTTAGTTTGTGACCAAATTTATGATGAAGTGCAAAACCGTCTGCAAACAGAACTAGATTTAAACAAAGTGACAACCGACACGGTGAAGCGAAGTATCGCATCTTACTTTCGAATTATCGATGAGATGCAAGACGAGGTGCTCATCATGTATCAAGAAGCAAAATCTTTACCAAAGGAAACTTTACCTTACGTGTTAAAAAAAGAGCTCGAAATGGTAGCAATCTTTGAACAACTAATTGAAGGCTATTTACAAACAGAAGCAATCCATATTAGCAAAAGTCATCAAAAATTACTAGCCCATAATATATTCGTACAAGGACAAATGTGGGGTTTTCGCCGTTGGGCACTGCGAAAACTCTATACATTAGATGAATATATCCATATTCAAACGGATTTATTTATTAACAGTATTAACAATTACACAAAATATCCATATTAAGCAACAAAAAATCTATAAGGGGAGAGTGGAAGATGAACACGGTCATTTACAAACCAAAACATTCAATCCGCTTCGTAACGGCATCCAGTCTTTTTGACGGCCACGATGCATCGATTAACATTATGAGGCGGATCTTACAAGCAAGTGGGGCAGAAGTCATCCATTTAGGACATAACCGTTCCGTCGAAGAAATTGTGAACGCTGCCATTCAAGAGGATGTTCAAGGAATCGCCATCTCGTCCTACCAAGGGGGACATATCGAATTTTTTAAATATATGTATGACCTTCTCCAAGAAAAAGGAGCTAGTCATATACAAATTTTTGGTGGCGGTGGCGGAGTAATTATACCGAAAGAAATAAAAGAACTTCACGAATATGGAATTGCACGCATTTTCTCACCGGAAGACGGTCGCAAACTTGGCTTGCAAGGTATGATCAATTTCATGCTGGAAAAATGCGATTTTTCAACCATTAATATGGATTTATCTCCGTATTTGCCAAAACTGCCAAAAAAAGATCCAAATGCCATCTCGAAATTTATCACACTAGCAGAACAAATGGCAATAACAAAAACAGACTTGGAACTGGCAGCAACAACAGCTGAAACAATCTTAAACGAAGTAAAAGCAAACCAACAGAAAGTGCCAGTTATCGGCATTACTGGCACTGGTGGGGCGGGAAAAAGCACTTTGACGGATGAAATAGTTCGCCGATTCCTCAATGAAATTCCAGATATTAAAATTGCGATTTTATCGATAGACCCGACAAAACAAAAAACAGGTGGTGCACTGCTTGGCGACCGAATTCGGATGAATGCCATTTTTAACCCGCGTGTTTATATGCGCAGCCTCGCAACGAGATATTCAAAATCGGAACTCTCTCTTGCGATTCATGACGCATTAGCAGTTGTAAAAGCAGCAAACTATGACTTAATAATCGTCGAAACGAGTGGAATCGGTCAAGGAGATGCAGAAATAACGCAAATCAGTGATATCTCCATGTATGTCATGACTAGCGAATTTGGGGCACCTACCCAACTGGAAAAAATTGATATGATTGATTTCGCGGATCTTATTGTCATTAACAAATTTGAAAGAAAAGGCTCTGAAGATGCAAAACGTCAAGTGCAAAAACAATATCAGCGCAGCCACGAACTTTTCCACCAAGACTATGATCAAATGCCAGTATTTGGCACAATTGCTAGTCAATTTAACGACACAGGCACGAACGCCTTATTTGCAGCCATCATTGAAAAACTAAATGAGAAATGTGCAACGAACTACACAACAAAATACAAAAAAGAGGAACAAGTGGCAAAGCAAAATATCATTATTCCGAATAGCCGTCGCTATTATTTACGTGAAATTTCTGATACCGTTCGCAACTACCATAAACGTGCCAACGAACAAGTACAATACGCAAGGCAACTTTTCCAAATTGAAGGCGCCCTGCAACTGGCAAAGGAAAAACAAACAAATGAACTCGTCATTGAATCACTAGAACAATTCAAAAAAGAAATTCTAGAAAAACTAACCGAACAATCAAAAGCCATCATTATTAATTGGGATCAAGTAAAACAAAAATACGCCCAAGATAAATTCATTACAAAAATTCGCGACAAAGAAATTGTCACCGAACTGAAAACGAAAAGTCTATCTGGACTGTTTATTCCTAAAGTAGCATTACCAAACTACAAAGATTATGGCGAAATATTAAAATGGGTTTATAAAGAAAACGTTCCTGGATCGTTCCCATTTACCGCTGGAGTTTTCCCTTTCAAACGTCAAGGAGAAGATCCAAAACGGCAGTTTGCTGGTGAGGGAACACCAGATCGAACGAACCGCCGCTTTCATTACTTATGTAAAGATGATCCAGCGAAACGGCTAAGTACTGCCTTCGATTCCGTCACTCTTTACGGGGAAGACCCAAATTACCGTCCTGATATTTATGGGAAAATCGGTGAGAGCGGGGTTAGCGTCTGTACGTTAGATGATATGAAAAAATTGTATGACGGCTTCAATTTATGTCATCCGTCCACATCGGTATCAATGACTATTAATGGTCCGGCACCAATTATTTTGGCGATGTTCATGAACACGGCCATTGACCAGCAAATGAAGAAAAAAGAAACGGAACTTGCGAGACCGCTAACCGAAGCAGAGTTAGATGAAATTAAAGCTTATACTTTACAAACTGTTCGTGGCACCGTCCAGGCAGATATTTTAAAAGAGGACCAAGGACAAAATACTTGTATTTTCTCTACCGAATTTGCTCTGCGCATGATGGGAGATATTCAAGCGTATTTTATCGAAAATAAAGTTCGTAACTATTACTCGGTTTCGATATCCGGTTACCATATCGCTGAAGCAGGTGCCAACCCGATTACTCAGCTTGCTTTTACACTTGCTAACGGATTTACGTATGTTGAGTATTATTTAAGCCGTGGTATGCATATTGATGACTTTGCACCGAATCTATCATTTTTCTTCTCAAACGGACTAGACCCAGAATATAGCGTCATTGGCAGAGTTGCGAGAAGAATTTGGGCTGTCGTTATGAAAGAAAAATACGGTGCCAATGAACGGAGTCAAAAACTAAAGTATCATATTCAAACTTCCGGTCGTTCTTTACACGCCCAAGAAATTGATTTTAATGATATCCGTACAACGCTTCAAGCATTAATGGCATTACACGATAACTGTAATTCCTTGCACACGAACGCTTACGATGAAGCAATCACAACACCGACCGAAGAATCTGTCCGAAGAGCGATGGCTATTCAAATGATTATAACGAAAGAACATGGGTTAACGAAAAACGAAAATCCACTACAAGGATCCTTTATTATCGAAGAATTGACCGATTTAGTAGAAGAAGCAGTACTCCAAGAATTTGAGAGATTAAATGATCGCGGCGGTGTCCTCGGTGCGATGGAAAGTCAATATCAGCGTGGGAAAATTCAAGACGAATCGATGTACTACGAGATGAAGAAACATTCTGGGGAACTACCAATCATTGGCGTTAATACGTATTTAAACCCTAACCCGCCAACAGAAGAAGAAATGAACAGCATTCAATTAGCAAGGGCAACGAAGGAAGAAAAAGAAACACAAATTTGCAACTTACAACAATTCCAAGAGCGAAATAAGGATAAAGTACAAATTGCATTAACAAAATTAAAGGAAACTGCGGTAACGAACGGCAATATTTTTGCAGAGCTAATGGAAACGGTGAAAGTCGCAAGTCTTGGTCAAATCACAAAGGCACTTTACGAAGTAGGCGGACAATACAGGAGAAATATATAGAAAAATGGTGTAACTCTTCCAAAAAGCTTGTTTTGTTGCGCTAACAAACGTATGCTTGTAAAAAATAACGCCCACATAAGTCCTTAATTTGATTAGGTTACAAAACAGAAGAGGGTAGTCAATTTCAATTTAGGCTCCCCTCTTTTAACTAACGTAGGAAGCATTGTTTGAATCTTGAATCTGCCCGCCAATATTGATAATCGCCCTTTAGTCCGCTCCGTAATTTACTTATCAGAAATAATAATCATAACATTTACATATTTTGAAGATGGATTTCTATTGTTTTCCGAAAAAACATCCTAATTTGTCCAGCATTCTTAAACAAAAATTCACGTATTTTCATAGAATAACCATTGTGCAAAGGGGATTTGTTGTTTATATTAATATTTGAAGCTATGTCTTTATTACAGGATGTGATGGACACTTGAAAAAAATTTTTCTTGCAATTATCATCATTTTAATTATATGTGTAGTAACAGTGTTTTTTTACAATGATCAGTTGGGAGCAATTCCGTTTTTATTACTCTCTATTTTTTTTGCGTTTAGTGCTTGGCGTATGTGGTCAAAAAATGAAAAGTGAACATTCCCTTGTCATAAATCGGTCACTACTTATAATAGAAGAAAAAAGATGTTAGAAAAACTAGCATAAATGAATTGGTTTTGTTTATAATGGATAATATGATTTTGGCAATCATTTCTTATAATATAGGCTATGTTATTGTTTATTTTTGGCAGTTGTTGATTGTAGTGCAAGGCAGCGGCTCCGGCGAGAACAGCACGAGCCGAAGACCATACAAACACGTAGCGTCGAAGCGGCTAAGGCCGTGCCCGCGGAAAGCGTCCGCCTGTTCCTGTCGATTCGCTTAGCAATCTATAACATAGCCACTATATAAAGATGACCTCGTGCAAAAGAAAGGGTGTGTGATGGTGAGTTTGAATCAACTAACACTAGAAGAAATTAATGAAATGTCATTAATTGAACTAACGTATGAAATTTTAGCAGAGAAAAAGCAAGCAGTACCATTTAATGCAATTATCGAAGAAATTATGGCGTTAACTGGTCTATCACAAGATGTAGTGAAAAGTAAAATTTCCCAATTTTACACAGAACTTAATATTGACGGCCGTTTCATGAATGTCGGTGGAAATACGTGGGGTTTGAAAGCATGGTACCCAATTGAACAGATTGAAGACGATATTGTGCCGACAACTCGTCCGAAAAAGAAGAAAAAAGCGAAATTATTCGAAGATGATTTTGACGATATCGATGATGAAGAATTAGTCGATGAGGACTTAATCGATGATGAAGTCTTTGATGAGTTTGATGACGAAGATGATTTAGAAGAGGAAGACGATGAAATTCTCGAAGACGAAGAGGAAGATGAATTATTAGTAGAAGACGACGATTTAGAGATTGATGATTTAGATATGGATGATGACGAAATAGAAGACGATGAACTACTCTTAGATGAAGAGGAAGATTTGGAAGACGAGGACGAGGATTGATAAAAATTCACTCCTTGACAATTATTAAGACAACTTGTATTATCTTATTTGGGCTCACAAAAAATGAACGTCTTTAAGAAATAAAAACATACTGCTCCCTTACTTTTGTAAGTGGGGCTTTTTTGTTTTTATTTTTATTTTTTTTTATGAGTTTTTAGGATTTCATCGATAAACGGTTTATCAGAACGTGAAAACTAAATCCACTCATGAAAGCAATAATCTTGGTAAATAATAAACAAAAATAGGGGGAATTATCCATGACAAAATATATTTTCGTAACAGGTGGGGTTGTTTCTTCACTTGGTAAAGGGATTGTTGCAGCATCACTCGGTCGTCTATTAAAAAACCGTGGTTTAAAAGTGACCATCCAAAAATTTGATCCGTACATAAATGTCGATCCGGGAACAATGAGCCCGTACCAACATGGCGAAGTGTTCGTAACCGATGACGGTGCAGAGACAGACTTGGACTTAGGTCACTATGAACGGTTTATTGACATTAACTTAAATAAATATTCTAATGTAACTACTGGAAAAATATATTCTGCTGTGTTGAAAAAAGAGCGCCGTGGCGATTATTTAGGAGCTACTGTACAAGTTATCCCGCATATTACAAATGAAATTAAAGAACATGTTTTCCGTGCAGGTAACAAAACAAATGCCGATGTTGTTATTACGGAAATTGGTGGAACTGTTGGTGATATTGAATCATTACCATTTTTAGAAGCGATCCGCCAGCTAAAAAGTGATCTCGGTACCCATAACGTAATGTACATTCATACAACACTCGTTCCGTATTTAAAAGCAGCTGGCGAAATGAAAACAAAACCGACGCAACATAGTGTAAAAGAATTAAGAAGCCTCGGAATTCAGCCAAATGTCATCGTTGTACGCACGGAAATGCCTATTTCAGAAGATATGAAGGAAAAAATCGCGTTATTCTGTGACATTGATAAAGGGGCAGTCATTGAATCAAGGGATGCAGATACATTATATGCCGTTCCATTAGCATTGCAAGCACAAGGTTTAGACGAAATTGTTTGTAATCATTTAAAAATCGTTTGCCACGATGCCGATATGACCGAATGGGAGGAACTCCTTAATAAGGTTCGAAACTTATCCAAGCAAGTGAAAATCGCGCTTGTTGGTAAATATGTCGAACTGCAAGATGCCTACATCTCTGTTGTCGAGTCGTTAAAACACGCCGGGTATAAATTTGATGCAGACATTGAAGTGGATTGGATTAACGCAGAACATGTGACAGAGGAAAATGTAAAAGAATTGCTTGCCTCCGCTGACGGTATTTTAGTGCCAGGAGGTTTTGGCGATCGTGGGGTAGAAGGAAAAATAGCAGCAATTAAATATGCTCGTGAAAATAAAATTCCATTTTTAGGAATTTGTCTCGGTATGCAATTGGCATCCATTGAATTTGCCCGCAATGTGCTCGGCTTAAAAGATGCCCATAGCTCGGAACTAAATCCGAACACGAATAATCCAGTAATAGACTTATTACCAGAACAAAAAGATGTAGAAGATTTAGGAGGCACATTACGTCTCGGTATTTATCCATGTAAAATTACTGAAAATACGAAGGCATATGAAGCATATCAAGAGGAAGTTATATACGAACGGCACCGACATCGTTATGAATTCAATAATCAATACCGAGAAATAATGGAGCAAAAGGGATTCACTTTCTCTGGAGTTAGTCCAAATGGTCATCTAGTGGAAATAATTGAGTTAAAAGACCATCCATGGTTTGTAGCATCGCAATTTCATCCAGAATTCAAATCTAGACCGACGAGACCACATCCATTATTTAAAGACTTTATTAAAGCTTCATTACTTAATAAAGAAGGTTTATAATAACAAGACGCGACTTAACGAATCAAACATAGTCAATGGTGTTTGAAACGTTAGTCGCGTTTTTTTAATTCCGCCCCAAAATAATTAGTAATCTTCCATAATTTCATCCATTAAAATTTTCATATTATGGAACACATATAGTGCACAAATTAAATAAGGGTAACCTACTCGACTCCCATCTTCTATTGGGACTAACCCACGCTCCATCTTTAAATCAATAAAGACATCAGCTACATCAACGAGAGACTCATCACCATCAGTACGTGAACGTGAACTAATGGCTACAAAAGGTATCATCCTTTCTGCTAATTGGCTAGCGAGAGCAATTGCCTCCAAGTCATCTGCATGGCGAGAAAAAACTAGAACTCGATCGGCAGAAGTAAGACTCCCTCTATTTTCCTCAGTTAACAAATGGACACCTGTCAGCGGTTCTTGTCCGCTACTAGCTTCTACAAAAACTCCATAAAATTCATCTGGAGCATATAAATAAATGTGACCGTCACCAATTAATGCCTGTGCTAATAATCTAGCACCGTCCTCCAAATTAAACTCTTCATCCGCCTCGATTTTTTTTAAACGTCCAACTAATTGTGTTGTAAAAATTTTTAACATCTTTTCACTCCTTTAACCCCATTTTAACAAAAAGTTTATCATTGGCAAAAGCGGGTAATTAAGTAATTGGTGACTAAAATTAGTAACAGTAAAAAATTATCAGAATTTTATTGCGTGAGTTATTTAATTGTAATATTATTAATATATAGAAATTATATATTTCAAGATTGAAGTGGGGAGTAAATGATGGCTGGTAAATTACTAATTGTTGATGATCAATTCGGTATTCGCGTATTGTTAAAAGAAATATTTCAAAGAGAAGGTTATGAAACATATCAAGCAGCAAATGGAAAAAGAGCACTGGAAATTGTTAAACAAAAAAAACCAGACTTAGTGCTCCTTGATATGAAAATCCCAGGAATGGATGGCTTGGAAATATTAAAACGAATGAAGGAAATAAATGAAGAAATTCGTGTCCTAATCATGACAGCATATAGCGAACTTAATTTGTTACAAGAAGCAGTCGATCTTGGTGCTTTAGGTCATTTTAAAAAACCATTTGATATCGACGAAATTCGTGAAGTTGTAAAAAAATATATAAATTTATAGTACTAATAGGAAATAATTTTTGTGCATTAATGTTCATAATATTGCCCTTCATTGAAAAAAATTATTAATAGTAACGTGGTAAAATAATAGTAAATTTGTTAATATAACAAGTGTGAACAAATTATGCCATTTCCTGTAAGTATCATACATATGACACGCTTGGTAACAATATATAGTGAAATGGAAATTAAAATTTTTAAGGAGGAGCAATTATGCCTTTAGTATCAATGACTGAAATGCTTCAAAAAGCTAAAGAAGAACATTATGCAGTTGGTCAATTCAACATTAACAACTTGGAATATACCCAAGCAATTTTACAAGCTGCAGAAGAAGAAAAATCACCAGTTATCCTTGGTGTATCTGAAGGTGCGGCAAGATATATGGGCGGTTTCAAACTTGTAACAGCTATGGTAAAAGCATTAATGGAAGAATATAAAATTTCCGTTCCGGTAGCAATCCACTTAGATCACGGTTCCAGCTATGAGTCTTGTGCGAAAGCAATTCATGCTGGTTTTACTTCTGTAATGATCGATGCGTCTCATCATCCATTTGAAGAAAACATTGAAATTACAGGAAAAGTAACCGAACTTGCCCACTTCCATGGCGTTTCTGTCGAAGCGGAACTTGGAACGGTTGGTGGACAAGAAGATGATGTAGTTGCAGAAGGTATTATTTACGCTGATCCACAAGAATGTGTGGAACTAGTAAAACGTACAGGTATTGATGCATTAGCACCTGCATTAGGTTCTGTTCATGGTCCATACAAAGGCGAACCAGTACTTGGTTTTAAAGAAATGGAAGAAATTAGCAACTTAACAGGGCTTCCTTTAGTTCTTCACGGAGGAACTGGAATCCCAACAAAAGATATTCAAAAAGCAATTTCATTAGGTACGGCAAAAATTAATGTAAATACAGAAAACCAAATTGCTTCAGCAAAAACAGTTCGTGAAGTTCTTGCGGCAGATGCTGACGTATATGATCCAAGAAAATTCTTAGGACCAGCTAGAGAAACAATTAAAGCAACTGTTATCGGCAAAATGAGAGAATTTGGTTCCTCAGGTAAAGCACTATAATAAATAAACATTTCTAAAGAAAAACCGTCTAATTAATAGGCGGTTTTTTTAAATGGTCAATTGTTGCAAATTTCTTATTTTATTGCCGTATATCTGCTATATTTATTATGAAAGGAAACGCCTTTTTCTATAGTCTGTAGTAAATTTGATAAAAATTTAAAACAGTAATGAAATAATAAAAAGTAAAATAGGGGGAATTCAAATGAAATTTTTTATTGACACGGCAAACATGGAAGAGATTAAAGAAGCATTTTCTATAGGGGTAATTGATGGGGTAACAACTAACCCATCATTAGTAGCGAAAGAAAACATCTCCTTTGAAGAACGGTTAAAAGAAATTACTGAACTCGTTCCTGGGTCCGTGAGTGCAGAAGTCATTTCTTTACATGCAGAAGGGATGTTAAAGGAAGGAAGAGAATTAGCAAAAATTGCACCAAACATTACAATCAAAGTTCCTATGACAAAAGAAGGGTTGAAAGCTGTTTCTACTTTTGCAAAAGAGGGAATAAAGACAAACGTAACTTTAATATTTAGTGCTAATCAAGCATTGTTAGCGGCAAGAGCGGGTGCTACATACGTCTCACCTTTTCTAGGCAGATTAGACGATATTGGACATAATGGATTAGAATTAATTAGTGATATTGCCGACATATTTGCCATTCATCACATTCATACAGAAATTATTGCTGCCTCCATTAGGCATCCAGAACATGTGAAAGAAGCAGCATTACGAGGGTCCCATATTGCAACAGTTCCATATAAAGTGCTTATGCAACTAATCAACCATCCACTAACAGACCGAGGAATTGAACAATTTTTAACAGACTGGGAAAAACGAACGAACAAATGAGACATGTTAAATAGAGAAAATAGCTAGTAATACATGTCCCTTCCGATAAAATTGGCCACCTATGAATAAAAATTAACAAACTCATATATGTTTCCCTTTCTTTTTTTAAAAATATCTTGAATAATAGAGGGGGAATGCTTTTTTAAGTTTTCCTTATTTTTCTTTATAAAAGATGGCAATACTGTTAGTATAATAAACTTTATATAATACAAAAATGACATATAGAATTCGTAATGGTCGATACTTTCTATACTGGAAGGAGATAATCATGGAAAAAATTAAAATTATAGGTGGCCAACCATTACAAGGTTCTGTACGAATAAATGGGGCGAAAAATAGTGCAGTTGCTCTAATACCAGCCTCGATATTAGCAGAATCACCAGTAACAATTGAAGGTCTTCCGGAAATATCGGATGTAGAAATATTAAAAGATTTGCTTGAGGAAATTGGTGGGACAGTTCACTTTGACGGGCAAGATATGACAATCGATCCATCTAATATGACCTCCATGCCATTACCAAATGGTAAAGTGAAAAAATTGCGCGCATCCTACTATTTAATGGGTGCGATGCTTGGCAGGTTTAAAAAAGCTGTCATCGGCCTTCCTGGTGGGTGTCATCTAGGACCGAGGCCAATTGACCAACATATTAAAGGGTTTGAAGCATTAGGTGCGAAAGTAACGAATGAACAAGGTGCGATTTATTTGCAAGCGGACGAATTAATCGGAGCCCGTGTTTATTTAGACGTAGTTAGCGTCGGGGCAACTATTAATATTATGCTTGCAGCTGTTCGGGCAAAAGGAAGGACAGTTATTGAAAATGCTGCGAAAGAACCGGAAATTATTGACGTTGCCACATTACTTACTAATATGGGTGCAAAAATAAAAGGTGCTGGTACCGACGTTATCCGCATTGACGGAGTAGAACATCTTCGCGGCTGCCGTCATACAATTATTCCTGACCGCATTGAGGCAGGAACGTATATGGTAATTGCTGCCGCTATCGGAGAAGGGGTCATGATTGACAACGTAATTCCTCATCATTTGGAGTCGTTAACTGCCAAGTTGCGTGAAATGAACGTATCGGTAGAAACAGCAGATGATCAAATATTTGTCAGCCGCGCACCAATTATGAAACCAGTAGACATTAAAACATTAGTTTATCCTGGCTTTCCGACCGATTTACAACAACCAATTACAGCCTTATTAACGCAGGCCAACGGAACAAGCGTAGTAACAGATACTATTTACAATGCCCGATTTAAACATATTGATGAATTAAGAAGAATGAATGCGCGCATCAAGGTAGAAGGCAGTTCAGCGATCATATCTGGACCTGTTCAATTACAAGGGGCAAAGGTACGGGCAACCGATTTGCGTGCAGGAGCTGCGTTAATTATCGCTGGTCTATTAGGGAATGGTTTAACAGAAATAACTGGAGTAGAACATATTGATCGCGGTTATAGCCATGTCGTTGAAAAGCTTCGCGGACTCGGTGCGAACGTATGGCGTGAAAAATTATCGGAAGAAGAAATGGAACAAGTGAAAAACTTGTAATATATAACACAAACTTATTTAGCTCAAGATGAACAAGAATATAAAGGCAAATATTAAAGGCGTCTGGCTTCTTATAACACAAAGTTTTATTTGTGTTGGTTGCCCGGCTCTTTTTTTTATAGAAAAATTGCCCATTTCGTTTGGGACATTTTGCAACAAAATTAGGCACAAAAATCCCCTATACCCCATATAATGTGTTACAATATTTTATATTAGTGTTATACAATTTATAGAGCGATCAGGGGGATAGGGATGGAAAGAAGTTTATCAATGGAATTAGTTCGAGTAACAGAAGCTGCTGCACTATCATCAGCCAGGTGGATGGGACGAGGTAAAAAAGAAGAAGCAGATGAAGCGGCAACATCGGCAATGCGCGACGTCTTTGATACAGTTCCGATGAAAGGCACCGTTGTCATTGGAGAAGGGGAAATGGATGAAGCACCAATGTTATACATCGGTGAAAAATTAGGTACTGGCTACGGTCCGCGAGTGGATGTCGCGGTAGATCCGTTAGAAGGCACAAATATTGTTGCTTCTGGCGGTTGGAATGCTTTAGCGGTCGTAGCGGTGGCAGACGACGGGAATCTCCTTCATGCACCAGATATGTATATGGAGAAAATTGCTGTTGGACCAGAAGCCGTCGGTCAAATTGATATTAACGCTTCTATTTTAGATAACTTAAAGGCGGTCGCAAAAGCGAAAAATAAAGATATAGAAGATGTAGTTGCAACGGTTCTAAATCGCTCAAGACATGAAAAAATTATTAATGAGCTAAGAGAAGCTGGAGCAAGAATAAAATTAATTAATGATGGGGATGTGGCTGGGGCAATTAATACAGCATTTGACCAAACGGGTGTGGATATTTTATTTGGCATTGGTGGCGCACCTGAAGGAGTATTAGCTGCAGTCGCATTAAAATGTCTTGGCGGAGAAATTCAAGGAAGATTAATTCCACAAAACGATCAAGAACTTGCCCGTTGTATAAAAATGGGTATAGATATTAATAAAGTGTTACAAATGAGAGACTTAGTTCGCGGGGACGATGCCATTTTTGCCGCAACAGGAGTTACCGATGGAGAATTATTACGTGGCGTTCAATTTAAAGGTTCCTATGGACAAACTCATTCCATCGTCATGCGAGCTAGATCGGGCACCGTTCGATTTATTGAAGGCAGACATTCATTAAAGAAAAAACCAAATTTAGTCATAAAATAAAACGTAACTATCCATCAGAGTGGACCTCCTATTCCAATGCGGATGGAAAAGTTATTTTGGAAAAGGCAGAACATCTTCGTAGATAATCAACGGAGATGTTTTGCGGTTTGTAGGAACAATCTAATTTCTTAGAACAAATCAAGAGCAAACATTCTTAATCTTATGAGGAGAACACGAACCTTGTCTATATTTGTAGATAATTTTCTTGAAATCAGTATAAACAAAGTCTTTTTCTATTTTTCTTAATATGATAAAATGGAAAAGGATGATATACTATGTAATTGTGCCGACCACTGTTTGATTTTTCAAAAATATGGGTAAAATAACTATTGTATTTAATAGAGAAAAAAGAGCTGCCCCAACAGCAAATAGAAAGTACTTCTATCATTTTCCCTTCTCAAATTGCTAATCCATTAAAGAAAAAACGATATAGTAAATGTAAAATTAAAAAAAGTGTGGTGTCAAAATGGACGAGATTAATGTTAATATATCAGCGCTAGAGAGCATGAAGTTGAAAGAACTTTATGAACTTGCGCGCAAATACCAAATTTCCTATTACGGGAAATTAACGAAGAAAGAATTAATTTTTGCTATTTTAAAAGCAAGAGCAGAACGAGAAGGATACTTCTTTATGGAAGGTGTCCTTGATATTATTCAATCAGAGGGATTTGGATTTTTACGGCCAATTAATTATTCAGCGAGCTCTGAAGATATTTATATTTCAGCTTCGCAAATTAGACGGTTCGATTTGCGAAATGGTGATAAAGTATCTGGTAAAGTTCGACCTCCAAAGGAAAATGAACGCTATTTTGGTCTGCTTCACGTTGAAGCTGTAAATGGGGAAGATCCAGAAACAGCGAAAGAACGGGTTCACTTCCCGGCACTAACGCCACTTTACCCAAATCTTCAAATTAAGTTAGAAACGAAATCAAATATTTTATCGACAAGGATAATGGATTTAATTACACCGGTCGGCTTCGGTCAACGTGGATTAATTGTTGCTCCGCCAAAAGCAGGAAAAACGATGCTGTTAAAACAAATTGCTAATAGCATTACAGCCAATCATCCAGATACGGAGTTAATTGTCCTATTAATCGACGAACGTCCAGAAGAAGTGACCGATATTGAACGTTCAGTTGATGCAGAGGTCGTTAGTTCCACATTCGATGAAGTGCCAGAAAACCATATAAAAGTAGCTGAACTCGTATTAGATCGAGCAATGCGATTAGTGGAACATAAACGCGATGTTGTCATTTTAATGGATAGCATTACGAGATTAGCACGAGCATACAATTTAGTTATTCCACCAAGTGGCCGTACGTTATCTGGTGGTATCGACCCTGCAGCATTTCATAGACCGAAACGTTTCTTTGGGGCGGCAAGAAATATTGAAGAAGGTGGCAGCTTAACTATTTTAGCTACTGCATTAATCGATACCGGCTCCCGGATGGACGATGTTATTTATGAAGAGTTTAAAGGTACTGGTAATATGGAGCTCCACTTAGACCGTTCACTTGCGGAAAGACGAATTTTCCCTGCAATCGATATTCGTCGTTCAGGTACGAGAAAAGAAGAACTGCTAATTCCGAAAGATCACCTAGATGTTCTTTGGGCAATCCGGAAAACTATGTCCGACCAGCCTGATTTTGCCGAGAAATTTTTACGGAAATTACAACAATCCAAAACAAATAGTGGTTTTCTAGCAGATCTTCAAGATGAACTAAAAACATCTGGTATTAACAAATATTCCATGCTATAAAAGTATTGGCGATAATTGCTAACAATCTTGAATCAATCAAATATTGCATTTCATTTCATGCCTTGTTATAATAATAACAGTGTTTTTTAAATGAGTATGATTATAATAGATTAACTCTGTTTCAAAATGATTCAGGGCAAAAGGAGTTGAAAAAGGATGAAAGCAGGTATCCATCCAAATTACAAAAAAGCTATGGTTAAATGTGCTTGTGGGAATGAATTTGAAAGTGGATCAGTAAAAGAGGAAGTTCGTGTAGAAGTTTGCTCCGAATGTCATCCATTCTATACTGGTCGTCAAAAATTCGCTAAAGCAGATGGCCGTGTTGATCGTTTCAATAAAAAATACGGACTTAAATAATTGGATTAATTTTTTTAGAACAAACAAAAACGGAACTGTCCAGAAAGTGCTTAATTTCGACGGAAGCGAGCAAAACTCCTTTCGTCATCTACTTTTAGACAGCTCCGTTTTTTTATCGGTACCTTTTTGTTTAGCAAATTTGTAATAAAAAACATTACAAAAATAAAGCCATATGGATTAATATATAGAAAGGTACAAAAACTAATTTGAGAGCAGAAAAGGGAGTTATTGAATGGAAGGAGCAGCCACTTACATGTACGTAATGAAACAAACAGGATGGATAGAAGTTATTTGCGGCAGTATGTTTTCCGGAAAGTCAGAAGAACTAATTCGTCGGGTGCGCCGCTGCCAGTTTGCCAAACAAAAAGTTGTCGTATTTAAACCAAAGTTGGATGATCGATATAGCAAAGATGCGGTAGTGTCCCATAATGGGGAAACCGTATATGCAACACCAATTAACGATGCAGAGGAAATATTTTCCCATTTAACAGAAGAGGTAGAAGTAATTGCGATTGATGAAGCACAATTTTTCGGTGAAAATATTATAGACATCGTGCAAGGTTTAGCAGATGATGGCTTTCGTGTCATTTTAGCTGGTCTCGATCAAGACTTCCGTGGGGAACCTTTTGGCCCAATGCCCCATCTGTTAAGCGTTGCAGAGCAAATTACGAAATTACAAGCTGTCTGTGTTGTGTGCGGATCACCTGCCAGCAGAACTCAACGATTAATTAATGGGAAACCAGCTTCCTATTACGATCCAGTCATATTAGTTGGTGCTAGTGAAAGTTATGAACCGCGCTGCAGACATCACCATCTCGTACCAGAGGCACCAAGGAATGAAAATCCGTTATTTGAAAAACGAACGGTTATTAAATAGCTGGATTAATTAGTAAAAAAATGATGACCGCCCTACAAATTAAACAATCAATAGTGGTAATGTAATTCACTTTTAGAATAGAAATTATTTAGTAGTAAGAAAGTTGAATAAATTTTTATAGAGGTTTGAGGTGAACTCTTCATGTTTGATCGGCTCGAAGCAGTTGAAGATCGTTATGAGAAATTAAACGAATTACTTAGTGACCCAGAAGTCGTAAGTGATCCGAAAAAATTACGCGAATACTCAAAAGAACAGTCAGATATTCAAGAAACGGTAGAAACATACCGTGAATATAAACTTGTAAAAGAACAATTACAAGAAGCAAAATTAATGATGGAAGAAAAACTCGATGCAGAAATGCGCGAAATGGTAAAAGAAGAAATAGATGAACTAGAAACGAAAATAGAAGAATTGGAAGAACGGCTGAAGCTTTTATTAGTACCGAAAGACCCGAACGATGACAAAAACGTCATTATGGAAATTCGTGGAGCTGCTGGTGGCGAAGAAGCAGCTTTATTTGCTGGTAACTTATATCGGATGTATAGCCGATATGCGGAATCGCAAGGGTGGAAAACAGAAGTCATTGAAGCCCATGCAACAGGCCTTGGCGGCTATAAAGAAATTATTTTTATGATTAATGGAAAAGGTGCGTACTCTAAATTAAAGTATGAAAATGGGGCACACCGAGTTCAACGGGTACCTGAAACAGAATCAGGGGGACGCATCCATACATCTACAGCAACAGTTGCCTGTCTTCCTGAGGCAGAAGATGTGGAAGTGGAAATAAACGAAAAAGACATCCGTTTTGATACGTATGCCTCTTCAGGTGCTGGCGGACAAAGTGTTAATACGACTATGTCTGCAGTACGTTTAACACATATTCCAACTGGCATTGTTGTTACATGTCAAGATGAAAGATCGCAAATAAAAAACCGTGAAAAAGCGATGAAAGTTTTACGTGCGCGCATTTATGATAAGTACCAACAAGAAGTGCAAGCAGAGTATGATGAAAACCGCAAAACTGCCGTAGGAACTGGCGACCGTTCTGAACGAATTCGCACTTATAATTTTCCGCAAAATCGTGTGACAGATCACCGCATTGGGTTAACAATCCAAAAGCTGGATCAAATACTAGAAGGCAAGCTTGATGAAATTATTGAGGCACTCGTACTTGAAGAGCAGGCGGAGAAGTTAAAAAATGAAGAATAAGAACAATGTAAAAGTTTACGAAGCTCTCCAATGGGCTTCTTCTTTTTTAGTACAACATGAACGAGATGAAAATATTGCGGAAATGAGTTTAAAGCATGTATTACAATCCGATCGTACCCAATTATTAGCAAACTTACATCGACAGTTGTCAGAAACAGAATATGAGCAGTTCGCATCCTTAATTAATCAACACATAAAAGGCGTGCCCATCCAATATTTAATCGGCAGTGAGGAATTTTATGGTAGGAAGTTTATCGTCAATGAACATGTGTTAATTCCTCGTCCTGAAACAGAGGAGCTTGTATATGGAATTTTACAACGGGCAAAACGGTTGTTTCCTATGCGTTTTAGCGCACCTGGAATGCAAATAGTTGATATAGGAACTGGGAGCGGGGCAATTGCCATTACATTGAAGCTAGAAAATCCTACCTTTCAAGTCGTCGCAACGGATATTTCCGCTAGTGCACTTCGTGTAGCGAAGCAAAATGCACTTAACTTACAGGCGAATATTGAATTTGTAGAAGGTGACTTATTTTCTCCGTTTCTTAATGTGGAAAACAGTAAAGAGGTGCGTAAGTTTGATATTGTTATCTCCAACCCACCTTACATACCATTAACTGAAGAAACACAAATTTCAACGGTTGTTAAAGATTATGAACCAGCATCCGCACTTTTTGCAGGGGAAGATGGGTTAGATTGTTACCGACGGATTATTGAACAACTCCCACTAGTCATCCAGCCGAAAGCGCTTATAGGATTTGAAATCGGTACTGGACAAGGTAAGGCAGTTTCTGGATTACTTACTCAACAGTTTGGCAATTTAGTAACAATTGAAATTGTAGATGATATTAATGGGAAAGAACGGATGGTATTTGCGGAAATAAATACCCAATGAACAATTAATTCATGAATAGAAAGAAGAGGTAATGGCGGGTACAACGCGAGACGGAGGGCTTACAAAGGTTGCGATACACTATTGTCCATTACATGTTTAACGGCAAGCTCCAACCCCGAATTTTAGAATAGTTGTTTAGTGAGGCGGCCCGAGGACTAACCAAGGGCCCCTTAACATTTATGGCTCTTCGCTATTTAGTGTGGGTATAAAAGAATCTCGGACCATAATAAGTGGTAAGCTCCTTCTCAACTTTTGATAGTTTTCCATTTTACGGGGAGGCTGTCAAGGAAAGCACTTGACAACCTCCCCGTAAAATGGAGCTGGGTCTGTAAGTTGAGAAGGACCTACCCTAGCTTATGTGGTTCTACACTAATCAATAACTTATTAGCTGTTGCGTAGATCATCGCAATAAAGTTCTTTGTGGTTCTGTAGCCCCTAGCTTTTCTCTTTGCAGCTTGAACTAGACTATTGATACCTTCGAGTAGACCATTAGTCATTTTTGAAACGAACCATCTTAATATCCCTTGTTCGTGTTTCTTTAATGTTTGGGCAACCTTTATTATTGGTTCTAACTGAGAACGGGTGGCCCATTGGTACCACTCATTAAAATGAAGGGTGGCAAAGCGTTCAGTTTTGGTCCACATTTCTTGAAGCGAAAGCTTCAATCTATAAGCTCTAGCTGTTTTTAAATTGGTATCCTTTAATTTTAGGATCTTTTCCTGTTGTTCGGTGTTTAGATTTTTATGGTTTTTTAACCATAAATAACGTGTCTTTTTAAGGCCTGGTTGTTCAATTTGCTCATTGCGTCGTACCTGATCTAGCGCCTCATTCATAAGTTTCATGACATGAAATTTATCAAAGGTTATGTGTGCTTCTGGAAATTCTGTTTCGACACCCTTTTTGAATGCTGGGGACATATCACTACAGACTTCTTTAATGTTATTAGGCTCAACATTATGATCCTTTAAGAAGGAAGAAAATTTTTTAAGAACATTCGCGTCTTTTCCTTCTGTAGCGAATAAAACAAGCTTTGTATCCATATCTACAAACAGAGTGACATATTCATGTCCTCGCCGGCTAGATGTCTCATCAATGGCTATTCGCTTAACATTGGAAAAGTCCAATTCTTTCATGGCTTTATCAACATAATAATGAAAGACACGCCACAACCTAGTATCATGTTCACCTACTTTTCGGGCCACTGTAGCAACGGGCATTTCTTTCATTAATTGCATTAATTCAGATTCAAAAAACCATGTAAACCCAGCACCAGGGCGAGACCATTCTACATGAATGGTACGAATCTTATTACAAAGATTACATTTTGTTCGAGGCAATCTTGCGTGTAAGATGGTTTGATACTGCCAGAAATTAAGGTGCCTCCACGTACGATCATCATTTACTATGTCATGAACTTTTGCCTGAGGATGACCACAATGAGTGCATACAAATTCAGAACCACGTCTAAAATCTAAATAAATATCAAGAATATAATCATTTTGGTTCAATTCGTAATCAATAACATACCATGGATCTTCAATACCTAATGCCTTTTGGAACACACTATATTCTTGGTTAAAATCTCTCATTTTGGGCCACCTCGGATAATAATATTTTAATTTATTATCCATTATGGTCTTACCTAGGAATCTTTAAACCAATACTATCTAGCGAGGAAGCACATTTATTTAAAAATCGATAAAATTTTATCAATCAGTTCAAACAGGAAAAACTTTACTTCCGTTTTCTCCTCTTTTTCTTCTACAAATAAGGAATTACTAGATTTCATTTCCTTATCCAATTTATTTTCCTTATTATTTTTACTATCCACTTTATCCACAGACTTTTTCTTTTGCTGCTCATCTTTTTTATCCACATGTGAATCTTCAAAACCATCACTAACAGCTGACCCACTGGAAAAGTCTAAGAAACATAATGGTGGAAATAACACACACCACCAATTGGCACCAGTTCCTTCTCCAATGGTGATTAAAATTGCTTCGTACTCACCAGCAGGGTACAAGAAATTTCCGTACAATTTCGTTGGAAAGGCGACACGGTCAAAATCAACATGGACCGATTGATTCACCTTCTCCTCTTGTAAAATTTCTCTAGCGATATTTTCAACTTCAGGCAAATTAGTTTGAATTACTTGGCGAGCTTCTTCTAAAGAAGTTAACTGTTCCACCCACTCGGTAATTTGAGCATTCACTAAATCCCTAACTTTTCTTTTAATCTCTTGATCTTGTTCAGAGTTGCTATTCGCTAGAATTCTTAGCCGGATAGCTTCATTTGGAATTACTACCACATCATCGTGTGCGGCCATACTTTTCGGTATATATAAACTTATAATACTTGCAAATGTAATAAAAATAAAAAAACTTGCTAATAAATGATTTTGCTTTCCTGTCATTGTTATCCTCACCCCTCATTAGCACATTGTGAACAAAATCTATCAATCTTATACATTGGTTTTGAAAAATAATAATAAAAAATATGCCATGTGAGTTTAGGTCAATGACACAATGAAAGAAACCGGTTTCCTCTTTCACAAATAACAACATCACATTTTAAAACAATAGAAATTTCTCTTCCCCATTAATAAGGACAATGTTTCTATTAGAAAAACTAGAACATTACTTGAAAATTTATGTTAAAAGTCGTACAATTGCCTCCGAATTCATAAAAAAATGTGGAATGAAGTTCAGAGGATATGTGGAAAACAATGAAGTTATACACAGAAGTTATGCACATTTCTAACAAAGTTATTCACAAAATGTGGATAAAACCTTTAACTATTGTATTTAATGTGGAAAAATAGTACATATCCACCTATAAAAAATATAGTGATGATACGGGATAATAAATTTCCTAATTTTTTCGAAATAGAGGCGATAAAAATGAACACAAAAGTATGGGTAGTGGATAAGTCTGTTAATAAATCACATATATATCCACAAGTGAAAGAAGCAGCTGAAGTACTGAAACAAAATGAACTAGTCGCTTTTCCAACCGAAACAGTATATGGACTTGGGGCAAACTCAACAAGTGACGAAGCGGTAAAAAAAATATATGAAGCGAAAGGGAGACCGAGTGATAATCCGCTAATTATTCACATTAGCGATATAGCTGAAGTGGAAAAGTTCGTTACTCATATACCAGAAACAGCGAAAAAGTTAATGGAGACGTTCTGGCCGGGTCCATTAACGATTGTTTTAACAAAAAAGAGCGGTGTATTATCAAAAGTGGCAACAGCGAACTTATCCACAGTCGCTATCCGCATGCCAGAACATCCAATTGCTCTTGCATTAATAGAAGCGAGTGGGCTACCAATTGCGGCGCCAAGTGCCAATATATCTGGAAAGCCAAGCCCAACTAAATTTTCTCATGTTGAGCACGATCTCACAGGGAAAATTGCAGGTATTATCAATGGCGGTGATACAGGAGTTGGCGTAGAATCAACAGTGATTGATTGTACTAGTGAAATTCCAACCATATTAAGACCTGGTGGTATATCAAAGGAAGCCATTGAAGCTATCATCGGTGCTGTCGATGTCGATCAAGCGGTAAAACAAGCGGTAATCAACCCGAAATCACCTGGAATGAAGTATAAACATTACGCCCCATCTGCAACAATGTATTTAGTAAATGGCAGTAAAAACTATATCCAACATTTAATCAGTCAGTATCAAAGCGAAGGAAAAAAAGTCGGTGTGTTAACAACAGAAGAAAATGCTTCCTTCTATCATGCAGATATAATTAATGTGTGTGGAAAACGGAGTGATTTATCCACAGTCGCACAACGTCTTTATGACACTTTACGTTTATTCGATCAACAACATGTGGATATTATATTAAGTGAAGTATTTCCACCACAAGGAATCGGTTCTGCAATAATGAACAGATTAATGAAGGCTGCAAATCACCAAATAATGACAGAAAAGTAAAACAGTATTCAAGAGGATTCCTTAAGTCTAAACCCCTATATGTGTGCATATGTTGAATAGAGGCTAGTCCGAGATTGAATTTGTCGCATTCATTTCAGCTCAATCTTAGATAAATAGCTATGCATATCGTATTCAAGGGGGTCGTTTTTTTATGACAATGCAAATAAATGAATTAATAACTATATCCATCATGGCCTTTGCGATGAGTTTAGATGCTTTTTCCGTAGGCTTAGGGATGGGGATGGTCCCGTTAAGATTAAGACAAATTTTTCATATTGGAATAATAGTAGGTATTTTTCACGTCATTATGCCATTGCTTGGAATACTAACTGGACAATTTTTATCGGAGAGAATGGGTGTTTTCGCAACTTATACTGGCGGACTGCTGTTAATATATATTGGCTTGCAAATGTTCACTTCTAGCTTTAAAGAAGAAGAAGGTGCCCGTTTTAAGCCGGTTGGATCAGGGGTTTTTATGTTTGCTTTAAGCGTGAGTATTGATAGTTTTTCCCTCGGCCTATCTCTAGGAATTATTGGTGCAAGACTAGTAACAGCTATTGTCCTGTTCGGTATTTTTGCCACTTGTTTAACATGGTCTGGCTTATATTTTGGGAAGAAGATGAAATCATTGTTCGGCTCCTATAGTGAAGCGTTAGGGGGCGTCATATTACTTTTTTTCGGACTAAAACTTCTTTTACCGATATAGCTTTTGATAAAAGCGGAAATTACTATGCAAAAGTTTAGTTCTTTTTTACGTATCTGCTATAATTAGGTATAAAGGAGGATGGAATAGTGACTAAAGTTCTATTCGTTTGTACAGGAAACACATGCCGCAGTCCAATGGCAGAAGCAATTTTAAGAAGTATGAATATTGAAGGTTTGGAAGTAAAATCAGCAGGGTTGTTTGCAAATGATGGCGGAGATGCTTCAGAACATGCAAAACAAGTATTAAAAAAACATAATATGTACCATCCGCATAAATCAACAATGTTAAAAAAAACAGAAATAGTGTGGGCAGATATCATTTTAACGATGACGATCGCTCACGCAAATTCCATTTTGCAAACGTTCCCAGAATCACACGGAAAAGTATTCCCACTCAAAAAATTTGTTCATGATGATAATGCGGATGTATTAGATCCATTCGGTGGTTTATTATCCACATACGAGAGTACATATACCGAATTAAAAGAACTTATTATGGAACTACCGGCAAAAATGAAATCGATGGACATAAAGGGTTCCTAGCAAGTACGAGGAAATAAAAATCAGTTAAATGTAATACGTTGAAATATTTTAGTTTAATAAATGTTGAAAAATTCGCTGCTAAAATTAAAAATGAATTCGCCGTAATGGAGGAGCCGGATGATGGAGAAAAGAACAAAATACAAATTTGGTCTAAGAAAAAAACTAGTTATTTTTACTACCACTCTTGCAGTCATTACATACTCTACTAGCGCTATTTTTATTTATGTGCTCTATCCGATGTTTTTTAGTGATTATATCAACCAATTTATTTTTACAATGTCAACGTTATTATTAGGAATTATTTGGTCAGGTGTTCTAGCATTTTTTGCAGCCCAATTATTAATTAAACCGTTAAAACAGTTAGAAGAGGCGGCAAAGAAAACCGCGTTAGGCGATATAACACATGATGTTGTATTGTCTAAATCCGATGATGAAATCCGTGCCGTTGGAAAAGCATTTAACCAAATGTTAGCGAACTTAAGAAATATGGTTGCAATGATTGATACAAATTTTACAGCGACAAATGAAAAGGTAATTGAAATCTCAAAAGAGGCTACTCGTGCTCATGACCAGGCTGAATGTATTTCTCGAACGGTTTCCGAGATTTCTCACGGGGCAGAAAATTCAGCGGTAAGCGTAGCCGCCACTGCAGAAGCAATAGAAGATGTGATGTTCATTGCAAAAGATGTTTTACATAATGCTAAAACGGCAGAAACAATCTCAGATGAAATGATTAACGAATTACAAACAACAAGATCCATTCTTAATTCATTAATTAGCGGTGTGGAACAAATGGCTAGTCAAAATAAAGAATCCCTTTCTGCAGTAAAAAGATTAGCCGATACCGTACAAAAAATTGAGCAAATCATTCTCCTAGTCGGTGAAATTGCGAAACAAACGAACTTACTTGCATTAAATGCATCGATTGAGGCAGCAAGGGCAGGAGAACATGGTAAAGGATTTGCCGTTGTTGCCGAAGAAGTTCGCAAGCTTGCAGATGAAAGTGAGAGCGCTGTAAAAAATATTTCTGAACTAATTACAAGTATTCAACAGGAAGTACATCACGTCGTCGAGGAAATTGCCGAACAAGTAGAAGAAGCCCAAAACGAGGTGAAAAAAGGAGAGCAATCCAATGAATCGTTAGAAAAAATGACGAAGACTATTTTTGAAGTTGCTAACTCTGTTAAAACGATCGCCAATTTAGTAGACAAACAAATGATTAGCATCGAGCGAACATCTTCCCAATCACAGGATGTTGCTGCAATTGCTGAAGAAACATCTGCTGCAGCAGAGGAAGTCGCTGCATCCACCGATGAACAAACAAATGTTATCGGTAACCTCGAAGAAATTGCTATCGAGTTAAAATTACAGGCTGAGAAATTGCACGATACGATTAAAGAGTTTCATAGATAATTAGGTTTGTGATTTCTTATGCCTAGACAAAGGAGTTGCTGGAAAGCTACAAGTCATAAATTTTCCACACAAAATAGTATTACTAACTTTGGAAATATACAATCATTCATCGTGGATATTTATGTGGCTTTCCAGTGGTCTCACTGCGCCCCAACCTTTATATATTAAATGCGCGCTACACGTCTTCTAGCAATGCCTATCCAACAAATTCAACTAAATAAATCCCTCTGATTCGCACCTATAGAAAGAAAAATATTGTTTATCAGCTATGGTGTTTCTTTATAATTCCAATGAAGTATGGCAAAATAAAGGTGAGAATTAGGTTTTGCAAGGTAGTATGATAATAAATATAGAGGTGAGTTAAATGAAAATAGCAATAGCTTCTGATCATGGTGGTATTCATATTCGTGAAGAAATCAAACATTTATTAGACGAAATGGGCATGGAATATGAGGACTTTGGCTGTAACTGTGAAACATCGGTTGATTATCCAGATTATGCATTACCTGTTGCAGAAAAAGTGGCAAATGGAGAATTTGATCGCGGTATTTTAATATGTGGAACAGGAATCGGTATGAGTATTGCTGCCAATAAAGTGAAAGGTATTCGCTGTGCACTTTGTCATGACGTATTTAGTGCAAAAGCAACGCGGGAACATAACGATTCGAATATTTTAGCGATGGGTGAACGGGTTATCGGTCCAGGACTGGCACGGGAAATTGCAAAAACATGGCTTACGACGGATTTCACTGGTGGTCGCCATCAAAATCGGATTGGCAAGATCAGTAAATATGAAAATAATTAATTAGTTATAAACAGGTGGATAACTTACAATAGAACTATTAACATGTGAATAGTTTAGTTTTCCACAAGGTAAAACAATTATTTTCATTCATAATGATTGAATGAACAACTTCTTCCACATATATTGCTATGCACAAAATGATAAAATGCAAAAACCGGATCTCCACGAAGTTGCTTCATAACAAAGTAAAGGTGATAACATTGTTAGACGAGTTAAAAACTTGGGGTGGACAATTAGAACAAATTCTGGCTGATTTTAGCCAACATATAGATTCAACTAAGGAAGGGATACTTGTTATTGGTTGCTCCACATCGGAAGTTGCCGGAAAACAAATAGGAACTTCCGGATCAGAACAAATCGCAGCTATGATTTTTGAAAAGCTGCAACAATTTGCCACACGATACAATGTAAATTTAGCATTTCAATGTTGTGAGCATCTGAACAGAGCATTAGTAATAGAGCGTACGGTACAAGAAAAACATCAGTGGGAAGAAGTGACGGTAGTGCCTGTAGCCAATGCCGGCGGATCAATGGCAACAATGGCATATAAAAAATTTACCAACCCTGTTGTTGTCGAACATATTAAAGCGGACTATGGTATCGACATCGGTGATACCTTTATTGGCATGCATTTAAAACATGTAGCTGTACCGGTGCGAGTAAGTGTAAAAGCTCTTGGTAGTGCCCATGTAACATTGGCGAAAACTCGTCCGAAATTAATCGGTGGAGAAAGGGCAGTTTATCAAAAAACAATAGAAAATAATACTTGTCATTAAATTGCTACACAGCTTTCCCACTATAGCTTAAACAACTTCACCGAAACAAGCGTAAGTAAAAATGAATCTAGTAGTAAAAAGTGATAAAATAATGTTGTTGTAGGAAACTAAGGGGGTATGGAGCCTATGAGTTATCTTGAAAAACAAGACGAACAAATTTTTGCAGCCATTCAAAAAGAATTAACGAGACAACGGAAACATATCGAACTGATTGCTTCTGAAAACTTTGTCTCCGAAGCAGTAATGGAAGCACAAGGATCAGTACTAACGAACAAATATGCGGAAGGTTATCCAGGTCGCAGATATTACGGTGGTTGTGAATTCGTCGATATTGCGGAAAATATAGCTAGAGAACGGGCGAAACAACTTTTCGGGGCAGAACATGCGAATGTACAACCACATTCAGGTGCACAGGCAAATATGGCAGTCTATTTTACTGTATTAAAACCTGGGGATACAGTGTTAGGAATGAATTTATCCCATGGAGGACATTTAACTCACGGTAGTCCTGTTAATTTTAGTGGAATTCAGTATAATTTTGTCGATTATGGTGTCGATGAAAAAACAGAAACAATTGATTATGATGCCGTTTTAGCAAAGGCTCGCGAAGTGAAACCGAAATTAATCGTCGCTGGAGCAAGCGCTTATCCACGGGTGATTGATTTTAGCAAATTCCGAGAAATTGCTGATGAAGTCGGTGCCTATTTAATGGTTGACATGGCACATATAGCCGGTTTAGTCGCGGCTGGTGTTCATCCAAATCCTGTCCCATATGCTGATTTTGTCACAACAACAACTCATAAGACATTACGTGGTCCGCGTGGTGGAATGATTCTTTGTAAAGAGGAATTTGCCAAAAAGATTGATAAAGCTATTTTCCCTGGCATTCAAGGTGGCCCATTAATGCATGTTATTGCTGCAAAAGCAGTAGCCTTTGGTGAAGCATTGCAAGACAACTTCAAAGAATACATACAACAAGTAGTAGCTAACGCCAAACAGCTAGGCGAATCTCTAACAGAACAAGGGTTAGCACTAGTTTCTGGTGGAACGGATAATCATTTATTACTAGTTGATCTTTGTTCCCTCCAAATTACAGGGAAACTGGCGGAAAAAGTATTAGATGAAATTGGTATAACGGTAAATAAAAATACCATACCATTTGATCCAGAGAGCCCATTTGTAACAAGCGGTATTCGCATCGGTACTCCAGCGGTAACTACGAGAGGTTTCAAAGAAGCTGACATGGTGGACATTGCTGAAATTATCGCAACTACGTTAAAAAATCATGACAACAACGATTGTTTAGAGCAAATGAAACAAAGAGTAGCCAATTTAACAAATAAATACCCATTGTATGAATAAAAAATCCCCGTCCACGGGGATTTTTTATGGAAATAGGTTTGAAATAGGAGCAAACGGTTATAGTAACATAGATATTTCTTAGCTCACTAATTCTTGGAATGAATAATAAAACTACAGTAGCTCGTAATTTCAAATAAAATGAAACATTTATTTCAATCCTATTGATGATTCTTATGATATTATGTAAAATGAATCGAAGCGAAAAAGGGCAAAATACGACAAAGTTCACCAAATGCAACAGCTTTTTCTTCGTAAAGGTGGGTTTGCTCATGTTTTGTCAAACTTATTATTGGAAACGTGACGCGAAAAAATTTTTAAAGGAGAGATAGAAATGGCAAAAGTCTATGTGTTTGACCATCCATTAATTCAGCACAAACTAACGTACATAAGACAAAAAGAGACAGGTACGAAAGAATTCCGTGAATTAGTAGATGAAATTGCAACATTAATGGCGTTTGAAGCAACTCGTGATCTTCCTCTAAGTGAAATTGAAATTGAAACACCGGTATGCAAAACAACATCCAAAGTAATTGAAGGAAAAAAACTTGGAGTTGTTCCCATTTTACGTGCGGGAATGGGGATGGTTGACGGTATTTTAAAATTAATTCCAGCAGCAAAAGTTGGCCATATTGGCTTATATCGAGATCCAGAAACATTAAAGCCAGTAGAGTATTATGTTAAATTACCAACTGACGTAGAAGAACGTGACTTTATCGTAGTCGATCCAATGTTAGCAACAGGCGGATCAGCAATAGAAGCCATTTCAGCTCTGAAAAAACGAAAAGCAAAACATATTATTTTCATGTGCTTAATCGCAGCACCAGAAGGCTTAGAAGCTTTAAAAGACGCACATCCAGATGTGGACATTTATATTGCAGCATTAGATGAAAAATTGAATGAAAAAGGCTACATCGTACCTGGTTTAGGCGATGCCGGTGACAGATTGTTCGGTACAAAATAAAGCTGAACAGGGAGAACATATTTAAATTAATGGCTATGTTGTTTGATGGTGATTTTTAAGCAGTTGTTGATTGTAGTGTAAGGCGGCGACTCCTCAAAAAAGCATTCGCTTTTTCCTTCGTGCGATGTGTCGCGGCCGTTGCGTTCCTTGTCCTGCGGGAACAGCACGAGCCAGAAATAACGAGACGCGTAGTGTTGAAGCGGCAGAGGCCGTGCCCGTGGAAAGCGTCCGCCTGTCCCTGTCGCTGCGATTTCGTCACAAATAAATTTGGAACGGAAATCAACACCAATCTTTAATATAGCCAAATTAATAAAAGATACCTAAATCCGTAATGAGCCAAGGGGCGGGTTTAGGTTTTTTTGTTCATTATGACTTTAACTACAACGTAATTTCATTTGTGCACCTGCACTAATAGTAAAGGTCCAAGCAATTTAAGTAAGAAGACAAACAGCAGGAAATCTTGAACAGCCAAAAAAACCTCCACTTCCGCCAAAAAATTACTCGAATATATCTCCAATAAAATACCACTAATAAAATTATTTTTACGAAAAATACTAAACAAGGAAAGGTAAAACTTGTTCCAGTCGTAACTAAAAATGGATGAAAAATGATATGGAAAGCAACACGTATTTATAACGTTGCACTTGAAAGCGATATGTCCAGTATAATCTCCAATATTATCTTTTCATTCTTTTTTAAGGCAGAGACCTTTCAATTCGAATTCGAATATAAAGGGGAATTTTTATGCATAAAAAGGCATTATTCATTTACATACTTATCTGTCTTTTAATCGTTGGAACGTCTTTAAAAGACAACAAAACTTATTCCAAAGTGCAGGCACAAGTTCCGAACAAAATAGGAGATCGTTCAACTGGAGAAAACGAAATTCATTGGGAAGTGCAAGGAAATGTCCACGAGCAGGAGCAAAAACAACATCTTGATAAAATTCAAAGGAAACAGCAATCAAATATACAAATGCTCCATAAGATAAACAAATTTTTGTCCGAAACAAATCCACAACGAAATGATAGCATATTAAATAGGAAGGTTTTCACCAAAATAAATAAACGACATGACAAAGACGAAATAGAAACAGCAATCATTAAAACAAATATTCCCCTATCAAAACAAGAAATTCAACAACTATTAAAGCCATACGATAACGTAAAACTACGTTACATATACAAACATGTTTTTCCAGGTTTTTCCATCGTAGGACCAAAGGCAGTAATTCACCAACTAAAAGCGAGCAAAAAAATAACGAACATATACCCATCCACTTTTTACCAACTAAACACACAACCAACAGCGAACCAATTCAGTATCACATCGGGAATCGATTATATTGGTACAAAAGAGGTGCACCGACGGTTAGATAAAGACGGTAATCGCTTAACAGGGAAAGGAATCAAAATAGGTATTATCGATACTGGAATCGACTATACCCATCCAGACCTAAAACATGCCTACGTTAGCGGCTACGACTTCGTGGATAACGACTCAGACCCGATGGAAACAAAAAATCTTGGCGAATTTAACACTGTTCACGGAACCCATGTAGCAGGTGTTATTGCAGCTAATGGTAAAATGACAGGAATCGCCCCTGATGCAAAAATTTATGCATACCGTGCACTCGGACCAGGTGGTTTCGGATCCACTGAACAAGTACTTGCCGCCATCGAACAGGCAATTAAAGATAAAGTTGACATTTTGAACTTATCATTAGGCATTACGATAAACGGCCCCGATTTGCCGACAAGTCTTGCTCTAGATAAAGCAGTAGACAAAGGAATCGTTGCCGTCACATCGAGTGGCAATTCAGGGCCAAATATTTGGACAGTGGGAACACCTGGTACATCAATAAAAGCGATATCTGTCGGAGCCTCCACACCACCATTAAAAGTACCGTATATCGACTATTTAGGATTCAAAACGAAAATGACTCCCTTTCCTAATTCAAAACCGTGGGATTATCAAAAATCGTATGAAATTGCTGATGGAAAAATGGGAGAAACAGCGGAATTGACAGAAATAAAGGGAAAAATTGCCCTAATTAAGCGGGGGAAGCTTACTTTTACGGAAAAAGCTAAATATGCCTATGAACAAGGGGCAATTGCAGTAATTATTTATAACAATACAGATGGAGATTTTTTAGGAGAACTAGAAGAACCAATCCCAATTCCAGTAGCCTCCATTTCTAACAGAGCTGGAAAAAGACTACTCCAACTTATGACAGAGCATCCGTCATTAGTAAAATTTACTTTTCAAAAAGAGGAAGATTTCTTAGCCGACTTTAGTTCACGCGGACCTGTCACTTATAATTGGGATATTAAGCCGGACATCGTTGCCCCAGGAGTTGCGATTGAAAGCACAGTTCCAAACGGCTATTTACCTTTACAAGGAACAAGCATGGCAGCCCCTCATGTTGCGGGAGCAGCTGCCTTAATAAAACAAGCCCATCCAGACTGGCACCCTGAGAAAATAAAAGCATTATTAATGAATACAAGTAAAACAATTAAAGACGAAGAAAATGTGGAATACCATACATTCGAACAAGGGGCTGGTAGACTCCAACTACCTGAAGCAATTAAATCAACGTCCATCATAACACCCGCGACAATTCGTTTAGGAAAAGCAATGGGACAACCTTTTGAGGAGAAAAAAACAACATTAACAATAGAAAATATAAGTAACCAACCGATCCGATATACTTTTTCTATCCCAAAGCGGCAAGACGAATTAATATGGGATCTTCCAACCCCATTTTATTTACAGCCTGCCGAAAAAAAACAAATTACTGTAGAACTAGAATTAAAAAAGAAACATCAGAAAAATCAATTGTATGACGGGTTTTTGGAACTAATAGCCGGCAGCGAAAAAATCTCCATACCTTATTTATATGTGGTGGATGAACCGAATTATCCACGGATAATGAGTTTTGCATTTGTCGAAGGGGACAAGGTGGACAGTTATCGTTATGAAGTATATTTACCTGGTGGTGCCGATGAACTCGGAATTTTCTTATACAACCCAGACACGGAACTATTTCACTCCATCTTAGACAAGCGCTCGAGTGTCCCACGCGGATTAATCGAACAAGAAATAAATTTGGCACAACTAGAAAAAGGAGTATATAAAGCAATTGCCTATGCGAAAAAGGGGAAAAAAGAGGATTATTTAGAACAAATCATTGAAATACAATAGCATTTTAAAAAAAACATTGAAAGCAGTAATGAAAGGAAAGCAGGTGCTAGATTAAAGTGACCGAAAGTGAAAGCGGAGTTCGGTCACTTTTACGTGTCCTAAGTGCCTGGAAAAGAGGAGATTGTTCCCAAAATTTGCCTCTAATGATAGATTTAATCTCAATACATTTCCTTATCCACAATTCAACCATTCCCAACTAACCTTAAAAAACTACTAAAAAAAATCTCGTATCAATAATTCCAGAAATGAATGCAAAGTGAACAGGAAAAATCCTTACAAGCCAATCTATCATTAAGTGACAATAGACGTTTAAGTAAATTTAAATAAACATTTTGTGACTAAAATCACAAACAAACGTAAAATATGTCATTTTTGTGAACGAAAATATTAAATTGAAAGAACTATGAAATTTTCAATAGTGATTAATTGACAATTTAAATGTCATATTGTATTCTCATAAAGTATGGGATGATAGGGTTTTCAACAACCTAAATAACAAGTTATATTTATCCTTATATTCATAGTTAAAAACTGTTAAAGGATATCGAAAATAAGCATCCACTAAGTCAAAAAAATTGACATGAAAGATTCACTGTTTGTTCACGGACAACAAAAAATGCTATTGTATAATAGTACCATTACTTCTAAGATAGGGGATAAACCGACCATGCTAGATGTCGTAAATTTGTTTGGACGATATCGTAAATATTTATATTTCCTTCTAGCATTTTTTGTTTTAGGATGGGGATTTACTACATACCAACATATTTTTGCTGGTCTTTTCATTGGTACCTCTATTAGTTTTATAAATCTTTGGATTTTAGCTAGAAAAACGGTAAAATTAAGTGAGAGTGTTACTACTGGAGAAGGAAATGTTTATACAATGGGTACTTTTTCCAGACTGGCATTCGCCGCACTAGCAGTATTGGTTGCAATCCGCTATCCTCAGCAAATCCATTTAATTGCAACAATCATAGGGCTAATGACTTCCTATATAGTCATTGTCATAGATTCACTCATTATGTTCCTATTAAAGCGACAGAACGGGAAGAGAGGTGAATAATGTGGATCACAAAGCACCGGTGAAAGAATTGTTTGGATTAGCATATAATCCATCGAACATTTTAATGATTACTATTACTTGTGTTATTGTTTTTATCATTGCTATCTTAGCGACAAGACGGTTGCAAATGAAACCTACAGGAATGCAAAATTTCTTAGAATGGGTTATGGACTTTGTTAAAGGGATTATCAATAGTGCAATGGACTGGAATACTGGTGCTAGATTTCATCTTTTAGCACTCACACTCATCATGTACATCTTTGTATCCAATATGTTAGGTCTGCCGTTTGCAATTGCAATTAACGGAGAGTTATGGTGGAAATCACCAACTGCCGACCCAATTATAACGATGACATTAGCAGTAATGGTTATAGTCTTATCTCATTATTATGGAGCAAAACTTCATGGTACAAAAGGTTACATAAAAGGATTCTTCCAGCCAATGAGTTTCATGTTTCCATTAAAGCTGGTAGAAGAGTTTTCTAACTCTTTAACACTCGGTCTTCGTCTATACGGTAACATTTATGCCGGTGAAGTACTTTTAGGGTTACTCGTGAAATTAGCGAAAGTATCATTTGTTGTAGGTTTTGCCACATTACCGTTATTTATGGTATGGCAAGCATTCAGTATTTTTATCGGGGCAATTCAAGCCTTCATATTCACATTGTTATCAATGGTTTATATGGCACACAAAGTTAGCCATGACCATTAAAAATAAGAAGTTCAGTTTTTGAACAAGAAAACAATAAAATTAATTTTCTATACATTAGAAGGAGGAAATTTAACATGACAGGTGCATTAGCAGCAGCAATAGCAGTTGGTTTATCAGCTCTTGGAGCAGGTTTAGGTAATGGATGGATTGTTTCTAAAACAGTAGAAGGAATTGCTCGTCAACCAGAAGCAAGCGGATTGCTTCGTACAACTATGTTTATTGGGGTAGCTTTCGTTGAAGCGATTCCGATCATGGGTGTTGTTATTGCCTTTATCGCGCTATTCCAATAATAACTTGAAACTGATGGCGAAGATGAGTTAATATCCTTCGCCATTCCTTTATGTAAAAATTAAGAGTTTCACAATAATATAAATTTGTCCAGCCTCTTGAAGGGAGTGAAAGTAGCGTGTCTATCGACAGTTTTGTACTAGGTGCTTCAAGCTTTACACCACTTGATATTTTTTATCAGTTACTAGCATTTTTGATTTTAATGGTGTTGTTAAGAAAATATGCTTGGGGTCCGTTAGTAAAAGTAATGAAAGACCGTGAACAATTTGTTGCCAACGAGATTGATTCTGCGGAAAAGGCAAAGGCAGAAGCAAACAAATATTTAGAAGAACAAAAGCAACTATTAAAACAAGCACGACTAGAATCCCAAAACTTTATCGAAAATGCAAAGAAACAAGGGGAAGTACAAAGAGAAGAAATTATTCAACTTGCATATCGTGAAGCTGAAAAGTTAAAAGAATCAGCTCGGTTGGAAATCCAACAAGAAAAAGAAAAAGCTGTTTCTGCTTTACGCGAACAAGTTGCTTCATTATCCGTACTAATTGCATCAAAAGTAATTGAAAAAGAATTAAGCGAAAAAGATCATGAAGCATTAATCCAAGATTATATTAAAAAGGCAGGAGAAGAGCGTTGAGACATTCTAAAGTAGCCAACCGTTACGCCGTCGCTCTTTTTCAGTTAGCCGTTGAGCATAATCAAGTGGATAAAATGGAAGCCGATCTTCGTCTTGTCAATGAAGTATTTTCAACATCAAGTGAGTTAGTATCTATCTTAAGTACGCCAAAAATCCATATGACAAAAAAGCGCGAGTTAATCGTAACGAACTTTTCTAGTTTGTCGCCATTTGTCGTTAACACTTTATTACTACTCGTTGAACGTCATCGGTCCAATGAAATCGTACCAATGACAAGTCAATTTATCCAATACGCAAATGAATTAAAAGGAATTGCCGAAGCGAAAGTAATCTCTACTAGATTATTAACAGAGGAAGAAAAACTGGCCCTTTCCGAGACATTTGCGAAAAAAGTGAACAAAATTAGTTTGCAAATTGAAAATCAAGTCGATACCGATTTATTAGGTGGATTAAAAATACAAATAGGAAATCGTATATTTGATGGTAGTTTACGAGGAAAATTAGACCGCCTCAAACACGAATTAATTGGTTACCAATCGTAAGGGGTGAAAATGGATGAGCATTAAAGCTGAAGAAATCAGTGCACTGATAAAAAAACAAATTGAAAATTATCAGGCAGAAATGACAGTAACGGATGTCGGTACTGTTATTGAAATTGGGGACGGTATTGCCCGTGTCCACGGTTTAGATAACGTCATGAGCGGTGAGCTCGTTGAATTTTCCAATGGCGTTGTAGGTATGGCACAAAACTTAGAAGAAAATAACGTCGGTATTATCATCCTTGGACCTTTCACAGAAATTCGTGAAGGTGATGAAGTACGTCGTACAGGACGGATTATGGAAGTTCCAGTCGGAGATGAACTGATTGGACGGGTTGTGAATCCATTAGGTCAGCCGGTAGACGGACTTGGCCCAATTACCACAACAAAATCTCGTCCGATTGAAAGCCCAGCACCAGGTGTAATGGCAAGGAAATCAGTTCATGAACCATTACAAACAGGTATTAAGGCGATTGACGCTTTAGTTCCAATCGGTCGTGGACAGCGGGAATTGATTATCGGGGACCGTCAAACAGGTAAAACATCGGTTGCTATCGATACAATCATTAACCAAAAAGACCAAAATATGATTTGTATTTACGTTGCCATCGGACAGAAAGAGTCTACCGTCCGTAATGCGGTAGAAACTTTGCGTAAATTCGGTGCGCTCGAATACACGATTGTTGTGACAGCATCTGCATCACAACCTGCACCATTACTATACTTAGCACCATATGCAGGGGTTGCTATGGGAGAAGAATTCATGTACAACGGCAAACACGTCCTTCTTGTGTATGATGACTTATCGAAGCAGGCTGCCGCATACCGTGAATTATCCTTATTATTAAAACGCCCGCCAGGCCGTGAAGCATATCCAGGTGATGTATTCTACATTCATTCAAGATTATTAGAACGGGCAGCGAAATTAAGTGATGCTCTTGGCGCAGGTTCTTTAACATCATTACCGTTCGTTGAAACTCAAGCAGGGGATATTTCTGCCTACATTCCAACTAACGTAATCTCTATCACTGACGGACAAATTTTCTTGCAATCAGATCTCTTCTTCTCCGGTGTACGTCCGGCGATTAACGCTGGTCTTTCCGTATCCCGTGTAGGTGGTGCGGCCCAAATTAAGGCGATGAAGAAAGTTGCTGGTACACTCCGTCTAGACTTAGCATCATACCGTGAACTAGAAGCATTCGCTCAATTCGGTTCAGACCTTGATAAAGCAACACAAGAAAAACTGGCCCGTGGTGCACGTACAGTAGAAGTACTAAAACAAGATTTAAATAAACCGATCCGTGTTGAAAAACAAGTAATGATTCTTTATGCACTAACACGCGGATTTTTAGATGATATTCCGGTAAAAGATATTCGTCGTTTTGAAAACGAATTTTATAGCTGGATCGACCAAACGAAACCAGCGGTGATTGACCATATTCGTACGACTGCTGATCTACCTGCTGATGAAGATATGGCAAAGACGATTAACGAATTTAAAAAACAATTTGTCGTATCGGAGTCATAATTTTTTAACAGCGCCTCTCGAATCATTCAGGAAACGAGAGGTTCTAATCCATTAAAATAGCGATGAAAAAATTACGAAGGTGGTGACGATCAGTGGCATCATTACGCGAAATTAAAGCACGAATTAATTCCACGAAAAAGACAAGCCAAATTACAAAGGCGATGCAAATGGTTTCGGCATCTAAATTGAGTCGTGCAGAATCCAGTGCTAAATCATTTGCACCATATATGGATAAAATCCAAGAAGTGGTGGCAAGTATCGCACACGGCGTAACCGATGTAAGCCATCCTTTATTAACGCATAGACAAGTAAAAAGGTCTGCATACATTGTTATTACAAGTGACCGAGGTCTAGCTGGAGCTTACAATAGTAATGTGTTGCGACAAGTCTATCAAACAATCCAACAGCGTCATAAATCAAAAAATGAGTACGGAATTATCGCGATTGGAAGTGTCGGTCGAGATTTCTTTTTGAAACGTGATATGAACGTAATATTAGATATCGTTGGCTTACATGACCATCCAACATTTATGGAAATTAAATCAATTACGCAACAATCGGTTGGTTTATTTACGGATGGAACATTTGATGAATTGTATATTTACTATACCCATTACATTTCAGCAATTAACCATCAAGTAGTCGAGCAAAAAGTATTACCTTTAACCGATATTGCTAAAAGTGATAAACCATTATCCTATGAATTTGAACCTGCTGTTGATGAAATTTTAGATGTGTTGTTGCCACAATATGCCGAGAGTATCATTTTTGGTGCTTTGCTAGAAAGTAAAGCAAGTGAACACTCATCTCGTATGACGGCGATGAAAAATGCCACCGATAACGCAGCTGAACTCATCGATACGCTAACATTAAGCTTCAACCGGGCACGGCAAGCGGCAATTACTCAAGAAATTACAGAGATTGTCAGCGGTGCATCTGCCCTAGGATAATAGTCTTTTCAGTAGCTAAATATTTTTTATGCTATTTAATAAGAAGGCTATGTTATTGTTTATTCTTGAATTTTAGGCAGTTGTTGATTGTAGTGTAAGGCGGTGACTCGGGCGGAACAGCATGAGCTAGAAATAAGGAGACGCGTAGCATCGAAGCGGCCGAGACCGTGCCCGCGAAAAAGAGTCCGCCTGTTTCTTCGCTACGCTTTCGTCAACGAAAATCAACACCAATCTTTAGCATAGCCTACAAAATAGATGCTGTTACTTGAAAAACATTTTTACAGTTACCATTTATTGATAACGAAAATTAGTCGGGTTTCGGTGTTGAAAATAATAGGTGTTTCCAATTAAAAGGATTTTAAAAAATTGAATCCCTTGAAAACGCCGCTAAGGTTTTACTTGAGTAACAAGTTAGGAGGGAAAATGATGAATATAGGACGCATCATTCAAGTAATGGGTCCAGTTGTCGACGTAAAATTCGAAAACGGACAGCTTCCAGAAATTTATAATGCGTTAGTGATTAAGAGAAAAGCACAATCAGAAACGGAAGTTGATATCGACCTTACATTAGAAGTTGCCCTTCATTTAGGTGATGATTCTGTTCGTACAGTTGCGATGGCTTCAACGGATGGGCTTACAAGAGGAATGGAAGTACTAGACACTGGTGCTCCAATTTCTGTTCCAGTTGGAAATATCACATTAGGACGTGTATTTAACGTTCTAGGTGAAAATATTGACTTAGATGGTCCACTTCCAAGCGATGTACAAAAAGATCCAATTCATAAACCAGCACCTAAATTTGAAGAACTATCGACAAATGTAGAAATATTAGAAACTGGTATTAAAGTTGTTGACTTATTAGCTCCTTATATTAAAGGTGGTAAGATCGGTCTATTCGGTGGTGCCGGTGTAGGTAAAACCGTCCTTATCCAAGAGTTAATCAACAACATTGCTCAAGAACACGGTGGTATTTCCGTATTTGCCGGTGTTGGTGAGCGTACACGTGAAGGGAATGACCTTTACTACGAAATGAAAGACTCCGGTGTTATTAAGAAAACAGCGATGGTCTTTGGACAAATGAACGAACCACCAGGTGCACGTATGCGTGTTGCTTTAACTGGTTTGACGATGGCGGAATATTTCCGTGATCAAGAAGGTCAAGACGTGCTATTCTTTATTGACAATATTTTCCGTTTTACACAAGCAGGTTCAGAGGTTTCCGCCCTACTTGGCCGGATGCCATCTGCCGTTGGTTACCAGCCAACTCTTGCTACGGAAATGGGTCAATTACAAGAGCGGATTACTTCCACTGATAAAGGTTCCGTTACATCGATCCAAGCGATTTACGTTCCAGCCGACGACTATACAGACCCTGCGCCGGCAACAACTTTCGCTCACTTAGATGCTACAACGAACTTAGAGCGTAAATTATCAGAAATGGGTATTTACCCAGCAGTGGATCCACTTGCATCCACATCTCGTGCATTAGCACCAGAAATTGTTGGAGAAGAACATTACGAAGTTGCTCGTTCTGTTCAACAAATTTTACAACGTTACAAAGAATTGCAAGATATTATTGCTATCTTAGGTATGGATGAATTAAATGATGAAGACAAACAAGTCGTTCACCGTGCTCGTCGCATTCAATTCTTCCTATCTCAAAATTTCCACGTAGCTGAACAATTTACTGGTCAACCAGGTTCATACGTTCCAGTAAAAGAAACAGTTCGTGGCTTTAAAGAGATTTTAGAAGGAAAATGGGACCATCTTCCAGAAGAAGCATTTCGCCTAGTCGGTACAATTGAAGATGTAGTGGAAAAAGCGAAGAAGATGGGTGTAGAAGTGTAAATTTGGGAATCGAGGGGATAAAAAATGAAAACTATTGATGTAAGTATTGTTACTCCTGATGGCCCAGTTTATGACTCCGAAGTCGAAATGGTTAGTACGAAAGCAATGAGTGGCGAACTGGGTATTTTACCTGGGCACGTTCCAATGGTAGCCCCGCTTGCAATTGGTGCAATTCGTCTTAAAAAAGACGGCAAAACAGATCTCGTTGCAGTTAGTGGCGGTTTCCTCGAAGTTCGCCCAGATAAAATAACTATTCTTGCACAAACAGCGGAAAAAGCTGATGAAATTGATATTGATCGCGCAATTCGAGCCAAACAACGTGCCGAAGAAAGATTACGCGAGCAAACTCAATCCAACATCGACTTCAGACGTGCAGAGTTAGCCTTACGCCGTGCACTTAACCGAATTACGGTTGCCAAAGGCGATATTGAATAAACATATCTTTTAAGTGGCTGACCCCATTTACAATAACAAAAACTGATTTTTACTCAATCCAATGATGGTTGAAGTAAAAATCAGTTTTTTTTGCTATAAAAAGCATCAAGTACAAAATCTGTCTCACAAAAACCCAATTAACGGACAATCTTTTACAAAAAGGACTAATACTATTATTTTTCTGTCATATATTTAGTAATGATATACGACTGACAATCTCATTGAAAAGCCTTGATGAAGAGAATAATTTTTAAAAATAACAAGCAAATCTATACCCGATGTATTAACAACAATTAGAATTATGATTATTTTTGGCTCGCAACGTTTTTAAAAAAACAATAGTTGAAACGGGGTGTTGTCTGTTGGGGTAAATACATATTTTAATAGTTATTTAGTTGTAATTATCTTTCTAATATTAGCAGTGTTGTTACCGATTATTGCCCTTCAATTTGGGAAGCTGTTACGACCAAACAAGCCAGATGAGAAAAAATATTTAACATATGAGAGCGGAATAGACCCTTTTCATGATTCGCGGGTGCGATTTTCCATTCGTTACTACATGTTCGCTCTACTTTTTGTCATTTTTGATTTGGAGGCGATTTTCCTTTTTGCATGGGCAGTCGCATACGAAAAACTCGGGATTTTTGCTCTTATTGAAATGTTAATATTTGTCTTTATGTTATTTCTAGGACTAATTTATGCATGGAAAAAGAAAGTGTTGAAATGGATATAATTAGTTATTAATGTGAATTGGTCATCACAAGGGAGCGGTTTCATT
Source organism: Bacillus kwashiorkori (assembly GCF_001375515.1). Classification (GTDB taxonomy): domain Bacteria; phylum Bacillota; class Bacilli; order Bacillales; family Caldibacillaceae; genus Bacillus_BK; species Bacillus_BK kwashiorkori. The sequence goes on from NZ_CTDX01000012.1 coordinate 163,890, forward strand.
TGGTAGGAGTGACAATTATTTCACTCGAAAAATTTGTAAGCATCGTAACGTTGGAAAAAGAAGGTGAAGAGAATGGTAAGTAATTTTAGTGTAGAGGAACAGATTCAACGAAATGTGTTTTTTTCCTCATTGGAGCAGTTAAAAGGATGGGCTCGCAGCAGTTCCTTATGGCCGATGACTTTTGGGCTCGCTTGCTGTGCGATTGAAATGATGGGGGTAGGTGGTGCACATTATGATGCGGACCGCTTTGGTTCATTTTTCCGAACATCTCCACGTCAATCCGATGTAATGATCGTTTCAGGAACGGTAACGAAAAAAATGGCTCCCGTCATAAAACGATTGTATGAACAAATGCCAGAACCGAAATGGGTCATAGCCATGGGTTCCTGTGCAACGGCAGGGGGTCCGTACATTTACTCTTATTCTGTCGTTAACGGGGTCGACCAAGTCGTTCCAGTCGATGTTTATATTCCAGGATGCCCACCAAATCCTGCTGCCCTCATCTATGGGATTCATAAATTAAAAGAAAAAATCCGTTATGAAGCGAAAACTGGAAAGCGTGTTGTTTAAAGATTGGGTGTAATGCTAGAAAAAGTTTTTTCCGAAATGTGGGGTGACAAATATGGCAGTGAATGAAGTAGAAGAGCTAACTCAGAAAATAGAAAAGTATGTATCTATTATTGAAAGTGAAATTGGTGAAGGAGTAATAGAAAAATGGGAAGTAAATAAGATGGCAAAACATTTACCGACATTAGAAGTATCGCGAAACTATTTTTATCAAGTAGCGGAAGTATTGAAGACTCACGAAGAAACGAATTTCAACTATTTACTGGAGTTACACGGAACTGATTTTGAGAGTTACTTAGAAGTATATGTTTGTTTATATTCAATGAAAAACCGTGAAAAATTAGTATTGAAAACGAAACTGGAAATAGAAAACCCAGTGATCGATTCATTAACACCTTTATGGCCAGGTGCCGACTGGCCAGAGTGTGAAGCATTTGATTTATTAGGAATTACATTTACAGGACACCCAAATTTGCAACGAATTTTTTTAGGAGATGATTGGAAAGGTTACCCGTTACGAAAAGATTACAAGGATGAAAATGAGTGGGATTCATAGGAAATCGTTTTTATAGGGAATTATTATTAGACCAAGTGTAAGGTCGAGTAACTGGAAATGGGGAATAATTTTTCATAAAAACGTGGCTAAAGTTTCGCTTTACAAAGGAGGTGCAAAACACATTGATTCGTACAGAAGAAATGATGTTAAATGTCGGACCACAGCATCCGAGTACGCACGGGGTTTTTCGTCTCGTGTTAAAAATTGATGGAGAAATCATTATTGAAGCTAAACCAGTAATTGGCTATTTACATCGAGGAACAGAAAAGCTAGCCGAGAATTTACAATACACTCAAATCATTCCTTATACCGACCGAATGGATTATTTGTCCGCGATGACGAACAACTATTGTATCTGTCATGCAGTGGAAACAATGATGGAGATAGAAGTGCCAGAACGGGCGGAATATCTTCGAGTTCTCGCGATGGAATTAGGTCGCGTTGCTAGCCATCTCGTTTGGTGGGGGACGTATTTATTAGATCTCGGTTCACAAGGTCCGTTTTTGTATGCGTTTCGGGAGCGGGAGATGATTATAAACTTACTAACAGAACTAAGTGGTGCACGGCTGACATTTAATTATATGCGAATTGGCGGAGTGAAATGGGATGCTCCTGATGGTTGGCTAATGAAAGTGAAAAATTTCGTCCCATATATGCGCAAACAGTTGGCCGGTTACCATGAGTTAGTGTCAGGAAATGAAATTTTTCTTAATCGGGTAAAAGGTGTCGGCAAGTATTCTCAAGAGGAAGCACTAGCCTATTCTTTAAGTGGAGCTAATTTACGCTGTACCGGTGTGAAATATGATGTGCGAAAAAATCATCCGTATTCCCTTTATGACCGCTTCGACTTTGATGTACCGGTTGGAACTGGAGAAGGTGATGCATATTCACGCTACGTTTGTCGGATGGCTGAAATCGAAGAATCGCTAAAAATCATTGAGCAAGCATGTGAACAATTTCCAGAAAGTGGTCCCATTATCGGCAAAGTACCGCGGATTATCCGACCACCAAAAGGGGAAACTTTCGTTACAATTGAGTCACCTCGCGGGGAAATAGGATGCTATATTGCTAGTGATGGAAAAAAAGAACCGTATCGAATGAAGTTTCGCCGACCATCATTTTACAATTTACAAATATTGCCAAAATTGTTGGAGGGACAAAATATTGCGAACTTAATTGCTATCCTCGGTGCAGTAGACATTGTTCTTGGTGAAGTGGATGGGTAGTAGGGAAAAGCTAATGGAGTTTTTTCATTTGCAATGCTTACAATCGACATGTACTGAAACTGGTGCAATTCTCCAACGATAACAACAAGTGACTTAAAAAGGATATGGGTAAGATGATTGAAATGCTAATTTCTATCACAACGTATGGAAAAAATCACGTTGAATAGTTTGATTTAATGTGAAGAGTAATGGTTTATGAACAAAGGGGGGATGAGTTTGGTTCAACAATTATTGCAAGCAGATCCCAGTTTTAAAGTGTTTTTAACTTTTTTCGGATTAGCAACATTAATGCTTTTTGCCGTACTTGGTTTTGTTACCTATGCCATTTTAGCAGAAAGAAAAGTGATGGGTTATATGCAACTTCGGAGTGGGCCTAGTGTGACTGGCGGCCGATTTGGTTTATTGCAGACAGTTGCGGATGTATTGAAACTGTTATTAAAGGAGGATGTCATTCCTCACGCCGCCGATCGAAAGTTGTTTATTCTTGCCCCTGTCATTACATTCATACCTGCTTTTATGGTCCTTGCAGCGATACCATTTACTGAGAACTTCCAGTTTGCTGATATTGGCATTGGCCTTTTATATTATATTGGAATATCTGGATTATCGGTACTAGGAATAGTGTTAGGTGGTTGGGCATCAAACAATAAATATTCATTAATTGGTGGGATGCGGGCAGCTGCACAAATGATTTCTTATGAAATTCCGCTAGTTCTATCGGTTATTGGGGTAATTTTGTTAGCGGGAAGCTTAAATTTGAATAACATTGTTGCCGCCCAGGAACATATGTGGTTTATTGTTTATCAACCGATCGGATTTTTTATCTTCTTTATTGCTAGTGTCGCAGAATTGAATCGTGTTCCGTTCGATTTACCAGAAGCGGAGTCAGAGTTAGTGGCAGGGTATCATGTCGAGTATTCCGGTTTTCGCTTTGCCTTCTTCATGTTAGCGGAATATGTTTATATGTTTGCCGCAGCAGCACTAATAACGGTCCTATTTTTAGGAGGCTGGCATCCATTACCGTTTTTAGATTTTATTCCTGGGGCATTATGGTTTGCGTTTAAATTCATGCTGATCATTTTCGTTTTATTGTGGATTCGTTTTACGTTTCCACGAATTAGAGGCGATCAACTAATGGAATTCGCTTGGAAAGTGTTAATTCCAATTGCGCTTATCAATATTTTTATGACGGCAATCTTAAAGGAATTTTTATAAACGAAATGTTGGAATAGAAAAGTAGAGTTGAAATTTAATAGTGAATTTCATTTCCAGTTTTCGCCGGTAAATGGAAAATCGTGCAATATTATTTAATCAACAATTGTATCATGGACTAACAAATTTTTCGATCGATCGAGGTGGCGTGGTTACATTCGTACACTTGATATTGTTGGATAAGTGGGTAGGAATTTTAAACGGAAGAGAAATTGGCATTTAGGCTTATTAAGAAAGTATGAAAGTGCGATTACAAAAAGGAAGGAACTTATTTGGATACAAATTCTAAGCAAAAGGGGTGAACAAATGCTAGGTTTAGCGAAGGGGTTAAAATATACGTTAAAACAATTATCAAAAGAAAGGGTAACGTATGATTATCCGAATCAAGCGGTGCCAATGCCTGATCGGTTTCGCGGAATTCAAAAATTTTACCCAGAAAAATGTATCGTCTGTAATCAATGTGTTGCAATATGCCCGACTGACTGCATTACATTGACAGGGAAAAAACACCCAGACCAAAGTAAACGGGGGAAAGTCATTGACACATACAACATTAACTTTGAAATTTGCATCTTATGTGACCTATGTACCGAAGTATGCCCAACCGAAGCAATAATCATGACAAACAACTTCGAACTATCCGAATATAACAGAGACAAACTATTCAAAAACTTAGACTACCTAAACGAAAACGACACAAATCTTAGGGGGACTGTCCCCAACAATTCCAACAATTAAAAATTTTGGATAATCAGTTGTTTGATCCTAGAAAGGGGTGGGGAGTTGGTTGCGTTTGTTTTGTTGGCTTTATGTGCTTTGACTGGTGCAGTTTTATTTATTTTTATTCAAAATGTAGTGTATGCGCTACTGTCCGTAGTGTTAACGTTTATTAGTATTGCGGGAATTTACATTTTACTTTCTGCGGAGTTTCTTGCAGGGGCGCAAATTTTGATTTATACAGGTGCAGTGACGATTATACTCTTGTTTGCCATCATGTTGACGAAGCGGGAAAAGGTAACGGAAAAGCAAAAGGGAATCAAAAGGAAAAATGGTGTCATTCTACTTGTCATTGCAACCTTAACATTTTTCGTTAGCCGCGGGATTAGCAACATCCAAAACTTAAATGAAGCGGCCACTTTACATGAAAAAAACACCGAAAAAATAGGTGAAATATTATTTACAAAATACATCATCCCGTTTGAACTCACTTCCATTATTTTATTAGTCGCGTTAATTGGGGCAATCGTTTTAGCTCGGAAAGAAGAAGGGTAAATAATCCCATATTCCAATGACTAACTGTAAGAATCCCACTTAACTGCAAATATTTTAAACATATGAAGCGTTACGCAATCCTGAACATTTTACGAAAATATCACAGAAGTTTTACTTAATAAATTTTAGCGATAAGGATGTGAAAGCATGGAATCAGTTCCATTGTCGCTCTATTTAATACTCGCACTACTTTTATTCAGTATTGGACTTTTCGGAGCATTAACAAAGAAAAATATTATTATGATATTAATTTGTATCGAGTTAATGTTAAATGCTGTGAATATTAATTTCGTTGCATTTAGTAAGTTTGGAGCGGTTGCAGGCTTGACGGGTCAAATTTTTTCCATTTTTATTATGACTGTAGCCGCAGCAGAAGTGGCAGTCGGCATCGCAATATTAATCGCCTTATTTCGGCATAAAGAATCTGTCCACATTAGTGATTATCGAACATTGCAAGATTCATAGAGAAAATTGAATCGGTCATTAACACTAAACATTATCACTAGAAAGGAGTTGGGAAAAAATGATGACGTATGCCTGGGTAATCCCGCTGTTTCCATTTATCGCCAGTATTATCCTGCTCATGTTCGGTAAGCGGATCCGAAATAAAGTAGCTGAAATTTCCATCAGTTTTACATCGCTCTCATTTATTGGAGCGTGCATATTATTTTTCCAACTAAGACAAGCACAACCATTTACTGAAACTGTCACATGGTATCGTATCGCTAATTTTGAAATAACAGTAGGATTTACCCTTAATGAGCTAAACCTTTTCATGTTACTTATCGTATCGCTAGTCAGTTTGCTTGTGCAAATTTATTCAATTGGTTATATGGGAAAAGATGTGCGCCTTCCCATATATTATGCGTATCTCGGACTATTTACCGGAAGTATGTTGGCACTCGTCATATCACCAAATTTATTACAAATTTATTTTTTTTGGGAACTAGTTGGTCTCGGTTCATTCCTACTCATCGGCTATTATTTTTCGAAAGAATCGGCAAAAAAAGCAGCAAAAAAAGCCTTTATTATGACTCGAATCGGGGATGCCGGACTTCTTATCGGGATTCTCATTCTATTTTGGCAAACGAACACCTTTGACTTAGCGAAAATTTTTACCGCCATCACAAACAATGAAATAAATAGCGGAACATTAACGGCAGCAGCCTTACTTATTTTCATCGGCGCAATTGGAAAATCAGGGCAATTCCCGCTTCATTCCTGGTTACCAGATGCAATGGAAGGGCCGACACCAGTATCAGCACTTATTCATGCAGCAACAATGGTAGCGGCAGGCGTGTATCTCGTTGCCACGATGTACCCGTTATTTTTAGCGACAAAAACAGCATTAATGACAGTTGCCATTATCGGTGCACTGACTGCTTTTTTTGCAGCAACCGTCGCCTTAATCGAAACAGACATGAAACGAATTCTCGCCTACTCTACCGTTAGCCAGCTCGGATTCATGTTTCTCGCACTTGGCACACTCGGTTACACAGCAGCAATTTTCCATTTAATGACACATGCCTTTTTTAAAGCGCTACTATTTTTAAGTGCAGGAAATGTCATTACTTACGCAAAAACGCAAAACATTAATGAACTTGGTAATTTAAGGAAAAGACTACCATTCACGAACGTTCAATTTTTCATTGGCACTTTAGCGATAACTGGAATCCCATTATTATCCGGCTTTTTCAGTAAAGATGAAATTATATTAGCAACGGCCACGAGCGGAAACATCCCATTATTAATCATCGCCCTTATTACCACAATACTTACAGCAGCATACATGTTTCGCCTATACTTTACCATTTTCCACGGTCAACCGAACCATACAATCCCACTGAAGCGGCTGGAAAAATATACGATAAAGAAAACGATGGTCATTCCAGGATTAACGTTAACGGTTCTGGCCGTCGCATCAGGATATATAAATACAAGCTGGTTCGGAACGTTTTTATCCGACTGGTTAACCCGCGGAAAAACAGAGTTAGCACAAGTAACAACACAGCATGACACATTATTCATCTCACTCACTATCTTTGCAACTTTTATCGGACTAATCATCTCCTATCTTATTTATATAAAAAAAACAATTGCATCCAACTGGTTTTCCGCACGAGCACCAATTACTTTTGCAATCATGAAAAACGGCTATTACATTGATACGATTTACTATTTTACGATAATAAAACTAGCAACTGGAATCGGTAAATTCTTTCGTCTGCTTGAATTTTATATAATAGAATGTTTGACAAATATCGTTACTGCTATCGTCACAGGATTCGGTCGCATCGGCAGCAGCCTACATAACGGGAATAACCAACGGTACGGCGCTGTCGTTGTAATTGGAATGATCGTCCTAGTAGTTATCACACTTTGGACAGGAGGGTATTTTTAAATGGGACACCTCTTAAGTCTATTAATCTTTTCACCACTTATCGCCATTGTTACCTTACTTTTTACGAAAAAGAAGGAAAAACTAATCAACATCGTAGGCGTACTTGGAACTGTTTTGCCTTTCCTTATTACAGTAGTAATTACCGTCTTTATTTTTACTGGAAAAAGTTATAGCGAATTTCAAGAGAAAATCTCGTGGTTAACATTTGCCAAGAACACTGATCGGTTTCCAAATGGAATTGCAATCGATTATGAACTCGGCTTAGATGGGTTATCGCTTGCGATGATATTGTTAACGACCATCATCGCCTTGTTTGCCAGTGTTGCCTCCGTATTACAAATAAAACAGGATAAAAAGGGGTACTTTCTCACTTTTTTCATACTGGAAATTGGCATGTTAGGCCTTTTTTTAGCGGAAAACTTTCTACTATTTTTCTTCTTTTTCGAAATAACTTTCGTCACGATGTTTTTCTTCATTGGAAAGTGGGGGTTTTTTGCTAGAGAAAAAGCAGCCTATCAATTTTTACTATATAACGGGATTGGTTCGGCACTATTACTTGTCGTTATTATTACTTTAATAGTAAAACTAGGCACAACTAACTTCGCTACACTACAGTTTGAAATAGCAAATATAACAAATGGTTCAGTCCCACTGATGACAACACAACTAAAATGGATACTTTTTATTATACTTATTATCGCCCTTGCTATTAAACTACCAGTATTTCCTTTCCATCGCTGGATGGTATATGTACATAATGAAGCACCACTTGCTATCGTGATGATTCATGCGGGAGTTTTATTAAAAATCGGAGCATATGGATTTATTCGCTTCGGTATCGGTCTGTTTCCAGAACAATTTCAAGCGTTTAGCACCGTCTTACTCGTGTTTGGCTTAATCAACTTGTTGTACGGAGCCTTTTTAGCGCTAATTCAAACAGAATTAAAATTAGTATTTGCTTATTCTTCGATTTCCCATATGGGTTTTGTATTATTAGGGCTTGGTGTGCTAAATGAAGCTGGAATCCAAGGCGCAATCTTCCAGACAGTATCCCATGGATTAATTGCAGCACTACTATTTTTCCTTGTCGGTATTTTTACGAAAAGATACGGAACGACAAACTTGGAAAAACTGTCCGGTACAGCAAAACAACTGCCAATTGCCTCTGGACTATTACTTGCTGCAGGAATGGCTTCTCTCGGATTACCAGGAACTTCTGGTTTTATTAGTGAAGTAACCGTATTTATCGGCTTGTTTGAAAAAAATCTACTCGTCGGCATGATGGCAGTCCTCGGTATTATTTTAACAGCGGCATATATTTTGCGGGCAGTGCTGGCGATTACTTTCGGTACGGCTAGTGAAGTTGCCGCGAAATTAACAGAGAAGACGGCAAAATTACAGCTATCGGAAAAACTACCTGCCTTCGTTCTCGTTGGGATTATTATTTTGATTGGCTTGTATCCTAACACGTTAGAGTGGATCCTTCGTCCCGTAATCACAGAAATTTTTACAATGTTAGGGGGTGGCTTGTAAATGGATATGGAGACGCTATTATCGTTTCAATGGGGGGCAATGCTACCTGAGTTTATCATTCTCGGTACAGCAACAATCCTTGCGATACTCGATTTATTTTTATCGAAAAAGGTTTCTCGAACCATTCTCGGTTGGCTAGGAGCGGCTGGCATTGCGGCAGCATTAATTTCCCTTGCACCACAACTCGGTTCACAACCTGTCTCGATTTTGTTTGATACGTTTTATTTGGACGGTTTTGCAATCGTATTTAAATTCGTCCTCCTGCTCGGTACGTTGTTACTCATCTTGTTAGCAACAGGGAGCAACGATAAAGAAGGAATGGAAAAATACAAAGGCGAATATTATTATTTACTGTTGACTGCTTTATTAGGAGGATTAATAATCACTTCTAGCTTAGATATGTTAACACTTTTTATCGGGCTTGAGTTACTTTCCATCAGTTCCTACATTTTAGTTGCTTTAAGAAAAAAATCGCTTGCATCAAGTGAGTCCGGTATGAAATATGTATTAAATGGGGGAATTGCCTCTGCGATTACATTATTCGGGTTCAGCTATTTATACGGGGTAACGGGAACGAGTAATTTGCGTGAAATGGGAGTTCAAATAGCGAAGGGTTTAGATGCAAGTTTGTTATATCTCGTTCTAATAGCATGTATTTTTGTCTTAGTTGGGTTAAGTTTTAAAATGGCCACTATCCCGTATCATATGTGGGCACCAGACGTTTATGAAGGAGCCCCAACAATCGTAACAGGGTTTTTAAGTGTCGTATCAAAAGCAGCCGGCTTCGTTTTATTTATTCGGTTAGTGTTAGTTGTTTTTCCTAGTATAGAAATAGTTGTCGGGAAACGAACATGGTCTGGGATTGAATTTTTCCAAGACATCTTCATCTTGGTAGCGATAATAACGATGTTCGTCGGAAATATAATGGCCATTCGCCAAAGAAATGTAAAGCGAATGCTCGCTTACTCGAGCATTGGTCATGCTGGCTTTCTTTTAGCTGGCTTTGCAACATTGTCAGTTACTTCTATGGAAGCGGTTTGGTTTTATTTACTAGCTTACACGTTCATGACAGTCGGTGTGTTTGCAATAATTTATGTAGTTACAGAAAAAAACTGCGATAGACAGGAGCAGGTCGGTAGTTCACCACATGTGAAAGGATCCGCCGATATTAGCCATTTTGCTGGACTTTATCGGACATCTCCATGGATGGCAGTAATGATGACGGTGTTCCTTTTGTCACTAGCGGGCATTCCCGGCACGGCTGGTTTTATTGCGAAACTGCAAATTATTATGAGTGCGCTCAATGGGGAAACGATGCAATTTTATTTAGTTGTAAGCATTATTATTGCCACCATTCTGTCATACGTCTATTATTTTAGTATAATAATTCAACTGTTTTTCCGTCCAGCGGCAACGGAGGTAAAACCAGGACCGACTACACCGTTTTCAGTAATTATCGGTTTTTGCGTATTTGCCACCATTTGGCTCGGTATTCTTCCCAATACAGCACTCGACTTTTTTACGAATACATTCCAAAGTTTGTCGTTTTTCTTGGAATAGTTTTTAGTTTAGCAGTAGTTCTATTGGGGAAAAAACAATGGACATATAAAGAATCGCCTTTGGGATAACGCTTTTCACAAAAGGACGTAAAGTCACTGGCAACATGAGCGGTACGGCAGGAAAGAACAATCACTATACGTAAGAAGTGCAGCAAAAAATTATAACAATTAAGGCAGCTCCTCGAAATAGGTTGGACGTTTAATCGGGGAGTTTATTTTTTCTGACTATCTTGTTAAAAAAGTTAGAGCACATACTGAAGGAAATATTGATTACATAGAATGGCGCAAAATTTCTGTTATCGCTATCCATTTGTAGGAGGGACATGATGCGGATGGGAATAAAGGCGAATGCGAATAATAACGCCGCGAACTTAAACACTAATGGAATGCTAAAGGGAAAACTAGTGTAAGGGAAGGATGTATTAAATAGATCGAAAGTGGTAAGTGGCGCAAAATTCTGATTCATTACAAGTATTTTCTTGTTTTTTTATAACTTTGTAAAGAATGGAAACATAATAGTTAATAAAACCACATATATTTTATGTTACAATAAAATGGTTAAAGTCCCTGTCTATTCATGTAACAATGAAAGGGACTCCATCACCTTCGACAGCCCAAAAGAAAAGGAATATCTGTGCGGAAATGGAAGTGATGGTGTAAATGTCTAGCTAGAAATGAGTCACTTTATCACTGTATCGCTGGCTTCAGACTGAATAGCTTTTTAGGTGACTAAACAAATTTCGATATCGGTTTCACACAAATTAATAGGTAAAACAATAAAACAAACTTATTATTGAAGGGGAAGGTGAAGGATAATGCTGAACGATTTCGGTATTAGCAGCCTTTTTAGTATTATTTCCCATTTAATTTTTATCGGCTTGGCATGGTGGGCATTGCAATCATTAGATTTTGAAAAATTTTTACGAAAAAACCATGTCGCCCAAGCTAGACTACTTTACATATTTATGGCGGTAGCGCTCGGTACCCTAGTAAGCAACTTTTTCCTTGACTACTTAAGGTGGGCCGACCAACTAATTTACATTTTTCAATAAACCGCATCCATGTGCACTTTCACACTTTAGCAGAGTGGGGGACTGTCCCCAAAATAGGTCAATACAATTAAACTTGTTGCATCCTCATTTTTTGTCAGACTATGACGAGTTTTACCATGTATTGAATCCTTTTATTTAACCAACAATGGTTAGTAAAGGGAGAGATGTAAAATGGGGAAAAGGAATAAAATTTTTATCCAAATAACAGTGTGTGCTGCAATATTTATTTTTATTCTTACAATTCATGGAAAAACTGTCCAAGTCACAAATCAAACAGATTTGAATAAAATGATGGCAGCAGTTGAAAAAATGAATGGGCAATTGACACAGTGGTCAATTTTTTCTAGAGAAGAATTAGAAAAAAATATGACGACGAACGAATTAGTGAATAAAGAAAAAGAGTGGAAAGAAAAATTTCCACAATTTCAATGGGAGAAACAACATATTAACAACCAATGGCAGTTAATCGGCACATACTACAATTCAAAACATCAGTATGAAGAAAACCTCAAACTAACTGCTAACCTCTATGAAAATGGTATTCAAGGCTTTGTTTTATACGAAATAAAAGGTGAAAAATGGGATTCCCACATTGCAAACTTTTTAAACGACCATCAACAAAAAATGGTGGCATCTATATCCCAAAAACATCCAATAATTTTCTCTTGTATAAGTGGAGAATTCAGTGATATGATTAGTCTCGTTGAATCAAATAAAATGGATGAAATGATCGAAACTTTTAATGGAAAAATAATTGAAAAATTGACCGAAGAAAAGTTTGTTTCCATAACAATGAATTCAAATCTTTTTGCATATGAATTACCATCTGAAAATGGTTCCTTTAATATGCAATTTTCATTACGTGAAGGCCAAATGGGTGAGAAGACAAGTTTTGTCATTGGCACACCTATTATAACTGTTGAATATTAATATAAAAGATACTGGACGCGGAGGGGAATACTCTTGGAAAAAATCATCGTCCGCGGCGGAAGAAAATTGAACGGCACTGTAAAAATTGAGGGAGCCAAAAATGCCGTTTTACCTGTAATCGCCGCATCGCTACTTGCAAGTGATGGAAGAAGCATCATTCATGAAGTACCGGCTCTTTCTGATGTTTATACAATAAATGAAGTGTTAAGATATTTAAATGCTGATGTTACTTTTGAAAACAATACGGTGGAAATTAATGCATCAAAAGAGTTAAAGAAAGAAGCACCATTTGAATATGTAAGAAAAATGCGTGCCTCTGTATTAGTGATGGGTTCATTACTGGCTCGTCTCGGAAAAGCACGTGTAGCATTGCCAGGTGGTTGTGCAATTGGCACTAGACCAATTGATCAGCACTTAAAAGGTTTTGAAGCAATGGGAGCGGTTGTTAAAGTCGGAAATGGCTTTATTGAAGCAGAAGTAGAAGGTCGCCTCCAAGGTGCGAAAATTTATCTCGATATTCCAAGTGTAGGTGCAACTGAAAACATCATGATGGCTGCAACACTTGCAGAAGGTACGACAATTATTGAAAACTGTGCAAAAGAACCAGAAATTGTTGATTTAGCAAACTACTTAACAAAAATGGGAGCGATTGTTAAAGGAGCGGGAACAGAAACTATTCGTATCGAAGGTGTGGAAAAACTCCATGGCGCTGAACATACGATTATCCCTGACCGAATTGAAGCAGGAACATTTATTACTGCAGCTGCCATTACAAAGGGCAATGTATTAATTAAAGGAATCGTTCCAGAACATATTTCTTCCCTAATTGCAAAGTTGGAAGAAATGGGTGTTATTTTTATCGAAGAAAGTGAAGGAATTCGTGTTATCGGCCCTGAACGCATTAAAGCAGTTGACATAAAAACAATGCCACATCCAGGCTTCCCAACAGATATGCAAGCGCAAATGATGGCATTACTTCTTCGTGCACACGGAACAAGTATCATTACTGAAACTGTGTTTGAAAATCGTTTCATGCACGTCGAAGAATTCCGTCGCATGAATGCAGATATTAAAATCGAAGGTCGCTCTGTAATCATTAACGGTCCATCGAAATTGCAAGGTGCCGAAGTTGGTGCTACTGATTTACGCGCAGGTGCTGCCCTCGTAATCGCTGGTCTTGCATCAGAAGGCATTACGCAAGTCACCGAACTCAAACATATCGATCGCGGCTACGTTAACTTCCACGGCAAACTCGCTGCTCTCGGAGCAAACATCGAACGCATCACCGTCGAAGAAGAAAACGACCTAACCGACCACATCATCACACCACTCGCCGCTAACATGAAATAAGGGGGACTGTCCCCATTAGTATAAAAAGCTAAGGATAATATAGTCAGCTCAAGGCTTATATTTTCTTTAGCTTTTTATTATACATATGAAGATAAGACAAAAATATTAAATATTTTACAAAAAATTTGTTGTTGTTTCCAGCACACAACCTCAATCAATCAAAAATCAGAACCCTCAAATTCATCCACCCACCCAATTAAAACAAGTCACACAGCGTCATACCCACAAATCCCAAATCCCAATCCCAATCCCAAACCACACCCAAAACCACCCCAAATCCACCAATTAAAAACTCCCACCCCCAAACCATTCAATAAAAGGACAAACTCTATTATTTATAAAATATTTTCTTAGTTTTTTAGGTATAAAAGCCTGTCTATTTCCATATGTATTTAATATAAAACATATTTTATCTTAAAAGATAAAGGTAAAAAGAGTTGCTACTCCTCTGCAACAAATACCAGAAACATTGCATGCTTTAAAAAAACTGAATAAAGAGCTTATTACACTATGGGAGGCGTTATCTTGAAAAACATCAAGCCAATTGCAGTCGTTGTCATTTTACTATCTATCGCCGTGTTATTAATTCCAACTATATTAGTTCTCCCGTTTTCACTAGAGAAGGCGAGTGGAAAATTAGTAGAGACAACCAAAAGGGAAAAAGACCTTGAAGTACTACTCGCAGAAGCTTCCCCCCTTGAAGTTACCGTTTATCGGACTGAAAAGGGCGAAGTAGAAACATTACCACTCGAACAATACGTTGCTGGTGTAGTAGCTTCCGAAATGCCCGCAGTCTTTGAAGAAGAGGCATTAAAAGCACAAAGCTTAGCAGCAAGAACGTATATTGTACGTCAACTACTCGCAAATGAAAAAACAAAATTGCCAAAAGGAGCGATCGTTGGAGATACGCAACAATACCAAGTATATAAAGATGAAGAACAACTAAAGGAACAATGGGAATCCGAAGCTAATTACAAAAAAAACATGAACAAAATTCGCCAAGCAGTATATGAAACGCGCGGTCAAATAATCATTTATCAAAACGAACCGATCACACCATCTTATTTTTCAACAAGCAATGGATTTACCGAAAACTCTGAAGCATATTGGACAAACGCATTTCCATACTTAAAAACCGTTGAAAGTCCTTGGGATCTACACTCCCCGAAGTATTTAGACAAAAAAATAATCCCAGTGAAAGAATTTGAAAAAGCATTAGGTGTAAAACTCGGTCAATCTAATAACATTGGTCAAATTACCGCTAGAACACCTGGAAATCGTGTTGCCGAAGTAAAAATAAATAACAAAACTTTCACTGGTCGGGAAATTAGGGAGAAACTAGAACTAAAATCAGCAGACTTCACATGGGAGCGAAAAGGAGAACAAATCATTATCACGACAAAAGGATACGGACACGGTGTCGGAATGAGCCAATATGGGGCAAACGGAATGGCAACAGAGGGAAAATCATACGATGAAATTATCAAATACTATTACAAAAATGTAGAAATTTCCGAAGCCAACCATTTTCTCGAAAAACAAATTGCGAAAAAATAACAAAAAGGTTTTGCGTCACAAAACAAATGTGGCTGCAAAACCTTTTTTTACGAACTCACCGCAAAATCTAGCTCCAAGTTAGAAAGTACAACAATCTCTTACTTTCCACAACACCCTACTCGGGTCGGAACCATCTTTCTACTTTAGTAAACAATCCCGATAGCTTCCCTTTTTTCAAAAAATAAGAGCGCCAAACAATCCAATAACCAACCGCCACACCTATCGCGTCTTTAACAAAATCAATAACGGTAGCCGACCGGTAAGGTACAAATGCCTGATGTATCTCATCTATTAAACCCCATAAACAAGAAAGGATTGCAACTATTAAATTGGCTCGCCTCGTTAACTTCCCATCTACTAATAAAAATAACACAAATAATAAATAAAGAATTCCAAACTCTACTAAATGGAGCGACTCCTTTATAAATGAATCGTGAACATGAAAATTCACAATCGCATCAGCCGGTCTGCTAGACAAAAACCAAATAAATCCCATATAAGTAAATGGTAATACGCGCACGATCCACCGCAAAGTAATCAAATTCAAAAACCTCCTATTCCCATAAAAAATAACTGAAAATGGAACTAAAGAAAATTTTATCATGAAAAAACCTACGTTCAACAGAATTATCCTCTTATTAAACCTCATCTTTGCAAATAACATAATTTTCCTGTCCATCACAAAGTTTTAATTACAATCGGACTCACACAACGGTACTGTAAAACAAGCGTCCCATCAACAATTTACAGCAAAATACACAAAAACTCGACAAATTTTTAATAAAATTTCATTAAAAAATGCATAAAACGAAAAAAATTACAAAAAATAAACAAAAAAGTGTTTTAAAGAGTATATAATTCTCGTTTTCTGTTCAAAATATGCTTGAGGTGATGAAAATGAGAGAGGAAGAAAAGAAACAATCTTCTCGCAAAATTGGCATTCAACGCTTTTTCAAAAAACAGTGGGTATATCCTGCCATCTATATTGGGGCGGCAGCAATTTTAATCGCATCTGTACTTTGGTTCCAAGGCAGAGGTAATGAAGGTGCAAATCCAGACAACTTCGGTTACGGAGAAAATCCAAATAGACAAATTGCAGAAAATGACTCCGTAGAAGTTGGCAAACCAGTAGAAAACTTCAAATGGCCGGTGGCAAATCCAGATCAAGTCGAAATTAAAACACCATTCTATGATGCAAATGCATCAGAAGAGGAACAAGAAGCGGCACTAATCTCCTATAACGACAACAGCTTCCAACCTAATACAGGGATTGCTATTGCTGCGAAAAATGGTGAAGAATTCGACGTAGTTGCTAGTATGAGCGGTACTGTTAAAGCGGTGGAAGATGATAGCTTCTTAGGAAATAAAATTGTAATTGAGCACGCTGACGGTGTCGTTACACATTACCAAGCAGTAAAAGATATTCAAGTAAAAGTTGGCGACAAAGTAAAACAAGGTCAAAAACTTGCTACTGCTAGTAAAAGCATGTTCAACGAAGAAGCAGGAGTACATGTCCATTTTGAAATTCGTAAAAATAACAAACCGTTAAACCCACTGGAGTACTTTGAAAAATCACTAGCTTCCGTCATGGCTGAAGATTCTAGTGATGCAAACAAAGAAGACGAAAAAGCAGACGAATCGGAAGAAAAAGCAGATGAATCTAACGAAAACAGTGAAGAAGATTCAAACAAGGAACAAGAAGATAAAGAAGACTCCGATGCCAATGACAATGCAAACAACGAGTCTTAAAAATTAAAATTTCCCCCTTTAGAAATAGATTTGCATGGGGCTGCCTATTTGGTGGCTCCTATTTTTTTGTAAAAATCTTAAATGTGGGCATCAATCAGTGAAATAGCAGTCATCCTCGTGGGACAAAATTTTCAAGTTTAAACCAGGAAGAAAGAAAAAACTCTAAATTTTTCTAGCATTTTTACTAACTTCAAAAATAAAATGATAGAACACCAGTCATTATATATAGTCCATTCCGTTCCTTAAAAAACACCCTTCGACAATTAAGATTAATTTCAGAAAAGAAACTACCAAATTCGACTTATTTCTCAGGAAATATGGAGAATTTTGTTGCTCCTAAAAGAAATAAAGCGAAACTAGTCAAACATTGTCAGCCACTTTAGTGTCCCTATCTTACAACAATTTTTCCAAATATAGGCTTGTCCTTATTATTCTTTTCGTGCATATTCCCTTCTTTAAGCTAATACAATGTTACAAACTCAATTTTGAGCGACTTTAAACGGTGGAATAAATGTAACTTAGAGTTAAAAAAATTTTATCAAAAAAAGGGAAAAGCGTTCCTACCTGTCCCACCAAATGAAAAAGTCAAACAATGAAAGACAGCGTAAGTACTTCCCATTCAAAAAGTCGCTAAAAAATTTTTCTAAACAGCAAGAGAATAAACAAAAGAGAGTGTTTGAGGTGAGGAATCGTATAATTTCAGCTTAGATGTACTTAAAAAACATAAGCAAATAACAGAGCTTCAGAAAGTACACGCTTTCTGCCGCATAAAGTTTTTTCAAAAAAACCTATACATAATCCGACTAAAAGGGACAAAAGGAAGTACAGAAATAAACAGAACCGTTCTTTATGCGGGAAGGAAATAGTATTTCGACAAGTGAAAGCGAGTCTCATTTCACACTTCTCACATCCAAAATACAGGAGGCGAGTGGTGTGCACGATTACATCAAAGAAAGAACGATCAAGATTGGAAAGTATATCGTGGAGACGAGAAAAACGGTTCGCGTCATAGCGAAAGAGTTTGGCGTATCCAAAAGTACTGTCCACAAAGATTTAACGGAACGACTGCCGGAAATCAACCCAGAACTTGCAACAGAAGTAAAAGAAATCCTAGACTATCACAAATCAATCCGGCATATCCGAGGAGGTGAAGCAACAAAACAAAAGTATAAGCGGGAAGAGGAGAAGGTGCTGAAATAGAACAAAATTCATTCAAATCAATTTCAAATCTTAAGTATGCGATACTTTTATTTAAAATGGCCATACCCAAGGTGAACAGTTAATTACTGTTTGCCTTGGGTTTTATTTATTTACAAAGATTATCCCATCATCGATAGAAATGAAGGAAAACGTATGAAAAGCTTTGTTTAATCCAAAATCAAAAATACTTTTTTCCAGTAGAACTATATAAAAAATGGAATGACAGAGAAAACCTATTCACATCGTTACTTAAACTTTAAAAAATACAAGAGAAATAAATCGAGCACTTACCCTAAAATTACCTTACATTTAACCTACAAATCAAATTTCAATAACACTTGTAAGAAAAAAACAAGAAATCTAGAAACAGACCATACCCTATAACAATAAAACTTGATGCATAACGAAGGAAAGCAACACTGTCTAAAAAGAAAATAATTTTTATATATATTTATTTTATGAAATTTATTTTTAATATCGCTTGATTCTAACTAGGTAAAAGATTAGAATAACAGTAAGCGCTACCACAATAGATTGGTAGTGTAAAATTTTTAAGGGAGGAGAATAATGAGAAAAAGTTGGGTAGTATTGGTGATTATTGCATTAGTGTCAAGCTTAGTACCAATTAGTAGTAATAATAACCATGCATTCGCGCAAAAGCCGTCCATTGACCAATTAACATTAGTAGATCAGTCTGGGGATACAATCAAAGTGGATGGTATTAATCAACTACAAAATAATAACAAATTAATCATGTTTAATGATCAATTTAGTTATTATACGGAGACTGCAAATGGAAGTAGTGAAGTAGTACTTGAAAAAACAGGGATAAATAAATTTAAAGTAACCAGAAAAACGAATGGCGATAGCCCGATTCCTGAAAATGGTCTGGTTCTGTCAACAGGTGTACAATCGACAACAGATATTATGGAATTCATCAATCAGCTTAAAATAGGGGAAGTTGTTACACTTCTTGAACCGCTCGTAAAAGAAGTACAAAAGAAAGCTAATGCAATTAATCCGACAAGGGAGTCGAACCCAGAAGGAGCCGTTTTCGATGGGTTTCGAGGACCAGATCAATTAATCGTTTATACTCCAGCTTTTGGGGAAACAACAAAAACAAATCCATATGGGTATGAAATTACAGTAGAAAACGGTTTTGTTACTAAATTAGGTGGAGGGAACTCAACAATTCCAGAAAATGGGTTTGTTGTAAGTGGACATGGAGTAGCATCGAACTGGATTTCTTCTAACTCTATTATTGGCGCAAAAGTAATTGTTGAAAACGAAGGAATCGTAAAAATAATTCAGGATGTGGATAGTTATCAATATCAAAGTCAACAAGCGATTAACCAAGCAAAATTATCCATTGAAAAGGCTAGCGACGAATTCCTCGACGTTGCTTTTAATAAAGCAAATGAATCATTAAGATTGGCTGAAAAGACTCTAGAAGATGCTAGAAATGCAAGTGACGTCGATTCCTTAAAATCTTTAGATTTAACTCGTCAGGCTACACAATATGCATATGACGCTTATTATTATTCACTTCCATCTAACAAAGCAGAACAAAGAGGCATATGGTATCGTCCGGAAGAAGTTTCTTTAGACGGCATTATTCAAGTGCTAGACCGTATGGAAAAGGCGGGATTTAATGCTATTTATTTAGAAACAACTTTTTGGGGATATACGATTTATCCTAGCGAAGTAATGAAAGATTATGGGCTTCCAGAACAACATCCAAGATTTGTTAATGCACACTATGGGAAATATGGAAAAGACATCCTAAAAGCCTACATTAAAGAAGGAGAAAAAAGGGGCATTACCGTTCATGCTTGGACAGATGGCTTTATGATTGGACATAGTTCACTCGGATTACCATCTCAGTTCCAAAAATACCCCGAGTGGGCAGCTATTCAAAGGTTAAATACAACTGGAACTCCACAGCCAGATACCGCTAGTCAATATTATTGGTTAGATATAGCACAACCAGAAGTACAAAACTTTATGTTGAAAATATATGAAGAAATGCAACGGAACTACCATATAAAAGGTTTAAATATTGATTATATGCGCTATCCACATCATAACTTTCATCAAAGTTATGGATTTAGCGAAACGATTAGAAATGAATATAAAAAAGAAACAGGAATTGATCCATACGAAATCAATCCAGAAGAAAGCCCAACGGAATGGGAAGAATGGCAGCTGTGGATAAGACAGCAGGAAAATTTATTTGTGGATAAATTACATGAACAATCCAAAAAAATGAACAAAAAGTTTATGCTTACTGCAACACCAGAGCCAGGACCGGAAGCGGTGTTAATAAACGATTGGAAAGATGACCTTGATGGAGTAATACCACAAGCATATGGCCATGACTTTAATAGTATCCAAAAAACTGTTCAAGATAGTAAAAAGCTAATGCCAGAAGGGACAATGTACTATACAGGTATATATTCATTTTACCATCACCTAAATGAAATGGCTGCTGTAAGTGATGTCATTTCAGCAAGATATGGTACTTCTGGAGTAAATATGTTTGCGTTCGGTCAAGCAAGTGCACCTTCTGTTGACGCACTTGGAAAAGGACCATGGAGGGAGACGGCTGTCAACCCAGGCGAAGAACCAATTTTAGCAACGCAAACGGTCTTGAAAGAAATAGAAAAGCAATTCAATAAAATATATCTTAAACAAGGCGCAGTCGAAAAGAATGAAGGGAAAATTTTAAGAAAAGCAATAAAAGACTTGCAAAAAGAAGTGAGAAAAAATCCAAGGAACAGTATAGAAATGGTAGAGGACGTAATTATGAAAGTAGAAAAATATAAACTCGCAGAAAAGTTGAATGAAAAAGTAGCGGAGCGTTTAAAGGTCCAACTAACAGAATGTAAAACTTGGGTTCAATATAGTTTAAATAGACAATAGAAAATAAACTATTAGATTTGTAAGTTAACAAATAGCAGAGGGTAAATTTATATAAATATAGACGAATTGCGCCTAAAAATGAAAATTATTTTCAAAGAGATAAAGTTATATAAAAATAATTTACAAAAACTATTGATTAGTTGTTTGACAGGCATTATAATGAAATTAGGAAAGCGCTTTACAATAATTTTTTAGGAGGAAACAACATGAAAAAGTATATGAAAAAAGTAATTGCTGGTTCAATTATTACAGCGCTATCTTTCAGTCTAGTAGCTTGCGGAAACGATAAGGCAAAAGATGATGGTGAAAAAAAATCGGGAGAACTTTCTGGCAAAGTAACCCTTTGGACAGCATCACTAGCAGGCGAACCGTTTGATTCCTATTTTAAAGATTTAGAAAAAGAGTTTGAAGATCTACATCCTGGTGTAGATGTTGTAATTCAAGATATACCTCAAAATGAAATGGAACAAAAAGTTTTAACATCCTTAACAGGTAGTGATGTTCCAGATGTAGTAAACCTTAATCCTCACTATATGTCTAACATAGCAGCACAAGGTGGTTTACTTGACCTATCTAGTGTTATTAGTGATGAAGTAAAAGCATCCTATGTAGAAGGACCACTGAAATCAGGTGAATATGATGGAAAACTGTATGCGTTACCATGGTATTTAACAACAACAGTTGGTTGGTTTAATAACGATCATTTCTCTGCAGCAGGTGTTACAGAACTTCCAACTACAACCCAAGGACTTTATGAAACTGCTAAAAAAGTAACAGACGCAACAGGAAAACCATCCTATTATCCAGTTATTAATGACGGTAACGTAATCATGGAAAAAATGGTTTCCTTAGCAAACGGAGAGCCGATTGTCAAAGAAGGGAAAGCTAACTTTGTTGATAATAGTGCGATTTTAGAGTACTTTGAGCTAACACAAAAAATGTACAGTGAAGGAATAATTCCTCAAGAAGCTGCAGAAGGTTCTATTAAAACTGGTCAAGAATTATACATGGCAGGTGGCATTTCAATCCTTGAAGGTGGAGTAACATTCCTAGGTCCAGTTGAGTCTGGAGCTCCTGACGTTTATAAAGCGTCCAAAGCAGGTCAACCATTAAATGATCCTAATGCACCTGTAAATGTAGCAGTTATGAACTTTGCAATACCTGCAAAAACGAAAAACAAAGAAGCAGCTGTAGAGCTTATCAAATTCGTTACAAATGCAGAAAATCAACTTGAATTTGCGAAAGTAGCAGGAACTGTATTACCTTCTACAAATGAGTCTCTAAAAGATGATTACTTTGCTAATCCTGGTGACTCACCTAAAGCACTTGGAATGATGGAAGCGTCCAAATCATTGGAACGTGCAAAAGTATTAATTCCACCAACAGAAAATAGTGCTGATTTACGTCTTGCTACAAAAGATATTTTCATTAAGAATTTACAAGGTAAAGTAACTCCAAAAGAAGCATTAGAAGAATTGGCAGCAGAGTGGAATAAAGCATTTGAAAAATCGGGAGAGAAAGTTACGTTTTAAGCATGAAGATGTTTCAATTTAGTATCTGTTAACTGATTCAGATACTAGTAAAAAAGAGGCTAGCTTTTTAGCATAAAGGCTAGTCTCCGTTTTTTAAGAAGGAGGAGTACGCAATGGTCCGGGAGCCCAGAGTTGAAAAGAACATAGAAATAAAAGTAAAACAGAAAAAACGAATAAAGTTTAATAAAAAATTTATTACTCCATGGCTTTTTTTACTACCATCAATAATAATTTTAGGGACCTTCTTAATTTATCCTATTTTAGAGGCGTTTAGGTGGAGTTTTCTAGATTATAAAATTATAGCTGGAACTGGAGAATTTGTCGGTCTAGCGAATTTTAAAGAAATATTTACAGATAAGCACTTTTGGAATGCTTTAGTAAATACGCTGCTATTCTTAGTAATTGTTCTACCGCTAAATGTATTTTTACCTTTGTTGTTAGCAGTACTCGTTAATCAAAAAATAAAAGGTGTCGGTTTATTCAGGGTTTTATATTATTTACCTGTTATCACACCTATGGTTGTTGCAGCCCTTATGTGGAAAATGCTCTAT
Source organism: Bacillus kwashiorkori (assembly GCF_001375515.1). Classification (GTDB taxonomy): domain Bacteria; phylum Bacillota; class Bacilli; order Bacillales; family Caldibacillaceae; genus Bacillus_BK; species Bacillus_BK kwashiorkori. Next base: position 187,059 of record NZ_CTDX01000012.1, read on the forward strand.
TCTCAAAGTGGAGTTATTTCTGAAATCCTCATGAAAATAGGAATCTTTGATTCACCAACAAACCTATTAGTACAATCCTCAACAGCCTTAGTTGCTGTCTCTGCGATTACAGTTTGGAAAGGGCTAGGATACTATATGATTATCTATTTGGCAGGGTTACAGTCCCTACCAGGAGATGTATATGAATCTGCGAGTATAGATGGTGCTTCCTTCTTTCAAAAATTCACAAAAATAACGGTTCCGATGTTAATTCCTTCTATTACTCTCGTATCGGTAATGACTATTATTGCAGGTATGAAAGTATTTGAAGAGATTGCATTAACTACAGGTGGAGGTCCATCAGGAGCAACAACTACACTAGTTATGTACATTTATTCTAAATTTAATCAACTTGACGTAAGTATTGCTTCTGCGGCTGGTCTAGTCTTACTACTGTTAGCAATTGGAGCTTCTTTATTACAAATGAAGCTAACTAGCAAAAAGGAAGAAGATTTAAGAGCGTAATGGAGGTAGAATAAAATGAATGTTAGAAAATTTAATAAGAAATTATGGCTCTATGTGCTCATGGTCTTTGTCACACTAATTACAGTTGGGCCATTTTTAATAACGCTCTTTATGGCACTCAAGTCGGCAAATGAAGGGATTTATGGGAATTTGTTACCTGAAAATCCGACGTTAACAAACTTTATCTCAGCGTTTGATAAAGCTAACTTTGGAAAGTACTTCATCAACACAGCAATCGTAACCGGTCTAGCTATACCTCTAAACTTACTTTTCTGCAGTCTTGCAGCATATCCGCTAGCAAGAATGGACTTTAGAGGTAGAAGTATCGTACTCGCCCTTATTATTTCAACTATGATGGTTCCTTTTCAACTTTATATGGCTCCATTATATCAACTTTCAGGCAAATTAGGATTGCAAAATACTCATGTTGGACTAATAGTAATTCAAGTGTCTACCGCTTTTGGGATTTACTTAATGCGTCAAGCATATTTACGAATACCAAAAGAACTCGAAGAATCTGCTTATCTAGATGGAGCAAACAAATTTAAAGTATGGTATATGGTTGTTTTACCACTTGTCAAACCGACATTAGTAACACTTGCTATCTTTACCTTTATGAACACTTGGGGAGATTATTTGTGGCCGTTAATCAATACAACTGATAGCACATTATACACCCTATCAATCGGGCTTGCTCAGCTATCCCAAAATTTTGATGGATCGAACTTAAAATTAATTAGTGCTGCCTCGATATTAACAACTATTCCGACTTTATTAATATTCATTTGGCTCCAAAAATACTTTATATCAGGTGCTACAGATGGTGCTGTTAAGGGCTAATACAGGATGTTTTACAGAAGGGGTGTTAGAAATGAAGAAAGTTTCATTTTTTGGCAAAGACATACCAGTAATTTATGAAATGGACTGTGTTGTTGTAGGGGGTGGAACAGGAGGCGTTGCAGCTGCCTTATCTGCCCTTGAAAATAATATAAAAACAGTCATAGTAGAAAAGACAATTTCTCTTGGGGGAACACAAACAAATTCCCTTGTTTCACCGATGATGCCGACAAATGTACCAAGACAATATATTAATCGGTTAATCACAGAACGATTACAACAAGAACGGATAAAAACCGATGACGGAACGACCTCGTGTAATTGGTTCAACGTTGAAGCTTTAAGTTATGTAATGGAACAATTGATTGTGGAAAGAGGCGGAGAAATCCTTTACGATGCCAATTATATTGACTGTTTAAAGGAAAATAATAAAATTACACATATTATAGTTAACACTTGTGAAGGTCTAGGAGCTATACACGGAAGAACCTTTATTGATGCTACAGCAGATGCTCTATTATCAAGAACTGCTGGAGTGAAAACGAATAGCGGGAACAATGAAGGTCATAATCAGCAAGTTACCTTTCGTTTTGAAATGGGTGGAATTGATATTGCTACCTTGAGAAAATATTTACTTTCAAAAAATGACACATATTGTAAAATAAAAGATTCTGATTTCTTTGAGATCGCCATGGTACAAGGAAAGGGCCACACTCTAGAGCCACTCTTCCAAAAAGCATTTAACAATGGAGATTTACAACAAGAAGATTTGCGATATTTTCAAGGGTTCACCCAACCAGGAAAACCAAATGTGATGTCATTTAATTGTCCACACATTCCAAATATACTCCAAACAACAAATCCTATTGCAAGATCGAAAGCGGTAGTAAAAGGTAGAGAAATGATTCGGAGGCTTGTAAATTTCTTAGTAAATTATGTTCCTGGATTTCAACATGCTTTTTTACTACGCGAAGCATCGCAACTTGGAATAAGGGAATCATGGAGAATAGTTGGACAGTATGTGTTAACAGAAGAGGACTATATAAAACGTGCAAGATTTACAGATGGAATAGCTCGTGGAGATTGGTATATTGATATTCATAGTGTGAAAAATGAAGAGATACCAAAAGTACAATTCTCTCCAGGGGAATACTATGAGATTCCTTATCGTTCTTTAATCACATTTGAGGTTGATAATCTAATAGTAGCAGGTCGTCATATTTCCAGTACCTTTTTAATGCAAGCTTCTCTACGAATTCAACCTACCATTCGGGATATCGGACAGGCTGCTGGACTAGCATGTGCACTATCCGTAAAAGAAAATATACCACTAAACCAATTGGATGGGGTTGCATTGAGAAGACAACTTCAACTAATGGAGGAGTTATAAATGGATAATATTAAAGAAGTTAGTATTTTAAACCATACTCACTGGGATCGCGAATGGTATGAAACTTTTGAAGAGTTTCGCTACAAACTTCGCAACGGAATTAGTTTTGTAATGGACTTACTGGACGAAGGTAAACTTGATAACTTTTTCCTAGATGGGCAAACGATTGTCCTCGATGATTTTAAAGAAGTGGTGGATGAAACCGAATACGAGAAGTTACTGAGTTATATAAAGCAGGGGAAAATTGAAGTAGGCCCATGGTATTTATTAGCAGATGAATTTCTCATTTCTGGTGAATCTGTAATAAAAAACCTTGAAATTGGAATGAAAGAGGCAAAGAAATTAAATGCAGTTTGTAATACCGGATATTTGCCAGACACTTTCGGACATATCAGTCAAATGCCTCAAATATTAAAAGGATTTCAAATAGATAATGCACTAATTTTCCGGGGGGCAATCTCAGATCGGTTGGAAAATGAGTGGGAGGGAGCAGACGGTACTTCTATCTTTACTATTGTTCTGCCGCTTTTTGAAGGATATTATCAAACTTTCCTTAAACATAGTGATTATGTGGAAAAAACAAAAAATTATTTAGAAGCAAATGCTCCTTATCTTACTTTCGGAAAAGCGCTAATAATGAATGGAGCAGACCATACTTTTCCAAGTGCCGATTTAGCTGAACGGATACATGAATTAAAAAAGGCATTTCCATCTATCGAATTTAAGCAACATGTCTTATCAACCTATTTCGATTTATTAAAAAATCAACAACCAGTTAGGAAAATTAAAGGGGAACAAAGAGATCCATCCAAAATATTTATCCTTCCTGGTGTGTATTCATCCCGGTCCTATTTAAAGAATCAAAATCAACTATGTGAAGACCAAGCACTTGGTGTAATGGAAGCTTTGAATGTTTGGAATAATGGAGAGAATAAAGCGGACAAATTCATTGAGTATGTATGGAAACAAATATTACAAAACCAACCTCATGATAGCATATGTGGCTGTAGTGTGGATGAAGTTCATGATGAAATGGAGACACGTACACAAAAGATTCTAAGTGCCATTCGTCAATTTTCTAAGGATACGCTAAATGAATTATATCCATTTGAATTCTTGAATAAAGAAACAGATAACAACTATCTATATTTAATCAATAATACACCAATAGCAGATATTTATCCGGTGTCAGCGGCCATTCGTATCCCAATAGAACTAGATACAGGAAATATAAAGCTATTATACAATCAAGAAGAAGTTCCCTTTGATATAGTAAATAGGGTACAACGAGAAGAATTTCTCCATAATATATTCGCAGAGCCACATTATGGAGAATATGTTACGTACAATGTGACATTTAATCTAAAATTTGATGGTGTAGAAATCAAAAAAATTCGGATAGTAAGGGATAAAGCAGAGGCAAATATAACGACAAATACAATCTGTCCATCCATTGAAAATGAGTTCTATCGAATTAATTGGGATGAAAAAGGCTTAATAATTACCGATCTTGAAACAAATATAGTATATAGAAATCAACACCAATTAATCTCTTCATTAGATGCTGGGGATACGTATAATTATTCTCCGCCTAAAAATGATTTCATTAGCACAGCAGAATTAGTAAGTGTGAGCAATATAAAAAAAGGTAACACCTTTGAATCAGTGGAACTACACTATGTCTTGAAACAGCCGGCTTCATTAAACGAAGATCGAACTGGACCTAGTGAACAGTACGTAGAGAATAGAATAAAAACAACCGTTACTCTCCATAACGGGAAAAGATTTATTTACTTTAAAACGGGGATAGATAATAAAGCCCGCGACCAAAAATTGCGAGTAGGATTTGCAGTACATGAGGCTAACGATAGCTTTGCAGATACCGCCTTTGATGTTTTACGGAGGAAGGTTATAAGGGAAAAACAGTACGATGTTCCAAGAAACAAAGAGGCAGTGATGAATCAATACCCAACTTATTCATCCGTATTTGTAAACGAACACCAACTAATTCATCGAGGTCTGCAAGAGTATGAAGTCGATAGCTTTAATAGGCAAGATTATGTATTTTTAACTATGATTAGAAGTGTTGGTTGGCTATCAAGAAGGGATTTACGGACAAGAGGAAATGGTGCTGGCCCTGGTTTTGAAACTCCAGGTGCCCAATGTCTAGGCAGTTATGAATTTGAGTACGGTTTAACATTAGGAAAAAGAAATATGTCGTTGAACAATGCCAAAATGATGAGGCAACCAATATTATACCAACAATCTTATCAAGATAAAGCAGAACGAAAATTGTTTAAGCAAACATCAACAATAATTACATTTTCTTCTTTTCGTTTAATAGAAAATGATACTTTTGAAATTAGGATGTTTAATCCTAGTGAGGAACAACAAAATACAAAAATTAATTTTGGATTTATTCCAGAGAAAATAGTAGAAGTAGATTTCACTGGAAATATCATAACACAATGTAAGGCGGATCAAGAAGTAAGCATTCATTTCGGACCAAAACAAATCAAAACCATTCGCGTAGTTAGAAAATCGTCGAATTAACGATCCGTCTCCATCCTTAGAAAATGAAGGTGATTGACAATGAGAAAATTTATTGCGTTTGATATTGGCGGAACGTTAATTAAGTATGGAGTTCTTGCCGAGGATGGAACGATAATTGAGAAATTTGAAACTCCAACGGAAGCTCAATTAGGTGGCCCTGTAATTGTCGACAAAGTCAAAAAGTTTGGGAGTGAACTGACAAAAAAATATGATATCAGCGGTATTTGTATTAGTACTGCTGGTCAAGTTGACTCCAAAAGAGGAATAATTCTTTACGCTTCCTCGTTAATCCCAGCATATACAGGAACAAACTTAAAAGAGGAATTAGAAGATTTTTTTGGCTTACCAGTAGAAGTGGAGAATGATGTTAACTGTGCGGGACTAGCTGAATCATGGATTGGAACCGGAAAAGATGCAAAGAGCCTTTTCTGTCTAACTGTAGGGACAGGAATTGGCGGAAGTTTTATTCTTGATAATAAGCTGCATACTGGTCATAGCTTTAGCGCAGGGGAAATTGGCTATATTCATATCGAAGGGGATCAATTTCAAGAGTTAGCCTCAACGAGAACGTTAGTGAGAAATGTAGCAAAACGAAAAGGAATATTAGAAGAAATTATAGATGGGAAGCAAATCTTTGAACTTGCTCAAAATGGTGATGAAATTTGTAAGGAAGAAATAAATAAGCTTCTTTGTTATTTATCGAAAGGAATAGCAACAATAGCCTACATGATGAATCCAGAAATCATTATTATCGGTGGCGGAATTACTGCTCAAAAAGATTACATTTATCCAATCATCATGAAACAACTTGAAAAGGATTTAATTCCAGCGATATTAGCGAAAACAAAAATAAAAATTGCCAAAAACTTAAACAACGCAGGTATGATTGGGGCACTTCGACATTTTTTGTTGCAAGAGTCACTACAACCTTTAAAGAGCATTACTACCATCATTGAGTCAAATAGACATAGACTAACAAAACAAGAAAAAGTTATCGCAAAATATATTATTGCCAATCTCGAATCTGTCCCAAATAAAACAATTTCAGAATTAGCAAAGCAAATTAATGTTTCAGAAGCAACTATTACTAGATTTTGTCAAAAGCTCCAATTTGGTTCATATAATAAACTACGGTTATTAGCAAAAGAAGCGATTGTTAGTACACGGATATTTGAACATCCAGAGGCAACTAGCTTAGTAGAAGTGAAAGAATCTTATTTAAATGTAATAAAAAAATTTGAAAGTCTGCATCAACTACCTGAGATTGAAAAATTGAATCAAATAATTGCTACGAAAGATCAAATCTATGTGTATGCGGAAAACCGGATGGCTAATATAGCTAAAGAAGTGAAGCTAAAGTTATTAAAACTAGGAATTCGTGCAGATGCTTTTACAGAAGCATACGAGATGGAGTTGTCTGCGAATTCCTTCTCAAGTAATTTTGCTGCTATCGGGATAAGTACCTCTGGTTATGATACAGCAGTAGTCGAGATGATGAAAAGAGTGAAAAATGCTGGTGGAGTAACAATAGGTATCACTAGTCAGACGGATTCGCCATTATCGTATGCATCTGATATTCGCTTGTTAATTCCAGCCAAGCAAGAAATAGAAGGTTCAAGTTGTTCAGTGGAGGAATTTGCGACATACTACCTGCTTGATATTATTTTAAAAGAACTTCACAATTCCGAAAAGAAGTTAAAAAAAGAAGAGAAGAGTAGCTAAAAAAGAATTTCCAAGGTGTAGTACTTATCGAAAGGACTCCCTACCCAGTACTACACCTTCTACCATTTATTTTTTTATTGGCTGGAGCTGATTTTTCATGAATCTATATGATTTTCCGTTAGACGAATTATATCAATACAAGCCGAAACTAACGAAACAACCAGATTTCCAAACATTTTGGAACAGTAAAATTAGTGAAAATAGAAAGTATCCTTTAAACTTACATGTTCAAGAATTGACCTATCCTGTTCCAGGAGTACAAGTTTTTGATGTTTACTTTGATGGTTTTCGGAACTCGAGAATCCATGGCATTTATATAAGACCAAACGATATCCGTCCGAATGTTCCTGCTGCCGTTATTTTTCATGGGTATAATTGGAATACTCTCCAACCTCATTATACATTTAAGTATATAATTCAAGGCATCCCAGTCTTGTTAGTGGAAGTAAGAGGACAAAATGTAAAGTCTTCCGATTGTAATCTATATGATAATGGTGGATCAGCTGGTTGGCTGACGAAAGGAATTTTGAATCCAGATAATTACTATTATAGTTTAGTATATATGGATTGCTACCGCAGTATTGATGTGGTTAAAGAACTTACGGAAAAAGAGAAAGTATTTGTCGAAGGAAGCAGTCAAGGAGGGGCACTTTCCATAGCTGCAACAGCTTTACATGATTCTGTTGTATTCTCTCTTTGTGATATTCCTTTTCTATCCAATTTCAATCGTTCCATAACTTTAGCATCAGATGGACCGTATAGTGAAATCTATCATTACTACAAAGTCCATGACCCTCTTCACAAGACGGAACAAATTGTCAATAATACGTTAAGTTATATTGATTGTATCAATTTGGCTAGTCTGATAACTTCACCTGTACTCGTTACAGTTGGGTTAGAAGATCCTGTTTGCCCTCCTTCAAGTAGTTTTGCTTTATATAATCATCTTCTTGGGGAAAAAGAAATAAATGTATATCCGGAATATGGACATGAAACACATCCAATGAATGAGGAAGTAAAATTAACATTTGTTGCTAAGCATTTGTAGAGTCCCCCTCTATAAGTAAAGATTGTGAAAGCGAGGGAAAATAATGAAAATTGTCTATGTGCCAATTGACGAACGGCCTTGCAATGTTACTTATGTAGAAAAAATAGCAGCATCATCTAATGAAATAGAATTACTAGTACCTTCATTAGATTTACTAGGAAAGAAGCGCAACCCTGCAAACACAGAGCGTTTATGGAAATGGATAAGTGAGGTTGCACCAAAAGCCGATGCCCTAATTCTTAGTATAGATATGATCGTCTATGGAGGGTTATTGCCTTCAAGATTACACCACTTACAAGAAGAAACACGAGAATTATGGACTAATAGATTGAGAACTTTACGTTCGAATCAACCACAATTGCCAATATATGCATCTAATTTAATCATGCGCACTCCAAGATATAGTTCTGGCGATGAAGAACCAGATTACTATGAATATTGGGGTAGAGAATTATTTTTACGTGCATACTTAATGGATAAAAAAAATCGTGAAACCCTTTCTGTCGAAGAAGATCAGCAACTTAACGATATTTGTTCCAAGTTGCCTTTAGAATATATAAACGATTATGAAACAAGAAGAAACTTTAATTTAACAATTAATTTGCGTATGCTTGAACTTGTATCGGAAGGAGTATTGGATTTTCTTTCAATCCCTCAAGATGATAGTGCAGAATACGGATATACCGCCATTGATCAAACAGCAGTAATAAAAAAGCGTGATCAACTTCTATTAGGTAGAAAGGTAATGATGTATCCAGGTGCTGATGAAGTCGGTGCTACTTTGCTTTCGAGAATATACAACCATTTGAAAAATGAACGGCCAAAAATATATCCGATTTGGAGTAGTACAATGGGGCCGCAAATTATTCCTATGTATGAGGACAGACCATTTGCTGAAAGTATGAAGGCACATATTTTGGCAGCAGGGTGTCAGTTAACCGATAATAAGGAAGAAGCGGATTTAATACTTGCATATAACACTCCTGGTCGAGTGATGCAAGAATCTTGGGATCAGCAAAAAAAAGATGTTACTTATACTAGTTTTCGAAATTTGCTAGTGTTTGTTGATGAAATAAAGGAAAATATTCAAAAAGGCAAAAAAGTAATTATTGCAGACTCCGCCTATGCAAATGGTGGGGACAGAGATTTAATTACACTACTTGATGAGGAAAAGATTCTTGATAAGCTAACTTCTTATAAAGGATGGAATACGAATTGTAATACACTTGGTACGACAATAGCTCAAGGAGTTATAGGGCTAAATGGCTGTGCAGAAAAAATTAAAGAAAATATTGTCTACCACTTATTAGATGATTATTTTTATCAAGCAGAAGTTCGGATGGAAATGGTGAATGATTTTTTACCAAAATATGATTTGAATTATTTTGATCTCAAGGATTTTGCTGACAAAGTAAATAAAGAAAGAGATGCACGACTAAGAACGAAATTTAATGCGTTAATTTGTAATAGTTTTACCGAATATGAAGTGGAATCTATTCACTCCTTTGCCTCTTGGAACCGGATGTTTGAGTGTGGTCTATCTTTTAATTTAGTAAGAAAAGAGGAATGCAAATGTTAGATCAAATAAAAAAAGGTTTAGTCGTTTCATGCCAAGCATTAGAAGATGAACCATTATATGGATCGGAAATAATGAAAAGAATGGCTGATGCGGCAAAAAGAGGTGGCGCTGTAGGAATTCGTGCAAACGGAGTAGAGGATATAAAAGCAATTAAAGAATATGTCAAATTACCTATCATTGGCATAGTCAAAAAGGAATATGAGGGTTCTGACGTCTATATTACACCAACATTAAATGAAGTGGAGGCATTAGTTAACTTAGGTGTAGACATAATTGCTTTAGATGCTACTAATCGCCTTCGCCCAAATGGTATTGATCTTGCTGCTTTTTTTAAGGAAATAAAAACGAAGTTCCCTCATCAGAAATGGATGGCCGACTGTGCCACTTTAGAAGAATGTCGCTTTGCGGAGGAATTAGGATTTGACTGTGTTGGTACAACGATGCATGGATATACAGAGGAAACTCGTGGGAAAAAATTATATGATAATGATTTTGAGTTTCTCAAACAAGTAATCAAAACCGTTTCAATTCCAGTCATTGCTGAGGGGAACATAGTTACACCTAATATGGCTGCTAAAGCTTTAAAAATCGGGGCACATGCGGTCGTTGTCGGTGGGGCAATCACACGTCCACAGCAAATAACTGAACGCTTTGTAAGTGAAATGAAATTCTAGCTTTTATGGAAACATCATCGATATATTAAAATTAAGCAATTAAGTTAAAACTTATATAAGGGGTGTCCTTTAAGTCTTTTTTCGACTTTATGGATGCCCTATTCCTACTTTAAATCATTGATCTATCAACACCCTGTTATCATAAATATTGGAGATTTCCACTGATTGGACCAGCCTTTGTTATTTTTTTATAGGATGAAAAAAGATTTCGGTTTCATAAAATAAATTATTCATCTGGAAAGGGAAATGGTTTCTCTCCAAAAATTCCACACAAAAACAAATAATTTGACAAAATTTCTCCATCTTTGAAACGATTTGTGGTACAATCTAAAATTAGGAATAAACTGCATTCGGATATGGCTAAGGAGGATAAATAAAGTATGTTTGCCAGAGATATTGGGATTGATTTAGGGACAGCGAATGTGTTAATTCACGTAAAAGGTAGAGGAATCGTATTAAATGAACCAGCTGTCGTTGCCATTGATAAAACGACAAATCGAGTACTTGCTGTTGGTGAAAATGCACGGAAAATGGTTGGCCGTACACCGGGAAACATTGTAGCGATCAGACCTTTAAAAGACGGGGTCATTGCTGATTTTGATGTGACCGAAGCAATGTTAAAATACTTTATCAACAAATTAAACGTAAAAGGATTATTTACGAAACCGAGAATTTTAATTTGCTGTCCAACTAATATTACAAGTGTGGAACAAAAAGCAATTCGTGAAGCTGCGGAAAAAAGTGGCGGGAAAAAAGTCTATTTAGAAGAAGAACCGAAAGTTGCTGCTATCGGTGCCGGAATGGATATTTTCCAACCGAGCGGGAATATGGTCGTTGATATCGGTGGCGGAACAACAGATATCGCTGTTCTCTCGATGGGCGACATCGTGACATCAGCATCGATAAAAATGGCTGGCGACAACTTCGATAGTGAAATTTTGCACTACATTAAACGTCAGTATAAATTATTAATTGGTGAACGAACGGCAGAAGATATTAAAATCAATATTGGTACCGTCTTTCCAAATGCTCGCAAAGAAGAAATGGACATTCGTGGTCGTGATATGGTTTCAGGATTACCAAGAACAATTACGATTAATTCAGATGAAATTGAAAAAGCTTTACGTGAGCCTATTTCTGTCGTTGTCCAAGCGGCAAAAAGTGTGTTAGAAAGAACACCACCAGAACTTTCAGCCGATATTATCGATCGTGGCGTTATTTTAACAGGCGGCGGCGCTCTACTCCACGGCATCGACACATTATTAGCCGAAGAATTGAAAGTTCCCGTCCTCATTGCGGAAAACCCAATGGATTGTGTAGCAATCGGTACAGGTATCATGCTGGACAACATGGACAAAATTTCCCACAGAAAATTAGGATAATTATATTCGTTTTCAATGGGAAAATTTAGTGTAATGCTTAGCTATGGGAAAAACGGCAATTACTTAGTTACTAATGGATATAATATATGATATTTTTAAAGGCTCACACGGCATGTGGGCTTTTTTGTATTTCGTGTGCCAGTAAGCAAGTATTTGCTAGATGAGCAAATTTAAAAATCAATCTAAAACTATTTACCCAAATTTTCATACAATCAAACATAATTTACGACAAAATTATTCGCATTTAGTCGGGGGAGATTACGTGTCAATGACATATGGTTATTCCAAGCAAGCACAAAATCTCTTAGGTAAATATAGGAAACAGTCAGAATGATAGAAAAAACTATGTCGAATTATGACAAAATCCTTTATAATAAGGGAAGGTATCGTTATAATACAGGAAGTACCTATCATAAAAAAACGAACGATTTTCTAAACTTCATAGAAAAAGATATTAATATAAAAGTGAGGTGACCAAGATGTTTCGAGGATTTTATACAGCTGCATCGGGAATGCTTGCTCAGCAAAGACGAACAGAAATGTTAACGAACAACTTGGCAAATATGAATACGCCTGGATTTAAAGCCGATGAGTCATCTCTTAGGGCTTTTCCAGAATTGCTACTAAGCAGATTGGATGGACAACAGCCAATAGCCAATCGAAAACTACCTCAGCCAATGGCTAGTTTAGTCGGTGGATTGAATACAGGTGTCTATGTTCAAGATATTGCGCCACTATTTCATCAAGGTGATTTACAACAAACAGAACTTTCAACAGACATTGCGCTAGTTGATTTGAATATCCCGACAACTAATGAAGGTTCACCAAGTACCGTGCTTTTTACTGTAGAAGGACCGAATGGCGGGGTTCAATATACTAGAAATGGGAACTTCACGTTGGACGGGGCAGGATATTTAACGATGGCGAACGGACAATACGTATTATCGGCCGACGGAAATCGAATCCAGCTGACGAATGATGAATTTATCGTCGACAATGACGGCTGGATTAACCAAAATGGTGCGACAGTAGCAAGATTAGGTGTTGCCTATGCTGAAAATCCATTATTACTCGCAAAAAGAGATAATGGTACATATGAACTAGATAATGGCACACTACCGTCTGCTTACGACAATGAAAATATCGCTTTTCAAACGAAACAAGGCTATATCGAGCGCTCGAATGTCGACCCGCAAAAAGCAATGACCGAACTATTAACCGCCTATCGCAGTTTTGAAGCAAACCAAAAAGTGTTACAAGCATATGATCGGAGTATGGATAAAGCGGTGAACGAAGTAGGGAGACTGTAGTAGCTTGACTGGAGTATGAACAAGTACATTTCAGGACAATGCGCATGATAAAAAGTCCTTAAAGTAACGGATTGGAAAAGTTGAAACATACCCCATAGGACAGCGCCTATGGATAAAAAAGTACAGAAAAGCAATGTGAAGATTCGAGGTGAAAAAAATGAACCGTACAATGATTACAGCCGCAAATACAATGGGTCAGTTGCAAAAGCAATTAGATGTTATAAGCAATAATATTGCAAATTCACAAACAACTGGCTACAAAAAACGTACGGCCCAGTTTTCGGAACTTATGTATCAACAATTTAACAATCAGCCTGTTCGCGGCGATGCAGTTGGCCGTTTAACACCAGCAGGAATTCGCCAAGGTGTCGGGGCGCAACTTTCTCAAATTCAAATGATCATGAATTTAGGAAGTATCGTACAAACGAACCGAATGTTGGATTTTGCCATTCGAGACGAAAAACAGTTTTTTAAAGTGCTTGTTGAACGCGATGGAGAATCAACTATTCAATATACGCGCAATGGTGCCTTTTACTTATCGCCATTAAATGACGAGGAAACAATGCTAGTTAATGGTGATGGACATCCTATTTTAGATGAAAATAACAATTCCATTATTTTTTCTGGCAATATGAAAACAGTCGGACTAGCCGATCAAGGAACACTTGTTTTTACGAATGATGCAAACGAAGAACAAACATTTCAACTTGGTATCGTCCAAATTGAAAAACCACAATTATTAGAACTAGCTGGGGACAGTATGCTAAAGCTACCGAACCATTTTGACGAACTTACATTACCAGTAGAAGAAATAGTAATGGAATTAAACGGTGCAGAACGCGGGGAAATTAACATCGCACACCAAGCATTAGAACAATCTAATGTGGATGTTGCGGAAGAAATGACGAACTTAATCCAAACACAACGCTCGTACCAATTCCAAGCGCGTTCCATTACATTAGCAGACCAAATGCAAGGTTTAATTAACGGCATTAGGTAAAAAATTCAATCAAAGAAAAATATCTTTTTAAAAATAGTTTTCTCAACTTTGATTGAAACTTAAAAAAATGTTACTGGAAATAAAAAAATGAGTGATAAGATTTTTTTCACATACAATAACTAATAATTTATTGTTAAAAATAATATAGTTCAAATAACACATAATCATGGAACTTTTTGCAATAAAGAACTTGTATAAAATGGCATATTTATCTCGAAAAAGATCCGTAGTTATAAAGGAGTTTGTAGCGGATGGAAGAAAAAATGAAAAAAATAGAAGGTCAATCACGCGAAGAACGAAGAAAGATTAAATTAGACAAACAGAAAGAGGAAGTAGCTCGGAAACCGAGAAGAATTCGTATCCGGCTTATTCCCATTTGGCTGCGGGTAATTATCGTATTAATCTTAGTTGTCACTTTCTTCATGATTGGCACCATGATCGGTTACGGGATTATCGGTGATGGCAATCCAACCGATGTGTTTAAAAAATCAACTTGGACACATATAACCGATATTGTTAATAAAAAATAACGAAGCGATGGAAGAATGCTCTTCCATTTTTTTATTTACCCACGTAAAACAAATACACTTGCAAACTTATGGAAGTATGGTACAAAATTTGCACTTGGACATAGTCTTCATTTTTTTGTAAAGTAGATGGTAAAGATAATTACTCCCATTCAGTGGTTGTATTAGAACGGGAAGCTCATAAACCCGCTTAGTTAATAACCAATCAGTTTGAAAGGGAGCACTGCTTCAGATTTTTTCCATTTATACATAAAAACGCGAGAGGAGTATTGTCATGTTAGATATTCATGAGATTAAAAAAATTATCCCGCATCGCTATCCATTTTTGTTAGTGGATAAAGTGTTGGAAGTGGAGGAAGGAAAGCGTGCGGTAGGTGTGAAAAACGTATCTGCCAATGAAGAGTTTTTTAACGGTCACTTTCCTGATTATCCAGTGATGCCTGGTGTATTAATTGTCGAAGCACTTGCACAAGTCGGTGCAGTTGCACTTTTAAAAAAGGAAGAAAATCGTGGTCGGCTCGCATTTTTTGCTGGAATTGACAATTGTCGCTTTAAACGTCAAGTCAAACCTGGTGACGTGCTCAAATTAGAAGTGGAAATTACCCGTCTGCGCGGCCCAGTAGGTAAGGGGAAAGCCGTAGCAACGGTCGATGGTGAGCTCGCTTGTGAAGCAGAAATCATGTTTGCCCTTGGAGAAAAGGCAGAGTAATTTTTAGAAATCAAATGGTAGATAGGATGACTATTCAACAATTGGACAACGAGAATGAATCTCCAGAAAATGCCATTACTATCTTTTGAGGAAATGTTCCAAGAACGTTTTTCAAGGACCGTTTCCTTTCTTTTTCACATAATGTTTGTTCCAACCTCTTTAGTGACAACTTTTAGAAGTTATTTCCAAATAAAACCACATACAATCAGAAAACCTTCATGAATGATTTTTCTCCCTCATTATGTAATAAATACCCATTTTTTAATGCAAGTTCTTTTTATTTTTGGGCAATATAACATCAGACCGCACTTAGGTCAAATTTTAACCGACAGAAAGGAGTACCAATAATGAATAAACTTTTTAAAATTATTGGGGGAACCGCATTAGCCGCTATGTTGATGACAGGTTGTGCCAACAACGATACAGACCAAAACCCACCGCCACCACAAGTGGATGATAATAACGACAATGGTGTTCTTGACGGTAATAACAATAATGGTACAAACAATGGCATTAATGGTGGCACAAATGGCAACAACGGCACGAATGGAACAAATGGAACGAACGGTACGAACAACGGTACGATGAATGACGGTAATGGAAACACGAACGATAACAACCGTATAAATGATACGAACATCCCTGGAGATGGGGACCCAGCGTTAGACAGAAACACACCAGCAGAAGATTTAATTGAAGACAGAAAAGATATGAGAGACGATGACAATAAAGACAGTTAAATAATAACTACTTAAAAACAAACCCATTTCTCCAAAACGAGAGTGGGTTTGTTATATTGCACGCAGTACGTTAAGAGCGGTTTTTTGCCTTAAAGGCCGCTAACAAATCATCACCTGATAGCCCTTTCTCGATTAAATCTGCTAAAAGTTTTTCAGAATGATGCCCACGGGAATAGGACATGTTTCCTTCCATTAAAATAGAGGCAAAGTCATCCATTTCCTCTGCAGCGACCACCTTCATACGAAAATATGCTGGCTCATTATCACGCTTCGTAATCGTTGCTCGTACAGAAAACTCATTTCCCCCAAAACTTAAGAAATGTGGCAGGAACTCCCTTTTAACAAAACATTCCATTAACCATGTGTTCGATTCATTTTCTTGATTAATAACAAGAGCATCGATAATATCAATCGTAACTTCCTCGCCCGACTGCTTTTTTAACTCCAGCCCGACTAATTTAAATGTTTTCATAAACTCACCTCATCCCGAACAATATGTAGTATTCAAATTTGATTTATATAGCAAAATATTGTGTCGAAATATTCTTTAAAAAAAATGATAAAAAGTTTAAAGGTAAAGTTTGCCCTTTTTTTAAGAATAAAAAAGACAAAATTGTATTTCAATTAGTAAAATCGGTTCTGTAAGTTATCAGATTTTTAAAATTGATTGATTTTACATAAATGTTTGTACGTATTATCATACAGATAACAACAAGGAAATACTACAAAAACGCTATGAAATTTTTGTTGATTGGAGGTAATTAATTGTTAAATCAAGTAACATTAGTTGGCAGATTAACTCGTGACCCAGAAATAAAATTTACGAATGACGGTATTCCAGTAACTCAAGTGATAATAGCAGTTAGTCGTGGATTCCGCGATAACAATGGTATCGTCCAAGCCGATTTTGTCCAATGTACACTTTGGCGCAAGGTGGCTGAAAATACGGCTCAATATTGTAAAAAAGGCTCGATCATCGGCATTACCGGTCGAATTCAGACACGCAATTATGAAAACCAAGAAGGTAGAAAAATTTATGTAACGGAAGTAGTTGCCGACAGAGTCCGCTTCCTCGGTGGCAGACCTCAAGAAGACCGCGAATTTGCTACAACCTCTGCAGATTAATTCCCACTTACGTTTCATTTTACAAATTTTCGAAAAAGGGGGTGAATGAATGGGAACATCCATTGATCATTCTCGTTTAGAACAACTTGTCCAATTGTTAATAACGATAACAGGTAAGTCCAATGCAAAAATAATCGAATTAGAACAGCGGATAGCTGAACTAGAAAAAGCAACATGAGAATAAGCCAATCGGATGATGTTCATGATAGAACAGGCAAATAAACCATTAAAGGGGGTGATGGAGAAAAAAGTAGTCTTTGTAAAAAAGGAGAAGAGTTTCCGTTCTTTCATTTAACTTACTGATTAAAAAGGAGGGATGTGAGTCATTTTTAGTCTTTTGAATTTAGGTCTTTCTACCTATTAACGAAACATGATACAACTAGGTAGTTAGTAATATCGCATATTTATGTAAAAGTTAATTCGAGTAATAAAAAGCTTTAATGTATTTATTGAATCGTGGCGGAAAACACACCGATTGGAAAATTTACAAACTATATTGGCGTAGCTGAACTTGAAAAGATCATACCCCTAGTAATGTAAAAATGGTTGAATGGAATTTTTTGGCAAGTACATTAGTGGAGTAATCAAAGTGGGAATAAAATTAAACGGATATTAACGAAAGGTAAGAGCAATTTAGTCTGAAGCTATTTGGTTTATTATCGGGGTATTCATCCCAATAAAAAGTAATGCATAGAATTCAAATGTAAGTTGGGCAATATAACATAATTAACCAGTAAATTATCAATATTTTCATAATATTCCTCTAAATACAATAGTCCTACAAACAATACGAGGGTGTTTGTAGGGCACGGTAACAAACGTTAGTATTTCTCCAACAATTTAAATCAACCAAAATACGATACAAATCCAATAATTAAACATTCCTCTAGAGAGAAAACACACCTGAATTACAAATCCCCAAAAGGCCTTTCAAAAAAAATCCCCTAACTATCCCACCAAATAACCAGTAGTAAAAAACTACTGGCTTTTTTAACGCAAAAAAGGGGACTGTCCCCAACAATTGCAAATGTTGCGAATTGTTGGGGACAGTCCCCCACCACGTTAGTCGAGTTTGAGGATATCGTATAGGTCGTTGTCGGACATGTCAGCGAGCCATTGATCGCTTTGGATAATTTCGTTGTTCAGCGATTGTTTTCGCTCCAACATCGCATCAATTTTCTCTTCCAATGTCCCTGTCGTAATAAATTTATGGACATGGACAAATTTCGTCTGGCCAATTCGATATGCCCGATCAGTTGCCTGATTTTCCACAGCAGGATTCCACCAGCGGTCATAGTGCACAACATGATTAGCCGCTGTTAAATTCAACCCAGTTCCGCCCGCCTTCAAGGACAATAACAATATCGGATACTCCCCATTTTGGAACCGATCAATCATCTCGTCTCGCTGTTGTTTCGTTGATCCCCCATTTAAGAACGGTATTTTAATTTTATACCGCTTCTCCAGAGTGAACCGAATCATTTCCCCCATTCCGAGATACTGGGTAAAAATTAACCCGTGCTCTTCTTGATCTAAAATCGAATCAAACAACTCCGCCAATTTTTCTAACTTCGTCGAACGCTCTAACAAATATTGATGTCCCGTCTCTTTCAAATATAACGCAGGGTGATTGCACAATTGTTTTAGCTTACCGAGCAGTTTTAACACTAACCCTTTCCGTTCAAACCCAGAAAGCTTCGTTATTTGCTCAAATGTAGTTTGGACTAGCTCATCATAAAGTGCCGCCTGCTCCGGTGTCAGCGGACAATACTCTTTTTGCTCTAATTTTTCCGGCAAATTGAGAGCAACTTCTTCATCCAATTTCGTCCGTCTTAATAAAAACGGGCGAATTAATTTGCGCAGCTCGTCAATTTTCACCGTATCACGCTCCCGTTCAATCGGCAACACGAATCGTTGTTGAAAATGTGTCAAGCTGCCTAAATATCCTTTATTAATAAAATCAAAAATTGACCATAATTCCGTCAAACGATTTTCCATCGGAGTACCTGTCAAAGCAATATGATGCTGACCCTTCAACTTCCGAATCGCTCGTGACTGTTTTGTAGCCGCATTTTTAATATTTTGCGCCTCATCAAGGACAATCGTTCCCCAACTTACACTCGCTAGTTCATCAAAATCAATATGGGCAAGACCGTACGTAGTAAGAACAACGTCGGCTTGATCTAAACTTGCACGCTCCTTTTCAAAAAGAACTTCACTACCACTACCACTCGCATTAACTAAGTGACCGGCATTTTCTTCCATCCCATCCTCACTAACGTCACTAGACACAACATTCGATTTAACCGCGGCCTTCTCGCTCAAAACGGGACTGCTGTCAACACTATCACGATAAACTTTCATCCTCGGATTACCCGAACTACCACGATAATCTCCACCATCTAACCAGCCTACACCGTCACCGTAATCTGCGTCATCCAAATCGCCCGAGCCATCACGATAATCCTCAACTCCAGCACTTTCCGAACTACCACGATAATCTCCACCATCCAACCTGCCTACACCGTCACCGTAATCTGCACCATCCAAACCGCCAACACCGTCATAATAATCTGCGCCATCCATTCCGCCCACGCCATCATTATAATCTCCACCATCCAAACGACCCATACGATTTCCATCATCCTGAAAACCGACCACACGGCGAAACTCATCCGCCTTTTTCCTGCTCGGGCCATAATGTAAATGCACCCGCAAATCTGGGGCAAACTTCTCCATTTCCCGCTGCCAATTCCCTAACACAGAAGTCGGGCAAATGATAAGCGCTGGTCCCCCCATAGGCTCGCGTTCTTTTACTAACAACAAATACGCAATCAGCTGGATTGTTTTTCCAAGGCCCATATCATCGGCGAGACACGCCCCAAAGCGATATTTTCGTAAAAAATATAACCAGTTCATTCCTTTCACTTGGTAAGGTCGCAGCTCCCCGTGCAAAGCTTGCGGTACTGGCTCATTCGGCAACTCTGTCAACTCAGTTAATGATTGAACAAAGGAACGCAATTTCGGGTGTAACTCAATTTGTATCCGTGAAAAAACTTCGGCATTATGATCATCATTTTCAAAAGCTTCCCGTTCATCGGCCCCATACAACAATTCTTGCTCGATAAAATCTTGAACCCGCATCCCTTTTTTCTCTGCTTTTTCCATCATCGACTTAATTTGCCTAATAAAGTCCGGATCCAATTTTACCCATTGGCCATTCACATAAATTAACCGCCGATTTTGCTCCACCAATTTTTGAAACTCTGCCTCAGAAAAATCCACGTCATTAATCGACAGCCGCCACTCGAAATCCATAATGGCATCTAAACCGACAAAGGATGGTCCAGAAGAACCGGAAGATACTTGTGCCTTCAAACGCAAATTTGCTTCCTTTATCGACTCCCACCATGCAGGTAAAAGTATCTCAAACCCGAGCATTAACAGCGCTTCACTAGTATTTGTCAAAAAACCCCACGCCTCATCCTCGGTTAGCTCGTACTTCCACTCTCCATCGAAAAATAATTCCTTCACCCGTTGCAACCGTTCCTCCACTGTATCCAAAAAAGGCTCCCATCGCTTCGGAATTTTTGCCCCACGAGTACGCCCCTTCCTGCTACCAGCATTATCATCGAAACGACTTGTATAAGGAATAACCACTTCCTGTTTCTTTTTATCCCGCAAAATCGTCTCTAACGTCCACCAATCGCCATCCTCTTCTGGCTCCTCCAACCGATATCCGACAGAAAACGGCAGCTCATCTTCTTTCAAACCGATCCACTCCATAAACATCTCATCGGAAAAAAGCTTTTCCACCGGGATGTGCCGATCGACTAAACTTTGTAAAAATGCTTGCTGTTCTGTCCAATTTTTCCCACCAACTGAATGATTTTTCAAAAATTCATGAACACCGTTATCAAATAGTTGCTGAACAAACTCCTGCTTAGTCGCAAAAACATTCTCCTGCAAAAAAGCCTCATCTGCCAATTTTTCTTCCCAAAAATTCGGTAAAAACTCATCCCACACATCTTCCGGAACTTCCCACGTCATTCTGTTGGCGGAACGGGTAAAATTTGGGCGCCACTTCAAATCAACGATGCTTTCATACATAACGGGAGCAACAGCTAACATTATTTGGGAAAAATCATCAAACTCCCAATGAACAAGTCCGTTAAACGGTTCCGTACCAAAAAGTTCTAATGCGGAAAAAGCATCCACCCGAACACCGTCCATAAGAAATTGGCTCCGTCCAATCGTCACCAATTCCGTTTGGTTGTCCAATTTCACACCGTAAAAACTTTGCTTATGCCATTGAAAAAGGAGATGACTCCAATTCCCGACAGGCACACCAAACCCGTTATCGTCGACTGCAAATATAAAAAACGACCCGTCCGTATTTAATTTTGTTCGTATCGTTAACTGCATTATTTTTAACATAAAAAAACCCTCTCTAACCTATCGTAACGACCATTTAAAAGGAGCAATACTCCATAAAAGGAAAACATGTGAATCGTTCAAACGTCGATGAAGATGTAAGCTACGTCAGAAACACGAACACGTTAATGAAGACGAAAAAACTACGTCTAAAACCCGAAACGTCACTAGTCATCCTCAATCAACTTCCCTCGGCGACACTCTTCTTGAAATGCCTTCAACCGTCTTGTCTCTCCTAACAGCCATTGGAAAAAGCGGTCCCACTCTTCTTGTTGTTTCAGCTTTTTATAAATCGTCCGCAATCGTTTTAAAAAGCGCACCGCGACCCGGTAACTTTGCCGATTTTTCCGCTCGACAAAATACTTTACCGTCTGATGATAAAAGGGCAGCAACAGTTCTGGTTGTTGTTTTTGGATCATCGTTAAAATCGGTGTTGCAATATCCACTGCCGTAATACCCGCATAAATTAAATAATTCACTAACTTATCATATTGCTCGGTATTTATATAAAAATCAATCAATTCCTCTTTACTATAGGGCAACATCGACATTATCGCCTTTTCATATAAATCTAAGTTATTTATTTTCGCCGTATAGTCAAATAAGTAGTCTTGAATATAACGGAAGTTGCGCATCCGCTCGTATGGACTTAATTGTTCCATATCTCCATCTAAATCAAAGTAATAATGGGCTAGCTTGCCGAACTCATTCCATTTCCTTTGCCTACCGTACATCTGTAGCCAATGGTATAGAAACGTCATATTTTTATCGCCAGCAAGTTTCAAAACTTCAATTGCCGAATCGACTTGATTTACTAAAAATAGTTGAATCGCATAACCAACCTTCCACGCCGAATCATGCTCACTTCTGGCAGCCATCTTTTCAGCAAAAGCAAGCTCCTCCGCCCGTAACAAGTTATTTATAAACAAATGATTCCAAAGCGACCAATAAATTGCTAAAACTTCCTGTTGCAACACACCATCAAAATATAACAACTCACGAACATCTTTTGCTAATGTTTGAATAACAGAATCGTAGTTGAACGAAACCGGCTTAGCAATCGATTGAACTGAATCATCAATTTTTCGTTGAAAATATGAAAACAACGATTGAAGTTGACTAGCGTACCCATCGCTACTATAATCAGTCTGTTTGTAAATATACTCCAATAGTAATGTCGAAAAACGCACCGTCGTTACGATCGTAAAAAACTGCTTCATAACCGGATGATTCGGAGCAACAAAGGATAACCGAGTCACCGCTTGCTCACTGTAAAAACTCGCCAAGCCTGGCATAACGGTATTTCTCCCTTTGAATATTTCAGCAAATAGCGAATCAGTAATCGCTACCCACTGCTCATAAGGTTGTTCATTCCCTTTTTTATTATCATGCTTCCTTTGAAAGTTCATCTCCATCGGAACGACTCCTTCATTTGAATAAAATAATCTCCTATAAAACTAAGCCAAAAACCTATTTTTCAAAAATAATATAATTCGCCTCAAAAAAGCCTATTCTTTTATTATATCAATATTGCCTAATAATTTTTAGTGGAAACACCTATTCCAAAAAATTCACAAAGGAAGAGAAATAATCCGCAAAGAAACATATATTTCTCCAAACGCACCCGAAAAATAAAAAATATCCCTTAACGGCTATAAAAACTATTAACCCATCTGACAAAAAAATTCTCTTTAGTTATTCCATGAAGTCATATATAATACAATTGTTATGTAGAATTATGCCGAAAGCTGTTGATAATTTACGCTGTAAAAACGTGGTAAAAAGCGGTATAATTTTATATTAAAGAATATTCTTATAATATTTTTTCCATCAATGAGATAAAAAAATTGTCTAATACTTAGGAGGACCTCATGCGCGAATATAGTTTTGTTCTATTATCTGGCGGAATTGGTAAAAGAATGCAATTAAACATTCCAAAACAATTTTTACAATTAGCAGGAAGGCCTTTATTCATTCACGTGTTGGAAAAAGTGGATACAATCCCGGAAGTGAAGGAAATCATCATCCCATGTCCAGAAGAGTTTTTACAAAAAACGGAAGACATTATTGAAGACTACGGTTTTACAACACAAATCCGCTGTATCGTTGGTGGTAGTTCTAGACAAGAATCTGTCTATAAAGCCCTACTTCAAGCAAACTATGATTATTGCATTATTCATGAAGCGGTAAGACCGTTCGTATCACGCGACATGTTCCAAGCACTCATCGATGAGGTAAATGAAAATGCTATTTACGGTTTGGATATTCCTTTCACTGTTTTACAAGGGGAAGAGTTTGTCGAAGGAATTTTACAACGGGACAAACTAGTCAATGTCCAACTGCCACATAAATACAACACGAAAAAACTATTGTATGCCCATGAATGTGCCCGCGAAGAAAAGATAGAATTTACGGAAGACGCAGGGTTATATTACTACTATTACAAATCGCAAATCAAAATTTTACAAGGATCTGAGAATAATATTAAAATAACGAAACCGATTGACCGCGTTATCGCGGAAGCAATTTATAAAGAAACGGTTTTAATGGGGGATTAATCGATGAAAACATGTATCGTTACTGGAGCAAGCCGAGGAATTGGTCGGGCGATTTCCGTCGCATTAAGTCAACAAGAAGATATTCAAAACTTTATTATATTAGCAAGAACAGAAGAAGGTCTTGTCGAAACAAAAGGCCTCATGGCAGCTGGGAAAAATATCGAACACTACCATATCGATTTAACGAATTATGAAGAAGTGCAGACATTAGTCCAAGCAATTGGGCAAAAATATGGCACGATTGACTTGCTCATTAATGTTGCTGGCTATGCCGATCCGAAATCACTTTTGGAAACGACGATCGAAAACTGGGAAACGACGTATCGAATTAACGTACATTCCATTTTCAACATTACGAAGGAAGTCGTAAAATTTATGAAACGAACAGGCGGCAAAATTTTGAATGTGGCCTCAACATCTGGTATCACACCACGTCCAGGCTGGCTTGCTTACGCATCATCCAAAGCAGCTATCATTAGTATGTCGCAAACATTATCAGAAGAACTTTCCGATTACGGAATTTTAGTCTATTGTATTTCACCGGGACGCTGTGCAACAGAACTAAGAAAAATTTTAGCACCGGATGAAGACCCAACAACGATTATGCAACCCGAAGAAGTAGGCGATGTCGTACGTCACCTATTATCCGATAGCGGCGTCTGCCTAGACGGACAAAACATCATCGTTCGCAAACAAGTAAAAAAACAAACCGCTAGTGTGAAAGTGGAAGTGGCGCCAGCGGGTGTAGTGAAGTAAAACGGTAGCAAATTGGCGCGGCGATTTAGGAAAAATAATGATAGATCACGCGCCAAACCTGCTTCGTAAAAGTATCGCAGAAAATCGCTGATGACGGAAACGTATAAACGGTGTCAATAATACGAAAAATCAATTTACTAGTTTTCAACAACTTAATATTTTCACATGAGGGAGTAAAAAATGTCGAGTTATCAATTAGAAATTTTACAGCTAGTCATCTTACTCATAATTTTATATTTAGTAATACAACCGAAATTCAAACGTATCGCCCTCCTTACCCGGCGAGCATTCAGTATTACCGTCTATAACTTTTCCAAACTCATTCCAAAACAAAAGAACTTGATAGTTTTTGGCGGGGAGAATGGGCAAGGTTTCCGCGGCAACACGAAATATATTTTCCTAGAAATGGCAAAAGATGAAAACCTTCGCTGTGTTTGGATCGCAAAAAACTCTGCAGTCGTGAAACAAATTCGGGAACTCGGATTTGAATCCTATCATTGTAGTTCTAGAAAAGGGCAATGGCTCCAATTACGGGCGAAAATCGTTATCCATTCCCACTCCATCAATGACGACTTTAACAAATCCCTTCTTGGCGGTGCGATTTCTTACTTAACATGGCACGGCGTCGGTTTGAAAAAAGTGTGGGGTGCGAACAAAAGCACATTCTCCTATAAAATTTTAAACGAAGCAACCGGGCTTAATAAATTTTTCGGAAAAATGGTCGTAAAAACGAACCAAGCAAAATTGAATTACGTCGTTTCCACGAGTGAACGAGTTTCTTCCTACTACCCAGAAACCTTTCTCGTCCCGAAAGAAAACGTCATCGAAATGGGCCAAGTGCGTAATGACGTATTTTTTAAAACGACAGAAGAAGACTTGGAAATACCTGAATGGATCCGCAACGATAAAATTATTTTATACATGCCAACCCATCGCAAATTCGGCAAGCTAGAAACAGATATTAATCTCATTATTAACTTCCCGAAACTCGATGAATTTTGTGAAAGACACGGGTACAAATTTGTCGTCAAGCGGCATATGTACAGCAACGGTGAAGTCCCATCGATTTATAAAAACATCATCGATATAAGTGGAGAGACGTATGATCCGCAGCTTTTGTTAAAATACACGGACATTCTTTTAACCGATTATTCTAGCTGCTACACAGATTACTTGCTGCTCAACCGACCAGTGCTATTTTTCTGTTACGACTTAGAGTTATATTTGCAAAAATCGAACGAAATGTATTTCAACTACTTCGACGTCACACCTGGTCCGAAATCATTCAACTTTGAAGACCTATTAAAACGACTAGAAATAACGATGGAAAACCCGCAAGAATATGAAAAAGAGCGGGAACGAGTGCTAAATATCTTTTACTCTAAAGATAACCAAAGAGAAGTACTACCGAAACAATTGAATTTTATTTATCGGGAACTGCTCGGTGAAAAAAACATTCACATCAATCAAAATAATAGTGTCAGTATGTAGGGTAGTGGGTGAGAGCGGGAGTAATATCCCCTTCGACCCTGCCTACAAAATTCAGATTACATCACCTGAATGGAAGTGTTACTCGTGAGCTCGTTAAGACTTTTGCCTACAATCATAGTGAAATACATCATCCGTATCGTATATGCGGTTTGCTCCTTCCTTTTTCCTGTAAATTCACAAAAAATTACTTTCGCTTCCTACCGTTCGGAGCAGTTGAAAGATAATTTGCAGTTCATCTATGACGAAATGACAGAAAATTACCCGCAATACGACTGTCATATTTTAATTAAAAAGTTTGATAGAAGACTGCTAGCGAAAGTATATTATGTGTTTCATATGATTAAGACATGCTACCATTTAGCAACTTCCAAACATTTCATTATCGATGATTACTGCTTTCCGCTTTATTGTATTAAGGAACTGCGCCCAGGAACAGAAACAATCCAACTATGGCACAGTGCCGGCGCGTTGAAAAAGTTCGGCTTAAGTACGGTCGGCAAACCGTTCGGACCGAGTGAAACCTATATTCAACATATTCAAATTCATGGCAACTACTCGAAAGTGTATGTGAGTGCGAAAGAGGTCATCCCATATTTTGCCGAGGCCTTCCAAATGAACCCGAAGCAAATTTATCCGCTTGGCATTCCGAGAACCGACTATTTTTTTGACAAAAACCGAATCGGAAAGATGCAAGAACAATTCAATATAGACCATCCCGAGTTTGCCGGTAAAAAAATTATCCTATATGCTCCAACCTTTCGCGGTAAAAGTCATGATCAAGCATGTTTCACTTTACCATTCGATTTACAAAAGATGGAAAGGGCTCTCGCCGATGAATACGTCCTGCTCATCCATCTCCATCCGTACATGCGGAAAAACTTACAGTTGGAGAATAACCGTTTCGCCTACCAAATGGATAGCAAATACAAAATTGAGGAACTACTTGCAGTTACAGACTTACTCATTACCGACTATTCAACGGTGTTCTTCGATTACAGTTTACTCGAGCGGCCGATGGTGTTTTACGCCTATGATCTCGATAAGTATATAGAGGAACGCGACTTTTATTATGATTATGAAAAAATGATCCCAGGACCACTTGCGACTGATACGGATAGCCTTATCGAAGTGATCAAACTAAATCGGTTCTCTAAAGAACAAATAACCGCCTTTAAAAACCGGTTCTTCGACTACCAAGACGGCAACGCGACGAAACGAATCGTTGCCCATATTTTAGAGGGCGAAATGGTCAAAGTAACCCGACAAGCGGTATAAGCATTGCAGAACCACCTCCAATTTGAGATGTTTTCCGTGAGGTTTCTAAAGCAACACGAAAAGCGGTGCGGACGTTGCAGGGACGCATCTAATGAGAGATTGTTTTTATGGAAAATGTCCAAGGTAACATCAGAAGTTCTGTGTGGGACGGTGTACTAAAGTATTACCAAAATCTAATTAATATTTTTTAAGAAGAGGGAGTAGGCTAACGAGCTTGTTCTCTCTTTTTTGTAAAAAATTCTTTGTATGGATATCATAATTGTGTGTGAAACGATACACTAAGGTTTTTCAAATGAAATTGTTATAAAAAGACACATAACACCTCAGTAAGAAAACCGCAATTTTATTACATATATAACAATTATTTTAAACTTTTGATAATATCAATGAAATAAACTATAAAATTTTATATTATGGATATAGAATATTGGAATGTTCAGTTATTCCCGTCTATCAACGAATGGAAATGAAAAAAACAATACATGGAAATAGTTGGCTATAAGTATATCTTTTACATATGTTCACTACGTTAATTTGATGTTATAATGTTTTTTGAATGTAAATAGGACTATTATACTATTTCAGAAATTAAGTAAATACAATATTTTCAGTTCTTTGCTGGAGTTAAATTGCACAAACGTTTTTTTTTTCATATGATGATTGAGGATGGAAATTACGAAATACTATCTGCTCTCTTATTCCTACAAGGATGAATAGGTTCTTTGGCTGACGTCTTTATTTAAAGGTTTGAAATATATCACAAAATCATCAAAAAAACATCAAAAATTGAAAGACAGGCAATAAATACTAAAAGGCAATAAGGAAAGAGGTGGAACGCATGAGTCAATTCTCAATTGTAATGCCTGTATTCAATAAAGCGAAATATGTAAAAGATGCGATTGAATCAGTCATTAATCAAACGATTGGTTTCAAGGATAATGTAGAGCTAATCATTGTGAATGATGGTAGTACGGATAACAGTGCTAAAGTCTGCCTCGAATATAAAAGCCAATACCCAAATAATATTAAATATATCGAAATAGCGAACAGTGGTCCTTCTAAAGCGCGGAATAAAGGTTTATCGATGGTTTCAGACTATTCTAGAATAATAGTCTTATTGGATGCAGATGACAAACTTGATACAAATTTATTAAATAAAGCAGATCAATTTTTTCAAACATATGATGTTGATATGGCAGTGACGCCAATTAAGTATTTTAACAATGCAATTAGTGAAAAAGAGCACGGACTTAATTATCGATTTGCGGATGGAAATCGGATTATCAATATTTTTAATGAATATGACGCCATTCACTTTTATGCCGGTGGATTATTTTTCAAAGGAAAGGTAATCGCTGAAAAACAATTTCAGTTTGATGAATCGCTAGAATTTTGGGAAGATGCCCTTTCCATCAATAAATATTTACTACAGCATTCACCTCAATATGGTGTTATAGCTGGTGCTTTTTACTATTATCGGAGAGAAGTAGGTAACTCATTAGTTGATAATTCTTGGAATCGGAAAGACCGTTTCACGCCATTCTTAAAAAATGGATATTTAAAACTTATTCAGTTATCAATGGAAAAATACGGACAAATCATTCCGTATATACAATATTTAATTATTTACCATATGAAACTATTCCTTTATAAAAAAGGTTCCAACGCTCTCATCGCTACATTAGATGAACGAGAGAAAAAGGAATTTATTTCGGAATATGTGAAAATACTCGAGTTGCTAGATGAAAAATATATTTTGGAACAAAAAAACTTGCAATCATTTTACAAAGAGTTTTTAATTGCACTAAAACAATACGGTTGGCCAATCAAAATGAATGGTAATCTATTACCAACCAAAATAACTCAAATAGATGAAGAGATATTAACTTGTGACTCACTAATTTTTAAAAAGAAAAAATTTTATGGACTTGCTGTTAAAATTACAGGCTATATAAGAACAGATATTAATAACTTTAATCGAGAAGACTATTTTGCTATTAAATCTCGTAAAAAAGTGAAAGTACTTCAACAAAAGCAAATAAAGAATGAGATTAAGATTTGGGGCAAAACTATTCGAGAAGCGAAATATGCCGGCTTTGAATTTATTTTACCGATTACAAGAATGCACTTTTCGTTTTTAGTTAAGAAACAAGGAAAAACAATCGAGTTAAATACATTTAATTATTATGCAAAGTTTCGCGACAAACTATCACTAATAATCGAAAAAATAAAATCGAAAATTACCCATGCAGGAACCATTCATTCATAAAAATTGTTTGAAGTTTATCTTTCTTTGGATGTGGTAAGGGGGTTAAAGAAACAATGGCGGATATAACAGTTATTATACCAGCCTATAATGCAAGTAACTTAATTATAGACACGTTAGATTCTGTGAAAAACCAAACGTTTAAAGGTAATATCGAGATTATTTGTATCGATGATGCATCGGATGATGACACCGTACAAACGATAAAAGAATATCAAAAACAAACAAAGTTAAATTTGCAAGTACTCCTTCAAGAGGAGAATCAACGGCAAGGTGCTGCAAGGAATCGCGGATTGAAAGAAGCAACAGGCAAATATATTTTCTTCTTAGACAGTGATGATTTTTTAGACGAAAACACTCTACAAGCACTGTATGATAAAGCCGAACAAAAAGGTGCGGACTTTGTTCTATGCGATTGGACATACTACTATACAGACAGGGGAGAGGTCTACGTTAATAACGATCTCTTCCTTTTTGATGAATGGTTAGAAGGGGAAGATTGCGAACGGCTTCTTCAAGCTGAATCATACTTTACCGTTAATAAACTGTATAACCGATCCTTTTTAATAGATAACAACATCAGCTATGGTGAAGGATATATTTATGAGGACCTCGAATTTTATGTAGCAGTGGCCCAACATGCAAACTTAATCGGTATTGTTAGTAATCCGTATTATAAAGTCCGTGTAAATCCGAACTCAACAACAAAAACGCAATTTACGACCACATTGCATATGGATGATTATTTACAAGCTTTGGAAGCAACGCTACGAACTTTTAAACCGAGACGTGAAGATTCGACATATATGTTGTACAAATACTTATTTTATCGTGCCTTACTTTACTCAGAGAAAAGAATCCCGCGTCCTTATCGGAAAGAAATGATTGCAAAGACCGTAAAATTATTAAACGAATACAATCAAAATTTTTATGTGCCGAAAAATATCGTGCTATTCAATAGATTGTATTTTAGAAAAGGATTAATTCGAGACAATAAAATCAATTTAATCATGTTCATTCGTTACTTACACAGAAAAGGGAAATTGAATCGTTATTTTAATTTGTATAGTAAAACTAAACGGTTATTATCGATTCGTTCATATATAGAAAAATTTAAAAAGAGTAAATGGAATCAAAAGCGGAGAAGACTGCAAATTAGAGCACTAAAACAAAAATACATGAAACAACCGGTACAGCATAATGCAATATTATTTTTAGGATTTGATTATCGTTACAGCGGCAACTCTAAATATTTATTTGATTATCTTATCAACAATCATCCATCCACCTTTCAAATTAAATTCGTTACAAATAACGAAGCTGTTCCGCAAGAGTACCGAGTCAAACCAAGAACGCAGGAATTTTGGAAAGCCTTAAATGATGCCAAATTTGTTATTACGGAAAGCTGGACACCGCTAGATTTCTTTAAGAAAGAGGATGCAATATGGATCCAGTTATGGCATGGAACTCCGTATAAACGACTCTTTTTTGACAGTCATGAAAAAATGATATCTCAATTTAATCGGAACCATAAACGAAATAAAAAGCGAGATATTTCCAGGTGGGACTATTTATTAGCCGATTCTAATGGTGGTAAAGAAAAACTAAAAAGTGCCTTTTCCTATCCAGCAGAGCAAATATTAGCTTACGGATACCCACGAGTTCAGTGGTTAAAAGATAATTTCAAAAACGAAGAACTAAAACAGACGTTTAAACGAAAACTAAATATAGACGAAAATAAAAAGATCGTATTTTACGCTCCAACTTGGCGTGATTACAACTATAAAACGAATCTTCCAGACCTCAGCTATTTAATTGATTTAAAAAAGTTAGTAGAAAAACTAGGTGACGATTACGTTGTTATTGCGAAAATGCATTCAATGGAAAGGGAAAAACTATCTTTAAATAAAGTGATCATTCCCCCAGATGAGATGGAAACACAGGAATTGTTATTAATAACAGATATTTTATTAAGTGACTATTCTTCTATCTTTTTTGATGTGTTACCGTTAAATATGGATTTTTATTTATATGTAAATGACAGAGATAGGTATGAAGAAGTTCGTGGAGTTTATCGAGATATGGAAAAATTACTGGAGCCTTTCACTTTTAACGATGAGGAAGAACTAATTAAACATATTAAAGAAGGGACTTCACTCGTTCACCATCCGAATTATGTAAAGCTAAATGAGGAATTTGGAAATAGCTATCATTGGAATAGCAATGAACAGTTAGTGAAACTTTTCGTAAACATTTCTCAATCTTAACCGATATAACAAGGTGAGGACAACTTTTTGTCTTCACCTTTATTTTTTTGCCATTACTACACTACAGTTTTCTCCAATCTATTATCCTATCTTATCCTCCTAACGGAAAAATCAATATATTAATCTATGATAAACTAAGATAGGAGGTAGTATTTTTTTGCATTTCATAAGAAAAGGAGTGATAAACAGATTGCCGAAATATGTAAAATTCATATGGGTGTTTGTGAGCATCTTGTTTGTAAGCCTTGCACTTACTAATCAAACGGAAGCTAGTTCTAGTAAATGGGAAGCAACATATTATCCGTCCGTTAATTTTACAGGAACCTCTGTGAAACAGACATATGATGATGTTAATTTCAAGTGGTATGATGGATCACCAGTACAAGGAATCCCGAATGATTACTTTTCAGCGATATTCAAACGAGAATTTTCTTTGGAAGAAGGGATTTATGATTTAAAAGTATGGGCTAACGACGGTGTCCAAGTATTTGTCGATGGCAACTTGGAAATTGATGGTTGGAATAATAAAAGCATCAACTATATGGAAAAACCTGTTTATGTGACTAGTGGCAAACATGAAATAATGATTAAGTATAAAGAAATAACGGGTTGGGCTGAGTTGCGCTTTCAAATGGAGGAACTAGTGAGTGATAGTCGCTGGTACGGAATGGCATTTTCCAAATCAAATTTCACAGGCAGCACTGCTCTATTAGGTGCGAAGAGTCCAGTGAATAATATTACCCATGATTGGGGTTGGGGTTCACCAGCAAAAAATATTCCAGGTGATCACTTTTCTGTATTTTATAAACGGAAGCTAAATGTTGCTGAGGATAGTCCCTACCAATTCCAAATTTGGGCTAATGATGGAGTGCAAGTGTATGTGGATGGCAAGCTCGAGATCGACGGCTGGAATAATAAGAGTTTAAATTACATGGAAAAACTTATCGATTTAACAGCTGGTAGCCATACGGTCATCGTAAAGTACAAAGAAATATCCGGTGTCAGCGAGTTACGCACAGAGATTGAAAAATACGAAGTCAATACGAAAAGATGGAAGGCGAGTTATTATCCGAATGTCCATTTAAAAGGTTCGCCTGTCGACAAAACGTATGACAATATCCATTTTGAATGGCAAGATAAAAGTCCTGCAAGTGGCGTCCCAAGAGACTATTTTTCGGCATTATACCGAAAGGACGTTACGGTTGAAGATGGTAACTACCTTTTACGTGTTTGGGCCAATGATGGGGTTCAAGTATTTGTCGATAACGAACTAGAGATTGATGGTTGGAATAATGCGAGCCTCAATTATATGGAAAAGCCAATCCATTTAACAGCTGGAACCCATCATATTGCCATCAAGTATAAAGAAATGACAGGCTGGGCAGAGTTGCAATTTGATCTAGAAAAGTCGCAAGTTACAACAAACAACTGGGAAGCAATCTATTATCCATCTATTCATTTTAAAGGTGATCCAGTTGCAAGAACGTACAACTCGATTGACTTTAATTGGTATGGTAACGCACCAACTGCTAGTATTCCGAGTGATTACTTTTCAGGAATTTTTAGAAAAGAAGTGGATGTAGAAGATGGACTATTTAATTTAAAAGTAAAAGCCAATGATGGAGTCCAGGTATATATTGATGGAAAACTTGAAATCGACGGTTGGAAAAATAAAAGTGTGAATTCTATGGAAAAGCCCGTCTATTTATCAAAGGGGAAACACCAGGTCACCATTTTCTATAAGGAAATAACCGGCTGGGCAGAATTAAGTTTTCAAATGGATCCACTCATTAGTGACAGTCGTTGGTACGGAATGGCCTTTGCTAACGATAATCTAACAGGGGAAACAGCCCGTCTTGGACTCGATAAACCAATAAAAGAGTTACATTTTGATTGGAGTTGGGGATCGCCAGCGAAAAATATTCCGACAGATTACTTCTCAACCTTTTTCCAACGAGAAGTAAAAGTATCAGAAGGAATCTATAAAGTAAAAGTAGCAGCGAATGATGGTGTTCAAGTATTTGTCGATGATAAGCTAGTAGTCGATAAATGGAACAATCAAGCACTAAAATCTTTTGAAGAAGCCATTTATTTAACAGAAGGAAAACATACGATTAAAGTAAAATATCGTGAATTAATTGGTGTTGCCGAGCTACGTTTGGAACTCGAAGATATAATGCAAAATGGTAGCTGGTACGGAATGGCCTTTTCTAATGCCAATTTAACAGGAGAAACAGCTTTCTTAGGGGAGTATAATCAAATTGATTTTAATTGGGGCTGGGGTTCACCAGCAAGTAATATTCCTGGAGACTACTTCTCCACCCTGTTTCAAGGAAAAGTAACAGTGAAGGAAGGGGTTTATAACCTCCAAGTCAACTCCAATGATGGCGCCCAAGTGTATGTTAATGGGAAGTTAGTACTAGATGAATGGGACAACGATCAAGGTCTAAAGTATTTTGAAAAACCAATTTACTTAACAGCTGGAACCCACACGATTATGGTTAAGCATAAAGAACTAGTCGGTGTATCTGAACTAAAATTTCAATTAAATGAACTAATGGCAGATGATCGCTGGTACGGATTAGCGTTTCCATCACGGAATTTAACTGGTGATCCAGTATTACTTGGTGTCGATGAGAAGATAGAACAATTAGCGATGGATTGGGGAGCGGGTTCACCTGCAACTGGAATACCTGTCGATAACTTCTCTACCATATTCCAAAAATATTATTATACTGGAAAAGGAGATTATCGTCTGCAAGTAGAGGCAAACGACGGTGTCCAAATCTATATTGATGATCAATTAGTATTAGATAAATGGAATAATAAAAGCCAAGGTAGCTGGGATCAATTAATCTCTTTTACTGAAGGAAAGCATCGTGTCGTTGTTAAAAACTATGAAGCGACAGGCATCGCTAACGTAAAAGTGACCCTACAGCCGAAAAAAGATATTCGGTACGTTTATTCGAAATACTCACTAACTTTGAATAAAATGACCGATATTCAAATGAAAGTGAACCCACAAACAGATAAACGATATAAATTGTGGATTCGAGAAGATGGTATCCAAGTAGACGAAAAAGATTCCAGTAAAGGGAAGATTGTTGGCGGAACGTGGAATTTACGTAGAGGCCCTGGAACAAATTATCTTGTTGGTGGTAAAGTAGCAGAAGGAAACACTGTAACCTTACATTCATCAATGAAAGGAACAGACGGCTATGTATGGTATCATATCCGTAATACAAGTGGTTGGGTAACGGCAGATTATGCGGATGTAAAATATTATATTAACCCGAACAACTTTAATCATTCATTTGAAAATCGTCTGCAGTTCCTAAAACTATCACAAACTTCGAATTTAAACCCCTATGAAGTGAATAATAAAATTCTTGTAAATAAAGGAATTTTAACAGGAATGGCAGAAACATTTATTAAAGCAGCAAAAAAATATGGAGTAAATGAAATTTATTTAATTTCACACGCATTGCTAGAAACTGGGAATGGTAATTCAGCTCTAGCGACAGGGATAGAAGTGGATGGTGTGAAAGGAAAGAAAGTAGTTTATAATATGTTTGGTATCGGGGCGAAAGATTCCTGTCCGAACACATGCGGAGCACAATATGCCTATGATGCAGGTTGGTTCACGCCAGAGGCAGCGATAGAAGGCGGTGCAGCCTTTATCGGAAAAGGCTATGTAGACAGAGGACAAGATACACTTTATAAAATGCGCTGGAATCCAGAATTTGCTGCGAAAAATAATTATGCAAGTCATCAATATGCATCCGACATTGGTTGGGCTTATAAGCAAACCTCAAAAATGAACGAGCTATTTAATCTATTAGATTTGTATTCTATTACATTTGATATACCAGTCTATAAATAAAATTGGGTAAAAATGCTGTTCCAAAGAGAAAACTTCCATTCTCTCGGAACAGCATTTTTCGTCTAATCGCGATATTTTTGGAAATGAATAAACGTAATTCTCAAAAGGTAAAACTAGTGTTATGAATATTTAGATTTCTCTACCTACACGAATTAAGCCCATACCCCTCTATTACTCCACTTGCGATATTAGTTAAATTCGCGGTTATTTTCATGAAATAACTTTGCGAGTCTTTCTATCGCTTGTCGTTTCCACAATTTACTTGTGGCATAGCTAATATTTAATAGTTTAGCAATTTCTTTGAGCGGTAGCCCTTCAAAGTAATATAAAATAATAATGTATTGGAATTTTTTTGGCAAGTAGCTGATAAGTTCTTCGATGTGGAGTAACTCAAAATGGTTTGTAGGATCTAAGATGTTTTCCAGTGGATTATTTTCTGAAAAGTATTCCACTCGTTCTTGTTGGGCGTTTTTGCGGAGCTCAACGAGGATGGAGCCTCGGATGTAGTGATACGCATATGTAGAGAATTTACCTTTCTCTTTTTTGAAACGTTTATACGCTTTCCAAAGTGCGATTAGACCGATTTGAAAGTAATCATCTTTGTTCTTGTAAATATTCAGCTTCTGGATGATTGAATGGATCATTGGCTCAAATGCATCCACCACCTCCCCAAAGCGCTCTTGACCAGTGAATTGGTCAATTTGTTTCATAATTACATACCCCCTAATAAAATTTTACTAGGTCATCAGACCCAAATCTATAATACTATATTAATAGAAAAAAGGCAATACCTTGAATATAAAAAAAATTACACTTATAACTTGCTTTTTTTCACCGATAAAAACCGTATAAACCGCGCCAATACTGGAAAATCTCGATGTTCACGAAAATAAAACGAATATTCATAAAATAAAAACTTTAAGAGATTCATAAAAAGATAGGCAAGTATAATCTTTCACATGCAAGCTAAGTGATAAGAAAATGAATCACAAAAAATTTCACTAAGTGACTGGCTACTGATAAAAAAAGAGGTATCGCGATTATTATCACGAACCTCCTTTAAATCATCATTTCCCCACAAAAAACTCGATAATGGCATCTGCCCAAAGTTGATGACCTTTTTTCGTCGGAAAACCGTCTTCCACATACTCAAGTAATTGATCATCTTTCGAATCTGGCCATTTATCCCAATGATCAAAGTAGTTGTAGCCTTGTTCTGCGGCAAACGCTTTTAACGCTGCCACTTGCCGCGGATAGTTCACCGCATTATACAGTGGCTGTGGCGGTTGAATGTACAAAATCGTACCGGCACTTTCTTTTGTGACACTCTCGATAAATGACGTTAAGTTATCATGCGATTGCTCCACAGGAATGATGGAAAGATTATCTTCCAATGTAAAGCCCTCTAGAAATAGTAGATCTGGCTTTCCTGTAATGACTTCTTTAGAGACCTCGCTATTCACTAAATCAGTAGAATTGCCATCAAATTCAACAGTAGACACAGCAACTAAATCTTCTCCATATGTATCGGTCAATTGTTTAGCAACTAATTTGCCCCAGCCATTGTCTGCACCGAGAGAAGTAGAACCGACGAACATTATTTTCACTTGCGTTTTGTCGTTGTAACTTTGGCGAAACAGATTGGCGACGTTCTCTGGTAAATGGCTAACGAGATCGCGTAACTCTTCCCATGTTAAAGTTGGCTCTATTACCGATTCCGTTTTATCCTCGTTGTCTGGTTTCTCCCCTTGCTCTTCCTCAGTTGCACTATCCGCATAAACAGATTCTCCTAACACTTTACTTCGTTTTGCATCCCAATAGTTGGAGCCGACAATAATTACAGCTATACATAGAATGACAGAAAGACTCGCTAAAATTCTTTGTATCATAAATAACCTCCTAAATACTATTTACCCAACATGTTTTATAGATAGTTGTAACATGTTGCTTATAATCAAAACATGAATTCATTATTATTGTAAACATTCAAACGAAAAATAGGAAGAGGCGTCAAACATAAAGTGAGGAAACCAATTCGGGAAAAAATTGTTGAAAAATATCAAAAAATATATATAATATCTTTTAGGGTGAAGAGCTAAATAGGAATTTAACCATATTTTGTCTGGCTGAAAAAATAGACTGATAATTTCCGTTTTACAAGAAAGATTGATAGTATAAATTACCAAGGTGCTGAAAAAGACGGCTTTCAGCAATTTTATGAATGGATTACCTCCTTAATGTAATTTTATAGCTGAAAAAACTGTCGAATAATGATATAATCTATCTCGTATGTAAAAGAAACGTAAAAATGATGGTATAAGAAACAGAACTGTTTTGGTAGAATTGAAGGAGGACTCCATGGAAGAAACGATAAGTTTAAAAGAAATATTTGCCATACTAAGAAAAAGATTGAGTTTAATAGTGATTATCGCATTTCTAACAACTACGATCGCAGCGGTTGTTAGTTATTTTGTGATTACACCAGTTTATCAAGTGTCAACACAAATACTTGTAAATAGATCACAAACAGATGAAGCAATCAATTATAGTGATGTACAAACAAACTTACAATTAATCAATACGTATAATGTTATTATTACTAGCCCGCGAATATTAGATATCGTTATTGATGACTTGAATTTAGATATGACGACTAGTCAATTGAAAAATAAGCTAACCGTTCAAAGTGAAAAAAATTCACAAGTCGTGAATATTTCTGTACAAGATCCAGAACCGCAAAAGGCGGTCCTCATCGCGAATAAAATTGCCGATGTGTTTCAAAGAGAAGTAGTCAGTCTAATGAAAGTAGACAACGTAAGCATTTTAGCGAAAGCTTCAGCAAGTGATAATATTTCTCCAGTAAAACCAAAGCCGACATTAAATATGGCAATTGCTTTAGTCGTTGGTTTAATGGTCGGTGTTGGATTAGCATTTTTACTAGAATACTTAGACAATACAATAAAGACGGAGCAAGATATTGAAAAAATATTGAATTTACCAGTGCTCGGGGTTATTAATCAGTTTGAGTTAGAAGGTCCGAATTTTTCTTCCAGCCGAGCTGCTAATCGAGGGGGGAGATAAACATGAAAAAAAGGAAAAAAACGACGAATAAAAATCGTGGCTTAATAACAATACTGAATCCAAAGTCCCCCATTTCCGAACAATACCGGACAGTAAGAACGAATATTCAATTTTCCGCCGTTGATGATAGTGTCCATACACTTATAGTCACATCAACAGGACCAGGAGAAGGGAAATCGACCACTGTAGCAAATTTAGCGGTTGTTATGGCACAACAAGGCAAGAAAGTGTTGTTAATTGACTCTGATATGAGGAAACCGACTGTTCACTACACATTCCAACTACCGAATACGATCGGTTTA
Source organism: Bacillus kwashiorkori (assembly GCF_001375515.1). Taxonomy (GTDB): domain Bacteria; phylum Bacillota; class Bacilli; order Bacillales; family Caldibacillaceae; genus Bacillus_BK; species Bacillus_BK kwashiorkori. The sequence goes on from NZ_CTDX01000012.1 coordinate 226,472, forward strand.
ACGAATGTGTTAACGAAACAAATTAGTTTCGTGGATGCGATTCGAGAAACGGAAATATTAGATTTATTTGTGTTAACGAGCGGACCAATCCCGCCAAATCCAGCAGAATTATTGGCATCCAAGTCAATGGCAGACTTAATTGAAATGGCGAAAGAGCAGTTTGATTTAATATTATTTGATGCCCCACCTATTCTAGCTGTTACCGATGCACAAATATTAGCAAACCTTTGTGATGCTTCATTATTTGTCCTATCAAGTGGAAAAACAGACCGGGAAGAGGCAATGAAAGCAGTAGAAATGTTGAAAGCCGCTAAAGGAAAACTTCTTGGTACCGTATTAAACGGACGGAAAGAAGTGAAATCGAGCTATTACTACTATTATGGTCATAATTAAATTTTCTAAAAAGCAGCCTTCTTAAGTATGAACGTGATTCCTACTTTGTAACGGAAAGGAGTCTGCTTTTTGATACGATAAATCAGGACTTTATGTCTAGAAAAAATTAACTAAATTTACCGCTAAGTAAAAAGATGAAAAATTATTCCTAGTTCCAAAGACCTATGGTACAATAGAAAAAGCGGGGTGAATTCCAATGATTGACATTCATTGTCATATATTACCTGGCATAGATGACGGTGCACAATCAGAGGCAGATAGTATTGCATTGGCAAAAGAAGCAGTGAAACAAGGAATTAAGAAAATTGTTGCTTCACCTCATCACCGTACGTCGAAGTATGATAACCCGAAGCATGAGATTAAAGACTTAGTTACATCAGTGAACGGTATCTTTCAACGAGAAGGTATTCCGCTAGAAGTGTTACTAGGCCAAGAAGTTCGGGTTTTCGGCGAATTAATTTCCGAATTTACCGACGACTATATTGCCACGATTAATGAAAAAAATTATTTATTAGTGGAATTTCCGTCCAATCATGTACCGAGCTACTCAGAACGATTATTTTACGATTTACAAATGCACGGAATAACGCCAGTCATCGTTCACCCAGAGCGGAATAGCCAAATCATAGAACAGCCAGATAAGCTGTATCAGTTAATTGAAAAAGGTGCAATCTCCCAAGTAACGGCTGCAAGTGTCGCAGGTGCCTTTGGGAAAAAAATCCAAAAGTTTTCGCTGCAATTAATCGAGGCGAACCTTTGTCACATCGTTGCAAGTGATGCACATAATGTGACGAACCGTTCTTTTAAAATGGATGAAGCATTTGAAAAAATAGAAAAAGAGTTCAGTATCGATCATAGCTACATGTATCGTGAAAATGCAGAATTAATTGTAGCAGGTAAAATGATATATAAAGAGAACCCAGAAAAGATAAAGAGAAAAAAACTACTGGGAATATTTTAGTAGATTTACAGAGGGTAAAATCGCAAGAACGAAACTAGAGAGAGAAGAGGAGAATTGTTCTGTTTGCAACTAAATACCGGTAATGTCTCCTCACCGGTATCAATGGAGGCACTCGACCATGCTGTGGGTGAAAGACCTTAGACGCTTGTTGTCAATGGTATGGTGTGAGGATGGGTTAGATGCCCAAATATAAATGCAATAGGGGAATAATTAATTCATAAATTAAATAATTCACATATATATGCAGAAATTGAATAAAAACGAAAATACCTAATGAAAAGACATTTGTTTGAAAAGTGTTTTGTCATTAGGTATTTTTATGAAAATGAATTGATAAGCTAAAAATAAATGACAGGAATTTAAGCTGAAAGGGGTAAAAAACCTTGAAAAAAGTGAGAAAAGCCATTATACCTGCTGCTGGGTTAGGGACGAGATTTTTGCCAGCTACAAAGGCGATGCCGAAAGAAATGCTGCCAATTGTTGACAAGCCGACGATTCAATATATTGTAGAAGAAGCGGTCGCATCTGGAATTGAAGATATTATTATCGTTACTGGAAAAACGAAACGGGCGATTGAAGATCATTTCGATAACATGCCTGAGCTAGAACAAAATTTAAAAGAAAAAGGGAAATTAGACTTACTAGAAAAAGTGCAATACTCCTCTAATTTAGCGAATATTCACTACATTCGTCAAAAAGAACCAAAAGGACTAGGACATGCCGTTTGGTGTGCACGCAACTTCATCGGTGATGAACCATTTGCTGTACTATTAGGTGATGATATCGTTCAAAGTGAAACACCTTGCCTAAAACAATTAATCGAGCAATATGAACAAACGTTTTCTTCCATTATTGGTGTTCAACATGTCCCAGAAGATGAAACCCATCGATATGGAATTGTCGATCCGCTCACACAAGAAGGTCGTCGTTATCAAGTGAATAATTTTGTCGAAAAACCAGCAAAAGGTACAGCCCCATCGAACTTAGCAATTATGGGTCGCTATATCTTAACACCAGAAATCTTCCACTTCCTAGACAAGCAAGAAGTTGGTGCTGGTGGCGAAATTCAATTAACCGATGCGATCCAGCAATTAAATCAAATTCAACGAGTGTTCGCTTATGACTTTGAAGGTCAGCGCTATGACGTCGGTGAAAAGATCGGTTTTGTCAAAACAACAGTTGAATTTGCTTTAAAGGATGAAGAATTAAAACAACAAGTGCTAGAGTTTCTGGAGGACTTATTGAAGTCAGAGCGACTTTAAAAACGACTTTGTTACTCTTCTGTGTTGATTCTTAAGTTCAATCAACACGAAAGGTTAGCACAGGTTAAAGATATTTTAATAAGGTATCTAACAGTTATTTACCCGCTTTTAGATACCTTAAACATGGAAAAAAGAGGAGTAGATTTACGTGACTTATCAAAGGAGATTATCGCTGTTAGTTGTCATCGACTCCATTATTGTAATGACAGCCATTTATGCAAGCTTATTTTTACTAAGTGTCAACCCGAGCGTATTTACATCAAAAACGGTCTTATTAACTTCTATTACTTTATTATTAAGTCATCATTTATTTGCTTTTATGTATCGTTTATATCATCGGGCATGGGAGTATGCTAGTATTGGTGAGCTAACAGCTATCGTTAAAGGAGTCACATTCTCTATATTGCTAACTGCCTTAGCACAAATTGTCCTGTTTCAAACGGTGTATCTCCGTGCATTAGGTATTACTTGGATGATTCATGTTATGCTAATCGGCGGCTCAAGATTTGCGTGGCGCATGCTTCGCGATACGTATATTAAACCAGAATTAAAGAAAAAGACAACATTAATAGTCGGCGCTGGTGCAGCTGGAACAATGGTTGCAAGACAGTTATTAAAAAATCATGATACCGACTTAAAACCAATTGGCTTTGTCGACGATGATCCACATAAACAAAGATTAGATTATTTCGGCATTCCCGTTTTAGGACTAGTAGATGATATTCAAACGGTGGTAGAAAAGTATGAAGTAGAACAAATACTGATTGCCATTCCTTCCCTTTGCCGCAAAGAATTGAATAAAATTGTCGAAGAATGTGCGAAGACAAAAATTAAACCACAAATTATGCCGAAAATTGAAGATGTCATTACTGGGAAAGTATCAGTTAATAGTTTCCGAGATGTCGAAGTAGAAGACTTACTTGGCCGCGACCCAGTGGAACTTGATATGAAAAGTATTTCTGACAACTTGCATGGAAAAACAATTCTTGTAACTGGTGCTGGTGGTTCAATCGGCTCCGAAATTTGTCGGCAAATCAGCAAGTTCAAACCGAAGAAAATTGTATTATTAGGGCATGGCGAAAACAGTATTTACCAAATTGATATGGAACTGCGGAGTAAGTATAAAAATCAGTTCGAGATTGTTCCAGTTATTGGTGATATTCAAGACCGGGAGCGAATGTTTGAAGTAATGGAAAGGCACCGCCCACATGTTATCTATCATGCAGCTGCCCATAAACATGTCCCGTTAATGGAATATAATCCGAAAGAGGCAGTGAAAAACAATATATTCGGTACGAAAAACGTTGCTGAGGCAGCTGGTACATTTGGTGTAAAAACATTCGTACTAATTTCATCAGATAAAGCAGTGAACCCGACGAATGTAATGGGGGCAACGAAACGCTGTGCCGAGTTAATCATTCAAGAAATGGACGAGAAATACGACACGAAATTTGTCGCCGTTCGTTTCGGTAACGTACTCGGTAGCCGTGGCAGTGTTATTCCATTATTTAAGAAACAAATTCAAGCAGGCGGACCAGTAACTGTTACCCATCCAGAGATGACACGCTACTTCATGACCATTCCAGAAGCATCACGACTCGTTATCCAAGCAGGCTCTCTTGCCCGCGGTGGTGAAATCTTTGTACTTGATATGGGTGAACCAGTAAAAATCAAAGACCTCGCCAAAAACTTAATACGACTTTCTGGCTTCACAGAAGACGAAATCGAAATTAAATATTCAGGCATCCGCCCCGGCGAGAAAATGTTTGAAGAGTTGTTGAATGAAAATGAAGTCCATCCAGAGCAAGTATTTCCGAAGATTCATATTGGCAAGGCGAAAAAGGTTGGGTTGGACCAGCTATATCTTCTTATGAACTCTTATGAAACAATGGATTTATTGGAGGTTCATGATCACCTCATTAACATTGCTAACCCGTATAGACAAAATGAACGGGCTAAAGAAGCTATAGTGAACTAAACAAAGGACTATTAAAATAAGCAAAAGTTGGAATTTATACAAATAAAACTTACTTGAAATAAAACACATACAATCATACAATAAGTTGGATTTTACTACAGGCTAGAACAGTTGAATCATCTACTATATGAATACACAGATGTGTTTCTCCAACTATTTCAAACCGTTGGAGTAAATCCAACTAAACCAAGCTAATTCCTAATCTCACATGGGGCAAATGCCTCATGTGCATCTATCACTACTAGAACAATACTATTGTGTGATTTTTCTTTTGGATTTTGTTACGGTTGCAAAATGAAAGAACGGCACACATGATACACGAATCAAAACATTTTTTTTCAGTGAGATATAGGTAAAGAAGTCGAGTAACCAGAACTATAACAGAAGGTTTGAAAATTGACTCTGCGGATTTGTGATTATAATGAGTGAAAAAGGATTTACATTGCTTGAATTGTTAGCTGTGATTACAATAGTGGGAACTATTATTGCAATAGCATTACCTATTTATTATCAATATATCGAACAGGCGGAAGCGGATGTGTGTAATCGAAACAAAGTTCAACTTGAAAGGGATTTTGGGGTGTATTTATTATTTGGGGATAGGAAAAAACTTGGTTTCGGATGATAAATACAAGAATATCTATTTCGTAATTGCTTGATAGATTGAATAGATGGTACGAAGTGAGTATCAGATATGGATTGATTTAGTGGTTTAGTAGTTGGTTGGAGGTAGATCTTCTAATTAAGTCCTAATTTACTAAAGTATTTACCTAACAATGGAAGGAAGTCTAGAAGATGGAGTCGACAAAAGTGAAAGAAAGAATATTACTCTCTTCACCACATATGAGTGATGAAGGTTATGAAATGCAATATATAAACGAAGCTTTTGATACAAACTGGATTGCACCCCTTGGTGAAAACGTTAATGAGTTTGAAAAAGAGATAGCTGCAAAAGTTGGATCTAAAGCTGCTGCGGCACTTTCTTCAGGGACTGCTGCAATTCATATGGCTCTTAAAGCTGCAGGGGTTGGAGAAGGGGATATTGTTTTCTGTCCGACACTTACTTTCTCTGCTACTGCAAATCCAATCATTTATCAGAATGCTATTCCTGTATTTATAGATAGTGATTACGAGACTTGGAATATGAGTCCGATAGCTTTGGAAGAAGCATTTGAGAAGTATCCAGAAGTAAAGGCAGTACTGGTCGTTCATCTATATGGTTTGTCAGCAGATATGGACAAAATTATGGAGATTTGCAAAAAACATAATGTAGCGGTTATAGAAGATGCTGCTGAGTCTTTAGGTACTTACTATAAAGGTAAGCATACTGGGACTTTTGGTGATTATGGCATCTTCTCTTTTAATGGAAATAAGATTATCACTACTTCTGGTGGTGGAATGCTAGTTTCAGATAATGAGGAGAGAATTGCAAAGGTTAGATTTTGGTCCACACAATCAAGGGATCAAGCAAGGCATTATCAACATAGTGAATTAGGTTTTAATTATCGGATGAGTAATGTTGTTGCTGGGATTGGTAGAGGGCAGCTTAAGGTTTTAGATCAGAGAGTTGCGAAGAAGAATTATATCTTTGAGTTTTATAAAAGAGAGCTTGGTCGACTTGAAGGTGTGGAGTTCATGCCTAGTAATGAATGGGATGAACCGAATTACTGGTTAAGCTCTATGGTTTTAACTGGAAAGGTTAGACCAATTGATGTTATGGAGGCTCTTGAAAAAGAAAATATAGAATCAAGACCTGTTTGGAAACCGATGCATATGCAGCCTTTCTTTGAAAAGTATGATTTTGTTGGAACAGATGTAGCAGAAAAGCTGTTTGAGAATGGTGTTTGTTTACCATCAGATACGAAGATGACGGATGGAGATTTAAAAAGGGTTGTAGAGATTATTAAGGGGTTGTGGTTAGAATAATGAAGAATTCCAAAGGTGGTATTTATAGAAGGTTTGTAAAAAGACCGATGGATTTTATTCTTTCTTTAATAGCTATTATTGTTCTTAGTCCGGTATTTTTAATAGTCGCTTTACTTGTGAGAACGAAGTTAGGTAGCCCTGTGCTATTTAAGCAAAAGAGACCCGGGCTTAATGAAGAGATCTTTCTGATGTATAAGTTTAGGACCATGACGGATGAAAGAGATGATAAAGGGGATTTACTACCTGACAGTGTTAGGTTGACGAAGTTTGGTAGGTTATTACGTTCTACATCTCTTGATGAACTACCGGAACTTTTTAATATTTTGAAGGGTGATATGTCCATTATCGGCCCTAGGCCACTATTGGTACAATATTTACCATTGTATAACAATCATCAAAAGCGACGTCATGAAGTAAGACCAGGGTTATCTGGTTTGGCGCAGGTTAGTGGTAGAAATACGATTAGTTGGGAAGATAAATTTAATCTCGATGTTGAGTATGTAGACAATGTAAGTTTGATTGAGGATTGGAAGATAATATTTTTGACTATAAAAAAGGTGTTCGTTAGAGAGGGTATTAATTCAGAAACAGCTGCAACAATTGAGCCCTTTAAGGGAACCAAGAAGGAAAGAATGGAAATATGAAAAACAAACTTTTAATAATTGGTGCTAGCGGCCACGGGAAAGTTGTTGCGGACATTGCAATAAAAATGAATAAATGGCAGAGTATTGCTTTTTTAGATGACGACAAAGGTATCAAATCATCAATGGGTTTAGAAGTTATTGGGACCTCAGATGATGTTTTTACACATATAGATGAGTATGAAATATTTGTTGGTATTGGTAATAATGCTACGAGGCAAAGGATTCATGAAATGCTTGAGACAGTTGGCGCAAGTATTCCGGTTTTAATTCATCCTAATGCAGTGATTGGAGAACAAGTAGAAATAGGATTTGGGACAGTGGTTATGGCAGGAGTGGTTATTAACTGTTGTACAAGCATTGGGAAAGGCTGCATTATTAATACTGGTTCTTCAGTAGACCATGATAATAAAATTGAAGATTTTGTTCATATATCGCCAGGTGCGCATTTAGCAGGAACAGTTAAAGTAGGAAAAGGTTCCTGGTTAGGTATTGGTAGTGTGGTAAGTAATAACGTAAACATTACCAGTGGATGCAAAGTGGGTGCTGGTTCTGTTGTGGTTAAGGATATATCTGAATCAGGAGTCTATTTAGGAATACCGGCAAAAAAAGAAAACAATTAATTATAAGTAGGAGAATTGGAATGGGAAAAGATGTACTTATTATAGCTCACTTTTGTAGCGATTTTGATGGAAAGGGAAACAACCGTTTTAATTATCTAGCTAATTTACTTGCAAAGAGTCATTTTGATGTAGAATTGGTTACTTCTGATTTTTCTCATATTAAAAAAATAAAAAGAGATAAAAATACTGGGAATTTTAATTATAAGATTACTTATATTTCTGAGCCGATATATAAACATAATGTTTCATTGAAAAGATTTTATAGTCATTTTTTCATTGGAAGAAATTTGAAGAAATATCTTAAGAATCGGAAAAAACCTGATGTTATTTATTGTGCGGTTCCTTCACTTGATATGGCAAGGGTAGCTGCCGAATATGCAACGAAAAATAAAATCAAGTTCATTATAGATGTTCAAGATTTGTGGCCAGAAGCATTTAAAATGATTTTTAATATTCCTATAATCAGTAATTTATTATTTTATCCAATGCAAAAACAAGCCAATTACATTTATGCTGCCGCAGATGAAATAATTTCTGTATCGGAAACATATAAAGACAGAGCACTTAAAGTCAATAACAAATGTAAGAAAGCATATAGCATATTTTTAGGTACGGAGTTAGATACTTTTGATAAGATGTCAATTGTGAATAAAGTTTCAGATAAACCAAAAAATGAAATATGGGTTGCTTACGCAGGAACCCTAGGGCATAGTTATGATTTAACATCTGTAATCGATGCTTTGGAAATTTTAAAAAATAAAGGAATAGTTAATGTTAAATTTATAATAATGGGTGATGGCCCATTAAAAAGTAAATTCGAAGAATATGTAAAAACTAAATCAATAAATGCGGTTTTTACTGGTCGAATGGATTATGGGAAAATGGTAGGTATTTTGAAAGCTTGTGATATTGCTGTAAATCCTATTAGTAGTGGTGCGGCTCAGAGTATAATTAATAAACATGCTGATTATGCTGCCGCAGGTTTGCCGGTTATTAACACACAAGAAAATAGTGAATATAGAAATTTAGTAAATGAATATCAGATGGGGCTAAACTGTGAAAATAATAATCCTAAAGATCTAGCTGAAAAACTAATGATTGTTTATAGAGACCAGAAATTAAGGGCAACTATGTCGCAAAATAGCAGAAGATTAGCTGTTAGTAAATTTGATCGAAAAAATACTTATCAAATTATAGTTGATTTAATTTCGGACTCGACAAAATCAACTAGTTTAAAAAAGTTAGGTTAACTAAAAAAAAATACTATTGCTTCTACTCACAGACCTTTTTGGAAATATTCCAGTTGTATTGAAAGGGTGTTATTATTTGAAGAGTTTTTATAAAAAATTGACATATGTACAAGTAAAGGATTTGCTAGCAATCTTTCAGTTTTTAATTGCATTACCATTTTCCGTTATTTTGAAATTGTATTTTCGATATAGAAAAGACGAATTGTGGTTAATTTGTGAGAAAGAGGAAGAGGCAAGAGATAATGGATATGTTTTCTTTAAATATATTAGAGAAAACCATCCAGATATAAAAGTATTTTATGCTATCAATATGAAATCTGTTGATTATAAGAAATTATCTGCATATAGAAATATAATAAAATATGGAGGTTTAATCCATTGGATATATTATTTAGCTGCAAGTAAAAATATAAGTTCACATAAAGATGGGAAACCTAATGCTGCAGTATGTTACCTCTTAGAAGTCTATGGAATATTAAAAAACACAAGAATCTTCCTGCAACACGGTATTACATTGAATGATTCCGAATGGTTATATTATAAAAATACTAAAATGAGGTTATTTATATGTGGTGCCTATCCCGAATATTTATATGTTAAAGATAGGTTTGGTTATCCAAATGAAAATGTGCAATATTTAGGTTTTCCTCGATTTGATGAATTGCATGATCAACTTCCAAATAAAAAACAAATAGTATTTATGCCAACGTGGAGAAATTGGCTTGGGTTAAAAACAAAAAATTCTTACACGTTTGATGACGTTAGTGATTTTAAAGAAACTGAATATTATCAAAGGTGTAATGAATTGATAAATAATGAGAAAATAATTAAATTTTTGGAAGAAAAAAATATAACAATGTACTTTTTTCCACATAGAAATATGCAAATATATATTGATTATTTTCAATCTTCTAGTACTAATGTAATCATAGCCAATAGTGATGAATATGATATCCAGGAAATGTTGAAAAATTCGGCTCTAATGATTACGGATTATTCCAGTGTATCTATTGACTTTGCATATATGAAGAAACCTGTAATATATTATCAATTTGATATTGAAAAATTTAGAAAGGGGCATTTGGGTGAAGGGTATTTTGATTATAAAAGAGATGGTTTTGGCCCAGTCTGTACTAAAATAGATAGTATATATAATGAGATTATTAATTCATACGAAGAAAGCTTTCAAATGAATGAAGCATATAAAGAGAAGCATAAACACTTTTTTAAACTGTATGATAAATACAACTGTGCTCGGATTTTTGAAGCCATAAAGAGTATTTGAATTGAGGGTTACAATGAAAAAAATTAATGTATGGTATTTCTTACTATCCTTTTACTTCTACTTTCCCTTTATATTGAAAGATATAAGGGAGATTAATTATATAATAATATATCTAATTCCATTAATATATATTATTTTCAATGCTAAATTCGTTCTTAGTTTTTTTAGAACCTTAATGAAAAGCCATATAAAACTCTCTTTTATTTCATATTTTATTGTTTTTTGTCTTTCTTTGATAGTACCAGCTTTATATGGGACTTATGATTTTTCCTATAATAATGTATTTTTAAGTATTATAAGAACATTGATTAAGACGTTATTTTTATTAATTGTTTTTATTAAAATTCATAAAAATAATGATTTTGTGTTATTTATTAAATATTTTATCTATTCCTGTAGTTTATATGTAGCTTTTTCTTTACTAATGATTATAATACCAGAATTTAAATCTTTCTGGGCAGGAATAATATATGACTCTGCACTGAATATTCAACTATCAATGCAAGATAAGTACATCACAAGGTATGGTTTGGTGGGGTTTTCAAACTTCAGAGAAACCTTTATGTGTTCACTTGCTGCAATCTTTAATGTATATATTATTGTTAAAAACATAAATACTCATACTAAAAATGGAACAATGATTTGGACGCTTTTGATATTAGGGTTAGGAACTAGTTTTTACGGCAGAATTGGATTAGTTGTATATTTAATAAGTGTTGGATTACTAATATTTTATTTGTTTTTCCACAAACCGCGTTATTTTCTATTAATAGTATTAAGTATTGCGATTTTATTAACTGTACTTATTTCTTTAAAGGAAAGAAATGAGATGGTAAACATATGGTTTAATTGGTCCTTTGATTTATTTTTAAATTATTTTGAAACAGGGAAGTTAGAAACGGGATCTAGTAATACAGTTTTTGAAAAAATGATATTTATGCCAGATGCAATGACATTTTTGTTTGGAGATGGATATTATTCAAATCCTAATGGTAGTGGTTACTATATGTCTACAGATGTAGGGTTTATGCGACCGTTGTTATTTTATGGATTTATACCAACAATGATTGCTTATGGGATAACTTACTTTTTATTATTCTCTATTCTCAAAGTATCTCTAAAAAGAATAGATGTTGCTGGTATAATACTATCATTATTATTGTTTATCCAAATTGTGTTATTTGAAATAAAGGGAGAAATGTTTTATATAATGTTTCCGTTACTTCTGCCATTTGCATACATGTATTTTTTGGAGAATACATCTGATTATGCAAAGTCAAATAAAACATAGCTTAATATCTTTCCTACAATGACTAAGGTCTTCGAAAAGGTAGTTTAAAGATAAAAAATTAAGGAGTAATTAATGTGAATGAGTTAGTATCAGTTATTATGAGTACTTATAATGAAGAGACAGATATGGTTGAAAAGAGTATTGAGTCAATTTTGAATCAATCGTATATTAACATAGAGTTTATAATTATACTTGATAACCCAGAAAATTTAAGGTTAAAGAAGTTGTTATATCAATACGAAAGTTACGATCAACGAGTAAAAGTATTTGTAAATGATAAAAACCTTGGCCTCGTTAAAAGTTTAAATGTTGCATTAAAACAATGTAGCGGCAGGTATATCGCTAGAATGGATGCTGATGACATATCTATTAGTGAGAGACTCATGACTCAAAAGGAGTATTTGGAAAATAACAAATTGGATTTTGTTTTTTCTAGTATGATTTTGATTGATGAGAATGGTAATAAGTTATATGAAACAAATAAAGATGAATTATCATATACTGATGTAAAAAAAGTATTAGAGAAAGGCAATATTTCAACACATCCTACTTGGTTTTTAAAAAGGGAAGTTTATGAAGAATTAGACGGTTATAGAGAAGTTTTATACTGCGAAGATTATGACTTTACACTTAGATGCCTGCTTAAGGGGTTTAAAATTGGTAAGGTTAACCAAAGCCTTTTGATGTACAGAATTAGGTCAAATAGTATTTCGCGAAGTAATAGTTTTGAGCAGTACCGAAATTCTATCGGGATTTTGAAATTATACAAGGAAAATAGTTTGGATGATATGAATTTGGTTTTTGACATAGTAAAAAAATCACAATCAAAAGCCGAATTGAAAGTGAAAGAAAGATTTATGATTGCGGATAAAAAGTTCAGAAAAGGTATTGAGAATATTAGGAATAAACAAATAATAAACGGATTAGTTAATATATTTTACTCCTTTTTTATTAGTAAATACTACACTCAAAAAAATATTAAAATTATTCTTTACAAAATTAGAAAATATACTAATTTCTCTATTATAAAATAGTTGCGAGAGGAAATGTAGTATCTAGAGGGAAAAAGCTGGTTGCTGATTAACGGTGGTTTATTTAAAGTTGTATCAAAGCAAATTCTCTAAATTAATGAGTATTTATTGGAGGTTAACATGGAAAAGGTTCTTTTGATTAGTTGTGCAGGGTATGATAATTTTGGTGACGAAGCAATGTTTAAAGAGATATATAAGGATCTTAAATCTAGGGGGAAATCTATTACTGTCGCATACTATAGTTTTGACTTAAAAAAGACTAAGGAAAGACATCCTAATGTAAACTTTATAAAACTGAAAGATTTACCAAGAAGACTTGGGTCCATTAGAAAACCATTTATGGATATCACTAGCCAAATTTATGCTGCTCAATATGATGCTTTGTATATTACAGGGGCTGGAAATCTAACTTCTTTATATACAAAACATATAGAGAATATTTACTTTTTGGTTAGTGCATTTAAAAAGAAAAATAAGTATATTGAATTTAGGCCTCAAAGTGTTGGGCCATTCTTTGGAAGTAAGAAATCCATAGATGAATCCTATGTAAAAGAGATAGTAAAAATTGCCGATAAATTTTATGTAAGAGATTATATATCTTATGAATATATTAAAGAGACATCTGAGAATGTTAAACTATCAAATGATGAAGCTTGGGATCTTGAAATAATAAAGCCCAAAGAATTTAATCCTTCTATTTTAGAAAATAAAAAGTTAGTTGGGGTATCAATTAGGCCATTTAGAACGGAAAAGGAATATTTAATAAAATGGTTTAAAGCGCTAGTGGATGAACTTAATTCAAAAGGCTATACTCCATTTTTTATCCCCATATGTTACAATGAGCAAAGCCCAGAGTATCAAGATAACTATTTTCTGAAAACCATAATAGGGGAAAAAGGGATATTCCTAGAAGATCTAATAGATATAAATAGTCTCGAACCAGAAAATATAAAGTATTTTGTTAATATGTGCCAAAAGTGTATTGGTCTAAGTTATCATTTTAATGTTTTTTCCTTATCACTTGGTAAAAGAGTCATTTCGCTTTATTATGAAGATTACTATAAAGTAAAAAACTTAGGCTTACAAAAGGCTTTCGGTAATACAGAAAATGTAGTAAACCCTCTAAAAGTGAAGGTAAAGGAAGTTATAGATTTGCTAGAAAAGTAGTTATGTGTGCATATAAACCCGATTTTTCTAATTAAAAAAATCTGTCTATGTCTACCCATATTTGTGCTTAACTACATTAAATAAGAATGGTGAAATTTTAGTAAGGTTGATGAATTGGAAATGAATATCTATAAGAATTTAGTTAACAATTCACTTGTTTTTGCTTTAGGGAACTTAGGAACTAAGTTAATTGTTTTTTTTCTGGTACCACTTTACACGTATTATTTAACAACAAGTGAATTTGGAATGGTAGATTTATTAACGACTACCGTAAGTCTGTTGATGCCTATTTTTACGTTAAGTATATTTGATTCGGTATTAAGATTTGTAATGGATAAAAGTTACGATAGACAAATTGTATTAATTAACGCTCTAATTATAATATTTATCGGATTTATTTTATTACTTTTGCTTTCCCCTGTTTTAATAAAGTATTTACCATTTAGTGATTATATCCTTTATTTTTATATATTATTATTGGTTCAATCCATTTTTACTACTTTGTCACAATATATAAGAGCAAAAGGTATGGTTAAACTTTTTGCATCTAGTGGGATAATTAATGCGTTTATTCTTTTAATTTCTAATATATTTCTCCTTGTTTTATTCAACAAAGGGATTTTAGGTTATTTAATGTCCCTCATTATCGCTAATGTAATTAGTATCTTATTTGTTGTTATTTTTGGGAAGGTTAAAAAGGATATTAACCTAAAGAAAATAAACTTTAAGTTGATGAAAGAGATGTTACAATATAGTATTCCCTTAATGCCTAATGCACTTATGTGGTGGATTATGAGCTTTTCAGACAGGTATATCCTTACTTTTCTTATAGGATTAAGCGCAAATGGACTCTATGCTGTTGCTAGTAAAATACCGAGCATTTTAAATATAGTAAACTCTATTTTTTTTCAAGCTTGGCAGATGTCAGCTATAGAAGAGGCTAAATCAGAGGATAAATCTAAATTCTATTCAAATGTTTTTAATGTGTTTTCTTTAACAATGCTAGTATTTACTTCTCTACTACTTATACATTTAAAATTTATTATGGGATTTTTAGTAGCTGATACTTATTTTGCTTCATGGAAGTATGTTCCGTTTCTTTTACTCGGGGTTGTATTTTCTAGCTTTTCAGGCTTTTTAGGTACAAATTATATTGCCGCAAAAAAAACATCAGGAGTTTTTAAAACATCTTTTATAGGCGCTATTATAAATATTGCTGCAAATATTATGTTAATTCCTATAATAGGTATAAACGGTGCTGCTATTGGAACTATGATTAGTTTTGCAGTTATTTGGATTTTAAGAATTATAGACACAAAGCAGTTTGTGAGTATAAAGATGAATGTAAGAAAGTTATTGCTAGCGCTAATTATAATTTTTATTCAAATAGGAGTATTGTACCAAAGTTTTAAGTTTGAATACTTGATTCAAATAAGTTTATTTTTAATTCTCATTTTAGTAAATTATAATGAATTTAGAATCGTATTAAAGAAAATGATTGGAATAATTCGTAATAAAAATAAAGTGATATGACATTTAATAATTTTATTAAAACTTCGATTACGGGGCCAGGGCCAGAACTTGGTACAAAGAAGTATTCCATAAAACAAAAATGGAACTCTGATCTATTCCATTTAAATTGGTGGTAACCTATGACTGTGTCTTTTGGTCTACTGTGAAATATAAATAAAATGAAATGATGTGAAAACTCTATGAACATACTAGTAACCGGTGGTGCCGGATATATAGGCTCTCACACTTGTGTAGCTTTGCTAGAAGCGGGGCATACAGTCATAATTGCTGATAATCTTTCTAATAGTAAGAGTGAGACCGTTATGAAAATTATGGATATAGTTGATAGAGAAGTTAATTTTTACGAAATTGATGTAACAGATGCAGAAGCCGTTGATATTATTTTCAGAAATTATAAGATTGATGGTGTGATTCATTTTGCAGGCCTTAAGGCAGTAGGTGAATCTACAGAGAAACCACTAGAATATTATTACAACAACATTGTAAGTACAATGGTTCTAACAAAAGCTTGTCAGAAATATGGTGTCAATCGGTTTGTTTTTAGTTCATCAGCAACAGTATATGGAGATAATAAAGTGCCTTTTGTAGAAACAATGGATCTCTTACCAACGACTAATCCTTACGGTGAAACGAAAGCCATGAGTGAGCGGATTCTTACTGATATAGCAAATGCAAATCCTGCTTTTTCAGTTTCAATTCTTCGATATTTCAATCCAGTTGGTGCCCATGAGAGCGGACAAATAGGTGAGGCACCGAACGGAATTCCAAATAATCTCATGCCTTATGTAACTCAAGTGGCAAAAGGCAAACTAGAGAAATTAAGAGTTTTCGGAAATGACTATCCCACAGTCGATGGCACAGGAGTACGTGATTATATTCATGTAGTGGATCTTGCTGAGGGTCATGTTGCTGCATTGGAAAACCTAACTGAAGGTGTTCATGTATATAACTTGGGAACCGGAAAAGGTACTAGTGTACTAGAATTAGTTAATGCTTTTGAAGAAGCTAATGATATTGAAGTTCCTTATGAAATCGTTGATCGGAGACCTGGGGATATTGCTTCATGCTATGCAGATGCATCAAAAGCAGAGCGGGAACTAGGCTGGACAGCAAAACGTGATATTATTGCAATGTGCCGGGATGCATGGCGCTTTGAGAAGAATTATAAAGAATAATGTGATTTAATTACCCGCTGTGACTAAAGGCTCGGCGGGTAATTATGTGTTACCTTTAAATGAATAAACGCACTAAAGTAAAGATATTGTGAAGGGCTATGCTTTCCCTCGAACTTATCTTATTATTTAATCATCCCAGTAACTACGCAACAATCTCTCTCACAGCACTTATGTGATCGTACTCCTATTTCCAGATGAATACCTATTCGGTCTTCAATCTCATCAATTTTTCGTAATCATTACATCTCCTAACCTGGGATAAATTTGTTATTATTCATTTACACGCTTCTCCTCTTTTAACTTGTTTCTTTGTCAATACAAGTATAAATGAAATTGGAGATAGCGTGTTTTTATGCTTATAGAGCCGAAATTGTAAAAGATCATTCGCATTGGTGGAAATTGCAAAGTAAGCCCCCATTCAAACAACGCATATAATTGAGCAGCACCTCTTGATAAAATTTAGATATCGATTAAAGGAGGTGCTTTTCATATGCCTGAACAAAAACTTACTATCATCCCCGTTACATTGCATCCCGAAACCGAAAAAGTTACATCTTCAATACCAACAAAAACTTTTTTCAATTCAACTTGTACGATCAAATCGGGCAACGTTGAAATTTTCCTCTCTAACGGCGTTGATGAGCACATCATCCAAACCGTAATGAGGGAGATGAAAAATCTATGAGGCACGATTATACGAGTGTCAAAAACATCTACATTATCTGTGGTAAAACAGATATGAGAAAAGGAATCGATGGGTTAGCTACTCTCATTCAAGATTCCTTCGAACTTGATCCATACGGAGATTCGATTTTCTTATTTTCCGGATGGAGCAAAGATCGCTATAAGTGTTTATATTTTGACGGAGATGGCTTCGCCATGCTTTATAAGCGTTTAGATAAAGGAAAGCTCCAATGGCCAAAAAACGAAAACGAAGTGCAAAACTTAACGCAGCAAGAGCTTCGCTGGCTTCTTGAAGGGTTATCAATTCAACAGCCAAAAGCTATTCAGCAATCATCAAAAGGAATCTTTTGATTTCTATTAAAATTTAACTTTTACTATTTTCCCACTGATGTTCGAATGATATACTTGAACTATCTTATTTGAACGAAAAGTGGTGAATCTAATGGCTAATGCTTCTACTAATAATCAGAATCAATATAAGAAATTAATTCAGCTTCTCGAAGAACAATTGGCTCATTCTAATCAACAGAATGAAGCATTATCCAAACAGATTGAATCATTAACCGAGCAAGTTCGCTATTTAACGAAACTTTTATATGGATCAAAAACAGAGAAATCTAAATATAATGCGCCCAATGGACAAACATCATTATTTGATAATGATCCGTCTTTTAATGAATCTGAGCACACAGAAGAACAAAGCCAACAGATGGTATCTTATACTGTTGTACGTAAAGCTCAAAATAAAAAACGAAATGATTCATTACATGACAATGTTGAAGTGAAGGCTATTCATCATCATCCAGAGAATACAATTTGTGACTGTTGCCAAGGCCAAATGACAGAAATAGGTAGCAAAGTCATACGTGAGGAAGCTAAATTTATTCCAGCAAGAATGGAGAAAGTTCAGCATATTGAGCATGCCTATGAATGTAAAAAATGCAAAAGTGACTTATATCAAAAATCGCAAATAAAGCGCGGCAAAGCACCACAGCCTCCCATTCAACGGAGCATCGCAGGTCCTAGTGTA
>NZ_CTDX01000013.1 GCF_001375515.1 Bacillus kwashiorkori
AGTAGCAGAATATCTTAAAAAGCAAGCTTAGGCTAACGCCTACCGACATTCATCTCCCACTTACTCACTGGGCTACGCCCTTCTCGTTCCTTGAAGTGGGAGTCTTCTGTCGGAAATCCGATAAAAAAAGTCATACATAATGTACCAAGGTCAAAACTAATATATTTCTAGAAATTAATTGCTTACAATCGAATGTTTTACCATTTCATCCTTTATTTCCCGTACCTTTAGCCAATCTAATTGTTCTTGGAAACTATTGTTAAAACGAACTGCTGAACCGATATGGATTTCTTCCACTCCAGTTTCTGGGATGAAGGATGCCAAACTTTCCTTCGTAATTCCGTATCCAGCTAAAATTTTTACTGAAGACGCTTCGGCAAAATTGACTAGTTTTTTTAATTGAGAAGCGGATTCAGGTGCAGGCTTTTGCCCACCTGCAGTTAAAATGCGTTTCACATCACGATATTTCATTAATGTTCCGAGTGCGTCCAGTTGATTAGATACTTCATCAAATGCTCGGTGGAAAGTAATGTCCATTCCTGCAGCTGCGTGAATTAGTCGTTTTAAATTCTCTTCGTCTATCAATCCAGTACTAGTTAATGGTCCTATAACAATGCCGTTTTCCTTTGTTTTCCTAATGTATTCGATATCTTTGACCATTACTTTTATATCATCATCAGAATAACAGAAGGAGCGACTATGTGGTCGAACCATTACATTAACAGGTATCTTTACTGCATCCGTGACTGCTTCCACTAATCCTAAGCTAGGAGTTAACCCGCCTTCTGTCAATGCCGAACATAATTCAAGACGATCTGCCCCGCCCTTCTCGGCAAAAATCGCATCCTCGACATTTGTTGCAATTACTTCTAGTAGCATTGTCTAATCCGCTCCTTTTAAAAACAATCCTTTTATCAACAGAATACTTTTTCTAACTTAAGCATGTTAAATTATTATCATTTTCATCCAAACTTTTAATTCTATTAATTCCACACACAAAACATTACGTACCAAACTTTTTCCGAAATCCGCACTTTCTACACAATTCTTCCACTGCCTCTCTTCGGGAAAAACCATTATATAAATTCGTTGCCCGTTCTCCTTCTACTATTTCGGAAAATTCCTTTTCATATATATTACCTAAATTAATTACTCCTTCACCATCCAAGCAACAAGGAATAACCGTCCCATCCACTAATACTCCAGCTTGACTGCGTAGTCCATAACAAAAGCCTTTTCCATCATCTTCTGGAGCAGACAAACTCGGCCATTCAAATTCATGATCCATATTAATGTAAATATTATCCGCAATTTTTATTCCATCGCCTGGAACAACCTTTTCTTCCATTCGGTAAGGTAAGTTGAATTCCCTTTCAATTATTTCCAATGTTTTGCGATTTCGTTGTTTTTCTGCATTTGATAAATTATTTTTATCTAAATTCCATAGTCGAAATGAAACAATAACTCCACTTGCCTCAATTTCACGAACAAAACTTATAATATTTGTTAAATATTCATCCCGATTTTCCATCGTTTCATTGCCATCAAAACTATGCAAGGAAAAATTTATTTGTCGTAACGCTTGTTTATCTAGCAATTTATTAGCCCGTTTATTTATTAATGTTCCATTTGTAGTTATATTGACTTTAAAGCCTTTTTCTTCGCTAATTTTAAGAAACTCATCCATTTTTGGATGGAGCAAGGGCTCTCCTTTCACATGAAGATAAATATAATTCGTATGCGGTTTAATTTGATCTAATATATGACTAAACTCTTCCACTTTCATCAATCTTGCTTTTCGCTCTGTTGGCGGACAAAAACTACAAGAAAGATTACAAACACTTGTTATTTCTACATATACTTTTTTAAACTTTTTCAATCATTCATCATCCTTGTCTTACGCAACTTTACCCCATTCTTATCCTCATTTTACTCCTATATATGCGCAGATTATAGTTGCTTTTATTAAGGCTAAGTTAAATATTGCTGTTGATTTCCGTTTCAAATTTATTTGTGACTAAGCGAATCGACAGGAACTTCATCTTACTATAGAAATGGGAAAAGGGCACCTGACTATTTAATTAAGTCCCATCTCTTAAATACTCTATTAAGGAACATAATACGTCAAAGTAATCAATCAAATAATAGAGGAAAAAATTGAAATTAACCGTCCTAACCAAGAGCAACATCTAGAACCATCATAATTACAAACCCAATCATCACACTAATGGATGCTAGATCTTTATTGCCATTTTCTTGTGATCCGGGAATAACTTCTTCAGCAACAACAAAAATCATCGCACCTGCTGCAAAACTTAACGCATACGGTAAAATTGGCTCTATAAACGTAACCGCTAGCGCTCCCACAATTGCTGCAAATGGTTCCACTAATCCTGAGATTTGACCGTAAAAAAAACTTTTTCCTACTGACATCCCATCTCTACGAAGCGGTAACGACACAGCGATCCCTTCAGGAAAATTTTGAAGGCCAATACCAAGCGCCAGTGCAATGGCACCAGCCAATGATGCGGAAGGTGAACCGGATGCCACAGCTCCAAAAGCAACCCCTACCGCTAATCCCTCAGGAATATTATGTAAAGTGATGGCAAGCACTAACAATGTACTCCGCTTTTTCTTTTGTGGATGGATTCCTTCTGCTTCTTCTATCGGCAAACTAGGATGCAGATGCGGCAATACTTTATCGGTAGCCCAAAGAAAAAATCCTCCGAGTAAAAAGCCAACCGCTGCTGGTATCCAACTCGGAGTGGATGTTTCTTCTGCCATTTCAATAGATGGTTGCAATAATGACCAAAAACTTGCTGCAATCATTACTCCACCAGCAAAACCTAGCATACTATCTAAAAATCTTTGGTTCACTTTCTTCGTTGTAAATACGACAGCTGCCCCTGCCGCAGTCATAACATAAGTAAAAAGACAAGCAATTAATGCTTGTACAATCGGATTTAAGCTATTAAAAAATTCCATTCATCTCACCCTTTTTTTGGAAAATACCTTCCTATATACACGATATTACTTTCTCTTCATTTCGTCTAGTGTTTGCTTTTTATTGGAAATCATTCACCATTCCATGTCAATTTCTCCGTAATGTCTCTTACAACACTTTTTAGCAGCAACATTATATTGGGATTTTCTCAACAAAATGTTTCTTATAACATATAAGAGATATTTCAAGTTAGTTTTTACCAAGCGAATCCTTACAATTGGCCAACAATCAATATTCACCCACTCTAAACTTTAGCTGACATAAGTTAAAGAAGTTTGCGATAATGCAAAATCCAATCTTTCTCTTTATAATGAATATAAATGAAGCAACGGAGCACTGATTTTACAGAATCAGGGAGAAATCAATGGGATTACTTTTCCAATTCTTAGGGGAACAGAGTTAGTCAATTCAAAATTGATACGTAAATTGATAACTTTATTAATAGGATTTGCATTCCTATAGTTTTTTCAAACGGTAATTTTACTTTTAAAAATTCGCACATTTGGGGGAACAAAATGACTAAACATTCAATCTTAGTTGTAGAAGATGAAGAAAAAATATTACGGTTGCTGGAGCTAGAGTTAGAATATGAAGGATATATAGTAGGAAAAGCGGCGGATGGAATTGAGGCCCTTGAAGCTTATCGCAACAAGCAATGGGACTTAATTTTACTAGATGTCATGCTTCCAGGAATTAGTGGCATTGAACTTTTAAGAAGAATTCGTTCTAACGATCCATACACGCCAATCATTCTCCTTACTGCAAAAAGCTCAGTAGAAGACAAAGTTTCTGGACTCGATCTTGGGGCAAATGACTATATTACAAAACCGTTTGTAATTGAAGAACTACTAGCTAGAATTCGCGCCAATCTTCGTCTTCATGCTATTTCTCCAAGTGAAAAGAATGAAATAGACGAAGACTGGTTAATGATGGCCAATTTAAAAATGAATGAAAAATCTCGCGAAGTATTTCTTCATAACCAATCCATTGACTTAACACGAAGAGAATTTGATCTATTATTATACTTACTGAAAAATAAACAACAAGTATTAACGAGAGAACAAATATTAGATGCTGTTTGGGGTTTTGATTTTTACGGTGATACGAATGTTGTTGATGTCTATATTCGATATTTACGAAAAAAACTCGATACTAGTAATCATCCTTCCCTAATTCACACTGTCCGTGGGGTAGGTTACGTCATAAAGGAGACGAAATGAAACTAAAAAATAAAATAAACTTATATACATCCGTTTTCTTTATCAGTCTCGTTATTTTAATAAACATCTCCATTTATTTTTTATTTAAAAATTTGATGGTTCAATCAGAAATTGCTACTACGGAACAGGAAATGATGAGTATCGCTACAGGAGTGGCAGAATCTCTTGGTGAAATTCCTTCCAATGAATTATTAAGAGCTTACGTCCCAGTTGACGGGATGATTCGAATAGTTGTGCCAACGAATAAATCGGATACTACAGTTACAGCCGCTGACAAAGACTTTTTACGTAATGTGAAAGAAGTATTTTACAATAAAGAAATAAAAGAGCCGATGATTGTAGACAAAGAAAATTATTACTTCTTTTCCATTCCGATTATCCAACAAGATGGAAACTTGGCAAGTTTGCAAGTAATGAAAAGCATTCAAACCCCATATGAGCAAATTAAAGTGCTAAGGGTAATTTTATTTTCTGTAACATTGATTATCATGATTCCGATATTTATATCAAGCAGGATATTAAGTACGATTATAACAAAGCCAATAACTTCCCTAACAAAAACGATGTCAGAGATAACAGAAAGCGGGAAATTCAAACGTATTTCATTAGAAAAGAATTCTAGTCAAGAACTTTATCAAATGGGTGATACTTTTAATCATATGATTGATTTGTTAGAGGCGAATTTTAAAAAGCAGGAACAATTTATCGGGAATGCATCCCATGAATTGAAAACACCATTAACCGTTATTGAGAGCTATGCAAGTCTCTTAAAACGGCGCGGTAGCACTGACCAAGCTATTTTCCAAGAATCTGTCGAAGCCATCCATTCGGAAGCTATCCGTATGAGGGAGATGACAGAACAATTGCTCATGCTAGCAAAAGCCAATGAAAATTGGAAAATCGAACTAACGATTATTTCCTTAACAGATGTATTGCACAAAACTGTACATACACTCCAAAATTCGTATCGTCGAGAAATACAACTAAATATATTAGAAAATATTGAAGTGGAAACAGATGAACAGAAATTCAAACAATTATTGTACATTTTAATGGAAAACGCTATTAAATATAGCCAAGAAAAAATTAATATAGAGGTCGGACTAAAAAATCATCAACCGTATATATCGATTATGGACCGCGGTGTAGGAATCCCTAAAGAAGATATTCCAAAAATATTTGATCGGTTTTATCGGGTAGACGAAGCTAGGACGAGAAAAACTGGTGGCACTGGACTAGGACTGTCACTAGCTAAAGAAATTGCTGTCGCCATCAATGCAGACATACAAGTAGAAAGTACGGTCGGAATCGGAACAAATATCACGGTACTTTTACACACTCCTGCCTTATAAAAAGAATTCGAACAGTAGCAGCCGCGACTCTTTAGACTCCTAACTGTTCTATAAAAAAATGTACTTTCTCATCGTATTTTAATTTTTATATGCCAAAATTAGAAAAAGCGGTGAACGACTATGTATGAAGCCTTGGAGGTGTAACGGTGAAAAAATTTGTCTCTATTCCAATAATTGCAACACTGATTGCTGCTGTCATTATCATTTTTCTAGTATTCCAATGGCTAGATCCTTCAGATGAAAAAAGCATTTTTTCTGAAGAAGCAGCGATTAATAGTGTTATGAAACTATACGGTGGCGAAGTGTTAGCTTCTAATATTGAAAGTGACCAATTTATTATCGAATTAGAAAGGGATAGCGGGATATACGAAGTTATTTTAAACACAAATACGAATGAAATTGTCTCCATCAAACAAATGGAACTGCTGGAAAAAGAAGACCAACAAGCTAATAATACTCCCACTCAACAGGAAACAAATGAAGAGAATGAACCTACTATTTTAACGAAAAATGCGGTAGAAAAAATTGTTAAAGGCATGTCTAACGGAAAAATTAAATCAATTATATTCAAACAAAACAACAACACACCTTATTATCTCATTATTGTTCTGGAAAAAGATGGAGTATCGAAATTTACCATTGATGCAATAACTGGGAACATAATTGACCAATTTACAGAAAGAGATAAGCCAAGTAAAATTATCACAGAAAAGCAAGCAGCAAACATCGCTTTGAACTATATTAATGGGGAAATTGATGATATTGATTTAGAAAAAGACAATAATAAATCATACTACTTAGTAGAACTGGAAACACTGGACGAACGAGAAGTGATTATCCAAATTCATGCTTTGACAGGAGAAATCCTCTCTGTTACTTGGGATGATGATTAATTTGCACAGAAGCTTAGAATAATACAATTTATTATTTTAGGCTTCTTTTTATTATTTTCTCATCAATTTTTAATCTTCTCCTCCCTATCCTCTCATTTTCCATATGTAAGATTATCATTGAAAATACATGACAGGAGGAATTTTATAATGAGCAAAAAAACTATCATTGGAATCATTACTGCTGCTGCAGTGCTAGGAGGTGCTTTAGTTGTTGGTGCAAGCTCAAACAATCCAAAGACAAGCGAATTTATACAAAATGTTAACTCCCAACCAATCATTTCCTCGGAAATGGCAAAAGAGATCGCATTGGATGAAGTCCAAGGGACAATTGATAGTGTGGAATTGGACGATGAAATGTATAAACAAGTATATGAAGTAGAAGTGAATACGTCGGATAAGGAAATAGAAATGAAAATTGATGCGAAATCTGGAGAAATAATAAAAAAAGAAATAGATGATGATATAGTAACGACTAACAACAAATCATCTAGCATCATTTCTGTAGAACAAGCAATCAAAATAGCCGAAAAGAAAACTGGGGCTAAAGTGAAATCTATTGAAAAAGATTATGATGATGGCAAAATTGAATACGAAATTGAGTTAATGAATGAAAAAGGTCAAGAAATTGAAATGACAATAAATGCTCGTACAGGTAAAATTAGTGAATTAGAGTATGATGATAACGATGAAAAATTAGTCTCCAATGTAAAAACTTCCAAACACATCTCGATTCAAGAAGCAAGAAATATCGCTGAAGCAAAAACTGGGGCTAAAGTGAAATCTATTGAAAAAGAATGGGATGACGGTCGATACGAATATGATATGGAATTAGTAAATGCTAAAGGACAAGAAATCGAAATAACGATGGATGCTACAACAGGAAAGATCCTTAAATTCGACATGGATGATGCTGATGACGATGAGTGGGATGATTAATAAAGCTCCCCTCCATTTAAGCAAAAAACCTTTAATGTGGAACAATTACTAAAAATAAAAGAAAGTGGAATCTAAACTGTGTAAGTAGAAAAGCGTATCGCTTCTGCTTACCAGTTTAGATTTTTTATTTTGCTCTACAATGTAGGTGTATAGAAATGGAAGAAACGTGAAATATTTCGTCATATATAATTCACTACTTTATTAATAAAATTTATCATTTTGCCAAATGGAAATGTAAAACTAATGAAATTCCATAATGCATGAATTACTATTACTATTAGCAGATTACCTGTAATTACATAGACTACTCCAAAGAAGATACCAAATAGCCCAGTGCTAATAACACTCTTCCAGCCTCCATCAAGGATATGAATGAAACCAAAAAAAAGGGAGGAAACCCAAATCGCCAAAAAAGTGGAATCAGTTACATACTCGATTCTCCCTAAAACATAGTAGCGGAAAACCAACTCTTCAACTATCCCTGCACAAGCTGAAATAATAAAGGCACCGACATATTTTAAGTTACCTTTGAACATCTCGTCCTCTGGTTTAGAAAACTCCATTTCAGGCAGTGGTGTATTCTTTTTCTTTCTGACATATAGCTCTACAAATATAACAGCCAACAAGATTAAGGTAATGGAAAGTATAATTAGGACAGCTTGCAAGAAACCCGTCCAATTGAAGCTAATTGGAATAGGAACAACTATCCCAAAGAACTCCCGCTCTAACCATAATACACTCACAAGTAAAAATCCCAATAAGAAGAAGTAAACAAGCCATTGAATGATTGATTCTCGATTTTTATATCTATAGAATAACTTCCTTAATACAATATCTATTCCAATTATTAATGCACATAGTATAGTTAAGTTTAATATAATCATAGTGCTTCTCCTTATTTATAATATTAGACTCTGTTTCTCTTCTGTTATTGGATAAACTACGATCACATATCTTCACCGAATTGCATTAATAAAACAGGAAAAATCTTGATAGAAATATCGCAGTGTTCTTTTGGTGTGGTTGTTTTTAACAAAAACTCCCTCTTCCAAAAAGAGAAATTATTACATAAATCTACGAATTACTTTTTGTTATGTTTCAAACTTCAATAATTTTTTATTATAAGGTTCTTAACTCTCTACTATTGTATTGTTACTTCGGGCAATAGGTGTTCCTCTGTTTACAATTGACTTTTGGCTGGCCCTATTCACATTTAAAAACGTTGATATATCAACGTTGGTGATTTTTTCTTTTTTGGACAGTAACTTACAATTATTCAAGAAATTAATTTCCAACATATCTTTGGCACTATAATTCAGAAAAAA
Source organism: Bacillus kwashiorkori (assembly GCF_001375515.1). Classification (GTDB taxonomy): domain Bacteria; phylum Bacillota; class Bacilli; order Bacillales; family Caldibacillaceae; genus Bacillus_BK; species Bacillus_BK kwashiorkori. The sequence continues at coordinate 8,731 of NZ_CTDX01000013.1, forward strand.
ATGTAAAACAAATCTCCCTCTTTCCTCCTATTCCACTCTTTTACAAAACCATTTCGATATATTATTTTTGGATTAAAACTATATGACTTTTGGCTTATTTACTACATTTACCTCTTAACTAATTTTCCAAACCATGTATAATTAAAAAGTAATAGGGGGTCTATTCTTAAATAAGAGGAGGAATTTAGTTTGATAGAATGGACTATTGGCAGTTTAATTATCATTTCGGCAATATTATTAATAGTCTCCGTCATTAGAACACAATATACATCAAAAGCAGCAGAAGAGAGAATTGACCTCGCGCATATTTCTCTACTAGAAGAAATAAAACAATTGAAACAATCCATTCAAAACTTAGAATTGGATTATGAAATCATTATTAATGAAGCTGGAGTACAACTTTCTAACGAAGAGAAACTATTAAAACGGGATGTTTTAGATTTATATAGACGCGGTTATTCTATCGAGAATATTGCGGAAGCAAAAGAAGTTTCTTTGCAAGAAATTGAGAACTTTTTAGCCCCTTTTATTAATGAAGGGAGTTCGCCCAATGTTTAAAATGGACAAATTAACTGTCTTTGCAGCAGGATTACTTTTATCTTCCAGTATTTTTGGGATAGTCTATTTATCTAATAATGATGATACAAATACCGCAAATGCCGCGAATTATAACAGCACAGAAGCGCAAAAACAATCTTTATCAGAAACGGAAATGAAAGATCAGCTTCTTAATAAAGGGTATGTTGTACTTACACAGGATGAATACCAACAAAATTTAGCTAAGGCAAAAGCGGAAGTCGCAACAGTGACTAAAGAAGATAAAACGAGTAACAAGAAAGAGGAAGTAGTAGAAAAAGATGAGAAAGAGGATAAAGTTACGAAAGTTACCATTACCGTAAAAAGTGGGATGACTAGTTACGATATCGGAAAGATTCTCAATGATAAAAAACTAATAAAACAAACCCCCTTTGAATTCTCTAAAGAGATTGAAAAGCGTGGTTTAGATAAAACTTTACAATTAGGTAAATATACAGTGGATAGCACTATGAGCTATAATGAAATTATTCAAACAATCTTTGAAAAATAAGTTGAAAAAATCGCGAAAATCCTTAAATAAACGGGATATTCGCGATTTTTTTGTTTATATCGTACTTCTAAACTGAATACGAACATTAAAAATCTCTAAAAAATAACTGTACTCCTATTTATTTATAACCCTTCACTTTTCGTGTTTATTGTCTTCACAAAACTTAACCCATTTAGACCTGCGATAGGGGCAATTTTCACTGCCTTTTCGCCTGGTAATATCGTACCTAAAAGGCTAATAATAATTGGGATAATTCCTGTTGCAAACACGTAACGCATTTCTTCCATTGGAATTTCGCCAAAAACCCCAGACTGTAAGATAACGTAGGAAATTGTAACAGAGACTGCTGCAGAAAAAATTCCAGTAATCATTCCTTCTGTCCAAATTAATGATCGAACTGAACTATTTTTCCAGCCTAATGCTTTCAATAAGGAAATTTCTTGTTCTCGCTCCACAATATTTTGCCACAGGATTTGCGCTGTCGTTAAAATTGCCATTACTAGTGCAACTCCTATCGCCGTATAATGTACGGGCCCAACTTCTAAAGCAACATATTGACCAAGTCTCGTCGTAAACATTACCCCTTGCATTCGAAACGTAATGTATAAAAATATTGCTAATAAACTGGTAGGTAATGCAATTGTTATAACTGATAGCAAACCCCTTCTCCATTTTCCAAGAAAATGATTAAAAGCCATAGATATTACGCTTCTTGTCCGGACAAACCTTCTACCTAACTTTGAAATTTCTCCCTTCCGCATTGTTTCATGTGGTGAAATGTTACGAACTAATATTGCAGGAACAATTGCACCAATAAAGTAAATGATAAAAGCGATGAAACCAACAATTAAAACTTCAAAAAAATGAATATTCTGTTTATTAACAATATGAATGTAACTTAAGATTGCCCAAGAGATGAGCATAGCTAAAAATCCTAAAAGCATAGATTCCATTAATAGTAGTTTGCTAATTTGCTTAGGTCTCCAACCTATTGCTAATAACACGGCAAATTCTTTTCGTCTCGCTAGTAAACTTACGAGACTAGTAGCAGAAACATATAGTAATGCGACAATTATTACACTGATAACTAAGCCGCCAAAACCTACTTGTGTTTCTTGCAATAGAGCAATTGATGAACCAATTTTAATCCATGGTTGCTGAATCCAGCCTAATGCTTCTTCATTATTAATTGCCGGAACATGAATAAGTGTATCTTGTGGAGATGTACCTAAAGTAATATCCGTAATGAGACCCGTCTTTTCTTCAATTTCTGCAGCAATTTTTTCCAACTTTTGTTGATTTGCTTCACTCATTTTGTCTACTCCTAAGACTTTCACACGTATAGCTGAAATAGGTTTGTCTCCGAGTAGCATTTCTGCTGCCTCCAACGTAGTTAACATGCTCGGTGGAGTCGAAATAAATGAGTCATTTATATTCGTTGGTTGCAACATTTTTTGTGGATTCACCGGGCGATTTTCTTTATCTAACACTAATGCTGCTTCTGCTGGTCTATATGTTTCTAACGGTAGCTCATTATTTGGATCCTTTTGTATCGCCAATTTACTTGGATCATAAAATCCAATCCAGTATGGTCTAATATTTTCTGAAACATATTTCCGATTCTCATCACTATTGACTCGAAACGTATGAAGTGAAGTACCTTCAATTGGAAAAGTTTTAACTTCATACGCATTTGGCCATCTTTCTGGAAAAGGGCTTAGTCGCTCCTGATAACGGATAACTTGTGGCTGACTAAAAAGTCGATTTTCCAGTCGTTCTAAATGGTTGCTAGTATTCGGTTCTCCCGTTTCAACATTATATCCAGCGATACTATTTATCAATGCTGAATGAATTTGTTTATCGGAAAAAGAAAATTTTTTCACTACAGTGCCCTTCAATGTGTTTAAATATTTCTCGCCACCTTTTTCTTCCACCATTTGCAACGTTTCACTCGCTTGATCTTGTTCGAAAGGCAAATCTAACTTTTCAAAAATATAATTCACCTGCTGATCTGTGTAGGAATGATTGCTTAATATAATCGGAAAAGTTGACAAAAACACTTTCGGCTCTACAGATTCATCGGAAAGAAGGATGTTTTCACTGTAATCATCTTGACTAAAATAGCGTCCCTCACCTTGTGGAATTATCGCCTGATCTAGCCCAACTAATTTTGCCTCCTGTTCTGGATCAATTGCTGCCAGTAAAACAGTGCGATAGGCAGTTACATGTTCATACGGAAAGCCGATAAAATACTCTGGATTTTCTCGAAATTTATCCATCATAATTTCTTTATTACCGGATGGATGATAACTTGTTTCCGATATTACATGTTCATGAACTCCATTATTCGAAACTTCCTCCTTAACCATTCGATAAATTCCTTCATCCAGTTGCAACTGTTCCAAATTAATGGAATACAGCACATAACCAATCATAGAAATAGGGGCAGCTACTTCAATATCATTAATCGCTTTAATTTGCTCATACTGCTCCAAACTAATTCCGCCTGCAATACCGCTCAAAAAATTCGGATCCAATAGTCCGTCTTTTTCAGGGGTACTACGGGTTCCATCCGGACGGACAACTATATCATAAGAAGTCCTCCACCGTTTTTGTAACTCATTTTCCACCTGCTGTTTGTTCATATTGGAAATCCCGAGCAAATATGACAAACCACTACTTATTATAAGTACTCCAATTAAAAGGATGAATAATTTTGTTTTTCGTCTCCACCAGTTTTTCCAAATAAAACGGATCATGAAACATCACCTTTAGTATCTTCCATAATTTGTCCATCACGCATAGTAATGATGTGGTCTGCTTTTTCTGCTAGTTTGGAATCATGGGTTACGATTAATATCCCACATCCTTCTTCACGATTTAATTCTCTTAACAAGTCAAAGATTACTTCTCCTGTTGCCGTATCTAAGTTTCCGGTAGGTTCATCTGCTAGTAGCCAGCTTGGCTTATGAATAATTGCCCGTGCGATTGCCACCCGTTGTTGTTGTCCACCTGATAGTTGGGAAGGAAGAGCATTCATTTTATCCGCTAAACCGACCTGTTGTAGTACTTCCTTTGCCCGTTTTTCTTTATCGTATGTTACTTTTCTCGCAAATACCGGAGTAAGCACATTTTCTAATGCGGTTAATGTCGGTAGCAAATGAAATTGCTGGAAAATAAAGCCGATTTCATTAAAGCGAAAATCAGCAATCATCTTTTTCCTTTTTGTAACGATTTCTTCTCCATCATATAAAATTTTACCAGTTGTTGGCCTATCTAATGTGCCGAGAAGACTTAATAAAGTCGATTTACCAGAACCTGAAGGCCCGATAATTGCCGTTAATTCACCTTTAGTAAATTCTACTGAAATATTTTGTACTGCATTCGTAATAACTCCATCGCCTACATATTGTTTTGTCACATTTTGACATTTAATAGTAGAAATCATGCACACCCCTCCTTCATTGTAATTTAAAGGAAAACCTCATAACATTAATTAGGTAGTTATGAGGTTAATTTTTCAGTTTTTTATTATTCAATGATCATTGATAATCATTGATATCTCCATTAAAAATAGGACAATTACTAGAACAATATACATTACCAGCATAGACGGCAATCGTTATGCCATTTTTATGATCTTGAATCGTATAGTCCAGTGGTATATATCCTTTGTAACCTTGGGAATCACTATAATAATATGTTTTTTTCGGAGTAGTATTAATAGAATATTGGACCGTTACTGCCACAAATTTTGATGTTGCTTGAATACTACTATTAGAAGATTCTGTAATTGTCGCAGCCGATGTGTTGCTTACAGACAAACTAAAAGTAAGAATAATTGCTGCCATCATTAGCAACAAAATTTGCATTGCCTTCCTCATCCTTACACCACCTTTCTATCTATAAAATATTATCGCTGTTGGAAACAGCATGCGCCCATAGAGTGAACTACCCACCACTTAGTTAACCTTACGGTCTACTTGAAGTGGGGCTTCTCGACTTATCGTTGCTTTTACTAGCCAACGAAAACTGACCGAGCTAACCCTCTTGTTCCAAGAGTTTTGTTACTTATGATAACGCTAATAAGCGTAATCCCTCATTTTTGATATTGATGGCTGAATTATAGTCACGATCTGCAACGTAACCGCAAGAACATTCATAGGTGCGTTCAAATAGTTTCATCGGTTTTTCTGCACCACAACAGGAACATTTCTTTGTGGAGGGGAACCACTTATCTATTTTCACAAGTTGTTTCCCTTGTTCCATTGGGTTATCGCCCTTCACATTCCTTGAGGATGGGAGACTTCTTTCGGAAATCCGTTAAAAACCTCTCATATATTTAGACGATTATGTCGAATTAATGAATCACTAATTTTTAAAAATGTTCTAGTCTGACATCTGTTTAATATAAAATGGTTTGACAATAATTATGTGATTCTATTCACAAAATTATTTTGTTCCTTCTAATTATTATTTGGAAAAATTGAGTTGGATTTTTTTGAACAAGTGGGCTGGAGTCATTAAGTTGGTTCTTCAGAAGCGGTATACGGGGTCCATAATATTACACAAAAGCTACCGATAAGTGCCGGCTAGTGTAGCCCATTGGTTATACTATTATCACGTTGAATTGCGGAACGCCACAGGAAGCCGGCACTTGTAAAGAATTTTTCTCTTTACTCTAATGGTCTTTGATTATGCTTATTTGATTTTCCTTGCTTCGAATTGCGATTGAATCCTTTCATTGGATTTTCTTCATTTGCAAATTCTGCAGAAAAATCTTGTTGTTGCACATTTTTATGTGGAGTCTTACTATACTTTTCCACCGCATTCACTTCTGCTTTGCGCTTCGCCATCAAACATCCCTCCTATAAGCTTGTTTCTTACACCTTTATCTTTTGCAAGCATCACAAATAAATGGATGGAATATTATTGAAATAAAACTACCTAGTTAATAATTTATCAAAAAAAGAAACATAAACAATTAGTTGTCCTTTAACCTGATATTTGCAAATAACATTTAATCTATCTGCTAGGTGTTGTATTTTTTGGTTGATTTAAGTCGAAAATTCAAGAAGCACGTCTTCCCCATCGCTCGCTTCGAAATTGTGCTAGCAAACAATTGTTGCCCCAAATAAAAAATACATCTAGCATTTGAAAACACTAAATGTATTTTTAATAATTTGATTCCTATATGCGCCCTTTTACTAAATTCAACATTAAATCATCCCATTATTTTAGCGAAACGAATAAATATATTAAACATAAAATTATGTGTTTTTTTGTAAAGTATTACCTGTCTATGTTATTTTAAATAGGGAACTGAATATGTTAGACAGTGCTGAAGATAATAAAAGAGTGAAACCTTTAACACGATTTCACTCTTTTATTGTTGATATAGTCCAGTCTTTCCTAGTAATAAATAATCAAATTAAAAAATAATATTGATAAGATTTAGTTCACTTTAGAAAAAGTACGGATTGCCGTAATAAGGGAACCCTCCGTAACCAAAAGGCGCAACAAGCGTGCTACCTAATAATCCTCCTAAAACTCCGCCGACAAATGGGCCGCCGAAGCCGAATCCCCATGGTCTGCCGAAACCAAATCCCCAAGGCCTGCCGAAGCCGAATCCCCATGGTCTGCCGAACCCGAATCCCCATGGTCTGCCGAAGCCAAAACCGAATGGACGGCCAATTAATCGCTCATCTCCTCCGTAAGTTTGGGCATAATTCAAATTATAATCCATTCCTACTTCCTCCTCATTTTCCTATTGAATCTCGTGTAAATAGACATTCATCCGAAATTCTCAATAGCAATTTATGCATAGTTTTGAAAAATGAATAGGTAAGGACCCATTTTTCATTAATTAAATTTATAAAGACCTCCTTCGTCATCTTTTTTATTGTTGGCTGCAAATTAGACATTCTTTTGATTCGGCTAATGCGAATTACGTCCAATCATGGCAAGCATCATTCGTGCTATATAACACTAGAAGAGTTTTTTCCTGACTTGTATATTTTTACCACGATGACGACGTATTTGTTAAAGAAACAAATAGGCATAGTTGACAGAGACACGTATTGCATCAAAGTCAGCAATACATAATATAATAGCCTCTACTAGACTGTTTATATAATAGAGATTAATTTTCTGGAAAATCCGTTAATTTATTTCTGCGGTTCTTTGTTGATTTGCACTGTATGACGATTTATGTTCTGTTTCAAATTTCAACATAAAATAGCCCAAAGTTAGCACCATTGATATGCCTAGATAGATGAAGAGAATTCCTGCGTTTTGCCACATATAACTGTAGTCTCCGCTAGAAATTACTGCTTTCAAGCCGCGCACACTGTACGTCATTGGCAATATTGGATTGAACCATTGGATAAATTTTGGTATTACTTCTAAAGGGAATGTACCAGCACTGCTTGTTAATTGTAAAATCAAGATCAAGATTGCTATGAAGCGACCAGGATTTTTTCCAAAAGTAACGAGAAACTGGATTAACGCAATAAACGTTATGCTTGTAATAATAGTAAATAAAATGAATAACGGAACATTTTTGACTGATATGTTAATGGCGTATAATACGATTAATGCAGTGAAGATTGCTTGAATAACACCAACAAATGCCATAACTGCAAATTTGCTTGAAAACCAGCTAAGTCCGTTTTTCGGATTTCCGGCAGATTTTTCCAATGGGAATATGATTGTAAGCAACAATGCTCCAACAAATAAACCGAGCGAAATGAAGTATGGTGCAAATCCCGTTCCGTAATTTGGCACTTCGTTGACATGGGTAGTCTGCATTTCAACTGGACTTGCCATCATTTCATACGTTTGTTCATTAGGATGAAGTGAATAAGTCTCATCAGCCGCTTCTTTCAATTTCGTACTCAATTCATTTGTACCATCCTGAAGTTCGTTCATTCCATTAGTTAACTCCTCGGCACCAACCGCTAATTTTTCAGTCCCCATAGTTAATTGAGTAGTTGCATTGGCGAATTGGTCCATTCCACCAACTAACGCGCTACTTCCTCCCATTAAACGCTCTGCACCAATTTTTGCCTCATTTAATTTTTCAGTAAAAACATTCATATTATCGACATATTGTTGCTGTCCGGATATTAATTGATTGGCACCATTCACAAGTTTTGTAGATCCGTCAGCCAATTGTTTAATGCCATCCTGTAAATCTACTTGTCCTAAGTAAATTTTGGTTACACCTTGATATAATTCGTTAAATGTCGGTTCAACTCCATTTTTAATCATTTCCGTTAAATGAGCAGTGGAACTTGTTATCTGTTTATTAACTTCTGATTGATATGTTTCAAAGCCGGCATTAATACTGTTAATAACTTGTTTAAAGCCTGTATTAATATTCTCGAGATTGCTACTACTGCTTTCCAGTTGTGATTTTAACATAGCTATTTTTTGTTCAGAGGATAGTTTTTCATTCATTAGCAACTTGTACATATCTTGTTGTGTTTTTGTCAGTTCATTGATGACGGTTGGTGCAAGTTGCTTTTCGATACCGTCCACAATGCTTTGTTGTAAGGTATCTAACCCTTCATTCATTTTAACCGCACTTTTTTCTAATCCCGCACCAATTGTTTGTCCCATTTCCATCGGTAATTGAGTTTGAAATTCTGTTAATCCTTTTTGAAGTTGTTCTATCCCGCCAACAAGTTGCGGTGCGTTTTTGTTCAACTTATCAATCCCATTTCGCGTAGTAGAAATTCCGTCAGTAAGATTTTCTACACCTTTTTGGACAAACTGTGAGGCATTATTCAACTGATTGCCTGCTTCATTTAGTTGTCCTAAACTAACTGCTAATTGTTTTGCCCCATCGGCAACATCAGTTGTTCCACTTTTTGCTGTTTGTATCACTTTTTCAAATTCAACAGCTTTAGAAGCTAATATTTCTAAATTTGTTTTCAACTCCGCTGAACCGTCAGTTAATTTTTTTGCCCCATTATTTATTTTTTTAGCACCTGTACTTGAACTTTGAAAGCCATCTGCCATTTCTACTGCTGTATTAAACATCGTTTCTGCATAAACTTTGGAAACTCCTGCTTGCACAGATGCTTGAATTTTATTTACCACTGTTTCCCCAATTTGACTAGCTAAAAAGTTGTAACTGTCATTCGGAATATATTCTAAAGTTAATTTACTCGGCTGTTCCTTTAACAGAGTAGTCGCATTTTCGGAAAAATCATTTGGAATTTTAATTATCATATAATACGTTAAATCTTCTAACCCACGTTTTGCTTTTTTTTCAGAAACAAATCGAAAGTCAAATGCCTTATTTTCCTTTAAATCTTCTACTAAATTCTTCCCTATCGTTAATATTTTACCATCCATCATTGCCCCTTCATCACTATTTACAACTGCAACTGGTAGTTCATCCATTTTGGCATAAGGGTCTTTAAATGACCATAAAAACATTCCTGAATATATTAGTGGAATAAATAATATGGCGATAATTGGAATAAGTATTTTTTTATCTTTCCAAATATGACTAATTTCTTGGCCAAACAATTTCAATCCATTCATCTTCTGTTCCTCCTATTTCTAACTATTTTAATTTTTAATAGTCCATGAATATGGACTTTCCTTTTTCTTCGGCCAATGTAACAGTCAAAGTGCGTCCATATAATATAGTAGCAACTATCCCTTTAATTTTTGTGTGAAGCTTTGTGGAATATTGACCATTTTAGTCAATTAGTCATTTAGTAGTGAAATAATAGGACTATCAAGTTTTTGACAATCCCACTAAAATGAATAAACAGTAAAGTTGTTGGATTATTTATGACAGCCCTTTAAAAATATACAAATCTAGAAGATTGGCTAATTCCTCTTTCGTAAGAGATGGATTATTTTTTTCCCATTCAAAAATAAGAGCCACATATATTTTTACAATAATGAATGCAGTAATTTTCGTATCACAATTTACAATATGTCCTTTTGCAATCGCCTCTTCCAGTATTTTTCTAATAAATCCGACAATCGCATTTTCAAACTCTTTTAGTGCATCGACAACTTCTGGTGTTCCAAATTTTTCCTCTTCAAATAACTTTATTGCTAACTTGTGTTGTAGACGGTACTCTAACATTTTATAAATGGCACGATGAACATTTTCATGAAACGAAAGCTTTGCATCAAAAGTCTCTTCTGCCGCTACTTTCATCTCTTTAATTAAATTGGTCATAATAAAACGGAGCAGTTCTTCTTTATTTTTAAAAAAAGTGTATATTGTTCCTTTACCTACATTGGCAAGTTTTGCAATTTGATCCATTGTCGTTGCTTTATAGCCAAACATGGAAAATGATTTCTCTGCAGCTTCGACAATTTGCGTCTTTCTATCAACCACCATTTTCTCACCACCTCTTTTTGACCAATTGAACAAATTAGTCATTTAGTATGTTATTTACATTAACACTTAAAAAAATGATTGTCAAGGAGAAATGGTTTTTTTCTTAAAAATAAGTCTTTGATGAAAAATGAGTTTAGCGGGAGCAATAGACTCGTCTAAGTATCGATATTTCAACTGTACCACTTTCACTTTTGATTAGTTGGATATCCTTTTAACAGTTAAGTTATCTAGTTACGAATGGTCTCGATAATTTTTCTCTGTGATAATTGAGAAGTACTTCACAAGGAATCTTGAAAGTTATACTATAGATAAGAAAATAAGATTGTTTTTACAGGAGTTGGAGTTTATGCTTAAAAAACAATATTCTTGGAAAGCACCAAGACGACGAATTAGTTTCATAATCAAAGGAATACTCGTTGGAATCGTTGCTGGACTTGTTGTCAGTCTTTTTCGGCTCCTCATCCAAAAAATGTTAACGGGAATGAAGTTGTTTTACACATTTACACAAGAACATCCAGTCTTCTTACTGTATGCGATAATTTTTACCATTGTTGGTTCTTTATTTATAGGTTGGCTTATCAATGGAGAAAAAAATATTAAAGGCAGTGGGATTCCGCAAGTAAAAGGACAAATTCAAGGAGATATGGAGCTTCATTGGTGGTCCGTGTTGTGGAGAAAATTTATAGGTGGGGTTTTATCTATTGGTTCTGGGGCCTTTCTTGGCAGAGAAGGACCTTCTATTCAACTAGGTGCTACTGTTGGTCAAGCGGTCAATCAAGGTACTGGTGGTGATTCTACAGATGAAAAAATATTAATTACAAGTGGTGCTGGCGCTGGTTTATCTGCTGCCTTTAATGCCCCTGTTGCCGGACTACTGTTCGGTTTAGAAGAAATTCATCATCATTTTAGTTCCACTTTATTAGTAACTTGTTTTGTTGCATCGATTACGTCAAATTTTGTTTCCTTAAATATTTTTGGTATGACGCCTGTCTTATATTTGGGGAATATACCTAAGTTCCCATTAAATAATTATTTATGGCTAATTATTTTAGGAGTAATTCTTGCTGTTTTTGGTGTACTTTATCAAAAAATACTTTTTCAATTGCCAAAATGGTATGCGAAAATTCAATTTTTACCAAGCCATTTATATGGAATGATTCCGTTGCTACTTGTTATTCCCCTTGGTTTTTTCTCCCCCGATTTACTCGGTGGTGGAGCGGAAGTTATTTCGATATTAAATAATAGTCAGCTTCTCTTACAGTGGTTAGTCATTATTTTTCTCATTCGCTTTAGCTTTTCGATGATTTCTTATGGGAGTGGCTTGCCTGGTGGAATATTTTTACCATTATTAACTCTCGGTGCTTGTATAGGATCTATCTATGGTAATTTTTTAACTACTTACTTAAGAGTTGACTCTAATTTAGTCAATTGTTTTATCGTCTATGCAATGGCTGGTTACTTCACTGCCATTTGTAAAGCACCATTAACCGGTATTATTTTAGTGTCAGAAATGGTAGGGAGTTTAGATGTATTAATGCCAATTGCCATCGTTTCACTTGTCGCCTACATTACCGCTGATTTTATGGGAGCCATCCCGGTATATGATGGATTATTAGACAACCTTTTAGGAAGAACAACACATAAGAAGAGCAGCTATTTAACAACCTTTGTCTATCCTGTGAAAGTGACCAATTCGACATTAGTTGGTAAGAAAGTGAAAGATATTTCTTGGCCAAACAATTCCTTATTAGTTCTAGTTAGGAAAGGTGAGCAAGAAATCGCGCCTCATGGTGATACGATCATACAAGCTGGAGACTTTTTATATATTTCAGCAGATGCTGGCTTAGAAAGTACAATTCGGAAAAAACTATCACTTCCTAAATAGAATGAATTTTTTAGGGAATTCCATATTCAGAGAAGTTTCCACTTAACAACTTGTTCGTCAACTCCATAATTTCATAAAGACTATTTAGCTCTACCTCATCCGAATTATCTTTTTCAACGCTTCCGTTACCGAGGTGTAAACTATTAAAATGGCTATTGCTTACAAGTAAAAAGGGGCTATAACCTGGATATCCAGGCTAAGCACCCTTTAAAGACTTTTTGATTTGGTATAGACGGCCAGCTACTATTGCATTGGGACTAGCGGAATTTTCCAAACTCCGGTTGTTTGATCTTTTAGTAATCGAAAATGCCGTTCTTCCCCATTCATTGTAAAATATATTACTACTTCATCATCGTCGAGCTGTTGAATAACAAAATGATCCAATTCTTTCATTTCGAGATAAAGCTGTCGGCCATTTTCAATCATCGTTTCTGTCGGTTTCCACTGAGGATCGGAAAAATATGTTTCTTTATCTGGGTAATGTTCTTTGTATAAAAGGCCATATTCTGTTTCCAGATCCCCTATAGAAATATTATGCATGTAAAGTTGAAATACTTCAAACGGCTGCAGACCAGCTAACAATGTTTCATCCAACGTATTAGCATATTCTTTATACACGGATTGTAATCGTCCTGATAATTCAATCGTATCATTGATTACCAATTTATCTAAAATACTAAACTGTATTTCTGAGCCTTTTTCTGAGATTTTATATTGAATTTTATTAATTCGAATCGAGTAATCCTTAAATGATTCCGTGTTGACATTTCCATCACTACGTTCATTATTCATATCTAGTAGTTGGAAATGCAAACTGTTTGCCAACGACTTTACTGACCTTTCATCGAATTGAAAAAATATTGGTCGCCCAAAATCTGCTTCCGCAATAGGTAACGTACCTATTGATGCAGGCTTATACCAAACCTTTTGATAATCGGTAAATAAATCACCACGGATTGAAGCAAATCCTTCTAATTGTATCACTGTTTGTTGACCAACTTTTTGAGTATTAGTAACAGTAAAATCGCCAATTTTATCTCCAAATTTTACATTTGCATGATCAAATGTAACAAACTCACCCTCACTTTCTTGAATAACGGTAAAATAATTTTCCTTTTCAGTTTTCTTATCTATCACATGGGGCAATGTTCCATTGTTGCCTTGGTTAAATATTGCCATATGCCAATAGTTTTCATTTAAATAAGTAAACCCAATTATTGTAATTACGAACATGAGTGATACTGTCATTACTCTTGGCAATAGATGTTTTTTCCGCACACTTGTGTCGTTATATTCAATTTTCCTTAACACCTTTTGCTTTTCGCGACTAGAAAAATGTAAAACGGGTTGTTGTTTATAATCCATTTTTGTTTGTTGCAATCGATTTTCCAAATTTCTCCCTCCTTTGTTAATGCAAATGAATCATATGACAATTCGTTCCATCTTTTACAATTGATAACAGGACAAACTTCAAATATTGTTACTCGATTTCATTTACTTTTTTGAAAGGTTACCTCATAAAAATTTCTTGCTTATTTTCATCGTGAGCAAATTCTTATCCATCTCTTGCTTCAATTTCAGCTAACCATTGCTTTAACTTTTCCCGACCACGTGCTAATCTCGTTCGTACCGTTCCTGGTTTTATTTGTAACGAGTTGCTAATCTCCAGTAACGTTAAATCGTGGAAATAATATAAAATAATAATTTCCCGATATTTTACTGGCAGTTGTAAAACTTTCTGAAATACTTGTTGATTTTCTTGATGTCGCAATGTCACTGATTCTGGAGTTTCCATTGATTTATCATGATAGGAAAAGGCGTTTTTTATTTTTTCTGTTAACTTTTTGTTTCTCCCTTGCCAACTTCGTAAATAATCTTTACATTTGTTAGCAGCAATCGCAAAAAGCCAACTACGTAATTTTGAATTGCCTTTAAATGTATGAAGCTTTTCATAAACTAAAATTAAAACTTCTTGGGTGACATCTTCCGTATCAGCAATATTTTTTACATACGTAAAAACAAATCGCTTTACTTCATCCCCGTATAAATCCATAATCATTTCAATTGCTTCCATTTTTTCCATTTGCAAAATATCTTGTTCAACATTAGCTATTGTTGGATTAATTACATCAGAGAATGGCAACCCACTACCCCCTTTCATGCTTATCTCCAATTTTCTAACGGAAATGTTCCATCCATTTGGAAGATTCATGAGTAAGACGATACGATTCACGGAAATGTTTCAAAAAGAACAACAGAAATTAAAACTATGCTTTTTTTAAAAAGACAAAAAAATAGGCTGTCCCAATTAACTTTTGGAACAGCCAAAATATGGCTATGTAAAAGATAAGTGTTGATTTCCGTTTTAAGCGGACGCTTTCCGCGGGCACGGCCTCAGCCGCTTCAACGCTACGCCGTCTCGTTATTTCTTGCTAATGCTGTTCCCGCCGGAGTCGCCGCCTTACACTACAATCAACAACTGCCTAAAAATCATAATCCAATAACATAGCCTAAATATTAATTTCCTATCGATTCCTTTCCTTCTTCTACTCCTCATTACTAGCTTTTTTTTCATTATCTATAACCGTTACGAGGACTTTTTCAATTCGGTTTTCATCGACTTCCATTACTTCAAACTGTAAATTTTTATAATTAACTACTGGTCGCTCATTGCTTGATGGAATATATCCTAACTGATTAATCAAGAATCCGTTCAATGTGTCAAAATCATCCGAAGGCAACTGAACATGTAAAAAGTCTTCTAACTTATATAGATGGCTAATTCCATCGACTATATATTGATTTGGCGCTATCTCCTTAATTTCTTCTTCCTCTGGTCCAGCAAGTTCACTCGTTATTTCACCAACGATTTCCTCAATGACATCTTCAATGGTCACTAACCCTTCTGTTCCACCATACTCATCCACCACTATGGCGATATGTACATTATTTTGTTGCATTTCTGTAAATAATACATCTAATTTTTTTGCTTCAAGTACAAAATATGGCTTTCTAATTAATTTTCTTAAATCAAACGGTTCTTTCGTATCGCTATCTAGAAATTTTAACAAATCTTTCACATGTAAAATTCCCACAATATTATCAATATCGCCTTTAAATACTGGATAACGAGTAAATAAATCAATATTAACAAATCTAACTACATCTGCTAAACTCGCATCAATTGGAATGACAGACATTTCCGTCCGGTGTGTGGATATATCTGAAGCAGTTTTATCATTAAACTCAAAAATATTGTTGATCATTAGTTTTTCCGATACTTGAATCGTCCCCCGTTCTCCACCGACATCGACTAAAATTCGAATTTCTTCCTCTGTCGCTTCTTCACTTTGGGCGTTTGGATCAACTCCAAAAAGACGGACGGTCATATTGGTAGAAAATGTTAAAAATTTAACTACTGGATAAAAAATTTTAAACAACAAGGTAAGTGGGGTAGCTGCAATATTGGCGATTTGTTCCGTTCTATGCAAGGCTAATTGTTTCGGCACTAGTTCCCCAAACACTAAAGTAAAATAAGATAGAAGCAATGTTACGGTTATAAGAGAGAGAGTATTTAATACATTAATAGCTAATGGAACACCAATATTATGGAGAAAGTTTGCTAACGGACCTGCAAAAAAATCTGCGGCAAACGCACTTGCTAAAAACCCCGCTAGCGTAATGCCAATTTGGATCGTACTTAAAAATCTACTTGGTTTCGAAATTAAATTGTATAGCTGCTTTGCTTTTTTATCACCATTATCTGCCATTTTTTTAATTTTATTATCATTCAATCCAACAAGTGCTATCTCTGATGCAGCAAAAAATGCATTTAACAATATAAGTATAACTAAAGTAATAATAGCGACTGCCACAGTACGAACCTCCTATATTTTTCGGCTTTGTTAAACATAAATGTTGATATCCGTTACTTAATTTTTCATAAGAAAAGCTTCCGACAGAGTCTTATTTCACTTATTCTTCGCTCTATTTTCTCCTAGTTCTTACTCTAGTTCGTACGTACCGTAAAAAATCAACACTAACCTTTAACTTAGCCATTTTTCCAGCCAACTCGTTTTCATTTAACAAATTCATCTCGCTAATGTCACAAAAATCCTATTGTTATAATCATATTAAAAATTTCTATCAATTTCAAATACATTTGTTAATATTTGCACATTCGCTCTACACATATAAATGCTTTTTCAAATTTCTTTGATACAATAATAATAAAGATAAACTAAGGTAATCAAGTATGGAGGGGATTTAATTGTTAAAGGATTGGTTACTTGAATCGAAGTACACCGTCGTCTTCACTGGTGCTGGAATGTCTACAGAAAGTGGCTTGCCAGACTTCCGTTCTAACAAAGGATTGTGGAAGAAAAAAGACCCTAGTAAAATTGCTTCTACGGCTGCATTAAATGAAAACGTCCAAGAATTTATAGAATTTTATCGAGAAAGAGTACTCGGTGTGAAGGAATACAAACCCCATAAAGGCCACTATATTTTAGCGGATTGGGAAAAACGGGGGATTTTAAAATCGATAATCACTCAAAACGTGGATGGCTTCCATCAAAATGCTGGTAGTAAAAAGGTGGCAGAACTTCACGGTACTTTACAAAAATTACATTGCCAACAATGTGGAAAGGAATACAGTAGTGAAGAATATGTAAATCAATCATACTATTGTGAATGTGGCGGAGTATTACGACCTTCCATTGTATTATTTGGTGAATTACTTCCAGAGCTTGCCTTTCAATTAGCATTAGAAGAAACTAATAAAGCGGATTTATTTCTTGTTCTCGGCTCCTCCTTAACAGTAACACCAGCAAATCAATTTCCATTAATCGCGAAACAAAACGGGGCAAAACTCGTCATCGTTAATATGGAGCCGACTGACTTCGATTACTATGCCGACGAAGTCATTCATAACAAACCAATTGGCGAACTTTTAGAAGAATTAAATGTATTTGTTTAAAGAAACAAGATTATCCTACTTTTATTAACGGTGGAGAAAAAAACTCCACCGTTTCCATTATCTTCAACTCTAATGGATGCTTTCCACTTCTGTTCGAAAGGAGTTAGTCTCCACTGTTTGCATGATTTTCACCCTTTGCTATTTTCCTCATCAAACATTATATTGATATAATTTTACCATTGACTTTCTCTCTCATTAATCTTAATCTAATAATGTTTGTTACAATTATTATGGTTTATTTTACTTCATTAGAATAACAATGTTTGCCAGTTAGAAAACTTCTATATAGATATGAGTCATATTTATTATACAAATAAATGGAAAATCCATTTATTCTTTTTTGTTTTTTTGGATTTTAAGGAGGACTTTCTTTGACAAAAAATCATAAATTAGGTTTATGGGTACTAACCTCATTAGTTGTTGGGAATATGGTTGGTTCGGGTATTTTCATGTTACCACGTTCTTTAGCAGAAGCTGCCAGTCCAGCGGGTGTTATAGGTGCTTGGATTCTTACTGGCTTTGGAGTGTTAATGACTGCTTTAGTGTTCGGAAATTTAGCGATTCGGAAACCGCATTTAACAGGTGGACCGCAAATATACGCAAAAGAACTATTCCCACCTAATACGAATGCCTCTGTTATAACAGGCTTCATGGCATCATGGGGTTATTGGATTGGGAATTTAGCTGGCAATATCGCGATCATTACTACTTTTACAAGTTATTTATCAACATTCTTTCCCATTTTAACAAATCAAACAGAATGGTTCACGATTGGAACCTTAACAATAAAAGTTGGCAATGGTTTAACATTTCTTATTTCCAGCCTATTATTATGGGGAATTCATTGGATACTTTTACATGGAGTGGATCAAGCTGGCAAGTTAAATTTAGCTGCCACTGTTGCAAAAGTGGTTGGCTTTGTTGTTTTTATCATCATCGGAATTTTTGCCTTTCAAAAAGCGAATATCCTCCCATTCAACGAGCCGAGAATAGGTGCAAGCGGAGAATCGTTAAGTTTATTCGGGCAAATTAATCGCGCTGCGCTTACGACACTTTGGGCATTTATCGGAATGGAGTCTGCTGTCGTTTTCGCTTCACGTGCAAAAAAACAGCAAGATGTGAAACGGGCAACCATTTTCGGATTATTAATCGCTTTAATTTTATATATTGCGATAAGCACACTCGTTATGGGGATGTTAACCCAAACACAATTAATTCAATCAGATAAACCATTAATTGATGCAATTGAAACGGTGCTAGGACCAATTGGTGGAAAATTGTTAGCAGGGCTCGGCTTAATTAGTTTAGTAGGGTCGGCGATTGGCTGGGTAATGCTTAGTGCAGAAGTTCCGTATCAAGCAGCAAAACAAGGGATTTTTATTCCAGCTTTTCAAAAAGAAAATAAGCAAGGGATACCCATTTTTTCTATGATCATTACTAATGGAATTGGCCAGTTGTTTATTTTGTCAACCATTTCCAATTCTATTTCACAAGCATTTGATTTTGTCATTTATATAGCTACCTTGTCATATTTAATTCCTTATTTCATTGCCTCTATTTTCCAACTAAAACTAGTCTTTACAGGTGACACATATGTCTTTAAAAAGCAACAAATTACAGACGGAATAATTGCAACTATCGCCACCATTTATTCCATATGGGTAATTTTTGCTGGCACAGCAGACATTAAAACATTTATGTTCGGCATGTTATTATTAGCAAGTGGTTTATTATTCATAAAATATCTCCCTCTGTCTCATAGGAAAAAATATTCGATTGTAGAAGAAATTGAATAACTGTTAAATAAAAAGATGGCTATCCGATAAACTAGGTTTCCAAATGTTAAGTAATGCATACTTGTTTTGTTTGGGAAACGTGGCTTTTTTTCGGACAGCCATCGTTCTATTTCATTAAGAGAATCCGTTGCTTCTCTTCTTCTAATAAAGGTTTCGGTTTTCCTAGTAAAAATCCTTGAACTAAATCAATCCCTATTTCATTCGCTACTTGTAAATCTTCTTCATATTCAATTCCTTCTAGTATTATCTTCTTTTGGTTGTCTACATATTGAACAATTGCTTCTAATAGTTTTTGTTTATTGCGTTCTTTATGCAAACCATTGGCAAAAAACTTATCTATTTTCATAATATCTGGTTCTATTTCAACGACCATTTTTAAGGAAGAATAGCCCTTTCCGATATCATCCAACGCTATTAAATAGCCACGTTTCTGTAAATACTCGGTCGTATTTTTCAATAATGCTATATCTTCCGTATTTTCTGCTTCATTTATTTCAAAAACGAGTTTCTTCGTAATCTCTGGATAAACCTTCTCCATTTTTTCCAAAAAGGATAAAAAGCATGGATTAACGATTGTCGAAGGAAAAATGTTAATTAATATATATGGCTGGTCATTATTTGTAAAAAATTGATTGAAAATACGTAGAGAATTTTTAATCGATGCAGTATCAAGTTCAAATACATGATTAGAAATATGTGCCAAATTAAATAAAGTATCCAAGTTTTTAAAATATGGGGTGCGAATTAAACTCTCATAACCCATTATTTTCTTTAAATGAACATTTACTTGAAAAACTGGTTGAAAAACATTGGTGAATTTTTGTTGTTTGATCATCTCAATGATGATATCTCCCATATCTTATCATTCCCTTATATCAGTCTTCTCTGAGTAATGATAGTGACTCATCCTCTTATTATTTGGCGATAAACCAGCCGCTCCTATTGCAGCTGGTTCCATTTTTTCTTGTTCATTAATGAACATTTAAAATTATACAGTAAAGATTTTGACTAGCTCTTTTAATTCTTCCGCCATTTCAGCTAAGTTTTTCGAGGAAGCACGAATTTCTTCCATCGATGCAAGTTGTTCTTCACTAGATGCGGCAACTTCTTCACTTGTTGCAGCATTTTCTTCTGCCACATTAGCCAGTTCATTAGTTGCAGACGTGATTTCTTGTACACCTGCAGAAACTTGTTGCGCAATGGCAGATATATCTTCAATTTGTGGTGCTATATTTTGCATTTTCTCTACAATTTCGCTGAAAGTAATCATCGTTTCATTCGTAATTGTTAACCCTTGTTCCACATCACTTGTCACATTTTTCATCATTTCCACTGATGCTGTTGCATCATTTTGCGTTTCCTTTATTAATTCTGCGACTTGTTTCGCTGCTTGTTGAGATTGTTCTGCCAGTTTCCGAACTTCATCAGCTACTACCGCAAATCCTTTTCCATGTTCACCAGCCCTCGCTGCTTCTATCGCTGCGTTTAGTGCTAATAGATTAGTTTGGTCTGATATGCCTGAAATAACTTCTAAAATAACACCAATTTCTTTGGAACGCTCATTAAGTGTTAAAATGGTCTCATTGGATTTTCCTACTGAGTCAAATATGGAATTCATTTGTTTTACAGTTCTTTCCACCTTTAACAATCCGGCATCAGCAGATTTATTCGTATCTCTCGTTAAGTCACTCACTGTAATCGAATGTTGAGCAATAGTTTCCATACCTTTGGCAATTTCTTCTAACGATTTCGCAGTATTTTGCACACCATTTGTTTGTGTTTCCGCCCCTTCAGCGATTTGTTCAATAGCTGCCGCAACTTGTTCTGTTGCCTTCGTCGTCTGTTCTGAGCTTGCCATTAGTTGTTCTGCTGATGCAGCAACGTGATCGGCATTTGTCGTTGTTTGGGTGACCACACGTTTTAATGATTCGGTCATTTCATTGAAGGAAATCGCTAGTTCACCTATTTCATCTTTTGTTTTTATATTTATCGTCGCGGTTAAGTCTCCCTCACTAATTGCTTTTGCACGCTGTTTTAGAAGATTAATAGGCTTAATAATGGAACGGATAATGAAGATAACAATAATTAAGCCAGTAATAATCGAAATTGCTAATATAACTGCAGTATTAATTAGCATTTGTCTAGCCGCACTGTCTACTTCTGATAAATCCATCGTTCCTGCTATTTTCCAACCTGTTAATAAATTCGTAGTAAAGAGCATTTCTTTATCAATGCCATCTAAAACATAGGAAAAGTCGCCATTGTCACTTTCATATAATTTATTATAGAAGTTATCTTGCGCATCTGAACCTGCGTCAAAAGTAGGATGGGCAATAAACTTTTTGTTCCGATCCACCAAAAATGCATACCCTTTTTTGCCAATTTTCCCTTGGTTTATTAAATTTTGAATTCCACTTAATTGAATATCAATTCCAATAACACCAGAGCCATCTTCTAATTGTTTTGCGACTGTAACTAAGACTTCGTTTGTCGATGCAGAAATATATGGTTCTGTTATAATAGTTTCCTTATTTTGACTTGCTTCTAAATACCATGGGCGATTACGTGGATCATATGAAGAATCATAATCTGTATCAGCAATCATTTTTCCTTCACTAGTTCCGACAAATATTTCTACTACATCTCCATGTAACGCTGTATATTGATTAAGTTGTTTCAAAATGTCTGCTTTATTTTCGGCAGCCAAACTGCTCTTTGTAAAATGCTTTGCAAAATAATCAGCATCAGCCATACGTGGTTGAATGGTTCTATCTAGAAAATATTCAACTAATATGATATTTTCTTCCGCTGTTCCCATTAACATACTTCTTATCTCTTTTTTTGCGGTTTGAAATGACAAATATCCTATAAGGATACTTGGAATGATTAATACCGCTAAAAAAGCAATGGTTAGTTTTCTCCTTAAACTTGCTTTTCTCAAACTTTTCAACCAATTCATGGCTTATACCTCCTAATGATGTTTATTCTTAGATGTGAAAGAAACCTTACAAGGACTTTCGCTAAAGGATTCTACTATATTTATCGTTTCCATCCATTCTTAGTTTAATGGTAAAAAATGTGAATCAAATAAGAAGGCAAATTTCAAAAAAAAAAAAAAAAACGACGAAATAAACCCACTCGCCGTTGATAATAACTCATCCATTTTACTAATTAGAGTGCAACTGGCTGGCATATCCGAACAGATTTAGCCCCTATAGCTTTGCGTCCTATTTTTTCAAACAGTTTGCCGAAAATTATTAAGTTTGTTTTATCACATAAAGGCCATAATACTATATTTTTACAAAAAAGGAAAGGTAATTTTTTCCAATGACAGCCAATTTGCATGACAGATTAGGAAACCGAATTGCTTAATAGCCTCCATCACTATGTTTGCTATATTTACCATTACCACCCGAACCAACTGAGTCACCATATGATGTGCTACCACCTAAGAACAAGCTACCACCAACAGTAACAACAAAAAAAAAGCACCACTATAGCTCATACTCTATAGAAGTGCTTGCCTACAATCATATTAAACTATTTCTCTTCCTTGCTGTGCTAAAGCATAATAAATGCCATGCTGCAGTGTTTGAAAACAATCAAAATGGGATAAGTCAATTTTCGAACGGGAAATTTTCATGCTTAACTCTGCAGAAATACCAACTAATACCGTTTTTGTTCCGATAAGTGCTGATGCTGATACTATCCGATCAATAAAAATCGCGGTATGTTCATCAATATCTTTATCTATACCGGTTAAATCTAAAATCAAATAATCTGCTTGATAAGTTGGTATTTCGTTTAATGTTTTATATAATAGTTCTTCCGAGCGTTCTTTATCATACTTACCAATTAAAGGAACAACGACAATTCCATCTAACACTGGAATAACTGGGGATGATAGTTTTTTTACTAACTCTTTTAGTTCAAACGTTTTTTCTGCTACTAATGTTTCGAGTCTGCTAATAATTTCCGATTCTTTTTTCCGTGCTAATTCATGGATATTATGACTAACTGTCACATCTGATGGAAAATACTCAATAATACTATATTCATTTCCAGCTAATTGTTGCTGTATCGTTTTGTACCATATATTTGTTCCAAATAATTTTGTAAATAATCCCGCAAAATGGGCTGGTAAAAAGTTGGTCCGTTGTTTTTTCCCTTGGGCAACATTAATTTTATATTCCCACGTGTCTTTTAAAATAATGGTCACTTTTTTCGTGTCAAAATTTAAATCTTTGACAGTAATCTTACCCCATCCTGCTACAGCGTAAATTTTTGTAATATACTTTGTTGCTTCCGCTATTTCCAACCCTTTTATTTTTTCAAAGAATTCACCAACGATTAGTCCTTGACGAAAACCAGTTGTCTCAAAAACGATATTGGAGGCATCTTCTCCAGAAATTTCTTCAATTGTATCGAAAAAGACTTTCATTACGTTGGATATCCAAAAAAGAACTACATCATCTGATTCAAAATATAGTGCTCCTTTTTCAATATCCCAACCAAAATCAATGCCCTCTACATTTATATTATTTTTTACAACCAATTATCAATTCCTCCCCTTATTAACGAAAAAGTTACCTGAAATTATTCAAGTTATTAGTCTTGCTTAATAATATAATACGGATAATCAATTCCTCTCTGCAAGTAATAACCTTGCAAAACACTAAATTTCATTTATCAGGAGCTAATTAATTATTATATGTACTTTTACTATATATATCACGTATTAATTTTTCAAAATATAGGTATTATGGTTAAATAGGATTGTGAGGAGGAGAAATTTGGTGAAACATAAAAAGACATTACTAATGGTTATTACGTTTATTATTTTCGGTATAATCTTCATTTTTTTCCAAGATTACCAAAAAGGAATGGACAAGTTTGTTATGACAAATCCACAAAAACAAAATCAATCAGACGCGAAAACTCCCTTTTTACATAGTGAAAAGGCCCAGCAAAACATAATGGGGCAAAATCAGCTTCAATTTTCCAAATTGTATAGTAAAAATGCCTATCTCATCCGATTAAGTGATGGACAAGTTTTACTCGATCAAAATAGCAGCGAGCTAATGTATCCAGCTTCACTTACGAAAATAATGACTGCCATTGTTGCTATTGAACAGCTTTCCGATTTGGAAACATTCGTCCCGCTTTCGGAAAAAATGTTCCATTATTTATATGAGGCCGATGCAGCATTAGCTGGATTTTTACCAAATGAAAAAGTGAGGGCATTAGATTTATTATACGGGATTTTGTTACCTTCTGGTGCGGAAGCCTCGGTAGGAATTGCGGAGTACATTGCAGGATCTGAAGCACAATTTGTTACATTAATGAATGAAAAGGCGAAACAACTCGGATTGAAGCATACACATTTTACTAATGTTACTGGATTACATCATGATAATCATTATTCTACTACACAAGATATCGCAACTCTTTTACAGTACGCATTAAAAAATGATATATTTTTCCATATTTTTACAAGCAGCCGTCATTCTACAAAACCGACAAACATGCACGCGGATGGTATTACCTTTTACAGTACAATGTTTAGCAAAATGGATAATCCTTCATTCAACAACGGGGAGTTGCTTGGTGGAAAAACTGGTTTTACGTACAGTGCAGGCTTATGTTTAGCGAGCTTGGCAGTCATTCATGACGAACAATACATTTTAATTACAACAGGTGCTAAAGGCGATAGTCAGACTGAACCGTTCCATATTTTAGACGCTTTAACCGTATATAAAGAACTGGAAAAACAATTATTTTAAGCAAAAGTTCTTGTTTTTCCATTAGGGGAGGAGTATTTTTATGAAATTTTTTACAAAACAGTGGTACGAACAGATGCAAAATGCCCATTTATTAGTCATTCCGGAGTCAGAAGAAGAGTGGCAAGATTTTATTGATAGCTTTGCAGAGGAAGGGGAAAATATCGATACTTATTTAGAAAATGATCTAGCAAATATGAAAGATCAACTGTTGCAATTATTACCTGAAAAATTCCACCCATATATTTTAAATGGTACGATTAACAAACATACCTTACCTAAAAAAGTAAGTGAAGATTTATTGAACTGGCTTCATGAAAAACAAAAGGAAGTTGAAAATATATCAGATAAAGCTAGAACCTACTATTTAAACATAAAAGACTCGTTACCAGAAGCGTTAATAGAGATTACAGAAGCCGGATTGCATGATGCGAGCATAAAAGCAATTCACCAAGAAAAAGACTATTTCCGGCTTACTTTAAATGGGGATGGAAGTTTTGCGAGCGGAAATGTTATCGTCCTAGAGTTCTCCCATATAAAAGAAATTACTTCCGATTTGCCACTTGAACGCAATATGTGGTGGCTTTATGAAGAAGCTGACATTGTGGATGACGATTATAGCTTAAGTGTTCTGTTTGACCAACCGTTGACAGAATGGACTATTATTGCCCGTCATTTCCACATGACGCAATTTTATCAAAATGATTTTGGGTGGCAAGAGGATAATGTTGTAGATAGTGGAATATCGCCAATTGCGGATAATCCTTCTTTGCTAAATCATTTTCCAAAAAGCTATATTAGCTTAATGCACCAACAAAACGGAGGCAAAATCAATCACCCTTATTTTCTGACAAATAGTAACACGATTGAGATTGTTCGATTTTTACCATTAGAGGAGCTAAAGATTAAAGATAATTTAATTATTTTTGCTAGTTGTGTAAATGGAAATATTGGATTACACGAAGACAACCATTCGATCGTTTTTATGTCGGATAAAAATGAAATACAAATACTCGCCACAGACTACGACGAGTGGATAGAAAATCTTTATTCAACCGAGTTTCTTGATGAAACCGCCATTTATTCTATTCCTATCGCTGATGAAGAGATAGAAACAGCTTTATTTAGTAATGACTTAACATTAGTTGTCAGGGCATGGAATACTATTTATAACAACCCAGAAAATTATGTTACATTAATTAATAAGGCTCTACCTTATTTTTTGCATCATGAAGATGAGCAATTTCAACAAATGGGAGAAATTTTTGGCGAACAGTTTCATGAACTTGGGATTATTTCGGAGGACATTCTAAAGCGATAACAGACAAGATCATTTCAATTCCTACAGGCAACACATTCATAGGGCTGGACTTTTCACACAGTCATTCTGTTATGGAAAAGCCAGTCCCTTTTATTATTTTAGTTCATTCCGCCCCTAAATCGATCACTGCTTTTTTACAAAATTGTTCTAAATACAATAATTCGTCTTCTTCTAATTCAAAGTCTAAATATTTATGGGTAACATCTTCATAAATATTGTATTGTGCAATTCGAGAGTTATTTTCTATGGCGGCAAATATTATTTTTACATACAAGCCATTTTCAGAATACAATTCATCTTCTTCATCCACCTGCATGTATGTTATTATTTCATAACGATTTCCTTCTAAAATTCCAGTTGGGTCTTCGAGCTTTTCAATTGAATAACTAGTAATATTCATCTTAGCGTGATCCCTTCTATTTTTCATGATTTCATATTAAGGATTATTTATTATAGCATAAACATTTTGTTGATAATACTACAAATTCTCTTGCAAAATCAATATGAAAATATGCTAAAATAATTATGAAAGCGATTACCTATTTATTTTTAACTGACTTTCTTAATTTAAGATAAATATAGATTAAAAAATTATCGGAAAGTGGTGATGACAATGCATGATTTTATTATTGTAAGCGTTACCATTATGGTGGTTGCCATAATTTTCTTCCTTTTTATACGCGTCAAAAAAAAGAAGCAATCCACTAACGGCTACACGGAAGTTTCTGCTACTGAAGAAATGAAAAAAACGTACAAATTATGTGAACGGTGCAAAAAGAAAAATTACATCGATAAAAAACGATTATCTTATATTTGTAGTAGTTGTGGTTGGAACTTGTCGCAACCATATATCTTATCCACCTTTTCTTTGGAAGTGGAAAAATCGCCAGACACGAAGGACTTCATTGAAAATTTACAAGCAAATGATTCCCTATTTATTTGGAGTACGAATGAAAATAAAGAAAATCTCGTCGTATTTAATGAACAATATGAAATTATCACTGTCATCCCAGAAAAACTTACTAAGGAATTATTACCTAAAATAGAGTTAAGTGCTAATGTTTTCGCGAAGTTAAAGAAAAAAATGGACCACGGTGATCATTATCGGCTTGAAATATTCATTACAAATGATGCTCAGAAAAAATATAGCTTTGTGCGGTAGTCTCTTTTATTTCCATATTTTTCCTATGCATTTTTTCGTTAAAATAGGCGGATTTCATATATAAAGGTTGTCCAATTAGGACGGCTTTTTTTCTTTATACAGTACAGGGATCATTTATCCTTTCCATTTACTCACCGTTTAAGTAAAATAATTGTTGTATCCAATTTTTCATACAGCCTTTTTGAGAAAGCAGGTTTTGTAAATGAAACAACACGCTTTGTCTGCTCCTACCTCTAGTCAAAATTTATTTTTCAAAAGGGGTTTATACACGTTCAGCAGTGCCCACTTTTTAAACGATTTAGTTACAACTGGAATGGTACCAGCACTTGTCATTATGTATAAGCAAGCTTTTGATTTATCCTACACAGAAGCATCACTTATCGTACTTGTTTCTTATTTAACATCATCCGTGATGCAGCCAATATTTGGTATATTCAGTGATCGCAAACCACGTGTTTGGATGTTTTCACTTGGGATTTTTTTATCAATTGCTGGGCTCGCCTTAACAGGTATCGCCCCTAATTTGTACTGGCTATTGTTTTTTATTGCTATTTCTGGATTAGGCTCTGGCATGTTTCACCCAGAAGCATCGAAAGGAACTCATTTTGCGGCAGGAAATAAGAAGGCATTAGGACAAGCCATTTTTCAAGTTGGCGGAAATGCCGGGCAAGCTTTCGGGCCTTTAATGATTCCTCTTTTGCTTATTCATACAGGTATTGGTGGGCTAATTTGGCTGTTACCTATCGCATTTTTATCTCTATTTCTAACCGCTCCCCTCTTATCTTGGCTTCATGCAAAAGTGCAAGATTATCAACTATCTAGACAAACGATTCAAGTGTCTGAAAAAAATCATACTGTCGGGGTTGTATTGTTAGTATTCTTTATTATTTTGCGTTCTTGGTGCCAAGTAGGAGTGGTCATTTATTTACCATTTTACTTTGAACACTTAACACTCTCTCAAACAGAAATTTTAAACTTTATTTTTGTTGGTGCTGGGGCAATTGGAACTTTTTTTGGCGGGGTATTGTCGGATAAAATAGGCATGAAACCTTTGCTTGCTGCATCAATGTTGATTGCAACACCACTTGCCTTACTATTACCACATTTTCACGGAATTTGGGCAGCAGTCATTTTGCTACTATTCGGTTTTAGTGTGCTTTCTTCCTTTTCAGTGAGTGTTGTCTATATGCAACGTCTGATGCCGAAAAATATTGCTCTCGCTTCTGGTCTTACAATTGGCTTAGGTGTTGGGGCTGGCGGTGTCGGTTCTGTATTAATGGGCGGCATTTCCGATATTTTTGGGGTTGCTACAGTTTTTACGATACTGTCATTCTTCCCACTAATCGGGGCGGGTATTTCTTTGTTCTTGCCTAATGAAAAAAACTTAGCATCCAAAAATAGCAGTTAATGAATTCTAGCTATTAAATAATTATTAATCAATAACTCTCTTATTTCCGAATGTAAAAATATATACTATAATAGAGACCGATATTGTTACCGCGCCATTCTAGCTGACAATTTTAACGGCAAATTAAGGTTATTGACTCCCTTTTTGCATGTTTTGTTAGGGCTAAGGAAGCGATTAACATAATTATTCAAGAAGTTTTGCGATTGGAGGTTTTCCATTGAAAGGTTATTTAGCAAATGGTTTATTTGGATTAGGAGATCGAATGTTAAATGCACTGATTGCCGAAAAGTTACGTTCTGTTTTTCATGAAAATAATATCCCGTTAGATTTGTACGTACCCCAAGAAAATTTAGCTATTAATGATAAAAATGGCTATGCTAACAGTGAAATGATTGCGGCTGGGGATGATGCGTACTTGGAAGATTCCGACTTCGTTATCGCTGTCATCGATGGAGTAGAAATTGATTCAGGTGTTGCCTGTGAAGTAGGTGTTGCCACTACTTTACAGAAAAAAGTTTTCGGTCTTTTTACAGATACGAGACAGCAAGGGAGAGAGAATCAGCAGAAAATAAATGCATTAATAGAAGATGCCACGGAAAATCAGTTCGTCTATCGAAACCTTTATGTTGTCGGTAAAATAAAAAAATCTGGAGGCATTTACTCCAGTATAGAAGATTTAAACGAAGCAATTTTATCTTTTGCAAAGGCTAAAATGTAGTCGAAGTTAACTTGAGTAATAGAACTAAAAAATGGATTCCTGTATTTGCTATACCCCAACATATGTTCATTATTGGCCATTTCATTTGGGGTATAGCTGATGGAATTTTATCGTAATCTTTTAATAATCGGTGACTTCAGTTTCAATATAAGTTTTCATGTTTTTAAATTGCTCTTCGAACATAATTTTCCCTGCCCAACGAAACATTTTAGTCATTATTTTATAAAAAAGATTACTTGGAACGATACTCGCCTCAACAACTATTTTAGTACCATGATGCTCTCGTAATAATGTGTATCTAGTAATATTCATTCCTTCTTTTGTATGAGAATGAATTACTACTTTATATGGAGGCTCATACTCCATTATTTCACAATCAATAGTAATCGTCTTTTTTTCAATTTTTTGGATACTCTTAAATTTAACACCGATGTAAGACTCTTGCTTTCCAGTCTCCGTTTCATAAATATTCTCAACAAACATCGTATTCCAAAGTTTAATTTTCTCATCTTCATCCACATATTGAAAAACAACATCAATTGGAGCATCTATGTATTCTTCAAAACGATAAGCTAATATTTCTTCCATTGCCACAGTCCTCCTTGGCACTCAGTAATGATCAATTCCTAAATAATCATACATAGAAAAGAGAATTTTGTCGATTTTTAACTTGTGTCAATCTCTATATAACCGATTTGACAGTTTTTCGCCGAATCAGGCACCTGTACCGACTCCAATATTTAGAAATCTTAAACTCCATAAAAAAACTACCTTGTACATGCCAAGGTAGTAAAACTTTCCCTTTATATTTTATTCGTCTTATGTTTAGCTTTAAGGCAATTGGTTTCCAGCAGCCCGATAAATTTCATACCATTCTTCTCTCGTTAATCGCACCTCGGAAGCTTTAGCAATTTCTGATAGGCGACTAGTATTCATCGTACCAACTATCGGCTGAATATTTGCCGGATGGCGTAAAATCCATGCAATAGCTACGCCAGTATTTGTTAAACCATAGTTTGACCCAATTTCTGCTAATTTCTCGTTAAGTTCTGGGAATTTGTCGTTGTCTACAAACACTCCTTCAAAAAATCCGTGTTGAAACGGAGACCAAGCTTGGATTGTCATATTATTTAAGCGACTATAATCGAGAATTCCACCATCCCGATCGATTGCACCTTCAAACTTCGTATTCACATTAATCCCCGCATCAATCATTCCCGTATGCATAACACTGAATTGCAATTGGTTAACAATCAAGTCTTCTTTTACATATTTTTTCAACAATTCTATTTGATATGGATTATGGTTACTAACACCGAAATGGCGAACTTTACCACTTTCTTTTAAAATTGCAAAAGCTTCTGCTACTTCTTCAGGCTCCATTAACGTATCTGGTCGGTGTAATAATAACACATCCACATAATCTGTCTTTAACCGTTGTAAGCTGCCATCTACAGATTGTAAAATATGTTCTTTGGAAAAATCATAAAATCCTTTTCGAATTCCGGTTTTCGTTTGTATGTACAGTTTTTCTCTAATAGACGGTTTCCCATCCAATGTTTTTGCAAATATCTCCTCTGATTTTCCAGCACCATATATGTCTGCATGATCAAAGAAATTAATTCCTAGTTCTAAAGCATAGTTCACTACCTTTTCTGCTTCATTTACAGAAAGTGCCTCCATTCGCATACATCCGAGCGATATATTAGAGACTTGCAAATCGCTTGTACCTAATTTTAATTGTTTCAATCCATACACTCCTTTCTCAGCTACAGTTATATTTTACCATTTTTTTTATTTTAAAAAGCAATCGTTTTAAATTAACTAACTTCATTTTGTATTATTAGTGAAAAATCCTAAAATTATTATTGATGTTCTCTCTAACTAAGTTGAATATCCCCTGAAACAGTTTTCATTTCCATTATATTTTTACCCTCTCCTATTATCCCACCCAACTGGCGAGCTGATTGCTGTTCTATTTGCATTGGAATATGTATTTGTAAATCACCAGAAACCGTATTTAGTTGAACAGTTGAATTCTTCATATCATTTGTGAAAACTGCAATATCTCCACTAACAGATTGAACGGATAAATGATTTTCCATTAGGTCTGAAATAAATATATCACCAGAAACTGTTTGACAATTAAGGTTAAAATCTATGGAGGATATTTTTATATCTGCCGACTTAGTAGAAACTTTCATACTCTCCCCTTCTAGTTCTCCTAAAGTAACATCTCCTGAGGCAGTATTAATCATTACATTTGTTACTTTCATAAGTTCGAGGTCTATATCACCAGAAACTGCGTTAATTTTCAAATGTTCTCCATAATATTCCATAATGGATATATCACCAGAAGCTGTTTGTAATTGTCCGTTTCCGAAAATACCTTCTAATTCTATATCACCCGAGGATGTACTAATAGAACAAACGGTGCAATAAAGGTCCTTTATTTTCACATCACCAGATTGGGAGGTAATCTTAATATTTTCTCCCTTTATTTCATTCATGGCTAAATCACCTGAAGCAGTATTGACGGAAATTGTATTGAGTACAGTTTTTCCAAAGCTCACATCTCCTGAGACCGTTTTAATTTTCAACTCTATTATACTAATAGGAACGGTAATTTTTAATAAAGTTGCATATCTTGAGACGGGATACATCGGTTCATCTACCCTTATTTGTAAGCATTCATTCTCATAATTTACGGAAAACTCCGGACCATCTTCATATGTTTCTAACAAAATATTCACCTGTTGTTCTGATTTGTCAATGACAATCTCTACATCTGTACTAGTTGTGTCAATTGACAAACTACTAAGACTACCACCAATATCCACTGTTTCCTGTTGAAATAGTTGCTTTTTCGATTGCAATCCTGGGAGCAAACCTCCCAATAGTTTTGTAAAATTCCCCATACCGCTCTCTCCCCTATTATTGATACTTTTAGTATAGCTAGTTAGTCTAACTTTTGAAATAAGCTATTGTATGATTTACCCTCGGTCTAAAGACTGATAGTTGTTCTTACTATTTGTTGATTTCGTGCTTGGACATACTATCGGAGAACTTGACACCGTTATGGAGAAGCGGTGTGTTGAGATTATTCGTAAAGTTGAAGCAAATATGATTTGGTCCCATCTTACTTTAATTGAGTAGCTCGTTTATTGCTTATGATAAAATGAAAATAAAGGATTTACAAAGTATAGGAGTGAAGGAATATGATATTATGGTTTATCGGTTTATCTTCCATAATTACAGCCTTTTCCATTACCACCATGTTAATGAATAAGTACCAAAAAAATCAAATTGAAATCGATCATTTCAATACGTTATATAAATGTGAAAAATGTGGGAAGTTCCATAGACAATACCAGAAAGAGATTGTTTCTAAATATAGTGCCACATCATCGAAAGAAGATCAATGTCCCTTTTGCCATGGGAGCAGCAGTTTATATACAGGAAAGCAATATTCGTGGATGAAAACGAATCCCGACTGTCCAATAATAACGAAAAAAACACTTCACATCTTAAAAAGAACATTGAAAAAGATGGAACAAATTGGTGCTGAGGACAAAAGTTTAGAAGAATTTTTAAAGTATTACCACTTATTGCCACCACCGGATAACGAGAATAAGTTGGAAGAATAAAGGCTGTTAGTAAACTTTCATCCAGCCTTATTTTATTGCAGTATTATCGTTTTACCTATTATTTCAAAGTGCATAAAACTTTACAATTACTCCGAACAGTTCCATAATATAGTCAAATAGTATTCACATTTCGGACAAATTAATATCAAATTTGTGAACGTTTTTCTATAATAAAGGAGGATTTGTGATGAACTTTTATTCTATTACTTCTCTCGTCTTTTTATTTGCATTTTATGTTGTCAGTTTAACAGATTCGTATGGATTCGCTTTTCTGTTATTTACTATTACATTTGTAACGATGTTAGCAGCTATTTATACTGAACTTGGTAAAGAAAAGAAAACACATTTAAAAGTAATTAAATAATTTTCACGTGCAGATTTCCTAGACTAAACATCCGAATCTCCTTTTCGTTCGGGTGTTTTTTCTTTGCCTAATGACTTCATCTCTACTAGAGTGCTAGTGCTGTTCGTGTAATGTTTGAGAGTACGATGGTTTCTATTAATCAAGAAATTATTCGAATATACTTTATTAATATAATGGTACTATTATTGTTGCTTGTATATTTCTTTTTTGTTACAATAATTTTACTTAAAATCAGAAATTAAGAAATTTCTGTATTAAAAAGGAGGGAAATTTGTGAATCGAAATTATGAGCCTAAACATGTATTTTTGGCTCTTGCGATTTGTGTACTACTAAGTACACCTATTCTATTAATAATAATTCCTTCAACAGTTGCCAACATTATTTATACGAATGAACATGTTTGGCATATATTTTTGCCTGGTGATAGTTATCTCGTATATGGAATAGGTTGCTTATTAATTATTATTGCACTTTTTATAATCGCCATTGCTGATATAAAAAAATCATCTATCATTACCGGTATTATCGGATTAGTTTTTGCTTTCACTTCTTTTTATTTTGCTGCTCAAGCGTATAAAATATTTTCTGATGAAGGTATCACCTACCGAACATTATTTCCATATGAACAAAATTCTTATAAATGGAATGAAGTTGAAACCATAACACACTATCGTGATATGAGCGGGGATGAATCCAAATATGAATTTATTTTTCATGATGGAATAAAGCTGGAAATTCCTGAGAACGAATATTTTCGTCTAATTAGAAATAAAGTTTCAAACAGAATGTATTCAATGGATAAGGAGATCATTGAAATTAGAATAAATGAAGAAGAATAGGCTGTTTGCAATTGGATTTATATGTTAACAGTTCATTATTTTAAGGTGACAGTAAATGGATACGATTAGCTGTTGCCTTTTTTTGTCTAATTACAACGCAGAAATTTTAACAAATATTGGATATCGAGTTCTAAATCTTAATATAATAGCAGTATAGTATTTCAATATAATTCCTATCCGCTTTCCGAGTTATTTTTGTTAGAATAGAATTGGAACAGAGCGAATACGATAACTGTTATGGACAACTTTAAAATATTTAGGAGTGGACATATGGAAAATTTTGCAACTCTTTTAGCCCTTGTTGCATTTTTTGGAATATTATTTGGTGGAATAGGAATTATTAAAGGGAATGTTAAATTTCTTAAATTAAAATCAAGAAAAGCGAGTAGCATTTTTGTCGTAGCAATGATTGTTTTATTTGCAATTGCTGGAAGCTTACTACCAGAGACAAATGAGCATACTGCAGAACCAGCTATTAAAGATGAGAAAATAAAATCAGAAGAGAAAACTTCTTCCGAAAAAGTGAAGGAAAATGAGAATAATGTTATAAAAGATGACAAAGCGGATTCAGAAAAGAAATCGAATACGGAACAAGAAGACAAACCGAAAAAGGAAACGAAAGAAGAACCTGATAAACAATTAGCAACATCTGAGCAGCAAAAACAAGCAGAAACAACTAAGGTAAGTGGGAATTTATCCGTTCATTTCGTTAATGTTGGACAAGGAGCGGCACAAGTAGTCGTTACTCCAAATAAAAAAGTGATGGTAATCGATGGCGGAAACAACGATGATGAAGATGATATCGTCGCATACTTAAAACACTTAGGAATAAAAAAAGTAGACATATTAGTTGGTACTCACCCTGATGCTGATCATATTGGCGGAATTGACGCAGTGATTGATAGTTTTGCTATTGGCAAAATTTACATGCCGAAAGTTCAGCGCAATACGCAAACGTTCGAATCGGTATTACTGTCGATTCAGAAAAAAGGTTTAAAGGTGACTACAGCTAGAGCAGGATTGGATTTAGATTTGGACAAAAATGTACAATTGAAGATGATTGCTCCAATCGGAACAGATTCTGATGCGAACGAAATGAGCGCAGTCATTAGAATGCAATATGGTAATCATTCATTTTTATTTACTGGTGACGCTGGTATTCCTGCAGAACAAAAAATGATTAACTCTGGAACAACTCTCGCATCAACAGTACTACTTGTCGGGCATCATGGTAGTTCTAACTCGACAAGTAAAGCATTTCTTCAAAAAGTAAGCCCGAAATATAGTGTAATCCAAGTTGGTAAAAATAGTTACGGCCATCCTACAGAGGAAGTTTTACAAAGACTTCACCAATCTGGCTCGAAAATTTATCGTAATGATACAGATGGTACGATAGTTTTTACAACGAACGGTAAAGAAATGAAAGTGAATAAAAATGCTTGGGTGTATAAAGCGACAACGGAGAAAAAGGATACTAGTCAAAAAGAATCAGAAAAACCAAAACAAGAACAACCGAAGTCGAGTACAAATATTATTGGAACAGTGAAGGCTACTGCTAGTATTGATATTCCAAACCCAACTTCCAACCAACAAGTTACGGTGACCGTTGTTGCTAAAGATGCAAATGGAAAACCTGTATCTGGAGCGGATGTCACACTTTTATTGCACTATAAATCAAAAGAAACCACTTATACTGGTATAACTGACGCAAATGGAAAAGCTATTTTACCATTTAAAATTGGACGTGCGGCAAAGGGTTTCACTGTCAAAGGGGATATAACCGTTTCTTATAAGGGCAAAAAAGTTCACACAACTACGCAATTTACACCACAATGAAATAGGAACTATAGTTTAGTCTCGCTTCAATAACCTTTTTACGTAACATAGATAGTAACTTGAATAAAAACAAAAGATGGTGGTAGGTTTGAAAAAAGGAATTGTTGATCGTTTTGAAGGTGATTGGGTTATCATCGAAATCGATGGAAAAACGTACAATATTGAAAAAAGTAAAGTCCATCCCCATGTAAAAGTGGATGACGTGGTAATTTTAATGGATGAACAATGGAGAACAGATGAAGCAGAAACACGGGCAAGAAGTAAGCAAATAAAACAACTAA
This sequence comes from Bacillus kwashiorkori, assembly GCF_001375515.1. Classification (GTDB taxonomy): domain Bacteria; phylum Bacillota; class Bacilli; order Bacillales; family Caldibacillaceae; genus Bacillus_BK; species Bacillus_BK kwashiorkori. The sequence continues at coordinate 45,210 of NZ_CTDX01000013.1, forward strand.
TGGATAGTGTTTGGGATGATTAACAAGTGGAGCGGGTATATTTATTATGCCCGCCCATTTTTTCCAATTACATTGTATATTAAGATAACAACGACAACAATACTTACTGGCATTAACCAACCTAACCCTTTATCGTAAAGTGGTAAATACCTACTATATAAATCGATGATTCTTTCTAATAGACGAAAATAGTCAATGCTTAAAGAACGATATAGCTCCTTCAGACCGTCAACAATACTTATAAAAAATGTTACAGTTGCTGTTAAAATGTAAAGCAGTTTCTTAGTTTTGATAAACGGAGCGATAAAGGTAATTAAAATGAGAACAATTGCTAATGGATATAAGAACATTAAAATTGGCACTGAATACTTCACAATGTTTGCTAACCCAAAGTTTGCGATAATAAACGATATAAGCGAAAAAAGGATAGCGAATTTTTTATAGCTGATTTTCGGAATTAACATATGAAAATATTCACTACATGCATTTACAAGACCGATACTAGTCGTTAAACAGGCTAAAATAATTGTAACAGATAACAACAACGTTCCTAATTTTCCAAAATAAAAAATTGAAACTTCACTTAACACTTGTCCTCCAGTATCAAGTATTCCAAGCTTTTCCGTACTAATCGCTCCTAAATAAGAAATTCCAACATAAATAAGCCCTAGTAAAATGGCTGCAATGACACTAGCCTTGGCCGTTAATGTTAAAATATTTTTTTTAGAAGTAATTTCTTTGGAACGAATTGCATTGATAACAATAATTCCAAAGACGAGAGATGCTAAAGCATCCATCGTATTATAACCTTCCAAAAATCCAGAAAGAAATGCCCCATTCATATATGATTGAACAGGTTCTTGAAATTTCCCCATCGGATTAATAATTGCCATGATAATTAGAGCGAAAATTAAGATAATGATGATTGGTGAAAGTTTTTTCCCGACAGTATCAACTAATTTTACTGGATTTAAGGAAATCAACAATGTAGCACTAAAAAAGAGTAATGAAAAAATGAATAATGCAGAACTCCCAGAAATAAAAGGGGCTATGCCAATTTCATATGCTACCGCACTAGTTCTAGGCAATGCAAAAAATGGTCCTATCGTTAAGTATAGTAGTGCGGTAAATAGTATCCCATAAATTGGGTGTACTTTACTCGCCAACTCTTGTAAATTACTGCTACCTGATAAACCTATTGCCATAATACCTAAAAATGGTAACCCGACCCCTGTTATTAAAAAGCCCCCGAGTGCTTTTGGCAGGCTTTCTCCAGCTAATTGTCCTAAAGTGGCTGGAAAAATTAAGTTCCCTGCCCCGAAAAATAAAGCAAATAACATAATTCCTACAAAAAAATATAATGAAAAGCTAGTTTTTGATTTTTGCATTAGTCCCTCCAAATACTTACGTAACAAAAATATCAACTTTCATTGATCCCAATTACTATTATCCATATGCACTCATGGTACCATTTGTAATCTTCTACACACACCATTAAATATAATACACCTTTGCACAAAAAAATTCTAGATGGTGCCTGTCCCCAACGATTACAAATATTATGAATAATTCGGATTTATAGGTGCCTGACCCTAAAGATTAATGATTATTTGTCACTCAAATTATTGTTAAAATTTCTCATTTAGAGTAACATATTGTTATGTAAAAATTATCGTGAATATAGGAGTTGTTGAAAAATGGAGAAAATTTTAGTTTTTGGTCATAAAAATCCAGATACTGATTCCATTTGTTCAAGTGTCGCATATGCAGACTTGAAAAAAGAATTAGGCTTAAATACAGAGGCAGTTCGTTTAGGTGAAATTAATGGTGAAACAGAGTATGCCTTAAATTATTTCAATATAGAGGCTCCTCGTTTCGTTGAAAAAGTAACGAAGGAAGCAAAAAATGTTATTTTAGTGGATCATAACGAACGCCAACAAAGTGCAGATGATATTGACCAAGCTCATATTTTAGAAGTAATCGATCATCATCGCATTGCAAATTTTGAAACAGCGGATCCACTTTATTACCGTGCTGAACCAGTTGGCTGCACTGCAACAATTATTAACAAACTATATAAAGAAAATGGGGTCAACATTCGTAAAGAAATAGCTGGACTTTTATTATCAGCAATTATTTCTGATTCACTTTTATTTAAATCCCCTACTTGCACTGCGGAAGATAAAAAAGCAGCGGAAGAACTAGCTGCCATTGCAGAAGTAGACTTACAATCATACGGTATGGCAATGTTAAAAGCTGGTGCCAATACTACAGATAAAACGGCAGAACAACTAATTAACTTAGATGCAAAACAATTCGGTATTGGGAAATATCAAGTAGTCGTAGCTCAAGTTAATACGGTTGACCCGAATGAACTTTTAGCTAGACAAGAAGAACTACAACAAGCAATCGAAACAACAATTAAAGTAAAAAACCTTGATTTATTCCTATTCGTAATTACTGATATTTTAAACAGTAATTCCATTGGATTATCTTATGGACGTGAAGCTACTATCGTTGAAAAGGCTTATAAAGTGCAACTTACCGATTCCCGAGCACTTCTAGAAGGTGTCGTTTCCCGGAAAAAACAAATTATTCCTGTCTTGACAGAAGCGTTTGAGAAATTGGTTTAAATTTTTCAGTTATTTTTGTTTATTATAATAAACTGCCCTAAAAAAAGAACTATCATCTGACCACCAATTAGTGGATGGGTTGCTTTAGGGCAGTTTTTTAATTTTGATTTTTGCTAGGTAGAATTGCTGTAGTAAAATAAATGCTTCATCCCTTTATTAGCACCTACTAGATGATTAGTCTCTTTCATAGCAAATATATAATTAGCATGATTTTTTCTCGAGAATAAATATAACTACACGATAAAACTTCAGTTAAATACCACTATGTACTATGAAAATATGATCATCTATAACTTCATAAATTGTCCGTGTAAATTGTCATTAATTACATAAGATTAAATTCCTAATTTTCCTCCTAATAATTCCAGTATTCATTATTTTATCAGACTTTCCTCCTGAAATTTATCTGAAAAGAGGATAAATTTCAACAAGATAGAATAATATTATTATAGCTTTGATAGATAATTAGAACTACAAAATTATGGGTATTGAGGGAAACTTTACCATAAGAAATTCCAATTGGAGGTGAACTCCGAAAATTCCTTAGTCAAATTCAGACATAGGTTTTTACAACCGAATCTATCATAGCGCAAACTTTGCATAACTGCTTTATTGAAACTGTTTTCTAAGGAAGCAATTATCCACTGGGGGTGATTTTTAACTAACAACAAATAATGCCTTATCCTATAATTAATATTTTGGAGGTGCAATTCATTGCATAAAAAGAAAACTAAAAAACTACTTGCCTACTTTTTTACTTTGCTCATTCTTTTCTCTAGCTTCCTTCCTGAAATCGGACATGCCCAGTCAGCAAAGAACAACCTTCCAGATCCCCAACAACAAGAAATAAGTGAAAAAGAACGCGAGCAACAATTTAAAAACAAAGATAACTCCTCAGTCGCTGACAAAACTGATCCCGAAGCAGAATTTTATAACATTTTAACAGGTTTAGGTTACTCACCAAAAATTTTAGATGGCGAACAGCCACAACAAAAAGCAAACAACACAGAAAAAATTGATAAAAACATTTATAAAAAACTGGAAAAATCAAAACAAGTAGATGTCCTGATTAAGCTAAAAAATAATGAAAACATCGCTTCTCTTTATTCAATGGCAAAACAAGCGAAAAAGCGCGAAGATCGAATAAAATTAGTGCAAGATCGTTTAAAATCGAAAGCTAATGCATCGCAAAAAGCAATCAAACAAGTGCTATCAGCTCATGAGAAAAATGGAAAGGCAAAAGTGAAAAAATCATACTGGATCTCAAACATGATTCTCGCAACTGTTGATATCGATACGATAGAAGAACTAAAAAAACGAGACGATGTTGAAACAGTAACTTTAGATAAAGTACTCACTCTTCCAGAAGTGAAAGTGGAAAATAGTCCACCGCGCTTACCTGAATGGGGCCTTGAAAAAATTCAAGCGACAAAAGTTTGGGGTGAGTACGGAATTAGAGGTGAAGGTATTGTCGTTGGAATTATGGATACTGGTGTTGATGGCAACCACGAAGCGTTAAAACATAACTACCGCGGCCGTGATGGGAACCATCAGTATTCTTGGATTGATTTGTCTGGACATGGTTACCAATCGCCACAAGATGGAAATGGTCATGGAACTCATGTAGCTGGTACTGCGGTTGGTGGCGGTAAAGGTGAACCAATTGGTGTCGCACCAGAAGCAGAATGGATTGCGGCGAAAATATTCTCAGATGGTGGCTCAACGACAACTTCTGCCATTCATGCAGCCTTTGAATGGTTTATGGCTCCAGGTGGCGACCCGACAAAAGCACCACATGTCGTTAATAATTCTTGGGGGAATTCCAACACATATAACACAGAGTTTTATGAGCCTGTCCAAGCTTGGATTGCCGCTGGTATCTTTCCACTATTTGCAGCAGGAAACGATGGTCCTGGATCCCAAACTATAGGAGCTCCTGGAAGCTTCATTGATTCATTTGCAGTAGGTGCAACTGATGAATATGATCAAATTGCTTATTTTTCTAGTCGTGGACCTGTTTTCTGGGAAAATGAAAATGGTGAATTAATTCGTCATATAAAACCAGATATTAGTGCACCAGGGCATTATATTTATTCCGCATGGCCGACACAATTAAGCAAAGGAAAATATAATACAATTAGCGGTACTTCGATGGCAACACCACATGTAGCTGGTGCAATTGCTCTACTACTAAGTGCTAATCCTAACTTATCAATTAATGACATTAAAAACTTGTTAAAAAACACTGCCCGTGTAGAACCATTTATGGGTACTGTTCCAAATGACCTATATGGTTCCGGAATCATTAACATTTATCAAGCGGTTACAGAGGCAGCTTTTGCTGGTACTTTAAAAGGGAAAGTGACTAACACAAGTGGACAACCAATTCCAGCAACATTGGAAATTCCTAGACAAAGTTTAACTTTTTCAATAAAGGACAACGGAGAATTTGAATGGAAAATCCGCGAAGGTATTCATAATGTAAAAATTTCCAGTTTTGGGTATAAGACATTAGAAACGAAAATCACCATAAAAAAAGATGCTATTACAGAAGTTGATTGGAAATTAACAGACGCTGAAGTTTATACCATTAACGGAAATGTTAAGTTACAAGGAGATAATAAGCCAGTCCCTTATGCATTTATCCGTTTAAAAAACACACCGTTAAAAGCGGTAAGAACAGATGAACACGGTAATTTTGAACTGAAACAAATTCCAGTAGGAACATATGAAATGTTAGTAACTGGGGAGGGAATTCAAGGAAAATCAATTCAGTTAAATGTGACAGAAAATATGACAACTACGATAGATGTCTCCCCTTCAAATATTAATAGTAACAGAGATTGGAAGACGGCCAACAATAATTATCAAAGAAATGCAGTCTCCTATCATGCTATTGATGTCGAACAATTAGAATTACAATGGGAATATCACTCACCGGGTAGAGGAGAAATTTTATTTTCAACACCAGCTGTAGCTAATAATCAAGTAATCCTAACTACTGACCGGGGATGGGTCGTATCCCTCGATGCACAAACAGGGAAAGAACAATGGAGTGTTCGATTTGGACAATCTAACCGTTCGACTCCGACAATTGAAAATGGAACAATTTATGTATCAGGTGGGATGGATGGCAATATTTACGCACTAGATTTAGAAACTGGAAGAACTAAATGGGTGAAAAATATCGGTCAGCCTGCAATATATGAGTCTGCCCTTTATCATAACGATATCCTTTATGTTAGCTCTGGACTGAATGATAATGCGAAAGTTTTTGCTCTAGATGCGAAAAATGGTACAACTATTTGGTCAAAACCATTAGGTGCGTCATCCTTTTCCAGTAGTGCCATTGGTGACAATTACCTATACGTTGGTTCCTACGATAACCGCACATTACGTGCTTTAAATTTAGAAACGGGAGAAGAAATTTGGAAGCAGCAAATACCTAGAGAAGGTTTCGCATCGCGGATTGTTTACTATGAAGGTGACGTTTATACATTTACGTCAAACTTTGATAATGGCAGTGGGTCCTTATATGTTTTTGATGGTAGAAATGGATCCATTAAACTGCACATTAACGATATTGGCGACCCACAAATGGCATCACCAATCATTTTTGAAGACATTATCATTGCCAGTTCATTTGCAAAACCACTTGTTCGCGCTTTCGATAAAAATAGTGGTGTCGAACTATGGAGTAACAAAGTAGTAGGTCAAATCTATAATACTGGGTCTATTACAGCAAATGGCATTCTCTTTTTAACTGGATTGCGCGGCCACTTATATGCAATAGATGTATATACTGGTGAAATTTTAACGGAATTTACTTTGCCTAGCTATAGCACTTCGAGTATCCCAGTCGTATCGGGATCCCTTTATGTACCACACTTAAGTGGGATTCAAAGTTATGGATCAATGGGAGAAATAATTGGAACAATCAAAGATGAAAATGGCAATCCACTGGAAGGGAAAATTACTATTATCGAAACAGGTAAAACGACTGTGGCAGATGAAAATGGAAAATTTTCCATGAAGCATTTACCAGGTACGTTTACATTAAAAGTATCTAGCTATGGAAAAAAGCAGCATATGGAGACTATTAATCTCGTTTCCGGTTATAAACATAATCAAGATTTTATTTTAACGAATGGTCAAACTGGTGAACTGACGATACTCGTGAAAGATAAACGAACAAATATACCGCTAGAAAATGTCGCAGTTGCATTGGAAGATACACCGGTTTCTGGATCAACAGATGCCAATGGTACTTTTACCTATGCCAATGTTTTTGAAGGCACTTACAATCTTCAATTAAAACTGAATGGCTATGCGGAAACAATTGAATCTATTACAATTGAACATAACCAGCATAATGAGACGGTTATTACCTTGCAACCATATGATATTGCAGTGTTAAACGACTTCGAAAGTGAAATAACTTCCCTGTTAAATTTAAATGGGTATTTTGCGGAGGAACGCGGCTGGGATGTTGTGAATGATCTTCACCGTTATCAAATTCTTTATTTAAATGGTGCATATACAAGCGATGGATGGAAACCGACGGAAAGTGATGTAAAGAATTTAATTAACAAAGCGAAAGAAGCGGATGTGAGCATTATTTTCGCTGACGCCTGGGGAAATAGTTACGGTTCAATCGAACATTTAGTGAACTATTACAATGACCCGAAAGAATACTCACAGCGATTCGGTAATCAAAAAGTACAACTGCGTGTAGATGTGGAACACCCTATTTTTACAGGATTTGAAAAAGGACAGCATCTTAATTTATATCAAGGTGATTTTGCTTGGTTTAACAACTACTCTGGGAGAAATATTGCAACCATTAGTTCTGATGCAACTGGATATGTCGGGACAGGAGTAGCATATAAAGCTGTTTCTAACAATAGTGCCCATGTCTTATTAGCTAGTCATGCAGCATCACCATGGGTTTCACCATTATATGATTGGTTACCAGATATGCAATCGATTTTTATCAATAGTATCGACTATTTATTAAATCCTAATTTCGGAACGATAAAAGGAACAGTAATGAATAGTGATGGCGATTCTATAGAGGCTGTAATTGAAGTTGTTGAAACAGGTGTCACTATTCCAAACGGTGCCAACTTTGAATTTTACCATGACTCTGGGGACTATACGTTGAACGTTAGAGCATCAGGGTATAAAACAAAAACAATACCTATTACAGTGGATAAAAATATTCCTGTTGAAATATCGGTGACATTAGATAATTCAGAAGGTAGTAATCTCCAAGGAACTATCACAAATATCGTTACAAGCCAACCAGTCGATGGTGCTAATATTAGCTTACAGAAGGAAGGAGAAACTGTTTCTGAAGTTACGGCATCGACTACCGGCCACTATGAATTGTTAAATGTGGATGAAGGAAACTATCAATTAGTAGTGTCAAAGGATGGGTTTGTCACTAATAAATCTGCTGTAACAATCGAATTCGGAGTTAACACGAAGGATATCGAATTGTATCCTATGCCAAAAGTCGCGGTATATGGAGATTATTATTCCTATAATCGTAGCTTTAAAAAGTTATTTGCAGATTATGGAATCCCTGTTATAGATTTGACAGCCGCCAATGTTATTGAACAAATTGGTCAATTCGATGTGGTGTTTTTCAATGAAATTGGTTCCACTACTCTTAATAAAACGAAATTCAATGAAATGTTAGCAGCTGCGGATAAAGCGGGTACTAGTTTAATATTTGGTGACTCCACTTATACCGATTCACCGATCCATCAATTAGCATTAAATAGACAAGACCCGAAAGAGCGCATAGTGGTTACAAGAAGTGGAACACCAGCCGGCTACATTGTTGAAGAGGAACATCCGATTTTTAATGACTATGAAGTAAATGACTTTATCGAATTAATGCTCCCTTCTGTAAGTCGGGTTAGTTATTTTAACGACTATAGTGGCTACTCTATAGCTAGTCTGGCTCACCGCGGAAGTGATCCTTATGGTCATGGTGTTGCTTATAAGCCACGGACAGGTGGCAGCATTGAATTATTAATGAGTGGTCACGGATTTACTTTAGGTCATCACGGGGATCACTATACAGTTGCTGGGAAAGAAATAATGGTCAATGCAGTGCTTTGGTCAGCATTTGTTCAATTCCCTGAAATTAACGGTACCGTGCTTGATGAAAATGGAAATCCACTTGAAGCGAATATAAAAGTTAAAGGAGAAAATTTTGCCACAGTTGCGAATGATACAGGAGAATTTAGCATTGCTATAAAAGAAGGTGATTATGAGTTAGAAGTTTCTGCCTTCGGATATGAAACGAAGACAATTCCTGTTCGGGCGAATATGACGAGTGAACCGATCATGATCGAAATGGATGTAGACTCAACTGTTGGTACTATAAGTGGAGTTGTTGAAAATGAACAAGACGGCAACGCTATTAATAATGTTGCAATAACTGTAAGAGACTATCCACGTTCAACTGAATCAAATAACCAAGGTCGTTTTACTATTGACAAATTAATGCCTGGAACATACACACTAGAGTTTTCCGTAGACAACTATGTAGTAAAGGAAGTTAACGTTACTGTTAGCGCTAATACGAATACCGATATTACGGTAAAGCTTAAGCCGTCTCCTACAATTGGATTAATTGTAGATTACAATTCGACAGGCAATTCCTTAACTGAATATTTACAGGGGCGCGGTTATTACGTGCTAGATATGTTCTATACCGACTTAGACAAAATTGCTCACGTTGATTTAATCATTGCAAACTCCGCTTATGATAACAGTAAAATACCGAACAAAGCTACATTTGAAGCATTTGTAAAAGAACTCGACAAAGAAAGGAAATCCATTATTTGGACTGGTTTTACAGGTGGAAATGGCTCCATAAGATTTTTACATCAATACGAGAAAAATCCTGCTGTTGAAATTACTGGTTCAAAGCAAGGTGTTATGGGTAGAGCATTAACAGATCATCCGATTTTTGACGGTGTTGAGCTAAATGTCCCATTCCCAGTTCCAGCAGGCTTCGGCAACTATTATGCCTTTGACGGCTATGATGGCATTACTATTGGACAATTAGAACATCCAGATGAGGGTAAAATTGGCAGTATGATCGCATACAAAGGGCGAACAACAGATTCTGTAGAAATATTATTAGCTACGATGACTGTTAACTACCATTTTAACCCAGGTTCTAGTGGAAATTTTGATCCTGTGCGAGAAAAGATTTTAAATAATGCTATTCTATGGGCTCTTAACCAAAAGGAAAAATTAACTGGAGAAATCCACGGTCAAATTAAAAACAATCAAGGAATGGCAGTTCAAGGTACGATTAACGTTTTAGAAACTGGAAAAACAATCATTTCCGATGAAAATGGTACTTTCTACATTGGTTTACAAGAAGGAAGTTATACTTTACAAGTCGAAGCGTTTGGCCATGAAACGAAAGATTTTACGATTAATATAAATAACGGTGATGTAATGGAAGAATTATTTGAATTACAAGCCGATGATTTAGGCAAGCTTACAGGTACAGTAAAAAATGCTACTTCAGAAACACCAATTAGCGGGGCAACCATTGAAGTATTAGGAACACCAATTAAAATAACGGCAGATGAAAATGGTTATTATGAAATTGGCGTTCCAATCGGTGAGTATGACGTGCGAGCGAGTGCACCTGGATTTACCGCAACTATTAGAGAAAACATTCGCATGGAGAAAGATGCAACGATTACCGCTGACTTTTTACTTGCAGAGGCGGAAAAAATTGCGGTTATTACTTCTTCCTACAACGAATCAAGAGTTAGGAGTTTCATAGATAGTGAAGGATATATTGCTGACTATTACACATCTTCAGACTTATCAAACTTAATTAATAATATGAGCCAATACTCACTTATCATTTACAATAATCGCGTTTCGCAAACCGCAGAGCAATTTCGGGAACTTGTTCAAAAAGCGGATGAACAACAAGTAAGTATGATATTTAGTTCCCAATATAGTGGTGGTACGATTGGAGAACTTGTAAAAATCTTTGGTGATCCAGAAGCAGTAAGATATAATTTCGTTCCAAACCATATTAATATTAAAAAACTTGGTGAACATCCAATCTATGCCGGCATTCAAGGTGAAGAGTTTAAAGTATTACAAAAGCCACGTGAAACGGATAGTCAACAATATGCAATTTACGAAGGATATAGCGGCACAACAATTGGTGCCATATCCCATGATACTCGTGGAGTAATTGGAGATGGAATAGGATTTTCCTTCAGAAGTGCTAATAGTGTTCATTTATTGCTTTCTGGATTTGAGATTGGTAACTATTCCATTCCAAATGAAAATTGGACACCAGAAGCGAAAGCACTTTACCGTAATGCGATTGATTGGGCAATGAATGCAAGTCTCGGGGAAATTCGTGGTACGGTTACGAATGAAAAAGGCGAACCGATTGAAAATGCAAATGTCCTTATCCCAGCCTTAGGAATGTCTACCGTCACTAACGTCAATGGAGAATACCGTTTCGGGGCAGGCACCGGTCAGTATGAAATAAAGGCAACAGCGAAAGGCTATCACGAACAAGTTCAAACGATAGAAATAACGGAACAAGGGCAAACAGTGGAAGTTAATTTTGTTCTTGAAGAAATTGAAGGAACGGTCATTACTGGAGTCATTAAAAACAAACTTAATGATGCACATGTAAATGGTGCTTCCGTAAGTTTATATTCTCAAGAAGAGGAGACAGTACTCGATACGGTTCAGTCAGATGATAATGGCAACTTTACTTTCACTAAATTATTGCCAGGTAATTACAAAGTCATTGTTAATGCAGAAGGGTTTGCCGCAATGGAAGTAACAACAACAGTTGGATTAGAACCTGTTCACCTAGAGATTACGTTAAGCCCTATTGACATTGCTGTTCTCGGAGATTATAACGACCATCTTGTAACATTCTTAAATCAAAATGGGTTAAATGCACAAACCGTTGACTGGTCAATACTAGGCAATGTCCATAAATATAAATTGATAGTGGTCAATACGAATAAAGGAACAAAAGAACAAATCAGTCGTCTTATTCACGAAACAGATCGACAAAAAGTAAGTCTCGTATTTCTTGGCACTTGGGGTGTCGGCGAAGGATCTATCCAGTTATTGGAAGAAACAATAGGTTATCCTGAACTTGATAATCAAGGCTACAATGAAGGACCTGTTATCTTAAAAGGTAATCAAGACCATCCGCTGTTCGCTAATTTTTCAGAAGATGTCATAGTTCATAGTGAGGGCTCTCCTTACTCCACGTTCAAAAACTATCCAGGAGTTGTCATCGGGGAAGTAGAAATGAACGGGGTGAATAAAGGTGCTAGCGTTGCTTATGAATTTAGATCTGATAAATCAATACATCTTTTACTTTCTTCCTTTGCAGTCACAAATATTATAGGACCCGATTATGGCTGGACGGAGGAAGGAAAAGCATTTTTTATTCAAGCTCTACAGTTTGCAATGAATGTGGAACAAGAAGCACCATCAGTACCAGTTTGGGACAATGCGCGAATGATGACAGAAGATAATTTTGTCACTATCAGCGGAACGGCAAATGCTGGTGACCTAGTTCGTATTTATGAACTTAAAGGAAATAAACTGATAGAACTTGGTACTGCTGTGGCGAATGGGGAAGGGAAATTCTCTATTGATTTAGAATTCTCCAATGGGAATCATAGCTTAATCGCGGAGGCGAAAAATTACCGTGGTAAGTCAAAGCCAAGTCGCCCTATGCAACTTATCGTAAAAGGAAAACCGACGAATAAAAAATAAACAATACTTTTATCAATAGTGGAGGCTCCATTGAGAGCCTCCACTGTTTTATTGGTTGAATTTATATGTGTTTTTTGAGGTAAGTGGAAGCCTTCTGGTTAGATGGCTCAGCTTTTATCCTTTTTTAAATGAGTCCAACCGTTCTCCTGAATTATTTTTCCTTCTTTCATTAACTTTCCTAACGCTCTTTTAAAAGCAGCTTTACTCATTTGAAATCTTTTTTCAATCTCTTCTGGATAACTTTTATCCCAATATGGCATGGAGCCGCCACGTTGTTGTAAATAGGCAAAAACTTTTTCTGCATCATCTTGGAGGGATTCAAAGTTACGTGGTAACAAAGAGATATTTACTGTACCATCTGACTTTACATCAATTATTCGTCCTTCTACTTCATCTCCCACACGTGGTTCTTTTCTTCGCTGACTTTCGTGAATGAAGCCACGATAATTTTCTTCCGTAATGATGAAAGTACCCGATCGCAATGTTCGATAAACAGTCCCTTTTACGGTTTTATTAAAAGCTTCTCTGTTTGCTTTTTCAAACAGTGTAGTCATAATATCCTCGGTTGCCAACTTTCCAAGCAATCTGCCGTTCTTATCAGTTTTCAGTGTACAATATAATTTTCCACCTACTGCTGGCCATGTTTGTTTCAGCTTCGGTAAATCATCTTTATGAATTAAAATATCTTTACTAATTCCAATATTTACAAAGGCCCCGAGATTATCATGAACATCTACTACCTTTACCCAACCGTATTTTCCAATTTGTATTTCGGGTATCGTCATTGTCGCTGCCAGTCTGCCAAGTTTATCTTGGTATAGAAAAACTTCTAACGTATCGTTAATCGATACATGCCCCTTTATCTCGCTTTCATGTAGTAGCACATCTTCTCTCCCGTTGGATAAAAAGTAGCCAAATGGAGCCTCCCTTGCTACCTCTAAGTCTACAACTGTTCCTGCTTTTAAATCAGCCATATTTACCGACTTCCTTTTATGTATCATTTATTATTTTTGCGCTGTTAAACCATGTCTTTGTTTCTCGCTCCAGGCACTTCACAAACTTACATTTTTTTTAATGATGTGACCAATTTTCTTTGGAACATTTTAGAGAAATGCCAAATTACTGTAAAACAATTATTAAAATGGTCCTATTTTTATCATAAACGAATTTTTGCACTTTCATACGACAATAGTTCTTTCTTTGAGAATGGTAACTTATTATATTACAATAAGTTTGGATAGATTAATGTCCAAGACCAATAAGAAAGATTGATTTCACATTTGTGACTTACTAAAAATATTGGAGGTACTTACATATGAAAATTTCACAAAATAACATTATTCGCCAACCTGATTATCATATTGATGATGTTTTTACACAGCGTTGGTCTCCTAGATCGTTCCTTGATAAAAAAATTCCAGATGAAGATTTGTATAGTGTTTTTGAAGCTGCTCGCTGGGCCCCTTCTGCTTTTAATGAACAACCTTGGCGCTTTATTATAGCAAGAACAGATGAAGAACGCGAACTTTTTTATCGTTTTATTAGTGAATTTAATTTAACATGGTGTAAAAAAGCACCAGTGTTAGCTTTAATTATTTCACATACAAAAAGGAATGAGGAGGAAAATCGTTCCCATTCATTTGATGCCGGTGCTGCGTGGGGATTCCTTGCGTTACAAGCTACGTTAAAAGGTTTAGTTACTCACCCAATGACAGGTTTTGATTTTACAAAGGCACGAGAACTATTAAGTATACCGAATGATTATGCGATTCAAGCATTAGTCGCCATCGGTTACCAAGGGGATAAAGCAGCATTGCCCGAAAATTTACAGAATAGAGAAATGCCAAATCAACGCCGTCCTCTATCTGAGTCGATTTTTTCAGGGAAATTTGGAAACACCATTTTAAAATAAATACTTTTCAAAAAAGTATTGCTACCTTTATCTATGATTAGCTCCTTTACCTACGTTATTATCTGTAGGCATTGTTGCCGGGAATAGATATTTTAAAATAATTATTCTTGTTCTCCAATCATTACTGCAAGCAAAAAACACGCGTGAAAACCTCCTGTTATGATAAAATGATATCATCAAAAAACAGGAGGCTTTTTTATGAAGGCAAAAGGCACTGTTCAAGATTTTACAATAACTAGTGAGAAATTACATGAAAGTATAGAAGTACTCGTGTATTTGCCACCGAATTATTCATCCTTAAATAAATATCCTTATGTAATAGCACAAGATGGAAAAGATTATTTCCAATTAGGCCGTTTAGCTAGAACAATGGACGAATTGCTGCAAGAAAAAGTGATCCAACCGTTCATTGTTTTCGGTATTCCATATAAAAATGTCGCGGATCGACGAGAAAAATATCATCCTCAAGGGTCTAAAACGAAGCAATATATTCAGTTTTTAGTACAGGAGTTTATACCTTTTATCGAAAAAAATTATTCATTAATAAATGTTGCTTCTGCCCGAGCATTAGCTGGTGATTCACTTGCTGCAACCGTTTCGTTACTAACAGCGATGGAGTATCCATATACGATTGGAAATGTTATTCTACATTCACCTTTTGTTGATGAAATAGTTTTACATAAGGCAAATGAGTTTAAAAGTTGGTCACAGCTATCTATTTATCACGTTATTGGGACAGAGGAAACATCCGTTAGTATGACAGATGGAAATATAGCAGATTTTTTAACACCGAATCGAGAACTCCAACGAATTATCTCTGACTATCCTGCTGATTACTTCTATGATGAATTCGTTGGTAACCACACGTGGAAATATTGGCAAAAAGATTTACGAAGAGCATTTCCATATATTTTTCCTATGAATAAGTAATATTGTTGTAAAACTGTTTGTGACTTTTAGCATATTTTCGTTGTTTTCCCTTTTAATCTCGCATAATTTTGTTATAATAAATAGAACTATAAGATTAATTACTTTTGTTAAAAGAAACTAAAAATTCACAGGAGGTTATCGTATGAAAGTAGGGGTTTTTATTTTTCCTTCTAAAAAGCTACAAGATTTAGCAAATTCCTATCGTAAGCGTTATGATACAAGTTATGCTTTAATTCCTCCCCATTTAACATTGAAAGCTGCTTTCGATTCAAATGAAGAAGAATTAACAAAAATATCCTCAGAGCTTGATCGGATTGCAACGAAATATCAACCATTTCAATTACGTACAGAAAAAATAAGTTCTTTTCATCCCGTGAATAATGTCATCTTTTTTAAAGTAAATCCTGTAACCGGATTACTAGGCCTGTATGAAGAAATAAATACAATTCCTTATGGAAACCCGCCAGAATATTCATTTGTCCCTCATATAACAGTTGGCCGCGACTTATCAAATAGTGAGCATGCTGATGTATATAGTCAATTAAGGTTGCAAAAAATTGATCATGAAGAAACGATCGATCGATTCCATTTATTATATCAGTTAGAAAATGGAACTTGGACGGTTTATGAAACTTTTTTATTAGGAAGTGATAAGTAGTATATGGAGGCAGCAATCGTTACAAC
The DNA here is from genome assembly GCF_001375515.1 of Bacillus kwashiorkori. GTDB lineage: Bacteria > Bacillota > Bacilli > Bacillales > Caldibacillaceae > Bacillus_BK > Bacillus_BK kwashiorkori. The sequence continues at coordinate 61,185 of NZ_CTDX01000013.1, forward strand.
CGAGAAACAACAACAAGACGCATTTCTTATCCGCAAAATTGTTTTTATTGACGAACAACAAGTGCCACCTGAGGAAGAAATTGATCAATTTGAAAAAGAAGCAACTCATTTTGTTTTGTATGATGGAGCAAGACCAATCGGTGCTGGCCGCTTTCGGAGTGTAGATGGTGTCGGTAAAATTGAACGGGTTTGTATCTTAAAAGAGTATCGTGGAAATGGTGCTGGCAAATTATTAATGGAAAAAATGATTCAGTATGCTCAGGAAGTCAATTTTTCTAAAGTGAAATTAAATTCTCAAACACATGCAATTCCTTTTTATGAGAAATTAGGCTTTATTGTTGTGTCTGAAGAGTTTATGGACGCAGGCATTCCACATAAAACAATGGAATTAACTTTTTAATTTAAAATAACGAGAAATATAAATTTAGAAAGTTTTTTTCATCCACTGTTGAAGAAAAATGAAAAGGAAGCTGTTCAAGAAAAAGACCAGCCTACAACATTGTATTAGGCTAGTCATCTTTGAACAGCTTCATTTTTTTATCAATTCATACCACTTACATGTTAAATATACCTATCTATATAAAACCCTTTCGTTTCTGATGAATGCCTTTTGTTTTGGTAATTTAGTGTGGAATGGTGAGAGTGTAATTTACGTTGCAATTCTGGCTTTGCCACTTTTAAAACAGGTGCTACTCGTTGATATGCATCTTTTTTTTGCAACATCCGCATTTGGTATGTTTTATATTGATTTAAGTTAACTGGTAACAAGTAGCCCATGTGATACACCCCCACGTTTAGCAATACGTTCCTACTATCCTTTACCCAATTTTCCTAATAATGAAACATTGTATTGGATTTAATTTGCTCCTACTTTTTATTAATCATATTCGCGATTGTATTAAAGTCCAATTGTTTTCCATCATTTACAATCGTTTTTACGATTTTATCTTCCATCTCTTTCGCAACTGGTCGATTAGCTATTTGTGCTACTTTACGAATAACGTTGCGAACAGTATTTTCATCTCGAAAATTAGCATTTTGTAGTGAAGATGCTAATTGTAAAATTTCATTCATATTAACGCCAGTTTTTTTCTCCACATTTTTAAAAAAATGATTATCCACTAACTTTCACACTCCCCTATCAAACTATATTATTGTATGCCGCAAAAATATTTTGGTGTAGATTCTTTGCCCATTGGCACTGAAAAATAGTTCAAGGAGTCGCTTTCGCTTAGCTTAAAAATGGAAAAGGGATAGGCAAAATCACCTATCCCTTTAACTTTGAAGATTAAATAAAGCTTGCGCCAACAATGATTAACAGGATGAACAAGACGACGATTAACACGAATGAGGATCCATAACCATAGCCACCACCATAACCGTAGCCATAGCCGCCGCCCCAGCCGCAGCCGCCCCAGCCGCCGTAGCCCCAGGACATATATACTTCACCTCACTTTAATTAGTTTCAATTTACTATATGTAAAATGACTTATATATGTTTGGGCTACCTTCCCGAACTGAAAAAATTTCTTTACTTTTTCGGTGGTTTGTCTACTGCTTGCTTCCATCGATTAACCTTTGGATTTAAATAACAATGCTCCAATAAATGCAAAAATTATCGCTGCTGATATACCCGAACTTGTTACTTCAAACATTCCTGTTAATACACCGATAATGCCATGTTTTTCTGCTTCTTGAAGTGCACCATGAACTAAGGAGTTACCGAAACTCGTAATGGGAATGGTTACTCCTGCTCCAGCAAAATCGATTAGTGGTTCATATAAGCCAAAACCATCTAAGATTGCACCGATAACAACTAATAAACTTAATGTATGCCCTGGTGTTAATTTGGCAACATCTAATAGTAATTGTCCAATTACACAAATGAATCCTCCAATCACGAAAGACCAAAAAAACATTGGTAACATGCAATTTCCACCTCCATCCAGTTTACTGTAAAATCTCCCATTCATATCCGCCAAAAAATCGTTGCCACGAAAGCGATAGTATCCTATATTTGAGCCGCTCCTGGCAATAGTACATGGCGGTGAAGCAAATCGTTGAAACTTTACGATCATCCCCCACCGCCTCATTAGTTATCGAAGGAAAATTTTACTCAATGTCAATCAAATTCAATCGATACTGCATGGGCAATACATGGGATGGATTCCTTTTGTTGAACGGTCATCGGTGATAATAATGCTCCAGTAGCAACACATAATATTTTCTTATATTTACCTTTTTTCATCTCATTCAATAAATGACCATATATAACTGTCGCAGAAGAAGCCGCACCGCTTGCACCTGCCAAAACATCTTCTTGTTCCTCACTATAAATTAACAAACCACAATCTTTATAATTATTTTCATCCACCATTATCCCTTTTTGATGAAGTAAATCGATGGCGATGTTATAGCCTATTTTGCCAAGATCGCCAGTTACAATTAAATCGTAATCCTCTAGTTTGCGATTCAAATCTCGGAAATGTGCCTCAATCGTATCCGCCGCAGCAGGGGCCATTGCCGCTCCCATATTGAAAGGATCTGTTAATCCCATATCAATAACTTTGCCAATAGTGGCAGTTGTCACCTTTGGCAATTTCTCCTTATTTTTTTGTTTTCCGACAATTGCATAACCTGCACCAGTAACCGTCCATTGTGCAGTCGGTGGTTTTTGGCCACCGTATTCTGTTGGATATCGGAACTGCCTTTCAGCGGCAGCATTATGACTTGCTGCTCCGGTAATCGTATAGTCCGCTCCATTATGATTTATTATTAAAGACGCAAGCGCTAACCCTTCCATTGAAGTTGCACAAGCATTAAATAATCCAAAGTATGGAATGGCAAACTTTCTTGCAGCAAAATTAGTCGGAGTAATTTGGTTAATTAAGTCTCCGCCAATAAAAAACTGAATTTCCTTTTCTGTTAGTTCCGCTTTTTTTAATGCTACATCCACAGCTTCTTCAATTAATAATTTATGGGCTTTCTCATAACTTTGCTCGCCCATCCACAATTCATCATGAAGGATATCGAAATCCTCGGAAATTTTCCCTCTCGCTTCAAAAGGCCCGCCGGTAACACCTGTTGCTTTGATTACTGGTTGATTTTCGAAAAGCCAAGATTGCTTTCCCACTAGCATTACAATCCACCCCACTGCACGATTATCGTTCTTATTAATGCAACTACGAAGGCTGAAAATACACCGAAAAGAATGACAGACCCAGCAAGCTTAAACATATTTCCACCGACTCCGAGAACAAAGCCTTCCGTTCGATGTTCAATTGCTGCAGAAATAACGGCATTGCCAAACCCTGTTACCGGCACCGCACTTCCAGCTCCTGCGAATTGACCAATTCGATCATATACGCCAAAACCTGTCAATAACATCGCAATAAATATCATCGTTGCAACTGTCGGATTACTAGCTGTCTTTTCAGTAAAATTGAAGAAATAAATATAAAAATACGTGATAGCTTGACCGACAGTACAAAAAAGTCCTCCCACTAAGAAAGCTACGAGACAATTTCTTAATAACGGCCGTTTTGTCTCATGTTTTTTACTTATTTTTTCATATTGTTTTTGTTCGGGTGTTTTCTCTTTCGCCAAGGTGATTCCCCCTTCGTTATGTTTGTTCTTTGCTAAGTGTAATTATTTTTTTCAGCTGGTTTTCTATCTTTTTCTCTGACAACGTATTATTTCGGATTTTTTCTTGGAGACGAATGGTCTCTAAAAAAATTTTAAAATCACTAGAAATGATGAATTGTTCATCAGGAAATTTTTTTTCTAATTTTTCCTTGACGTTCTTTTCAATTTTTTTCATTCGAAAACGTTGAAGTTGGCGGACTTTGTAAGTAACAATCGTTTCTTTTTCCCCTTTAATGATGGCAGTGTCATAAATTTCGTTAAATGACAGCACCGTATCTTTTATCTCCTTCACAATACCTGCTTGTTTTGGATGATTGTCTACCGCTTCTGCTGGAGGATTTGTCGTCTTTATTAACGCATTGCGTGATACTTCGGTATCGTCCTTGGAAGCACAAGCCGTAATAAACAGCAATAAGCAAATTTGTATGGTGTACAATAGTTTTTTTCCCTTCATGCTTTTCCCTTCCTATGTACAAGATTGATTAACCTTTTTCACATATATTCTTTTCAAAATTCCACATTTTATGATGTCAAAAGATAACAAAAGCAATAAAAAAGCCTGTACCTACATTGCAGATACAGACCTTTTTAGAATTAACTATTCTTTTGCATACGTTTGTCTAATTACTTGCACTTCTTTACTAACTTCCTTCTTAAAGCGTTTTGTCCCCATTTTTTCATGAATTCGATAGGATGTAAATGGAGTTTTAATGTAACCTAAAACATATTTTTGACTCGCCCGTAGCCAAAACTCATAATCATGTGTATAACGGAAGTCTTCATTAAATAAGCCAATCTGTTCAAATACTTCCTTTTTTAACATTACGGTTGAGCCATTGAACAAATTTCTTCTTTTTAATATTCTCTTTAACTGTTTCTGATCTTCTATATTTAACTGGATTGGTCCAGATGTCCGCATTCCTTCCGAGTTCATCGTATAGAATGAAGTAAAACTAATGTTAGAATGATTAGCAATCATCCATTCATACTGTTTTCCTATTTTACCTTGTAAAAACACGTCATCAGAACTAAGCCAACAAATATAATCTCCACGTGCATGTTCAATTCCTTTATTCAAGGCTGTAGCTGTTCCGCCATTTCGTTTATAAATATATTTTATTATGTTCATGTAGGGTTGAATGTTCGCTATATAATCATTAGTCGAACCATCGTCAACAACGATTATTTCTACATTCGGATAATCTTGTTGTAATACACTAGTAATTGCTTGGTCGACGTAAGAACAATTATAAAATGGAATAATTACAGATATTAACGGTTTCACTAAATCACCCTGATTGCTTTGCACGATAATATTGAAGAATCGATACAAGCGATTGTTTGAAGCAATAATTTGGTTCCCAGCCTAGTTGTTTTAAGTTGTGAAAATTGGTTCCATTAATACGTTTATTTTGCTTATCTTCCTTATATTCTTTTTCAATTTTTACTGGGATATTTACAGAAGTTAATTGCTTATATGTTTTTACTACATCATATAAAGATTGCTCATTTCCTGTACCTATTGGGTAAATTTCTCCAATACTCCCCTGTTGAAGTATTATTTCATATGCAGCTATTGCGTCACGTATATCTAAAAAATCTCGCCTTTTATTAAGGTCATCAATGGTGATCGGTGTCGTTTCAATATTGTTTTCACACTGAACAATTTTTTCTGCCAACAGAGAACAAATTCCTGTCGATGGTCCTGGTCCGATTAAGTTTGTTGGCTTAACGATAATAATTGGTAGTCCAAATAAGTTTTCCCATGTTTTAGCTACAATTGTTTGAAATGTTTTTGAAAGTCCATACGGATGACTTGGAGGTTCGTTAAATGGGTTATATTCGAGGGCGGATCCAATGACGATTATTTTCTGCAAATTTTTCACTTTCCGTAATGCTTCCAATAAATATACGGTTGCTAGTACATTTGTTTTCATATAGAGGGATGGTTTCTCAAAAGAAGCAGTTACAGCATTTTTACCGGCTGGATGGAGAACATAGTCAATATTTCTCGAAGCAACCTCGTTCATTAATGCTACTTCATCCGTTATATCGCAAGCAATTAAATCTAAATTCGGGTGATTAGTATCGCTTTGCTGTTTCAACTTATACAATGTCGCTTCATCCCGGACAATTCCAATTACATGATAGTTCTTTTGTAAAAAATGTTGACAAGCATGTTGACCCGTAAATCCATTAGCACCAGTTATTAAAATAGTTTTGTTAGTCACGTTGCTTCATCCAATCATATAGCTCTTGTAACATTTGCTTATAGGATGGCACTTGAAATGTCCAATTTGGTCGCGTTTGTCGTAACGTCCGATTTAACTTGATTTCCCCATCTTGTTGAATAGTTACATCATCTTTGCGAAATACTACTTGTAACATTTTTAATAAGTCATATTTTGAAATAATTTCAGGTGCAGTAAGATGAAATAATCCTGACATTTTATTTTCAATTATTTCATGAATTGATTTCGCTAACTGTAATGTAGTAACACCGTTCCATAATACATTTTTATACCCTTTTATTTCACCCTTTTGATTCATAAACCAATGAAATAACCCAATTCCATCTTTTAATTCAGGTCCAATAATAGATGTACGGATCGTAACATGCTTATTATCGATAATTTCACCGAGGGCTTTCGTTTTTGCGTATACCGTAGCTCCATCGGTTAAATCTGTTTCACTATACCTTCCTTGATTGCGACAATCATTACTTTCACTATCCACTCTCCCAGAAAATACACAATCGGTACTTATATGAATTAGTTTTCCATTATACTGGTTGAGAAGCTCTACTAAATGATGTGGAAAAAGACTATTTACTTGTATCGCTTCTAATTTACGTTTTTCCGCTTCCTCATTTAGTAACCCAATAGCATTGATAACTACATCGGGTTGATTTTCATAAATAGCTTTTTTTATACTATAAAAATTTGTTGCATTTAAATAAACACTTTCATGATTTAAAATATCTCTTGTCGTATATTTCACATGAAAGTTTTTCTGCTTAGAAAAATAATCGGCAATTACATGTCCGGCCATACCCTTCCCGCCTAAAACTAGCAGCTTCATTTACGCTGGCCTCCTTCCAATAAATACAGTCAATAGGCGAATACCTATATTTCAACGTATTCAATTTTTCTCATATGGTGAATGCATTAAATTGTCAACAAATAAGGAATTTAATCACTTTATTTTTGCGTAAGCTTGAGAAACCCACCTTTTTGCAATAATTGTTTTATCTCATCTTTTGTCATTCTACCTTCTTGAGAGCTATAGCTTTTTAACGTAACTCGTGGATAGGAAGCATAACGCTCCTTAATTTCGTGCATTTTTTCTCTAGGAATAATAACAAAATACTCCTCATCAAAAACGATTGTCGTCTCACTCTCATATTCTGAGAATAAAATTTCATGCAATTTTTCACCTGGTCTAATCCCTAATTCTACAATCTCAATTTCCTTTCTTCCTGAATCATCGATTAAAACGTGAGCTAAATCTAATATTCGGCATGTTGGCATCTTCATTACAAAAATTTCACCGCCAATACTCGATTCTGATGCTTTAAATAACAGTTTTATTGCATCTTCAAGCGTTAAGAAAAATCTCGTCATATCTTTATGTGTGATACCAATTTGTCCGTTTTTTTCGATTTGCTCTTTGAAAACATGAATCACACTGCCATTTGTCCCTAGTACATTTCCGCCTCGAACAGAAACGAACTTTGTATCCGGCGTCTCGTTGTTAGCATGAATAATTAACTTTTCACCCATTGCCTTTGTATATCCATAAAAGTTAATTGGATTGGCGGCTTTATCTGTAGAAATATAAATAACCTTCTTAACCTTATTAACTATAGCCGCATCAATCACATTTTGAGTTCCAATTACATTTGTTTTGAAAGCTTCGAGTGGCTGAGCTTCGCAAACGGGAACATGTTTTAAAGCTGCTAAGTGAAATAAAATTTCCACACCTGTACATGCTTTTATTAAACTTTCTTTTTCACGGATATCACCGATAATAAATTGTAATCTCGGATCATTGAAGCGTCTTTGCATTGCCACTTGACTTGCCTCATTACGGGAAAACACCCGGATTTCTTTCGGATTTTTCAATAATAATTGTTTAACAAGTTCATTCCCCCATGAACCAGTTGCCCCAGTAACTAAAATTGTTTGGTGTTCAAACATGAATTCTACCTCCAAGTAAAAATTTTACGACTTTATCAGATACGTTGTGATCCCCATACCCTACTGGCAACTCCCAATCAGTTTTTTGCTGAACCATTGCTTTTACTGCTTGTAAAATTGTTTCAGAATTTGTCCCCGATACAATATTACTCCCACAATCCACCGTTTCTGGCCTTTCCGTACTATTGCGAATCGTTACTGCAGGTACATGAAAAATACAACTTTCCTCTTGAACTGTCCCACTATCTGTTAATACGCACAATGCGTTTTTCTGTAATTGAATGAAATCGAAAAAGCCAAATGGCTCATGAAACTCCACGAGTGGATGATTACTGTAATCCGATAATATGTCTAGCTTTGATTTTGTCCGCGGATGAATACTACAAATGACTCGCTTTTGGAAATAGTCTGCGACTAAATTTAACCCATGTAATATCGATTGAAAGTTTTTTAAATCATCTACATTTTCCGCACGATGAACAGTGACGACGAAATATTGATTTTTCGTTAAATGTAAGTTTTGGAGAATCGGTTGTTGCTTTATCTTCACACTATAAAAATCAATTACCTCTTTTATCGGGTTTCCAGAAACAATAATCCGGTTACTCGGAAAACCTTCGCGCAATAAGTTTTCTTTTGAATTCGGTGTATATGGCAAATTATATGTGGAAATGGCGTCGATGACACGGCGATTTTTCTCTTCAGGTACACGCAAATCGAAACAGCGGTTTCCTGCCTCCATATGCACTACAGGAATACTCATTCGCTCTAGCAAAATAGCACTTAAAGCACTATTCGTATCACCTAATACTAATGCTTTATCTGGTTTCTCCTTTATAATGATGCTTTCTAACTGTTCAAACATTGTACTTAGTTGTTTACCTAGTGATATTTCATGATGATTAATATGGTAATCTGGCTGGCGAATATTCAATTCTTCAAAAAATACATCACTTAGTTTTGCTGCAAAGTTTTGCCCAGTATGAACGAGTATATGTTTCTCACATAATTTATCTAATTTTTGAATGATTAAACTTAGGCGAATAATCTCAGGCCTAGTCCCAAGAATTGTCATTATTTTCAAGGTTCCATCCTCCTTAATACATTGATAATTTATTCCGCTTATGTGTGTTTGGAATAGTTGAATTTCCTAAAGAACGGAAAATAAGGCGCTTGCGCTAGTTTATACGCTTTATTATTTCTGCAACTAATTGTTGCGCTCGAATCTCGGTACTGTGACGCGAACGAACCATTTCATACCCTTTTTTAGCTATTTTCAATCGTTCTGATTCATTTTGTAAGTAAAAATGAATTTTATTTAATACATTTTCTTCATTTATTGCTACAAAAGTCTCCCCATCAATGAATCCAAGATCTGCTAACTCTTTAGACGGTGTAGCTAATAATAAGGAACGACAAGCGGTTGCTTCATAATATTTCATCACAGGAAATCGATCGACAGAATCACAAGTGACAAAAATTTTCGCTCGATTGATCTCACGAGCATATTTTTCTCCTGCATACACATTAGAAAAATCTTCAATCACTTCATAACCTGGATGTGAATGATAAGTAAAACCTGGATGGTTTTTTAGTATTTCATAAAACTTTGCACGCATCGGATACATATGTCGATAGAGGGCACCCATCATTAATACATCGATATTCTTTTCCAACTGATAATCTCGAAAAATATTAGTCGGTACATGATGGGGGAGCCAAACAAAGCGGTCTTGAAACTGTGGATATAATTGTTGCGCGGCATCCCGATAAATAGTAAATATCGTACGGATATTTTCCCGTTCATAAAATTGGGCGCGTCGAAACGGTTTATATTTTAAATCATGCATAATTGCTCCAATTGGGATATTAATTTTATTTAAGTCAAAAATGAACGGACAATAATCGCTCTTATAGTCATTCAATAAAATATAATCAGGCTGAAAATTCAGCTGTTCGAGAATAGAGATTATCGAACCATGGTCATACCAAATACGAAGATCGGTAATTTTCGTTAATTCTTCTATTAAATAAACGGTACTCTTTTCCAACCGTTTCGTGAAATCCTTCGTAATAAATAAAAGCTTTAGTTTGTTAACCATATATCGTATGAACCCTTTCCTTATATAGTAAAAAAGGAGGCTGTCTCAGCTATAGCCCCTAAGCATTGTATTCCCTGCTCATGAAAGCTCACATAAGGAGACAGCCATTTTCCCTTTTTATGTTTAAGATAAGATTGGCACTTGATCAGCTGCAATGTCTACAGCAACGATATCATCATAACGGATGAAAAATTGTTCCGCCCCTACCGAACCAGCCTTTTCAATGATCATAAAATCAAGATGCATAGAGACGATACGAACACCTGTTAAGTCAGGCTCACCAGGAACTTGTGTAGCCCGGACAAATATTTCATTAATTAATACGTTTCGATCCATCAAAACTTTAAAACCTACTTTACTTGTAACTGTTGGCATGAAAAAAATTCACCTCTCCTTTAATAAATGACGAATTCAATATTGATATATGAAAATTATCCTAATATGTTTGGACATTCACCATAACTACAAAGCCCTTCTTATGAAAAATGAGTAAAACGTCGTATGTATATGTATGAGAAAAATAAATACACTTCCGCTTTCGATAATTTTCGAGGAAAAATTCCATCCCAGAAATACGGACATCTTTTAAAAAAATAGTAAAAGCTGCCCCAATCATTTGGAACAGCTTTTTTTGATAAAGTTTATTTAGAAGACATATTCTCGTTATTTTGTTTTCTGCGGCCATAACAACCACAATTTTTTTTCTTTTTAACAGGAGTTTGTTTAACTTTCGTTACATCATATATTTTTCGTTGCAATGGTATTCCTCCAATACTATTTTTCTAACATTATATGTTAATACAATCTATTGGTTTATTCATTAACCTAAAATCCGGCTAATAATTGTTTCGATAATGGAGCCAATTGCTGCTACTGCTAAAACTAATATAATGATATTGGCAATTTGTTCATTTAATAAAAATAATAATACAAGGAATATGCTTGCCCAAATTCCAGTACACCAATAACAACTTAATAATTCGCCTATCCACCGCTTCCATCCACCTTCTTTTACAACGAGATATACTTCTTCCTGTCCGTTTTCCGCCTTCTCGATAACTTCATCAAAAAAAGGGCGTCTAACAAATTCGGTTATTTTATCAAATACAATTAATCTCGTCAGTCGAAAAGATGCTAAGCCGAGAATGATAACGGTTAAAATATTTAAGTCTGTCATCGATAAAAACGCTCCATTCTTATTAAAATCGTATTTTTTTCCTGATTATAAATCGAAGCTTCCAACATGAATATATAAATGTATGATGGGTATTCATTTCTTGTTCATTTAATAAAATGCCATCAACATTATTTTTTATGAGGCAACGATTATGATGTAAATTGCTCCTAACAGTTAATTTAATGCTCTTTCTAATATATATAAATCTGGGCTGATTTTTATAATGAATTTACACTAAAATAGGCGATTTGCCGATTCCATTTGCCACTAAAAAACATAGTCTGTAATGAAAATGAATTCACTTGGAAATAAGGAGGATATAGAATGGGTTGTGAATCAGAAGTTTTCACTAGTAATTGTGTATGTGATACACTGCTAGCGATTGTAGAAGCACAAGAACAAGTTGAAAATGGTTGTGCATTTAGCTGTAGTACAGCAATTCAAGAATTAGTTGGCGGCCTTTCCTCAAGCCCATATAATACAATACCTGTTTTGTTATATTGCAAAAGTACTTGCGATTTATTCGTAGGGCACGGTGCAAGAAGAGTTGCTGGAGGAAGTGGGATTGATATTACCCATGCAATTGCATTTAGAGTGGCCGATGTAGATCCAGAAACATGCTGTGCAACATTGGAATTACTTCAATTCGGAACTGTCGGTTATGACCTTGCCACTTTATTAGGTGCACTTGAGACAGATACACCACCGTTAGTTCGCACAAATACTTGCATTACTGTTGACTTAAATTGCTTCTGCGGTGTTACTTGCTTACCGCCAATGACACTTTAATTATGAGAAACAAGTAAAATATGACTCAAAAGGAACATCCTTTTGAGTCTATTTTTCATGATGAGAAAGTTTTTCCTTTCAAGTAATGGAAGTACTGCTGAATCGCAGTTTTGTCCGAATCATTTGTTTGGACAACTTTATCCAGTACTGAAAAACTTAACACTTAGTCTCCTTTCCCTTACTGAATTATTTCAAACTCAGTAATATCCGTAATTTTACAAACGATAATTTTTTTCTTTGTTTTTAAGCGAACATTATCTCCACGCTTGCTTAATACTTGAAATACTATTTTTTCCCCATGAATATTCGCTTGACAATAAGGTCTTTCTAATACACGCGGATATAATGCTAATCGGCGAATAATAGCTTTTAAATTTTGCGTTGGCTGTTGATGTTGGCTAGTTTCCTCTTCACTTTGCGTTGGTATAGCTTCCTTATTGATTGATACTTCTTCTTTGATTAATTCACCTTTTTCAGCCTCAGCAAGATGATTTTCTTTTTCGGCGTGAGTGATAGGACTTTCCTTGTCATCAGCGGTAAAAGTAATCTCTGCTTCTTGTTGCTCTGAGTTTATTCCAGTTTCTTTATTTTCATTAATTGGATCGACTTCTCCTACTAAATGAATCGATTCCAGTTCCGATTCCTTGATTTCCTTCCATTCTGACTCTAGTTGGTCCACTGCTCTTTCTACATTTGTCGGCTTTTCACTTTCATCCATCGATTCAAGCGGTTCAATTTCCTCAACGGGCTTATTTTCAATAATATTTTCCTCACTAGGTGTATTTATATCACTAAGCGGTTGTGATTTTATTCGGTTCCATAATTTTTCGATTTTCTCGATTGTTTCCGGGTTAATTAAAGGGACTTCTTTCATATCATTTTGTATGTTTGATGGAAAGTTTTCCTTTTGTTGCTCTGATTTTGCGGAAATGCCCCCCGCTGGCTTATTTGATTGCTGGATAGTAAATTGGATGTTTTTTTGGGGTTTTATTGTCGTAGATTGAAAATTTGGTTGTTGGATAAATAATAACGGTTTTGATTCATTGTTTACTTTTCGTTTAGCCATATAGCCTGCCCTCCTCTATGCAGTAAAATATACGTCTTTATATAAATATGCAATGTAGTTTATTTATGTTTAAGTAAATAAAGGGAAACCTTCTGCTTAGTTTTGGTAAAATAATAGGAGAGGAGTTTCATAAATTCATATTATAGGAGATTGTTATAATGGGTGGCAAAAAGTCAAAGTTAAAATTCATTCAAAAAAATATGAAAGAAATGGAAAAATGGGCGGCTAATGCAAAAGTTGCAGAAATATCAACACTACATCAAAATTTAGAAAAAGTAATTATTAATCATACATACTATTATGATGCCAAGAAGGATAATCATGACTGCAAAAAATATTACCAACATATAGTCAAAACAAAAAAGACGGGGAAGGATTTATTTTATTTGCATCACATACACGCCAAAGCCAAACATATTCGTACTATTCCGTATTTTATAAGCAAAGACAATTACTTATATACTTGGGTTGATTTACACGCCGATGGTACTGTAAAAAGCATTTATTCTGGTCAGAAAAAAAATCCGCAAACACTGTTATTAGAAGACTTTCTAACAGTAAATAGTCGTTTCTATGAATTTCAGACATTGCTAAACAACCAACGGAAAAACGGCAATCATATATTTCAAAAAGTAGCAGTTGTAGACAAACAACATAAATTTAATACAGAACATGTTGTCCCACAATCATGGTTTTCAGCAAGAGAACCAATGAAAGGCGATTTGCACCATTTATTCGTTTGTGAGCCTCATTGTAATGCAGCCCGCTCCAACTTCCCTTACGGAGATCATTTACATTACGTTCCAGAATCAGCATCAGAAAAAATTCGAAATCAATGTGGTGTTGTTATTAATCAATTATTTGAACCAGAGTATGGTAAGGGGATTGTTGCAAGAGCAATGTTCTATTTTCTCGTCCGCTATCCGAGAGCAATCAGAAAAAGGTTTCGAAAATCGATTAATTATCCTTTATTAAGGGAATGGAATCGTACCTTTCCGATAAATATGTATGAAAAACACCGCAATCAAGCTATTTATCAAATTCAAGGTAATCGCAATCCATTCATTGATTTTCCAAATTTAGCAGAACAAATTAAATTTCCAGATGAGTAGGGCAACTTTTGCAATGGATTTTTAAAAAAATGGCTGTTTTATCAGGATTACCTAAATAAAACAGCCAACAAAAAAGGAGTGAATGTTTCATACAATTATATCGAAATAATGTGGAATCCGGAATCAACATGAATGTTTTCTCCAGTTATACCACGGGATAAATCGCTAAGTAAAAATAAAGCTGTATCTCCAACTTCTTCAGGAGTAGTTGTGCGCCGTAATGGTGCCTTTTCTTCAATTTCATTTAAAACAGAATTGAAATCACGAATACCTTTAGCGGATAGCGTACGAATTGGTCCAGCTGAGATCGCATTAACCCGAATTCCATCTTTTCCTAAATCATTCGCTAAATATTTTACACTTGCCTCTAAAGATGCTTTCGCAACACCCATAACGTTATAATTTCTAACAACTCTTTCTCCACCTAAATAAGTTAAAGTGACGATACTGCCACCTTCTGTCATTAATTCTCTTCCTTCTTTTGCTATTGCAGTTAAAGAAAAGGAACTTATATTATGAGCTAATAAAAATCCATCTCTAGATGTATTGACAAACTCTCCATCTAAATCTTCCCGATTGGCAAACGCTATACAATGGGCAATTCCGTGAATAACTCCCACTTTTTCTTTGATCATTTGAAAGCATTGTTTAATACTGTCATCATCCGTTACATCACATTGTAAAATAAGCGATTGCTTGTCCTCTAGACTATTCGCTAATTCACGGACATTTTTTTCCATACGGTCTTGATTATAGGTGAAAATTAAATTAGCTCCAGCATTATGTAATGAACGAGCAATTCCCCAGCCAATGCTGCGTTTATTTGCTATTCCCATTACGACATATGTTTTACCTTCTAATGAAAGTGTCATTTCTTATCCTCCATTATTACAAGTTATTAGTACCTAGTGCTAATTATAAACGATAATTAGAGAAATGAAAAGGAAAAGACGTTTTTATTTTTTGTTTTAGACAAGATTGTGTTGATATTTTAAGGATAACACCTATAAAAAATAGTTTAACTTTGAATAAATGAAATTATTGGTTCAATGATTTTTCTTATGCAAATAAGAGCAAAAATACGTGGACTCGTTCGAATTTGCAAACATTTCCTCTTGCATTATTACGAAAAGCGATGTGGGAAATGCTATGGACGCACTCAAAAAAAAAAAAAAAAAAACGACTCGATTATCCAATCGAGCGTCTTTCAAAATTCCTCTACTCACAAAACTCCAATTTCCGTTTCAGTTCGTCTACATATTCCTTTGTTCCAGTAACAATGAGTCGGTCATATAATTTCAATTCTGTTTCTCCATGTGGAACTAAAGAATCTTGACCTCTAAAAATTCTTACGAAAATGACATCACCGGTAAATGGAAATTGACGAACAGTAATGCCATCATAAACGGTATTTAACATTTGAATTTCATATAAAGAAGTTTCTTCATTTGTTAATAATTGTAACATTGTTGGCGATTCAATTAATGCCCGCAATAACACATTTTGTGATAGTAAAGAGGAAAATACTTCAATCTTGTGTTGCCGTAATATTTGATCTAAGTCAGGACTTTCGATTCTTGCAATAACTCGCTCCACACCATGTTCTTTTACAAGCATTGCTAGCGTGGCATTTGTTTCCTCATCACCAGTAACTAATACAACGATATCAAAATCTAATAATCCTTTTTCTCGAAAAGATGCCTCATTATAATCTTCTAACTCGATAATATCAAACAGCGAATTGCTAAACTTTTCTTCCAATTTCTCTTGACACCGGTGGAAGATAATCGGGTCATAGATAGATGATTGCAACTCCTTATATACCGATAAACTCATTTGATTAGCACCAACAATTGCGACACGAATCACTGTTTCTTCCTCTTCCTGTTTTGGGAATAACCGCTTAAAGATGATTGGAGCAACGATACATGTGATAATGGCAACTAATATTAATGTACCGCTCATTTCATTTGAAATCATTCCCATTCTTTCTCCAATGGTCGCAGCGGCAATTACAAGTGACAGTGTCGAGGTTAGTAAGAAACTAGAGGCCATGACAGTTCGCATATCAAACCATTTTCTTAAAAATAGAACTGGCACTAGTTTAGATAATAGTAAACCAATTAATAACAATGGAATAAGTAATAGTAATTTCGGATCACTAAATAATGTCCATATATTTAAGTTAACACCAATCATCACGAAAAAGATTGGGATTAAAAAACCGTAACCAAATGAATCTAATTTATGGACTAGTTCTTGACTAGGTGCCAATAAAGATACTAATACACCTGCTAAAAATGCACCAAGAATATTTTCCGCACCTACTGTCTCCGATAAAGCAACAAGTAACATGATTAACGTAAAAACTGCTCGCGTTCCTATTTGGATTGTTCCCTTTGATAAAGTTTCAATATATTTACCGTTTTTGAATTTTTTCCCAAACAAATAAATAACAATACCTGCTGCAAATAAAACTAATAAGAGCCATGTATTTCCACTATCGGGATCGTTCAATGATACAAATACAGCTAACAAAATCATCGTTACTAAATCCGCGATAACCGCAATTAACAATATTATTTGCCCAATGGTTGATTTCATTAAATTTTCTTCTTTTAGCGTTGGTACAACAACACCTAAGGAGATAGTGGAAATGATAATAGTCATTAACAAAGCATCATCGATAAAACCAGCAAACACAAATAAGTATGATAAAGCGTAAGAGATAATAAATATACCAGAAAATACAATGATTGCTGTAATAAATGTGTTCGGACCAGTTTGCTGTTTGGACTTTTTATTTTTCGAGAAGGCAGAAAAATCTATCTCTAACCCACTTAAAAACATTAAAAAAATGAAACCTAAAGTGGATAATGTTTCTAACCATGGACCTGAATGAACGATATTAAAACCGCTCTTTCCAATAATAAGTCCGACAATAATTTCCCCAACTACTACTGGAATAATATTTAATTTTAGCCTGTGTAATAATATTGGTGTAATGAAGGCAGCAATAATTACAATAACTAATGATGTTATGGATGCACCATGTTCCATCGGATCACTCTCCTTTTGAAGTTTCACTTTTTCATGTTGTATGTATCGAAACAGATAAATCTGAGCGATTGCATTTTTAAACATTGGTGCCATTTTATAATTTATATAATATAAATGTCAAAAGAAAAGGCATTATGTATGAGAATTTATGGTAATATGATTTACATTTTTAGTTGAATATATTTACATAAAGGAGAAGACGAAATTGTATGACATCATCGGAGATATTCATGGTTGCTATGAAGAATTAACTTTAATAATAAAAAAATTAGGCTATCAGTGGGAAAATGGTATTCCTCTACATTCGTCCGAGCGAAAATTAATCTTCTTAGGAGACTTGACCGATCGTGGGCCAAATTCATTAGAAGTAATTGACCTCGTATATCATTTAGTACATGCAGGAGCTGCCTTCTATACCCCAGGAAACCATTGTAACAAATTATACAGATATTTCCTCGGAAATCGAGTACAAATAAAACATGGGTTAGAAACGACCGATGCAGAGTTTAAACGTTTGTCACCAAAAAAGAAAAGAGAAATAAGGCATAAATTTATGAAACTTTACGAAAATGCCCCTTTATATTTAACTTTGGACGATGGCAAATTAATTGTTGCACATGCTGGGATTCCTGAAAAATATATTGGCCAATATAATGATACTGTGAAATCATTCGTGTTATATGGGGATATAACAGGGGAAAAACATCGGGATGGTACTCCAATCCGTCTCGATTGGGCAAAAAATTATCATGGCAAGCAAATAATTGTTTATGGGCATACTCCAGTAAAAAAAGTTAGAATCATTAACAATACGTATAATATTGATACTGGAGTAGTCTTTGGCGGAAAATTGTCGGCACTTCGCTACCCTGAACGAGAAATTGTCGATGTTCCATCCACTCTTCCCTTAGTGGAAGAAAAGTTCAAAAGCTTTTAAGAACATTTTCACAGTGAAATATCCATCTGGGGGGATTATTTTCCTATCGTTGGACTTTCCCCCTATTGATGAACTAGTTTTTCGTCCCCCTGATAGTATTAATCTTATACACGAAAATTCGCCTTAAAACCGGGCTAATAAATTATTCATATCAGCTGGCAATGGAATAACGAATGTTTGCTCCTCATTTGTAACTGGATGAATAAATGCTATCTCTTTACAATGTAATGCTTGGCGACTGATATTATTTAAAGAACCGCCATATAAATCATCACCAAGTAATGGATGTCCCATATATGCCATATGGACGCGAATTTGATGAGTTCGTCCCGTTTCCAACTGCAAATTAACGTGAGCAAAATCTTCATTTTGGATAATTAATGAATAATTGGTCACCGCATATTGGCCATCTGCGGAAACTTCTCGTTCGATAATACTCGTTTTTTTCCGAGCTATCGGTGCGACAATCCGTCCAGCTGTTGTTTTTAATGTACCTGAAACGAAAGCCTCATAGATTCGTCTAATTTTCTGTTCTTGTTGTTGCATACTTAATAAGTGATGAATATGCCGATGTTTTGCAACTAATACAAGACCAGATGTATTCCTATCCAGTCTCGTCACGATATGTGGGCTAGCTGTCAATTGCAATGTTTCGTAGTAACCATTCAAACCATTGGCAAGACTACCTGTCGGGTGTTCTCGTGAAGGAATCGTATTCATGAATGGTGGCTTATTAACTATAACTAAGTAATCATCTTCAAATACAATATCCAAATCAATTTTTTCAGAAATAAGCGAATCACTTGGTTGCTCTTCTGGAAATATTACTGTTAACCTTTCACCTTTTTTTAAAACATGGGTAACGGTAACATGTTTTCTATCAACACAAATGTCCCCGCCATGGAATTTAATATCTGTTAGTGCCGCTTTGGAAATTCGTTCATTTTTTAAAAATTCCCGAACTGTTTTTCCAGCATTCTCTTCTGAAATTACCCAATTAAGTTGAAAAAGCCGTTTCATCAAAATTCTCCTTACCTATTAAAAAATAAAGCTTTCCTAAAAAATGACGCATTTCCGACGATCCTCTTCGCTAGCTCCTGCAGGTCATCAAGACTCCAAATTTTTCTGCTGGTGGATAACTGCTGATAGAACTATTCTATTATGATTCCGCTTTTTCAATAAAAGAATCACGAACACGATTCCAAAACGGGAATGGTTTATAGCGAGCAAAACGTATTTTTTGATCGGCTACTCGGAATTGAATCGATTTTACATCTTTTTGTAAGGAAGATAAATGATCAACCGTTACTAAAAAGTCCGACTGTGTCACCGGCTTTAACATACATGTATGATGAGCAGGTAAAATGAGTGGTGATCCGATCGTTCGAAAAACTCGATTATTAATAGAAGCCATCTCTGATATTTGAATACTCTCAAGGGATGGGTGTATTATAGCCCCACCAAGTGCTTTATTATATGCCGTAGAACCTGAAGGGGTAGAAATACATAGGCCATCGCCCCGAAATCTTTCAAATTGCTCCCCCTTAATTTCTACATCCATTACAAAAGTACCTTCTACACTTTTTACAGTAGACTCATTGAGTGCTAAAAAGCTCGATTCTTTCCCATCGTTAGTATATCGAACAATTACTTCTAATAAAGGATATTCTATTATTTGATAAGTACTTTTCGAAATCGCTATAACAAGTTTCTCAATTTCTTCTGGTACCCAATCTGCATAAAACCCTAAATGTCCTGTATGTACCCCTACAAATGCTGTATTCTCTAGTCTATTCGTATATTTTTGAAAGGCGGCTAAAAAAGTGCCATCACCACCAACAGAGATGACAATGTCTGGCTCGTTTTCATCAAAAGTCAAACTAAAGTCTTGTAAATAGCTATGAATTTTTTTTGTTAACAAATTTGATTTCTTATCGCCTTTAGATAGTACAAAAAATTTCATTATTCTCACCTTTATCAGCTTTATATTTTATCCTAGTTACTCAACTTTCCCGCTTACTTGTAAAAAATGCCTGTGCCTCGCGAATTTCTTCACTAATAAGGGACATTTCATTATCTAATAAAAAGGCAGCTTCAGCAGCGCGAAGCAGCCGTTTTTGTATATCTTCAGGAAATTCCCCGTTGTATTTATAGTTTAATGAATGTTCGATTGTGGCCCAAAAGTTCATTGCTAACGTTCTTATTTGAATCTCAGCCAAAATTCTCTTTTCACCATGAATCGTTTGAACTGGATACTCAATTAATAAATGATAGGAGCGATAACCGCTTTTCTTTTTCTCTTTAATATAATCTCGTTCTTCTATAACTTCAAAATCGTTTCGCATTTTTAATAGTTTTACTACGTTATATATATCTTCCACAAACTGACAAACGATTCGCAAACCAGCGATATCTTGCATTTCCTGCTCCAAATTGCTTAAGGCAATATTTTTTTGTTCAGCTTTATCTAATATACTTTTTATCGGTTTCACCCTACCAGTTACAAATTCGATTGCGGAACGTGTTCCTTCTGTTTCAAACTGGCGTCTCAAACCTTTTAATTTTACTTTTAATTCTTCCACTGCTTGACGGTACGGACCTAAAAATTCTTCCCAATTATCCATTTCACTCACCTCAAACCATGTCTCAATCTGATGGAAATGTAAATTTTTTGTATTCCATTTTTTATACAATTATCTTTCTGCTATAATTTTAACATATACTACGAATAATTTTAGAACAAAACATATGCGGAGGCAAAGAAATGAGTGAACAATTGGAAATAGAATATAAAAACATCTTGACAGAAAAGGAATTTAAGCTCTTAATAGATTATTTTCAACTTCAACAATCAGATTTTTTCCTTCAAGAAAACGATTATTTTGACACAGTACATTTCTCTTTAAAAAACGCCAATAGTGCATTACGTGTAAGGAAGAAGTCAAATCAATACACACTCACATTAAAACAGCCTCATGATGTCGGTTTGCTCGAAACAAACGAAGAAATTAGCAAAGAACAGTATCAAGAACTTAAACAAAACATTCGCTTCCCAGTTGGGGAAATTGCTAACAAATTACAGTTTTTAAATATCGACGTTCATGATATTGTATATTTTGGAACGTTGCAAACTTGGCGTGCGGAGCTTCCATATTTAGATGGGTTACTTGTTTTCGATCACAGTTTTTATTTGAATAAAAACGATTTTGAATTAGAATATGAAGTAGAGGATGCAAATATAGGTAGAAAACAATTTCTTGATCTTCTTAACCAATTTCATATTCCAATAAGAAAAACGGACAATAAAATTGTTCGCTTTTACAATGAAAAACGGAACATTAGTAACAAAATTTAGATAGGAGCAATTCATATGAATATCCAACAATTAAAACTTTGGATGGAAATTAGCACTTTGCGTAATCTTAACTCTAGCAATCAAGTAAATTCATCACCGTCCGGCGAAAGTTTTTCATCATTATTGGAACATTTGCTGCTTTCAGGCAACAATTACTCTGTCTCACAACCCGCGAAAATGAATGCCCAACAAATCGATAGGACCGCTTACCCTATTAATCATAAATACCTCGATAATAAATCATCCGGGTTTGCACAACTTTCCAACATTGTTGAAGAGGCTGCATCCCGCTATAACTTGCCTGTTGCTTTAATCAACACGGTGATTAAACATGAATCGAATTTTAACCAGCATGCCGTTAGTTCGGCAGGTGCAAGCGGATATATGCAATTAATGCCAAGTACCGCGAAAAGTCTTGGTGTAAAAAACATCTTTGACGCTCGTGAAAATATTATGGCCGGAGCAAAATATTTGCGTTCAATGCTAGATCGCTATGGAAAAATTGAACTAGCACTCGCCGCTTATAATGCAGGCCCTGGAAATGTCGAAAAATATAACGGGATACCTCCTTTTAGAGAAACTCAAAACTATGTTACAAAGATATTAAATGATTTAACTGTTTCATAAAATCCTTAAATCCTTTCAACAAGGGAGTTCTCCTGCCAAATACATCCGTGTGTAGCTCACAACCATGGATGTTTTTTTATATTGTAAACTTGCTTTTTGTTCAACTGATAGTATAAGCATTTTCCAAGGTAATTTTTTCCTCACAAGCTATTTATTTGAGATATATGTTCACGGTTGATAAAATATTTATCAAAGCAGTAAAGGAGAATTTCCAATGAACAATAATTATTTTCAGTCACAATTTAATCTCATTGGTGAAGAAATGCTATATCGATTAGTAGATGAGTTTTACAAGAAAGTTCATCAAGATCCAGATTTAGCTCCCATCTTTCCCGATGATCTTACAGAAACAGCTAGAAAGCAAAAGCAGTTTTTGACACAATTTTTAGGTGGTCCACCTTTATATACAGCCGAACACGGTCATCCGAGGTTGCGGGCGAGACATTTACCATTCCCAATAACAAGTAAGCGTGCGGAAGCTTGGCTCAAATGTATGTCAGATGCGATGGATGAAGTGAGTTTCACAGGGCCTGTTCGTGAAGAATTTTTTTCGAGACTTGTCATTACTGCCCACCATATGGTTAATACAAATGATATAAAGGAAGAAAGATGAAAAAGGTGAAATACAGTGATAGACAAAAAGCATTATAATTTAGAATTAGAAGCATATTCCTATCATGAAAATAGGCCTCTAGAACTATTTTTGTTTATAGATCCACTATGTCAACATTGTTGGGCGTTAGAACCGATCATTAAAAAGTTACTATTGGAATATAGCCAATATTTTTCTTTAACATATGTTTTAACAGGAAAATTACAACATTTAAATCCTCTTCCTAAAAAAGTTAAAAGGATTTCCACATCACCACGACCATACGATCATAATCGTCCGTGTCCACATTGTGAAAATGTTGCAGGGCAACACGGAATAACAAGCCCATTTTTAGCTTCCATCGCTATAAAAGCAGCGGAATTACAAGGTAGAAAAGCAGGTATTCGATTCTTAAGAAAATTACAGGAGTACTTATTTTTAAAAGGGGAAAATATTACCGATGTAAATATTTTACTGGAATGTGCGAAAGAGGTTCAGTTAGACGTACATGAATTTCAAAATGATATCCATTCAGTAAGTACATCCAATGCATTTCAATGTGATATTCAAATTTCGAATGAAATGGGAGTGGAAGAAATACCTTCTTTAGTATTATTTAATAACAATTCTGAACAGCCAGGACTAAAAGTAACTGGAGTCCATCAGTATGAAATATACGAAGAAGTATTAGTAGAAATGCTCGGCGAAATGCCAAATCGTGAAGAATTACCACCACTGTTATCGTTCATCCATCACTTTCAACTAGTAACGACCAACGATATTGTAACAGTATATGAGTGGCCTGTAAGCAGAGTGGAAAAGGAATTAAAGAAGCTACTGTTTCAACAAAAAATAGAAAAATTAGTTTCAACCCACGGAACATTTTGGCGTGTTGTGTATTAATGCGACATACTGGACGTTTAACATACTTATTGAATTAAGTATGTTTTTTATTTTTAGGCTGCCCTGAGAATACAGCTATTTTCATTCGCCATGGTGAAAAATCGGTTTCATCAGTGGCTATGTTAAAGAATGGTGTTGATTTCCGTTCCGTCGCCGTCCAGTGCTTCAATCAACTAGTTTTAATTTCAATCTTTGGGAAAAGAGACTAAAATAAAAACAAAGAAGGTTCAGCAGATGGGTGGTCTACTGAACCTTCTATTGTTACGAACAAAGGGGATGGGAGAAATTTTCACGGTCAAACAAAGGGGTATATGTTTGTTTGTGAATAACTTCACACCATTATAATAACAAATATTTTTTTCGAATGCAAGGGTTCGTTTACTATTTCACAAGTTTGTCACATTTGAGTCCGCCTTCATAGTCTTTCAATCATAATTCCATTGTTTGTACATATGATTTAATAAACAAAATACACCGTTAGGGGTGCCTACTTTGATTAAACAGTTGGCGATACCAATGATGATTTTATTCATTATTATCTCTTTTATCCTTCATTTATATGCGTTATTAGATTTAATTCCGATTTATCTTTCCAGTAGTCTTTTGTTTCTTTCCTTTTTTATTTTCCTCCTGTATATAAATAATCGAAATCGTTTTAAAGGATTTAAATGAAGGTATGTATCTTATTTAGAAAAAACAAGAATATTGGGAATGGAAACGGAAAAACTAGTTCCTTTTCTGCAAGCGTATATCTTCTTTCTAAAAATATGAAAAAAACAGCAGCCTGAAAAAGAGCTGCTGTTGTTCTTATTACGATAATAATTTTTCCATTTCTGTTAATCTTTCTTCAAATACTTTACATGCATCTTCTATCGGTTTTGCACTTGTCATATCGACTCCAGCTTTTTTCAACACTTCAATAGGATAATCGGAGCTTCCGGCTTGTAAGAAATGAGTAATATATCGTTCGACAGCTGGTTGTCCTTCTTCTAATATTTGCTTGCTTAACGCTGTTGCAGCGCTAAATCCTGTCGCATATTGATAAACATAATAGTTATAGTAAAAGTGAGGGATTCTTGCCCATTCTAAGCCAATCTCCTCATCTACGACAATGTCGTCACCAAAATATTTTTTATTCAGATCATAATATAGTTTTGTAAAGAGTTCCGCTGTTAATGCTTCACCATTTTGTGCCCGTTTGTGGATTTCATGTTCAAATTCTGCGAACATTGTTTGACGGAATACCGTACCACGGAAGCCTTCTAAGTAATGGTTTAAAATGTATAGACGTTTTTTATCATCAGCCATAGTCTTTAATAAGTAATCCGTTAATAAGTTTTCATTGCTTGTTGAAGCAACTTCTGCAACGAATATTGAGTAGTCACCATACGGGTATGGCTGATGTTTTCTCGTATAATAGCTATGAACGGAATGGCCGAACTCATGAACTAATGTATATAAATTATTTATATTATCTTGCCAGTTCATTAAAATATATGGGCTTGTTCCATATGCCCCAGAAGAGTATGCACCGCTTCTTTTTCCTTTGTTTTCATACACATCTACCCAACGATTTTCAAAACCTTCTTTTACAATCGCCAAATAATTTTCCCCTAATGGAGCTAACCCTTTCAATGTTAATTCTTTCGCCTCTTCATAAGATACTTTCATATTTACATCTTTAACTAATGGAGTGTATAAATCATACATATGTAACTCATCTAAACCAAGTAATTTTTTACGCAGTTTAACGTAGCGGTGCAATAAATGTAAATTTTTATTAACAGTATTTACGAGATTTTCATAAACCTCTTCTGGTATATTATTAGCCGATAATGCTGCATGTCTTGCTGATTTAAAGTTCCGAACGGTCGCATAGAAATTATCCTTTTTCACTTGCCCATTAAGAGTACTAGCAAATGTATTGATAAATTTCTCGTACGTACGATACACTGCTTTAAATGCGTCGTGACGTACTCGGCGATCAGCGCTTTCTAGGAAGTTAATGTATCTTCCATGGGTTACTTCTACTTCTTCGCCATTTTCATCTTTAATTGTCGGGAATTCTAAATCTGCATTGTTTAACATGCCAAATGTGTTGCTAGATGCCCCCATTATTTCTGAAGCTTGTGCTAGTAGGCCTTCCATTTCAGCAGTTAAAACATGAGGGCGTTGTAAATTAATTTCTTCTAACGCATGTTCGTACAACTTTAGCTCTTCTTTTTCTTGTAAAAAACGTTGGAGCTTTTCCTCATCAATTCCTAGTAATTCAGGAACAACGTACGCAAAAGCACTTCCTGCTTGTGAATATAAACTTCTTGCACGATCATTCAATCCTTGATAAAAGGAGTTTGTCGTATCTTGATCATAACGCATATGGGCATATGTATATAGTCTTCCTAATCTGGACATTACTTCATCTTGCAATTGTAATGCCTCATATAATGTGTCAGCAGCTTCAGCTAATTTCCCTTGGAAATCTCCTGCTTTTGGAATCAAATTCTTTATTTCGGCAAATTCTGCTTCCCATTTTTCATCTGTAGCAAAAATATCTTCCAATTTCCAAGTATGTTCAACAGGTATTTCACTTCTAACAGGAAGTTTTTTTACTGTAGTTTCATTTGTCATCTGTTGTACCTCCATATCAAAAATTTATATGTTCAATTCAATAAGAGGAAATATTTCGTTAATTAAAGATAATAATTATTACCATATATCCTCATTAGAAAAACATATATTACTTTTAAACATAAACCTATTTCACTTTTCCGTCAATAAAAAAGCTGCAAAATTTTTCCTCTATTTTTTTCTAAAAATTGATTAAAAGATTGTTGACGAGTTTTTCTATAATGAACATTTGTCATGCGTGATGTATTTACAAATAACTTATCCTCTTTTAGTTTCACTAATCCGACATTTTCTAGAAAAACTAAGTATTTTTTTATTGGCATATATTTGTTTGCTAAAAAACTGTACTGTGTTAACCGAAATCGTAGTAACCCTTCTTTAACGATTTTTTGCAAATAGTTTGTTAATTCTTTTAGGAAGATATATCTTCGTCCCCTATTTTCATTAAATAAAAATAGAAAAATATACGTTTGCCAAATAATGGGGGGTGTTTCGATAAGAATCATGTACGGTACTGGGACACCAACCTCCATTGGTAATTTTGTTGGATGAATATTATTTTGATAAAGAAAAGTTAAAAACTTGTTTCTTCGAGCATTATTATAAAGTGGAAGATGAAAAAGCCATTTTTCTGCATAGATGTACCAGTATTGGAAAAAGTGTTGGGGAATTGGCTTTTGAAATGAGAATAGTTGTTGCAGTGTTGTTTGATATCCAATGTTCATTTGTTGAACAAGTACTTTTCGAGTGGAAATTGGCATGAAGTGATAAATTAATTGGAATTGTCGCTTTTCTGGATGGAAGGCGAGGATCATTGGTTCGCTATTTTGTGGGAAATTAGTAATAAAAAAACTAAGATAATCAGTTATTGATAAAATGTGGTTGCTAATTTTTCCGATTTTGTCTTGATGGGTAATCCACAGAGGGGTAAAATTCGCCTGATGATAAGCCTTTGTTCGTCTCTCTAATTCATTAACAGGGATTGAAGAACATTGGAACTCAAAAATAAACGGTTTTTTCTTCCAGTAAAACAAAATATCGGCACGTTGGTTAATATCGGGAAAATAAATTTCCATCTTCGGTTGCAATTGTTGCGCTACCAACCAATCGTGTAATAATTTTTTTCCGCTTAGATGGGCAGCCGTTTCTCCTTCCGGCTTCACTGGGCAGATGTATTTGTGCGCAAAATGGGGGAGTTTTTTCGAACCTACTTTTAGAATAAGCTCTCCATTACAATGCGGACAGTAAAAAGGCTGTTCTTTTTTTAGTTGATGAATTTCACTTACTGTCATTTTCAATAAAGTAATGGATTTACCTGAATTTGTTAAAGCAAAAAACACTTTTTTATCCACTCCTATAATATGAATTTTTTAATATTGTTTTAGAGAAAAGAGTTATTATAAAAAAACTCCACCTATTAAGATGGAGTTGTCTTGATGTTCGGTCTATTATAAAAAATAATGGTTTATTGTTGTAAATACGTCAGTTGAAATTACTTCTTTTCCATATTCCTGTAAAAATTCAATTGTTCTTTCCGACTCAATACCATATTCAAGTATCAAACTTATATTGTTATCAATTTCTGTTTCTGTGAAGAAGTCATAGGAAAACTCTACGTAAAGATAGTATTTATTATCATAGGAAAAAAGTTTCGTTTCCATTTCCTTTGGCCACGGGCGTTTAGCCAAATTTATTACATCTTCAAAATCATGGAAATATGCTATAAAGGAGACGTAATCTTCTTCCTCCACCTCTGTTTGATCATCATTGTTAAAATGGAAATGATGATCAAGTAATTCTCCGATCCTATCTTCTGTTTGAGCTTTTTCATCCGCAATTATGTCGAAACGAGGATTTCCATCTTTTGATAATTGAGCTTTCGTGACAACGACTTCAAGGCCTTTGTCTAAAGCTTGTACTTGAATCCATAATGGCCCATCAAATGTAAAATCTTCTTCTTGATGAACTTCATCCATCATTTCCCAAAATAATTCTTCACTTTTTTCACGGTTATACCATATTTCTTCCCGATCGAAACCTCTTTCCTCAACGTCAACGTACGATATGAAAAATTTCACGGTGTTTTCATTGATGCGTTCGATTTCCACTTTACAACTCTCCCTTCTAACCATTTTAATTGAAGGGAAAAATATCCCTTAGCATTAAAAATGCCTATACATATAGATTATGCAAAAATCATTTTATCCTATCTATTATTATTTTATGACAATTTTATTCAGAAGGGAAATAAATTCTGCTAATAAACAAAAAATGAGAAAACAACCTACCCTGAGTAATGACTTTGCATGTAAGTTTGAAAAAACCTTCATGCTATTGTAAAGCATGAAGGTAATTATTGAATATACATTATATCTGAATATTTTTCATTTGTAAATCATTTTAATTTACCATTTTTTGTGCTTCTAAAAGTTGGTAAGTCCTTACTCTTCTCGGCAAGAAACGGCGAATTTCATCTTCATTATAACCTACTTGCAAGCGTTTTTCGTCAATAATAATTGGACGACGTAATAAACCAGGATTTTCTTGAATTAAGTTGAATAATTTTTGTAATGGTAATGATTCTAAATTGACCCTTAACTTTTGGAATGTTTTTGACCGAGTAGAAATAATTTCGTCCGTTCCATCCTCTGTCATTCTAAAAATCTCTTTTATCTCTTCCATTGTTAATGGTTCAGAAAAAATATTCCGTTCTTTAAATGGGATTTCATGCTCTTCCAACCACGCTTTTGCTTTCCGACATGAAGTACAACTAGGTGCTGTATACAATGTGACCATTTTAGCGCTTTCACTCCTTTTAGTATATAAATATATATTTATAATTTAGTAATTTTACAACATTGTTACCCTTATCACACTTTAAATATTATTCTATCTATAATACATAGTTTTTAATTGTAATTAATTTAAACTAGTAATTCTTATTTATAATTATACATGATATTAATCAATTTTGGTATATGTTTTTTCAAATTTTTTCCGTAAAATTATTGTTTTTTTTCCTTGATTATAAAAGACTTTGAATATGTACGCCTAGTATCTTTACCCATATTGAAGACTTTATAAACCATTTTCATTTGTAATATATGAATGAAAAAATACATAAATAAGTAATAATTAGTGACAATACTGTGAACGATCGTACAAAAGCTTAGGAAAGGTAGTTAATCACTTTTCATTTGTACATTATTATCCTTTTAGGTAATAAATTTATCTGGTTGACAAACTAGGAGGTGATGAATTTGTTCGGTTATTTTATTGATTTTTCATTAACATTTAGTTTTATTATTTTGACTACCGCTTTTTTAGGAGTTATCCTTAATTTTTTTGGAAAATTACTTTTCGGGAAAAATAAACACGAGTATCTAAAGCAAATGGAAGCGATTCAAGCTGGGTGGAAACAAGTAGGCGGGAACAGTAATCATCGATAACGAAAGTTTTACAAAGATGCTTTTTAAATTAAGCTATGTTAAAGACTGGTGTTGATTTCCGTTTCAAATTTATTTGTGACAAAAGGGAAGCGACAGGAACAGGCGGACGCTTTCCGCGGGCACGGCCTCAGCCGCTTCGACGGTACGTGTCTGCAGGGGCTTCCGCTCGTGCTGTTCCCGCCTGAGTGGCCGCCTTACACTACAATCAACAAATGCCTAAAAACAACGATAAACAATAACATAGTCTTAAATTAAAGGAGCAAAATCTTATTCGTACAACATATTTGTGGATTGTTCGTTCCATTTTTACCTTTTACGAGGTTGCTTTCTAAAGAATCATTTACTATAATAAAAATTAAATAAAATAATTGCAAAAGCGATGAGAAAGAATAGTACATTCAACTGTTTTCTTTAGAGAGTTTGTGGATGGTGAAAACAAACGAAAACATGAATGGAATGGACTTTCGAGCCAAAACTGAACGAATCTAATGATTTTAGTAGGTAGAGCGTGCCTTAACGTTATAAGGATCTGAGTGACCTATTTATAGGTAACTAGGGTGGTACCACGGATACAACAACCATTCGTCCCTAACTGGATGTATGGTTGTTTTTTATTTGTTTTTTTAACGGATTATGCGTATGCTGCAGTTTGCATGGAGCATATGAAAAACTTATGGAGGGATAAAACATGAAAACCATTTTTTCAGGTATTCAGCCTAGCGGTACGATTACAATCGGTAACTATATCGGAGCATTAAAACAATTTGTCGAACTGCAAAATGATTATCATTGTTATTTCTGTATTGTTGATCAACATGCCATTACAGTTCCTCAAGACCCGCAACAATTAAAGCAAAATATTCGCAACTTAGCGGCATTATATTTAGCTGTCGGCATTGATCCTGAGAAGGCGACTTTATTTATACAATCCGAAGTTCCAGCCCACGCACAAGCTGCTTGGATGTTACAATGTATTTCTTATATTGGAGAGCTTGAACGGATGACCCAATTTAAAGATAAGTCCGCTGGAAAAGAAGCAGTTTCAGCTGGACTACTTACTTATCCACCTTTAATGGCCGCCGATATTTTATTATATAATGCAGATTTAGTTCCTGTAGGCGAGGACCAAAAACAGCATTTAGAACTAACGAGAGACTTAGCTGAAAGATTTAATAAAAAATACGCATCTATTTTCACACTTCCAGATATTAAAGTGAACGAAGTCGGTGCAAGAATTATGTCCCTTCAAGAGCCGACAAAGAAAATGAGTAAATCAGATGCCAATCAAAAAGCATTTATTTCTTTACTCGACACGCCAAAACAAATTGAGAAAAAGATTAAAAGTGCTGTTACTGACTCGGAAGGAATTGTAAAATTTGACAAAGAAAATAAACCTGGGATATCAAATCTTTTAGCAATCTATTCCATTTTTAGTAAGCAATCCATTGAAGAATTAGAGAAAAAATATGAAGGTCAAGGGTATGGTGTTTTTAAAGCGGATGTGGCTAACGCGGTCATTAGTGAATTAACTCCTATTCAAGAACGTTATCAAAATTTAGTTGAATCAACAAAGTTAGATGATATATTAACGAATGGTGCTGAAAAAGCAAACAAAGTAGCTAGTGCGATGATAGCCAAAATGGAAAAAGCAATGGGACTTGGAAGGCACTAATGTCACTTTTGTTATAACGAAAAAGATGGCCAATTTAGCCATCTTTTTCATTGTCTTTTTTTGTCTTTTTATTATTTAATTTTTCTTCCATACTTAACGGCTCATTGGCTAATTCATGGTCATATTGACGTGACTGCTGTTTTTTTACCGCCTGTTTATCACTGAAGTCCTTAGATAATTGTTTCGCCATTTTTTCATTTTCGTGCATGACAGACACCTCTTTATCAGTAAATCTTATTAGTCAAATGCTAAGCACCAATATCCTTTATAGTTTGTCCAACATTCAAATTAAAAATTCTTACGGTTAGTTAACTTTGGAACCATTTTGTAATTCCCATAATTTTTCAAAAAACGGCTGTCCTTTTATTAAAGCTTCACACAAATGCTCGTGTTTTTCTGTCCACCCAATTTTTACTTCATCATAAAGCAAATTCCAAATCTCATCAAAAGGCTTCGTTTGAATGTCTTGATATCTTTCCGGTGCCCATTCTGTATAAAAATAACGAACTTGCGCCGTGTTTTTTGTTGCTAATAATTGATCTAAAGCCATGAACAATAAATGTTTTAATTGCCGTTCTTTTCGAGTTAAACCTTGCATAAGTATCGGTTCCGGCGAAAGGATGTGATAATTTTTTTCACTTTTATTAGTAAATGGATAATTCTCCACCACTTTATCTTCAATCATTTCATAAACTAATTGCTCTTGCCGAGGAATAAGCCGACTTTTTCTCATCGGAATTTGATAGCCGATTGTGTCTACAGCCAATATGCCTATTCCATCCGTTACAATAAAACAATATTCTAATTGGATCCGTTCATGGTTTCTACGCAAGTATGCCTTTTGATACACGTCATTTAATAAACTTTCGGGTAAATCAGCCAAATCATTTTCAATGTACTGATATAATTCTGGCGAAACTTTTATTAATGGGACTTGATCTAATAATTCAATTTTATCGTCTTTTCGCCATTCGTGGAAATGGCACACATTGTATCCATTCTCTTCTCCCTCGAACCAATTTACCCAAACATCATGTAAATACATCATGATATTCAATCCCCTCACTTTGAGTCTGTTATTTTTCAGTATTGGCCGAGGGAAGTTAAAATATTCCTATGCAAGCAATTATTCATGAAAAAGTCCAGCAAATTACTCTAAAAAATTTATATCCTATTTCAAACTTGTTGCGCGTCGAATTGTTTGTTCCTTAATTTCAAACTAATTTCGAAGTCAAATGTTGTTACAACATATATAGTCGTCATCTTTTTCCAGTTACGTCACCATTCTATAAAAAACGTTATATTTATGGTAAATCTTCCTTCACAACAGTTAAAAATTGCTCAGAAGCTGTATTCAATGTGTCTTTTATTGAAAAAGGCATTTTGTTTCTATACAAGTCAATTAAATAATAACCTGTTAAATAACCAATAAACGGAGGTATTTTCAAACCGTACCCATACAAAAGTTGATTGTGTATTGGGTCGCTAATTTTTTTGTGTAAATTATTTTTAAACACTTTTTGACAAAAATACAATATTTCTTTCTCTTTATAATTATATTTCTGTCTAGCTATATATTTTTCCCCGCAATAATCTCGAACTGCGTGTTCTGCCAAACCTTCCATTATTAATGAATCTAATAATGTTGCCTCTTCTATCGGTTTTCCGATACCCGCTAATCTGCAAGCATGATGATATTCATGAACAAATAAAGCTTCATATTCCTCGTTATCCTCAAGTGGAGTTAAAAAAAATAAAACTTTATCTGGGAATGTGAACCCATTTTTGCGAATGGATGAAAATATCGAATGATGACAAGGAAAAATAAATAGTGGAATATCTGGTCCATTCCACAATTTTTTATATTTTTGCTCATAAAAACGAAATCGGACCCATATATTTTGTTTTTTTAGTTGCTCATAGCTATGTTTCGTAAAGACGGAAGGTTGATACAATCCTTTCTCTTGAAGCAACTGCAAAATTTGTAGCTCTGTTAAATCAGAAAAATACTTTTTTATTTGCTTACATAGTTTCAGCGGTTCAAAGAAATAGTGATCTAACCATATATCTGTATCAATAACCACAATCTTCTGCACCACCTCATACCTTTTTCGTATTATATTCGGGGAAGTAACTATTGTTGCAACGTAAGTTTGGACCATCTTCTAATTGTAGACAAAAAAAATCTACCTTTTGAAGAGGGTAGATTTTAACGGATAGATTTTGGATTTAACGCATCTTTAATTCCTTCACCGATAAAGTTAATCGACAAAATGGTTAAAGTAATTGCCAACGCTGGTGGAATCCAAATCCATGGTTTTCCAGATAATACGTCTGGTTCATTTGCATAAGATAACATATTTCCCCAGCTAGGTGTTTCGACTGGGACACCGAAACCTAAATAACTTAGTCCAGACTCTGCAACAATCATACTAGCGAATAGAATTGTAGCCTGAACGATAATCGTTGATAAAACATTCGGCAATATATGCTTCACGATAACTTTAGATGGCCGACAGCCAATGGAAACCGCTGCAAGGACATATTCATTTTCTTTTTCTGCTAAAATTTTACTTCGGACTATCCGAGCAACACCGCCCCAACTCAAAATACTAATCGTACCAATTAATACCCATACTCCATTCACCTTACCATCTAGAATCGCATTCAATACGATAACGAATACCATAAATGGGAAAGTTAACACTAAATCTGTAAAACGCATTAATAAGTTATCAATAATTCCACCGAAGTACCCTGCTACTGAACCAACGATAGTACCTAATACTATTACGAAAAAGGTACATGATAGTCCTATTAATAAAGAAACCCTACCACCGAAAAGTAATCTCGTGAAAATGTCTCTTCCACTTTTATCAGTCCCAAGAAAATGTTCAGAGGAAGGTTCTAGTGACATTTTTGAAATATTTACCTTCACAATATCTTGAGAAGAAATAAATGGTGCCAAAATGGAAACAATTGCTACTATTAATAAAAACGCTAAACTTATCATCGCTAATTTATTTTTTAAGAATTTACGACGAGCAATGGCCCATGGTGACATACTCTTAGGTGGTTTTTGTTTCATATTCTTCGTTGTTTCTTGTACTGCTTCCATGCATCCATTCCTCCTAGTCTACTCTAATTCTTGGATCGACAATTCCGTATAGTAAGTCTGCAATTAAATTTCCGAGTAATGTTAATGTAGAAAACATCATCGTCAATGTCATTAAAATTGGATAATCACGGGTCGATACAGAGTTCAAAAATAATTGCCCGATACCAGGATAAGTAAAGATCGTTTCTGTAATAATTGCTCCCCCTACAATGGAAACAAAATCAAAACCTAAAAACGTTACTAAAGGAATTATCGAATTTCTTAAAATATGAACATTGTATATTTTACTTTCTCTCGTTCCCTTTGCACGAGCTGTTCGAACATAGTCTTTTCTACTATTCTCAATAATATCATTTCGTAAAAATTGGGTATAACTAGCTGTACTTAATAATCCTAAAACTAGTGCAGGTAAAAACACATGATGTAACCGACTTAACCAATATGCTAGCGATCCTTTATCCAACGATATGTCTACTGAACCGTTTGACGGGAACCACCCTAAACCAAAGGCAAAAAAGTATATTGCAAAAACACCAGCAACGAATGATGGCAATGCTAATCCGATATAGTTAAACGTCCCAATCGCATGGTCTCCTAAAGTATAAGGTTTACGTCCAGCGAACGTTCCCATTATAAACGCAAAAATATACGTAATTAATAATGAAGTAATACCGAGAAAAATTGTATTTGGAATCCGCTCCATAATAATTTGATTGGCAGGTACTTTATATCTCGTAGACTTACCAAAATCTCCTTGGAAAAAGTTTGTTATCCAACGAAAATATTGTTCATGAATTGGATCATTATAACCAAGTTCTTCTCTCATTTCCTCAATGTACTCTTCAGTATGAATATTCGGATCGAGCTCTCCAGTGAAAGGGTCCCCTGGCATGAGTTTTGCCAGGGTAAACACTACAATGGAGATAAGGAAAAGCATTGGAATCATGGATAGTATTCTTCGAAGTGCGTATTTTAACATATGCATTCTCCTTATCTAACTTACAAGTTTAATATTAATCTTCTAAGTACCATTCGTGTGGTGAGTTAAAGCCACTTACGTCGAATGTTACACCTTTAAGACGTTCTGATAATGCATAAGCATCTTCAAGTTCTAAAATAGGTAATACAGGAAGTTCTTCGTTAAAGATTTGTTGGAATTCAACATATAAATCTTTCCGTTTTTCCGTATCTTGTCCAACAACACTATAGTCAATTGCTTCCTTCATTACTTCTAAAGCACGTTCATTAGTCCAACGTGGGTAGTTGAAGCTTGTGTCATCACCCCATAATCCCCATGGATCTGGGTCAGCACCTGTTCCCCAACCACCGTAAAATACTTCTACACTCTTATGGTCTTTTTGAATTTGTTCATAGTATAAACCACTATCAGTCATAGACAATTTCGTGTTTAATCCAACTTCATCCCAATATTGAGTTAACTGACGTGCACGTGTTTCAAATGTTGGGTTAGATGATGCGTAGTGAGAGAAATTAATAACAAATTCGTTACCATTTGGATCTTCCCGTTTTCCATCACCATTTACATCTTTATATCCAGCCTCATCTAACAATTGTTTTGCTTTTTCTGGATCATAAGTGTAATTATTTGGTAATTGTTCATTTGTTGCTGCAATCCAATGGGAAGAAGGAATTACACTATCAATTGGTTTCCCTAATCCACCAAAGAAAGCATCAATCCACTCTTGACGATTTAAAGCGTACATCATTGCTTGACGTAATTTTTTGTCATTGTATTTATCACGATTCATGACAATTTTACCGTCTTTCATTTCTCCGAATTTAAAACCGATGTAGTAATAAGATAGGCCAGGAACTACTTCAATTTTTGCTTTACCTGTAGCCTCAACATCTGGTAAGCTTGCTGGAGCAATTTGTGACATATCAATTTTGCCACTGCCAAACTCACCTGGGATTAACGATGCATCAATAACTTTTACAATGACTTTATCAATTTTTGGTTCCCCTTGCCAGTAATCAGGGAATTTAGATAGTTCTACAGATTCACCAGGCAATACTTTGTCGATTTTAAATGGTCCTGTACCCATTGGTTCTAGACGAACTTGTTTAGATTCAGACATTTTGAGCGGATCTACACCTTCAAAATGTTTACGATTTAGTGGGTATGTCCATAAGTTTTCTAAATTATTGACTGCTGCCTTTTCGAAAGTAATTTCAATTTCATAGTCATTAATTTTTTTCAAACCAGAAATAGAATCTGCTTTACCTTCGTTAAATGCTTCCGCACCTTCAATCGTATTAACGTTCACCCAACGTGCGGAATCAGCACCGATTGTTGCGATAGACTCGATTGCAAAAATCCAGTCATCCACAACTAATTCATCGCCATTATGCCATTTTACACCTTCTTTAAATGTAAAATGATACACTTTATTATCTTCTGTTTTCCATGAAGCAATGTTCGGTTGTGGAACAAGTTTATCATCATAATCAATTAAACTTTCTTGAGTAAAGCTTAAAACTTCTGCATCTGTCGCTGATTCATAAAAGTTAACGTCTAGTAATCCATCAAATGGAGTGGACATTACATATGTTAATGTTCCTCCCGCTTTTGAATCAGATCCACTATCAGATGAACCGTTGCTTGAATCTTTACCACCACAAGCAGCAAGGAACATCGACAAAGCAAGAACTAGTGCTGTCAATCCTAATAATTTTTTCTTCATTATTTTCCCCCCATGTAATCATGTATGTCTTAGCCATTAGGCCCCTAACGATGTTTTAAGGATTTTCGTTAGCTTTTAATCATATAAAACACATGCCACCTTATGTCCTGGCTTCACCTCCTTAAGTTGTGGTTTTACTTCAGAACACTCAGGTCTAGCTACAGGACATCTCGTATGGAACGGACATCCTGTCGGTGGATTGGCCGGGCTCGGCAAGTCACCAGTTAATACTATTCGTTCTTTTTTACGTTTCGGATCTGGTTCAGGTATTGCAGAAATTAATGCTTGTGTATATGGATGAAGTGGTTCATCATATATTGAGCTTTTATCAGCAATTTCCACTATGTTACCTAAATACATAACTCCGATCCGATCACTCATATGTTTGACAACACTTAAGTTGTGAGCGATGAATAAGTATGTTAAATCAAATTCCTGCTGTAATTCTTTTAATAAATTCAATACTTGTGACTGTACGGAAACGTCTAGGGCAGAAACTGGTTCATCAGCAATGATTAATTTCGGTTTCAACGCTAATGATCTTGCGATACCTATCCGTTGTCTTTGACCACCAGAAAATTCGTGGGCGTATTTATAATAGGCATCTTCGGGAAGTCCAACACGCTGTAACAAGTCCATTACTTCTGCTTTTAATTCTTTTGGATTATGTTTGCCAAAGTTCTTCAGCGGTTCAGCAATTACATCTCCAACCATTTGCATTGGGTTTAAAGAGGCATATGGATCTTGGAAAACCATTTGAAAATCCTTACGTGCCTCACGCAACGCTTTTCCGCGTATATTGGTAATATCTTGTCCGTCAAAAATAATTTGTCCGCTCGTTGCATTTAACAAGCGTAAAATAGTTCGGCCTGTTGTAGACTTTCCGCAACCTGATTCCCCTACTAATCCGAGTGTTTCCCCTTTTTTTATTTCAAAGCTTACATCGTCCACCGCTTTTACATAACCGACTGTTCTGCGGAAAAAGCCGCCTTTAATCGGATAGTATGTTTTTAAATTCTTAACTTCTAAGAGATTGTCTTTCGCTTTCGGCTCTGTATTTTGCTTGAGGTCTTTTTCTAAGATGCTCATGATACTTTCATCCCTTCTTTCGGTTTGCTTTCCTCATACAATAAGCAAGCAACTTCATGCCCCTCTTCTACTTCTGCCAATTGTGGTGTTACCGTGAAACATTCTGGTTTCGCCATTGGACAACGATCTGCGAATCTGCAACCCACTTTCGGCATGTTTTTTAGCGAAGGAACAATTCCTTCGATGGAAGAAAGTACTTCCGCTTCCTCATCCATTTTTGGAATGGCGCCCATTAATAGTTTCGTATATGGGTGTTTCGGTTGATAGAATAGTTTTTCCACATCTGTTTTTTCAACAATTCTGCCAGCATACATAACGATAACCTCATCACACATTTCTGCAACGACCCCTAAATCATGGGTAATTAAAATGATAGACATATCGTTCGCCTTCTGAATGTTTTTTAAAAGTTCTAATATTTGTGCCTGCACTGTTACGTCTAATGCAGTTGTCGGTTCGTCGGCAATCAATAATTTCGGTTGGCAAGCAATCGCCATTGCAATCATTACCCTTTGTCTCATACCACCTGAGAGTTGATGCGGATATTCATCAACAATTTTTTCAGGTCGGGAAATTCCGACACTTTTTAATAGAGTAATAGCTTCTTGCCGTGCCTTTTCCTTTGTAATTTTCATATGATTAAATAATGTTTCTTGTAGCTGATAGCCAATGGTAAAGACGGGATTGAGCGATGTCATCGGTTCTTGGAAAATCATCGCCATATCTTTCCCACGTATTTTATTTACTTCTTTTTCTGACATTTGATCTATTCTCGTACCGTTAAATGTAATTTCTCCGCCACGAACTTTTCCGATCCCTCTAGGCAGTAAATGCATAATAGATAAAGACATTACACTTTTTCCGCACCCTGACTCGCCTACAATACCTAATACTTGTCCTTTTTTCATTTGGAAAGACACATTATCCACCGCATTGTAATATTCGCCATCTATTTTAAACGCAGTTTCTAAATTTTTGACTTCTAATACATTGTTTGGTGAGTTATTTATTTTAGTCATTTTACACACCTCTAACTTATGAAATATTCAGGCAATTATTATATTTAAATAATATAATATTATATTATCAAAATAATTTCAAGTACTTTTTTTAAAAAATTTAAATAGTAAATTATAGAAAGCGTTGCCAATGTTGGTATATCAATAATAATTATTATTTAATTTTTTTGCCATTAATCTTTGTAAATATTATACTAAAAAATTCCTTATATTAAAATACTTTTATTGTTATATTTATTTTATTTTTTGCTATTCTTGGTAAAATTACGTTTTCATTAATATTTTCTATTAATTCCCACAGGTAAGGAACGCTTCGGCAGCAAGGCAGCGCACAAAGGAAAAAGCGATTGTTTTTTTCGAGGAGTCGCCACCTTACAATCAACAACTGCCTAAAAACCAAATATAAATAATAACTTAACCAAAGAAAAAACCAAGAATAATCTTTTTCAGATTTTATTCTTGGTTTTTTCCAAAATTAATTATGTTATTCATATTTTTTAAATAAGAGTGTTGCATTATGGCCACCAAAGCCTAGTGAATTGCTTAGTGCGTAAGTAATGGACCTTTTCTTTGCTTCATTTGGTACATAATCTAAATCACAATCTGGGTCTGGGTCAACTAAGTTAACTGTTGGAGGCAAGATTCCTTCTTTAAGAGATAAAGCGGAAAAGATTGCCTCTACTGCACCTGCAGCCCCTAATAAGTGTCCAGTCATCGATTTAGTTGAGCTTACAGCTAGTTTATATGCATGTTCACCAAACACAGCTTTTATTGCTGCCGTTTCATATTTATCATTATAATCCGTACTAGTCCCGTGGGCATTAATATAGTCAACTTCTTCTGGGGTAATGTTTGCGTCATCCAAAGCCATTTTCATCGCTCTTGCCCCACCTTCGCCTTCTGGAGCTGGCGCAGTAATATGATAAGCATCACCAGTTGAACCATAGCCAACAACTTCAGCATAAATTTTTGCCCCACGTTTTAAGGCATGATTTAACTCTTCTAAAATGACTACACCCGCTCCTTCACCGATAACGAATCCGTCCCGATTTTTATCGAATGGGCGACTCGCTGTATTTGGATCTGGATTTGTCGACAATGCAGTATTGGCACAAAAGCCTGCCAATGACATTTTAGTTATCGGTGCTTCTGACCCACCGGTTACCATTGCATCGGCATCACCACGTTGAATCACTTTAAAGGCATCACCAATAGAGTTTGTCCCTGTCGCACAAGCAGTAACCGTACATGAATTCACTCCTCTAGCACCTAAAATAATGGAAACTTGTCCTGTCGCCATATCCGGAATCATCATTGGTACAAAAAATGGACTAACACGGCGGTATCCTCTTTTCAAAAATACATCGTACTGATTTTCAAATGTCTCCATTCCACCAATTCCTGATCCAATCCAAACACCTACACGGTGAGAATTTTCTTCATTAATTATTAAGTTCGCATCCTTTACTGCCATTATTGCAGCAGCAACTGCATAATGGGTAAAGCGATCCATTTTTCTAGCATCTTTTCGGTCAAGATAGGCTTCCACATTAAAATCTTTGACCTCAGCTGCCACTTTT
The DNA here is from genome assembly GCF_001375515.1 of Bacillus kwashiorkori. Lineage (GTDB taxonomy): Bacteria > Bacillota > Bacilli > Bacillales > Caldibacillaceae > Bacillus_BK > Bacillus_BK kwashiorkori. The sequence goes on from NZ_CTDX01000013.1 coordinate 102,009, forward strand.
GCTGGAAAATCATCGGGATTTAGTCTTGTAAGTGTTCCAATACCAGATTTTCCTTGAATGATGTTGTTCCACGATGTCTCAACATCATTTCCGACAGGAGTAACAGCACCTAAACCAGTAATGACTACCCTGCGCTTTTCCATTTTACCCCACTCCTTTGCAATAATTAAAAAATGGTTGTCATGTAAAAAATAAATTTCAAAAATTCACCATTGATTTTTCGAACGTTTCAAACTTGCTTTCCTTATTAAATTGTAACGGAAACTATTATTTTTTCAAATAATTAAGTCATTATAATAATATCGCCTAGCGACCCCATTTCATTAAAATAGCGCCCCATGTTAATCCGCCACCAAAACCGACCATCACGACAATATCATCGTCCTTAATTTTTCCAGCTTTTACATCATCGTATAATGAGATTGGAATCGACGCAGCAGATGTATTACCATATTTCGCAATTGTGTTAGACATTTTCTCCACAGGTAGCTCTAATCGTTGCCGTGCAGCTTCCATAATACGAATATTCGCTTGATGTGGAATTAAATAACTTACATCTTCTTTATTTATTCCAGCCTTTTCAATAACATGAACAGCAGACTCACCCATTTGTCGGACAGCAAATTTAAATACTTCCCTTCCGTTCATAAAAATATGTTGGTCTTGATATAAATGCTTACCACCAGAACCATCTGCCCCTAATTCAAAGGATAAGACTCCCCTTCCATTTGAAACTGGTGCCATAATAACAGCTCCCGCACCGTCGCCAAATAACACGGCAGTATTTCGATCTTTCCAATCCGTAATTTTTGATAGCTTCTCTGCACCAACAATTAACACATTTTTATATGTGCCACTTTCAATAAATTGTTTAGCCGTTACCATCGCATACATAAAACCTGCACATGCCGCACTTACATCAAGGGCCGCTGCATGCTTTGCCCCCAATTGGTCTTGTAGCATGCAGGAGATCGACGGAAAGGGCTGATCAGGGGTAACCGTCGCTGTTAAAATTAAATCGATATCTTCCGGCTTTACTTGCGCATTTTCCATTGCTTCTTTTGCGGCTAAATATGCCATATGTGATGTATCCATATCTTCGCTTGCTATTCGTCTTTCCTCAATACCTGTACGGGTACGAATCCATTCATCTGATGTTTCCATTATTTTTTCCAAATCAAAATTAGTAACGACTTTTTCCGGTACATATTTTCCGATTCCAATGATTCCAGCTTGCATAATTTCACTCCTAAATATTATCTTTACTATTAAAATAAACTCTCCAATTAATTCTATCCTCACAAAGGGCAGAAATTCCGACAGATTTTTTATAATCAAATACTATGACTTGGTACTAATTTTAACGCAAAAAAAAATATATTTCAATTAGATAATAGATATTTATTTTATCTGACAATTTGACCACTACGTATGTCTTGACTTAATTCTTCAATTATAGATAAGTAATCACCTGTATCTTTTACGTCTTTTAATTCTCCAATAAATGTAGCATTCATGGCAGGGAGGGAAACGGTCCTGCCAATTATAGTAAATAAGCAGTGATGAAGTCGATCCTTATCCATATTTTTCAACAAAAAAATCCCAGTGTTATTGTTATTCATAATCTGAATTATTTCCGATACGGCCTCAGTAATGTGAAGTGTATCTTGGTGAAAATCAGGTGTATTGAAGAGCTCACTATCTCTTAGTGAGTGGTTTTTTATTGCTTCAAAAAATAATGAGTTTTCTGGTTGGTATTTTCCATATAATGTTGGTACAAAAATCATTTGTAGTCTACATGTCAATTTCTGCAATTTCTCTTGTTCAGCGATCACTTGGGCATACTTTGAGAATGGGGCAATAATCGTTAATGGTTGCTTACTTTTGCTTTGACAAAAATTTATTGTATTGCTGTAATCAAAACAATTGAATTGCCCTTTGCGAAACAATAAATCATACACCGGTAAAATAATATGGAGATTTTCTTTCTCTAACAATTCTTTAGCAAATTTAGTATGTTGCTGGAAATTACTATTTCTACCAATCATTAATTCTTTTTCTATTTCAAATGGTTCTATTGTATTTTGGTAATGGACAGAATGACCTGTCTCTAACAATTGCCTCGTAATTTCATATGAAAGGAATTGAAAAGGATTGAGGATAAAAAATTCTTTCATATTCATATCATCCTTATTTTTTGTTTATCCCCTTACACTGCCAGGTGATGCTGGAAAATTATAAAGGGACTTCATACTTTTGAAAAAAATATATGGCTTGAGTCGCAATGTCCATTTGTTTTTCTGGTAAGATAACGTGTAATGGAATGTCTTTACCAATCATTTTGTAATAGTGAATTCGGCTACGGTCATTTAAACCATACTTTAATATATGAATAATTTTGTAAGGTAGTGCCAATGGCTGAAAATTAATAAAATGATTTTTGGTAAATTTTTCACATTCTTCTTCATTCTGATTATAGGCACTACCGACCTCTTTTAAAAATTTCCTGTAGGAAAATGGTTGATCTGCTAATTCTTCAAACAGTATAGATAATGTAAAGATTGGATTTAAAAATAAAACAGATCGGACAACTTCTCGTTTTTCGTTAATAAATTTGTTAGCAATTATTGCTCCTTCGTCTTCTGCAAAAAGATGAATTTTGTTATTTAAAATTTCTACTCGTTTCACATATTCATACAAGTCCATTGTTAGTTCCACTGCAAATTCATTTCCGTAATGTTTTCCACCAAGATTCGAATAAAATACGGTATAACCAGCTTGCAAAAATTTTTGGAGAATTTGATAGCGTGTTTTATTTTTTGTCCAAGATGTTTGCTTCTCATCAACATAATCATAATCATTTCCTATAACTAAAATTCCAAATCCATTTGGCTTCTTAGGGTAGTGGATTATGCATAATTCGTTATTTAATTTAAATGTTCGGTAATCCATATAAATTCCCCTTTTTTATTACGAACGTTTTTTGCGAAACCGTGTTTCATTCTGCATGCAGTCTATGCTATTATAATGTATTCAAATGAAACACAAACTTCTAATACACTAGCCTATTTTTATGAAATAAATTTTATTTAGAACAGCTTTTTCTTGCTATTATTAATAATTATGATATTATTTTTTTATACGGAGATAAAACAAGAGGGTGAAATAATGAAGTATTTATGGACTTTATTTTGGGCATTCGCACTATCCCATATGATTACATATGTAGTAGGATCAATGAGTGGAGCTCCTTATGATTTTCAATTAGGAAATCTAATCGCCGTCGGCATGTTTATTGGCGTTTCTTTACTTCCTGTGGCAATGCCAAAAGAAGAAGAATCACTTTAAAGCTTTTATAAATGGGAAAAAGGTCAGTTCCCCTTAATGTTAGATAACTTTAGTGCACGGTAGCACTATCGTTTTTACATGGGAAACTGACCTTAAATTTTAGCTAAGTTTATATAAAGGATATGGATTACCCTGAAATACCTAGTGCAATTTTTGCGTAACGGCTCATCCGATCTTTGCTCCAAGGTGGGTTCCATACGATATTAACTTCTGTATCCTTCACTTCTGGAATATCAGATAATGCCATTCTTACTTGATCAGAAATTACACCTGCTAATGGGCAACCCATCGTTGTTAACGTCATCGTGACGATTGCTTTTCCTTCTTCTGTTAAATCAACATCATATACTAAACCTAAATTAACGATATCAATCCCTAATTCAGGGTCAATCACTTGCTCTAAAGCACCCATCAAATTATCTTTTAACGCTTGATCCATTTTTCAAACCTCCTTTTCGTATTACTATCATACCAAACTATATTAAAAAAATGAACTTAATACTATTTTTATCGTGTTAAATATGCTAATCACAATGTTGAATTTGTACTTGTTAATTGGAGAAATTTGTGGTACCTCTTTTATGGCATTTCCTTGATTGATTTTATTTCTATTAACAGATGCAGGGCCACCTTGCAAGTAATTACTTCAAATACTTTTGAAACCAATCAACCGTAGCTAATAGCGCTTCCCGTGTAACTTTATGGTCTGCATGAGCATCAACAATAAATTGAACAGTATAGTTATCTTTCGCCTGTTCATAAAAATCATATGCATAATGAAAAGGTACGACTGAATCTTTTTTTCCATGCCAAAATAGCAACGGACGGTTAGCTAGTTTCTCTTGTTGAATAGTTAAGTCGTATTTACGTAAGCTAGCTACTTGCTCTTTCAAATGCTCTTCTGTGTATGGTAAGGAAATTCCTTGTCTTTGCACTTGTTTTATTAACTCGTTTGCAAATTCCAGATAAGAAGGACTTCCCATTAAGCAAACTGCGGCATTAATCCAGTCAAATTGTGTTAATGCACCTAAGGTCGTAATCCCTCCCATAGACGTACCTGCAACACCTATTTTTCCGCTTATTAATAATTTTTTTTCCTCATAGTTAGTTTTTATTGTTTCTAAATCATGGATAAATTGAACAACAATATTCCAAAAATGAATAGCTAAATCTGTTTGGGAAAGCTCGGAATTTCTTTCACCATGATACATTGCTTCTGGTAAAATAACTCGAAAACCTTTTTCTGCCAATAAATATGCATAATGCAGATTGTGTTCTTTTGCACTAGTAAAACCATGCAAAAAAAAGACGGTAGGCAAAGCGGTTTGTAATTTGTCATTACACGCAATTTCTAATAACGGAATATCGTTAATTTTCTTCTTTTCAATAACAATCATACCAAGTCCCCCTATTTACTAAAAAAATATTTCCAGAACCCATAAAATCATGTACAATGAATTATTAATAATACAGACTTAGTACCAATATGTCTTTTAAAGCCTGAGTAAGCCATTCAGGGCATATTGATTGTAATATTTTTTTATTACTTTAAACTAGAAAATAATTAATTCTACATTAGTTTAACATGTTTGTCATTTATTTGCTTGGAAAAAAGTACTATTTGGGGGGATACAAATGAAAGATCGTTACTTAATTGCACTTGACCTTGATGGAACATTATTAAAAGATGATAAAACTATTTCAACAAAAACGAAAAAAGTGCTGAAACAAATACAGCAAGATGGTCATGTCGTAATGATTTCCACTGGAAGACCGTACCGTTCCAGTGCGATGTATTATAAAGAATTACAATTATCGAGCCCAATCGTTAATTTTAACGGTGCTTTTGTTCATCATCCACAACAACCGGATTGGGGAAGATTCCACGAACCACTCAATGTGTCTGTCGTAAAAGATATTGTCGACACTTGCTCACAGTTTGAAGTGAAAAATATCATTGCTGAAGTAATTGATGATATATATATTCAAAATCATGATGAACAATTAATCGATATTTTTAGTATCGGAAATCCAAATATTTCCACTGGGGATATCCGTCTTTCGTTAAAAGACAATCCAACTAGTATGTTAATCCATGCAGATAATGGTCGAATGAAAGCAATTCGTGACTACTTATCCGATGTGCACACAGACGTGGTGGAACATCGAAGCTGGGGAGTTCCTTGGAATGTCATTGAAATTGTCAAACATGGTATTAATAAAGCAGTCGGAGTCCAAAAGGTAGCCGATTACTACCAAATTCCACAAGATCGGATTATCGCTTTCGGTGATGAAGATAATGACTTAGAGATGTTGCAATATGCAAAATACGGTGTGGCAATGGGGAATGGTATTCATTTAGTTAAAGAAGTTGCGAAAGATACAACACTTACGAATGAAGAAGACGGTGTTGCCGTTTACTTAGAAAAATTTCTGCTATAACCTAAATCATTTTTCGTTAAAGCTTGTTAAAAATAACTATGGCAATTTCTATTAAATAATCCATATCTTTTATTAAAAAAGTTTGGATTATCAAGATTTTTTCTTTGAGAATCGAGCATTCTATAAAGGAACGATTCAGTCGTTCAATTTCTATTAGGGGGGAACAGCAATGGGTAGAAGTAGCAAATCTAAACGTTTTGTTAAACAAGGTGTGGATGCTGTTACGAAACATGCTGAAAAATTCCCTTACCGTTTTACGTATGCAGAAGCCGAAGCTAGAAAAATGAGTAATATTCACGACTCATCTTTAGGCGGGATTGAGTAATGGAAAATAAGCAGCGAGAAGTGGAAAAACAAGTTACAACCGAAGATATTGAGCAAGTAAAAAACGCCATATCTGCTGCCTTTCCAAATGCTACTCTTGCTGAACAAAATTTCGTACAACAATACGAAGAAGAACTAAATGATTTAGGAATAGACACAGACATTCAAAGTAACTGAAAAAAAATTTAGGGGAGACCGTTAACGAGCTCCCCTTTTTTTATTTAATCATCTCTTCTAAAACGGCCATAAATTCCTTCCGTGTGAATAATATTCGTGAACGCCTCTGGATCTATTTCATGAATAATTCGTTTTAATTCAAACAACTCATACCGGGTAATAACCGTAATTAACATTTCCCGATAATCATCTGTAAATGCTCCCCGTGCCGGAACAATCGTTATCCCTCTACCTAGTCGTTTAATAATTTCCGCCTTCATTAATTTCGTTCTTTTTGTAATAATCATTGCCGTCAACTTTTGTGAGCGAGTATGAATCATATCGATTATTCGGGAAGTGGTATAAAGCGTAACTAATGTATAAAGTGCTTTTTCCCATCCGAATAGGATACCAGCTAAAGCAACAATTACCCCATTTAACATTAATGTATATTTACCGAATGGCTCATCTTTTATTTTTGATAAAATGGCAGCAATAATATCCATTCCGCCTGTTGAGGCACCCCATTTTAATGTAAAACCAACCCCTGTGCCAGTAATTAGTCCACCAAAAACTGCATTTAATAAAATATCATCGGATAATGGATAAATTGGTACAAAATGTAAAAAAACAGACGTTAAAACTACACTCAAAAAACTGTATAACGTAAATGATTTTCCTATTTTTTTCCATGCTAAAATCGTTACAGGAATATTTAGTAATAATAAAAATGTTCCCATTGAAATACGTAATCCTAAGTACTCATATAATACTCTTGACAACAATTGAGAAATCCCAGAAAATCCTCCTGCGTATACGTTTGCTGGAATCATGAAAAAATTAACTCCTACTGAATAAATAAAAGCGCCAATAGTAACTACTAAAGCTTTTCTTAATTCTAATGAGAGCACTTGTAGTCCTCCATTTAATTGAATTCGTGCAGTGTAATTAGTATTTGTTATTTTTTGAAAAGAATTCTGTTCCAACTGAAAATTCACTCCATTTTTTACAACAATATGAACAATTAATGATTGTCTAAATAATAAAGAAAGGTTAAACTTAAGATAAATTATTTGAAAGTGGTGATTTAGTTGTCTAATGTTAAAATTTTAACTGACAGCGGCTGTGACCTCCCATTATCTTTCTACCAAGAAAATAATATAATATTAATTCCTTTAAGAGTGCATCTAGATGAAGAAGAATATGAAGATTTAGTTACAATTCATCCGAAAAAAGTGTATGATGCCATGCGAGAAGGAAAGTCACCGAAAACATCGCAAGCGTCTCCAAATCAAATGAAAGAAATATTTACACAACTTGCTGAAAAAAAACAACCGAGTGTTTATATAGCATTTTCATCTGAACTATCTGGTACATATCAAACAGCATGTATGATTAAAGAACAAGTATTAGAAGATTATCCAGAATTCGACTTAACGATTATTGATAGTAAATGTGCTTCTCTTGGACACGGCCTTGTAGTCATTTATGCTGCCCAACTTGCGAAGTCCGGTACTAAGAAAGAAGAAATTGTAGAAAAAGTTAACCTTCATTGTCAACATATGGAACATTTATTTACAGTAGAGGATTTGGAATATTTACGACGCGGTGGCCGGGTTTCACGAGCATCTGCCTTTGTCGGGGGATTATTAAATATTAAACCACTATTAAATGTAGAGGATGGAAAGTTAATTCCACTTGAAAAACATCGTGGTCGGAAAAAATTATTTAGCCGCATACTAGAAATTATGGAAGAACGTGGAGATGATCTGACTAATCAGCTTATCGGAATTAGTCATGGTGATGACGAAGAAACAGCATTAATGGTTAAGCAAATGATTTCGGAAAAATTTGGTTCTAAGAACTTTTATATTAATATGATTGGTTCCGCTATCGGCTCCCATTCAGGGCCTGGAACACTCGCTATATTCTTTTTAAATAAAAAGCTTAGCTAACACTAACTTGAATGATAAAACACGAATAAGACAGGTTTTTTCGCGAATAATAACCTTGATAAAATAAGGTAGTGATGCGGAGGGATTATATTATGTCACGTACAGCCGATGATAATAAAAAACCGGTTGATAACCAAGCACGTCGCGAAAAAAAGAATGAGCTCCGGGAGAAGAATCGCCAAGCCGGAAAACATCAATATTCGAAAAAAACCGATCACCTATAATATGTTAGGGCTGTCCGAACTTGCCTGGCTCTACTAGAGAAAATTTCTCTTCTACTAAATTGCCTGGCTCTCCTTATTCGGGCAGCCCTTTTTTGCAATAGGTTGTACTAACTTTTAAAATTTACTATAATAATATTTAATGATTACGATCGGAGGAATATATATGGCAAAAGAAAGCTCTTTTGATATTGTTTCAAAGGTAGATTTATCCGAAGTTACAAATGCTATCAATATGGCTTTAAAAGAAATTCAAAACCGCTATGATTTTAAAGGAAGTAAAAGTGAGATCTCTTTAGACGGGGAAGAAATTGTGCTTATATCGGATGACGAATTTAAAATGGGACAACTAAAAGATGTACTCATTGGTAAGCTCATTAAAAGACAAGTACCAACAAAAAACATTCAATACGGCAAATTGGAATCTGCATTTGGCGGAACCGTGCGACAACGGGGCAAACTTGTCCAAGGAATTGATAAGGAAAATGCAAAAAAGATTAATACCATTATTAAAAATACAGGATTAAAAGTAAAAAGCCAAATTCAAGATGATCAAATTCGTGTTACAGGGAAAAGTCGCGATGACTTACAAAATATAATCTCTGCCATTCGAGATGCTGATTTACCTATTGAAGTTCAATTCGTGAACTATCGATAATCGTGAATACATAAATAGAGGCACTGATGAGTTTTCAGTGCCTTTTCATTAATTCTATTTGTCTAGTAATTATGAGACCCTCTTTCACATGATTTACGGACGATAATTGAATGCGGAATAATTATTCGTTTTATCGGTTCTTTCGGGTTTTCTAGCTTTAAAATTAAGTTTTTTACCGCTTCCATTCCTAAATCAAAAATATTAATATCAATGGAAGTGAGCGGTGGGGTTGCTAACTCTGCAAATAGAGCATTATTAAAACTAATAATTGATAAGTTGTCCGGTACATTATAACCGAGGGCGTGAACCGTTTTCAAAACTCCTAAGGCCATTAATTCGTCCGTTACAAGTAAAGCAGTTGGGGGTTGACTTAAATGCATTAACTCTTTGATCGCTTGTTGTCCACCTTCAAGCAAAAATTCATCATGTGTTATATATTCTTCTTTTATCGGAATTTGATTTTCTATTAAAGCTTTTTTATAACCTGCCAAACGATCGGCCGTCACCATTAGGTTTTTATTACCGCCAATAAATCCGATTCGTTCATGACCAAGTCCTAGTAAATATTTCGTGCCATCTCTACCTGCACTAATATTATCATTGTCGACATGGGTAATTTGTTCTTGATCTTCATAAGGTTTTCCGATTAAAACAAATGGGAATTTTTTCTGTCTTAAGTAGTCTACTACCTTATCATCCTTTTTTGAATACAAAAGAATAATACCGTCAACTCGTCGTCCCTGTACCATATTTACGACGTCATTATATATTTCATCTTCTGTTTTTCCGCTTGTTAATTGCAACGTATAATGCTTGTCATTAACACCTTCACTGATGCCGCGCAATACCTCTGAGAAAAAGGGGTTTTGGAACGATATATTTCCAGAATTTGGGAAAACAATCCCTAATGTCTGGGTGGATTGGCTTGCTAAGCTCCGAGCAATAAAATTAGGATGATAACCTAATTCTTCCATTATTGTTCTAACTTTTCGTTTCGTATTTTCACTTATTCTTGGGCTATCAGCGATGACACGTGAAACAGTGGATGGTGCTACATTAGCCGCCTTAGCTACATCTTTAATCGTAACCGCCATTTTAACTATCTCCCCTTTAAATCTGCATTGGGCGTTCAGATTTTTTGCTTTAGGCGAGACTATTCGTGGTAAATTGAGAAACCACGGAGAAAAGCCTCGCCATTTTCATTCATTTCATTTAGGACCTACTATATTATAACGCCTTCTGACACGAATTGTCTTTCATATTTTGTGGTAATATTAGCATCCTTTACATTAGTTTTGTTTTACAAGTATAGGCATCTACTAATGTAATGTCTTCATTATACACTTTCATCGTTAAAGCTGTACCTTTAACAAGGGTAATTGTCGTTGTTTCACCAGTTACAAACACTTTCATTAAGCGACCACGATAGTTGATGTGGAAGCTATAATTTGTCCAGTTTTCTGGAATAATTGGTGCAAATGATAATGTTTCATCAAACGTCCGCATTCCAGCAAAACCTTGAACAATCGTTAGCCAACTGCCTGTCATTGACGTGATATGCAGTCCATCTTCCGTATCATTATTATAATTATCTAAGTCAAGTCGTGCTGTACGTGCATAAAGCTCCACAGCCTTATCAAGCTTTCTTAATTCTGCTGCAATAATGGCGTGGACGCTTGGAGAAAGACTGGATTCATGTACAGTCATTGGCTCATAGAAGTTAAAGTTTCTTTCTTTTTCTTCTATTGTAAAATGATTGCCAAAGAAATAAATTCCTTGTAGGACATCTGCTTGCTTAATAAAACAAGAGCGCAAAATACGGTCCCAAGACCAGTTTTGATTTAAAGGAAGATCGCTAGGCGCTAAATCAGACACTGGTTTTAAATCTTTATCTAAAAATGTATCATGTTGAACAAAAATGCCCCGTTCTTCATCATAAGGTAAATACATTTTTTCAACAATATCTGTCCATTTTGCTTTTTCTTCTTCATTAATATTTAGTTCCGTTATTTTTTCATTAGCAACGTCAGCCAAATTAGCTAAAGTATATTGCAATGTCCAACGGGCAATGTAGTTAGTGTACCAGTTATTATTCACGTTATTTTCGTATTCATTTGGTCCTGTAACCCCGTGAATCATATAAACATTTTTTTCCTTTTGATAATGGACACGATCAGCCCAAAAACGGCTAATGTTTACTAGTACATCAATCCCTTTTTCTAATAAGTAGGTCTTGTCACCAGTATAATTAGTATAATTATAAATAGCATAAGCGATTGCACCATTCCGGTGAATTTCTTCAAAGGTAATTTCCCACTCATTATGACATTCGATACCTGTAAAGGTAACCATCGGATAAAGAGCGCCTTTTAGCCCTTGTTTTTGTGCATTAATAAATGCCCCGTCCAGTTGATTGTGGCGATATAATAATAAGTTTTTCGTAACGGAAGGATCTGTTAATGCTAAATATAATGGCACCGCATAAGCTTCTGTATCCCAATATGTTGCTCCACCATATTTTTCACCTGTAAAACCTTTTGGTCCAATGTTTAATCTTTCGTCTTCTCCATAGTAAGTAGAGAATAGTTGGAATAAGTTAAATCGAATTCCTTGTTGAGCTGCTTCATCCCCACCAATAGTTACATCGGCAATTTCCCAACGTTTTTCCCATAATGCTTTATGGGCTTCAGCTAATTGGTGGAAGGAAATATCTTTTGTTTTTGCTAAAATGGTTTCTGCACCAACTAATACTTCAGCTTTGTCATAATCACGTGTAGTCGTTACAATAATTTGTTTTTCAATTGTTGCAGTTTCTCCATTATCAATAGTACCTGTTAACACTTCTACAACTTCCATTTCTTCTACATGAAAGTGGGCGTGCGCTAAATTCTCTGCTTTATTTTGCATCGCTGTTGCGACAGTAAATTGCTCAACACCAAATGGATTTGGTTTCGTTTCCACTACTAGTTTGTTCCGCTCGGATGTAATTGGTAGCCAAAACATTTCATCATAGTTGGCATCTTCATTTGTCACGTTACCATCTAACGCTGAATAGACTTGAATATTTGCCTTACCGTCTAAACTTGTAATCGTTAATTTAATCGCACATAGCTCTTTTACATCTAGGCTGACGAAACGTTCAAAGTTCAACTGAAACTTCTTATTATTTTTTTCAACGATAAATGAGCGTTTTAATATTCCTTCTTTCATATCTAATTCTAATGAGAAATTAGAAACCGTATCTTTGTAAAGGTCTATTGGCTCATTGTCAATTAGAACATTCATTTTGATAAAATTTACCGTATTAATTACTTTACCAAAGTATTCTGGATAACCGTTTTTCCACCAACCAACCCTAGTCTTATCTGGAAACCAAACACCCGCTAAGTAAATTCCTTGATGATGGTCTCCACCATAACCTTCTTCAAAATTCCCACGCATTCCCATATATCCATTACCAATGCTAGTTAAACTTTCTTGAAGTCGCTTATGTTCTTTCGTTAGCGCCGTTGTTTTAATTTTCCAAGGATCAATGTCAAATAATCGATTGTATGCCATCAGTCTGCCTCCCAACATGTAGTAAAAAATCCATTTCCACAATTTATAAAAATTTTTGCGTTTCTTTAATGCATAGGCTACCCTGAAAATACAGCTATTTTCATTCACCATGGCGAAAAATCGGTTTCATTGGTGGTTATGTTTAAAAATATTGTTTATCCTATTCAATTTCCTAACGAAGTTAATGCAAAAAAAATGTTTATTTGCACAGTGATTATACTTAATAATTACTATGTTTAAAATAAAAATTCCGATATTGAGCAGATAGTTAAACGAAAGATTAGGAAATCGGTTGCGCATTTGTTGAAAAAAATAAATGAGTTATATGTTATACGGTTCATTTGTACGCCATATAACTCATTTCAATCAATAAGTACGCTACGTATAGGATTGAAGATTAAGGTTAACTAATTTTTCGCTTTCCTCTTCGATACATAATATAAACGAGTAAAGGAAAAAGAATAATTATCGAGCTAAGTACTACAATATATGCAATATTTAAACCACTTTTATTTTTCAACAAGTAAATTTCACTCGTTTCAGGACTAATGACAAAATGATATTGTCCATCTTTTTCACGAATTAAATCATTTTGTAATAAACCTTTTAATTCTTGATTTATACCGATTTCCTTTTCTTCCAATTTAATATCTTGTTGTTTCGTTGTATTATTTAATGCAATTACTACCGTTTCATCATTATATGTCCGTTTATATATTGCCATTCCACCGCTCTCATACAATACAGTTAGATTGCCTCTTCTTAACGGGGCATATTTATTGCGGATACTTCCAATTTGCTCAATGTATTCAATGAGAACCGGGTCTGCTCGAAACTCCATTAGACGGCGATTATCTGGATCATTCGCCCCATTTAAAGCAATTTCAGAACCGTAATAAACGATAGGAATTCCCGGCGTCGTGTACATAAATGTTAAAGCTAGTTCCCATCTTTTTTTAGGCTGTTGCTTATTTTTGACAATGTCAAACGTAAAGCGTGGTTTATCATGGTTATCAATAAATTGTCCCATTAAATGTGGACGTTCGTAAATTGTTTCGTTCGATTCTAGAGTACTAAATATCATTGACAATGATTGATCCGGACTAGCAAAAGCTGAGCGCATTCGATCAAATAATGGATAGTCTACGAAACCGTCAATACCAGTCTTTGCATAACGGTTCAAGTAGTCCGGGTTACTGTCAAGCACCTCACCAAGTAAATAAAAATCATCTTTAACAGACTTTACTTCATTGACAAAGTCTTCCCAGAAATCCACCGGTACATGTTTCACAGTATCAAGACGATAACCGTCTATATCGGTTTCGGTAATCCACCACTTGGCAACATTAATTAGATACTCCTTCACTTCCGGATTTTCCTGAGCTAAGTCTGGTAGTCCATAGATCCAGCCGTTCTCTAACTGCTCTTGATTACTCCAGTTAATAATTTCTTTCGGTTCATGAAACCAGTCTTGTTTTTCAGGATCATGGACCCATGGGTGTTCAGGCGAAGTGTGATTGACAACAAAATCTAAAATAATTTTCATATCTCGTTTATGAGCTTCTGCCACTAAAGTCTTAAACTCTTCTATAGTACCAAAATGCTCTTCTGTATTATAAAAATCAGTAATCCAGTAACCATGGTATCCTTTAGCAGAGTTATCAAAAATGGGTGCTAACCATATAGCGGTAAAACCCATACTTTTTAAGTAATCCAGTTTTTTAATTACTCCTTGAAAATCCCCGCCATGGTATGCTAACGGATCTTGTGTGTCTACTTCGAAATCATTGTTAATGTCACCATTATTAAAACGATCTACGAGTAAAAAGTAAATGGTTTCATCTTCCCAACTACGTTCTTCTTTTTCAGTGGCACCTGCATGAGGGGCGTAAAAAAGAAGAAACGGAACTAAAACAAATGCAACAATAATTTTTTTCATTTTCTTCCGCTTCCCCCTTTTCTTTACGCCATTACTTTACCCTTTTGTACCCCCTGCAGTCAATCCTGTAATTAAGTAACGTTGTAGGAATAAGAAGACTAAAGCAATTGGTAAAGCAATTAATATCGAACCAGCAGCGAATCTAGTGAAATTGTTCGCAAATTGGTTGTTAATAAAGTTGAATAAACCTAATGCTAACGTGTATTTTTCCGGGTCACGCAACAATATTCTAGGTAGTAAGAAGTCTGTAAATGGTGCCATAAAGTTAAATAAAGCAACAACTGCTAAAATTGGTTTAGCAAGTGGTAAGACAATTTTAAAGAATACACCTAAATGTCCAGCACCATCAATACGTGCAGCTTCGTCTAGTTCACGTGGAATTGTATCGAAATATCCTTTAACAAGCCATGCATTAAATGGAATTTGTCCACCGATATACACTAGCATTAATCCGCCAAGCGTATCTAATAAACCAATAGTATTTAAGAAAATATATAGTGCAACCATCGACATTAAGGATGGGAACATTTGTAATAACAAGAATGAATATAAACCAAATTTACGACCTACAAATCGATATCTAGAAAATGAGTAGGCGATTAAAGCTGTTATAAATACGGAACCAATAGAGTTAACACTCGCAACAATTAAACTGTTTTTATACCATAATAGATAATCACTATCAGGACTTGTAAATAACCATTTATAATGTTCTAGCGTCCAGTTTTCTGGAATCATCGAACCTGAATATAAACTTGTCCCAGGATTGAGCGATATTCCAATCGTCCACAATAGTGGATAAAAAATAATTACCGCCATAAAAGCTATAAATAGATATATTAATGTAACTTCGATTCTTGATTTTGTTTTGATTGACATTAAATATTCCCCTCCTCTTTAAAGGAACGTGTCCGTCGAAATTGGAAGAAGGCGACAGTGATAACAAATAATCCAATGAGTAAGGAAATGGCTGCTGCCATATTATAGTTATTAGTATCAAAGGTTAATTTATATACCCATGAAATCAAAATATCTGTTCCACCAGCATTTTGCCCACGAACAGCTGGTCCACCTTCATTAAATAAGTATATAATATTGAAGTTATTAAAGTTACCTGTATATTGCATAATTAACAAAGGTGCAGTTGCATATAATACGTGCGGTAACGTAATAAAACGGAATTTTTGCCAACGGGTACCACCATCGACATCTGCTGCCTCATACCAGTCTTTTGAAATACTTTGTAAAACACCAGTAAATAGTGCAAAAACAAACGGGAATCCTAGCCATGTTTGAATCATAATTAACGCCAACCGTGTGTAAGTTGGGTCAGTTAACCACGGAATTTTCGTGCCAAATAGCGGGATTAAAATATCTTTATTTATTGCACCAAATGAATCATTGAACATTGCAGCAAATATTAAAATAGTAACAAAAGCAGGGACTGCCCAAGGTAAAATTAAAATGGTTCGGATAATCTTTTTCCCTTTAATTCTTGGGTCGTTCACTAGTAACGCTAAAAATAATCCTAAAGCTACCTGTAGCGTCGTAGCTACAAAAGTCCAAACTAAAGTCCATGCTAATACACTGAAAAATGTATCTGACCAAATATCAATTTTCACTAAGTTAATAAAATTATCAAAACCTACCCAATCTAATAATTTTCTAGGTGGGGAATTATATAAGTTGTAGTTTGTGAAAGCAAGGGAAATCATGAACATGATTGGTAGTAAAACTACAAATATTAACATGATAAAACCAGGAGTAATAAACACGTATGGAAATCCTGTATCCCAAGCATGTCGAATTGCTTCACGAAGTTTTGGACGACGTTTTCCGTCAAGGATTTCATTAGCCTCTTTATATGCATCGCGAATATTAATTACATATATCGTAACTGCGAATGCGACTAGGATTAATGAAATTAAACCTTGAATGAGTAATAAAATAGAATGATCGACACGTGGAATTTCACCAAGAGTTCGAATACCCCAAAATCCTGTGCTCACATATTCAAGAAGTGTGATAAGGAAAGCTGATTCTAATATAATTAGAATTAACCCCTTTCCATATCTGCGGTTATATATTTGACCAAGACCTGCGAAGAGAATGGAAAGAATCATTGCAAGTTTCGGGTTATGCTTTTTTCGTGCTGAATTATTACTATTAGCGGCTGTATTATTTATATCTTTTGCCATCTTCAATCCTCCTATACGAAATGCAGTGGATAGGATTATTCATCCTATCCACTACAAAGATTTATTACTGACCGCCACCAGCAGCTGCAATATTATCTTTAATTTGTTTTACAGCTTCGTCTAATACGCCAGTATCTTCACCTTTAGAAAGTAATTCTAGTGCTTTGTTAAATGGATCCCAAACTTGTTGCATCTCAGGAACACTTGGCATTGGTTCACCATATTGAATTTGATCTGCAAATGGTCCAATGTTAGGATCACCTGTTACTGTTGGGTCAGTTAAAGCTGCTTGGTTAGCAGGCATTTCCCCAGCTTCTTTGAAATATTTCAATGAGTTATCTTTATTTGTTACAAATTTCATGAAGTCTGTTGCCCAATATTGGTTATCAGAGTAAGCAGATAACATCCAAGATTTAACCCCAACGAAAGATTTTGCTCCTTCGCCGTTAATTTCTGGTAATTTTGCAATTCCTAGTTTGTCGCCTAATGCTTCTTTATATCCAGGAATCATCCATGGTCCGTTAAGAACTACAGCTACTTTTCCATCTTGGAATAAACCATTTAATGTATCAGCAGTAATACCTACTGGAATTTGTCCTTTATCAAACCAGTTTTTCACGACTTCACCGGCTTTTTTAGCACCTTCATTTGCTAAACCGATATCGTTTACATCATAAGTACCGTTAGTGTTTTTGAAAACATATGCTCCGTTATTTGCAAAGAATGGCCATACGAAGTAAAGGTTAGCTGCTTCCATTGCAAATCCAAATTGTTCTTTACTAGCATCTGTTTTTTCATCTGCAATTTTTTGTAGTTCTTCAAATGTTTTTGGTGCTTCACTTACGTAATCTTTGTTATAAAATAAACCGTATGTTTCTGTTACTAATGGTACACCGTAAATTTCACCATCATATGTTACAGCGGAAATTGCTGTTTCTGAGTAGTCTTTTGCTGAGTCACCTAAATCAATAGGATCTGCAAGACCTTGAAGTACGATATCACCAATTCTGTCATGTGGTTGGAAAAATACGTCTGGACCTTTTCCAACTGGACCATCAAGAGCGAGTGATTGAATTTGGTCTAACATATTAACGCCGACCATTTCAATTTTGATACCTGTTTCCTCTTCATAAGCATCAAAGATTTCTCTTAAAGGTTTCTTTTGTTTGTCTTCGTTGTTAACCCAAACTAAAAGCTTGTCCGGTTTTGCAACTTCTTCAGATTTAGCACCATCATCAGTACCAGTACCTTTATCGCTTGACCCCTCGTCACGTTTAGGTGCGCCACAGCCAGCTACAATGCCGACTAATAAAAGTAAAACCATAAATAATGAGAATACTTTTTTCAAAATAATTCACTCCTTTTTATTTTTTGTACAAACGGTTGCACCAACTTGTCTATTAATCTTCTATTATCTATTTTGAAAAGCGTTGGTGAAAACGGTTGCACCTTTCACTTATTATTATAAACATCATATTTCCAAAATGCAACTACTTTTTTTATGCTTAAATTTTACAAATAATTGACAAAGATAACGTTTGCATTTAAGATGGGTTTGTACAACTTGTGCAAACGATTGTTATAAGGAGGTTCTCTTATGTTTAAAGAAGCAATCTATCATCGACCGAAGAATGAATTTGCGTACGGCTATGATAGAGAAACAATGCACATTACCATTCGCACGAAAAAAGATGATATCGAAAGTGTGAAATTAATTTATGGTGATCCATATGAGTTTGAAAATAAAACGTGGATCACTAAAAAAGAATTAATGAAGAAAAGCGGATCGGATAATTTATTTGATTATTGGTTTTTAGCAGTTAAACCAGCGTTCAGAAGACTGCGTTACGGATTTGAATTATCGGATGGCAATGAAACAATTGTTTATACGGAAAAAGGTTTCTTTACTAATGCACCTTTAGATGATACTGCATATTATTTCTGTTTTCCGTATTTAAATCCCGCTGATATTTTCGAAGCTCCACAATGGGTAAAAAACACTGTTTGGTATCAAATTTTCCCTGAACGCTTTGCAAATGGCAATAAGGAAAATGACCCAGAAAACACCTTGCCTTGGGGTAGTTCCATGCCAACACCAACAAACTTTTTTGGCGGTGATTTTGAAGGTGTTATCGAACATCTCGATTATTTAGTTGATTTAGGGATAAATGGACTTTACTTTACACCTATTTTCAAAGCATATTCCAATCATAAATATGACACGATTGATTACTTTGAAATTGATCCCCAATTTGGTGACAAAGAAACGTTTAAAAAATTAGTAAATGAATGTCATAAACGTGGAATTCGTGTCATGCTAGATGCAGTTTTTAACCATAGTGGATACTATTTCCCACAATTCCAGGATGTTTTAAAAAATGGGGCCAACTCAAAATATAAAGATTGGTTCCACATTCGCGAATTCCCACTGCAAACAGAGCCACTGCCAAATTATGATACATTTGCCTTTACACCTAATATGCCCAAATTGAACACAGAAAATGCAGAAGTAAAAGAATATTTATTGGAAGTTGGACGTTATTGGGTAAGGGAATTCGATATTGACGGCTGGAGATTAGATGTCGCCAATGAAGTTGATCACGAGTTTTGGCGTGAGTTTAGAAAGGCTGTCCATTCCGTTAAAAAAGATGTATATATTTTAGGTGAAATTTGGCATGATTCGATGCCTTGGCTGCAAGGCGATGAATTTGATGCCGTGATGAACTATCCGTTCACATATGGGACATTAGAATTTTTTGCAAAGGATACGTTAAAAGCAAAGGAATTCTCTGAAATGATTCAACACGTACTTTGCTCTTACCCACGGAATGTAAATGAAGTTGCCTTCAACTTATTAGGAAGTCATGATACACCACGAATCCAAAATATTGCCCATTTCCATGAAGGGAAAATTCGCTTAATGTTTGCATTCCAATTAAGTTTTATCGGAACACCTTGTATTTATTATGGGGACGAAATTGGTATGACTGGTGAGCAAGATCCTGGTTGTCGTAAATGTATGGAATGGAATCCTGAAAAACAAAACCAATCGTTAAGAGATGATGTGAAAAAACTAATCTCGTTGAGGAAAACATATGCAGTGTTTGGTAGCGAGGCAGAAATGCGCTTTCTTGAAGCAAATGATGAAACAAATCATGTTGTTATTGCGAAAGAAACCGATAATGAAATTCTATATATTGTGATGAATAACTCGAACAAAAATATAGACATCACGATTCCAATTGAAAGTGAAAACGTGAACAAAGCTTATACAAACCTATGGAATGGGAAGGAATCAGCATTTGAACATACCATTACCACTTCCGTCGAACCGCATGACTTTCAATTTCTCTTAGTTAACAAAACGAAATAAACTATTATTGGCTAAGCCAAAGGTGCTTTTACCTGCTGGTTTAGCCATTTTTTTCGTCTAGTATAAAATAAGGATTTCTTGTCTAAAACTGATGCTATATAACTGTTTTGTTTTGGAGGCAACGATGAAAAAAGAACGACTACAACTTTTGAATCAGCAACAAAGGGCTTATTGTGAAGGTACGATAGACTTCATTAATAACGAATGGGTATTTTTTGATAGTGAGTCAGAAGAAGCATTTCCTTTGGAAAATTTTCTCTACCGAGAAGTCCTCGTTTTACGGATGAATCAGTGGAAAAAAGGAGTGCTAACAGAAAATTTCATCATAGAAAATAAACACGTACAATACAAACTAAAGGAAAAAGATAGCATAAGAATTAAAAAAAATATATTATTTTCTTTTGAAATACTGTTACAGGATTTAACAGATGATTCGTTTTTTTTATTTATCCGAAAACTAAATGACCTCCAATTTTCGATTTTTGATATTCTCTACTGTTATAACCACCTTCATTTTTCAGTGTTTAAGAAAGCAAAAGGTGTCAATTTCTTTATTTTAGATAACGGGGAGGCAATTTGTTCTGTGCACCACCATTTCAATTATGATAAAACTAGGGAGGATCGCTTTGAATTTACATTAAATAATGGAAAGCGAGCAATTGTCCAGCAATTACAACGAGATCATAAACATGAACATTAACACATGAAAAATCCCCTAGAATTAAGCAAAAACTAGGGGATTTTGAACTAAAATATTAGTAAAAGACATCTTATCGATTGGTTTTTCAATAAAATAACCTTGTGCATAATCACAACTTAATTTTTGTAATTCCTGCCATTGTTCCTTCGTCTCTACACCTTCTGCAACTGTTTTCACTGCCAAACCACTGCCCATTGTAATGATTGCTTCCACTATGGAGCGATCGACTGTCTTCTCTTCATTTAAATTATTTATAAATGTTCGGTCAATTTTCAGAGAGTCAATTGGTAAGTTTTTCAAGTAGCTTAATGATGAATATCCCGTACCAAAATCATCAATAGACACTTTAACTCCTAAATCTCGCAACTCTTGCATAATCTTAATCGTGTTGTTAATATTATTCAACATGCCCGTTTCCGTCAGTTCCAGTTGCAAATTATTCGGCGACAAACCTGAAAATTGAAGCGCTTCTTTTACCTGTTGTAAAAAAGCAGGGTGTTGAAATTGTTGTGCCGAAACATTAACAGAAATACTTAAATTACCTAATCCACTATCAATCCACATTTGGTTTTGAGCACATGCTTCCATTAATACCCACTTACCGATATCGAATATGAGTCCTGTTTCCTCAGCTAATGGTATAAAATCCATCGGTGGAATAATCCCAAGCTTCGGATGATTCCACCGAACGAGTGCCTCACTTCCAATAATTTGCCCCGTCTTAAGGCATACGAGCGGTTGGTAATTTAAAAATAACTCATTTTTTTTCACTGCTTTACGTAAATAACTTTCCAATTCTAACCGGTACTTAATTTGATCATTCATCTCATTGGAGAAGAATACTAGTTTATTTCCGCCAAATTTTTTAGCTCGGTTCACCGCAGTATCGGCGTATTTTAATAACGTATCTGCGTTGTTTCCGTCTTCTGGATAAAAACTAATTCCCAAACTTACTGATAAAACAATTTCTTGATCATTGATAATAAACGGTTTCGATGCCACTTTCATAATCTCATTACTTAACTGTGTAATTACTTTTACATCTGTATTTTTCGTAATTAGTAAGGTGAATTTATCACCGCCGAACTTTCCTAATGTTACCCATTCAGGTAAAATAGTAGTCATTTGTTGAGCTAACTGTTTTAGCACTTGATCTCCAACATGGTGACCGAAACTATCATTAATATTCTTAAAACGATTAATATCGATAAACATAACAGCCAATTTCCCGTGAACTTCCATCGCTTTATTTAACGCATCATTAATTAACTCTGTCATTTTTGCACGATTCGGCAAACCAGTATCAGAATCATAATATGCAAGTTGTAATATCCGTTCTTCAAACTTTTTACTTTTCGTTATATTATGAGCTGTACAAAAAATACCGATAATACTTTCGTTAATGATTATTGGAATATTTTTAAGTCGAAAAAACTGGATTTCTCCATTTTTGTTCGGCAATTGTAGCTCATATTCTATTTCTTTACCTCGAATTGTTTGCAAAAAGTACCTTTTTACACGTAATTGATCTTCCGTCTTCAAGTAACGCATTCCGTATTCACCAATTATCTCTTGTTCCTCAATTCCAAATGTCTCGGTAAATTTTTTATTAATGCTGGAAATCCTTCCGTACATATCGGTAGAAAATACAATATCTGCATTGTTTTTGAACAAGGATTTATAATAGTTAGCAGAATACGATAATGTTTGTGACAACTCGTACAGTTCGCCTGCAGTCTTTTTCGCTAAGCTCGTTAAATATAGTCTCGAAGTAAATTCATTAGTTAAGCTATTTATATATTGTTTATCTATTACTGGCTGTTTTGTAGCTGTTTCCGAAATTAGTAATAAAGTTGATGATAAATGTTGATATTGAACAGAACGATCTGTATCTAATACCAATTCACTTTGAGAAATAAATCCAGTTACAGAGCCAAATTTTTGTAAATTCGTCATTTCTTCAACAGTAGTCAACGGTAATAATTCGAAGCCCAACTTATTTTGAAATGAAAAAATGAGTTCATACTTATTTTGTAACAAGTTTTCAACTAGTTGGTTACTAGTTTCTCGTTTTTTTTCTAAATCTATATAGCCAATCGTGAAAGGAAAGCCTTCTTTAACAGGATTATTTAACTCAATTGTCCCATCATCATTTATTTTTTTTATATAATAACTTCTTAGTACTCCATTTTCCTCTACTAAAAATGGAAATTCCAAACTTGAATATGGTAGCTCTTCGATAAAAGTCGTGGAAAAATATTCTTTTAGAAAGGTCTTTGGGTTTTGAAAATTAATTGAAACTACTCTTGAATGTGCTGCTGCTGTTATTTTGTACGGACGACTAATTGATTGCCAGTCTGTATTGGCAACTGATGAAACTATCAGTCTTTCATTATATAATGCACAAACTCCAATTCCATCATCGCTCATCTCATCCATCGTAAAAATAAGCGCTTTATCGTTTAATGTGCTCGTTCCACCGGTAATAACTAAATCTTTATTCCCAGTGAGCAATGGTTCAAAAACATTACTTATATTTAATAATCTATTGGATGTATATGTAATAATAGTTTTTAAATCGGATCCATTTAATTCTTTCTTCATAGAAGTACTAATATTTGTTCTTGATCCCTTATTTGTAAATAATTTCGTTTTAACCTTAGTATGTTCAAACTGAATAATTGTAATATTAATCTTGTCGGTTTCAATTTCCCCATCAATCCATAATTCAGAAGTTGTGCAGCCTAGTAATTGGGCATTAGGTAAAAATTCGCGAAAAATTGCTTGGATTGAATTTATTTCCTTTACTTGTCTATTACATACGAATACTTGAATGAATGTTTTATCACTATTTTCAAATTGATTTTCCTTTAAAAATGATAATAACTGTTTCTCATTTTTATACTCGCAACTTTGTGTCGTTATCAATTCTGTCCACCTGCTTCCACAATCAAAACCCTCAGATATAATTAAATTATCTATCTATTAAAAATGGAAATATAAATTCTCTTCATTTAAAATACCATATTTTTATTATTAATGTAACAATAATAGAAAAAAAGAATTGCCTTTTTCGACAATTCTCTCCAAAATTCGATATTCGATACCTACTCATTTATTAAAATAGCTTGCTTCCCATTGGTAAATAAAAACCTAAGTATATCGCTGCTCCAAAGGCAATGACTAAAAGTAGCAATATTGCTCCTACTGGTTTTCCTTTAACTTTTCGAATCAGTAATATTTCAAAAGCAGAAACGGCTAACAACCCTGCGATACCTTTGACATAATATAGTGCATTTAGCGGTGCATTCACAAACAAATAAATACCAGTACCGATAATCAATAAATACGTAACTCTTAAAATCATTTGAATTATTTTTGTTGCCTTCTCATTTCCTTTATTCGCAACAACAAATCCTATAATTAATAAAATAAGTGCTAGCGCCCAACTAGTTAAATGTGCATGAATCATCTATTATTCCTCCCAAAAAAACCCTTATTTTCTTATCAAAATCGTATCATATGTAAATAAAAAATGATAATAAAAAGCCTTATCGTTTAATCTCATTAAAGCTCTTATAAGTAAAGCCGCGCCAAATCCATTCCAGTGGCCCCATCCGATAATACTTCAACCAAAGGGAGCTAATTATAATTTGGAGGAAGAAAATAACAATTGCCAATATATTACTTTGATAATAAGAAACTTGTCCATATAAACCAAAACCATAACTAAAAAAGATGATTGAACAAACAACAGATTGGAATAAATAATTGGATAGCGACATTTTCCCGACATTCGCCAATGGGCGTAATAAGTTTTTACTCGCCGGTAAATTTGCCAAGAAATAAATCAAGGAAATATAGGCAAACGTTAAAATTGGCCCACCAATTAAATCTTGAAATTGATCGAATCCGTAATTTTTTTCAAACAAGTATGGAATCCATTTAATCCATAAACCAATTGGTAGTGTAACTCCGAATAAAATAGTGAAAAATTTATCGTTTGCCTTTGACTTACTTAGTCGATTACTTTTTGCAAAACTTGCCCCTAATAAAAATAACGGTAAGATCATAAATAAATACATAATAAAACTTGCAACCCCATTGGCAAACGACCAATCCGCCATTCTTTGCGTCGTAACGTCGAAGAAACTTCCATGCTGATAAATATCGGATGCCTTATCTGCCTCTACACTATTATATAGTTGCAGTTCATCACTAGGGACAAACTTCGCCATTATGACTAGCAAAATACTAAGTAAAGAGTTAGATATTAAATAAAGTAAAATGCCTGTGATTGATAATGCCTTTGCAGAGAAATTAGCAAATAAAATAAAAATAAATCCCATTACCGCATATGTAATTAAAATATCACCGGACCAAATGAAAAAAGCATGGATGACACCAATAATAAGAAGAAGAAACATCCTTCTCATCATTATCTGTGCGTAATTCAAGTTACGAAGTTCTATTCTTGTCTTTAAAATGATCATTCCGTATCCAAATAAAAAAGCAAACAAAGGATAAAAGCTTGCCTGGACAAAAACATCAACAAAAATAAAAGCAATCCGATCCAACGGTTTTTCCGCTAGTGAATATAAGTCTATGTATAAATACGGTGTATGAAACGAGTATATATTAAATAAAAAAATCCCTAATATAGCAAACCCTCGCATCACATCAATAGAAAAAATCCGCTCATTTTCTTTTATCCCAATATTTCCGTTCACCATCTCTCCCCCTTTATGCAGCTGCAACAAAAAAACATGAAGCCGTTTTTTGTCAAAAATTGTTTGGTTTTAGGCTATTTTATCACAATCAATAAATTGTTTCATACTATATAGCGTAAAAGTTTATTGATTTTTTAGGATGTGACTTTATGCCAGCGGTAGTTGGAATAGTTCAAGTCAATAGTATTGTATCAAGTGGTGTGTTCCATATTGGAGATGTTTATCGAATTGCACCTGTTTCACAAACAAAAACCTTCTCAGGTGCAGGTTCCTTTAATACAGCAGAACAATTATATGTATATAATCATCAAAGCAGTACAAATACAAGCGACAAAGACTTCGTCGACCAACCGATTAAATTAAATGTATAGCTTCATATTTTATCAGTTAAAAAGGCAGGCGATTTAATGAATCTGTATGTCAATCAATCCGTTCATATTAATATATTGCGGATAAACACGATGGCGAACTCAGCAGTTTTGCAAATTGGCAGTGCTGGGATGATTAAAGCCCACTCCTATTCACAAAATTCGGGTGGTTTTACAAAATTAGCGCCAAAATCGGAACATTCCGGAACGGTTACCCCATTAATTAAAGGAGTACCAATACCAGTTGCTCCATCTGGATAGTATGAAAGGCGGTGTCATTCTTGACCAATGATATTTACCTTTATTTGCATGAGCTTGCAAATTATATAAAGAAACAAGACAAAAAAATTAAAGAGCTTGAATCGAATTTAACAAAATTAGCAGAAATAGAAAAATCAATCACAAAATTCAAACAATCAATAGAAGCAGTGAAAAACAAGCCACCCGTCCATATCGAAAGAATTGATTATCACTTCGACCAATTAAAAATTGAACGACTGGAAGGTACATTAAATATTGGGCTAAATCCTCAAGATATAGAAGCTCTCGACGAATTTGCAATCGGTGAACATATACCGGCACAGCCATCACTTTTTCCACATTTAGTTGCAAGGTTGGAATCAGAATTACAAGAGTACGTTCAATCCAAAGTACCAACTATTGTAGAAGAAACGAAACGGCAATTTAATATTGAACTAGATGAGTCCTATACGGAATTGATTAAACAAGACATTATGAAGCAATTACCTGGAAGAATTCAATTTTATATACAGAGAAAACAAACAACGAAAGAAAATCGTTCGGAAGAAGTGTTGATAGATGAAATATTATCATCCATTCAGCAAGATATAGAGCAAGCAATCCAAACATTTTTGCTTCCATTTGGAAAAAAAGGAGAAGATAAAGGAGAAGGTGGATTAAAATGAACATTCATGTCACAAATCACAATTTATCTGTCGGAAAAATTGATGTTATTGCAATTGCCAGTTCTTCTGCCATTTTAATAGGCGACACAGATAGTATTCAACTTGCATCATTGTACGATACCCCACTCGAGTCATTATTACTTGGTCCGTTCGTTCCGCTTGCTCCAGAGTAGTTTTTGAAAACAATTAATGAGGATGAAATATATGTTAAAAAGGACATCTTTTGTTAAACGAGTGAATGTGAAAACGATAAATACTAGCTCGCTACTGCAAATTGGTGATTCTAGTGAAATCGATAGTTTGTCAGAAACATTGGCGGTAATGCGGGAGGTCCCTTTATTTTTTGGATACGAAGGACATTTTCGATTTCCCGTTTTTTCGAGAGATATTACCTATCCACCACTATATGAACCTTTAATAAAACTTACTACGAATATAAATGGCAAAATCAGTGTTGATGAAGTGAATGTAATTGGAACTGGGGCAAGTGCCGTTATTCATATTGGCAATAGCAAAAACGTATTTTTAGAAAATCGACGAAAACATATTAGAGATTTACGAAAAAGCTAAACAGTACGGAACATCATTATAATTGAACATCCTTTATTACAGATGCATAGACTATATTAATACAATTTCCAAACAAATAGAATGGCAAAATTAAATTTAAAGGATGTTTCTTGATGCCAGCTATCATCGGATCGTTACAATTAAATAATGTTGAAGGCGGAGTTGTTAATTTTGGAGATGCATTGAATATCGCGCCAAAATCTAATACGAAGATAAATGAAGGTTCCGGTTCTTCCAATACTGCAAACTTTATAATTACTAATAATGCATTAAGTGCAACTAATGCTTTTGACCCTGATATCGTAGATCAACCTTCAACTGCGAATAATTAATGCCACTTATGAGCCAAAAAAGCGGGGCTGCTATTCCGAACAGCCACGCTTTTTTCTATAAATCCATTGCCAATAAATGTCCACCATCGAAGAAGTACAAATAAATTTCTGTTAAAGGTTCGTGATAAATTTCCTCAATCGCCTGTTTGTACAAACGAATTTGCGTTAAATATCGTGACTTTAAAATTGGTGCAGCACGAGAGAAGTCATTTTGAAACCGATTAGTTATATCATCCGTTTTATAATCTAATAAAACGAATCCATCTTCATCTTTCAATAGGCAGTCGATTATTCCTTGTACAAATATTTTCTCTGTTCCCTCTTGCCAGTTCGGATAAATTTCATCTGGTGCAATCGTAAAACTGAATGGTAACTCTCGTCGAATCCACTTTGCATATTTAACACGGAAGCCTATTTCTGATTCAAAAAATCGGAGTATTCCTTGTATATCAATAATATTTGCTTCATCTGATGTTAATAGTTCTTGTTCCTGCATGTAAAATAATGTCGATTCAATTGTTTCCAAAGTTATCGGACGAGATAAATCAATATGTTGCATCACCATATGCATCGCAGTTCCCTTTTCAGCTGGTGAAATAGTCTTTTGCTGCATAAATTTTGGTCTCGTAACAATTGGTTTTTTAAAGGAACGAACGAAGTCATCGCCACTTTCCGCGTCACGAATTTCCTTCAGCCGTTTGATTTCTGACACCGATTGTTTGCTGCGGTGTATAGTAGCCGCTTCATAAGGATATTTCCAAGTTAGTTGTGCTAGCACAGATTCATTTAAGTTGGAAGTAAATGGGACTGGCTGTAATTTTTTTACATAGTCTAAAATTTCCATGTCCGCCTCTTCATCGGCAAGTTCTTCCGTTATTACTTCCATTTCGGAAATTAACTGCACTTTCCATATCGATTCATCCTGCCATATATCTTGCGGAACTACCACCGATCCATTATTTAAACGGATTGTTCCTCCATCTGGATGACGGATAATAGCAGGGGCTATCCAATCCAAGTAATTTTTACTGTAAAGAAGATGATAGTTTGACAATAACCAATTGTCATTTTTTAAATGCTGTTGCCATCCTTCAATTAATTTATCCTTATCTTTCGTTGAACCGATTAAATATAATTTTTCCTTTGCCCTTGTCAATGCAACATATAAGACACGCATTTCCTCCGCGATTAATTCTTGCCGCTTCTTTTGGGTAACAGCCAATTGGATTAATGAAGGATACGTTATTTGTTTTTCCGGGTTAATATAGTTCATCGCAAAGCCATATTCTTTATCAAATAAATATGGTTTTCGCAAATCCATCATATTAAACTGACGCGCTAAACCAGCAACAAAAACGACTGGAAATTCTAATCCTTTACTACTATGGATAGTCATAATACGAACAACGTTCTCCTGTTCTCCTAGAGCTTTTGCGGCTCCTAAGTCTTCTCCCCGATTACGCATCCGTTCAATAAATCTTAAGAACCGGAACAAACCGCGGAAAGATGTACTCTCATATGCTCGAGCCCGGTCATATAATGCACGTAAATTCGCTTGTCTTTGTTTTCCGCCTGGCAAGCCGCCAACATAATCATAAAACTTCGTATCACGATACAATTGCCAAATAAGTTCAGACAATGCTGATCGTCTTGCTAATTGACGCCAACTGTTCAATTGTTCGATAAAGCGACGAAGTTTCCACTGAATCTTTTCTGTAATTTCCTGAGAATCATTATGTTGTAAATACGTTTTTACCACTTCGTAAAACGTTTGGCCTTTCCCATTGATACGAATTTGTGCCAACTCTTCATCCGTTAGCTTTCCTACTGGTGAACGAAGAACGGAAACTAACGGAATATCTTGATAAGGATTGTCGATAATTTTTAGTAAGGCTACCATAGTAGCTACTTCTGCCGCTTCAAAATAGCCGCTAGAAATATTGGCATACGCCGGAATCCCATGATTTTTTAGTTCTTCTAAAAATTGCCCTGCCCACGTAAATGAGCGAAACAAAATAACAATATCACGATATTCAATCGTACGATATGTTCCTGTTTTCGGATCAAAAATTTGCTTTTCCGTATCAATCAATTCACGAATTTTTTTCGCGACGAATTTCGACTCCATTTGTGACTGTTCCAGTTCTTCCTTACTAAACAAGTCTTGTTCCTCTTCATCTAGTTCTTCCTCATCTTGATTAGAATAATCATCCTCATCTTGCCCTTTATAAATGATCGCTAATTCTATTGGATAGCGATCTTCTTCTGGATACGAGGCACCTTTTTTTAGTGCAGCCGCAGTATCGTAGTTGATTTCTCCTACTTCTTCACCCATAATTTGTCTAAAAATAAAATTAGTACCTGCTAATACTTCTTTCCGACTGCGAAAGTTTTTAGCTAAATCGATACGGAGACCTGCATTATCGTTCAGATTATTAAAGCGTAAATACTTCTGTAAAAACAATTTCGGTTCTGCTAAGCGGAAACGATAAATGGACTGCTTCACGTCACCAACCATGAAAAGATTCCCGTCCTCCTCTGTTCCGCGCTTTACTAGTTGTATAATGGCTTCTTGAACCATATTTGTATCTTGATACTCATCGACAAGAACTTCTTTGAATTGCCGTTGGTATTGAACGGCTGCTTCCGTTTGGATAAGAACATTAGCTTCCTTATCATACTTACTAAGAATTTGAAGAGTAAGATGTTCTAAGTCAGAAAAGTCCACTACTCCTTTTTCCTGCTTTAATGCTTTATATTTTTCAGAAAACAAAATAACTAATCTTACTAGCGTGGTAACATGTGGTTTCATTTCACGCAAATCTTTCAAAAAGGTTTCCGGTTTCCGTGAAAATAATTGGTCCTTAATTACAGTGACAATTTTTTTCCCACGATCACGAAGATTGGTTGCTTGATCCACTAGTTCACGAATATATTCATCACCACTGCACCTGTTCAAGCGTTGAAATTGGAGCATTTGAAATTTCTCATAAAGAGCAGAAAATGATTGTTGTTTCGCAAATAGCAGTTCATCAATCATGCGAATATCATTGATAAAGTTTTCAGCTCTAGGTGCCGGTCCACCAGGTTCTGTTGTTTTTTCTAATGCTTCTTGAAACAGTCGCCTTGCTTCCTTTAACCGCAGTTCTAAATCGAATAGCAGTGGATCGACAAAAGGCAGTTCGTCTACCGACATCGTATCCGGTATGTTATACGTATTCACTAATTCTTCCAACCAACCTTTAGGAATAGGGTTTGCTTGTGAAAACTCATGCATTTTAATAATTAAATCTTGTAACTGATGATCGCTGCGGTCACTAGTAAAAATATCTACTAATTGGAAAAACGCTTCATTATTTTCTTTACTATATTCTTCTTCGAGAAGCTCTTCAATCACTTCATCTCTTAAAAGAATCCCTTCCGTATCATCTAAAATCCGAAAACTAGGATCAATATTCGTTAAATAATAGTAGTTACGAATAACATTCAAACAAAAGGCGTGCAAAGTCGAGATGGAGGCACGATTTAACAAGCTTAGTTGTTGCCGTAAATGGTGCGAATCTGGTCGTTTCTTAATCTCTTTTTCAATAGCTTGGCCGATCCGATTGCGCATTTCCGCTGCTGCAGCATTAGTAAAAGTCACCACTAACAATTCATCCACATGGAGCGGGTCCACTTCATCAATAATTTTTTGAATTATCCGTTCCACTAATACTGCTGTCTTTCCAGAACCAGCGGCAGCAGCAACTAAAGTATCTTGTCCTTTTGCATAAATTGCTTGCCACTGTTCATTTGTCCATGTAACATCAGCTGGTTTTTCCGGAATGACTCCTTTTTTGTTTTTTTGTGGTTGAGGTTGGCTATTCTCCGTCATATGTCTCGACCTCCCTTTTCACAAAATTTAGTGCTTCTGTCCGTTTTAATGGTGTTAAGTTGCGATAATTATTTTCTCGCAATGCTGGGTCAAATTGACAAATAGATTTAAACGGACAAAATGTGCATGCTGTTCTGTCTTTTAATTTATAAGGAGCTAAATCTATCTTGCCATCTAATATTTCATTACCTGTATTAATAAACACTTTATGAACATACTTCCGTAAATTCGTAAAATCTGTCTCTGTAACTGCTTTTGATCGTGCAGTTAAATTTCCGTCTTTTTTCAGTCCGGCAGAAATAATTTTCGATTCACCAGTTTGTAAAGTTTGATCCATGAGCTGTACAACGTCAGCATCTGAAAGAACTAGCCCATTCATTTTAAATCGTTTAAAAATTTCCTCTTCCACTTCATCGTCTGCTAATTCTGTATTGCTTTTAATTAACGGATTGTGGATATGGAAATAGAACATTCCTGCTGGCTTAGCTTCATCATCCACTAGTTTTTGAGCATTTATTAATAAAATATCTAAGTAGGTCAACATTTGTAAGGTAAGCCCATAATATACTTCACCGATATCTAGTTCCCTTTTACTTGATTTATAATCAATGACCCTTAAATAATAACCATCATCTGTTTTTGCTTTGTCTACCCTATCGATCCTTCCTACTAACTCCATTTTAGCACCATTGTTTAAGTTAAATTTTAAGGAAGGTAAGTCTGCTTTTTTTCCACCGAATGAAACTTCCATACCAATAGGGGAAAAACCACTGCTTTTTGCATGCTCACTTAAAATGAGTGTTGACCGATAGATGATTTTTTCTAACTTTCTCTTTATATACTGAAAGCGATTCGAACTTAATAATATTTCATTTTGTAATTTTGGTGACAATGTATCTATCGCAATAGCAACTAATTTTTGAATTTGCTGATTCGTTAATTTCGCCCAACTCAAATTCTCTTGCTCAATCATTTCACCAATTTGTTTTAACGCACCATGGAACATATCGCCAATATCTGGTGCCTCTAATCGAAAAACTTCCCGTTCTTTCAATTTCAAACCGTAAGAAAGAAAATGGCAAAATGGATCCCGCTGAAACATTTCTACACGGGAAATACTTACTTGAAGCAAGTCACCATAAAGTTGTTGTGCGGTATCTGTTGATAGATTTTCTGGTTTATTTTCAAAAAACAAACTAGATAAGGCTGTTCTCAGCTGCTCTTTTACTTCACTATTAACTAAGAAATTATAACTATCCCACCATAGTGGCTCCATTTTCTCTAATCGTTTGAACGCTTGTAATTGACCTGTTAAATACGTAATCGTTTTGTCCTTATTCACTAGAAACTCTAGTTGTTCTATATCCGTTAAATTGGTTGGCTCATGATCAAAGAGAACAAGCTTCATGTTCGGAAACATTTCCTTTATTCGCTTTACATATGGAGAAGGTAATAATGCTTTCCCTTCTTCATTAGCAATTGGATAGGTAATATATAAATAATCTTCCGCAGCAGTAAAAGCTTTATATGCTAAAAATTCTTCATCAAATAATCGTTGTTTTTCTGTTGGGGCAATTTTTAATCCACTTACTAATAGCTTTTCTCGGTCCTCTTCTGACAAAATACCTGTATCTTGCAATTTTGCCGGAAGGACTTCATCATTTACTCCGATAACGAAAGCTACTTTAATAGCAGATAACCTCGACAATTCTAAGTTAGCGACCATCACTTGGTCAATTGCTGGCGGTACTAAGGAAAAATGAAGGGATTCTAAGCCTTCTTCCATAATTGCTGAAAATTCTTTTATCGTTATTTTTTCATTTCCTAACATTTCCACATATTGATCTAGCAATTGTAATACACCATTCCAAGCTTGTTCATGTTCCCGACTTGCTAATAAATTGCCAGCTTCTTCTGCTTGTATTTGTAATCTCTCTAACTTCGCTGGTATATCCAATTCCTCTAAATATAAAAATAGTGCCTCACATTGTTGTCTTCCTGTTTCTGCCTTTTTTAAACGATTGGCCAGCCGATTAATCGGGGCAGATATCAAGAGACGTAATTCGTTAATTTCTTGTTCATACTGTTTTTCTGCATCTGTTTGCGGATAGTTAAGTGATTCTAAATTACGGATTTTTCGGTAATGCCAGCGTGTTTTACTCGTCCATTTTGCACCTTGAATTCCGTAAGCGATGCAGTAGTTTTCGAACTGATCCATTTTTTCTCTCATTGTAATAGGATTTTCATTTAATGGGTAAAGAAGTTCTGTTTTCACTGCACGAAATACGGGTTCATAGCGCCAAAATCCAGTAATTATTTCAAATGTTGAGCGAATTAATTCAATTAATGGATGATTAAGCATCGAACGTTTTTGATCAATGAAATACGGAATTTGAAAATCAGTAAAAACTGTATCAAATAAATCGTTATATTGCTCCACATTGCGAACAAGAATTGCAATGTCTTTATAACGATAGTTTTGATCACGAACGAGCGATATGATTTTTCTACCGACTCCTTCAATTTCCGCTCTGCGATTGGTCGCTTGTGCTATCGTTATTTGTGGTTCCCCTTCATAAGAAACAACTGGTAAGTTTTCAAAATTGTTTTCGAGAAACGCTAACGATTCGTTTTTAAAGCGAACGGTATTTTTTAATATAATATCCTCATAAACCTCTTTATTCGTTACTCGAGCAATATCGAATAAAGTGGAATATGTGTCCCCTGTCATCCGAAATAAATGCAACTCATCTGGAACCGTATTTCGAAATGGCCTGTCCAAATTTAATGCTATCGTTACTTTTTGTGAATGAGACATAAGCTTGTCAATAACGAGATATTCCTGTGGTGTAAAGCTATGAAACCCGTCTAAGTAAAAAATAGCATTATCAAGAATTTTTGATTGTGGAATTTTTGCTGCTAATAACGTTAAATAATCTTCACTAGCTAAATATTTTCCGATAATTGCCTGTTGAAAAGATTGATAAACTAATTGCATGTCCTCTAGCTTATCTTTTAATGCATAGCTTAAATTATCATCATTTTTTTGATTGGAAATCATTTCTGGAGTAATACAATAATGTTTAAACTCCGTAATAACATTTTCCATATGTTCTATAAAGCCGTTTTGGTCAGCATTATGATGGAAAATTTTTAATTGCTCCTTATTGTCATCCATAATTTTGCGTAGGAGCATGCGAATTCCAGATGGATGCAAATGGAGTCGGCTAATCCCTCCTGTTTCTTGAAACACTCTCCATGCCAGTCTAGTAAAACTATATACTTGTGCACGAGTCATCCCTGTAATGTTATATTCTGTTAACAATTTATATTCTGTTAAAAATGTCATTTGGTCCGGGACAATCAAAAAAATTGGGGTTTCGTCGTTCTGATCAAGTAATTTCTCCACAATTTCATTTAAAATCCATGTCGTTTTCCCCGTACCTGACCGGCCTAAAATAAACTGAACAGACATTCAAATCCCCCTTTACATCGTTTTTTTATTTTTATTTTAACATAAAGAAGACTTTCCAGCAGCGGGCTTTTCACTCTCGTTTATCGATTAGTTACACCTTAAAGCATATGTTATTAATACTATATAACGGGGGGATATACATGGGGAAGCAGCGAAATTTATTTTCAGGTGTTTTTCTTGTTTTTACGGGAATGATCGTCGCATGTAATATTTATTCACTAATTCCATTATATGGTGAAATAAGCAAGGAATTTAATAGAGGAGTAGTGGAGGTTGCTTTAGGGAGTACATTTTTTTCCATATTTTATGCTTGTGGCTTGTTATTATTCGGCCCAGTTTCAGACCGCGTTGGCAGAAAAACGATTGTTTCGGCAGGACTATTAATATCCACAATATCAACTAGTCTCCTTAGTTTTAGTGAAAACTTGACCATGTTATACATTTTCAGAGGACTACAAGGATTCTCATTAGCAACATTCGCTCCTGTTGCTTTCGCCTATTGTTTTGAAATCTTCTGTGAAAGGCAGAGAACGTTTTGGATTGCTTTAATAAATGCAGGTTTTTTAGTAGCAGGTATCGTCGGGCAATTATTAAGTAATATGCTATCTACAGCTGTCAATTGGAAATTCGTATATATCATTTATGCATTAATTTATATTATATTGTTCATTTTTGCTCTAGTTATTTTGCCAAGAACAAATATAGCAAAGAACAAGTTAGCATTAAGGGAAACGATTATACAAATGTTAAAGTTATTTAAAAATAAAAATTTACTCTACTGCTATTTAATTGTCCCCACATTATTATTTAGCTTTGTTACCTTTTATGAAACATTTAGTTACCGTTTTATTAATGAAGACATTTATTTCTTCCGTATTATAGGTTTAACTGGCGTAATTTTATCTATTTTTACGAAGAAAATTATCGATAATTATTCTCTCAAAAACACATTCATTTTCAGCATTTGTTTAGGATTAATAAGTACTTTATTGTTATTCATTCGTAGTTCATTAGTTTGGATTAGTATTATATCCATATTATTAGTGGCAGCGATTTCCTTATTAATTCCGACAATTATTCATTTAATCGGGACGTACAGTGGAAATGAGCGTGGAAAAGCTCTATCATTATACTCATTTTTATTATTACTCGGTGCAAGCGCTGGACCAGTAATTGCAGCTATTTTCCCTTATACATTTGTTTTGTTCATTCTTTTATCAATATTCATAATAAACGGAATTATAACTATTCAACTTAGATTGTAATAAATCCTCGTTTATTATTTACTGTCCCAAAAATCCCATTATATGAAAGATAAACGGTTCTTTCTTTGTAACAATGGTTAGTTTGGGACACCTTTTTTCAATTTTTAAAGGTAAATTCCCACTGATTAAGCGGCCAGTATCTTAAATTAACTTTACCAACGACTTCGTCTATTGGTACTAATCCGAAGTGACGACTATCTTCACTCCGCATACGATTATCTCCTAGGACAAATAAATAACCGTCTGGAATCTTTTCCACATTGGCAATATCTTTTAGCGAAAAGCTCCCCGTTACATTCCTCATTGTCTTTTTGTCTTCTAGAAAGTATTCTTCATAATAGCGATCATTTATGTACAGCTTATCTTTCCGATATTCAATTTTGTCACCGGGCAAACCGATAACTCGCTTCACGTAGTCCTCCTCGTCATTTGCATGAAAGACAATTACATCAAATCTTTCAATATCTCCAAAAGTATAAGAAATTTTATTTACGACTAGCTTGTTACCTTGTACTAATGTTGGTTCCATTGATTCACCTTGCACTACATAATTCGTAAATAAAAACATCCGTATAACAATAAAAATGACAAAACCGATAACAATAGCTTTCCCCCATTCTAAACCTTCCTTTTTTAAACGTTCCATCCTATCCCCACCTTTCTAGTTTTAAATAGCGTTGCAAATGTTTAAACGAAGAAAAACTTATAAATGTTGGTGTTCCTTTTCTACTTTCCTATTGATGCTTATTTCAATCCTCTTGCCTACGAACCATAGAATAAAAATGATTAAAAGTACGATTGCTGTACGAATCGGCTGCTTAATTAATGATGGGATATCATAGCCGACAAAGCTCATCGTAAAAATCATCACCATCTTCCCTGTAAAAACAGCTAATGCATATTGATAGAAACTAATCTTAGATAATCCAGCAACTATATTTACAACCGATGATGGCGTAAATGGAAAGCATAATAATAGAAACAACGGGCCAAACCCATGTCGATTAAGCCAATCCATAAATTTACGGACCTGCTTATGGCGCTTTAAAAAACCTAATGCGCGACTTTGCCCATATTTCCGGACTATCCAAAAAACGAACATCGCTCCAGAGCAAGCACCAATCCAAGAAAACAAGAATCCTAGCCACAAACCGTAAGCACTAGCATTTACCATAACAAAAATAAATAAAGGTAAAAAAGGTAAAAACGCTTCAATTAACGGTAATGTAATACCGATAATTGGTCCAAATGAACGGTAGCTTTGAATTAATTCAGTTAAATTATCCGGTGTTAAAAATTCTTTTATGACTGATAGATCCATCAGAAGTCTCCCTATTTTTCATTGTTGCAATTATGAATACAATTAAAGTTTTTCTTAAATTATAACATATATATTTAAATAAAATGCAAGCTTTACGTTAATGCACAATATTTTCTTACCAATACAACTCCAATTTGTGATTACTGAAACAATGTAAAAAATAGCTGGAAAATCCAGCTATTTTATCAACTAGTATTAATATAAGAAAACAAATTATACAGCAGATTTAATTTAGATGCTCCACAAACCAATCTTCAATATAATTTAATCGCTTTATCCGTAAATTTGGTTTTCCACTTCTCGATAATTCGTGATTAGATTCTGGAAAACGGATAAATTTTGTTTTCTTTTTCCGATGTTTCAACGCAATAAATAATTGTTCAGCCTGTTCAATTGGACAGCGGAAATCCTTTTCACTATGTAAAATAAGTAATGGTGTCTCAACATTATTCACATAAGCGAGTGGGGAAATTTCCCATAACCCTTCTATATCATTTACCTCTAGTTTGTGCTGCCACTCATTGAAATAATAGCCGATATCACTAACCCCATAAAAACTAATCCAGTTGGAAATAGAACGTTGGGTTACCGCCGCTTTAAAGCGATTCGTATGACTAACTATCCAGTTCGTCATAAAACCACCGTAGCTTCCACCCGTTACCCCTAAACGATTGCCATCTATAAAATCGTATGTTGCAAGCGTATAGTCTACAGCAGCCATTAAATCCAGATAATCATTCCCACCGTAGTCTCCGCGCACGGCATCAACAAATGCTTGTCCATACCCATGACTGCCACGTGGATTAGTATATAACACAGCATAGCCGGACGCAGCTAACATCTGGAACTCATGAAAATAAGTATTAGCATACATTGCATGAGGACCACCATGAACTTCGAGGATTAACGGATATTTTTCTCCTTCTTGAAAATTAGCCGGTTTCATTAACCAGCCGTGAACTGTCCAATCATCCGGACCTTTAAAGGAGATAGGTTCTGGTTTTGCTAGTTCTACCGTCTGTAACCATTTTTCATTCATCTTTGTTAGTTGCGAAACTTTTCCATTAGTTAATTGAACTGCATATATTTCGCTTGGATTAGTCGGATAGCTAATGGCAGCAATAGCTGTCTCACCTACAATACTTAAACCGTAAATATGTGCCTTTTCTTTCGTAATTTGTTGCAGTTCACCTGAAAGTGTAGCATAGTATATATTTGTATTTCCTTTATTTGTACCGATAAAGTAAAAGCCCTCATCATCTTTTCTCCATATTGCACCAGGAGTTACTGCACCTTGTTGGAAGTCTCCCGCAACGTAGTCTCCAACAGGAAAATCCCAATCTTTTGCTATACAGGTAAAAGTCTGTTTTTGTAAATCATACAGCCAAATCTTACTTAAAGTAGCATTTTCGTATTCTCTTTCACTGCCAAAGCAAGATAAATAACGACTATTATTCGAAAAAGTTGCATGATAAAAACTGCCCGTTGACTCGGTAATCTTTATTATCTTTTTCGTACTTATTTCATATAAATAAAGATCTTGTTGAAAGGAAAAATCAATATCTTCTGCATAATCCGCACCAAAAACGATGAAATTACCATCAGGTGACCATGCTTGAAGCGAATGATGTACCTCACCTTCCGTTATTACATCCAGCTTTTTAGTCTTTATATCAATGATGGCTATTTGCTGATAATCTCCTCGAAAAAAACCGCCGGCATCTGATTTATATTTCATTTTTGTTACTTCAAGTGGTTCGAGCTCTTTCTTTTCTTCCTTCTCTTTTTTAACATCAACGCGTTCACCTTTTTTCAATGAAACGGTGAATGTAAGTTTATCCCCGTCTGGTGACCACACAGGATTCGTTGCGCCATTTTCTACGTCTGTCAACCGCTGTGCCTCTCCACCATTTGATTGGAGCAAATATATTTGGTTTTTTCCTGTCCGATTAGATACAAAGGCTAAAGTTTGTCCATCGGGAGACCAGCGTGGTGAACTATTTCGATATTCCCCAAATGTCCATTGTTGGACTTCTTCCGTATTTGTATCTATTGTATAGATATTTGAAAAATATTCATTTTCCTCCTTCTGAATAGACGTTGCAACAAAGGCAATTTTTTTACCATCTGGTGATACTCGCGGATCTGCCACCGATGTTAATTCATACAAATCCTCGGCTACTATTCCTCTTCTTTTTGTCATCTATTTCACCTTTCTTTGCAAAATTTACGAACCACTTAATTATTTCGATTTTCGTAATACTTTCTCCTGCAAATAAAAAAAATTTTTTCTGTCTAATTGATATTTTTTCGGAAATTATATATGATAAGATAAGAAATATCCGAACGCTTGTTTGCAAAGGGTGAAAGAGAATGACCAGAATTTCATCTGAATTAAGAGATTTACTCGAAAAAGCCATTTATTATCCAATGCTCTTAACAGTATTAGAAAGGGATAGAAAATTATTTGAAAAAGGTTCCTTTAAACTGCCAAGACCATATATTAACTTAATTGAAAAATTAATGCTTAAAGTTCAAGCTGATTTGTATTTAGTAAAAAAAGAAATGAAGAAACAACGTCTAATGGTGGAGGAAATTAAACGTGATGAGTTGTTTACAACGTTCCTGTTTATTTATCGTGGTTTTGAAGAATATCATAATTATTTCAACCCGACCATTCGCAATAAAGTAGAAGAATTGCTTGAAAGCTATTTAAATACCATTACGATAAACAAGTCATCCCCTAAAGTTCGAAACGAAACAATAAATGAAAATTAATCGTCCAAACGTTTTTTTCGCGAATATATATCATATTTTTTTCTACTCTCCAACGCCTGTGCAACAAAGTTAGCAGAAGTGATTTGGACCGATTGAACGATACTTTGCAGCAGTATGGATTTTAACATGCCTGACTTCATCCACTGCTTTTCAATGATTGTTTCTGATACAGGTACGAAAAGTTTTTGATTATTTGAGAACTCCACTTCTGTTACTTGTGAGTCTTCTAATTTAAGCGATTTAATATGTTCGAAGGATATCCAATAACAG
Source organism: Bacillus kwashiorkori (assembly GCF_001375515.1). Classification (GTDB taxonomy): domain Bacteria; phylum Bacillota; class Bacilli; order Bacillales; family Caldibacillaceae; genus Bacillus_BK; species Bacillus_BK kwashiorkori. The sequence goes on from NZ_CTDX01000013.1 coordinate 142,790, forward strand.
GTTGGAGATTTAGGGGATTCGGTTGGAAAAAAGATGATTGTCGGTAATTCATTAATCGGAACTGGTACTTTATAATTCACACCAATTAATTTTTTTGTTGTCTCTACTTTACTATCGTAATTTGAAAAACCATTTTTACAGTTTTGTTTAATTATGCTTAGCGGACTTTTTTTGATTAATATTGCACTATCTTGTTCTAAAGCGATTGTACCTAAACCACCCGCTAACTGCTTAGGAATTAACATCATCGTCTCCTCTGTTATTAAATACTCTGTTTTTGTTTCTTTAAAATCCATTTGTAACAATTTCCTTTTCTCCTTTCATAATTTTACAAAATTCGAGACTATTCTATCATATTATACTCTACTTGTCACTATTATTTTAAATTTTTTATAAAAAAGTGAATATATTACTCTTTAAAAGTTTTTCAGAACATTTAATTAAATTTGTTGTATTTTAACTCATTTTTTAATATAATAAAAAATAAAATATTTTTAACAATAACTACGTTAAAGGACCGTATTAATTTATGTACTTGTTGATAAGTGGAAAAGGTGGCTCCTCGGAAAGCTTCCGACTTTGGCGGGAATCAAAACAAATCGTTTTAATAAAACGAACTAACAATGCGAAAGGGGGATAATTTTTATGAAGGATAATTCTTACATCGGAATATCAAAGAAGTTTGCCATCACAAACCAGCTTAGACAAGAGTATTTCATCCAAGATTTATATATTGAAATATTAATAGCAGAAGCAATTTTAAAACAAAAACAACAAATTTTAAAACAAAAAATTGATGAAGCAATTGATAATAATGACAAAAATTTATTTAACAAATTAGCGGAAAAGTTATTAGTTGTTGAAACACAGTTAAATGCTTAAATCTTCAACTGCTATTTAGCAGTTTTTTTCTGCGTGCCCACAAATGAAAAAGCGCTGATTTATAAGCCTCTAAACCAACGCTCCATCCAATTTGGAAAAATTCCCCTTACAATTTCAGTTTTTTATTTTGTCTCGAGAGGATAATTATTTAAATATAACATCCGCTCATACATTGTTGGATGGCCATAGCGAAACCATTTCACTAACATTGGCGGATGAACTTGACTCAAACTTGACTTCGTTAATTTCTGAAATGTAGAAATACCCGCTTCTGCATCATCTGTTAATTCAATTGCATATTGATCGGCTCGCATTTCCATATAGCGAGATGCAGCATTAATAACTGGACTTGTTAAAAACAATGTTATAGAAAAGAATAATAGCATTAGCGGCAATATAGTAAAATCGTTAAAAGATCGGACAGAAAAAATAACTCCATATTGGCGAATAAACCACTTTAGTAATTTATTGACTACGAACAATAAGACAAATAGTAAAACTAAATAGCCGATCATACCAATATAAATATGTTTTTCTACGTAATGAGCCATTTCATGAGCCATGATGAACAATACTTCTTCTTCATTCAATCGTTCTAACGTTGTATCCCAAAGTACAATTCTGGAATTATTACCTACTCCAGTCACATACGCATTTAAAGCATTCGTCTTATCCGACATATTCACCTCAAATACATGTTCGGCAGGAATACCCGCTTCATTGGCGTAAGTTAATATTTTCGCTTCTAATTGCTTATTTTTTAACGGATAAAAATCGTTAAATAGTGGATCAATGATAACTGGTTGAATATACATATAAAAAATTGCAAAAGGCATAGCTAAAATCCAACTATATAACCACCAACGTCTTTCACTTTTCTTTATTAACCAAAATACGATAAATGCGATGAAAAATAATATTGCCCAATCTAACCAGTATTGGATTATACCGTCCCTTAACCAATGAGAAAAGTTCTGAGTAGAAATGCCATATTTTTTCGCTAAAGAATACCGGAAATATCGCAGCGGATAAAATACGATGAAAGTAGTAAAGGATAACATAAATGTAAAAATCGCTGTCTGTAATATTTTGATTTTTGTAACTTGCTTTGCAATCCGTTCAAAACGGCTACCTAGTCCAAACAGTAATAGAAACAGATAAAATAACCATTCAAATGGTGTTTCTAAAAAGAATAATAAGTTACGAATCTGCGAATACTGTTCGGACAATATTAACTCGTTATCTGATAAAAATGTTTTCGGATCAAGTACCGTCCCTTTCGCTTCAGCTGGTATTTCTGAATTGCTAAAAATAAATAAGTAACTAACTAAAATGGCACAAAATAATAAATAAATACCGATAAATACAAGTGTTATTTTCTTTTTCAAACTACCACCTCTAAACAAAGAACAAGTCTATTCGTTTCGAAACGATTTTTATTCTTTTTTACAGTAAATACGATGTAATGGATAATGTGATAATCGTTCCAATGACCACAAATATTACATTTACCCCTGTATATGCAATTATAAAGGCAACAAATGCCCCGAATAAACCAAACCAAATCTCCTCTTGAATAAACAACACCCCTGGAAAAATCAATGCACCTAAAATGGCGAATGGGACATTTTTTAACACTTCCTGGATAAAGGGAGGAAATGTAAAATTTTGAAAGAAAGTTAACGGTAACATCCGTGGCAAATATGTAGCAACAGCCATTCCTAAAATCATCCATACAATGGAATAATTAATCATTTATACCCCACTCCTTTCTTCTTCAAGTAAATAATTAGTTCGATTAGAAGAGAGGATAGCAATGTCGATATAACGATTGCCCAGCCTGTCGACAGCAATTGAAACATTACAAATAAGCAGTTAAAACTTGCAGAAACTACTGCTAAATAAAAGACTTTCCAACTGCCTTTCATAGACGGAACTAAAAGTCCTATAAACATTGCGTATAGAGCAATAGACATTCCTTGTTGAAAAAGTTCCGGCAAACTGCTACCAACTGCATGACCAATGCCAGAAAAAATTACCCAACTACTATAGGCTATGATAGTTAGTCCAAACATATACGAGGTAGTAATTGGTTCTTTCTTCACGGCTGCTACCGAAAAAGTTTCATCTGTAACGCCAAATGCATAAATTGCCTTTTTCAACGGATGATCCTTCTCTACCTTTTCATTTAAGGATGCACTCATCAAGAAATGGCGTATATTCACGATGAAAGTAGTAAAGACAATCTCCACCATTCCTATATGCTTACCTATCATATCTAGTGCCATATATTGGGATGCACCAGCATAAACAAATACACTCATTAACAATGTTTCCATCATTGTCAAACCAGTGGCCTTTGCTATAAGCCCATAAGTAATAGCAATTGGCATATACCCGATAGCTATCGATATCCCCTCTTGAAAACCTAAACGAAACTGTGTTGTTCGGCTATTCGTTACAGTTACTTCCATCAGATTCCTCCTTATCTATTAGTAAAACAACCCTAAATAAACGATGTATAGTAAATAATATTCCATTAAATTGAAATAGAAAAGAAAACTGTCCCCAAAATAAATTGAGAACAGTCACTTTTTCGCATTCTTATAATAAAGGAACACCATTCACGCTAGTGAAGAAGTTTTTTCACTTTTAGAATATATCATTACTCATGATAATCAGCAATATCATCCCACTCACTATTTAATTCAATTCCCATTTCACTTGCCGCTTTTTTATTGATTAATAGCTTTAACTTTTGTGGGTATTGGGCAGCTAATTCCGACGGATCCTTACCATCTTTTAAAATTTGAGCGGCCAGTAGTCCCGCTTCATAACCGATATCGTAATAGTCAAAGCCGTACGCAGCGAAACCACCACGTTTAACAGAATCAAGTTCGCCGACAAATAATGGAATATCATTATTTTGGGCTACAGAAATAACGGATTCCAACCCTTCAACAACGGAATTATCAGTAATGATATAAATAACATCAACATTACCAACTAATGATTCCGCTGCCTGTTTCACTTCCGAAGTATTGGCAATAGCCTTTTCAACAAGGGTAATCCCCGTATTATTCAACGCCTTTTTCATTGCATCAATTTGAACAACCGAGTTTTGCTCACCAGCATTATAAATAGTGCCAATTTTTGTTGCCGGTATATAATCTTGAATAAATTTAATTGTATTAGGAATGGCATCTGGATGTGTATCTGTCGTTCCTGTCACATTCCCTCCTGGCTTTTCCATCGATTCTACTAATTTAGCACCAACTGGGTCTGTCACAGATGTAAAAATAACTGGAATTTTATTTTGCTTCGTGGCCCCTGCCGCAGCTACTGCACTAGGAGTGGCATTGGCAAAAATTAAGTCTACCTTTGCATTCACTAAGTTTTGTGCTGCTGTTTTTGCAGTATTAGTGTCTCCCTGTGCATTCTGTTCATTAAATTTAACTTTTAAGCCTTGATCTGCTAATGCTTTTTTGAAACCATCCGTTGCAGCATTTAAGGACGGATGATCAGCATATACCGAAATACCGATGTGATATTCATCTTTATTCCCGCCTGATTTACTTGAACATCCTGCTAAAATTAACATTGAAGCAAACATTGTTACTAAAAAGCCCTTCCAAATTTTTAACATACACATCCCCCTTGTTAATTTAAGTTTGCTTCCTAAAAAGGCTGCTATAAAAATTATATGTACGACCTATTGTGCCATACCCTTTTAGGCAAAAAATAATAGTTTGAGATTAATTATAACGATTCTAGTAAATATTTCAAGTATTTTATGAAAATTAATATATATAAGTTTATTAAATCATTTGGACCTTTAGCGAAAAATTAAATTAATTTATATTGGAAATGTAAAACGGGCCATTCCACTCATACTTTCTAAACAATTCTCCTTCCATTTTTCTCTTAACCAAAAAAACCAGACCCACAAAGTTTTATCAGTGGTCTGGCTTTTCAAATTAAAATTTGGAGCAGTAGTAACTTTTTTCCCAAATAAGCATTAATAAATTAAATCAAGAAACTCATCTTTTGTTATATTACCAAAGTAATGTTTTACTTCCACATCGGCAAGTGCTTTAGCAAATTCGGAACGGTCATAACGGATTCCTGTTAATTTTTCTTCAATGTCTTTCACTTCACCTACTCCGAAGAAGTCACCAAAAATTTTACAGCTTTGGACAATTCCTTTTTCTACATTAAAGCGAACATCAATTGAACCAATAGGGAAGCGTTTAGAGTGTTGAATATCAAATTTTGGAGAACGTCCATAGTTCCAATCCCAGTTTTGATAACGTTCTTCGGAAATCTCGTGAATTTTTTCCCAGTCTTTTTCACCAAGAACATATTCTTGCACTTCTCCGCCTTGTTCTTCGAAAATACTTTTTAATAAATATAAGCGAAAATCTTCAATATCCATTGGCTCTTGTAAAAATTCCGATATATTTGCTACACGGCTACGAACAGATTTAATTCCTTTCGATTCAATTTTTTCCTTTTTAACTTTTAATGCAGATGCCACATTTTCCAGTTCTGAACTTAACATTAACGTACCATGTGTGTACATTCTTCCACCTGTAGAAAATTGAGCATTACCTGACACTTTTCGACCTTCAACAATTATATCATTTCTTCCTTGTAATTCCGCATTGACACCTAGTTTTCTTAATGCTTTAATTACTGGTTCAGTAAATTTACGGAAATTATGGAAACTATCCCCATCGTCTTTCGTAATAAAGCTGTAGTTTAAATTACCTAAATCATGGTAAACAGCCCCACCACCTGATAAGCGCCGTACAACTTTCAAATTATTTTTTTCCACATATTCCGTATTAATTTCTTCGATCGTGTTTTGATTTCTACCGATAATGATAGACGGTTCGTTAATATAAAATAGTAAGTATGATTCGTTAATGTCTAAATGTTTTAATATGTACTCTTCAATTGCTAAGTTAATTTGTGGGTCATGTATTCCTTGATTGTCTACAAATAACATCCCTATCTCTCCTTAAACGTCAATTTGTAATCCTAATTTTGCCAATTGAACAGGACCATTATAATACTTTTTCACTTCTTTTACTAATGTTTCCACATCACGAAATTGCGGTAAATGTGTTAGTACCGTTTGCTTTACATTTGCTTTTTTTGCAATGGTTCCAACATCACGGCTATTCATATGGCCAGCATTTTCACCATCCATATCTTCATAAAAGTTACACTCACTTAATAATAAATCGGCATCTTTAGCAAATCGGATAAAGCTATCTTGGTAAGCACTATCGGCAGTAAATATTAGTACTTTGCCACCTGCTTCAAATCTCATTGCATAACATGGGACAGGATGGTTTGTCCGTAAAAAGCTAACAGTGAAAGGACCGATATTACTTTCTCGACCTTCTGAATAAGCAACACCTTGAGTATATTGCTTGTACGTTAGTTTGGCGAACTCCCCAGCGTCCAACGTATGTCCGTAAATCGGCAATTGTTTTTCCGAGCCTGTTATAATACTATCAATCATTAGTGCATGTTGTAATACTCCTATATCTGCGATGTGATCAGTATGATAATGAGAAATAATACATGCATCTATCATTGTCGGTTTCACGAACTGTTGAAGCTTGGACAGGACAGCACTTCCACAATCAATTAATAAACGAAACCCATCATATTCCAGTAAATAACCAGTACTTGCTTCGTTAACTTTCGGATAAGCACCCCAACAACCGATAACAGTTAGTTGCAAACGACTACACCTCCTAATACCTTCTCATTTTCGACAGTATTTGACCACTTATAACTATAAACCATTATAAAATTTTTTTCACGTTGTTGCATTTTGTTATAAAACAATGTATCATTTTCGTACGTGTTATAATACAATATAATAAAATCAATTTAAGGGAGAGATGATTATGCTAATGAAAATGTCGGAATTTCTTAAAGTATTACCACCGAAGCTTTGTTATATTTGTGGAGAAAGAATTGAAGAACAACATGAATGTTATGGGAATAAATGTCATAAATGTTTAGGTTTTAAAGATTTATAGATTACTTGAAAAGAAATAATGTTATGGAAAATGTTTGAAATTTTTCTAGTTTTTTCGTTACACTCCTAACTATACACTCCTTGCTTTCCGGATTTTCCGATAAAAAAGTCAGGCCCAATACGAACAGTTACATGGTATGTATGGGCCTGACCACGATTGGAAAGTCTTTTTTTTGAAGTTACTGTGAAAAAAGTTATGATCTGCCAGACATGAAAGTGTTATTTTCATTTATCATAGGAATTTTTTTCATAACAGCATCTGTCAAAGCAGCGATAAATAAATCATGATCATTTGGCATCGGTGGACGATAATAGGAAACACCTAACTCTTCTGTTACTATTTTACACTCCACATCATTGTCATATAACACTTCTAAATGATCTGCCACAAATCCAACTGGTAAATAAATATATGCTTGATATTGGTGTTTTTCATAAAGTTCACGTGTTAAATCTTGTACATCAGGTCCTAACCAAGGTTCCGGTGTGTTACCTTCACTTTGCCAACCGACTGCATAGTTTTTCACTCCTGCCTCTTTGGCAATTAGTTTTGCGGTTTCTTCCAGTTGTTCTGGGTATGGATCACCAGCTTGTAAAATTTTCTCTGGCAAACTGTGAGCAGAGAAAATCACAACCGAGCGATCCTTATTCTCGTCATCCATCGTTTTCAGTAGTTCTGTTAATGCATCGGACCAATATTGAATAAATTTCCTTTCTTTATACCAACTATTAATTGGGAAAATTTCCATTCCACCTAATTCATTTGCTTTTTTCATTGCGCGTTCATTATAACTTTTAATACTAAAAGTGGAATAATGTGGAGCGAGAACAATACTAATTGCTTTCGATATTCCAGCTTGCTTCATATCTTGAACAGCATCTTCAATAAAGGGATGAATATGTTTTAAACCGATAAATAATTGGAACTCATAATTATTTTGAATTTTATTTAAATGAGCAGTAAGTTTCTCTGCCTGTACTTTTGTAATTTTTGCTAAAGGAGAGATACCTCCGATTGCTTCATATCGGTCTTTTAAGTCTTGTAACGCTTCTTCACTTGGTCTTCTGCCGTGACGAATATGCGTATAATACGGTTCAATATCTTCTTCTTTATATGGAGTTCCGTAAGCCATTACTAATAATCCAAGTTTTTCCCTCATCTTATCACCTCATTATCTAGTTTGTTGTTAATTTTTGTTTGCTATAATCATGGACAAAACTAGTTAGTCGTTTTAACGTATCTGGATTTACTTCTGGAAATACACCATGTCCTAGATTGAAAATATACCCAGGATTATTCATACCAGCATGTAATATTTGCTTCACTCTTTCTTCAATTACATCCCACGGTGCTAACAGTAGAGCAGGATCTAAATTACCTTGAAGTGCTTTTTTCACCCCTAAAGATCTTGCTTCTTGAATGGACAATCGCCAATCTAAACCAATCACGTCTACAGGTAAATCGTTCCATTCTTCGATTAAATGACTAGCGCCGACACCAAACATAATTAGAGGGACATTTTCTCTCTTTAGCTCCGAAAAAATCTTCTCCATCGTCGGTTTAATAAATAATCGGTAATCATTTTTATGAAGAGCTCCTACCCATGAATCAAATATTTGCACCGCAGAAACCCCTGCTTTTATTTGTGCCTTCACATAAGTAATTGTCATATCCGCCAGTTTATCCATTAACATAAACCAAGCTTCCGGTTGTGCATACATAAAAGCTTTCGTTTTGTTGTAAGTCTTCGAAGGTCCGCCTTCAATCATGTAGCTTGCTAAAGTAAATGGTGCCCCAGCAAAACCAATTAATGGTACATCTAATTGTTCCTCCGTTAGTAGGCGAATCGTTTCAAACACATATGGAACATCATTTTCTGGAGAAAGTTCACGTAAGTTTTCAATATCTTGCTTACTGCGAATCGGCTCATCAATTACTGGCCCAATACCGGACTTAATTTGGACATCAACACCGATACTCGGGAGTGGTGTCATAATATCCTTATATAAAATAGCTGCATCCACACCGTACTGTTCTACTGGTAGACGTGTCACGTATGCACATAGTTCTGGCTGGTGAGTAATCTCAAACAAGGAGTATTTCTCTTTCAACTTTCGATATTCAGGTTGAGAACGTCCTGCTTGTCGCATATACCAGACAGGAACGTAATCTGTTTTTTCACTCCGGGCAGCCTTTAAAAAAGTATTATTTATGATTTTCGTCATTTAGGCTTGTCCACCTTTCTAAATAAGTAATAAATAATATATATTTCAAGCTATGGGATGTGGGTGTCAAAATGTATCCACGGTAAAAATAATTATCATCTAATACGTATTTCAATATAGCTTTAATTCAACAAAAAGTATAGTAAATAGCCCGCTTATCACAAAATTGTCCCATTTTCCATTACTTTCTTCTAAAAACACATGAATTATTTTATTGTTAATCGAAAATAAAGTATAATAATATGAATATACAATTATTATTGTAAAAAAGCGTTTTCGGGGTTGATATTATGTTTATTTTTCTTACATCTGGTACCCACGACTATATGGAAAGAATTTTCAACAAAAATCACAATCATGGCACTAAACTAGTGTATATGTATAATATGGATCATGCCTTATTACTTCAAGAATCAGCAAAAAAGACAATTTTTCAATTGCCTAGGAAATATGAAATTTTGGAAAGCGAACATCACCTACCAAATGAAGGGTTTGCAGCCCTCCATTATATTCCTGTTAATGATGATAATCGTGAAAGGTTTGAATATCGATTAAAAAATCGAGGGAAAATCATCCATGGTGCGGACGGCTTCGTAGCTATTAGAGTTTTGCGGCCAATTAAAAATGATTCCTATATCATCTTAACTTGTTGGAAAAATGAAGAAACATTTAAAGATTATAAGGCGAGTAATAGATTTGCATTGGAATTCGGTGAACTGGAGAAGTTAAAAGAAATGGTAAAAATAGATATTAGAGCACCATATTTCACAACTTACAAAATTGGCATTGATAAGGATGAAGACGAAGGAAATCAAAAAAATGATATTCCATAACACGCTCCTTTATTTGATATAAACAAACTCCACAACACATGAAACTAAAAATGGAGGTTTGCAATCGTCCGTCCTTTTGCAAACCTCCTTTACATAGCAGGGATTTTCATTAATTGATTATAGATTCTTTTTAGAAAAAACAATTCCATTGCGATTTGCATAAATAGCCGCCTGTGTTCGATCTTGTACCTCTAATTTACTTAAAATATTACTAACATGTGTTTTTACCGTTTTTATCCCGATAAATAATTCTTTTGCTATTTCTTCATTTGTCATTCCTTCACCGATGCACATTAACACTTCTAATTCCCGTTCTGTTAACTCATCATGTAGTTTTCTTTCTTTTGGTCGCAATCGGTTTAACATCTTATTAGCGACCTTTGATTCGATTACCGTTTCACCTTTTATCGCCTTTTTTATTGCTTCGACAACTTCCTCTGCACGAGCTGTTTTCAACAAATAACTAAATGCCCCTGCCTCAATAGCAGGAAATACTTGTTCATCGTCATAATAACTAGTAATGATGATAATTTTACAAGTAGGATGGAATTTCAATATTTCCGCTGTTGCTTCTATCCCATTGCCATTTTCCATTAATAAATCCATTAGCACTACATCGGGAATTGTTTCTTTTACAACTTTCACCCCTGCATTACCACTAGCTGCTTCCCCGACAACATCAATATCATCCTCTGTTAATAAATATGAAATTAAGCCACGTCTTACCATTTCATGGTCATCGACTACAACAACCTTTATTTTATCCACTTTTTTCAGTCCTCCCTGCTCTCCCTAAGCGAGAGTTTTAATGCTTTTTCCACTAGAATATAGAGATATTTGTTCTAATTTTGGCTTATTGGCACCTTTATATCAATATAGGTCCCCTTATCTTGTTTCGATCGTATAGAGAAAATTCCACCAATTTCTTCACATCGTTCCCTCATTGTTTTTAATCCATAAGAAATTTTTTTATTTTCTTCCATATCAAACCCGACACCGTTATCACCGATATGTAAATAGATAGTGTTATTTCGTTCAGTTAAAATTAAAATAATCGTATCGGCGTTGGAATGTCGCAAAATATTAGATATTGCCTCTTGAACAATTCGAAATAAATGTTCTTCGACTGCCTTCGGTAATTCATTTACTTCATCGATAGTAGCTTCAAAATGCAAATTAGTTTTTCCTTTTAATTCCCTTACTAAAGATAAAATTCCATCACTTAATGTTTCACCGCTCAAATCGATAGGACGTAAATGTAATAATAATGCCCGCATTTCCCCTTGGGCTTTTGCTGCAATATCCGTAATTTGCTTCATTTGTAAAGGAACGAGTTCTGGCTTTTTATCAATAATCTTTTCCGTTGCTGCTGAAAGCATGCTTAAGGCAAATAGCTGTTGACTAACGGAATCATGTAATTCTCTTGCCAATCGCTGCCTTTCCTCCATCACGGCTGCCGTATGAATTTGCTGTCGTAAAGATGTTTTTTCATCAGCTAAACGTTGGATTGACTGTAATTGCTCATTTAATATTGTAGCTAAATTGTTTAATTCCTTCGCAAGAATACCTAGTTCATCCTGTTCATTTACGATCATTTTATCTGAAAACTTTCCTCTCCTTAATGATGAGGTAAAAGTGATCATCTTTTGCAGTTTTACTTTGATGTCGATACTCGTTCGATAACCGTAATAAATGGAAGTAATAACAGATAGGAGGAAAACGAATGCACTTAAACTAAGAACGAGGGACATAGTAAAAGGCTGATTTTTATAAGTAATAAGTAAAACTTGAGCACCAACAAAAAATAAAATAGAGATAAAAATAGCGACGAATAAAAAATTCGTTACTATTTTTATCGTTAAATTTCCGCTGTTTTTCCGCATTACCTCCCCTCCTTATACGTAATCAATATAAATTGATCCAATTGATAATTGAATGTTAATGTCTACTTTCCGTAATGCATATTCGTAATCCTCACTTTTAAATGATAAATAGCTTCCTTTTCCAAACTGATCGGAAGAGTTTCCGAATATCGTCATATCACCTACTGAATTTCTCGCTTCGATTTTGACAGCAATATCTTCTGGAACTAAAATTTGGACATCACCAATTCTCCCTTTAATTTTAATTGGTGTCTCCCCTTCTGGTATAAAAGCCTTACTTAAATCAATATAGTAGTTGCCAACGGTGTTATTTAATGTTAATGGTTCTAACGACCAATTCGACTGATTATACTCAACATCAGCTACTTTAAGACCGAAAACATTGACATTCGTTTGGGCAGTCTTTTTACTAGAAGCTTGGTGAAATGTTTTGTTGGATTTTTTATACGTTGTTTTCTCCTTTGAATTCAGTTTTTCCCCTATCGTATTTCTAATTAACTTTTCAATATTTTCATCATTTATTTTCTCACTAATTTCATTCAGCAGCTCATCCAGTTCACTCATTTTGATACTGTCACTTCGGCTGTTTTGTCCACCATTCTTGTCATTATCATAGGAAAAATCCATATTGAAACCAAAATCATCATTTTTTACCTTTGTCATTTTAATGACTTTTTTTTGAGGAAATAGAATGCCGATTGCAAAGAAAATAAACAATAGTGGCCAAAGCTTCCAAAAGTCCCAGAAACCAAAATCTAGCTTTCCTAACTTACTAAAAATCAATAAAATGGAATATAAGACAACAAAACTGCCCCAAAATATATGGTTTTTATATTTTTCGATAATGCCACGGACGAGCATATAAATTCCATAAACAAGAAAAAGATATGGATATATTTGGGTGAATATACTTTTTATTTCCAAGGAAATAATACCAATATTAAACAACAACAATATTCCACCAACAAGCAATAATATAATCGCTAATAAAAATTGGGAACTAGATAATTTCATCATTGACCCTTCTTTCCATCTCATCCTTATCATAAGTATATCGAAGCATTATCTATTTTTAAAATACAATTAGTTGGATTTCCGGTAAGTCTGGAGACGGATTTTTTCGGTAAAATAGTTATTTAATTAAAAAGTTCCTGGTCTTTTATTTTTCCAACGGAACATCCAAATCTCATATATTATTATATTTACCACTAAATAACTAAAGCCAATTGCAAATCCTGCTAATACATCGGTTGGATAGTGCTCACGTAACGGTATTCTACTTAATCCTGTTAAAACGATAATAGCTATTAAACTAATTTTCAAACCTATTCGGACACTAGTATTTTTTAATTGATTAGCCAAAAAGTAAAACACAACACCATAAAAAAGCAACCCTAGCATCGCATGTCCACTCGGAAAACTATAACCTTCATAAGTATGCCCAATTGGCCGTTCCCTTGAAATAATGTTCTTTAACCATTGGTTGAAAACATTACCTCCACCAACTGCAAGAACAACGATAGTCATTGCCATGTAATTTTTCTTATCTACCCAGAGCCAAACCAACAATAATAAAGTACCTGTGATAATAACCGGTTCAGAACCAAAATTCGTTATCACGCGAAAGAAAGCCATATATGTATCTAAAAATGCGAGTTTATTAATAAGGAAACTGTCTAATGCGGTTTCTTGACCATTTCCTACATAAAATAAAAGCATAATAAATATAATGAGCGTGAACAAGTTATATAGTAAGTATTTTTTCATAAAAAATTACTCCTCGTATATTTTTAAGTGAAGATATTAATATTGTAATACTATTTTTCAAAAAACTAAATACTTTTCGGAATACATGAAAATGTTATAATTAGGATAAATAAAGGAAGAGGTGGTTGTATGATTGAAGTGCTCCATAAAAAGCTAGATTCCTATTTCCATGAAATGGTCGACATTCGTCGTTTTTTACATCAACACCCAGAGCTATTGTTTGAAGAAAAGGAAACACCAAAACTCATTGCAGAATTTTATCGTAACATTGGAATTCCGGTACAAGAAAATGTTGGTGGAAATGGTGTAGTTGCTAGATTAAAAGGGACAAAAAAAGGGAAAACAGTAGCACTTAGAGCCGATTTCGATGCACTGCCCATCCAAGATGAAAAAGACGTTGCCTATAAATCAAAAGTTCCCGGAGTAATGCACGCCTGTGGTCATGATGGGCATACTGCTACATTACTCATCGTGGCAAAAGTTTTAAAACAATGCCAAGATAATTTAGCTGGGGACTATGTTTTTATTCATCAACATGCCGAAGAAATAGCCCCAGGTGGTGCTCTTTCCATGATTGAGGACGGTTGTTTGGATGGCGTCGATGTTATTTTTGGCACTCATTTATGGGCAACGGAGGATACAGGGAAAATATTGTATCGTTCTGGTCCAATTATGGCTGCTGCCGACCGTTTTCAAATTACGATTCAAGGACAAGGTGGCCATGGTGCTCACCCACATACGACTAAGGATGCAATTATGACAGCAAGTCAGTTTGTTGTAAATCTCCAGCAAATTGTTAGTAGAAAGGTAGATCCTATTGAATCGGCAGTAATATCTGTCGGTAATTTTGTGGCGGAAAATGCCTTTAATGTAATTGCTGATAAAGTCAAGTTAGCGGGAACAGTACGCACATTTAATAATAAGATTCGTGCATCGATTGAAAAAGAAATTGAAAAAGTACTGAAGGGAACTTGTATAACAAATGATTGCAGCTATTCCTATGAATATATTCATGGCTACCCTGCGCTAGTTAATCATCAAGAGGAAACAGAATTTCTTGCAGCACTAGCTAAAGATGTTCCGGGTGTCGTTGAGGTTGTCGAAAGCCCTCCGCAAATGGGTGGAGAGGATTTTGCCTATTATTTACAACATGTTAAAGGTAGTTTCTTTTTCACTGGGGCAAAACCAGTTAATGCAAATGCTGCTTTTCCGCATCATCACCCTAAATTTGATATCGACGAAAAAGCGATGGTAATTGCCGCCAAAACATTAGTCTCAGCAGCAATTAACTACCAAAAGGCTGTTGAATAAATCAACAGCCTCTTTATATTAATAAGGGGGATTCTTATTTGCTAATCATTTTCCTATTACGCTTAAAGAATACAAAGCTTACTAGGAGCAATGACATTCCTAATAACAAATTACTGTAAATGTTACTAGATGTATTTGGTAACGTGTTGTCACCATTTGTTTTTTCTCCAGTTTGACTGTTGTCTTTACCATTGTCATCTGCAGTTCCTGGTGTTTCCGATTCATCTTTTGTTCCTGGTTCTTTTGGATTATCTGTAGAACCTGACCCTTCGTCATTATCAGCCGGTTCAGTTGCTTTAACTAACACAATCGTTCCACCATCACTATTTCCAGGTATTTTTACTGTTATCGTCTTATCTTCTCCCACTGTATAATTTCTTTCGTTATACAGATCCGTTAAAACGGTTTTAGCTGGATAATCAACAGTAAATGTTGCTTCCTTTTCTTTCTCTGAAATGTTGAAGCCAACAAAGATGGATTCATCATTGTATTCCCGTTTCGTTATGAGTAGCTCTTCCTCATTACTTCCAAAAACCATTGTTCGTGTTCCTTTTGAAAATACTTTAGAGTATTCGCCACGAATTTGAAGTAATTTTTTATAATGGTCATGGATCTTCAGTGCAACTGGATCACGATTTTCATATTTATCCCAAGGCATCGAATCACGGTTTTCACCGAAGGAATAAGTAATACCATCTTGAACATCCCAAGAATTTTTACCGGATTGACCTAATTCCTCTCCGTAATATATCACTGGTTGTCCTTTTGCTGTTATTTGTAAAGAAACTGCTAGTAGGAATTTACCAATATCCCCATTAACATATTCTGTTAAAAAGCCATCTTGGTCATGGGAACTTAAAAATTGACCTAACATTGCCGTATTATCAATTTTTGCATTTCGCTCTTGTAAATATGCTTCCACAGCTTCCATATCGCCATTAACAAAGCTTTTTGCCTTTTCTTTAAAATCAAAGTCTAGCAATGAATCCATTTGTCCAGAACGTAAATGTCCGCCATCAAGATTATAACTAGCACCCCAATATTCCCCAATCATTTTAAAACTAGGCGCAATTTCAGTTAATGCGTTTTTGAATGCCATCCATGTTGTATCTTCCACGTGTTTTACTGTATCAACACGGAAATAATCAATCGTATCCCCACGGTCTGTTCTTGCTTTTTCTAGCCAAGCTGTTTGCCAGTCAATAAGTTGGTTGCGAACTTCTGGATCTTCTGTCTTAAAGTCAGGTAATCCATCTAATTCTGCACGAATTTCTCCACCTTCACTTTTTTCCCGAATCATTCCTTCAAAGGTTTTCTTTTCATCATCGGTTGGAGCACCAGGCAAGTCTTGCCAGTCGTTTTGATACTCGCTCATACCATATCCTGCATGATTTAGTACGACGTCTACCATAATTTTCATACCGCGATCATGGGCTTTTTCAATCAACTCTTTAAACTTATCCATATCCCCTAAAGTTGGATCTAAGGAAGTGAAATCCTTTGCCCAATAACCGTGATAAGCATATTGTTTTGCTGCCAATCCCTCTGCAGTAGTAAAATCAGCTCCTTTATTAAAATCAATATTATCCACTATTGGGGAAATCCAAATCGTGTTAATGCCGAGGTCTTCGAGATAATCTAATTTATTAATAATCCCTTGGAAATCACCGCCATGATATGCTTCTGGATGTGTTGGATCATAGCCATATGGATGGTTATTCGTTTTATCTCCATCATGAAAACGATCGGTTAACATAAAATATATCCGTGCTTCATCCCAATCAAAGTCTAACTTGCCTTGGGAAAGACGCGCCACAACTTCTACTTGTGCTTTTTGTTGATGGTTATTGCCGTATTCATCAACAACCGTTACTGTAATTTCTTTCATCCCAGCTAGAACGGTGTCTTTCACCCCGAATGTAACGGCATTTAATTGCGGATCAATTTTTACCTTATCATTTCCACCCACTGGAGTTAAATCTGCATAAATTTCCTTGATTAATGCCTTCTCAGGATTTTCAATATTTAAGGATATAATTGCATTCTCGTTATACGTCACTTTTTCAGGTTTCACTCGAGCAGCAATGTTTATTTCCGGCACCCGGTATTCCACAACTGACTTCCCGTCTACCGTATTCTTCGGATCTAGTACTTCTTCTGTTTTTCCATCCTTCGTTACGAGGAAGGAATACTCGAAAATACCTTCTGAAATACCTTCCATTGTATAAGTAAAATATTCATTTTCTCGATCATAGACCATGTCGTATTCTTTACCAAGTACTTTTACTTTTACCGACTCAATAGTATCCATTAAATCATTACGGTATAATGCTTCATCCCGATAAAAGAATGTAACATTACCATCGTTAAGAACAGGACCTTTCACGACTGGCACTACTGTTTGTCCAGGCACTCCTGTAACGACCGTAACTTTTGTAATCACTTCCTCAGGATCGATTGTCACATTATGGTCATCACTTTCAGGAGATATTTTTGCTGTCTCCCAATCGGTTCCTTTACGGATTAAGAAACCGATAGAATCCGTTTTTGGTCCGATTGCAATATTGGCTATTGCCGTATCACCTTCAATTTTCTCAAAGTCAATTTGATTATCTTTCACTCCCGTATTCCATACCCAAATGTTCCAGTCAGTAAAATCTTTATCAGGGCGGACATAACGAACACGAACATACCGTTGTTCCATTTCTTCTTCGTTCAGTTGCGGTTCGCTGTAATATACTTGGGAATCATTTTGAACTAACCAAACGTCAACTGTGTTGCCATCTTTTATTTCAATAACTCTTGCTTCCTCTTGTGTATCCCAGTTCCCTGGTCTTGTAATAACAGATATTTTGTTTGTCGGGAATTTATATGTTGCTTTCGCATACTCTCCTACTTCTTCTGTAAAAGAATATGCTTCCCCATTTTTTCCATCCCACCATATCCACATATCCCAATTATTTTGTTCCCCATCATGGCGATAATAGTGAATATTATAAGTGTAAAGGGAAGATAATATATTTATCTGCTTTTCTACTGATTTATTATTATATGTTGCTACAACGGTAACACTATCATTTTCTTTTACTTTATAATCGTTTGCTACTGATAGTCTATTTCCTTGTAACGCAACTCCAGCTTTACTTTCTTTTAAACTCCAAACTGGTTTAACCTCTGATTTTTCACCAGCTTCATTTATCCATTTGGCATTAAGTTCAATTTCCATGCCAACATTCATGTCATTCGCCGATTCAATAATTATTCCAGGAAGATGAACAACGGAATTATCACCGGCTTTGTTATTGTTGCCTGGGTCAGTAATCCAATTATTTTCTCCAAGTATAAACTTATATTCGTAAGTGCCAGGAGTGAGTTGTACGGTCAGTTGCCATACTCCTTCGTCATTCTTCTCCATTTCTAATGCATTATCTTGCCAACTTGTAAAACTGCCAGCAACCCTTACACGGTCAGCTTCCCCTATATATCGGAAAGTCACTTCACCATTTTCTTTTACAAGCGGACTTTCCGCTTTTTCCACCACTCCGACCGTAAATGCGGAATTATCTCCTGCTGATTGATCATTTAAAGGATCCTTTACTGAATCATCCCATGAACGATTATTACGAAGGAATTTATATTCATATTCTCCGGCATTTAGCGGACCAATTGTTGCTGTAAAGATACCGTTTTCCTTTTTCATCTCAACAGCAGTATCTAAGTTCCATTCGTTGAAATTTCCAATCACATACATTGCTGTTTCGCCACTATCCACATAGTTAAAAGTAACTTTCCCTTCGCTTCCAATTATTGGGCTTTTCACATTAGTTTGTGCTGTTACCAAAGTCGGCGCAATTCCGGAAAGCATTTGAATAAATAAAGCAAAAATCATTAAAATGGATAATTTTCTCATATGCCTTTTTTCCAAATTTTTCTCCTCCTCAACTTTTTTGTGCATACGTTTGCATAAATTGATAAAAACGTTCTAACTAGTTATCAAACTAGTTATTGTGCAATAATTGCGCAAGCGCTTTCATCCAATATATGTTAATCATATCACTTTTAGTTAACGCTTTCAAGAGGAAACAAAAAATTTCAAAATATGACAGTTACGTAATTATTCCTTTTAATGGTAAAGTTTTATTTTAATACGATGAGATAATTGAGGTGGGAGCAGCTCTGTCATAAAAGGAACAAAAGTTTTTCATATATTTCGTGGATTTTACTAAGAGGATATGTACGAAATAGGTAGGGGTTGAACAAAATAGAGCAACCCCTTTTTTTCTTGCAATTTCAATAGTAAAAAATATACGACACATTGTATTATTTATAAATGGATAACAGCTTGTTAATTTTGGCTCCATTTTACAAGTCGATTTTTACAATAAACAAAGACGAATAAATAAACAAAGACGCTACTAACGATAAATAAAATCAGCCCTTTTATCCATTCACCCGAGCTTAAGAAAAGGAATGTAAAAAACAAATTTTGCGTCCATAAGATGTTTAATAATATTTTTAAAAACGACTGCAATTGAATGTCAGAGGAAACTGGATATAAATCGGTCCAAATTACGTAATCATGATGCTTCCACATACTCAATAACTGAAATCCAGTTAAATAAATAAATAGTATTGCGATAATGTAGCTTAAATAGGAACCGTCAAGGCCAAAAATAAATACTCCACCTATTAACGTCAGTCTAATAAATAAGCCAAAATAATCGCCACTGCGAAAAAACGTTCGACTAATTAAATAACTATATGTACTATTTTGCGCAAAAGGGATTCCTTTATAGAAAATATCAAGACCCTTACGACGTTTTACCTCCATGCGTAATTCTGGAACATCAGTAAAAAGATTAGCAATCCGGTAAAATTGTCCGAGACGTCTTTCTTCATTATCTATTAATCGTTCCCATGGCAATGATTTTCCTTTCGTTTTTAAGGCAAAATAAACGAAATAAGCAAGAAAAATAACGATACAAGCGGCAAATAAAATGTATGCTTCTTGCATGAATAAAAATATGCTAATCCCGTTTAAGCAAATCCGCGTTAACACGTCCCAAGTAACAACTTGTTTATCGTAATCAAAATCCACGAACCAACGGACAAATAAGTTAATTATTTTTAATACAAAAATAAGTACAGCGAAAATAACGTAACTTTGATTACCACTCATTGTATTGAAAAAAATCGGTGCTAAAACTAACAAAAGCATAAATAAAAGATAGAGGTGCCATACGTAAGTAAGTATGAAAGAGCGAACGATGTATCGTTTTAATTTTGTTTCAACTGCTAATAAAAAAACTTTATCCGCCTCTTTAAAAAAGGTAATAATATTTCCAGTCGCTAACACGAATGAGAATAAAACGGCAAATAAAAACGCCGTTGGAAAATCTTCCGATAAGCTTGCAACCCAATCTTTATAATAGTAAGCTCCTGCACCAATAGAAATTAATAAAACAATTAATATGTGGTCATTAAACATATACCGTCCGAACTTAAGCATTTCTTTCATCCGTTCTCCGAAACGCTTGGACCAAAGCTGAATACTATTCATCATTTGCTTCATCCTTTGTTAATTGAATATAAATATCATCCAAACTCGCATTAGCTAGTCCAAATTGTTCTCGCAGTTCTGCCATATTTCCTACTGCTTTTACTTCCCCATTATGCAAAATGACGAAGCGATCACAGTATTTTTCAGCAGTTGCTAGAATATGGGTTGACATTAAAATACCTGAACCAGCAGATTGGCGCTCTTTTAAAAGTTGCAGCAAAGAGTTGATTGCTAATGGGTCCAATCCTACAAATGGTTCATCAATGATAAAGAGTTCTGGTTCCACTAAAAATGCCGCCATAATCATTACTTTTTGTTTCATTCCTTTAGAGAAATGGGAAGGAAACCATTTTAATCTTTTTTCCATCCGAAATTCTTTCAATAATTTGGATAGACGTTCTTTATATTGGGACTCCTCGAGACCATAGGCCATCGCTGTTAATTGTAAATGCTCTGCTAATGTGAGTTCTTCATACAAAACCGGCGTTTCAGGAATAAATGAAAATTTTTTCCGATACAGTAATATGTCTTCTTTCATTGTTTTGCCATCAATCGTTATTTCCCCTGTTTTCGGCTCCATTAACCCGATAATATGTTTAATTGTCGTACTTTTTCCAGCTCCATTAAGACCAATTAAAGCGACAATTTCCCCTTTATTTACTGAAAAGTTTATATTTTTTAATACATTTTTTTTCGTATACCCACCAGTCAAATTTTTTATTTCTAACAAACCCATACACATTCTCCTTTAAATTTGAACTACTATTTAACAGTGTAATCCTTACCTCTAATTGATAACCCGCTTCAAAAGGGTAAATGAACTTAATATTTATACGTAACTGCCTTTACACCGCCTTCTTAACACATTTACCCGAAAAACTCTTCTTTAGTCCCATTCTAGCAGAAAAAACATATCATAGTCAGAAAAATAACATGGCTTCCAAAAAAATCTTTTTTTAATTTGTGCATATTCCAAATGTAACTGGTTATCATAATAAGCGAAGGGGAATTAATCACACTCACAAATGAGGTGTTTGCCAAAGATGCTTTAACTTGTTGTAAAAAGAGTAAATTGCATTCGAAAAACATTCTCAAAGTAAAATGAGGTGTTTACGAAAGATCATCTGCCGAAAGCCGAAAAGTTGAAATAAACTTCCAAAGCGAATGGGGATGATGAGCTTGAATGCTTTAGACATCTTTGAAAACCTGTAAAGCACGAAAGGTAACATCGAAGAAATTTCCCTTCACTTGGGCAAGGTTTGTGACAACACAAGCCTTGCTCTCTTTTTTTTGCATTTTTGAAAGGCGTTACGGTCAATTGTAATTAATTTAGATCCCCCCTTTATTTATTCCAACTAAGGTGAGTTAGAGGAACCATTTTCCTTTTCTAGCTAAATTATGCTAAAATAAACTAAATTATGATGGAAAGGCTGGTTACGTTACATATGAGTGATTGTATATTTTGCAAAATAATAAATGGGGAAATTCCCTCGGCAAAAGTATATGAAGATGAAAATGTGTTAGCTTTTTTAGACATTAGCCAAGTTACGAAAGGTCACACCCTCGTTATCCCTAAAGTTCATCAAGAAAATGTTTATGAATTAACGCCTGATGTAGCACGTAATGTTTTTGCAGCAGTTCCAAAAATCGCCAACGGGTTGAAGGCTGCTTACCACCCAGTAGGGATGAATATTTTAAATAATAATGGTGAATATGCTGGACAATCTGTATTTCATTTCCATATACATTTAATTCCACGATATGGTAAAGGGGACGGCTTCGGGGCTGTTTGGAAGACACATACGAGTGACTATACACAAGATGATTTACACGATATCGCAAAAACAATAAAAGAGAATATTTAATTACTATTGTGCAGTTCGAATGAAAAAAATCATGTATTGTTTGACAAGTTCCAAATATAGATGATTTGAGATTTTGAACTGCTCATTTTTTTTCGCAAAACACCAAAACTTACTCATATTCATTTCAATCGATACTCCTATATAATTCTCACACCCAATATTCTTCCGATACTTTTCCATAAATAAATTTATTAAATATTTTTAAAAAATAACCTTTGCATTAGTTATCGAATATGTTATAATAATTGCAACTTTCCCCGCTTTTGGTCACGAGGACACAAAAGGGGTAGAGTAATAGAATAGTTGAGACGAGGAGAGATGAGAAATGAATACGAAAAATCTTGTAGTAATGGCATTACTTGTTGGAATGGGTGCTATCTTGCACATGATCATTCCAGGTTTTGGGGCTGGTGGAATGAAGCCAGACTTCAGTTTAATCATGATGTTCCTAGGAATTTTTATGTTCCCTGAAAAGAAAAATGTACTTCTACTAGGGTTAGCAACAGGAATTATTTCTGGGTTAACGACAGGATTTGCTGGCGGATTTTTTCCAAATGTCATTGATAAAATGATCACTGCTTTTCTTTTCTTCGCATTATATGTAACAGTTAAGAAAACAAATAACATTGTCATAAACGCATCATTAACCGCTGTCGGAACAATAATATCAGGTACTATCTTTTTAACTGTCGCAGCTGCAATGGTTGGCTTAGGAGAAGCTGGTTTTATTGGATTATTTACAATGATTGTTATTCCCGCAATGATATTAAATACAATTGTCATGGCAGTCATATATCCGACTGTTTTAGGCATAGCAAAAAGAACAAAATTAGTTCATTTGCCTCAATAACAATTGGATTATTACGACTTAAACTAAACAGAGAACTTAATCCAAATTAGATTAAGTTCTCTTTTTAATAGACAATCATTATTAGAAGAACAGCAGCAATTATTAAGGTCAGTGCCATCATCAATTGGAACAAAGCTTTCCTTTTGGCAGTATCTTTAACAACAGGATTTTTTATTTTTTTCAAATTTATTACGGACTGACTTAAACCAAATAATAAAAGGATGCTTAAGGAAAAAAGGCCAAAAATAATTCCTTCCATTCCACTCCCCCAATCTAAAACGTTATGATTCTTATATATATGAGGTTAATGTATAATTATATTAATAAAAAATAAAATTTTTCTAAAATAAACAAGGATTTTTCAATTTAGTGTAGAATTTTGTTTAATACCATGGCAAAATAGAACTTAATGAAACGAATTAATACGTCAATCGTATATGTTAGTATCGTTAGCAGAATTTTTATAAAGTTAACTATCTAAAAATTTAGCATTTTGCAAAGTATACTGTTATTATTTTATTAACATAATAATTCTTAAATAAAGAAGGTGATATTGATGGACAAGGACATTTCAAAAATCGAGGCACTTTTATTCAGTCAGAAAATTTCCCAGCTAGGAAAGGCACTTTGGAAGTCAATTGAAAAAGATTGGCAACAGTGGATTAAGCCATTTGATTTGAATATAAACGAACATCATATTCTCTGGATTGCTTACTATTTAAATGGGGCATCTATTTCAGATGTTGCAAAATTTGGCGTAATGCACGTATCAACTGCTTTTAACTTCTCAAAAAAGCTTGAAGAAAAAGGATTACTATCCTTTTCAAAAAAAGTAGACGATAAGCGAAATACGTACATCCAATTAACAGAAAAAGGGGAAAACATTGTTTTAGAGTTAATTAAGTCGTACGATCCAAGTAAAAATTCCGTCCTTCAAGGCGCACTTCCATTAAAGGAAATGTATGGTAAATTTCCAGATATTTTAGAATTAACGGCGATTGTTCGGAATATATATGGAAATGATTTTATGAAAATATTTCAATCATCCTTTCACCATCTAGAGGATGAATTTACCGATGATGATGGATTTATTAAAAAGAAGGAAGATAAAGAAAAAGAAGTGGTATAACTTGAATAATGGATGTGTTTTGCTATTTTACATATTTTGCAAATTCATTCATTAATTCTAAGTACAGGCCTTCATTTATACATGCTTGAATTGTTTCCTTCACTTGCAATTTTTTATTAAGTCTGTTAGCGAACTCTTTCATTAGCGGATGAAAATATACAAATCCTTCCGCTTTTTGTTCTTCCCATTTTATGTGTAATTCGTCACAAAGGTTATGGAACTCTTCTACATCTTGTCTCGTTAGATTTTTTTCAATGATTAACTTAGTAAAATCCATCTTCGAATCTGTTAATAAACGGATGAATAATTGTTGATGGTATTCCAGCAACTCAATTCTTTTTAATATTTCCTCCATATAATATTCCTGCCCTTTCTTTTTCTACCTTTAGTATAATCATTCTTCTTGACGGAAACAATTACCTTTTATCTCGACTAAATTAGTCATTATGTCCTAATTTCACGATTAAATTTTCCCTTCCTACATTAGAAGAATGATTTCTAAGAAAAATTTAATGAATAAATGAAGAATTGGTGTTATTATTATAAAAAGTAATACTATGTTATGAAAGAAAAGCAAACTTTGCAATCTATCAAAATGCGAATGAACAAAATTACAACCCCTATTGTTTCATAGTGGAATTGTAATTAGGAGGTAATATTTTGGTCCTAACATTTATCCTTGTAGCAGGCTTTATTTTATTTTATATGAATAATTTAATGCACGCCTTCTGTATTCAAAAAGAAATTCCTGATGAAAAGCAGCCAAGTGTAATTCGGACAGTCAATATACTAACTCTCATTTTGCTTATTTCCTCATACATTGAAATTCTTTTCACTTAATAAAATGGTCAAATGAAAACGGCAAGAAATTCTTGCCGTTTCCCCATTATCTCTTACCATTTATCGCAAATTTGCTTACCACCATGCCGCACCGACAATGATGAGTAAGATAAATAAAACGACTAAAAGGGCAAAACCACTTCCAGCATATCCACCAGCAGTCATCCAATTATCACCTCCAAAAAGGTATTCCTATATGATTCAAAAAACCTATTCACTTAGTAAGATGAAAGGTCCATTCTTAGCAAATATACGCACTACCAACAATTACTAACAAAATAAATAACACGACAATTAACACAAAACTGTTATTTCCCCAGGCCATATGAAAATTACCTCCTTTTCTAATTTCCATATATACTATGTATAAATGCGGAAAAGTGTATAGTACAAAAACCCATTTGATGATTTTTTTAAAGCATTGAACTTGATTTTCTCTATTTTTAACGTTAATATAACAGAAATTAGTAAAAAAAAACGTTTCTCAGAAATGGGTTATTATGATATAGTTAAAATTGTAAAAAAAAAAGACAAACTAAAAATTCAAAGATATTAGGAGTTGTTTATTAGCATGAAGAAAAAGCTACTACTTTCTGTAACACTAGCAGCAGGAATTTTAACACTTTCCGCCTGCGGTAACGGTGATAATGTTGCTGAAACTAAGGCAGGAAATATTACCCAAGATGAGTTTTATCAAGTATTAAAAGAACGTTATGGTGAAGCTACCCTTCAAGAACTAGTATATGAAAAGGTTCTAGCAGATAAATATGAAGTTACTGATAAAGAAGTTGAAGCGGAAATTGAAACATTTAAAGAACAATTAGGCGAAAGCTACAGTATGTTCTTAGCACAATACGGAATTAAAGACGATGAGCAGTTGAAAGATATTTTACGTATGCAATTACTTCAAGAGAAGGCTGTTCTAGATGGACAAACAATTACAGATGAAGAACTTCAAGAACAATATAATATGGAATCAAAAACTGTTACTGCCCGCCATATATTAGTTGCTGATGAAAATACTGCAAAAGAAGTTCTTGACAAATTGAATAATGGTGAAAAGTTTGAGGATTTAGCGAAAGAATATTCTACGGACGGTACGAAGGATAAAGGTGGAGATTTAGGCGTACTTGATCCAAATAGCCTCGATCGTGATTTTGCAGTTGCTGCATTTAAGTTAAAAGAAGGAGAAGTTAGCAGCCCTGTTAAATCCCAATTTGGTTACCATATAATTGAAGCAACTAAAGTAGAAGATAAAAAAGATGTTAAACCTTTTGCTGAAATGAAATCAGAGTTAGAAGATAAAGTGAAACAAACAAAAGTTACTCAAACTGCTGTCCAAGATGCTCTTAATAAATTAGTGAAAGACAGTAATGTGAAAATTAATGATAAAGATTTAAAAGACTTATTTAAAGCAGAATAATAAATAAAGGTGCCTCCTTTCGCTATTAACGAAAGAGGCACTTTTTTTATGCTCCCGAAGAAACTTCTTTTCTTTTTTCCCGTTCTTCTTTCATCCGTTCTAAAATAATGTTTCCTTCCTGCTCTGCTTCCATCATTTCCAATTCTTTTTCCTCTTTACTTGTTCGAATGGTCATATAGGCACTAAACAATATTCCAGCAACGATTAAATAAATCCAAAACGGCATACATTGCTTCCTCCTTCAAATGAAAGATTGTCCACTTTTTAATTAGCTTACTTAGTACAACAATATGCCGGTTTAGAATAAATTATGCTCTATATGCTTATTTTTTCCTGTACTAACATGTTTACTTTTCAAAAGTAGGTTTATAAAAAGAGCGATTGTCTAATGCAAATACCCGTTCAGAAAATTCACCCGGTTTCGTTTTTTCCAATGTGCGGTTCATCATATTTATTTTTGCATCTAAATTGTCAATATGATGTAAGACTTCTGCTTCCCGAATCATTGGTGGCTTTGGGCTCCCCCATTCTGCTTTGCCGTGATGGGAAATTATCTATATGTAAAAAGTGAGAAAAACACTAAAAAAGGTGACTACAATAATACATCTCACAATTTCTTCTCACAACAAGTGAGAAAGAAATACACTACTCTACCTATTTTATTTAGTATCCAAAGATAAAAATGGTAAAATTAGTCATTATGTTATTATTTATCAGAGTCTAACATCATATGAGGTGAAGTCATGAAAGTTTATTTTAGTTCGCCCAGTATTTCAAGCGAAATCGTGGAACGTTTAAAGACAGATATTAGAAGCTCGAAAAATCGAATACTTACGGCTAGTTATTCCTTAACCAAGCCTTCAAATTTACAATCAATTAAAGATAGCAGAGCAACAATTTAAAGGTTTATTGTTTAAACCAGATGATGATCTAATCTAAAATCCGAAAAAAAGACTCCCATTACAAAGCACTATAAATTTATTATAATAGATGATGTATATGGGTTGGTTCATTTAACTGTTCCACGAATGCCACTTTAAGAAACTGGGAAAATTTAATACTATAATCTATAAAATACTTCTCTATGTTTATTCTTTCTTAAATTTCGTATCAATTGTGATACTGCTTCCTTGTTTATTATCCCTTTTTCTTGAAACCTATCTAAAACAGCATCATTCTCAGATATTATTGAAGAGTGAAACTGAGTACCAATGAAGTAATACTTATAATCATTTGATCTATTGTGTTCTTCTACTTGGAGATCACTAAGACTATATACTTCATCATCAATTTCTATATATCCTGCACTGAGGTGATGGGCTTCCACTATATGTTCATTGTTTATTATTAATGCATAATAAGCCCCCTCTCCATTTATAATAAAAGGTTCATTTTCTTCTGTTTCAAATATGATTAAATCATCATAGCTACTACCTGTATACAACCATATTCCTTTGATTTTTAATTCTCTATAATCTATCAATATTTTTTTATTTCCCAAATACTGAAGTTTGCGGAAATCACTATTTCCTATTCCAGTATTAAACCAAAGTTTACGTTTGAAGTTCTGTTTATTGATATTTTCCACTAATCTTTTTATATATTTTTCATCTTCAACGAACTGTATCCCTTGAGAAACAGAGGGACAAGTTGCCCTAATAGCATCATTTAATAAATACATTTCTTCAAAAGGGTCAACTTCTTTTCTAGATTCTTTAATTTCATCAATATGTTTAAAAATTTCATTAACACTCTGATACCTTTGTTCATAATTATTATCAAGACACTTATTTAATACGATATCAATAACTTCTGCTTCTTCTGATTTAAAGATATCAGTAATTCTACTTCTATTTGTTCCTCTATGTGTTGCTCCAAACGCATACCATTGGCAAACTTGACCAAGAGCATAAATATCCATTGATGGTGCAGGAATAACATCTCTATTTGCTTGTTCAGGAGCTGAAAACTCATAATTCGCTAACCTTTCTCTCTTTTCAGTTTTTGCTTTCAATGTGTATAATTCAGGATTATAGCTAGCAATACCAAAATCAGTTAAAACAAAGTCAACTTCTTTTGTTACTAAAATATTCTCAGGCTTAATGTCCCTATGTATTATTCCAATTTTGTGTATCTTTTCTAAAGTATTAAGTAAAAAGTAAAATAATTTTATAAATGTTTCTTCACTTATTTCCTTAGTATCCTCTCTGAAACTTTTTAATGATTTTTCATACTTTTTCATAATAATGGCTGGGATCGAATAACCATCTTCAAATAGAATTTCTTCATAATTTATATAGTTAACAATGTTACTACGATCTTCCAATAAATTAATATTAAAATATTCTGCTCTAAAACGCTGTAATTTACTCGATTGTTTATCCTCTACAAGAAATTTTATTGCAACCTCTTGATTATTTAGGATTCCAGAATAAACAAGTCCATTACCACCTTGACCTATCTGCTTTAAATCAGAAACTTCTCCTAATGTCAAAATAATAGACTTGTTGTTTTGCTTTATAAAACTACTTATCCTTTTTACCGCATTTTCAGACATTCTTATCCTCCCGTTTCTAGAATAATTTTAACCCTTGAAGAAACATATTTTATATCAATAATTATTAACAAACCAATACTTATCGATATATTAATAATCATTCTCCAGTTATATTAATTAATATCCTTTACTCGGTCTCCTTCAACTAAATTTCTCACCAGTTGAAGAACTACAAGTATATTCATAGATTATATGACTTTAAAAGTTCCTCGCTTATTCCATTAAACGGCCCGATTGTTGAAGATTAGGGTTCCTACTTTTGATTATAAACACCTATGATATTCATACTTTTATAAAATATAATATTCTGCCAAAACAAACATATGTTAAATGCCAATTCATAAAATATAAAAATTTCAAACTGATCTTTTTTTAGACAAAAAATTGGACACTCTATCTGTTTATGTTACATTTTTAATGTCTGTATCAGGAACGGAAACTCGTTATTATTTTTATCCTCTTCTTTTAACTAAATAATTCCCCCAAAATAATCACTTAATTATTTTCTTTTAGAAACTACTTTGTTAAAAATTCGTTATCATATTTAAAAGAGACTTCAGCTAAATTTTCATTAATTCTATAAGGGAATCCATTTATAGTGGTTCTTCCTTGTTCAGCAAATAAGTGCAAATTAGTTTTCGCCCTAGAACCAATAACATATAACATCTTTTTAGAGGCAGATTGTGCTTCATATTTTGGTTTATTAATAATGGAACTCCAATGAGGAACATACCCCCACAATAATCCAAAGGCTATAACTGTCTCAAATTCCTCACCTTTTACCCCATGACAGGTATTAATAACAATTCCTTTATCTGCACTAAAAACACTTTTAAAGTAATTAACATCACTTGGAATCCCATCAAATTCTTTTGATTCATATCGTTTATTTATACTTTTAAAAAATGCATATAGCTGATCATTAAGTACAGGATGAATATTTAAATCAATCTCCAATGCTTCAAAAAAACTCTTAAAAGCAATTTCTAGATACCTTACTCCCTCCGTTTCTCTAGGCTTTATAGAATTTATTAACCTCAAATATTTCCTACAATCTTTATGTTCAAATCCTAATGTTCCGTTTGTATATGTATTTATTTGTTCAATTATTTGGCGAATCCATCTGAAACGATTTAACGATGTTTCAGGAGTTATCTCGGTTAAGAAAAGTCTAGATAATCTCCACCAAAGGTTCTCTTTATTTCTTGGTAATGGTGTAAGTCCGGGAGCATCAAATGGGACATTTGGTAACAATGATTTTAATTTTTTAGCTAAAGGGGTTAGAAAATACCACTGTGGTGCAATGATACATATTTCGTTTGGTTTAACACCACTTTCTATGTTTTGTGTGATTATCTTCGCGAATTCATTAGGTAGATTGTTTTTATCCGTTACTGTATCTAGTGTTATAATTCCGGCTTTTTCTGAATTAGCTCCTAAAGCTTTTATATTTACATCTGTTGATTGAAAATTCCTAAAAAAATCTATCACTCTTTGAGAAGAACGGTAATTACCGGGTAACTCTTTAACAACAATTTCTTCGTTCCCTGTGTCTCCCTGAATCTCATAAGGAGTTTTTGCTATTCCCCCCAAAGATTCATAAATAGCTTGGTCAGGATCACCAACCAAAAACAACTTACAATCATTACAACTTTCCTTAATAATTTGGCCAATTATTGCATACTGTAAATCTTGAGTATCTTGATACTCGTCTACGAAAATATATCCAAATAAATTAGCTAAATGAAAGCGTATTTTTGGATAATTTTCTAATAATCTATTTGAATAGTACAGTATCAAATCAAAATCTATTTCTTTATTCTGAAGAATGGATTGGTGAAATTCTGAAGCTATCTCATTTTTATATCGATCTTCATTTAAATAATGACCCTTTCTATCAAAGCTTGTATTAATATTGACATTATACGGTAAAGAGTTTTTTTCTTTTAATTGATTAAGTATCATATTCTTTTTATTTTCATCTATTATGGAAAAACCGTGTACAAGGTTAGGCTCGTAAACGGAATAGGGTTGAATAATCCATTGATAACAAAAGGAATGTATAGTCCCCGCCCAAAGCTGTTCTTGAGATATGCCCATTTCATCAAGTCGCTTTTGAATTTCTTCTGCTGCCCTGTTAGTAAACGTCAAAGCAACAACATATTTCTTCTTACTTTCCAAGTTTTCAAGTTCATATGCAATCTTTCGAGTTAAAACACGTGTTTTCCCACTACCGGGACATGCAATCACTAATGTATTCCTTTTACTAAGAACTGCGTCAATTTGATGAGAATTTAAACCTTCTAGCATAATTGATACTCCTCATATGATTTTATAAATAAAAACAGATTATCATTTTCTTCTAAATAATCTTTTAATAAACTACTCAGCTGGTTTAAAGTCCTTTCTTCTCGTGGAATATCATTTAATTTTTGAAGAAAATCTTTAAGTTCCCTTTCATCATTCATTTTTTCAACTCTATACTTTGCAATTTTCTCAAAATGTTTGTAACTAATATGACCCGATGAAAATGCAATTGCCTCTAGGATATAGGTAGGAATATATGTTTCAAAAGTAACTTCTTCTGCCAGAATAAGTGCAAACCACCCCTTACCAACAACCTTGTCTGCTAAACGAAGGGTTTCAAGTCCAACTTTAATTTCATCTTTGGACATTAATAGTGCTTTAGAATCATCTATAGATTTTTTCTTTTTGTATATTTTACTTAGCGTTTTTATTATTTCTGGGATATTACCTTCTAAAACAAAGTCAATTTCAAAAGTATAATTAGCATAAAATGCTTGAACCCATTTATTTCCTTTACAATATTCATCTAGTTTCTTTTTTCTTTCTTCTCCCTTGATAGCGGAGTTCCTAAATTTTTTCATTTCATCCGTATCTTCATCTTTAGGACCATCTAAAGGAATTAAAGATTGATCATGATCAGTTATTATTGCACATTTTCTTCTGATTCTCTGATCATCAAATAGATCTGCAATATGTTCAAAAACTGTACTATTCATATTAATTAGACTTACTCCTACTTCATCTAGGCTAATACCAAATACTCTTTTAAATAAAATTGGAATAAGAATTAACTCTGCATCACCTTCAACTAAAATAACACCTTTTGCAAATAACAATGTACTTCTAGTCGCATCAAGGTATCTTTCAATTTTTTTACTCTCTTCATCAGAAAGTCCATTACTTGGTTGGCAAACTACTGTTTCATCTTTTTCTTTACTTAGTATATTTATAGACTGAATCTTATTAGCTGAGGAAATATGGGTTGAATGCGTTGTCATTATAACTTGTGTATTTTGGAACTTGAAATTATCAAACATTGTTTTTTGAATATGTGTATGTATATGGGCTTCTGGCTCCTCAATTAGCAAAAAGTGTGCAGCTTTTAGCTCAGTTGGCTGCTTGTATTCATATTCTAATAACTTTAAAGTTATATATATTAAATTAGCACCACCTAAACTGAGATCTTCCAGTTTACCTTGATAGCTTCCTTCTTCTCCATCTCCTACCCAAAGAGCTAATGATTGAAATAACTTATTTATATCCTCTGGTAATTCAGAACGAATACTTAAACTTGGAGCATATGTAAAACCAATAGTCGAATCTAGTGTCTTTCTAACCTTTTCAGTTAATTGATTAATCTCAGGAAGAGAACTAATTATATAATTTAAATCTGTTATCCTATCTGTAATCTCAGTCGAGTCCTCTAGTAATATATTATTTGCAGATCCCCTTAATAAATTTAACAATGGGCTTTTTCTAGTTTTTCTCAAATCTGCAATTACATCACGTAAAGCCTTTATGTATGTACAAGCTATCTCTGATCGAATTAAATAAATTTGAGATGTAGTTATACCTAACAAATCTCTGTTTTCATCATCAGGATTAGGAAATTCAATGTGATCAAAATCACCAACTAACTGTTTATAAATGGAATCGTCAGAAAAATCCGCATTACCTCTAAAACTATAAACAGCTTCATAATCATTTATAGTTATTTCGTCTAGAATATTATTTAATTTTTCTTGAT
Organism: Bacillus kwashiorkori; assembly: GCF_001375515.1. Lineage (GTDB taxonomy): Bacteria > Bacillota > Bacilli > Bacillales > Caldibacillaceae > Bacillus_BK > Bacillus_BK kwashiorkori. The sequence continues at coordinate 176,031 of NZ_CTDX01000013.1, forward strand.
CTTTATCTTCAAATAATGACAATTCATACAATTTTTTTCTAATTTTCTTATTAGGTCTATAATAAAAATGGTAAGAACCACTATTTGACTCTGTCGCATCTTCAAGTTTATGAGCCAACAAATTTGCACCTTCACTCTCATCCAGATCTTCAAACTCTAGCGAAATAATTATCCAGTGTCCTTGCCACCTATCGAGACCTCTATTAAAATCAGTTTCTACTAATCTCGATGCACTTATGGGAAGGTTACTATCTAACATTAATCGTATTGCAAAAAAGGCATTTGTTTTGCCAGAACCATTTTCTCCAATCAATGTGTTTACACCCGGTCTAAACAAAAAATTTTGATTTCTAAAATTCCTAAAATTACTTATATGCAACTTCGAAATATACATTGCCTATCCTACCTTATCGTTTAATTTTTATGTTAATTATACCACTATATTATATATTTGATGTTATTTTAAAATTCTATATATACAACTATACCATTTTTATTTTTAAGAAAAATGACATACCTCGCTACGCTGATTTGATTTATTATCTACCGTACCGAACCTTACCGAACCGTATCGTACCTTGCCCTACCAAAGCTTGCCATACCGGGCCGAACCGCACCATATTGACCTATATCATCAGCAATAAGGAGGTCACCCTTATTGGACGGATGACTATTACATCCGTTTCAACTTTTTACATCTTCCCAAATTAATTCTCGCCAATTTGGTGGAATTACCCCCTTTTTTAATGCTCTTTGAACCATACCCCTATGTTTAATATCCGCCCTTAACACATGGCATTTATAACATAAAGTTCTTAGATTAGATAACTTGTTATTTGCAAATACTCCACTTCTTATATGATCTATATGGCATTCCTTTAAACTTACCTCAACACTGCAACGAACACATTTACCTTTATCTCTTTTCCAAATAATCGGTCTGATATTTTTGTACCATGTTTCAGTGGGTAATCTTTTCTTAGGCATTTAATCTTTCCTCCAAAAAATTAAAATCTAACACCTCAAATCGACCATATCCAATTTTCCTACCATCTCCGAGTCCTGCAAAAGCTCCAGCATCAATGCAAATAGATTCCATTTGATTTCTGCTTATTAAAGAATTATCCCATATAATATCAAATCTTGTTTCCCAACCAACTGATGTTGCTAGACGATATCTTATGTTTTTAACCCCTCTTCTTGATACGGGCCGAACATCTATGTATACTTCTTCAGTGCTATCCTTAGTTAATTCATTTTCGTCATAAACAAATCTATTCAACAATAATTTATCCGTTATTACTTGCAATGTGGCTGATACTACAGGTTCCATTGTTCCACGTCCATATGGTGTATGCTTTGCTCCTGCTCTTAGACAAGAAAAAATGTAATCCGAGTTAAGATATAATTGTCCTTCTTTAGTGACTTGGTAACTGCTTCTCCACTCATCTGGATTATTTCCTGCCACTCCCTTCTTTTCCTTTTTTACAAGGGGAATAGATTCAATTGTAAAGTTATTGAATAGTAATGGTCTATTACCTCTAATTTTTACTTCTGCCATTATAAGCGTCACAATCTCTCACCTCAAAATGATACTTATAAGTATAGTTTTATCGTTTTTTTATACTTTATGCATCTTAATTTGTGATGACCTCTTTTCTAATCTAAAGTAAGAGGTGATAAGATGTCAGATTTTTTAAAGTTAGTCGGAGATAAAGTAAGATTGCATAGAAAAGAAAGAGGTTTGACTCAAGAAGAAGTAGCTGAAATGTCTGATCTTCAAACTTCCTATATCGGAGGAATTGAACGAGGAGAAAGGAATATTTCTTTACTGACATTAGAAAAAATAATTAAGTCATTGAATATATCACCAGAATCCTTTTTTAGTTTTAAAGATATAGACATATCAGACAAAAGTAATGTAGATCAAGTTATTACAATTCACAAAAACTTACTTCAATCACGTAATATTGAAGAAATAAAATCAATACATAATATTACTAAAGATATTCTTACCTTAATTGATTCACAAAAGAAATAAATTCATTTTCATACATTAGTTGTATAATAATATTATTTGCTACTAAGAAAATACAAAAGAGGAAATGCCCAAGCATTTCCTCTTTTTATATTTATTTTAATTAAAGAATGTGAATGGTGTAAAAACTTTATAATGGTAGGTAATGTATTCTCTAAATGATATTCATAAAAATTTTAAAGGTATGATTACATTCTCATATTCAACTTTGAATTATGAAGTAGAAAAATCCAACCCTAAAACTTAGAGTTGGATTTTTCCATTTCTTTAGAAATCCTATGTATGTGCAAGCTTGTTACAATCCATAAGACAACTAATTAACGATTAATATATATAATACCCAATTATAATCTTCATTAAACATATTATAAATAGTGATACTAGTATATCTATCTAAACTTCATTTTTTATAGTCATTTGATATATACTTATAGGAAAAGGCGGTATGAGAATGCAAAAGAAACTAAAAAGAAACAGAATTCGTTGCAAACATTGTGGTGACATTATAGAATCCAAGAGTACAAATGACTTTCAAAAATGTAAATGTGGAGCAGTAGGTATAGACGGTGGATTAGACTATGCAAAACGTGTTTATGGTTCAAATCCAGCTGAACTACATTACGAGGAACTATCCGAGTATGAATAAAACAAGAGGCTACCAAAAAACTTAATTTTCATACACTTAGCTTTAAATTATTGTTCAATTATCTGGGTCGATTGTTGATACATAATAAACATCGTTCTTCAACTGAACAGCACTAATAGTTCAATGACTAATTTCTCACTTTTTCTAATAATATTGTTCAAAAGAGAATTATAAAATAAAAAGACGTTCTTATGATCGATTAATTTAACTATTACACCAGTTTGTGTAGTAACCCTGTTACTACTGTTGTATTTTTCAATACTTCACGAGGTAAGAACCTATCGCTCTGTTATTTGCTTCTTTTTTTAATTTTAGCCTTCGTCAACTTTTTCTTGGAGATAACTATATTCAAAATTTAAAACTTTTCACTTATCTGCCCCATTAGCTTTATATTTTCAACAAAATGACGATTAATCCTTCATGGATTAACACACGATTAGCCATCTTTCATGGTAGTTTAAGTGAAATTAGTTCACAAAGTTATTTATTTAAAAAGATCCTCTACATAATATAAAATACCAAGAGTAATTCTTGGTATTTTTTGTTGTTCTCCTGTTTCAGCAAAGCGTTTGATTCGAACACCAATTTCATCACGAACAAGCTGGAAAACTTCCCATTTTTCTTCGTCTGTTCCTTCTGCTCGTGCAGGGTCATCAAATCCCCAGTGTTCTCGTTTTACTTTAGGTGGTGTAACAGGACATTTATCTTTTGCATCACCACAAAGTATAACAGATAAGTCTGCGTTGTTTAGTATTTCAGGTTGGATAATATCAGAAGTTTTGTTTGAAATATCAATTCCAACTTCTTAACAAGCATTGGGGTTCAGTCCGTGTGCTTCAATTCCAGCACTTTTCACTTCCCATTCATCCTGATTTAATTATTTTTTAGCCTTTGCTTGTTCCTCTGTTAAAACAACAGTTGCAATTGAAGGATTTGTAAATATAACGTTAGGTACTACCTCTAAATTTAGTTTAAGATTCAAACCGCCAATTGCATTATCAGCAACAGTTTTCCCTTCATTTAGCAGCTACATAAACAAATTGATGTCCTAATGTGACATCACCTGCAGCATAGATATTTTTATTACTTGTTTGGGCATATTCATTTATTTTTATCTCATTATGAGGTCCAACTTTAATACCGGCAGCATTTGAGTTTAATTCTTCAGTATTGGGTTGTCTTCCTACTGCAATTAGAAGTTGTTCACCTTCTATAACTCTTTGTTTTCCATTTACCGTAACATAAACTTTTTTAATTGATTTCCTTTTTGTGCGACTGAATCCATTAATACAATAGGTGTATTATATATTAAAGACCAAGTACGATTCAACTCTTCCATAGTGGATAGATTACATATCCTCCATTTTAGGTGGTTTTGAATTATTCTTTGGTATAGGAAACGGTAACAATAAATTAAATATAAACTTCTCATTGACATTTATTTTAGAGTATTTTATTCTATATATGAACATATAATCATATATAGATATAAATTATTAAGGGGTAAAATGATGAGTGAAGAGCAAAAATATGAAAAGATCTTTAAAGAAAGGGAGCAGGATTTGGATGAAGAAACGTTATTTGTCGTTTCTCAAACGTTCAAAGCATTGAGCGACCCAACTAGAATACGCATTTTAAATTTGTTATGTAAAGGGGAGCATTCTGTCAATTATATTGCGGAGACGTTAAATTTAAGCCAATCGAGTGTCTCTCACCAATTACGTTTCTTGAAAAATTTAAGATTAGTTAAATTTAGAAGAGCAGGGACAACTTTATATTATTCGAAAGATGACGATCACGTCATGAATTTACTGAAGCAGGCAATTGAGCATGCTGCACATCATTAATTAGGAGGAAACTTAAAATGGGACACAATCATGGACATGACCATACACATGGTGCAAATAAAAAGACTTTAATGATAAGTTTTATTATTATTACAAGTTATATGTTTATTGAAGCATTTGGAGGATTCATTACCAATAGCCTTGCATTATTATCTGATGCAGGCCATATGTTAAGTGACTCCATATCACTTGGGGTTGCATTATTGGCCTTTACATTTGGGGGAAAATCTGCTAACTATAGTAAAACTTATGGATATAAACGATTTGAAATATTAGCAGCTGTTCTTAACGGAGTGACACTCGTATTAATTGCAATTTATATTTTTTATGAAGCTATTCAGCGTTTTCAAAATCCACCTGAAGTTGCTTCAACTGGAATGTTGATCATTGCAACCATTGGTTTAATTATCAATATTTTTGTTGCGTGGATAATGATGCGTGGTGGGGATGTAGAAGAGAATTTAAATATGCGTGGAGCATACTTGCATGTCATTAGTGATATGCTTGGTTCCATTGGAGCTATTATCGCTGCATTACTAATCATGTTCTTCGGCTGGAGTTGGGCAGATCCACTTGCCAGTATCATTGTGGCCGCACTTGTATTACGCAGTGGCTACTACGTTACGAAATCCGGGCTTCATGTCCTGATGGAAGGGACACCACAAAATGTAAACTTGGACGATGTGATTCGAACAATCCAAAATACAAAAGGCATTCAGAGCATTCATGATTTGCATGTTTGGTCGATTACAAGCGGGTTAAATGCACTTTCCTGCCATGCAGTTGTAGATGATCAAATGTCCGTTGCGGAAAGTGAACGATTGCTTTATCAAATCGAACATGACCTTGAACACCAAAATATTCACCATATGACGATTCAATTAGAAACGTCTACCAATCAGCATGACAATACGATTTTGTGTAAAGTGAAAGCTGAATCATCTGGACATCACCATCATTGATTCGAATTGCACATGAATCACCCCAAATTTTCTAATTCAAAATCCTCTCAATGATTATAAAGTTTGAGAGGATCTTTGTTATTTTCCGTTAGTTAAAGTACACTATTTCAATAGTATATATATTGCAAGAACCAACACCAGCTTCAACTTTTACTTTTAGCTCCTACTTCCTTCTTTTTACTAAATCAAGTACTATTTTTCCATTATCAAAATGGTATTTTTAAATAATAATTATTTTACCTAAAAGTATCACCTACTTTTAATAAGCATTACTTGGTATAATCTTAATAAATTTCCCATTTTTAGATATAATTTCTTGGTATATTTATCCGAATATTGCTACATTAACTGCATTGTAGTAATACAGGTGTTGTCCGCTTTAAATGTTGAGATTTCAGTTTCTGCTATTTTTCCATCGTTTTCTACCTTTACTTTAAAAATCTTATCCCTCGGTAACCAAAAATCAATAAATCCATTTGCTAATGATTTCATTTTTTCATCAACAATTATATTCCCCTTGTCATCTTGGATATAAACATCGAAGTCTTCTTCTACTAATTCACCTTGGCAACCTGTTAAACTGTGGTTCTTACAAGGGGCGTTTCTTTAACATATGGTGCGATTGATACAAAAAATCCATTTTACGGAAGATTGTAAACAGTTTTTGAACCATTTTCATTTGAAACAATAAGTTCTTCTGAAGTAATAGAAGCAATCTTATCCATACTGTAATCTATGACAAGTCTTTATATATCATCTGTTTCACCAACAACTGGGCTATTCATATTGTCTTTTGCACATGCCGTTAGCACAACTATACCTATTAAATGCGCTATTAGTATTTTTCCTTTCAATTTGATTTCCTCCTTTTTCTTTTTAATACTCTTCGTGTAATAATAAAAAACCTACAAAATCTTTAAGAAAAAAGCATTCTTAGTAGAATAAATTAAAGTTATTTTATAGTAACCTTTGCATTATTTTGAATATGTTTAATCAAATACTCTGCATCTTTTCCAACGCCTTGAATAAGTGCCGAACCTCTACTGTACTGCCAAGGTAATCCTATAAAATAAATACCTTTTATTGGGCTAATCCCTCTTTGGTGAATTGGAAAACCCTTATCGTTTAGTACTCCATCTATATCAATCCATCTATAATCTGATTTATAGCCTGTTGACCAAATGACATTATTAACTTTTATTCTAGTATCGTCCTTAAATATGATACTATCGTTACTAATAGATATAGTTCTAGGTTTAATTATTATTTTTCCAGTTCTTATTTGTATTTTAAGCTCATTACCAAATATAGGATCAGGTTGTTTCTTAATGAATTGACCAATCATGGAATTAACGTTTGCTGAATAAATTCCTAATTTATCTAACCACAAAAAAATGCTTCTATGCAAAATATCTTGCGGAAGGAATTTTATTTTGTGGCTAACTGATAAGTAGGTTTCTCTTTCCTTCGATAATTCAACTGCGATCTGCGCTCCCGAATTACCCCCACCCACAACTAATACTGGCCCTTCTTTTAATTGTTTCGGATTTTTATAATGTGATGAATGGCACTGATAAATCTGATCAGAAAGGGAACCATTCATCCTTGGTATGAATGGATTCTGAAAAGCACCCGTAGCTATGATTACATTTGCAGCAGTAAATTCACCATTATTTGTTGAAATTATATATTCCTGATTAGCTAGGTGAAGACGTTGAACCTTTGTATTCAATTTTAATGGTAAATCAAAAGTTTTTGCATAAGTGGACAAATATTGGACAATTTCGTCTTTAGTTGGATAATCGTCCTGATTATTATCTAGGGCTAATCCCGGTAATGAGCTATAATATCTTGGAGTAAATAATTTAAGAGAATCATATCTGTTTTTCCAAACCTCTCCAATTGCTTCACATTTATCAATAATTAAAAAGGATAAGTTAGTTTTTTTAGAAAATATCCCGTTGCTAGACCAGCTTGTCCTCCGCCGATTACAATTACATCAAATTTCATATGACAAAAATTCCCCTTTAAGTGATAATTTTACAAGATGAATAGTAAAGTATTTATTGAATTGCTGTTATTAGTGATAAATATAATGACACTACTGTAAATATACTCATCATAAACCCAAAAAGAATTGGTGCTTTTTTCATGTAGGCAGCTATAGTTAATCCAATAAAACATAAGGTTAAGGCTAATAATAGGAGGCTGTTTATACCTAAATGTATAACAAGTTGTGAATCATGTACTATATGTCCTTGGTAAAACAGATCAAATAATTTTGACAATCCTGATGCAGTCAATGTTTGTTGGATATCATGTGGGGGTTCTTGCTGACCCAACACTCCCGTTGCCGAAAAGATCAAAAATATTATGAGACTCTCCACTTTTATCCATGGTATTGGATTGAAATAGTCATCGTTCTTTATTCTTTTTCGAATTAAAATACTATTAATAAATGCATAAACTATTAAAGGAATAATGAGCAGATGTTTAATTAGTAGTGATTGACCATATGGAAGCATCCAAGAATTGGTATAATCTTTATAATCAATGACAACGTTCATCAATGATAGTCCAGATACCACAGTTGTAATGAAACATAATAACGCAAATGGTGTAAACCATTTTAAAAACTTCATCCAATTTGAATAATTTTTTGAAGTCCAACCAACTACAATTAGAATTCCTACCCAACTAGTAACAGCAAGAAAGTGAATTGTATGTACAATAAAGCCCTTCAACTGCTGTATCGAACTCGCATGACTTGACCAACCTAATGCTAAAATTAATAGGAAAGTTATAGCCAAACCTATGTATGCATATAGAGACCTTTTTCGATAATCAAACCAAATAATATAAATAAATAACACATTTGAGATCAAGTAAGTAAAAATCCATGATTTCCCCACTTCAAAGGTAAATAGCACCAATATAAATGTTTTTGCAAACCCAACATCCTGATAAAGATATAAAATTACTTGTAGGACAGGTATAAATGAAAGAATAGCAATCCCGGCTGTTGCAGCCATGAGAATTCTTTTCTGCACATTAAAATCAGGTCTGTGGGTACTAGGTACAATACGTAAAATTAAACTACCCATTAGAATCGAAAAACAAAGGTATAATAAGGGTTCACTGATGAATCCGATGATAAACATTTATTTTTCCTCCCTCCTCATTAGCCAAATAAAGCTAAGGATAAAGATTACAAATAAAAGACTTGTAATGATAGGAATAATATAAGAAGGTAGGTTGCTTTGTTTTACTTCAGGTTTTAGTTGTGCAGGGGTTGCTCTAGGAACATCTTCAACTTGTTTTTTTTCCTCATTATCATCCAATTTACTATCCGACTCATCAGGCGGGATATCCACAGAAAAAGAAAAAGCTCCTTGTATTGGATGTCCGTCTGCACCAATTATCTGCCAATCAACCTTATACAAACCGTTTTGTAAGGGCTGATTTATGGTAGCCCTCATTGTGTCATTCTCAATTACAAATTTTTTTAATTCAACAGAATCTCCGCCTGAAGTTGAAACTTTAAGTGTACTCGTCTGTTCAATCTTTGTTCCAAATATTAAAATTACCTCTTGAATAGGTTCGGTAATTACTTGACCATCTTTAGGTGTGGAGTCTACTAGTGAAGTGTGTGCTAACACTTGATTGGAAAATAAACTAAATACAAATACTAGTAATAATAACAATCGTTTCCCCATTCTCTGTCTCCTTTTTCAAATTTAAATATTCCGAAAATTATAGCTACACTATTATAGCATACATAATGAATTTTCGAGTTGTAATTTGATAGGAAGCTTTGGATGATTTTTTACCCACTGATATTGATAATATATAGTACAATTAAATTTACTCAGAAGAAGCAAAGGGCCTTCCAATTGGAAAGCCCTCTCTATTCTATTCTTTTACCTTCATTAGTCGTAAACTATTTAATGCTACCAGAATTGTTGCCCCCATATCTGATAGGATTGCAATCCAAAGCGTTAACCAACCCGGAATGACTAATAATAAGGCAATTAATTTAATTCCAATTGCAAAGGTGATATTGGCCTTAATTATATTTAAAGTTTTACGACTCAGCTTAACAGCAAATGGAAGTTTAGTTAAATCGTCTCCCATTAAAGCAACATCAGCTGTTTCAATGGCCGTATCTGTACCTGCTCCGCCCATTGCAATACCAACTGTAGAGGCTGCTAATGCAGGGGCATCATTAACACCATCACCAACCATTGCAACATTTCCGTACTCGGATCTCAATTGTTTAATATAATCTAATTTATCTTGCGGCATCAGTTCTGACTGAATTTCTGATACGCCTACCTGACTACCTATTGCTTTTGCAGTACCTTTGTTATCACCTGTTAGCATAATCGTCTTTTTAATTCCTAATTGATGTAGCCTTTGAATGACATCTTTACTTGATTCACGGACTTCATCAGCTACCGCAATAATTGCAAGGACTTCTTTGTCCGTTCCAAAAACCATAACTGTCTTCCCTTGATTTTGAAGAGTTGTTACTTCATTTTCTAAGTTCTTATCATAATTAGTAGTTGTTAAATCCTTAAAGAGTTTAGGACTTCCAATATAATACGTTGTTCCATTAATTATACCCATAATCCCTTTTCCCGTTATGGAAGTGAAATCATCTACAACGATATTTGAATAAGAAAGATTTTTCTCTCCTGCTTTTTTCATAATTGCAGATGCAAGAGGATGTTGAGAACGGTACTCTAAAGCAGTAATAATCGATAAAAATTCTTTTTCATTTGCGTTTTGATTCAAAACTTTATAATCGGTAACAACTGGGATACCTTTTGTTAATGTACCTGTTTTATCGAATGCAATAGCCTTTAATGCGCCCATTTCTTCTAGGTAAATTCCACCTTTTACAAGAACACCTTTTTTCGCCGCATTTCCAATCGCTGAAACAATAGAAATAGGAGTCGATATGACCAACGCACAAGGACAACCGACGACAAGAACAGCTAAACCTTGATAAACCCATGTTCCCCAATCTCCATTAAAGAGTAATGGTGGTACAATCGCAACTAATGCTGCTATAACCATAATTATTGGCGTATAATATTTGGCAAATTTATCGACAAAAGCTTGTGCTGGAGCGCGTTCGCCTTGGGCTTCCTCAACAAGATGAATAATTTTAGAAATCGTTGTATCTTCTACAAGTTTAGTTACTTTTACTTCTAGTAACCCCTCTTCATTTATTGTCCCTGCAAATACCTCATCATCAATTGCTTTTGCAACAGGGACTGATTCACCAGTAATAGCAGCTTGATTAACGGATGAGTTTCCACTTACAACCTCACCATCCATAGCAATCTTTTGACCGGGTTTCACGATCATAATGTCACCAACCATGATGTCATCAACATGGACCATTATTTCTTGTCCATTCCGTCTAACGAGTGCTTCTTTCGGGGCAATATCCATTAATGAGCGAATCGATTGTCTTGCTCGATCCATAGAGAATCGTTCTAAAGCTTCGCTGATTGCAAAGAGAATAACAACAATTGCTCCTTCTGCCCATTCCCCGATAATGGCCGCCCCAATAATAGCCACGGTCATTAGGGTCCTCATATCAAAATCTAAATGTAGCAAGTTTTGGAAACCGACTTTGAAAAGTGAATATCCTCCAATGACAATAGATGCTACAAATAGTAAAGAAGTAATGAGGTTTTCTTCTCCATTTACAAACATGGAAAGATAACCGAAAACAATTAATAAAGAAGCATACAGTAATGTACTATGTTTTTTATAAAATGGAACTTTAACTTCCTTTCTAGCCTCTTCTTCTTCCTTACTCCCTTGTACAGCCTGACCTACTGTTTTTTCAGGGATAACTTTTAGGTTTTCAAATGCACCGGCTTTTTCCAGTTCTTCAATAGTCGGTTCACCAAAAACAGTTATTTTTGATGCTCCGAAGTTGACTTTTGCATCCTGTACTCCGGGTAATTCCTTAACATTTTTTTCAAACTTACCTGCACAGCTCGCACAAGAAAACCCCTCTACACGGTATACATTCGGATCCATAGTTATGTTTTGTGTATCATTTTGTGGCGCTTGGCGTCTAGTTTTTTCTGGAGTCACCTTTAAATTTTCAAATGCGCCAGCTTTTTCCAGATCCTCTACAGTAGTCTCACCGAAAACGCTTATTTTTGATGCTCCGAAGTTGACTTTTGCATCTTTTACTCCCGGAAGATCTTTTACATTTCTTTCAAACTTTCCAGCACAATTTGCACATGAAAAACCTTCTACACGGTATACATCTGGAACTACTTTTACATCCTGTAAAACTTGTTGTGGTGCTTGACGTCTAGGTTTTTCTGGAATTACTTTTAAATTCTCAAATGCACCAGCTTTTTCTAATTCTTCAATAGTCGGTTCACCAAAAACAGTTATTTTTGATGCACCAAAATTTACCTTTGCATCCTGTACACCCGCGATATTTTTAACGTTTTTCTCAAATTTACCTGCACAATTTGCACAGGAAAACCCCTCAACCCGATATACTTTTTTATCTGCTGATTTTATTGCTTCAGTCAACTTCAATCCCCTCCTTCTGATGTTCAAAGGCTAAGTGTATTAGCTGTTTTACATGCTCATCATCTAATGAATAATAAACTAATTTTCCTTCTTTGCGGTATTTGGCTAAACCTAGATTTTTTAACAATCTTAAATGATGGGAAGCTGTAGCGTTTGTAGATCCTACAATATTCGCTACATCACATACACATAATTCTCCCTCTAAAGACAAAGCATAGGCAATTTTTACCCTTGTATCATCGGAAAGAGCCTTAAAAACTTTAGCTACTTCTATTGGGTTTTGTTCAGCAAGGTTATTTTTAGCTCTGGTGACTTTCTCTTCATTAATACACGTCACTTCGCAAATATCTTTTGTCATATTATCCCCCTTATATTCAAACAATTATTTGAATAACTAAATATACTTATAATATATTCAACAATAAACAAATAGTCAAACAAATATTTGAATAACATTTAAAAATTTATTACTTTTTATAGCATGGTTTAATTGAATCAATTTAATATCATACTAAAAGTTCCATTTTCAAACATAATCATAATTCCTAAAGCTAAAAATACAATTGGAACGATAATCTTTTCGTATTTTTCTACTGTTTCAGATATACCTTTTACAATTGATATCCGCTGGCAAAGATATAATAACACTGCCGCAGTAATATAATAAATTACAATAGTAACGATTAGTTCAATAGTGTTAGCACAGTAAAATAAGGAATATAGACACCTAAGTTATCCCCACCGGCAGCTAACATAATGACTGTGACACTTAGTATAAAACTGCTGAATCTATTAGTGGATTCAACAATTTCTTCTTCTTCTTTTTTAAATAAAACTTTTAAACCTATAAAAATTGGAATCAAACCAAGCAAGCCAATCCATTGTTGGGGAATAGATGCTAAACCAAAAGCTGCTAATAGGCTAACGATGGTTAGTACACTAAAGCCTAAATATTGGCCTAAAACAATATCTCTTACCCTACCTTTTCAATTTTTCACTTGTGCAAATAGAACAACTAAAATCACAATATAATCAATACTTGTCGCTATGTATGAGACAATAGCTGATACTATCGTTGTTTGAGTATTGCGGACGGTTTGAGCCACTGTATGCGGATAATTAAGCCAGCAATTGCGGAAAGGAGACTCACCAATGTTCAAGATATTTAGTTTAAGTTCTATTAGTCGCCACCATTGATATAACTTTTGTCCGTTTACAGGAAAAATCGCAGGTTTTACCAATGGATAACGTCAGGAAAGGGTAATTTACAACGTTAAAGGTTTTGAAAGAAATAAAAGCCTAATCCCTCTATAATTTTTGCGAGGAATTAGGCTCATAATCTTCCACTAAAGCACCCGTTTGTTAAAATAGGAATGAAAATAAAGCGTTGAATGTGCCATTTTCAAACATAATATAAATTCCTAGTCCTATAAAAACAATTGGAACGATCCAACGTTCATACTTTTCAATTGTTTCCGAGACAAAATTCAAGTGGGCTAAACGATAGCCGACATAGATTAAAACACCAATCATAATTAAAATGACAATAATAGAAACAAGGATTTCAGTCGCATTTAACGTTGTGAAGTAGGGTACATAAATAGAAAAGTCATCTGCACTGGAAGCCAATACGATAAAAATGACTGACACCCATAACTGATTAAACCTACCTGAAGAAAATATGGATAAAATTTCGCTTTCATCTTCATCCTCTTCTCCTTTAATCCATATTTTTATACCTAAGTAAAGTGGTAAAAGTCCAAGTAGTCCTATAACCCATCGTTGGGGAATTAAGATTGAAACTCCTAGAGCAACTAAAAGACTTGCTCCTATTACAATTCCCGTTCCAATATACTTTCCTATCCAAATATGTATTTCCTGTCCTTTTTTTATTTGCGAAAACAAGAGAATCAAAATAACAAGGTAATCAATCCCTGTTGCTGCATAAATAGCAGCTGCTGTAAGTATCGTTGTAATCATACTATTACCTCCCTCTTATGTGCTAATGCAATCATCATTATCTGTTTAATATGCTCATCATCTAACGAATAAAATGCGAGTTTTCCTTGTTTTCGGTACTTAACTATTCCTTGTTTGTGAAGTTTTCGTAGATGATGAGAAGCATTTGCTACCGTAACTCCTAAGATACTTGCTATATCACAAACACACAACTCTTCATCCTGACACAAAGCATAGGTGATTTTTGCTCTATTTTCATCAGCAATAGCCTTTAACATTTGGGCAACACTTGAAATATCAACGGTTTGTAAATCCTCTTGTATTCGATTAACCCTTTCTTCGTCGTAACAAAAAATTTCACAAGTATCTTTCTTATTCACATTATCACCCCTCCATCATTCAAGCGTTTACTTGAATATATTATAACTATTTTAAATTTGTCATTCAAGCAAATATTTGAATAAAAAAAAGAAGAGTGGGGTACGTACCCGCAATTCTTCTTCAACTAAACTGCCACTTTAGTTTAAGTGTAACCCTTCACAATCCAAATTTTATAATGTGATTTTATTAGTTGCTCTCTGTTCCACAAAAGGTGGCTCTTTTTTCCGCAATGACTGGCTTAAAACTCCGCACAAGTGGCTCAATTCATCTGCAATATTCATTGTTATCAAAGTAAATCACTCCTATCGTAAATTATTGTTATTGTCCTATACTCAAATGTATATTTGATTGTTAATATCATTTGTAATTTTACAGCTATATATTCTTATATCAAATGAATATTTGAATGATTTTAAGCGCTGAATTTGTATTTTTATCTGTTTTTTCTTCCTGTGCTAAGACTGTGTATTTGGCAAGAGAAAAATGTATAAAACGGCAATCCTTTTTACAGTTCACTTGCCAACATTAAATTTTAAATACCTCTTAATGCCAACGACTCTTTCATCCGGTTACTATCACCCCCAAAAAGTACTAAATGGGAGTGATGTATCAACCGATCTACTACTGCTTCCGTTAGAATTGGGTCTCCAAATACATGGTTCCACTGTCCGAACTGGAGGTTTGTAGTAATGATAATACTCCTTTTCTCATAACACAGAGAAATCACTTGGAAAAGGAGCTCTGCTCCTTGCTTATGCAATGGAATATAGCCAAGCTCATCGAGTATCAATAAATCAAGCTTTTCAATTTTTTTAAACAGCTTATTCAGCGTTCCTTTCTCATTCGCCTCTAACAGTTCATTGGCGAGAGAGGCAATTGTATAAAACTTTACTCTTTTGCCATACTTTTGTATGGCATTCATTCCGATTAGTGTGGAAAGATACGTTTTTCCTGCACCAACCCCGCCATAAAAAATCATATTTTCTTTTGATTCAATAAAATCACCATTTAAAAGATTTTGTTGACTTAAGCCTTGTCCAAGCTGGATGTCTTTCCAGTCGAAAGGTTTGCCGGACACGTTTGGCAAGGTTGCCGCCTTTAGTAGAAGATTAATTCTTCTCTCCTCGCGCTGCTCTATTTCCTTTTCAAAAAGATGTAGTAAATATTCTTGCGAATCTTTCACATCTACCGTATGGAAATTTTCACGAATCCAACTAAGTTTTAATCGTTTGGCATATTCCTGAATCTTATCTTGCATCATGCTTGCCTCCTTTCTATAGTAAAGAAGGCATCATATCGGCTCATTCCACGTTCTGCCGGTGGCATAGCTGGAACATTAGTTTTCAACTTTAGTGTTTGTCTATGGCCACGACCATGAACTAGTTGATGAAAGACTTGTTTTATTGCTTCCGAAGATGGATGACTTCCTTCAGAGGCTATTTTTAATGCTTCTGTAGCCATCTCTAGACGATGTTCTTTTAATATCGTAGATAATAAGAGTAATGCCTTTTTCTTTTCCTCCATTGTGCATTCATGTAAGTATTTTTGCCATATTTCAGGAAGCTGATTATAAAATGTTGTGTACTTTAGAGCATTTGGTCTTTTTGCCATAAGCGATAGATATGGCTGCCAATTCATTGACTTCGATGTCTCCCCATATAGGCGTTCATGGCTCACTATTACCTCATAATCATCCGTAAGGATATCGATGCGATTATAGGTTACACCTACTAATACTTTTTGATTAGAATAACGAGGAGAAGTGGAATACCTTTTCATATCGACTTGTACATAACCATATTTATCAGCCTTCAATATTTCATAACGTATTCCCGAATACTCTTTAGGTGGTAAATATAATAAAGCATCCTTATCTTCCTCAAATAATCTACTAATCTCTTCTTTTTTTTCGTAATGAGGACGGAATCGATCATTCTCCACCTCAGTCCATAACCCACTATTTAAATCTTCTAATCTATATATCTTACGTTCAGGTAAAAAGAAGTTGTTTCGTACATATTTAACCATTGCTTCTACATGGCCTTTCTCATTTCCAGCACCAGGATTACAAAACTCATATTCAAAACCATAGTGCAATACAAATTTTTCGAAGGCTTCTGTAAGTTCACGCTTCCCATGTGAGAGTATTTTCTTCACTGCGGGGGATAAGTTATCGAAACGGATTCTTTTTGGCACTCCTTCTAAATGATGAAAGAATCGCTTTAATCCTTCTAAGAAACAGTCCTGATTTTGAGATTCAAAAACCTGAACTAAGAATGAATTACTATATGGAAATGATAGAACAAGATACGGAAGATCTATAACTCTACCATTTCTTTTAAATGGTGCTTCACCGAAGTCCACTTGTGCATCACCTGGTCTTGCTTCTAATGGTAGTGCAGCTTCTTCACTTTCCTCAAGCAATTCCTTTTTTCGTTTAGAAACATACGCTCTTACTGTACGATCAGATCCTTTGAAATCAACTTCATCTACAAGCATTTGCCATATACGTTTGGCTGTCCTACGATATTTCTTTTTCTTTTTCATATCTTCTTTCAACCATCGATCCACCAGATCCTTAACTGGGTCCATCACTGGAGATGGTTGGGATTTTCCTCTTTTTATTTCTGGTTGGAAATCCTCTAAGTCAGCGTATTTCTTAACAGTTCTAAAATCTCTGTTAGTCCTTCTAGCAACATCCGAATAAGAGTAGCCTTTTTTATTTACTTCTTGTCTGATATAATTAATTTCGGTCACTTCTAACATCTCCTAATATACCTCCTGCCAGTATTGGTTCCAACAGGAAGTGTATTGAATTTTTGGGATGTTAGCAAGTGGCTTTTTTTATTTAGATACCCCTGCGGGGACCTACATAAAAGGAATGCCATAACCTACATTTTTATGATGCCATAAACAAAGACTGTTTTATTAATTGATTACATTTTTATTAATAAAAGTTACTTTTCTTATTCAAAGACTAATTTATAATGTAAAATAAAAAGAGGTGAATTCATAGGAATTTGCTATAGCCATTTTAATTGGCTTACCTCTTTTATGGGAGTGATGAAAATGAATGAAGTAAAATCATACTTTTATGATTTTATCCCCGTTATATATGAGACTTCTGAAATAAAACGGAAAGAAATACTGAGAGATTTCCCACTACCAGTCTTACCTACCGGGGAAGAAACTTTTAACATACAGAATGTAGAAAAAGGAAAAAATGTTCGTGTTCGACTACTACTTAACGAATTTAGTGTTGAAACAACAAAAACTAATAAACAGTACTTAAAAATGAGATTTAGTAATAATGCTGGAGCAATAAACGCTAAATTATGGGATAACCAAAATGCTGTAGAGATAAATAAACCAATATTAGAAGCATTTTCTGTATTTGATGTTGAGGCAAGAGTTGAAGATTACCGTGGTCATAAATCATTAACTATTAACAAGCTTAAACCTTGTGAAGAGGATATTAATCCTTTTACTTTACTAGCCTACACAAAACAAAACATCGAGGACTTGACAGTTGAACTATTTTCTTATCTTGATGAACTTGATTCCCCTTTTAAAGAAATTTCATATGCAGCTATGCATCGTTTTTGGGATCAATTTTGTATAAGACCTGCAGCGAAAGGGTTTCATCATAACTATCTAGGTGGACTGCTAAAGCATACAGTTGGGTTAATGAGATTTGCAAGATACATTTTAAGACATGAAAATAATCACTACCAAGCAACACTAAAACTTATTAATCGGGTTGAGAAAGCACATAAAAGTGACATATGGGCGCAAATGCAAACAACTGTGAATCCACAACAATTGGTATGGAAAGACACAATTGATCATTTATATACCATGTTTTACGGTATGATGGAACATAAAGATATTGTTCCAAACTATAACATAGTTTTGACAAGTATTTTATTCCACGATATCGGTAAATTACTAGAATACGATCATGCTGGAAAAAAATATGAAGAGTTTAAGTTTCTATTTCCAACAGCCAATCATTCAAACGTTGAAAACCGCAAACAGACTGGAATCAAAATGGATGAGTTAGGTGTTATGATTGGACACATTCCTTATGGAGTCCTTATCCTGTCCAAAATAATTGAAAGTGAAAATATTACCATTTCTTTAGAAGATATTCACCATATTTCACATTGTATTTTGTGTCATCACGGCCTTCCTGAATGGGGTGCCTGTATTAGAAATCCACAAACTATTGAAGGGTATATTATTCATATTGTTGACTTTTTGGATAGTAGATATGAAAATACCGAAGAATTGAAATAAACAAAAGCCCTTTCTACGCTGTAATGCCTAGTAGGGCTTTTTTTCTAAAGGTCCTTCCAAAGATCCAAACTTGCCGATTCTTTTTTATGTTCCTTTATGTCGATTACCTTTGAATTCTTATCCACCTTTTCTATTTCAAAAAATTCAAATGCATTATGATTAAATAAATTTTCTAATGCTCTCTTAACAGGTTTTGTTGAATTTTTTGTTGTAGTTAGTAGGTTTACTAGATTCTTCTCTTTTCTATCTTTACCATAATAAAAAAGCTTATAAATAGTAGATTGAGCTTCTTTGTTTAAGTCCCTCAATTCTTTAATTTTTTTCCTCTGTTCTATTATTTTCTCGTTTAAATCTTTAATTTTTTTCTCATTTTTCTTTTCTTTTTTTAGAAGTAATTTAATTTCTTTCTCATATGGCTCTAACGTTTTAAAGAGTTTTTCCGGATCGTTACCTAACTTTGCGATTGAATCTTTTATACTTGGGAGTTTAATGACGGGATTCTCATTTTCCATTAGAATTGGAGTATTTACTGCTTCATTATATCTTTCTATTTCATGAAAACCATCATACGCAGCTTTTCTCCAGTAATATTCAGGGATTGGTTTACTTAGCCAATCAAGTTCTCCCTTTTTATATAATTCCGTAACATATTCAGCAAATGGCCTTTTATTTATAATTTTAACTTTATTTTCTTCTACATATCTGTCAAGTAACTCATCGATTTTGTCTTTTGGATACTTGTTTGCCAACTGAGATTCACCCCTGTCTGTTCATAAATATGATCCACACAAACTCCAATACTTTCTAATAAATCTTTTAATTCCTTCGATTTAGTGTTCAATACTTGTTTTATCCGTAAGTTCAAATCGATTTGTTCCAATTTATTACTCAGTATTTGTTCGTGTATTTGCCCTAAAGCATTGTAAACTTTTAGAGCATCATTTTCTACAGAATTCATCCACATTACAATCTCATTGTATTTTTCCTTAAATTCTTCATACTCTATTTTCCAATATTCTTTACATACAAAACAATATGGTTTACATCTTTTAGTAGTTGCTGTACACCAACCAATATCCAACTTATCCCACTTTTCCTGATCAGGCTCCTGATTCTTTAAGATGAATCTACGTCTAAATTCATCATCTATCTTTGAACTAGTTGAAGGCGCTTTAATTGTCTCAAAAAATTTAGACTTAAAATATTGTCCTTCAATATCAAATAATCGTAGCAGCTGAAATGTGGAAGAATCGGTTTCAAACTCTCTATGTTTAAAGTAATGAGTTTGTGCTTTTAGCGATAAATGTCCACCTAATCTAGCAATTTCCACAGGATGAAGGCCTTGAAGTTTTAAAAACATAAAAGCTAAATGCCTAGTATCATTTGGCCTCAATCGTCGCTCTATATCAAAAATAATACCATTTTTTCGACTCTTAGATATTGTTTCTATATCATCTTTACCAATATCTCTTAATGTGAAATTATACGGGGGATTTTTAATAATAGTTTCATAAAAATCATATAACATATTTGAAAAGGCATCTTGATTAATTCTTCTATCATTTCTTTTCTTATTGGAACTCAATCCTACTAACTTATCTCTCATTTTTCTGTAAGCTTTAAAAGATATTAAAGTTTCGGATTCTCCAAACTTATCGGATTCAACAACATAATTATTAATTATATTATAGAATCTTTCATCTATTTCAATTCTATCAATGACCTGAATTCTTTTTTTATTATTCCTCTGTTTAGCTCTTGGCAGTTTTAAATAGTATCGATTACTTTCGATTTTTAAGTCATTTCTTTTGATTTTTAAAAACTCACCTATTCTCATTGGTATTTTTGTCGTTAATATCCACCAGATTCTTATTGGTGAAAAATATAGATATCTCCAATCATCTTTAGGATTACTGGAAAAAAAGTCATTCAAAACAAATAAAAACTTTAAGCAATCACGACTAGAAGGGATTGCTCTAGTTTTAGATTCGAATTTTTTATGTAGCTCACTGATTAACCCAATATATTCATCTGTTGTATCTAATTCGTCATAAAAATCCAAAAAGTTAAATATAGATATTATCGTTGAATATTTTACTTGCTCAGTAATCTCAGTTAGTAAATAGTCCTCTAAATCACCCAAATTCGATATATTAAAAGTATCAGTCATATTTAATATTCTAACTAAATATCGGAAATGGCTTTGTACAGTACCACCTGAATACTCTAATAATAAAGTGGAGACCCAACATTTTAATACATCAAGCATTTTTTCATTTTTATACTCTTTATATTTAAGAAAATCGATTGTCAGTATAGTATCTTGATTCTCATTATAAACATACCAAACGTTATCTTTATAAGAATAATTGGTAAAATAATTTATTGTAATTTTCTCCAAATAACTATCAATATTATCTTTTGCAACCTCAATACTATAATCAAGGTCAAATTCCTCATTACTTGATTCATCTATTGTAAATTCATAGTTTAATAATGCATTCAAAATAACTCCCCTCCTAAATCTATGTGCCAATAAGACTCCGATTCTCACTTAAAAATAGTTGCCAATCCTCCGGTAATTCACTTAAAAGTAATTTCCACTTTTCCTCGTCTAATTTTAAAAACTCGTAAACAACATTCCCATATTTACGCTCAGCATTTTTAAATAATCTAAGACGACCAGCGAAGTTTATTAAAAATCTTTCTTTATCACCTTTGTATTTAAGATTTGAAAACTCATTAAGGATAAATTCGAAATCATTCCATAGTAGCCTAGTTAACTCAGATATGGCATAAAAATGAGGTATTGAATAATGGCAGCCTCCTAAACAGTTTCTACCCGGATATGGACAGTTCGATTTCCCAATCAAGCATTGAACATCTTTTTCTTTACTGGGTAATTGCATAAACAGTATTTCTTCATATTTTTGTTGAATATCACGTGAGTCCATTTCTAAAATTATTTCTTTTAATATCTCTTCATCATTAGTTGCAGTTAAAAGAAAAGTTGCAAGTGTCTCAAGTTTAAATATATTACCGAAAGAATCTACAAGCTCATTATTTTGTTTCGTTTTTTCTTCAAGTGATGTTGTTTCTCCAAATAAAATATCAGTAAAAGTATCTGCAATAAATCCAAAATGATCATATCTTGAGAAAAGCTGCGATGTAAGGAAGTTTATTTCCTCTTGAGTAAAAAGCCAATAAATATTTGACGTTTCTATATTTTTATGTCCTCGAAATTGTTTAAGGATTTCTAATTCATGAGGCCCATTTTCCTCCTTCGATATACTAATTGTAAATGAGAATACTGTTCGGTTCATTTTTAATGTTTCAAACCCAACATTTCCTTTAAAATCCTCAAAAAAACTTTCCTTTGGCTTATTTTTAAATCTATTATCTGAAGTCATAAAATTAATTATAGATTCATTAATATTATTTAATAATCTTGTTCTTATTTCACAAAGCGTGATAGCGCTCGCAAAAGCCATTAATAATTTATCCGGTATAAATAAATATCTATCCACACCATTCTTAGAGAAGTTATATGTTTTAATTTGAAGCCTACGTAATAACCTTTCTGCATCTGGTTTACTAATTTCATTATTCTCTATCCATTCTATTGTCGGTTCTATTGAAGTATCTTTAAAAGATACTCTAGGAAAACTAATATAGTCTGGAGTTCTCCAAATATTTGTTAAATGAAGTAAAACGAATAACCATGCAGAATCATAACGATCATACACAAAATTAATATTTCTTTTTTCTACCTTCGCTTGTACTGCCTTTTTTATACTATCTATGGCTTTTCTTTTATGCAAACTAACATTTTCCTCTGTTGAAATATATTCAAAAAATTGACGAAATTCTTCAGGAGAATATATTTCTTTTGTTTTACGTTTTTGTTCACGTTCGTAAGGATTATTTATTTCGCTCATTCTAAAAGTAACCTTATTTTGCATTTTTTGTGAAATATGAATAGCATGCAAAAAACTATATAAATGTTTTTGATAGTGTAATTGTATTTTTTTATTAAAAAAGGCAATATTCAACTCTTTAGAAGAGCAATTAAAAATTTCCTTCGTTAAGAAAGTGATCATATCTTTAGTTAAATTAACAAATATGTTTATTCTTTGTAATCTATCATCGTAAGTATTGGGATTCCACTCACTGGATTTACTCTTAATATAAATTCCCCATAGCTTTTCGGTTTCTCTAAGATGATTTGGAAAAGTAAAATTTTCCATCTGTAGGCGGTGTCTTACATTATCATAAATAGTCCCTACATCCATATAGTATTGCTGGTTATATTGTAATCTTTTATAATTTTCTTCTACAGAACTTTTCAAATAAATGATCCTTTTATTTAGGAATTTAACGTCACTAGCAACTAATACAGGGACTTTTGTCTTTCTAACATCATGCGCGTCAGGATCATAATTATATTTTTCTAACACTTCGTTACGGGTATACCATTTTTCATTTATGATGCTTAATAACTTCACTTGTTGTTCTTTAAGCTTGATTACTTTAGATTTACTAAACAGTGTTAAGTTGTTGTGAACTTTCTTTTCTACCCGTAAAAGACCCGTATCAAGAAATTGTTTTATTCTCTTGTTTGTGAGATTTAGGTAGGCCATTACTTGTTTTCTATTTAAGTACTCTGATTCCTCTAAATCTTGTTGTAACTTTTCTTCCGAAGTTATCTTTTTACTCTTTTTTTCTATTAAACACTCAAAATCAAATTTGTTCACATAAGCAAGTTCAAGTTTGAATCCAATTTTTACAACTTCTACCTCATTTACTTTCAGGAACTTATTTGTATCAATAAGATTTGATTTACCTAATTTTTCCATAACTTCTTCAAGCTTAATGTAGTTGCATAAGAAATTCACTATACTACTTTTTGTAAAAAATCTTTTGATATTTTCATATTTTTTTTCGTTAATAAATATTAAAGGATATTTTAAATTGACAAATTCAATATACCCCTTATCCGCTAATTCAATTAATTTAAAAATTCCACCAGATCTAAGTGTATCTTTAGGTAAATTAGATCCTAATCTTTCCCAGACCTCTAAATCAATTAAATGGTCTTTTATAAATTCTCTTTCCCAAATTTCTTGTATTTTCTTAAAATCTACTAGTTGTGATTTTTTATAAAGTGTCTTACCATTACTTTCAATTGTTTCTACTTTCAGTAATCCAAGTTTAATAATCTGCTCAAATTTTTTATTTGTAAATCCTAAATACAATTTTGCTTGATTCCTGCTTATGTATTCTGGTAAATCAACTATATTGAGCTGTCCTTTCACTTCTTCACGTGTAAGTTTATTTTGCCCATCTTCTATTAATTGCATTACTGCTTCCTTATTTACAAAGGTCATATCATATTTTTCCGAAAGCTGAATTACTGGAATACCTTTTTCTCTTATAATTGATAGTGTATATTGAAAACCTGATTTTCCCATTAATTTCTTAGCATCATTTAGTTTTATATAATCTCTTAAAAAACATTCAAGACTAGACTTCTTAAAAAATCTTTTTATATTTTTATATTTGTTATCTCTAATAGAAATGAGAGGGTATTTCAGCTCAACCATATCAATTAAACCTAAGTCAACTAAGGAAATTAATTTCTTTATTCCTGAAGAACGTAAAGAATCTTTCTTAGAATTTGAACCTAATAATTTCCAAACATCTAGATCTATTAAATGTTCTTTAATAAAATTTTTCTCCCATTCCACATGCTTTAATAATTTCTCTAATTCAACATACTTCACTCTATTAATGTCAACAATATCCAAAACACCATGTTTTTCTAAAATTTCCGTTCCTCTCCGCCTAACTCCCAATTGAAAATAAGGACTGTTTTTGTTGCTCAGTTCATTTATCTTAACTAACATTTAATATTCTCTCCACCTACTCATGACCTTATTGTATAACTCAATGTTCTGTTCTCGCTTTAACGATAAATTTGAATCCAATTCGCCTTCTTGGTCTTCACCGCCTCCAAATTTTTTTGCTATCTTCTCCATCATTTCTTTAATCTTTTTCCTCGTTACCCTTCTTTCTAAATAATCTATAGCTGATAATAAACTTCTATCCCCACGTGAATCCCTAATTTCCTCAATACCTAAACCTTGATCTATTAAAAAGTTAGTAAACACTGCCCTACCAATATGGGTACTCCACGGTAAGGATTCAAGGAACTCTAAATCCTCGTAGTATCTGTTTTCTCTCAATTCTTCTAAAAATTTTTCCTTAACACGTTTAAACTTTTTAGCATAGTTTGGTCCACTTATCGGTACACCTGTTTTATAAGATACAAATAAAGAATCATCAATCTTTAACTTTCTTTTCAACTTTAAATCTTCTAGTTTTGAATCGTGAGCTTCATATAATTGATTGAGAAGATTTGAATGTATAATATATTGAATTCTTGGTCTCTTTACTTGATTATATTTGTTATTAATCAAGTTTGGAAATAGCTTCTCCTGACGATCATCTATATCAACAAAAAATGATCTACTATCAGTTCCTCTATACCCTTTTGGCTTTAATGCACTCTCTGTAAGATTCACTACCTCTCCTACACGTAATCCACCAAAGAACTGAAAGTATATGCCTAAAGCTATTTCTGATGCTTCTGACCTTGCTATATCAATAAATAACTTTACCAAGTCATATCTGTTTTCACCAAAATCCTTTAACGTTGTCATGTAATCATCTTGCTTTTTATTTGGCCTTTCTATATCCAAAACAGAATTTCCAAATGGTGATATTAATATTTCATCACCCTTTTTATTAGTAGTTTTTCTTATCTTAGGATCTTGATCAATTAAGTCCTGTTCTTTTAAAAAGTTATAGAATCTTGTAAGAGTAGTTTCCCAATATGCTATAGTTTCTGAGTTTCTTCCCAAGTATGTACCATATGTAATAAAATCTGCACCGTGTTGTAATTCTAACGCCCTTACTCCTTTTCCTTCTAACTGACTGTATTTCTTCTCTATATCTTCATCATCTTCATCCTCAATCTGAGTATAAATGTAGTTTAGGAACATACTTATTATTCTTGCCGCCCTTAGTTGAGTACTTGGCCCTAACTGATTATTTTTATAACACTTAACAATAAAGTTTGAAATAGGATGTGGTAGAATATGTCCGGTTAGATTATTCTTTAAACCAATTAGCACTATATCGGTACTTTCTATTTTTCCTCCTACCCTTTCACTTTCAACTATTACTTCTCTTGGTAACCATGTAAATTTTTTATCAAGAGGTATATACACTTTAGCCCCCCTCACGTTCCAAATATTATATTTTCATTATATCTCACTTTTTATAATGTGAGAACTCAAAAAGAACCCTTATATATAAGGGTTCCAAACGTACTTTTATATGTATTTTTGATTTCGTTTCTCACTCGTATATAGATAAGGGAAAGGACAATATGTTGGAGTACGAGTACTTCTTCACCATTAATGTTTAGTTCTTCAGCTGCTTTTCCAATTTCATTTACCATGATCGTAATATGACCTAACAGATTTCCTTCCGTCGTATAAGTGGTTGAAATAGGGCCAGATAATTCCATCACTTTGCCAAGATCATGTAAAATAATCCCTGCATACAATAAATCTACGTTCAATGTAGGATATAATGCTGTAATCGCCTTTGCCAAATCTAACATTGATACGACATGATAAGCTAATCCAGAATAAAATTCGTGATGATTTTTCGTTGCTGCTGGATATTCGAAAAATTCTTTACTATATTTTTTTATTAAGTGACGTGTAAGTCTTTGGATGTTCGGATTTTTCATTTCAAATATATATTGGGTAATTTTACTTTGCATTATATCCATTCCGAGTGGTGCCTTTTCGATAAGATCTTCAATAGCAATTTGTTCTTGAGAATGGAGTGGCCGTATTTTACGAATGCGTAGTTGCAGCTTGCCACGGTAATTTTGAATGTCACCGTTTATTTTTACTATCGTTTGTTCAACATACAGTTTTTCTACTTCCTCCGTTACATCCCATAATTTTGCTTCAATTTCTCCGCTCTTATCTTGTAATATTAATGTTAAAAATGGCTTACCATTACTGGCAATGCCTCTCGTACTAGATTTAATTAATAAATATTGTTCAACTTGTTCGCCCGCATCATAAAAACATATTCCTTTTTTCATAGGCCCTCCTATTAATATTGTAATAGTTAGAATTTCCTTTGTTATTCATTTACCAACCTTTAAGGATTTAACTGAAACGCAGTGGAAAAATGATTAACTAAGTCACTGTGACAAGTGAAAAATAAAACTTGTTGATTATTTGCAAGTTGTTTAAGCAAAGTAATGGTTTGTTCCAGCCTTTTTTGATCAAAATGAACAAATCCATCGTCAATGATTAATGGATAGTTTTCCGTTTCACTAATAGAATTAGCTAATGCGAAACGGAGACTTATATATAACTGTTCACCAGTTGCTTGACTTAATTCTTCTGGTGTATAAATTTTTCCATTAGATTGCTCAACATAAAGAGTATCTCTATTTGAGTCTATAAAAATATTACTATATCGTCCATTAGTAATTAGTGTAAAATATTTAGACGCTCGTTGCAAAACCCTTGGCATTTTTTCTGTTTTATATTTTGCCAAACTTTTTTGGAGAACATACTTCGCAATGCTTAAGCTAGCCCACTGTTTTGCTTGAACATTGAATTCGTATTTTTTTTCATAAAATTGATGTAGTAGGTCGGTGTACAAACCACTTTCCTCGATTATTTTCAACTCATGTTGGATAGACAGTAAATCTTTTTGTAGTTGTTCTATCTCACCTTTCATTTTACCAATATCCGCTTCAATCGATTGTAACTCCTTTTCCGAAAAATACGGTAAATCTTCATTTATATTAAGCTTATATGGTGTTCGCTGTAATTGTTGCTCGAGTAATTTCAGATGATTTTTTAACTGTTCCAGTTGATTTCGTTGTTCTGCTTTTTGTAAAAACAAATCTTTATTTTCTGCGTCAGCCTCATTAAAAAGTTGATTCATTTGGTTTTCAATACTGTTTTTCTCAATTTCCAATGTCGTAATTTGTTGTTGTACTTCTCTCCACTTTGCTTGTTTTTCTTCCCTTTTACGGTGACGGTCCATTTGTTCCACAAGCATCTGCTTAATAAAAATGACTCTTTCTTCATATGTTGAACCAGTTACTCGGATATTCTCCGTTAACTTTGCCAATTTCATTTCCTTCTTTTCTATTTTTCCTTTTATCGCATTCCGTTCATCTGTTAATTGGTTCAACTGTATTAAAATCTTTTGCATACTTTCTAATAACTCAAAACACTCCAGTAAATGATTAGTTGCTAAGTGTTCTGAAATGAAATATTCTTTGCCTAGTTCTATTAGTTTCAGTTCATTGTTCTTCCATTCACTTTCCCAATTTTCGTATTGTTGAATAATATGTTCAAATTGCTCTTCCAATTGATGAAGTCGAATCATTTCTAGCTCTATTTGTTTTTCGTTTGTCGTATTTTTATGCAGTTTTTCTTCTGCATCGAGTGCTTTCGATTCGCTTCTGGAAAACTTGTCTAATTTTCCTCTCAACTTACTCTCTTTTTCTTTTAAAGATTGGTAAATAATTTGAAACTGTTTTTCCTGTTTATTGGAAAATAAGTAAATTACTATCATTAATAGTAATGGAATTACGACTCCAGTGGCTATATCCCATTGTTGCATTACTAGTAAAGCGAGTGTTGCAACAGTAAGTAGTGCTATACTTAGCATAAAAATATTTCGATGTTTCACTAAATTACTTTTTTGGTTAGACTTTTCTAAATGGGATAATTGCTCTTTTATCCAACGCCATTCATTATCAATTATTTGCTTTTCTTGCTGTTCGTTCACCATTTCTTTTAAGAACTGTTTTTCCTGTTCTGATAACGCTTGTTCTTTCAGTTGGTGAATAAACTTCTCTGTCTCCGCTAATTTTGTTTGGACGGATTGTTCTTCGGCTAACAAGTCTTCCTTTTGTTCTCCGAGACGTTTTTTCTTGTACTCTAGTTTTTTTACTATATCTTTTTTAGCAAAACTTAAATCTAGTTGCAGAAGGCTTTCATTAGACTCCGAATATTGCAGCTTCTTTCGATTAATTTCCAATTCCGTCTCTAACTGCTTCATTTTTGTTGTTATCGTTGTAGCATCTTCGACAGATTTACGGTAATAAGGAAGTTCGTCAATAATTAGTTGAAGTTCGTCTGCGTAGCTATTTAATTGTCGGTCAATATATATTTTTTCCATTTCGGTTTTCAAATTTCCCTCTTGTTTAATAAGAGCTGGGAGTTGGTTATCTATCAATATTGATGCAGATTGTAATTGTTCCAGTCGCTTTACCCCATTGAAAGGGAATTTAACTTTCTCTAAAGATTGTATTTGCTGTTCTGTCTCTCTTTTATCTATCACTAATGGATATATTTGATTCCATGCTTGTTTCTTCGTAAGTTCTCCTTCTAACATTGCAAGTTGCGTTTCATAATTTTTTATTGTTTTTGCTATTTTTTCAGCCTTCAATGATAACATTTCATAGTTAGCTATTTTTGCCTTTGCTTCATTAAATTTCAAATCACTATCCCGCAACTGTTCTAATTGAATATTCATTAATGGCTTCGTTCCGCTAGGTCTAAATAATTGTTCCATTTCTTTCGTAATATTACTTTCTGTTTGCATTATTTGATCGGAGCCAAGGGCACTTGTTGAAAATAAGAAGCGACTTAAGTCTTCTCCTTTTAATTTTTGAACTTGTTGTAAGCCATGAATATTAAATGAATAGATTGATTGATATGTTTGACGGTCCATATGTTGTAAAATTTCTTGGAGCAATTCTTCTCCACCAATAGAGCCATCTTGTAAAAAAACCGTTACATCTCCTGTCGCTTTCCCTTTCACTCGTTCAATACGAACAACACCAAAATCAGTTGTCTCGATAACTAATTGTCCCCCATATTTCGAATGAAATTTCGGCTCGTAACGTGGCTCACTTTGTTGTTTTGTTGGAAATCCAAAAAAAATACTATGAATAAAAGACATGATCGTTGATTTGCCTGCCTCATTTTGTCCATAAATTACTTGAATAGGTTGCAAGTTATCTATATGATAGTTTTCAAACTTTCCGTAACCATATATATGAATTTCTTTAATATTCAACTACTTCCCCCCTCCCTTTAACCTTTTAAATACTCATACAACAACTGCTTCGCATCTGCTAGTATTTCTTGCTGCTCTTCCGTCGTAAAATTGGTAAGATATTTTTTAGCACGCGCGTGATTGTAAAGTGGTTTGAGTGGTTCCTGCCAATCTTTCAAATTGGCAAATATACTCTCAATTTCCTGAAAAAAATATTGACTATCCGCTACTTGTAATCCGTTATTGTTAGGAATGACTATAACCGAATATATCCAGGAAAAATTCACTTCATATTCTTCGCCCTCTCGCAAGACTGTCAGTAATTCATCCCATTCAAAACTCTTTAGTTTGTCTGATAATTGGCTTTCTTTCATTTTTAATTCGATAAATGTATGGGAATTTTTGCGATATTGTGTTTTAATTTTTACACAGTCTGTATATAATTCATCGAACTGTTCGTATTTATCTCTAGGCAAGGAAAGTTGATGCCAAATGATTGGTGCAGTATGTATAAAACGCATATTCGTTTGGAACTCATTCATTTGTACGATATAACAGCCTTTTTCTCCTGTCTCATTCCGATGCCGACCTTGAATATTACCTGGATACACAATATAAGGATCTTCATGCAATATTCTCGTTTTATGAACATGTCCGAGTGCCCAATAATTAAAGTGCTTACCAAGTAATTCTGGAACAGTGAACGGAGCATAAGCGTAGTGGGATAAGTCATTCGAGTCATGTCCGTGCAAAAGTCCGATATGAAAATCCGCCTCCCCTTCTCTCTTATAATCATCAATTATTTTCTCCACTACATGTTTTTTGTTATAACTAAAGCCATATAAGGATACATTTACATCCGTTTTCGTACTATAGGTAATTTTTTCTACGTGACTAGGGAAAATATGAACATTGCTCGGTAGTTCGATATTCATCCATTTACCACCTAAATGATCATGGTTACCATGGACGATAAATGCAGGAATATTTACGGCAAATAGTCGTTCCATCATTTTTTTAAAAAACAATTGCGCGCGAACACTCCTGTCTTCTCCATCATATATATCACCCGCAATTATGACGAAATCCACTTTTTCTTCAATGGCTAAATCGATGATTTTTTGAAAGGATTGAAAAGTAGATTGTTTCACTGATTCATATATTTTTTTTGGCAAAGATTTCAAACCTACAAAAGGACTGTCTAGATGTAGATCTGCACAGTGGATAAATTTTATCGACTTCAATCATGACACCTCACACTTCAAATATGATAAGCGAATGAATGTTCTTGTTAATATTATACATTGCTAACTGGCGTTTTCCAAGTATAAAAAAGGCTGTCTAAGTAGTACTAACATAAGACGGTAGCCATTTACCTTCCTACCATCTTTGTTAGTCGTCCTATCAGACAGCCTATTCAAGAAATATTATTCTTTCTTTGATAACTGTAATGCTTTTTTAATATCCTTCAACGCATTAGAACTGCCATACATTAATACTCCACCTTTATATACCCGAGCACCAAAGATTGCCAGCAATACAATCGTTAAAATCGTTAATGCGATGCTTAGTAGTGGCTCCCAAAGTGGAAGATCTAATAAGCCGACTCGCATAAACATAATCATAGGTGTAAATATTGGAATATAAGAAGTAATCGTAATGTATGTTGCATCAGGTGTAGACAAACCGAACATAGCAAGCATAAAACCAATAACTACTAACCATATCATCGGTTGAACAGCCTGATTTACATCCTCTATTCTACTAACAATTGAGCCTAAAAAGGCAGCCATAGTAGCATATAAGAAGAAGCCAAGCAAGAAAAAGATGAGTGCATAAATTATGGTTGAAAGCGAAATATTTTCAAAGCCAAAGACAGAGAAAAATCCACCAGTCATTTCATCTAAATTTTGCTTAATTGCGATATAACCGACACCTAACCAAACGGCTAATTGGGTAAGACCGACGAGTGCCACCCCAATTATTTTCCCAAACATTTGTGATACTGGCGAAACACTAGAAATTAATATTTCCATTACCCTTGAAGACTTCTCTGTAGCTACTTCCGTTGCAATCATACTAGCATACATAATTACTGCAAAGTAAATAAAGAATAGTAAAATATACACTAATCCTCTAGCCTGACTAATCTCTTCTTCAGACTTTACATTTTCCCCAATAGCAATCTGCTCCATTTCTGCTTGTTCATTAAGCAATTGCAATTGGTCTGTAGATAAATTTAATTGCTCCGATACGATGCCAATCCTTACTTGTTGAAGGGCAAGATTGATTTGCTCTGGCAACGAATAATCCATTAACGATTTTGCTTTATAGGTAGCTTTTGGCAGCCCATTTTCGTCTAATTGCAAGATGACAATTGCATCCAAATCCCCGTCTAACACCATTTTTTCTAATTCAGACTCATTAGAATTAGGAACAATTTCAATATCCTCTGTTATATTCGTAACCATATTTTGAAATGGAGTTAGCAATTGCCCAGTTTCATCCAGCACCGCAATTTTATCCTTATTACCTCCGTCACCTTCAAAAGCATCAATAATATTTGTTATATTCGCTAACACGAAAATAAGGCCTAAAGTAATTAATGTAGATATAATAAATTGTTTTGTTTTTACTTTACTCGTATATGTATGAGAAAGTACAATCCAAAAATTATTCATAATCCACACCTACTTTCTCAATAAAAATATCGTTCAGAGATGGCTCATCAAGAACGAATTTCCGAATGAAACCTTTACCGGCTAATTCCTTTTGGATTTTTTCTGCTACATATTCCCCTTCGATTTGTAATTGCATACCTTCTGCTGTTTTTGTTGCTTTCGTTACGCCTGGGAAATTAGTTAAAAAATGAATGTCGAAGTCGGAGTGAATAATTAAATTCTTTTTACCAAATGAACGTTTTATATCTTTTAATGAACCATCAACTACTGGCTTTCCTTTATGTAGTATGCATAAGTGTTCACATAATTCTTCTACATGTTCCATTCGGTGACTAGAAAAGACAATAGATGTTCCAGAATTTTTCAAATCAACGACCGCTTCTTTTAACATTTCAACATTAATTGGATCAAGTCCGCTAAAAGGTTCATCCAATATTAATAAGCTAGGTTTATGAATAACCGCAGCAATAAATTGAATTTTTTGTTGATTACCTTTGGAAAGTTCCTCTACTTTTTTATTCTTATATTCTGGTACCCGAAAACGTTCCAACCAGTAATCTAACTCTTTTAACGCTGACTTTTTATCCATTTTTCGCAATCTAGCTAAATAAACTAGTTGATCTACTACTTTTAACTTCGGATACAGTCCGCGTTCTTCAGGTAAATAGCCGATTTGTGGGCTTGTGGAATAGTCAATTCCCCCCCCATTCCAAGTAATATTTCCTTCACTTTGACTTAACAGCCCTAAAATCATTCGAAATGTTGTTGTTTTCCCCGCGCCATTTGCACCAAGGAAACCAAACATTTCTTTTTCGGGAATGGTTAAGGATAAATCGTTAACTGCTGTGAAGTCCCCGAATCGTTTTGTGACATGCTCTAATTTCAATACCATACTCTTCTCCTCCCTTACATAACAAATTTACGACTATCAAAGAAAAAAGTTTCATTTTTTTCCATAAGCAAATTATACTTGATATAATTTAAGAAAAGAAGGGAATAAACGAAAGATAAGAAATTTATATTTTTATTCATGAATAATTTTGTTAAAAAATGAACGAAATTGAACGAACCTCCACTTAACAGTCAGCAAATTTTTCATTAAACTAAAAAATTGTATTATATTTTTGTCGGAACGTAGTTTTTATTGGAACTATAAAAATTGGAGTTATATAATTGTATATAGGGCAATCAAAGTGAAAGTTTTGAGAGAGGAAGAAGTTTTAACAGCCAAAGGGGGAAGTATTATGGCCATTTATCGTCTGACTGTGTTTGAAAGTAGCGGGGATAAATTAGTTGATGAGGCAATTGAAGCAATTACTGATACAGATGCAAAAGAGCTTGGGGAAAAATTTCTAGCAGAAAAACAATTAATTGATAAAACTCATCGATTAGTTTCACCAGATGGGCGTTTAATTCTTTTTCATGTTTAATCATCGTGCTTTTTGAGTCAACATAATGATCCCAAAGGTCGAATTCGTGGATTCGCCGTATGAAATTTTAAACCCAAGAATGGTTGTTATAACTACATTCTTGGGTTTTTAACATTCAGGCGAAACCTTGTTTCTGGATTGCTATTCCCTTAACTATACTTTTCTTTTTAGTTAGTTCCTTCATGCTATCCTTATCGTGCTTTAAATCTTTATTTTTCTTTTAAACTATTGATTTTTTCTAAAAAGGCAATTGGCTGTTGTTTGCGGAAATGCTCTTTAACCATATACGCAACTCCATGTTCCGTATTAGTTCTAGTAATCCAATCTGCTGCCTGTTTTACTTCATTAGGTGCATTACCCATCGCAACCCCGATAGGAACTGCTTCCAGTATATCTATATCATCTAACCCGCTGCCGATAGCAACCATTTGTTTTAATGTTATTTGTAAATAATCACCTACATACATTAACCCAGCAAGTTTCGATACGCCATTCGGCAAAATGATTAATTGATTTTTATATAAGTATGGATCGATTTCGTAATACATAGCCTTCAATGCGGCAAAAGCATCTAATGCTGCACTTTCACTTGAAAACTCCACTTCTAAATGGGTTGGATGGACTGATTCTTCCTCCAAATATTCACTTAAATCTTTAACAAAATGGTGATGATACATCGAAAAACGGTTTGTATCGATTACAGCCTTACCGATAAGGCTTTGTTGTTCTACTTGCTTGTTACTAACTGAATATTTTTCATGGACTAGGCGAATATGGCAAGAAAAGGTTTCGAGGAATTGTATGAGTTCCAATAAGATGTTTTCGGGAATTCGCTTCACATAAATGGCTTGATCCACTGAGGAGGCTATAAAGGCCCCATGATGGGCAATAATTAATGACTTTAGTTTTAATGCTTTTGCAATCCGTTTAGCGAAAATAAAATTTCTTGATGTGACTAAAGTAACATATACTCCCTTATTTTGGACATAATCAATTGCTTCTTTCACCGATTTATGCAGACGGCCATTTCTTTGTAAAATCGTACCATCAATATTCATTGAGAGCAGACGATGTACCATATGTGCTCCTCCTTCGCAATTCTAAAGATGTCATCCTAATAAAACTACTATGTAAAATTAACTGGATATAGAACAAAAGGATAAAAAAAGAGCTGCAGTTTTTGCAGCTCAAGTCATTACTTATTTCATATTGTTATACAATTCTTCTAACGGTTTCATGACAACTTTATTAATTTCACCAATAACCATGCTCATACGCTGTTCAGCTTCCATTAAAGCAACGATTTTTTCATTTTGTTGAATGACTGCCACTAGTTGCTGTGCATATTGAACTTCATCATCAGGAATTGGTTCACCCATCATCCGTTTTTCTTCTAATTTCATTTGAACATTGCGGAAATTATCGAACATTTGACGTGCTGAATCATCAGCATATAACTGTTGATAACGAGCTTTCAATTGTGTGAACTCATCACTTTCACGAACTGCCTTTTCTAATACTAATGCACTATCCATTATGTTTTCTGCCATTTAGAATCCCTCCAATTATCTTTTTAACAACGGAATATAGGAAGATTCTCACTATGAAAAGTTTCTTATCGTCTATATTTGCAAAAATCGATTCCACTACCGTTTTTATCCATTGCCTTTACACTATAACAAAATATGAAATGGAATGCGAGGCAGTGAATTATTTTTATTAACTTAAAAACGGAATCAGCTAAAAATTTCGATTCATTAACCGTTCATAATTACTACGATAATTCCTTGTACGAGCCCAATGATTCCACCTAAGTATCCACCTAAATACGTTATCATTTTCAACTCTCTGCGACTAATTGCTAATACCATTTCCTCTAATCTTTCTGTTGAAAAAGATTCCACTTGTTTTTCAACCATCTCGTTAATTTGTAGTTTCGTCATGATCGAGTCTACATGATTAACTACTTCTTTACTCGCCATTCGTACCATTTCTGGGACAAATGAATGGACAACCGTATCAGCAAAAGGAGCAGTTACTACTTTTATCGGTAATTCAAAGACATTATTTAAAGATAAAAACGATAACAGCAGTTCCTTGATTTGTTGAACCCAGTTATTTTCCTTACCCTTCGTAAAATTAGCTAAAGGTTGTTGTTTTAAACTATCCACTTCAGCAGTTAACAAATTTTCCAATAGATCGTGGATTTGTGGCTTTGCTAACATTTTCACTAATTCCTGTTGAATTTTATCGGCTACTGGACGGTTACCGAGGACCATTTGTACCATTCCGCCAAACAACCCTTTTTTCAGCAATGTTTCATCTAGTTGTTGCTGAATGAAATTTTTCGCCTCTTCACTAGCAAAATAAGCCTGTATTTTTTGTAACAAGTAAGTTGCCAAACTCGGGACTTTTTCTTCTAATTGGAGCCAATATCTTTCTGGTATGAGATTGTCTAATGTTTTGTCACGATGCTCTGCAAACCATTCGGAAACTTTATTGGATACATATACGTCCAACTTCGAATGGACATTCTCTTCTACATTGGAGAGGCCGAGTGATTGTAAAACATCCCTAACTGTCTGTTCCGATTGTAGCCACCCATATATTTTTCCTTGTAGAAATTTTACAATTTCCTCATGAATACTTCCTTCTAACAATTTACTTTTTACAGTTTCCGGTGTAACAAGATGATTAATAACAAGTAAGCCTAATTGCTTTGCTAATTCATTCCTTCGTTTTGGAATTAACCCTGGGGTAAATGGCACTCGCCAATGACGTATATATATAGCTTCATATGGACGAAATAACATTTTGATTGCTAATGAATTCGTTACACCGCCAATAATTGCCCCGATTACAGCCATAGAAATAATTATTAAAATACTATTCATTATTGTCTACCTTTCACATTTTTATTCCATCATATTGTTATGCACGGAACTAGGCAAACACACATATGATGTAGAAATTACTTTGCAACAAACATGGTGAAAATTAACTAACCAGTAATTCTATATTGATAAATTATAACTTTACACTTAGTTGGGAGCAAATAGTATGTCCAATTCTGTTCATCAACCACTATTGTTAGTGACCAGCTCTAACATTCAAACTAATTATCTCATAGTACCGAAGAAATTTAACAAACTATTTTCTGAAAATATCCAAAAGGTAATGATGAAATGCGGCAATGAAAAGAGATGTATCGCTTTGAAGTTTGTCGAGTCATCTGATCATCGACTATTATGTCACCCTTCTGTACTTATCGACTTAAAATTACCGGTTACGATACAAACAATATCTTGTCATTATTGTTCTAGTACTTCCGAGCTTATTCTTGGCCCAATTATAGGAGTAGTAACAGATATTAGAAAAGATGGCAACTACCCATTTCCTACAATTGAAAAGTTTAGTCAAGAGTTAATGATGTTTCTTCAAGAAAAGGCAATACCAGTTTTTGTTTATCCGTGGAGTTCGATCAAAAAAACCAAATATGACGGTTATTTTTTCAACGGAACAACATGGGAAAAAGTTTCATTACCAAAGCCTCATTTTCTTTATAATCGGATCCATTCCCGTAATATTATGTATTCCAAACAATACAAACACGTCTTACAAGAACTAAAGGAAAAGGATTTGCCATTATTTAATACCGTTTATATATCCAAATGGGATATGTACCATTTTTTCAATAATACTGGAACATTAAAGCGATATTTACTAGACGGTGAACAGCTAACTTCTCAGCAACTAGCTACTTTCTTCCATCAATATAGTACGGTGTTTCTTAAACCAATTTTTGGAAGTAAAGGAGTGGGCATTTTTCGTGTTACAAAAAGAAATCACTCTATGATCATAGAAACGCCTGAAAATACCATTTATGAAACTAATGATTTTAACAAGTTATGGGAGTATTTACAATCAAAAATAAATCCGAACGACTATATTGTCCAAGAAGAAATAAAGCTGATTCAACTGGATGAGCAATATATTGATTTTCGAGTGTTAACAAATAAAATAACGGATGAAAAATGGCAAATTACTTCCATTGTAGCCAGACTTTCAGAGAAAGGTAAATATATTACTAACTTAGCACAAGGCGGAAAAAAAATGTCACCGTATTCTTTATTGCTAAAAGTATTCGGGACTCCGCAGGCAAATACGATTTTTTCATTAATGAAAGAATTAACACTTTCTATCGCATACCATTTAAACGAGCAACTCACAGACCAATTTTGTGAATTAGGTGTCGATATTGGCGTCTCTTCGGATGGTAAAGTGAAATTAATCGAAATAAATAGTAAACCAACGAAGAACGAAGAAAAACTTTCAACTAGCATTCGTCCTTCAGCAAAAGCAATTGGGTTATTTGCCGAATATAAAGGAACAAAGATAATGAAGGAGAGTTGTAAATGCACACATTCGGAATAATTACGATGGATCGCGATGCAGAAAAAGAATATATTACTGAATTGGGCAAACGAGCACCATTCCATCAATTTATTTGTCATGTATTTTCACCAAAAGATATTTTGCCTAACAAAAGTACAATCAATGGATACGTATTTGATTCAACAAATAACGATTGGAAGGAATCGGAATTTCCACTACCAAATATTTTGTATGATCGATGTTTTTATAAGAATGAACAGGAGATGAAAAGGTATTCTCCCATTATCAACTGGTTGAAACAGCGGAAGGATGCATGTTTCCTTGGCTATGGGTTACCGAATAAATTTATCATGTACGATTGTTTGAAACATAATCAGCTATTAGCTCCTTACTTGCCACCAACGAAACAAGTAATTTCTGCAAGCCAAGTTCTTAAGCAGTTATCGATCGATTATCCAATCATTTTAAAACCTGTATTCGGTTCACAAGGAAGAGGAATATACGTACTACAAAAAGCATTGGACGGTATTCAGATTAAAACAGTAAAAAATAATCAGCTGATTGAAAAGACATTAACAATTAGTCAAACAGAAAAATTAATCAGTAAAATGATTTCTCTTCATAAATATCTCTTTCAACCATTTTTAAAGCTACAAACGACCGAAAAGCGGCCTTATGATATACGCGTATTTTTACAGAAGGATGGAAAGGGAAACTGGGTGGAACGCGGAAAAGGAATCCGTATGGGAAAAGGAAATTACCCGATTTCAAATTTAGCTAGTGGCGGAGTTTGTTTACCATTCGAAAAGTGGTTAGCCACCTTTCAAAAGGAAAGGGCAACGTTTATTGCAACAGAAATTCAGGAATTAATTCAAAGCCTGCCATCCATGTTAGAAACTATTTTTCACCCATTTTTTGAAATAGGAATCGATATATCTATCGATCAAAAGGGGGCCATCTGGATATTAGAAATAAACTCTAAACCAGGGAGAAACGTTTTATTCCATTTATATCCAGAAATGAAAGACAAACTTTATGATGCACCATTCCAGTACGGAAACCACTTACTCACTTTGTCTTCAGGAGGTCAGGAAAACTGTGAAGAAAAAAGCATATCGAATAGAACTATTTGATCATGAACAAGCAATTCTTTACTATCCAAAGAACTTGCAATTTCCCGAGCTTAACTCAGTTACATTTGGTTCATATCGGATGGAAGCAACGATTTTACCACATAAGACAAAAAAACAAACGATCGCTATTAGTAAATCACTTGCCAACCAATTAAATGTTCCATCTATTCCATTAAAGCTCCATTTAGTAGAACATGAAAAAAACTTATTCATCGGCCCAATTATCGGTATTTTTACAGCTGGTTTTACGAAATTTCCGCAAGTACCAATTGGAAATCGTTCCTATAACTTTTCAAAGTACTTTAAAGACTATGAAGCAATTGGTGTTTTACCAATCGTATTTGGCATTCAACATATAGAATGGGAAAAAGGCACCGTAAATGGCTTTTTTTACTTTGATAGTAAGTGGCAGCAACTGACCATCCCGCTTCCAAACGTCATTTATGATCGATTACCAAATCGAAAAATAGAAAATTTGAAGCAAATGAAACAGCTGAAGGAAAAAATAGAGAAAGAATATAAAATACCTTGGTTCAATCCAGGATTTTTTGATAAGCTCGATGTTTATCAAAAATTATCCCAATCAATTGATGTAAAACCGCTTTTACCAGACACATTTCCGTTAGAATCCAAAAAACAATTTCTCGAGTTAATCGAGAATCATCACTACCTATATGTTAAGCCAAGAAACGGTAGTTTAGGTAAAGGAATTTACCAAATTAAAGTTATTAAAGGAAGGTTTTTCGTAAGATTCCG
Source organism: Bacillus kwashiorkori (assembly GCF_001375515.1). Taxonomy (GTDB): domain Bacteria; phylum Bacillota; class Bacilli; order Bacillales; family Caldibacillaceae; genus Bacillus_BK; species Bacillus_BK kwashiorkori. The sequence goes on from NZ_CTDX01000013.1 coordinate 216,312, forward strand.
CGAACTTGAGAAGACGAGATTATTAAAATTTCCTTCTGTACAAAGCCTTTGGAAATATTTATTATCCAAAATTACTATTAGTGACTATATTATTCAACGAGGAATACCATTATGGAAATTAGGAGAAAGTGTTGCCGATTTTCGCATTCATACTAATAAAGATAAACATGGCAAATGGCGAGTTTCAGCGATTGCTGGAAAAGTGGCAGGGTTAGGTAGTGCAACAACTCATTTAATTGCGGGTGGAGAAGTGAAATCATTAGATGAAATATTTCCAGTTGAACAAGAACGCAAAGAACAATTACAGAAATTAAAAACAGCAGCCATTTTACTAAGTGAGCATTTAGAGAAAAAGATGGACGGAATTTTATGCGAAATTGGTTTTGATTTAGGAATGGACGAAAATGGGAAACTATGGATGTTTGAAGCAAATTCAAAACCAGGAAGATCCATATTTTCTCATCCAAAATTAAAGAACATTGAACAATTATCTCGCAACTACGTATTAGAGTATGGCATCTATTTAGCTAATGACGTTATTATCCGACCAGAGAAATATTTCCATGATTTTGTATTACAATAAAAAAACGGAAATGTGGAGCCATTCCAATCAAAACCTACAATTAACTTTTGGGGCAAATACACTCCCTATCCCCTGGGAAAAAAATTCGAACCCATGTTTAACCTATAAAGTTCATCAAAAAGGTAACAAAGTCGGCCCAATAGTCGGAATTATGGTCCACCAACTAGAAGGGAAATTTTTCGGCAACAAAAAATTTGTTTCTTCTATAGCAAAAAAATTAATTAAAAACAAATGCATACCGGTGATTTTTTCTTTTGACCAATTAATCGGAGAGGAGAAAATTGCTGGATTACTATACAATCATCAAAAAAATAATTGGATTCCTGCTAGTTTTCCCATACCCGATATCATTTACAATCGAATCAATAACCGGCAAATTGAACAAACGAGAAAATTTCATCAAGTACTACAACATATAAAAAGCAAAAACATCCCTTTTTTCAACCCACACTTTTTAAATAAATTCGCCACACACTTAATTTTTCGTACAGATAGAGAGTTGAAAAAATATTTGCCACCAACTATATCTATTTACTCTAAAGAAGAATTAGCTGCATTTTGCAGAAAATGGAAAACCGCTTATTTCAAACCACGTTCAAAAGCTAGAGGATCAGGGATATTTATTGCAAAGTTTCATGATGACGGGACAATTATCGTAAAAACGTATGAAAAGGTGAAAAAGTTCCACAGTTTCCACTCTTTTTGGCAAACATATAATAAGCAATTCATTAAAGATCAATATTTGGCCCAAAAAGCGATTTATACGAAAAAACATAAAGGAAGGCGGTACGATTTTCGTGTTATTGCCCATAGCGATTTGTATCGTTATATAGTAATCGGCATTGGGGTGCGTGTTGCAGGAGATCATAACATTACTACGCATGTTCAAAGAGGTGGGAAACTAATATCATTTGATAAAGTTGGCTCAACTGCTCTTTACAAGCATATTTCTTTCATAATAAATAAGATTGGCAAGCAGTTAACGGATCACTTCGGTTATTTTGGTGAGTTTTCGGTTGATATTGGTGAAACTAAGAGAGGGGAATTATATATCTTCGAAGTGAATGCAAAACCGATGAGTTTTGATGAAGAAAAGATAGAAGAAAAAAGACTGAACCATCTATGTCAACTATTTTTAGCTTTAGCAAAATTTCAATAGTAGGGGCTGTCCCATAGCTGAATATTATTTTATTCTATTCTATGGGATCGCCCTTTTTAGCAGACATTTCTCCTCTTATCTGCTTTTTACTAACATATCAATTGCTTCTTGAATGGCTTCTTCGGAGTTCTCCCCATTATTAGATGCTTCAATAATACAGTGTTGTAAATTTTTTGCTACTACTACACCGATAGATCGATCGATGGCAGATCTAACTGCACTCAATTGTGTAACAACTTCCTTACAATCTTTTCCTTCTTCCATCATCCGCAGGCAACCGCGAATTTGCCCTTCAATTCTTTTCAATCTATTTTTCAAGTCCTGTGAATACTCCATCATTTGCACCTCTTTTATCTTTCTTACCATTATAACCTATTTTCATAAAGTGATGTTGTTAGTTGAACGAGCTACACATCTGACTTGCACTCACCCTATAACCTTTTCTCTGAAGCGTCTGAAACGAGGATATAGTTATTCTAATATTATGATTGAGTGCCCATTAATGCGAAAAAAGGAGAATAAATTATACCTTACCCATTCCTCCGTGAAAATTGGATTGAGCTCCTAGTAATAAAAATGATACATTAATAATAATTAAATTACTACTAAAGGAAGGTTACAATGATTAATAAAATTTGCGAAATTTTTTCTGGAGCGGAAATTTTATCAAAACCATTTATTAAGCAAAAAGACACACTTTATTTTTTGGATGAAAAATCTAACCAATATCTCGCTATTCCAAAAAACAAAATAACGGAACGCGAGCTAACACTGTTGTCTACCATTTTCATTCCAGTAGAAGATGCGTTTTCTAGCCCACTAAATCAAACAGTGACGCAAAAAAAATGGCATGACTACTTAACAGGAAACGGACAACTTCCAGAAAATGATAGTTCGCGAGTTCGTTTCACCCATTTTTATTTTGATGGTATATGGGAAAACTTTTTAGAAGCAGTGAATTCTTATTTTCAAGAGTCAATGATTATTATTTGGCTAAATGAACAAAATGGCGTCATTATTGAAGAAGAGGCTATTGATTGTTTAACAAAGGATGATTTCCAATCCTTTTCCGAAGCCATTATTTCTGATTTTTATTTTGAAGTTTATTTTTATGTCGGCAGATTTTTTTCGGTTAATTACCATTTAAAAAATCACTTTCATAGAGAACAACAATATTTTCATGAGTCCCGTCCATTTTCCCGCAGCGAGCGAATTTTTACTTTTGAAACTACTTTTCCCTTCTATCTCTTAACTGCTAATTCTAAGGAATTACTTAATACGATGAAAGCAGAATGGGTAGACATTTTTCAATATGATGATGAATTATTAGCAATGATCAAGTTATATTTAGAAAATAACTCTAACACTAGTTTAACGGCTAAAAAATTATACATGCATAGAAATAGTTTGCAATACCGGATTGATAAATTTGTGGAATCTTCTTCAATTGATATTAAATCTTTTAATGGGGCATTATGTATATACTTTATTTGCTTATTCGGTGAGTTTTTTTCAAACAATGAACATTTTGCACAAACTGACGAAAAATAGTCTTTGATTTTTGTGCACCTTGCCCATTACTAAATGAAACCATTTTCATTAAAATAAAACATGTAGAAATCGTTTTCATAGGAGGATAATAAAATGGCTGAATTAAAACTTGATCACATTTATAAAGTATATGACAATAAAGTAACTGCTGTAACTGATTTTAACCTTCATATTAAAGACCGGGAATTCATCGTATTCGTAGGACCATCTGGTTGTGGTAAATCAACGACTTTACGGATGGTTGCAGGTCTTGAAGAAATTTCCAAAGGTGATTTATTTATTGATGGAAAACGTGTAAATGATGTACCGCCTAAAGACCGGGACATTGCGATGGTATTCCAAAACTATGCCCTATATCCGCATATGACAGTATATGATAACATGGCATTCGGGTTAAAATTACGTAAATTCCCGAAAGCTGATATTGATAAACGTGTTAGAGATGCTGCAAAAATTCTAGGACTAGAAGAGTACTTAGATCGTAAACCGAAAGCATTATCTGGTGGACAACGTCAACGTGTTGCTTTAGGACGTGCTATTGTTCGGGATGCAAAAGTATTCTTAATGGACGAACCACTATCAAACTTAGATGCTAAACTTCGTGTACAAATGCGTTCAGAAATTGCAAAGCTTCACCAAAGACTACAAACAACAACTATTTACGTAACCCATGACCAAACAGAAGCGATGACAATGGCTACACGTCTTGTTGTTATGAAAGACGGGGTCATTCAACAAGTTGGTTCACCGAAAGAAGTTTATGAAAAACCAGAAAACGTATTCGTTGGTGGATTTATCGGTTCTCCTGCAATGAACTTCTTCTCTGGAAAACTTGAAGACGGTCAACTTTTAATTGGAGAACATAAACTTCAAGTTCCAGAAGGTAAAATGAAAGTGTTACGTAGCCAAGGTTATGTTGGTAAAGAAATAATCTTCGGTATTCGTCCAGAGCAAATTCATGACGAACCTGTATTTTTAGAATCTTTCCCTAATGCAATTGTTAACGTTAAAATAGAAGTTGCTGAGCTACTTGGTGCAGAATTAATGCTTTATTCTTCACTTAATAATCATGATTTCGTTGCACGTGTTGACTCTCGATCAGAAGTAAAAGCTGGTGACACCGTTCAACTTGCATTTGATATGAACAAAGTTCACTTCTTCGATGCAGAAACAGAACAACGTATTCGTCCTAATAATGAGTAATAATAACGGGAGCTGTTAATTAACAGCTCCCTTTTACTATTCCTTTATTCGTTTCGTCTGTTCATTACCACATTGATAACAATGAAAAAGATGCACACACTCATTATTTAAAAAATTGTTACTATATCCATCCTCTAAACGCAACAACTCCGTCTCCATATATGGACTATAATCATCAAAGTAATCACTAATTTTCCCTAAATCTTCCATAGCCCTGGAACAATTTGAACAAAACACTTTCTCCGTTTGCAGACCGTTACAAAATGGGCAGATTCCCATAAATAATCGCTCCTTAGCTCCAATAAAATGCAATGAAATTTGCTATTAGTTTTTCAACATTTCCTTTAATTATCCCCGAACCAATCTTTGTCTCACAAAATTTCATATTAAATAGTCTATATGCAATACACTATTGGCAAGTAAGTAGCATTATATTGAGAAGCGATTAAAAAGGAAATATTTTCCCGAAATTTTTTCGTATAGAAATTTGTATTTTTAACACAATAAGAAATGTAATCAACAAGAGATAATTTATTTCATCTTCCTTTATTGATTACATTTATTTCATCATTGGGTTAAGCCAAGAAAATGGCAGCATGATTGTAATGCTTGCTGGTGTGATTCCAGCTAACCCAACCAAAATTAAAAAAATTTCAGGAGGAGATTACATCATGGCATCAAACAGAAGCAATTCCTCAAACCAATTATTAGTAGCTGGAGCTCAAGAAGCACTTGATCAAATGAAATACGAAATTGCACAAGAGTTTGGCGTAAACTTAGGTGCTGAAACAACTTCTCGTGCTAACGGTTCTGTTGGAGGAGAAATCACAAAACGCCTTGTGCAAATGGCTCAACAACAACTTTCTGGTGGACAACAATTTTAATTACAACTAAATAAATATGGCTAAGCCTCCGCCCCAAGCGGAGGCTCCATTATTCCGATGCTGCAAGCGGAAGTGTAATCGTAAAAGTTGTGCCCATTCCTTTTTTACTATGAACAATAATATCCCCATTATGTTCCTCAATAATTTTATAACATATCATCAGCCCGAGACCGTTCCCATTTTGTTTCGTCGTGAAAAACGGCTGACCAATTTTATGTAAAAATTCTTCTGGAATCCCACACCCTTCATCTTTTATCGAGATACACCCTTTATTATCTCTTTTTTCTATACAAATCGTTATAGACCCTGGTTGATCCATGGACTCCAACGCATTTTTCAACAGATTAATCATTACTTGCTTAATTTTTTGATCATCACATAAAACGAAAACATCTTCCTTAAAAAATTTCCGAATAATTGTTACCCGACTTTGAAAGGCTTCCCCTTCCAATAAACTCATACAGCTTTCGAAAATCGTTTGTAAACTGTTTTTTTGATAATTTGTATCCGTTGGTCTTGCTAAGTACATAAACTCCTTTGCAATCGATTCGATTCGATCGATTTCATATTCCATAATTTGCAAGTATTGTTCGTTCATATTCCGATCAGACTTCATTAACTGAATAAAACCTTTTAATGATGTTAGCGGGTTTCGTATTTCATGAGCAATCCCTGCAGCTAATTCTCCAACTACCGATAATTTAAAATTCCGAAATAATTCATCATGCTCTACTGGCACTTCACGAATAATATTTACAATTTCTACTGGATCTACACTATCTTGCTTATAAATGAATGCCATCGTGGACTCTATCCAAATATAAGACCCATCTTTTTTCCGGAGCCGAAATGTATTAGTAAAAAGATTATCATCGTTCAAATGTTGTATTTCTTCGCATTTTTTTTGAATAAAATTCCGGTCTTTTGTGTGTAAAAATGTCGTAAATTTCCTCCCTAATAGGTCTTGTGGACTATACCCGACAATTGCTTCACTATTTGTCGAAACATAGGAGAAAATACCATTAGGTGTTATTTTCGTAATTAATCGGTTGAAAGTTCTCGCAAAAATATCATATGTTTGTTGTGAGAGATTGTTATCCCCCTGTTCCAACGCCAAAATTTCATTCATTAAAGATCCCAAAAACTCACCCCCAAAAAACTAGATACACAATAAAACGCACTAAATAGCGAACGAATAGCCTGTTATATAATAGTTGATTCTATTATATCAAATATGACATACTAGTGAAACATATTTTTTGAAATTTGCTAAAAGAACAATATTTGTTCAGTAAAAAGAACTGGTAACATAGTCCTAAAAGACTAGATTGAGTTAATTGATTAGTAACACCTGCTACTTTAAGATTATCGAAAAGTGGTTATGCTAATTAGATAAACATGCCGTTTCCATAATCCACCCGTAGTGGGATAAAACGTTACATTATACTTTTAGTTGTATTTTTCATTCCTTTAAAAAGGTCAGATGATATCCTTTTACTCGATGTTACATATTATGTCGTCATCCGATAAATTATGACAATCATTTTATATTTCCTTCTACTATATACCCACATGGTCATAAGATAAACATAAAAGCATCAATTGATAGATTATTACTATTATTTCATTAATTCATGGTTGTTTTCACACATTTTGATCATACTGTTACATCCTATTAATGTAAGATATAATAGTAATATACATACTTTTTCTGTAACAACTGTTTGTTTGATTTTTCTAGGGGGGATTACATGAATTTTATCACTATATTAGTTACATCCATTTTCATTTTAAACTTCTTTATGGCAGGTGCTGTCATCTTTTTAGAGAGACGGGACCCGAGTGCAACGTGGGCATGGATATTAGTCTTATTTTTAATCCCTCTCGTCGGTTTTATCTTATACTTAATTTTCGGACAAAACTTAACGAAGAAGCGATTATTCTTCTGGGAAGATTATAAAAAAATTGGTGTTAACCAATTAATTGAGGAACAGACAAATTTATTAGCTCAAAATAAGTTGCCGCTCAGAACACGTGAAGCAGAAATTCACCGCGATCTTATTTATTTATCATTAACAAGCAATAATGCATTATTAACACAGGATAATGAGATTGATATTTTTACCGATGGGCGAGATAAATTTAACCGCTTATTCCATGATATTAGAGAAGCTAAAGACCATATTCATATGCAATACTACATTTTTCGTGATGATGAAATGGGGAAGAAACTGATTGATCTTTTAACAGAAAAAGCAAAACAAGGTGTAACAGTACGGATTCTTTATGATGAAATGGGATCAAGGAGAATTCGGAAACGTTCTTTTAATAAGTTAATAAAGGCAGGCGGAATGGTAGAGGTGTTCTTCCCTTCCAAAATTCCATTTATTAATTTACGAGTAAATTTTCGTAATCACCGGAAACTAGTGATAATAGATGGAAAAATCGGGTATGTTGGCGGTTTTAACGTTGGTGATGAATATTTAGGTTTAAATAAGAAATTTGGTTATTGGCGAGACACCCATTTACGGATACAAGGAAACGCTGTTCACGCCATACAAATTCGCTTTATTTTAGATTGGAATCAAGCTTCTAACCGTCATGATATATATTATGAAGAAAAATATTTTCCTAAAACTTTCCATTCAGGAAAAATTCCAATTCAAATTGTCACTAGCGGTCCTGACTCTGAGGCGGAACATATAAAAAATGGCTATATTAAGATGATCACTTCCGCTAAAAAATCGATACTTATCCAAACACCTTATTTTATTCCCGACGCGAGCATTTTAGATGCTTTAAGGATTGCGGCATTATCAGGAATTGATGTACAAATAATGATTCCGAATAAACCAGACCATATGTTTGTTTATTGGGCAACTATGTCGTATATTGGTGAATTATTAAAAGTAGGGGCAAAGGTATTCATTTATGACAATGGCTTTGTCCATGCAAAAATGATCGTTGTAGACAAAAATGCGGCATCCGTTGGTACAGCTAATATTGACGTTCGTAGTTTTCGCTTGAACTTTGAAGTAAATGCCTTCATGTATGATGGGCCAACGGCTGAAAAATTAGTAGAAGTATTTGAAAAGGATATGGAGGTTTCACGGGAACTAACATATGAACAATATTTACAAAGGCCGATTATTATCCGCTTTAAAGAATCAATCTCCAGATTACTATCACCAATATTGTAAAGAATCCTTTTTATCAAAGGGTTCTTTTTTTATCGTCAGAAATGAATGATTTTTTATCACTGCCTAATTCAAGTCGTCAAGTTTTCTTTAAAAAATTTATAACAGTTTTACAATATTTATCTTTCAAACAAAATAGTAATCGTTTAAAATGAAGGTATAAAATTGGATAAAGGACGGGGTGGGGAAATTTGAAAAAAACATGGCTATTAGGATTTGGATTTTTTAGTATTAGTATCACTTGGGGATTGTACAATGCGTTTGTACCTCTATTTCTCAACAAATTCATTGGCAGTGCTGCATTGATCGGTTTTTTAATGACCATTGATAATTACATCGCCCTATTTTTACAGCCTTATATTGGTAATCGAAGTGACAAAACGAATACACGCTTTGGAAAGCGGATGCCATATTTAATATTCGGAATGCCGATTGCAGCCATTTTTGTTGCACTTGTACCGTTACATACGTCTCTTGCGACTTTACTAATTTTTATGATTGCACTTAACTTATCGATGGCTATTTTCCGTTCACCCACTATTGCTTTAATGCCAGATATCACACCTGAAAAACAACGAACAAAAGCAAATGGAATTATCAATTTTATGGGTGGAGTTGGAGCAATTATAGCCTTTGGTGTAGGGGGGACTTTGTATAAATTAAATCATTCATTACCCTTCTTTTTAGCAAGCGCCATTATTTTCATTTCCTTAATTATTTTATTAAAAACAATTAAAGAAAAGCGTGATACGATTGAATACAAAGCACATGTGAAACCGAAAATAAATTACAAAGAAGAATTAAATAGACCAACCGTTTTTATTCTATTAGCGATTTTCTTCTGGTTCGTTTCTTACCAAGGTATGGAGGCTCTTTTTACTTTATACGGAGTGAATAAAATAGGAATGGCGGAACATGAAGCAACATTTTCTCTAGCGTTTTTTTCCTTAACCTTCGTCTTATTTGCCATCCCTAGTGGCTGGCTTGGAGCTAAATTCGGCAAAAAACGAATAATATCTATTGGAGTTGTCGGATTGGCTTTAACATTTTTCGCTTTAAGCTTCGTCAGTTCGGTTTTATTATTACGGATTATTCTCTTAATTGGGGGCATCTTTTGGTCTTGTATTAATATTAATTCTTATCCATTTATCGTGTCTACCGGAAATGAGCATAGCATCGGAACTAGAACAGGACTATATTACTTAGTTTCCTCTTTAGCTGCAATTACAGGACCGCCATTATTCGGACAAATTATCGACTTAACGAATGACTATACCTTTTTATTTTACAGCGCGACATTGAGCATGATTCTCGCACTTGTTTGTATATCTTTTGTAAATAACAGTGGAAAAACAACAACAACTGAACAAAATATAATAAACTCTAATCAATAGAAGGATTTTTGCTGATAATGTGATAACATTTCGGGGCTGTGAATTTAACAGTCCCGTTTTCATTACAGCTGATTTAATTGCGCTACTCTTTCCTTCTTTTATACAAAATATGGTACAATAATTTTGCAACTATGATCCTTGTAGGAGAGAAAAACTTATGGAGCAAAAAAAAGCTTTACCAGTCCTTTTTCTTGTGATGTTTCTTGTCATGGTTGGTTTCGGAATTATTATTCCAGTCATACCATTTTATGCAGAAAAACTTGGTGCAGATGCGACTGAGCTTGGTCTTTTAATGGCCGTTTATTCATTAATGCAATTCATCTTTTCTCCTTTATGGGGAAAAGTTTCAGACAAAATCGGGCGGAAGCCAGTAATTATGATAGGGATAAGCGGACTTGCCTTATCTTTCTTCCTTATGGCTATATCAACCAAACTTTGGATGCTTTTTTTAGCAAGAATTGTCGGGGGGCTTCTATCAGCAGCTAACATGCCGACTGTAACAGCTTATGTGGCCGATGTTACCTCGCCTGAAAATCGTAGTAAAGGAATGGGGATGATTGGTGCTGCTGTGGGCCTTGGCTTTATTTTCGGACCTGCCATCGGTGGAATTTTTTCTAAGACAAATTTAAATTTGCCTTTTTTTATAGCAGGTTTCTCTTCCATAATCACTTTCTTTTTAGTCTTGCTTCTTTTGAAAGAATCATTACCGAATGAAAAACGGCAATTTCATAAGAAGGCAATTTCTCGTTGGGCTGCCTTTACTGGCTCTAATTCAGTTCTATTTGTTTTACAATTATTTATTTCCTTATCACTTGCTGGATTAGAAGCTACTTTCGCATATTTTTCTGCTGAAAAAGCTGGACTCGATTCAACACAATTAGGGTATGTTTTTATGATTATGGGACTTGCAGGGGCCATTGTTCAAGGAGGATTGATTGGTCCGTTAACGAAGAAGTTTGGAGAAGCAAGAGTTATCCAAGCGGGAATTATCGTATCTGCCAGCGGTTTCGCCTTAATTTTATTGACGAAAGATTTTACTACAGCAGCGATCTATATTACTATATTCGGATTAGGAAATGGCGTTATTCGACCTACTATTTCCACTTTATTAACAAAGAATAGTACATCTGGTCTGGGTAGTGTTACTGGTTTGTTATCATCGTTTGATTCACTAGGGAGAATAATCGGTCCACCGCTTGGAGGGGCTTTATTTGACTTAGGAAGTGGTCTTCCTTATATTTCTGGTACTATTCTTTCAGTATTCGCTCTCTTTCTATTCCAACTATACAAACGACGGGAAAATGCTCTTAATAATTAAGGGCATTTTTTTAATCCTTTGATACGATTTTCCCCTATTACTACTGTCATTACATTAATTAATTCACTGTTTCTCCATTGATTATTTTTAAAAAATTCACATATGAACAAAAAATAGCTCTTTAGGGTCATATATAAAAATCTGCATTTTTTTTATTTTTAAATTGAATAGAACTATTTTTTCAGCAATTCGATGAGAGGAGATAACAAGAGATGAAAAAGAGAGCTCTATTGGTTCTTGTTATCACAGTTGTTTTTTCTATTCTGCAAAGCGAAACCAGTTATGCGGAAGAAACATCATTACAAGCTTTAATCAACGCCACACCAAAAGGGGGGACTTTGTATTTAGAAAATAAATTATACAGTGAGTCCATTGTAATCAATCAACCAATAAGAATTATTGGTAAAGAAGACACAGGTTTGCAAGCCTGTTCACAGAATCCAGCATTAACAATTTTAGGGGAAAATGTCCAAATCGAAAATATCAAAATTAGTAGCTGTCTTGGTGTGTCCGAATCTGCATCCGTTTTTGTTATTGGTAAAAATCATGTATTTAAGAATATCGTTGTAGAAGCGGATCAAGTCGGTCTATATTTAGAAAATGTCAACGGCGCCCTTTTTGAAAATATTCATGTAATAGGGGCAGGCAAACGCAATGGATTTGAAGTATGGAACTCTGAAGATAACCTATTTACGAGAAATACAATTGAAAATGTTGCAGATGGATTTTATTTAGAAAATTCCCATCATAACCGACTAACGGAAAACGAAGTAACGAACGCCCGGTACGGAATACATGTAATGTACTCCGATTGGATTCAGATTTCTAACAATCAGTTAATGTACAATGTAACAGGTGCCATGATTATGGAAACAACAGGCACTTTCGTAGAGAAAAATATGATTGGCGGCAATAAACAAAATGTTAATGCACAAGGCTTACTTCTATATGATGTATATCAATCCACCATTCAAGAAAACTATATTGGTGATAATAGGGTTGGTATATTTATGGAAAATTCTACGGACAATTTAATTTTGAATAATGAAGTACATGCTAATTTTATCGGGGCACAGTTAAGTCGAATTTATAATAATACGATAAAAAACAATTCTTTTACGAACAATGTCAATGAAATTCAAGCAATCAAGAGCGCAAACAATTCGATTTCAAATAATTTTTGGGACCAAGCAGCAAAACTTGATCTATACGATGATGGGAAAAGCGATATCCCCTATCATGCAGATCCTTATTTTCTTTACTTAACGAAGGAGGTTCCGGAGTTTCAACTTTTCTTCCAACACCCTGGGATGAATTTATTGCAAAAGATGCTGAAAAGCTCTGAAAAATTACTTATAACAGATACACAACCATTAATGGAAAAACCTTGGGAGCCTAGTAGCAAACGTAATGAAATGAATCTTTTCGGGGCATGGATTACGAGCCTTATTATGGTCACCATTAGTACTATATTTATTATTATTGGGAGGAGAAAAAAATGCATACAATGAAAAAAATTACCATATTAGTAATATTATTATCTCTTATTTTAGGAGCTTGCGGGAATAAGTCTGCCAAGCCAGTTACAATTAATGAAGAAACTGCTAAGTGTGAAATTTGCAATATGGCGGTAGCAGATAACCAATTTGCAACACAAGTTGTATTAGAATCAGGTAAAGCTTATCTCTTTGATGATATTGGTTGTATGTTTGAATGGTTTTCCGAAAATGATACTAAAGAAATAGCTGGATCATTTGTCCGAGATTATCACACAAGCGAATGGATAGAAATGGAAGATGCAACCTACGTATATGATCAAAATGTTCGGACACCAATGGCATATAATGTTATTTCTTTTATAAAGGAAGCAGACGCTAAATCATATATTAACAATAATCATGGCAATCTATTAAAATATGACGACTTAAAGAAACATGCATGGCCAGTTAATCAAGAAATGAAAGAAATGAATAAAATGGAACATAAAAAACAACATGGTAATTAAGCGAGTAGCTAGAATTATCATTTCTGTCAAAGCTAATTACCAAATATACGGTTTGTTTGTTTTTTTTCTGGAAAGGGAGTTTTGTCATGAAAAATATATGGATGTCCGAATGGAAGTCTTTAACTAGACAAAAATCCTATTATTCTTTAATAATATTATGGATGTTATTGTTCTCCTTATTATTTTTATTACAAGCAGAAAACGAAGCAGTAGATGGGTATACGAATATAACGGCAACCATTGTAAACATTATTCTTTATTTATTACCATTATTTATGCTTATCGTTGGCTCTTTTTCCATCGCTAACGAACTAGAGAATGGGCAGTGGTATTTATTATGTACTTATCCTGTCGGAATTTTATCGTATTTGTTCGGTAAATTAACTGGTCTATTTACTGCACAGGCAATTGTCTTCACTCTCAGTTTTGGTTTAAGTATGGCAGTAGGATTGTTATTTAGCGTAGAATTTTCTATCAAGCTACTACTGAGTATTTATCTTTTCTCACTGTTGCTCATTTTTATTTTTTTAAAACTGGGGATACTTATTGGTTCTATTGTCAATACCCGTTGGAAAGCATTAACTGTTTCCGTTGCAGTTTGGTTTACTTTCATCATGATTTGGCCAACAGCCTTAATTGCCGTCCTTCGTCTCGTTCCATATCCGATGATTAGTGGGTTAATGAAATTAGCAATGTTTATCAATCCTGCAGAGTTTTTGCGATTCTTTTTTGTTATCAAATGGGGAAGTGGTTCTGTTTTTGGTCAAGCTTACTATTCTTTAGTAAATCTTTATTCTTCCCAAAACAGTTGGATTATTTTAATAGAATATTTGCTAGTATATTTAACATTATTGCTTACTAGCTCCTTCTTGTTTTTAAAAAGGAGGCAAATGCAATGATTACCAATCTTAGCGTTGAACATGTAGTTAAAAAGTTTAAAAAGAAAACAGCACTACATCCCATATCATTATCGGCTTCAAGCGGGGAATGTATCGTATTATGCGGAGGAAATGGTGCAGGAAAAAGTACTTTACTCCATATACTAGCTGGTTTTTCTAAACCGAGTGAAGGTACTGTAAAAATAAATGATATTAACTTTATTACCGAAAGAAAAAAGTATGTATCACTTCTTGGTTATATGCCAGATGAATATCATGCTGGACAACAATTAACAGTCAAGGAATTCCTTTCTTTCTATGGAAGTTTCCGTAATGTTCCATTAGAAAGAGTAAATGAAATCATCCAACTTCTAGGACTTGAGGAGAAACAAAATGAAGAAGTGAAGCATTTATCCAAAGGAATGCGGCAACGACTATTATTCGGCCAGGCTATTCTCGGCAAGCCGAAAGTATTAGTTATGGATGAGCCTACTAATGGACTCGACCCATTTTGGATTAATGTGTTTATTGAGATTGTTAAAAGTTTGAAAGAAAACGGAACTGTCATTATTTTTTCTACACATATGATGGATGTAGCTGCAGAAGTTGGCAATCAAATATTATTTATGGAAGAAGGTCACCTAATAAAGACATTTGAAAATGACTATAAAGACTCGAAGACATTTACGTTGGAACTATTAAGTTATTTCCGTAAAGTATGAACAAGTGAATGAAACTTTCAGCTGTTTTCAAAACTAGCAAACTGTAACAATGTTTGCTAGTTTTATTTCATTTAAGTTTCTTCTTACTATTGCGGTTTTTTATATGGTAACATAAATATATAATCTCGTTCCAAAACTCATTTGACTTGTACACAGTATTAGATACATATTAGCTACACAAAAAACTTTCAAAGGATGCAGAGTAAAATGCAAATTCCATATCGGGTTCTTATTGCAGACCATTCCACTATTGATAGAATAAAAACGAAAGAAATTTTAGCAAGGAATACTTACTTTACTATTATTGGGGAAGCTGAAAACGGAATTGAAGCAGTACATCTTTGCGATGAATTTTTGCCAGATATAGTGTTGATAGATGTAAATTTGCCGGCAATGAATGGACTAGATGCGACAAAAATGATAAAAGATAAGCATCCACTTATAAAAGTAATAATGTTAACTCACTCCGATTATATTGAAGATTTATTTTCTGCTTTACAATACGGGGCACAAGGTTATTTACTAAAAGTAATGGAAGACGATGATTTATTAAGGTTTTTATATTCCGTCATCGAGGGAACTTGTGACGTGACGAAGGATATTGCCAGAAAATTGCTAGGAAGATTCAAAGAGCGTGATTTGCGGGGGGCTCAATCTTTTCAATCT
Organism: Bacillus kwashiorkori; assembly: GCF_001375515.1. Classification (GTDB taxonomy): domain Bacteria; phylum Bacillota; class Bacilli; order Bacillales; family Caldibacillaceae; genus Bacillus_BK; species Bacillus_BK kwashiorkori. The sequence goes on from NZ_CTDX01000013.1 coordinate 231,872, forward strand.
TTAACTCCGAGGGAAAAAGAAGTATTACTGCTTATTGCTAAAGGGTTAACAAACAAACAAATCGCCAACTTTTTTTCCATCTCTGAAAATACCGTAAAAAACCATGTGAAAAACATTTTACGAAAATTGCATTTACAAAACCGGGTACAATTAGCTTCCTTCGCAATGAAAATTTTTACGCATCAACAATATTAAGGGGCTGTTTCTCTGTAAGGAACAACCCCTTCACTGCTATAATACTTAGTACTCCCCATTGTATTGCTTGCATTTGTCGTTCATATTTACCCCTCAATATTAACTTCAAGTAAACAACAACTGCAATCCAAGTAACACCATTAATTCCCTTTCAAATAAAACATGAATATCGACTAACTCCATCATTGCATAATAAGGCTGTAGCAAATAACTTCCAGCAATAAATATAACATACGGAGCTAAACGAGCTGGCACACGTTTCCTCTGTAAATAAATTGCAAAAGCAATTAGAAAATGGCAAGTAGTTAAAACTATATATAGTATAAATGGGTATTAATACAAAACCACTGAGAAACCCTAGTAAAAACCTTCCTTCTCCAAACAATGACAAATATGGTTCTAACCTGTTGCAAGAAAGGACAAATGCATATAAACTAAAGCTGCCATTATTTGGTTTTTTAATTAATGTGAAGACGTTACTGTCGTTTTTAACAAGTTTATGCATATCTCCTTTTCACACTTTTACCGTCAAAATGGAAAATAATCGGTTTGTCTTCAATAATCGTTTCCATATGAATACCGCGACCCCATAACTGATAAATATATGGAAGTACCTTTTCTAAATACTTAATATCTAGTTCTATTCCTTCAAAATGATGGCGTAAATATAGTTCCCCACTTTTTAAATAATCACCGTCGTTTACAGTAATATACGGAAAACCACCATTTACACGCATATTTACTAGTTGATCTCGTACCTTTTCCCATGCCTTATCAACAATTTTGTAATCTTTCCCTTGCTTTTGGAATAAATACATATCCTCACGATGGACTAATTCCTTCGTTAAGTAATTTCGTAAAAATGATTGGTCTGACTCTAACTCACGAACTTCAAAGATTTTTTCTCTTCCTGAATTAGGTTTTACACCTAACTTTTTCATTTCTTCTGTCGGATTATTCCACCTGTCTTCAATATCCTCAAAGATTTTTAGCCCTAAATAATATGGGTTTATACCCGTTCTAGACGGTTGCACGACACTGGCATTTAGTTTGGCAAACTCAATCGCTTCATGGCTCGTCAAATCCATCTCTCGCAATATCCGTTGATGCCAATACGATGCCCAACCTTCATTCATTATTTTCGTTTCAAGTTGCGGCCAGAAGTAGAGCATTTCTTCGCGAATCATCGTTAAAATGTCACGTTGCCAATCATCCAATTCACGACTATATTGTTCAATAAAAAGCAGTATATCTTTTTCAGGCTGTGGTGGGAATTTTTTACGTTTTTTTCGAGGTTCCATTGGAGTTTTTTTCGGTTTATCTAAATTCCATAAATCGTCGTAAGGGGATACCGCTTGTGGTTCTTCTTCATATTCCTCTTCCATATCCCAAAGAAAATTAGGTCGCAATAGGGACGGGTCAATATGTTCTTCGATAGCAAGGACAGCATCGAGAAACGATTCTACCTCTCGTTTTCCATACTCCATTTCATATTTACGGATTCGCTCTGCAGTAGCTGCCATACTTTCGACCATATCCCGCTTCGTATTTTGAAAACGGACATTGTTTTTGAAAAAGTCGCAATGGGCAAGTACATGGGCAACAATTAGCTTGTTTTGAATCAACGTATTGGAATCTAATAAAAAGGCATAACAAGGATTAGAATTTATTACTAGCTCATAAATTTTACTCAAACCTAAATCATAATGGAGCTTCATTTTATGGAATTGCTTTCCGAAACTCCAATGAGAATATCTCGTTGGCATTCCGTATGCTCCGAATGTATAAATAATATCAGCAGGACAAATTTCATAACGCATCGGGTAAAAATCCAGTCCAAACCCTTCGGCAATTTCTGTAATTTCCTCGATTGCCTGTTCTAATTTTTTACGTTCATCATCTCTCATGGAACTTCCTCCTTGAAATCAGTATAAGATGACTTCAACAAGCGATATCTTACTTCCAATTTATGAAGGAATTTGAGAAAAGATGATGGAAAAGTTATGTTGTTTTTTATTGAGCCTTCTTTAAAAAATTTATTTTCTTTAAAAAAGTATTTCCCGGAAACGTCAAAACAAACGTTGAATATAATGGTAAGGGCAAAAGTATCATATTTCAAAGGCTGTTAACATTTACAGTGTAAAAAATAAATGTTTCAGCATACAATAATAACAACTCCCAAAGAGGAGGATACTTGATGAATAAAGCAGATTATGATCGTGCGTTGTACTACACATACAGATCAGAATGGGACAATTTATTAATATTAATGGTTCGAACGAAAGATGATTTTTTATCCAAAAAGATTGAACATTTTCTACATGCATACCACTACCAACATGACTACGCTATCGTTGAAAAGTATTTATTCGCATTACTTCACTACATTGAACATGCGAATGATACTGCCACCATTTTACAAGAAGAAGCATTATATTCTATCGGCCGATAATGAAAACGAAAGAAACATGTGCTAGCTCTGCATTTATTGCAGGGCTTTTCATTATTGTAAAACTGGATGATTTTTCAACAGAAAGAAAAAAACTTGTTCCTTATTAATGCTTGTATAATAGTGAAAATGATGTAACAACATTGTTTTCCATAATAGATAAAAAAGGCATTTTCAAAAAACTTATGATAAAATAAAATTGTTTGAAAGGTGGTGTAATTATCCAATTGGCTGGACAAAAAAAATATCATGATTTTCTTTTTTTCAGTTGGTGTGTATCGATAATAGCTATGTTCGGCAGTTTATATTTTTCGGAAATAAGATACTTTGAACCATGCGAACTTTGTTGGTATCAACGAATTTTGATGTACCCGTTAACATTGATATTAGGTATTGCCGTAGTGAAAAAAGATTTACAAATAAGTTTTTACGCAATGATGTTCTCAAGTATTGGTGGCACACTGTCTCTATATCATTATGCTACACAAAAAATCACTTTACTAGGTGAAAATGCCATTGCCTGTGGAAGAGTTCCTTGCACCGTACAATATATAAATTGGTTTGGCTTTATAACTATTCCTTTTCTAGCATTATCCGCATTTTTTATCATATTCATTCTAAATTTTGCCATTTGGAAATATATAAAAAGGGGTCATTTACATTGAAAAAAGTATTAATTTTTCTTGGTATTATCGTTGTTGTATTTACTTCTATTGCACTGTTAAATAATTATCAATCGAAAGAAAAGCTTAACAATAATCCGTATGGTACGAATAAATTAAAAAAGGAAACAATTGCACAATTGGATGATGAAGATTATCAAAACATCATTTTACCTAATGACTTACAACAATTATTAGAGGAAGGAAAGTCACAAGCAGTTTATTTTTTCAGTCCAACTTGTTACTATTGTAATTTAACTACACCAATCGTCGTTGATTTAGCGAAAGATTTGAATATTGATTTGAAATTGTATAATGTTTATGAATTTGAGCAAGGTTGGGATGAATATCAATTAGAAGGAACACCTACACTAATCTATTTTAAAGATGGAAAAGAATTTGCTCGAAAAGTCGGGTATGATGAGAAAGACGTCTTTGAAAAGTGGATGCATGATAATATAACTGAGTAAAAGGACTTGCTCACTAAGCCTTTTTTAGGAAACAGTTTAAAAGTAAAAACCCAAGAATGTTCATATAACAACATCTTGGGTTTTTGCTTTGACGCAACTATGTTAATTGTTCCTTATCAAGGTCGTTTCTGTAGCTAAAAGATGCATTTATACGAGCCACTCGTTCGCTGCTTTCGTATAGATACTGCCTCTTTCAAGGGCAATACTGTCTGACCCGACAAAATGATGATAAGAAAACGGAAAAGAAATGCCAATTTCATTTAAAAATGAAACATTTTTTTTAAACAGTTGCTGATAATGCTCGTCCATAAGGGATTTCGTCTCAATAAGGGTAATCGTTATTTGTAAGCTACATATAATCTGAAATGATTCCTTCAATGTCGCATACTGTTCATAATCTGTTAAATCTAAAATCCCTAACTGGAGAAATTCGTTAATTTCATCATCCGAAAAATAATGAGGAAAAATGTTCTTATACATATGATTCACTAGTTGCTTAATCTTTTCCTCCTGTTCACGGGTTGAAGCAATAACTACCTTCAATTAGAACCCACCTTTATCTTTTATTCTTTAATATGGTGTGTCATAATATTATTTTGAACGCTTTACCCAAAAAGAACAGACTATGTACTCTTTTTGGATGCTTGTCACATTCTTCTCGACACTTATTCCATTATGTTTTTATCATCATTAGAATAACATAAGTCAATAGGAAAATAGAGTGGAAATTGAAGGTATGCACTGCAGAAAATACCAATATGAATCGAACGTTTCAATGTTATGGACAGTTTAAATAAAGGATTTTATTAAATTTTTGGCTAGGCGAATTGTAAGAACGATAATGATAGAACGGAATGATGAAATATCGGAAAAAAAAGGATTTTTCACAGGTGATTATATGTTGAAAACAAAGAGACTAGGAAATTATTTACAGGTTGCGATTCCATCTAATTGGGAAAATCATGCTATAGAACAAATTTTAAAGGAAGTTTGGGAAACTCCAAAAAAGCTTCTCCACCAATGGAGAATGGATAAGACTATTTTATTGAACGGAATGCAAACAGCACTTTCCACTAAAGTAAAAGAGAATGATGAACTATCCCTACCTATTTTTACTAAAGGGGATTATGGTGTCATTCCTAACAAATTGCAACAAGCCATCCAAATACTATACGAAGATGATCATCTGATAATAGTCAATAAGCCTGCACGTATTGCTACACATCCGAATGGTGCTTCAGATAAAACAACACTTGCAAACGGCATTGCCAATCATTTACAAGAAAAAGGTGAAACATGCACGGTAAAACATATTCACCGCCTTGATCAAGATACAACCGGAGCGATATTGTTTGCTAAACATTATTTCGCTGGGGCAATATTGGATAAAAAATTGGAAAGACGAGAAATTAAACGAATTTATGTTGCCGCAATACATGGGAAACTAACGAACAAAAAGGGAATAATCCGAACAAATATTGGTCGAGATCGCCATCACCCAACAAGAAGACGTGTATCTCCTACAGGTCAAACGGCAATCACTCATTTTCAATTACATCAATATAATGCAAAACGAAATATTTCGACGGTTTTATGTTGGTTAGAAACTGGCAGAACACACCAAATTAGGGTTCACTTTAGTTCGATTGGCCATCCATTAGTTGGTGACACACTTTACGGTGGTAAACCTATTTTCCATAGACAAGCTTTACATGCCCAATCCATTGAGTTTATTCACCCAATTACTTTGGAAAAATTAAAAGTAACTGCACCCTTCATAGATGAAATGAGCTATTTTTATACAGAATAACATTAATAAGATGAAGAACAGCTTTTTTGTTCTTCATCTAGCACGCAACGAAAAATGGGTTAGCTTTACTGCAACTATTTTTTTTCGCGTCAATTTTTACGGAACTTCCATCTTATTCAAAGTTGGCGTTGTCTGGATCTCGACCAAATCTTTGATTGATATTAATCGCATCAATTTTTGCCATATCTTCTTGTGATAAATCAAAATCAAATATTTGCGCATTTTCTCTAATTCGACTTGGTGTCACAGACTTTGGAATAATGATAACATTATTTTGCAAATGCCAGCGCAAAATTATTTGAGCAGCTGTTTTATAATACTTTTCACCTAATTCATTCAAAACCGGGTGATTAAGAAGTCTGCCTCTGCCGAGTGGAGACCATGCCTCTACTTGTATGCCATGTTTTTGGCAAAATTTTCGTAATTCCGGTTGAGATAACTGTGGGTGCAATTCTACTTGGTTGACGGTAGGTTTTTCCGAATATTTATCCATCAATGTTTGTAAATGATGAATTTGAAAATTACTCACCCCTATTGCTTTCACCCGTCCGTCTTTATATAATGTTTCTAGCGCACGCCAAGTTTCTAAATATTTACCTGGTACAGCCCAGTGAATTAAGTATAAATCAATGTAATCAAGATTTAATTTTTCCATACTTCTTTCAAACGCCTGCAATGTCTTATCATAACCTTGATCACTATTCCACACTTTCGTTGTAACAAATATTTCCTCCCGAGGAATACCACTCGTTTTAATCGCTTCCCCTACCCCTTCTTCATTATCATAAAATGCAGCTGTATCAATTAAACGATAGCCAGTTTCTAAAGCTGTCTTTACTGTATCAACTACTTGACTTCCCGCATCGACTTTATATACCCCTAATCCAAAATAAGGCATTTTTACACCATTATGTAGAGTAACCGTTCCGTTTATTGTTTTATCCACATTAATCACCTCTTTAGTTAGTTAATCTTATTTTACTCAACTTTCAACTAACATAACAAATCTTCTGATGTGTAATATGCTTGAAAAAGTTATAATAGAAACAGCTAAGCAATATGTCTTGCTTCTTTTACTTGAAATGGACTAACAGCTCTATATCCGTAAAACAATCGATTGTTAAGTAAAAGCCTTTCACATATATTACTTGAGTGAATTTCACCACATTTTTTGGTGTATTCCTATGTATCGAGTTAATGAAAATCCACCCTATTTAATAGGAAATGGAGGTATCGAAATGGTAAGTGTCGTTATTTCAGAAAAACCATCCGTTGCAAAAAATATTGCGGATGCTTTAAAAATAAAAAATAAACAAGAAGGGTACTTTGAAGGAAAAGACTATATTATTACTTGGGCTTTTGGACATTTATTACAACTTTATGATGCGAAAGATTATGATAAAGGAATGACAAAATGGAGAATGGATAACTTTCCCTTTATCCCTTCTCAGTTTCGCTATAAAGTAAAATGCGATGCTCGTAACAGAGAGAAAGAAGATTTTCGTGGTAAAAAGCAGTTGAAAATTATTTACAACTTAATTAAGCGAGATGATGTAGACTCAGTCATATCTGCTTGTGATTATGATCGTGAAGGACAAGTCATTGGAGACACGATTATTTATAATCTCAAAACAAAAAAACAAGTTTACCGCTTGTTGTTGAACGAATGGACACCAGATGAAGTGTTAAAAGGACTGCAAAACTTAAAACCAAATACGGAAATGAGACCCCTTCTCGATGCTGGTATTAGCCGTCAGTGGGCTGATTGGGTCATTGGGATTAATTTAACATCGGTTGCTACATTAAAGTATCAAAAGGGTTCTGGAAAGGCACTGAACATTGGAAGAGTGCTACTACCAACGTTAAAAATTATTTATGATCGAGATAAAGAAATTGAAAACTTTGTACCTGAAGATTATTTTAAATTAGCGGCTGCATTTAAAACAAATGATGGTAAAGAATACGAAGGGGTATATGTAGAAGATGAAGAGGCTAAATTTAAAAATAAAGCAAATTTGGAGTTAATCCAACAAGCATTAAATCATCACTCAGCGATAATTTTCGATAAAAAAGTGGAACTAAAAAAAGAATATCCTCCATATTTATTTAACCTTTCAAACTTACAAGGTTTTATTACAAGTAAATATAAAGGCTGGACTTCCGATAAAGTGCTGAAAGTGGCTCAGTCTCTATATGAAAAGAAGTATATTACATATCCACGTACTGCCAGTGTAGTATTAGAAGAAAGTTTAGTAGATAAGGCAGCTAAGGTACTTAATAATCTAAAAAAAGGACTTCCATATGAAAATGAAATTACATTTGCGAAAAAGAAACGGATTTTTGATAATTCTAAAGTAGAAAGTCACAGTGCGATAACTCCGACATACTTACTTCCAAAATCCTTAACGAAGGATGAGGAAATTGTGTATAATGCAGTTAAAAATCGCTTTATTATGCAGTTTATGCCGATTGCTGAACATGAGGAAACGAAAATAATGACTAAAGTTCATGCTGATGAAATTAAAGGTCTGTTTATTTCAAAAGGAAAAGTCCAGTTGGTTGAGGGATGGAAAAAGGTAGAGAACATGGAATCGAAGGATACTATTCTACCTCTAGTAAATATTGATGAGATTGTTAATATTATCGATCATAAATTAACTTCTCATATGACGGAACCACCAAAACACCATACAGAAAAAACATTATTAAGAGTAATGGAAACATGCGGCAAGGGTAAAGACAAAGAGGACGAAGACAGTGAGGAAATGATGGCAGCTATTTTAAGTGGTTATAGCATTGGTACGCCAGCTACAAGAGCCGAAACGATAAAAAAATTAAAAGATGTCGGCTATATTACTAATCAAAATAAAAATTTGATTTGTACAGAACTTGGAAGAAAATTAGTGGAAACATTTCCCGTAAAGGAATTGTTTGATTTAGAATTCACTGGCAGACTGGAAAAAACATTGTCTGATATTGAAAAGCAAAAGTTTACAAAGGAAAGTTTCTTGAATTTAATTTTTGGTTTTACAGCAAATGCTGTTAAAACAATTAAAAATGAAAAAGACATCATTATAAATGAAGTATTAAACGATAAGAAAACCATTGAGGTTCTTGGAAAATGTCCTCTTTGCGGGCATGGAATTATTGAAGGACAAAAAGGCTTTGGCTGTAGCAATTGGAAAAATGGCTGTAAATTTGTAATCTGGAAAAATGATAAATTTTTAGCATCAATGAAAAAGAAACCAACTAAAACGATGGTGAAAAATCTTTTAAAAAATGGCATCGTTTTGGTTAAGGGACTAACAAGTAAAAAAGGTAACAAGTTTGATGCATATTTACGGTATGAGAAAAATCCTAATAACGAATATTTTAGCTGGAAAATGGCGTTTCCTGAAAAGAAAATCCAAAAGGAAAAGTGAACATATTTAAATTTATGTCAATAAGTTATGTGGAGATATTTAATTGATTTAGCAAAAAGCGCACCGAATTATTGAAGCAGCCTGAGGAATTTTTACTCCAAAGGTTGTTTTTTCATTACACCAAATTTATTGACTATTATTAATTCATTTGATAACGTTTTAAATAGGGAGATAAATTTATAGACAAAAATATAAGAAATCATAAATTCGATTAGTAATTGGGAGGTTCGAACAAAGTGGGATGGGGTATATCTAACAGGACAGACTTTAGTGGTTACCAATTAGAAATAGCTTTTTTCTTTTCTATATTTTGTATATTAGCCATTTGGGTATTTTATGATTCTGATAAATACTTTTATTATAGTAAGATTAGACATATTTTTTGGATTCTTACCATATTCACAGGCCCGATTGGATTAATCATTTATCTTGTTTCACGAAGATTTGCAGATGAACCATAATCCATACTATTTTATAAATCTATTTATTTCTTAAGTCGACAAAAAGATGATCAAAATAAACCTAAATTACTCGAGCTCTAGAAGGACTTACAACTTTATACAAAATGATTTTCCAGAATCCATTTAACAACTCATTCATCGCAGAGAACGGCACAATCTCCAACGTAACATTGCAAAACAAAAGGAGCCGACAACTTAGCTCCTTTTCTGTAACAATTATGAACAAATTAAATTCCACTTACTTTCGTCCCTCAATATGCACCTCCATGTAAAAATTTCACACAAACTGGGTAAGGGACTTTCAAATTTGATTGTATAACGGAAAGTTTGCCAGATTCATTATTCCGTTTATATAAAACTAAATTACCGGATTGTTCATTAGAGCCGATGATGTATCGTTCTGTAGGATCTAAAGTAAAATCACGGGGCCAGTCGCCCTCCGACGAAACATGTTCCACTAACTGAAGTTCCCCAGTTTGATCCTCCGCACGAAAAACGGTAATACTGTTATGTCCACGATTTGCCGCATAAACAAATTTCCCATCTTTCGTCATCTGGATAGCAGACCCTTGACTATTGTCTGTGTAATCAGCTGGAATTGTAGCAATGTATTGTATTTCTGTAAACTGACCATTTCCATGATATTTTAACACGATAACCTCATTACTTAATTCTGTCATTACATAAGCGAATTTGCCATTCGGATGAAAAGTAATATGACGTGGTCCACTGCCTGGGCGAACCGCTAAAGAATGAGCTTCCGTTAAAACTCCATCTACAAGGTGATAAGTAATCACTTTATCAATTCCTAAATCTATAGCAACAATATATTGTTCATCAGGGGTATAGCCAGAAAAATGGGCATGGGGTTTTTCTTGTCTAATGGCATTCGGTCCTTTACCTACATGTTGAATATGTGATTTGGCAGGCAATATTGACCCATCTGGCTTCGTTTCATAAGTAGTTATCGTACCTGCATGATAATTAGCAGAAACAACTACACTATTTTTTGAATCTACACTTACATGACACGGAGATGGCCCTTCCACTAATTGTCTGTTTATCTCTGTTAAATGATAGTGATTTGGATTAATGGCATACGCTGCCACGCCACCAAAATTCTCGTCCTTTATAACAGAATATAAATAACGGTTATCTTGGCTTATAGTGACATATGTAGGATTACCTAGTTCGGCAACAAGTTGAATATCTTCCAACTGCTCTTTTTCCATATTCAAAGTAAACCGATAAATCCCTTTACTATCTCCTTTCGTATATGTACCAATGTAACCAACATATTTGTTTTTCCATTCCATAAATGATACTCCTTTCACTATATAAGATGCTTGGCATGGTGAAACACTATCTCTATCATACCAGATACATGTTAAGCAAGTAACAAACTAACCTTTCATATAACCGCATCTTCGTGAACACAATAGAAATCTCCACTTTTATCGTTAAGCTATACCATTAGCACGATAAAGGGAATAGCTGGAAATCATCATAAAAAAAGACTAAGCTAATGTTGGATTGCCTAGCCTTTTATTACTTATGTTATCCTAAAAACAATATTGTTTTCTGGGACCTGCATTTTATTTGTTCTTTTGCTCCATATCGCTCTTATGATTGAGTTGAAAAAAAGTCATCGGTTTGTCATGTCCCGTCATAATTTTATAAATATACTTGGAAGTAATATTGTAACCTTCTTCAATTTTTCCAGCTAAAAAATTCGTTCTTTCATAAATGATCGATCGGATATTATTCATTTGCCTTAATAATTTATCTGTTAAAGCTTCTTGATTATCTAAACGGTCACGGATTTCCTTTTGCACCACTTCTTGTTTTTCTAATGTGTCTTGTAAATTAGTTTGCAACCCATTTAAACTTTCCAGTTGTTTTGTCATTTCCTCATTTTTCTCTTCATTTAGAGCTAGTCTTTCAATTAAATCAACGTACGCTTGCTTTAAACCATTCAACAACTTACGGACATCTTCCGTATGCTTCCCTTCTTCTATCTGTTTAAAAAGTTCATGGTTTTTCTGTTCTAATTCATTTAACTTGCCAACCATTTGCCGTTGATATTCATCAAGATTATTTTGATTTTGTCTTACTTCCGATAACTTATTTTGAACTGCGAACCAACGATCATCTTCACGCGCTTCATAACCGTGCAAGTTTTCTATTAATAACTTCAATGTTGCTTCAAGCTTCTCATTTGCACTTTTTTGTTCGCGAAGATATTGCTCGATAAAATTAGCTTTATAAATTTTTTGGTTTTGATTATCATCTATCGCCTTATTTATATATATCCTTTCATTATTTTGATTCATATAAAGGCTCATTCTAGCTCCTCCCTTCTTTCACTTTACCTTATGTTATGCAGTAGCGATTTTTTTCGGGACATCGATGGATGGCATTTGAAAGATCACCTATAACATGAAAAAAGGTCAAACTAAATTTTTATAAGTTTGACCTTTGTTGAACATTATTTCAAGATAATTATTTAATTGTATTTTCTATTTCTTTTACCATCTCACTAACAGAAATAAGGCCGCCTCCAGATAAATACCAGTAGTTAGCATCTAAATAAAAGACTTTCCCATTTTTAAATGCCTTCGTCTTTTTCGTTAAGTCATTCTCAACAAATTCTTTTGCAGCAGTCTCTCCACCAATTGCGGCAGTTCTATCGATAACAAATAAATACTCAGGATCTTTATCGACGATATATTCAAAGGATATACTTTGACCATGAGTGGATACTTCAATGTTCGTGTCTACTGGTGCAAAACCTAACACATCGTGAATTAAACCGAATCGTGAGTTGGGTCCGTATGCACTAATCTTTCCTTCATTCGCTAAAATAATTAACGCATTTTTATTCGTTGCTGTTACTTTTTCTTTCACCGATTCAATTTGTTTATCAAGAGTTGCTAATTCATTCTTAACAAAATCCTCTTTACCAAAGATTTTTGCCACTGTTTGAACATTTTCTTTAAAGGATTCCATATAATTCGTATAATCTAAGTTAATGTATAAGGTTGGTCCAATTTTATCAAACTCTTCGTAAAGTTCTGCTTGACGAGTTGATATAATGATTAAGTCTGGTCCAAGTTCCGCAATTTTTTCAAAATCTGGTTCTTTTAATGATCCGACATTCATATACTTTTCAGCTTCATATTTATTTAAATAAGGTGGAATTGTTACTTTAGGTAGCGCGGTAATTTCAATCCCCATTTTATCTAGTGTATCTAACATTCCGAAGTCAAACACGACAATTTTTTGCGGATTTTTCTTTACTTTTGTTTCTCCTAGTTCATGATTAATCGTAATTGTATCTTCTGAATTATTAGCACCGCTAGAATTATCAGCGCCATTCCCACATGCAGCTAACATTATAATAAATAATAAAATAATTGATGATAGTGTAATTTTTCTCATCTTAAGATCCATCCTCCAATATTTTTTTATGAGAAATAAACACAGATACGGCAGTTTTCTACGTTTTTAATAGCTATATCCATATCATATATATCACGTAAAACTTGACGATTAATCACTTCTTCTGTTGTACCTTCTTTAACAATTTTCCCATCTTTTAAAGCAACAATATAATCTGAATATACGGAAGCAAAATTTATATCATGAATAACTAAAATAATCGTTTTACCACGTTCATCCACAAGTTTTCTTAACGTCTTCATAATTTGGACAGAATGTTTCATATCCAAATTATTTAACGGTTCATCAAGTAAAATGTATTCAGTGTCTTGGGCGATAACCATCGCAATGTAAGCTCGCTGTCTCTGTCCACCACTTAACTCATTCAAATATTGATGTTGGATATCCTCCAACCCCATATATGTGATTGCCTCATCCACAAATTGCCAATCTTCACTTGATAGTCTTCCTTGTGAATATGGAAATCTTCCGAAAGAAACGAGTTCACGCACCGTAAGTCTTAAATTAATATGGTTAGATTGTTTTAATATTGAAATTTTCTTAGCTAATTCTCGGCTTTTTCCTTTATGAATATCCTTGCCTTCTAGGAGGATTTCGCCTTCATCTTTGAATATAAGCCGGCTGATCATGGATAATAACGTACTTTTCCCAGCCCCATTTGGTCCGATAAAAGAAGTAATTTTTCCTTTTTCAATTTTGACTGACACATCTTGGACGACAGGCTTCATCCCATATCGTTTCGTCACATTAATTATGTCTACCATGATTTATTCTCCTTTAACAAAAGATATATAAAGTAAATGCCACCTAGAAAATTAATAATGACACTTAATGTCGTGGAAAATGTAAAGACTCGCTCTACTAATAATTGACCGCCAACTAAAGCGATAACACTGATTAATATCGATCCGATAATTAAATAATGATGTTTGTACGTTTTTAAAAACTCATATGTTAAATTAGCAACTAACAATCCTAAGAAAGTTATTGGGCCAACTAGGGCGGTTGCTATCGAAATTAATATCGCTACTACAATTAATAAACGTTTGACAACATAATCAAAGTCAACACCTAAATTGATTGCTGTATCTCTTCCTAAAGATAAAACATCTAAATATTTCATATATCTAAAAAAGTATAGGGAAACTAGCACTAACAAAATTACCGCCAAAACTAAAACATCTGTATTAATATTGTTAAATGATGCAAACATCCGGTCTTGCACAATTTGGAATTCATTCGGATCAATTAAAACTTGCATAAATGTGGAAAAACTCTCAAAAAATGTTCCAATGATAAAGCCAATTAATAATAGAAAATATATATTTTGATCATTTCGCCTAAACAATAATTTAAATAATAGGAAAGCAAAGAAAACCATGATAAGCACAATTAATAGGAATTGCACATTACGATCTGTCGTTGTAAGCGTTTTAGAGCCGAACAGAAAAATAATAACGGTATTTATTAGTAAATATAGAGAATCCAAGCCTAAAATACTTGGCGTCAATATTCGATTCTGTGTAATGGTTTGAAAGACGATTGTTGAAAAAGCAATGGCTGCGCCAGTAACGACGATTGCAGAGACTTTCAAAGCTCTTCGTGTTAGTATATATTCCCAACTGCCTGTTAACCCCGTGAAAAGAAAGAGAAAGATAAGTATGAAAGCCAATGCTGCGAGTATCCATGTCTTCACTTTATGATTCATTTGTCCTTCTCCTCAAAAGTAAGTAAATAAAAATGCCACTACCAATTACACCGACAGTTAAATTAATTGGGATTTCATACGGGTATATAATAATTCTTCCGAGAATGTCACAGGCTAACACGAAAGTTGCTCCTAATATTGCTGTATGTGAAAGACTTTTTTTCAAATGATCTCCTTGAAAAATTGAAACAATGTTTGGGATAATTAACCCTAAAAATGGTATCATCCCGACCGTTAATACAACGGAAGATGTAATGAGTGCTACAATGGTTAAACCGATATTCACGATTTGTCGGTAGTTTAACCCAAGATTTTTTGAAAAATCCTCTCCCATTCCGGCAATCGTAAATTTGTTCGCAAACACATAAGCGATGATTAGAAGTGGTATGCTTATGTAAATTAATTCATAGCGTCCCTTCATAATTAGTGAAAAATCCCCGATTAACCAAGAAGAAATATTTTGAATTAAATCATTCCGATAAGCAAAAAAGGTTGCAATGGAACTAACAATATTCCCTAACATGAGACCAACTAATGGGATAAACACTGCGTCTTTAAACTTAATTCTTTCTAATATTTGCATGAAAAGAAAAGTGCCTAGCAATGCAAAGATAAAAGCAATCAACATTTTTACAATAGATCCAGAGTTGGCAAACAACATTAATGAAACTAAAATACCAAGTCGAGCAAAATCCATCGTTCCAGCAGTAGTTGGTGAAACAAATTTATTCCTGCTTAATTGTTGCATAATGAGACCCGCAATACTCATACTAGCCCCAGCTATCAAAATGCTGATTAATCTTGGGAGTCTACTAATCAATAAAATTTGTACTTCATCATCATTAAAACGTAGTAAGTCTAATGGCGATATATTAACTACACCAATAAATAATGATCCGACTGATAAAATTATTAAGATTAGCAACAAATATCTTCTTTTCATGGCCATGACGTCACTTTCTTTACGATGTTTTTTATTTCCGTTATTCATGATGTAAATAGTGTAACTAGAAAGAAACTACAGATTAATCACTCTAATGATATGCATGCAATTGAGTAAAAATGATAATCATTATCAATTACAATCTTACTGATAATCATTCTCATTGTCAATAGTAAAGTAGTTATTTTATGAAAAGTTATTTATTAGGCAAATAATAATTTGAATATAACTATTATGAATTTTAAATTATTATGTGATAAGTTTAACATATAACTATGTTAAAGATTGGTGTTGATTTAACAACCAACAAAAAAAGTTACTTACCTCTTATTATTGGTTAAGTAACTTTTTTGTTTTCTTGAAATTTTCACTAAATGAATAGTTAATAGATAAATACATTCAAGTACACTTACAGATTAGTCAAAGTTATATCCGTAAACTCTTGATACACCTCTATATGTTTGGGGAAGTTTGTGTATTTTGTCACATTATTAGGAACAGCAATACACCGCAAATTTGCCCGTGTAGCAGCCATCGACCCATTATAGGAATCCTCCATTACCACTATCTCAGACGGGTGCAATTTAAGTGCCTCTATTGTTTTAAAATACAATTCGGGATTTGGTTTAACTTCATGAACATCATCCCTTGTTTTGATGATTGGAAAATAATTGGTTAAATTAAATTTATGCAAGTAATGAAGTACCCATTGTTTCGTAGAACTAGATGCAATGGCTAGTTTGTATCCAGCTTTATGTGCGTCGTTAATTAAATTTACTACACCTTTTCTAACGACAAGTGACTCCGAGTGGTCAGAAAATAACGAATGTAATTCAATTAAACATTCATCCATATTTAATTCTTCACCTAAATCCGTTCCAATCAGCTTAAATAGAAATTCTCCATCAGAACCAATTCCTTTTGAAAATGTTTCTATTGGCAACTGATAATTGTACTTTTTCTTGAAGTACTCATAATAGACTTCAAACCATAAAGACTCTGTGTCTACTATTGTACCGTCGAAGTCAAAAATTAGCGCTTTCAACAAATTGTCACAACCTTTATTATTTATTCCTTCCTTCATTATAATGGATGATGAATAAAAATAATAGAGGGAAAAGCTAGTACGCTCTTTATTACATACTATACAGAGCGACTTCTACTAGTAGAGGTGACAATATGTTCTATATAGAGGAAGAATTTTTGTCAAACAACTACCGATCGGTGGAAATTATTTCATCTCCACCGATTGGTGAAAAAAACTTAGCTTTTCACGTTAACTGGAGCTTGATGGATTGCCCAATTCGATAAGTCCTCAGCCGCTTCTAATATTCCTTCATTTAATGATGGATGAGGATAGAGAGGAAATAAGAAATCTTCCTTTCTTGCAACCATTTCCAAACCTAATACTCCTGTTGTAATTAGTTCGACCGCATTTGCACCGATAATATGGACACCAAGAATTCTTTCCGTCTTCCGATCTTCGATAATTTTAATAAAGCCTTCACGCTTGCCGATAATAGTCGCAAATCCATTTGCTGCTAGGGAAAACTTACCAATATTAACAGCATAACCGTAGTTTGTTGATTCTTCTTCATTCAATCCTACATAGGCAATTGGCGGATTTGTATGGATGACTTTCGGAATATTCGTTTCATCCCATTCGGTCGGTATTCCACAAATTTTTTCGGCAACAACTTTACCTTGCTTTATAGCTTTTACCGCTAATTGATCACCACCAGTCACATCGCCAATGGCGTATATGTTTTCCACGGAAGTATTACAGTTATTTGTTACATCAATCCAGCCCATTTCATTTATACGGACCCCTATCCTTTCTAATCCAAGATCCTCTACATTGCCAATAGGAATGGATTGAACATACAGATGGGTCCCTTCAATTAATTGACTCTCACCTTGTTGTGTTTCCACTATTAAAGCTACACTAGAAGCAGTTATATCATAACTATTAATGGCGTTCACCTTTACAACATTGATTTTCGCTTTCTTAAGCTGTTTCCTTAGTTCTTCTTTTATTGATGAATCTAAATAGGAAAAGCTTTCCTCGTTTTTTTCGATGAGTGTTACTTTTGAACCGAGAGAACGGTAGGAAAATGCTGCTTCAAGGGCAATATAATCTGTTCCATAAACAATCAAATGTTCAGGAAAACTTTGTAAATTGTATATTGTTCGCTGGTTAACAATCATTTGACCATCTAACGGAATTCCTTCATAAGGTTGATAACTTGCACCTGTAGCAATGATTGCCGATTGAAAGGTAAAAGTCGGAAAGCTATCTTCCTGTTCGACACCAATTCGATTTTTATCTAAAAAAATTGCCTTACCTTGAATAATATCAATTTTATTCGCTTTACAAAGGGAGTCTACCCCTTTTCGAAGCTGAGTTACTACTTTATTTTTATACTTATCCAAATCATGAAAAGAAAACTGATAGGACTCTGCCTTTAGCCCTAGTTTGCTAGTAGTTGTTATTTCCTCTTTTGTTTTTGCGACATGAGCAAATAATTTAGAAGGAATACAGCCTTCATTTAAACAAATTCCTCCTAATTTATTTTCCTCGATTAACGTAACTTCTTTGCCTAATTGTGCTAATCGAATCGCAGCTGTATAACCAGCTGGTCCGCCACCGATTATAATTATTTCTTTTTCTTGGGAAATTTGACCTACAACCATTAAATCAACTCCAACAACAGCAGTTTCGGATTTTCTATTAACTTTTTGAAATAGTTTGTGAACTTCACAGCAGTTAGTCCATCGGCCACACGATGATCAAAGGACATAGAAATATTCATCATGGAACGAATCACAATTTCTTTATTGCGAACTGCTGGTACTTCCTTCGTCTGATGAAAGGCGATTAATGCAACCTCCGGATAATTTACGATTGGTGTTGCTCCAATACTGCCGAATGGCCCGACATTGCTAATCGTAAATGTTCCATCTTGCAAGTTTTTCGACGTCAGTTCATCGTTTTTCGCCATTTCAATCAAGTTTTTCATTTCTTGATGGATTATTTTTAATGATTTTCGCTCCACATGGTGAATTACAGGGACAATTAGTCCATCTTCCGTATCTGTCGCCAAGCCGATATTATACGTTTTTTCCAGTCTAATTACTTCCTTTTCCTCATCTAACTTAGCATTAAAGATTGGATATTCCTTTAAAGCTAATTGAAGAGCCTTTACAAAAAACGCAGCCACAGAAATTGGAACATCCATTTCCTTAAGTTGCTCTCGATAGGCTAGTAGTTCTGTCATATCCACTTCATCAAAATGGGTAACATGTGGAATGGTAAATTTAGATTGCACCATCTTTTTAGCAATTTGTTTTCTTCGTCCGCGAAACGGGATTTCATCTGCTACCGTTTCAGAAGTAGCTTGATTGATAGACTGCTCTTGTTTTACAACTTTCTCATTTTTGTCTAAAATAAACGATTGAACAGCTTCCTTTTTCGTCTCATTTCCTTTATTATGTTTTAAACTTTCAATATATAAAAATACGTCTTCATCAGTGATTCTGCCAGCTGGACCAGTACCATTAATCTCCTCTAATGAGATTCCGTGCTCTCTAGCAATTTTTCTCGTATAAGGTGCCGCTAAAATCGGCTGATGCTGATGTTTTTTCTGCGGATGTTCTTGATGTAGGAGTGTCGGCATTTGCACAATGTGAAAAGTGGATGGTTTTTCTTTTACTACTTTATTAGATTCTTTTGCCTCCATTATTAATAATGTCGTCCCAATAGCAACAGTTGTTCCTGGTTCAACTACAATTTCCTGGACAATCCCTGATTGTGGCGCAGGTATTTCCGCGGTCATTTTATCTGTTTGTACTTCAACTAATGGCTGATCTGCTTTAACTTTATCGCCAACTTTTACAAAATATTGAAGTACTTCTCCTTCTGTCATCCCTTCGCCAATATCATGTAATTTTATCTCCATCATTTTAGTCACCTACCTTCTTTTCTTGAAAAAATCTAACCTTATCGTTTTTCACCATACTAAAAAAACATTGTTTTCTCGATGGCGATTTTTACTCGCTCTACATTTGGTAAATAATGATTTTCTAAAGAGTAAAATGGAACTGGAACATCAAAGCCTGTTACTCTTTCAATCGGTGCCTTTAAATAGAGAAAGGAAGTTTCATTAATAATTGCTAATACATCATTACTGACCCCGCCTGTAGCATGTGCTTCATGAACAATTACCGCTCTACCTGTTTTTTGAACCGAATCAGCGATAATATCTTTATCTAGCGGATAAAGGGTACGAAGATCAATGACATCACAATTAATTCCGTGTTCTTTTTTCACTTCTTCACATGCTTTAACTGCTACAGGTACCATTGCTCCCCAAGCGAATACAGAAATATCGTTACCAGAAGTAATTGTTTTACCTTTACCTATTTCAACTTTATACTTTCCTTCAGGTACTTCTTCCTTTCCTGAACGATAAAGCCGCAATGATTCCATGAAAAGTACAGGATCTGGGTCTTCTATAGCGGCTATTAATAACCCTTTTGCATCATAAGGAGACGATGGACAAACAACTTTTATACCAGGCATGTGTGTGAATAAAGTTTCTACACTATCAGAATGAATTTCTGGTGCATGTACACCAGCTCCATAAGGCGCACGTATAACCATTGGAACGTGATATTTACTCATCGTCCGCATTCGGATTCTTGTCGCATGCGTCATTATTTGCTCATATGCCGGATAAATAAAACCCATAAATTGTATTTCTGCAACTGGTTTAAACCCGTTCAGGGCCATGCCAA
The DNA here is from genome assembly GCF_001375515.1 of Bacillus kwashiorkori. Taxonomy (GTDB): domain Bacteria; phylum Bacillota; class Bacilli; order Bacillales; family Caldibacillaceae; genus Bacillus_BK; species Bacillus_BK kwashiorkori. Next base: position 252,251 of record NZ_CTDX01000013.1, read on the forward strand.
TGGATACTCCAATAATTCCTGCCTCACTTAGCGGTGTATCAATTACCCTCTTTTCACCAAATTGTGCTTGTAGCCCGTCTGTTGCTCGAAAAACACCGCCATTTTTCCCAATATCTTCTCCTAAAAGGATAACTTCTTCTTGTTCTTTCATCACTGTTCTTAACGCATCAGTAACCGCCTGCACTAACGTTAGTTTATTTGTTTTGACTTTTGTACCTGTTGTTGTCATACATAACACCTCCATGGTGATTTATTTCGGTATCTTTCTTATGCTAGATAACATCAATTTAATTTCGTTTATTCTGAAGATGGTGTAAATAATTTCGCTTCTGTTCATCAATTGTCCAAGTTGGCTCAGCAAATACATGATCAAATAAATCATTCACATTAGGCGGTGGATATGCTTCCATTTCTATGATAGCTTTTTCTATTTGCTCTACTGCAAAGTTCTGAACAGATTGTGCCCACGTTTCATCCCAATAACCGTTATTTTTCATTAACCGTTCCATCCGTAAAATTGGGTCAATCACGTCACGTTTTTCATGGCTTACCTTTTGATCACGGTATTTAGAAGGATCATCTGCTGTCGTATGTGCACCATACCGCCAAGTAACAGCTTCAATTAGTGTTGGACCGTCTCCATTTCTTGCCCGATTTAATGCTTCCTTCGTATAGAAATAAACAGCAAACACATCATTACCATCAATTCTTACTCCGGGGATATCATAAGCAATCGCCTTTTGAGCAATGGTGCGTGAATTCATTTGTTTTTCAATTGGAACAGATATTGCAAAACGATTATTTTGGTTGAAAAACACGACAGGTGCTTTAAATACACTGGCAAAATTTATCCCCTCATGGAAATCCCCTTCCGATGTTGCACCATCCCCAAAATAAACAATTGCTGCATTATTAGTCCCTTTCCATTTCTCAGCAAGGGCCGCTCCCGTTGCATGAGGTAATTGTGTTGCTATTGGCACTGCTGGTGGAAAAATATGGCGATTATCAGGCGGTAAACACCCTTCTACTCTTCCTAACCAATAAAGAAAAACTGTCGATATAGATTGTCCGAAACTGATAATTGCTGCATGATCACGGTAAGTCGGAAACATCCAGTCGTCTTCATTAAGCGCACTTGCACTACCGACTTGAGCTGCCTCCTGTCCTTCAAACGGAGCATATGTACCAATTCTCCCTTGCCTCTGAAGACTAATTGCTTTTCGGTCAAAAGTGCGAACTAAAACAAGTTTTTCATACATTTTCTTTATAAAATCTTCATCAAAGTAACTATGAAATCTTTCGTCGACGATATTTCCGTTTTCATCAATAAACTGCTTTTTCTGTAAAAATTCCTCCATCCTCTCACCCCATTACCTAAACATTTTTGATTTTAGTGTTGGATTGAACAACGATTAATTTCTAATTTGCCATTTTGGACGTTTATGCCTTGAGAAAAAGCTATTACGATTTTTCCTTGCAGCAATTTTTCGTTCACAGTAGTTGTTTGCAGCCTGTGCTGTAGAAATATTAAGTTTTTCCGCTTCTTGATAAATCTCTTCTAAAGAATGATAGATGGCACTTGTTTTTTGTAAAACTCGCGCTTTGTTCGGACCATAAAGTTCATCTGCCACTTGAATTAAACCACCTGCATTTACGATGTAATCAGGTGCATATAATATATTTTTTTGTCGCAACACATCGGCATGACGATCTTCCAATAGTTGATTATTCGCAGATCCGACGACCGCTTTTACTTGTAATTGTTCTATCGTGTCGTCGTTAATAATGCCCCCTAAGGCGCATGGAACGAAAATGTCCGCGGCAGACGAGTAAATATCATTTCCATGAACGAATTTTATCGCGTTACGGTACTTGTTGTTTTTTTCAATAAACTTCGCCAATGTATTGTCATTGACATCTGTTACATATAAATTTGCTCCTAACTCAATAAGCTGTTCAGCTACTTTAAAGCCCACTTTGCCAAGTCCTTGAATGGAAAAGGTTCTATCTGCTAAGTCTTCGGATCCCCATAACATTTTACTCGTTGCCTTTAATCCATAAATGACCCCCATAGCTGTAGGAACGGATGTATCTCCTCCGCCCCCGTATTCCTCCGGGAGTCCAGCAATACAATTAGTTTCCTTCGCTGCATGAACAAAGTCAGACAGTTCCGTTCCCATATCTGTACCCGTATAATAACGCCCATTTAATGAATCAATAAACTGACCAAAGGCACGGAATAACTCTGGTGATTTGTCCTTTTGTGGATCACCGATGATAACCGATTTTCCACCGCCAAAATCAACATCAGCTGCGGCGCATTTATATGTCATCCCTTTTGCCAGTCGAAGAGCATCTTCTAACGCTTCATCCACTGATGCATACGGGCGCATTCGACAACCGCCCAATGCAGGTCCAAGTGTAGTATTATGTATGACTATAATTGCTTTCAAACCTGAAGCAGAGTCATTGCAAAACATAATTTGTTCATATTCATTCATTTTTGTAAAAATATCCATCTAACATCCCCCTTTGTCGGTAATTGTCTAATTGGTAGGAAACGCTTACATTTTTGTGGAAACATTTTTTGAGTTTGCAAGCTTTTCACGAATTTCTTGTTTCGGTAAAATGACTTGAACAACTTCTCCTTTACCAATTAAACCTTTTTCATTAAACGCCTCTACTTCCGTAATTACAAGGTTCTTTTTCAGCTTTGTTATAATTGCTTTTACCGTCACATCAGTACCTGCCGTTGTTGGTGCGATATGTTTTACAGATACACTTGCCCCCATTCCTTCTTCGTGTTCCTCCAAATAAGGTAAAATTATTTGCCTCGATGCCCACTCCATATGATAGACCATTGAGACAGTGGAATAAGCAGGATGAACAACATTGCCTTCAAATTGTGCATACATATCTTCCGTTACTCGGAAAGAAATAGTTGCAATTTGTCCAATTTCCATTCCAGGTTTCATCGGATGACCTCCATCGTAATCTACTAATCTCCTGTCAATTATAAACATTAACAACATGAAAATATTACATAACGTTATTTTAACGTTATTCTAACATCTCGTTATATGAATCGTCAATGGTTTCTTTTGATTGTGAATTTCGATACTTTTCTAACAAAACTTACAAATTATTGGAATTGTTAGTTCCACCTAGATTGCTGCGCAGTCCACTTAAAGGAACTATCATTATATATTTCTTGATATAAAAAAAAATTCCTTCCCCAACGTGTATGGAGAAGGATAAGTTTCATACATAATAAACATTTTTTCAGTAGTGCAAATGTACAGAGAAATACCCGAATATGCAAAATACTACATTTCCTAATCTAACTTTTTTCTACAAGACTTTTTATTTTTGGATTCATTTGATATTTTTCCGCTTCTAACGTTACAAAACCCATATCTTTCATTTCTCTTAAACTACTACGAATTTTAAACAATGGTAATCCAGTATGTTTGGAAATTTCTTGCGGTGTCATTGCTTCTGTTTCAATAGATTGTAGTAATTTTTTCGCCGATTCGGTCAAATGTCCTTTTTCATTTATGCAAGCCATGACAGTTCTCCTTTACAATTGTTTTTTGCAGAAGTACCAATCAATACATTCCACACTGTCATCCTTCATTCTTTCTTCTGCTACTTCTGTCGTAGCAGGTGTTGGAACAATGACTTTATCTCCTTCACGCCAGTTTGCAGGTGTTGCTATACCGTGCTGATCGGTTGTTTGCAGTGCTTTCACTAGCCGAAGTATTTCATCCATATTCCGTCCAGTAGTTAGAGGATAATAAATAACTGCCCGAACAATTTGTTTATCATCTATAACAAATACTGCTCTCGATGTTTCTGTCGAACTTTCTTCTGGCATAATCATACCGTATAATTGAGCAACATCTTTATTTAAATCAGCAATAATTGGAAATTCAATTTTCACGCCAAATTTTTCCTCAATATTGCGTACCCAAGCGATATGAGAAGAAACGCTATCGACACTGAGTCCTAATAGTTCTACATTCATTTCTCGTAATTGTGGATAAATTTCTTGGAAACCGATGAATTCCGTCGTACATACTGGAGTAAAATCTGCTGGGTGGGAAAATAAAATAACCCAACTTCCTTCATAATCAGATAATCTTAATATCCCGTGGGATGTAACCGCTTCAAACTGTGGGGCCTTTGATCCAATTCTTGGTAATGACTTGACCGTCTCTTTTACTACTGTTTCCTCCATCACATGAATCCCTCCAAGTAATTAAATTAAAAAACACCTTCTACCTATTATCATAACGTACGATTGTTTAGAATGAGGAAACAGTTGTGAAGGAGATATTAATATATTGTGATGAAATTATGAAACTTTTAATATCATTAAATAATTTGTATATTATATTAATTTAAACGTTATTCACTATTTTTTTGCTAAATATATTGCGTACAAAAAAACGGGACAAACAAAAAAAAGGTTATTAGAGTATCTTCAAATAACCTTTTTTATCTAGAAAAAACAAACGGTGAATTTATTAAGCAAGTAATGTCCGATCGGTTGCCATTTTCTCCCCACGGATTCGTTGAAATTCTTCCAGCAACCGTTCAATGGTTAAATCGTTTTTCTCTTCTTCATTAACTTCTAATATAATTTGTCCTTTATCCATCATAATTAGACGATTTCCTAAATCTAGCGCTTGTTGCATATTATGGGTAACCATTAATGTCGTTAGCTCAAATTTTTCTACTATATCTTTCGTGATTTCTGTGATTAATTGTGCTCGTGCCGGATCGAGTGCAGCAGTATGTTCATCTAATAGTAGTATTGCTGGTTCGGTAAATGTTGCCATCAATAAGGAAATCGCCTGCCTTTCTCCACCTGACAATAGCCCGACTTTTGCATTGAGGCGATCCTCTAACCCAAGATTTAATGTAGCTAACGATTCACGGAAAAACTCCCGCCTTTTGCTCGTTACTCCGAATTTAAGTGTTCTCTTTTTATTCCGGGAATATGCCATTGCTAAGTTTTCCTCAATTGTCATCGATGGTGCTGTTCCTGACATCGGATCTTGAAAGACCCGGCCAATTAGTTTCGATCGTTTATATTCTGGTATTTGTGTAACATTTTTTCCATCTATAAAAACTGTGCCAGAATCCGGTGTTAATAAACCAGATATGATATTCATTAATGTCGATTTTCCTGCCCCGTTACTACCAATAATAGTAACAAAATCACCTTTCTTTAATGATAAATTTATGTGATTAAGGGCTATTTTTTCATCCACAGTTCCTTCGTTAAAAATTTTGTGTACATCGCTTAATTTAAGCACTAGCTTTTCCCTCCTCTGCCCCAGCTTTCCTTTGGAGTGAATGTTGGCGTTTCATTTTTCTTTTTTTCGCCCGTCTCTTTTCTAAAATGTTTGGAATAACTAAAGCTAAAATTACGATAATCGCTGTGACTAGTTTCATATCGGATGCATCTAATATTTGCTGTTGTAGTGCATATCCGATCACAATCCGATAGATGACTGAACCGAGTATAACGGCTAAAGTAATTCGTCCGATTGTTTTTGTCCCGAATAACGCTTCCCCGATAATAACAGAGGCGAGTCCAATTACAATCATTCCAATTCCCATATTTACATTGGAGAACTCGTAATATTGCGCCATTACTGCTCCAGAAAACGCAACAAATGCGTTAGAAATACCGACGCCGATAATAATTAAACTATCTGTATTTGCCGAAAAGCTCCGAATCATTTTTTTATTGTCTCCAGTTGCCCGAATCGCAAGCCCGACTTCTGTTTTTAAGAAAAGATCTAATATAAATTTAAATAAGAAAGTGATTAGTACGAGAAAAAATAATAGTCCCCATGAATGTCCACCCCAAATAAAGCCTAAATTATTAAAAAAATCAGCAACTTTTGTCAAAACTGTATCTTCTCCTAATAAGGAAAGATTTGCTACAACGGGTGTACTATCAGATGTTAAGCCCATTATCCGCAAATTAATAGAATATAAGGCAATCATCATTAGAATACCAGAAAGCAGTGCATTAATTTTCCCCTTCGTATGAAGAATACCAGTAATTGCTCCTACGACAAATCCGATAATTAAAGCGGAAAAAGTTGCAATTAACGGGGATATGCCGCTAACAATCATAACCGTACATACAGCCGCTCCTGTTACAAAACTGCCATCAACTGTTAAATCTGGAAAGTCTAAAATTCGAAATGTCAAATAGACGCCGAGAGCCATTATGGCAAAAATTATCCCTTGCAGTGATGCATCAAATATCCATCCCATCCTCTTCACTCCATTCTTTTTTTATGGCTACCCTGAAAATACAGCTATTTTCATTCAAACAGGTAAAAAATCGGTTTCATGGGTATCCATGTTATTGCCCGCCGAAATCGTCCGCCTGTTCCTGTCGCTGAGATTTGTCACAAATAAATTTGAAACGGAAATCAACAACAATCTTAAAATAGTTTTTTTTATAAAAATCTATTTGCCCGTGTCTATCGAGGAAATAAACTGTTCAGAAATACAACAAAAAACTGTAAAATTAATATTATTTAATATTGGTAAATTTTTAGATAATAAATTTTGTATTTTGCCAACTTGTCTCATCAAACAATATAGCTTTTATATAATTCTGTAATAGCTTGCTTCGCTTCTTGAATGAGCGAATCAATAATTTCTTCAGCAGTCTGCTCTGCATAAACTAAACCAGCAATTTGTCCACTATTCATTAGCCCATTTTCTACATCCCCTTCCATAGCCCCACGCCAATGAACCAATTCGGTTGTTTTTCTGAAATATGTTTCTTCATCCATACCATTCTGTTCTTCCGTTAATAGTTGTTGCGCATAAGGGGTATGTAAAAGGCGGCGAATCTTACCAACACTTCTCCCGACAATAACTGTTGCCTGATCATTAGCTTGGATAATCTTTTCTTTATACCGTTTTGAAAATGGAGCTTCCTTCGCAACGATAAATCGTGTTCCTAACTGTACACCATCTGCCCCTAGAGTAAGTGCGGCAGCTAAGCCCCTCCCATCACCAATTCCACCTGCAGCAATAATCGGAATAGATAGGGAATTTCTTAATTGGGGGATTAGAGCCATCGTCGTTATTTCATACGGTGAGTTAATCCCCGCTGCTTCAAATCCTTCCCCAACAACAATATCTGTTCCAGCTTCCATCGCTTTCAATCCATGTTTCACTGTACCTACTACAGTCATCACCTTAATGCCTCGTTCTTTCAAATAAGGAATAAAATTGGCAGGGTTTCCTGCCGACAAACTTACTACAGGAACAGAATATTTAGAAACTAAATCTATCCACTCTTTTCCATATTTTGTAACGGAAATAGGGATGTTCACAGCAAATGGTTTTGTCGTTGTTCTTTTTATTTGCTGAAGGATTGGCTCTACCTCTTCGGGTGTTCGAGTGCCAACGCCGAAAGTTCCCAATGCGCCAGCTTCTGATATTGCTGCCGTTAGTGGCGCGTTGCTAATATTTCCCATTCCTCCTTGGATAATCGGAAAGCGGATGTTTAAAATTTTACATAATCGGTTCACCTTCAATCCTCCTCAGTTATACAGTTCTCAAGATGAAAATTTCTATTTTCTAATCTTCCAATGACAAATTTTTTCCAATATACTTTTATAGAAAAATTTAATCATTATCAGCCATAAACGGATGGTGGAGAACATCATAAGCTTTATCCTTTTTATGAATAACATTTCCTTCTTGAAACACTTCTTCAAAAAAAGAACTTGCTGGTTTAGCTAAAACTTTATAATAATCTCTAAATAGTGCAGATGCTTGATTCCCTAGCCAAACTTCTGGTAAAAGTTCTTCAGGAAGTCCAGGATCAATAAATAAAAATTTTCGATATTCATGAACAAGCTTTGTCCGTTCTACAAAACAATCAGCTGGAGTCATTTGTCCGGTATGAATTTTTTTATAATTACTATCTGCTTCCCTTTTATATTTCTCTATAAATGCTTCATACTTTTCATTAATTTCGTCAATATTCCAACAGTCTTTAATTAATTGTCCCCTTTCATGGGGACCATTATATTCTGTGATGAAATAATGAATATACGGACGAACATCATATTTATCTATCATTTTATAAACTTGTTTCGTTAAATCATTCGGGGAGATCCATACGCTATTCGCCATCGTTCCAAAGCCGCTCCAAACTAATTCTTTGCGCAGTTCGTCACGAATATGTCGTTTCTCTTCTGGAATGGTGTATATAAGCATACGCCACTTTCCATCCCAATGATTCGGTCTAAGTTTAAATATTCGCTCAGCAGCTTCTTGCATACGTTCAATCCCTTGTTCAGTTAGGAAGTAATAACTTCTATTTCCTTCTTTCCGAGATTGAACCCAATTTTGCTTATGCATTCTAGAAATTGCCGCCCGAACTGATTGTTCATTGTGTCCGAATTCTTTAAATAAGCGAATCAAACTACCTATCCATATTTCTCCACCATAATGTCTTATATAATCACCGTAAATGGTGAAAATCATTGATCGTGTATTTAAGCTACTATCCATTTTAATTGTGAACCCCTTCAAACACTTTATCGCTTTAAAGCAAATCAGTGTTATTGTTTATGTTCTATTTCATTACAAATAAGGAAAGAAGTCAAGTTAATTTTGCTACTTTTCCCAAAAAATTATTTTTAAAAAATATATTAATATATAGTTTGTTTTTTATTCACCTTTAAATACAGGTTTTCTTTTTTCCGCAAACGCTTGTAATGCCTCTAGTCGATCTTTTGTCGGTATCGTCACTTCATATGCCTTTCCTTCAATATCAAGCCCTGTTCTTAAATCCGTGTTCATCCCTTGGTCAATTGCAAACTTTGCTTGTTGTAAAGCGATTGGACCATTAGCTAGCATTATTTTCGCTAACTCCAAACAGGATGGAAGTAATTCTCCTTTTTCTACTACTCTCGTTATAATGCCATAATTTAAAGCCTCTTCCGCTGATAGCTTTTTTGCTGTTAAAATCAGTTCTTTCGCTTTTGCTACGCCTATTAGGCGCGGTAATCTTTGTGTGCCACCAGCCCCAGGTATGATAGCCCAACTCGTTTCTGTCAAGCCGATAATAGATTCCTTTTGTGCAATGCGAAAATCACAAGCGAGCATTAATTCAAATCCACCGCCAAATGCATAACCATTTACAGCAGCAATTGTCGGTTGCGGCATATCAGCAATTTGTTGAAAAACTGTGCGAATTTTCCGGACGTTACGACGTACTTCATTATCTGTTAATGTCCGACGCTCTTTTAAATCTGCTCCCGAACTAAATGCTTTTTCCCCTGCCCCTGTGAAAATAACGATTTTTGTTTCCGTATCATGACTAAGCTTTTCAATTACTTCGCCAAGCTCTGTCAGCATTGCTAAATTAAATGCATTATGTGCTTCTGGCCGATTAAGTTTTACGATTGACACTTGATCTTGTTTTTCTAGTAAAATGGTACTCATTATACTTTCCCCCTTGATAGCACAACGTATTTAATAAAAATGTTCTCTAATTATATCTTATTCTAATATACTATTTTTTTATATTATTTCGTTTTGAAATTGTTATTTAATACTTTTAAAATTCACCCTCATATAGTTATTCATTGACATTTTCAATCATTGTCGCAATCCCTTGACCAACACCGACACACATTGTTGCTAAACCATATCGTTTATTTTGTCTCCTTAGTTCATAAATTAACGTCGTCAAAATTCTTGCACCACTAGCCCCAAGGGGATGGCCAAAAGCAATAGCACCACCATTGACGTTCACTTTATTTGTATCTAATTGTAATTCTCTAATACAGGCAATTGATTGTGCGGCGAATGCTTCGTTAATTTCAATCACATCCATTTTATCAATCGATATTCCTGACCGCCTGCATGCTTTTTTTACTGCTTCAATAGGCCCTACACCCATAATTTTCGGCTCTACACCTGCTACTGCAGAGGTAATATATTTCGCTAGTGGGGCTACTCCAAGTTCTTCTGCTTTTTGCCTGCTCATTAATAATAAGGCACTAGCCCCATCATTGACTCCTGATGCATTTCCTGCTGTAACTGTTCCTCCAGGAAATAATGGGCGCAAGCTTGCTAATTTTTCCATAGTTGTGGAAGGGCGTGGATGCTCGTCCTTATTAATTGTCTCATCGTTGACATGGATAGGTACTATTTCCTCTAGAAACTTACCTGCATCTACAGCTGCTTTAGCTTTCATTTGGCTTTCAAAAGCAAATTGATCTTGTTCTTCCCTAGAAATTTGATAAACCTTTGCTACATGCTCTGCTGTTTCTGGCATAGAGTCTGTTCCGTATTTTTCTTGAAGCTTGTTGTTAATGAAACGCCAACCTATCGTTGTATCAAACAACTCCATATTCCCTCTTGGAAAAGCTTTCGTAGGTTTTGCCATCACTAAAGGGGAACGCGTCATACTTTCTGTGCCACCTGCAATATAAATATCACCTTCTCCAACCATAATTGCTCTTGCCGCATAATTTACCGCATCTAGTCCTGAGCCGCAAAGACGATTAATAGTCGTTCCAGCTACTGTTACTGGAAGCCCTGCAAGTAAACTGGACATTCTTGCAACATTACGGTTATCCTCCCCTGCTTGATTCGCATTACCTAACACTACTTCTTCTATATCTTCCACTGGCACAGTTTGATTTCTCTTAAGCAAAGCCTCGATAACAATAGCACCTAAATCATCCGGTCTAATATCTTTCAATACGCCGTTATATTTACCGATTGGCGTTCTCACTGCATCAACAATAACTACTTCGTTCATCGGTTAACCCCTTTCAAATGATCATACAGTTTTCTAGGAATTACTTATCCGTCTTTTTCGTATAATCATATACTCCACGTCCGGTTTTTCTTCCTAGTCTACCTGCTTTTACATATTGAATAAGTAATGGCGCTGGTCGATACTTTTCACCTAATGTTTTATGTAAATAATTCAAGTTATTTAAGCGAGTATCGAGCCCGACTAAATCCCCTAACTCAAACGGTCCCATTGGAAAATTTAGTCCTAACTTAATGGCTCTATCTATTTCCTCGGGTGTTCCTAGTCCTTCTTGCAACATATAAAATGCTTCGTTGCCAATTAACGCACTCATTCGACTCGTAACAAATCCCGGAAACTCATTAATAATTACCGTCTCCTTGCCAATTTTTTCAGCAATACTTTTCACAAATTGAACCGTTTCGTCGGAAGTTTCTAAACCTCTCACAATTTCTATCAACTTCATTTTATGGACCGGATTAAAAAAATGCATCGCAATAACCTTCTCAGGTTTTTTCGTAAAAGCACCAATTTCTGTTGGGCTCATAGTCGAAGTATTTGTTGCTAAGACACAACTTGCTTGTGTAACATCATCCAGTTTTTCAAAAACAGATTTTTTTAGTTGTAAATTTTCTGGCACCGCTTCAATAACAAGTTGAGCAAACTCACAGCTTTCCAAAAAATCCTTGCTAAAATGCAAGTAAGTATCTTTTCGCTGAAACTCAATCTCTGAAATAATTCCCCGCTCAAACCCTTTATGATAAATTTGTTTAATTTCCTTTTCCGCATTCTTTAATGCATCTTCATGAACGTCTACTACAGTAGTTGGGAAACCATTAACAGAAAAAACGTAAGCAATTCCTCGTCCCATCACGCCCGCACCGATGACAACGACTGGTAAATGGCTCATCTACTCACCTCTTTTTAAAATATATAGAGAAGGCGAGCATGCCGGTAAATGTTAGCTATGCTCGCTCGCTGAATTTTTTTATAATTACAAACCAAAAGGATTTAATGGCTTTGGACCGTAATAAGATAACACGCTCTTTGTTTCTGTATATAAGTCCAACGTTTCAATGCTTAATTCACGGCCAAATCCTGATTGTTTATAGCCACCGAACGGGGTTCCTGGAAAAGCAGAAAAAGGACTGTTAATCATAACTATGCCTGCTCTAATTTCATTAGCAACCCTTGTCGCTCGAGCATGATCCTTTGTCCATACTGATGAGCCCAGTCCGTAAATAGTATCATTTGCTAACTGAATCGCTTCCTTTTCACCCTTAAAAGGCATTACAACTACAACAGGACCGAAGATTTCTTCTTGAACAACTTTCATATCATGGGTGACATCCGTAATGATTGTTGGCTCATACCAATACCCATTTTCATATCCTGGAACAACCGCTTTTTTCCCTCCTGTTACAACAGTTGCTCCTGCCTCCACTGCTGATTGCACGTATGTATCAATAGTGTCTAATTGTTCTTTACTGATAATTGCACCGACATGAGTCTTTTGATCTAGCGGATTTCCTAATTGTAACTGTTTTGTTTTTGCTATAAATTTTTCCATAAACGCATCGTAAATCGATTCTTGAATATATAATCTTGATCTTGCTTCACATGATTGGCCTGTATTATAGAAAATACCAAATAACGCTCCATTTACCGCAGCATCGAGATCTGCATCTTCGAAAACTAAATTAGGCGATTTTCCTCCTAATTCTAATGTGACCCGCTTTAACGTAGTACTTGCCCGTGCCATAATATTTTTCCCGATCGGAGTCGAACCTGTAAAAGCTACTTTATCAACAAGATCATGTTCCACAAGATAATTACCGACTGCAGCTCCAGCACCAGGAACAATATTGACTACCCCCGCAGGAACTCCCGCTTCATGGCAAATTTCGGTTAATACAATAGCTGTTAATGGGGTTAAACTAGCTGGCTTTAATACTATCGAACATCCTGCAGCGAGTGCTGGTGCTACTTTCCAAGCGGCCATCATTAATGGGTAATTCCAAGGGATAATTTGAGCACAAACACCGACAGGCTCCTTTTGCGTATAATTAAAAAATGCACCTGGCATTGGGTTAACGGAACCACGATGACTTACAATTGCACTTGCATAAAATTCAAAGTCTTCAATTGCTTGCATTACTTGGCCTTGAGCTGCAGAAATAGATTTGCCGCTATCTAATACTTCTAGTTCAACTAACTCTTGGAAACGAGAACGCATAATTCCAGCAATTTTATTCAATATTCTTGCTCGCTTACCTGCAGCTGTGCGGCGCCATTTTCCTTTATCAAAACTTTCTCTAGCTGCTCTAACAGCCAGTTCTGCATCTTCTACCGTTGCTCTTGCTACGGTTGCAATTACTTCCCCATTCGCAGGATTATATGTTGAAAATGTTTCACCAGCAACCCCTTCGACACGCTCCCCATTAATGATAAATGAATAATGATCCCGCTTTATTGGTAATACTTCAAACTTCTGCTCTTTTACTGTTGCCATCTTTCTTCCTCCCCTTTTAAATATTACTTTCTTAAAATGGATGCTTCTTTACAAAAATTCAGCTAGCATAAAAAATACTATTCCCCGGTAAAATTCGGTTTACGTTTTTCTAAAAATGCCTTCACACCTTCTTCATGATCGGAAGTTAGTCCTGCAATTCTTTGTGCATTTGCTTCATTATTTAACATATCTGGCAAACTTGTTTGAAAACTATCATGCATATATCTTTTTATAAGACCAATTGCTTTCGTCGGCATATTAGCTAGCCGTTTACAAAACGCCTCCACTTCCTTCTGCCAACTTTCTGCACTAATTACTTTAGTAACAAGACCGTAATCATATGCCTTTTCAGCCGAAAGTTTTTCTCCTAATACAGCTAACTCTAACGCTTTCGCATACCCGACTATTCGCGGCAAATAATACAAATTTCCGGAGTCAGGAATTAACCCAACATGAATAAATGCTTCTACGAAACTCGCCTTTTCTGAAGCTAATCGAAAATCCGCAGCTAATGCTAAACTAAAACCTGCACCTGCTGCTACCCCGTTAACCGCAGCCACGACCGGTTTTTCTAAACTAGCGATTTCTTTTATCATTGGGTTATATCGATTTCGTAATATTTCTCCATGATTAATTTCGCCTTGTATCGCACTTAGATCCTCTCCGGAACAAAATGCTCTTCCCTCTCCAGTGATTACTAGACAGCGGATATGATTCATCTTTTTTACTTGTTTTACAGCTGCCATTATTTCCTGATTCATCTGTTCATTAAATGCATTTAATTTATCTGGACGGTTTAATATCAGTTTTGCTACTTTACCTTCTTCTAGTAATTTAATAGTTTCAAACATTTTATCACCTAGTGTCTTGTTAGTTTATTTGTTATTTTCCAGTAAAATTTGGTGGACGTTTTTCTTGAAATGCTTTCATTCCTTCTTTCTGATCTTCAGATGCAAATAGCAAGTAAAAATTCTTTCGTTCATATTGCATTCCTTCATATAAAGAGTAATCTAATGCCTTCTTTGCTGCATCTTTAATAAGGCGTATTGACAATGGTGGTTTGCTGGCGATTACTTTCGCAAACTTTTCCGTTTCCTCTAACAGTAATTGCTCAGGAACAATGCGATTAACAATGCCACTTTGTTTCGCTTCCTGTACATCCATCATCTCACCAGTGAAAAGCCACTCAAGGGCACGAGTTTTTCCTATTATTCGAGTTAATATTTGCGTTCCACCTGCACCTGGCATCACTCCAAGATTCACTTCTGGGAAACCAAACTTTGTATTGTCCGCAGCAAAAAGTAAATCACATGTGAGTGCTAATTCAAATCCTCCACCAAGTACATAACCATGCACTGCACCAATAATCGGCTTTTTTATTGTTAATATTCGATCCCACTCGACAAATTGATTCAATATTTCCAAGGAAATAGCATCATCATTTGTCATTTCGTCAATATCTGCGCCTGCAGCAAAAGCCCTTCCATTTCCCGTAATCATTAAAACCTTCACTTTATCACTTTTATCAAAATATTCATAAGCAGTCACAATTTCTGTTACCATTTGTCGATTAATTGCATTTAACACTTTCGGGCGGTTAAGGCGAATAATTCCGATGGAGTCTTTAACCTCCGTTTCAATATATTGATATTGCTTATCCATTGACTTCCTCACCAAACATAAATGTTACAAGATTACCTGCAAATTTCATTACATCCTTGCCAGATGCTTTTGATTCAGGTGTTTTTGATGCTTCCTTGAAAGACTCCTTCGATTCATAATACATTTCACACATTAAATAGTATTTACTTTCTCCCCCCGGGGCCCCAGTAAATTTTGTTACTTTTAAATCTACTAATCCAGGAATCTTCTTTGTTAATGGTATATGTGTTCCAAAATAGTATTCATCAAAACTAGTAATGTCCTCAGGTTTTTTAAATAAAGCAATCATTTTAAACATTTTATCCATCTCCTTATTATTCGTTAATATGATTAAAATTGCCCAAGAAAGTTTGCTTCCTATATTTTCTTGGGCAATCTTGTTGAAAATCATTAATAAATTGTTATAATGTCGAAATAGGTTTCATCGCTTCAAATGGATTTTTGCAGTTTTTACAATAAAGAATACTTCTGCATGCAGTCGGTCCGAATATATTTTCTATCGTCGTATAGGCAGAATCACAATATGGGCAATGGACCGACCATAATCCTGTTTCTGTAAAAAATTCAGGTGGTGGAGCAATTCCAAATTGTTTTAACTTTTCACGACCTTCTGTTGAAATTCTGTCTGATGTCCAAGGTGGATGGTAAATAAATTTACATATCACGCTGTTAATGTGTTCTAAATGGTCTTTGATTGCATTTTCAATATTCGCTTTTATTATATCTAACGCTGGACAGCCGACAAAGGTGGGCAACGCTTCTACAATAACGTTGCCATTATCGACTTTAATATTTTCAATCATCCCTAATTCCATTACACTAACCGATGGAATTTCAGGATCTTTGACATGTTGCAGTATTTCATGAATTTTGTCTATAATGAGCTGATTTTCCGTTAACATGAATAATTCGCCTGCCTTGATGCAATTGACTCACCGTCTAGCAATTGCTTAATATGCATTAAATGGAAAGGATAAAAAATCTCCCTATCACCATTACAATGATTTACCATACAGCATTTGGGATGCTTCGATATACATCGCTTAGTAAAAGTAAAGCGGTGTTTAAATCTTCGGTATGTTCCCCAATGCGCCCATTTCCTCGTTTCATTTCTCCTTTTGCAGGTCGTTCTAATTGTAGTTCTTCAAACACTTCATTTATTTCATTGTAAAACCGTTGTTTTAATACATCCTCTTCCTCAATGAGACCGAAAACTGTCATTTTTTTCGCATTCGGACCTAATGTTAACAGGCCTTCAATTTCCTCATACACTCTATCGATTGCTTTACACATTCTCGTCTTTGCTTCTCCACCAGCAGAGATTAACTGTTTGAACCAAGTTTGCCAATGCATAATGTGGTAATAATGTTCCATACGTATATTAATCGCTGCTTCGGATAACGGCCCATACGATGAATTTTTTAGAGATAATAATTTAATCCGTTTATACATGTCATAAAAATAATGCCTTACAACCGTAAATGCCCAGTCAAAGTTCGGATTAGTTAAATATGTCCCGTTGCCATTCGCTTCTTCTAATAAAATGGCATTTTTCCGGGCGTCACTCGGTCGGCTATGGGCTAAATAATCAATGTCCCCTTCACCAAGTTCCTCCAACAATTGATAATACATAAACGCATGACCCATCATGTTTTGGGTGATGGATGAAAAGGCAACATCCTCCTCTATATGGGGGGCCAGCCCTAACCATTCAGAACCCCGAAATGAAAGGATAAAATCGTCATCGGCTAATTGATAAAGTAACTCTGTTAATGCTTCTTTATACTCCTTATTTTGCTGTACTTCTGTTGCTGACTTTATTTTTTCGTTCACCGCTTTCCCCCCCGCTCCACGAAAAGATCTCTTTTTCATCCAGCATTTTTTGCTCATATTGACGCCATTTCTTTTTCAAATAGCCATAACCTTTCGTTAACCGATAATCTTTATTATCCAACCGTTTTAACGTCTCTCTTTCTGTCTCTGACATTTTTCGAATGTCCGACCGTTTGACTACCCAAATGTCCACAACCGGTTCTCGACGCATGAAATTCTCTTGTGCATAAATAAGTGCCATTTCTTCATTTGGTGCTAACAGACTGAACTGGTATTGCATATTTGCGGAGTGTGAACGCTTACTAAACACCTCATAAACTTCGTAAAACTCGCTTTCTGACAACTGCTTCGCCTCCTATACTTAGAAATTTTTCTTCGAGTGTATTTTTTCAGAATGATGGAAAGCTCATTAAAAAGTACTGCTCCGTTAACTTGCTACTACTTTTTTGCTTAACGCCTCTCTCACCCATGCATTATTTTCATAGGCGGCTTTTCTAAGTTGGAGCCGTTCTTGCGACTTCGGTCCTTCGTTTTTAATAATCTTTTTAAACTCATTCCAATCAGGCTGTTGATATATCCATTCTTCGTTTGCCTCATCGTAATACATCGTTTCGTCAGGTAATTTTAGTCCGAGTGCTAAGATGCGAGGTACATATTTCGTAAAGAAGTCTTGTCGTAGTTGTTCGTTCGTCTTTGTGCGGATTTTATACTTAATTGTAATATCTTGTTTGGAAGAACCAGTTGTTGCCGCGGATTTTGGTCCGAAAAACATAAGTAAAGATGGCCACCAGCGATTGAGCGCATCTTGCAACAGTTGCTTTTGCTCTTCTGTTCCCTCTGCTAAAGCTAAAATAATGGACTCTCCATGTTGGGCATGAAACACTTCTTCCGCGCAAATTCTTTGCAAAGCTCTTGCATATGGCCCATAGGAAGCATTCAACATATTTGTTTGAGTGATTATCGCCGCCCCATCAACAAGCCAAGCGATTATACCTGCATCTGCCCAAGTCGGTGCTTCCATATGGAAAACATTATGAAACTTTAAATCTCCTGAAAATAAATCGTCCATTATATTTTCGCGATTTTTTCCTAGTGGTTTTAATAAATCTTCCACAACACGAAGCAATAATTGTCCATGTCCCATTTCATCTTGGACTTTTGCCATGATGCCGAGCTTTCTGCGGATAGAAGGTGCTTTTGGAACCCATTCTTTTTCTGGAAGTGCTCCCATTATTTCGCTAATACCATGCATCGATATTAATTTAACAAGTGCGATTCGATAGTCTTCTGGCATCCAATCATCTGCCTCGATTTTCTCCCCAGCATTAATTTTATCCATAAATCTGGCGTATCTTTCCTCTTCTGTTAAATGATCAAAATTAGTTAAGGATATTGTCAATTTACCCACCTCTTTTTATATAACGTTTTATTAACGTTATTATAATTTATCGTTATATTTTATTCAATAGTTTTTTATTTAGAAACTATAAAAATATGTTTTTCCATTTCATTTTTTCACTGTGTATTTTACCGTTATTGTGTAAATTATATTAGAAAATAAAAAAATCACTTGCATTTATATTAAAAAACGAATATTATACTATATGTGATTAAAATTGTTCGTATTTAGGAGGACCTCTATGTTTAAACTAGAAGAAAATAAAACAACGATGAAAACAGAAGTAATTGCAGGACTAACGACATTTTTTACAATGGTTTATATAATTGTTGTTAATCCATCTATATTGTCCGAAACTGGGATGCCTTTTGAGCAAGTGTTTTCTGCAACAATAATTGCTGCCGTTGTCGGGACATTATGGATGGGATTATTTGCTAATTATCCAATTGCAGTTGCACCAGGAATGGGGTTAAATGTCTATTTTGCTTTCTCTGTCGTTGGTTCTCACGGAGGAATTACCTATCATACTGCTTTTTCCGCCGTATTTGTTGCCGGACTCATTTTTTTACTGCTTTCATTAACAAAATTTCGCCAATTGTTAATTGAATCTATCCCAGATAATTTGAAATTTGGTATTTCTGCAGGGATTGGTTTGTTTATCGCTTTTATCGGCTTTAAAAATACAGGGATCATCACTAGCCATCCAGAAAATTTAGTGGGTCTTGGAGATCTCCACTCTCCAACCGTATTATTAGCTTTATTCGGACTAGCAGTAACACTTATTTTGATGGCGTTAAAAGTAAATGGAGCTTTATTTATCGGAATGATTATTACATCTATTGTTGCTTACTTTACTGGACAATTAACGTTTGATAAAGTGTTCGCATTACCGTCATTACCTGAAGGGCTTATGATTGCTAATCCATTTACCGCCATTGGGGATGTATTTCAATATTCTTTATATGCTGTAGTATTTTCCTTCCTACTAGTAACCATTTTTGATACGACAGGAACAATGATTGGTGTAGCCGAACAAGCTGGTTTCATTAAAGGGAAATCTATGCCACGGGCTAAAGAGGCCTTATTATCTGATTCTCTTGCTACAACGGTTGGCGCCATGTTCGGTACTAGCCCTACTACCGCCTATATTGAATCAACTTCTGGTGTCGCTGCTGGAGGAAAAACTGGTTTAACTTCTGTAACGATTGCGCTCCTATTTATTATAGCTTCCTTCTTCGGACCACTAGTCGGCTCGTTATCTGGGGTGGCAGCAATAACTGCTCCTGCCTTAATTATTGTTGGTAGTTTAATGATGGGGCATATTGCAAAAATAAATTGGAACGAAATGGATGAAGCTTTTCCTGCATTTTTAGTCATCATATGTATGCCACTAACATCTAGTATATCTACTGGCATTGCTTTAGGATTCATTTCCTTACCTATATTAAAAATGTTTATGGGAAAATGGCGTGAAATTCATCCCATCGTCTATATATTCGCCATTTTATTTTTCATCCAACTCGCCTTTTTACCGCATTAATCAATAGAAAATTAAATTTAAGGTTCGTATCACCTTCACATACAAATTAGTTTTTCTAATTTCATATTGTAAAAAAAATAATCCTCCATAAGCCTTTTAATTCGTAAAAACGATTTGCTCATGGAGGATTTTAATGTGATAGGATCATAAATGTATTGGCAATTAGATATTACATATCGTCCCAATGAATCTGTTCGATAATTTCTTTTAATACGCTAACGGAATGGTTAAATTGCTGTTGCTCATTTTCATCCAAATCTACTTGGATGACTTCTCTTATTCCGGCGCGAGTAACTATCGCTGGTACACCGATAAACACATCTTCATTTCCATATTCCCCATTTAAATAAGTGGAAACAGTGAGGACGGAATGTTCATTTTGTAAAATAGCTTTCGTTAAGCGAACGAGACCCATGGCGATACCGTAATACGTTGCCCCCTTCTTTTCAATGATATGGTAAGCAGCATCGCGTACATTTAGAAAAATCTCTTCTAAATCTGCTGCTTTGAACGCACTATTTTTCTTCATATAATCCTTTAATAAAATACCCGCAATATTTGCTTTGCTCCATACAGGCAACTCCGTATCCCCATGTTCCCCAATTATGTATGCGTGAACGTTCCGTGTGTCCACATCGAAATACTCGCTTAATAAAAATCGCAACCTAGCTGTATCCAGAATGGTTCCTGAACCGATAATTCTTTCTTTCGGTAATCCAGAGTATTTCCATACAACATACGAAAGAATGTCGACAGGGTTCGCTGCCACAATAAAAATACCATTAAATCCACTATCCATTACTGATTCAACGATTGATTTATAAATTTTCGTATTCTTTTCTACCAAATCGAGCCTTGTTTCTCCCGGTTTTTGAGCCGCCCCGGCCGTCAAAACGACAATATCTGCTTCCGCACATGCTGAATAATCTCCAGACCAAATTTTTGTTCGTGTTGGTGAGAAAGGTAATCCATGATTTAAGTCCATCGCATCCCCTTCTGTACGATCTACATTAATATCAATAAGAACAAGTTCTTCCGTTACTCCTTGGTTCAATAACGCAAACGCATAACTGGAACCTACTGCACCAGTACCAACGAGAACCACTCGATTAATACCATTTGTCATCATTGTTATCCACCCCTTTTTTGTCATTATCATTAGTATGTGCAATAAATATTGTATCATAATGTATTCTTGTGAATACTCCTATCTTAAACAATAACACATCTATCGAACATTCCAACAATCTATTAGCAACTCTTTTTTCTTACATAAAAAAACTGCCCTGATGTAGCTGCAACATACAGAAAAGTACTTTGCGCTTCATACAGAGCAGATAATTTTATAGCGATTAAATTAAATACACTCTTGTTTCATAAGGTTTTAGCAACGTTTGCTCTGATAGCTGTGAATCTGCTGAATCATAATTGGCTGCTAAAAGTTGTGATGATGTAAGAACGAAATCTTCAGGTAATCGTAATTCCCGTTCAGTCTCACCGTAGTTACAAATGACAATCGCCCTTTGATCGCCCATTGTTCGTGTATAGACAAATAGTTGCGGATCATTCTCAAATAATAATTCATACTTACCATGAACGAACACATGATGTTCTTTTCTAATTTGAATTAACCTTTTATAAAAGTTTAAAATCGAGTCTGGATCATTTAATTGTTGCTCTACATTAATGTCTACGTAATTCGAATTGACGCCCATCCACGGTCGATCACTAGAAGTAAAGCCTGCCATTTTCTCACTATTCCATTGCATTGGAGTTCGTGAGTTATCACGGCCTTGTGTCCAAATTACTTCCATTATTTCTTCATGAGGACGGCCTTTTGCTTTTTCAGCATGATAAAAATTAATCATACTTACATCATCATATTCTTCGATAGTTTGGAATTGTACATTGGTCATGCCAATCTCCTGGCCTTGATAAATATATGGGGTTCCTTTCATAAGAAAATAAAGGGAAGCAAGCATTTTGGCACTTTCCTTCCAATATTTATCTGGATTTCCCCAACTGGAAACGCTACGTGGTTTATCATGGTTTTCTAAAAACAAAGCATTCCAGCCGATACCTTCCAGGCCGTTTTGCCATTTTGTTAACGTTTGTTTTAATTTGCGTACATCAATTGTTTGATCAGTATTTTTACTCCATAAGTCGATATGCTCAAACTGGAAAATCATATTAAAATATCCATTTTCCTCACCGACCCATCTATCGGCATCTTCAATGCGGACTCCGTTTGCCTCACCGACGGTCATTATATCGTATTTTTTAAATGTCTTTTCTGTAAATTCCCTTAAAAACTGATCGATTCCTTCCACATTCATCATATATGGGAAACAAGAAACATATTGTTGGCCGTTCGGATTTGGCATGTCTGGGAGGCCTGGTTTTTTCTTAATATGTGAAATAGCATCGACACGGAAACCGTCGATCCCTTTATCCAACCACCAATTTACCATGTCGGTGAGTGCTGTTCGTACTTCTTCATTTTCCCAATTTAAATCTGGTTGCTTTTTGGAAAACAAATGTAAATAATATTGGTCTGTTGAATCATCATATTCCCAAGCAGAACCCCCAAAGATTGATTCCCAATTATTTGGTTCTTTTCCATTTTTTCCATCACGCCAAATATACCAATCACGTTTTGGATTGTCCTTTGATGAACGTGATTCAATAAACCAAGGATGTTCATCACTCGTATGGTTGATTACTAAATCTAAAATGATTTTCATATCCCGTTTATGGACTTCAGAGAGAAGTTCATCAAAGTCTGCCATCGTACCAAACTCTTCCATAATATCTTGGTAATCAGCTATATCATAACCATTATCGTCATTAGGAGATTTATACATCGGGCAAATCCAAATGACATCGATTCCTAAATCCTTTATATAATCAAGTTTTTCAATTACTCCGCGAAGATCACCAATCCCATCACCATTACTATCTCTGAAACTGCGCGGATAAATTTGATAAACGACACTTTCTTTCCACCATTTTTTCTGCATAATTTGCCACCTCTACACACATTCTTCTTTAGTTGAAGCTCTTAGCTAAAAATAATTGCCTTATATAAACCCCATCAATTATACTATTATTCCAGTAACTAGCAAGTAAAATTCCGAGCTTTTAACACTTGACTAATAAAAATTCAAGTTACTTCTCGCAAATACCATGTAAAACTTTGGAAGTCTCCTTTTACATCAGCCGGTATTGCCAAACCGATATTCATTAATTCATCGCCGCCATACCGTTTAGAACTTCCGACTATTTGATACTGTTTCCTTCTACTTAATCCACACAGTTTAAGAAATTTTATCGGGGCAGCCGGTTCTGCCAAAATATAAAAGTAAAAAACAATTGCTTCTGTTTTTTCTTGATTCACAAATAACCATGCCGCTTCATTGCCTTCGAAAGGACTTAACAACCGGTAAAATTCACCAAATTGAATTAGTCGGCGAATCCATTTATATTTTCCTATTTGCTCTTTAATTGTATCGATTTCTGTCTTTGACAATTTCGTCAAATCCAATTCATATCCTAAATTCCCACTCATTGCCACTGCTCCACGGATATCTAGTGACGTAATTCTCCCAACTTGATGATTGGGAACATTGGAGACATGGGAACCAATAGAAATGATTGGATAAACGAAACTTGTACCATATTGAATTTTTAACCGAGAAATCGCATCCGTATTGTCACTTGTCCATGTTTGTGGCATGTAATATAACATCCCTGGGTCAAAACGCCCGCCTCCACCTGAACAGTTTTCAAACAATATATCGGGAAACCGATTTGTTAATACCGATAATACCCGATATAGACCGAGCATATATCGATGAGCTGTTTCCCTTTGACGCTCTGGTGGCAGACATGCGGAACCAATTTCAGTCATATGGCGATTCATATCCCATTTTACATAAGAAATGGGAGCACTGTTAAAGAGCTTTGTCATTTGATTAATTATTTCATCTTGAACATCTCGTCGTGACAAATCTAAAATTAACTGGTTTCGACTTTCTGTTCTTGGTCGGTTAGGTACATGTAAAACCCAATCTGAATGTTGGCGATATAGTTCACTATCAACAGACACCATTTCTGGTTCCACCCAGAGACCAAATTGTAAGCCTAAGCTACCGATTTTTCGGGCAAATCCATCTAAGCCTTCAGGGATTTTTTCCATATTCACAACCCAGTCACCAAGGGAAGTTTTTGCATTATTACGTTTTCCAAACCACCCATCATCTAGAACAAATAATTCTATTCCTATTTCACTTGCAACTTTCGCCAATTTCCATAATCGTTGGGAATTAAAGCGAAAATAAGTCGCTTCCCAGTTATTAAAAACAATCGGTCTGATTCGATCCTTGTATTTGCCGCGCATTAAATATTTTAGATAAAGTTGATGGAAGGTTCTAGACATTGCTCCTAAACCTTCAGATGAATAGACTAATACCGTTTCTGGGGTTTGAAATGTCTCTTTCGGATGAAGTAACCACGTAAAATCAAAAGGATGAATCCCCATCGTGACACGAGTAGTTTGAAATTGATCTACCTCTGCTGCAGCTAAAAAGTTCCCGCTGTAGACAAGATGAAAGGCAAACACTTCACCAGATAATTCATTCGCCTCTTTCCGAACGAGGGCAAGAAATGGATTATGTTGATGAGAACTCGTTCCCCTTACACTACCAATTGCTTGGATTCCTGGTTTCAAAGGGTGCCTCGACAAAAATCGTTCTTTTGCATGGGCACCATATAAATGTAACAAATCAAACTCACAATCTGAATAATCAATGCTCATACTGAGAGCCCGTAACAACTTAAACGATTTTTTCCCTTCGTTTATAAATAAAGTAGATCTTGTGAATACATTTAATTGATGAAAAACAGTATAGGTCAGCTTCACTTTCAGACCGATATGTTTATCTTCTAACGTAATAACTAATGTTTCCGCATCTTCCGCCTCATCCACATAGGTTGCTGGAAGTCCTTGTAATTGTGGTTTTCCTTTCATGATTAAATGTGAATGGTAACGCAAGTCACTAATCGTCGATCCGTCCTGTAATTGAACTTGATAGGCAGGCATGCGAAAATCAGAATTTCCATACTGTGGATATTCTTGAGGGAGTGTATCAAGAGAAAATTTCCGGTCCGTTTTATCCGGATTAGGTGAAAATGGACGGTACATATAAGTTATAGATTCCTCAGAAAATTCATTAACAAGCTTGCCCCAATAACGATGAGCTAAATAACCGTCACGAATAATTTGCATCACATAACTCGTATCTTTTCCCTTTAAATGAAATAAATTTAATTCTTTATCATAAAATATCCCCACAACCTTCTCCCCTTTTGAAATTTTATCGAACAAAAGATTAAATATTGTTCTTTAAAAAATCATATGGGGAGAAGTGGATTTCTTGCTAAAAATTTTTTTATTTACCGAAATACACTCTTGTTTCGTACGGGCGTAATGTTAATGTTTCCGACGGTAAATTCGCCTCTACCTCATAATTACTGATTAATAAACTCGTTGGAGTAAATTCTCCTACTGGCATACGAAACTCCACAGTGTCGGCTGTAAAGTTATTTACGACAAGGAGACGTTCACCGTTATAGGAACGTAAGTAAGCAAAAATTTGCTCGTTTTCTTTATCTAGTAACTTGTAATCACCATAAACAATAATCGGATGATTTTTTCGTAATTGAATCAATTTGCGGTAATAGTGATAAATTGAATTTCCATCCGCCATTGCTTGTTCTGCGTTAATCTCCTTATAATTAGGATTTACTTTAATCCACGGTTTTCCTGTCGTAAAGCCGGCATGTTCACTATCATTCCATTGCATTGGCGTTCTTGCGTTATCACGACCTTTGACATAAATGGATTCCATTACTTTTTCTACAGGTTCATTGCCTTCTATTACTTTTTCCTTATACATATTCAGGATTTCAATATCTTTATAATCATCAATGGAATCAAAGCGCACATTAGTCATGCCAATTTCTTCGCCTTGGTAAATGTACGGGGTACCTTGTAACATATGCAAGAAAGTAGCTAACATTTTTGCCGATTCAACACGATATTCTTTATCATTACCGAAACGAGAGACGAGCCGTGGTTGATCATGATTATTTAAGTAAAGACTATTCCAACCAACACCATGTAACCCTGTTTGCCACTTTGTAATATTTTCTTTTAAATCTATTAGTTTTAAAGGACGCAAATCCCATTTACCATTTGGACCAGAATCTAAGTCCATATGTTCAAAGGTAAACACCATGTTCAGCTCTTTTCGCTCTGGATCGGTATACAATTTTGCTTGTTCGACAGTTGCTCCTGGCATTTCTCCAACAGTCATAATGTCGTATTTTGAAAGAACTTCTTGATTCATTTCGTGTAAAAATTCATGAATCCGAGGACCATTCATATAATATTTATGTCCTGATACATACTTTTTACCTGGTACTGGATCACCATCAGGAAGACCAGGAACTTTTGAAATGAAGTTAATAACGTCCATCCGGAATCCGTCAATCCCTTTATCGAGCCACCAGGTCATCATATTATAAATTTCTTCCCGTACTTTCTCGTTTTCCCAGTTTAAGTCTGGTTGTTTTTTACTAAATAAATGTAAGAAATATTCGCCAGTTGCTTCATCATATTGCCAGGCTGATCCACTAAAGGAGGATTCCCAATTGTTCGGTTCTTTTCCGTCTTTCCCGGGACGCCAAATGTAGTAATCACGGTAACGATTATCCTTCGACTTACGAGATTCGACAAACCACGCATGTTCATCTGAAGTGTGGTTAACAACTAAATCCATTATTAATTTCATTTCCCGTTTATGCATTTCTGCAAGAAGCTCTTCCCAGTCTACCATCGTTCCAAATTCAGCCATAATGGCCTGATAATCACTTATATCATAGCCGTTATCATCATTAGGTGACTGATATACAGGCGATAACCATATCACATTAATTCCTAAGGTTTTTAAGTAATCTAACTTTTCAATAATTCCTCTTAAATCACCAATTCCGTCGCCATTACTATCATTAAAGCTACGCGGATAAATTTGATATACAACACTTTCTTTCCACCAAGTTTTTTTCATGATGTTTGCTCCTTTTATAAAATATTTAATCTTATTTAGAATTTCATAATGTATTGTTAGAAATTCATTATTTATTTTTAGTTAAGATTTTTTACTGATTCTCTTTCAATAATCGTATGTGGTAAAAATTGACTGCTAACTAAGCGCTCCCCATTTAACATAGTAAAAATCATTTGAGCAGATCTTTCGCCCATTGCTGTTAAAGGTTGAGCAATCGTCGTTAAAGCAGGTGTGGTCATTTCCGCTATTTTTATATTGTCATAACCGATAACGGATAATCGATCAGGAACTTTAATATTCTTCCGGTAGCATTCCGATAATACACCCATCGCTATTTCATCACTACCGGCAAAAACGGCAGTTACTTCTGGGGCAACTTCTCTTAAGTTACGTAAGCCAGCAATGCCATCCCGAAAAAAATAACTATCACTAAAAATAACATAGTCCCAGTTAAAATCAATTTGATAATGGGCTAATGCTGTCCGGTATCCTTCCAGCCGCGGAATAGTGGCAATCCGATCGCTTTTTTCACCGATAATTAACCCAATTTTCCGATGTCCATTTTTAATTAAATACTCTGTTGCGGAAAATGCTGCAGCTCGGTCATTCACCTTTACAAAAGGAACGGAATACTGTTCCGTTTCTGTCGCCAATAGAACAAGTGGAACATTCATTTTCTTTATATACTCATAGTATTCTTCCTTAAGTTCATGGCTTGTATAAATAATGCCATCAATTCGCTTTTCATGGAGTAATTGTAAATATTTCATTGTTTTGACTCCGTGATTTTCCGTGTGACAAACAATAACACTACTCCCCCGATCATGTACAGCTTTTTCAACCCCTTTTAACAATTCATTGGCAAAAGTACTCGTTAAATCGGGAGCTAAAAACCCAATGGTATGTGTGCGTCTATTCACAAGACCACGCGCAATAGCATTCGGTTCATAACCTAAGTCTTGTATAACTGCTAAAACCTTTTGTTTCGTTTTCTCTGAATATCCACCTTGGTCATTGAGAACTCTAGATACTGTCGCGGTTGATACATTGGCCAACTTTGCAACATCTTTAATGGTATATGGCATCAGAATCACAACCCTGTTTTTGATCGATATAATCATCATACCCGTAATCGCTTAAGTATATGATTTATATGTACTAGCATAAACATATTAACGTAATTTTATCAATTAAATACGTAAACGTTTACGTAATGATAATGTATCACGAAAAAGAGATCCTTGCAACAAAAAAATCGACAATCGTATTGTCGATTTTTTACTTCCCATTATTCACGCAAACTGTGGAAAGTTTTCTGTTACATTTTTCTTAAAAAAACTTTGCAAAGCATGAAAGACATCCGCTTTTTGTCTTAAGATATAATATTGGAATTTATCATGTTTAATATGTTTATATGCCGACATTAATGTAGAGTGCCGGTTATACTGGTTCACCTCTCCATAACCAAATATATTAGATACTTCCATCAATTCTTCCACTAATTTAACACAACGAATATTGTCTGATGTTAAATTATCTCCGTCAGAAAAATGGAAAGGATAAATATTGTATTGATTTGGAGAATACTTTGTATCAATTAGTTCTAGTGCTTTACGATAAGCAGAAGAACAAATTGTTCCACCACTTTCTCCTTTTGAAAAAAATTCTTCTTCCGTTACAACTTTTGCTTCTGTATGATGGGCGATAAATTCAATGTCTACAGTTTCATATTTAGTACGTAAAAATCGCGTCATCCAAAAAAAGAAACTGCGTGACATATATTTTTCCCATATGCCCATACTGCCACTCGTATCCATCATCGCTAACACAACTGCTTTTGATTCCGTTTTTACTACTTCGTTCCACGTCTTAAACTTTAAATCTTCTGGATAAATCGGATAAAAACTTTTCTTACCTGTTAAGGAATTTCTTTTAAAGGCCGATAACATCGTCCTTTTTTTGTCAATATTCCCCATTAGCCCCGTTTTTCGAATATCGTTAAATTCAATATCTTCCACGACTAATTCATGATCATCTTTACGTTCTAAATTTGGAAGTTCCAATTCGCTAAATAATTGTTCTTCGATTTCTGCTAAAGATACTTCCGCTTCATAGTAATCGTCCCCTGGCTGATCACCAGCACCTTCACCTTGACCTCCTGCCTTCTCACCAGATCCATCTCTCGCAACAACATCCCCTACTTGGCTGTCTCCATCTCCTTGGCCCACATGTTTATTTTTATCGTAATTATATCGAATTTTATACTCGTCTAATGAACGAATCGGTATTTTTATTACTTCTTTTCCGTTAGATAAAATTATACTTTCTTCTGAAATTAAGTCAGGCAAGTTTTTCTTTATGGCCTCTTGTACCTTTTCATTATGTCTTTGCTGGTCTTCATGGCCTTTTCGATGGAGGGACCAGTCTTCTTGTGAAACTGTAAATGGTTGTTTGTTCAAATGACTCATTTTCTCTCCCTCCCATTATAAAAAAATTTCTCAAAATAATGCACATTTTACACCATAAGTGCATACATATATTGTCGACTGTCTTTGCACTGCTTTGTTACAAGGAAAAATTAGTATTACTCGATATATTTCTGAATGTTTAGAAATACTTTTTTTGAATTACTTTATCTTATGCAAGACCTTTTTAAAAATTTACTGTTATTTTCATTTAGGACAAGCAGAGAAAAAAGGAAAAGGTCACCATTTTTCAATGATGACCTTTTAATTATGCATTTAAAAAACCTTTATTTGGCAGTAACTTTCAATACGACTTCGGAGTTAGCTTGTACTTTATTATGTGACTCTTTTTCAATAGTCAGATTATCACCATTAGTAATAATCATTGGTGTAATCGTACTTTTTGCCTTTTCTTTGACTAAGTCAAGATCGACTGTTATTAACAAATCACCTTGTTTTACTTTACTTCCTTCCGCAACATGTGCAGTGAAGCCTTCACCACCCATACCGACTGTTTCTAAACCAATATGAATTAAAATTTCCGCTCCGTTATTAGCTTTAATACCAACTGCATGTTTTGTAGGAAATACTTGTAATATTTCTCCATCAACTGGGGATACTACTTTTCCTTCCGTAGGCTCAATAGCAATCCCATCACCCATCATTTTTTCCGAGAAAACAGGATCAGGTACTTGTTCTAACGGTAGTAACGTTCCTGTTAGTGGTGCTGTTAATTCAACTTTATTTGAAGAAGTCTCTTTTTTACCAAATAATTTTTTTAACATTGTAGTTCTCCTTCCATTTATGCAATCAAAGTTTTGTTAAGTATTTAACAAATCCATCCATTTATTCATTATTTAACATCCATTTTAATTCGTCAAGTTCCCAACATTGAGCTTTTAACTTTATTTCATTGTCAGTTGAAAATATTAGTTTGTTAACAATTTCAGTCGGATAAAAGCGTAGCGTAAATACTTCCTCTCCATCGTTAATAAATAACTCTAACGACGAATGGTCTAAAAATAGATGTAAGTTTCGCAATTTATTTAAAGGTACTTGCCTAGTTTCTCTATTTTCACTAGAAAAACTAATTCGATCAACTATAATGGAACTGCCATCATATACAATTTGGCATTCTGGGCTAATCACAATGGATAAACTTCCCTCTAGCTCTATGTCCATAAAAATTTCTTGGCAAGGAGACGTAAGAGATAATTGTTGCTCTTCTTGAGATAAGTGAAGTAAATGTGTTTTTTCAGAAGTTCTTAACTTTTTTAGTTCTTCGAGTGGCTGTTGATAAAGATGATTATTTTTCATTTTTAATTGGCGTGGGATTGTTAACGAATGAATCCAACCGCTTTTTACCGATTGGTGATACGGTTCTGTTCCATCGGCCATCCCCATCCATGCATACAAAATTCTTCTGCCATGTTTATCTTCAAAAGTTTGTGGTGCATAAAAATCAAACCCACGATCTAATTCCGTAAATTCCCCATGATAAAACTGATGATTCGATTGATTCCAATTCCCAATAAAGTACCCAGATTGGAAAAGATTTTGGTACTGATAACCATCTGCAGCAAGTCCTTGTGGTGAAACAATTAACACTTCTTTATCATCAAGGTGAAACAGATCTGGGCATTCCCACATATAGCCAAACATCCCTAGCTCATTTTTATTGCTTCCTGCGATTTCACCTAAAAATTCCCAATCATTAAAATTAGCGGAACGATATAAAACTGCAACACCCATTTCATCTTTCGTTTGTGCACCTAATACCATATACCAATAATCTTCTTCCTTCCAAACTTTTGGATCACGAAAGTGCGCTGTATAGCCATCTGGTAAATAAATAATGGGACCTTTTTTTTCAAAATGAATACCATCTTCAGACACAGCCATACATTGATATGTTTCCCTATCGCCCGCTTCATTTTTTACATTGCCAGTATAAAACAAATATAATTTCCCGTTATGTTCTACCGCTGAACCCGAATAGCAACCATTTTTGTCATACCATTCGTCAGGTAAAAGTGCAGGGGGATGTTCTTGCCAAGTAATAAAATCTTTTGTGGAATAGTGTCCCCAACATTTATATGTATGGTCTGTAGCAAATGGATTCCACTGAAAAAATACGTGGTATCGATTGTTAAATTGAATTAAACCATTAGGATCATTGAGTAATCCGATCCTTGGTGTTAGATGAAATTTTAAGCGATATGGGTCAGCAATTTCGCGTTTTTGATAGTCGTCTAATAATCGAGTAATCTTTTCTCTTTGCTGAACTTCTTTTTCCATTTTGAATAACTCCTTATGTTAAGGCTGTGTGAGAGGTTGATTTTTAGTACATTGTTTGGAGTGAACGGACAACTCTTAAAGTTTTGCACAGTGCTATGCAAAAGGTATTTATTTCTACTGCCGTTAATCTAGTAACATTTTATACGGTTTCATTATGTTCCTATCGAAACGTAACTAAAAAGACTTCATTGACTTTTTCAAGATGTTATCCCCTACAATGCAAGTAAGGGACAACTCAACTCCATTTTTTTCTAGCGAAAATTTTTTACAATGTATCCAAAGGACCAACTCTGCTCGTGTTTTTCATAAAACTTGTGTAAATAAAAAATTGTTAAAGGGTCATCGTTCTCGTTTATGAGGTCACTTAAAACTAACGATATGTTTAAACATATCTGATAGTACTTAATGTTGTTTGCCAGTACATATTTGTCTTATTCATTACTTATATTTTTTTGCATTTTATCGGAATAACCAAAGAACCAAGTTAAAGTGAAGGCAATTCCAATTGCGACTGCATTTACAAGCAAATATTGTAAAATTTGACCATTTAGATATAACAATGCCCCAGGAATAACAGTAATTGCCATACCAGTACCTTTTAAGCCAAGAATAGATGATAAAAATCCTCCAGCTGCACCACCTATTAATGCCATTACGAATGGTTTAAAGTATCGTAAATTAACACCGAAAATTGCTGGTTCCGTGATACCTAAAAAGGCAGATAACGACGATGGCAATGCTAATGCTTTTAACTTGGCTGACTTAGTTTTCAATCCAACAGCTAATGCCGCACCACCTTGAGCAGCAACAGAACAAGTAATAATTGCATTATAAGGATTATTTCCAAATGCCTCTAACAATTGAATTTCTAACATATTAAAGATATGGTGAACCCCTGTAATCACGATTAATTGGTTTAGACCACCGATGATTAACCCACTAATTCCGAAAGGCCATTCTAATATTGCTTTAAATGTAGATAAAATGATATTTTCTGCTGAATGGAAAATCGGTCCAATGACAAATAACGCCAAAGTAATCATAATTAATAGTGTTAAAAATGGTGTAACGATTAAATCTAGTGCTTCTGGTACTCTTTTACGTATCCATTGCTCTAATTTCGCACCGATAAATCCTGCAATGAAGGCAGGTAAGACGGAGCCTTGATAACCAACTACAGGAATAAAATCAAAGAACATAATTGGCTGCACATCACCACCAGCAACGCCCCAAGCATTTGGTAATGATGGACTTACAAGCATTAAGCCTAAAACGAGACCAATTGTCGGATTTCCCCCAAAAACTCGGAACGTTGACCATGCAACTAGCGCTGGTAAAAAGACAAATGCTGTATCTGTTAGTATTTCAGTAAATAATAAAAAGTTTTTTGATATATCTTCTGGAACTAACCCGAAAAGAGCTAATATTTGCTCCTGCATGATAAGACCGCGTAATCCCATGAATAAACCTGTCGCAACTAAAGCAGGAATAATAGGCACAAACACATCACCAAAAGTTCGTATCGCCCTTTGGAATTTGCTACCTGATTTCACTGCTTCTTTCGATTGCTCAGCTTTAGTCGTTCCAGATACACCTAATTTAATGACTTCATCATAAATTCGATTTACCGTACCGGTACCAAAAATAATTTGATATTGACCAGAGTTAAAAAATGCACCTTTTACTTTATCTGTATTCTCCACTTTTTCTTGATCAATTTTTTCTTTATCTTTAACCATGATTCGTAATCTCGTTGCACAGTGGGCGACAGAAACAATGTTTTCTTGACCTCCAACCGCCTCTAAAACAGATTTTGCAATATTTTGATTTTCCGACATCATTTCCACTCCTTTTTCGTATTTATCATGCCAATTTTGATTAAAAAAATGTGTTAATGAATTTTTTATTTGTCGCGAGGAATCGATTCCAGATTATTTGTTTTTCGTGGAATCGATTCCATTATGTCCGCAAGAACAGAAATCGATTCCACACCTTTTAAAAATTATAAACTATCCCGTTTTATAAGTCTATAACTTAAGATAATTTTTTCTGGTGGTACATGCTCCCCTTGTAAGTTACGTAACAAAATCGTTGCAGCAATTTCACCAGCATGCTCATTTTCATATTGCACTGTCGTTAAACTCGGGGACATATATTTTGATATTTCGGAGGACCCAATTCCAGCAATACTCATTTGTTCCGGGATTTGGATGTTTTGTTCCTTTAAATACGACATCACTCCAATAGCTAGTCGGTCAGTGGCTGCAAAAACGGCATCTGGCATCGTATCTGTTTCAGTAAAAATCGTTTTCATTGCCTGATAACCAAATTTCGACTCAAAACTCCCTGTAATTAACCACTCTTCTCTAACTTCTAGACCATTTTCTCGCATAGCATCTAAAAAACCATTTTTTCGACTAACCCCTACTGCTTCATCTGTTTCTTTTACCCCTATAAAGGCAATTTTCGTTTTACCTTTTTCAATAAACTTTTTTGTTAACGTTTTTGCTGCATGATAATCATCATATACGACGGAGGTGATATTTGGAAAAGTTTGACCAACAGCAACAATTGGAATGGACAATTGTTCCACCTTCGCAACTAATTCTGGCAATACGTTCGTAGCTAGTAAAATTATTCCGTCTACTTGTCGATTGACAAGTAATTGAATGTATTCAAGTTCTTTTTCCATTTGAAGATTTGTATTTGCTAACAAAATTTGATAACCTGCTTCACTTAAAACGGAATCTATTCCGGCCACAACTTTACTCGCAGTCTCCGTACTAATTCTTGGTAAAATTACCCCTACCACTTTCGTTTCTTTCGTCCGCAAAGAGCGTGCTTGCTGGCTCGGGGTATAGCCTGTCTCTTCAATTACTTTTAGCACTCGTTTTCTAGCTTCGTCACTTACATATCCAGAATTGTTGAGAACACGGGATACGGTCGTTCGGGAAACTTGCGCCAATTTGGCAATTTCATTAATTGTTATCATTGCTTTTCACCCTTACCCTTACCTGTTCTGAGTTTATATTAATCATCATCTAATGATGAATGATAGCCATATTTATTTGTATTTTATCTTAATTAAGAAAAACTTACAATGTTCCTTTTAAGCTTCATTAATATTCAACACTATGACAGTAAAACTAGTAGTTTTTTTCATCATTTTTACACGAAAAAAGAACTTTTTTAAAAACTTGTACATATATATGTATTGATTGGAGGGATGAAAAATGGATCGCGCTATTTTACTTTTTCTCGCGAGTATTCTTGCCGGATTTGCCTTACTTAGAATGCCACTTGCTGATACACCACTAGAAAGTATTGAACCTGTCACAACATTATTAGGACTAGTAGCTGTATTAGTGTTCTCTCTAGTAATACTTTATAAGGCAGTTATGGCACTTATAGGAAAGTAATTTTTTCATATTGATAGGTTAAATATAATCCCGAAAAGAAAAGGGCTGTTCCCGAATCAAGTTGTTTTCTCCACTTAGAGCTGAAGTTCATTCAGCGATGGAGTTCTGTACTTGAATTAACGGTTACAGCCCTTGTTTTATGGCGGTACAGCTAATTTCGTTCACTTTAGCAGAGAAGCAAATTAGTTAATTGGACCAAAACCCTTTTTTTAAAAACACGTTTTACGATACCTATCTATTCAACAGGCTTCCAACGTATCGTAAAAGTTCATTTGCTGAAGTGGAGTTATAACCGTACTCATCAATTAGACGCGCAACGACTTCGTTTATTTTTTTCAATTGCTGTTCATCTGGTGTTTTCGTAGATGTAGTAATTTTTACAACGTCTTTTAGGTCAGCGAATAATTTTTTCTGAATTGCTTCTCTTAATCTATCATGGGAACGATAATCAAATCGTTTTCCTTTTCTTGCAAAGGCCGAAATTCGAATTAAAATTTCTTCCCGGAATGCTTTTTTTGCATTTTCCGATATGCCGATTTGCTCTTCAATGGAACGCATTAATTTTTCGTCTGGATTAATTTCTTCATCAGTTAATGGATCACGTAGCTTTGTGCGGTTACAATATGCCTCCACATTATCCAAATAGTTATCCATTAATGTTTTAGCAGATTCCTCATACGAATAAACAAATGCTTTTTGTACTTCTTTTTTTGCAATATCATCATACTGCTTTCTAGCAATGGAGATGAAATTCAAATACCTTTCTTTCAATTCTTGTGTAATGGATGGATGTTGGTCTAACCCTTCTTTTAAGGAGCGCAACACATCTAACGCATTTATTGATTTTACTTCTTTACGGATAATGGTGGAAGAGATTCGATTAATGACGTATCTAGGATCAATCCCACTCATTCCTTCATCAGGGTGTTCCTTTTTCAGCTCAGCTAAATCCGCTGAATTAAAACCTTCAACCGCTTCTCCATCATAAAGGCGCATTTTTTTAATTAAATCAATATCGCCACGCTTTGGTTCTTTCAGCCTCGTTAAGATGGTAAACATTGCTGCAATTTTTATCGTGTGTGGAGCGATATGGACATCGTTCACATCACTTTCGCGAATCATTTTTTCGTAAATTTTTTCTTCCTCCGTAACTTTTAAATTATACGGAATTGGCATGACAATAATTCGCGAGTGAAGGGCCTCATTCTTCTTATTGGAAATAAACGAGCGATATTCAGTTTCGTTCGTATGAGCGACGATAAGTTCATCCGCAGAAATAAGTGCGAATCTCCCCGCTTTAAAATTCCCCTCTTGCGTAAGTGATAATAAATGCCAGAGGAACTTTTCATCACATTTTAACATTTCCTGAAATTCCATCATCCCGCGATTCGCTTTATTCAGTTCACCATCAAATCGATAAGCGCGAGGATCGG
Organism: Bacillus kwashiorkori; assembly: GCF_001375515.1. Classification (GTDB taxonomy): domain Bacteria; phylum Bacillota; class Bacilli; order Bacillales; family Caldibacillaceae; genus Bacillus_BK; species Bacillus_BK kwashiorkori. The sequence goes on from NZ_CTDX01000013.1 coordinate 288,770, forward strand.
ATTCCGAACCATACTCAGCGATAGTGGAAAAATCAATACTGCCTGTTAAATCGGCAATATCTTGAGATTTTGGATCGGATGGGCTAAATGTACCGATGCCGACCCGCTTATCCTCGGAGAAGAAAATTCGTTCGACTAACACATCCTCAATCCGACCACCATATTCTTCTTCCAGTCGTAACATATTTAGCGGTGATAAGTTCCCTTCAATCCGAATTCCATATTCTTGATAAAAATCTTCGCGTAAATGGTGTGGAATTAAATGCAGTGGATCTTCGTGCATCGGACAGCCTTTTATCGCGAAAACTGCACCACGTTCCGAGTGGGTATAGGCTTCTAAACCTCGTTTTAACATTGTCACTAAGGTAGACTTACCACCACTTACTGGACCCATTAGTAATAAAATTCGTTTACGTACATCTAATCGTTTAGCTGCAGGATGAAAGTATTCCTCCACAAGTCGCTCAAGTGCTTCATCTAATCCATAAAGTTGGGAACTAAAAAACTTATATTGTTTTCCCGCCTCTGTTTCGTCTATCCCAGCATCTTTAATCATATTATAAACACGTGAATGAGCTGATTGTGCAACCCACGGCTTTTCTTTTAACAGTTCTAAATACTGTGCAAAGGTTCCTTCCCATTTTAACTTTTCTTCCTCTTCCCGATATTTAGATATTTTATCTAATATGTTCACTTAAGAAACCTCCTCAATTACTTTATAGGCACGAATCAGATTTTTCTGACCTAACATTGTTTCTTATCAAGTATTAGTAAATGATGATTGCAACTTATACCTATACTTATATGAACATGCAACAGAAAAAATGAATGATAGACAAGTCTTATTTCATATCATTAACAAAATTTATAAAAGTATTAATTTAGCTGCACATGAACTATCGTAATATACCGCAAAAGCAATAAACTAGAATGTAACTGTGGAAATGTTATTATTTCATTTATTTAAAAAATAAGTTATAATATCATTGAGTTTGTCAAGCAAAGGGTTACATAATTAAAGGGGGAAAAATAGAATGAAGGCACTAATTATTCTCGGGGTTACAATCACATTTTTAATTGCCATCTTCACATCAGGATACAATGATAAACCTGGTACGTATAAAAAATAAACTTTATTCGATAAAAAATAGAGCTGTCCGAAAGTGACAACTCTTTTTTTTGTCAGTTAGATTCTGTTTCATTACTGTTTATTAAAACCTTTCCCTTTAACGAAATCATTCATATACATCCGAACCTTGTTTCCTAACGTTTTCGCCATTTGGTTAGTCCAAGTATCCCCTCGTTTTCCAGCAGTCCGTTCGTGGTAATATTGATGAATGATGTCATTATACTCATGCAAATCATTCCTTATTTTTTCTTGATTAGCTTCGTATTTATTCTCTTTAAAAACATGATGAAGAGGCAGTCGTGGTTTTTGCTCATTCAGTTTTACTGGGTAACCGACAACAAGGGCGAACAATGGGATGACACGCTGTGGTGTTTCGAGAAGTTGACACACTTCTTCTAAATGATTTCGCAAACCACCGATATAACAAATGCCTAAACCTAAAGATTCTGCTGCAATTGCTGCATTTTGGGCTGCTAGTGCTGTATCGATAAGAGCGACCATAAATTTTTCTGTACTTTCTAGCGTTGACGATAACTCTGCTTCCTCCATTTCACCAATTACTTCATGTCGATAAAAATCTGCACAAAAAACGAATAAATAACCATTATTAGCAACATAAGATTGGTTTCCTGCTATTTCAGCCAATTTTCTTTTCACTTCGTAATCGGTAACACCGATAATCGTATAAGGTTGAATAAAGCTTGATGTAGAAGCTGCTTGTGCACTGCGAACAATTAATTCAATTTGTTCCGTAGTTAACGCTTCCTCTGTAAATTGACGTACAGAACGATGTGCTAAAATCGTTTCAATCACTTGATTCATGTTAATTTACTTCCTTTCCGAGTCTCCCTAAAAAATGTTTGATTTACATCATGAGCATTGTTACCCTTATCATTATCTAAAAACTAGGCTACATATAGTAAAAATTATTCAAATAGTTTTTTGTATTTTCCATATCCTTCTTTTTCCAAATCCTCTTTCGGAATAAATTTTAATGCCGCAGAGTTTATACAATAACGAAGTCCAGCAGGTCCAGGTCCATCTGGAAAGACATGTCCTAAATGAGAATCTGCAGTTTTACTTCTTACTTCCGTGCGAATCATATTATGACTTGTATCTAGTTTTTCAGTAATCTCCGACTCATCTATTGGTTTTGTAAAACTCGGCCAGCCACATCCTGCATCATACTTATCTTTTGAACTGAAAAGAGGTTTTCCTGAAATGATATCAACATATATTCCTTCTTGAAAATGATTCCAATATTCATTGCGAAATGGTGGTTCTGTTCCATTATTTTGGGTAACTTCATAAGCTAACGGCGATAATTGTTTCAACACATCTTCTTTCGGTTTATTCAATCTTGATCACCCCAGTTAGTTTTTATAAATTTTGCCCGCCCTGATCCAACAAAATAAGATTCATAGTGAAGGGGATTCTTTTTATAATAATCTTGATGGTATTCTTCTGCTGGATAAAATTCCTTCGCTCGTAATATCGCTGTCACAATCGGCTTTGTAAATTTCCTGCTCTTTTCCAGTTTCTGCTTTGAGATTTCCGCTTGTTGTTTTTGTTGTTCATTATGATAAAAGATTGCCGTTTGATATGATAAGCCACGATCAAAAAACTGTCCACCTGGATCTGTCGGATCAATTACTTGCCAAAATATTTGCAATAATTTTTCATATGAAATGATAGTAGGGTCAAAACTTATTTGGACTGCTTCCCGGTGACCTGTTGTTTCGGAACACACTTCTTCATATGTTGGATTACACTTCGTTCCACCAGTGTAGCCGGAAATAACTTTTTTTACTCCTTCATATTTGTCAAACGGTTTTACCATACACCAAAAACAACCGCCAGCAAATGTTGCTAACTCCAATTTTTCAGACATTCTTTTCACCTTCCTTTATGTCTTACCTTTATTTTACTTCAATGGATGCTAATCAATATAATAAAAAGACTTTGCCTATATTAGACAAAGTCACACATTAACTACTTTAAATTAGGAAAATTTTGTTGCCTCAATGCTTCGTAAATAAGAATTGCAGCAGTATTGGACAAATTCAATGAACGAACATTGTTATTCATCGGGATTCGCAAACATCGTTCTTTATTTTTTTCAATTAAATCCATTGGCAATCCATTCGTCTCTCGACCAAACATAAAAAAGTAATCTTTATCTTTGCGGCTATAATCAAAGTCAGTATAAAATTTATCGCCAAATGTTTCAATATAGTAAAATTCCCCACCAACATTTTGGACGAAAAACTCATCCAAAGAATCATAATAATGTATTTTTACAAAAGACCAGTAGTCAAGGCCTGCTCTTTTTAACATTTTATCACCAGTGGAAAAACCTAATGGTCGAATTAAATGTAAATGAGTATCAGTTGCCGCACACGTTCTAGCAATATTCCCTGTATTGGCTGGAATTTCTGGTTGGTATAGTACTACATTTAGTGTCACACTATTTCACCTCGTACAAAAGTTGCAGATTATGTTAATTATCGTCAATAATTGTAAAAAATTTATAGTTAATATTATCGGTGTATGCAGAGGAATCTTCATAAGACCAATAGCGCATCCGACTATTTGTTGTGTGCGCATTGACAAGGGGCATCCCGTTATAGTCCTTTGCCGTAACTATCGTCGTATGATCAAAACGCCCATCTCCTTGAAAATCATAGCAAATAACATCACCAAGCCGCAATTCCCGAGGATCTTGAACTTCTTTCGCCCGGAGACCAGTCTTTGATTGGCCTAAATACCAACGGAGTGAATGGGCAACAGACCAACTAAAGCTCCAATTGTTATTTTGATACCACCAGCCATTGCTTCGGTTCGGAAACCCCCGCATTGGTGCCCCGCCAGCATATAGACATTGGGATATATAGTTCGTACAATCTACTTGGAATTTTCTAAACTGTGGATTATAATCATTCCACCAACGTTCCGCATATTGGACTGCTTTCCTGCGGTCATACGTATAGGCGATTCGCTCTAACCCGCTATTTGAATCCATAGTCAGATTGGGAAGTTCTGTTCTATCAATAAATACTTCCTCCTCATCCGCCATTAAAGTTTCTTTATAAAACTGTGCTTTTCTATCTTCCAGCTCTTCTTCCACAAAAACATTTTTCCCTTGTCTTATTACGTAAAGAAAGTGAACTTGATAATAAACTTGAGTATGATTATCTGTTTTTTCCTCTTTTAAAATTTTCCCAGTTGCTCGCGCCTTAATAATTTCCCCATCTCGTTTGGAAAGTACCGCTTTCTTTCGTTCTATTTTAGAGCAACCCGTTTCTTTATCATTGATACATTGATTAACTCTTCTTTGTAATAAAGCTTCCAATTGTTGAATCATATATACACGCTCCTTTCATACTATTCGTATGAAAGGATTGTGTTAGGATAACCCTGAATTTTACGTTTTGTTAAACTTTGTCGGTGTACTCCGTAAATTCCAGTCACCTTTCACTCCTATGAACAAGTTGAAAAATAATATGCTATATTTTTACCGATTCTTTTTTTAAGAGTAGCTACGACTTAATGACTGCAAGAGCTTGATCAATTTCTTTTTTCACATCAGGATCTTTTTCCGTTAGTTTTGCTTGGACGAGGATTTGTTTTGCTTGCTCGCCACCAATTTTACTTAATGCCCAAGCAGTGGTTGAGCGGATCACTGGGCGTTCATCGTTCATTGTTTTTTCAAGGTCTGGTAATGCCGTTTCGTCTTTAAAATGACCTAGTGCAATGATGGCATTCCGTTGAATGGGCTTTTTACCACGCCACGCCCCTGCTACATGACCAAATTTTTCCTTAAATTTCCGATTGCTTAAATGAAGGATTGGTTTTAATAGCGGTTTTGCTATTTCCGCTTCTGGCTCAAGTTCTTTGTGAAAATGAAAATCTACTCCGCGATTATACGGACAAACGACTTGACAAGTATCACAGCCGTACAGACGGTTACCGATGACAGAACGGTATTGTTCCGGCAATGTATCTTTCGTTTGTGTTAAATATGAGATACAGATTTTTGCATTAATTTGTCCTCCTTGTACAAGTGCTCCAGTAGGACAAGCATCTAAACATTTTGTACAAGAACCGCATTGATCTTCCATTGGTGTATCAGGTTCAAATGGAATATTTGTAATCATTTCTCCCAAATAAACAAATGAGCCAAATTCCGGTGTAATAATGGCACAATTTTTTCCGCTCCAGCCAATACCTGCTCGCTCTGCAACAGCACGGTCAGATAATTCTCCGGTGTCCACCATTGACTTACAGCGAGCTTCGGGGTACTTTTCTAAAATAAATTGCTCTAGTAAATGGAGCCGTTTCCTTAAGACGAGATGATAATCTTCTCCCCAAGAGGCACGGGCAAATAATCCGCGTCGTTCTCCTTTTCCACCGCGAACATGCTCCTTCATTTTGGAAGGATAGGCTACCGCAATCGAAATGATTGATTGGGGTTTATCAAAAAGAAGTGCTGGATTGGTTCGTTTTTCGATGTCTGGTTCTTCAAAACCAGATTGGTAGTTTAATTCTTTTTGTCGGATTAACCGATTTTTTAACTCTGTGAAAGGATCAGTAGAAGCAAAGCCAATTTTATCAATACCGATCGTTTGTGCATATTCAATGATTTCGCGTTTTAACTGCTGGTAGTCCATCATCCGTACCTCCTTTCTCGATTTGTATAACTTTATATATATATTAAGGTTCGTTTTGAAAGTTAGTGTTTGATGCCACTATAAAATAGATTATCATATTCCAACGGAAGAGAAAATCTGTTTCTTTTTGGTAGCATGACAATAGTAAAAAACGCAATGCTTCGTTCTTTGCGATACGAAACACTGCGTTGCTCAAATATGTATGGAGCGGGTGATGGGAATCGAACCCACGACAACAGCTTGGAAGGCTGTGGTTTTACCATTAAACTACACCCGCATTATAAAATTATAGTTATTTTTTAAGTATTTGTTCTTGAGAACGGACAGCCTTCCTTGTCATGCCTCTTCCTCTGATAGCTTATTCGAAGAGGATGGATGCGTCGAGGCAACTCGTAGATGATTCACGGATGCGTCGCTCGTGGCTGTGGTTTTACCATTAAACTACACCCGCATTATAAAATTATAGTTATTTTTTAAGTATTTGTTCTTGAGAACGGACAGCCTTCCTTGTCATGCCTCTTCCTCTGATAGCTTATTCGAAGAGGATGGATGCGTCGAGGCAACTCGTAGATGATTCACGGATGCGTCGCTCGTGGCTGTGGTTTTACCATTATGCCCCTGCATCTTCTAGCTTTTTCAGAGGTGATGGGTGCTTCGGGGCAACTCGTCGTATTTTCAAAGATGCTTCGCTCGTAACTACAC
>NZ_CTDX01000014.1:0-290000 GCF_001375515.1 Bacillus kwashiorkori
GGTGGACGCACGGTGACGTGTGGAGCTGACGGATACTAATCGTTCGAGGACTTAATCATATATTTACTCGAGTTTTCCTTACATGATCTAGTTTTGAGAGAATGATTTCCTTAATTCATTCTCGACTGAATATTGTTTGGCAGTAATGGCGAGAAGGTCACACCCGTACCCATCCCGAACACGGAAGTTAAGCTTCTCAGCGCCGATGGTAGTGAAGGCTTTGCCTTTGTGAGAGTAGGACGCTGCCAAGCAAAATCAATATTTATATTATCGTCGCGGGGTGGAGCACGAACGAATACGCTTCGTAGCAACACATCAGCGTACCGATTTCGCAAGCTTCTGGAATTAACTTTCCGAAATCGGGACGGTCCATATAGCACTACACTTATCTCGTCAAAAAATATTGGTTTTACTATTATTATCGTCGCGGGGTGGAGCAGTCTGGTAGCTCGTCGGGCTCATAACCCGAAGGTCGCAGGTTCAAATCCTGCCCCCGCAATCATAGGTCCGGTAGTTCAGTTGGTTAGAATGCCTGCCTGTCACGCAGGAGGTCGCGGGTTCGAGTCCCGTCCGGACCGCCATTATTATTAAATGACTACATACTAATGACTATATACCTTAGGATAATTCCTAAGGTTTTTTCTTTATATTTCACTATCATTGATTTTATTCAGATTGACATGACACTACCTTTCCTCTAAGTAAAAAGTTGGATATACTAAAAAATAAAGAAATAAAAAAGGTGAAGAAATGACAAAGATAGAATGGATAGTTAAAAGTGAAGATGAAACTAAAAAGGTCGCAAATAAGTTGGGTGCGTTATTGGAAGCTGGAGATGTAATTGCTTTGGAAGGAGATTTAGGAGCAGGAAAGACAACTTTTACGAAAGGAATTGCCTCTTCATTAGGTATTAGGAAGACCGTTAATAGCCCTACCTTTACGATTATAAAAGAGTATCATGGTGAACTTCCCTTATATCATTTGGATGTATATAGGTTAGAGGACTCTATGGAAGATTTAGGTTTTGATGATTATTTTCATGGAGATGGCGTAACTGTAATTGAATGGGCACATCTCATTAAAGATCAACTTCCTGCACAAATATTAACCATCTATATTTATCATATTAGTGAATCATCGAGAAAATTGGTTTTTATGCCTGTTGGAGAAAGGTATAATCAATTATGTAAGGAGCTATTAGATGAAAATATTAGCAATTGATACGACAACCGATGTCCTTGGAATAGGTATTGCAACGGAAGATAGTATTATTGGTGAATATGTAACAAACGTGAAAAAAAACCATGCAGTTCGTGTTTTGCCGGCGATGGAGAGGTTAGTAGCAGATTGTAATTTACTAATAAATGATATGGATAAAATTGTTGTTTCTCATGGTCCTGGTTCATATACAGGTGTTCGAATTGGTGTCACAGTTGCTAAAACTTTAGCATGGTCACTCAACATTCCAATTGTAGGTGTTTCAAGTCTAAAATTAATGGCAGCAACTGCTCGACATTTTCAAGGGTTCATTTCACCGCTGATCGATGCTAGGCGTGGGAATATATACACTGGCCTTTATCAATGGAAAAACAACAAAATAGTGGAAGTAGTAGAAGACCGACACATTTCCTCCGAGGATTGGGTTAAGCAATTAAAAGACTATAAACAGCCAGTATTGTTCATAGGAACAGATGGGCAATTGCACAAAGAACTAATCAACAGTCATTTGGCGCAGTTAGCAAGTTTCTCGGAGATAACAGAAAATATACCAAGACCTGGGGAACTTGCTTTATTAGGCAAAGACATGAAGGGTGAGAATGTGCATACATTTGTACCAAATTATTTACGGTTAGCAGAAGCAGAAGCGAAGTGGAGAGAAAAAACAGGTATTTGACATGCTATTAAAAACATGGGAAAGTTTGATGCCGTATTAGCGAGGGTTGGCGATGGAAACTAAACTGGTATTCCGTAGAATTACGATTAATGATATAGATGCATTGATGAATATTGAACATGCATCATTTACTTTGCCATGGAGTAAAGATGCGTTTGTACGGGAATTAACGATGAATCCGTATGCTTACTATATTGGTATAGAAATGGAAAATAAACTTATTGCTTATGCAGGTGTTTGGTTAATAGTGGATGAAGCACATATAACTAACATTGCTGTTTTACCGGAATACCGCGGTAAAAAGCTAGGTGAACAGTTACTAAGTTATTTATTAAATTTAATTAAAGCAAAAGGTGCAAAATCAGCTACTTTAGAAGTACGGGTATCCAATGTTGTGGCACAAAATTTATATCGTAAATATGGTTTTTTAAATGGTGGTATTCGAAAGGGTTACTATACTGATAATTATGAAGATGCTTTAGTAATGTGGGTGAAATTATGAAAGAACAGTATGTTTTAGGAATAGAAACAAGTTGTGATGAGACAGCAGTCGCAATAGTTAAAAATGGGAAAGAAATTATATCGAATGTTGTAGCATCACAAATTGAAAGTCATAAACGTTTTGGTGGAGTTGTACCTGAGATTGCTTCTCGTCATCATGTTGAGCAAATAACGATTGTGTTGGAAGAGGCACTAGAACAAGCGAGGTTAAGTTTCCAAGATATAAGTGGAATTGCAGTTACGGCTGGTCCTGGACTAGTAGGAGCCCTATTAGTAGGAGTAGAGACAGCGAAGACATTAGCATATGTTCACCAGTTGCCACTTATCCCAGTCCATCATATAGCAGGGCATATTTATGCAAATCGGCTAGTTACCGAAATGAAGTTTCCGCTATTAGCATTGGTTGTGTCTGGGGGACATACGGAATTAGTATTGATGAAGGAGCATGGCGATTTTCAAGTGATTGGTGAAACGAGGGATGATGCAGCAGGCGAAGCTTATGATAAAGTGGCTCGAACGTTAAATTTGCCATACCCTGGTGGTCCGCATATTGACCGGTTAGCTAGTGAAGGTGAGGTTACTATTGAACTTCCAAGGGCTTGGTTAGAAGAAGGTTCTTATGATTTTAGTTTCAGTGGTTTGAAATCAGCTGTAATTAATACTGTGCATAATGCAAATCAAAAGGGTGAAGTAATTGAACCAGCTAATTTAGCAGCAAGTTTTCAGGCAAGTGTTGTGGATGTATTAGTAACGAAAACAATGAAAGCTGCCCAAGAATATAACGTAAAGCAAGTAATAGTCGCGGGTGGTGTGGCTGCTAATAAAGGTTTAAGAGCAAGGTTGGATCATGTAATTCGGCAGTTGGATCATGTTGAGTTAGTTGTTCCGCCAATCCATCTTTGTACTGATAATGCGGCTATGATTGCTGCGGCAGGAAGTGTCTTTTTGGAAAAAGGAATCCATTCTAACTTAACATTGAATGCTTATCCTGGATTAGATTTAATGAAATTCAACGAACAGTCATTAATTATATAAGAAGCAAATGGAAGGATTACCGCAAGAGTCAGGTAATCCTTTTTATATTCTAAATTAATCAGCCGTTTTTCGCATCACTTCTTTACAATTTTTGTGTTGAGAAAAAATAACCATATAGTAATAAAAATTTACTTCATGGTATGTTAATCACATTCTTTTCAATGCTAAAGCGATAGTCCTATATATAAGCTAGCGGTATATGTAAAAAGTACTATAATTTAAAAAATTCAATCAGTAAAATAAAAGACGGTTTTAACAAAAACAACAAACAATCTGTGGATAACTGCATAACTTAATGTGAATTATGTGGATATATTATGAAAAAGCAACTGAACTAACTGTTTATAATGTGGATATGACTGTGGATAATTAGCTCCTGTCTACATAGCAACAGGGCTTTTGGACTATATGGAGTGGATATTTATATATAATCGAATAAATTAGAAAAAACTTAGGTGACCAAAGCTGTCATATCACAAAATGTGATCACTTATCTTTCGCTCATATGTGGCGAATGAGAATTTGTTTTCCAAAAACTGATTACTTATCCACATTTCCAGGTACATAACTACCTCGATCCTTCCAATGTTGAAGTCGTTAGTGGATAAGTTTTGAAAAAAAGAGGTACCACCTTGTTGAATACTGTCTCAAAAAAAACTCCACATCCACCACTAATTAAAAAACAAGAGATGCAAATAAGCTGCATCTCAAGGTAAAACTCCATCTTCATTTTGTTCCTCTAGCATTGTCCACTCTTCTAATAACTTATCAATTTCAGCTTTCGCATGAATTACTTCTTCTGATAAGAAGGCTAGTTGTTCATGATCACTGGAAATAGAAGGATCAAACATTTGCTTTTCTTTTATACCTACTTCCTCTTCCAACAGTTCAATCTGCTGTTCAATTTCCTCCATCCGACGCCTGCGCTGTCGCTCTAGTCGTCTTGTTTCTTTCTCCACCTCATATGAATTTTTTGTTTGCATGGAGGCATTATTCTGTTTCTTATTTAATTCCATTTGTTTTAGCTCTTCTAATTCTATCATTTCTTGTTTTTTCTCTACAAAATAATCGTAGTCACCGAGATATTCTAGAACACCTTCATTAGTCATCTCTATTACCTTAGTAGCAATTCGATTAATAAAATAGCGATCATGGGAGACAAATAAAATGGTTCCAGGATAATCAATTAATGCATTTTCTAAGATTTCTTTACTATCTAAGTCTAAATGGTTTGTCGGTTCGTCTAAAATGAGAAAATTAGCCTTTTGCATCATTAATTTAGCTAATGCTAACCGTGCCTTTTCACCACCACTTAATGTCGATACCGTTTTTAATACATCTTCACCGGAAAAAAGAAAATTACCTAAAGTGTTTCTAATTTCTTTTTCAGGTATTGTTGGGTATTCGTCCCATAATTCATTTAATACGCGCTTATTGGAAGTTAGATTTGCTTGCTCTTGATCGTAATAAGCTACAGAGACATTAGTACCAAGTTGGATTGAACCACGTAGCAGTTGCAGTTTTTTTACAATCGTTTTAAGCAAAGTTGATTTACCGATTCCATTTGGACCGAGGAGCGCCACGCTTTCCCCACGGGTAATTCGCAGTTGAATAGATTTGGAAATTACGTTGTCATTGTAACCAATTGCTAAATCTTTAATGTTCAGTACTTCATTCCCACTTTGCCGCTCAATATCAAAGGAAAAAGAAGCTGATTTTTCATCTCCTTGAGGACGGTCAAGAATGTTCATTTTCTCTAATGTTCTACGTCTGCTTTGTGCTCTTTTCGTCGTTGAAGCTCGGGCTAGATTTTTTTGAATAAAATCTTTCATTTTAGCAATTTCTTCTTGTTGCTTTTCAAACAACTTCATTTCACGCTCGTAGTTCTCAGCTTTTTGAACTAAATATTTACTATAATTACCAGGATATTTTGTTAACGTCATTTGGGCTAATTCATATACTTGATTGACTACTTTATCTAAAAAATAGCGGTCATGGGATACGATTAATATTGCCCCTTCATAAGCTTGTAAATATTGCTCCAACCATGACAAAGTTTCAATATCTAAGTGGTTTGTCGGCTCATCCAAAATTAAAATATCTGGTTTTGAAAGTAAAAGTTTGGCTAATGCTAATCTTGTTTTTTGCCCGCCGCTTAGCGAAGAGATTTTCGTACTATAGTCAAATCCTTGGAAATTTAGACCATGTAAGACCGAACGAATATCTGCCTCATACTGATAGCCACCTAAGTCCTTGTAACTATTTAACAACTGATCATATTCAGACATTATTTTTTCATATTGATTTTCATCGGAAAGAATGGCTCTATCAGCCATTTTTTGTTCTAAGTGGCGCAATTTTGTTTCCATTTCCTGTAAGTGACGGAATACAGTCAACATTTCATCCCAAATGGACATGGTGGATTGAAGTCCTGTATGCTGGTCTAAATAGCCTATGGTCACTTCTTTCGGTTTAATCATTTCGCCAGATTCATATGCTTCTTTATCAGCGATTATTTTTAATAAGGTTGACTTTCCAGCACCATTTCTTCCGACTAACGCAATCCGATCTCTGGTTTGAATTTCAAGCTTTATATTCGATAAAATTAATTCTGCTCCAAAATATTTATTTAATTGATTTATTTGTAATAAAATCATCATGTTCACCTCAAAAATAATAGCAACAAACAGTGAAAAAACATCACTTATTAAAATAGTACATGATTTTCAATAAAAATAGCAACTGTTCACAAAGTAATCTCTTTCACAAGACATTTCTGAAAAAATACTGTATTATAATAGATAGTAGTAGTAAATGTCAGAATTAACACTTAACGGAATTAGCGATTTAAGACGGGTTATTTATGGTAAAAAGAATAATTTTACGAGAAGGTGAGGGATGTAATGAAAGCGTTAACATTAACACTATTAATCTATAATCTGCAATTATTAGATAAGGGTGGTTAATTTCATTTAAATAATTACACAAAGTTATGAATAAAAGTTATAAAATGGTAAAATATACAAGGTCTATTTCCTTTGGTCCGTAACATCACTCCAATTTAATGGTTGGTAAAATACAAAAATAGGAATCAAATTAATCGCAATTTTAGCTAAATAAAAGTTATACTATTGTCAATGAGATACTGAAAATAAAAACTTACAGCGTGGAGGGACAATCATGTCATCAGAACAATTAAAAATTCCGAAAGCAACTGCAAAAAGACTGCCGCTATATTATCGTTTTATTCAAAATTTGTACCAGTCCGGAAAACAGCGGGTTTCATCTGCTGAACTGAGTGAAGCGGTAAAAGTAGATTCTGCAACAATTCGAAGAGATTTTTCGTATTTTGGTGCTTTAGGGAAAAAGGGTTATGGGTATAATGTCCAATATTTATTGTCTTTTTTCCGTAAAACGTTGAACCAGGATGAAATGACGAAAGTTGCATTAGTAGGGGTAGGTAATTTAGGTACAGCATTACTACATTACAACTTTACAAAAAATAATAATACGAAAATTGTAACGGCTTTTGATGTTAGTGAGGATAAAATTGGAAAAAACTATGGGGATGTAGAAGTATTACCGATGGACCAACTAGAACAAGTGCTGCGGGAGGAAGAAATTCAAGTCGTCATTTTAACTGTTCCTGCCCAAGTTGCTCAAGTTATCACAGACAGAATTTTAAAAACGAACATTAAAGGTATTCTTAATTTTACTCCTGCAAGATTAACGGTTCCTTCCACTGTCCGGGTGCACCATATTGACTTAGCGGTTGAACTGCAATCATTCGTCTATTTTTTAAACCACTATTCCAATGATGAGGAAGATATGGAAGAGGAAGAGTAAATAGTATCAATTAGTTTACAAGGAGCTAAGTTCCACTTAAAATAGTATAAAGACATTGTAAATTTGTATAATTTCTATGTCCTGTACTTGAGCATAATAGGGGTTGTTATATTGTATTACATACGAGGGGGTGCATTTGGGGGATGTTTGGAAATATAGGTTCCGATAGCTTAGTTGTTTTGTTTAGCCAAGTTGGTCCAGGAAGTTTAATCATTATTTTGCTTGTCGCGATATTGATTTTTGGTCCGAAAAAATTGCCACAGTTAGGGAGAGCTGCTGGTAATACGTTACGAGAATTTAAAAATGCAACAAAAGGTTTAGCTGATGATGAGGAACAAACGAATAAAAGCAAGGATGCCAACTAAGTTAGGATGAACAGCATGAAACAAAGGGATATGACGATATATGAGCATATATCAGAACTGCGAAAACGGCTGATGTTTATAGTCGTTTTTTTCTTCATCGCTTTTGTTGGATCATTTTTTATTACAGAACCGATTATTTTATTTTTACAACAAACAGATGAAGCGGCCAAATTACAATTAAATGCATTTAAAATTACGGATCCATTAAAAATTTATATGCAAATGGCGTTTGTGATTGCATGTTTAATAACATCACCAATCATTTTACTTAATATATGGCTATTTGTTTCCCCGGGTTTATATGAAAAGGAGCGGAAAGTAACATTAAGCTATATTCCTATATCTGTTTGTTTATTTTTGCTGGGAATTGCTTTTTCTTACTTCATATTATTTCCTTTTTTTATTAACTTTATGATTCGTTTAGGAGATAAGCTAGCAATTAATCAAGTGATTGGTATTAATGAGTATTTCCAATTTCTTTTTCAAATAACGATTCCATTTGGCTTTTTATTTCAACTTCCAGTTATTATCTTATTTTTAACAAGATTAGGAATGATAACTCCTATGATTTTAACACAAATTCGTAAGTACGCTTATTTTATTTTGCTAGTCATTGCAGCATTTATTACACCACCAGATATTATTTCCCATTTAATGGTAACCTTACCGTTACTATTACTATATGAATTTAGTATAATAGTTTCAAAATTCGCCTACAGAAAAGTATTGCAAGCTGAACAAGAAATGATTAAGGAAGAGCTAGCTTAAAAAAGCAAGGCTGTATCAAGAGGAGTATCCGTATGTTGCACTCCTTCTATGATACAGCCTTTTTTATTTTTTCTCTCGATTTTTCATTTTATAATGCCAAAATAATATGCGTATTCCTGATCCTAAATCAATGGTAGCAAGGAGAATTAATAAATAAGCAAAAATTCCCCACCCGCTATTCGTTACTTGATGAATGGCAAAGGATACAAATATTATCCCAAATACAATGTAAATGATTGCTGTAGACAAAGGTGATTTCATCATTAACCTCCATTTCCGAAAACCATTTAAAATGGCAAACAAGAAAAAATAGTACTAGCTTGCTCAGGCAACTTATCACTCAAAAATAATTGTACTACAATGACAAGTGTATTCATCGTTACGTGTGCAAAAATTGGCACGATAATTCGACTCGTTTTTACATATAAAAATGCAAAAGTAAAGCCCATGAAGCTGTATAAAATAATATGTTCAAATTCCATATGAGCTATGGCAAAAATTAAGGAACTTACAAGTCCTGCCATAAGAAAGTTCATCCGTTGATACAATGTGCCAAAAATAATTTTACGAAAAACTATTTCTTCCAAGATGGGACCAAATATAGAAACAACGACGATAAAAATAGGCATGGACTCAATAACTGCTAATATATTTTGGGTGTTTTCTGAACCTTGCTCTATTCCAAGTAATGTTTCGGTTAATATCCCTGCAGATTGAGCTATGAAAGCTAAAAATATGCCTGTAATCGCCCAAATAATGGAAGTTGAAATCGGTAATGCATTATGAGCTGTTCTTTCTTTTCTTAATAAATAGACGGAAATTAACAAAGTGAAGAAAAAGCTAAACACCGTCCAAGATACACGTGTGGTTTGGAAAAATTGGTCCCCACTGGGATTGAGATTATTATAGACTAAAGCTAGCAACGAAATAATGATTGGAGAACTTAATTGCATGGCGATATATATAAGTAAAATTAGTTTATATTCTCGTTTCATCGTACCCCTCATTTCAAAAATATAGAACTTACCTTTTGTATTCTCAATAAGAATAACCTACCGCTATTTCCACTAATAATCAATAGTTTAACATATATGCTGAATAATTTTGTGAAACTGGTATGAAATGTTAAATTTAACATAGGATAATGGAGGTTGAGTAAAAAAATAAAAAATTTTATACTTTCCACTTGCAAAAAAGAGAAGGATTCATTAATATATTAATTGGAATTAGCACTCATTGATGTTGAGTGCTAACAAATAAAAACAAAAAATCTTGAGGAGGTTATTTATTGTGTTAAAACCACTAGGAGATCGCGTTGTTATTGAACTTGTTGAATCAGAAGAAAAAACTGCAAGCGGTATCGTATTGCCAGATACAGCTAAAGAAAAGCCGCAAGAAGGAAAAGTTGTTGCTGTTGGAACAGGACGTGTTCTAGATAGCGGCGAAAAAGTAGCTGTAGAAGTTAGTGTTGGCGATCGAATTATCTTCTCAAAATATGCTGGTACTGAAGTGAAGTTCGAAGGAAAAGAATACTTAATTTTACGTGAAAGTGATATTTTAGCTGTTATTGCTTAATTGTCACGATATATCATAACTAGAACTTAACATGGATGATCGATACAAGAATCTTTGAGGAGGTACTGAAAAAATGGCAAAACAAATTAAATTTAGTGAAGATGCACGTCGTTTAATGTTACGTGGTGTGGATCAATTAGCAGATGCTGTAAAAGTAACACTAGGACCAAAAGGACGCAATGTCGTTCTTGAGAAAAAGTTTGGTTCTCCACTAATTACAAATGATGGTGTGACAATCGCAAAAGAAATCGAATTAGAAGATCCATTTGAAAACATGGGTGCGAAACTTGTAGCAGAAGTTGCTAGCAAAACAAATGATGTTGCTGGGGACGGTACAACTACTGCAACTGTTCTTGCTCAAGCAATGATTCGCGAAGGCTTGAAAAACGTGACAGCTGGAGCTAACCCAATGGGTATCCGCAAAGGTATTGAAAAAGCAGTTCAAACAGCTGTTGAAGAATTACATGCCATCTCTAAACAAATCGAAGGTAAAGAATCTATCGCTCAAGTTGCTGCAATTTCTTCAGGTGATGAAGAAGTAGGTCAATTAATTGCAGAAGCAATGGAACGCGTTGGTAAAGACGGTGTTATTACTATTGAGGAATCAAAAGGTTTCGCTACCGAATTAGATGTTGTAGAAGGTATGCAGTTTGATCGTGGCTATGCTTCCCCTTACATGGTAACAGATTCTGATAAAATGGAAGCAGTACTAGATAATCCATATATTTTAATTACAGACAAGAAAATTTCTAGCATTCAAGAAATTCTTCCATTATTAGAACAAGTAGTACAACAATCCAAACCATTATTGCTTATCGCTGAAGATGTTGAAGGTGAAGCACTTGCTACATTAGTAGTGAACAAACTTCGTGGAACTTTCAATGCAGTTGCAGTAAAAGCACCTGGCTTCGGTGACCGTCGAAAAGCAATGTTAGAAGATATTGCAATTTTAACTGGCGGTGAAGTGATTACAGAAGATTTAGGTCTTGATTTAAAATCTGCTAACATCACTCAATTAGGTCGCGCTTCTAAAGTTGTAGTTACAAAAGAAACAACTACAATCGTAGAAGGTGCTGGCGAATCTAGCAAAATTGCTGCTCGTGTAAATCAAATTAAAGCACAATTAGAAGAAACAACTTCGGAATTCGATAAAGAAAAATTACAAGAACGCTTAGCAAAACTTGCTGGCGGAGTAGCAGTAGTTAAAGTTGGTGCAGCTACTGAAACAGAGTTAAAAGAACGCAAACTTCGCATTGAGGACGCATTAAATGCAACTCGTGCAGCTGTTGAAGAAGGCATCGTATCCGGTGGTGGAACAGCTTTAGTTAACGTCTATCGTAAAGTTTCTGAAATCGCTGCAGAAGGTGACACATTAACAGGTGTGAAAATCGTTCTTCGCGCATTAGAAGAACCAGTCCGCCAAATTGCTGAAAACGCAGGATTAGAAGGTTCTGTTGTAGTAGAACACTTGAAAAACGAAAAAGTTGGTGTTGGTTTCAACGCAGCAACTGGCGAATGGGTGAACATGATTGAAGCTGGTATCGTAGACCCAACGAAAGTAACTCGTTCCGCACTTCAAAATGCAGCAAGTGTTGCAGCAATGTTCTTAACAACGGAAGCAGTAGTTGCAGACATTCCAGAAGAAAACGCTGGTCCAGCAATGCCTGACATGGGTGGCATGGGCGGAATGATGTAATAAGTTCATGAAAACCTTGATATATAAGGGTTTTTAAGTGGATAAAAGCTAAATGCTCATAATTTTGCTCATAGGAAGCAAAAGTTGCTCATATTATAATGATTAAAGAAGGTCTTTCATCGGTTTACTAAACTGTTGAGAGACCTTTTCTTCCTTATTGGAGATTATATGAGCATAGATATTCATTGTCGTATTAATATTTGTATGTCCAAGCCTCTGTTGTATTTCTTTAATGCTAACTTCAGTTTCAATGAATAGTGAAGTGTGGGTATGTCTAAATGAGTGTGGAGGAATGTTCTTTCCTATCTCTGCTTTTTTCAGAAGTCTTTTAAGCTGGGTCTCAACAACTTTACTTAATTGTATTGTGGTGCTCCGTTATCACCCGTTGTAACGGACACTTTTTCGAGGAAATGGTGTAGAACGGTCCGTTATCGCCGTTGGAAGGCGTTTTGGGCACAGTCTCCCATCTTTAGTCCCTCATCTTAGTATCGATAAGTGCAAATTAGTTCAGAACTTTAAGAAAAGCAATTTCCTAATAAAATTCATCCAATGAGTCACAGCGATAGTGGTTTGCCATCGACTGTAGTGTTCGATTCTTAGCAGGCGTTGGAAGCGAGCCCGACAGCTCATGCTTTTTTCTCCCCCGAATCATAAATTTCTCGATATACTCAATGATGAGGGATATAGTGTTAAGAGTGGTCAAGTTTTATTTTAATGTAAAATTTTTGTGCAATAAAGTAAATTAAACCACCGCATTTGAACCAACTATGCGGTGGGGGATAGGATAGTAAAATAATTATTAGCTTTTATTTATCAAATCTTTGCTTACAGGAAATGAAAGTAATTAATATGAGTCTATTAAAAGCAAAAATGCAATTCAGTTAGATGTATATGCTATTCAATTTCTACCAGCCACTTGACCAAACAACTGAATGATTATTTTTTGAAGCATGATCTACAAAATCAAAAGGAGTAATAATTAATGGTAGAGAGTGTTTTAAATCTTTATTAGCACCATTTTTGTATGCTTGCCAAATTAATTTTGAGCAATATGTTTTCTATAATTTGACAATTAAGCACAGTCTTTTCATTATAAGATAAATAGCATCAACGCTAGTTCGAAATTTCTTTATTAGAATTTATTTTCTTGCCTTCATAACTAAAAAAATTCCTATCAAAATAACAATTAATCCAACTTGCCAATACCATCTCCCAGGATCTTTTAAAAGAATATAAGACCAATAGCTGGATGCCTCCCAGTCCTTAAAAGGATATATGAATAACACTGGGAATAATCCCCAAATAGATGATACTAGACCTATCGCTATTAATATTATTGCTACCAAACTCATCTCATCACTCCTTCTAATTACTTTTATTTACTTCCTATTCCTAGCTACTTCTTTGACAATACATTTCCTATCCATAGATTTAAATATTCGCCATTTTTCTACCAAAAGCCTTTATTTTTTTTTCTACAAATTTCGACATTTGCCACAAAAGTATCACTAGAACAAGGGCAATTAGATTTAAGGCTATTTTTAGACAGTGCAAGTGTTGAACTTTTTATAAATGGAGGTATAAAAACAATGACTACTACTATATATCCTTCATTAAATAGCAATGGGATTGAGTTATTCTCCGATGGAGAGGTGGAATTTACAATTACAAAATGGGATATTTGTGTGAAATAGAAATGAGGTAAATACTATGTATAATGTTACAGCTATTGGAGTACTACTAATTGATTTTACACAATCCGGTAAATCCGCCAATGGAGTACCTTTATTTGAACAAAACCCGGGTGGTGCACCTGCAAATGTATTAGCAGCTGTGGCAAGGCTAGGTAAAAGAACATCTATTATTGGCAAAGTAGGAAATAACCAATTTGGATGTTTTTTAAAGAGCATATTAAATGAAGCTAATATAAACACTAGTGGTTTAGTATTTTCAAAGGATACGAATACAACTTTAGCATTTGTTCATTTGGATGAAAATGGAGAACGTTCATTTAGTTTTTATCGAAATCCTGGTGCAGATATGATGTTAACTAAAGAAGAAATAAAATTCGAACTAATTGATCAAACAAAAATATTACATTTTGGTTCCATTTCATTAACTCATGAAATACTAGTATAGCTTCATTAGCAGGATTATATTTACCAATTTAAAAATGTATTGATGGAAAAAACTAGTTAAGAAAAAATTGTTTGTTAAGAGGGATAGAATTTTAACCCAATGATGAATACTCATAAACTAAAAAATATATCGTACAAATATAATAGTTTAAATATATAGATGTAAGTGAATATAGTAAAATTATTGACAATTTTACACTTTTTGCTATAATTGTAACTAAGGGCCCTTGTTATTGGATGTAAAAGATTTAAACCTAGAGCATAGTGTTAACCAAATTGCTCAAATATAAAACTTACAAAATTGTTAACTGTATTTTACTTAAACTTCAATGAATGTATCTCTATTTTAAATAATTAAGGAGGAATATGTTTTGAATTTTAAGAAGTAAAAAGTACCGTTTACCGCAAGTTTAATATTGGGTTTATTCTTTATTTTTGGAGCTTTTAGTGCATCCGCAGCATGGATACCGTTAGAAATTGGCATGGGGAATCAGCATCCAGTATATTACACATCCAAACTATCGAATTTTACAAGAACATTAAGTTGGTATGATTCAGATACAACATACTACAAAGTTACTTATATAGATGGACATGGTAAGTATCACTATAGAGGAACTTCTTTTACAAGTTTCTCAACTAAGACGGAGCCAACAACATATGAGCGTTTAAACAGCACAGAAAGAAAGTTTTATGATTCGTTTTCAGTTTCTGGTGTTCATGAATCTAGATCAATGTCGGGAAGTATTACATTAAGACGATAATAAAAATAAACACAAAAGAATACCCTGTCTATTTGGTAGGGTATTTTTTCCATAAATGAAGAGTTAGTAACAAGATTATAAGGAGAAAGAACAATGCTTAATACATATAATTTGAAAAAAACCTTTAAAAATAGAAATGAATCTAAAATTATATTAAATAATATAAATATGAGTATTGAAAAAGGAAAATGGTATAGCATTGTCGGACCATCAGGTACAGGTAAGACTACCTTGTTAAATTGTCTGTCAGGTTTGCTAAAGCCAGATGAAGGAAAGGTCTGTTTTGAAGGGGTTAATCTCTATGAATTAAATCAAAGAGAACTAAGTAACTTCAGACGGAAAAATATTGGATTTATTTTTCAAGATTTTAAACTTCTTCCCCATTACACAGTTTTAGATAATGTTATGTTGCCTATTATTCATGACATGGATGTAAAATCATTGGAAGAAAGAGCAAAAAAATTATTAAACGAAGTTGGTATTGTTGAGAGTTTGTATGGTAGACTCCCAGATTATTTATCGGGCGGAGAAAGACAACGTGTTGCCATCGCGCGCTCCTTAATCGCTGAACCAAAGCTTCTATTTTGCGATGAGCCAACAGGGAATTTGGACTTAGAAACACGTAATCAAATCACGAATTTATTGAATCAAATAAAAATGAGCGGACAAACCATTATTATTGTTACCCATGATATAGAAGTGGCCAACCTTGGAGACATGTGTTTTTATCTAAAAAATGGGGAATTGCAAACGATGGAGCTGATGAAATGATCCGAGTGAGACTAGCATTAAAAAGGATAAAGCATCGTAAATTATATACTATTACCACAATTTTGGCGATGGTTTGTATTTTTGTAATTGTCCCTCTAGGTATTCACTTTTCCCAGGAGTCCAAACTATCAGTCGAAATGACAATTGAAGAATATGGGCGAGGCTCCTACGACATACTAGTTCGTCCATCCGAATCACGAACAAATATTGAAAAGGAACTGGGAGTAGTGGAGGAAAATTATATTGGTGATAGCTTTGGAGGCATTTCTCTTGCCGAATGGAGTGAGATTAAAGCAAACCCCGATATTGAAATAGCTGCTCCAGTTGCTTCCTTAGGATACTTTGCTGGAAATGGGACTTCAGTTGGGCTACCTCACTTAGATTATCCTGCTAGATTTACTTGGCAATTTCTTACATCAGATGGGATTCATTATTATCCACTAGGGGAAGAAAATACAGCAACATATTTTGAATATTATAAAGGAGAGCACGGGGAATGGGTTGAGTATTTTACCGATAACTGGGATGCGGTCGTTAGAATGAGTCCATGGATGCCTGAAAATTATTATTTGTTAGTTGCTGTCGATGTGGAAAGTGAAAATAAATTGACTGGTATTGATTTTAGTGATTTAAATAAACCAATTGATGAGGCTCCTGATGCTGACGCTTTAAAACATTGGTTAATTGATAGAGGGAATCCGCCAATGATCCCAGTTTTACAGAGAAGTGACCTAAGTATTCCTCTTTATCTATCTTTGAATGTTGATAAACTTGAGGTATCTTTATCAGAGTATAAAACGAAATACGGTGTTCGTCCTGAAGACCCAATTTATTTTGTTGAGGAAAACGATTTTGAAACTCTAGAAAATGAACTTAATTCTGAACCAGCAGCATCAACAAACAAATACTTTATTGATTTAAGTACATCTCAACAGCCATTCAACGGAAACTATGTAACAATTACCAATAATTTTCAGGTTGAAGCAGGTCAGGGAGGTTCGTTACAAAATGACACGGGAATTTATTATACGGCATCAAAAATCGATTATAAATTATCAAATGATACTATTAGAGTAAAAAAAGTAGAAGATGGTGAACCGCCTTTATATAAAAAAGTGACTGAGCATGGGTTTAGTTATTTAGATACACATGACTATTCTGCACCTTTTATTATTTGGCAAATGGGTACCTTTTCAGTTCCTTTAGAGGAAAAACTATTAACATCAAGTCCATTAGGTATATATGCACCGGAGGAAGTAATCACTTCTGATGGGACGCCATTAACGACAACCACGAATCCTGGAAGCTTTATTTCAGCTCCTGCAGCAGGTGTGACTACCATTGAGGCAGCAGAAATTATTAAAGGGGATAAACCGATAGATGCTATTAGAATAAGGGTTGCAGGTATCGAATCCTATAATGCAGAAGGTCAAAAAAAGATTGAACGTGTAGCGAAGGATTTATTAAGTAAAGGCTATGAAGTCGATATAGTAGCAGGATCTTCATTTAAAAAACTGGAAATGGATGTGGAAGGGATTGGCCTTGTAACGTCTTCTTGGACGACTTTAGGAATTGCCCAATCACTAACCACTAGCTGGAATAGTACTGCCCTTATCAATACAGTTTTATTTGCATTTTTTGGTGTCGCATGGTTCGCATCACGCATTCTATATGAAAGGAATGCTCTAACAGAAGAGAACCAATTACTTCATATGATTGGATGGCATCAAAAGCATATAAGGCTGAAGAACAGTTTTGAACAAATGATGCTGTTAACAACGGCAATCATAGTTAGTGTTCTGTTCCTATCATTTTTGAACCTGCAAGTTCACCAATATATTTACATTTTTCCTATAATATTATGGGTTTTTACCATCATATTTGTTCAAATTATATTTGCAAATAAAAAGACTTCAGCTAAAAGAGTCATCGGATATAAAAAATGGGCAAGCATTTTCCATTATCGTCATTTAATAATTCCTGTAATGATTGTATTAATTACATCCGTAGTGCTAGTTGGTATTCAAGTTACTACAATTATACAGTCTATTTTCGAAGCAAGGGAAACAACGTTAGGTGAATTTGCAATCAATCAATCACTTTATTTAAATATTTTAGTGTTAGGTGCAACCCTTTTCCTAACATTTATCAGTGTAAGCGAGGCAATGAATGCCATCTTCCATACTCGAAAAAGGGAATTTCAAATGTATCATACCATTGGCTGGACAAAGAAAATGATCCGCACACATTTGGTAAAAGAAGTATTAGTTTGGGCTGGAATTGCTTGTGTAAGTGGGACCATTTTAAGTTTGCTGTTTTTATTCATGATGGATTTTTCATTAAAATGGATGTTATTGATTTGTGTAAGTTCTATAGTATTATTGCTTTTCCCGTTAGCTCAAACATTAAACGTTAAAAAGTATATGAAGGTTTAATTTTATAAAATAGGGCAATTGGCAGTAGAAACTGTCATAGGTAGAACTATTTCTTAATCAAACGACTACTTCCGAGAAAAAGGAGGTAGTCCATTGTGATTATAAAATTATCAAACTGATTTTTATTGAGGAAAGGATTTAGAATTTATTTTCTTGCCTTCATAACTAAAAAAATTCCTATCAAAATAACAATTAATCCAATTTGCCAATACCATCTCCCAGGATCTTTTGTAAGAATATAAGACCAATAGCTGGATGCCTCCCAGTCCTTAAAAGGATATATGAATAACACTGGGAATAATCCCCAAATAGATGATGCTAGACCTATTGCTATTAATATTATTGCTACCAAACTCATCCCTTCACTCCTTCTAATTACTTTTATTTACTTCCTATTCCTAGCTACTTCTTTGACAATACATTTCCTATCCATAGATTTAAATATTCGCCATTTTTCTACCAAAAGCCTTTATTTTTTTTCTACAAATTTCGACATTCGATACTATTAAGTTTCCGAAAATATATTTCAACCAATTATTCACATTCAATCAATCAATCAATCTTACTTCCCCAATACTTCCATCCCCAATACTTCCATCCTAATTAAGAAAGGTTTTCAATTGCAAAAAAGTTTCACAATTAATTTGTGAAGGTTGTCACAAACTTTATTTTGTTATGTTACAATAAGAATTGTAGTTCAGAAAAAGGAGGTATCTTAGTAAAATTTTCTTTCACTTACGGAAACTCGCAATAAGTATCATCTATTAACAAGATATTAAGATTTGAATTGTTTGTAAACGTTTACATTATTGTGTATGTGAAATCTATGGTACTTCTAAGAACTGCATCATAAGACAACCATATTTTTGAAATTATTATTTGTTTGGAGAGGAGATAACATCATGTCTTCTGTACTTGCAAGTGGTCTCTTATGTGGCTTATGGGCATTTATCGCACCAACAGTCGGTTTAATGACTTGGGCTGGTTTTGCAGGATGCACGACATTTTTCGCAATCGGAACAGGCGGTAAAAATGGTCTCGTTAAAGCGGCTCTATGTAATATTACTGGAGTTGGTTGCGGTTTATTAATACTTTGGTTGTCAAGTGTCATTGCTATACCGCAAAGTGCAGCTATTTTCAGTGGGATAGTAACTTCGCTCATGTGCCTGCTTGGAAAAATGAAGCTAATTAATTATGTTCCCGGAATTTTTGTTGGTTGCTTTTCAACGTTTGCTGCAGGAGGTCAATGGATTATTTTATTAATATCCTTACTTTGTGGTGCTCTATTAGGATTTCTTT
The DNA here is from genome assembly GCF_001375515.1 of Bacillus kwashiorkori. Classification (GTDB taxonomy): domain Bacteria; phylum Bacillota; class Bacilli; order Bacillales; family Caldibacillaceae; genus Bacillus_BK; species Bacillus_BK kwashiorkori. The sequence continues at coordinate 19,088 of NZ_CTDX01000014.1, forward strand.
GTTCCCAATTGGCAAAACAATTTTCCACATGGTATGAGAAGTCGATAACAAAGCGGGAAAGTAGTTTAACACATTTGTAAGTCAAGTAACTTATAAAAGGAAATAAATGGTTATAGTATATAAGCAAATTTTGCTTAATTTATAAATTGAAAGATAATAGGAGGATCTCATAATGGCGCAAAAAGAGAGTTTGGTTTATGAACCAGAACAGTTAGAAGCTTATGATTTTCGGAGAGCGATGGAAGAAGCTTCTCGTTGTTTATTATGTGAAGATGCACCTTGTAGCCAAGGCTGCCCTGCTGGAACAGATCCAGGCAGTTTCATTCGTAGTATTCGTTTTAAAAATGTTACTGGAGCTGCGGAAACGATTAGGGAAAACAATATTCTTGGAGCAAGTTGTGCTTTAATTTGCCCACAAGAAAGACTTTGTCAAGCAGCATGTAGTCGCTGTGGCATTGACAAACCGATCGAAATTGGCAAATTGCAACAATATGCTATGGAACATGAACGATTAACAAATAAAACATTCCTTACAAAAGGTGATACTTTTACAGATAAGCGGGTTGCATGTATTGGAGCAGGTCCAGCAAGTCTCGCCTGTGCCGCAGAACTTGCCAAAGCTGGGGTAGAAGTAACAATCTATGATGAACATAGTGAAGCTGGAGGGATGCTCCGTTATTTAATTCCGCCTTATCGTTTGCCTGATCAAGTAGTGAATCAAGACATTGCACAATTAGAAAAATTAGGTGTGAAATTCGAATTAAATCATAAAGTATCAAAAGAAGAACTAGCTAAACTAAGAACCGAATATGATACTGTTTTTGTCGGTGCAGGGATGTGGGGTGCGAAAACATTACCAATACCTGGTGCAGACTTGGAAGGTGTCGTAACTGCAATAGACTTTTTAAGTGAAGCAAGAACTAATCGAGGCGAAGTAAAGGAACTTGGAAACGTAGTAATCATTGGTGGTGGCGACGTTGCGATGGACTGTGCAGCAACTAGTAAACTATTAGGTGCTACACATATTTACGACGTATTCGTAGAAACGTTGGAAGCTGCACCAGCTGTTCAACAAGAAAAGGAATTTGTCTTCCAATTAGGTGTACCAATGATTTCTGAATTCAAACCAGTAGAATTTAACGGTAATGGAAAAGTACAACGAGTGAAATTTGAACATATGACAAATGGATCCACAATGGAAATTGCAGCCGACACAGTGATTTTAGCTGTTGGCCAAAAACTTCGAGAAGATGCTTCGACTTTCAAAGAAGAAGAAGGACTGTACATCGGCGGAGACTTGTTAAATGGTGGCGACACAGTCGTACGAGCAGTGAACGAAGGAAAAGAAGCTGCTGCAAAAATTATGGAATCATTCAGGGGGTAAGAAAGACTATGGCGACAAAAAAAGACTTATCAATTGATTTTTTAGGTGTCCGTTGTGAAAATCCGTTCTTTTTATCATCCTCTCCAGTATGTAATAATGCGGAGCAAATTTCAAAAGCGTTAGACGCTGGTTGGGCAGGTATTTTTTATAAAACTGTCGGTATAAATGGAATGGATGAATGTTCTCCGAGATTTGATATTTTAACGAAAGAAACAACACCTTGGGTTGGCTTTAAAAATATGGAACAAATTTCTGAGCTTTCTTTAGCAGAAAACGTGGAGGAAATTAAACAATTAAAAGCGAAATACCCAACAAAAGTAATTGGTGTTAGTATTATGGGTTCTAATGAGGAAGAATGGGCTACTTTAGCAAGAGAAGTTACCGCTGCTGGAGCTGATATGCTAGAACTGAACTTTTCGTGTCCACAAATGACAAGTCATGCAATGGGTTCTGACGTTGGCCAAAATCCAGACTTAGTTTATAAATATACGAAAGTAGTAGTAGACAACACTCATTTGCCAGTAGTTGCAAAAATGACTCCGAATATTGGCAAAATGGAAGAACCTGCATTAGCTGCGGCTCGTGCTGGTGCAAAAGGAATATCAGCAATCAATACAATTAAAAGTATTACGAACATTGACTTAGATAATTTAACAGGAAAACCAGTTGTAAATGGTAAATCTTCTATTTCTGGCTACTCTGGTAACGCAGTAAAACCTGTTGCTCTTCGCTTTATTACACAACTTGCCCAATGTGAAGAACTAGAAGGAGAACAATTAAGCGGTATTGGTGGGATCGAAACATGGCAAGATGCAGTTGAATTTATCCTCCTTGGTTGCAGAAATGTTCAAGTTACCACATCTGTTATGCAGTACGGATACCGGATTGTAGAAGATATGATTAACGGTTTAAGTCATTTTATGGAAGAACGTGGAGTAGACAGTTTAGACGAACTTGTTGGAATTGCAACGAAAAATGTTATTCCAGCAGAAGAATTAGACCGTTCTTTCCAACTTATCCCGAAAATAGATTATGATAAATGTATCGGTTGTGGAAGATGTTTCATTTCTTGCTTTGACGGTTCTCATCAAGCAATTGCTTGGGACAGTGATACGAGAAAACCAACTATTTTAGAAGATAAATGTGTGGGCTGTCACCTATGTATTAATGTTTGCCCAGTAACGGATTGCATCACATCAGATAAGGTTGTGTTTAAAGAAGGCAGACAAAACAATCGCACAGCAGAAGACATTGCGCAACAATTAGTTTATCAATAAAAATAGCATCTCTTTCTAATAGGGTTGTCTATGAGTGAGTACTTAGTAGAAGAAATTCTCTGCTTAGTAAATCCCACTTAATAGATAACCTTATTTTTAAATCTATCATCTTTTTGTAAATAACAAGAAATAAGATAGGACTAAGGAATGAAAAATAATGGACCCTATTTTTAAAATTAATGAATAATACCTATTTTTGCTTGTGAAACTTTGTGATATACTAAATTCGAAAAATAATAATTATATTCGCAACTTTTAGGAGATGATAGGGAAATAAAAAATTTTAAATATTAAGTAGTTTAATCATAGTGATTATAGGATATATAAAACTAGTGTTACAAAAAAGTTTGTTAATCCATTTTTCATAGAATGATAATGTATGACAAGAGTGTTCAACTTTAGCAACAACAAATAGTGTGCAGCATTTATCAAAAAGTCGAAAGAGGTGTCATCCATATTGATGCTACAGGTAAAAAACATTACGAAAAAATATGGTAAAAAAGAGGTGTTAAGAGGGGTTACTTTTACCGTAGAAAAAGGGGATTTTCTGGCTATTATCGGAAAAAACGGGGTTGGAAAAACAACATTAGTCAATATCATTTGTAAACTACTAAAGCAAGATGGCGGTACTATTTCCTATGGATTTGATGAAAAAAAGATTTATAACAAAATCGGTGTGCAAACACAATCAGGAGATTTTGACGATCGCCTAAAGGTGCAAGACATGTGTAAGTTGTGGAAAAAAATATATAAAGTTGAACAGAAAAAAGTAGATGAATTACTCGAACGATTTGAATTAACCGATGTAAAAAAACAATATATAAAAACCCTCTCAGGCGGTCAAAAGCAGAAACTCAATATACTCCTCAGTTTAATAAATGACCCAGATCTTCTAATTTTGGACGAGTTAACTACATCATTAGATGCAATCAGCAGACATGAAATGAGAAAATATTTAAAAATGCTCAACAATCAAGGGAAGACAATAATTATGATCAGCCATTATATGGACGAAGTTGAAGAATTATGTAATAAGGTTGTCGTTCTAAAGGATGGAAAAGTAGAGCAGACGACTACACCTCAAGAACTATTAGGTTCCCGTTACGGAAGTTTACAAGAATATTTTGTAGAAAGCGTATAAACATAGGGGGTAAGTATGAATATAGTAAATGCGTTATTTGAATTAGAGTTAAAGAAATTATCGAGAACTTGGATTATTTTAGGATTTGGTATCATTGCTCCGATTTTTTTCTTAATAATGCAAACAGAGATTAGTAACAATACATTGGAATTGTATGGGATGGAAATTTCTCCAATTGATTACTCATTTCCGATGTTTGCATTTTTAAGTGTGGTCGTATTAGCAATAGGTAATGTCGGTATTGGCTTTGCATACATGAGAAGTATTTACTTTTTTAGAAGATTACGACTTGCCTCTGTAAAAAGTGGTCAGTTTATTACGGCGAACTTTTTAGTTCAGCTACTTTGTGCTATTTTCACATTAATTTTATTAGTAATTGTAGCAACAACTCGTTATTCACTAGGATTAGAAGGCCGTAGTCTTTTGCTGTTTAGTATGATTTTATTTTTATCCTTTATTATGTGTTATTTTATAGGGGTATTTATTGGAAATTTAACAACCGATCCAAAAACATCTCAAACCCTTTCAATGGCTGTATATTTCATCATCATCTTCTTAGGTGGTGTTACGTTTCCAATTGAATTAATGCCAGACTTCATGCAAAAAATAGCCAATATTTTACCGACAACCCATGCTGTTAAAGTATTGCAAATTTCTTGGGTTGGTGGAGATATTTGGCAAAGTTACCATCTTATTTATTTAATGGCAACGACAGTTATCTTTGCATTTTTGTCGGTCCGATTCTTTAAATATGATTGATAAAATCCGAATAGAGGTTATGGATTGATGAACTTTTCTATCTAGGAGTTGTTAAAATGAATTACGATAAATTACCAATCTTTCTATTCCGGGTGAATAATATACCAGCACAGCATGCGTATATGTTTGGATCTAATATGCTTGCGGATAAAGTTTCGGAATATTTCAACTCCTCTATTGAACTAGGAGACAGTGTAGAACAATTTATAGAGAAAGCCGAATGGAAAATAAAATTAGTCAATGATGATCGCGAGCGGAAACAGTTAATCAATTTCAAACGAGATGTATTCAACTTAAGACCGCGCATGATGAATCAACTGGAAAAATTGGAACAAATGTTAAAGCAATACGATCTATATATATTAGCTGTTCAAGTACGAAACCAATTAGAACGAAATCATCATTTACGAAGGGAAATAGAAAGTGTACTAGAGGATCAAAGGTTTGCTGAACGTACGTATTTATATGACGCATTCATTAAGGAAACGTCGCTAATGAATTCTTTGAAATTTATACAGGCGACAATTATGGAGAAAGCACGTAGTTATTTCGCTATTCCAGTTGAGAAACATGGCGTAAAACAAAGAAAGTTAGACTCGACGCTATTAAAGGTATTAACTAGAGGTGCGCTAAAAACAAGTCCTTTCAGCACATTAACAAAGGTAGGTGTTGGTGCATTTACTACTGACGCACTGCGAAACGAAAGCAAGAACGGGCATGATTATACGGTTACGAATATAAATATTGCCTATATCCTTCGTGTTTTTGAAAAATTATTACTCAGACCGGCAATAATGAAAAAATTGACCTTTCGCTTTAATGAAACATTAACTATGATGGATAATATCTTCTATTGGACTACGTTGGCTGACCAGCCGTTAAAAAGAAAAAAAATATTTCGGACTGCCGATACGCTAATGAAAATAAAGGTAAATCCAGTAATGGGGCATATATATGAACATTTTAAAGGAAAGCAGAAGTTTAGCTATCAAGAATTAGAGTCGAGTCTAAGTATCATTGGTATAAACAGCTCCCAAGCCTTACAATATTTAACAAAATTAATAGTTAATGACTTTATCCAACCAACTATTGCCCTTGAGGAGCAAAATAACGATATACTAGTAAATTTTATTCATCTAATAGAAAAATTAAATGTACTAGCAGAAGATAATGTTATTAAAGAAGTTCACGGGAACTTAGTTGCAATAAATGAAGAATTAGAACGGTTTGATGAGTTAGATGTGAGAGAAAGTTATCGTAGCTTTGAAGTGATAACGGATTTATTTAAACAGATTGCTCAAGCTGTCCATTTGCCACCTCTAGATGAGAAACTATTACTCTACCAAGATTACTTGACAAAACAAAAAAAATATATAGATCAGACAGAGTGGAATGCTAGAGATAACACACTTGTTACCTTTCAACGTTTGTCGGTTTTATTTGATGCTGTCTTAAGGTTGCAGTATATACTAGGGAGATTTGTGCTTGAGAAATACGGAGAAAAGCGGGTAGCTTTTCATGACAACGAGCATGAAGATGTGATGGAAGTATTGCTAAATGCCATTTTAGAACATGCGGGGCAAATATGGGGAAATCAATTTAATGAGACAGAAATAACATCAAATATTGAAGAAATCAATCAGTTAGACCGAGCGAAGAATAGATTTATTCAACAATTGAAGACTTTAGCAGAGAGCAATTCGGATGTTGTCCATATTAGTAAAGCATACGTAGAAGAATTAATTTCTAGTATGAATTTGGACTTAAGTCATTATGTTCAATCCAATAGTTTTTTTATTCAAAAAGATGAAAGAGATGGTTTTCTAGTTTTAAATAATATGTACGGTGGTTATTTATCCTACTACTTACGATTTCTAAAAAATATGGAAGGTGTATTGGATAATAAAGAGGTTTCACAGTATATAGAAAAAAATATTCGTTCAAGAAATGTGATGGATATATATAAGTCATATGGATTTAATGCAAATGTTCGTCCAAGAATTACGGAATATTCGATTAATGTTCCTAACAGTAGGATCAATGATGAGAGTGGATTTGAGGCAATATATAGTTGGGAGGACCTGGAAATCCAATATAACCCTAATACGAAGAAAATTGACGTATTCGCCAAAGGGAAAAAGGTAAATATTTTGTTTTTAGGTTCGCTAATGACTAGATTAATTCCGTCTATAAGCGCGATGTTACATGCATTATCAGCAAATGGTGTTCTATTCAGAGACATTGGAACTATTTTGTTAGATGATTTTTTACAAAAGAATGTGCAAGACTTTTCTATAAAAACATTTCCAAGAATTATTTTAGATAATCAATTAGTTTTAAGTAGAAAGACTTGGCTAGTGAACTCATCCCAGTTAAATATGATTGGCGAGGATGATGTGGAAGATCAAATAAACCTCTTGAAACTATTAAAAGATAACAACATTCCTCATCGGGTATTTTTACGAAAGATGGGTGGTCAAGCGGAGGACGCGGAAGGTGAAGATACACTGCCAGGTGTATTTGATAAACCACAGTATATCGATTTTACAAGTCCGCTATTATGGAACTTATTTAAAAAAGAGATTGATACATCTCCATACTTTTTATTGACCGAAGTGCTACCTAAACATGAAGATACAAGTGAAAAGTATGTTGAGGAATTATTAGTAGAGTACACAACAAAAGGGGTTAAATGATGAGTAATCAGCAGTTCCAATATATAAAAATGTATCTTTATGAATCAACAAACTTAAAAACATTCTTTTATCAAGTATTAGAGCTTTTGCATCATGAGTTTTCTTTCCTAGAAGATAAAATAATTAAGAAAGGCTGGGTTAATGGTCCTCATTTACATGTTTCCTATAAATGTCCAGAAACGGAATCGAGTGAAGAAGTGAACGAGCAACTATTTAAAGTTATCAAGCATAAATTAGCAAGTTTTGAAGACAGCTGCACAAATGCCGACTATAGGAAGTATGAAATGATTTCAGAAAGATTGGCTCAGGCGGAACGATTTGAAGGTAAATATTTGCCATTAAAACTAAATCATACGATTGAATCAGGAACTTATGATATCTCCCAAATAAAAACGGTGTATGATTGGGAGTTATATAGTCAAATTGAAATTGCTAAAACCGATTTTTTTATTAAAAATTATCAATACTTATCTAGATTAGATGAGAAACAGCGGGAATTATTAAGTGCAAAATTGATGCTTATTACTGCAAGCCATTTTGAAATAGTGTATGGGAAGGAAATTTTAAAAGGGATCAAATTTGGTAACCTCTCATTTAAGTCACACTATGAAGGATTTCTCGCTCAACTTGATTTGATGAATGAGCAAAAGCGTAACCAAATTCTTGCGAAAATGAACGCACAGACAGACATAATGAGTACATTTATTAATGAAGAATTTTCTTATTTTATTGAGGCAGTAGACTTTCAATTTGTTCATTACTATCAAGATGATCGGAAAACACTATTAGATTGGGATCATTTAACAAACGATATTAAAAATTTAATTAAAAATGGTTTAGACGATAATCAAATTCACTTTGATAATTCGCATGACATCACCGCATTTCTTAATCATTCACAAAGATTAAGCAATTTTCATTCTGAATTTGTCACAGAAGATGCTTTTATTCAATTTTCTAAATCGAAAGGATTTCTCACATACCGGCTACTAGTTAATTTTCTGTATCAAGTGTTTCCGTTACTTAACATTTCACCTTTACAAAAAAACAAACTATGTAAGGTGATTAGCACAGAGGCAGAGAAATTTTATCAATTTTCATGGTTAGATTTAAAGCAATTAAGAGGCACAACATATGAAAGTGATGATATTTACCAAAAGATAGGAACAAAAGAATGATAGGAGAAGAATTGATATGAATCAAACGATTAAGGGGGATATTTGGCTAACATACAACGATGAAAAGATTTTAGTAAAGACGAAAAATAAACGTTATCAAATAAAGGATGAAAATACGATTAGGGCATTAACGAATATACTCCCAGAAATAAAACAGAAAACAATATCCACAAGACACATAGTCACCAAAGAACATCCTCAATTATATGGTTTCATTAACAAATTTATTAGCCCTATTCAACCAACACAGCAACTAGAAAACCCAACCTATGAATTTATAAATTTTTTAGAAACACACGAGATTAATAATAGCCGCTTACTATCGATATTAAGCAAGCTTAATCAACATAAAAGGTTAGTAGCGGTAATTCCGGTAAAGACTGTTCCATATATTTTTATCGGTACTGTCGCAGAAATTTTAGGATTTATTATGGAAAATCGGCTCATCGTAAGTAGAGGGAATACGACCATCCATGAACCGATGAATTTGCAAAAATCTATTCAATATTGTTTCAGAGAGGAATTAAATGCTGATAAATTAAGCGTTTATTATATGAATGACCATGAACCGGAACGTTTTACTAAAGTACATATATTCTATGATAAAAGAGGTACCGTTGGAGAATGCAAGGAAAAGGAAGCTTTTGATTTTGAACCTATTGAATTTTACCATGAACCAATCAATGCAATGAAAAAAATAATAAAACAAACACCTTATATATTCCTAGAATACGGTTACTCCCATTTAAAGCAAATACCATTTAAGGTAGCGATGTTAACGTATGTGAATGATGAAAAAGAGCGAACTGCCATCACTAGTGCTGATCATCCATTAAAAGCGCTCTTTGATGTTTTTAAATATGGAATGGGGGATTTTCTGAATTTAGACAATAATGGAGATTCGAGAAACTTCACCAGGTGGGTATGTGTTTCCAATGAGGAAGATGTTTATAAGAATGGTATTCTCCCTCTAGTATTTCAATACTATAAAAAGTGCTTGCCAGATCAATTAGAACAGTCATGCCAGATATTAACCGATTTTGATATAAACTCAAAAATGATTAACACTTTATTAAGTATTCATGAAACAGATTTACTTACTAAAAATATAGAAGTTGCCGTTCTAAAAATGAAAGATTTTCGGTTGTTCCAAGTTCAAGTGATCGTTGATGGATATATTCAAACGACTCAATTCGGTACAAATATAAAACTATTATTAGAAGACACCATTCAACAGTTTTACGCAAAAATTATACAAAATAGCTTTCCGTATGAACAAACAAATAAAAAAGTGGATGAACATAAAGAAAAAAAATGGATCGATCTGTTCAGTGAGGAAGTAACTAGTAGTATTGAGGAAATGAAAAGTGTATTGGAGAAAAACAGGCTAACAGTCACTTATTCACCTTGGAAATATAACTATATTTTGACAGAAACAAAAACAAAATGTTTTAAAATCGCTTTAAGTAGAAAAGAGCATAAATAACGGGAGGTGAAAACAAATGTTATCGAATGTATATTTGTTTAATCGTAATTCGATATTACAACAAACCTTTCAAACTATTGCATCTTCGGAAGGTATTCATGTAACTTTAGCAGACAATTTAGAACAAGTTCCTACTGGGAGTCTATTGCTTTGTTTATTTGATTATTTCGAACTAGACTTTGAAAAGCAAATAGTAACTCATTGTCGTGACCAGCAAATTTCCTATTTTCGGGCTAATTTGCTATTTGAAACAGCAACAATCGGACCGTTTTATTATAAAAACAGTAGCTGTATTCACTGTCTATATGAACGTTTAGCTGCTAATAAACGGGATGATTTAATGTTCGTATATGCAAATTATAACTATTTATTAGACTTAGTCGATACAAAACAACTGATTTGGCGGCAAGAGTTTCTTGAAATCGTTTGTTATGAAGTTATTTCTTGGCTACAGGCAGCTTTCTTTGACCCGGAAAGGGTAGTAAATAATATTGTAGAAATAAATGATGGGATTACAAGTATTCGCAATCATTACCTTTATAAAAATGAATACTGCTCTGCCTGTTTCCAGTTGCCAAATGATGTTAAGGAGTTAGCACAAATTACCTTTGAAAGTCGCATCAAACCATCTTTAACGACATATCGGCTTCGAGAGGATTTAGACCCAAAACAGTTTAAAAGGCGAATGGTAGATTTGAAAACTGGAAAGACAATGCACAGTTATTATGAAGTGGAATCGAAATATGTCCCGATGGTTGGAACAGAAAATTACATTGAACATGAGAAAAATGAAGGCGCCTTTGGTCGTACATTTGACTTCCATAGCTCTGAACTATCTGCCTATTTAGAAGCACTTGAACGATACTCGAACGTTGTAAATCGTAAATCATTTAGTCAAATCTATGCTTCTTACAATGAAGTAAAGGATTTCGCTATTAATCCACAAGAACTAACTTTGCATGACGAAAAATATATGAATGAGCATTTCCGGTTACACAAGTACACAGAGGATACAAAGTTCCATTGGGTATGGGGTTATTCGTTAAAGAAGGAACAACCACTACTTATACCTGAGCAAATGGTATTTTACAAGGATGAATTGGCAAGAGATAATGCAAAACGTTTCGTATATGAGACATCTAACGGTTGTGCTTTAGGTTCTTCATTAGAAGAAGCAATTCTATATGGATTGTTTGAAGTAATTGAACGGGATAATTTTTTAGTCGCATGGTATAACAGGCTACAACTTACAGAGATTGATATAAGCGAGTTAGGCGAGGATTTTCGAATTCTTAATGAAATCATTAAACAAGACGGTTACGAAGTAAGATTTTTTGATACGACAATGGAATTAGGAATTCCTTCGGTGTGGGCGTTAATGATTAATGAAAGGGAAGATGCGGTAGTAAAAACATATTCTGCTGCTGGTTGCCACTTTAATCCAGAAAAGGCCTTAATGAGCGCATTCATTGAAGTTGTTTCCTCCGTCCCAGTTTATAATAAAGTATTTGGTGAAGATCACTTAGTCAAACGGAAAAACTTAATGTTTGAAGATGGAGATCTTGCAACAGAATTTCAAGACCATGTATTACTCTATGCCCATCCAAATGCGGTGGACAGGTTAAGCTTCTTAACGAATACGAATGACAAAAAAACATTGAAAGAATTATATCCATCCTGGTATGAGACTAATCAGTTCAAAAATAAGGACTTAACGAAAGATTTACAGGAACTGCTTAATCGAATTTATCAATATTATGAAGATGTGTATGTTGTTGATATATCTGGAGATTTTATTCAATCATTTGATCTTCGCTGTGTAAAAGTATTTGTGCCTGGAATGTTAACTATGACGTTTGGACATCAATATCGCCGAATGAATTTAGAACGAATATTAAATGGTCCAGTTTTAGCGAGTCGATTAGAAAAACCAATTCAAGAAAGCCAAATAAATCCATATCCACATCCATTTCCTTAAGGTGATACGTATGAAAGAACAATGGAATGCTTTACACATTTTTTATCATGATATGACGAAATATGATTCGCTCATTTTAACAGTTAATGATGAAATGAATCGATATGTTGATTTACAGCTTATTGAAAAATGGTTTTTCATCCGCTACTGGGAAGGTGGACCACATATTCGGCTGAGGTACTTTCCAAAAGATAAGGATGAAGAGATTCGTCAGAAAATAGAAGAAAAGGTCCGATTATTTTGGAAGACACTCCCAATAGAACAAGTGTTAACAAAGGAAGATTATTATGCCAATCATCCGTTTGATGGTGAAAAAAAATCTATGGAGGAACTTCCATGGTTCGATAATCGCTCCATTAAAAGTATCCCATACGTACCGGAAATAGAAAGGTATGGAGGAGCGGAGTCCATAAAATACTCTGAGTCTATATTTATGTATTCTAGTCAGTTAGTTTGTTATTTACTAAAAGCAACAAAACCCGATTCTGCAAAAAAGTTTATTCTAGCTTTAACTTTAACTAAATTGCTAATAGAAGAGCTACTGTGTTTTGATGAGCAAGAAGACTTAATACAATACGCGACTTTTTATAAGCAATATTGGGAACCTTTTGTAGAGGGAAATAGGACAAATGATTTGCTCCATTTGTTTTCGGCTAATAAAAATAGTATCGGAAAATTTTATGAAGCATTAAAGACAAATCAAGTTGTCCAAAGCTACTTTGCGAAAATGGTTTTCGAATTAAATAATGTACGGACGATTATCAATGATGAATTGTATATTCATAGAATTGTTGCTTCACATATACATATGACGAATAATCGTCTCGGTATCTCACCATTTGTTGAATATTATATTAGTGAATATATAAGTAAAAACTATCCTAATCAGGCAGTGAAAAACGAGGTCGATAAGCTTGAAAAAATTGCGCGAATATAAAACGCAAATAAAATTTCCTTTTTTTAACCCGCATTTTCTTTATCGATTTGTTGATGAGATGAAATTAACGAAAGACTTATGGGAAGAAAAGCGACCAAATCATCAATATGAATTTCCAACACTGCCTCAGTTGGCTGAGGGGAATCGACCAATACCGATACCAAGCATTCAGGACTTAACGAAATCATTGGACGTTCGATCCCAATGTTTTTTAAACAGACGTTCATATGAATTGTCTGAATTTGATAGTACATGGACAAAAGAAGAACTTTTCTTGTGGATTAATTTAGCTTTTGGTGTTTCTGCCGAAAAAGTGCTTGAATACACAAATAAAAACGGGGACGTCCAACGGATTACGAAAAAGTTAAGAACGTATCCTTCTGGCGGGGCAATGCTGCCAATAGAAATTCACCTATATATTAAGGACATACTTGGTATCCAAGAGGGCTTATACCGATACGTTGGGGACCAGCAAAACCTAGAATTATATCAAGAGAAATGTTCACTTGAAGATTTAGATAATCTTTCTCCATTAACTTGCCTAAATTTAGAAGGGACATTTTCCTTTAAAAATACAAAAATCTTAACCTTTTTAGTAGGTAACTATCAATGGAGTTTTGCTAAATATGGTTTACTCAGTTATCGCTTAGCCATGATTGAAGCAGGTCATATCGGACAAAATATTCAGCTCGTGGCAACACTTTTAAAGAAAAAGTCCTTGCCAATGTGTGCCTTTTATGATGATAAAGTAGAAGATTTTTTAAATATTACGGAAAATAATCGCAACTGTATATACATGATTGCATTAGGGTGAAGTGAAAGTAGGTGGCCTACTAAATGACTGCCGTTGAATTTATGGATCAAAAGATAAATACGTATGTAAAAATCGATCCATTTTATTATTTTGAAATAAAGGACGGTTATTTGCAAATTACAAATCAAAAATCACATCAACCTAAATATAAAATTAGCATGTCAATATTTAGTGATGTTGAAAAAGATATCATTCATAAGTGGGAGTTAGGAAAAGAAATTGGTGATTATTTACTAATGTTACAAAAGCAACAGGAAAAAGCACCATTACTACAACTAGTCAATAAGTTGAAGGGGAACATTTTTATTAGTGAGGAGTTATTTATAAACCGGGAATGGATATTGGAAAGGCTTCGTTCATTTCATCCAATTATTAGTCCTAGAGATCAGTTTGAGCTATACAAATCGTTGTCTATGCAGCTAGAAACAACTCATTTTCATTTTATCGTCTCATCGAATTATTTGGATCATCCTTTATTGAAAAAATTTCCTAACCGGACGATCTCATATTTACAGGACCAACAAAAATATCTAGACAATCGCACTAATCAAATTCGCTGGATTATTATTTTAGCAGATCATCAATTAACTTTGGAAGAACAACAGATGATACATGAGATAATTGACGATAAAGATTACCTTTTACTATTTATATTGGACGAATGGGACAAGTCAATATTCATTGGACCAAGATTGAAACCAACTATTCACGGATGTCTCGGTTGTCTTTCCCAAACTAAGGAAAGCGTTATTGAACATCATCCAGTAATATTTACTATGCAAAGTCTTAAAAACTACTTTCATCATGTTGTAGAGGAGGAGATATTGTATTTGTTAATGGATGAGTATTTCCGATATACTAGCGATTTCTCAAGTATTATAGGTAAGCAATTTATCTTCAAAATCGAATCAAACAGCATTTCCTATAAGTTACTTAGACGAAATTATCAATGTCCAATCTGTGGACAGACGTAAACTTGAAAGGAGGTGAAACAAATGGAAAATGCACTTAACTTAGACCTAGACTTCGAAGTAATTGAGCTTGATGATGTAACTGCCCTTCCAGAAACAGCAGCATCAAGTGGAAGCTCTGGCGACAAAGTATATTCCACATGTGGATCTAGCTCATGCTGTTCCTCGTGCTGTACGTAATGAATGTAATTTGGAGTATCGGTTTATCGGAATATTTAAGGAGGTGAAAGGGAAATGGAGAACACATTAAATTTAGATTTAGATTTTGAAGTAATTGAGCTTGATGATGTAACTGCCCTTCCAGAAACAGCGGCATCAAGTGGAAGCTCTGGTGATAAAGTATATTCCACATGTGGGTCAAGCTCGTGCTGTTCCTCATGTTGTACGTAATGACAAAGACTGATTAAAGAACACAGTCATGTTCAATAATCAGTCTCCCGGGGAGATATTTAACTACCACCCTAGTAGCATTGATGTAACTGCCCTTCCAAAAACAGTTGTATCAATATTAAATCACTTGTTAGTAGTATATGCGGATTTGCATATAAAAATACATTTCAACAAGAAATAAGTGATTACTAGTGTAGTTAATGTAATATCTCTTACTAGCTATTTTAGCATATGAACGATGAAAATGTAACTGAGGGTGTCTGTAAAGAGAAATACTTTCAGTCACCCTCATCCTTATTAAAGGGGGGGAAGTGATGGAAAAGTTACAATTTGTGATAACGATAACTCAAGACGCAAATGGTTTATTTGAAATGAGGGTAGCAGAAAAATCACCTAATTCTAAACTACGAGAAATGGTATTTCAATCATATTCTCAATGGTTTTCTTTTATGAAACGTAATAGTCTCCATCAATTTTTACTAACAAAAACCGATAAAAATGCAAAAATAATTGATCACATCCTCCGTTTAGCAAAGGAACATCAAATGGAAGATCAAATATTCTTGATTGAGAACAATAACCATCCGTATCCACTTTTGGAGGTGCCCCCATTTGACACATTTATCAATGGTTTTCGAACGTTTCTAACAGGATTGTATCCACACACATATCATTACACAAAAGTGAAACATCTTTTTGTACATAAATCTAACCTTTCCCCCGAATTAAAAATGAGCTTATTAAATAATAGTAATATCAATTCTTCCTATATTTCGCAAGAGGAAGAAGAAGACGATAACTGGTTTGGCATCGCGCAAATCCGCATAGAGAATCAACAACAAATGGAGTACTTTTCGGCGAAACTTCAATTGAATCAACATATTCACAATCAACCATTTGTGTTTATGAAATTGCATCGGTATGTTACTGCTGGGAAAGAAGATTTATTATTAGATAAGCCAATATTTTTAACAATTGATGATCAAGCG
Source organism: Bacillus kwashiorkori (assembly GCF_001375515.1). Classification (GTDB taxonomy): domain Bacteria; phylum Bacillota; class Bacilli; order Bacillales; family Caldibacillaceae; genus Bacillus_BK; species Bacillus_BK kwashiorkori. The sequence continues at coordinate 35,088 of NZ_CTDX01000014.1, forward strand.
GATTTAGATGTATTTTCCCAGCTGGTGATGGATACTTTTTCGAAAGGGCAGATGAAAATAAAAAACATTATACCTAGTTTCAAAGATGAATGTATGTGGGCGGATAAATCAATGTGTTCACTTAGAACAGGTACAAGATTAGCAATAAGTGAGCAAAAAAGGATCTTAGATTCCCCAATTTGTTATTCCTTTAACCATACGGAATTACATCACCAATCATTAAGTCGGTTAATAGAAAGTGAATTCACAAAGTCTTTTATTCAATCTGGATGTAAAAATTGCCCAGCCCTCCTGAACTGTCCAACTTGTATAAGATTACAGCCAGAATCCCTTGAAAAGGAACAATACTGTAACATTCGCAGAGAACAATCATTTGTCACTGATTATGTAAAAATAAGAAACATTTTAAAGACTTTTGTTCATAACAAAGAAAATAAAAATGATGTCGAAGCCTCACTATATTTTTCTACAACGAAAGTAAAAAAATTTTATCAGAGAGAGCGCGTTTTGACAAAAGAAATCAACTATAATGACTGTTTAATATTTTCCTTTCATGATGAGGATTATATTTATATTAATAAAGAATTAAAGTTTTATAAAATTAATCGACCTTTAGCAATAGTCATTGAAGGTATCTTGCTAAATGATAGTGTTGAAAATATTTATCACTTTATGCTGGAAAAGTACCATTGGAAAAGAGAAATGTTCGATAAATTACTGGTAATAGGTGACCAGCTTTTCAAAAAAATTGGCATTGCTAACCGAATGGAGGTATATGATTAGTGAAATATGATAGCTTAATCCACCCCATTTTACCAAGGAAGGATTATGGGAAAATTGTCCAAATTACAGGTGCAAAAAATGCGACTGTTTATAGTGGCGATAAGGAAATAATTGATGGTATTGCAGGATTATGGAATGTTATTTTAGGACATGGCAACCAAGAAATTAATGGAGCAATAGTAGATCAATTAAATAAAGTTGGTTTTATTAATCCATGGACATGCAGCACAGAAGTTGTCTATCAGTTGGCAGAAAAATTAATCCATTTTACAGAAGCGGATTACCATAAAGTGATGTTCACTTGCACAGGTTCAGAAGCTGTAGAATTAGCTATTAAACTAGCTAGAAGGCATCAATCAGCACTAGGAAAACAAAAGAAGAAGTATATAGCAGTTTTTGATTCTTCCTATCATGGTACATATTACGGTTCGATGACGGCCACTGGGGTAGACAGGGAATATTACGAACCGTATGGACCGATGCTTCAAGGATTTGCTTATTTGCCAATTCCGTTTGCAGAAAAAGGGATGACTAATGCCGCACTACAATCGTTGGAAAAATTCTTTGTTACATATGGGGAACAATTAAGTGCCTTTTTAATGGAACCAATATTAGGAGTTGCCGGTGTTGTGAAAATACCTGATGTTTATTTCAAACGTTTGAAGGAATTGTGTGAACAGTATGGTGTTCTAATAATATTTGATGAAATTAGTACGGGCTTTTATCGTACTGGTCCGAAGTTTGCCTTTCACGATATGGAAATAACTCCGGATCTATTATGTTTATCTAAAGGCATAAATAATGGGGTATTGCCGCTAGGAACAGTTCTTATGAATAAAAAAATTGCAGATAAGATTCGTGAGGAGGATTTTATTAACCATTTATCAACTCAAAATGCAAATCCCGTCTGTTGTGCAACCGCAGTCAAAACGATGGAAATTCTAGAAAGGGACCAATACGGAGAAATTGTGAAGGAAAAAAGCGCCTATTTTTATGAAAAATTAATACAATTACAAACGGAAAGCTCCTTTGTACACGATATAAGATGTGTTGGGTTAATGATTGGAATCGAGTTAAAAATGGAAAATGATTTTTCATACATATTAGATTTTACAACGAAATTAGCAGAGGAAGGTGTTTTAGTTTATCCATACTTTAATCAATACTCAACGGGGATTATGTTAATGCCGCCATATATTATTACTTACCACGAAATCGATAAAATTATCACCATTTTAAAGACAACTTTCGCTAAACAGTTAGTGAATGTAAAGTAGGGAGGAAACAATGGAACCGACCGTTTTAATTACAGGTGCAGCAAGTGAGATTGGACAGGCAATAATTAAAAAGTTTTTAGGCAATGGATATAGAATAATTGCAACGGAGATAGAAGAGCAAGTAGGACTGTTGATGACCAATTTAGAAGAAGTACCGCCAACAGCAAATAAAATGGTGGATGTTTATCCTTTAAATTTAGAAAAAGAGGAAGAAATTCACGATTTTACAAATAAGATATTGCTTCGTTCTCCTATTCATATACTAGTAAATGTTGCAGGGATAAATATATTAAAAAAGTTTTTTGAATGGGAAGCAGCAGATTTACGAAAGGTAATGAATATTAATTGGGTAGGTACGTTTTTGCTAACTCAAGCAGTTGCGGAAAGAATGGTATTAAATTCGATTGAAGGTTCCATTACGACAATCGCATCCCAACATGGAATGGTAGCTAACTATGAAAGATTTCCGTATTGTGTTAGTAAAGCTGGCTTAATTGAACTAACGAAGGTATTAGCATTAGAATTAGCCCCGTTTCGAATCAGAGTGAACTGTATTTCGCCAACATATGTTTTGACAAATAAAAATAAACATATACTGCAAAGTAATCAATATGTTAACGAGGAATTAGCAAAAATACCATTAGGTACTTATGCTACACCAGACGATATTGCCGCCGCAGTAGAGTATTTAAATTCTTCAGCTTCAAGAATGGTTACAGGACATAATCTTGTAATTGACGGTGGATGGACCATTCAATAATTTTACTTGATTGTTATGTTCATAGGGAATTCAGTGAGAGAATTTTTTTAAGGAGTAGAGCGAATGAAGAAATCTTTTTATGTTCTCATTTTAACTGGATTGATCATGATAATTTCGGGCTGTATGCCTCAAAAGGGGGAAGAAATAAATATTACTTATGAATTTACAGAAAAGGATTTGAAAGGGCTACAATCTATCAATATATCTGCCCCAAGTACTAATTTAATTGTTAATACAGTAGAAGACGAGATTATTACCGTGCAATTGCATGGGGAATTTGGCGGAAATGAAGGAGAAAAGGAAAAATTAATTAAAACTTGGATGGAAGAATCTACATTCCATACGATTATTAATCCACCAATTAGTAAAAAATGGATGACAGGGGAGTTAGATCTGATAATCAATATTCCAAAGAGGAATTATGACGAAGTAGCTATTGAAGTAACTAGTAAACAATTAAAAATGTCTCCGTTTGAAGCGAAAACATTTCAATTAATTACTACTTCAGGAACTAGTACTATTGAAGGCTTTTCTGGAGAAAAATTTTCTATTACTGGAACATCGGGAGATATAAAACTGGAAAATTTTTCAGGAGAAGGAAAAATAGAAATGACATCGGGTAATCTTAGTGTGAGAATGACTGAAATAACAAGTCCCGTATCCATAAAGAATACGTCAGGGAAAATCTCCTTTTTTACTCCATTAGATATGAAATTTCAGCTCGATGCCAATATAAGACCAAATCGTGTCAAGATGGATCCGCGTTTGAAAGTGAATTTAACTAGTAAGGAAAATAAAATTATCGGAAAAATAAACCAACCAGTGGCGAATGACCCAACCATTTTTATTCGGACAAATTCAGGCAGATTGGAGATAAAGTCCTATTAATTTCTTCAATAAGTAGTAACTAGAGTAATTATGATATTTGACAATTTGTCTAATCTTGAACATTCGCTATTTTATGCAATACATTTTATCGTATAATAATATTGAATATAAATGAAAAGAGTGATTTCATGAAAAAGATGGACGGAAAAGTAGCTATTATTACTGGAGCGGCAATGGGGAATGGAAAAGGAATTGCCGAGGTGTTAGCAAAACATGGTGCAGCTGTCATTTTAGCGGATATTTCTGACAAAGTGTTTGTAGTGGAAAAGGAATTACAAGAAAAAGGTTATGACGCGATGGCTGTCAAAATGGATGTAAGCGACAAAGAAAATGTTACCGCTGGAGTAAGAAAGGTAATTGATAAGTACGGAAAAATTGACGCATTAGTAAATAATGCAGGTGTAGCACGACTGGCCAACTTTTTAGATATGGATGAGGAACTACGAGATTTCCATTTTAATATTAATATTAACGGGGTTTGGAATGTTACAAAAGCGGTATTACCTTATATGAAAGAAAGACAATATGGAAGAATTGTTAATCTCTCTTCCGTAACAGGAACAATGGTTGCGGATGAGGGAGAAACAGCATATGCAACGACAAAGGCAGCTGTCATGGGCTTCACGAAAGCGCTAGCTAGAGAAACTGCAAGTTACAATGTAACCGTAAATGCAATCTTGCCAGGATATATTTTAACACCAATGGCGGAATCAATCGCAAAAGAATCAAACCCAGAAAATCCGCAAGAAGTCATCGATGGGATTGCCAGTGGAGTGCCCCTCGGTCGTTTAGGTAAAATTGAGGAAGTAGGAGAGCTCGCCGCATTCCTTGCATCCGATGAATCTAGCTACATAACAGGAACTGGTATTGTTATTGATGGTGGTAGTACCTTGCCTGAAACTGTTTCAGTTGGAGTATAAAGTTTATATATAAAATTAAGATAAACGCTCGTCAATTAGACTTTCAGTAATGGAATTTTTTCTTAAAATAATTGGGTTGTCTATAAGGGATTATTTAAAGTAGAAGAATTTTCTGCTTAGTAAATTTTACTTTTTAGACAACCCTATTTTTATATCTAAAGTCTTTTTGTAAAAATACAGAACTAAGGAATAAAAATACCAAGAAACAATAAAACCAACTATAACGGCATTTCTACTTCAGTAGGTTTCCCGTGCTTTTTCTCTAATTCTGGATGTGCCCGCCTTACAACGGACGGCCTTGCAAGAATAAGTACGATTGTAATGAGTAAAGTAGCTGAAGAAATTAATATCCATTGGGCGGGTAAGACGTCATATAGCAAACCGAATAAAACCATTCCTAAAGGCATTAATGCCATTGCCATTGTTTCGATAATGGAAAAAACCCTTCCTTTATATTCGTCATCAATCTTCTTTTGCAACATTACTTGAATAGGTGTATTAACAATAATAACTAACGATCCGAATGTAAACATTAAAATAATATAATAAAGAAAATTACCAATATAGGAAAAGGTTATTAGTAAAGGGATGCTAACTGCGCCCATAACGGCACCCATAAAAAGAATGCCCCATTTTGAGACAAGCATTGGATAGCGCACTTCTTTTCTAGCAGAAAAGTAAATGGATAGTAATAGCATACCTACTGCAAACGCTCCTTGGGTAAAACCAAAATGCTCGGAATTGATTTTCAATTTTTCTATTAATATAAATGAATAGCCAACTTCAAAAGCCCCAAACAGAAAGTTAATAATTAATGATATCCAAACTAAAAGCATAATAATCGGCTGTAGTTTTAAATAGCTAATTCCTGCTTTCATATTTTGCCAAACAGATTCCTTTTGATTATCCATTCTATCACTTATTTGTTCTTTATGTTTTGAGAATAAATTAAAATCCATCGTCGCCTCAAGACAAACAGCGACAATCGATGCAATAATATAAATAACTAAAAACACGGGCATAGAAACATTACCATATAAAATACCTCCGACAGCAGGACTGCCAATCGCAGCAAAGGATATGGACATTTGATTTAATGACATTGCTTTTTGAATGCGCTGTTCATCAATAAGTCTGCTAATAGATGAAGTAAAGGTTACTCCAGAAAAGGTAGCGGTTACCGATAAAATACAAGTTGTTGTATAGATAGCAATCAATGACAAACCAATAGTCAAACTGACGATCAGCAGCCCAATTATCGCCAAGGTAGTAATAATTTGTGAAATAATGACAATGGCTTTTCGTGAATAATTGTCTGCTAAATATCCCGCAAATGGAGCCATCAATGTCCTTGGTAAAATAGCACAAATTAAGTTCGTGGCAAAATTAGTGGCAGATCCCGTCAACTGTAAAATATAAAAACTAATCGCAAAGGAATACACTTGCGCCCCAAAGGTGGAAATTAATTTGCTCGTCACAAATGTCCAAAGATGGTACGTTGCCCTTTTTATTTTTACGGATTCATTCATAAATATCCCCCAGTCCCCAAATTGCAAAAGTTTCATAATTATAAAAATCATAACACAAGAAATTTGAATCGTGTTAAATATAAGTGAAATAAAGTTTTGAGCGCATATTTACTTGCTAAATATGATAGAAAGGTCGAATCAGCGGTGACTGAAAAACTGTGCCATTTTTTGAAGTAAATTATGAAATAGGAGCAAAGAACTCGTTTATTTTAGTGCCCCCAACCAATCACGATTCATCCCCGAAGTTCGCTTTTCAAAACAGTGTGATTTTCTGTCTCCATATATGTAATGATAAAAAAATATAGATAAAGGCTCGTATTTCCACTATTCTTTACTAAGACATTCAATCAAAAAAACCCGCCTCATTTTGAGACGGGCATTGCTTGCACCATTTCTATTTTAATATCAAAAAGATAAAGATTAATCGCCTTTTTCTTCCAACGCCTGTTTTAATAAATCACCGAGCGCCGTACCAAACGTTTCTTTTTTCGTGTATTTTTGCACTAATTTTCTTTCTTCTCGTTTATTTACAGATTTTTTCCTTTCCTCTGCCTGCTCTACAATATTGCATTTGCGGCATTGGAAGTATAGCCCAGCCTTCCCGTTATGCATCTCCATTTTTGAATGACATTGTGGGCATCGCCGATTGGATTTTTTCGGTTCCTTATGTTTACGGAAGGAACAAGACAAGTTTGAACAAACAAGAATTTTCCCTTCCTTCGTATTTCGTTCTTTTAAAAATGACCCACATTCTGGGCATTTAGAACCTGTTAAATTGTGAGCGCGGTATTTTATGTCACTCTTTTTTATATCAGACACTAATTTCTCCGTTTGTTTTCGAATATTGGCCAAAAATTTCTTCGGACTCGCGTTTCCTTTTGCAATCAACTCTAATTCCTTTTCCCATTTTGCGGTTAACTCCGGTGATTTTAACTCATCATGAACTAATTCGATTAACTGTTTTCCTTTTGGAGTAGGAAAAAGGCGTCCATTATTTCGTTCAATTACTTCCGTTTCCAAAAGTCTTTCGATAATTTCCGCTCGGGTTGCTGGTGTACCAAGCCCATATTTTTCCATCTGTCCGAGTAAATCGGCTTCCGAAAATCGCAGTGGTGGCTCGGTTAATTTTTCTTCCAGGTCAACTGACCGAACAGATAGTTTGTTCCCAACACGAAGTTCACCTAGTTTTGTACTAGTAGCATCGATTTCCGTATTCTGAAGTTGTTTAAATCCTAGTTGTTTAACTATCGTTTCTTTTGCCGTAAATTTTTCTCCACTAACAAGGAAATTTACATGTACAGTTTCGTATTTATATGGCGGATAAAATAAACCTAAAAACTTCCGAACGATTAAATCATAAATTTTCCGTTCATCATTGTCTAAATCACTCAGATGCACGCGTTGTTCTGTTGGAATAATCGCATGATGATCTGATACGTAGTTATTATTAAATACCCGTTTTGCTAATACTTTCCCTTTATTTTGAATGAGCGGGCGAACTTCGTCGTAAGCGCCAGATAACGCTTGAAGTCGTTCCAACATTGTATTTTCCATATCTGTCGTTAAATATCGGGAATCTGTCCGTGGATAAGTAACTAGTTTATGTTGTTCATATAATTTTTGTAAAACCGATAATGTTTTCTTGGCGGAAAAACCGTACCGTTTATTCGCATCACGTTGTAGCTCATTTAAATCATAAGGAAGTGGTTGCTGTTCAGATTTTTCCTTCCGTGTAACTGACATTACCTCAGCACTTCCGTGTTCCACCTTCTCCACTATTTCTGCTGCTTTTTCTTTAGAAAAAATTCGCTGTTCTAAAGAGTCATTAGTCCAAACGGCAAGCAATGAACCTAATTTGGCACTAATTGTCCAATAGGGAATAGGAACAAATTTTTGAATTTGTTTTTCCCGATTTATTATAAGTGCTAATGACGGTGTTTGTACACGACCGGCAGAAAGTGGATCTTCGTATTTAGTCGTTAACGCGCGGGTGACATTTAACCCGATTAACCAATCTGCCTCTGCCCGACATACAGCAGAATCGTATAAGTTATTAAATTGTTCACCTGGTCGTAAATTTTTGAATCCATCGCGAATTGCTTTATCTGTTACGGAAGAAATCCATAGTCTTTTAATTGACTTTTTCCAACGAATTTTTTCCAAAATCCATCGGGCAACTAATTCCCCTTCCCGTCCAGCATCAGTAGCAATGATTATTTCTTTAATATCTTTTCGCTTTGCAAGATTATCGATAGCACGAAATTGATGGCTCGTTTGTTTAATGACTTTGAGCCCCATTTTCTCGGGAACAATTGGCAAATCCTCTAATTTCCAAGTTTTGTATTTACTATCATAATGCTCTGGCATTTTCAGTTCTATCAAGTGCCCGAGTGCCCAAGTGACGATGTACTGATTTCCTTCGATGTAGCTTTTGTTTATATTTTTAAGACCGAGCACCCTGGCGATTTCTCTTGCTACACTCGGTTTTTCTGCAAGTATAAGTGATTTCATAATTACTCCTTTCCGTGAGCTAAAATTATTATTTCATAAAATGGACGTTAAATTAATCATGACTTTTTGATAAAGGTTGATTATTCGCTTCGGGTGGACGCTTTCCCTTCCAGTCAACCTAGATTTATCTCTTAATCCTAAGAACAAAGATGTTTTAGAAAAGTAATCTAAACACACACCACCTATCCAGTATAACGAAAAAAAATAAAAAGCGAAATGTAGTACAGGCTGAGTGAATATTACAGACGTATTAGCAGGTTGGTAATGTGACATGGATAATCTTAAAATCTAGCAAATTATTCGATTACTTTGCAGAGATTGACTATAATAGAAGTGGAGTTATTTTTTTGGAAAAATATTAGGAGGGGTAATTATGGATTATCGCATTGAACGAGATACGATGGGAGAAGTGAAAGTGCCTGCAGATAGATACTGGGGTGCACAAACGCAAAGGAGTTTAATGAACTTCGCCATTGGGATTGAGAAAATGCCGATCGAAGTAATTAAAGCGTTTGCAGTTTTAAAAAGAAGCTGTGCGGTTGCTAATAAAAAATTAGAAAAATTGCCGGAAGAAAAGGCAGATACAATTGTTACAGTAGCCGATGAAATTATTGCAGGAAAGTATGATGATCATTTTCCGCTAAAAGTATGGCAAACTGGAAGCGGTACGCAGTCGAATATGAACTTAAATGAAGTAATTGCTAACAGAGGCAATGAGATTTTACGTGAAAAAGGATCTGAACATAAACTTCATCCAAATGATGATGTGAATATGGGTCAAAGTTCAAATGACACATACCCAACAGCCATGCATATCGCAACGGTAGAATTCGTTACGAAAAACTTAGTTCCAGAAATTAAAAACTTTAAAGCTACATTAGAAGAAAAATCAAAAGCGTTTCAAGATATCGTCAAAATTGGTCGCACTCACTTACAGGATGCAACACCATTAACGTTAGGCCAAGAAATTAGCGGCTGGGTACATATGTTGGATAGATCATTACTAATGGTCGAGGAAAGTACGGATAAAATGAAGGCACTTGCTATCGGTGGTACCGCTGTAGGAACTGGGATTAATACACATCCAAAATTCGGCGCAATGGTAGCAGAGGAGATTACTAACTATACAGGTATAGAATTTTATTCATCGGATAATAAATTCCATGCGTTAACAAGTCATGATGAAATTACTTATGCTCACGGTGCATTGAAAGCGCTAGCGGCAGATTTAATGAAAATTGCCAATGATGTGCGCTGGTTAGCATCTGGTCCAAGATGTGGAATTGGTGAAATTACGATTCCTGAAAATGAACCAGGTTCCTCCATTATGCCTGGAAAAGTGAACCCAACCCAGAGTGAAGCGTTAACGATGGTTGCAGTACAAGTAATGGGCAATGACGCAACGATTGGTTTTGCAGCAAGCCAAGGTAATTTCGAATTAAACGTATTTAAACCGGTTATTCTCTATAACTTCATTCAAAGTGCACGACTATTAGCAGATGGAATTCGTTCCTTCAATGAACATTGTGCGGTAGGAATTGAACCAAATCGTGAAGTTATTGACAAATACTTGAAAGAATCGTTAATGCTAGTAACTGCTTTAAATCCACATATCGGTTACGAAAAAGCAGCACAAATTGCTAAGCTTGCACATAATGAAGGTACTACTTTAAAAGAAGCGGCATTAAAACTCGGCTATTTGACTAGTGAAGAGTTTGACGAATTCGTTAATCCAGCGGAAATGGTCATGCCTAAATAAAAATTGAATGAAAATGAAAGCGCCCGTGAAAAGGAAATTCCTACTTCACGGGCTTTTTTTGAAGTTAAGCTATAAGAGAGGTTTAAATGTTACTATGCGTCAGGAACAGTATGCGATTAAAATATAAAAATACGTTGATAGTAAAGTAGAGTTATTTAAACTAACGGGTCTATAAACCAAAGTTGGAACGATTAATCCGTAAATAAATGATAAAAGTCAAAGAGGCTGGGACATAACAGTTGAGAGATCCTGACCCTTTTGTTGATAAATTTAGGTTATTGTTGGAGAGAAATTGAAAAGGGCTCGGGTAAAGGAAGCTTCCTACTTCACGAGCCTCTTCTGAGGGTAAGTTAAACGCAAGGTTTATAGGATTTAGATGTTTTATCCTCATTTGGTTAAACTAATATTAATCCCGAAGTAATCAAAAAATTAATGTTGCAACAGTCTTGTTTGTAATGTCAAAGTTATCCGATTTTGCAAGAGAAAAGTTAAATCCTACAGCAGGACTAGTAGTGACACCAAATCCAAATGATGGTTTTATTTTTGTTGTAGCATGAGCATACCGCCCATAAGCATCAATTCGTGCAGGGCTTGTTATTGTTTTTCCAACTGAATAGTACATATATAAGTCTAAAGATGATACTTTATAGCCTATATATCCTAATCCAGCTACGATAGCATAATCATCGTTTTTTAAATTCATTTTAACTGAAAAACCCTCCATACCGAGGTTCCAGTACGACGCATCCTTTGAAGTGCTATAAACTGCAGAACCAGTGGAAAATGTATTATCATATAAATCATGTAATTTCCATGTTTGCTTTCCGTATTCTGAACCTTTATTACCTGCCCAATTATGATTTAAAGCTACACCTATCACATCATAACTGCGATTTTTGGGCATTATAGACCAATTGCAATTATTTTTTACCCTAAAAGTGGAATTAGACAATTTATTTACACTAGTTGTTACTGTCTTATACGAAGTTGTATAAGAGTCTGTGGCAAAAGGGGAAATAATATTCGTTTCAGCTAGTTTTTCCTTCGCCAAACGCACCTCTTTTTCAAAATCCTCTTTCGTCATTTCTATTGAACCAATAACCTCTGTATTTTGTTCCATTATATCCTTAGCAGATTTTCTATCGTTGTTTGCAAGAAAAGAATCAGGAAGCAGACTCGAATCTTTTTCAATTGTTTTAATATACACTGTATCTGTGACGAGGAGTTCACCAGTTAGATTTTCATTTAACTCGTACTCTTCCAAATCCATGTTCATTATTTCGTTATCTAGAAAGCCTAATCCTAACAATCTCTCATAGTCTTCTGCTGAGATAGAAATATGATGATTATTTACTATAGCTTGATGTTCGATTTCACTAGCAAATGCCTTAGACTGATCAAAAAATGCAACGGATAAAATGATACCGCCAATTAATAGAAGCGCTTTCAGGGGATTTATTTTGGAAATCATGTAAATTTTCCTCCCTTAATCATATTTTTCCCCTATAAAATCGCAAAACTTACTCTCATCCTAATCATAGAACTATTGGTTATTTTAGGCAATAGTTTAGTGTAATTTTTTTACATTTTTTTGAAGTATTCGACTGAATTTACTTTGGATAATTAAAAAATACGAAGGATAAAAGTTTTTTAACCGATTGCTGTTCTTGACTATATCTAAACTGACTAACCGCTAATTTTTTTTTGAAACCTTTTATAGTCGAGATTAGTATATAATAATGTCAATTATAATTTGAAAGGGGATAGGAAAATGGGAATTTTAGCAAGGTTTAAGGATATTATGGCAAGCAATATACATGCACTACTTGATAAAGCGGAAGATCCAGAAAAAATGGTTGACCAATATTTACGGAACTTGAATAGTGATTTAGGAAAAGTAAAAGCAGAAACTGCATCGATTATGGCGGAAGAACAGCGTGCAAAAAGGGCTTTAGAAGAGTGTCAAAGTGAAGTGGAAAAAATGGAAGGTTATGCAATAAAGGCACTAACTGCGGGAAATGAAGCAGATGCAAGGAAGTTTTTGGAAAGAAAGGCTGTATATGCACAAAAAGAAGCTGACTTACAAACTGCTTACGAACTAGCGGCCAATAATGCGAAACAAATGCGCCAAATGCATGATAAATTAGTTGCTGATATAAATGAATTGGAATCACGTCGGGCAATGATAAAAGGGAAGGCTGCTATTGCAAAAACCCAGCAAAGAATGAATAAAATTGGTTCTTCCATTTCTGGTGCGAATCAATCGATTTCTGCCTTTAGTCGAATGGAAGAAAAAGTGAATAGACAATTAGATGAAGCGAAGGCCATGGCGGAATTGAATAGCAGTCCGGTTGATGAAATGAAAGATCTAACAGCAAAATATGAAAGTCATATTAATGTCGATAATGAATTGGAACAGCTAAAAGCAAAAATAAATGGTGATTCAAAAATAGATGATGAACTGGCGGCATTAAAAGAAAAAATGAAGAATAACGAATAATGCACTCGTTGTCAATTTGCATAAGAGTTAAAAATTCCACATATTGCTGTAGCTATTGCTACGGCTTTTTTGCAGAAAAATTCGGAAGCGGGTTATCGGTGGTATATTATTAAGTAAGTCCTTTAAACGAATATGAAAATCCCTAGGTCGCCGTTGTGTGAAAGGATGAAGCTGAAATAAACTTCAACGATAATTATCTTTTATTCTACGAAAGGAATGAAAGAGGCAACACTGAAAAAAAGAAAATTAGTTGATGGAATAATAGAATTTAACTGGGGGTGATTACATTGGTTATTCATTACAAATGCCCGGATTGTGGTGCGGATATGGCTTTTGATAGTGAGTCAGGCACTTTGTTATGTTCCAGTTGTGGCAGACAGGATAAGATAGAAGATTTTTCCGAGGATCATATAAGTGCACAATTTTCTGAGGATGAAGCGAAGGAATATCATTGTAATAACTGTGGTGCTACATTAATTACTGATGCGGATACAACCGCGACTACGTGCAGCTTTTGTGGGGCGGGTGTAGTACTTTCTGACCGATTATCAGGAGTACTCGCGCCAACGAAGGTTATCCCATTTACTGTAAGTCGTGAAGAAGCGGTGCAAGCTTTTAAAAAATGGTGCAAAAATGGGCGGCTCACTCCGAAAGATTTCATGACTGCAGACCGGATAAAAAGTATTACAGGTATGTATGTGCCATTTTGGTTTTACGATTTAAATAGTAAAGTTGAAATATCGGGAATTGGAACGAAGGTAAGAAAATATACCCGTGGTGATTATATTTATACAGAAACAAAATACTATGACGTGTATCGGAATATTAATTTAGATTATGTAAAAGTTCCGGTAGACGCTTCGGAAAAAATGAATGATGAATTAATGGACAAAATTGAACCATACAATTATGATCAGCTGAATAATTTTAAAACGGCTTATTTAGCCGGATATATTGCAGAAAAATATAATTATGATTCTAATCAGCTTTTGCCAAGAGCAAAGGCAAAGATTGATAGATATATTGAGTCATTCATTAAAGGAACTGTTTCTGAATATGTGACGGTAAATTATAAACAAAAAGATATTCGTACGAATCAACGGCGAAGTTATTATGTACTACTCCCAGTTTGGATGGTCAGTTATGACTTTAAACGGTCGGAATATATTTTTGCGATGAATGGCCAGACGGGTAAAGTCGTGGGGAAAGTACCGATTAGTTATGGAAAAGTGGCAGCATGGTTTGGTGGAATTGCTGGTACTACTTTCCTTACACTGAAAATAGTCTCCCTATTATTAGGGGGTGGTTTTTGGTGAGATGGAGAAGTATATTGTATATGTGTTTCATCGCTATTATCGCCATTTCTTTTCTTTTGCCATTCTCTAGTATTGCCAGTGCCGAAACACCGTCAAAACAGCGAGTGTATGATTTTGCAGAAATTTTAACTTCAGCAGAGAAACAACAGTTGGAGGAATTAGCAGAACAACGTAGTGTGGAGCGGGAAACAGACTTTATTATTTTAACAACGAAAGAAAAAGGACCAGGCCGTGATGTTAAAAAGTTTATGCAAGATTTTTATGATGAAAAAGGTCTCGGTTTTGATAAAAGACACGGTAATGCAGCCATTATCACGATTGATATAGAAGATCCATTAAATAGAGAGGTATATTTAGCTGGATTTTATAAAGGAGAAAAATATTTAAACGATAAACGACTTGATTTAATTAATGATCAAATTGTTCCATATTTAAGCGCAGGTCAATATTATGAAGCGTTCGAAACATTTATTGAGACTGCTAACGAATATATGGGTATTGCCTATTGGATAAGTCCAAATAGTGTTCTTTTTGAATGGTGGTTCCAGTTGGCTGTCTCTGTAGGGTTAGCAGCGATCATAGTCGGAATTATGCTATCAAATTCAGGTGGAAAAGTGACTGTGAACGAAAGGACGTACCGTGATACGAATACTTCAAAGGTATTGAGCAGACGAGATCAATATATCCGAACGACTGTAACGAAAGTGAGAAAGCCAACGAATAATAACCGCAGTGGTGGCGGCGGTGGTGGGTTTACATCTGGCGGTCACTCCCATAGCGGGAGCAAGCGAAGTTTTTAAGTTTTATGGTATATAAGAAAAACTGAAATAATACAACAAAAGCTAGTTTTTCGTGATTAACAGATTTATTAAGGAGTGATAATAGATGGCATTTTTTCGCAATCAATTTGCCAATGTGGTTGAGTGGGAAGAATTTCGCACCGATATGATTTTTTGGAAATGGAGTAATAAAGAAATAAAGAAGGGCAGTAAATTAATTATTCGCCCAGGTCAAGATGCGATATTTTTATATAACGGGAAAATTGAGGGGATATTTACGGACGAAGGAGAGTACAATATCGAATCGGAAATTATCCCGTTTTTATCGACATTAAAAGGGTTTAAATTTGGGTTTAATAGCGGCATGCGCGTGGAAGTGTTATTCGTTAATACGAAGGAATTTACAGTGAAATGGGGCACGAAAAATGCGATTAACATACCTACCCCAGGGTTGCCTGGTGGAATACCTATTCGGGCAAACGGAACTTTTCAATTTAAAGTGAATGACTACATTGCTTTAATTGACCAAATTGCCGGGGTGAAAAGTTCCTATTTAGTTGATGATGTGAAATTGCGGATTACTTCCATCTTGGATCAGCTATTAATGAAGTGGATTACCCGTGAAGGGAGAGATATGTTCAATCTTCAAGCAAATGCTTATGAAATTGCAAAAGGGATTAGAGAGGATTTGGATATGGAAATCATTCATAGTGGGATGACAATTACCGGTTTCCAAGTCATGAGCTTTAATTATCCAGAAGAAATTCAAAAGATGATCACTAAAACTGCCTCCCATGGAATGATTGGTGATATGGCTCGATACCAACAAGTCTCGATGACCGATGGGATTGCATCGGGTAATGTAAAAGGTGGCGGGCTTGCTTCTGACATGGCCGGTATGATGGTCGGGATGAATATGGTCGGTGAGATGATGAAAAATATGAACCAACAAGGTGGCGGAACTCAAGCTGGATCAAAGGGTACTGCACAAAGTCACCAAACAGTTCCTGCTGACAAAAATAGTGAAAACGCCCAGCAGACAAATGATGGTGTAAAGAAAAAACCGAATTTCTGTCCGAATTGTGGAGAAAAGACTACAGGGGCCAACTTCTGTCCGAACTGTGGACAAAAACTAATTTAAAATTTACTGTTAATACGTTAGGGACACGTTAAAATTATCACTGGAAGGAAAATAAAATTGGTCAACTAAAAAATATGAAAAAGGGGTAATTATGGGGGGGAAATCATATATTTTAAAAATTTTATTAATCGCTTTATTAGTGGTACCCCCTTATTTTTATTGGATTAGTTGTATATAAAAATTACTTTTTTACATTTAATAATCTTAAAGGTGGATTCTACAAAGGACCTCTTATTTCTCCGACAAAGGAGTATACTGCCAATGCGTACTACAAGGTCTATGGTGGTGCAGCTGGAGGGGTAATTATATGGGAAAATGTAACTTACAATAACGATGAAAATAATGTGCAAACTATCTATTATAGTGAAGCAAAAAGTAACTTTTCTATGGAATGGATAGATAAAAATACCTTGTTCATCCAAAACGAAGAGCCACGATACCTAAATTCAAATAGAAGCGTAAGATTGGAAATTGGAAAAGAAATTTATCATGAAACGGGATTGGCTTGTAAAAGTTGGCTAGTGAAAAAAATTGAAAATTCTTAAGTGTAATCAAGCAATAAAACGACCTCATTTTGAGGTTTTTTTATTTTTCCCTTAAATTGCTTGGATTATAAGAGATATATTTTGCTTTTGATTGAAAGTATCTATTTTTAGCATTATTAACTAACATCTGTATTTCTCTATTGGATACCGTGTCTACATGGCTTTTTTATTTTTTTCAATGAACCCAGTGAATTTAGAGGTGCAACTGAATCGGTTCGAGGCGTGCTTCCCTCAAGTAGACACATTATTCATACTAAATAAACGCAAAACCGAATGCTTCAAAAACGAAACACAGTTAACTAAAATAGCCCCTATGAAACTTCAAAAAATTAGTCCTATCTTCCCAGCAAGTATTCATTAACTTCACATATAGTTTAATAAGGTATGTCGCGACTGATAATGAATAGCACAATCAATGATTGTTAGCACTTTCCATTTTTCATGCAGAGAGGAGAAATTAAATGGTAAAACGTATTAGTCTTATGTTGTTCGCATTTTTATTAGTTTTGCCGTTACAGACGTTTGCAGGGTCTTTAGGAAAGGGGGAGCCTTCGACCAATCCAGGAGAATGGTTTGTTGGACCAACCCCGTCCTACATTGACCCAAATAAAGCGCCAATTGTTTTTGTTCACGGGTTGAATAGTTCTTCTTCGACATGGCGGGATAATAATGATATGGATGAAGTCGCCTATCAAAATGGCTACGAAACAGCATTCATTAACTTGTACCCAACGAAAAACATGTGGGATAACGGACAACTACTAGCGACTAAGTTGCGGGAAATTTACAACCATTTCGGCGGGAAAAAACTAGTCGTTGTTGCTCATAGTAAAGGGGGACTAGATACTCAGTCTGCCCTCGTTCATTACAATGCCCACACATATGTCAAACGGGTAATTACACTCGGTTCGCCTCATCACGGCTCACAAGTGGCAAATTTAGCTTATTCCTCATGGGCTGGTTGGATGGCATCACTACTTGGCAGTAAAAATGATGCAACCTTTTCCTTACAGACGAGTTACATGACAAATTTCCGAAACGAAACAGATAGCCATGCAAATGCGAGAAAGGTGCCATTTTACACACTAGCTGGTACTAAATGGGGTTCATTTGGAAGTGCGTTATATTGGGGTGGCTTATATTTAAGTCAATATGGGCAAAATGACGGTCTTGTCACAGTGGCTAGTTCAAGATTACCTTATGGGACAGAATTAAGAGTGGGCAGTTGGAACCATACAACGATCAAAGAAGGTAGTTCGACTTTTTCCATTTTCGCTCCATATTTGCGGTTAAACTCAACCGATGCAGTATCAAAAATTGAAAGGAAACAGGAGGAAAAAATGATTTCAGCATACTATCGTGGCGGAAATTATCAACAGTCGGTAAAAGAGACATTTTTTGTAGAAGATGGTGTAAATGAAATGACGGTTGATTGGATGAGTGAACGAGAAAAATCGAATCTTACATTAGTTGATCCGAATGGGAAAGAGTATTCCACTTTTACAACAGCCGAAGATGCTACTGATGTGTTTCAAGGAAGCTATCATCATATGATAAATATTCAAAATCCGGCAGCGGGTCCATGGACGATTGTAGCTAATAATGAAAAAGAACATTATTTTTTAAGCGTTATTTTTGATAGTGCCACTAACCATTCTTTAGACGTTGAAGTGAAAACAGATAAAGACATTCAAGTTATTTTTAATGAAAAAAATCAATTGTTAAATAAGGCAGGATTATCTGCAACCGTGCAAGTAGAGTTTATGGATATGAAAGCAAATCAAGTAAAACGGTTAAAAGCAGCGGCGAATGATTTATCTAATGCTTTAACTATTAATAGTTTAGGAGAAGGAATTTATAATATAACGATTGATATTCAAGGAAAAACGATTTCCGGGAAAGAGTTCAACCGTACTATTATTCAATCAGTCTATGTTCCAGCAACGAATACCACTCGTACGGGAATGGGTTTATTCAATTAGCAGCTAATCCAGTCTTTGATTCAAGTAAATTGGAGGGACTTATCTAAATCATCTCGTTCTTGTTCGCAAAAAAGTGCTTAAAAAAACGATTGCTTCAAAAATTAATATCAGTGGGGTACGATCACATACAGCTCAACTAGATTGACTGGAACGTCCCCACTGATGGGTGTTTTTTGTGAGAGAAATTCGGAATTAGGATGACCGAATTAGTCGTTGAATACTTTACAAGTTTCTAAAAAACGATTTGTAGCTTAAGACGAGCTTGTTTGAGCGATGACATAAGTAAATTTTCAGTGTAAGTTTTAACGTAAAATGGATGCAGCCATTCTTCTATATGTATGCCGTCTGCCACGAATTGCTATAGAATAGGTCATAATATTTTCTGGGACAGCAATACCAGTAAAACCAGCATCCCCAATATGATGTAGATCTGCTCCTGCCATTTTATTGTATAAAGCAATTTGTTGAATCGTTTCTCTTTCTGCCCCCTCTTGGCTAGTTCCGATAGTTGTTAGTGTAAGTGCTCCAAGATTTTGCGCCGTTTCAATTAATTCGGTTGTTTTTTCTAAAGTAGCTCCTGGCACTGTACCGACCCCTGGAACTAAAATAATATCAGCCCCTGCTTGAACGAAGCTTGCGACGATTTCCTTAGATACGATTTTTCCGCTCGCTTCTCCTTTCACTCCTGCTCCGTGCATTTTCCCTGCAATAATCAAGCCATCGTCATGAAATACATCGCGCGCATTTTTTATCGCGGTGACAATTTCGTCGTTCGTTACGCCAGTTTTAGGATTTCCCGTTAGGCAAACAAAGTCAACTCCTAATTCTTTCGCCTTTGCCAATGATTCCTTCGTCGCTAATCTTCCAACCGGCAAAGACTCCAAAGTTTCTGCGGCACGTGCATGAATATCCACTGGTTCTAAGTTAATCCCTACTGGACGACCAAGAAGTTCTTTTAGTCGTTTTATTAAATTTTCCCCAGCAACATTTACTAAACCTTCTACTTTTGGGTTATTGACATCAAAGAAGTTTAATAAAATCATATCGGCACCAAATGCAGCAGCATATTCCGCATTTGTTAAACCAGGGTAAAGTGGTGTTGCAGTAACAACCACTTCAGCGATAATGGTTCTCCCTTCCGCCGCTTCAATCGATTGTTTTAAATCTGTTCCTGACATTGCCCGAAAATCCGTAGCGGTACAGTCTAATATTCTTTTCATTAAAAATACTCCTTTCGTGTAATATTCATATCATTTACATGTTAAAGTTAAACAAAGCAGGTAAATTGTTGTAATTGAATATATGCACATAGTCCGTGATGAATTCTTGTTATAAACTTCACTTATATTTTACCATTGTCTATCAAAAAAATAGTTTAGATTTTTTCAACATCGTTACAAAATCATGTATAATTTAAATAATCTAGTAATTCTTGATATAAAAGATAGTGGCAGGTATTTAAGTATTTTTCTCGAATAAATAAGTATAGTTAGTCCAACTGGAGGGGTTTGATGATAACAGAAACTTTACAGCCAAAAGTAGCAAAGGTAATGGAAAATATTGAAAAAGTAATGATCGGAAAAAGAAGGGAAGCAGTGCTTAGTTTGACAGCTCTCCTCGCTGGTGGTCATGTTCTCCTAGAAGATGTTCCAGGTGTCGGAAAAACAATGTTAGTAAAGACAATTGCCAAGTCAGTCAGTTCGAGCTTTAAGCGAATTCAATTTACACCAGATTTATTACCTTCCGATGTATTAGGAGTATCTATATATAACCCAAAGGCAATGGAATTTGAATTTCGCCCTGGACCAATAATGGGAAATATTATTTTGGCGGATGAGATTAATCGTACGTCACCTAAAACACAATCTGCTTTACTAGAAGGAATGGAAGAAGGAAGTGTTACAATCGATGGCTATACGTACAAACTGCCACAACCTTTTTTCGTTATGGCTACGCAAAACCCTATCGAATATGAAGGAACCTATCCTCTCCCAGAAGCACAATTAGATAGATTTTTATTAAAGATGAAGATGGGTTATCCAACTGCTGAAGAAGAAATGGAAGTATTAACGAGACAAGAAAAGGTAGCGCCTATTGAAAGCTTGGATTCGGTTATTACAACGGAGGAATTAATAGAGATACAAAATCAAGTGAAAAATGTGTTTGTCGATGCTTCCATTAAAGAATATATTATTGCAATAGTTCGAGAAACTCGTAACCATCCGCAAGTATATTTAGGGGTTAGTCCTCGTGGTTCCATTGCATTAATGAAAGCGGCACAAAGTTATGCCTTCTTACACAATCGGGACTTCGTTATTCCTGATGATATCCAATTTTTAGCACCGTATATTTTTGCCCATCGGGTTATTTTAAGATCCGAAGCAAAATATGAAGGTATATCAGCAGAAGAATTGATTTATTCCATATTAACACAAGTTCAAGTTCCAATTAAGAGGTATGTAAAAGGATGAAAAGAGTAAAACGGGAAGCCACAAAAGTTTTCAAATACATTTTGCTGATTATCCTTATTACTGCTAGTTTTGCTTATGCAATGTTTCAAGGAGGCTTTGTTAGTTGGTTTTTGTTTGCGAGTTTTATTCCTTTTTCCTGTTATGCACTCTGCCTTAGTTTTTATCCTCTGAAAAAATTAAAAGTGGAGAGAATGTTAAAACAGACAGAATATAATGCTGGAGAGAAAATTTCTGTTCAGTTGAAAATTTCACGAAATAACAGCTTTCCAATTCTGTTTCTTATTTTAGAAGATAAAGTTTCCGATAAACTGTTGAGGCGAACGAGTCGGAAATATAAGTTTTTGTTATTTCTTAATTTTAAGCGGGAAATCATTCATGAATACACGATTGAAAAAATACCCCGTGGAGAATATGTGTTTTATGGATGTTCGATTAAGACAGGTGACTTATTTAGCTTAGTTGAAAAGTCGGCCTTTTTTGAATGTAAGCAACGGATTTTAGTGTATCCAGCGGCGGAGGATTTACATTACCAACCGTTTGAGGCACAATTTGATCACGGAATGACAGCTACAAAAGATAAAGTTCAACGTGATTCAACGATGGCGATAAGTTTAAGAGAATATGAACCAGGGGATCGGTTTTCTTGGATTAACTGGAAAGCAAGTGCTAGGAAAAATGAGCTGATGACTAAGGAGTTTGAACAAAGGCAATCACATGATATTATCTTAGCTTTGGACCGGACACCAAATGGCTCTTTTGATGTGGCAGTCAATTTTTCAGCGTCCGTTATTCAAGCAGTATTGAAAAAAGGAGCACAAATCGGTTTATACTCTTCAGGCGCTTCAGAAGATTATTTTCCAATAAAACGGGGGGCATTTCAACAACGCACATTACAATATTTTTTAGCAAAAGTTGAGGATGATGCGGAAATACCTTTTGCAAAAATATTGCAATCAGAAAGACGGCTTTTTCATAAAAATTTATCTACTTTTATTATATTAACCGAAATTTCCAATGAAGTAGTGGAGACGTTAAGTAAGGTAGTATTGAATAAAAATAGTACAGCAATTTTTTTAATAAAACGAAAGAATGTTCGAGTGACTGAAAAAGAATATGCAATATTACAATTAGCTCGGCAAAGGGGTTTTATCGCGAAAATAATTTTTGAAGGTGAATTCCAGCAAGCCTTTGTAAGGGGTGAGCAAAGGTGACAACGATTAAAACTAGAAGTGTCGAATCTTTTATATTACATTTCATCGGGTTTATGCTCCTATGGGAATGGCTACGGCCAATAACTCATTTTGGAGATGTATCAAGGGTAGGGGTTTTTCTTTTTTTTCTTGCCCTTTCCTTTCTATTAAATTATTTAAATGTGAAATGGTATATTAGTTTCACTATTAAGACCTTTTATATTGTCGTAGTATTGAATATTTTCTATTTGCAAATCTCCTTTTTCAAACTCAATTTTCTTTTGGAATTATGGAAAGACTTTATTTTTAATATAAGAGCGATGATACAGGCCGATTGGATGAGCATGACAGATTTATTTCGGACGAGTATATTTTTTGTGCTAATTTGGTCGCTCGTTTATTTATTTTGCTACTGGCTCATTGTTCGAAAAAATATTCTTTTTTTCTTTACTATGACGATAATCTATATTACTTTAGTTGACACATTTACTGCATATGATGGAAAGTTTGCTATTGTAAGAACACTGATATTCGGTTTTGCAACAATTGGAATGCTCGGGTTATACCAGATTTCAGACAAAGAAGATATTCAAATGACGAATTATTTCAAAAGGAAATGGCTTATTCCTGTAGCATCTTTTTTAGCTATCAGTATGTTTTTTGGTGCAGTTGTACCAAAAGCTAGTCCAAAGTGGCCGGATCCTTTTCCATTTTTGGAAGG
Organism: Bacillus kwashiorkori; assembly: GCF_001375515.1. Taxonomy (GTDB): domain Bacteria; phylum Bacillota; class Bacilli; order Bacillales; family Caldibacillaceae; genus Bacillus_BK; species Bacillus_BK kwashiorkori. The sequence goes on from NZ_CTDX01000014.1 coordinate 58,160, forward strand.
TTATGTCCAAGGAGAAGGTAGCGGTGGTGGTGGCATCGGTTTAGGTGGAATTAGTAAAATTGGGTATGATGAAGATGATTCACAACTAGGTGGTCCATTTATTCATGATGAATCGCTTGTGTTTATAGGGAAATCCGAAAGTGAACATTATTGGCGCGTAGAAACGAAGGACACGTATACGGGTAAAGGCTGGGAGCTATCCCAAGCAGATAATATGGTTTTGCATGATGGAAGTTCAGGAAGTTTCCTGTATGCAGCTGAACAAGAATTTTTAAATGAGAATTTATCGCATGCAGAGGTGTCGTTTCTAGGAAATCAACCACATATTATTTACGCACAAGGGTTGGACAAAATATTTTTTGAAGAAGAAAGTACCGAATTTATGGTAAATACAGTTAATGAAAAGATTTACCAATCATTTTTTGATTCAGCCAGTACGTATTTTCTAACGTATTATGAACCGAATTTTGAAATTAATGCGTTAAAAAAAGTGACGAATAGTAGTGGAGTTGGCGGGGATTTTCTAAACCGTTATACTCAATTGCCGGAAAGTTTACCAGAACGTGTGCATAGTCTAGCAGTTGAATTGACAGATGGATTAACGAACTGGTATGAAAAGGCGCGGGCGATTGAAGATTATTTAAAAGGGCCTAATTTTACGTATGATACGAAAGAAGTAGCTGTTCCAGGTAGAACGGACGATTATGTTGACCAATTTTTGTTTGAAACAATGATTGGTTATTGTGATAATTTTTCCACGTCGATGGTAGTGTTACTTCGCTCGATTAATATTCCGGCGAGATGGGTGAAAGGTTATAATGGCGGTAATCACAAGCTGGATGGCTATTTCGAGATTACGAATAATGATGCCCATTCGTGGGTGGAAGTATTTTTTCCTAGTGTAGGCTGGGTTCCATTTGAGCCAACGAAGGGATTTACCAATTTAACTAATTTCTATCTTGATATTGAAAATGATACTTCAGAAGAAAAACCGATTAATCAAGAGGAAAGTCCGGAACAATCGCCACAACCTACAAAGCCTGAAATGCCAGAAATTGAGGAAGAACCTGTAAATAGTTCAACTGCTAAAGTTAATCATTCTGTTTTTGTAAACTTCATTAATGAGCAGTTAACATGGATTGTTAGCTCTGTGTTTTTAATAATACTCATCGGCTATTTATTATTCTTTTTTAGAAGGCGCTGGATACCATATTACTTAATATTAAGATACAAGATTACTAACGACTCTAAATCTTTCGGGAAAGCTTATTTAGCACTTGTTAAGCAGCTAAATAGGTATGGCTTTGATATAGAAGCGGGAGAGACGTTACGACATTTTGCTAATAGAGTGGACATGTTTTTTGATTCCTCTGATATGGGAGCATTAACGGCACAATATGAAAGATATTTATACCGAGATGATGTGGTTGTTGCAGAGGGTAATGCGTGGAAGGCGAATTGGGAGCGACTATTGAAAAGAACAGTAGCGAAGCAGTAATAATAATGGGACAACGTCATGTTTGGGGAGTAACGGACGTGCCGGTTGTCCTTAGCTGTGCTCACGTTATTCGTTCTGCAGTTTTAAAATGGAAAATAATTAAAAAGCTGCCTTATAGATAAAAAGTTTGTCGAAAAATTATCTGAACTACTTGACCAACAAAAAAATTCCAGGCAAAATAGGATAATAAGTAATTTCGTATGACGATAAAATACGTATATGTCCTTCGTATATCCTCGATAATATGGATCGAGAGTCTCTACCAAATCACCGTAAATGATTTGACTATGAAGGCAGACTCTTATTTGCCGTATTTGCAAACTAGAATTCTGCCTTTGTAGGGTGGGATTCTAGTTTTTTATTATTACATATTGTGGAAAGGCTAAGGAAGGAAGTTAACATAGTAATGAGGTGATCTTATTGACAATTAGCAATAGTAATAAGCAACAGGAGCAAATAGTCGTCCTAGATTTTGGTAGTCAATATAACCAGCTAATCACGAGAAGAATCCGTGAGCTTGGGGTATATAGTGAGTTACATCCACATACGATTACCGCTTCTGAATTAAAAGAAATTAACGTTAAAGGTATCATTTTTTCTGGTGGTCCGAATAGTGTTTATGATGAGGGAGCATTTTCTTGTGATCCTGCCATTTTTGAATTGCAAGTTCCGATTTTAGGAATTTGTTACGGGATGCAGTTAATGGCGAAACAGTTTGGTGGAAAAGTAGAGAAGGCTGAACAAAGAGAATATGGGAAAACGAATATAGCAATTACTCAAACTAATGCATTATTTACAGGTCTTCCGAAAGATCAAGTAGTTTGGATGAGTCACGGGGATCTTGTAACTGAAGTACCAGCAAATTTTGCTGTGAATGCAACGAGTTCAACGTGCCCTATCTCTGCCATGAGCAATGAGAATGCACAAATGTATGGGGTACAGTTCCACCCTGAAGTATTGCATTCGGAGTTCGGAAATGATTTATTGAAAAACTTTGTCTATCACGTTTGCGGTTGCGGAAAAACGTGGAATATGGAAAACTTTATTGAAATGGAAATAGAACAGATACGATATACAGTAGGCGATAAACAAGTTCTTTGTGCACTAAGTGGCGGTGTAGACTCTTCTGTTGTTGCAACGTTGATCCATAAAGCAATTGGCGACCAATTAACTTGTATGTTTGTCGATCATGGGTTGCTTAGAAAAGGTGAAGCAGAAAGTGTAATGGAAGTTTTCGCGGAAAAATTCCATATGAACGTTATCAAAATAGATGCGCGGGAAAGATTTTTATCTAAGCTAAAAGGTGTTACTGATCCAGAACAGAAACGGAAAATTATCGGCAATGAATTTATTTATGTTTTTGATGATGAAGCTAGCAAATTAAGTGGAATGGAATTTTTAGCACAAGGAACTCTTTATACCGATATTATAGAAAGTGGTACTACGACAGCGCAAACGATTAAATCTCACCATAATGTAGGCGGACTTCCTGAAAATATGAGTTTTAAACTAATCGAACCTTTAAAGACATTGTTTAAAGATGAAGTTCGGGCACTCGGTACTGCACTCGGGATACCTGATGAAATTGTGTGGCGTCAACCGTTTCCTGGACCAGGCCTTGCAATTCGGGTGCTTGGTGAAGTAACAGAGGAAAAATTAGCGATAGTTCGTGAATCTGACTGGATTTTACGGGAAGAAGTAGCTTTGGCAGGGTTGGAGCGAGATATTTGGCAATACTTCACAGTCCTTCCAGGAATTCGAAGTGTGGGAGTAATGGGGGATGCTAGGACATATGATTACACGATTGGGATTCGTGCCGTTACTTCTGTCGATGGAATGACGTCAGACTGGGCAAGAATACCGTGGAACGTCCTAGAAAAAATATCAACAAGAATTGTCAATGAAGTTGCTCATGTCAACCGAGTCGTGTATGACATCACAAGCAAACCACCTGCAACCATTGAGTGGGAATAAAGGGCTACCTTTAATGGTTAAAAATATTATGAATTATCGAGGAGAGTCCCCGAACATTATACTTTTAATATAAAATAATATTCGTGTTTTTCTTGACGCTTCGTGTTTTTCTTGGTATGATAATGAAGAAATTAAATATTGCTCTCGTATAATCTTGGGAATATGGCCCAAAAGTTTCTACCAAGCTACCGTAAATAGCTTGACTACGAGGTTATGATTTTATGGTGGATATTGTTGTTAGAGTTTTGAACGCTATTTGACGTTCTTTCGCCTAATATATCCCTATAAATTCCATATACCTTTCGTCAAGCTCCGGTTAGCCGGAGCTTTTTGTGTTTCTGTTGATCGACAGATGAGAGCTATAACAAACTACTTACATTAAAATGAAAGGTAAGGGGAAATGGAACGATGAAAAAGTATTTTCAATTTGAAGAATTAGGCACAAACTATCGTCGTGAATTTATTGGGGGCTTAACTACATTTTTATCTATGGCTTACATTTTAGTTGTTAATCCACTTATGCTTTCACTTTCCGGTGTGGAAGGTGGAGAAAGTTTAGGTATGGATTACGGGGCAGTATTTGTTGCCACTGCAATAGCGGCTGCCATTGGTTCACTATTAATGGGAGTGTTCGCTAAACTTCCAGTTGCCCTCGCTCCAGGAATGGGTTTAAATGCATTTTTTGCCTTTGGTGTCGTTATTGGGATGGGGATTCCTTGGCAACATGCATTAACAGGAGTGTTATTCTCTGGTCTTATTTTTGTAATTTTATCAATTTCTGGTTTAAGAGAAAAAATTATTAACTCCATTCCTGCCGAATTAAAGTATGCCGTTGGTGCTGGTATCGGTTTATTTATTACATTTGTTGGATTTCAAAACGCAGGCATTATCGTTAATAGTGATTCAACATTAGTCACAATTGGGGATTTAACCCATGGCAATACGCTACTAGCAATCTTTGGTATTTTCGTTACTGTGATTTTAATGACTCGAAAAGTAAAAGGTGCTATTTTTATCGGAATGGTTATTACATCAGTTGTCGGAATGTTTGCTAACTTAATAGAATTACCAAAAAAAGTCATTGATATAGCGAACATGCCAAGCATTGCTCCGACATTCGGAGCGGCATTGGAGCCGATTTTCCAAACACCTGGGGAGATTTTCACTTTAAATATGCTCGTCGTTGTTCTTACTTTTCTATTTGTTGACTTTTTTGATACAGCTGGAACTTTAGTTGCTGTCACAAGCCAAGCTGGTCTATTAAAAAATAACAAGATCCCTAGAGTAGGGAAGGCTTTATTAGCAGATTCGTTAGCAACGGTTAGTGGTGCCATTCTCGGTACGTCAACAACAACTTCTTACGTGGAATCGACAGCAGGGGTAGCTGCCGGAGCACGTTCTGGTTTTGCATCGGTTGTAACGGCTGGACTATTTCTATTATCGATTATTTTCTTCCCAGTTCTTTCGGTAATTACCGCACCTGTTACCGCACCAGCACTAATTATTGTCGGTGTATTAATGGTATCATCGCTAGGGAAAATCGAATGGGATCGTTTTGAAATTGCTTTACCAGCGTTTTTAACTATTATCGCTATGCCACTAGCTTATAGTATTGCAACAGGGATTGCGATTGGTTTTATCTTTTATCCATTAACAATGGTTTTAACAGGGAAAGCGAAACAAGTGCATCCAGTAATGTATGGACTATTCGTCGTATTTATTTTCTACTTTATATTCTTAGCATAATAAAATTTCATTTATAGAAGGGCATCCAACTAGTCTTGTAACAGACAGATGGATGTCCTTTTTTTATTGTCAATAAAAATGTCTATTGCAATTGCTGGAAGAGTATCTTATAAGGCGATAAAGCAACTCACAAACTAGAAAATTCCTATGTTTTGTTCTCTAGTAAAGGCTAAATATGGGAGAAAATTAATTTCTTACCACAATTATTGACCAATTCCATCCTAGAAAAATGAATATATATGAAATGAAACTAGAAATGTTTAACATTGATTTTTTACTTATAAACTTATAATATATCATTATTGTCTTCAAACATGAGGTTTAGTTGAAAACGTTCCAAAAACGATGGGATTTAGAAAATTGTACTAGAAAAGGTGCACTATAGTATGGAAAATTATGTTGTCAAAAAGGTTTTGAATAATAACGTACTGTTGGCAGAACATGAAAGTGACGGGGAAGTAGTTTTAATTGGGAAAGGTATCGGATTTACTGCGAAAAATGGACAAAAATTACCGTCTCATATTGCAGAGAAAATCTTTGTCTTAAAGGATAAAGAGGAACAAGAACAATATAGAAAATTACTTTCACGAAAAAATGACGTACTATTTGATGCAATCATAGATGCGATGGAATATATACGAACAAAAACCAATTCCTTTTTAGATGGACATTTTCACGTTGCACTAACCGATCATATTATTTTTTCTGTTCACCGCTTTACACACGGGATGGAAATTAAAAATCCATTTTTACTGGAAACTAAAATACTGTATCCTTTTGAATATGAATTGGCAAAAGAAGTATTGCAAATCGTTAACAAAGCCATCAAATTGGAGCTCCCAGAAGATGAAATTGGGTTTGTAGCTTTACACATCCATAGTGCAATGAACAATAAAAAACTAACAGATGTGAACATGCATTCGACATTGATTAGTGAACTTATTTTTATAATTGAAAATGAATTTAATATAGAAATTGATAAATCGGACATTGATTATATGAGACTTGTTCGTCATCTAAGATTTACGATTGAACGTGTGTTAAAGAATGAACAAGTAGCTGAACAAAAAAATCTCGCCAGCTTATTGCAAAAAGAATATCCTATCTGTTACAATCTTTCTTGGAAGCTAATTAAAATTATGCAAAATACGCTTAAAAAACCCGTCTACAATGCGGAAGCCATTTATTTAACGATGCACTTGCAACGACTCCGAAATAGGGGTAACAAATAAATAGTCGTGTAACTGATTCGATCAGGCATGAGGAAGAAGATAAATAAAAACTAACTAGGTGGAAAAACTACCATTGATATAGTTTTTATTTTCTTTTCCCATGCCTTTTTATATTTTATGCAATGTAATAGTGCATTTTTGAGCTTATTGTAGTGCGTACCCGTTACGCGAGCCCGATAGTCGCCAGCATTCCATTTTACGAGAGAGCTAACATTAAAAACCCCTTTCACTACTGGAAAGGAATGGTAAGTGTTACTTGTTTTAAGTAGTTTTAATTAAATTTAGTAACTTCCGAGTTACAAACGATAGAGAGAATTAGGAGGAAACGAAATGTTTAAAAATGCTTTTGGAGTTTTACAAAAAGTTGGTAAAGCGTTAATGTTACCAGTTGCGATTTTGCCAGCTGCAGGTATTCTTCTTGCCATTGGTTCTGCTTTGCAAAACCCAACTTTAACAGATATAGCTCCTTTTTTAACAGCCGATTGGGTCGTGCGTGTTGCAGGTGTTATTGAAGAAGCTGGAGGAATTGTTTTTGATAATTTACCTTTACTATTTGCAGTAGGTTCTGCCATTGGACTAGCTGGTGGAGAAGGGGTCGCTGGTCTTGCGGCAATTGTCGGTTATTTAATAATGAACGTAACGATGGGTGCAGCACTTGGTCTAACCCCGGAATCATTAGAAGGAAGTATGGCTTATGCAAGTGTTCTAGGAATACCGACATTACAAACTGGTGTATTCGGCGGTATTATTGTCGGTTTATTAGCAGCGTATATGTATAATCGTTTTTTTAATATTGAGTTAAAACCATATTTAGGATTTTTTGCTGGGAAGCGGTTCGTTCCAATTGTGACAGCAGCATCATCCGTTGTTCTTGGATTATTGATGATTCTTATTTGGCCTCCAATTCAAAACGGGTTAAATAGCTTTTCTAATTTAATGTTGCATGGAAACTTAACTTTTTCCGCTTTTATCTTTGGACTAATTGAAAGAAGTTTAATTCCATTTGGCTTACATCACATTTTTTATGCACCTTTTTGGTTTGAGTTTGGTTCTTATACAACACTTGCTGGCGACATCGTTCGTGGAGATCAAGCGATATTTATGAAACAAATTCAAGATGGTATAGAAAACTTAACAGCAGGAACATTCATGGTTGGGAAATATCCATTTATGATGTTCGGTCTTCCTGCAGCTGCATTAGCAATTTATCAAGAGGCTAGACCAGAAAAGAAAAAAGTAGTTGGTGGCTTAATGGCATCCGCTGCTTTAACATCATTTTTAACAGGTATTACGGAACCACTTGAATTCTCCTTTTTATTTGTTGCACCGGTATTATTTGGGATTCATGCTATATTTGCTGGTTTATCTTTTATGACAATGCATCTTTTAAATGTAAAAATTGGGATGACATTCTCTGGTGGCTTAATTGATTTTATTTTATTCGGAGTATTGAATCCACAAACTAATTGGTGGTGGGTCATTCCTGTCGGTTTAGTATTTTCTGTCATTTATTACTTCGGTTTCCGCTTTGCGATTCGAAAATTCAACTTAAAAACACCAGGGCGGGAAGTGGAAGAGGAAGGTAAATCTAACGTTGCGGAACAACAAGGTGGAGATCTTGCTACTAACGTTTTAGCCGCAATGGGTGGTAAAGAAAATATTGCCCATTTAGACGCTTGTATTACCCGTCTCCGTGTATCGGTAAATGATGTGAAAAAAGTGGATAAACCGCGTCTTCAGCAATTAGGTGCTGCTGGTGTGTTAGAAGTAGGTAATAATATTCAAGCTATTTTTGGACCGAGGTCGGATGCGATTAAGTCACAAATGAAAGATATTATGGAAGGAAGAGCGCCACAAACTGCTAAAGTCGATGAAGAAGCAGAAGTACAACAACAAATAGAAGAAGTTCAGCCAGAAGTTTTGCAAAATGAAATGAGTCAAAATGAAATAATTGTTGCTCCGCTAAAAGGTACGTTAAAGCCTATTACAGAAGTTCCTGATCAAGTCTTTTCCGGAAAAATGATGGGAGACGGATTTGCTATTGAACCAGAAGAAGGAACGGTTGTTTCACCGGTCAATGGTAAAGTTATTAACGTTTTCCCAACGAAACATGCTATCGGTATTCAATCTGAAGGTGGTAAAGAAATTCTTATTCATTTTGGTATTGATACGGTTAATTTAAAAGGTGAAGGGTTTGAAACATTAATCAAGGAAGGCGAACACGTAAAAGCTGGTCAACCATTATTTCAAGCGGACTTAGATTTTATCAAGAGTAATGTACCATCTACTATTACACCAATCGTCTTCACAAACTTACAAGCTGGAGAGCAAGTAATTATTAAAAAGAACGGAAAAGTAGAGTTAAAAGAAGAAAATATTATCGAAATAAAGTAGTATAGTTAAACGTATTTAAAAAGGCATTGGTTTCACTAAAAAACCAATGCCTCTTTTGCTGACAAACATTGCTGCTGCAAAAATTGCCCTTTATTATCCTTTATTCGTAAAAGTATCAATTAGTTGTTTAATTTGTGGTTCACTTTCATTATTCGTATTGGATTGATTAGCACTCTTATTTCCTTGGTTGCCTCCATTATTTGTTTCTTTATTATTTTTAGCGTCACCTTGATTGTTATCGTGTTTCTTTTGTTCGTTTGAGTTTCCATTGCTACGAATGTTAAGTCCGAATAAGCTATTGCCATTTTCCATTTGCTTTTTCATTACATCCGTTACTGGGCAATATTTGACAATCCCTTCTGCCACTTTCATAGCTCCCATCATTGCCCAAAATAAATAAGAAATTTTTCTCGGTTTTTTTGCTAATTTAGCAGTACTCCAAGACAACATCGTTAATCCTAATGTAATTCGAATTAATGCATTGATGGTTCCGACGTTCTTTTGAATATTCATGAATAAAACCTCCATCGTTAACAGAAATGTCACAAATATTTTATAACTTTAGTGCGCTAAACTGTTATTTGTGGTAATATAATATAAATTGTAAGCGCTTTTACATTATATCCACTATTTTTAAGTGGTTAAATAGAAAGCAATGAATAAAGGGCTGATGAAAATGTTAACTGCAAAGTATAAATGGAGAACGAAACAACTACGGGAACATGTAGAAGTATTAAATGGAAAAAAGTCTCCAACTATTCTGCTTTACAATGCAACCTATTTAAATGGGATATTAAAACGATGGATGAAGGCAAATATTTGGATTTATGAAGACCGGATCATTTATGTTGGTGATAAACTACCAGAACTAGTTGATCCTTCATGCGAAAAAATTGATTGTAGTAATCAATATTTAGTTCCAGGTTATATTGAACCTCATGCCCATCCATTTCAATTATATAATCCCCAAACCTTTGCACAGTATGCATCCTTAACCGGAACAACTACATTAATAAATGATAACTTAACATTAGCATTACTGTTAAAAAATGAAAATGCCTTATCTTTTATTGAAAAAATAAATGATTTACCGGTGACGATGTATTGGTGGTGTCGGTATGATGGGCAAACAGAAATTATCAATGAGGATGCAGTTTTTTCCCATAGTAATGTTAAGTCATGGCTCAGCAATAGTCATGTATTACAAGGTGGAGAATTAACTGGTTGGCCGAAATTATTAGCTGGGGATGATTTGATTCTGCATTGGATTCAAGAAACGAAACGACTTAGGAAGCGGGTGGAGGGTCATTTTCCTGGGGCATCGGAAAAAACACTTGCTAAACTAATGTTACTCGGGGCTGATTCCGACCACGAAGCAATGACAGGCGAAGAAGTAATGAGAAGAATGATGCATGGATATATGGTTTCTTTACGCTACTCATCGATTCGGCCAGATTTGCCGACGATACTAGATGATTTAGCTGAATACCAGTTACCAAATTATGATCAATTCATGTTAACGACAGATGGTTCCCCACCATCCTTTTATGAAAATGGTGTAATGGATCGATTAATTAACCTTGCTATTTCAAAGGGCGTGCCCGCAATCGAAGCGTATCAAATGGCAACAGCTAATCCAGCAAAATATTATCAAATAGATCATTATCATGGCTTCATCACAACAGGTCGAGTAGCAAACATTAACTTTTTAACAGAAAAAGAAAATCCAACGCCAATTTCTGTGTTGGCAAAAGGAAAATGGATAAAACGGGAACATTTCGAACAAGATGAGCAATTAGATTGGCAATCCTTTGGTTTTTCCCCGTTGCAAATAGACTGGGAATTAACGATGAATGATTTGCAGTTTTCTATGCCATTAGGAATAAGGATGGAAAATTCTGTAATTACCAAGCCGTATTCGGTGACGATTGATGCATCTAGAACGGAACTTGACCCGGATATCGATGAAAGTTTCTTTTTATTAATTGATAAACATGGAAAATGGCGGGTAAGTACCATTTTAAAAGGATTTGCTAAAAATGTAAGCGGGTTTGCTTCCTCGTTTTCCAATACGGGTGATATAATTGTCATTGGTAAAAATAAGCAGGCAATGATGGAGGCCTTCAATAAAATGAAGGAACTAGGCGGCGGCATAGTAATGGTAGAGAAGGGGCAATCCATTTTCGAACTACCTCTCCCACTTGGAGGCGTAATTAGTGATTTACCATTTCAGACCTTAATAGAAAAGGAAAAGAAATTAAAACAATTATTAATGGAACGAGGATATTCATTTGCAGATCCAATATATACACTACTATTCTTTTCGTCAACTCATTTACCGTATATTCGAATTACCCAACAAGGTTTATTTGATGTAATGAAAAAAACAGTGTTGATTCCTGCGATAATGCGGTAAAATAAGAAAAGATAGATTTTTGCAACTAGATTGAGGTGTTTTTGTGACGAATAAGTACAAGTTTCTTCTATCCGCTATAGTATTTTTTGTTTTTCTTATTGCTGGTTGTAGTAAAAAGGAAGAAACGGAAAACAAATCTGCAAGTAACGATGACTTGCAACTACAAAGTGAAAAGCAACAAGACATAGAACCAGTAATGTTTCAGTTCCCACTAACAGGGATGGAAACGACAGAACAGTCCGACAATCGGGCAATTAGTGTAATGATCAATAACCATCCTTCGGCACGCCCGCAATCTGGTTTACAAAAAGCGGATATTGTGTATGAAGTGTTAGCAGAGGGCGGCATAACTAGATTGTTAGCAGTATTCCAAAGCGAAATGCCTGAGAAAGTTGGACCAATTCGTAGTGCGAGAGATTATTACATTCAACTTGCCAAAGGATTTAATAGCTTTTATATTTTTCACGGGTGGAGTCCTAGTGCGAAAAAACTAATTGAACAAGGGATTGTCGATTCATTGAATGGATTAACATACGATGGAACATTATTTAAGCGGGCATCGTTCCGGGTCGCTCCGCACAACTCGTATATTACGTATAAAAATATCGTCAAAGGCGCCGGTGAAAAGCAAGTTTCTTTAACAGGAGCACCGAAAGCAAATATTTTCTTAAAGGATAAGGAAGATATTATTGGCGAGGATTTAAATAAAATGACGATATCCTATTCTGACAAAAATTTTGAAGTACAATATGAATATGATCAAACGATAGGAAAATACATCCGGTTTTCTGGAGGAGTACAAACACTCGATTTAGAATCAAAAGACCCGATTGTGTTGGATAACATTTTTATTGTAGAAATGAAACACGGCTTTTTAAAAGACGGTTACCGAAGATGGGTGGACCTTCAATCCGGCGGGAGCGGCTATGCTTTACAAAAAGGAAAATTACTAACAATTGAATGGAAAAATGTAGATGGAAGAATAGTCCCGTATAAAGATGGGAAGCCCCTTCCATATGTTCCTGGAAAAACGTGGGTTAATATTGTACCAAATTTAAATTTGCTAAGCTACTAATATTAACTCATTCATAGTGAACATACATTTGATGAGAAGTTTTGTGAGGAGGATTCTCTAGTGCAAATAGACAAGTTACGTGGAAGAGAGTTGGACCAATTATTTGAAGCAATTTTATCATTAAAAGATGTAGAGGAATGTTATCGTTTTTTTGATGATTTATGCACGATAAACGAAATACAATCATTATCTCAGCGTTTGGAAGTAGCTAGGTTGTTGCAAACAGGAATCACATACCAAAATATTGAAAAACAAACCGGTGCAAGTACAGCAACTATTTCTCGGGTGAGAAGATGTTTAACTTATGGTAATGACGGATATCCAATGGTGTTAAATCGAATTAATAAAGATGAAAAGAAGCCTGAAACCGAAGAAGAAACAGTACATGAATGATAAAATATATTTACTAACGAAAGAGCAAGGGATTCCTCGCTCTTTTTTCTTGAAAAAAATTCCATGTATAAAAAGACAGCGAATGATTTTTTAAAAGAAAAAGGAATGTTATAATGTTTTAATGGACGATATAAATGGAGGAAAAACGATGTACAATGTTCAGGAATGGAAGCATGTATTTAAGTTAGATCCAAATAAAGAGATATCCGATGAGCATTTAGAGAAAATTTGTGAATCTGGAACGGATGCAATTATTATTGGTGGAACAGATGGGGTAACACTAGAAAATGTATTAAATCTAATGGCAAGAGTTAGGCGTTACCCGCTTCCTTGTTCATTAGAAGTTTCTTCCTTTGAGGCAATTACCCCTGGCTTTGATTTATATTTTATCCCAACCGTTTTAAATAGTAAGAATCGTGAGTGGATTGTTGGACAACATCATCAAGTTCTAAAAGAAGTTGGATATTTAATTAATTGGGATGAAGTTGTTGTCGAAGGATATTGTGTGTTAAATCCAAATAGTCATGTTGCGAAACTAACCGAAGCAGATACTAACTTAGATGAAGACGACATTATTAGTTATGCGCAATTATGTGAAAGAATTTTCCAACTACCGATTTTTTACTTGGAATATAGCGGTACATACGGCAATCCGGAAATAGTAAAAGGGGTGAAAGACAAACTCGAAAATGCCCAACTATTTTACGGTGGTGGTATTACCGATGCGACGAAGGCAGAAGAAATGAGTAAGCACGCAGATACAATTGTTGTAGGAAATATTATTTATGAAGACTTAGAGCGTGCGTTAACAACGGTAAAAGCAGTAAAAAAAATGTCAAAAGGCATTGATTGATCAATACAACTAATGTACAATAAAATACAAACATTTGTTCTTATAAGGGTGATATAAATGCAATTTTTAACAGATCGGTTACTGTCGGGATTAAACAAAGAGCAACAAGCGGCAGTAAAGTTAACAGAAGGTCCACTGCTGATTATGGCAGGGGCTGGTAGTGGCAAAACCCGTGTTTTAACCCATCGAATAGCATATTTAATGGTAGAAAAACAAGTGAATCCTTACAATATTTTAGCCATTACTTTTACGAATAAAGCCGCCCGTGAAATGAAAGACCGGATTAGACAATTGCTTGGTGGTGCAGCGGAGGAAATATGGATTTCCACTTTTCACTCGATGTGTGTGCGAATTTTAAGAAGAGACATCGACCGCATCGGGATCAATCGCAACTTTACAATATTAGATTCTGGTGATCAATTATCCGTAGTAAAAGGCATTGTCAAAGAATTAAATATTGATCCGAAAAAATTTGATCCTCGTGCTATTCAAGGTACGATTAGTAGCGCGAAAAATGAACTAGTAGATGCAAAGGGATATGAAAAATCTGCAGGTAATTATTATGAGAAAGTTGTTGCCGATGTTTTTACTGAATATGAGAAAAGGCTTTTAAAAAACCATGCACTCGATTTTGATGATTTAATCATGAAAACAATTTTATTGTTCCAACGAGTGCCAGAAGTATTGGAATACTATCAGCGAAAGTTTCAATATATTCACGTTGATGAGTATCAAGATACGAATAAAGCCCAATATCAATTAGTTCAAATGCTTGCTGCGAAATTTAAAAATATTTGTGTTGTTGGTGACTCGGATCAATCGATTTACCGTTGGCGAGGTGCAGACATTGCCAATATTTTATCGTTTGAAAAAGATTATGAACATGCAGAGGTTATTTTACTCGAACAAAATTATCGATCTACGAAAACGATTCTACAAGCGGCAAATGAAGTGATAGCGAATAATAAAAATCGTAAACCGAAAAATTTATGGACGGAAAATTCGCAAGGCAATTTAATCCACTATTATCATGCGGCAACAGAAAGTGAAGAGGCATTATTTGTCACTAGTAAAATTGATGAACTTGTCAAGACAAAAAAGCGAAAGTATGCTGATTTCGCCATACTATACCGTACAAATGCCCAATCACGGGTAATGGAAGAAATGTTAATTAAAGCGAATATTCCATATAAAATTGTTGGCGGTACGAAATTCTATGATCGGAAAGAAATTAAAGACTTACTTGCATATTTGCGTCTAATTTCTAACCCAGATGATGATATTAGTTTATCCAGAATCATTAACGTCCCAAAACGGGGAGTTGGCGTTAGTTCTCTAGAAAAAATTGCCCAATATGCTGGCCGAAATGATATCTCACTTTTTGCTGCATTAAAAGAAGTGGATTTTATCGGATTAACTCCAAAAATAACGAAGGCTTGTATGGAGTTTTATGAGTTAATCAATGGTTTTCATCAAATGCAAGAATATTTATCTGTTACGGAATTAACGGAAGAAATTATCGAAAAATCAGGATATAAAGAGATGCTTAAGGCGGAAAAATCATTAGAAGCGGAAAGCCGGTTGGAAAACATTGAAGAATTTCTTTCTGTTACGAAAAGTTTTGAAGAAAAAACGGAGGATAAATCGCTTCTCGCCTTCTTAACAGATCTTGCCCTCATTGCCGATATTGATCGAATGGATGAGGAAGAAGTAGTGGATGATTCCGTTGTGTTAATGACTTTGCATTCAGCGAAAGGGTTAGAATTTCCGGTCGTGTATTTAATCGGTTTGGAGGAAGGGATTTTTCCTCATAGTCGTAGCTTAATGGATGAAGCGGAAATGGAAGAAGAACGTCGGTTAATGTATGTGGGAGTTACAAGGGCGGAAGAAGAATTATTTTTAACAAACGCCCAAATGCGCACACTATACGGACGCACGAATATGAATATGCCTTCCCGGTTCATTGATGAAATTCCGGCAGAGCTGTTCCTTGACTTAAATGAAGTAAGGAAACAGAAAAGGTCAGAGAGTACAACAGCTGTGACAAACACCATGAATACAGTACAGAGAAGGCAGAGAGTAATGGCTCCTATTAGTAGCGGTGGTGAAAAACTTGCATGGAAAGCAGGAGACCGCGCTCAACATAAAAAATGGGGCATTGGTACGGTTGTTGCAGTATCAGGAAAAGAAGATGACTTGCAATTAGATATTGCTTTTCCGAGTCCAGTAGGTATAAAACGGCTATTAGCTAAATTTGCCCCTATTGAAAAAGCGTAATTTTAATAAAGATTATGATAAACTACTTTTTCGCCTGTATGAGGGGGAGTATTTCCTCATGTGTTATTTTTTAAAGTGAAAAGATAGCCTAGATAGATAAGTTGGAAGAGTATTCAGTAGCGTCCTACTAGTCAATCTGCTACTGGCGTTGTATGAAGTAGTAACAATGTCAAATCCTCTTTTTAGTGCAGTTTGTAATGATTGAATATTTCCGAATGGAGGGTTCTTTGTGAATCTGAGTGAGGCAAAAATCCGTGCAGAACAATTACGGGAATTACTAATTAAATACGGTCATGAATATTATGTATTAGACAACCCTTCTGTACCTGATGCGGAATATGATCAACTGCTTCAAGAGTTGGTAATGATTGAAGAGCAGTATCCTGAGTTAGTTACACCGAATTCCCCAACCCAACGTGTTGGAGGAGAAGTGTTAGAAGGGTTTTCTAAAGTTGAGCATACGGTCCCGATGCTAAGCTTAGCTAATGGTTTTAATGAGGCGGATTTACGGGATTTCGACCGGAAAGTACGGCAGGCAGTGGGCGATGATTTCTCCTATGTTTGTGAATTGAAAATTGATGGCCTCGCAGTTTCTTTACGATATGAAAATGGGTTGTTCGTTCAAGGATCAACAAGAGGCGATGGGGTCGTCGGCGAAGATATTACTGTGAATCTACGCACAATCCGCTCCATTCCTCTGCAATTAACAGAGCCTATAACAATGGAAATTCGCGGGGAAGTATTTATGCCGAAAAAGTCTTTCGAAAAATTGAATCAAATTCGCGAACAAAAAGGGGAAGAGCTTTTTGCTAACCCACGCAATGCTGCTGCAGGTTCATTGCGGCAACTTGATCCGAAAATTGCTGCAGCACGAAACTTAGACGTCTTTTTATATGCAATAGGTGAAGTAGAAGGAAAAACTTTAACAACTCATAGTGAAAGTTTAGATTTTTTAGATCAGTTAGGTCTGAAAACGAACAAAGAACGTCGTGTTTGTCCTTCTATTGAAGAAGTGTTAACCTATATAGCCGAGTGGAATGAAAAACGACCGACATTATCATATGAGATTGACGGTATCGTCATAAAGGTGAATCAACTGGCTCATCAACAAAAGTTAGGTGCTACTGTAAAAAGTCCACGCTGGGCGATTGCCTACAAGTTTCCTGCTGAAGAAGTTGTAACAAAGTTGCTTCATATTGAACTGAGTGTTGGCAGGACTGGTGTTGTAACACCTACAGCCATTTTGGAACCTGTCCGGGTTGCTGGTACAACGGTGCAACGAGCCTCCCTTCACAACGAAGATTTAATTAAGGAAAAAGATATTCGTATCGGTGATTACGTAGTCATTCGAAAAGCTGGGGATATTATTCCAGAAGTAGTTGGTTCTCTAGCTGATAGGAGAACGGGAGTAGAAGAACCATTTCGGATGCCAGAGCATTGTCCCGAATGTGCCAGTGAACTTGTTCGTCTAGATGAAGAGGTAGCCCTTCGTTGCATTAATCCAAAATGTCCTGCTCAAATTCGCGAAGGACTGATTCATTTCGTATCAAGGAATGCGATGAATATTGAAGGTCTAGGTGAAAGAGTCATTACACAACTATTTGAAGCGGATTTAATTAAAGATGTGGCAGATATTTTCCAGTTGAATCGGGAACAGTTAATTAAACTTGAAAGAATGGGTGAAAAATCTGTTGCGAACTTATTAAATGCAATCGAAGCTTCCAAACAAAATTCTTTAGAACGCCTTCTTTTTGGCTTAGGGATTCGTAATGTTGGTTCAAAAGCTGCTAAAATATTGGCACAGCACTTTGAAACAATAGATAACTTACAAATGGCCAGTGAGGAAGAGTTACAAAACATTCATGAAATTGGTGAAAAAATGGCCAAGTCTGTTGTTACATACTTTGAGCAACCAGAAGTGCATGAATTAATCCTTGAGTTGAAAGAGTATGGTGTGAACTTAACATATAAAGGTCCGAAAGTGCAGGATTCCGCGTCCATCGACTCAATTTTTTCTGGAAAGACGGTTGTTTTGACTGGAAAATTAGAAACGTTAACCCGAAATGAAGCGAAAGAAAAAATTGAAAATCACGGTGGCAAAGTAACAGGAAGTGTTAGTAAGAGCACGGATTTTGTAATTGCAGGAACTGATGCGGGGTCCAAACTGAAAAAAGCGGAACAATTGGGAATACCGGTGATGTCAGAAACGGAACTTATTGCAGAATTAAATAAATAGCTCTGTTATTTGAAGCGAAGTATCGGTTTTTTTGCCTTTATATAAAAAGCGGAAAGGAGGAAACAAGGTAGAGGTATCGGATGTATCAGATAGTATGGTTGATGATTTGAACGTTCCATGCTGTATCTGGCGGGATTTCCTCCCCCACTTATCGTTGAATTATGTTTCTCATACGATTAGTTAGGGGTTCCTTGTCTATTTGAGATGAAAAAAATGATGATTTCAGCCTTTCTCCTCATCTTTGTTTTATCAGGATGTGTGCCTAACTTTGGAGAACAGGAAGAAGTAATACCTGAAGATAAAGATACAGAAGAGAAAGCAATTGTTCCTAACTATCAAATTTCTGATTCGTATTATCGGACAATTTCTCCATTTAAGCCTTCCGACTCAAGAGGAACCGTCTTAGAGAGATTGAACTCTCGTTATGATAGTGATGAATTTGAAGAAGGGTTGCTTCGGATTGCACAAAAAACTTTTTCAACGGAAGATTATATTTTCCAAGATGGTCAATATTTAGATAAGGATACGATTGTTAAATGGCTTAGTAGGAAATATACAGCGAGCCAACTAAAAGAGCGCAATTTGAGCGAAACAGATAATGTCGGACTAAATCCTACGTTAAATGTTGGTAAAGACGAAGTAGCAGCCCATGAAAAAAGCCCTTTGTATTTATCACATATTCTGGAACATAATTATTTAGTTAAAACGGACGGAAAAAAAGTAAAACTAGCAGGTATTTCTATTGGTCTTGCCTTAAACTCCGTGTATTACTACAATACTAAAGATGGTAGATCAAACAGTGTCGAGATTTCTGATACAGAATTGGATAAGCAAGGGAAAAAAATAGCGGAGGAAATCGTTCAACGTTTGCGAAAAATTGAAGGCTTAGGAAGTGTTCCAATTGTCGTTAGTTTATATAAGCAACAAGAACGGAATTCGGTAATTCCAGGTAATTTCTTTTCCTATGGTGTTGTAAAGAAGGGTACATCAGTTGATTGGTCGGAAGTGAATGAACAGTATGTACTTTTCCCTTCGTCCATAGCTTCATCAAAACAATACCGGGCAGACTTCGAGAAATTTGAACAGTTTCAAAACAATGTCGATAAATATTTTCCAAACTATAATGGGGTCGTCGGTCGTGCGTTTTATGCGGAAAATGAAATACGAAAATTGGAGATTGATGTGACAATCCAATTTTTTGGCAAAGCAGAAACAATAGGCTTCGCCCAATATGTCGCCGGTCTACTTGTTAAATCATTTCCAGAGAATTTGCATGTCGAAATCAATATAAAATCAACAAAAGGCCAAGAAGCATTAATTCTAAAAGAAGCAAACAAAGACGAACCTTTCGTATATGTTTACTAGGTATAGCCAATGTATTCGGCTATACCTCTTTTTTTGGTTGGGGACAGTCCCCCACTGCTTTAAAGCGCTAAAGTATGTTCGCATATTCATTGAAGGGGAAAAGTAAAACGTGCTAGAATAGAGGGGAAATGGAAACGCTTTTATACATAGGAGGGGAAATGGATGGTATTACCTTACAAACATGAACCATTTACGGATTTTTCGAATGAGGATAATCGGAAGAAGTTTTTAGCTGGTCTAGACCTTGTAAATAGTTATTTAGGGAAGGACTATGATTTAGTAATTGGCGGTCAACGAGTGACAACAGAAGAAAAGATTATTTCTATAAATCCAGCAAATAAAGAAGAGGTTATTGGCCGTGTAGCAAAGGCAAGTCGTGACTTAGCAGAACAAGCGATGCAAGAGGCACTAAAAGCATTTGAAACATGGAGAAAGTCTAAGCCGGAAATGCGCGCAGATATTTTATTTAAAGCGGCGAATATCGTTCGGATGAGAAAGACGGAGTTTAGTGCGCTATTAGTAAAAGAGGCTGGGAAATCTTGGAGAGAAGCGGATGCGGATGTGGCAGAGGGCATTGACTTTATGGAATATTACGCAAGGCAAATGCTGGAGTTAAAAGAGGGAGTTCCCGTTGAATCGAGACCGGGTGAGTTAAACAAATTTTTCTACATCCCACTAGGAGTCGGCGTCGTGATTTCCCCGTGGAATTTTGCCTTTGCAATAATGGCAGGAACAACAGTTGCTGCTTTAGTTACTGGAAATACCGTTTTACTAAAACCTGCTTCAGCTACTCCAGTCGTTGCAGCTAAGTTTGTGGAAGTTTTGGAAGAAGCAGGCTTACCTGCAGGAGTTCTGAACTATATACCTGGAAGTGGATCGGAAATTGGGGACTATTTAGTCGATCATCCGAAGACACGTTTTATTAGTTTCACTGGTTCACGTGAAGTTGGTGTAAGAATATATGAGCGCGCTGCGATAGTTCAACCTGGACAAATTTGGCTTAAGCGGGTTATCGCTGAAATGGGCGGTAAGGATACGATTGTTGTCGATAAAGAGGCAGATTTGGAATTGGCGGCTCAATCCATCGTAGCGTCAGCTTTCGGATTTTCTGGACAAAAATGTTCAGCCTGTTCACGTGTTGTTGTTGTTGAAGATGTTTATGAACAAGTGATAAATAGAGTGACCGAATTAACAAATCAATTACAAGTTGGTGATCCTGCATTATTTGAAAATTATACAGGGCCTGTTGTAGATCAAGCAGCATTCGATAAAATTATGAAGTATATTGAAATTGGTAAACAAGAAGGAACCCTCGTAGCGGGTGGTGAAGGCGATAATAGTAAAGGATACTTTATTAAGCCAACTGTATTTAAAGATGTTGCTCCGGATGCGGTCGTTATGCAAGAAGAAATTTTTGGCCCAGTCGTTGCTTTTACGAAAGCGAAGGATTTTGATCAAGCAATCGAAATTGCCAACAACACAGAATATGGTCTAACTGGTGCAGTAATTTCAAATAACCGTGATCATATTGAGAAAGCTCGGGAAGACTTCCATGTCGGCAACCTCTACTTTAACCGTGGGTGTACGGGGGCAATTGTTGGCTATCAACCTTTTGGTGGTTTCAATATGTCAGGAACTGATTCGAAAGCTGGTGGTCCGGATTACCTCCTTCTTCACATGCAAGCAAAAACAACGTCAGAAATGTTTTAATGGAGAACGAATGAATGTACATTAACTTCACTTATATTATAAGCTAGTAATTAATTTTCAATACGAAGAAAAAAGCCGTTAAAACCCCTAGCTAAGGGAGGGTTTTAACGGCTTTAAATTTCGCCCACGCCCACGCTTGGGGGACTGTCCCCAACAATTCTAAAAGTATTGAATTTTTATTTGAAAACAGGTAAGCTATTATATGAATGTTCGGTTTTTCACAATTTATTAATCGGCAATAATAACCATCAAATAGGAAGTCACAATCCAGACTGGGTGAATAGACTGTAAGGAAGAAAACGCATATTAAAATAGATTAATACGCAAATTTAGGAGTGTATTTCGATGGGCGGACCAAACTTAGATGATTATTTAACAAAAGGAATGTATGGCGAGAAACAAATTAAAGCTGATGAGCGGCGAAAGTTTCTTGGAACTATAAGAGAACGGGTTGTCGTTGTACTTACGAACGAACAAATATATGAAGATAAATTATCGAAGCAAATAGGGGATTATATGAAATCCAATCCAAAAGCGAAACTTTTACTGAATGGTGCAATTAATTACGATTTCCTGCGCAAATATATTCAATTGGCGGATAAACATCACATCCCATTTACTATCGTTAATAAAGATACAGAAACAAACATTGGCCTTGTTTTGACATATGACTATGCGATTGATAAAGAAAATATCTATTTAAAAGATGAAGATGATCTGTTAGAAACGGAGCAAACGCCAAAAAGTACAAACGAAGAAACAGGTGGCCTAAAATCCTTTCTTAAAAAATTATTAAGGTAAATAGTTTCTATCAGCTTTTAACAGGTTGGCGCGACAATGTTTAAACTGTAACCTTATCATACGAAGCTCAAAAAGTGTTCATATAACAATCAGACAGCCCTTTCCAGAACGTACCTTCGTTCTGCAAATAAAGGTGTCTGATTATTTTTTTAGAAGAAAGTGCCCAAACACGTCTGACCAGACTGCTTTGTTTTTTACTTCCAAAAACGCGGCGTTGGCCAAAACTCTAACTCTTTCTATCAATACTTTACCTACTTAAGCTAGCGTATGAGTAAAATTATAGTAGGCAGAAAGATATGTTCTTCCCCGTTCATTTCGTGATTGTCCAATAGAGCGCTTACTAAATAACCCACAAGCACTATTTTCAAAAACATGATAAAATATCCATGGATAACATTGCCTTACTAATTTCCGTTTTGCTATGATAAAGAATAGTGTTTGGTAAATTTTTTGGAGGTGAGATTATGTCAAGAATTTCTAAAGAACAAGTACAACACGTAGCCCATTTGGCACGGTTGGAAATAACAGAAGAAGAAACAGAATTATTCACATCTCAATTAGATGCAATTATTTCTTTTGCAGAAGAATTAAATGAATTAGATACATCCAATGTAACACCTACATCCCATGTATTAGAAATGAAAAATGTGATGCGCGAAGATGCTTCTGGAAAAGGATTGCCTCGCGAGGAAGTTTTAAAAAATGCACCAGATCATCAAAATGGACTCATTCGCGTGCCGCAAATATTAGAATAAGGAGGGAAAAAACATGGCTTTGTTTGACCATAAATTAAAGGACCTTCATGAATTGCTAGATAAGAAAGAGATTTCCGTTTCCGACCTAGTTGCTGAAGCTTTTAACAGAATACATGAAGTAGACGGGAAAGTAAAAGCATTTTTAACATTAGATGAAGAACGGGCGAAAGAGCGGGCAAAATCCCTCGACACTGTATTACAAAATGAAGGAAAAAAAGGTTTGCTCTTCGGGATACCGATTGGGATTAAAGATAATATTGTCACGAAAAACCTTCGAACAACTTGTGCGAGTAAAATGTTAGAAAACTTTGACCCCATTTACGATGCAACAGTTATGGAAAAATTAGCTGATGCAGGTACGATAACAATAGGTAAATTAAATATGGACGAGTTTGCAATGGGATCGTCCACCGAAAACTCCTACTTCCAAAATACATATAATCCGTGGAATTTAGACTATGTTCCCGGTGGTTCATCTGGTGGCTCTGCAGCAGCTGTTGCGGCTGGGGAAGTACCATTTACTCTCGGTTCCGATACTGGTGGATCCATTCGACAACCAGCAGCATATTGTGGCGTTGTTGGGTTGAAACCGACATACGGCCGTGTTTCACGCTATGGTCTTGTCGCTTTTGCTTCATCTTTTGACCAAATTGGGCCAATTACGAAAACGGTAGAAGACAATGCCTATCTTTTCCAAGCAATTGCAGGAGTTGATCCGAAAGATTCTACTTCCGCTAATATCACTGTTTCTGACGTTACTGCTAGTTTAACTGGTGATATTAAAGGCTTACGAATTGCTGTACCAAAGGAATACCTTAGTGAAGGTGTAAGTGAAGAAGCCCGTCAAGCAGTGATGGCTGCCTTAAAAACATTAGAAAATTTAGGAGCTACTTGGGAAGAAGTTTCTTTACCACACTCTAAATACGCATTAGCTACGTATTATATTTTAGCTTCATCAGAGGCGTCTTCTAACTTAGCAAGATTTGATGGGGTTCGTTACGGTTACCGTACACCAAATGCGAAAAATCTAGAGGAACTGTTCAAGAAGACACGTCGAGAAGGATTTGGTGACGAAGTAAAACGTCGGATTATGCTCGGAACATTCGCATTAAGTTCTGGATATTACGATGCTTATTATAAAAAAGCCCAACAAGTTCGCACATTAATTAAAAATGACTTTGAAAAGGTTTTTGAAAAATATGATGTAATTGTTGGTCCAACAACTCCAACAGCTGCATTTAAAATTGGTGAAAACATTAATGATCCATTAACAATGTATGCTAATGATATTTTGACAATCCCTGTCAACTTAGCTGGAGTTCCTGGCTTGTCTATTCCATGCGGTTTTTCAAGTAATGGTCTTCCTTTAGGTTTACAAATTATTGGAAAACACTTTGATGAAGCGACCGTATATCGTGTTGCCCATGCATTTGAACAAGCAACTGACTATCATAAACAAAAACCACAATTGTAAGGGGTGAAACTAATGAATTTTGAAGCAGTAATAGGTTTAGAAGTTCACGTGGAACTAAAGACCGAGTCGAAAATCTTTTCACCGGCACCAGCTCATTTTGGGGCGGAACCGAACACAAATACGAATGTTATTGACTTAGGTTATCCAGGTGTGCTACCTGTATTAAATAAACGTGCGGTTGAGTTTGCGATGAAAGCAGCAATGGCGTTGAACTGTGAAATTGCTACCGATACAAAATTTGATCGGAAAAACTACTTTTATCCTGACAACCCGAAGGCTTACCAAATTTCCCAATATGACAAACCAATTGGTCAAAATGGTTGGATTGAAATTGAAGTCGGCGGTAAGATAAAACGCATCGGAATTACCAGACTTCATTTGGAAGAAGATGCAGGAAAACTATTCCATGGACAAGACGGGCACTCCCTCGTTGACTTTAACCGTCAAGGAACGCCATTAATTGAAATTGTATCTGAACCAGATATGCGCACGCCGGAGGAAGCTTACCTTTACTTGGAAAAATTAAAATCCATTATTCAATATACAGGAGTTTCTGATGTACGGATGGAGGAAGGTTCGTTGCGCTGTGATGCGAATATTTCTTTGCGTCCGATCGGTCAAGAGCAGTTTGGGACAAAAACGGAATTGAAGAACTTGAACTCCTTTAATTTTGTTCGAAAGGGTCTAGAGTTTGAAGCTGACCGTCAAGAAAAGGTGTTATTGTCTGGTGGCGTAATTCAACAAGAGACCCGACGCTTTGATGAAGCGACAGGACAAACAATTTTAATGCGGGTGAAAGAAGGATCCGAAGACTATCGCTATTTCCCTGAACCTGATTTAGTCGATCTCTACATAGATGAAGAGTGGAAAGCCCGTGTTCGTGAGACGATTCCAGAATTACCAGATGCGCGTAAAAAACGCTATGTTGAACAACTTGGCCTGCCAGCTTATGACGCAATGGTATTGACTTTAACGAAAGAAATGTCCGATTTCTTTGAAGCTACGATTGCAGCAGGAGCGGATGTGAAACTGGCATCGAACTGGTTAATGGGTGAGGTGTCTGCTTACTTAAACGCTGAACAAAAAGAATTGCATGATACCCCACTCACACCTGAAAGTTTAGCGAAAATGATTAAACTTATTAGTGATGGCACTTTATCATCCAAACTAGCGAAAAAAGTGTTTAAAGAACTAGTGGAAAAAGGCGGCGATCCGGAAAAAATCGTCAAGGAAAAAGGGTTAGTACAAATTTCTGATGAAGGCGAATTATTAAAAATTGTCACTGAAATTTTAGACGCTAATGAACAATCAGTGATTGATTTTAAAAATGGAAAAGACCGTGCGCTAGGATTTTTAGTAGGGCAAATTATGAAAGCGACAAAAGGACAAGCGAACCCACCACTTGTGAATAAATTGTTACTACAAGAGATGGATAAACGGTAAATTGTTGACATTCACTACGAATAAAAATAGATGTAACTTCCCGTTGGGGGCTGTCCGAAAAGTAAAAACCCTCAAAAAAGCGGTAAACAACAGTTGATATATCAAGGGTTTGAAACATAAAGAGGGGCTATCCAGAAGTTGAAAATACGACTTTCTGGATAGCCCCTTATTTATTTTTGCTTCGGTGTGATGGATGGATGTGCCAGAGATATCGTAACAATCATTGTAGTAATTCCCCATCTTTCGCCCCTATCAACAGGCTTTCCACGATAAATTCTTTCCTTGATATAATCTAGAAAATATAGAAACCTTTCAACAGTGTTAACGTATTTATATACATACTAAACTATGCATGCCGCATCCCTTATGGTGAACTCTAAATGTAATCTTGTTGTAAAACGCTATTTGCCCATTGTGCTCTAGCTAATTATTCGCTAAAAAAACTTGACCAATTAGGAAGGAAAATAATAATTAGGTGTAATTAATACCCCATATTTGCCTGACCAATTAGGAAGAAAATTAATTATGAGATGAACCGTTAAACATCTGTTAATTTTGTGAGTTCTAAGAAAATTTATCACTTAGAAAAAAAGGTAACAAAATAATAAGCCTGTCCGTGAAAGAACAGAGACGATCACGAATACAATAATCATGGATGCAATGAATGGAGGGAAAATAGTGAGAAGTGGAAATCCGAGCTTAAGAGAAAACACGTTTAATGATTATCAAGGATTAGGTTATCAAAATGAAATGACGATTTCTGGTACCGTAAATAAGACATTTATTTTATTAGTCTTAGTAACGGCTAGTGCAGCATTTACATGGTACTTATATTTTACCGGACAAAATGTGATGCCATATTTGATTACGGGAGCGATTGGCAGCTTTATTTTTGCTTTAATAACTATTTTTGCGAAGAAGGCTGCTCCAGTAACTGCCCCAATTTATGCTATTTTAGAGGGACTATTTAT
Organism: Bacillus kwashiorkori; assembly: GCF_001375515.1. Lineage (GTDB taxonomy): Bacteria > Bacillota > Bacilli > Bacillales > Caldibacillaceae > Bacillus_BK > Bacillus_BK kwashiorkori. The sequence goes on from NZ_CTDX01000014.1 coordinate 84,773, forward strand.
TGGTGGTATATCGGCATTTTATGAAGAACAAGTAGAAGGTATAACGTTTATGGCTGTATCGTTAACTTTTGCAGTGTTATTCGGATTATTGCTCGTCTATAAATCTGGTTTAATTAAAGTTACTCAAAATTTTCGTCTCGGTATATTTGCTGCAACACTCGGGATATTTCTAGCCTATTTTTTACATTTTATTTTGAGTTTTTTCGGGATGTCGATTCCTTTTATTCATGATTCTGGCCCAATTGGCATCGGTGTGAGTGTATTTATTGTAATTATTGCAGCCTTAAACTTAGTGCTTGATTTTGATTTTATTGAAAAAGGGGCGGAAATGCGTTGTCCGAAATATTTGGAATGGTATGCTGCATTCGGTTTAATGGTGACACTTGTATGGCTTTATTTAGAAATATTACGGCTTCTGTCTAAAATTTTCTCCAGGGATTAACGTAGATCGACAATGAAAAAGCGATAAAATTGCTAGTGAGGGGAATGGAAGTTAAAATAGTTACTAGTAATAATAAAGGGATTAAGGGGGATATTTATGCAATTAAATGATTGGTTTCAAAAGGGGATTTCCTTTGAACAGTACATTGAGCAGATGGAGCGAAATAAAGAGAAGATGCTTTCCATCTATAGTCAATTTGAATTAACCGACAATCAAGTGGAAAAGTTAACAAGTTTAGCAACAGAAGAAATACGTGTCATTGCCATTACGGAAGATTGGTGTGGGGATGCGATGTTAAATAATCCAATCTTAATGAGGATTGCTGAAAGAGCTAAAATGAATGTCCACTTTTTACTGCGTGATCAAAATTTAGAATTAATGGATCAGTATTTAACGAACGGTACATCCCGTGCAATCCCGATATACATATTTCTGAATGGGGCAGGAGAGGAAATTGCTGTTTGGGGTCCAAGATCAAAGGAAATGCAACAATTTGTATTAGAAGAAAGAGAAAAATTACCACCACAAGAGGCAGAAGATTTTTCCGATAAACAACAAGAAATGTACCGAAATATTACGAAGCGTTTTTTAACTGATAAGACTGTATGGGATAATGTTGCCGACAGTATTATTGCGACATTAGTTAGATAAATATTTTTATCAAAAATGTCTTCAAGCGATAGACTTGTGAATTACTACATTAAAAAATTCGTACGATAATTTGCAGTTATTTTTCGGATTAGGGGAGTATAAAACCTTTTATAATGTTTATTTAGGGTAAGTAAAATGTAATCATGCTTGGGAAGACCACTATCCCAAGCATTTTTCATAAATTTAGTAATGTTGCCCTATCGTCAAAGGTAGGAATAATACGTTCATAAGGGGCGAGCAAATGAAGAAATGGATTTTACCGTTGGTTGCATTGCTAATATTAAGTGGCTGTAATAATTTTCCTGTATATAAACAAAACGGACTTGAACAGCTAATTGTTCAAAGGGAAACAATCCAAGAGCAATTTGTTGATCTAGAAGTGATTCAACTAGACGATGATTATGAGATAACGGTTGTGTTTCCGTTCAAAGCTTATGAAGAATATATTCGAATTGTAAACAAGCAAGGAAGTCAAGATGAGTCTAGTCAATTAAAAGATATTTTTCAAGAAACAGTGATAGATAATATTGCCACTTACTGCTTTCTCACAAAACCTAATTCCATCCATTATGATCATTATATTAATAACCCACCACCGTTAAAAGGTGATTTATTAAAAACATATTTAAAAGAACTTGATAAAGAAGCGATATTAATGATGATAGCAAAAGGGCTTACGGAATCAAGAGATCTATTAAAGGGACCAAAAAAGGGAAATGTTTGTGTTTTACCAGCACCAACATTTTCATATTCAAGTGGAATCGCTAAAGGAGAACGAAATATGATTTTATTTTATCGTAATATTAATGATTTAGATTCTCTTTTTGATGTGATAACGCATGAGTATCATCATAATGCACTCGCAAATTTAGCTCCAACCCATAATTATATTACTCTCCTAGAACAGCTTATTATTGAGGGGAAAGCAACTTACTTTGAAAGTTTATTAAACCAAGAATCAGTTCTGAATGGTGGGGAAGAATATGAAAATCATGAGCTTGTGAAAGTAGTATTAGAAAACTTAGATTCATATAGTAGTGAGTTCAATGAAAAGGTTTTATTCGGTGATGACGAGAGGTTTCCACCAAATTATGGATATTATTTAGGATATACGATAGTGAAAGAGTATGTTGAGAAGCACCCGCAACTTTCAATTGAAGAATGGACGAAGGCAGATCCAGAAGAAATTCTAGAAAATACCGAGGATTGGAAGCACAGCTATTAAACATGGAATGGAATGAAAGGGGGCAACCTTCTTTGAAGTATTATAAAAAAGCAATCTTCACTTTATTACTCGTTTGTTTCATTGTAATGAGTTATCCAATGATCTACGCCAACGCAGCTATAAAAGAGATTGATAAGTTGGAGATTTTTGCTTACGTATTACCGGACGGTGATTTATATGTGGAAGAGTTATATAGTTATAACTTTATCGGGAAACATGATAGTATTTCGCGGATTATTGAGTTAGATAAATCGACTAGAGTGGAATTTTTTGAAGGATATAAAGTTCCAAATGATGTTGCCACTTGGTATGAATTGCCTGAGGAGCTAGAATCATTAACGGTTACTAGAGATGAAAGTACATATAACGTTCTGGATAGTTACCAAAATGAGCGGAGGAAAGTATTTTATCGATATCGCCTTGATAGTGTGGTGAGAAAATATAAAGATGTCGGTGACTTAACTTGGAATTTTTTTAGCCCACTTCAAATGGATGACATAAAGGAATTGACTATAACCATTTTTTTATCGGAACAAGAATATTTCCCACCGTATACATATGGATTTATTCACGATTTAACAAATGGAAAAATGGAGGTTACTTCTCATTCATTATATTACTATAACAAAAACATTAGAGGAGGTTCACCGATTGAGTTTCGCCTCGTTTTTCCAGCTGATTTTTTATATGATCAGAAGATAGACGAAAATGAAGCGATGCTCGAGACGATTTTGGCTGAGGAAAAAATATATAAACAGCGCTTATCTCGGCATAATGCGTGGCTGCCGATTATGGATGACTTTTATATGTACTTCACCGTTATTGTACTGCTGTTAACGGTATTCTCCATTTTTTATCCGCCACGATTGATTCGATTGTTTTCTAGTGCAGAACGGTTGAACTCGGTAGAACAACTAGATTCCTTAACATTGTTAGCCTTTAGAAGAAAGCTGAAATTTCATTACCAAGATATTATTGCGGGGTTATATAGTCTTGTGCAAAAACAATATGTTCGCGTGGAATGGATAGCTGCAAAGGAAGCCTATCAGCAAGATGAACGGGCTCCAAAGATGGTACCGAAATTGATTTTAGTAACACCGTTAGAAACATTAAAAAAACACGAGCAATATTTAGTGGAATGGCTTTTTACAACTGAGAATAATGAAAAAGTTTTCGTATTGGATTATTTACCAGTACTGACTAATTATGAGAAGACAAATGATTGGCGAAACTATGATGAGCATGTAAGGAACCGAAAGTTGTTTCGCAAAAAAATCAAGGAATGGGCAAAATTAGTGCGAACAGATGAAGAATTGAATAAATGGATTCGGCAAACTAAATTTCGCCAACTTTTGTTTTATATCGTCACTCCTTTCTGGTTATTAACGACGGTAGTGACTGCTGGAGTGATAGGAATGGCAGATAGCTTTGATTTATTCACTTTACTTTTTTTTCTTGTTGGAACGTATTTAACTTTATATTTTACTAAAAAGAACGGTCCAATGATGTTAGCCTTATATTTTTTATTTTTTGGCTTTTCCATCGGTTACATTTGGAATTTAAATATTTTAATGTATGAATTATTAGCCCTTTTACTAGCAATTATTTCGCTATTCGTTCCAAAAGTGTATTCAACAAAATTAGGTGCACCAATGCAGAAAACAATTAATAAATGGTGGAAGGAAGTTCGCAGCGGAAAAATGCAGTTTCATAACTTTAGTGGTATGGAAAGGTCATTCCAGCATGCAATTGTTTTAGATTTCGGTCCTCATTTTTATTCTGTGTATTTAAAAAACTTAGAAGAGATAAGCGAAGAGTGCTTGTTTTTACAGCACGGTGAAGAGATAATGGGACTTTTTCGCTATCAAGCGTCAAAAATTAATTTAACGTATGCCACTAGACCTTGGCGAAGTAGTCGGGCGTATCAGTCGTCTCGTGATCGGGTGGTTGAGCATTTTTAAAGGCGGCAATAATTAGCCGCCTTTTCTCATGGGAAGAGAGGTTACGCCAACAAATATGACTACTAATAAAATAGGCATCTCGTTACAGCGAATGTTCATCACAAGATCTATCTATTTTCTCCTATATTTTAATAGAAACATATTTCAATTCGAGAAATTCGTCGATACCAAAATGTCCTCCTTCTCTTCCTAAACCACTTTCCTTCATACCGCCAAATGGTGCTTGAGCAATGGATGGCAAACTATCATTTAAACCGACAATCCCGTATTCTAGCTTTTCGTAAACATAGATGGCAGTCTTTAAGTTTTCCGTAAAAGCATAGGCGGCTAAGCCAAATGGAGAATGATTAGCCCGTTCAATTACTTCTTCTTTTGTTTTAAAAGTAGTGACAGGAGCAACGGGACCAAATGTTTCTTCATTCATAATTTTCATCTCATCGGTCACATCGTTAATAATCGTAGGCTGGACAAAATAACCGCCTTCCAAATCAGTAACCCGCTTTCCGCCACAAGCAATGGAAGCTCCGTTAGCAACGGCATCATCAATATGACTTTTTACCTTTAAGTAAGCATTTTCATCGATGAGTGGACCGATATGCGTATTTGCTTCGAGACCATAACCTACTTTTAATTTTTTCGTTTCTTCTGCTAGTTTTTCGACAACTTCTGCTGCAATCGATTCATGGACGTAAATTCGATTTGTACAAATACATGTTTGGCCACTATTGCGGAATTTTGACTGGATAACTCCTTGAACAGCTAAATCAATATTTGCATCATCAAAAATAATGAATGGCGCGTGTCCGCCAAGTTCTAAAGATACTTTTTTTACTGTATCCGCCGCACCTTTCATCAAATATTTCCCGACAGCCGTGGAGCCAGTGAAAGTTAATTTTCGCACCCGTGAGTCTTCTAACCAAGCTGCACCGATTGCTTTCGGGTCTCCAGTGACGACGTTAATTACACCAGGAGGAATACCGGCTATTTCTGCTGCTTCTGCAAGCTTTAGTGCAGTTAATGGTGTTTGTTCGGCTGGTTTAATCACTGTCGTACAACCAGCAGCAAGGGCAGGGGCCACTTTTCTCGTAATCATTGCCGCCGGGAAATTCCACGGTGTTATGACGGCAGTCACTCCAACAGGTTGTTTTAAAACGAGAATTCTTTTATCAGGTGCAGATGCAGGTATCGTTTCTCCGTAAATCCGTTTTGCTTCTTCTGCATACCAAGAAATAAAACTAGCTGCATATGTAATTTCTCCAAGTGCCTCTTTCATTGGCTTTCCATTCTCTAATACTAACGTTTCAGCAATTTCATGCTTATGGTCGAGAATGCAATCGTACCATCTTTTTAATAAGTGGCTCCGTTCCTCAGCTGTTTTTTCTGACCACTTTTGAAAAGCTTCATGACTAGCGGTAACCGCAAGTTTTGCATCTTCGTAACTACCTTTTGGAACCGAGGCAATTTTTTGTCCATTCGCAGGATTATATACGTTAAATGAATCATTACTAATTGCTTTTACCCATTCTCCATTAATAAACATTCGATTAAGTAGTACCGTCCGTAGCGACATTACAACACCTCCAGAATAATTGCTACTACAATTATACTAAATTTTTAAAAAATTAAAAGACCCCTTTTGTAAAAAATGCTGTGTAAAATATAGTTCGTCATAGTAGCTAAAATACTAGCAAAATAATATCCTTGCGACTTTAATATACTTTATCCCATATTAACGGGTAGTATGACTGACGACACAAATTTTAAATAAAACGATAAGGTAAGGCGGGAGTCAAACTGCCCGCATACATACGGTTAGTTAGACAAGCAATGGTCGCTACATAAGTATTGTCACAAAGGTTGGCATGTGTAGCCTCTTGTTTTTTACATAGGGGGATGAAACAGGCGGAAACTACGATCATCTTTGTCGATCTGCACGTCGGACTTCTTTCTCGTGGTAGAATTACTTTTTCCACAAATGAAAATATCATGTTACAGTAAAAACAGTAGAAAAAAGTGTAGGGTTTTTCGTCGAACTTATCGTCTATTAGGATGAAACTTATTTTTAAAGGAGGGGAGAGAGATTCAACTTGATACATTAATAAAAAAGGCTCAGTCAGGAAATCAACAAGCATTTCGCCTGCTAGTGGAAATGTTCAAAAACGATGTATTTCGCCTAGTGTATGGTGTTTTGCGAAATCAAAAAGATGCAGAAGACGCAGCACAAGAAGTGTTTTTGAAAATTTTCACATCTCTCCCTAAATATGAAAATCAAGGTTTTAAAACATGGATATCAAGAATTGCCATCAATCATGCCATTGATATAAAACGAAAACAAGCACGGATGCGTGAAGAAGTATCCGATACATATTTAGAGACAGCAAGTGAGGAACGATCAGTAGAAGAAACCATTATTCAGGAGGAAAAGCGTAGAAAAATTCAGGAGAGGATACGGGACTTGCCGGAAAATTATCGAGATGTCATTTACGGGTATTACATCCTTGAAAAATCATACGAACAATTAGCTAATGAACAACAAGTCCAAGTAAAAACGATTGAAACAAAACTGTATCGGGCTCGAGTTTGGATAAAAAAACATTGGAAGGAGGAAGAGTTTTTATGAAATCTCAATCTAGGCATTTTCTTATTGATGAATGGCGGCAATATCGAAATGGTGAAGTGGAAGAGAAAAAGGCAGAAAAGATGGAAGAGCATCTTTATAACTGTGACCAATGTTTAAATCTATATATCGAGGCAACGGATACAATTTTGGATATAGCTATCCAAGATGAAATGGCTTTTACTAATGGGGTTATGGAGCAAATAAATTCACTCGTTTCAATAGAGCAAGACCGTGAGAAAACAAGGAAATCAAGGAAGAAAAACTATTATAGACAAAAATGGCTACATTATTGTGTAGCTGCTAGTGCGACGTTATTTTTGATGTCATCTGGTATTTTTGATAAAGTCGCTAGCGAAATGATATCGGTACAAGAGGAAAGTTTTCAAGAAAGCAAATCATTTACGGTAGAGATTATGAATAAAACAACAGGTTTTATTGACTTCATTATGAGTGATGAAAGAGAAGGAGGAAAATAACTAGTGAAAAACCCAATTTTAGCATTTTTACTTGCCTTTTTCCCAGGTGCTGGACTTTTATATTTAGGGAAAATTCGGGGGCTATTTTATACGTTTGCAGTAATAGCTTCTCCCTTCCTATTTTACTTCTTATATGGTATGAGCGGCTGGTGGGATATTTTTATCTTTTTAGGATTTGGCTTTACCATTTTATTTTACTTAATCAATTTTATCGATACGGCTGTGACAGCATCCAAGCTGTATGGGAAATCCGTTTCGCAAAATAATCCAGAACAAAGAACGAAATCAAATGAACAAGAAAGGTTTTTTACTATTATTTTGTCCTTTGTACCAGGGCTCGGACATTTGCAACTTAACTTAATGAACCGTGGACTTACATTGTTAATTGCTTTTATTGGGCTTGCTGGCATGATTATCTTCGTTACTTTGTTGACAGGACGTGGCGAGTTTTTAATCTTTAGTATCTTTTTACTTGTTATTTGGATCTTTGGCTTTTTTGATGCAATGAAGCAGTTGGAGAAAAAACAGCGAGGAGAATTGCTTGAGGATAGAAGTATTCTTGAAGAATTGGAAATGCGACGGGAAGATGGAAAGAAAAGTAAATCGGTCGCAACCATTTTGTCGTTATTCCCTGGAGCAGGTCATCTTTATTTAGGTTATCAAAAGCGGGGAATTCAACTAATGGCGCTGTTTTTGTTTTCTATTTATGTGCTAGATTTTCTAAGATTAGGTCTTTTCCTATTTCTTATTCCAATTATTTGGTTTTATAGCTTTTTTGACGGGATGCAAAAAGCGAGTAATTATGAACAAGGAGAGGTAAATGATGTTCCTATCATCTCTTATTTAATAAATCATCAACGTTGGGTTGGAGTTGGCTTAATATTAATTGGGGCCTACTACTTAGCAAATAATATCATTATTCCATCGTTAGCCCCAAAACTGGAAGCTATGTGGGAAATAGACATTTATTACTTGTTTGACCGCTATTTCCAAACAGCAATTGTGTCTGCCTTATTTATTTTTGGCGGGATCAAGCTGTTGTTTAGTAGTAGAAAGGTAGAAGAGCATGGAAAATAATAGCGGTATTTCTGCTGGTTTTTTCCTAAACTATAAATTAAACAGGAGGAGAGAAGATGCGGAGTTGGCGTGTTGGTACGTACTCAATGGGAGCTGCATTAATTAGTCTAGGTCTTTTCCTTTTTGCTGCTCAATTTTTAAAAATAAATTTGTCTGCAGTAATGAAAGCATGGTGGCCTGTTATTTTGATTATTTTGGGCATCGAGCTGTTAGTGTTTTTACAAATGAATAAAAAAGAAAATCCGCCAGTAAAATATGACTTTTTAAGTATTATTTTTGTCATTGTAATTGGATCTCTAGGGGTGGCATTTGCGTTAGCGAATACAACTGGAATCATTGATAAAATCGATTATGCGGTAAATTCAGAGCAGAAAACATTAGATTTGCCGATTTTCGATGAAGAAGTTCCAAGTGTTATAAAGCGAATAGTAGTAGACACTGCTTATCCTTTAACAATCGAATCGACGAATGAGCTAAAAGTTTCTGTGTTTGGTACATATCAATCAACAGTACGAAAGTTAGAGAAATTAGTGGACAAACCAGAAGAGTTTATTCAGAAACATATAAATGGCGATACTATTTTTATTCGAATAAAAGAGCTCCCGGTTAAGGAGCAATTTTTCCAAACGATAGGTGAAGTGACACCGACTATTTTAGTACCTGGAAATATAAATTTAGAAGTGAACGGGCATCAACACGAGATTAAATTAAAAAGCAGGACATTGTTAAGTAATTGGGAAGTAACTAATGCTGGGAATGTTACCGTTAAAATAAAAAAAGACGAAAATGTATCAGTAGTTGCACGGGATAGTAGGATCGTTAATAGCGAGCTTGGTTGGGATCAAATCAAAAGGTTGGAGGATTTTGAATCTAGTGACAGAACAAGTGAAGAGAATGAAAAAGTTTTAAGAGAATATAATGAACAAGAGTGGGTAGTTGAAGCAGTAAAAAAGATAGGAAAAGGCGAATATACAATTTTAGTTTTAGATTCAGAAAGTGTTCAGATTGAGTTTGGTTTATAATAGTAAGGTGGAACGCTGTGAAAAAAGCGCTATTTATTGTATGGGTAGATTACTAATATAAGGTAAAAAATTGGATTTAAAATTTGCTCCGAGACTATTCTTACGTTATTATTTTCAGTGGGATGACAAATAAAAAGAAAATGGATGATGCTTATGAAAAGTGCACGTATCATTTATAATCCGACATCAGGAAGAGAAATATTTCGCAAACATTTACCCGATGTTTTAGAAAAATTGGAAAGAGCTGGATATGAAACATCATGTCATGCGACAACTGGTGCTGGCGATGCAACAAAGGCGGCAAAAATTGCAGTAGAAAGACGTTACGATATAGTTGTTGCAGCAGGTGGAGATGGTACGTTAAATGAAGTGGTCAATGGCCTTGCCGAGCAAGAATATCGACCGAAACTTGGAATTATACCGACAGGAACAACGAATGATTTTGCGCGGGCGTTGCATATTCCCCGCGATATACTAACAGCGACAGATATTATTGTAAATAACGAAACAGTTCCTATTGACTTAGGCAGAATGAATGATAAATATTTTATTAATATTGCTGGTGGCGGCAGAATTACCGAGTTAACGTATGAAGTTCCAAGTAAATTAAAGACAATGCTCGGACAATTAGCTTATTATTTAAAAGGAATTGAAATGTTACCTTCGATTAAATCGTCCAATCTTCGCATTGAATATGATGGTAAGTTTTTTGAGGGTGATGCGATGATGTTTCTCATTGGCTTGACGAACTCCGTCGGCGGTTTTGAAAAATTAGCACCAGATGCCTCCATTAACGACGGATATTTTTCTTTGCTAATTTTAAAAAAGGTTAATTTAGCTGACTTTATCCGGATTGCAACGTTAGCTATCCGCGGTGAACATATTAATGATCCACTTGTTATTTATACGAAAGCAAGTTATGTAAAAGTTACATCACCTGAAGAAGTGTTAATTAATTTAGATGGTGAGTTAGGCGGCGTTGCACCAGTAGAATTTAAAAATTTGTATCGCCATTTAGAAGTTTTTGCACCAGTAGGCAAATTAGCTCCGGAAAACCAAGTGAGAGAACCGAATGAATAAGGGCCACTTCCTTTAATGGTCCTTTTTTCGTTTGTTGGAGCGATTTAAGTGTCTCAAATTGTGAAAGACTATGAATACACCTACTGAATGTTCAGGCGTTTTAAAATCGTATTAGTGAACAAATCGAGAAACTGAAAAAACATTATAGTGGAAAATCCACTTTTTGATCGGACTTTTTACGGTAGTGTTTAAGGTAATTCACGAGAATCGACCATAGTGTATTGTCTTTTTTCGTACCGTTTATAAATTTTTATAAAAGGATGAAGTAAATGAAACAACAACCTCCAGTAAAGAAAAATGAATACATAGATGTTGCTTTTGATGATTTAACACATGAAGGTTTCGGGGTTGGAAAGGTAGAAGGTTATCCAATCTTCGTACAAGGAGCACTTCCTGAAGAACAGGCACTTATTAAAGTTATTAAAGTGAATAAATCGTTTGGATACGGGAAATTAGTGGAATTGAAAAGTGAAAGTCGATATCGAGTGAATATTCCTGAATCAGAATTGGTTAAATACGGTGGTTGCCAATTGCAACATATGAGTTATGAAGGACAACTTAATTTCAAACAAAACTATGTGGAACAGGTGCTGAAGCGGGTTGGAAAATTAAGCGAGGTAGAAGTGTTGCCAATTATCGGAATGGAACATCCTACCGAGTACCGAAATAAGGCTCAAGTTCCCGTTGGTGAAAAAGATGGTAAGTTAGTAGCAGGGTTTTTCAAGCCAAGAACCCATGAAATTATTGATACCGATTATAGTATTATCCAGCTGCAGGAAGTTAATGAAGCGGTAAAAGTGGTGAAAGAAGTTTGTCGCGAGTTAAACATCCCTCCTTATAATGAAGAGAGCCATACAGGGGTGTTGCGCCATATAATGGTTCGTTACGGGATACAAACAGGAGAGCTAATGGTTGTGTTCATTACAAGAACTAATGACATCCCTCATAAAAAGACTTTAATCCACTTACTTACGAAACGTTTACCAAAATTAACATCACTCATACAAAATGTTAATACGAATAAGACGAATGTTATTTTAGGGGAGAAAGTTATCGCATTATGGGGTAATGAAGTAATTTATGATTATATTGGTGAGGTAAAATTTGCCATCTCTGCTAAATCATTTTATCAAGTAAATCCAGTTCAGACGAAAATTTTATATGACAAGGCTTTACAGTTTGCAGAGTTAACAGGGGAAGAAACGGTTATCGATGCATACTGTGGAATAGGGACAATTTCTTTGTTTTTAGCAAAAAGGGCGAAAAAAGTATATGGAGTGGAAATTGTTGCGGATGCCATTAATGATGCTAGGCGGAACGCTAAATTAAATGGTATTAGTAATGTACAATTTGCAGTTGGTGAGGCGGAAAAAGTTATTCCTATGTGGGCAGAAAAAGGAATTCAAGCGGATGTCCTTGTCGTTGATCCGCCACGAAAAGGCTGTGACGAGAAATTACTAGAAACAATTACTACTATGGAACCGAAACGAATTGTCTATGTATCGTGCAACCCAGCTACATTAGCTCGAGACTTACAAACATTAGTAGGTGCAGGGTATAAAGCAACAAAAGTACAACCAGTCGACATGTTCCCGTTTACCAATCATGTGGAGTGTGTCTCGCAACTCATTTTAAAAGAAGGCAACTAACGCATTGCTTTGTTGCCTTTTATGCTATTTTTCCTTGTAAAGGATTGACGAACTTGTACTGAATAATGATGGGACCATCAAGGTAACATGTGATCTTTTCGACGAGTGAGTGAAAAATTTTGGTGTTAAGCCTTTTAACTTCAAGACATTCTTCAGCTTTTCTTGGATGTTCACGATGTATTGCTCATCATCACATTCCTGCATTTTTTGGTTACAAATCGCTCTGGTCTTGCAGTTTCGTTATTTTTTGATTTTGTCTAGTTTAATGTTAACATACCAACATTTTTCCTTTTTGATATAGAATACACCAAAAACTCGGGTCATCCTCAACAGGAGCCCGAGTTTTTTCATACCTTTTTCAATAAAAAATTCAATTTTTGACGGAGATATATTTTCTTTTTTCTTCCTCTGTTATTTTCGAATTCTTCCCTCTGCATTGCAAAGCTTTACTCTACTCCAGAAAAACAGTGAAAAAGTAGCCGGAAAGGTGAAAAAAACTTTTCCGTAATTTTATGGATGTCATTTTTGAAAAAAAGTGTTGAAAAATAATCATTAGTTGTATATTATGTATATAAAGTATATATACAATATAAAAAGAGGTATTTGCATGCAAATTATAATAACCAATAATTCAAAGGAACCTATTTATAAGCAAATTTATGATCAGATTAAGAAACATATTTTGACCAATGAATTGAAAGCGGGACAGTCTTTACCATCTATGCGAGGGTTAGCGAAGGATTTGGATATAAGTGTCATTACAACAAAGCGAGCATATGAAGAACTTGAAAAAAGGGGCTTTATCTACTCGATAGTTGGAAAAGGCTCGTTTGTGTCTGAACAAAATAATCAAATGATTGTGGAGCGAAAAAGGAAAGTAATTGAAGAACAACTAATGGCAGCGATTCAAAATAGTAAGGAAATAGGAATAGATTTGGCAGAATTAAGCGAACTTCTTGCTATTCTGTATGGGGAGGAAGAATGATGGAAAATGTCATTGAATTACAACATGTGAATAAGGCTTTTAAAGGATTTGAACTAAAAGATTTATCCATTTCAGTTAAGAAAGGATTTGTTACAGGTTTTATTGGTGCAAATGGGGCAGGAAAGTCTACCACGATTAAGTTAATTATGAACTTATTACAGCCGGATAGAGGAAAACTTTCCATTTTTGGCCTCGATTATAAAAAACATGAGAAGGAAATAAAGCAACGAATTGGTTTTGTATATGACAGTAACGTTTTCTATGAAAATATTACATTAAATGAAATGAAGAACATCATTCATCCGTCTTATAAAAACTGGGATGATTCTGTTTTTCACTATTATGTCGACACTTTTGAATTACCATTAAAGAAAAAGCTAAAAACATTTTCAAAAGGAATGATGATGAAGGTCTCTTTAACCTTTGCATTATCACACCATGCAGAGTTAATTATTATGGATGAACCAACTTCGGGCTTGGACCCAATATTTCGCAGAGAGTTATTAGATATTCTGCATGACCTGATGCAAGACAGTGAAAAAACCATTTTTTTCTCTACGCATATTACAACAGACTTAGACCGGATTGCTGATTATATTACCTTCATCCATCATGGTCAGCATGTTTTCTCCAAGGAGTTTTATAAAATTGAAGAAGAATATGTCATTGTAAAAGGAGATAAGAATTTACTGGATCAGGATACAGAGCAAGAATTTATTGGAATACGGAAATCAAATCATGGATTTGAAGCGTTATCTGCGAATAAAAAGCGTGCTGAAAAAATATTTGGTGATTTGGCTATTTTAGAAAAGCCAACGTTAGAAGATATTATGCTTTATACAAAGAAAGGGAAGAGTTCAAATGTTGAATCTTATACGTAAAGATTTTTTATTACAAAAAAATATATTGTTAATTATGCTGACATTGTTGTTTGTATCTATTAATTTTGCTACTTCCGCAATTTGGGTAGGAATATTGTTTAGTATTGCAATTGTTATGCAATGTTTTTCAGCAGACGAAAAATCACCAATCCATCTTTTATTAAATTCATTACCTTACAGTCGAAAAGAAATTGTTAGTTCTAAATATATAGGTGCATGTGTTTTTGTCATTCTCGTCTTAGTGACTATTTTTATAGGGCATTTAATTATTCACAAAGAAATTTTTCCGTGGAGAAACATGTTATTTATTACGAATATCGTACTTATATTTATCTCCTTTGCTTTTCCTTTTTCGTACATGTTTAATAGTCATTATTTATTGATTGCTTCTGGTGTTCTATTCGTTTTGTATTTAATGTTGATTAATTTATTTTTACCTAATTTGAATGACATGATAAGGGAGATTAGTGGGCTAGTATTGGCATTAGATAACGATCAATCCTATTTAATCGTGAGTCTAGGGGTTTTGATTATATATTTTTTTTCGTGGGTACTTTCCATACGTATTTATAGTAAAAAGATATTTTAGTTAAATCTCGGAACTGAATCATATGTGCAATAAAAAACGTTCTTTCCCTAGTTCTTGAAAGAATGATATTTTATAAAAGAATAGGATGATACGTAATGAGGAATTGGTTAATGAATATTGGTTTTTTTTATTTCTTCATTTCATATTGATAATGGTTGATAATACTCCATTTGTTAATGAATTTGAATTTGGTAATTTTGGGAATGAAATGTTACAAACAAAAATTTTTACTGAATGGTTTAATTTCTATGATACCCCATTCTTTAATGTTGTTTTATTTTTCTCTTTAATCCATTTAATCACGTTTCCTTTTTATTGGATTATATTTAAAAAGAGAACTGTTAAATAAAATTACTCAAGCTCTGTAAATGTTAGTAGTTATTGATGCTTGATAAAATCTTATTACATTTTTTATATAAGCTACCCTGAAAATATAGCTATTTTCATTCACCATGGTGAAAAATCGGTTTCATGGGTGTCGCAAATGACATTTCAAGCCTTTTCTATTCTCATGAATTGTGGGAAATTGAACCTAGAAAAAAACAACCACTATAGACTTATTGTTTTTTAGTGGTTGTTTTTGTTGAGTATTTTTAGTTACGGATAAGATAATCAAAGGCGCTTAGGGCTGCGGTTGCACCAGAACCCATAGAAATGATAATTTGTTTATATGCGCTATCTGTACAATCTCCAGCAGCAAAAACTCCTGGAATATTAGTCGCCCCTCGCTTATCAACGATAATTTCTCCAAAACGATTCCGTTCAATAGCCGAGTTACTTAACCAATCGGTGTTTGGAACTAAACCGATTTGAACAAATACACCTTCTAATTCAATATGATGTTCTTCGCCACTATCGCGGTCGATGTATGTTAACCCATTTACTTTATCTGTTCCAGTAATTTCTTTCGTTTGAGCGTTTTTAATTACAGTAACGTTTGATAGACTATATAGTCGTTCTTGTAATACTTTGTCCGCTTTTAATTCTGGTAAGAACTCTATAACAGTGACATGTTTTACAACTCCAGCTAAGTCAATTGCAGCTTCGATTCCAGAGTTGCCACCGCCAATTACTGCTACATGTTTTCCTTCAAAGATAGGACCATCGCAATGTGGACAATAGGCTACGCCTTTATTTTTAAATTCCAATTCACCTGGAACACCAACATTACGCCAACGAGCACCAGTTGCTAAGATAATTGTTTTACTTTTCACAACTGCGCCGTTTTCAAGTTGAACTTCTATTAGATCTTTTTTCTCAATACCTTCCACACGCACAGATTTCATTACATCAATATTGTATTCGTTTATATGTTCCTCCAAACTAGCAGCAAGTTTTGGACCTTCCGTATATTTCACGCTAATAAAGTTTTCAATGCCTAACGTGTCCATTATTTGGCCACCAAACCGTTCCGCTACGATGCCAGTGCGAATGCCTTTTCTAGCAGCATAAATGGCTGAACTAGCTCCAGCTGGTCCCCCACCAACAACAAGTACATCAAAAGGTTCTTTATCAGCGAATTCAGAAGCATCTGGCTTACTTCCTAATTTAGCAAGAATATCTTCTACTGACATACGGCCACTTTCAAAAAATTCCCCATTAAGAAATACAGTTGGTACAGCCATTATGCCTTTACTTTCCACTTCATCTTTAAAAGCAGCCCCATCAATCATCGTATGGGTTACCCCAGGGTTTAACAGACTCATAACATTTAAAGCTTGTACAACGTCAGGGCAATTGTGACAAGTTAAGCTAATGTAGGATTCGAAATGATACTCGCCTTTCAAATTTTTAATTTGATCCATTAGTTTTTGGTCAATTTTTGGAGCTCGACCACTTACTTGTAACAGTGCAAGTACTAAAGAAGTAAATTCATGCCCAAGTGGAACGCCAGCAAAAGTAATCCCCGTGTCCTCCCCGATACGATTGACACTGAAACTTGGGATTCTGTCTAAGTTTGTCCGTTCTACTTTTATGTTTGGTGACATTTTTGCAAGTTCGCCTACTAGCTCTAACATATCATTTGAAACCTTGTCATTGCCAGCACTAACTTTTAGCAGCACATCGCCCTCCATCATTTGGAGATATTGGGCGAGTTGTGCTTTTATATCTGCATCTAAAATCATTGTTTTATCCTGCTCCCTTTAGATGAATTAAATTTTACCTACTAAATCAAGACTTGGTTTTAATGTTTCTCCACTTTCTTTCCATTTTGCAGGGCAAACTTCACCTGGATGATTACGTACATATTGTGCCGCTTTGATTTTATCAACTAATGCACTTGCATCACGACCAATTCCATCTGCATTAATTTCCACCATTTGAATTACTCCATCTGGATCAATGATGAAGGTACCGCGATCTGCAAGACCTTCTTCTTCTCTCAACACATCAAACATGTTGATCAGTTTGTGAGATGGGTCACCAATCATAATATATTCGATTTTACTAATAGCTTCTGAATGGTCATGCCATGCTTTATGAGTGAAATGAGTGTCTGCGGAGCAAGCATAAACTTCAACATCTAAATCTTTTAATGTTGCATATTGTTCTTGAAGATCCTCTAATTCCGTAGGGCAAACAAATGTAAAGTCTGCTGGATAAAAACATAGGACGCTCCATTTCCCTTTGAAGTTTTCTTCTGTTACATCAAGAAATTCTCCGTTTTGATAAGCCTTTAATGAAAATGGTTCAACTTGTTTTCCAATAAGTGACATAATATCTTCCTCCTGAATATTTTAATATGTAGTCTTTTAAAAGAAAAATTATCTTAGAATAATTATTATTATAAAGGAATTTTTATTTATTTCAAGGAGATAACTGAAATAACTTTGAACATTTTGTGAAAAAAGCCCCAATATGATATTAAAGTATAATAATTCATGACGAGTCAACAATGATTTAACAGCACTATACATTATTATGTCTAATTTCTTGGAAACCTAAACTAAAAAAAATAAAACTATCACATAATGTAGGAAAAGCTATAAAAAGCATAATATTTTCAATTACCGCCCCGCCAATGAGAACGAATAATTTATAGGGGGACAGTCCCCCACTACTTTAAAAACAGTTTTGTGAAACGGAATGATTTCTGATGCGTATGTTGTACATGAGGAGTGATGTAGAATGGGAAGAGAGACGATAGAATGGCTTCAAGAAGAATTACATAAAGTGAAAAAATGGGAGCAAGACCAAAGCGACTTATGGTTTTGGGAAAAGCTAGGGAGAATACCTTTTAAAATTTTGGATAAATGGACACCAAAGTTTATTCATGAGAAAGTAGGGGTTTTGCTTGACGAAATGGGCAATTATATTCAAACTGGCGGTTCGTATTTAAGTTCCATTGAAAAACTAAATGACTATTATCCTGGGAAACAATTTAGTGGACTAGAAGATGTCTTCGATTTATATATAGTAGAAATGGATAAGGCGGCAGAAAATATAGCAAAGGGAAGGAAAAAATTAGCAACATTTCAAGGAGCCAGTACTGGTTTTGGAGGTATCTTTACGTTAACAATTGATATACCACTTTTACTCGGTTTGCAACTGAAAACGTTGCAAGATATCGCCATTTGTTATGGGTATAATCCTAATGAAAAAAGTGAACGAATATTTATTGTGAAAGTTTTACAATTTGTTTCATCCGATTATGTAGGAAAACAGACAATTTTATCCCAGCTTACTCATTACAATATGCCTGTTGGTGAAGAAAAAAGAGAAGTAGTTTCAGAAATTCAAGGGTGGCGTGAAGTATTTTTTACGTACCGTGACCAGTTCGGTTGGAAAAAATTATTTCAAATGATCCCAGTTGCAGGTTTAATCTTTGGTGCCTTCACCAACCGATCCGCCATTAACGACATTGCGGAAGCAGGACAAATGCTGTATCGCAAACGTCGAATCATCGAGCGACTGACTGCTGGGGACAGTCCCCCACCGCTTTAAAGCGCTAAAGTGATTCCCATCACGTTGCGGGAGGCGGGGTTGCGTTTAATTTTTTGCGAAAGAAAAGAAAAATGGATAAAAAATGGATATTGGAGGACAATAGTTTCGTAAGGAGGTGCTTCTTTATGACAAATATAATCGAAGTGATAAAGGAATATTTTCAGACGAAACTAGATGATGAACCAAAAAGTCCATTACATGTAGGAGAAGTAATGAATTGTTGGATGTATTTAACTATTATGGATGAGTCCTCGGTATATTTGGAAATTGGGATTAATACAACAACAGATGATGAAGTAAAACATATATTAATGGAAAGTTTGGAACAATGTCAAACACAAGCAAACCGGGTTCGTGATTTTTTAATTAATGAAGGAATTCCTCTACCGCCAACAAGTGAGCAACGACCAAAATCCAACCCAAATGAAATTCCGCTTGGAGCAAAACTAACGGATGAAGAAATAATAAATGGCCTGAGTATAAAAACAGTTACTGCCATTATGCAATGTGCAACAACAATTTCACAAGCGGTACGTAATGATGTTGCAGGACTTTTTACCCATGCATTATTAGAAAAAATGAAATTTGGCATGAATTTAAAGGAAGCGATGAAAAAAAGAGGTTGGATAAAAGTACCGCCTTACTATTATCCACCTGGAAAAACAAATAACTAACAATCGTTCAAAATGTCAAATCATATTAGCCACACAACTATGGGGTGGCTTTTTTACTTTTTAAAATGGTCTTTGACGAAAAAATATTCATGGATACATGAGCAAAAACTCGCAAATACTTAAAAGAGTAATTCGCGGATGAAGAGGAGAAACAAATAATCGGTAGGCAATAACCTCATTTTCTATTCTTACTTATATAAAGATTCTGCAAACTAAAAGATAATAATGGAAAAATAAAAGATTAGTAGTCAATAACCCTTCGTAACCAGATCCCAACTACAAAAACCTTTTCCTAACTTCCGGTGTTGGTAATAAACAATGCGAACTGCGGCCAAAAAACCGATAACGATTTTTTGCAATCATATCATAGACCATATTTCTCCAACGTTCAGGTAGGAATAAAAAATACTTCCCCGCCTGCCAAAACCCAGATAAGTTTTTGCATATTTTTAGAGCTGCCGTTGATTTAACGTAATACGTTTTCCCTTCTAATAAAACCAAACTGTCCACATCTTCTCGAACGCCATATTCAATAAGCAATTTTTGACCGATATCACTTTGCAAAGAAGCAAATTTAAAGTATGCATGTGGATCCCGTTTTATTATAAACTGAACACTTTTATTGCAAAAATTACATTCGCCATCGAATAAGATAATTCCACTCAACTTAATCCCTCCTTCTTAAAAATAGTTTGTTACACCCACATGCTGTTTTCCCTTACTAGTAAGCAAGTTTCACTCACTACGAATTACACTAGGAATGGATAGACATTATAGAATGTCCAACGAGCTCATAAAAATAGATTAACGAAGCATTGTTTTAGTTTTTACTTTATTCCTATTATAATCGAAACAAGTGATATTAAATGTTAAAAAGTAACTTCCTTAATGATGTATTTACTATTTTTAACTAATGAATACCAATTTATTACATTAATTGTAAAATTGCAGATTGTTTGATTTTTAACAAACTACTAATATATAATGAAAGTGGATACAAATAATGGTACGGAGGGATATTTATGGGAAGGTTAGATGGCAAAGTAGCAGTTATTACTGGTGGTGCGCGCGGTATGGGTGCAACCCACGTGAAAACATTTGTAGCTGAAGGGGCAAAAGTAGTTTTTACAGACATCCTGGAAAATGAAGGCAAGGCTCTAGCATCAGAACTTGGAGAAAATGTAAAATTTATTAAACAGGACGTAACGAAAGCTGTTGATTGGGAAACTGTCGTAACAGAAGCAGAAGAAACGTTTGGACCGATTAATATTTTGGTTAATAATGCTGGTATAACAATGGCAAAAAGTATTACAGATTTAACAGAACAAGAGTATCGTAGAATCGTAGACATCAATCAAGTTTCTGTATTTTTAGGAATGAAGGCAGTTGTTCCATCAATGCAAAAGGCAGGTGGCGGTTCTATCATTAATATTTCATCCATAAACGGGTTAGTGGGTGGAGCAGTAGGTTATACAGATACGAAATTTGCTGTTCGAGGAATGACAAAAGCAGCCGCATTGGAACTGTCCCATTATGGCATTAGAGTAAACTCGGTCCATCCTGGTGTCATTGAAACGCCAATGGTTGTACAAGAGGATACAAAGGCTGCCGTGGAGGAATTCTCTAAATTTATCCCAGTGAAAAGAATTGCAAAACCAGTAGAAGTCTCGAATCTCGTATTGTATCTTGCTTCTGATGAATCAAGCTATTCCACTGGCTCAGAGTTTGTTGTGGATGGCGGTATTACAGCCCAATAAATAGGAAATTTCTAGACTAATAGAAAGAACGGAAATTTTCATAACAAGACTAGGACAATTGGGAAAGCAATGGTTTAACCTATTATATTAAAAACCCAAGGATGCAGTTCATTACATCCGCATTCTTGGGTTTTAATTTACTTTTTTTCAGTAAATGGAATTTATCCACACTCACTTATACCTATTCTCTAACATTACAATTCGTCTGCGACCCCGAGCAGTGCAATACCAAGCATTACTATGGCAATAACAAGATAATGTTTCCGAGTTAATTTCTCTTTTATAAAAATTCGTGACAAAATAACGGAAAATATACTGTAAGAAGCAATAATTGGTGCAACAATAAGAGCGTTTTTCGCCATAGCAAATACATAGAAAAATTGTCCAGTCGTTTCTAATACAGCCGCAATCCCTTTATCCCGTTCTTTAAAGATATGAAAGGGAACTTTTTTTATCGATAAATAAATAAAGCTAATGACCGCGCAAATGAGAAAAGTATATTCATAAGCGAGAAGTGCAGCATCTTCACTAATTAAACTAAGTTCATCTAAATAAATCCCATCTGCAAATGTCCCAAGTCCATCGATAAGCGCATATAAAATTGGAAACGTAATTGCTAAAATGCCAATTTGATATTTTTTATCAATTTTTTCCCTTTCCAACGATAATGCTCGCATCTGTGCTTGTCTTTCTAATACTGCTAAAGCAATTACCCCAAAAGTTACCGCAGTAATACCAATAATATGGTAGACACTTAATTCTCTAGGGAAAAAGATAAATAATAAAATGGCTGTAACAGCCCCAGAGGAATTTTGTACAGGTGATGCAATGGATAGTTCGATATATCTTAACCCAATATAACCAATGGTCATAGATAATATGTAAAGTGCCGAAACAGGTAAGTACTTAATCATATCAAATGGATCAAAAGAAATGCCTTTAATCATCATATAACCAGTAGCATGAATCCCCATTACAAGACCGACCATAATGACAATTTTCAGATGACTATATTTATCATTGCTGTCTGATCCCTTTTTATAGAATAGATCTGCGCCACCCCAACTTAAGGCTGTTAATATGGAAAAAATAAACCACATAATGAACTCTCCTCTATTTATTTTTCTTTCTATAAAACTTTGTTAAACGGTGATTTGCCAGCTTCTTGATTGACAAAAAAGTCGAAGCATACACTAGTGAAAACATCTAACCTTTGAATAAATCAACGATAAAGTTTAACAAAGTCTTTCATAAAAATAAGTCTCAAAACGTTTCAATTATACATGATTAACACCGTTACCGCTACTATTAATTTCCAAATAAGACATGAATGGTTTCATTTTTTATGAACTAAAAAGATGGATAAAAAATGATATGGAATAATTTCATTATATCCCAGCAAGTAATTTTATTTTTGTTTCGGAATATGTATATTTTCCATTGGTAAAAATAGAATGAATTAACTTAAAAAAACGGTTGAATTTTTGGTTAACCTTGTTATAATTCATATTGTATAATTAACTTCCTAAAGGTGGGCAGCATGGGTAAAACATGTAGATATGTAGTAAATGCAATCGGTAAAGGCGGCGAAACGTATCATACGTATTGTAAAGATAAACAAGAATTAAAAAAATGGATAGCCGATAATCAAGAAAGAATTACAATGGACGAATTGAAAATTGTTGATCGAAGTAAAAACCCGATAATGAAATGTATTAATTTTATCAACCGAGGTATGTTATCATAATCATAAATAAACCGAAATATGTTACTTTATATTCTATTGGTTAGAGAAGCTCAGATTTTTTGGCGTCATTCGATATTAGGATGGCGTCATGTTTTATTCTAGAGAAATTAGTGGTGAAAAAGATGATAGGTAAAACTCAAAAAAAACGAAAGAAAAATTATGTTAAGTGGTCACATCTCAACCCTCCCCAAATGTTCGCTCTCAGCTTTATTGCTTTAATCATCATTGGTACGCTATTACTCAAACTACCGTTTGCAACAGTTAATGGGACTTCCCTTTCTTTTATTGATGCATTATTCGAAGCCACATCAGCAGTATGTGTAACAGGCCTAGTCGTAGTTGATACGGGTACTACTTTTACCGTCTTTGGGCAAATAGTTATTATGCTATTAATTCAAATGGGTGGATTAGGATTTATGACGTTTGGTGTTTTAATCGCACTATTATTTGGAAAAAATATAGGCCTGCAAAGTCGTCTCATGATTCAAGAGTCTTTTAATCAAAATCGCCTAGAGGGAATGGTTCGCCTAGTAAAATTCATCTTTATATTCACCATTATTATGGAAACAATCGGTGCTTTTATTTTAACGTTGAGTTGGCTGAACGAGTTCGGCTTTTGGAAAGCAAGTTTTTATGGACTATTTCATTCCATTTCTGCTTTTAACAATGCTGGCTTTGATTTAATAGGAAATTATCAAAGTTTAACAGCATATAATGGGAACTTCCCAATTATTATGACAATCAGTGGACTAATCATTATTGGTGGTCTTGGTTTTACTGTTGTTCTTGATATTTGGAAAAGACGTTTGTGGAAAAAGTACTCCCTTCAAACAAAATTAGTTATTCTTTTAACTATCTTTTTTATTGTTCTTGGGACTATGGCAATATATTTCATGGAATTCGACAATGAAAAGACACTTGGAAATTTATCTCCTGGCGAAAAATGGTTAGCTGCATTTTTTCACAGTGTTGTTCCTAGAACTGCAGGATTTAATTCTTTATCCACTAGTGATTTAACATTAAGCTCTCAACTTTTAACGGTTATATTTATGTTTATCGGCGGGGGATCTGGTGGTACTGCGGGTGGCATTAAACTTACGACGTTTGCGATTATCCTGTTTTCTTTAATAACAATTATTCGAGGGAATAATAACGTTCATGTCATGAAAAGGATGATTCAAAGAGATCTTATTTACCGTGCATATGCCATCACAGTATTTTCATTTTTTGTCGTGTCCACCGTTTTATTTGTATTAACTATTACAGAAAAGGCACCTTTGAACGTTCTATTATTTGAAGTTGTTTCAGCTTTTGGTACGGTTGGGATGAGTTTAGGATATACTTCGGAGCTTACAGCAGTTGGAAAGATACTAATTGCTTTATTAATGTTTGCTGGCCGAGTAGGTCCTTTAACACTTGCTTTTGCACTAACGAAGAAAAAGGAAAAAGAAACATTTCATTATTCTGAAGAAACGATCATGATAGGGTAGCGATTATTTCTGTCGTGTTTTTTAGCAGGATAAATGTAATAAAACTGTAAAAGTTATAATATTCACAAACAGAAAAAACATGGTACGGTTAAATTATGATATTACAGATGAACTCAAGTTTGTAACGCATTTTTAGCTAACTATTGTACAAGCATTGCGCTTAAAAACAATACACCAAAAATTGGGGGCGAATAACAATTGGCTAAAAGAGTGTTAAATAATGGACCTAAAGTTCAAAAAGAAAAGACCATTGTGGCAGAAATGATACATATATACTGCCGAAAAAAACACCACCAAGAAGAGTTATGTGCAGACTGTTTAGATTTAAAAAATTACGCCCATAAAAGATTATCTTCATGTCGTTTTGGTGAAGAAAAGTCCGCATGCTCCAATTGCAGAATTCACTGCTATAAACCAGAATACCGTGAAAAGATTAAGTCAATTATGCGTTTTAGTGGGCCGAGAATGCTCTTCCATCATCCCTTCTATTCTATTAAGCATTTATTGAATAAAGGTTAGTTAGTGATTTTCCTGAAATTTTTGTTATGAAAACGCTAACAAATAGTATTGTATTTTTATAAATATAGTGTTAATATAAAAATAACTTAGTAAGAATACGGAATCACATGTGACTGATTCGATCAGGCATGGTGGTAATATTAGGGGAAATCCCTTTTAGTACCCCATGCCTTTTTTGTTGATTTTTTTCTGTTAAATTGAATAAAATTGCACATACTAAAAATGCAAAGTATCTCAACTTTTTCTGGAACTACTATTAGTTGGGATTTGTTGAAGGTGTGAAGGACTTGTGAAAATCACGAAAATTTTAAATAATAACGCGGTTGTTGTTAAAGATGGCAATGTCGAGAAGGTAGCCATTGGACCAGGAGTTGCTTTTCAAAAAAGAAAGAATGATATTGTTAATGTGCATAAAATCGAAAAACTCTTTGTTATGGAAGAAAACGACAAGTTACAACAATTATTAAACCGGATTCCAGAAGAATATTTTATCATCTCTGAGGAAATTATTTCTTATGCAGAACAGCATATTGGCACAAAATTAAATGAACATATACACATTGTGCTAACTGATCATATATCTTTTGCCATTGAAAGGGAAAGAGAAGGAATTCATCTTCGCAACAAATTATTAAATGAAATTAAAATACTGTATAAAAGAGAATTTGAAGTTGGTCAATGGGCGATAAAACATATTAAAGAACAGCTAGGAATCGAGATGCAAGAAGATGAAGCAGCTTACATAGCACTTCATATTCATACGATGAAACCAACAGGAGGCGATTTACAAGAAACCATTCGTCAAACAAAAATTATTAAAGATATGGTACAAACAATTAAAAAACATGTGAACATTGTAGTTGAGGAAGATGATTTAGCTTATCACCGTCTAATTACCCATCTACGATTTACGTTAACGAGAGTAGATGAATACGACATTCGAACACTTGATGAAGAAATGATTGAAATGATTAAGAAGAAATTTCCATTTTCGTTTCAGTGTGCTTCATCTGTAGCTAGAGAAGTGTTATTAGTTCATGGTATTAGCTTGCCACAGCAAGAGCTAGGATATATCACGCTTCATATTGAAAGGTTAAGAAAGCAATTGGATTGATTTAAGGTTAGGGGCTGTTTTTCTATTTTATTGCATTTTACAATGATTAATTCCGTTTCAATCATGTAGCCTCAACGAATCACAACAACATTGCTTTAGAAAAGAGCCTTGTAAAAAGGTAGTTTCTTTAAGGAGGTGATGGAAAAATAAAGTACAGGGTCATTCGTTTACTGTTTTTGGGACTTATTTCCTATTATTTGTTTTTAAAATTTCCAAATGATGATTGGAGGAATTATTTATGGTAATGAAATATTTACAAAGACTTGGTCGCTCCCTTATGTTGCCTGTCGCAGTATTACCAGCCGCCGCAATTTTAATGGGTATTGGTTACTGGATTGACCCTTCAGGTTGGGGTGAAGGTAGTCCTATCGCTGCATTTTTAATTAAAGCTGGTAGCTCCATCATCGACAACATTCCAATTCTTTTTGCTGTCGGTGTAGCCCTCGGGATGGCAAAGGAACGAGACGGTTCTGCAGCATTAAGTGGTCTCGTTGCTTACTTAGTAACAACAACTTTATTGTCTACTGGTACAGTTGCAATGCTTCAAGGAATTGACGCTGCGAATGTTGACCCAGCATTTGGCAAAATTGGAAACGCGTTTGTTGGTATTTTATCTGGTATTATTGCATCTATGTGTTATAATCGTTTCCATTCAGTCAAATTACCTGATGCGCTGGCATTCTTTAGTGGTAAGCGTCTCGTTCCGATAATGACTTCTGCTTCGATGATTTTAGTATCTGTTGTTTTATTCTTCGTATGGCCACCAGTATATGGTGCATTAGTAGCCTTTGGTGAAGGAATTGCGAAACTGGATGCTGTCGGTGCAGGTTTATATGGTTTCTTCAACCGTTTGTTAATTCCAACAGGATTACACCACGCATTGAACTCGGTATTCTGGTTTGACGTTGCTGGAATTAATGATATCGGTAACTTCTGGGCTGGTACAGGTGAAAAAGGTGTTACTGGTATGTACCAAGCAGGTTTCTTCCCAATTATGATGTTTGGTCTTCCAGGAGCAGCGCTAGCTATGTATCATACAGCGAAAACTGCTAAGAAAAAACAAGCTGCATCTCTATTGTTAGCGGCTGGTTTTGCAGCATTCTTTACAGGTGTAACTGAACCACTTGAGTTCTCATTTATGTTCTTAGCACCAGCACTTTACTTTGTCCATGCGTTATTAACAGGTATTTCATTAACTATCGCTGCAATATTCAACTGGACAGCAGGATTTGGATTTAGTGCCGGATTCGTTGACTTCTTTTTAAGTTCAAGATTACCTTTAGCAAATCAACCGTATATGTTAATTGTTCAAGGGCTTGTGTTCTTTGCTATTTACTATTTCTTATTCCGTTTCTTAATCGTGAAATTCAACTTAAAAACACCTGGACGTGAAGATGACGAAGCTGGTAGTGAAACTATTACTGCAGCACCAGGAAAAGAGAAATTCGCGGTTATGGCAGCAAAAATTTATGAAGGTTTAGGCGGAGACGCTAACGTTACTTCTGTTGATAACTGTGTAACTCGTTTAAGAGTAGAAGTGAAAGACATGAAAAAAGTAGATAAACAAAAAATTAAAGCTACAGGCGTACCAGGAATTAAAGAAGTTGGACCACACAGCATTCAAGTCGTAGTTGGAACAAATGTCCAATTTGTTGCTGATGAAATCCACAAAATCCGCAAATAACAGAAAAACTAAGGTCCCCAAAGTTGGGGACCTTTTCACATGGGGTCAGACTCCTAATTTTATTGTAACCTGTAATTCAAGTTCAACGTTTCCCTCTATGGCTCGGCTAATCATGCATGATTTTTCAGCTTTTTTTGCGAGGTTTTCAGCTAATTTTACATCATCGTCGCTTGCGTCTGCTTTTAAGATGATAATCGGCCGATGAATGATTTTCCTATAAGTAAATACCCCGTTCGTTACATTCACGATACCTTCTGACTCCATTGTTAAACTTTCTTTCGCGAGGTGTGATCTTTCCATCATTGCCGCAAGTGTAATAATATAACATGTTGCTGCGGCCCCAAGCAGCATTTCATCGGGATTTGTTCCTATTCCTGGTCCGTCCATTTCAGGAGGAATAGAAATCTTAGTTTTTAAATTTCCTGCATCAATTTCGCCAACATCGTTTCGCAAACCAGGCCAATTTGCTTTTAAGTAAAAATGATGGTCTGCCATCTATTTCACTCCTTTCAACAATACTTATAGTGTAATCCAGTTTTAGAAAAATTGCTAATATAGAAAGGAAGAGATTATTTATAGCTTAGTCATATTCGCCTCAACTTTTGGAAATCTTCCTTTAGCGCTTCACTCAAACAATTCCATTGCTTATCATCGCGTTGCTTCCACAAAAAAAGCCTGCTCTTAAATAAGAAACAGACCATTAATTATTAGATCAGTTGTGCGATTTGAACAATTTCTTTTTGCATGGAATCAAATACCCCTACAACACGTAAAAAAATACGGATAAGAAATGCGCAGTGCTACCGAGCATGATGAAAATATGGAATATTTCGTGGAAACCCCAACGTTTAAATTGAATGAATTTAGGTTTTGCTCCATAAATCACAGCGCCTACAGTATATAATATACCACCTAACACTAATAAGAACACACCTGTGCCATCAAGTACTTTAGATAAAGGGGCAAAAAAGAAAACTACTAACCAGCCCATTGCTATATAGAGAACCGTTGATATCCAACGTGGGCAGTGAAACCAAACCATTTTAAAAACAACACCAGCTAATGCGATTGTGTTAATTAAGATAAATAAAATCCAGCCGACCGTTCCTTTCATTGCAATTAAACAAAAAGGAGCATAAGTTCCGGCAATTAAAATAAAAATCATGGAATGATCTAACTTACGTAAAAAAGCAATAATGCTATCTCTTGCCGTTACCATATGATAAGTTGCGGAAGCGGAATAAAGTAAAATCATACTAATTCCAAAAATGATTACTGCTGTAATTGCTAAAGTGGAGCCACTAGCAGATGCTTTAATGACCATCGCAAGCAAACCGACAAAGGAAAGAATGGCTCCGATTAAGTGTGTCAGTCCGTTGATTGGTTCACGAATATAAGTTTCCATAAGTAAAATCCCCCTCACTACGAAATGTAGTTTTAATAACTACTTATAATAATATAACCATTCCACCATGTAGTCAACATTTACATTTAAAAAATTTTCCTTTAAAATATACGTAACAATAAATAAAAAATGAGGTTTTTGTGATGGAAAATATTATGCAAATATTGAAGCGACTAGACTTAGAAAAAAATATTACCTTAGATGATATTCCGAACATTGATTTATATATGGATCAAGTAATTCAATTATTTGAAAGTGTTTTTAACAGTACACGAAGAGATGAAAATGAAAAAGTATTAACAAAAACGATGATTAATAATTATGCAAAAGGAGGACTTTTCTTCCCGATTAAAAATAAAAAATACTCGAAGGAACACCTTCTATTAATCAGTCTAATTTACCAATTAAAAGGAACATTATCAATTCAAGATATTAAGGCGGTATTAGCTGGAATAAATAAAAAAATTTCAGAAGAAGAATTCACATTAGATGCTTTCTATAATAGCTATATAGAACTAACAAAGAAAAATGTGTCTTCTTTTTATGATGAAATTCCTAAAACGGCAGAATCGGTGAAAAAAGAATTAGAACATTTTACTAGTGACAAAGATGCTAATTACTTAGAAAAAGCGCTGTTAATTACTTCACTTGTCCATATGAGTAGTTTGTACAGAAGAGTAGTGGAGAAATTAGTGGATTCCATCATTGAAGAACAAAGTGAGGAAAAGCCAAAAAATAAATAGGTGTGATAAATGAAAGTAATGGTGGAATAAGAAAGTTTGCTTTAGCTAAGGTGAGTTCGTAAATATGTGGAAGTGGCTTATATATAAATCGGATACTTAAACAACATGAAAAAAAGCCATTTCCGAATAATTACCACTGTACAAGGTAATTTCCGACTTGAAATGGCTTATCGATATTTGTAATTATTCGTTTTACCACATGTAATTATTAAAAACTATCGGTTTATGCAAACTGACCAAGTCTATTATTTCTTTTCCATCGTATGTAATTGCATGTCTCCGTACTTAATCCAGCCCTTTTTACGCATTAGTTCCGAAATTAATAAACTAATGATAGCTGGTCCAACAATATGTAAAATAATGATTTGTACTAACACATCTGTACTAAGACCCATCGTTTTAATCGTCATAATTTGGCCGACTAACCCACTAGTTCCCATGCCAGCACCAGCGGCATTATTTTCCATAACCCAGATAGTTGTACCTATTGGGGCGAGGAGTGCGCCTGCGATTGTTGGTGGAATGAGTATTCTTGGGTTTCTAATAATATTTGCGACTTGCAACATAGAAGTTCCTAGACCTTGGGCAATCAACCCACCAAACTTGTTTTCCCGAAAACTGCTAATAGCAAAACCAATCATTTGCGCTGAACACCCAATAGTTGCTGCTCCTGCTGCAACACCATTTAAATCGAGCATGAAGGCAATGGCGGCACTAGAAATAGGTGCAGTTAACGCCAGTCCCATTAGAACAGCTACAACGATTCCCATTAAGATCGGTTTTTGTTCTGTCCCCCACATAATTAAGTCGCCAAGTCCTCTCATTAAATAATCAATTCCAGGACCAATCAATTTTGCAGCACTATAACCAGTGAATATGGTAACGAATGGTGTTACAATAATGTCAACCTTTGTTTCTTTACTTACTAATTTACCAATTTCTGTTGAGATTAGAGCAGCGATAAAGCTTCCGGCAGGTCCTCCAAGTGTTGCTCCAGCTGCTCCGGTAACAATTGCAGAAAAGATGACGAGTGGTGGAGCATTTAATCCGTAGGCAACAGCTACACCGATTGCTGGGCCCGAAAAACCCATTGCAAGTGATCCCATGTCTACCAAATATGGTAACTTAGCCTGTTCGCCAACCGTTTGGATAATTAACCCGATAATTAGTGAGGCGAATAATCCTAAAGCCATACTACTTAAGGCGTCAATCACATACACTTTTGCAGATAGACTAACTCCTTTTCTTTGTAAAAATGCCTTCATTCGTTTTTCCTCTCCTTAGTGAATATTTTAACATAAGAAAAATTTTAAAAATTTCATATCTATTTTAATCGGAACTTAGAAAAAAGAAAACTATTTTTTCGTCAAAATTAGCAATTTCCGGGGAAATAATACAAAATTCGCCGTTAAGTTTGTCGATTTTTTTATAAAAAAACAGACTCTTTTTTTACGGAGTCTGCATTTTTCTTTACTATATTTTCTCATCAAGTTTAACTTGTTTGTTAATAGAATAAATAATGGGCATTCCAACAGCCATGACAACAAATTCACCGATTGCTGCTAACATCCAAGTTTCCCAAAATGGAAATCCCATTGCAAGGTTTAATTCATAGGCGATGATAAACATCGTGAAAGTAAAGAATAACGTATTCACCGCCATTTTAACCCATACGTTTTTAATAAATCGAACTACAAAAATCGTTAATCCTAATGTGATGATAGAGTGTCCAACACCGAAGAAAAGATCATAAGGTAATAAATTTGAAAAGAACAAATTACCAAAAAACACTCCGATAACGACACCGAAAAAGTACTTCTTATTAAAGACTACTAAATGGTTAAAAATTTCTGGGATGCGAAACTGGACGTTTGAAAAAGCAATCGGTTGAATAATACCTGTTATTGCAATATAAAGTGCAGCAATGATCCCATTGACAACAATAGTTTTTGTTTTCATCTAATCACTCCTTAGTTTTTTTACGTGGGATGGTTTCGAACCACGACTTGAATCAGACTAGTAAGATCCAAGATTATTATTATAACAGTTTAAAGTCATAGTTTCAAAGTGAAGTTTTGGCAACAATTTGCAAAAAAAAAACGCCACCACTATGGTTATCGCTAAACGTTATTATTTCCTCCCTTTTCTGTAATTCGATTATTAATCAAAATGAATAAGCTAAGCAAATCCACGATTAGTGCGTAAAAATGAATGGTTTATATACATATTAATAAAGAATTTTTTATTTAAAAGCCGTCTTCAATTGCTGAAAATGGTATTTGTAGTCGATTTTCTACAATACGCAATCTTTGATTAAGGCGTTGCAACTTTCTAGTTTGACGTTCATTTTCACGGCTTAATCGAGTGATTTCCTGGCTCATACGTCTCATTTCTCCATTGATTCTGGTTATTTCTTGATTCAAACGACGAATTTCATCGTTTTGTCTCGTCAGTTCTTCTGTCTGTCTTTCGTTTTGTCTTTCTAACTGACTTACTCTTCTTTCCAAGTTTGGTTGACGGATATCATAACTAGAGTAGTCATACGTATTTGAAAAGGACGAATAACTAGGTGAGTAAGAATATGTTAGCATTTGATAAGGGGAATACTCGTTAGCATACATTGGGCATCTCTCCTTTTTTTAGTAGGTAAATC
Organism: Bacillus kwashiorkori; assembly: GCF_001375515.1. Lineage (GTDB taxonomy): Bacteria > Bacillota > Bacilli > Bacillales > Caldibacillaceae > Bacillus_BK > Bacillus_BK kwashiorkori. Next base: position 117,162 of record NZ_CTDX01000014.1, read on the forward strand.
CACTATACGATATGATAATTTTCAAAAACTGACAGGGCAAATTCATCAAGTGTAATGGATTTTATCCATTATCATTAATAAATACTTACTCCGTGAAAATCATTTTTGTTAAGCATATTGAAAATACAGTAGGAAATAGATTACACTGTCTTCAGTATGATTGTTCTTTATAAGAATGGAGAGGGGAGATAGAAATGGAAACAAAAGAAGTGAAAGAAAATAATGAAATAAGTGAGCTTTGTCTCCTCGCAGGGAAAATTATGTTAGAAAGTGGCGCAGAAACATATCGTGTAGAAGATACAATGATTCGAATAGCTAATGCATACGGTGTTCATAGTGCCGAAAGCTATGTCACGCCAACAGGAATTGTTTTTTCACTCGAAGGGGAATATCCAACAAAAACGAAAGTAATTCGAATATTAAAAAGAGGAACGGATTTAAATAAAATTGCTATTGTAAATAGTACTTCTAGAGATATTAGTACTGGAAAATATTCGGTAAGAGAGGCATATAACAAGCTGAAGGCAATCGAAAAAGCAAACTTAATGTATTCCGTCTGGTTGCAAGTGTTAGCTGCAGCGCTTGCCAGTGCCTGTTTTGTTATTATGTTCCGGGGAAGTTGGGATGATTTTGTTCCTGCAATATTCGCAGGTGGGTTTGGCTTTTTTATGTTTCTTTATATTGATCGCATCGTGCAAGTCAAATTTTTCTCTGAGTTTTCAGCCTCACTAATAATAGGGTTGTTGGCAAGTATTTTCGTTCATTATGGTTTTGGTAAAGAAGTAGACAAAATTATTATTGGGTCTGTCATGCCACTTGTTCCTGGACTGCTCATTACAAATGCCATCCGAGATCTAATGGCAGGACATTTAGTTTCCGGCCTCGCAAAAGGAGCAGAAGCTGTGTTAACAGCTTTTGCCATCGGTTCCGGAATAGCTGTAATTTTAGCTATGTTTTAAAAATGGCAATGTTAAAGAAGGAGTTGATCGGTTAATGTTGGCACAGCTATTCACTAGTTTTGTTGCAACATCTGGATTTGGTGTCATTTTTAATGTACCAAAAAAAGCATTAATCCAATGCGGTTTTGTTGGGATGGTTGGCTGGGCGATTTACTTTTATATGGTGGAACAGCAAATAGACTCTGTTCCAGCTAGTTTCGTTGCGGCATTTTTTATTTCCATTATTAGTCATATTTTTGCCAAAAGATATAAAACACCAGTTATTATTTTCACGGTTGCTGGAATTATTCCATTAGTTCCTGGCGGTTTAGCATATGAAACGATGAGAAATTTTGTCGTGAATGATTATAATATGGGAATCCAATTAGCTACTAAAGTTTTACTAATAGCCGGTGCAATTGCTATGGGGATTGTTTTCTCAGAAGTCTTTAATCAAATATTCCGGAGGTCATTGAATAAAATAGCAAAAATCAAACGTCCAAAGTCATAATAAAATTATCCTGATGAATATGTTAAGAAGTTCCAAATTAGATGCAATGAATAATCATTGATTTACTCAAGCAAACTATGTTTGAGGTGGTCGTTTTGAATAAACCGATGAAAACAGCACTGCTTACCATTGGATTAGCACAATTTATTAAAATACCATTAAGGATGCGTTCAACCGGAAAATGGGATTGGAATGTCTTCTTTGAGACAGGAGGGATGCCAAGCTCACACTCGGCAGGTGTTTCAGCATTGGCAACATATATCGCTTTAAGTCGCGGAATAAAAACAGTTGATTTCGCGTTATCAACCGTTTTTGGTCTTATCGTTATGTATGATGCACAAGGTGTCCGACGTCAAGCTGGGGAGCTAGGTCTGAAATTGAATGAGTTAGAAGAAGAAGTAGAAAGGTTAGCAGGTCAGAAAGATCGACATTATCATGACAGGAAGTCTGCTCGCATCCGTGAAAGATTGGGACATCAACCAATTGAAGTGGTCGGTGGATCGCTTTTAGGGATGATAACAGGTGCACTCAGCTATCTTTTGTTTGAGAAAAAATGATGTACATAGAAATAATAACAAGGCTGTCCGAGAGTTGCTTGATTCCGTATTCCATGTCACTAATTACGTCATGGACTTGGAGCAGGAGTTTTGGACAGTCTTTTTAATGTGGTTTTCTCATTCTCAAATTGCGGATATTCAGTTGCTGCTTTTTTAGAATAGAGCATTATATTGTCTTGAAACTGAAAGGATATTGTAATTAATCCGTGAATATTATTTGATAGAATGAAATAGGTATAAAAGGAAAAGTAAGTTAAATCAATAATTGCATATATTTAAAAATTTCATTCCCTTATCCTATAAGCACATTTTCATAAATAATAAGCAATTCCACAAAATCCGACAAACTTTGTAAAATATTTCATATACAATAGCGGTAATGAAAAATAAATTTTAATAGGTGATGCAGGTGAACTTAGAGAATAAGTTAATTTCTAAACAATATTATCAATCATTGGTCCGTGATTTTAAAGAAAACCATCCGATTCAATCGTTAGGGGAACTTTTTTTACTAGAACAAAAAAAAGAAATGCCAGATGCTTCATATATTCGTTTTTCGCAAGGTGAGGTCTATTATCAAAACAAAGACTACGAAGCAGCCATTTACAAATGGGAAAATGTGCACAATGAGTTAAAACCTTGGGCACAAAAAAACATTGGCGATGCATACTTTGAACTAGAACTCTATCCTACCGCTGAAAAAATATATACAGAAATTAATACAGAATCCATACCATTACAAATGGAAATCCAATTACAATTGTTCGCACTGTATATCGAACAACACAATAGTGATGCGGCAAAACAAGCGATAAAAAAAGCTGTTTCAATAAATCCTGATTATCCCAATGTAACAAAAATCGCCAAAAAACATTTTGAAAAAACACTAGATTGGGAAAGTGCTATGAACTTAGCTATATCAGAGGGGATACGTACCCAATCGTTATATTGGTTTGAACTCATTAAATCATACGTAAAGCAGAAAAAGGTTTATGAAATGCAGCCAGACTATTTTCATGAAGTATTAACAGTTCTTTTTAAGTTAGATAAATCGTTGTTTGAACAATTAGTTATTGCTTTATGGAATTATTTCAAAAATGAAGCAGCTTATTTTCCATGGTTAGTTGGGTTTAACCGTTTATTTATAAGCCTAGAAGTAGATAGTTCCACAAAATGGAATTATTTGCCCGACCAATATGCACAATCTTATAAAGAATTAATGTCAGGGAATCATTTATTAAATGAAATGAAAGTTGTGATTCCTGGATTTTTAAACACTTGGTTACTTTTGTCCAATAAAGAAACAGCTATTTTACCATGTGCTAACATCTTTGCTTGGAATGAAGTTATCCCACAATTTATTGCTCCAGAAATGTTGCAGGAAGCAGAAAAGTTAATTTTTCAATCAAATAACTATATCGATATTAATACAGAAACAGAGAAACTATATGTACAAATAATTAGCTGGAAACAACAGCAAAGATTAGAAGTGAACGGGCAACTTAATAGATTAAGCAACCATATATTAAATGAGAACAAGAATTATATTACACTTATTTCCATGATTGGAAGTGAAAAATCAGTTTTTGTTAATTCCCTGTTTAATAGGAATATATTACCAGAAGTACCGACATCTGCTGTTACAATGTTCCAATATGGAGAAAAAAATTCTATTACCGAATATAAAGATAATCAATTCTTAGAAATATCAGATGTAGCAGATTATCATAGTTTTGTTGCAGCAAGACGAAGATCAACTGCAGCAAGTTATGATGTGAAATTGAATCATCCACACTTAAAAGAGTTTGAATTAGTTTTAATCGACACACCTGATTTATATGGCAATATAGAATTAATGAATGATTTTGCTGATTTTCTCCATATTTCAGACGGTATCGCGATATTATTATATAAAGAACACCCAATAAGTAACGAGGAATGGCAGTTATTAGAAAAACTAAAGTCTGAATATGGACATATTCCGTTATATTTTATTTTAGTAAATATGGATGATTTATATGAACAGCAAAGAGAAAGGGAAATGGTGGAAATTGGAAAGAAAAATATCGAAGTAAACTATTCAGATGCAACTATTTTTGCTTATTTTGATACAGAAAGTCACCGCAAATCCTTATTGAAACTACTACAAGAAAGCAAGAAGAAAGATGTATATAATAAAGCCGAAAAATACGTATTTTTTATAAAAAGAATTATTGCAGATTTATTAGTGCAACGAAAACAAGCCGAAAATCAACTGTTGGAATTGATTAATCAGAAGGAAGATTTATTACATCGAGTCATTGGTGCGAAAAATCAACTAACCGATCTACAAAAGGATAAAATCGCAATGATAAAAAAATCATATCATTTAGTTGCTGAGGAAATGCAAAATGAAATCATACAGAGATTACCGAAAGTGTTGCAAACGATGGCTGAAACCATTGACGAAGAACGTGATTTTTTTAAAATTAATCAAGAATTAAATGATGAAATGAATGAAAAAATTACTCAGTTTATTGAAAATATCATTTTACCAGAATTTGAGAGCAGAATGAATGATTGGTTGAAGTTATCTGAACAAGAGTTAGAAGAAAGCAGAAAGTTTTTTGAGGAAATGGCTTATAGCCTCCATTCGTTAATTGGAGAAAACCAACTAGAAGCAGAGTTTGATTTTAACATACTAAACGACTGGCAACGGGATATTAATAGGTTAACGAGAAAAGTGGAGATAGCAAAAGCAAATATTTTACTGCGATATACACCGTCTCAAATATTTTTAAAAAGCACTGGTCGAGTCCTTTCCGTATTCTCTCAAAATAAAGCAACTTTAGTAAAAAAATATCAGTCATTTATAGAAAATGAAAATTATGAAGAAGTTGTAAAATCTATTGCTCACCAATTTGTGCAACCATTTACCTTAATTGAACAAGGGATTGAACGGGATGTTGATATCTTTTTTGAAGATGCCTATGAAAAATTAATTCAATTAAGTAATGATACGGAAAAAGAAATTAGTGAGACGAAAGCCACTTTAATGAAATTAAAGGAAAATCCAGAAAGCTTTGAGGATCCGCTATCTATTTTTGAAATTTTACGTACGCAATTTGAAATCATTTTAAAAGTGATAAAGCCTGATCCGATAACAATATAATCCAGTTTTCAAAGAGCTGCCTGCCTGAGAAATGAACATTTTCCGATTTAGGTAGCTCTTTTTTTGCGTGAAAATACAGTGCTTCTTTTGTTCTATATACTACAAACTATCATATGTATGTAATAGGACAAGGATAGAGGGGGAGCGTAATGGGTGCGAAACATGAAAAAATAGAAGTAACGGAAGAATTGGTTGAGCAATTCTTCTATTTGAGTAAACAAGCGAAGGAAATTGACCGTCAGTTGTCCATGTTGAAAAAAATTTTTAATGATTATTTAGATGAGTATTATGGGAGAAATGAGAGGGTGGACTTACAATTTGATCGTTTCCAACTGCAACGACAAGTCCGCGTAACGGAAAAATATGATGAGCCAAAAGTTGTGGAAAAACTGGAAAAGTTAAATTTAACGGACTGTATTAAAGTAGAAAAACGTCCAGACGGTGAAAAGATCCAAGCAGCAATTACGTTAGGACTATTAAAAGAAGAAGATTTACAGCAAATGAAGATTAAAAAAACTGCTACAGCGATTTCTGTGAAAGAAAAGTAATGAAGAAGTCAGGAATGTTCTATGAAATGATTAGACATTCCTGATTTTTTGTCTTCACCCTGTAAAAATTGCCAAAAATGAGGTTCACACCCATTCCAATAGCAAGTTTATATAATCAGCTACTATAATAGCCTCTGAAAAAAGTTCATACTTAACGAATAAAGCGAACTTATTTTCCCTTTTAAAGCAAAAATTGTATAATAGCAAATAGCGACAAACGCAACAAACAGCCTATCCGAAAAGGAAAATTTGCAAAAGCGAAAGCTAAGTTTATATCTTCTGCCCTTTTATGAAGGAATATTTGCCATAGAAAATGGTCATCTTACAATTAAAATTTGTGTTACAGCATTTTATAAATAAATTCTTGTCATCTTCTTAGTAAGTTAAAATGCGTGAATAACTGGAGGTCTATCATTGAAAGTAAAACTTTTTACCGATACTGATTTAGATGGTTTAGGGTGTGGTATTATCGCAAGGATCGCATTCGGTGTGAATGTAGAAATTGCATACTGTTCTTATCGTAATCTGAATGAACGTGTTACAGAGTTTATTCAAGAGGAAGAAAAACAATCTTACTACTTATTTATTACCGACTTAGCTGTGAATAAAGAAGTAGAAGGAAAATTGGCGGAACGATTTAACCGTGGCCACCATGTACAAGTAATTGATCATCACGTTACTGCTTTGTATTTTAATGAGTATGATTGGGGAAAAGTAGTACCTATTGATGTTCATGGGAAACAAACATCTGCTACTTCGTTATTTTACGACTTTGTTATAGAACAAGGATGGTTACAGCCGACAAAAGCATTAGCCGAATTTGTTGATTTAGTTCGCCAATATGATACTTGGGAATGGGAAGCAAATAATAATCTTCTTGCTAAACAGCTTAATGATTTATTTTTTATTTTCGGTAGAGAAGATTTTGAGACCGATTTATTAAAAAGGTTACAAGCAAATAAAAGTACGTTTCAATTAACAGAAGTGGAACAAAAGCTGTTAGCGATTGAGTCAGAGAAAATTGAACGATATATTAAGAAAAAAAATAACCAATTAATAAAAGCTCCGATACAAAATTATTCCATCGGGATAGTTCATGCAGAGCAATATTTATCTGAATTAGGGAATGCATTAAATAAATTAAACGACCAATTAGATATGATTGCTTTAGTTAATGTAGGAAGTAAGAAAATTGGCTTTCGTACCATTCATGACAAAGTGAATGTTGCAGAATTTGCTAGGCAATTTGGCGGAGGCGGTCATCCGAAAGCTTCTGGATGTGACTTAAATGAGGATACGTTCCGGCTTTTTGTTACGGATGTCTTTCATTTGTTACCTCTGAAAGAAGAACAACGTGATAAAGATATGTAAGATAAATTGCCATGAGGGTTTCACACGAAAGATAACATACGAATTTCCCTTATACATATTTGCTTTTACGCCGTAAATAGAAGTGGAGCGAACGTTAATGGACCTCCACCTCTATTTTATCTTTTTCCTCTAATTAGCGAACGATAATCGTGTCCCGATTTCGCTTTGCTTCATACAGGGCACCATCTACTCGCTTATACAGTTCGTTAAATGTATCATTCTTACACCAAGTAGTACAGCCGATACTTACGGTTAGTGGAATATGATAGCCAGCACATTCTATTTTGTTTTGCGCAATCGTATGCCGAATTCTTTCTGCCAATATCTTTCCGTCTTCTAAATCGCTATCAGGGAGGACTATAACAAATTCCTCACCACCAAATCTACCGACAATATCGGAAGACCGTATCGATTTTTTGAAAATTTTTGCCAACTTCATTAAAACCTCATCACCAACATCATGACCATATCGGTCATTCACCGATTTAAACAAATCCACATCAATAATCAGTAAGGAAAATGGTGACCTTTCTGTTTCTGCTTTAAGAATTAATTGTACAATTAATTCGTCTATGTATCTACGATTATATAACCCTGTCAAAAAATCTGTCTTAGCCTCATGCTCTCGGATTTTATTTAGTTCTTCTAATTGAAAAACAGTCTCCTTTAATTGCTTGTTTTTTTGTTCTAAACTATCCAATGCGATAGATAAAAGTTGGTTAAGCTGTTTGTTTTCCTTTAAAGTCAGTAATTGTCTAGTAAATAGCAGGATAAAACAGATAAATGCACCAATCATCAAAATATTAAAATCCTTGATACTATAAACTAGGACAGTTATTAAAACACCAATACTAGATAATGGCAAAAAGTTGCCACGCATTAACTTTTGTAACCGTGTTTCATTTTCTTTAATTTTGGTGGAATGATTAGTGTATAAACTAGAAAATCCAATGGTGAACATAAATAATGTCCATAGAGGCTCGGTTATTTTCTGAGTCAAAGGAAAACCTATAGCGGTATAATAAAGAAAGATTACTTCCACAAAAAAATAGATGCCAAAGCTATATAGCAACAGTTTTAATGTTGTTTTAGATAAAAAGTGTTCGTTCAATAAGAAAGTTATATGTATTAATCCGAAAAAAATTAATAACTCTGTTAACGGGTAGGAAATCATCATAAATATTTCAGGGAAGGATGAATGACTACTTAAATAAAACGGCTTATAAATAAGCTCCCAACATATCGTTAAGACTACGGTAATAATAATGAATATATCTAATATAGTTATGAGCGTACGTGTTTTTCTATTGTAAAACGAAACAGTAAAAACTAGTGCCCATAAAATTATGTTATAATTCAACAAATAGAAAACATCAGAAATACTCGGAAAAGGGGGCTCTTTAAGTAGAGTGATATTATTGTAGTACCAAAAGAATTCACCAACAATACTGAATAAAATTCCAATAAAAAGAAACTTCCAAAACACTTTTTCTTTACTGGAAGTTCTCTGAATAGCAAAAAATAGTAAAAAGGCACTAGTTACAGGACCGATAAACGAGAGAATATTCGTTATGATCGTTTTTCCTAAACTATCAGAAACACCGAAAAGAATGATGTAATACAGCATCATATGCAACGGGATATAAAAATATAAGAAGCGCCGAATTGGATGTAAATTTATTTTTTGCATGTCATCCTCTCCTATTTGGACTGCCTGTAAATAATAGGACTTTATACCTATAATTTTACCATATTGCTTATTAATGTACAGTATTTGAGAATGATTATTTTATAATTATAGTGAATTTCGTGAAAGTTACAACCTTTTTTATTATAATAAAGATAATTTAAACATTTTGTTAATGTTAATTTTACTGCCAATTTTTTCACAAGAAATGGCACTATTATTTTAGAAAGTTTTTGAATCGTAATGACGTTGGTATAGTGCTAAACAAATACATTTATTTTTAGGAGGAAAAAATGAAAACGGATACAAAGGGAGAACAATATGTTGGCACACAGCTTTCTGCAAAAGGCTGGATACAGGAAGCAGCAATTCGAATGTTAAAAAATAACTTACATGAAGATGTCGCAGAGAAACCAGCCGAATTAGTTGTTTATGGTGGTATTGGCAAAGCAGCAAGAAATTGGGAAAGTTATGAAGCAATTATAAAAACACTAAAAGAGTTGGACAATGACGAGACTTTGTTAATTCAGTCGGGTAAGCCTGTCGCTGTTTTTAAAAGCCATGTCGATGCACCAAGAGTTTTAATAGCTAATTCCAATTTAGTCCCGAAATGGGCAACATGGGAACATTTTCATGAACTTGATAAAAAAGGTTTGATAATGTATGGACAAATGACAGCAGGCAGCTGGATTTATATTGGTAGTCAAGGAATTGTCCAAGGAACGTATGAAACGTTTGCCGAACTTGCTCGAAAGCATTATGGTGGTACGTTAAAACATACGATAACGGTAACGGCTGGGCTAGGAGGTATGGGTGGGGCTCAACCACTTGCAGTTACGATGAATGATGGTGTTTGTATTGCAATCGAAGTGGACAAATCAAGAATTGATAGACGAATAGAAACGAAGTATTTGGACGTTTACACTGAATCTTTGGAAGAAGCGATCCAATGGGCGAACGAAGCAAAGAAAAGTGGAGAAGCAAAATCTATTGGACTATTAGGCAATGTTGCAGAAATGTTACCGAAAATGCTTGAAATGAATTTCATCCCAGATGTGTTAACAGATCAAACATCAGCCCATGACCCGTTAAATGGATATATTCCGGCTCGTTTTACATTACGAGAAGCGGCAGAACTGCGCAGTCGTGATCCAGAAAGTTATGTGAAAAAGGCAAAGGAAAGCATGGCTGTTCATGTGCAAGCTATGTTAGATATGCAAAGTAAGGGGGCAGTTACTTTTGATTATGGAAACAATATTCGTCAAGTAGCGAAGGACGAAGGAGTAGAGCATGCATTTGATTTTCCAGGATTTGTACCTGCTTACATAAGGCCACAATTTTGTGAAGGAAAGGGACCTTTTCGCTGGGTTGCACTGTCAGGTGATCCAGAAGATATTTATAAAACGGATGAAGTAATTTTACGGGAGTTCAGTGATAATGAACATTTATGTAAATGGATTAAAATGGCTCAAGAAAAAATCCAATTTCAAGGGTTGCCAGCCCGAATTTGTTGGTTAGGTTATGGTGAAAGAGCAAAATTTGGAAAAATTATAAATGATATGGTGAGAACAGGTGAATTGAAAGCGCCAATTGTTATTGGTCGAGATCATTTAGATTCAGGTTCAGTGGCCTCTCCTAATCGGGAAACAGAAGCAATGAAGGATGGAAGTGATGCAATTGCGGACTGGCCAATTTTAAATGCCCTAATCAATGCGGTAGGCGGAGCAAGTTGGGTTTCTGTTCATCACGGTGGTGGAGTGGGGATGGGTTACTCCATTCATGCTGGGATGGTTATTGTTGCGGATGGCACGAAAGAAGCAGAACTTCGCCTCGAACGAGTTTTAACGACCGATCCAGGAATGGGCATTGTCCGTCATGCGGATGCTGGTTATGAAAAAGCAATGGCAGCAGTAAAAACACATAGCATTCATATGCCTATGTTAAAAAAATAATGAAGTTTTTCTCCCATGCTAACGGTTAATACCTTTTTCGTAAAAATAGTTTTATCTTGAGGTGAAAAAATGCAAAAAAAACAAACAAAACCTTTATATATAAGAAATGCCAATGAAGTAATTACATTAAAAGATAGCTCATCCACCCCGTTAAAAAAAGAAAAAATGAATGATTTAAAAGTTATTCATAATGGTAGTGTTTGGATAGAAAATGGTATTATTCAGGCGGTTAGCTCCGACCATGAACTTACTCAAAAATATGAAGATCGCATTCAAGAGGCAGAAGTAATAGATGCAACAGGAAAAGTAGTAATGCCAGGTTTGGTCGATCCTCATACTCACCTCGTCTATGCAGGAAGTCGAGAAGCTGAATTTCATATGCGATTAAATGGGGCGACGTATATGGAAATAATGAATAGTGGTGGAGGAATTCATGCAACCACATCTAAAACCCGTGCTGCTACGGAAGAACAATTGTATGAAGAAAGTAAAAATCGGCTAAACAAATTTTTATTGCATGGTGTAACGACTGTTGAGGCGAAAAGTGGATACGGCTTAGACTGGGAAACTGAAAGAAAACAATTAACGGTTGCAAAAAAGTTGCACGAAGATCATCCGATGGATATTGTAAGCACATTTATGGGTGCCCATGCAATTCCGCAAGCATATAAAAACAATCCAGATATATTCGTATCAAAAATCATAAATGAAATGTTGCCGAAAGTGGCTGCTGATCATTTAGCGGAATTTAATGACGTATTTTGTGAAGAAGGTGTTTTTACCCCAGAACAATCAAAACGAGTTTTATTAGCAGGAAAGGAATTCGGTTTAATTCCGAAAATACACGCAGATGAAATTGTTTCCTATGGTGGTGCAGAATTAGCAGCAGAGGTAGGGGCAATTTCTGCGGATCATCTTTTAAAAGCATCAGATCAGGGGATCCAAATGATGGCGGAAAAAGGTGTAATTGCTGTCTTACTGCCTGGAACAGCTTTCTTTTTAATGACAGAAGCGGCAAATGGCAGAAAAATGATTGATGCTGGTGTGCCTGTAGCTTTATCGACGGATTGTAATCCCGGATCATCTCCTACTTGTTCGCTGCCATTTATTATGAATTTAGCATCTATGCATATGGGTTTAACTGTAGAAGAAGCTATTACAGCAGCAACCATTAATGCAGCCCATGCAATTAATCGTGGGAAAGAGATTGGTAGTTTAGAAGTAGGGAAAAAAGGGGATATAGTGATATTAGATATACCAAATTATAAGCAGCTCAATTATCATTACGGAATGAACCATACGGATACGGTAATTAAAAATGGGATTATTGTTGTAAAGGCGGGGAGTTTATGTCAATAAAGTTTAGTGATTTGCCGATTACCCAACCGGCATTTCACTGGCAAGTTTCAAATAATCCGTCCATGGATGAGATGAAAGTTCACGAATGGATTCAACCATACCGTGAAGAAGTTCGTGGACTTTGGGATGCAGTTATTCTCGGTGTCCCACTTTCCCGATCATCTATTAGTGCAAGCGGGGCATCAGAGTTCCCAAATGCATTCCGAAAAACTTGGCCGAAATTTACTACATACAACTTAGATTTACGACTGGACTTAGGAAAGCTGAATGTTTGTGACTTAGGCGATGTGAAAATGCATGTCACTGATATTGCCCGATGCCATAATAATATTTCAAGTGCTATGGCCGGTATTCAGCAACTTTATCCAAATTCGCTTACCATTTCAATCGGTGGTGACCATTCCATTACCGCCATGTTAGTAAAAGGAATTCACCAAGTTTATCGGGACAAAAAAATCGGCATCCTACAATTAGATACACATCTTGATCTCCGTGACTTAACAGATAACGGTCCATCAAACGGTACGCCAATTCGTAATCTAATTGAACAAAGGATAATTGAAGGAAAGCATGTATATAACATTGGCCCACACGGTTTCTTTAACACAAAGGCGCTAGTCAAATTTGCCGATGAACACGAAGTAAATATTATTACTTTAAAAGAAGTGCGCAAAAAAGGCATCGAAACTGTCATAGCTGAAGCGTTAAGAAAGTTAACAGAAGAAGTCGACGTCATTTATGTAACTTGTGATATGGATGTACTAGATATTGCCGTTGCACCAGGTGTTCCTGTTTCTACTCCAGGAGGATTGACAACTTTTGAATTATTTGAAGCATTAACGATTGCGGGAATGAATGAAAAGGTAAAAGCAATGGATATCGTTTGCCTAGACCCACTCCGAGATTATCGGCAACAACCAACAGTAAAGGCAGGAACTCATGCCTTTCTTTCTTTCTTGTCAGGATATGCATTGAAAAAGCGAAGATAATTTGGCTGTGGTGTGAAAGACAAAAAACATTTTTAAAAAAGATGCTTACAATTAGCCACTAAATATATGTTCGCTTCAGTTGGAAAAAGAAACGGTGAAAACTAGTGCAAATGACTCTTTAGAGATTCACTCGTTTATCACTGAAGCGAAGTATATTTTAGGGTGATATATTCCTAAGATCGTCGTTCAGTTGGTCATTCATTCCATCCAATACAATAGAAAACTAGTCAGGACAGCTTAAAAAGCTGTCTTTTTTATGCAAAAAATACATCGATAAAGCCATTTCTAACTAATGAAAACGATTTTTCATTTGTTTGACACTTTTATAAATTAGGCTTATTATAGGTTTATAATATGAACATATATTCATGTATTGACATACAATAAAGTACCATTCGTGAAAGGATGTAGGAAATGAGTAAGGGAAATGACTTTTTAGATGAAGAAACGTTATTTATTGTCTCGCAAACTTTTAAAGCACTTTCCGAACCAACTCGGATAAAAATACTTCATCTTTTGTCTGAACGGGAACATTCCGTAAACGAAATTGCAGAAAGATTAGGTATGTTGCAAACGACGGTCTCACATCAACTGCGATTTTTAAAAAATTTACGTTTAGTTAAATATCGACGGGAAGGAACAACGATCTTTTATTCCCATGATGATGAACATGTGATGACTATTTTAGAACAGACGATTGATCATGCAAGACATCATTAAGTATATGAGAATTTAGTCATGGCTAATAATAAGGTACGTGTAAAAACGCTAACACGAGGTGATAGTTTTGGCAGAGTATAAGTTAAAAGGGTTGTCTTGTGCAAACTGTGCGAGAGAATTACAAGAAGCCATTCAAAAATTAGAAAATGGGCAAAATGCGAAAGTTCTTTATAATAGTGGGAAATTAATTGTCGACGAACAGGTCAATATGAAAAAAGTAGAAAAAATTTTAGCTTCAGACGGTGCTTTTATTGTAAATAAGACAGATAACGGGGATCCAAATAGGCTAACTAGGACGGAAAGTCATAATCATAGTCATGGGCATGACCATGTACATGAACATACCAATCAAAAGTTAAAAGTGCTATTATCCTTAGCAACAACGGTATTTATACTAACGATAATCTTTGAAAACAATCTCCCACCGAGTATAGCGATTGGTAGCTTTTTGTTTGCTACAGCAATAAGTGGTTATACGACTTTCTTGAAGGGTTTGAAAAATTTAACGCAATTCAAATTTAATATTGATACGTTAATGACGATTGCCTTAATTGGTGCTTTTAGTATCGGTGAATGGAAAGAAGGAACTTTAGTAGCGATTTTATTCGGGTTAAATGAGTATTTAGAAGGACTCGGAATGGAAAAGGCACGTAAGTCAATGGAAGAGCTGTTAAAGGTAGCGCCAAAAGAAGCAACCATACTGGATAATGGCTTAGAAAAAATCGTTCCAGTTGGCTCTTTGCAAAAGGGACAAATTGTTTTAGTGCGATCAGGTGAAAAAATTCCTTCCGACGGTGTTATCCTGGACGGAAGGAGTTCGGTCAATGAAGCGGCAATCACTGGCGAGTCTTTACCTGTTGAAAAAAAGGTCAATGATACAGTTCTTGGAGGCAGTATTAATAATGAAGGCTTGCTAAAAGTAGAAATTACGAAAGCATACGAAGACTCTTCTTTAGCAAAAATATTACATTTAGTGGAAGACGCTCAAGAGACAAAGACGCCAAAAGAGCTATTTATTGATCGCTTTGCCAAATACTATACTCCGTTAATTATCGTTATCGCAATTTTAGTGATGACAGTGCCACCGTTATTGTTTAACAGTGAATGGGGAGTTTGGTTTTATCAAGGGTTAGCTGTTTTAATTGTTGGCTGTCCGTGTGCACTTATTTTATCCTCACCAATCGCCTTAGTTTCCGGAATTACGCGGAATGCGAGAAATGGAATTTTAGTAAAAGGCGGAGTGTTCTTAGAACAGTTAGGTAAAATTGAAACAATTGCTTTTGATAAAACTGGGACATTAACAAAAGGAGAACCACATGTGTTAGAAGTAAAACAATATGATGAACTGTTTTTGTCGATAGCCGGCTCATTGGAAAAATCGTCCTCCCATCCCATTGCTAAGGCTATTATGAAAAAAATTATGGCTGAATCAGTACCAATAACCGATCCAGAACAATTACAAACGAACAGTGGACAAGGAATTGTTGGTGTGATAAACGGGCAAAAGTATTGGGCAGGGAATGAAAGTAACATTGGTCATATTAACTTTACGGACAAAATTCAAAACGATATTCACCTTTTAAAAGAAAAGGGTTATACCATTGTTATCGTTGCAGATAAAGAAAAAGTACTCGGTATATTCGGTATAGCAGATGAAATTCGCGAAGAAAGTCAACAAGTAATAAAAAACCTTTATGATGTTGGGATAAAGCAAACAGTGATGTTAACTGGTGATCATCAAAAAACGGCAGAAAAAGTGGCAGCAGAAGTCGGCGTAACGACCTACTACAGTAATTTATTACCTGAAGAGAAGGTAACAAAAATTAAAGAATTAACAAAAACTAAGCATGTAGCAATGGTTGGGGACGGAATTAATGACGCACCTGCACTAGCAACAGCGGATTTAGGAATTGCAATGGGAAAAGGGACAGATAGTGCTATTGAAACAGCCGATATCGTTCTCATGCAAGATCACTTAGGTAAATTACCCGAAGCAATCCGATTATCAAAAAGAGTGAACAAAATTATCGCCTTTAATATTAGCTTAGCTTTAGGGTTAAAAATTATCGCATTACTGTTGGCAATACCAGGATGGCTTACATTATGGATTGCTATATTATCGGACATGGGAGCGACTATTTTAGTTACGTTAATCAGTCTAACAATTTTAATCGGTCAAGGTCAGGAAAAACGGAACGTTACAACTTGAGTAAATGTAATTAACACCCGCTGCCCGCGTGACAGTGGGTGTTTTAAATAAAAAAAGATCTCCATCAATTATCCGTGAATCTGCTTTGCTTTTTCTAAATTCACCTTTACTGCTTCAATGACCGCTGAGCGAAGTCCCCTTTCTTCTAAACGTGCGACAGATTCAATAGTAGTACCCCCTGGCGAACAGACACTATCTTTCAATGCAGCAGGATGTAAATTCGTCTCCAACATCATTTTGGCAGCACCGAGAACAGCTTGAGCGGCAAAAACATATGCTTGACTGCGAGGCATTCCAAACATGACTGCACCATCTGCTAGCGCCTCGATAAACATATAAGTAAATGCAGGGGAAGAACCACCAACAGCTGTGACAACATCCATTAACCCTTCGTCGACAAACTCAACACGGCCAAAACAGGCAAATAAGCTTCGAATAATTTCTTTATCATCATCAGTTAAGTTATTATTAGCAGCAATACCAGTAATTCCTTCATTTACAAGTGATGGGGTATTTGGCATGGCTTTTACTATTTTAACGGGACGGTTAAATCGTCTTTCACATTTTTGGATGGACTCACCCGCAGCAACAATGATTAATATTGTTTCAGCAGGGATAATTTCTTTAATTTCCCGGATGACTGTTTCATACATATCCGATGTTACTGTAAGAAAAACGATATGAGCTTTTTCGGCTACTTCTGCGTTAGACTGGGCAATTGTCACTCCATATTTATTTTGAACTTCAATTAGACTAGGTGTAGATCGGTTCGATACGATTACTTGATTTTTCTCCACTAATCCAGATTTAATAATTCCTCCTAACATTGACTTGGCGATATTTCCGCATCCGATAAAACCAATTGTTTGTTTCATATACGGCCCTCTTTCTTAAAGAATCTATTTATCATACTTTCGGGAATTATAACAAATATATATTCATTTTAGTAGTTACATACATCTAATCAATAAGGTTTATAGTAGTCGCCGCCTTACACTAGAATCAACAGATCTCTAAAAGTCAACAATAAACCTTAACATAGCCTAATAATTAGAAATTAAATATTTGCTTTTTCCTCGTGCAGTAATACTTTTCTTTCCCAAGGTTTTGAATACCAGCGTTTCATTGCGAAGAAACCTCGAACCCATTCATCCATCCCTTGGGCAATCCACACACCTAACAATCCTAAGCCCCACATAATCCCGAACAAGTAGCTGAATAATACTGCAATACCCCACATACAAATAATTCCAATGACTACTGGGAAACGGACATCACCAGCTGATTTTAAAGAACCCATTAACACAATATTCATTGCACGTCCAGGTTCAATAAACGCTACTGCCCAAAGTACGGGAACTCCGACAGCAATAATTTCTGGATTATCGGTAAACACTCTTAGAAGCGGTTCTCCAATTAAAGCTATTAATAATGAAGTAGCGAAAGAGGCAAGCATCGCAATCTTCAATGTAGTTATCCCACGTTTCAGTGCACGATCATATTGTCTGCCTCCGATATATCTGGCAACGAGAAGCTGTGTTCCTTGTGCAATTGCCAAAGTAAATAGGTAGCAAAGCATGGAAATATTTAAAATATATACACGGGCTGCCAGGGATGCTGCGCCTAATGAGGCTACAAAACCAGTCATAACAATTTGAGAAAATTGATAGGACATATTTTCTCCTGCTGATGGAATCCCAATTTCTAGCAAATCTTTAATATCTTTCTTATGAAGATGGAAGATATCTTTTAGATTTAAAATAATCGATAGTTTTTTAATAAGTAAAAAGTATAAAGCAATAACAACAAAAACCCTTGCAATTACTATAGCCCACGATACGCCAACAACACCAGTTATTGGAAATCCGAACAGGCCTTTAATTGCAATAATGTTTCCGCCGACACTAATTAAATTCATGAAAACTGTTACAATCATCGTTTCTTTCGTGTGACCATGACTTCTTAAAACAGCGCTGAAAACTAAGGCAACGGACTCTAAAAATAACGAGATACCAGTAATTTTTAAAAATGTTAGAGCATAATGATGGACGTTCTCATCAAGTCCATAAAAAGCTAACAATTGTTCGCCAAATAAGAAGGCGACGGTAGCCATTATAATACCTATCCAAAAGTTGAAGCCAAATGCCGATCTCGCTAACCTTCTAGCTTGTTTAAACCGATTGGCACCAAGATTTTGTCCAATCAATATCGTTGCACCGACACTTGTAATATTAAAGACTAAAATAAAGATACTTAACAATTGATTTGCTACCCCTACGCCAGCTGCGGCATTGTCAGAATAGTGGCTGAGCATGAAAGTGGCAATAATTCCAAGTGCCATATGTAAAGATAATTCGATAAACAATGGCCATGTGATCGAAAACAAAGTTTGTTCTTGATATTTATTTATTGGATTTGTTTGTTTTGTCTGCGCTGTCAATTTGGCTTCCCTCTTTACTAAAAGTTTTCATATAAACTATATTGTACTCTGTTTCACAAAAAAGTGAAAGGAGTAATTTTTTACATCACGTTACATATTTTTTCTCTTTATATGAAAAATTGCTCTTTTTCCTTTGCATAGTTTGCTTTGATTTGCGTACCTTATGGAGTAGTAAAAGTATTTCCTTATTTTATTCCCGCAAGATAGATGGTTAATCATACAAAATATCATTTGGAGCATCTGAATTTTTGTAAGAAGGGATGAAGTGCTGGCAATCATAACTATTGTGGCATTTCGTGGATTGCTATCGGGAGTTTGACAGTTGATAATTTTAAAAAGTGTGCTTAAGCCCTGACATGGCTTATTTTTTTTGTCAATTTTCTTGTTTAATTATTGAGTACTATTTAGTACTATGATAAAATATAGTTAACTACAATGAATCGGGGAATCAACTATGCGTATTAAAAAGAGTGTCTCAAAAAATTCAGTTTCTTATTCAGTAATTGAAAATGTTCGTGACATAAATGGAAAATCAACCACCAAAGTGGTCGAAGCTTTAGGTAATGAAGATGAGATTCGTGCAAAGCACCCCGGTGTAGATCCAGAGGAATGGGCACGTGCTTATGCAAAAAAGCTAACTGAGGAAAAGAAAAAGGAACAGGCCCCAATTATAGCAAAGTATCATCCTCGGAAATTGATTAATAAGAATCAACGTCGATCCTATAATGTTGGTTATTTGTTTTTACAATCAATTTATTATCAGCTAGGTTTATCACAGGCAATAAAAGGGATTCAAGAAAAATACAAATTCCAATTTGATTTAAATGAGATATTATCCAAATTAATTTATATGCGAGTTCTCCACCCTACTTCTAAAAAGAACTCATTTGAGCAAGCAAAATCTTTATTAGAAGGGATTCATTGTGAGCCACATCAAATGTATCGTGCACTAGATATACTACATAAAGAAACAGATTTCATTCAGCAAGTCGCATATAAAAACAGCTTAAAGTTAGTAGATCGTCATTCGAAGATTTTGTATTATGACTGTACTAATTATTATTTTGAAATCGAAGAAGAGGAAGGATATAAACGAAATGGCATCTCAAAAGAAAACCGCCCGAATCCAATTGTTCAAATGGGACTATTCATGGATGCCTCTGGCCTCCCCCTCGCCTTTTCTATCTTTCCAGGTAATGAAAATGAACAGGGTTCTCTGAAACCGCTGGAAAAGAGAATTCTAAAGGATTTTGAATTATCGGAAATAATTGTTTGTACAGATGCCGGTTTATCGTCTGAAAAAAACCGTATATATAATACGCTAGGAAATCGAGGATTTATAACGACTCAATCCATAAAAAAGCTTAAAAAACATTTAAAAGAGTGGGTACTAGATCCAGAAGGATGGCACATCACCGCAGGTGATAAAGGGATTAACCTTTCAGATATTGATGATAGCCCAAACAACAAAAATACCTATTTTAAAGAACGCTGGATTAAAGAAGGTGAAATAGAGCAACGATTACTTGTCACTTTTTCACCCAAGTATAAACATTATCAACAAACCATTCGTGAACGGCAGATTAATCGAGCGTTAAAAAAGATTGACAAGCCATCGACTTTAAAAAAGAAAAGAGCAAACGATCCAGCACGTTTTATAACAGCAATTCATGCGACAAAAGATGGTGAAATTGCTGAAAAAACACATTTTTCAATAGATGAAGCAGCAATCCAAAAGGAAGCACAATACGATGGTTTTTATGGGATTTGTACAAATCTTGAATCTGATCCAAAAGAGTTAATACGCATAAATCATAAACGTTGGGAAATCGAAGAAACATTTCGTGTCATGAAAAGCGAATTAAAATCTAGACCGGTTTATGTGAAAAAAGACTGCAGGATAGAGGCACATTTTCTCACCTGTTTTCTAGCTTTATTGATTTATCGGTTATTAGAAAAAAGAGTAGATGAACAATTCACTTGCCATGAAATTATACAAACTTTACGAGAGATGAAAATGATGGAGTTATCAGGGGAAGGCTATATTCCAGATTACGAACGAACGGATATAACAGATAGGTTGCATGAAGTATTTTCTTTTCGAACAGATTATGAAATTGTCCTAACGAAAGATATAAAAAAAATTTTAAAGCAAACGAAAAAAGGAAAATAGTACTCATTTTTTAACCAAATTAAAAACCTTCCAAAACCCTATGTATCAAGGGTTCGGAAGGTTTTTAGCTAAATTAACTGTCAAACTTGAGATATTGTACTCTGTTTCACAAAAAAGTGAAAGGAGTAATTTTTTACATCACGTTACATATTTTTTCTCTTTATATGAAAAATTGCTCTTTTTCCTTTGCATAGTTTGCTTTGATTTGCGTACCTTATGGAGTAGTAAAAGTATTTCCTTATTTTATTCCCGCAAGATAGATGGTTAATCATACAAAATATCATTTGGAGCATCTGAATTTTTGTAAGAAGGGATGAAGTGCTGGCAATCATAACTATTGTGGCATTTCGTGGATTGCTATCTGCCAATATATAAACAATTATTTTAAGAAAGCATAAATGAAAGGATGGTATTATAATTATATGAAGGAAAATAAGAAGACAAGCCACTTAATAACAAATGCATCAGAGCAGGAGGAAATTTCCGTAAACACAGAAATGAACTCCAAATTTCCATTTCAATCGGAACGCTATCAACATGGCGATTCGGTTGCTGAACATAAAAATTTAGAGGAGGCAAATCTTTTTCTTAATAAGGGAGAAATTGGGCAGCAGAGAGAAAATAATTGAATGTCAGTAAGACCCCCACCTCCAATTTTGCTTAAAACGGGTAAAATTAGGTGGGAGGTGCAAGTTCCAAAATGCGCCTGATTAATTGGTTAGTTCAACACGATAATATTCTATTAATTTGAAACGAATCTAATACAATATCGTATATATTATTATCGTTAAAAAATCATCTTTTACAGGACAGCCCATGTATAATAGTTTGCTAAATGATAATGTGAGGTGTAAAACATGAAAGTTGCTAATTTCAAAGAACACGTAAAAGGTATTTATAAGGAACAATGGATTTCTTTTAAAAACTATTATTGGAAGTATTTTGTAATTATGTTGCTATTATTTATTTTTAGTAGTCTCGGAGTATATTACTTAGTTAAAAATAATGAAGAACTCGTATTATCTGTGATGAAGGAAATTTTAACACTTTTTGAAGAAAAGAATCTTTTATCACCAGATCAAACGAGTTTGCAATTGGCATATGGTTTATTTTTAAATAATAGTCTTGCCAGCTTGCTTATTTTTTTGACTGGAATTATTCCTATTTTTCTACCTTCCATCGGAATTATTGTCCTTAATGGTGGTATAATTGGAATAGTACTAGCCTTCATTAATATGACGGGACAATCTGTTGCATCCACGCTGTTTGCTAGTGTGGTCCCACATGGAATATTTGAAATTCCTGCTATCGTATTATCAGGAGCATTAGCTTTTTACGTTACAATCGGTATTTATCGAAAGATTAATGATGCAAACTTTTCTTTTAAACAAGTATTATGGAATGCTTGTAAAACATTTATTTTCGTTTGTATCCCTTTATTAATTCTCGCCGCTAGTATCGAAGCATTCATTACCCCATGGATAATGGACCAATTTTTATCACAGCCATAACAAAAAACAATCTTTTCCAAAGTGATAAAAGGAACAATTTCGTAGATAGTCGCTTCCTTTTGTTATGTTTTATAAAATTATGATTAGAAAAAATAGTTTTTAATTTAGTAAATCATGAAACCTTCAAACGAAAACATTCGTATGAACAAGTAACAGTTACCTTTGAAAAAGATGAAATGGGTGATGTGTATGGAGTTGTTTGGAGTGCCAATTCAAACAGTGTATTTATGGGTTTTAATTATAGCTGGTGCATTTACATTACTGTATATTTTGTTTGGGGATTTATTGGATGGAGTTTTTGAAGCTCTGCCATTCTTTAATCCAGCACTTATTTTTGTATTTCTTGTTTTTTTATCCGCCACTGGCTACATTTTAGAATTAGCTACCTCACTAAGCAGTATATTAATTTTGATTATCGCGACAGTAGGGGCGTTAATCTTAACGATATTACTAAATATATTTGTCTTTGTCCCACTTAAATCGGCTGAAGAATCATTAGTATATCGGGAAGATTCTTTAAAAGGTAGGGTTGGAAAAGTTATTATACCGATACCGAAAGATGGTTTCGGTGAAGTAATAATTGACAGTAATAGCGGGAGAATTGCAAAGTCTGCGACCGGTTTTGATAATGAAGAAATAAAGGAAGGAATAGACGTCCTCATTATCGATGTGAAAAATGGCGTTTTGTATGTTCGACCTTACGATGAAAAAAGTATCTTTAGTTATTAAATCGTTGCGTTAGAAAAAAATTAGATAATTCTAGGGAAAAGACACTTCCTATCATTAATGGAAGGTTTTTATAAAAAATGATCAATTAGGGGGAATGTATATGCCACTTGGCAGCGGTATGCTCATATTAATTGTAGTAGTCGTATTTTTGCTTTTAGCACTTATTGGAGTATTTGTTACAAAATACCGTACAGCAGGACCAGACGAAGCGTTAATCGTAACTGGTAGTTATTTAGGTAATAAAAATGTCCACATTGACGAATCTGGCAATAAAATTAAAATTATTCGTGGTGGCGGAACATTTGTGTTACCTGTATTTCAAAAGGCCGAGCCATTAAGCTTGTTATCTAGTAAACTCGATGTCTCTACTCCTGAAGTTTATACAGAGCAAGGTGTTCCTGTAATGGCAGATGGTACAGCCATTATTAAAGTTGGTAGTTCTATCGGTGAAATTGCAACTGCAGCTGAACAGTTTTTAGGTAAAACAAAGCAAGACCTTGAAAATGAAGCTCGTGAAGTATTGGAAGGTCACCTCCGATCCATTTTAGGCTCTATGACTGTAGAAGAGATTTACAAAAATCGTGATAAGTTCTCTCAAGAAGTACAACGAGTAGCAACACAAGACTTAGCTAAAATGGGTTTGACAATCGTATCTTTTACAATAAAAGATGTTCGTGATAAAAATGGATATCTCGATTCACTAGGTAAACCAAGAATTGCACAAGTAAAACGCGATGCTGAAATAGCAGAAGCAGAAGCGGATAAAGAAACGAGAATAAGTAAAGCAGAAGCGGATAAAGAAGCGAAAAGATCGGAACTGGAAAGAGCGACAGAAATCGCTGAGGCAGAAAAAGAAAACCAATTAAAAATTGCCGAGTATCGTCGCGAGCAAGATATTGCAAAAGCACGTGCTGACCAAGCGTACGACTTAGAAACAGCTCGCGCAAAACAAGAAGTAACAGAACAAGAGATGCAAGTTAAAATTATTGAGAGACAAAAGCAAATTGAGTTAGAAGAAAAGGAAATTTTGCGTCGTGAGAAACAGTACGACTCAGAAGTAAAGAAAAAAGCAGATGCGGACCGTTATTCGGTAGAACAATCGGCAGCTGCAGAAAAAGCAAAACAAATGGCAGAAGCGGATGCCCATAAGTACCGAATCGAGGCAATGGCAAAAGCAGAAGCAGAACGGATTCGTATGGATGGGTTAGCAAAAGCAGAAGCTCAAAAAGCACAAGGGGAAGCAGAAGCAGAAATTATCCGTCTAAAAGGTTTGGCAGAAGCAGAAGCAAAACAGAAAGTGGCAGAAGCTTTCGAACGTTTCGGTCAAGCGGCTGTATTAGACATGATCTTAAAAATGCTTCCTGAATATGCAAAGCAAGTTGCTGCACCGCTTGCAAATATTGACAAAATTACTGTCGTTGATACTGGTGCTAGCGGTCCAAATGGTGGTGCCAATAAAATTACTGGATATGCAACAAACTTAATGGCATCATTACAAGAAACATTAAAAGAATCGTCTGGGATTGATGTAAAAGAATTGTTGGAAAATATATCTGGGAAAAATATAGAGCAAAAAACATCTACATTATCAACAACTGGAAAAGAAGATTAATTTAGTATTAAGGATCATTTGGAATGAGAAATAAAGGGATGTCCGAAAATTGATTAGCCGAATACGAAAATGCAAGATAGAAGATCAATGTGGAGAAACTGCTTTGCTTTTATCTTGAACATCGGATTCTAGTTATCCAATTTCAGACGTCCCTGCTTTTTATTTTGCGGCTGGATTATTCACTTCACCCATAAATAAAATTAAGCCAGAATCGTTATCTTGAATAGCAAAAAAGAATGGCCGATTTACAATCATTTGAAAGCTATCCATCGCTGCAGTCTCTTTCACTGCTACAGAAGTAACTGCTGCTGCTTCCGTTCCTTTTTCATTAACATCAATAAAACTTTTATGTTTCACTTCATCAATGAAAACCCCACCATTTTCCACCATTTTGCTAAAGTCTGCACCCCCGCTAAAGGCAATTTCCATCCCTAAGTTCATTAAAGGCTCATTTAATTGAACATCATATTCCATTTTAAATTTCGGGAGTTTAATCGTTCCTTCCATTTCGTGCAATTGGGTCTTCCAGTTATTCCAGTTTTCAAAAGACATGTTTTCATATAGGTCAGTGAGATGTTGCCCCTCTTTTGGCAGAAGAATAATCATACTCATTTCGTTTCCGCTATATGGTAAATCAATCGCTTGAAATAAATCTGATTCAAAGTATCGATAGGATCCTTCTTGAAACATAAAAGGATGACGCACATTTTCTGTTCCATTTATGAAAAATTCATCTTCATAAGTCCTTTTTTTATCGAAAGGTTTTTGCCAATGGCCGTTAAAGTATATGGCGTTAATTAAATAGGCGACAGTATTAGGGTCAATTGAGTCGTCAATGATCTTATCGATTTTTTTCTTCGTGCTTTCTCTCACCCATTTATTTATTTCATCGGCCGTTTTTGGATTTTGCATGTCTACTTCGCGCACGGTCGCATCATAATAATTCTTTGTATCATTTATAAAGTCATCTACAAAAGGATACCCTTCTTTTAGCCAGATCGAATTACCAATGGATAATTTTACTTTTGCTTTTTTATTTGACACTTTATTTAAGAATGATGCATAGGCACGATTCACTTCCTCTAGTTGTAATTGGTCGATATGAAGAACGGATGCCATTTGTTCTTTCGTTTCTGTTGCTGCTCCGTTATAAGTCATCGCAAGAGCTAAATGAACGCTAATGGGGGAAAAAAGGGTGTTTTCCTCTTTTAATAAACGTAATTCGTCCAATAAATCAAAGGCAAATTGATTGCTTGCATCGGTCACCATCTTATAATCATCCTTGGAAAAATTTGCCTTCCCACTCGTACTGCATGCTGCCAATATTAGGATTAGGGCAATACTTGCAATTTTCTTCCACACTCGTCACTACCTCCTTTAAAATAATCATTTTTTGGCTCTTTTTACTTCAACAGACAAAGATAACTAAAAAATAATAAAACCTATTTGAAAAGAACTTTTTAATTAGACGATATTTTATGGAAAAAGTTCCACTTTACTTTGATGAAAAGAGAATCTCAATGTAAGGTAGGCAGGTGTAATAACTCGTGTTTTCATGACTATATCAAGTAGAACATATCTGTTTCAAATATTTACACTACAATTAAATATAAGTTTATTCTATTCATTTACTCCTTCACGTTCGTTAGAATTAGAAAAAATGGACTGACAATCTCACCATTTCGGTAAGCTAGCCAGTCCAAAACGTATCCTTTATTTATTGATGATCAAAAATTCTTCGTCCTGCTTTAAATAATTCATTTGCGATAATAGGTATTAGGGAAACACCAATTACGAATAACCAGTCATTTCCAGATAACAAATGAATTCCAAAGACGTCATGCAAGAAAGGAATATATACTAATGCTAATTGGATTAAAATCCCGACTATAATAGCACCAATTAAATATTTATTAGTAAATAAACCAATTTGGAAAATTGATTTTTTTCTACTACGTAAGTTTAGTGAATGGAATAACTGCGATACACTTAACGTAATAAAGGCCATCGTTTGGGCATGGGTTAGTGCATCGTTAGATATATTTCCGTAATCAATGGAGAATATGGAACTAGCACCAGTGTAAAAGCGCAATCCTTCAATGAAAGCGAAAAGTGTAATAAACCCGATTAATATTCCATTTAATAAAGAGAAGGTACCACCACCATGGGCAAATATACTTTCTTTCGGATTACGTGGTTTATCTTTCATTACTTCAGGGTCATCTGGATCCATACCTAGTGCAATTGCAGGTAAAGTGTCGGTAATTAAGTTAACCCACAAAATTTGTACAGCTGTTAATGGGGCAGGCCAACCTAACAAAATTCCGATAAACAGTGCAGTAATCTCTCCTAAATTACAGGAAAGTAGGAAGAGGATTGACTTTTTAATATTTTGGAAAATATTTCGCCCTTCTTCCACTGCTGCAACGATCGTTTTAAAATTATCATCCGTTAAGACAATATCAGCAGCTCCTTTTGCCACATCCGTTCCAGTAATCCCCATGGCTACACCGACATCTGCTTGCTTTAATGAAGGCGCATCATTAACCCCATCACCAGTCATAGAAGCAATATGTCCATTTTCTTTTAATGCCTTGACTATCCTAACTTTATGCTCAGGAGAAACACGGGCAAAGACCCGTAGCTTATCTACTTTATCTTTTAACTCTGTATCACTAAGCTCATTTAATTGTTGTCCAGTCATTGTTTCTACTTCATCTTCAGCAATACCTAATTCCTTTGCGATTGCAAAAGCCGTTTTTTGATGATCACCAGTAATCATAACGGTTCGAATACCAGCATCTTTACATTCTTTAATGGAAGCCTTCACTTCTTCTCTTGGTGGGTCAATCATACCAACAAGACCGAGGAAAGTTAAATTATCTTCCAACGTTTCATTAAATTGAGACTCAGAACTAATCTCTCTTTTTGCCACTGCTAATACACGAAGAGCAGCTTCTGACATTTGGTTTGATATTGCGGTAATATCTTCCTTGTCTCGATCTGTAAAAGGTACTGCTTGTCCATTTTTCATAATGGAAGTAATTCTTGGCATCAAACTTTCTAATGCACCTTTTGTAAAGGAAGTATAATGATTATTCACTTTATGAACCGTTGTCATCATTTTTCGGTCTGAATCAAACGGGATTTCAAAAGTTCTTGGAAATTGTGATTCTAATTGTTGTTTTGAAAAACCGACATCAATTCCAGCTTGGATTAGAGCAATCTCTGTAGGGTCACCAGCTGTTTTGTCATTTTGAATAACTGCATCATTACATAACATCATCCCAACTATAAAGTCTTCTGTCGTTTTTTCATTTACTTGCAATTTGTTAATGGTTGTATATTCTCCGTTAACATAGGCTTTTGTAACAGTCATTTTGTTTTGTGTTAACGTTCCAGTTTTATCAGAACAGATTACGCTCACTGCACCTAATGTTTCTACAGCTGGTAATTTCCGAACGATTGCATTTTGTTTAATCATCCGTTGGACACCAATTGCTAAAACGATGGTGACAATAGCTAGCAAACCTTCTGGAATAGCCGCAACAGCTAAACTAACAGCAATTAAAAACATGTCAAGAACATCACGACCTTGGAAATAGCCGACGAAGAACATGATAATACAGACAAGGATTGCCCCAATTCCTAATATTTTTCCTAGTTCATCAAGTTTTTTCTGTAAAGGAGTAACCTCCTTATTTTGGCCACCTAGCATACTGGCAATTTTTCCAATCTCGGTTTTCATGCCTGTACCAACAACTACCCCAATACCACGACCGTATGTGGATAAAGTGGACATGAAGCCCATGTTCACTTGGTCGCCTAGAGGAACTTCATCTGAAGAATGCCAATTAGCTTCTTTATTAACAGGAACAGATTCCCCGGTTAATGCAGATTCTTCTATTTGTAAGTTCGCAGTTTCAACAAACCGCAAATCGGCAGGTATAAACCGCCCAGCATCAATAATCACAACATCTCCAGGTACTACTTGTTCGGAAGGTATTTCTTTCACTTCGCCATCTCTTCTTACGACAGCTTTCGGGGTGGACATTTTTTTCAATTCTTCTAACGCCTTTTCAGCTTTTGATTCTTGTACAATACCGATAACGGCGTTCAATACAATGACAATTAAAATAATAATGGCATCGCTAATTTCTCCTACGATGGCAGAAACAACAGCAGCACCAATCAATATGTAGATTAGCATTGAATTGATTTGTTCCCAAAGCATTTTCCAAATGGACGTCTTTTGTTGTTCCTCAAATTGATTAGGCCCATACTCTTTCAAACGTTTTTCGGCTTCTTGGCTGCTAAGACCTGATTCTACATTTGTGTTTAACTCTTTTACAGTGTCTTCTGTTGATTTCGAATACCACAGTGACAACAACTATCACTTCTTTCTTCTTTATTTTTGTTAGATATAAAAAAATGTTTCTAATTAATATTGTAAAGTTAATTTTATAATTAATTCAAGCGGTTTTTGAATAATAGTTCACATTTTTATTATCTCAAGAACAATTCATTCTAAACGGGAAAAATGAAGTTTTCATTTTTAGCTATTTCAAAAAACTGTTAAAGAAAATTTCGATTTACTCTATATGCAAATTGTGAAAATAGTATTATAATCAATATATATAAATGAGAATCATTTTCACTTTGATTGACAAGGTGAGACCGTTTTTCATTACCATTGAGAATGGTTCTCAATTGTTGGTAAAATAGGAGGGTTTTCCTATGGTGTTATCAGATTTACTACAAGGTCAAAAAGCAAAAATACAAGATTTATCTTCATTAAACTCCATTGTAAAGAAGCGATTAACTGATTTAGGATTCCGTGAAGGACAAGAAATTAATGTAAAAACAATCATGCCTTTTGGCGGTCCTTGCATGATTGAGTCATTTGGTCAATGCATTGGAATTCGTAAAAAAGAGGCAAAATGTATCAAGGTCACAGTTCAATGACGGAAGTGGCGTTATTCGGTAATCCAAATACAGGTAAAACTTCTTTATTTAATCAATTAACTGGTTCCTATGAATATGTTGGGAATTGGAGTGGGGTAACGGTAGAGAAGAAGGTAGGTCTCTTAAAAGATAAACAAGTAACGTTAATTGATTTGCCAGGAGTTTATTCTTTAAATCCGCTATCTGAAGATGAAAAGGTAGTATCTAATTTTTTATTATATGAAAAATTTACTTCGATACTCAATATCGTAGATGCATCTCAACTAGAAAGAAATTTAAAACTCACTTTACAATTATTGGAATATGAAAAACCAGTTACGATTGGTCTTAATATGATAGACGTTGCAAAAAGTCGAGGATTACACATCGATATTAATAAATTAATGGAGAAGTTAGGTACGAAGGTCTATCCGATTATCGCAAGGACTGGTAAAAATTGTCATATATTAGTAGATGAATTATCGAAACAACAAGACAATAAAAAAAGTAGTTTTCAACTGAATTATGGTGATGTCATTGAAGAGGGAATTGCTAAATTCTCTCGTGCTTTAACTAATAGAAAAGTAAATGCACCTATACGTTGGTTAGCCATTCAAGCATTTGACGGTAATCAAGTTGTTGTACAGTATCTCGGAACAATACTAACGAATGAATTAGTTAATGATATTATCCGTGAGACTGAGGAAAAATTAATGAAAAGTGGAATTGCAACAAACCTAATAGAGAGAATTGAAATTGTTAGGTTACATTATATTCGCCATATTTTATCCTCAAGCACAACACATATGTTAACTAATGAGCAAACCTTTTCTGATCGTTTAGATAAAATATTTACACATCGATTTATCGGTATTCCATTGTTTTTTGCAATAATGTTTTTAATGTTTATGGTGACTTTTAATTGGATCGGATTTCCTTTGTCCGATGTATTGGAAGGGTTCATTACAGGACCTTTAACGACTATGATTGCTCAAGGTTTAACAAGTTTAGGTGTATCGAGTTTTATTCAATCGTTATTGTTAGATGGAATTATACCTGGTGTCGGTGGAGTGTTAGTATTCGTACCGCAAATTTTTCTATTGTTTTTCTTTATTTCCTTATTAGAAGACTCTGGTTATATGACAAGGGTTGCGTTATTAATGGATCGAACGATGGAAGGAATTGGTTTAAATGGTAAAGCATTTATTCCGATGATTATTGGCTTTGGCTGTAATGTACCCGGTATTATGGCAGCAAGAACAATTGAACAACCGAAAGAAAGACTAATTACAATCTTAATTACTCCGTTAATGTCTTGTTCTGCAAGATTGCCGATATATGCCTTGTTTGTAAGTACTTTTTTTGTAAAAAATCAAGCAATAGTCGTTTTCTCTTTATATATACTCGGAATTGTATTGGCACTTAGTTTGGCTAAACTATTTTCCAAAACAATACTAAAAAATGAGCAATCCATTTTTGTCATTGATTTACCTCCATATCGATTGCCACATATGCAAACATTAATGCGCAGTACGTGGGATAAAGGAAAGGGATTTGTAAAAAAAGCAGGTACTGTAATTTTTGGTGGAGCCGTTGTGATTTGGTTTTTATCGATTTCAGGAACAGCCGGTTTGAATGTGTCGATAGATAAAAGCTTTCTAGCAGCTATTGGCGGGATGATTGCTCCTATTCTATCTCCTCTAGGATTTGGAACTTGGCAAGCAGGTGCTTCATTAATAACCGGATTCTTTGCGAAAGAATCGATAGTGTCTACGATGAATATTATTTATCATACTGCAGATATGGATCAATTGCATAGTGTGATAGCTAGTGCGTTTACACCACTTACAGCTTACGCATTTTTAGCTTTTGTTTTATTGTATATCCCATGTTTGCCAACAGTTGCGACGATTAAGAAGGAAACTGGATCGTATAGATGGATGATTTTTACTATTATTTACACGTTTTTACTTGCGTATTTAGTTGGTTTTATCATTTATCAAGTTGGGAAATTTGTTGGGATAAGTTAATCGGCTATTGTGACGGCTAAAAAACAAGTTTGATTGCTAGGCCAATTACTAATTTAGAAGCATCCTTAAGATAAACTAAGGGGAACGGCTAAATAATAATAGTTTACCTTTTCCTACTTCGATCACGGGAGTTTTCCCTTATATGATGATGCGAAGTAAGCTCGAGGTGTCTGATAAGTGAAGGACAAACATTTTGGAAAGTAGGGATTAAATGGTTTTTGATATTTTATTAGGTGGAGGGATTTTTGGCTATGCTATTTGGCAATTATCCAAATATATAAAGAAAAGCCGCAAAGGAAAATGTGCGGCTTGTGAGTTGAACAAAAATTGTCAAACGAAATGTCATTAGTATATATTTGTAAGGGCAGTTCTAGATAAGCGAAACACAAAGGTGTTTTCTTCTGGAACTGCCCTTTTCTCTCATTGCTTGATTATGTAGTATTAAAGTCAACTCCCTACCTTAACTTGGTAAGTCTCTCACGTAACACGAGTGATTAGAGTGAAGTTGGCATAAATTACCTCTTTTCGTATAGTTAAAAATGAATAAAATTAGGGTTTTTTGTCTCTAAAACTATGTTCATCCATATTTCCTCAGTTAACCTTTTTTTGAAAGATTTTTTATAAAGCATATATTTATTAATGGATATATATAATGCTTGATTAATTTTCTTTTCTCTTAATAGCCGATCTAAAAAAGGAGAGGCAAGCTTATGAAATGGATAATACGCGATTAGATGTTGCTCCTTTTTTTCTCCATAGTAAAATTTTATTCCTACGATCGTTGCAAATAACCTGGAATCATAATCAATTTCCATAAGGATGTTTTGAACCTTTTGATTATCACTTATTTCTATGTGGCGAAAATTGTTCGGAAAGTAAGTGATTGGGTCAAAGGAATAATGAATGTCCTTCATCGTAAATGAATATTTTCGCTGTAATCTTTTTACTACGATTGCATTACGGGTAGCATCAAATATCGTACTTGTAAAATAAATGAAGAAAAGAAATATCATTAAGACGAGTAATTCAATTCCGAAATTCAATCTGACACAACCTCCTTATAAATTTGCACTTTGTTTTTTCCAGCTGCTTTTGCTGCATATAAGGCGCGATCAGCACATTCCAATAAGTCATCCTTTGTCTTAATAGATGATCTTTCAGTAGAGGCCACCCCAACGCTTACTGTTAAAGCTTTCGTCGGTTGATAACTTTCTTCTGGGAAGCTAGCAATTTCGATATTTGCCCGGATTGCCTCTGCAATTTTATAAGCAGTACTTAATGACGTTTTTGGTAAAATTATCAAAAATTCCTCGCCACCAAAACGACATGCTTTTAATTTTCCATTCTCAGATTGCTTTAAAATGTTTGCCACCTTAATTAATACTTCATTCCCTAATAAATGCCCATTCCGGTCGTTGTAAAATTTAAAGTTATCTATATCTAAAAGTATTATAGATAGAGGCTGATCGCTAAACGTCTCTTCTAAACAATTTTGCATTGCTCGTTGATTCAACAGTCCTGTTAATCCATCAATGATGGAAAGACGTTCTGTTTCTTCATAGAGCAGTGCATGGTCAATGGCTATTGCAGCTTGCGTGGCAATTGGGATAATTGGTTCGATATCCCGCATATGTATTTTTTTCTTGTTGACAATATTATCGATAACTAAAAGGCCAACTTTCTTCCCTTGATTAACAAGCGGGATGATGGCGAAGTGGGTCATGTCAAAATTACTTTTCAACGTTTTAATTGCTGTATCCAATTCCGTATTTTCATCAATTATGATAGGCGTATTTTTTAAAAATACTTGAGAAATAATCGGGGAAGTGTAAGGCAAACTAACTTTATGTAAAAGAAGATTCAACTCATTATCAAAATCGATATCCACCTCTTTATCAATGACCAATTCATTTAAATTAAAGTTCTCAGAAATTATTCTTTCCCAAACTTTAAATCCTTCATTTATATTCATCGGTCCTATTCCAATCTTCCCTTCAAACTGATCCCCGCTTTCATTAAGGAAAAAGATTAATGCTCGATTATAGCCAAATCCTTTTCCGGCTGTAACTGCAGTTA
The DNA here is from genome assembly GCF_001375515.1 of Bacillus kwashiorkori. Lineage (GTDB taxonomy): Bacteria > Bacillota > Bacilli > Bacillales > Caldibacillaceae > Bacillus_BK > Bacillus_BK kwashiorkori. The sequence continues at coordinate 150,669 of NZ_CTDX01000014.1, forward strand.
AAATGATATGTAAAATTTTATTTAATTGTAATGTTTGTTGCATTGCTGTGCTTATCTCTTTATATATAGAAAGTTCTTTACTTTGTTCAACGTAAGAAAAAAAGGCAAATTTAGCTTGTTCCGTTTTTTTCATAAAATAAAGGAAAAATTGATCGCTAACCAATCCAATCAAAATGTAAATGACATATGAATTAATTTGAAGATCGTAATGAAAAAAATATAAAGTAATTATCGCAATAAGCGAGGCGACTAAACCGCCAAAATGGTGAAAATTAAGGGAAGTAATAATAATAAAAGCAATTAACCCAATATCGATAAAGTTGCTGTTGAGTGAAGACTGCAGAAAAAGAAGATAAAAATATGTAACCGATATCAAAAAAAGTCTATTCAATTTCCTTGGCAGAAAAAATCGTATAAAGTTGCAACTACCTGCTATAACAAATGACGTTAATATTAGTTTCAATAGTTCCATGAAAAACACTCTCTTTCAGAAAAAAAACTAGGATATATTACTTATTGTGAAAACTTATAAGCCTTAATACTAGGATAAAGGACCATAAAGTTTCATTTTGGCGATAAAGATAAACAAATCAAATTGATTGGTAAAAATTCGTTACATAGTTCAATAGTACCATGAATTTGAAAAAATATAATATATTTACTATAAAGGATTTAGTTTTTCACACGAAAATTTTTAGGATGATAACCAAAAATAAAGAATATATAGTAATTACTGAAAAAATAGTGCGCATGAATTGACGCAGTCAAAATTTTTTCATACAATAAACGAAAATAAATATGGATCAATGGAAGATGAGGGAGAAAAATGATTTTTAGTACAGTGTTTGTTAAGCGTGAGGACGTCCATTACGCGTCAAGTGTGAATCGGCTAATTGCGTTACTTATTGATTTCATTATTCTAATTTCATCATTTTACACGATGAAAAGCACCATAGGATTTGTTATCCAAAAAATTCCATTCCACTCATTAATTTTGCCACTGTTAAATTTGGAAGAAACGATTATTTCGTTACTAATAATAAGTTTCAGTTTTTACTTTGCTATTTTAGAAAGTTCATCATTAAGAGGAACGATTGGAAAGAAATTATGTAAAATGGAAGTTGTAAATTATGTAGGTCGAAAGCTTCATCTGACTGAGGCATTATATCGTTCCTTTTTTAAATCCATCCCTTTAGTAATGTTAACAATGCAATTAGGAATATTATTTCATCATTCTAGTTTGTCTCCTTATTTTATTAACAGTATTACCTTTCTATTTATTACACTATATATCACTAGTTTCTTAATAAGCAAACAAAATCAAGTGATTTATGACCGGGCAACTGGTGCTTTTGTCATCAAACACTAGCAGGCGAAAGGGGCACCTTTATTAATAAGGGGAGCCCCGTTTGTATGAAAATTTGTTTCGTGTAACCGTTCATTTCGTAACTGTAAGACATTAACCGTAATTACGATTTTTTATTACCACCACCATGAGTATGCTGCAAGGCCTACGATAGCGCCAAGTGCGATGCCAATACCGAATCCCCATCCAAAGCCCCAAAGTCCGTAGCCGTATCCAGTTCTCGCTGGCATTGGCCGTAAAAAAACATGGGTGTTAGTTACTCTAGTAATTGTCCCAGTATAAATTTGCCCATCTCTTGTACGAACTCGGACAGGTCGAGCTAAATAATTAACACAGCGATAATAGTTCGGATGAACTGACAAATGTCTCCCGCCTTTCTTTCCAATGTCTATACCAATGTATGAAAGAAGACTCGTTTCGCTTGGACAATTATCGTAGGGGAAACATACAACTCTAGCCACAGAAAATTCCGTTTTATTGATTTACTGGTGCTCGCCTATATCCACGTATTTGTTCAATCATTTTCCCGACTTGAAAAATTGCATCTTCGTTACCAACCTTACTTATAACTTGAATTCCAATCGGCAGGCTTGAATCATCTTCTTCAACTGGTATCGTTAGAGAAGGCAACCCCCACGTATTCGCAAAAGCTACGAAAGGAATAAATTTTTTAAATGTCTTCCAAATCGAAAACAACTCCCAATAAACTTTTCCGTGTGGTAATGCAGTTGTATGATAGACTGGAAGTATAATAACTTTATTTTGTAAGTAATCAGAAAGGATGGATTCACCTTTCATAATTTCTTCTTCTAATTTAATTCGCTTTTTTTCGCTAGGCCGGAATAAGTTCGCACCAAATGCTGCCCATGAATAGTAATGGTGAACTTTGGATGACTGAAATAGTTGTTCTTGCAAAAATTCTTTTAATGGCGAATGTCGTTCATTGCGATAGGCAATTTTCTTTCCTTCCTTTGCACCATCAATGGACATAATAAGTTGCCATAGAAGGGCACTTTCATGAAAAAACGGTGGAGTTTCGTCAAAAATTGGGAATTGTTTTTGTAAGTGTTTAATCGTTTTTGTCATTGCTTCTTTCGTCGTATTTGATAAAGGATAGTGTATGTCTTTTTGAGGAGCGATAATTTTAAATCGGTTCAATTCCATTTTTTTCGGGACTGAATTGGCAATGATCGTATTAATCATCGCGGTATCTTGAACGGACTTGCCGATTGCTCCTATTCCAAGCATTCGTTCCTGTAATGGATTATGGACGTATGGAAAAGACCCATTTTGTGAGACTTGTTTGTTCCCACTTTTAAATCCGATAACCCCGTTAAAATGACTAGGAAAACGGATCGATCCACCAATATCCGAACCGATTCCGACAGCTGCACCACCCGCGGCAAGTAGAGAACCTTCTCCGCCACTAGAACCACCAGCAGTTCTTGAATAGTCCCATGGATTATTTGTTCTACCGTATAATTTATTATCCGTTTCTTGGCAAAAGCATAAGACAGGTGTGTTCGTTTTACATAAAATAATAGCACCTGCATCTTTAAGTTTTTTTACAATTTCTGCATCATTTTCTGCTACATTGTTTTTTCGATGGATAAGCCCGCCCGTTGTCTTCATCCCTTTAACATCGAAAGACTCTTTAATACTAATTGGAACTCCGAACAATGCACCTGAAACATCCGCTGTTATTAATTTTTCATCTGCTTTCTTTGCTTCTTTTCTAGCCTCATCAAACCGTTCTTCAACGACGCAATTTAATTTAGGCTGTATTTGCTTAATACGTTCGATATAAGTGTTCGTTGCTTCTAAAGAAGTGATGTGTCCTTGACGTATTTGTTCTGCTAAAGTGGTTGCATCCATATCCGAAATTTGATTTGCTTTACTTACAGTCTTTACTCCCATACAAAATACCCCCTTTGCTAATGAATTCTTCATCCAATTGAAATATCCTTTTTAATTATTTTTAAAATGATAAATAATTAGAACTCCTCATTAATAAAAAGAGCAGTCGAAATTCATCAGTGAACTTTTCGACTGCTTTTTCATTAGCTAAATAAATAGAAGACGAAGGCAGCAAACAACACATAAATAATAGGGTGTAGTTCCTTTACCTTTCCAAGTGCAATCATCGTAATTGGATATATGACGAAACCAATGGCTATCCCTGTTGCAACACTATAAGTAAGTGGCATCATGATAATGGTCAAAAATGCAGGAATTACTATTTCAGGACGATCCCAGTTAATTTTTCGCAATTCCATAGCCATTAAAGCTCCGACAATAATTAAAGCAGGAGCAGTAATCTCCCCGGTAATAACAGAAAGGAACGGGGAGAAAAATAAAGAAATGCCGATGAGAAAGGCGATAATAATGGATGTGAATCCAGTTCGACCACCTGCAGCAATACCAGCATTTGATTCCACCATAGTAGCAGTAGTAGATGTACCTAAGATAGCACCAATGACAGAGGCGGTAGAATCTGATAATAACGCACGTCCAACATTTGGAATTTTATTATCTTTCATAAGTCCCGCTTGTGAGGCGACGGCAATTAATGCTCCTGCTGTATCAAAAAAGGCTACAAATAGAAAGGTGAAAATAACAGCTAGTAGCTGTGGTGTCCAAACCTCTCCTAAATTTTGAAAAACAACGCCAAAGGTCGAGTTCATACTAGGGATCGAACCGAAAATAGCGGTCGGTTTTTCAATAACACCGAACAAAATCCCGACAAACGTAGAAATAATCATACCGATAAAAATCCCACCATTAACATTGCGCACAAATAAGATAACCGTGAGTACTAATGAAAAGATGGCAAGTAACACCGTTGGACTCGTTAAATTACCTAAACTAATAAAAGTATCTTTATTGCCAACGACAATACCAGCATTCTTTAGACCAATAAAGGTAATGAAAAATCCAATCCCAGCAGCAATCGCATGTTTTAAATCTTCTGGAATCATATTAATGATTAGTTCGCGTACTTTTAATAAACTTAATAAAACAAAGAGAATTCCAGAAATAAACACACCTGTTAGAGCAATCTGCCACGGAATTCCCATGGAAATACATACTGAAAATGTAAAGAAGGAATTCAATCCCATACTAGGTGCAATAACAATCGGATAGTTCGCAAAAATCCCTATTAATAAAGTACCGATAATCGCAGTCAATGCTGTAGCAGTAAAAACCGCTCCCCGATCCATCCCTGCTTGACTTAAAATAATCGGATTAACGATTAATATATACGCCATGGATAAAAAAGTCGTAAAGCCAGCAATGGTTTCTTGTTTAAAATTCGTTTCCCTTGCTTCAAATTGAAAGTAATGTCTCATGATGTCGTTCCTCCGTCTGTAGTTGTGATATATTGAGCAATTCAAAATCACACCCTTGCTCAAAAAAATAAAAAAGCAGCTTCGAATTCCGAAGCTGCGAAACAATACAAAGGATACTAAAATTCAATATCCCTTGTAGTTAAGCTATTTACGGCAGCTTTGTAGAAACGTTCAGGCCATATTCCCGAACATATACAAGGATTTAATATATGTTTATATGAAGTTACAAAATCTGTAATAATGTTGTATATCTTAACATTAGCAATTGTATTCGTCAATCAGATTTCAATAATTACATAAAATTGACAAACTAATCATAGGAGACGAGATGATATGTTTGAACTTCCTAAGAAGGATTAAAATACTTTCGTCGTCCATGTTTCACAATTCCAAACATCAGTCACAATGTCTCGGTAAAAGTCAGGTTCGTGACTTATTAATAGAATACTGCCTCGATATGCTTTCAGTGCTCGTTTCAACTCTTCCTTAGCATCAACATCTAAATGGTTCGTCGGCTCGTCTAATACGAGGACATTTGTTTCTTTGTTAATTAGTTTACAAAAGCGAACTTTCGCTTTTTCTCCACCGCTCAGTACTTCCACTTTACTTTCAATATGCTTTGTTGTGAGTCCACATTTTGCAAGTGCAGAGCGAACTTCATATTGAGTGAAGGAAGGGAACTCATTCCAAATTTCTTCAATACAAGTATTATAGTTGGCCGTTTTTATTTCTTGTTCAAAATACCCGATAAATAAGTTATCACCTAAGTCTACAGAGCCAGATACTGGAGTAATTTCACCTAAAATACTTCGTAATAGCGTCGTTTTCCCAATTCCATTTGCACCAATTAACGAAATTTTTTGTCCTCGTTCCATAGTTAAATTCAACGGTTTGGAGAGTGGCTCGTTGTAGCCAATCACTAAGTCTTTTGTTTCAAATATAATCCGACCTGCTGTTCTCGCTTCTTTAAAGTGAAATTCTGGTTTTGGTTTTTCTGGGGCTAATTCAATCACATCCATTTTATCTAACTTTTTCTGCCGGGACATTGCCATATTTCGTGTAGCAACCCGTGCCTTATTGCGGGCGACAAAATCTTTTAAGTCAGCAATCTCCTGTTGTTGCTTTTTGTAGGCAGCTTCTAATTGCTGTTTTTTCATTTCATATATACTTAAAAAGTTATCATAATCACCGACATAGCGAGTTAGTTCTTGATTATTCATATGGTAAATTAAATTGATGACACTGTTTAAAAATGGAATATCATGGGAAATTAAAATAAAGGCATTTTCATAGTTTTGTAAGTAACGCTTGAGCCATTCAATATGCTGTTCGTCTAAATAGTTCGTCGGCTCGTCCAATAATAAAATGTCTGGTTTTTCCAAAAGGAGCTTTGCTAGCAATACCTTTGTTCGCTGACCGCCACTTAAATCATGAACATCCCGTTCTAATCCAATTTCATCTAGACCAAGACCACGAGCTACTTCTTCCACTTTCGCGTCAATCATGTAAAAATCGTTATTGTTGAGCAAATCTTGGATGGTTCCCGTTTCCTCCAGTAATACTTCTAATTCTTCAGGAGATACGTCACCCATTTTACCGAATAACGCATTCATTTCCGCTTCTAAATCAAATAAATATTGAAATGCACTCTTTAATACATCCCGAATCGTTAACCCTTTACTTAAAATAGCGTGCTGATCTAAATAACCAACCCGGACATTTTTTGCCCACTCCACTTTCCCTTCATCTGGCTGTAATTTTCCCGTAATAATATTCATAAATGTTGATTTACCTTCTCCATTGGCTCCGATTAAACCAATATGCTCACCCTTAAGCAAGCGGAATGAAACATTATTAAAAATTGCCCGATCACCGAAACCGTGACTTAAATTTTGTACATTTAATATACTCATAAGAAACTCCTTTAAATCGTAATAAAAACTCCGTGAGCTAATTTTTTCCTTTATATTATATCGGGATTGAATGAAAAGTGGTAGAGTGGAATTTTTTCCTATAAAGAAATTTATAAAAAAGGCTATCTGGAAATAGTAGGGAGACCACGCCTTTATGTCAAGATGTAAAAAGTGGAAATTACTTTGATAAAGACGAAGGCCTGACATTTTTCCAGTAGCCTTTCATAAAAAATGTATATCGTTCACGAAGCGAAACTTAAGAAGACATTTTTAATACTCCATTATCCATTTTATATATTTCATCACAAAGTAGTTCGATATCTTCTCGGTTATGACTCGCTAATAAAATCGTTGTTCCTTTGTTCTTTAAATCAAGAAACACTTTACGAAAAAAATCCACTCCAGCCTCATCCAGTCCGTTCAAGGCTTCATCTAAAATTAATAATTTCGGCTTTTCCATAATAGCCTGGGCAATACTTAATCTCTGCTTCATTCCTAACGAATAATTGCGCACCTTTTTATTTCCAGCCGAACGTAATCCGACGAAATCTAATACTTCTCTAATCTCTTTTTCCGTTATTAAATTTTTGATAGAACTTAGTAATTTTAAATTTTGAAAGCCAGAATAATGAGGAAGAAAACCACCAGTATCTAAAACTGCGCCAAAACTTTTCGGGAATGCACCCTTTTCTAAATATTGATCAAACACTTTAATTTTTCCTTCTGTCGGGACGAGTAAACCAGCAATAGTTTTGAACAACAAGCTTTTTCCAGAACCATTTCTTCCAACGATACCGTATATACCTGGTGTGCTAATTTTCATCTCAATATTATTAAGCAGTAATTGTCCGTTAATTTTTTTTGAAAGTCCTTCAATTTGGAGTATCGTATCCATTATTATCTTCCTCCCATGAGTTAAATTTTTATGACTTTTTCATGGTTTTTATAAAAATACTTTGCAGTAAGGAAATAAAGCAAACCGATGCATAAAATTAAAACAGTATATTGTGTAAAGAGACTAATTATATCAAGCTTTTTTTCTAAATAAAGAGCAGAAGCTAGCGGGTTCCATTGAAAGATAAACATATTTATTCCACTAGTGAAAATAGAAAAAAACACGAGAACGATTGTTATTAGAAATCCAATCGTTGCATTATCAAATAACCATCCAACAATAACATTAAGAAGAACGAGAAGAAATATGGTTAACAAATATACGAAGTAAATATGAATTAGCAATAACCAACTGCTATTTATATTTAGAGTTTGCAAAAATAACTCGGAACTCACTTGCGCATCAACAGGCAAGGAAATGAGAAAAATAGCGATAGCAGAGACGAATATTCCGATAAGCAAACTCGCACTTGTGAAAATGAACAGTCCGATAAATAAACTATGGAACCAAAAAAGGAAATTTTCCATCCTGATTAAAAAATATACAGGACTATTCCGAAAAGAATTATTGATCAGTGAGTGACTAATAAGTAGAAATGGTAATAAAAGTAATATCCAACGGTAACTGTCTAGTTGTAAATTAATTGGGAAAATGAATAAAAAATCAATGGCTTTAATATATTCCATCGGGAGTAGGGAAGAATATGCACTAAGAACAATAATCACATTCAGTAAAAAACAGATGGAAATGAACAAAAGATTTTTCGGTGTCAGTAAAACTTTACAATAATAGTTGACGAGATTAGATAACACGATTAATCCTTCCCTTTCTTAGTATCTAAGTCCATTTTATCAACAATATAATACCCAATGGCCGCTATAACAACGATTATGATAAGCCAATAGAAATAAATACCGCCTGGAAATTGTGTCTGTTCCGCATTCACTAAATATATATATTGAAAGACATTCACTCTTTTGAAAAAGAGATAGGAGGAAATTGTTTCCCATCTAGATAATTCAGCAACAATATTCAATCCGTTAACGAGAAAGACTATTGTAAATGCAAATAATGTTTTTCCGGTTAGTAATTTCATTAAATAGTATAAGAGACCATATGAAAATAAAAATAGCCATACTAAGCTAATCGATAAAAAAACAACGGTTACCGGTGTGAAATTTTCTAGAAACTCATGGTGATATGAAAAGAAATTTACTGTGTAAGTGCTCCACTCATTTTCAACATTTAAGACAAAAATTCCTTCGAGAGCCATCACCGCTATTAGTAACAGACAAAAGACGGTAGTATATGCCGCTATTAAAAAAAGATGAAATAAATACCAATTTCGCTTCCCTTTAAATCTAATTAATAAATAACTCTCAATACTTCCGAATGTAAATAAGGAAGTCGAAGAAATGAAAAAGAATGGTGCTAGTATGAATAACAACGTGTTAATATTACTAATTGATAAAAAGTAATCATAAATATTCGTATCTCTTGTCAACATTTCCGTCAGAAGAAAATACGAAAATAATAAGAAAAAAATCATTAGTAATAGGTGAATTCTTGTAAATAAAAATGTGTGCAGGAGTCCGCTTTTAAATACTTTTTTCTTCAAGTTTTTTAGAACCCCCTATAAAAAATAATAGAATACTAATAGTAATTAAAACAGCTCCATATGCAAATCTCTGGAAAATTGACATGGTATAGTCCACATCATATAAATAAATTGCGTTAAGCTTTTCGTTGATTAATCGTAAAAAGGTAGCGGAAATAATGACATACGCAAACGGGATTAGCATGGCAACATATTTATTTTTTATGACTGTAGAAACTCCCAGTCCAAGTGCCGAAAAGATGACTCCGCAAAAGAATAAGGTTACTAATATAATTATGAGCATCATGATTGGAGAATAGATTCCCGCTTGATGAAAAGTATTCACTGTTTCCAACTCTTGATTTACCATAGGAATCCGAAGCAGTGGTTTCAACATCAGTAAAAAGAGCAAGGCAATTAAAGGCCCGATTACAATAACAAAGCCACCTGCAAGACAATTAATGACAAACTTTACAGTCATATACTTCGCTTTTTCCATCCGCGTATAAACATATCTACTAAAGCCTGAATCATAGTCGGTTCTATAAGTGGATGCAAAAGGAATACAGGCAAGAATTGGAAAGGCAATCATCAAAAAATTACTTGTACCGCCGTTGTACCCTTGTAAAAAAATATACAATAGAGATGTTTCTGCTTTAAATGCCCAGAGAACTGCTTCGAACATTCCAACAAACATAAGAATAATCGAGAAGAACATTGCGATTAAAGAGGTTCGCGATAGAAAAGCTCTTTTAATTTCTGACAGTATATAAGTTTGCATATCAACACCTTCTTAATAATTTATATAATTTATTAAACTCCTAACACCCTAATGATAACCTTAAATGGTTAAAATTTTCAATTGTGAATTAAAAAAAAAATCGATATTATTCGACATTGGATAAAAAAATAATCACTTCAAAATGGTGAGCGATTTTTTGATAAAAACATTTTTTTTAATATATATCATGTTCATAGAATATTATTAAGCTTGATAAAGATAATTTAAAAGGAGCGTGATTAATTTGAGTTACTATCCGTATAGTCAAGAGAGTTCAAATTATCTGTCCGCGAGAACTAATGAACTGACGGTCATTGGTGAAGGAACTGTGATGGCGCCACCTGATGAAGCGATTATTAATATCGGTATTTTATCGGAAAGTAAAAACTTACAACAAGCACAACAGGAAAATAGCATGATTTCGCAAAGAGTGATAAATTCGTTACGTCAGCTAGGAATCCATGAAAAAGATTTACAGACGAGTGAGTATCGAATTGAAAATGTATATGATTATGTACAAGGAAAACAAATATTTCGTGGTTATGAGGTGCGACATATATTGGAAGTGAAAGTGGCTGATATCCGCCTTGTCGGGATAGTTGTAGACACAGCAGTAGCGAACGGGGCAAATATGATTTATCATATACGTTTTACTATCTCGACTCGGGAAGAAAAATATAACCAAGCACTATCGATTGCGGTAGTGAATGCAAGACAGAAGGCTTTTGTTATCGGCAAGGCAATTGGTGTGCAAATTCAATCGATTCCGTTTGAAATATCCGAATTAAGAGATGGTAGCCCAATCATCCCCTTTCAAACGTATTCATTAGAAAAAGTAGCAGCAGCAACTACACCGATTCAAACAGGCCAACTGGAAATAAAAGCAACGATATCCGCGAAGTTTACTTATTAATATTAGATTCTATTAATTATCCAAACGAGAAGGTTTTTGAATTAAGATAGAGCACTGGAAAGGTATCGCACGAGTGTAAACAATGTGTTAGGAATCCTATTCAAAAAGAATTAGCTAAAAAAACTGTAAAGTCATCCTAAATAATTTATCTTTTTAAACATGAAATTTTTAATGCTAGACCTCATTTTGTTTTATATAATAAAAAATAAAAGATTGTTATATTGTCGTTAGTTTATAAAAAGTAATAGATCATTTTAAGGAGGGAGAAAAAATGACGTTAATTAAACCAGAAGATACTTGGTTACTATGGGCTTTTCTAGCAGGTTGGGCAGCGATTAGTATTTACTTAGAGCAAAGATTTAAGTGGGCAGCAAAAATTTCTGGTGCAGTCATAGCACTTCTAGGTGCACTAATTTTGGCGAATTTAAATATTATTCCAACAGAAGCACCTGTTTATGATGCGGTATGGGGCTATGTCATCCCGCTTGCGATTCCTTTACTATTATTCCAAGCAAACTTGAGGAAAATTTGGAATGAAAGCGGCAGGTTGCTGCTATTATTCTTAATTAGTTCGGTTGGAACAGTTGTTGGAGTTTATTTAGCTTTTATTTTTTTAAGCGGCTCTATTCCTTTTCTTGATAAGATTGGTGCGATGATGACCGGATCGTACATTGGCGGAGGTGTGAACTTTGCAGCCTTATCTGCAAAATTCGCTACACCTTCTGAGATGGTTTCAGCGACAGTTGTTGCTGATAATTTAATGATGGCATTATATTTCTTCGTATTAATGGCGATTCCTGCGATTCCTTTTTTCAGAAAAAAATTCCATACACCACATATTGATGAAGTAGAGAGTAATACAGGAAAGGGTGGAGAAACCTTAGCAGCATCTTACTGGAAATCAAAGGAAATTTCATTAAAGGATATTGCATTTGCCTTCGGTAGCGCCTTTACGATTGTTGCTGTATCTTTTAAAATTGCTGAAATTTTTCAGGCAAAAATTCCATCTGGTGAAAATGCATCTGAACTAATGAATATACTTAATGCCATTTTCGGTGACAAATATTTAATGCTGACTACAGTTACTATTATTGTAGTTACGCTTTTCGGCAAATTCTTCGAGCGGTTACGAGGAACGCAAGAGTTTGGGACATTTTTAATTTATTTGTTCTTTGTCGTAATTGGGGTGCCAGCCTCGATTCCTCAATTGATTGAAAATGCGCCACTGTTACTATTGTTTGTGTTCATTATTGTGTTCATTAATATGGTAGTAACATTTGGTGTAGGGAAACTATTTAAGTTTAATTTAGAAGAAATGATACTCGCAAGTAATGCGAATATTGGTGGACCAACAACTGCTGCCGCGATGGCAATTGCCAAAGGATGGACGCGGTTAATTGTTCCGATAATGTTAGTAGGAACACTAGGTTATATAATTGGAAATTATTTAGGAACGTTCATGGGCTTTTTGTTAAAAGGGATGTTATAGGGTTCAGTCCAAATGGTTTGAGCGTAAGCCCCCATTCAAACAACGCATATAATTGAGCAGCACCTCTTGATAAAATTTAGATATCGATTAAAGGAGGTGCTTTTCATATGCCTGAACAAAAACTTACTATCATCCCCGTTACATTGCATCCCGAAACCGAAAAAGTTACATCTTCAATACCAACAAAAACTTTTTTCAATTCAACTTGTACGATCAAATCGGGCAACGTTGAAATTTTCCTCTCTAACGGCGTTGATGAGCACATCATCCAAACCGTAATGAGGGAGATGAAAAATCTATGAGGCACGATTATACGAGTGTCAAAAACATCTACATTATCTGTGGTAAAACAGATATGAGAAAAGGAATCGATGGGTTAGCTACTCTCATTCAAGATTCCTTCGAACTTGATCCATACGGAGATTCGATTTTCTTATTTTCCGGATGGAGCAAAGATCGCTATAAGTGTTTATATTTTGACGGAGATGGCTTCGCCATGCTTTATAAGCGTTTAGATAAAGGAAAGCTCCAATGGCCAAAAAACGAAAACGAAGTGCAAAACTTAACGCAGCAAGAGCTTCGCTGGCTTCTTGAAGGGTTATCAATTCAACAGCCAAAAGCTATTCAGCAATCATCAAAAGGAATCTTTTGATTTCTATTAAAATTTAACTTTTACTATTTTCCCACTGATGTTCGAATGATATACTTGAACTATCTTATTTGAACGAAAAGTGGTGAATCTAATGGCTAATGCTTCTACTAATAATCAGAATCAATATAAGAAATTAATTCAGCTTCTCGAAGAACAATTGGCTCATTCTAATCAACAGAATGAAGCATTATCCAAACAGATTGAATCATTAACCGAGCAAGTTCGCTATTTAACGAAACTTTTATATGGATCAAAAACAGAGAAATCTAAATATAATGCGCCCAATGGACAAACATCATTATTTGATAATGATCCGTCTTTTAATGAATCTGAGCACACAGAAGAACAAAGCCAACAGATGGTATCTTATACTGTTGTACGTAAAGCTCAAAATAAAAAACGAAATGATTCATTACATGACAATGTTGAAGTGAAGGCTATTCATCATCATCCAGAGAATACAATTTGTGACTGTTGCCAAGGCCAAATGACAGAAATAGGTAGCAAAGTCATACGTGAGGAAGCTAAATTTATTCCAGCAAGAATGGAGAAAGTTCAGCATATTGAGCATGCCTATGAATGTAAAAAATGCAAAAGTGACTTATATCAAAAATCGCAAATAAAGCGCGGCAAAGCACCACAGCCTCCCATTCAACGGAGCATCGCAGGTCCTAGTGTACTCGCCAAAGTAATTTACGATAAATTTTCACAATACTTACCTCTTTACCGACAGGTAAAGGAATGGGAACGTTTCGGTTTAACTACGAATGATAAAAACCTCTCGAATTGGGTTATTCGAGCATCACATGATTGGCTCTTGCCTATTTATGACCGAATGAAGTGTATATTGTTGGCTAAATCAATATTACACGTTGATGAGACTTATGGGCAAATTATCAATCGGTCAGATGGAAAACCTGGTCAGTCTAATGCTTATAATTGGGTTTACCGAAGTGTGCCTAATCAAGGTCCAACCATCGTACTTTTTCAAAGCTCTTTATCACGAGCTCGATCTGTTCTTGAGGGCTTCATTGGTGATTATTCTGGAACGATTATCTGCGATGGTTATTCCGCTTATGACAATATTAAAGGGGTCAACTTCGCAAATTGTTGGGCTCATGTTCGCCGTTATTGGTTAAAGGCCGAAAGTAAAAATGGACGAATCGGTGTAAAATATTGCGATGATTTATTTCAACTTGAAAGGGAATTTAAACATTTGTCTCCAGGCAAACGTAAAAAGAAACGCAAAAAATATTCGAAACCGATTGTTGATAAGTTCTTTAACTGGGTAGAAAACTCACCATTCTTTGGGAAAAATGCAATCGCTAAAGCAGCTGAGTACACGCTCAAACGAGCGAAGGAACTAAAGGCATTTCTAAATGATGGCAGAATTGAAATGCATAATAATCCCGCTGAAAACGCCATCCGTCCTAATGTTATTGGACGCAAAAATTGGCTGTTTTCTGTTAGCGAAGCTGGAGCAAAAGCAAATGCAATTTGTTTAAGTATCGCAGAGACAGCTAAAGCAAATGGTGTGGATTTTTATCGGTATCTTGTAAAATTACTGAAGGATTTACCAAATTTAGATATTCATAGAAATCCAGATGTTATAAATTTGTACTTGCCTTGGTCGAAGATGATCCGAAAAGAATGTAGCATATAAAATGAAATAACCGTGAATCCGAATTGAAAAATCAGGATTTTACGGTTATTTGGCATGCGTACCCTTGAAGGTGCGCATTTTCTTATTTCGGGCTTACGTTTGAGCCTATGGAAAAGCTTATATAATGAGAAATTGTCATTTGATTACAGTCTGCTTGAGTGCGCTTGGGAAGGGAGATTAGCGAAACTAGTTGCTTATCCCTACTTCAAGTACTCGAAAAAGCCGTATTGATTGATATCTCGTCATTTCCACTCGGTCTTGAAACGATTAGATAGGCGAAAAAAGACTCAAACAGGTAACTCTTTTCACTCCTTTTCTCACATAAAATGACACATATTAAACTTAAAAACACCCATCCTACACATAACGAATAAATTATACAAATCATTTACCATTGTGAGGAGGATGTTTTTTTATGGAACAAGATAGACAGCAAGGATTTCCGCCACAACAACAACCGATGCAACCAGGTATTGAGACATTAATGGTCCCTCGACCAATTGTCGAAGATCCAAATTATCGTGGTAGTAAAAAATTGCAAAATAAAGTCGCAATCATCACTGGGGGAGATAGTGGAATTGGTGCAGCTGCTGCGATAGCATTTGCAAAAGAAGGAGCAGATGTAGTCATTCCCTATTATTCCCATTATGAAGATGTGGATGCATTTCGTACGAAGGCAAGAATTGAAAGTTTTGGTCGAAAATGCTTGTTAATTGTAGGAGATTTGAAAGAGGAAAACCATTGTAAAAATGTCGTTGAACAAACGATACAACATTTTGGAAAGCTGGATATATTAGTTAATAACCATGCGATGCAGTTTTACCAGGAAAATTTGGAAGACATTACAGCTGAGCAATTAGACTTTATATTTCGAAATAATATTTATTCCTTTTTCTTTATGACGAAACATGCATTACCATATTTAAAGCAGGGTAGTGCCATTATTAACACGACATCTGTTACAGCCTATGAGGGGAATGATAAATTGTTAGATTATTCCTCAACGAAGGGGGCGATACTGGCATTTACCCGATCTTTATCGCAAAATCTCGTCAAGAGGGGAATTCGAGTGAATGGAGTGGCTCCGGGTCCGATATGGACACCTTTAATTCCTGCTAGCTTTCCAAGTAGCGAGATGCCAAAATTTGGTGTAAATGTACCGATGAAGCGAGCGGGTCAACCATTCGAATTAGCCCCAGCTTACGTATATTTAGCATCCAATGATTCATCCTATGTAACAGGGCAAATTATTCATATAAACGGGGGTACAATGGTCAGTTCTTAAATTGCACATTAGAAATAACAAGGTTTCTCGACCGATTTCTAAATAATTTACAATCAGCACAAAGAGCAGGTAGGGATAACCTGCTCTTTAAATTTATATAAAAAGGGGGATGGTAAATAAAATATGAAATGGAAAATGATTTAACAGTAAAGGTAAATTTTAAAAATTAGTTCACTAATGCGCTGTTCAAGATGCGCTTCGCATTTTCAACTCGTTCATTTGAAGGTGGCTCGACATCTTTAAGTTTGTATTCAAGACCAAGGTTTTCCCATTTATAAACACCGAGTTTATGATAAGGGAGTACTTCAATTTTTTCGACATTATTTAAAGTTTTAATAAAATCAGCAAGGCGAATCAAGTCACTATCAAAGTCAGAAATAGTTGGTACTAATACGTGACGAATCCAAACTGGAACATTATTTTCAGACAAATAGTGAGCAAAGTCTAGTATATGTTCGTTAGTCATACCGGTTAAATTTTTATGTTTCTCACTGTCGATATGTTTTAAATCAAGTAAAATTAAATCCGTATATTGCAATAGCTCATCAAGTTTTTCTATAAATTGTGGTCGGCGATTAAATGGTCCGCCCGAGCTATCAATTGTTGTATGAATACCATGTTTCTTACATTCTTTGAATAATTCAATCAAAAAGTCGATTTGAAGAAGAGGTTCACCACCACTAACAGTAATTCCACCGCCACTTGCTTCAAAGAACGGAAGATAATCAAGGACATCATTCATTATTTCATGAACAGTCATTTCTTTCCCGTTGCCAATTTTCCAAGTATCGGGATTGTGACAAAATTGGCATCGAAGTAAACAACCTTGTGTAAAAACTATATAGCGTAAGCCTGGTCCGTCAACTGCACCAAATGTTTCAACTGAATGTATTCGACCTGTTACCATTTTGCATCCTCCTTGCTTTTAAAAGAGGAGAAGGGAAATAATCCCCTCCCCGGTTAAATTAAATATTTACATTGATTCGTGGAATGTACGGTTGATTACGTCGATTTGTTGTTCACGAGTTAATTTAATAAAGTTAACGGCATATCCGGATACACGGATTGTTAATTGTGGATATAGTTCCGGATGATCCATAGCGTCTAGTAAAGTATCACGGTTTAATACGTTAACGTTGATGTGGTGTCCACGTTTTGTCATGTAACCATCAAGCATACCAACTAAATTGTTTACTTGAATGTCATCTTCTTTACCAAGTGCTTTTGGCGTTACAGTAAATGTGTTAGAAATACCGTCTAATGCATCTTCATATGGTAATTTAGCAACAGATGTTAAGGATGCAAGAGCACCTTTTTCATCACGACCATGCATTGGGTTAGCACCTGGTGCGAATGGTTTTCCAGCTTCACGACCATCAGGAGTGTTACCAGTCTTCTTACCATATACAACGTTAGATGTAATTGTAAGGACAGATTGTGTTGGAACAGCGTTACGATAAGTTTTATGTTTTCTAATTTTTCTCATAACTTCTTTAACGATCCAAACAGCAATTTCGTCTACACGATTATCGTTATTACCGTATTTAGGGAAGTCGCCTTCAATTTCATAATCTACTGCTAAGCCGTTTTCGTCACGGATTGTTTTAACTTTTGCATATTTAATGGCACTTAAAGAGTCAGCTGCTACAGAAAGACCAGCGATACCACAAGCCATTGTACGTAATACTTCACGGTCATGAAGAGCCATTTCTAATCTTTCGTAGCTATATTTGTCATGCATGTAATGAATAACGTTTAATGTATTTACATATAGTTCACATAACCAGTCAAGCATCGTGTCAAATTTATCCATAACTTCATCATATTCAAGATATTCAGAAGTGATTGGCGCAAATTTTGGTCCAACTTGTTGTTTGTATCTTTCATCGACACCACCGTTAATTGCATAAAGAAGAGCTTTTGCAACGTTCACACGAGCACCGAAGAATTGCATTTGCTTACCAATTCTCATTGCAGATACACAACAAGCGATACCGTAGTCGTCACCGTAAATTTCGCGCATCATATCGTCGTTTTCGTATTGAATAGCGCTAGATTTAATCGACATTTTTGCTGCATATTTTTTGAATGCTTCCGGCAATTTAGTAGACCAAAGAATGGTTAAGTTTGGTTCTGGAGCTGGTCCTAAGTTATCTAACGTGTGAAGATAACGGAAGGATGTTTTTGTTACCATTGGACGACCGTCTAATGCAACCCCACCGATTGATTCAGTTACCCAAGTTGGGTCACCAGAATATAACTCATTGTACTCAGGTGTACGTGCAAATTTCACAAGACGTAATTTCATGATGAAATGGTCAATTATTTCTTGTGCTTCTTGTTCAGTAATGACACCATTTTTAAGGTCTCTTTCAATGTAAATATCAATGAAAGTAGAAGTACGACCAAGACTCATTGCTGCACCGTTTTGTTCTTTAATTGCCGCTAAATAACCGAAATATAACCATTGAATCGCTTCTTTTGCATTTGTAGCAGGTTTACTAATATCGTAACCATAATCAAGAGCCATTTGTTTTAATTGTTTTAATGCACGGTATTGTTCAGAGTATTCTTCACGGTCGCGGATAACATCATCCGTCATTGTCCGGTTACCAATATATTGATATTCTTTCAGCTTTTGTTCCATTAAGAAATCAACACCATATAGTGCAACACGACGATAGTCACCGATAATACGGCCACGGCCATATGCATCTGGAAGACCAGTAATAACACCTGCGTGACGAGCTGCTCTCATTTCTGGAGTATAAGCATCAAATACACCTTGGTTATGCGTTTTTCTCCAATCAGTGAAAATGTGTTCAATTTCTTTATCTAATTCAAAACCATAAGATTCAAGAGCTGTTTTTGCCATACGGATACCACCAAATGGCATTAAGGCACGTTTGAAAGGTTTGTCAGTTTGGAATCCAACGATTGTTTCAAGATCTTTATTTAAATAACCAGGTCCATGAGATGTAATAGTAGATACGATTTTTGTATCAGCATCTAATACACCGCCAGCTTCCCGTTCTTGTTTTGAAAGTTCCATTACTTGTTCCCAAAGTTTTGAAGTTGCTTCTGTTGGGCCAGCTAGGAAACTTTCGTCACCACTATATGGAGTAAAGTTTTTAATAATAAAGTCACGAACATCCACTTCTTCTTGCCAATTGCCAGGTTTAAAACCTTCCCAATGAGTCATTGTAATTCCTCCTTTAAATAAGAGATTGTTCAATAGTGAACAAGTTATTGTAAAAAAAATCCACTTGTACCAGTTTAAAAAATATAGTCACTAATACAGATATTGTTCAACAATGAACAATCATTTCTGTAATTATCATATCATTTTTATCTTTATTTGTGTAGTATTTTTTACGATAATATAAGGTTTTTTACCGAAATAACATGAGATTTCAGTAAATGTTCACAAATAAAAAATAATCAAGAACAGATGTTTGTATTAATAACAACTAACGAAAAATATCCAACTGTACCACAATACAGGATTAGGGGTAAGAAAAAATAATAAAATCAGGACAAGCTACATACGTATTTAATATATGGCTAAAAGAAAATCTTCTTTAAGGATATTACAACTACCGTTAAGAGACAAGGTGGAATTTACTGGAAATAGCTATTATACATATATTAACCTTTGATAGTTTGTAAAAATAAAATGATAAGGGGAACCGATATGGATGCATTCTTAAGAGGAACATTAGTATTAGCACTGACCGCTTTTGTTAGTGAATGTATTGAGTTTTTAATTAATTTAGTCCTTGCAAAAGAGCTAGGTGAACTTGGAATTGGTCAATATATGTCTATTCTTCCAGTTGTCGGTTTATTTATGATTATTGCTAGTTTAGAATTACCGATTTCCATTTCAAAATTTGTTGCAGAAACTGAACGTCGCTTCCATTTATCATTATTAAAAACAGCTTTAAAATTAGTATCGTTGTTTATGATTGTATTATTTTTACTAGCAACTATATTGTTTTCCGTATTTCCGTTATTCCACGATGTTCATCCGTTAGTACGCTGGGTTATATTAATTTTAATCCCATTAGTATCTATCACTTCGATTGGACGTGGGTACTTTATTGGCATTCAGCGTATGGGGACTATTGCTGTTGCGAATTTGTTTCGAAGAATTACCCAATTATTTATTTTAGTTGTTGTTTTTCAGTTTTTTAACTTCGATTTGCAGCTGTCATTGTTAGTTGCCATTTGTGCAGTTATCGGAGGAGAATTGCTGGAATTCACCTATGTTATCTCGGCATTTTTTATTCATTTACGTCATTTAAGAGGTCTTTCTCATTCGGGAAACTTAGATCGTCAAACTGTCCTGAAAAATTTATTAACTGTATCACTCCCGACAACAAGTATGCGTATATTTCATGCAGTCACCCATGCAATTCAACCGTTTTTAATTAAATTTTCATTAGTATTTGCCGGGTTATCGAAAGTAGAAGCTACAGAGCATTTTGGAATGGTGGCCGGTGTGGCGATGGCGATTGGTTTCTTTCCAGCGTTTATTGCTCATTCATTAATGACTGTACTTATCCCTAATGTTTCTAAAGCTTATGCAGTAAAAGACAAAAATAGTTTATTGTTACTTTTAAAACGAGTAATTCTAATTACTGCTAGTTACGGTATTCCAGCCTGTTTTGTGTTTTACTTTTTTGCAGAACCGTTGACGAACTTGTTTGTGCCATCTAAAGCGGCGGCCTACTATTTACAATTATTATGGCCATATTTTTTATTGCATTACTTTACCATTCCCTTTCAAGCTTTTTTAATTGGTATGGGATTAGTGAAAGATGCTTTTTATCATAATATTTGGTCACATCTTATTTCGTTCGTATTAATTTTTGTTTTAGGAGCACAACCTAGTTTGCAAATGGATGGTGTAATAGTAGGCTTAAATGCTGGAGCTGTATTAGTAATGTTGATGCATTATTTAACTATTTGTAAAAAACTTGGTATTTCTTTTACACTAATTACTAGAAAAAACATTCAATATTAATATGGTTCTCAATTTAATAGAAAAAATTGTTTGCTGCTGAAAAAAAGATAGTGGTAATATTAAATGTATGATTTAAATGAAGATTATTTTGGAAAGGGAAGCGAGTTAAAGTGGAAATAGGTCTAGCAGTATCCCTATCAGCAGCAGGGATAATCGCATTATTAAAGATTGTTGCAATTGATATTATATTATCTGGAGATAACGCCGTTGTTATTGCTATGGCAACGAGGAGGCTTCCTGAAAATAGGCGCAATATCGCAATTGTTTGGGGAACAGGAGGCGCAATTGTTTTACGAATTTTCTTTGCAGCGGTTATCGCTCTTCTTTTAGGAATCCCATTTGTACATTTTTTTGGTGGCATGTTGCTCCTCTGGATTGCTTATAAAGTATTAGTAAATAATGAAGGGGAAGCAACTAGTATAAAAGCGAAGGACGGGGTTATGCAAGCGATTAGCACAATCATCGTTGCAGATGCAGTAATGAGTTTAGATAATGTAGTGGCGATTGCGGGTGCTTCGAACGGACATATTTCCTTAATCGCTATAGGGGTTATGATTAGTATTCCCATTATGATTTTCGGATCCAAACTGATTGTTCAAGGATTGCAAAGATTTCCGTGGATTGCTTATATCGGTTCAGGAATTTTAGCATGGACTGCAGGCGGAATGATTATTGGTGATAAAGAAATTTTAGAAATTCTACATATAAAACATGGAGCAATTACGTATATTTTTACAATTATCATCACTGTCCTTGTATTAGTTTTAGGATACGTAAAAAATAGACGAATAACACCGAGTATGTAAGGTTGTAAAATTTGTATGCATTAGGATTGAATCTTTTTGCTCACTTTTACGTATAGGAATTATTAAATTATGGGAGGGATGGAAATGATTATTTCCACAACTAGTACATTGCAAGGAAGAGAAATTGAAAGCTATGTTGGAGTAGTGTCTGGTGAAGCAATTATGGGTGCTAATGTCGTTCGTGACTTTTTAGCGAGTGTAACGGATATTATTGGTGGACGCAGTAGTGCTTATGAAAGTAAATTAGCGGAAGGCAGAGAAATTGCCTTACGTGAAATGTCAGAGAAAGCAAGACAGCTAGGGGCGAATGCAGTAATTGGTGTAGACTTGGATTTTGAAACATTACGAGAAGGTATGATGATGTGTATAGCAACTGGTACGGCGGTTATTGTAAAATAACTTAGAAAGTATTTATGTAATGGGGTGGGTTTGTTGACAATTTTAAATGAGATAATGGATTATAATGAGAAATTTGTTCAAGAACAACATTATTTGGGTTACACAACATCGAAATACCCTAATAAACGAATGGTTATTTTAACCTGTATGGATGCCAGGTTGTTAGATCTATTACCGAAAGCAATGAATTTGAAAAATGGGGATGCAAAAATTTTACGGAATGCAGGTGCGATACTAACGGAACCATTTGGTAGTATGATGCGGAGTATTTTAGTTGCCGTCTATGAGTTAAAGGCAGAAGAAGTGTTAGTAATTGGTCATCATGACTGCGGAATGTCTAAACTAGATAGTGAAGTAATACAAGAGAAAATGTTATCGAGAGGTATAAAAGAAGAGACATTGGCGATTTTAAATACAGCTGGTATATCCATGAAAGAATGGTTAACAGGTTTTGCGAATGTAGAGGTCAGTGTAAAACAAAGTGTAAAGGTAATAAAAAATCACCCACTGCTACCGAAAGATGTTCCAGTTCATGGACTTGTTATCCATCCTGATACAGGGAAATTAGATGTTGTTGTGAATGGGTATGGAGATTAATGTTGAATTATCCATTTACTGCTTCCATTTTAACCTTCTGACAAAGGTTGGGAATAATAAATTTCTACTATACGAAAAGGAATCCGCGCTTGTCTTATACGGCCGATTCCTTTTTTTATTTGTTTGTTCTGTTTTTTTTGGAAGAATTACTTCGACTTGTTAAAAGGTTCTTTCGTTTCTTTTTTATATTTCATATAGTCAATATAAATTTTGAAATCTTGCTTGTTTAATCCATTTTCTACAGCCTCAATAAGCAAGTTCATCCATTCTTGGTCAATTTTTTTATAACCTTTCGTGTCATCCATTAGTTCTTCAACGGAGATATGAAGAATTCTCGCTAACTTAGAAAGGATGTACGGTGAAGGCTTTGTTTGAATTCCTCTCTCAATATAACTAATGTACGACTTGGAGACATCCGCTAAGCTGGCCAATTTAGTAATGGAATAGCCGTGTTTTTTTCTTAAAATTTTCACCTTTTCTCCAACCAATAGTTTCACTCCTTTCCGTTAAAATAGTAAGTCGAAAGTTAAATATGTTATAAAGAACACCTAGACGTCCTGATATGTACATTATAACGAACAATGATATAGATTTAAAGCTAAAAATCAAAGAAACTACATAAAAATCATACTTTCGTCTGTTCTTTATAGTATAAATTACACTTGTAAAAATAATTTTTAGTTCTAAATAGTGAACTATTTAATATGATGTTAAATGGGGTGATTTCATATATGAGGAAAATTAGAATAAAACCGTGAAATTAGTCGATTGCTGTTGTGATATGTCAACTTTTGTGAGTTAATGTAGAAAGAAAATTAATTTATTCAACATTTTTTTACAAAATAACTAGTTCAAAACGTTTATAATGAAGATAGTGCCAAAGTATTAAAGGCCTGTTGAAGTTGGGGAGTAGGGAGGAAAGTCATGCAAGTTTTTGAAGTTGAGGGGAAAATAGATTTAGAATGGGTCATGTTAATTAAAACAGCATTGGATATGGGGATCTCTAAAGATGAAATACTAGCGTTTTTAAAAGAGAAAAAAAGGGGCGATTAAATTAAATTACCCCGAAAGCATAGTAAGCATTAAAAATGCTTATTTTTTTTGTTTCCCCTCAAAAGGGTTATTTATTATTTAGTCTCCATTTATTAAATTCTAGAAACTCTCTAAACTGTTCTTTGGAAACTCCTGAATTCATTGCCTCTTTCACAATCATTAGCCAGTCCGGATCAAGTTCATTCATTGTTTCATCTTCAGGATGTAAAAAATACTCAACTGGAACATTTAAGACGGTAGCTATTTTCTCTAAAAATTGTATAGATGGATTAGATTGTAAATTTCTTTCAATGGAACTTAAATATGATTTGGCAACACCGGCCCTCTCTGCAAGTTCAGAAAGAGACATTTTCCGCTGTTGGCGTAAGTTTTTCACTCTTTCACCGATCAACTATGCTCACACACCTTGTATATTAATAATATATTAATTATAGTATATCATATAAATATTTATATGTTCCATATTAAGAACATGTTATTGAACAAATTTTTATTGTGTGCCATAAATTCAGCCTGACTAGAACAATTTTTTTATTAATAGTACAATGTAAGAATGGAATGATATTTAATAGCTCGACTAGAAGGATGTGTGTTAAATGATTGTGTTAAAATCAGAACGAGAAATTGAACAAATGAAAGAAGCAGGGAAAGTATTGGCTGCGTGTCATAAAGAAATCGCCAAATTAATCAAACCAGGAATAACTACTTGGGAGATAGAGGAATTTGTTGAGGAGTTTTTGAAAAAACATAGTGCAACTCCTGAACAAAAAGGTTATAAAGGGTATAAGTATGCAACATGTGCAAGTATAAATGATGAAATTTGCCACGGATTTCCTCGTAAAGTAGCATTAAAAGAAGGAAGTATTGTGACAATTGATATGGTAGTTAATTTAAATGGAGCATTAGCCGATTCTGCCTGGACTTATGCTGTCGGTGAAGTCAGTGATGAAACTGCTAAATTATTAGACGTAACAAAAACAGCCCTTTATAAAGGAATTGAACAAGCGAAAGTTGGAAATCGGATTGGCGATATCGGGCACGCAATTCAAAAATACGTGGAAGAAACTGGTTTTTCTGTAGTCAGAGACTTCATCGGCCACGGGATAGGAGCATCAATACATGAAAAGCCCGATGTACCTCACTATGGATTGCCTGGAAAAGGACCTCGTATTAAAGAGGGAATGGTCTTCACAATCGAACCAATGGTAAATGTTGGTTCCTATTTATCGAAAATGGATACGAACGGCTGGACAGCTAGGACGATAGATGGGAAATATTCTGCCCAATATGAACATACCATCGCTATTACGAAAGATGGTCCGGTTATATTAACAGATCAAGATGGAGAGTAATAAAAGGATTATTTTCCTAGAAGCTGCCATTCGAATAAGAAGAAAGTAGTAAGAGGAATTGCAAAAAAAGGTAACAGTCCATTAATTTGTAGGAGTGTTACCTTTTTCTTTTTTGCTTCCCTGATAATAGCTGTATTTTCAGGGAAGCCTTTTAATTTAATCTTTGTTTAAAAAGATAATAGCGAGAAAAACCGGATTCAGAATCCTTTCTCAACACTATTTTACTTGTCTTAAGTTGCCCAATTCTTCTGCAAGGGCTTGCATTTCGCTAGGGGAAAAAATGTCTCGTTTCATAACGTGGTAATATATTTCTAACACGTCATCATATTTTTCCTCTGATATTTGAGAAGATTTTACCGCATCTAAATTAATGATCTTCAGCTTTTCTAAAATTTTCTTTACCATATATTCCATATTTTCTTGACTTTTTACAGATAGATCCATTAGTTTCCTCCACTTTCTATATAGGTTTCCGCAGTCGTTCATTTACCTTTTTTTCGTTCTTTACCTATATTAAATTTGTTAACATATTATATCATAAAAAAGCATGGTTGAAGCATGTAACTTCTACATTCGAAAATGAATGTTTGGTTGTAGTGTTTTCGTTGTTTTACTTTTTCCTCGCTTTTTACTAACTCATTATGTACTACTTTCAATATTCATGAAAACATGGTTGAATAATAGTAGGAACGTGATTTGCGTTTAATACAAACTATTTGTCGGGAGGTGTCCATATGATTCGGGTCCTTTTTGTTTGTCTTGGAAATATATGTCGTTCTCCAATGGCTGAGGCTGTGTTTAAAGATTTGCTTAGAAAGGAAAGTTTAGCTGATCAATTTTCGGTTGATTCGGCTGGATTAGGGCGCTGGCATGTAGGAGAAAAACCTCATCGAGGAACATTAGCAATATTGGCTGAGAACAATATATCTTCAGAGGGAATTACCGCGAGACAAATAGATGCGTCTGATTTGGAAAAATTTGATTATATTATTGTAATGGATGATGAAAATAAAAAAGGAATAAACGGATGGAAAAAATCTTCAAATGCACGTATCTATAAATTGCTTGATTTTGTATCGGAATCAAAAGGACAAGATGTGCCAGATCCTTATTATACTGGTAATTTTCAAGAAGTTTATCAATTAATAGAGCAGGGTTGTCACGAATTATTAAAGTACATAAGGGAGAAGGAAAGGATATAATCCTTTTTTGTCAAGAATAGAAAAAGTGATTGAAATAGAGGTGGACAAAATGAGTGAAAATAAGCTTTTAAAAGGAATGGTAATCGGTGCAGTTGTCGGAGGAGCTTTGACTTTATTGGATAAAGATACGAGGGTGGCAGTGAAAAGACAGTCGAAGAAAATATACGATAATGTAGCGGAAAAAGTACGTCATCCGAAGCAAACAATTCAACAATTTCAGGCAAAAATAGATAGTATTCGCCAATCTATAGAGGAAATAAGTGAAGATGTTCGGTTTGTTGCGGAAAAAGCGGAGGAATTAAAGGAGGTTGGGGTTGCGACTAAAACGACAATAGAAGAGACGAAAGAAGTTTTAATGAAATGATCAATGAGGAAATGGCTTTTGTTTCAATTATATAGCCACCATTTGTAATAAAACAGGTAAAGACGACGCACATTAATAAATACATTCATTTTTTAGCTATCAAAAATAGCAACTCCGTTTTTAGTGATAAACTAAGTAATCCATAATTCGGTTGCTTGACGTGAAGGTCGGAAGCTTGGTACAGCAATGAATAGGTCGATTCGTAAAGGGATGGTGAGGAAGAATGACAAAGAAGCAAAACTTGTTTTCTTTTTTAAAAACATTATATTTTCGAGTTATCAACCATGATATTTTTGGATTGGCAGCACAGTTATCTTATTTCTTCCTATTATCACTGTTCCCTTTATTAATTACTTTGTTTTCCATTATCCCATACTTACCAGTAACAGAAGAGGATATCATCTATTTTATACAAGATTTTGCTCCAGGAAATGCTATACAATTCATCCAAACGAATGTAACGGACATTATGTCACGTCAAAATGGGACAATTTTATCGTTAGGGATAATTGGAACATTATGGTCTGCATCTAATGGAATGAATGCCATCGTCCGAGCAATGAATCGTGCGTATAATGTGAAGGAAAACCGACCGTTTTTAATCGTTCGCGGGCTATCCGTTATATTAACGATTGCAATGATTTTCATATTTTTAATTGCACTTTTATTACCTGTTTTTGGAAAACACATTGGAATTTATTTGTTTTCTAAATTTGGGTTCACCGAACAATTTTTACAAATATGGAACACGTTACGGTGGGGAGTCAGTTCGATTATTTTATTTATCGTTTTCAGTTTTTTATATTTATTTACTCCGAACAAAAAAATAAAATGTATTTCCGCTTTTCGAGGTGCCATTTTTTCAACAATAGGTTGGATGGCGGTTTCTATCGGTTTTTCTTTTTACGTAAATCATTTTGCCAATTATACGAGTACGTATGGTGGTCTCGGTGCAATTATCGTTTTAATGATTTGGTTTTACCTGTCTGGAGTTATTTTAATTATGGGTGGCGAAATTAATGCAATATTGGGTGAAGATGATGATAGGAAACACTGTTGAACGTGTAAGTGAATGATATGGATAAGGATGAAAGTGCTCTGGAAGATCCAAATAAATCATGTCTAATTCCATTCATTAGTCAATCTATTTTCAGAAGGTACAAGAAAAAACGTTTGGAAAGAACTTCTCTCCAAACGTTTAAGTGATTTCATTTTGCTAACTAGTTTCCACGTAAAAGTCGTAATCCGTTCAAAATAACTAAAATAGTGCTTCCTTCATGTCCGATAACACCGAATGGTAAATCGATAAATTGGAGAAAATTAGAAACAACTAATAGCATAATGACGGAGATGGAAAATACTATATTTTGTTTAATAATTCGGTTCATTTTTCTGGATAACTTTACTGCACTAGCTATTTTTGTTAAATCATTTTTCATTAATACGACATCGGCTGTCTCTAATGCAACGTCTGTACCTTCTCCCATAGCAATTCCTACATTTGCTGTTGCTAACGCAGGAGCATCGTTTATTCCATCACCAACCATCGCAACAACATCAAAGTTTTCTTTTATTTTTTGAACTTCATGCACTTTTTGTTCCGGAAGACATTCCGCAATATATTCTTTCAGTCCAATTTCGCTCGCAATGGCATTTGCGGTATTTTTGTTATCCCCTGTAAGCATAAACCCAATGATCCCTAATTCATGTAATTGCTGGATCGCTGTTATCGTTTCTTCACGGACGATATCCTTAAGACCAATCAAGGCGATGACTTCATTTTCCTTTTGAACAAAAACGATGGATTTTCCTTCTGTAGTCAACTTCTTTGCATCATCGATTAATTGTGCGGCACTACTAGTATTGACAAAGTCTTGTTTCCCGAGTTTCCATTCTGCTCCGTTCACTACCGCACGAATTCCCCAACCACTAACATCTTCCACTAAATCTGGCTCCATTAATGTTACATGCTGCTTCTGAAGCGCGTACCGGACAATCGCTTGAGCTAGCGGGTGGTTAGAATGATTTTCAATCGAGGCAACGATACGAATAATCTCTTTTCTGTCCACTTTTTCGTTAACGATAAAATCAGTAACTTCCGGTTTTCCTTTCGTTAATGTTCCAGTTTTATCAAAGGCAATTGCTTGTAAGTTTCCTAATGCTTCCAGATGGACACCGCCTTTAAACAAAATACCTTTTCTAGCGCCGTTAGAAATAGCAGATAAAGTTGCTGGCGTAATGGATGCGACTAAGGCACAAGGCGAAGCAACTACTAATAAGATCATTGCTCGATAAAATGAATCTGTCCAGCTCCATCCGAGCGCATAATGGGGTAGGAAAATCATTAATACAACTACTAATAGGACAATTTTTACATACGTTCCTTCAAAACGTTCAATAAATTGTTGCGACGGAGACTTTTCACTTTGCGCGTTTTGTACTAATTCAATAATTTTTTGAAATAGAGTTTCGTTACTTCTTTTTGTAATTTCTACAGTAATAGAACCTGTACCGTTTACTGTTCCTGCAAATATTTCATCTTTTAACGTTTTATTTACCGGTAAAGATTCGCCAGTAATAGCAGATTCATCAATACTCGTACGTCCCTTTATGATGATTCCGTCTGCTGGTATTCTCTCACCTGGTTTTACTAATATTTCATCACCAATCTGTAATTGTTCCACAGGAACTTTTTTTTCTATTCCATTTTTTAAAAGCCATGCTTCTTCTGGTTGCAGCTGCATTAATGAAGAAATCTCTTTACTACTCTTACTCATCGTATATGTTTCCATCGCACCACTTAAGGCAAATATGAATATCAAAATAGCTCCTTCGTTCCAGTAGCCGATAATTGCTGATCCGATGGCGGCAAGAATCATTAACAATTCAACGTTAAGTTGTTTATTTTCAATGGTATCTAATATTCCTTCTCGTGCCTTTGCAAATCCGCCAATGATAAAGGCAAATAGGTAAGTAATGACAGATGCTGTTTGCAGTTCATATTTGGCTAGTACCCAGCCTATAATGATTAATACCCCGCTTAAAATGGCAGCACCGAGTTCCAAATACGGTTCCATTTTTTTCAGATTTTCCGAGAAACTAGAGTTTTTATGAAATGATTTCTCCCCAACCTTCACATTCGTTTCCATATTATTTCCCCCTAATTTTTATCTAATTGAGAATAAAAATCATCCTCAACACTGTTATAAAATGCAAAAGCTGTCAATTGAAATGACAGCAAAGTGTTGATTTATCAATATTTTATTAAGCTATTATCATTGTAACATAACGATAATTAAAAGGGAAGTATAATTTATAATAATTTTAAATAAGTAATTATAATAATTATAAACAGTGTTGCAAAGGTGAAAAATAGGTTTTCCTCTACTCGAAGAAACTTTAAAAGGCAATCCCTTCCATAAAGAGAATTGCCTCCTGTAAAAATACACTGCTATTCGTCAAATATTAAAGCTATGATCCACTGATTTTTGAATCTTAAAGAGCAATAAGCCGATAAAGATGAAAAATAACATAATACTAATGAAGTAAAAGAAACTGATTTGTTGTAAATATTGGATGAAGATACCACCTAAAAATGGGCCAATAATACTGCCAATGCTGAAAAATATACCAATCATTAAATTCCCAGCTGGTAATAACTGTTTCGGCAATAAATCTGTCATATAAGCAATGCTTAATGAGAAAGTCGATCCAAGAAGCATTCCTGCAATGAAAAAAGTTAATGTTAACAAAACAAATGATTGTTCAAAAATTGCTGCACTAATAAAACTTGCGGCACCAAAGAACATAATAAATAATAATATGTTACGTCTCCCATATCGGTCACTTAATAACCCTAATGGCAATTGAAAAATAATGCCACCGACAGAAAAGGCTGGCAAAATAATGGATAATGCATCTACATCCATTCCAATTCTTAATGCATAAACAGGAAAGTTACCATTTAAGGAAGCTTCCAAAATTCCGTAACAAAAGGCTGGAAGAACGGCAGCCCAAGCAAATTTAAAAACTTGTGTAAATCTAGAAAAAGTCGAACGAAGTGAATATGTTTCTACATCCGACGCAGCTGCTTCAGGAATTTCATTTTTTAAAAAAAATACAGTTAACCATGCAAGCAGACTAAATATACTGGAAATGATAAAAGGCAGTTCTGGGTCAATGGCAATAAATCTTGTCATTAAAGGTCCAACAGCAAAGCCGACCCCAAAAAATAGCCCATATAACGATATATTTCGCCCACGTTTATGTATTGGGGAAAATGCAGTTATCCATGTTTGAGTTGAAAAGTGTAATGCATGGTCGCCAATACCTATAAGTAAGCGTAAAAAAAACCAAACTAACAAGGAATCAGTTAAAGTAAAGGAAAATAAGGAAATAATAACGGCGAGTCCGCCAAAAACAATTAACGGTTTGTAACCAAATTTTTTAAGGGGAGCTTCCATTAACGGAGAAGCTAATAAAACCCCTATATATAGCCCTGTCGCATGGAGTCCGTTTATATGGGAAGGAACATTGGCGTTTTCTAATAAAACCGCAATTAGTGGAAGCAACATTCCTTGTGAAAATCCCGAAATACTAACAATTACAACTAAAATCCAGAATCTAAAGTTTAATCCTTTCATCTTCTTCTCCTATGATGTTTGTATTCTATTATTCGTAACATTTTTTACTTGTGGATATTCCAAGTCTTACTCTATAAATAGTAAGCATGAATGCATCTATTTTGCAACAAAAAGAATATACTTGTAATATATCGATAAAGTGAAAGGTTAGGTGGAGAGAATGAAGTATATTATGAAGGAGAACGGTTTCTATACGGAATTACCTTATGGTCCACTACATATTTCTAGTACCGACGAACATGGATTTCGACCATACCAACTACTTGTGTCGTCCATTGCCGTTTGCAGTGGCGGAGTTTTAAGGAAAGTACTAGAAAAAATGCGCTTGCCGTTTGAGGATATTCAAATGGAAACAGAGGTGGAGCGTAATCCCGAACATGCCAATAGGATTGAGGGTATCCAACTTCACTTTATCATTAAAGGAAATGTAGATGAAACAAAAGTACAAAAAGCACTCCATGTAGCACGAAAAAACTGTGCAATGGTTCAATCAGTTGAAGGGAGTATTAACATTGTAGAAACTTTTGAAGTTATAAAGTAAATAGTATTAATACGGAGAAGAAACCATTTTACCATTTTTATTCGTAGTTACTAAATAAACCGAGTGAATCCTTTTTAGGGAACACTCGGTTTTTTATAATACATATTTATTTTTTATAAAGGAAATTAGTCTATCCCCCTCCTTTTAGAATTTTTCGGTTCATGTATTTGATTACTGCATAATGATTATCACTTTTTAAGGAAAAATATTGTATTAAAATAATAAATTACTTCAATCGCATACCCCCTTTTGTAAGATGTAAATAAGTCCTTTTTAAATAGTTGTTCTTACAAAAGTCGTACGATAAGGTTCCTCCTCTCCGACGTGATTAATATATTTTTATTAATGATAATTTGTCAATATTCTAATTTTAAAAAAGTTTTTTCGGAAAAATTTTTTGGATAAGAATTCGGCTGTTTGAAAAAACTATGCAGGAACAATAGAATGGAAGGAGTATCCGTATGTTTAAAAATCGCAAGAAATATGTAGGTGTCGTTCTGTTGATTTTGCTATTTAGTTTAATGACTGGAGTTTCTTTCGCAAAGGGTAGTGACAAAAAAGATGCAGCTACTAAGTATAAAATTCCAAGTTCTGTCATGAATATTGCAAAGGAAAATACATATCCAAATCCTTCCCAAGATTTACCACAATTACAACCTAGTGAATTAACAAAGGAGTTGCTAGAAACTTCTGAAATTAAAATTGAGAATCCTAACTTAATTCTAATGTTGAATGAAACTTCCATTAATAAGCCTTTCTTAGCAATTGGCCATAAAGCCACTATTTACCTTGGCAATTGGCCGTTAAACTATGAATCGAAGGAAACATCACCAAACTGGGAATACCAAAAAATTAATACGAATTTCCATGATAACCGTGGTGGAAATGGCCCTTATAAAATTCATTTTGTTCAAGAAACACAAAAAACCGTTCGTGGTGGTTTAACAGCAAAAATTCCAAATGCGAATGACGTAAAAAAAATGATGCTGTTAAAAGCAACAGAGAAAACAAATTTGCCTTTATCCTTTGAAACAATTATTGGCGCTGGAACGAAGAAAGATCAATATTACAATATCCCAAAAAAGAAACTCGGATATCTTGATGCGTATTCACCTGCGATAAATGAAAAAGGGACCGTTACTTATGGCGAAGTATATATAAAATTAAAAGGTGGAAAAAGAACGATTGAAGTGAAAAATGTGACATCCCAAGGGATTGGTGCTTGGATACCAGTTCAAGACCATGTATCTTTCACTTTTTCAGCCATTGAAGTACCTAGATAAAACAATAATCGCAGAATGACACCAAAGAGTCGATATGTCCCCATTTTGTGGAAAGTTGATATGTCTGTTAGCTTTGTTGTGAAATACATTTTGAAGAAAAATGAGTATCGAGCCTACTAACCGTTATCCCCCCTTCAGTACGCTGTGAAACATCTATTTTATTTTCTACATCAAAGTGTATAATATAAACAGTTATATTTTGAAGGGAGTAATTTTTTTGTCTGACAATCGCGAAACCCAATTACAAACGTTACAAGAACGCTTCGAGCGAATTTTACAAACTTTGGAAATGATGGAACCTGAAAAAGTGGATTTGCAAGATATTGATCGGCTTATTTCGATGCTAGATGAGCTTGATGAAAGATGGCAACAAATGAAAGAAGGTATATAAGGATTTTCCAAATTTAGAAGTGGTACATCTGTCGAGAACTGTGATCTCGACTTTTCTTTTTATAAGAGGCTATTGTGGTGATTGTGAGAGAAACTTTTTCTGTTTTCACTCTTCATAATGCATATGTAACTGCATGCTAAAGCTTGTTTGGAATTTGCGCTAATGAACATATATATATTGTCAATTTTTTTCAAGCATGTTTTTTCCTATTACAGAAAAACTAAGGGAAAACAATGAGAGGATGTAGTTAATGATAAAAAAGCCATTGTTTCTTATTAGCATGTTAGTTAGTTTTGTCTTTCTTTTAAGTCCCCACACTTATGCAGTATCTAATTCTCAAATACATTGGGGATTTAAAAAGGCAAGAAATGAAGTACCACCAGAAGCGGGAGCTAATTACGATGCTTTATTAAAAAAATACGGTGCTTTTTACAAAGCAAACCAAACGGATAAGGTTGTCTATTTAACTTTTGATAATGGATATGAAAATGGTTATACAGGAAAAATTTTAGATGTATTAAAAAAAGAAAAGGTACCAGCGACCTTTTTCGTGACAGGCCATTATTTAGAGTCGGCAACAGATTTAGTAAAGCGGATGGTAAATGAAGGTCATATTGTCGGTAATCATTCGTGGAGTCATCCTGATTTTACCCAAGTAAGTGATGACAAATTAAAGGAAGAATTAAATCGAGTGAAGCGAAAAACAGCAGAAATAACTGGTCAAAAGGAAATGATTTTTTTACGACCACCAAGGGGAATTTTTAGTGAAAGAACATTGAAAGTTGCCAAAGATGCTGGTTATATCCATGTGTTTTGGTCGCTTGCTTTCGTTGATTGGAATGTGAATCAGCAAAAAGGTTGGCAATATGCATATAATGAAATAATGAAACAGATTCATCCTGGGGCAGTTATTTTATTACATACGGTATCAAAGGATAATGCGGACGCGTTAGAAAAAGCGATACAAGACTTGAAAAAACGTGGCTACCGATTTGCAAGCTTAAATGATTATTTACTAGAGCAGCAGTTAGGGAAGGAAAAAATCATTTATTAATCATAGGAAAAGCACTCCAAATGGATACAATAAAAGAACGGGCTGGCGAGAGAGCTAGGTAACCCAAATACGGATGACTAGCGCATTCAATCAACAGCCCTTTTTTCAATGACGTTATTTACTCTTTTTCATTTTTAACAAGACGATAATAAGTAATACAATAGAAACAGCACCTAAAACAATATATAGTGTTCCAAACGTTGTGAACCCAGACCTTTTTTCACCAGCCTTCCACACTTACCAAATGTTTTTTTAAAAGTGCTGGAAGTAGTGCCAATTTCGACATAACTATTCATAATGAACCAAAGTGCACCTATCGTTCCGAATTGTTTTTCCTTATCCATTTGCCAACTAGTTTTATTATTCGTTGTACTACTTGATAAAAGGTGCGCAAACTAACATTAGGACAGCTAATGTGGATAGTATATAAGTAACTTCTTTTGATAAACCGCTAGTCGCTTTTTCGGTTAAAGAAAACTTAAAAATATTTTTATAAATAATAAAGAGTAAAATTAAGATGGAAACCCCTACCATCCAAGCGCCAAAAGTATCATCGATATTAATACCGAATAGTTTGTAAATTAATTTTACAAACCCTCCAAAAACACCTCCTAAAAGAATAGTGACGTTAAAAATACCAAAAAACCGCAAAAAAATTCCCCATGGCACCTACTCCTTTCCCATCCATTTTATTACAAATTTTACCAGAAAAGACAGATTTTAACTTAGTGATTGTATTCAACAAATTCCGATAATATTGTGACATACTATTCAACATACCAATTTATCATACTTTCTCTACCATGGATAATCTGTTTCTGTGAAATCACTATCCCACCAGTCTTTTCTCAAAAATATTTTGTTTTCTGACGTTACTATAGTAAAATTCTTTATAAATATACTCTTTAAGATGGAGAAAAGAACATGGCAAAAACAACAAACATTGCAATTATGAAAGGCCAAGTATTCCCAATTACAATCAAGCGTTTAGGAATCAATGGGGAAGGTGTTGGTTATTTCAAAAGAAGTGTCGTCTTCGTGCCAGGGGCTCTACCTGGGGAGGAAGTGTTAGTCGAGGCGACAAATATTAAACCGAATTTTGCAGAGGCCAAAATCATCCGTATTCGCAAAAGGTCTTCACACAGAATTAATCCTCCTTGTCCGATCTATTATGAATGCGGTGGATGTCAATTACAGCATCTAGATTATAAACAGCAACTTGTGGAAAAGCGGGATATATTAATTCAAGCATTGGAGCGGCATACAAAATTAACTATTGAGAAATTGGATATTCGCCCAACGATTGGAATGGATGATCCGTGGCTGTACCGCAATAAATCACAATTTCAACTCGGGGAAATAAAAGGTAACTATATAGCCGGTCTTTATAGTATGAACTCCCATAAACTTATCGATATCCCAAACTGTATCGTTCAGCACCCAGCAACAAATAAAGCTGTCCGGGTAGTAAAAGATATACTAAGTGACTTACAAATCTCGGTGTATAACGAACGGAAACGAACAGGGCTCGTCCGCACTATTGTAGCCCGTG
This sequence comes from Bacillus kwashiorkori, assembly GCF_001375515.1. GTDB lineage: Bacteria > Bacillota > Bacilli > Bacillales > Caldibacillaceae > Bacillus_BK > Bacillus_BK kwashiorkori. The sequence goes on from NZ_CTDX01000014.1 coordinate 186,836, forward strand.
TAGCCGTTGGAACAGGGGAAGTACAAGTGGTTTTAATTACTACAAAAAAAGAACTTCCGAAAAAGCATTTAATCGTAGAAGAAATTCAAAAACGACTGCCAGAAGTAAAGTCAATCGTCCAAAATATTAACGGGAAAAAAACTTCCTTAATTTTCGGCGATGAGTCATTACAACTAGACGGTGAACAATCCATCCAAGAAGTTCTCGGCGATATTAGTTTCGAACTGTCATCTCGGGCCTTCTTCCAATTAAATCCCATTCAAACCGTCAAACTATACGATGAAGTGAAAAAGACTGCCGCACTTACTGGAAAAGAAAAAGTGGTCGATGCCTATTGTGGGGTTGGAACAATCGGTCTTTGGCTGAACGATAAAGCAGGAGAAATACGCGGAATGGATGTGGTAGAAGAAGGCATTCAAGATGCAAAGAAAAATGCAAAACGTCTCGGTATAAAAAATGCTCGCTACGAAGTCGGTAAAGCAGAAGATATCATGCCAAAATGGGTAAAAGCAGGCTGGAAACCAGATGTTGTCATCGTCGATCCTCCCCGAGCCGGTTGTGACGACGCCCTACTAGACACTATATTAAAAACCGGCGCTAGAAAAGTCGTCTATGTTTCCTGCAACCCATCCACCTTAGCAAAAGACTTAAACAAACTAACGAAAAAATATAAAGTTCAATATATCCAGCCTGTCGATATGTTTCCGCAGACTAGCCACGTTGAGTGTGTTGTCTTGATGTCAAGGGTGGATAAATAGCTCTGCTAAAAATACTGATAAATAAAGGGTTTCCTGACATTGCATTTTTCTTTCGGTAACTTTGCTGAGGTCGCTAATGTCTGGAACTTATCCAATCCATTGCACAATCAGAAAATAAATCTCTAAGTGAAATGATTGTTCTGAAAATAATCATCCAGCAATATTTCAATAGAGCAATTGGAAGCGGTGCAACTTGAAAAAGTGGAATAGGAGTAATGATGTGAAAGATGAGCATGGTACGAAGCGAAAAGGTACAAAGTTTAGTTCGAAAAGACAGGTTGATGAATAAACTAATTGATTTTGTGATTGCTTAATCAATTTTATTGTGCAATATAAATAATTTACGGTAGGTAGGTGATTAATGTGAGAAGGGAGTTAAATTATTATCCCACAAATGCGCAAACTTATACTGTCAACGAGTGGTTAGCAATGTTGCAGGAGGATAATTGCTTTACGCCCATCTTACTTGAAGCGCTTTATGTTTTAGTTTTTGAAATGAATGGTAAGGGATCTGCCAAACAAATATCCGAAATAACTGGACGTCCGTATCAGGCCTATAACAAATCAATGGCACAAACAGTTAAGAAGTTAAGAAACAACGGGTTTACTTTTGTGGAAGATAGAAGGGGGAGAAGTAAGAAGGAACGGTACTGGAGTCATTTTTTTAATGGTTATTATGAAGAGAAATTATTTATTTGGGAAGTAAAGGATACCTTATATACAGCATTTACTAAATATATAAAGAAAACTGAGGAAATGGAAGTAACGAGTTTTAACAGTGAAAAGACAGATGAAAACAAGGCTGTTGAAGGGATGAAACGACAACGGATTCATTATCAAATTGAACGTAATACAGCAATTGTAAATTCCGCAAAGAGGGAATTTATTAAAAATAATGGCAGACTTTTTTGTGAAGCATGCCATTTCTCTTTTAAGCAATCGTATGGAATTGATTTTATTGAAGCACATCATGTTTTGCCATTATATATGGGCGAAAGAGTAACGAAAGAGATAGATTTAATCATGCTATGTGCAAATTGCCATCGTGCGGTACATAGTAAGAAATGGAGTAATAAGTCTATTAATCACTTTTTAGAATATATGAAAAATCAAGCAGCTAACGATTAATTTGTTAGAAAAATATAGAAATAGCCTAATCGCTATGTGGTAGTCGAGTTGAATGAGCCATTTTATAGTTCTGTAAAAGCAAAAAATATACTGTCTTTTAAGCAACGCAAGAATAGGGCAGTCTTTAAAAGACTAAGAGTAAAGTTTGGATATAATGCGAAACAGGCATAAAAGATTGAACCCTGAAACTTTATACGGGGTGGCGGACATGATAGCCTTGGCTGGCGATGCCAATTTTTATGACATCTAGCTTCACGGTAGGAAAGTCATGTCTGAGAGAGGCCCAGTGCGAAGTTTCGGCATATTTTCAATGCTTAATAAAAGGGTATTAATAGGTATAATGAAGATATATGGGTGTAGACATTGCAATGGTTTATTCAGGGACTACTCCAAGTGCCTCAAAGCCTGCGTATTGGACTGGAAAAATGGTAGAACATGTCCGAAAAGTGTATGATTTTTCGCACTCCACCTAGCCAGTTGATGAATGGTGGTGGCATTTGGATAAAGTTGCTTCCAGTGAATTGTCGCTTGATGTCATTTCCTTCAAAGATAAGGTGATTGAAAAGGAGGATTAAAAGTTGGATTCGCAAAAAGAAATTCGTTGGAGACAACGCTTTGATAATTTTAAAAAATCATATCAATTACTGGAAAAATACTCCACAGTTAAACTAACTTCCGAAATTGAAAAAGCAGGTCTTATTCAATTTTTTGAAATTACTTTTGAATTAGCATGGAAAGTGTTGAAAGATTATTTAGAGGCGCAAGGATATATTGTAAAAAGTCCAAGGGAAACGATTAAGCAAGCGTATCAAATGGAAGTTATTGAGAATGGACATGTATGGGTAGATGCATTGTCGAGTCGCAATTTAACGCCTCATCCATATGATGAGCAATTTACGGAAAAGTTCGTTATGGATATTCAACAAGTGTATTTTCCTCTATTTAAATCTCTATACGAAAAGCTCTTAAAGGAGTATTAACATGTACGGATTGTTAGAACGAGACATGGATTATATTTTAAAAGCATTAAATCAATTTGATGAAATTGATCGTGCCATTCTTTATGGTAGCCGGGCAATGGGTAACTATAAAAAAGGCTCCGATGTCGATATTGCGATTCGGGGTGAATTTGTTACCGATAAAACCATTTTCGAACTGGACGACTTGTTAAATGAAGTGTATCCCCTTCCGTATTTTTTTGACATTGTCCATTTTGAAAGGTTAACCAATCAAAATTTAATCGAACATATTGAAAAGAGCGGACAGGTATTATATGTACGAAATGAAGTAAGTAATGATGTAATTGGCCCTGATGAAATTTAAAAAGAATGTCATTTTTTAATAAAAGGGGTGAATTTATTGACGTCAAACCTTCATTTTTTACAAGATAAAATACTAGGCTGGGAAACACTATTTAACAATTGGCATTGATGAAAGAATACTAGATTTACCTAGGGAAGGGCAAAATACTCATTTACATACAATCAATATGATGCGATACAAATAATATCGGATATACTTATTAAATAAGGTTATGATATTTCTCGCTCAAATCTTATTGTTAGATTGATGTTGTGGAGGACGATGATGAGTAAATACGATATTTTGACAAAATATATACCTTTAATTCAGACGGATAGTATTGGTGAATGGATTATTGATAAAAAGAACGAAGGGACACAGGAGCATCCAATACAGATGGCCTTTGTAAATTATTCCGAAGTGGTACATAACTTTATCAGTGATGTTTATGCCTTTGAAGAAAGCAATAAAGATATGGAGCTAACCAGTTATAGAGATATTCTAGAAGATAACGGACTTGAATGGGACTCAATATCTATGAAAAATGCGGACGTTTCAATCTTGAATGCACAGTGTGTTCTTGCGCTAATTATGGGTGCTGTAAGAGCCGAGCGTTTTTGCGATGGTGCACTATTAGATTTCTTTAAGAGTGGCTCTGTATTGAAGTGGCTGGAAAGATTAAAGAGCATTGAATAAAAGGGGTTCAATTTCCGATATAATCGAACAAAGATTACTTTCTATAAAATTGGAAGTATTTAGTTTATCAGAACTTGGGAGGAGACTTTAAATGAAGGAGAAATTATTAAGAGTCGGAACTACATATATTCCAGTAACAAATGTAGAACATTCCACTGAATGGTATGTAAATAAGTTAGGTGCAGATTTAAGCTATAAAGATGAAGATAAAGCGATTATAAATTTGGCAAGCCAAAGCTTTTTTCTTGTTAAATCAAAAGAATATCAAAGTTCCAATTTTATTGATATTTATGGCGAGGAACGTTTTTCTCTAACATTTGAAGTAAACGGATTAGACGCTTTAAAAGGTATACATAACGATTTTATAAGTAAAGGGATTAGAGTTGGCGCTATTGAAAACAGAGGTCATACTGGAAGGAATTTCGTTTTTTATGATTTAGATGGCAATAAATTCGATGTATGGAGTGAGCTTAGCCTGTTTTTCAAAGAAAAATATTTAATCTCAAAATAATGAAATTCGACACTTATTTTATACTTGAACGGTTTAGTTTGTAGAAAAATTATTAGAAAATATTATAGAAATGAAAATGAAGTTTAATAAATGCCAGCTGGTAGCAGTTGGTATTTTTGCTTTTTTTATAATAACACCACCTTAATAATTCTTAATAGTTTTCTGTCCTTTTTCTTAAACAGTGTTACTTAGAATAACTTTTAAGAACTTTTAAGATAAGGTGGTATTTTTATATGTTAAATTTTTTAAAAGAATTTATGAAAAATCCTCAGTTTATTGGGGCGGTAGCTCCTAGTAGTAAGTACCTTGCAGAAAAAATGATAGAAAATATTGATTTTTCAAAGTGTGAATGCATTATCGAATACGGTGCAGGAACTGGGATTTTTACAGAAAAGCTTATTGCAAGAAAGAGAGAAGATACTCTACTCTTAGTTTTTGAAAATAACAAAGGCTTTTATCAACAACTTATGAAGGATTATAGACATAAAAGAAATGTTAAAATAATAAATGATAGTGCCGAAAATACTTTAAAATATTTTAAGAAATATAGTGCAACAAGGGTAGACTATATTGTATCAGGACTTCCGTTTGCTACTCTTCCTCTAGATATATCTGAAAGAATATTGGAAAATACAAAAGAGATACTCACTAGCCAAGGAGAGTTCATTGCATTCCAATACACATTAATAAAAATAAATTTTCTAAAGAGCTATTTTAATGAAATTAAGTGGAAAAAGGTTATGTGGAATATACCACCAGCGTATGTGCTAAATTGCAAAGTACAGGAGGAAATATAATGGATAAAATACTCGTCGTTGATGACGATGCCAGTATAAGAAAACTAATAAAATTATATTTAATAAACGATGGTTATTCAGTAGATATTGCCAGTGATGGGATAGAGGCCTTACAGCTACTGGAAAAAAATGAATATGATTTAATCATATTAGATATTATGATGCCAAGACTAGATGGAGTAGCTACTTGTTTGAAAATTAGAGAAAAGAATACAATGCCGATCATATTTCTATCTGCTAAGGGAGAAGAACTTGATAAAATAGAAGGTTTAACAGTTGGTGCTGATGATTATATTACAAAGCCATTTGGGTCAATGGAGCTATTAGCAAGGGTTAAGGCACAACTGAGAAGATACAAAAAATTGAATGATAGTCCGAAAAATAAGAATATCATTGAGGTTGGAGACTTAGTTATTAATACTGATACCCACGAAGTTATAGTAAGAGGAGAGAAAGTAAGGCTAACACCGAAGGAATTTGATATATTAGCAACTTTGGCCAGAAATAAGGGTATTGTATTCAGTGTAGAAAAACTATATGAATCTGTGTGGAAAGAGGATTTTGCTGTATCTGACACCTCTATAGTGGTTCATATCACTAACCTAAGGCAAAAAATAGAGTTAGACCCAAAGTCTCCTCAGTTCATCAAGACAGTATGGGGTGTGGGCTATAAGATATGATGGAAAAAGTAGTAAATAAAATTGCATTTAAATTAATTATATTAGTTGGAACTGGTTTGTTAGTAAGTGCATTTATATTTCTCCTTCTTGGAAGTATGTTTAACAAATTCGTTGTAGGAAAGATGAATGAACTTCCACCAAACCAAATGGTTAGTGCTTTTAATCTATATTCTTTAATATTAATTATTGTTCCGATTATAATCTTTCTAGTTATTTTTCTTATTGGAATAAATAAAAGACTGAAGTATTTACGGTATATAACTAGCAGTGTAAAAATAGTAAACAACGAAACCCATTTAGCACCTTTATTATTGGAAGGAAATGATGAAATTACAGAATTAGCAAGAGGGATTAACATCATGTCTGATAGGCTAAAGAAAAACTATGAAAGAGAAAAGAAGATAGAACAGGGGAAGAATGATTTAATTGTTGCTATGTCTCATGATTTGAAAACACCACTGACTTCTATAATTGGCTACTTAGAACTGTTAAATAAAAATGCAAAAACATATAATCACGAGGAGATTGAATATTTAAATATAGCATACGAGAAGAGCAAGGGGTTAAAAAATTTAATTGATGAATTATTTGAGTATACAAAGCTTACTAATGATTATATTATTTTAGAAAAAGTACCTTTTAATATGGTGATCTTAGTAAGCCAAATAGTAGGAGCGCATTTACCTTTATTAAAAGAAAGGAATATTTCAGTAGAAATAGACTGCAAATCAAAAGAGCTATGGTGTGAAATAGATGTTCAAAGCATCGTTAGAGTTCTAGAAAACATTATAAAAAATGCTGAAAAATATAGTTTTGAGAATACAAAATTAAAAGTGTTTATGGGAAACATTGGAAATGAATTAATCATTACCTTTCAAAATATTGGAGAACACATAGCGGGTAAAGAACTAGAAAAAATATTTGATAAAATGTATAGACTAGATAAGTCAAGAAATCAAAAAATCGAAGGATCTGGATTAGGTCTAGCAATCTCTAGAAGAATTATTGAACTCCATGGAGGAAAAATATGGGCTGAGTGTGTCGGTAACGTTGTAAAATTTCATATAACTCTTAAAATGGCATAGTTTAAGACTGCCTTGTGATGTGTGTCAATATAGGTTAAATGAGTTGTAACAGAAGGTATCATAGGTAAAGAAAACAAATCTCAATTTGATAAAAAGCAAGGCACTCTACTTTCTTATTTGCGTAGATTGCCTTGTTAGTTTTTTGAGCTTGTTCTATCGTCGGACTTGAAATTGATAGTGAAATGGTCATTGTAGACGTGACTTTAATCAATCATCAGACAAGTTGCTCATCGCATTTTGTGAATGAAATTGACTAATAAAGAGGTTTCATATCTCATTGCCTCTCATTTTGTGTCGAAAAGCAATAACTGCCAATGCGTAGAATACTACCGTGTATCCCAACACAACTGCAAGGTGGGGCATTATTCCAGTGAAGTTACCACTGATAGATTGCTTAGCTGCTTCTACGCTATGATAAAAGGGCAATACTTCCGAAATTTTCTTAAATACCCCACCGATGAGGTCAAGTGGAATCCAGACACCGGAAAACCATCCAGCAACATTTGTAAGAAGTGCTCCACAGATTCCACCCACAGCCTTGTCGTTTAAAAAGCTACCACATAGTAAGCCAAGTCCAACAAATAGAATAGCGATAGGAAGCACGACGAAGACGGCAAGTAGTGTATTGACGGATAGAGGCAAGCCGAGTAGAGCTGCTGCTAAAAAAGTAATACTCCCCTGTACCGTTGCCATCCCAAGAAGCGGCAAAGTGTATCCGAAAATGAAATCCAGTGAAGTCATAGGAGAAGCAAAAAGGCGCATCAAAAACGATGTAGTTCGGTCTTTTGCTAAAAGCATCCCTGAAAACAGTGCAAAGAATACGGTGCCGAAAGCGGCAATGCCTGGCGCAGTATTTTCTATGGAGAACATAGAATTATTTGCCTCGGCGGGAATTGCCTTATTGATAACAGAAAACAAGAACAGTAATACCAGTGGAAACCCAAGTCCAAAGAATAAATTGATTGGATCACGCAGAATTTCTTTCGTATTACGCTCTGCAAATAGGAAAATCTTCATAGTACACCTCCAGAGAGGCTGATAAAGGCGTCTTCAAGGCTAGCGGTTTCTGTTTGCTCGGTTAACTCATCCGAGGTGCCAACCGCTACGAGCCTACCTTTCGTCATCACACCAATACGGTCAGATAGTGCCTCGACTTCTTCTAAATAATGAGTAGTGAGAATTATTGTGACTTTCCTTTTAAGTTGTTTGATGGCTGCCCATAGTTCACGGCGGGCAAGAACATCCAGCCCGAGTGTCGGTTCATCAAGGAACAAAACTTGTGGGTTAGATATCAATGCCATAGCGATAGAAAGTCGTCTCTGCATACCGCCTGAAAGTGTTTTGGCTTTTTTGCTAAGTACATCGTTCAAACCAAAATGTAACGACATCGTTTTTGCACTTTTCTTTGAGTCTTCTGCGTTCTGTCCGTAAATTCCCGCTATAAGCTCCAAATTCTCGAGAACGGTTAAATTAGGTGCAACCGCTGTTTCCTGTGGGGACACGTTTGCCTTTTGCTTAACAGCGTTCGGATTTTGCTTAATGCTATCACCTAGCAACACTGCATCGCCATCGGTCGGTTGGATGAGGCAAGAGAGCATTTTAATGGTGGTGGTTTTTCCTGCGCCGTTCAAACCCAGAAGGGCAAATAACTCACCTTTTTCAATAGTTAGGTTCAAGCTGTCTACAGCAGTGACTGCTCCATATTTTTTTGTTAGATTTTTGATGGTGATAGCACTCATTCGTCATCCGCCTCCGATATAGTATCTCGAAAAATTTTTGTGGCAAATGTAGTGAACATATTCTTGGGAGGGATTGCGATGCCTTGTTTTTCATCTCCCAGCAAAATTAATGTGTCACCAGGGGAGATGCCAAATATCTCACGAGCCTCTTTTGGAATTACAATCTGTCCTTTTTCACCGACTTTAACAGTCCAGGCGTGTTTGCCTTTTGGTTTTGACATGATTCCACCTCCGTTAGATGGGTAAGTATGAAAAGTATGATTTGTATAAATTATATACTGTGCATAATTTATTAGTCAAGAGGATGATTTAAAACAGCGATTCTCTCGACAACCTATAATTATTGGGCCAGAAAAAAGAAAATTGCAATTGGAAAAACAGAGACGGTATTATTTCGGGATGATGATAAGTTATATTTATCGGAGTGGTATGAAGATCCGGATTATCGTGAAAATGTAATAGTTAGAGACATTCGAACAGGAAAAATAATAGAGAAAAGCGAAGGCTATATACGGCGACTACCTAATCATGTGTATTGGCAAACTTAATGCAGGAGCATAGTGAAGAACATTGTGTCCAACAGTAATATACGACTCTACAACCTTTCTGATTTTTATTATGAATTTTTTCTGGTGAAATTTTATATAGTAATTTGTAAATTCACTCCAATAGTTTACAGTAATTTCCTTTCAATCCAGTAAAACAACATTGTGTTTACTCTCTTGTTCATGCTACTTTTATCTTTGTCGACAAAAAGTATCATGGAGGTTCAAAATGGAAAGATTTAAAAAATCAAAAAAACTACTAATTATAACATCCTTTGTTCTAATATTTATGACTACAACTACTGTGCTTGCAGCAACTCCGCTAGCTGATAAGATTGTATCTTTTTTTGATACATATACAGATAAAGCCCGTGTGGATGCAATGCAAGAAACTTATCATGATTTTGACACGCTGAAAAAACAAGCAAATGAAATCGTAAAAAAGGAAACAGAGAAAAATAAAAATGAAGCGAAAGAAGAAATAGAGTCATATGTATTAGCGAAAAGAGAAGAATATATAAAAAATATGGAAAACTTAACTAAAGAATATGAGAAAGAAATCAAAGCTAAGAAAAAAGAATCTGTAGACAAACAGAAAAAGAAAGTCGATGAAGAATTTTCAGAAATGGAACGAGAGCTTACAAAATTATTGGAGGATGCTTTGAAATAAAATGTTCCGATAAAGAGGATACGAAAAACTTTGCCACCCTCCAGTTCTTTAAAGATTACCTCGGTGGGGGGCGGGAACTTTTTCTTAATATGAAAACATATCTTCTGCTATACATTGTCGAGCAGTTTAAAGATAATATTGATGATCTGCGGGAAATTATTAGTGTCATTGATGGGATTAACCGTAATGCGGAAGAAAATACTGGGGCATGATTCAAATAAAACACATCATAATAGAGACACTATGAATGCGCTCTCATAGTGTCTCTATTATGATTGATTGCTTAAGAGTTTATAGCTAGAGATTAGCAAATATTTTTAGTTAAAGGCTATAAGGTGTTCTGTTCACAAATAATTAGTTTTTGTTCAATACTTCACTAACGACTCTTGTAAATTAATTACTTCTAAGAATTCCTTTTTCCTACCGTTAACTTTATAGTTAATTTCTACTAGTATTTCGCTGTCTTTAGTTAAATTAATACCTTCAAACAACAAAAAAAGGTCATTGTCGACTGAATTTATATAGTCTAGTTGAAAAACCCAATTATATAAATATTCATTATCCTTTAGTAAATTTATTTGCACGTCAGTGATTTCGTGATTACTTTTATTTACAAATGAATAAGTACCAGGAATATATAGATTGCCGTCCGCACTTATTAAAATCATATTATTAATTGAAATATCCTCACAATCAGTATCTATACTATACATATTAATTCTATTGTTATTTGCAGTTAATGATAATAAAATAAAAACACCAGCGACTATTAAGAATGCAGCTAATAAGTATATTTTTTTTGTCTTCATAGCTAAAATGGCAACTCACTTGCAATATAGGCTTTTTTATTAATTAATGCTAGATAAAGATTGCAAATGTTTTTGTATGTAACATCTACCTTTTCTCCCCCACCAAGTGAAATTTTAATAAAGGAACCATCTTCAAATCTAAAATATTTTTCAGTATATTCATCAACTTGAAATTCATAAAAAGAAGATGGAATTTGTTTTTGCTTTTCTGGGTCGTTACAATCCCAAATTATGCCATTATTGGATTTATAGATTAATAAATTAATTTTATCTAACGGAACTTGATTAGTATCTAAATATGATATTAATTCTTTTTCTGAACTAAAATCACCAGAATAAAAATTACTTTCTTCAGCATTCACACTATTGAAGTAGATAACATTAAAGCTAAACAAAATAAAAAAACAACTTTTTTCATTTTTATGTCCCCTTCTTAATTTGTTTTCTCAGCTTAAGAATTATTAGTCCTTCTCTCACCGAATTGTTCATTACCTCACAAAGTTGTTCCAATTAAATTATATCACCATTTTTTGTTTATGTATATGAAAAATTCCAATTTATTAAAAAAACCATTAATTTCACAGTATTATAAGTAGAAACACCAATAAAAACTTACCAACCCATAATTATCCTAAACCATTCAATATCCCATTTTCAAATTTGCCCCTCTGTAATATTTTCTTTTATTCCTCCATCGTCTAATGATATAAACATTCTTCTACCAAACAGCGGCTAAACCGTTGATGCATCTACAGGTGATAATATGAAATTTACAAAATCAAAGATAATTATTCGACTAATTGCTTCTGCATTTATTTTTGGTCAAAAATGGGTTGTTTCATCAAATATGTTACATGCAAAAGCAGCACAGTCACTAACAGAAAATTTACCTAAAGAAAAAAAGAGCAAGAAGAAAATATGGAAAGAATTACAAATGTGGCGCGAGAGAAAATTGTAAAAAATGAAGTTGAACTGAAAAGAGCAGAAGAAGAGAAGGTGAAATAGGAAATGAGTTCTGAGATTCCAGATGATAAACCGATAACGGCAGGAATTATTGACTTTGTAGATGATTCATTGAGAAATAAAGTCATTTTTTAAAGGCGGCTAATGCCATCGGTGAATTTTTTCGTTTGAGCGCAAAAACCCCGATTTATATCATAAGAATCGGGGTTTGAAATTTTTTATGGGAAAATAAAATTTGTAGGTATGCCCATGGAGTGTATTACTTATTTTTTAGTTTATAGATTTCCCTCGAATGTTCGGAAATCATTTGATCATAGTATTCGAGATCCTTTTTCGTAGCCATGGAATTTTTGATTTCCTTAACATCAACTGAAAGTTCATCCACTTTGTCTTCGAGTTTGTCTAATCTTGAGTTTGTGTCTGATAATTTCACATTTGTAGCTGCAACTGTATTAATGAGCTGATGTAGCAGGTCGGCTTGTCTTTTCTGTTCTTGTTCAAGACCGCTAACTCTTTGATCCAATGCATCCAGTTTTTCAAGGATCAAATGAAGTATTTTCTCCATCCGTATCACCTCCTTTTTTCTGATTATAACAAAAAAATCTGGACAAGATACAGAAAAAATGTTCTTGGTGGATAAATTTTTTCCACTTTTATTCTTTGGTTATTTTGATTCTCTATTTGAAAAAAACTGTTAAAGCATGGTATAAGTGTAAAAGGAGCAAAATCGTTTTGCTTATTAGTTATTACTTTAAACAATCAAGTTTCCAATTATGAAAGGAATTGTAATTAATATGGAGAAAAATTTCTGGTTGGATTTACCGCGACCATTTTTTATACTGGCACCGATGGAAGATGTGACAGACGTTGTGTTCCGTCATGTTGTGAGTGCTGCAGCAAGACCAGATGTATTTTTTACAGAGTTTACAAATAGTGAGAGTTATTGTCATCCGGAGGGGAAGCAAAGTGTTCGAGGGCGTTTAGCTTTTACAGAAGATGAACAGCCAATTGTCGCCCATATTTGGGGAGATAAACCGGAAAAGTTTCGGAAGATGAGTATCGGTATGGCTGACCTTGGCTTTAGCGGTGTGGATATTAACATGGGTTGCCCTGTTCCTAATGTCACATCAAATGGCATGGGGGCAGGGTTAATCCAGCGCCCTGATGTCGCAGCTGAACTTATCCAAGCGGCAAAGGCTGGTGGAATACCAGTAAGTGTGAAAACTCGTCTTGGTTATACGGACATTGACGAATGGCGTGACTGGCTGACACATATTTTAAAACAGGATATTGCCAACTTATCTATTCATTTAAGGACTAGAAAGGAAATGAGCAAAGTCGCTGCCCATTGGGAGTTGATTCCCGAGATTAAAAGACTTCGTGACGAGGTGGCGCCAGAAACGCTTTTGACAATTAATGGAGATATACCAGATCGCCAAACTGGTTTGCAACTAGCTCAACAATACGAAGTTGATGGGGTGATGATTGGCAGAGGTATTTTTAAAAACCCATTTGCCTTTGAAAAAGCGCCGAAAGAACATAGTAGTAAAGAATTACTGAATCTGTTACGACTGCACTTAGACCTTTTCGACCAATATTCAAAAGAATTAGAGCATCGTCCATTTAAACCTCTGCAACGGTTTTTTAAAATATATGTGAAAGGTTTCCGCGGGGCAAGTGATTTAAGAAATCAATTAATGAGTACAGAATCAACGGAGGAAGTACGAATTATGCTTAATGAATTTGAACTAGAGAATGAGTGATAATGGGCAATTGCTACTACAAATGGTGAAAAATCTGACCTGGATTTCCGTGAATGATACGGTTATCAAGGTCTTTTTTAACTGCCAAAATTGTTTCCCTTTCTTCAATATTTTTTGAAAATAGTATATGATGAGACATATACCGACGACCTTATTGATTTATATAAAAGCATAACTTTGATTTAAAGGAGGACAACTATGAATATCGGGATAATTGGCGCAGGAGCGATTGCCAACTTTTTATTACAAACAATTAATCAGCCTCAACGACAAGAAAACTTACGGATTAAAAGTGTATTCGTACGGAATAAAGAAAAATACCAGTTGCTGGAATCTGCATACGGTGTGAAACTATTTACTAATCTGGATGACTTTCTCCAATCAGAGATCGATATCGTTGTCGAAGCAGCAAATATTGAAGCAGTAAAAACTTTGTTGCCGACTGTAATTAAACAAAAGGATACAGTGTTAATTAGCATTGGTGCCTTTGCAGATAAACTTTTGCTAACAGAAATAAGTAAGCTTTTAAATGAGTTCCAACATACTATTTATTTACCTTCGGGTGCTCTTGGCGGTTTAGATTTGTTGCAAAATGCTAACACACTTGGATCGGTTGCTACTGTTTCACTAACAACCCGGAAGCCCGCAAGTTCACTAATAGAGGAAAGTATGGAGGAAGCGGTGGTGATTTTTGAAGGAAAAGCAGAGGATGCGATTAAGCAATTTCCGAAGAATATGAATGTCGCCATCATTCTAGCGCTTGCTAGTTTGGGGATAGAAAAAACAAAAGTGTGTCTTATAGCGGATCCACATATTGATAAGAATATTCATCATGTGGAAGTAACCGGTGATTTTGGAGAAGCTTCCATTACAATTACAAATAATCCACTTCCAGAAAATCCAAAAACGAGTTATTTGGCAGCTATGAGTATTTTAGGGACACTAGAAAGAATAAATAGAAAGGTTAAAATCGGTGGGTGAATCGAGATGACGCATCCCTTTAGATAATCCACGTTGGATATAGATAGGATAGTAGAAATAGTATAAAAGTTTTTAAAGATGGAGTAAGAGGGTTGGATAGGAAAATTTGTTTGTTTATCCTTATTCTGTTTGTCCAATGACAATTATAGGCTAAAAGAGAGCGGGCATGGCATTATATAATTATGAAAGTTATTTTGACGGAGCTATGGAAGGTAAGGGTGGTATCATGGCACATATAATAGATGAAATCATTCTTAAAGGGCTTAAAGAAAATAATTTAAAAAATATCGATTTGCATTTGCCTAAAGGGAAAATTATCGTCTTTACTGGTGTCTCAGGTTCAGGTAAAAGTTCTGTTGTCTTTGATACGATAGCAACCGAGAGTAGACGACAAATGACATTGAACTATCCGGCCTATGTCAGAAATCAAATGCAAAGGTATGAAAGACCTAATGCTGACTTGATGCAAAACTTGAGCCCGGTCGTAGTAGTGGAACAAAGGTCAGTAGGCGGTAATTCACGCTCAACAGTGGGTACTTATATGGATATTGATCCGTTAATTAGACTATTATTTTCCCGAATAGGTAATCCACCGACTGGATCAGCAACCGATTTTTCCAGTCAAAGTTCTTATGGAAGGTGCCCACAATGTAGTGGATATGGGGAAGTAGTTGCACCTGATGTTAAAAAAATTATTGATTTTAACAAATCACTTCGGGAATATGCCGTCCAATTCAAACCATTATCACCTTCAGGATGGCAAGGGAGATGGATGATGACAGGTGGATTATTTGATCCAGACTTGCCGATTAAAGATTACCCTACCGACAAACTTGAGTTACTATTATATGGTCCGCCAACTGGTGAGAAGGTGTTTGCCCCCTTTCATACAAAGAACGGACCTCAACCTCATGAGTGGGATGGATTATTACCGAGATTTACTCGTCTTTATATTAATCGAGATATCTCAAGACTGAAAGAAGTGACTGAAGAAGATGTCTTTCAAGTATCCACCCGAGTCGAATGTACAACATGCCAAGGTTCAGGTTTGAATCCAGAAGTGTTACAATGTCGAATTAATGGATTGAATATTGCCGATTATCATCAATTAGAGCTTATCGAACTGCTTGAGGAGTTAAGAAACATAAATGACCCGTTAGGTGTGTCTATTGCTAAGCAAGCAATCCCATCTGTCAAACAACTAGTTGACATGGGTTTAGGCTATTTAAGCTTATCCAGAAAAATGAGTACATTATCCGGTGGTGAAGCTCAAAGGGTAAAAATTGCTCGTCATTTAGGGAGCAGCTTAAATAATATTACATATATTTTTGACGAACCGAGTGCAGGTCTTCATCCAAATGAAGTTAACATGTTAATCGCAATGCTAAAAAGTATAAAAGCAAGTCATAATACAGTAATTGTCATCGAACACGATCTTGCAGTAATAAAAGCGGCGGATGAAATAGTTGAAATGGGACCTGGTGCTGGTGTAAATGGCGGGGAGGTAATTTTTCAAGGGAAATTAGCTGAGATGAAAAATACGCCGACTGCTACTGCACTATTCAATCAACTAGAAATAAATAAAAATCCGAGGAACTTTAAAGAATGTTTTACTATAACAAAGGCGAAGGTTAACAATCTAAACGACGTAAGTGTTAATATTCCTCGTAAAGTCTTAGTCACCATATGTGGTGTCTCAGGTTCAGGAAAAAGCTCGTTGATGTTGGAAACATTTATGAAACAGCACCCGGAAACGATTGCGGTTGGTCAAAGTAGTATCGGCATTTCTGACCGTTCGACGATGGCTACTTATATAGGAATCATGGATGATATTCGTTCCCTTTTTTCAAAAGAGACGGGACAACCAGTTGGGTTATTTAGTTTCAACTCCATTGGCGCCTGTCCAGTTTGTAAAGGAAAGGGAGTCATTACACCTGATGTAGCATTTGCCGACCCAGTAACCGTGCAATGTGAAGCATGTGGCGGAACGAGATACTCAGAAAAAGCATTAGCTTATCGATATGATGATAAAAGTATTGTTGATATATTGGAGTTAACAATAGATGAAGCAATTCTCTTTTTTACATTACCGAAGATGTTAAAAAGATTGGCAACGTTACAGGACGTAGGTTTAGGATATTTAACATTAGGCCAAACGACAAGTTCATTAAGTGGTGGGGAAGTTCAACGGTTGAAACTAGCAAGCTACTTACATAAAGAAGGACAAATATACTTGTTGGATGAACCATCTTTAGGTCTCCATAAAGAGGATACCGGTTTACTAATGAGCCTTTTTCAAAAATTTGTCAATCGGGGAAATTCGGTTATCATTATTGAACATAATCTTGATTTTATCGTAGCAAGCGACTGGATTATTGAGTTGGGTCCAGGTGGAGGAAAACAAGGCGGGCAAGTTATTTTTGAAGGCACACCTGAAGCGATGTTAAACGCAAATACTTTAACGGCTGAATGGCTAAAGAACAGTGTTACGAGTAGTTTATAACGATGGGAAAAATAATTCATAAGTAAATGACTGTTCTCTACTAAGTTAAATACTTAATTAGTGGAGGAAAGTCATTTTTTATTATAAAAAATTTAAGAAAAATGGTCTATGTACCAGTGTGTGTTAATTCAGAAATCGGTCACTTAAACCAGTTCTTAACGCCACAATTTACTGCCAAATTGAAACTCACATTAAATGCTTAATGGTTGAACCAATTACCTACAAGTAAAATAAACTATAGGGAGCATTTGCAATAGCTATGGAGATGATCTTATGTCGTTTCATCGAAAAGATACGAAAATTTATCGGGGACAGATAGCATATACACCAGAACTTGGAAAATTGACAACTATCAAAAATGGTTATATCGTGGTGGAGTCCTCGAAAGTTAAAGGGGTTTATCCAACATTACCAAAGGAATATGAATACACACCTGTGGAGGATTATGGAAACAAGTTAATTATTCCTGGATTTGTTGACTTGCATTCCCATGCTTCTCAAGTCGCGAACAGGGGAATTGGCCTCGACCGAGAATTGTTAGACTGGCTGTTGGTCTATACATTTAAAGAAGAGGCGAAGTTTTCAGATTTGTGTTATGCAGAAAAGGCCTATAGCGAGTATATAAAGCTTCTTATCAAAAATGGGACAACGCGTGCAGCTTTGCTTGGTACGATATATCGGGAGTCTACAGAGTTATTAATGGATATTGCAAATGGCTATGGATTGGGAGCAGTTGTTGGCAAGGTCAATATGGATAGAGAAGCACCAGAATACTATATTGAAAATACGGACCAGTCGATAATAGAAACAGAAAGATTTATTCACAATACTATATGGAAATATCCGTTAGTGAAACCAATTATTACACCAAGATTTGTTCCTGCAACTACTCCAAAGTTAATGTGGGCACTTGCACAGCTTGCCGACTATTATCGGCTTCCAGTTCAATCCCATTTATCGGAAGACAAAGAAGAACTTGAGTACGTGAAACGACTTCATCCTGAATTTAAAAATTATGTGAGTATTTACAATTATTTTGGTTTATTCGGGCAACAACCAACCATTATGGCACACTGCGTATATTTGTCGGATGAGGAAATTGCGTTGATGGCTAGAAAAGGTGTATATGTAGCTCATTGTCCCGTTGCTAACTTCAACCTCTCTGGAAGCGTGGCCCCAATACGAAAATTTCTCCTAGCAGGTATAAATGTAGGCCTAGGAACAGATGTCGGAGCAGGCCATGCGGTTTCCATTAAAGATGTCATATGGCAAGCAATCCAAGCATCGAAAGTATATGAGTTACAGACAAATCATCAATACAAAGCTCTTACAACAGCTGAAGCCTTTTATTTAGCAACGAAAGGCGGGGGAAGCTTTTTCGGTAAGGTTGGCAGTTTGGAAGCAGGATATGATTTTGATGCACTGGTGATTGATGATTCAAATATTTTGACTATTCATCCTCGGACTATTTCTGAACGATTAGAGCGGTTTATTTATCTTGGTGATGATCGGAATATTATTCAAAGATTCATTGCTGGAAGAAAGGTGAATCCGCTTACGTTATCCGTGTGAACGGGGATAGAATATCCGTGTCCATCGTCGCAAGGTAAGGAAAAATGAAATAGAAATAGTTACAAATAAACAACGGTAATTCCATCTCATTTTGTACCTGTTTTCTAAAGGTTTGCTTTTTTTATAACATGGAAACTAGCCATTGTGCGAAGAGAAAGTATATGAAAATAGTTATTTATTTTTATGTGAGGTTATGTAGTGGCACTCTGATCAGGGTGTCATTTTTTGTAGTAACTTTTTCTCCATATATTTAATGGAATACTAATAACCGAAACATACACTGAAGTCATTATATGGTAAAATTGAAATGAGAGGGGGCGTTTGAGATGGGATTATTAAATTCAATTATCATCTTCATTCTAGGTATTTTTTTAGTTTTCTTTCTAGCAATAATCATTTATTTTTTTATGTTATACCGTAAATTGTATAAAACAGATATTAAACAAGAACAACATGCGATTAGAAGGAACTACCCTGTCATTAGTCGAGTCCGGTATTTTATGGAACAAATTGCGCCGGAGATAAAGCAATATATCATTGATGATGATCATGGGGGCAAACCTTTTTCTCGGATTGAATTTCAACAAATCGTAAGAATGGCGAAATATGGGAAAAACATCATTTCATTTGGTAGTAAAAGGGATTTTGATACACCTAATCAATTCTATATAAGAAATGCCTTTTTTCCAAAACAGTTAACTGAATTGAAAGCGGATAACACTACTTTGTTACAAACAAAAGTCTATGTCGATGAGCCTTCTAAAGAGGACTTTAGAAAATCTCAGTATCGGGAGTTGTTTTTTCCGAAAAAAGAGCAATTGGTAGACACTGAAGTAAAACCTTGGCTATACAATGAGAAAGATGCCATTGTTATCGGTGACAAAACATGCCGTTATCCCTTTCATTTGAAAAGTCCCATTGGTATGTCTGGGATGTCTTATGGGGCATTAGGAGAACATGCGATTGAAGCTCTAGGAATTGGGTTAAAGGAAGCAAAAGCGTTTATGAATACAGGGGAGGGAGGCGTTTCCCCGTTCCACTTAAATACTGGCGTTGACTTGATAGCGCAAATTGGTCCAGCTAAATTTGGTTTTCGAAATCCAGATGGAACATTTTCTTGGGAGGAACTACGAAGAAAGGCTGAGCTACCTCAATTAAAAGCGTTTGAATTAAAACTAGGTCAAGGGGCGAAAATTCGTGGTGGCCATTTAGAAGGTTCGAAAGTGACTCCGTTAATTGCGGGGATTCGTGGTGTCGAACCGTGGCAAACGATTAATTCTGCGAACCGTTTTGAGGAGTTTCATGACTTTGACACGATGTTTAATTTTATTGAAAAGATTCGGGCGGTCTCAGGCAAGCCAGTTGGGATAAAAATGGTTATCGGCAGTTCAGAAACGTTTGAGGAATTTGTACAGTATATGGCTTTCAACCGGCGATTCCCTGACTACATTGCCATTGATGGAGGAGAAGGTGGAACGGGAGCTACTTACCAAGCGATGGCCGATTCTGTCGGTTTGCCAATTAAACCAGCATTGATGATTGTTCACGATTTACTAGTAAAATATCAAATCCGTCAAAATGTAAAAATTTTCGCCAGTGGGAAACTTAGTTCACCAGATAAAGTCGCAATTGCATTAGCAATGGGTGCTGATGTTGTCGTTATTGCAAGGGGATTCATGATTTCAGCTGGATGTATTAGTGCAGGAGTTTGTGCCTCTGGTAACTGTCCTGTTGGTGTTGCAACGACAAATCCTGAATTACAAAAAGCGCTAGTTGTTGGAGAAAAACGATATCGTGTTGCTAATTATGTAACAACGATGCGGGAAGAATTATTTGCTTTAGCAGCTTCTGCCGGTTTAACATCGCCGAGACAATTTGAAAGAAAGCATGTTGTTTATGTAGACAACAATTTCCAGGCTGTTAATTTAGAAGAATTAACTAAAAAGAACTATGAGAAACAAAATGTTTTTATTTCATCTTAGAATGTAGAATGGAATAAGCGACCGTTCCATCTGTAGGTGATATGGAAGGCATCGCAATGCGTGTTTTGTACTTGTAGGGCAATTGTAAGAAAGCATCTACAATTGCCCCTTACAAGCATGGGAAAAGACTGTTGTTGAACACTATACAGAGAATAACGTTTTAAGCGGATGGAAAATGATAACAACTCGAAGTTACGTAATCCATTTTTTTGCAATCAATGAACTTATGATTGTTTTTTAATTACTTCCCGCTTATTGATTTGGTTGTTGTCTTTTAGTTGGCTTATTGCTTCCTTTACTTCTGCCAAAACGGATGGAGGGAGGTTAAGTTTTTGCAACTGATTGATTGCTTTTTCTTTAGAGATTGTACCAGCAATGACTTGCTGAACCACTTCTCTTATCTTTTCTTTCGCATTATCTTCAATGTTTTTAAATGTGTCTGTTTTTTTCTCCTTTGCAGGCAGCGCAATTCTTTGCTTCCTAAGTTCTAATGATTCTTCCTTTGTAAGCTTTAGTGACTTTGCTTGTGTTGTAATGGAATCTAGTGTTTCTTTTTTTTCTAAGTCTATATTCGAAGTGACATCTGTTTTATCTAACTTATTAACGAATTCTTGCATTGAATAATCATTTTCTAATGACATCTTTGACATACTTTCCTTACTATTCATAGCAATGGCCGTTGCTCCTGTTGCGCTAGCAATTCCGATTGATAAAATGCCTATTAATAATTTTTTCCTTCGTTTAAAGTTTCCCATTGTATCCTCCTCCTAAAGTATTAAAAAAGTTGGTGAAGTTTGCTAAGGATAAAGCAATTTTTATTAGTTAAAAAGAACTAATACTAGAATTTGTTGCTGTATATGTTCTTAATAAAGAACCTATGGATAATTTTAACGGATATAATGATAAAATACAACTCTTCCTTACTATTTTATTTTTTATCATGGCAAAAATGAAAAAGCATGGCTTTTATGTAGATTAAGAATTGTATTTTCGTAGCTCAACATATAGTCCATGCTTTATACAATGGTTAAGCTTTTAGTCAGCTTCTATCGTTATCCATGTTTGTGACCAATTTTCAATCGCTTTTAATACAGGTTCTAACGACTTACCTTTATCTGTTAAAGAGTATTCAATGATGACAGGTGTTTCTGGTATCACTTCTCGTTTAACTAATCCAAATTGTTCCAATTCCTTTAGCCGATCAGATAAAACCTTTCCACTTATGCCGATTGCAGATTGTATTTCACTAAACCTTTGAGGTTCAGATAATAATTGATATATAACTAATGCAGTCCATCTTTGACTTAATAATGATATTGCTTTTTCGAATTTCGGACAAATTGCTGACTGTTTCATTTCCCTACACCTCTCTTGTAGATAATTGTACCAAAAAGTGTATGGAAATTACAAAAGAAAATCAAATTACTTGACGAAAACTTGTTATATTATTAAACTTAGTTACATAAAGTAACTTAAAGTACAGCAAAATTAGGAGTGAAAATAAATGAATTTCCATAAGAAACCAACTACGTTTATTGGACATGTAAAAATTAAAG
The DNA here is from genome assembly GCF_001375515.1 of Bacillus kwashiorkori. Classification (GTDB taxonomy): domain Bacteria; phylum Bacillota; class Bacilli; order Bacillales; family Caldibacillaceae; genus Bacillus_BK; species Bacillus_BK kwashiorkori. Next base: position 208,876 of record NZ_CTDX01000014.1, read on the forward strand.
TTTTCAATCTCAAGCGCGCGGTAGACTTTTACACAGAAGTGCTTGGTTTTCATATTTTAAACGAAAATAATAGGTTAGTGGAGTTAACGGTGGATGGGAAAACGAGTTTTTTAACTTTGGAACAACCAGAAAATGTCATAGGTAAACAAAATAGAACGACAGGTTTGTATCATTTTGCTATTTTATTACCAACACAAACAGACTTAGCCAATATTGTCGTCCATTTAGTTGAAAAAGGAATTCGCTTCGGTTCATCAGACCACCTCGTTAGTGAAGCTTTATATTTATACGATCCAGATGGAAATCAAATTGAAATCTATCGTGATCGAGTGCCAGATCAGTGGAATTGGAACGAAGAGGAAGTAGCAATGACGGTCGATCCTTTACAATTTGAAAATTTATTGAAACAGGCAACACCAAATAATCCTTGGAGGAAAATGCCAGCTGATACAGTGTTAGGACATATTCATTTACACGTTTCGGAATTAAAAAGAACAGAAGAATTTTATGTTAAAGGGCTAGGGATGGATGTTGTCAATCGATTTGGTGACCAGGCATTGTTTTTGTCTTATGGTAAATATCATCACCATCTCGGAGTTAATACGTGGAATGGTGTTGGGGCACCTGCACCAGCAAAAAATAGTGTTGGACTAGAATCTTTTACCATTATCTTTGATAACGAAACTGTTTTGCGACAAGCGGTAAGTAACTTGGAGCAGATTGGAGCGGCGGTGACGGAAAGAAATAATCGCTTTTTCACCTTTGATCCGTCAGGCAATCAGATTGAGTTAGCCATTTAACTAGTCATGATTGAATGTTGATGTCGTTTGATAAAATGTAAGGAAAAAGCTCGATAAGAGTAAGGAAGAATTTTTTTAAAAATTAACAACCCCCACCTCCTAACTTTAGGAAAAGTCGAATAGGGTAGGTGGGGGAATTTTATCCTACTTCTGATTAGGTAGTATTGAAAACCACTTCTTTCTAATCTTTATGCACTTTTATTCGATAGGCTGGCCCATATTTCCGTTCTGCGGCGTGATAAGTCGGTCCAACGGTTTCCGTATAGGAAAAGCCGTATTGAATAGCCGTCGTAATATAATTTTTTGCATGAAAGACCGAATCTTGAACAGATTTTCCCTTTGTTAAATTGGCCACAATTGCAGCAGAATAGGAACAGCCTGCTCCACTCGTATTTACCGTGTTAATTCTTGGTGCTTCGTAGGTGATGAGTTCATTCCCATCGTATAATACATCAATAGCAGGACCTTCAAGCCTGCCTCCTTTCACTAACACGCTTTTTGCCCCGAGTTCGTATAAATCGATGGCTGCTTGCTTTAATGCTTCCTCTGAATTAATTTCCCTATCTCCTAAAAGGACAGAAGCTTCTGGTATATTTGGGGTGATAATGGTTGCTAAAGGAATTAGCTTTGTTTGTAATGCAAGAATAGCATCGTCTTGTAAAAGTTTGGAATTCATTTTGCCTATCATTACTGGGTCGACTACGATGTTTTCTATTTTTGCTTGTTGAAGTAATGAAGCAACAACATCTATTATTTCCTTGGAAAATAGCATCCCAGTCTTTATTCCGTCAATACCCACTTGGTTCATTGCAGTGGCAAATTGTGCTTCTATCGCCTCGATGTTGAGTGCATGCACATTTTTATTTGTTCGCGGATGACGTCCAACAATCGCAGTAATAACGCTCATCCCATATACATCTGATTCCTGAAATGTCTTTAAATCAGCCTGTATTCCCGCACTTCCCCCAGCGGAGGAACCGGCTATCGTCATTACTCGCTTTGGATAATTCATTACGAAAACCTCTTTCTTTTTTTTAGCATATTTTTTACTAGTTTCCATAGTACATTGGTGGAAAAATTCGTCATAATTGAGATTTATTTATTTGATTATGTGGAATTGACAGAAAAAAATTGCGATAATAAAGTTATAGAAAAGTAATAGCGGGTTCATTACTTTTGCCTTTAAAAACTAGTGTTGACTAGTTGCTGTGCTTTCATATTAACATATTTAAGGGAGGAAGTCGGAATGTTAGGGGCGATAATAGGTGATATTGTTGGTTCGCGTTTTGAGTTTAATAATCACCGTTCGAAAGAATTTGAACTTTTTACGAAAGAATGCTTCGTGACAGATGATAGCATCATGACTCTCGCAGTAGCAAAAGCACTAATGGAAACTGAAAAATTAATGAAACTCGACTTAATAAGTAGTAAAAATGCAGACGAATATTATTCAATTTTGGAGAAAATGACTACTACTTATATGCAAAAAATAGGCAGACGTTATCCAAATTGCGGATACGGAGGCATGTTTGGTCATTGGGTTTTTAGTGATCATCCTAAGCCTTATAATAGTTTTGGAAACGGAGCTGCAATGAGAATTAGTTCTGTTGCATTTGTTGCAAAAGATGAAAGTGAAGTTGTCTTGCTATCGGAGACGATTACAGGCGTTACTCACAATCATGAAGAAGGTTATAAAGGGGCAGAGGCAACTGCGATAGCGGTTTGGATGGCTAGAAGAGGTTATACAAAATCTGAAATAAGAAGGCAGATCAATCATAATTATTATCGCTTAAATTATACAATCGACGAAATTAGAGATAATTACCAATTTAATGAAACATGTCAAGAAACTGTTCCACAGGCAATTCAAGCATTTTTAGAATCTAATTCTTTTGAAGATGCGATTCGAATTGCGATATCTGTTGGGGGTGATAGCGACACACTTGCTGCGATAACTGGTGCAATTGCTGAAGCTTATTATGGTGTACCGAAAGAATTAAAGGAACAGGCATTAAAGTACCTCGATCGTGAACTAATGACTATTTTTGAAGAATGGAATGATTTTCTCGGTGAAAAAGAGGAGGAAACATTTAAAGTACTTACAAAATATATTGGGAAGTTTGAAAGACTGGATTCATTTGAAGGTCGAGGCGTGGCTAGTGATGAGTCTGGCAATCGTGAGGCATATTTACAAATACCTACATTTCAGTTCAACTTATTAGTGAACGAATTTGTTAAAGAATTTTACGAGTTTTCCTCGGCAAACGTAGTTTATGAACTTACGAGATATGAACAAATTTTGGAAAAACATGGCTTTACTTCGTCTAATCAGGAAATGGCTCGTGTCCCACTGGATGGACTTAATGAACAGATGATTTTAGCTTTAATAATGGGAGTTATACGGGCAGAACGTTGCCATGAAGGGGAATTAAATGATTTTTTTAAAAATGGTGTAATGATGAAATGGTTAAAAAAACTAAAAGATATTGATAGACAGAAGCAACTATTAGAAATAGAAGAAATATATTTGGAAGTTGGCGGCTTTGGCGGCTATGATTCATCCCATGTAATTTTTAACGACGGAACTGCTGAAATTAATGTGACCCCGTGGCTAAAGCATCCTGTTAAAGTTCAGTTGAATAAAGAAGAAACGAAAAAGTTTATAAGTGATTTTTATAAAATTCACGTGGAATATTGGGATGCGGAGTATATGGATAGAGATATTCTCGACGGAACCCAATGGTCACTTGTAGTGAAAGAAAAGGGTTGCCGTAGTACTTCCTGGAATGGAAGTAACATGTTTCCTCCAAATTGGGATCAGTTGCTTTACTTGTTTCGTATAGGGGCAGATGACGGTAAGTGACCGAGCCGTTTAATTTTTCCTTTTGTCAATGTCATTGTTTTGATCTTGAAAAGTAATTTTCACTTTTGTTTTGCTTAGTAAAATAAAAGTTTTATGATGTTTACAAGTTTTCACTTTTTATTATTTGGCTATATTAAAGATTGTTGTTGATTTCCGTTTCAAATTTATTTGTGACTAAGCGAATCGACAGTGAATGAAAATAGCTGTATTTTCACGGTAGCCTACTACTAAATTTTACTGATTGCTTTTCTAGTAAGATGGCTATTTATATAGGTAAATAGGATGTGAGAGAAAGGTTAATTAAAGTTGTAAGGGACGGACGAACCGCCATGGGATAAGTGGGTTATTCTGTTTCATATAAGCGTGGAAGGGACAGTTTGTTAGCAATGGTACGTTTGAACTGTCCCTTATCAATGTTGTAAACGGACATTTTGCTGCAAACTTTGCGTCAGTAATCATTCTCGTTGAAACGATCAGTTGACTAGTAAAACCGCTTTGATTTTTCAAAGGTCAATATGTTCCAGATGAAAAATCACCAGCGATTATGGTTAAATAAATATCGAATTTTTACTGATTCTGCCATCGTAATTAAATGGATATCGATTTTAATATGGAACCAGATTCTAAGTCACGGAGTTCAATTTTACCGTTATCGTATAAGGCATAGGAGCTACTTCCGTCTTTTGGAATGGTCGTACTTCCTGGATTAAGCAATATAATACCATCCCGTTCCTCCAATACTTTTATATGTGTATGACCTGTAACGATAACTCGGCAACCTAATTCTTTTGCTTGATTAATTCTTTCTTCTTCTGACTCCTCATATCCGTGTACAAGATAGAAGCGAATATGATCAAATTCGAGCACGCGCGTTTTTTGTGAAAGATCTTGCTCGGTAACCATTTCATCGACATCGGCATCACAATTTCCCCGAACATAAACGATATCGTTCCTTTCTTTCAGGAGGTCTGCTAATTTTTGGGGATTATATGTTGCAGGAATATCATTACGTGGTCCGTGATAAAGAACATCACCAATATGACAAATTTTTTCACAACCATTTAATTGATCTAATGCACGAAGCGTATTTTCATAACCTCCATGAGTATCACTAATAAAGCCTAGTTTCATCCTATATTTTCTCCTTTCTATATTTGCATTAACTGTATTATACCGCATTTGACGAATAAAAAATTTGCCAACAAAGGAAAAAGTCTCTTGTTGTTTAAAGAAGATGTTGTAAATATTCGCCCAAAAATACTCCTGGCAATCCAATGCAAAAACTACCATTGTGAATATAGTCATTTTTTTGATATATTCTTCCGAGTTTTCCGTTAGGATGGTAGGATTCGTTTGCAGTTGCTGAAAAGATGAAGGTATCCAATAACCAATGCTAGTTAATGGATACCTTCCTCAGTGAAAAGGTTGTTTTGCTATCATTATGAGCAAAACGTTATAGTAGTTTTTATAAAAAATAAAGATTAAATCGCCCAATCACCGTTGCGGAAGATTGGAACAACTGTACCATCTTTTTTAATACCGTCAATATCCATTTCAGCAGAACCAATCATAAAATCAACATGAACTGGGGATGTGTTAATACCATGTTCCCGTAGTTGGTCCTCGTTCATTTTTGTACCGCCTTGAATATTGGTCGGGTAAGCAGAACCGATTGCTAAGTGATTAGAAGCATTTTCGTCATATAACGTATTTAAGAATGTAACCCCTGATTGGGAGATCGGAGATGGATCTGGTACTAGAGCAACTTCTCCTAATCCGGTTGCACCATCATTTTCAAATACTAATTTTTTGACAACTTCATCACCTTTGTCAGCGGAAATATCGACAATTTTTCCATCTTTAAAGTGAACGACCATTCCTTCAATTAAGGTGCCCGCATAACTTAATGGCTTTGTACTGCGAACGACTCCGTCCATACGCCGAGTATCTGGTGCAGTAAATACTTCCTCTGTCGGCATATTAGCAATAAATATTTCTCCTTTTGGATTGACACTGCCGGCACTTGCCCAAATGTGATTTTCTGGTAAACCGAGGGTGAAGTCGGTGCCTGTTGCTTTAAAATGTAACGCGTGAAATTGAATCTCATTTAGTTTATCTGCTTTTTCCTTTAATGTTTGAACATGTTGATCCCAGGCGGCAATTGGATCGTCTTCATAAACACGACATGATTTAAATATTTGATCCCATAGTGCATCTACCTGTTCTTGTGTTGAAGATAAGTTTGGGAATACTTTTGCCGCCCAGCCAGCACCAGCTGCAGCAGCAACTGTCCATTTTAATTCATCATTTTGTGTAGCTGTTAGTTGAGCTTTAAATGCTTTTGTTGCTACTTTTTGATAAGCAGAAATTTTCCCAGGATCCACACCGTCTAGGAGACCAGGGTCACTAGAGAGAATGGAAAGCCTGCAAACACGGTGATTTAGTACATGGTCTTCCACTTCATCAATTTCATATTTTGGAATATTTGTCAGTACTTCTTCCGGTTGATGTTGATAATGCATTTTACTTATAAAATCATCAGACCATTTAACGATAACTTTTTCAGCACCTAGTGCGTACGCTTCCTCTGTAATTAGGCGGGCAAGTGGTGCTTGTTCAACGGAAATCGTCATTTTTAACCAGTCTCCCGGCTGTATGTTTATCCCTTTTTTTACTAGTAGTTTCGCATATTTCTGTAAGTTTTCCTCAAAGTTTGGCAAAACCATCATTATTCCTCCTATCAAATATGTATATAATATTATCTACATAACTTACCATTTTCTGCAAGGTATGAATGTTCGAAAATAGATTTTTTTATAAAAAAGGACATTAGGATGTATTTTTCCCCTTTAATTTAACTAATTATTCGACTTGAGCAATGGTTATATGTCCAATACATAATCTAGCTGTATAATTTAATAGTATTGGCGCTTCTGGATAAAAATAAGTTGTCCTATTTACCGGTGTTACTTTATCCATCTCCTCCTGGTTGTTCAAACACAATAAACGCTTGTCCAGTGACGCAATATATTATGAAAATGAAGTACCAAAAGAAGAGGAAAATGTAATTAAGAGGCGATAGTTTTTTTATAAGTATATATGGCTTTTTATAGGAAAAATCCAAGGGGCTGTCCAGAAAGTCGTATTTTCAACTTCTGGATGCCCCTCTTTATGTTTCAAACGCTTGATACATCAACATTCTTTTTTTACCGCTTTTTAGGGGTTTTTACTTTTCGGACAGCCCTTTTTTAAGTATTGGTGGAGCGGATATAGGATAATTGAAAATTCATTTTTGTCGCGTTTGTATTTTTATCCAACTGATACAGTTGATTCCATGACGGTTAGCGTTCGATTTGTAGCATTTAAAGTGACGGTTGCCCCTATCGGGATAGTTGCTTTGTAATACCCATGTCCTGTAGCGAGGTTGCTAATCATTGGTTTACCGAGTGGGACTAAGAAAGCTCGGATTAGATCATCAAAGGTTGTTCCATAGGAAGTGAGGCAATTAGTACATTGTCCGATAATGAATCCAACACAGTCATTAAATTTACCTGCTAAAGAAAGTTGAGATAAATATCGATAAATTGTATTGGAAGGTGCACTAACTTCTTCAATAAGGAGAATTTTTCCCCTTGTATCAATTTCATATGGAGTACCAAGTGTATTAACTATTGAAGTTAAATTTCCTCCGACAATAGGTCCAGTCACATTTCCAGCAACTAAGCTTACGAGGGGCATGTTCGGTGGATTTTCGATCACTCTTGGAGCTGCTGTTGTGGAAGTCGCTGCAAAAAATTGGTTGAAGTTATAAGGTGGTGTGTCGCTGCGGAAGTCGGCAATCATTAAACTGTGAAAGGTTATGATATTACTATATTGGTATAGTGCATTTAGTAATGCTGTTATATCACTATAGCCAGAAACAATTTTTGGATTCCTTCTAATAACATCAAAATTCAAATATGGAAAGATAGATTGAACCCCTGTTCCACCACGTGTTGCAAGAATCATTTTGACATTAGCATTTAGAAACATATTCATAAGATCCATCGCGCGCTCTCTCGGTGGTGCAGAAACAATTCCACCAAAGGAAGTAACGTACCTCCCAAAGATAATATTAAAACCTTGATTTCTTAACATCTGTACTCCTGTACTATACGTGTCCATATTCAAAATTGGACTACCGAGTGTAACTAAGCCGATAGAATCTCCCTCACGCAAAATAGTAGGCTTAATAGCTATCCTAAAACCCTCCCTCAAAAAGCATCCTATAATAATAAATATTAAAACATACACAAATATATTCCCTATCAGAATTGTTGGGGACAGTCCCCCACCGCTTTAAAGTGCTAAAGTGTGTAGTAGATAAGGGTGACTACAATGCATGAAGGATGTTGTTTTTTTGTATTATATGATGTTTTTTGAAATAATAAGGGGAGGAGTTTTCAATAAATATATTGATTAATATGGAAATATAAATTGTCATTTGTAAAAAAGTAGAAATTGATAGGAGGGGGCAGTTTTGAACCAATTTATGGAAAGAGCAGTTCAGTTAGCATTGAATAATGTTGAGGAAGGTGGCCAACCATTTGGTGCTGTACTTGTAAAAGATGGTAAGATTGTTGCAGAAGGTGTTAATGAATTGCATAAACAATTTGATGTGAGCGGACATGCAGAACTATTGGCAATTCGACGGGCACAAATGGAATTGCAAACAAATGATTTGTCGGGATACATAATGTATGCAAGTGGTGAGCCATGCCCTATGTGTCTGACAGCAATGTATTTTGCAGGCATCAAAGAGGCTTATTTTTGCCAGTCTGTTGAAGATGCAGTAGCAGTTGGTTTAGGGAAATCTAAATTAATTTACGAAGATTTGAAAAAAGATAAGCAAGATCGTCAACTGCTAATGGTCCAAATGAAATTAACCGGAAATGTACGAAACCCCATGAAAATTTGGGCAGAAAAACAATAATGGGGGACAGTCCCCCGAGTGTTATGTTATTAGTTAAGTTTTGCTAGTTGAACAGCGAGTTGAGCGCCGAGTTTTGCGTTGTTATAGACTAGTTGGATGTTGGACTCTAAACTTTTTCCAGCTGTAATTTCCTTTACTTTACCTAACAGGAATGGCGTGCTTTCTTTCCCTTTAATTCCTTTTTCATCCGCTTCAATTAGTGCATTTTCAATGGCATTCGTAATCGTGTCGTAATCCATTTCATATTGCGCTGGAATTGGATTCGCTACTACAACTCCGCCATTTAAACCTAATTCCCATTTTGCATGGATAGCGGTTGCTAGGTCTTGAGCATCATCGACTCGGTAATCGACAGGGAAACCGCTTTTTCTAGTATAGAAGGCAGGCAGTTCTTCTGTACCAAAGCCAACAACAGGAACTCCTTGTGTTTCCAAATATTCTAGTGTTAAGCCTAAATCTAAAATCGATTTAGCACCAGCACAGACTACAGCTACATTTGTATGGGCAAGTTCTTGTAAGTCAGCAGAAATATCAAATGTTTCCTGTGCACCACGATGGACACCGCCAATACCGCCAGTTGCAAATACTTTGATGCCCGCGAGCGCTGCGATGATCATCGTTGACGCAACAGTAGTAGCTCCGTCTCCTCTTCTAGCAACGATGAACGGAATGTCTCTTCGACTTGTTTTAACGACGTTATTATTTTTCCCAAGTATTTCAATTTCCTCCGTTGTTAATCCAACTTTTAATTTTCCACCTAAAATAGCGATTGTTGCAGGTATTGCCCCGTGATCCCGAATAATTTGTTCAACTTTTAATGCTGTCTCGACATTTTGTGGGTAAGGCATACCATGGGAAATGATAGTAGACTCTAAAGCAACAACTGCTTTTCCTGTTTTTAAAGCATCTGCTACTTCTTGTTTCACTTCTAAATATTTTTCTAACATAATCCTATCTCCTTCATTTTTTCATTTATATTTTCCAACGAAATATTTGGATTTATCGTATTTTCATGGGATAAAGCTAAAATGGATGCGGTCATAGAAAAGCGAGTAGAAAAATCAATATCGAAATTATTTAGGTGACAATAAGCCAGCCCCGCCATAAAGGCATCTCCTGCACCAGTTGCATTAATGACTTCCACTTTAGGTGACTGAATATGGTTCATTTGTTGACCATCGTGGTAAAAAATTCCGTCAGCACCAAGGCTAATGAATACGTTTTTAACGCCCTTTTTTAAAAAATATTCCGCTGCTTTTTGGAGATTAGCTTCAGATTCAATTTTAATCCCAGATAAAATTTCCGCTTCCAATTTATTCGGTTTGATAGTGTGGAAGTAACCGATAATATCAGCAACTTTCATTGCCTTCGCTGTAGAGACGGTATCCAAGAAAAAGTTTGTCCCTCGATGATTGGTTACAATATATTCAATTACATTCTCTGATATATTTGTATCAATAATACAAACTTTAGCATTTTCAATAACGTGCTTTTTTTGCTTAATAAAATCCACGGACATTAGATCAAAAATATCCATTGCAGAAATTGCAACAGCCATATCTCCTGTTTCATCGAGTATGGATAAGTAGGTAGAGGTAGCATGTCCATTGAGAATAAGTGAATCCTGCATATTAAGTCCAATTTGATTCGCATCTTCGAGAATTTTTTTTCCATAAAGATCATCGCCGACTGCAGTGATAAGCCTCGTATCTGTGCCAAGCTTCACTAAGTTTTCCGCAATGTTTCTGCCGACCCCGCCTAATGAAATTTTTAATTCGCCTGGATTGGAATCTTTTAGCATGAGCTTATCTTTTGGAAACCCTTGTATGTCCACATTTGCTCCACCAACCACGCAAGCGTAAGCACCTTCCTGTACGATATAGCCTTTTCCGAGAATATAGCCTTTTTTTATTAAGTTAGAAATATGGACTGCAGTGGATGAACGTGTTATTCCAAGAATTTTTGCAAGTTCCTGCTGTGAGATTAGAGGATTCTTCCTAATCAACTGCAATATTTGCTGCTCTCGGTCAGTCATTATAACACCCCCTTATTAAACAATTGTTTACAACCTAAACATTTATTAACTTTAGAATATCACATACATATACAAAACACAACAAAAAATTACGGGGGACAGTCCCCAACAATTCGAACAATTAGTAAAATTTCCACCTCTCGTTCATACAAAAAGAGCAGTGAAGAAAGTTCCTCACTGCTTGCTTTTTTATATAAGACAAATTACTTTAGTGCTTTACCACTTTAGTGTAGTGGGGGACTGTCCCCTTGCATTAAAGTTTGAATTGGCGGATTAGTTCGTTGAGTTCTCCAGCTAGTTTGGATAGTTGTTCGGTGCTTACGGTGATTTCTTCCATAGAGGCTGATGTTTCTTCGGTTGCTGCAGAGGTTTGTTCAATACCAGCAGCTGATTCTTCAGCAATGGAAGCAATTTCTTGAATGGATTGATTCATCTCATCACTTTCCTTCGCCATTTCGGATAGGGCAGAGGAAATCGTTTGAATATTATTCACCATATCATTTACAGAATCACTTATAGAATGGAATGTATTGTTCGTTGAACTAATTTTTACCAATCCTTGTTCTACTTCTTCATAGCCAATTTGCAATGCATTTGTTACGTTATCGTTTTCTTTTTGAATATTTCCGACGATATTTGTAATATCCTTCACAGACAAAGCTACTTGTTCCGATAATTTTCTAACTTCATCTGCAACTACGGCAAATCCGCGTCCGTGTTCTCCAGCCCGAGCAGCTTCAATGGCCGCATTTAATGCTAGTAAATTTGTTTGGTCGGCGATATCTTTAATCACATGCACTAAATCTGAAATTTGACGGGATTGAACATCCAAATTTTGGACTTTGACAACAACATCTTTTACAATTTGATCAATTTGTTCCATTTGTTTCGTTGACTCTTCCATTAACTGGTTGCCTTCTGCAGTCATACTAATAACGAGATTAGATGATTGTTTCACTGTTTCTCCGTTTTGATTAGCTTCTTGCAACTTGGAAGCAAAGGCCTCAATTATTTTGGCTAACTCACTAGAATTACTAGCTTGTCTTTCAGAACCAGATGCTAATTCTTGCATTGTTGCTACCACTTGTTCCGAACCTAATTTCACATCATTTGCTGATTTTGATAATTCTCCACTATGATTCGTAACAATCTCTGAAACTTTAGCGATTTGTTTGATCATCGTTTGGAAGTTAGTAATCATTTTGTTCATAGAAGTTGCTAATTTGGCAATTTCGTCTTTTCCTTCATAATCTATCGCTGCAATAGTCAAATCACCACTAGCGATTTGATCACAAACATTTACCACTTTATTCAAATTACGAGAAACTATTCGACTAATTAAAAGGACTAAAAGACCTCCGATAACGAGAGCAGTAATCGTTGCCATTACAAGAATACTTAAAGTTTGTTTTTGACTTTCTAACGACTTCGTTACGGCCTCTGAACTGTCTTCTTTCAAATATTCCACTAAATATTCTAGGGATCCGATGGAATGATCGCGGATATTATTTACTCTTACAGCGTGCAGACCATTCATAAAGGCAGTGCTTGATTGTCCTTTCGCTTCCGTATAAACATCAAACAGTACTTTATTATTTTCCACGACTATAGTGAAGAGTTCTTTATAGTTAGATTTCGTCATAGATTCATCTAATTCATCTAACAAGGTATTTATATGAGTTGTCTTTTTCTCAAATTCTTCCATATCGGACTTACTTTGTTTTTCTAAGTAGTTTGACAAACTAATAGTTTGACTATAAATGGATGACTGTATTTCGGATATTTTAAAAGCTGTATCTTGACTCTTTTCTTGTTCCTTCATTTGATTTCCAAGACCGATAACAAAATAAGAAACAATAGTAGTAGAAATAAGGAATAAAATGAAGACACTTATCAAACTAACCCCGTATTTCCCACCAATCGTTAAATTTCTAAAGAAGTTAAGTTTATTAAAAAAGTGAACCTTTTTCTGTTTCGGTTCTTTTTGTTTCTGTTTTTGGTCTTTCTTAGTATTAATTTTCAGCCGTTTTTTCTTCATGGTGCTCCCCTTTCAAAAATTTCAATAAAATGTATGCGCAAACAAACGATATTTTTTATTATACTATGCTTTATGTTAAATTGGACATTGAAATTTAAATTATTTGTGAGAAAATACGCAAAGGTTATTCTCTGTAAAAAAAATCACTAATTACCGTCTCGGGAAAATTTTTCGGTATTCTTTCGGTGTAAGATTTTCGTGCTTTTTAAAGATCTTAGTAAAATAACTTGGTTCATTAAAACCTAACTGTTCACTAATTTCAGCTATCGTTAAATTAGTTTGATTTAGTAAGGATTTTGCCATTTCCAGTTTTTTTAGAGACACAAACGCAGTAAAGTTCATACCAGTTTCTTTTGTAAAAAGCCTACTAAAATAGCTAGTACTTAGATGACATAGTTTAGCCATTTGTTGTTGTGTTACCTTTTCGTTTATATGTTTTTCTAAATAATTAAAAGCCGGTTGCAACACAGAGTCGTTGTTAAAAGGTGGTTTAAATTGCAATACTTGAGCACTTTCCTCCCATTGATTGAAACAACTTTCATTTACTGTATCATAGTTACTAGTACCATTTGTTTCTTCTTTTCCTAGCATCTCGATAAGATAATTTTTTTCCATCGCTTCTTGAACGATATAATTGCAAAGGTTATACAACATTTGCACACTCTCTTTCATTTTTGAGTATGGCATCTTTGGAATTTGATGAAATAACTTCGTTGTATTGTCCTTTATCATAGCAAATTTCCCTTGATTAGTTTGAATCGTTAGCATATGTTCAAGAGCACTATCTTCATCATCTGCCATTTTCACTTCACCTGCCATAATAGCACCGACGTATTTATCCTCGATTGTTATCGGAATAGCTATATCAACAATCCCCCAATGGCATAAATAAATATACGGTGAATTACCTCTAACCGCTTCCAATCCCCCTCTAGCATCACATTTCTCGCAAAGCTTTCGTAACTCCGGGTCACTTCTCATCTTGTGACAAAAAGGTCGGACATTACTATGCTTCGTCACTGGATTTCCTTTATAATCAATAGTTATAATTGCCAAATTAGTTACGGATGATATTGAATCTTGCATTGTTTGCCACTTATTTAAATCAAAAATATTCTTTAATTCCAAGTACTTTGTATTCACTATAAAGCCTCCTATTATTGGGATAACAATAATAGCAAATTAGATTGTTCATATATTCACAATATAAATAAAGTATAACATATGAATACTAGTGAATGTGAAAAAAACGATAAATATCCTAGAAAAACAACTTTTTCGTAAAATCAATAGCTTTGTAAATAACAAAAAAGTCCTATTTCAAAAAAGAACAACAAAAAAATACAATAAATATGTGTAAATATTAGACAAAAGAGTCTAATGTAAAAGTCTAGCACGAATAGTAGACTAATAAATAGAAAGATATTACTAAAAAAAGATAAAGTGAGGTTCATGCGATGTATGATTTTTTTATGCCTAACGTAAACTTTTTTGGACGTGGGGCGGTTAAAGTAACCGGAGATCGTTGTAAAATTTTAGGAGCAAAGAAGGCCTTAATTGTTACCGATCGTTTTTTAAGTCAATTGGCGGGTGGTCCAGTAGACAAAGTAACCGATTCATTAACAGCATCAGGAATAAGCTATGTTATTTATGATGGGGTAGAACCGAATCCAAAAGATACGAATGTTCTAGCAGGATTAAAAGTATATCAAGAAAATGATTGCGACTTAATTTTAACAATCGGTGGCGGCAGCGCGCATGATTGTGGAAAAGGGATTGGAATTGCAGCAACTCATGAAGGTGACTTATATGAAAACTATGCCGGAATTGAAACATTGACTAACCAGCTACCTCCGATTGTTGCTGTGAATACAACAGCAGGAACAGCCAGTGAAGTAACACGTCATTGTGTCTTAACTAATACGAAGAAAAAAATAAAATTTGTTATTGTAAGTTGGCGGAATACTCCATTAGTATCGATAAATGATCCTGAACTAATGGTAGGTAAACCAGCTGGATTAACAGCTGCAACAGGGATGGATGCATTAACCCATGCGGTAGAAGCATATGTATCTCTCGGTGCTAATCCAGTAACAGATGCACAAGCAATTCAAGCAATTAAATTAATTTCTGAGAATTTACGCCAAGCAGTTGCCTATGGTGGAAATATTGAAGCTAGGGAAAATATGGCAAATGCCTCCCTTCTAGCTGGCATGGCATTTAACAATGCTGGACTAGGCTATGTTCATGCAATGGCTCACCAATTAGGGGGATTATACGACATTGCTCACGGTGTTGCTAATGCCGTACTGCTACCACATGTAGAAAAGTATAATATTATTTCCAACCCACGTAAGTTTGCTCATATCGCAGAATTGATGGGTGAAAATATTGACGGACTATCAATTAGAGCTGCGGCCGATAAAGCTATTGCTGCAATTCAAAAACTATCAGAAGATATTAACATTCCATCAAGTTTAAGGGACTTAGGTGTGAAGGAAGAAGACTTTGAATTAATGGCGAAATTAGCATTAGAAGATGGTAATGCATTTAGCAATCCGATTCAAGGAAAAATGGAGGATATAATAACCATTTTCCAATCAGCATATTAAAAATATGTCTATAATGAAAACCCTGATTACTTTGAAAAATCAGGGTTTTTTTATGTGAAAATCAATAGAAAAAAGAGGGTTTTCCCTATTTGTGTAGAATTATCTAGAATGAGAGAATTGAAAGCGCTTTACTAAAAGGGGGTGTAGTATAAACGTCATAGTAAAATAACTTTTATCTTATAGCAATATATTCGTATTAGCAGTTTATTATTAAAAAAGCATTATAGTGAAGTGTCGCCATTTTATCTTATTTTTTAAAAGGGGCTGTTGAATTTAGTAATAGTTTCCGAAATGTGACTTTAATCGACAAACTAATAAAAGCAATTCTTTCTTAAGCAAAAAAATAAAAGGGTGGGAGATTTTTTTGAGATTAATGAAACGAATCGTTTATTCTATTATTTCACTATTATTCCTTGTTTCTTTCATGCTACCAAATCAGACATCAGCCAATTCTTTACGTGAAGAACAGCCGTTATTAAACTATGTTGCACTTGGTGATTCGCTAGCAGCGGGATATTTAAATGATAAAACTCGCGGGAAAGGGTACCCCGACTTTATCAAGTCTGAAGTGGAAAATAATACTGGTTATGTTGTTCATTTAAATAATTTTGGTGTTGGTGGCTATCGAACTGTGGACGTTATCGAACAATTGAAAGATGTGAAAGTTCAGCAAGCGATTGCTGATGCTGATTTTATTACTTATGATGCTGGTGCAAATGATGTTTTGGCAGTAATTGGCGATGTCACAAAATTTGATCCAACTGATGAACAATTATTAATAAAAATCGAGGAAACTATTAAACAAGTTGCAAAGAATATCGCTTTCACTTTATACCAAATTAAGACAATTAATCCAGATGTAGATATTTATGTAATGGGTTACTACAATGCACTTTACTTCCTGCCAAATATTCAAGAAATGGTAGAAATGTTAATTCATTCATTAAACAATGCGATTCAATCAGCTGTTTCTATGAATAAGGCAAACTATGTTTCCACACTAGAAGCTTTTGAAGGAAAATACGAAGAATATTTACCACTGCCAGATATTCATCCGACCGAAGCTGGCTATGTTGCAATCGCAGAACAATTTTTAGCACAAATTACTCCGAACCTTGATGTATTGCCGGTCCTTTGGCATACAGGAATAGGTGCTCCAAGTGATGAGCTAGGATATAATACGAACAAATATTTAGACATAGAAACACTAGATATTTATGAGAAAAAATCTAATCAATGGGAATTAGTCGACAATCTGAAATTTTATGATGGGGAAGAACTAAGTGGAAGTGGCGAACCAAGGGAAGAGATTGGAAACATTGGTGATTATTATTTGGATGAAGATACTAACCGAATATATATTAAAGTAGATGCGTCAACATGGATTTTCTTTGATGAATTAAACGAAGAAGATGAAGAAGCAGGTAGTGGAAACGACGAAGAAACCGGTAACGAGGAAGACGAAGGATCTGAAAACGTAGAAGAGGATGACAACAAAGATAAGGACACACAGACAGAAACCGGTGAACAGGAAGAAGATCAGACTAAAGATGGTGACAAACAAGGAGAAGGGGCAAAATTGCCTAACACTTCAATTGCAAGCATGAATATTTTCGTCATCGGTTTATTCATGATTAGTGTTGCGTCACTACTGTACTTTGTTTATAGACGCAGGTTAGTAAATTAATAAAAAGATAAGGACGGAGGTATATGCCTTCGTCCTTTTTTATTCTTAATTAAAGTGAAAATATTCAACAATCTAGTAATAATCTTGAACGAATGGTCAACGATAAATAATAGGAAAAAATATTAATAAAAATATTTAGTCCTCCTGAAAATATGGATAGTAGGTTCACCTTGTTATTTACTGACAAAGACAAATTGCAATCGATTTTTCAAAGGGGATTTTTGCTTTTGTTAACAGAAGTGTTTTTAGTAAAAGAAACAACTTACAGGTTGAAAAATTTCCCAATAATAGCAAAGAATAGTGAAAATTTCAACTTAACTAGAAATGATAGGTAATCTTTTTTTGTATTGCTTGAAAGCGAAACCTTTGTTATATTAAGTAGTAAATAATTAGTTAATTTTACTAAAAATCAACTATTTATTCATGAACATAAAAATGAAGTCATCAGGCAATGGGATTTTTCTATTTATCGGTTGGAAAGGTTCAATTACTGTCTCATTGCAATAGATAGGAGTGTTATTATGGGAATTCAGTTTGATGAGAAAAAAAGAATTTTTCATTTGCAAGCAAAAGATACGAGTTATGTAATGGAAGTTGTTCGGGATGGTTTCCTCATTCACTTGTACTGGGGTAAGAAAATTAATTCATATAATCAACCTAATCCAGTCCAATTGTTAGACAGGGGTTTTTCAGGAAATCCATACAAGGAGGATCGCACTTTTTCATTAGATACTTTACCGCAAGAATATCCACAGTTCGGCAATACAGATTACCGAAAACCTGCGTATCAAATTCAATTAGAAAACGGCTCCACGATTTCCGATCTGCGATATACATCCCATGAAGTTTATCGTGGCAAACCGAAACTGGAAGGCATGCCTGCAACATATGCGAATGAAACAGAAGCTGAAACTTTAGCAATTACAATGGAAGATGCGCTGACGGGGTTACATGTTATATTAAACTATACTGTTTTTGACCAATATAATGTCATTACTCGTTCCGTTCGCTTTATCAATAATGGCCAGGAATCTATTAAGTTGTTACGGGCATTAAGTAGTTCTATTGATTTTCATGATGCTGACTTTGACTTTTTGCATTTACACGGAGCCCATAACCGTGAGAGATTTATCGAACGGGCACCACTTCGACCTGGTATTCAATCCATTGAAAGTTCTCGCGGGGCAAGTAGTCATCAACATAATCCGTTCTTTGCTTTACTAAGAAAGGATGCGACAGAATTTGCTGGTGAAGTTTTTGGATTTAATTTTGTCTATAGTGGAAACTTCTTAGGACAAATTGAAGTCGATCAATTTGCCAATAGCCGAGTGATGATGGGAATTAATCCTTTTGATTTTAGTTGGTTATTACAGCCTGGCGATTCTTTCCAAACACCAGAAGTTGTCATGGTATATTCCGACTCAGGACTTGGGGATATGTCCAGAACTTATCATGACCTTTATCGAGAGCATTTGCTCCGTGGTCAACATAAGCAGAAGGAACGTCCGATTTTAGTTAATAACTGGGAAGCTACCTACTTTGATTTTAATGAGGAGAAAATCCTCGACATTGCAAAAACAGGGAAAGAATTAGGAATGGAACTTTTCGTTTTGGATGATGGTTGGTTCGGCAAACGTGATGATGATACAACTTCATTAGGTGATTGGATTGTCGATCAAAGAAAGTTGCCAAATGGATTAAATACTCTTGCCAATCAAATTAATGATATGGGTATGCAATTTGGGCTTTGGTTTGAACCGGAGATGATTTCTGTAGAAAGTGATTTATACCGTGAACATCCCGATTGGTGTCTCCATGTGCCAGGACGTAATCGTTCAGAAAGCCGCAATCAATTAGTTTTAGATTTATCAAGAGATGATGTTTGTGAAGAAATTACTAAACAGATTAGTAATATATTGGCTAGTGCTCCAATAACTTATGTGAAATGGGATATGAATAGACATATGACAGAAGTTGGTTCTGCACTGTTACCAGCGGAAAGACAAAGAGAAACAGCCCATCGTTATATGCTCAATTTGTATAAAATGTTAGAAGAGATTACAACAAACTTCCCTCATATTTTATTTGAAAGTTGCTCAGGTGGCGGTGGCCGCTTTGACCCAGGGATGCTCTATTATATGCCACAAACATGGACAAGTGATAATACGGATGCAGTTTCCCGATTAAAAATCCAATATGGAACTAGTTTAGTTTATCCAATTGTGACAATCGGTGCGCACGTTTCAGCGGTTCCTAATCACCAAGTTCATCGTATCACCTCATTAAAAATGCGCGGTGATGTGGCAATGTCAGGTAACTTTGGCTATGAGTTAGATTTAACGAAAATGACTACTGAAGAAAAAGAAATCGTCAAGGAACAAACAGCCCACTATAAAAAAATTCGTAAGCTAGTTCAGTACGGTGACTTTTACCGCTTATTAAGTCCATTCGAAGGAAATGACACTGCTTGGCTATTTACTAATAAAGAAAAGTCGGAAGCAATCGTTTCTTATTACCGTGTATTAGCTGAACCAGCAGCACCAACGAAAGTGTTAAAACTTGATGGAATCGACGTAACGAAACAATATCAGTTAGTAGGCACTGATAAAATTTTCGGTGGTGATGAGTTAACATATGTAGGAATTAATATCCCTATAGAACTAGAAGGTGATTTCCAAAGTTACGTCTGGCATTTTCAAGCCATTTAAAGAAATTTGCCTATTTTTTATTTAAAAGTTCAACTAAATAAAAAAGTTTGATTTATACAAGTGCCATTCCCCAAATTGTGGAGTAAAGGACATTTTGATGATCATATCTCATTGAAATGTCCTTTGTTTTGCGATAACAGCTCTTATAGTAAAATATCTTGCTAATCTGTCCCTTATAAGTTGATGTAAGGGACAGTTTTTGTATTGAACCTTACGAGTAAATAAATTTATCAACTATCATCAAAATATGGTAATGTGGTGATTGAATAATTAAACCAACCGTTACGATTACATTTTTCCCCAACATAAATAATAAATAATTTCATATAGGAAAGTCGAAACTAATTGCAGTTTAATAAAGGAAAGGGGGATTTGATGATAAATTTCCATTTTGATGCTAGTTATGTAAGTTTGCCAAGTATATTCTATTCATTTGTGAAACCGACACCAGTCCAATCACCTCGATTATTAAAACTCAATAAAACTCTTGCACAGGAGCTCGGTTTGAATGAAAAACTGGTGCAAACCGATGAAAGTGTTGCAATATTTGCAGGCAACTTAATACCACCAAATGCGGATCCGATTGCACAAGCATATGCAGGTCATCAGTTCGGTCATTTTACAATGCTCGGGGATGGCCGGGCGATCTTACTTGGAGAACATATAACACCAGACAAGAAACGAGTTGACATCCAATTAAAAGGAGCTGGTAGAACTCCATACTCGCGAGGTGGTGATGGTCGAGCAGCCCTTGGTCCGATGCTTCGCGAGTATATCATTAGCGAAGCGATGCACGCACTACGTATTCCGACGAGTAGAAGTTTAGCTGTCGTTTCCACAGGTGAACCTGTTTTTCGAGAAACAGAGTTTGCAGGCGCCATTTTAACAAGAATTGCGTCAAGTCATTTGCGTGTCGGTACTTTCCAATATGCAGCAAATTGGGGGGAAATCTCCGAGTTAAAACAGTTAGCAGACTATACAATAAAGAGACATTATCCTATTGAAGATAAAGAAGAAAATCCGTATCTTGCACTATTACGAGCTGTCATCGATCGGCAAGCAGAGTTAATCGCTAAATGGCAATTAGTCGGATTCATTCACGGAGTAATGAATACAGATAATATGACAATAAGTGGTGAAACGATCGATTATGGACCTTGTGCTTTTATGGATGCGTATGATGTGAAGACCGTATTCAGTTCTATCGATTATGAAGGAAGATATGCTTACGGAAATCAACCGTATATTGGTGGGTGGAATTTAACCCGTTTTGCGGAGACTTTGATTCCGTTACTTCATGAAGATGAAAAGCGAGCTATTGAACTAGCGCAAGGAGCCTTATCTGAGTATGCAGTTTTATTTGAAAGGTATTGGCTTCAAGGGTGGAGAGCAAAATTAGGAATCTATAATGAAGAAGCGGATGATAAAAATTTAATTAAAGATTTGCTTGAAATAATGCAAAATATGCGTGCGGATTTTACAAATACTTTATTAAGTTTAACTTTTGGTGAGATGGACGAAGGACTAACTAATAGTAAAGCGTTTGTAAGTTGGCATAAAAGATGGGAACAGCGGATTAGCCGGCAAAATAAATCAAGTGCTGAAATTACTGAATTGATGAAAAATAACAACCCAGCAGTGATTCCTCGCAATCATCGTGTGGAGGAGGCTCTAGAGGCAGCAGTGAATGAGGGGGATTATTGTGTCATGGATAAACTTCTCGCTGTATTAAGGAATCCATTTGCACATTTGGATGATCAAAAGGAATATGCTCAACCAGCAAAACCATCAAAAATTCCTTATCGTACTTTTTGTGGTACATAAGTGAAAAATTTACTAGTAAAAAATTATCATGTTAAATAATACTACAATTAAAATGGAAGGATGGTTTCTCCTACTTTAAGATTAAAGAGAAGTATGTAAACTACGTGGGAGAAACTATCCTCAAGTCGATAGCAAAGATAAATAAATACTTAACTAATCCATGAAGTTTAAGGATTTGATATGCGTTCATCTTATAATTTACTATAGTATTGCGGTTTTTTGCTTTGTAGTCTCTCCTTGAATTAGTTGTACATCAACAATCGTGTTGTTAATCGCTTCAGGGTTTCTTTCCTCGATTAAGTCTATAAGTGTGTTCACTAACTCGATCGCGATTCTTTCAATCGGTTGCGCAATAGTTGTTAATTTAGGGGTTTGTAGCATTTGAGTAAAACTATGGTAGTCGTAACCGACAATTTGCAATTGTTCTGGAACTTTTATACCATTTTTTTGCGCGTAAATATACAGTGCATATGCCACTATATCATTACTACAGAAAACCCCATCAATATCATGTAACAATGGTGCGACTTCTTTTTCGATAAAATCATAAAAATAATCAAACGTTAATTTGTTCAGCTCCCCTTCTTTCACTTGATAAGATACTCCGTGCTTCATACTTGTAAGGATAAAGGCATCACCTCTTCGATTAGGCAATGAATCGAATTCTAATGGTCCGGATATATGAAGTAAATTTTTGCATCCCCGACTAATTAAGTGCTTCGTGGCTATTTCCCCTCCGCTAAAATTATCCGAAGATACATAAGGAAGATTGTTTGACAAAATCCGGTCAAAGGAAACGATTGGTAAATTGGCTTTTTTATAGTCTTCCACTTCTAACGTGTGACTGCACATAATAATTCCATCTACACGGTTCTGCCTAAGCAGACTTAAATAGTTTCCTTCCTTTTCTGCATCCCCTAGCGAATTACATAATAATAATTTGTAATCACGTTCATTTGTGAATAGTTCAATATACTTAATTAAGTCGGAAAAAAATGGATGATTTGAGTCAGGAACTATAATTCCAATCAAAAACGATTGGTTTTGTTGCAACGCGCGTGCGATTTGATTCGGTTGATAATCAAGTTCATCCATAGCTTTATATACTTTTTCGCGTGTTTCTTCACTTATATATCCTCTATTGTTAAATACCCGGGATACTGTCGTAACGGAAACACCAGCTCTTTTAGCAACGTCTTTAATACTAGCCATAGCCAATCTCCTTTAATTTTTTGTATATCTTTTTAACTTTAGTTTAATATAACTATTGTAATTAATAAACAACGAAGTTTATGTCAATCGTTACCACAAAACAATTAAAAAAATCATGAGTAAAAGTGAAAAAAATGAATTATTCTTTATTATTATAGCTTGTTTTCATAAAATTAGCCGCTTTAAATATGAATATAAAGCGAATCTATGAAAAATAACAGAAAAAATATATGAAAACGATTGACATATAACTTGCAAAGGTTTACAATTCAATTAAAGCAAGAATAAAAAGAAAGAGGGATATATATGAAAAAATGGATTATTCTATTGTTAAGTATTGTGTTAACGTTTTCCTTAGCGGCTTGTAATCAGTCAGACAATGGAGGATCAGGGTCGAAGGATAAGACAAAAATCTCCGTGTTAATAGGTAAACCAGAGGTAATAGGTCAGTTTGAAGACATGGTAAAAGAATTTAACAGCAAACATGATATTGAAGTAACGGTGATTCCATTAGCAGGACAAAATTCGTATGAAAAAATGACTTCTTTATATGCATCGAATAATGCTCCTACTATTATGATGATGGCTTCTGAATTTGAAGAGTTTCATGATAAATTATTGGACTTATCGGATCAAGAATGGATTGATCATGCGCAACCTGGAACTTTAGAATTTATGGAATTGGATGGAAAGTACTATGGTATGCCAACAACAGTTGAGGCATTTGGATTTATTTATAACAAACAAGTGTTAGATGAAGCGGTTGGTGGTAGCTTTGATCCAGCAACGATTAAAACAAGAAATGATTTAAAAGACTTATTTGACAAAGTAGTAGCGCTTAAAGGGAAAAATGCGATTCATATTTCTCCAATGGATTGGTCATTAGGAGCCCATTTTACGAATATTCCGTTTGCTACCCAATCTAATGACAGAGATGCACGTCATCAGTTTTTACAAGATGCAAAGGATGGAAAGGTTGACTTTGCAGCTAACGAAAAATTCAACGGTTGGTTAGATACATTTGATTTAATGAAAGAATATAACTCTGATAAAGCAGCACCATTAGCTCCACAATACGATGCAGGTCCTTTATCTCTTGCAGCAGGTGATGTAGGCTTATGGTTCATGGGTAACTGGGCATATCCAAACATAAAAGAAATTGATGCAGATGGCGAATACGGTTTCTTACCAGTTCCAATTAGTAATAATCCGGATGACTATGGTAATAGTGAAATTTCTGTAGGTGTTCCATCTTATTGGGTCGTTGATAAATCCCAATCATCAGAGGCACAACAAAAAGCTGCCCTTGAATTTTTAGACTGGATGGTATTCGGGGAAGGACAAGAAGCGTATATTAAAGAACTGAACTTTATTCCAGTATTTGACAATATCGAAACAGAGCCAGGTGATTCTGTATCCCGTTCTGTTATGGATTATATGGAAGCAGGAAAAACATTAGAATGGGTTAACACTTATTATCCTGCAGACGCATGGCCAGCTATGGCAGCACCAATGCAAAAATACTTGGATAATAAAATCGAAAGAGATGAATTGTTTAAAGACTTTGCAAAATATTGGGAAAGTAAATAAGTTTCATTGGTGGGGGTAATCGTCATGATTATCCCCAATCTTAAATTATAAGGTTTTGGAGGCATTAACATGTATAACGAAAAAGGGTTTGTAGAAAAATTTAAAGTCGTTGCAATGTTTGCATTGATACCTCTTTTTGCGTTTTTTGTTGTCATCATCGTACCTTTTATTATTGGTATAATCATGACTTTTACGAATTCTACTGGTTCGACACTATCACTGCAATTTACAGGATTTGATAATTATATAAGTGCATTTAAGGATACTAATTTTTGGCATTCACTAGGATTTACTTTTAAATATACAATATTTTCTATCATTTTAACGAATGTTATAGCATTCGGTTTAGCGTTGTTAGTTACTAGTGGACTAAAAGGACAAAACCTCTTTCGTTTAGGTTTTTTCACACCTAATTTAATTGGTGGTATTATCCTTGGATTTATTTGGCAATTTATTTTTTCCAGAGTTTTTATCCAAATGGGACAATCGCTTAATTTGGAAATATTTTCATCTTCCTGGTTGGCAGATCCTGATAAGGCATTTTGGTCTCTTGTTATAGTTGGAGTATGGCAATCATCTGGTTATATGATGTTAATATACATCTCTGGATTAATGGGGATTGAAAGGTCACTGCTTGAATCAGCTACAGTAGAAGGGGCTTCAGCATGGCAACAATTATTAAAAATTAAAATACCTCTCATGATACCATCTTTTACAATTTCATTATTTTTGACATTACAAAGAAGCTTCATGGTTTATGATACGAACCTTTCGTTAACTCGTGGAGGTCCATATCGAGCAACCGAATTAATTTCAATGCATGTTTATAATGAAGCATTTTTATACCAAAATTTCGGACCTGGTCAAGCTAAAGCGTTAATTCTATTTATTGTTGTAGCTGCGATTGCTATTACTCAAGTCGGGATTATGAAGAAATTGGAGGTAGAGTCATAATGGGTAGAAAGAAAATAAGAAATATGATTCTATTTTTAGTTGGACTCGTTTTATCTGTAATATATTTATTTCCGTTTGCATTAGTTATTATCAACTCATTCAAAGAACGAATTGCTATAGTAAAAGACCCACTTGGATTGCCGGAAAAATGGAGTTTCGAAAACTATATAGATGCATTTGAAACGATGAAGTTTGGTACCGCATTTATGAATTCATTAATTATTACGGTCCTCTCCGTTACTTTAATCATTGTCTTTGGGGCGATGTTAGCGTACTTTTTAGTTCGCTGGAAATGGAAAATGAATAAATTTATTTTAATGCTACTAGTTGCTTCGATGATTATTCCCTTTCAAGCAGTTATGATTCCGTTCGTACAAGTGTACGGAAACTTAAATATGCTCAATAGTAAATGGACCCTTGCCTTTTTCTATTTAGGATTTGGAATTAGTCTTGCAACATTTATGTATCACGGTTTTATCAAAAGTATTCCTGTCGAATTGGAAGAGGCAGCAAAAATAGATGGGGCTTCAAGATTTCAAGTATTTACTCGCATTGTATTTCCAATGTTAGCACCGATTACAACAACAATAGCTATTTTAGATGTGCTATGGATTTGGAATGACTTTTTATTACCGTCATTAGTTCTTATATCTGAAGAACAGCGGACAATACCGTTATCAACCTTCTATTTCTTTGGAAAATATACATCTAACTATGGTTCTGCGATGGCGGCTTTAGTGTTAGCGATTATACCAGTATTAATCTTTTACTTAGCTGCACAAAAACAAATTATTCGTGGTGTTATGGAAGGAAGTATTAAGTAGATGAAAGAAAAGTGGTGGAAAAAATCAGTTGTCTATCAAGTCTATCCGAAAAGTTTTTATGATAGTAACAATGATGGAATTGGTGATTTGCGCGGGGTTATAGAAAAGTTAGATTACTTAGCTGACCTTGGAATTGACTTATTATGGCTTAGCCCAGTATATCAATCGCCAATGGATGATAATGGTTATGATATTTCTGATTACTATCAGATTGCTGAGCAGTTTGGCACGATGGCAGATATGGAAGAACTCATTCGAGAAGCAGATAAGCGTAATATAAAAATTATGATGGACCTTGTGATAAATCACACATCAGATGAACATTCGTGGTTTTTGGAATCAAAAAGTTCACGGAATAATCCGAAACGAGACTGGTACATTTGGCGCAATCCTTCCACAATGGACGGCGAAGTACCTACTAACTGGCGGTCTGTTTTCGGTGGATCCGCATGGGAATATGATGAAGAAACAGGCCAATATTATTTACACACATTCTCAAAGAAACAACCAGATATTAATTGGGAAAACAAACAGGTAAGACGAGAAATTTATCAAATGATTAATTGGTGGCTTGATAAAGGAATTGGCGGGTTTCGAGTAGATGCGATTACATTTATAAAAAAATCATTTGAAAAAAGTACTTTACCAACAAAGTCTAGTGATGGGTTGGCTAATATTCATGCTGCTGCTCTTAATCAGCCAGGTATTGATGAGTTTTTACAAGAATTGAAAGTGGAGACTTTTGCTAAATATGATATTGCGACGGTAGCCGAAGCTCCTGGTGTATCCGATAAGGATTTGCCAAAGTTTGTCGGTGATAATGGTCATTTTAATATGCTTTTTGAATTTAGTCATGTTGATTTAGACTTAGGCCCTGAAGGAAACTGGTATGAGCCAGTTGCATGGACATTAAAAGACTTAAAAGAAGCGATCAATAAAAGCCAGGCGATTTTTAACGAGACAGGGTGGGGTGCGCTCTATATTGAAAATCATGACCACCCGCGCTCAATCAATAAATTTATTCGTAATGAAAATGCAGGAGTCATTGCGCAGAAAATGCTCGCTATATTTTATTTCTTTATGAAGGGTACGCCATTTATTTATCAAGGACAAGAAATAGGGATGACTAATGTCGAATATCCTTCCATTGAAGATTATGATGATTTAGCTTCCATAGATCAATATCGGTCAGCTTTAAAAGCGAAATATTCGGAGCAAGAAGCGCTAAAGGCAGTTTGGCGTCGAAGTAGAGATAATGCAAGAACTCCAATGCAATGGAATGACTCTGAAAATGCAGGATTCTCTCAATGTGCCCCGTGGTTAAAGGTCAATCCTAATTTCTCTGAAATTAATGTGAAACAGAACCAATTAGACCCAGATTCCTTACTTCATTTTTATAAGAAATTAATATCATTGCGAAAGAATAGTCCATATTCGGAAATGATTCTTTATGGCCAATATGAACCAATTCTTGAAAGCCATCCGGACGTTTTTGCTTATAAACGAATCCATGAAAAGAAAGATTTAATGGTGCTATGCAATTTTAGTAATAAAACAGTCGAATTGGAAATGCAAGAAAAGATCAAAGAAGTAATTGTCTCTAATTATAAGGACCATCTCGTAGATAATAGTTTTGCTCTACGCCCATATGAGGCCGTTTTATGTGAAGTTAAGAAATAGTCTGTTCATCAAATATCATTAACAATAAGGAGAAATCTACATTGACT
This sequence comes from Bacillus kwashiorkori, assembly GCF_001375515.1. Classification (GTDB taxonomy): domain Bacteria; phylum Bacillota; class Bacilli; order Bacillales; family Caldibacillaceae; genus Bacillus_BK; species Bacillus_BK kwashiorkori. Next base: position 236,722 of record NZ_CTDX01000014.1, read on the forward strand.
AATGAAAAAATTACAATAAAGCACGGTATAAATGACTTATTTCCTGGAGTAATTATAACTGCATCTTTAGATAATGGTAAAAAGATTCAATTAGAATATACGAAGGAAACAGAAACTTCTGGAACAGATCGACATGGTACGTACAAGAGAAAACATCTTACTTTTGAAAATACAGTTGAGAAAGTAAGGTTAGAGCTCCAAGTAACTGATTATGTAGATATGATTACTGCTACTGTTCATAGCTCCGTTGAACAGGAAGAAGTATTTTTCAAACCGATATCTTTCTCCCCACAAAATGGAATTGAAATAACGATCGAATCTATTAAGGACTTAGATTATTTACTTTGTTATTATCATTTCAATGATTGGTGGACGAGACCGAAGTTTCTTACCGATTTTAGTGAAGTGCCAGAGCGAACACAATCCATGTTATGGTTAAAAAATAATCAATATTACTGTTTTCTGCCACTTGTTTCCGAATCATGCAAAACAGAACTTGTCGGAACAGAGGGTGGAGTAGTTTTACAATTATCGTCTTATATAGGTGGAACTAGCAATATTAATACACCTATATTTGTCCTGAAAAAAGGGGACAATCCATTTATTTTAATGCGAGATACGATATCAGTCATATTACAAGATTTACACCTTCCTCAACCATTACGGGAACACAAACATTATCCAGAAATTTTAGAGTACTTAGGTTGGTGCTCTTGGGATGCGTTTTATCATGATGTGAATGAACCTGGTATAGTGGAAAAGATGGAGGAACTGAAGGATAAAGGTATTCCAGTTAAATGGGTGATGATTGATGATGGTTGGCAAGAAGTGAAAGAGAAACAATTGCAATCATTTCAAGCGGATAAACAAAAATTTCCTAACGGAATAAATAATTTAATCGAGTTAATGAAGAGTAAATATAAGGTGAATTGGGTTGGAGTTTGGCATACATTGTTCGGATATTGGGGCGGGATTGATCCTGAAAGTAAATTAGCAACAGACTACAAGGAGTTCCTTTTCCAAACGAATAACAAAAAATTATTGCCTGCTCCTGATGCTAGTAAAGGGTTTGCCTTTTGGAATTCCTTTCATAATCATTTAAAACAAGAAGGAATCGATTTCGTAAAAGTAGATTGTCAAGGTGCCATCAACAATTTTTATTCTAACCATTTATCACCAGGGAGAGCAGCGAAAGAAGTACATTTAGCTCTAGAAGCATCGACAAGTGCAAACTTTGGAAATACCGTCATAAATTGTATGGGTATGGCAGCCGAAAACATTTGGTATAGGCATACTTCAGCTGTTTCTAGAAATAGTGATGATTTTGTACCGGGAAAAGAGATTAGCTTTAAAGAACATGCCTTACAAAATGTGTATAACAGCTTATACCATAGTCAGCTTTATTGGGGCGATTGGGATATGTTCTGGACAAATCATGAAGAGGCAAAGCAAAATGCAGTTTTAAGAGCGTTAAGTGGTGGTCCGATTTATTTTAGTGACCGCGTAGGTGATACAGCTCCTGAAATGATTAACCCTTTAATATTAAAGTCTGGAAAAATATTGCGGGCCGAACAGCCAGGGTTGCCAACAGAAGATATGCTATTCGTGGATCCAACAAATTCTGGAACTGCATTAAAGGTTTGGAATAAGGTCGGTAATGGGGCCGTTCTAGGTGTCTTTAATATTGATGAATTAGATCGCAAAGTAAACGGAAAGGTAAGTCCTTCCTTGATTCCATTTCTAGATCAAGGATCATTTATTGTATATGAATATTTTAGTGGAATCGTAAAACACATGAATTATGAAGACAGTTTAGATATTCAGTTGGATAAAGAGGAAGTACGATTATATATTATTTTACCAGCTGAAAAGTTTGTTCCAATTGGACTTTTAAATAAATTCCTTTCCCCATTAACTGTTAAAACAGTGGTAGTTCAATCGAATCGGGCGATTATGGAAGTAACAGAAGGCGGACGGTTTGGCTTTATATGTCAAGAAGCTATCAGTAACATAGCAATCAATGGAATCCCTACAGCTAAATATAGAAGAAATGATAATTATTATGACATTATCTTGCCTGAAACAAATTCAATGATCACTGTAGAAATCGAATGGAGAAATAATTAAAAAGAAGGTGAAGTAGTTGACAACTCATAATGAACTAATCCGAAAAGCTACTGCATCTATTAAGCAACATTATGATCGAGTGCAAAATAGTGAATGGGCGTTACAGTACCATGTTGCGCCCCCAGCTTTCTGGATGAATGACCCTAACGGATTTAGCTTTTATAAAGGTGAATTTCATTTATTTTACCAGCATTATCCATATGCTCCAAAATGGGGTCCGATGCATTGGGGCCATGCGAAAAGTAAAGATTTAGTTCATTGGGCTCATTTACCAGTTGCAATTGCTCCTAGTGAAGACTATGACAAAGACGGTTGTTTTTCTGGTAGTGCGATTGAAAAGGATGGGAAATTATATCTTCATTATACAGGCCATACGTGGACAGGTGATAACCCGGATGTTGATTTAAAACAAGTTCAATGTGTAGCTGTAAGTGAGGATGGTATTCATTTCACAAAACTAGCTACAAACCCTGTTATTGAAAATGCTCCTGAAGGTAATATTCACCCAAATCATTTTCGTGACCCAAAGGTTTGGGAAAATAACGGTTTTTATTATAGTATTATCGGTTCTCGTACGAAAGACAATGTTGGACAAGCACTACTTTATCGTTCCGATGATTTATTGCAATGGGAATTTATGAATGTAGCTGTGAAGGGGGAAGGAAATCAAGGGACAATGTGGGAGTGCCCTGATTTATTTCCGTTAAATGGAAAAGACATACTTGTCATCTCTCCACAAGATGTTAAGCAAGAAGGGTATTTGTATCAAAACCATCATCAATCCGGTTATATGGTCGGTAAGTTGAACTATGAAACAGGTATTTTTCAACATAGCGATTTTCACTTGTTAGATTATGGGTTTGACTTTTATGCACCACAAACGATGATAGATGATCAAGGTAGAAGAATTTTAATCGCTTGGATGGCAATGTGGGAGTCAGAAATGCCAGAACAGAAAGATAACTGGGCAGGAGCAATGACGATACCAAGAGAACTGCAACTTAAAGATGGAAAGTTATTTTGTACCCCTGTTAACGAACTTAAAAAGTTAAGAGAAAATGAAATCCATATTCATAATGTTACCATCGAAGGAGAAACTAGTTTTACAGATATTTCTGGAAACTGTTGTGAGCTACAAATCGCTGTTAATCTTCGAGATGCTAATACTTTTGGTTTGAAGTTACGTGTTGATGAAGAAGAGTCAGAAGCGACAATATTGTCTTATGATAAAAGGGAAGGGTTTTTAACACTTGATCGAAATAAATCAGGTAAAGGACCTGGTGGCGTTAGAAAAGCACCCCTATCATTAAAAAATGACGAACTGTCTTTACAAATTTTGATTGATCGGTCGTCAGTAGAGATTTTTGCAAATGGCGGAGAAATTGTAATGACATCAAGAATTTATCCGAAACAATCTTCCAATAATATAATTTTTTATACTGGTGAAAACGAACAAATGAAATTAATGGAATTGCGAAAATGGAATTTAAAAAAATCAATTTCTATTTCCTTCTAATCAATTATGTTTTAGTAACAGCTTGGGAGGCAAGCAAATGTTATATTTCGATGAAAAAATGACTTTACCCGACAAAAATAATGATATTTTAACAGTTGGAGAATTGCTTATTGATATGATATCTGATAGCTATAGCGACAACTTTGATTCATCGGCTTATCATAAATATTTTGGTGGTTCTCCAGCAAATATCGCGATGAATGTTAAAAAGTTAGGAATAACTTCATTAATTGCTTCTGCAGTCGGAAAAGATGGATTAGGTAAATTTCTGATTAATCAACTGCATATGTCAGGAATCGATACTAGTTTTGTCCAAGAGGTGGACTATGCTACTAGCATGGTTTTAGTAACAAAAAGTAAAAGTAGCCCAGTTCCCATTTTTTACCGTGAAGCAGATTATCATTTACAATTTACACCTCATTTGAAAGAAGCAGTAGAGAACGCAAAAATTATCCACTTTTCCTGTTGGCCTATATCAAAAATGCCAGCTCGCTCAACGATAGAAGATATTATTCAAGTAGCGAAGGCCCATCATTCACTAATTTGCTTCGATCCGAACTACCATCCAATGATTTGGGAACGGGATGAAAATGGGATAGACTATATTAAATCAATTATCGGAAAAACAGATATTATTAAACCATCTGAAGACGATGCAGAACGATTATTTGGTAAAGACATTCATGAAAAGCAGATAGAAAAGTTTTTAAAATTAGGTGCCAAACTTGTAATTATGACATTGGGAAAAGACGGTGCAATCGTTTCTAATGGTAAAGAAACAATAAAGCTAAATACGTTAGCGACAGAGGTGGTTGATACGACTGGAGCGGGAGATGCGTTTTGGTCGGGTTTTTATACTGGTATTGTTAAAGGCTACACCATTAAAGAAGCATTGAATATTGGTATGGCCGTTAGTGCTTATAAATTAAAATTTACAGGTGCAGTTGTTGATTTGCCGAAACTTGAAAAAATAAAAGAAATGTACCGTGTTTAGGAGGGGAAAATAATGTCTGTTAAGAACAAAGTTCAACTAATAACGTATCCAGATTCTTTAGGCGGAAATTTAAAAACACTTGACCAAGTGTTAAGAACGCATTTTTTAGATATTTTTCCAGGTGGGGTACATATTTTGCCACCATTCCCATCATCAGGAGACAGAGGATTTGCTCCGTTAACATATTTTGAAATTGCTAAAGAACATGGCACTTGGGAGGATATTAAATCAATCGGTGAAAACTTTGATGTGTTACTTGATTTAATGGTTAATCATATTTCGAGGCAGTCTAGTTATTTTCAAGACTTTCTAAAAAAAGGAAGGAAATCAGAGTATGCTGACTTTTTCCTGACTTTAGATAAAATTTGGGAAGATGGAGAGCCAGTGCAAGAAGATATTGATAAAATGTTTCTGCGGAGACAAGTGCCGTACTCCACATTTACTATCGAAAAAACTGGAGAAATGGAAAAAGTTTGGACAACCTTTGGGAAGACAGATCCATCAGAACAAATCGACCTCGATATCCATTCTGAAAAAGTGAAACAGCTATTTACGGATATTTTCAAAAACTTCCAGGAAAATAATGTGAAAATTGTCCGCTTAGATGCTGTCGGTTATGTTATTAAAAAATTAGGAACGAGTTGTTTCTTTGTAGAACCAGAAATTTATCAATTTTTGGACTGGATGATGGAGTTAGCGAAGTCGGTGAATATTGAACTACTTCCTGAAGTGCATGCTCATTATACGACGCAATACAAATTGGCAGAATACGGTTCATGGATTTACGACTTTATTCTTCCATATCGTGTTTTAGAGGCATTAATTAATAAATCTAGCAATAACTTGTTACAGTATTTGAATAACCGACCACATAAGCAATTCACGATGTTGGATTGTCATGATGGTGTACCAGTAAAACCAGATTTAGATGATTTAATTGATTCCAAAGAAGCAAGAAAATTAGTCGATGTATGTTTAGAAAGAGGAGCAAATTTAAGTCTCATTTTATCGGATGAACATAAAGATCCAGATGGATTTGATGTTCACCAAATAAGAGCAACATATTATTCCTTATTAAATAATAATGATGATGCTTATATAGCAGCAAGGGCCATTCAGTTTTTCACACCGGGAATTCCACAAGTATATTATGTAGGCTTGCTCGCAGGTGAAAACGATGAGGCTCGAGTAAAAGAAACTGGTGAGGGTCGAGAAATTAACCGACATAACTATACTATAGAAGAAATTGAACAGTCTTTACAAAAAGAAGTTGTCCAACGGCTATTGTGGCTTATCCGCTTCCGAAATGAATATGAGGCATTTGAAGGAGAGTTTGCTGTTCTCGATTCAGAAGATCATGAAGTAAAATTACAATGGAAGAAAGATAACCGTTATTGTAAACTACTTATTGATTTACATTCCAATAAGACAGTAATTGAATATGTGGAACAAAACGGTGAAGTGAAAGAGTATATAGCATAATCTATTCGCTTTACATTTAACAAAGTGGTGCAAACAACAGTGAGCACTGCTTTTTTTTTGATTATACTTAAGTTAAATTTCGGAACTACTTTTATTTTCACTTAGCATTTATAATTTTTCATTTTTTTTGCAACAAAACATAACTTTATTCGTCACAAATAGTAAAGAAAACGGTTGAAAGGAGAAGGAGCGATGAAGTCAGGGGATGACCTAATCAATGAAATAGATTGGATATGCGAGAAATACTATCGCGTTGTTTATCAATATTGTTTTTATTTCACTAACAACAGAGATGAAGCAGAAGATTTAACACAGGAAACTTTTATTAAAGTAATCAAAAGCCTGTCAAAATTTAGAAAACAGGCGAATATAAAAACATGGATTCTTTCCATCGCCAAAAATACAGCTATCGATTTTTATCGGAGGAAAAAGATTATCCAGTTTATCCCGGATATCTTGTTGGATAACACAATATCTTCCACGGGACAACCAGAAAAAGAGTTGCAAAAGAAGGAAGAATGGGAAGAAATAGAGGATGCCCTTATTCGGTTAAAACCAAGTTATCGGAATGTTTTAATATTGAGGGGTGTTCAAGAACTATCCATTAGCGAGACAGCGGAAATATTAAACTGTTCGGAAACGAAAGTACGAGTTGACTTTCACCGTGCACTTAAAAAGTTGAATAAACAATTAACTAATGAGGAAAGGAGGTTGTTAGTAAATGGAAAATAAAAATAAGATTCTCTTTCAAATATTACAAAATCATCCTGGCAGTGAGCCAAGTATGGATTTTAAAAATCGTTTGAAAAAAAATATGCATAATAAAGCAGCGAGTTTGAAGCGTAAACAAATTTTTGTTCAATGGTTTCAATTAGTAAGTATAACAATTATACCGTTAACATTACTACTATTTGCGTTTTCAAGTACAGGTAGTGAAATAATAAAAAATAGTTGGAGTAGTATCATAGATGGAGAAAAAGGATTTAATAAAGACCCTAATGATAAACAAAAAAATACTGTACAGGAAGAAAATAATAAAAAAGATGAGGTTAAAGTTAAAGAGGAAAGCATACTAAAACTAGATTTGCCGACGAAAGGGAATATTGAAATGCTCCTTGAAAAAGTAAGTGAAGGTAACTATTCCTGGTCATTTAATGAACGAATGGTGGTATTTACCTACTCCCTTTTGGACGAAAACAACTTTGGAGACCTGTTTTTATGGACCATTGGCGAAAGAGAACCTAGAAAAATTGAAGGAGTAAATGGGTCGCCATACATGGAATACATTTGGTCGCCGGATAATGAATTTGTATTAGTGGTTAATCAAGCAGGTACATCCGTAGTAAAATGGTTTAGTATAGTTTCTGTAGCAAACAATCAACTGCTGGACAGTTTTAATGGGCATGAGCCTGGAATTTGGTCACCAGATTCAAAAATGCTCGCTTTTAATTCGGTAAATGAAATGACAGATCAAACTAATTTTGAATTTACACTAGATATTGTCATTTATAAAATATCGACGGGTGAATTTGTTACTTTACTAGAAGGTACGGATGAATTATATTACGTGCCACAAAGATGGGTAGAAAATAATAAGCTTGAATATTTGAAGGGCTACAACAATATAAATAAAAAATTCGATTATTTGGAAATAGATGTATACTAGCAGTTGTTCTCGAATCATCCATTAGGAGTATAATAGGATTATATTATACGAATTGGAGGGGAACAACATGTATGAAATTGCTATTATTGGTGCTGGTCCAGCTGGTGCAAGTGCTGCTCTATTTACAGCTAAAGCAGGGAAAAAAACAATTGTGTTTGATCACGGTAAAAGTGCTACAAATCGAGCATGGATAGAAAATCATTACGGAGCAATGGATGTATCAGGTCCTGAATTATTAGAAATAGGAAAAAAGCAAGCAAAGCAACACGGTGTGGAGATTGTTGAAAATGAAGTAATTGAAATGGAAAAGGGCGAAACTAGTTTTATCGTTAAAACGGAAACTAGTTCTTATGAAGCAAAGTATATTATTCTCGCAACTGGACTCTTAATTCCACTTGGAGAAAAATTAGGTGTAAAAGTTGTTCCAGGAACGGAACCTAGAATTCGACATGTTTTTGAAGTAGATGAAAGTGGTAAAACAAATATCCCACGTATTTGGGCTTGCGGTACTGCTGCAGGTGTCAGTATGCACACGATAATTACCGCTGGGGACGGAGCTAAAGTCGCTATCAATTTAATAAGTGAAATAAATGGGGAACGGTACGTTGATCATGATATATTGAAAAAATAAAGGAAAGTTTCAATCCATATGAACGATAAAGGAGTATGCACTAACCAATGAGATTAATGGTTGGTGTTTTTTTTGTTAACATGAAAAGGAGAACCACCTTTAAGAGAAAATATCATTAATATGTTATAGTTACTATGGAAGCCATCGCAAACTAACTGGTAAAATGACTGTTATTGAGGAAGATTTATCAACATAATTAACAGTGCAAAGTGCAATAATTGTGGCAGTAGAGATGTAATGTTTGAGATTAATCAAAGAAATATATCACGTAAAGATTGAAGTGGCTCATAAATGAAACTATTCAGAAAATCAATCAAATATAATGCTTCACCGCTATTATTCAATATACATTATGTATGAAGTTAGTGAAAAAATGGAGGTAATACAATGGTTTGCAAGCACCATAGTTGTCAAGTAAATGATTATTGTATTTCAGCAGTACCTATTTTTAACCATTTAGAAGACGAACAAATGGCTGAAATTATGGATACAGTATCATCCGCTTCATTTAAAAAAGGAGAAATAATATATCGGGCTGATGAAGAGGCAGATTCCTTATATATTGTTAATCGGGGTAAAGTAAAAATCTATCGGTTATCGGAATCAGGGAAAGAGTTGCTCGTTAGAATTTTGGATCCAGGCGATTTTACTGGAGAATTAGCTTTATTTAAAAAAGAAACCCACGAAGCTTATGCCGAAGCAATGATTGATACAGAGATATGTATTATTAGACGTTCGGATATTGAAAAGTTTTTGCTGAAATATCCGTCGATTTCTTTACAAATATTATCTGAGTTTGCTAATCGGCTAGAACAAACAGAAAAACAAACAACTCGGTTTGCAACGGAAACAGTGGAAACGAGATTAGCACTATTCCTCGCTGACCTAGTGGAAAATGGGAATAATTTGGAATTTGTTCTGCCAATGGCAAAAAAAGATCTTGCGTCTTATTTAGGAACAACCCCAGAAACATTAAGCAGAAAGCTTTTATATTTAGAGGAGTTAGGGTTAATCAAGCAAAAACCAAAAAAGGTTATTGAAATTATTGATTTGGACGGCCTATTACTAGTATAAATAGTGGGGATAATACGAGTTTGTTCCCGATATACTCAGTATAGTTAGCGTTATTTTAAAAAGAAAATGTCCTCGGAAAAAGAATAAAGGAAATCGTCGAATTAGCTAGCTCATTACTAGAACGAACTGTGTATTTACATGTTTTCTCACGTTATATTTTGGCTATGCTATTGTTTATTGTAGATTTTCAGGCAGTTGTTGATTGTAGTGTAAGGCGGCGACTCCTCGAAAATAATATTTGCTTTTTCCTTCGTGCGATGCGTCGCGACCGAGGCCGTGCCCGCGGGAAACGTCCGCCTGTTCCTGTCGCTGAGATTCGTCATAAATAAATTTGAAACAGAAATCAACACCAATCTTTAACAGAGACACCCATGAAACTGATTATTCACCATGATGAATGAAAATAAGAATATTTTCAGGGTAGCCTATATGTTAAAAGTATATGTCCTTGGATAAATAGGTAAACTAGAAAGTAGAAGAAAAAAACATGAGGACTGTACTATGTACTTATTAATCGTCGTTATAATTTATATTATTTTTGCCTACATTTTCGTTGACTGGAAACGTTGGCGGGAATTTTATCCAACAATTCAATTTTATATTATTTGTAACTTACTGTATAATTTCCTGTTTTACCAACATACATTGTGGAGATATAAGGCAGTGACAGTTTCTTGGTTAAATCATACCTTTATTGATATTACTTTCACATTTTTTATCGTCCCAGTTGTATTAATGATGTATCTTCAACATTTCCCAAGAAATATGTCGAAAAAAATAATATACGTTATTATTTGGGTTATTTATTTTTCTTTTATTGAGTTTATTTTTGAAAAAAGAGGGCTATTTGCATATGAAAATGGCTGGAATGCTTGGTGGTCAGTGATATTTAATATAGTTACCTTTATCGTTATTCGGCTCCATTATAGAAACCCGATTATTGCATTTGTTGTTTCTCTACCAATTGTTGCAGGACTTTTGCTATTTTTCCATCCATCACTATCGGAGTTAAAGTAGGTGTGTGTTATTGCAATTAGTTCTTTTCCTCATTTTGCTTTTTACGACCTATACATTGATGGGCTTCTATTTGTATAACCAAAAGAGGAATAAATAGATACACTAAACATTGCTCTTTATTGGAATCTTTATTATTTGAACAGCCCGTTCAGTTAATGAAATTCCCAGTATAACACCAAAAATGTTGATGAATCAACATTTTCAGGTGTTATTTTTTTGATTTTCCGTCTGTGTTTTTCTTGACGAACTTATCATACGTTTTTTTTATTTGGTTCCTCTAGGAAGGCAAAACTTTCGATTTACCATTGCCCATGATACTTCGATTATACCTGTTGGCCCATTTGTTTCAACTGCTTTATAATAAGTTGAAAAAAGCAATTTTGATTTTAAGAAATGGGAGGAATTGATTTTGAAAGACAACAACAATTTTGTTATTAGATTTGCAGAAGTAAAGGATGTACAACTTATTTTGCAATTTATTCATGAACTAGCAGAATATGAGAAATTACGAAACGAAGTAGTAGCAACAGAGGAATTATTGCGAGAAAACGTATTTAATAAAAAAATGGCAGAAGTAATCATTGGAGAGTATGAAGGAGAACCAGTCGGATTTGCACTGTTCTTTCACAATTTTTCTACTTTTATTGGAAAACCAGGTATATATTTAGAAGATTTATATGTAAGACAGCAATATCGCAATCGAGGTTTTGGCAAAATGCTCCTTTCCCATTTAGCAAAATTAGCAGTAGAAAGAGATTGCGGTCGACTAGAATGGTCAGTGTTGAATTGGAATGAGCCTTCTATTCAATTTTATAAAAACTTAGGAGCAATTCCAATGAATGATTGGACGGTATATCGCGTTCACGATGACTCACTTAAAAATTTAGCAAAATTATAAAAATGTACATTTTTTTATAGACAATCAAAAAACTGCCTTAGGCTCATCATATTGAACCTAAGGCAGCCAATCTATTTTATGTGAAAGGGGGAATTAGTAAAGTAAATCAACTCAAAAACTTTGGATGGTTGCTATTTTCTTATTAAGGCAATTGCTTATTCTAGTTGTTATTTTTTAGGATAAGCATTGCGATAAATTGCTTCTAACTCAGAAACGAGTGGAAGTTTTGGATTGGCAGTTGTACATTGATCTTCGAAAGCAAGGTCAGCAAGTTCAACTACTTTATTTTCAAATTCTTGTTTATCAATTCCGTTTTCTTCCAAACTCATTGGTACATTTAAATCTTTAGCTAAGTCTTCAATTGCTCTAATTAAACTTTCCACGCCTTCTTCAGTTGTTCTAGCTGGTAAGCCTAATATTTTTGCAATTTCAGCATAACGTTCATCTGCAATAAAGTGTTCATATTTAGGGAACGTAGCAAATTTCTTCGGTTTTTGTGCATTGTAACGAATGACATGCGGCATAAGAACTGCATTTGCGCGTCCATGAGCGATATGGAAGGCACCGCCAAGTTTATGGGCTAAACTATGGTTAATTCCTAAAAATGCGTTTGAGAATGCCATACCAGCGATAGTAGAAGCGTTATGCATTTTTTCTCTCGCTAATTCATCATGAGAACCGTTATGGTATGCCCTTGGCAAATATTGGAACACAAGTTGAATTGCTTTAATTGCAAGACCGTCTGTGTAGTCATTAGCCATATTAGAAACGTATGCTTCGATGGCGTGTGTCAATACATCTAGTCCAGTGTCAGCTGTAACAGTTTTTGGCACAGTCATTACATAAGTTGGGTCAATAATTGCTACATCTGGTGTTAATTCATAGTCAGCTAAAGGATACTTAATGTCTAAATCTTTATCTGTAATTACAGAGAAGGAAGTAACTTCAGAACCTGTACCAGAAGTTGTTGGAATAGCGACTAATTTTGCTTTTCCACCAAGTTTAGGGAATTTAAATACCCGTTTACGGATATCCATGAATTTTTGTTTTAAGCCATTAAACTCAATTTCTGGATGTTCATAGAATAGCCACATTCCTTTTGCAGCGTCCATTGCAGAACCTCCACCAAGCGCAATAATGACATCTGGTTTGAAGTTGAACATCATTTCTACACCGTTCATTACTGTTTCTACAGATGGATCTGGTTCTACATCAGAGAATATTTCACAGTGAACATAGTCTGAGCGTTTCCGTAAATAGTATAATACTTTATCAACATAGCCAAGTTTTACCATACCTGGGTCTGTTACGATAAATGCACGTGTGATATCAGGCATTTTAGATAAATATTGTGTTGCATTTTTTTCAAAATAAATTTTAGGTGGAACTTTAAACCATTGCATATTAACCCGTCTTTTCGATAATGTTTTTACGTTCATTAAGTTAATTGTACCAACGTTTCTAGATACAGAGTTACCGCCATATGTTCCGCAGCCAAGTGTTAATGATGGGATGTAAGCATTATAAATATCACCGATAGCCCCTTGAGAGGATGGTTGATTCGTAATGATACGTCCAGCTTTCATTTTTCTACCAAATTCATAAATTACTTCTTCGTTTGTAGAATGGATTACCGCAGAGTGTCCTAAACCACCAAAGCGGAGCATTTCATCACAACGTTGTAACCCTTCTTCTGTGCTATTCACTTTAAAGCAAGCAAGTACTGGACTTAATTTCTCACGAGAAAGTGGTTCTTCTGGTCCAACTGTTTTCGTTTCAGCGATTAAGATTTTCGTATCTGCTGGTACCTTAACTCCTGCCATTTCAGCAATTTCTGCTGCTGGTTTACCAACGATTGCAGGATTAACAGCACATGTATTTTCATTAATCACAAGTTTTTCCACTTTTTTCTTTTCTTCAGCATTTAAGAAGTAACAATTATTAGCTATTAATTTTTGTTTCACTTCTTTATAAATTTCTTTATCAATGATTACAGCTTGTTCAGAAGCACAAATCATTCCGTTATCAAATGTTTTAGATAAAATTAAGTCATTTACTGCTCGGTCGATATTAGCAGTTTTTTCAATATAGCAAGGAACGTTACCTGGGCCAACACCTAGGGCAGGTTTTCCTGAGCTATAGGCAGATTTAACCATTCCAGATCCACCAGTTGCAAGTATTAAAGATACACCATCATGTTTCATTAAATGTTGCGTTGCCTCTAATGATGGGTTTTCAATCCATTGAATACAGTTAGCTGGTGCACCAGCTTTTACGGCAGCTTCTAGTAAAACTTTTGCTGCTTCACTACTAGATTTTTGTGCAGATGGGTGGAAAGCGAAAATAATAGGGTTTCTAGTTTTAATAGAAATTAAAGATTTGAACATTGTTGTTGAAGTTGGGTTAGTAACAGGTGTAACCCCTGCAATGACACCAACTGGTTCTGCAATTTCTACAATACCTTCTTCGTCATTATCATTAATAATTCCAACAGTTTGATCATATTTTATCGAGTGATAAATATACTCAGTAGCAAACAAGTTTTTAATTATTTTATCTTCATATACACCACGATTTGTTTCTTCATAGGCAAGTTTTGCAAGTCTCATATGTTCGTTTAAACCAGCAAGCGCCATTTCTCTTGTGATGTTATTAATTTGCTCTTGGTCAAGTTTCATAATTTCTTTCAATGCGACTTGAGCTTTAGCAACTAATTGATCCACTTCTTGAACTGCATTTGATTTTTTGACTTGTTCTTTTTCAGTAACAGCCATTTTAATCACTCCTCAAACGATAATATTAGAGAAAAAATTGAAAAGATAAAGCTAAAAAAGGAAAAAATGTTACTAGGGGAAATTTGTCCCACTAGGACTTTTTGTGTCCCGCTTACTGATAATTTGTGAAGGTTTTATCAATTAACCTTCTAACTGTAGTATATAATAAGATTCGCGATAGAAAATTCAGAAACCTTGTCAAGTTTGTGAAATGTTGAGCATAATATTCGTCATATCATTTTTTCAGTTGTTACTTCTAATATGTATCCTATTTTTATTGGGTTACCACACCTTTTTGTTTACCAGTTCCTTGATTATACTAATTACAAATATAATGTTAAGTACTGGAAGTGGCGTAAAGAAAAGGGAAACAATGCGACATAATAGCAGAAAAAACACTTTCATGTTAAGATAATTGTAGTTATTTACGGATTTTTTAAAGGAGCGATTAGTTATGAAAGAAAAACTTGCTCTTTCTATGGAACAAGTTGCGAAGGGCGTCAGTACTTCACCTTACCAAAGTAAAATGGAAAATGTAAAAGCTTTTTTAATAGATATGAAATTTCTTGTAAAAGGAAAGGTATTAGTTGCGAATGTGCTGCCAGTTTTTACTGGTTTTTGGTTGGCGCTATTTTTTTCAGGTAATACCTTTAGCGATAATGTACTATTATTTTTCTTAACAATGATTGGCAGCACTTTAGTAATTTCAGGTGCTTTAATGCTAAACAATTGGTATGAAGTCGATCTAGATCAAAAGATGGAACGGACACAAAAACGACCGACTGTAACTGGGAGCTTTTCATTAACGTTTGTATTATGGCTTGGAATTATCACAACCATTATCGGGATTACCGTTATGTTATTTACTACTCTTGAAGCTACTATTTATTCTTTTCTTGGCTGGTTCGTATATGTCGTACTTTATACGTTTTGGTCAAAAAGAAAATATACTGTTAATACGATAATTGGTAGTGTTTCAGGTGCATTTACTCCATTAATTGGATGGGCAGCAATAGATTCTGCTTTTCATATCGTTCCTATTGTTTTGTTTTTAATATTGTTTATTTGGCAAGTTCCCCATACTCTAGCAATTGCCATTAACCGGTTGGAAGATTACCGTGCGGCTGGAGTACCGATGCTACCAGTGAAAATGGGTATTCCGATAACAAAACGTGTAAATTTCGTCTATGTTTTATGTTTACTCCCTTTACCATTTTTATTGCTGACATCTTTAGGACTTATCTTTGTTGTTGTCGCTACTATATTAAATATCGTTTATCTTATTTTAGCTGGTAAAGGATTATTTACAAATGATCATATAAAATGGGCGAAAGTAAATTTTGTTTTTTCTCTCAATTATTTGATTCTCTTATCCTTCACAATGATTATTTTAACATCACCAATTTTCGGATAATTGAAGACCTGTTCTCTCTACAGCTAGATGCTTAATAAATGAGAACAGGTTTTTTTATACTTACTTATCATAGGTGGTAGTTTCACATTCTCCTATTGTGAGTATAATTTTTATTACAGCAGTCTCCTCGTTCTATAAGTAGGGAAATGTATTTAAAAATGATAAAGTCGTGCGCAACCTAAGCATAGTGCATTTGGCAGGGATTTATATTTTTTCAATAACTTCTGTTAGTTTTTCCACAAAATGGATATTAACTTCCTTTTCCTCCCGCAACGAAGATACGGCACTAGCAATTAAGTATTTTCTCGGCTTTTTGGAATAAGAAATCTCGTCATGGATAAAATCCAGTAATTCATTAACTTTATTGGAAACTGGCACGGATTCTTTTATTTCAGCAATAATACGCATAATTTGCTGTTGATAATTCGGTATATGCAAAGCTCCATCGATTGAGAATAGTTGGAACATTTCTGGCTGAATTAATTGTACACCGTTTGTGGAAATCTCCCCAATTATTAGTTTTATTCTTTCCACACTATATTTGACGACACGGTGATAATTTGGCTGATAAGTCAAATTGTAGTATTTTACTAAATGTTGCAAAATCCCAATGAACATAATGGCGCAATCTAAAAGATAAGGTTTTTTATCTTTTCCAAATAAGTCGATAAATCGTTTATATAACCAATAAAGATTCGTAATTTGTCGTTTTTTAATAAATTCTTTCAGCTCATTGTCATTGGAAAAATGAACTTCCTCAAATAAGGCATTAATTTTATTTTCCTCATTTATTTTCAGCTGTAACTCCAGTTGATTAATAAATATGTCGATGTTACTTGGGTCTCCCTCACTAAGAAGCGCATTTCTTTTTTCTTCCATTTCACTAAAAAGTGTTTTAAAAAGTTCGATTAATAATTCGGTTTTTGAAGAAAAATAGTTATAAAAAGTTCCTTTAGAGATTCCGCTATAGTCAAGGATATCTTGTATAGATGTCGCTTGGAAGCCTTTTTCAATAAATAATTGGTGTGCCATTTTGATTACGTGTTTTTTTCTGTTTATCATCAATAATCACCTAAATTATACTATTAGTATAAAATATTTTTTTGTTAATTATATATATAACATGAGTCGTACGCTTACAAAAGTTTTTTCATTGATTAAATTGTACTATTAGTATATTATAATTGTTATGCAAAAAAAAGATTTAAACGAATGTTTGTAGAGGGGGAATACGATGGGACAAGTAAAACATCAGCGTCCACCGTATGGTATTATTGCTGTTTTAATGATTGGTGCTTTTATTGCCTTTTTAAATAATACATTACTAAATGTTGCCTTACCGTCCATGATGGCTGATTTAAATGTGGGACCAGCTACTATTCAATGGTTAACAACTGGATTTATGCTAGTAAATGGTATATTAATTCCAACAACTGCCTATTTAATTCAAAAATATTCGGTAAGGCGCCTATTCCTTGTGGCGATGGGCTTATTTACCATTGGCACAATTGTAGCTGGAACTGCAACCATTTTTCCAATCTTACTGATAGCAAGAATGGTGCAAGCATCTGGTTCAGCGATTATGATGCCAGTATTAAATAATGTGATGCTCATAAGTTTTCCAATTGAAAAGCGCGGGGCTGCGATGGGAGTTTTTGGCCTAATTTTAATGTTTGCTCCAGCGATAGGACCAACACTATCTGGATGGATTGTCGAACATTATAATTGGCGGGCATTATTCCATTTTGTAACACCAATAGCTGCAACAGTATTTATTATTGGCTTTTTCTTATTGAAAGATAAAAAAGATAGAGTCGAGATGAAGTTAGACTCGTTTTCTCTGTTACTGTCTAGTGTCGGTTTTGGTGGTTTGCTATTCGGCTTTAGTAATGCAGGGGAAAACGGCTGGACTAGTGTAATGGTTACTATCCCGCTTGTATTAGGAATTATTAGTATAGTTGTTTTAATACTCCGTCAACTACGTCTTTTCGAGCCTATGTTAAATTTCCGTGTTTATAAATATCCGATGTTTGCTTTAAGTTCTGCTATTACTATGATTACCAATATGGCAATGTTTTCAGGGATGTTATTATTGCCGATTTACGTACAGTCATTGAGGGGAATATCTCCAATGGACTCGGGGTTAATGCTTCTTCCTGGTGCATTAGCAAATGCTTTTATGTCCCCAATTAATGGAAGATTATTTGACAAATATGGTGGTCGAATACTTGCTATTATCGGGTTATCTATCCTTGTTGTTACCACTTATTTCTTTAGCGAATTAACTTTCGAAACATCCTACACATCGTTAATGATATTACATGCCATTCGGATGTTCGGTATTTCCATGGTGTTCATGCCTGTTTCTACAAATGGGTTAAATCAATTACCGAGAAAAATGTATCCTCATGGTGTTGCTGTAAATAATACATTGAACCAAGTTGCTGGTGCTATAGGTACAGCAGTTATGGTAACCATTATGTCAAGCCGCCAAGAAGTATATACAGATCGAATGATTGCAGCCGCGGGTGGAACAGTAACAAAAATTGCTGAGCAGCAAATAAAAGCGAAAGCAATGCTAGAAGGAATCAATGATGCCTTTTATATCGCAACAATTTTTGCAACCATCTCATTAGTACTTTCCTTTTTCATCAAACGCAGTACACCTGCGGATGAGCAACTTAGTCAAGAACAAGATGCCGAGAAAGTACGTGGAAAATTAGCCGCAGAATAAAACGATCACTACTTTATCCTACTCCCTATTCCGTCTATCGCAACGCTCTTGAAAAATTATTCTTTTAATTCATCATTAGATGGTCATAATAAAAACGGCAAAAGAATGTTTCAAAAAGTTGTAAACGAAAAAGGAGCGTTGGATGATGGAAAAAATAATCGATTCCACTGATGAAAATAAAGTGAAAGGTAAAGTGGTGAAAGCGAATATTGGGGATAAAATTCAAATAAAACGTGGTCTTCACAAAGGAAAAAAAGGTAACGTGATTCAGATTCTTGAAAACTCCGTTATCGTTGAATTAGGCATGAATGCAAAGACAGGGGAGCCTATAAAAACGGTAGTAAATCATAAAAATTATAAAATCGGGAAATAAGTGAATAATGAATAGCACTGCATAGAATAAAAGGTCATCTCCCACCAATGATGGCCTTTTTTCTTTTATTAGCTACTAGTAAAGATATGATAAAATAAAGATAAGCTAGCATTTTTTTCACCAAGAAAAATTTGGAGGTTGAAGTCGATGTTAAAGGTAGGAGTTATCGGGCTTGGTGATATTGCTCAAAAAGCATATTTGCCTGTATATAATGGGATGAAAGATGTCGAGTTTCATTTTTATACAAGAAATCAACATAAATTACGATTACTCGGCAAACAATTTCGCTATGAAAAACTATACGCAAGTTTGGAGTCGTTAATGGAAAGCGGAATAGCGGCAGCATTTGTTCACAGCTCAACAGATTCTCATGAGGAAATTGTAGGAAAGTTATTAGAACATAATATTCATGTGTTTGTCGATAAACCAATTACAGATAATTATGAGTCGACTAAGCGTCTAGTAAAAATGGCTAACGAAAAGGACTTAATTTTAATGACAGGGTTTAACCGTCGCTATGCTCCAACAATCATGCGCTTGAAAGAAATGGACAGACCTAACTTAATTTTAGTTCAAAAAAATCGCCATAACCAACCAGGAAAGCCGCGTACGTTTGTCTATGATGATTTTATTCATGTCGTTGATACGATGCGTTACTTATTTCCTTATCCAATTGAAGATATCGTCGTAAATGGCAGGAAAATGAAGGATGAACTTTACCATTTAGTCGTACAATTTATCTCACCTGAAGCAACTGCTATCGGTATTATGAATCGGGATAACGGTTCACGAGAAGAAATTGCTGAAGTGATGGGGCCGTATGAAAAGCGAACTGTCTATAATGTTTCTGATTTAGTCATTTCTAAGGGCGGAGAGACGGTAAAGATACATAAAAATGATTGGGAACCAACTTTATTAACTCGTGGTTTTGTGAACATGGTTGTGGACTTTATTCATGCTGTTCATGTGCATTCCACTCCTAAAATAACAGCTAATGATGCTTTAGTTACCCATAAAATATGCGAGGAAATAATGGGAAAGTTAGAGAAATTATAAGGAAGACTGTAACATATAAGAAATTGGGAAAGAAGTTTGTTATTTCGGAGGTTCGAATGTCAAGAATTAAAGGAGAAATTGGCTTATTATTAACTGCAATCATTTGGGGAAGCGGCTTTGTGGCAAGTGCCATTTCACTAGATAGTTATTCCCCATATCAAATTATGGCCGGCCGTTTTACTATTGGGGCGATAGTTTTAAGTGTTATTTTTGCAAAGAAGTTCCAGCGATTAACGAAAGCTACTATTTTTAAAGGAATGATTTTAGGGTTTATTTTATTTATCGCCTTTGCATTCCAAACAGTCGGTTTGCAATATACTACTCCGTCAAAAAATGCTTTCTTAACGGCAGTGAATGTTGTAATTGTTCCTTTTTTAGGTTTTTGCATTTATAAAAAGAGAGTTGACTTATTTGAGACAGCTGGAGCCGTATTAGCTATTATCGGTGTAGGTTTGTTGTCTTTGCAATTTTCTGGTGTGATAAATATTGGCGATTTTCTTTCACTACTATGTGCTCTTGGCTTTGCTTTTCATATTGTATTTACCGCTAAATATGTTCAAAAGGCTGATCCTTTTTTATTAACTATCATTCAAATGATTACAGCGGCATTTATAGGTTGGGTGGTCTTAGTCTTCCGTGGTGAAACAAACATGGTAATAGAAACGAAAGTACTCTGGCCGATCGTTTATTTAGGAATTTTCTCTACATCTATTGCTTTCTTATTACAAACAGTTGCCCAAAAATATACTTCGGAAACGAAAGCTGCAATTATTCTTTCAACTGAATCGTTTTGGGGTATGACATTTTCAGTATTATTATTAAATGAATTATTAACGACAAGAATGATAGTTGGTGCTGCATTAATTTTAATAGCAGTAATTTTATCCGAAACAAAACTAAACTTCTTAAAAAATAAGCGAGTAGAAGAGACCATTCAATAGCGGCAAATACAATGAAAATATATATCATCTTATTGAAAAATGTATCCTAAATGAATTAGGGTACTCTTTTTTTACAAAAACTGGAACATTAGTAACCTTTTTACCTAATAGTGATTAAAACAATTCCATTTTCTCACGATTATTTGTTAAATAATTCACAATAAATTAACAGACAACAGTTGAATTATGGCTACTAGTCTGTACCGATGCACTAGTTTCCTCAATTTGTCAATTTTACTGCACCAATTATTTATATTCTAATTAAATTGTCAAAAATATTTCTAATTATTTTTTGAAATTTGTAACAGCTATTCCGTAAAATGAGCAATTTATTATTTACAATAAGGGTGTAGGTATGTATTTGCGCGGAACAAAGATTAGGAGGGAGTATTGTTATGAGTGAACTTTTATTGGCGCGCATACAATTTGCGTCTACTACCGTGTTCCATTTTATTTTCGTACCACTTTCCATTGGATTAGCATTCATCATTGCTATCATGCAAACGCTTTATTTAGTGAAAAACGCAGAAATTTATAAGAAAATGGCAAAGTTTTGGGGAAAGTTGTTTCTTATTAACTTTGCGGTCGGAGTTGTTACTGGGATTATCCAGGAGTTTCAATTTGGGATGAACTGGTCCAGTTATTCCCGCTTCGTTGGCGACGTGTTCGGAGCACCGCTTGCAATTGAGGCTTTACTTGCATTTTTCATGGAGTCTACATTTATTGGTTTATGGATTTTCGGTTGGGATAAGTTACCGAAGAAATTACATTTAGCGTGTATTTGGCTCGTTTCTATCGGAACAACCTTATCGGCCCTTTGGATTATGGCGGCAAACTCCTTTATGCAAAATCCAGTTGGTTTCGTCTTGCAAAATGGCCGAGCAGAAATGAATGATTTCCTTGCTGTATTAACAAATCCCAAATTGTTAGTTGCATACCCACATGTTATTTTCGGAAGTTTGGCGACAGCCGCATTTTTAGTAATTGGTGTTTCTGCCTGGAATTTAGTGAAGAAAAGGGATACAGACTTTTTCAGGCGTTCAATGACAATTTCTTTAGTTGTAGGTTTGATCGCTTCTTTAGGATTATCTTTCTCGGGTCACTCGCAAGCAAAATATTTAATGTCTGCTCAACCGATGAAAATGGCTGCTGCAGAAGGAATTTGGGAAGATACAGGGGACCCAGCGCCTTGGACGCTTTTTGCCAATATTGATGTAGAAAATAAAGAAAGCACAGCAAGAGTGGAAATTCCATACTTATTAAGCTTTTTATCCTATGGTAAGTTTTCTGGCAGTGTGGAAGGAATGAATACATTACAGGATAAATTTGTACAACAATTTGGGGAAGGAAATTATATTCCACCAGTAAAAACAACATTTTGGAGTTTCCGGATTATGGTTGTCACTGGCGGGGTACTAGTTTTATTTAGTTTAATTGGTTTATTTAAAATATGGAGGAAGAAGTTGGAACAAAGCACGAAATTTTTAAAATGGTTAGTTCCTCTTATCTTTATTCCTTATTTCGGAAATACCTTTGGTTGGCTGATGTCAGAAATTGGCCGTCAACCATGGGTTGTTAATGGGTTAATGTTAACGGCTGATGGGGTATCACCAAGTGTATCGGCAGGACAAATTTTATTTTCACTAATTGCCTTTTCACTGATTTATACGCTATTAGCGATTGCGATGGTGTATTTATTTATTCGTGTAATTAAACAAGGTCCAAATGAAAAACCGTTAGAAGATGTTTCTGCAACAGATCCTTTTAGTACTGGGAGGGTTGTATGATGGAATTAAGTGAATTATGGTTTTTGCTCATTGGCGTATTGTTTGTCGGATTTGTATTTTTGGAAGGCTTTGATTTTGGTGTCGGCATGGGTACTCGTTTTTTGGCGAGAAATGAACTAGAGCGTCGTGTACTAATTAATACAATTGGACCTTTTTGGGATGCGAATGAGGTTTGGCTGTTAACTGCAGGGGGAGCAATGTTTGCTGCATTTCCCCATTGGTATGCCACTCTTTTTAGCGGCTATTACTTGCCATTTGTAATTTTATTACTCGCATTAATTGCAAGAGGAGTGTCTTTTGAGTTTCGCAGTAAGCATACAGCGGAGAAGTGGAGAAAAACTTGGGACTGGGCCATCTTCTTTGGTAGTATTTTACCACCATTTTTACTCGGTGTGTTATTTTCCAGTTTAATTTATGGTCTTCCAATTGATGGGAATATGGAAATGAATGCAGGGTTTTTTGATATTGTCAATGTTTATACAGTTGCAGGTGGAATAGCTTTCGTTTTACTTGCCTACTTACATGGGTTAATGTTTTTAACATTGAAAACAGAGGGAGAAATTCGAGAACGTGCACGACTCGGGGCGATTAAATTATATATTGTAACAGGAGCAGTTGTCGTTCTTTTTACCGTATTAACCGCTTTATATACGGACATTTTCACTAATCGTGGTGTGATACTTATCCCGATGTATGCCGCAGCAATTGTATTATATTTGTTGTTGCTTCCTTTATTACGTAATAAAAAGGAAGGGTTAAGTTTCACGGTGACAGGGCTCATTTTAGTGTTAGTAACATCATCGTTTTTTGTTGCGCTATTCCCGAACGTTATGATTAGCTCATTAGACCCAGCAAATAATATTACCGTCTATCAAGCGGCATCTGGTGATTATTCATTGAAGGTAATGACCATTGTGGCAGTCACTTTAGTACCGATTGTGTTGGCTTACACAATCTGGAGCTATTATATTTTCCGTAAGCGGGTGTCACATCAAGAACATTTGGAATATTAATGTTGCTGAAAAATGAATGTATGACAACTAAGTATTTCGGTGATGAAGGACATATTTTTTGGGATTCCAATGTAGATGTCCTTCATCATTAATTTATGGAAATGAAAAAGCATGGTTAAAGGGAGAACCGAATGATGGATAAACAACTTTTTCAATACAAAGGCAGTATTCCCCTAATGTTAATATTAGCAATGATGACAATTGCACAAGGAGTAGTGATTATTTTTCAAGCTATTTATTTAGCTGACGCAATTGTATCGATGTACGAAAAACAACCATGGAATACAACCCTCCACTCTTTCACACTGTTTTTACTCATGCATCTTGGACGCCATTTGCTGCAGTGGATTAAATCGAAACTCGCCTACTATTTTGCAGATCGGACTGCCCAACATATGCAATCCCTCCTTATTGAGAAATTATTTGAACTAGGTCCAAGGGCAATTGGAAAGCACGGTTCTGGTAACTTAATTACCCTTTGCTTAGAAGGAATCCCGAGTTTTCGAACTTATTTAGAATTGTTTATTCCTCGGTTTATCGCTATGCTCTGTATTCCTATTGCCATCTTAATATACGTATTTACATTGGATTTAGCATCAGCCATTGTTTTATCAGTCGTCCTCCCAATTATGATTGCTTTTTTAATTTTGCTTGGACTTACTGCAAAGAAACAAATTCATTCGCAAATGGGGACGTATTTGCTTCTATCCAGACATTTTGTTGATTCACTGCGTGGATTAGTGACGTTGAAGTTTTTAGGAAGAAGTAAAGGACATCGGGAATCGATTCAAACGGTTAGCAATAAATTTCGGATTGCGACAATGCGAACACTTAGAGTTGCTTTTATGTCCAGTTTTTCATTAGACTTTTTTTCTACTCTGTCTGTTGCTGTTGTTGCAGTTGAACTTGGCCTTCGATTAATTGAGGGAGATATGTTATTAGCTCCAGCATTAACGATTTTAATTTTAGCGCCAGAGTACTTTTTTCCGATTCGCGACTTTGGAAATGATTACCACGCGACAATGGACGGAAAAGAAGCCGGGAAACAAATTAACCGGATATTGCAGCAAGATATAATGGAAACTA
This sequence comes from Bacillus kwashiorkori, assembly GCF_001375515.1. Classification (GTDB taxonomy): domain Bacteria; phylum Bacillota; class Bacilli; order Bacillales; family Caldibacillaceae; genus Bacillus_BK; species Bacillus_BK kwashiorkori. The sequence goes on from NZ_CTDX01000014.1 coordinate 261,305, forward strand.
ACACATCGATAAAAATAGATACATGGAATGAATCTAGTGAACTAGTTGTTAAAAACTTAATAAAAAAGTCACCGACGGATGAGCGCTTTCTGTTAGAGGCTATTAATTTTTCCGTTTCTGGATATAAAAAAATAGGAATAGTCGGCACAACTGGAGCGGGTAAGTCAACCCTTATTGATATTTTGTCCGGTTTTACCCAACCAACTGACGGAGAGATTATCATTAATCATAAAAATGTTACAAATTTTTCCGTCGAAAATTGGCAACAACAAGTTACATACTTGCCGCAGCATCCGTATATTTTCTCTGGTACGGTTGCAGATAATATTCGATTTTATGATCCGGAAGCATCGCTAGAAAAAACTCGTGAAGTAGCCGCTAAAGTCGGTTTATTGGAACTAATCGACAGTTTCCCAAATGGGTTGAATGAAAAAATTGGTCAAGGGGGACGGACGTTGAGTGGTGGGGAAGAACAACGGATTGCTTTAGCGAGAGGACTTTTACAAAATCGCCCAGTAATCATTCTAGATGAGCCGACAGCCCATCTTGATATTGAAACAGAGCATGAGATTAAACAAGTTATGTTGCCACTATTTAATAATAAACTAGTTTTTTTTGCAACTCATCGCCTCCACTGGATGAAAAGCATGGATATTATTTTTGTTATTGATAAGGGAAGGCTAGTAGAGATTGGTACTCATGAAGAGCTTTTTCATAAAAAGGGTGCCTATTATCGGTTAGTTGAGGCACATCGCGGAACAAGTAAGGGTGTCCCAGTAGGAGGTTTTTCTAATGGAGCTGTTTAAAGAATATATAAAACCTTATTTAAAACAGTATAAAGGGCTCATGCTTACCACTGTTTTATTAGGAATTATTACTGTATTAGCTTCATCCTTATTAACTTTTACGGCAGGTTATTTAATTACTCGTGCCTCAGAAATGCCGTTAACGATTCTTTTAATTTATGTTCCGATTGTAGGAGTTCGGGCTTTCGGGATTACTAGACCAGTAGCAAAGTATTTAGAAAGATTAGCAGGGCATAATACCGTCCTAAAAATTTTATCGGAAATGCGGGTGAAACTGTACGATATGTTAGAACCGCAAACATTGTTTATCCGTTCTCGCTTTCAAACAGGTGATTTGTTAGGAACATTGGCCGATGATATTGAGCATTTGCAAGACGCTTATATTCGGACAATTTTTCCAATCGTAACGGCTTTGTTCTTATTATTATATTCAGTGATCGTTCTAGCTGTATTTGATTGGTTATTCGCTCTTTGGATTGGACTTTGCTTAAGTGTGCTCGTTTTTGTCTATCCATTACTCTCCCTATATTTTTTGAAGAAGCGTCAAAAGGAACTAAAGGCAGAGAAAAATCAATTATATAAAAAATTAACAGATGCAGTATTCGGGATCAGTGACTGGATAGTAAGTGGAAATAAAACACGGTTTATCGCTGAATTTTTAACTAGTACGAAAAGCACTTATATGTTGGAAAGAAAAATGGCTAACTGGAATCATTCCCGGCAGTTCCAGTTGCAAGTTTGGACAGGTGTGATATTGATTTTCGTCGGATTATGGGCTGGAAAAGCAGCATTAGCTGGAGAAATATTACCAACTTATATTGCATCTTTCACCCTTGTAACAATTCCAATTATTGAAGGATTAATGCCGACATCTCAAGCTGTGGAGCGCATACCAGCGTACGAAGAATCATTAGCAAGAATTAATTATATAAATAAGCAAGGAATACAAAACAGTCGTCAGGAAGTAGAAATACCATTACCAAGTACCGTAGATCTTGTGTTTAATCATGTTACTTTCCGTTACGGTGAACAGGAGAATGCGTTGCAATCGATAAATTTATCGGCTCCTTTTAGGAAAAAAATAGCAATACTAGGGAAAAGTGGTTCAGGCAAGTCCACCTTATTACAATTATCGCTCGGAGAACTTTCACCGCAAATTGGTGAAGTCCTTGTAAATGGAATAAAAGCCATAGATTACGGAGATAAAATCCACGAAGTTATTAGTGTATTGAATCAAAAACCGTATTTATTTGCTACTACCGTTGAGAATAATATTCGCCTTGGAAAAGCAAATGCAACCCGAGAAGAAATTGAATCAGTGATAAAACAAGTGAAGTTAGATAAATATATTTACTCTCTACCAAAGGGAATAAATACGCAAATGGAAGAAACAGGTCAACGCTTTTCCGGTGGAGAAAGGCAGCGAATTGCTCTTGCCCGGATTTTGTTAAAAAATACACCAATCGTCATATTGGATGAGCCCACAGTTGGGTTAGACCCGAAAACAGAACTTGATTTATTGGAAACAATCTATGACGTATTAAAAGACAAAACAGTAATTTTAATTACACACCATCTTATCGGTTTAGAAAAAATGGATGAAATTATCTTTTTAGATAATGGTTGTATTGCAATGCGGGGTTCCCATGAGCAGTTATTACAGACAAATCAGCGATATAAGCAATTGTATCAATTGGACCGAGGCGATGAATGATAAGTATGTCTCAGGAAAAGTTATACAGCAATTCCGCCCTCTAGTTACATTATTGTAGAGTCATAGTAAAACCTATACTTTACCCAACCTTTAATGAAAAAAGGAGTTGCAACAACCTAATACTTAAAAAATTCCTGTTTGACAAAATAGTTATATTTTGATAGTTTTTTAATTAAACTTTTAACTAAAGGGATGTTTTATTTAGTCTTAAAGTTCGAATTGTATAGCAGTTATTGTTGTATTGGAGGGAAACGATTATGAGTAAAGTAAATGTCGGCATCGTCGGTTTGGGGAATCTTGGTAAAGGTGTCGTTAAAGCAATAAATAAGTGCCCGGATATGAATTTGTCAGCTATATTTACTAGAAGAAATCCTGGTGAAGTGAAAGTCGATAATGATACGGTGAAAATTGTACATATTTCAGAAGTAGAAAAATATGTGAAAGAAATTGATGTCATGATATTATGTGGCGGTTCTGCCACTGACTTGCCTCAGCAAGGACCAGAACTGGCTAGTCTCTTTAATACAGTTGACAGTTTTGATACTCATGCAAAAATTCCGGAATACTTCGAGCAGATGGATCATGTTGCTAGTGCAAAAGGTAAATTAAGTATTATTTCAGTCGGGTGGGATCCAGGACTATTCTCGATTAATCGTTTAATGGGGGAAGCTATTTTGCCTGATGGGGAAACATATACATTTTGGGGAAAAGGGGTTAGCCAAGGCCATTCCGATGCAATTCGTCGCGTTGAAGGAGTAAAAGCTGGAGTTCAATACACTGTACCTATAGAGGCAAGTGTTAACCGGGTTCGCAGTGGCGAAAATCCGACGTTGTCGACGAAAGAAAAGCATGAGCGCATCTGTTATGTTGTACCAGAGCCTGGCTATGATCGAGATAAAATCACTGAAAAAATTAAAACGATGCCGAACTATTTCTCTGACTATCACACAAAGGTATATTTTATTACTGAAGAAGAGCTAAGACGGGACCATTCTAAATTACCCCACGGTGGATTCGTTATTCGTAGTGGGAAAACTGGTGAAAAAAATAAACAAATTATTGAGTATTCGCTTCAACTCGAGAGTAATCCGGAATTCACTGCCAGTGTACTTGTTGCTTATGCGAGAGCAGCATTTCGGCTCCATCAAGAAGGACATACTGGAGCAAAAACAGTATTTGATATTGCCCCAGCCTATTTATCACCAAAAACAGCAGCGCAATTACGTAAAGAATTGTTATAAATAACTCGTACGGTAGATTTAAAATAATAGATACGAGCATGCGGTTTAACGTAGAAAGATTTAATATCAATTACAACCATTTATTCATTGATAAAGTTGAATAAATATATAAAAGATGAAAGGTGGCACAAATGTTGTCACCTTTTTTAAAATGTAAATGAAAACATTGTATTCACTTGAGCATATGAAAGGGATATTTCCGTAAATAACGGTAAAATAGGAATTAGAAAAAATGATTTGGTTAGGGGTGACGAAATGGAGACAGTACTCATTATTGGTGGGGGAATTACTGGGTTAATGGCTGCTTATGAATTACAAAAATGGCAACAGCAACACCCTGGGAAATTTCGGATTCGATTAGTGGAAGCTTCTTCAGAGCTTGGCGGTAAGATCGCAACAAAGCATCAAAGCGACTTTATCATCGAAACTGGAGCGGATTCAATAGTAACACGGAAAGCGGCACATTTAGCTGTGTTTGAAGAGTTAGGGTTAACGGGAAAATTTGTCTTTAATGAGACTGGAAAATCATATATTTATCGAAACGGACAATTAAAATTAATTCCATCTGACACGGTTTTTGGAATACCTGCAGGCGTTGAGTCACTTGCAAAGTCACAATTAATTTCAGCAGAAGGAAAGGTTGCTGCTTTAAAAGATTTATATACGAAAAACGATACATTCACTGGAGATCATTCAATTGGGGAATTTCTCGAGTATTTCCTTGGGGAAGAACTTGTTGCAGAGCAAATTAAGCCGGTATTATCTGGTGTATATTCCAGCAACTTATCGGACTTATCTATTAATACTACACTTCCTTTTTTACTAGACTATAAAAATAAATATGGAAGTATAATAAATGGGTTAGAAGTACATAAGGAGCAGTTTCAAGCGGATGGAAAAAATAAATTCTTTTCTTTTCCTGGTGGTTTGAAAACGCTCATTGAGTCGTTAGAAAAAAATTTAACAGAAGTTGAAATTAGCAAAAACTGTAAAGTAGAACAAATTAACAAGAAGACGAATGGATACAAAGTATTTTTTCATAACGGTGAAATTTGTGAAGCTAAAAACGTTGTTATAGCCATTCCAAGTTCGCAAGCAGCCAAATTATTTGAAGAAAGGGCAATTGCAGAAGAACTGGCTAGTTTTAAAAACAAATCTATGGTTAGCGTATATATCGGTTTTCAATTAGCGAGCAGTGAATTACCTATGGAAGGGACTGGCTTTATAACGGCGGACAATCGATCAGGAGTGATTTGTAATGCTTGCACATGGACTAGCCGGAAGTGGAAACATACTTCATTGAACGGCAACTTATTAGTGAGGCTATTTTACAAAAGTAGCAATCCACATTTTCAAGAATTAATTGCCATGAATGAGGATGAACTATTAGCAACAGCACTAACGGATATTACTCAGAGTATTGGTCTTAATGCAAAACCAATGACATACGAATTTACAAAATGGACAAACAATATGCCTGCATACGAAATGGATCATAAAATAAAGGTAACACATTTAGAGAAGAAATTTGAGCAGGAATATCCAGGACTATTTTTGGCAGGCTGCTCCTATTATGGGGTTGGGATCCCCGATTGCATCGACAATGGGATTGCTATTGCTGAAAAGATTAAATCTTTTTATCAATAAAGTAGTAAGAGAAAAAAAGATAGGTAAATAAAAAGCATTCAGCCCTGAAAACAGGATTGAATGCTTTTTTACTAATCTTTATTGACTTTCCCAAGATAATAAGAGACAAATAAGCCAACGATAAAGGAGATGATACTAATAATCAGCATATTATTCTCTGGAAAACCAGGATAAATAATAAAAATGGAACCAATAATTAAACCGATGATGGCAGCATATGTTGCATGCTGGAAATGCTTTAGAGCGTATTGAATCGCTTTACTACTAACAATAAATCCTACCGCAACACCTGCTCCAACGATAGCAATAATCGTAATATTTAAGTTAGATAAAGCATTGATGACTACATCATATACACCAAGTAGTAATAAGATAAAAGAGCCGCTAATTCCAGGTAACAGCATCGCCATACTCCCTAACCATCCTGAGAAAAACAAACCTGCAATTTCTAACGCGGATAAGGATTCACCTAAATTTAACACTTTGTCTGAGCGCATGAATGCCATTATTACTAAAACAATAATTGCGATGGCGAGTATAAGATAGTGATTTACTTTGAAGTTTCTTTTTATATTCGCTTGCTTCATAATAAAAGGAATTACACCTAACACAAGCCCGAGGAAAAAGAATCGGGTTGGCTCATGATAATATTCTAATAAATACTTAATTAGTCGGCTTAATAGAAGAATCGCACTTCCCATTCCAAGTGCAAGTGGAATTAAAAAGCCAAGATGTTTTTTCCATTCACGACTAAAAAAACCGCTGATCGCTGCAAGGAGGCGATCATAAATCCCAAGAATAAAGGCGATCGTACCACCACTAACACCAGGGATTAAATCACTAATTCCCATCAAAAATCCCCGATACAAATTTTTCCATTCCATATGTAATTTTCTTCCTTCCACACTTTTTAAAATTTCACCTAATTTGTTATTATACACGATTTTACGCAAAATAACTTCATCATCAGAGAAAATTTAGGAAAATAATATAGTTATTATAGGAATGTAATAATTAATATTTATATTACAAGAATGTGAAAAAGTTAAAGATATAGAACAAATTAGGACTTTAGACCTATTTTTTAACATTAAATAGGTCTAAAGTCTCAATATTTTTTCAGAAAAATATGTTATATAATAGATTGTAGGCATTTTTCCTAATTTCGGAAAAAAACGGTCTGATTCCAAAAAACATTATTTAAAAATAATTTTCACGATTGACTTTTTTATAATAGCAAAAGTTTCGTTTGGAATCATCATGCCTAAACTACATAGCGATGGGGGGAGTGTCTATAAAACTAGCTTTATCGGATTTACTTAAAGGTTTTAGTAGGAAATTTGGAGAGCATAAGTTTTATAGGTAGTAGAGCACGGTGCAAGACAAATAATCACCAATTTGGGGGGAAACTAATGAGGATCCTGAAAAAGAGATTGTTAGTTTTAGTAACGATTTTTGCATTGCTTTTAAACTATAGTTTACCATTTGCAAGTGTGTCCCATGCAGCAGAAAACAATGAAACGAATGCCATTTCAGTTGTAGAAGCGATTGAGAATAATAGCGGAACTGCCACGGTGACGGGGTATATAGTAGGAATTACAAAAAGTGGTCCAAATTACCAACATACTCCACCTTTTACTGAGGTTACAAACTTGGCAATAGCTGACAGTCCTAATGAAACAGATAAAACGAAGATATTGCCAGTTCAGTTACCAAGTGGCGCAATTAGAGATAACTTTAATTTAAAAGAAAATCCAGGATTACTAGGTACGAAAGTGTTTATCACAGGTAGCTTAGAAAAATACTTTGGTGTTTCAGGCTTAAAAAGTCCAAGCAGCATGTGGTTGGATGGAGAAGCATCACCGGAGGAACCAAAACCTGAACCACCTGCTGGTGAAACTATACCTATCCATGAAATTCAAGGTGATGGGCACGTCTCTCCATATAAAGATAAACAAGTAGTAACAGAAGGTGTTGTAACGTTTGTACAGGATAAAAGTAACTTTTTTATCCAATCGTTAGAACCAGATGATAACCCAAATACTTCTGAAGGTATTTTAGTTTATAAAGGTGGACACGGGGTTAAAGTTGGAGATAAAGTTACAGTAAGCGGGGAAGTTAAAGAATGGGTTATTACTGGTAGTAAAGTAGATGTTGATTTAGCGGTAACAGAAATTAATGCAGGTAGAGGTACTGTATATGTAAATGGAACTGCAGAACTTCCTGAACCAGTCGTTCTTGATCCTCCTACTAAAGTAATTGATAATGATGGATTTGCAAAGTTTGATCCTGAAGAAGATGCGATAGATTATTACGAAACTTTGGAGGGTATGTTAGTCGCAGTTGAAAATCCTTTAGTAGTTGGTCCACAAAGATATGGAGAAATACCAGTTTTAACAAAAATTGTGGAAGATAAAACATATACAACTAGGGGCGGAGTTTTATTAACGAAAGAAACTGCTAACCCTGAAAGAATTCTCATTGATGTTTTTAATAATGACTTTGTTGCAAAAGTCGGGGACAAGTTTGATGGCGTAATAACTGGCGTGCTTTCATTTGATTTCAGCAATTGGAAAGTTTTTACAGAAGAAGTTAAACTTCCAAAATTAATTAAAAGTGATGTTAATCGTCCGAACACGACATTAGTAGGGGATGATGAATCCTTAACAGTAGCAACTTATAATATTGAAAATTATTATCAAGGACTAACGGAAAAAACAGAAAAAATTGCTAAGTCTATTGTTGATAATCTAAAATCACCTGATATCATCGGACTTGTGGAAATGCAAGATAATAATGGACCTACAAAAGACGGTGTTACAGAGGCTGATGAAAACTATGAAGCCTTAATTGCAGCGATTAAAGCAGCCGGTGGACCAGAATATGACTGGGCTGATGTTGCACCAAATGATAAGGAAGACGGCGGTCAACCAGGCGGAAATATTCGTGTAGGTTTCCTATATAATCCAGACCGTGTTGATTTAGTAGAAGCGCCAAGAGGCAAAGCAACAGAGGCAACAAAATTCGAAGACGGTTCCCTTACTCTGAATCCAGGAAGAGTCAACCCAACTGATCCTGCCTTTAACAGTAGTCGTAAACCTGTTGCTGCGCAATTTAAATTTAATGACGAAGATGTTATTGTAATTAACAATCACTTTAACTCTAAAGGTGGAGATACTCCATTATTTGGAAAAATCCAACCACCTAATTTAGTAAGTGAAGCACAGCGGATGGAAATCGCAAAGGTAGTTAATAGTTTCATCAAGGACATTTTAGCGGAAGATCCTGATGCGAATGTAATCGTAACTGGTGATTTAAATGACTTCCAATTCTCCAAACCAATAGAAGTATTAAAGGGAGACATTTTATCTAACTTAATTGATCGAGTACCTTTAGAAAAACGTTACACATATAATTTTGAAGGTAATGCTCAAGTACTTGATCATATTTTAGCAACCAACCGTTTAGCAAATACTGCAGAGGTTGACATTGTTCAACTTAACTCTGATTACATGGAAGAACATGGTAGAGCTTCTGACCATGACCCAGTAGTGGCAAAATTTAATTTCGATGTCGATTTTAATTTAACGATTATGCACACAAATGATTCTCATGCTAAAGTAGAAAATTTCCCAATGCTAAGTACAGCAGTTAACCAAATTCGTGCAGAAAATCCAAATAATTTGCTACTTCATGCTGGAGACGTATTTTCAGGTTCTCTTTATTTTACCGTTCATGAAGGGCTAGCTGATTTGCACTTTATGAATGCAATCGGATATGATGCGATGACATTTGGTAACCATGAGTTTGATAAAGACTCTCAAGTACTTCATAATTTTGTTACTCGAGCTAATTTTCCATTCGTAAGTTCGAATATAGACTTCAGTAAGGATGTTAGTCTAAATTCACATATTGCTGATGAGATTGGCCAACCTGGTGAGGGAGGATTTATATATCCTGCAATTGTGAAAGAAATAAATGGTGAGCAAGTAGGTATATTCGGTCTAACTACTGAAGATACACCAAGCATTGCCAGCCCAAGTAAAGATATTGTATTTGAAAATGCAGTGGAAAAATCAACGGAAACAATAGAATTACTTGAAAGTATGGGTGTAAATAAGATTATTGCTCTGTCACACTTAGGATATAACGTAGATGTGGAACTTGCTAATGCCGTAGATGGAATAGACATTATTGTTGGCGGACACTCTCATACAGCTTTACCAGAAGGGGAAATGATTGATAAAGCTGAGCCAACTGTCATTGTCCAAACTGACGGAGATTTAAAAACATTAGGTGAACTAAATGTCAATTTTAATGATAATGGTGTAGTTACAGAATATGAAGCTAATTTATTGCCTTTAAGTAGTTTTGAGCGAGATGAAACACTTTTAGCTGATGTGGCTAAGTTTAATGAACCTCTAGAAGAGCTAAAAAAAGAGGTAATAGGTTATACAGAGGTTCCTTTAGATGGGGAAAGAGCAGATGTTCGGACAAAAGAAACAAACCTAGGGAATTTAATTTCTGATGGTATGGTATGGAAATTACAACAGTTTAATCCTGAAGTAACAATTGCTTTACAAAATGGTGGCGGAATTCGTGCATCCATTGATCAAGGTGATATAACTTTAGGGGAAGTATTGACTGTTCTTCCATTTAATAATGCATTAGTTTCGATTAAATTAACAGGGGAAGAATTATTACAAGCACTTGAACATAGTGTCAGTATCTATCCTGACCAAAATGGAGGGTTCTTGCATGTATCAGGCTTGAAGTTCAAGTTTGACGCAAGCAAACCTGCTTATGAAAGAGTATGGTCTGTCGAAGTAAAACAACAAGACGGCAGCTATGTACCTCTTGATTTAGAAGCATACTATACAGTAGCTACTAATAGCTTTACAGCTAAAGGTGGGGACGGCTATGACTCTTTAAAACAAGCATATGAAGATGGTCGGATGACGAACCTTGATGTTCCAGACTTTGAAGTTCTTACAGAGTATTTGCAAGAAATTGGCAATGTTAATTTAGGTGTTGAAGGTCGTATTGTGGAAGGGAAGGAAATAGATCAACCGACCGATCCGAGCGATCCAAGCGATCCAAGTGATCCAGCCGATCCAAGCGATCCAAGTGATCCGACAGATCCAGCAGATCCATCAGATCCGAGCGATCCGAGCGATCCGAGCGATCCAAGTGATCCAGCCGATCCAAGCGATCCAAGTGATCCAAGCGATCCAGCCGATCCATCAGATCCAACAGATCCAAGTGATCCATCAGATCCGAGCGATCCAAGTGATCCAGCAGATCCAAGTGATCCGACTGATCCACAACAACCAGGTGATGGTGATAAGCTACCAGAAACATCGGTCAATTCGATGAACATGATGTTATTCGGCAGCATTTTAGTCATCATTGGAGGAGTTGGCTACTTCTTTAGTCGCAGAAAAAGAAAATTAAACATCCATTAGGAATAAAGTAGGAGAAAAGAGGTCCAGAATATGGACCTCTTTTTTTGTATAAGATTAATTATTTTAAAATAATTTCCACTACATAGTGGACAAAGTTTTCCATCTATTTTAATATATTATCATAGCGAAAATATTAGGAAAAAGGGACTATTCCTAGTTCTTTAGGTGGGGTGAGAAAAATGTTCCGGAATATGAAAGTATCGAGAAAGTTGTTTGTTATTATTTTTATCATGTCAATTTTTGTAGCTATTAATGGTACTTTTGGGGTATTTATGATGAATAAAATGGCAGCCAATTCCGAATTAATGTATAAGGAAAGGCTATTGTCTACTCAATCCGTCGGTGAAATGGTAGTGAATAATAGTAGGCTCCATGGTTATTCATTAGAAATGATGCTAATCATTAATCCGACACGAAAACAAAGCTTAGAAAAGAAAATAAATGAAACAATCACAAGTAATGAAAAAGCGATGACAAACTATGAAAAAATACAATTTACTGAGGAAGAGGCGACCAAATATAATCAATACAAAACTATGAATGCCGACTTTCTAAAAGAAGTACAACATGTTGTTAGTTTAGCGATCGAAAATAAAAACGAGGAAGCGTATCAATACTACAGTAATAAGCTAGAGAGCTCTCGTTATCAGATTGATAGTTTGCTTGATGAATTGAAATTAATTAATGATCAAGCGGCACAACAGTTTAATGAACAAAATAATCAAGCAGCCCAAATTGCAAAATTACTTATGCCAATCGTCACAATCACTTCTATTCTATTGGCAATCATTATAAGCTTATTTATTTCTCGAATGATTACGAAACCAATAAAACAATTAATGCAGTTATTTAAAAAAGCAGAACAAGGCGATTTTACTTTAATAGGAAATTATCAATCCAAAGATGAGGTAGGGGAACTTACTACATATTTTAATAAAATGATTACAAGCTTAAGAACAATTTTCCAAAGGGTGAAAGAAGCATCGGAGCAGTTGGCAGCTTCATCAGAACAATTAAGTGCAAGCAGTCAAGAATCGCAAGCTGCCAGTGAACAAATAGCTAATACAATCGAGGAGCTCGCTTCAGGCTCTGAAAACCAAGTACAAACAGTTGCTAATAGTAACGAATCTATTACAAGTATGGTAAAACAAACGGAAACTATTGCCGTAAATTCCAACATAGTAAAAACAGGAGTAATTGGGGCAAAAGAGGATGCGGCAAATGGTAGGGACAAATTGCAAAAAGTCGCTGCCCAAATGCATGAAATTCAACATCAAGTGGAAACATTAGCAAAATCAGTTCATCTGTTAAACAAACATTCCAGTGAAATCGGCCAATTTAATAATGTAATTTCAGATATTGCTGAGCAGACGAACTTACTTGCCCTAAATGCTGCTATTGAAGCAGCTAGAGCAGGAGAACATGGCCGCGGATTTGCTGTCGTTGCTGATGAAGTAAGAAAGTTAGCCGAGCAATCTGCTAATTCAGCTCGAAATATTACCGAGCAAATTCAAATTATCCAAAATGAAAATCAACATACATTGCAGTCGATGAAGGTAACGATGAAAGAAGTAGACACTGGTATTGAAGTGGTGGAACAGGCAAATACCGCTTTCCACCAAATTGAAACAGCAATCAATGAAATTGTTCAACAAATAAATCACGTGGAAGACTCTGTGCAACAATTAGAGACGGAAACATCCAATGTACACCAGTCCATGTTGCAAGTAAGTAAGGTAGCTGATATTGCTGCTACAGGTACACAAACTGTCACTGCTGCTACGGAAGAACAGCTAGCAACGATGGAGGAAATAGCTTCCTCCTCACACGATTTGGCAAAAATGGCAGAAGACTTACAACAAATCATTACAAGGTTTAAACTATAAAAGGAATGGGTGTCTTTGAACTAGTTCAGTTATCAGACACCCATTCCTTTACTATTTATTACATTGCTTATTAAAAAGAAACAGCTTTCGCCTTATTATTTGTTACTTCATTATTCTTTCTGTAGCGTGTGAAAAATATTGCTGTAATGATTAACGACAGTAACCCAAATACTACTACCATCCACTGTAAGCCAATTAAATCTAACATGAAACCGGCACTTAATAAAACGACTTGGAAACCAATCCGATCTAACATATTTCTAAATGAGAAGAATCTCCCATGAAACTCTTTTAATACTTTTGTCTGAAAAATAGTTGCTGCAGTCGGGAAGAAGCATCCGAGTGAAAATCCAAAAATAGCGAAAGAAGCTATCATAATATATTTTAATTCGACAAAAAACAATGACAATTGAGCAAAACCAATAATAAAGGAAAACAGAAATAATATCGAATAAGGAGACCATTTTTGATTAACCTTTTTCACGATAAATGCACCAAGCATAAAAGCTAAACCTTCTGCGGCATAAATAACCCCTTTAATAGAGGAACTATCATATATTTCACTTATATTAATGACCATCAAATTAAATCCACCAAGAAATAATAGCGGGACTAGCGTTAATATTAACGTCATTAAAACAATAGGTGTGCTTTTTATTACAGGCAATACTTCTTTGAAACTCTTCTTATTATCTCCTTTACTCTTTCGTAAATTATTTTCTACTACTTTTTCTTCCATTTTCAATAAAAAAGTGAGAAAAAATAATACTAAGTACGCAAGAAAAGAAATAAAATATAACATAAAAATTGTAAGCACTGTTAATAGCGCCCCAGCTAGAGCAGTACCGATAATTCTCGAAATGGTTGCAACATTCATATGAACACCATTCATTTGCAACAGTTCGTTATCTTGCACAATGAGTGGGATAGCTGACTGCAAGGCAGGAAAATAAAAAGCTGCTGAAATTTGAATCGTAATCATGAATGCTACCATCCACCAAACTGAACCTGAACTAATAGCAACAAACATAAATAGGACACTGACCGTACGTAAAAAACCAGAATACAGCATAACCGTTTTTTTTCTATAGAGGTCTGTAATTTTGCCGGCAAGTGGTCCAATTAATATTCCAGCTAACAAACCAGTTGCTAAAATCAATGATTTTAAAAAATCGGATGGTACTTTTTCTTGCATAAATTCTAAATTTCCGATAATACCAGTCCATAGACCGACACCGGCAATAAATTCCCCGATTAAAATAATCCAAACATTTCGATTCCCCCACATAATGATCCCCAATCCCTAATGAATTTTTAAAGAATGTATTTTATTTTTTGTATGCACATTTTTTAGTGAAGTACGATGAAAATGACCAATAAAGGTGATTGTTGCGCATAATAAAAGCAACGTGTTCTTTATGGAAATATTTCTAATAGCGAAACTTACTAATAATATAAATTGAATACATGGAAATGTCACTTTTTTTGACACATTAAAAGATACAAGATTAAATGATATTTTTTAGATTTATGGTATATTTATTATTGTAAAAAGACTAATTTATGGAGAGTGAATTTTTTTGGAAGAAGTGCCGATATCTTTGATTATTTTATTAATGGGTTTATTTATTTTATCTGCGTTTTTCTCTTCAGCCGAAACAGCGTTTTCTAGTGTTAACAAAATTCGTTTAAGAAATTATGCAGATGAGAACAAACCTGGAAGCAAGAAGGCTCTTTACGTTGTTGAAAACTTTGATAGTGCTTTATCAACAATTTTAGTTGGCAATAATATCGTTAATATTGCCGCATCGAGTATATCCGCTGCAGTGATGACTGAACTATTTGGTGCAAGCACTGGACTAGTTATTAGTACGTTTGGAATGACGATCATCATCCTCGTTTTTGGTGAAATTTTGCCAAAATCGCTTGCGAAAGAAAATGCGGATTCATACTCGCTAAAGATTTCAAGTGTTTTATTTTTATTAATGAAGTTATTGACCCCTATTAATTTTTTATTTATGAAGTTGAAAGAAGGGGTATCCAAAATAGTTTCGAAAAATAAAGACGCTGTTCCTCTCGTGACAGAAGAAGAAATTAAAGTGTTAGTAGACATAAGTGAGGAAGAAGGCGTAATTAATAAAAATGAAAAGGAGTTGCTCCACCGCTCTTTAGATTTTAATGAAATTTTAGTCGGTGAAGTACTTACCCACCGTTTAGATATGGTTGCAATTGAAGTGAACATGCCAATTGAAGAAATCACAGAAATTCTATTAACGGAAAGATATTCGCGTATTCCTGTATATGAAGATAATATCGATAATATTATTGGTTTTTTATCGGAACGAGAGTTTTTTGCAGAATTAATTAAGGATAAAGAAGTTTCTATACGAGATATTATTCGTGATCCGATGTTTGTCGTGAAATCCATGAAAATTTCTACACTGCTACCTGAATTGCAACGAACGAAAAGTCATATGGCAATCGTCCTAGACGAGTTCGGTGGTACAGCAGGGCTCATTACGATGGAAGATATTTTGGAAGAGCTTGTCGGTGAGATTTGGGATGAACATGATGAAAAAACAAGCATCATGACAAAGATTGATGAAAATATTTATGAATTCAGCGCGCAATTTCATTTAGATGATTTTGCGAAAATATTACAGGTAAAAGAACCAGAATCGACTTACTACAATATTGGCGGTTGGTTATTTGAAAAAATGGCGCGAATTCCAGAAAAAGGGGAAGTAATTACGTATGAGAATTTAAAAATTACTATTCTTGACGTTACGAACCATCGTTTGCATAAAATTCGTGTAGAAAAATTACCAGTTAAAGTAAAGCAAAAAACGAAAGAAGAGAAAAGTTGGCGCATTCGAAAGAAAAAGGAGAATGATCAGCCGGAATAATAGTTTTAAGAGATAGGAAAGAGGGACAAAGAACCGTCCCTCTTTTGATTCGTTATTTTTTATTTTTCATTTGTCTTGCTTTTGCTCTTTTATCTGCAGCATTCGAACGAGCAATTGCTTCGCGATCTTGAAGATCAGCTAACTCTTCGGAATACTCTACATCAAGACCGTCTGATTTTTGGTTTTTAGGTACTTGTGGTAAATCCCTGAATCTTTTCTTTTGTTGACCCATTATCAATTACCCCCTTTATTTTGTTAGCAATTTGCTAACATTATTAGAATGAATTATTTCGCCACAGTTATGCGATGAAAAAACTGCATCTTTTTTTCAAGGGGTTTAGTTCTTATTTTAAATAACCTCCAGCCTTATCTGCACGGCGAAACTCCCGACCGTAATTCACTTCTTGTGCACTTGATAAAAATCGTTTTGATTTATTATTTGTACGTTTCTTTTCCACCATAAATAACACCCACCATTCTTTTTACTATTATTTTTTCCAAATTATGTGGATTGATACGTTAAAATTTAAAAATGGTTCATTTTTCACTATAATAAAATTAGGCAAAATTAAATTAGTATGGAGTGAAAGCTGTGCCCGTTATTGCCAGAATTGCTGTCCAAAAAAGGAATCAACATCGTTTTAACGTTTATATTAACGGTCCTCAAGGCGAGGAATATGCCTTCAGTATTAGTGAAGATCAGTTAGTAAAACATGCTTTAAAAAAAGGTCAAGAAATTGACCATGAACGGCTTGCATCTATTTTATACGAAGAGGATGTGGAAAAGAGCTATCATCAGGCGTTAAATTATTTATCCTATCGGATGCGATCTGTACTCGAAGTCCGTCAATATTTGTCCGAAAAAGAGGTTCCAGAAGATATTATTGACAAAATAATAAAACGGCTGCAGACAAATAATTACCTCAATGACAAAGAATTTGCAGAGGCCTTTGTTAAAACAAAAATCAAAACGAGTGATCACGGTCCCAATTCCATCAAACGGTCCCTTGCCGAAAAAGGAATTCGTTCGGAGATTATTGAGGATAGTAGTCTCCTTTATGATGAAGATACCGCTTATCAAAACGCAATGAGGTTAGCGAAAAAATATGCGGAGAAAAAGAAACATGCATCCAAAAAAGAATTACAACAACTAATCCATGTCTATCTTTCCCGAAAAGGGTATAAAATAGCGACTATCCATCAAGTAGTTACGGAATTATTTACTACCATTGTAGACCGGGATAATGAAGCAATTACGGTGCAAGGAGATAAGGCATGGCGAAAATATGGGGCATTACAAAGCAAAGAACAAGAAATAAAAGTAAAACAGTTTTTATTCCGTAAAGGATTTTCATTTGAAGTAATTGAAGAATATATAAGAAATAAGCGGGATTCAGCGAAAGATTAAATATGGATATGGTGGTGTAGTAAATGACGGAAGTACGTTATAGTTCCATGTCAGAATACGAATTAAAACAAGAAATCGCAAATTTACGAGAGAAAGCTCGGAAGGCTGAACAACTCGGAATGGTGAATGAATATGCCGTCCTTGAAAGAAAAGCAGTAATGGCACAAGCATACCTTTTGAACGCAAATGATTATCGGCCAGGTGAAATATATCGAATAACTGGTGAGCCTGGTAATTTTTTCAAAATTGATTATTTAAAAGGAGTGTTTGCTTGGGGTTACCGGTTGAATGGTGACGGTAAAGAAGAAGGCATTCCAATTTCGTTATTAGATCCAAAATAAGAAATAGGGGCAGTCCGACACTAGTCCTTTAGAACAATTAAACAGGTACTAGTTGTCATTTGGACAGCCCCGTTTTTTTATCAATACAAGTTATTTAACTCTTCCGTTCAGTCGAAGCTTTCATCCGTTCTTGGGGACGGGTGTTAATGGTACCATCTGCTCTCCGTGAGGCAAATTCTGCCCTTGCACGAGGCATACCTTCAAGCTTACTATCTTCAAGGTTTGGGAAATTTCTTTCTTTGTTTCGGACCATTTTACTTCCCTCCAAGTAGAAAATTTAGAGCAATTATAGTGTATGCTCATTGCTTATTTTTAAAATGGAAAATAAACTAGATAGGTCCTTTAGTTTGGAATAACCTCCAATTTTTTCCTTAACTTTTCTTTATTATAAATCCACCCGGTATAAGAGGAAATAATCTTTAAATTATTATCTAATTGAACAATCGCAACGAATGGATAGTGCCCATTGCTGCGATAACGTAAATCGATAAAGCGAACTTCTGTGTAATTGTTGTATTCCTCTACCTCCCAACGATAAACAGGCGAAAAGGAGAGGAACGCTGAAATATTTTTATCCTTTCTTGCCGCGTCCATCACTGGATTGTCGGGAAGAGGTACTCGTTTGTATTCCTCAAAAAAAACGATGTCCCGCCGATAAGCCCTAGCAACGTAAAATTTATCTTTAGCAGTAACTGCTACACGCCATTGGAAAAATTTCATCGTCGGACTCAAAATAACTTGTTCCACATTAGGAATTCGTCTTTTTATCATATTGCATATCGTTTTTCTTAATAAAAATCGATAAATGTAATAACCAATGATAATCAAGTAAATCGGTACGAAAATGGAACGGGGATCTAACCCAAAAGCCCATAATAATAAGCCAATTAAATGTAATCCGAAAATAACTGGATCAAATGTATTTATCCAGCCTAAAGCTACCCATTGATGGGAAAAAGGACGGAGCGCTTGTGTCCCATATGCATTAAAAATATCAACAAACACGTGGAGAAACACAGCAATAAACGTCCATAGCCATAGATGAAACAAATTAGCATCTGGGAAAAATGGGTAAATAAATGCTATGATGAGTAGAGGCCAGAGAAATACAGCTGGTATTGAATGTGTTATCCCGCGGTGATTGCGTATATATGCAGCATTATTTTTCAGTTTTAAAACGGTGTCGATATCAGGTATTTGCGAACCGATGATTGTTGCAATTAAGACGCTTTCTCTAGTTGCAGGACTGTTAAATACAACAGGGTCAATCGTGGCTAATCCGCCTAGCGCAAGTCCCATAACAATATGAGTACCAGTATCCATGAGTAGGACCTCCGATTGGAAAAAATATAAATGGAATTGATTGAAAAAAACTCCTAAAAAGCAATTTGACAAGATGTAATCGTTGCTTTTATTTACAAATCGATTTAAATTACTATATAATATACCCTTTTTCTTTTAGTTTAACATCTTTGGAGGAAAAATAGTGCTTGAAAGAATTACAACTTTGTTGAAAGATTTTAATGTACAAGCTTTTCAAAATAATTTGATTGAGTGGTATGAAAAAGAACATCGGGACCTTCCGTGGCGAAAAACGGATGATCCATATAAAATTTGGGTCTCAGAAATTATGTTACAACAAACGAAAGTGGATACAGTTATCCCTTATTACGAGAAGTTTTTAATAAAATATCCAACAGTAGAAAGTTTAGCGAATGCAGATGAACAAGAACTTCTAAAAGTATGGGAAGGACTAGGCTATTATTCCCGAGCACGCAATTTGCAAACGGCAGTCCGTGAAGTTCAAGAAAAATACGATGGAATTGTTCCGAACACCTATGAACAGTTCAGTAAATTAAAAGGCGTCGGTCCATATACGGCAGGTGCGGTACTTAGTATCGCATATGGCATTCCTGAGCCCGCAGTTGATGGTAATGTGATGCGCGTTTTGTCTAGAGTTTTTTTGATTGAGGATGATATTGCAAAAACGAAAACGAGAAAACTGTTTGAATCGTTAACTAAGGAATTAATTTCAGAACAGGACCCTTCCAGCTTTAATCAAGGGATGATGGAGTTAGGTGCAATCATTTGTACACCAACGAAACCATCCTGTCTCCTTTGTCCTGTACGTGAATCTTGCCAAGCATATAAGACTGGGAATGAAAGGAACTTGCCGAACAAAACGAAACCGAAAAAGATAAAAACGGTTCAGTTAATTGCAGCCATTTTGCTCGATGAAAAGAATCGTGCATTGATTCGAAAACGTCCTAGTGACGGGTTGCTCGCTAACTTATGGGAATTTCCTAATGAAGTTCAGCAAGCTGGTCCAAATAATATGTTAACAATATTTGAAGAAGAAATTTATGCGAAACATCAAGTGAAAGTACGATTAGATAAACCACTTTTTTCTATTGAACATGTGTTTTCCCATTTGAAATGGGAAATTGCCGTGTTTGTAGGTAAATTTTCAGGAGAAATTGGTAATGACAAAAGTATGCAAGTTATATCCTTTGACGAAATAGAAACATATCCATTTCCAGTTTCCCATCAAAAAATTTGGCAGCAATATAAAGCAAAGTTCATAAATGAAGAGAAAGGTGATATAAATGACAAATAAAGTTGCATTAGTTACAGGGTCGAGTAGAGGTATAGGAAGGGCTGCCGCTATTAGATTAGCTAAAGCTGGATATGACATAGTTATTAATTATGCGAGAAGTAAATCAAAAGCAATGGAAACTGCCCAAGAAATCGAAAAATTAGGCAGGAAAACTTTAGTCGTCAAGGCAAATGTCGGTGATGTCGAAAAAGTAAAAAATATGTTTGGTGAAATTGCCGAAGTATTTGGTCGCTTAGACGTATTTGTTAATAATGCAGCATCTGGGGTGTTACGTCCAGTAATGGAGTTGGAAGAAAATCATTGGAATTGGACGATGAATATAAACAGTAAAGCATTGTTATTCTGTGCCCAAGAAGCTGCGAAATTAATGGAAAAAAACGATGGCGGGAAAATAGTCAGTGTTAGTTCCATTGGTTCCATTCGCTATTTAGAAAATTATACGTTAGTCGGTGTTTCTAAAGCAGCATTAGAAGCATTAACGAGATATTTAGCTGTCGAACTAGCACAAAAAAATATCGTAGTAAATGCCGTCTCTGGTGGAGCAATTGATACAGAAGCACTACAACATTTCCCAAACCGTGAACAACTATTGGAAGACGCCAGGAAAAACACTCCAGCCGGGAGAATGGTGCAAATTGAAGATATGGTAAATACAATCATGTTTTTAATATCGGAAGAGGCTTCCATGATACGAGGACAAACGATTATTGTTGATGGTGGTCGATCATTATTAGTTTAACTAACATTGATTAGTATCTATGTATTCATCGATTTTGCTTGAAAATGTCTACTGTCAGGAAGGTTGTTTGAGTGAAAGTGTAATTTTCCTAGTATTTCCAAAAAAATAGTGGATAGTTTCCCTTTTACCTGGTTACATTAAGACCAGTGGAGGTGATAACTATGGCTAAACGTAACAGAACAAGTACTGGAACTAACATTGAAAATGTTAGACAACAAAACGCTCAATCTAGCCAAGGTAACGCTGGCCAATTTGGTACTGAATTTGCAAGTGAAACAGATGCACAAGAAGTAAGACGTCAAAATCAACAAGCTGAACAAAACAAAGGTAAAAATTCATAATAACAGTACAAATACTTACAAAAGGGCACTTCAAAATGGAAGTGCCTTTTTCAATGGAAAGAAAAAGGTTCTGCATAATTCAAAAAAGACTATTTCCATTAGTATGGCGGAATAGATGCCATCCACGTAATTTTCCGTATTAACCTACCATTTACTTATTATCTGTATCCAAACCACCCCAAATTTTATAGAAAAATGTAAAATAAACTCCCTCTTCTTTAAAAATTGATATAGAAGCGGTATAATAAAAAGATATAAAAAAGAAGAAATTCGGAAATATTGCATATATACATGAAAAATAATGGACTTATGAAAGGAAATAGAAAGAAGGGATGTTGATGGGTATTCCCTTAGAAGGAGAAATCATCCAAATTCAAAGTTATAAACATAATGGTCATATACATCGTGTATGGGAAGAAACGGTAGTCTTGAAAGGAACAAAATCAGTCGTCATCGGCGGGAACGATCGTACCCTCGTCACCGAGTCTGACGGACGTACATGGGTTACACGGGAACCGGCCATTTGTTATTTTGACTCACAACAGTGGTTTAATATTATTGGTATGCTGCGCTATGACGGTATTCATTATTATTGCAATATTAGTTCCCCTTTTGTTTATGATGATGAAGCACTTAAATACATTGACTATGATTTAGATATTAAAGTATTCCCAGATATGACATATATCATTTTAGACGAAGATGAATATGAAGAACATCGAATGGCGATGGGTTACCCAGAAGTAATTGATAAAATTTTAAAAGCAAACATGAATAAACTTATTCGCTGGATTCGGCAAAAAAAAGGTCCATTTGCTCCAGATTTTATTGATTCTTGGTATGAACGATATTTGACTTATCGGAAGTTTTAACAATAGAATCGTTTCTTACTGTTATTGGACAAGTCATTTCAGACATCCGATGCAAAGAAAAGTCCTTCATACAGAGTTAGAGGATAACTGTTGCAAGTTTATCTTTTCTAATTCTGATGAAGGACCGCTTTTTTAAAAAATATTCACTCTCCAGAAGCAAAACCATTTCTCCGCCTACTCTACCATTTCCATTTCATTTTTATGAAAAGCTTGATAGCTATTTAATAATATTTCCAAATGTTCCAATTGCTCATTATAATCCATCATCATAGATATGATTTGTAGCATATGAGTAATAGCCATTTTATCCATTTCGAGCGTTTGAAAATGAGTAAACATTACTAATAACTCTTCAAAGTTTGCCTCATATTCGCTCATTTTCTCTTCGTGGATTTGTCTCGCTTTGCCGGAGTAACGCATTAATATATGTTCATGATTACTTGTCAAATTATCTAATTTTTCCTGGATTTGCTTCCATGTCATTTCTGGCAAATCTTGAAGATCGTTTTCATAATGATGAATTTTTTTCAATAAGTCTAGAGATTTCCTTGTTAAAGTAATCATCTGCCGATAAATAACTAGTTTCCGCTGTTTTTGATAACGATTTTTCCTAAGTACTGTCCGTTCCTCTTTAAAAAATAAATAAATTTGATCAAGATGAATTAATTTATCCTTTAAGGAGCTTATATCCTTTTTCAATAGTAAATGTTCTGCAGCTTGACGATTACTTAATCGAATCCATTTTAATATATCGCCCGTTATGTCTGATATTGAGGAAAATAATTTTGTCTCATATTTTGGCGGCAAGAAAATTAAATTAATCAAAAACGCTGAAAAAATACCGAGAAAAATAGTTAAAAATCTTATTACTGCAAAAGAAATAAAATTTTCATCAGGTGCAACCATAATTACAATTAAAGTCACTAATGATAGTGATATAGTGTTTTCGATTTTTAATTGCAAATTAATAATGATAACGATAATTGCCGCAAGCCCGATAAAAATATAATGATTCCCGAATAATAGGACAAAGAGGACGGCAATCATGGCGCCGATGATATTTCCTTGAACTTGTTCAATAATAGTCAAATACGAACGATAAATTGAAGGCTGAATGGCAAAAACAGCTGCAATCCCTGCAAAGACAGGAGATGGAAGTTGAAAGACCTCTGCAACAAATAATGCTAATACAACAGCCATTCCCGTTTTTAATATACGGGCACCCAGTTTCATATGTTTATTTTCCTTTCCAAACTATATTTACTTTCATCATAATGGATAAATGCATTTTTTGCTATTAACGAACTGTAAATTAAGCGAGCTAGACTAAACTCATTTTCCAAGCCGCAAAAAAATTACCATCATTAAATCTTTTCCTTTTTAACATCAATAACTGTACGCACGACAAATGCAGCAGGAATGGTATAACCAATCAATCCTTCGATAACCGCGACTCCTCTTGCTAATCCAAGTGGGGAGATATCCCCATACCCGATTGAAAATAAAGTTATCCCGCTAAAATAAAAACAAACCTTTAATTTATGAAAAAAACTACCACTTAACAGTTCTCCATTTTCATAAAACTGTCCGAACCCTGAATCGATGATAATGAAATAAATCATACCAAAACCGATAAAAATCGTCGAGTACACTATTAATAAATAAAAAAAGCTTTCCCATGAAATGTATTTATCCTGTAACGCCTCTGGTAAAAATAGCGTTCGGATACTTAACATGATACAAAGAATTGTAACAAAAAAAATAACTATGCCAAACATAAACCACCTCTACTAAAGGATGATTTTTAATCATATGCTTATCCATATATACGCTTGTCCGGTTATAATCATTCCGGAAAATATGATGAACGCGAATTATTTGTTTTTTGTTCAACAATTCGTTACTGTTAAAATTAGAATAAATCATTAAAGATTGAAAACGTATGAAGGAGGTTTTAAATAATGGTAAAAGTTGGAGAAAAAGTGGAAAACTTCAAGGTGACAGCGAGTAATGGGGAAGAAGTTCAATTATCTGATTTTCACGGTAAGTATGTTGTGCTTTACTTTTACCCGAAAGACATGACACCAGGATGTACAACGGAAGCATGCAGTTTTCGGGATCAACATACGAACTTTGCTGACTTAGATGCGGTCATTCTTGGCGTGAGCGGGGATCCTTTAGATAAGCATAAAAAATTCGTTGAAAAACATGGCTTGCCCTTTTTATTATTAGTTGATGACGATCAACAATTGGCAAAATACTATGATGTCTTAAAACCGAAGAAAATGTTCGGCAAAGAATTTATCGGCATAGAACGTTCTACTTTTCTTATAGATAAAGAAGGAAAATTAGTAAAAGAGTGGCGAAAAGTAAAAGTAAACGGTCACGTGGAAGAAGTACTCAACTTTATTAAAACAATGTAGGATAAGTAAAAACAAATTAATAAGTCATGCGCCTTATTTTATTGAATACAGGCACATGTCCATGCATATCCTATATATGTGCATAGTGTATATTAGGGCATACCTCCTCAAAATCTTCACTCTTTTTTCAAGGTCATTTCCAAGGGAATCTAGGGAATGACCTTTTTTTTAGGCATTGAAAGTGTTAAATGATAAAATATAACTAACCTATATGAAGGATGAAACTAGATAAGTTTTTCGAAAAGATGGTAGTCGTCGCCGTCCCACCGATAACGTGTAACAAGGGCGAAGGGAATTAAAATGATAGGGGGAAGAAAATTGCATATCGTAGCGACCTTTAATCGAGATGAAAAATTACAAAATCAAATACAACAACAATTTCCTAATTTGCAATTCCACTTTTTTAAAAATATCGATGCCGCTGAAAAGGCGGTTGATAGTGCAGAGATTATTTTAACATTTGGAGATGATATTACCGAAGAAGTCGTTCAGCGGGCGAAAAATCTGAAATGGATTATGGTGTTTTCTGCAGGATTAGAAAAGATGCCGTTTCAAGCACTGAAAGAACGAGAAATTATCGTCACGAATGTTCGCGGCATACATAAAATCCCGATGGCTGAATTTACGATCGGTTACATGTTACAACATGCGAAAAATCAAGCTACTTTTATCGAACAACAGAAAAATAAACAATGGAACCGCAGAGTATCAATGCATGAATTATTCGGTAAGACATTATTAATTGTTGGTGCTGGTGCCATTGGCAGTCAAATTGCAAAACTCGCTAAAGCTTTTTCCATGCAAACCATTGGAATTACTCGGAGTGGTAATTTGCTGGAAAATTTTGATGCTGTCTTTTCTCTAGCCGATTTAAATGAACAACTAGAAAAGGCGGATTACGTTGTCAATGTGTTGCCTAGCACTC
Organism: Bacillus kwashiorkori; assembly: GCF_001375515.1. Taxonomy (GTDB): domain Bacteria; phylum Bacillota; class Bacilli; order Bacillales; family Caldibacillaceae; genus Bacillus_BK; species Bacillus_BK kwashiorkori. The sequence continues at coordinate 286,636 of NZ_CTDX01000014.1, forward strand.
CGAAAACGAAAAATGTATTCGCTAAAGAACAGTTTTCAAAAATGAAAAACGATGCAGTGTTTATTAATATTGGTCGGGGAGATGCTGTTGTGGAAGCGGATCTGTTAGAAGCTTTAGAAGCCGGACAAATTGGTCATGCGTATTTAGATGTATTCCAGCAAGAACCATTACCGAATGAACATCCATTTTGGACTTGCAAAAACTTGACAATCACACCACATATATCTAGCGTCACAGAAATGTATTTACCACGTTCATTTGAAATATTTCAGCATAATTTAACCACTTATTTAACGAACGGTTCTGACTTTATTAATTTAGTTGATTTGGATCGGGGGTATTAATTTGAAAATATATACAAAAACAGGAGATAAAGGAACAACTTCACTAATTTACGGATCACGGGTTGCAAAAAATGATTTACGAGTTGAAGCATACGGAACATGCGATGAGGCAAATTCAGTTATTGGTGTATCGATTAGTTTAATGAACAGAGAGCAATTTGAAAAGAAAAGCGAAATTATTGCTGCCCTAACAAATATACAAACGACTTTATTCCATGTCGGTGCAGAACTCGCTACGCCAGAAGGGAAAACGGTAAAGTGGTCATTGACTGATGAGCATGTAACTGCATTGGAAAAGATAATTGATACGTGGGATGAACAACTCCCCCAACTCACTAATTTTATTTTGCCAGGGGGCCATCCGGCTGGCGCATGCCTCCATACAGCGAGAACGATTGTCCGACGTGCAGAAAGAAGTACGGTAGGAATCGAAAATGTTAATCCACTCGTATTAAAATATTTAAATCGGTTATCTGATTTTTTATTTGTTGCTGCAAGATTCATAAATCATTTATTAAATATGGAAGAAGAAAACTTGCAAATTTAACCCGAGAAACGCTTTGAGTAAAACTTCACAATATTGATAGAAATATTGTACAACTAGCATTGACGATGTTGTAAAAATATAGATAAAATAAACCGTGATATTAAACAAATGACAACATAAACTATATGTAAAGTGGATGATTTTTATACTTTACTGAAAGTAATTACGGTCAAAAAGTGAATAATTGGTGAAATTAAGCCAATAATTATGTTTTGTCTAGGTTGTTTAATTGACAAAACATCATACCCACATGTAAACTAATTATAAAGATTATTAAATGATAATAATATTCCTTTTAAGAAAAGAGGTGCATGGCGAGTGTCTACAAGCCATCTTAAAGAAGCTTTAGATACATTGAAACAAACAGGTGTCCGTATTACTCCACAACGTCATGCGATACTTGAATATTTGATAAATTCAATGACCCACCCAACTGCAGATGAAATATATAAGGCATTAGAAGGCAAATTTCCAAATATGAGTGTCGCAACAGTATATAATAATTTACGTGTCTTTCGTGAAGTCGGCCTAGTAAAAGAATTAACGTACGGAGATTCCTCTAGCCGTTTTGATTTTACTACTTCCGATCACTATCATGCAATCTGTGAAAGTTGTGGGAAAATCGTTGACTTCCATTATCCAGGCCTTGATGAAATTGAACAATTTGCGTCACATGTAACAGGATATAAAGTCAGTCATCACCGTTTGGAAATTTATGGAACTTGCTCAGAATGTTCAAAGAAAGAAGCACATTGAATACTTTAAATAAAAGCTGTCCGAAGCTTAGCTAGGACAGCATTTTATTTTTTACCGACTATAGAAACTTATTCTAATGGTTCGCGTCATTAACAAACAACTTTAAGCAGACATTAAGACGAGCGGCGCAACTTCGTTAGTTGTTCACGTTACATCCTCTTCATTAGAACTCAATATGAAAACTTATTTTGCAACAGTATTTTCTGGCTGGGTTTTTCGATTGTATTTTTCGTCAAACTCTACCCCTTCTAAATCAGGATCGAGTGTTAAAGTTTCACGACAATGCATACATATATCAACACGTCCCAATATTTTCGTCGGTTTTTCGCAAGTAGGACAAATAACTTGAACAGCTTTCATAGATAACATTCCAATCATTAAATAAATGACGGTACTCCCGATTATTGCTAGAAAACCTAGGATCATCAAGATGACCATTACAATTGGCCATTTCTGAAAAAACAAACCCGCATACATAATGACAACGCCAATAAAGATTAAACTAAGAGCAAAAGTACGGATTTTATTAATCTTACTTGAGTATTTTGCCATGAATGAATTCCCCCTTAAGGAAAATATAACATATACCGATATAAAGACTAAAAGGAAACATCTTAATATTGTTCCTTTTTCTCTAACTCATATTTGTTCATTTATTCACAATTTATTTCTGTTTAATTTCTCTCGTAGTGTTGAAAGTTGAATCACTTATAAATTAGAGCGAAAGTGTAGATATGTTTAATGACTGTTGCACAAGATGGAAAAATTAAATATCCAACTACTAACAAGAGTGATCGATGTTTAAATGTGGTTATGTTGAGTTTGGGTTAACCACAGAAAAGTTGGAAGCATCTCTCTGTTAATAAAAAGAGATATGTACGTAAATGTGGCAAATTTGTTACGTAGAAGGAATTTACTATAGAGCTGGCGAAATGATTTGTTAATGAAAAGTGGAGGAAGTTACTATGGAAAATATATTAAGACCAATTTATCAAGAGCGTGCGAGCAATCCATCAACAAGCGGTATTTTACTAATTGAAAAAAGAACCCATCTAGAACTTGATACGAATACATTCGACTATATTTTACTAGTTATTACTAATGAATATAGCAAAGAGCAATTTGTTAAGCACTATCAATATGAGGACAACAAAATTGCATTATATATAATTAGTATTAATTTGTTGAAAGAATGGATATTATTAAGTTCAAATCGGAAAGTTTTTGACTGGCTCTATTACGGGAAAATTATTTTTGATCGCAATGATTTTCTACATAATCTAATTACGGAAATTAAAGATTTTCCTTTTCATGAACGGAAATTAAAGATTGGTATTGAATATGCGAAATTGATAAAAAGATATACGGAAGGAAAGAAGCTGTACGAAGGACAACAATATATGGATGCCTATAGTTACATCGTTCATGCGCTACACCATCTCGGGCGACTTGCTTTAATAGAAAAAGGCATTCATCCAGAAATAGCACTTTGGAATCAAGTCAAACAAATTGAACCAGAAATAGTTAAGTTATATGAAGAACTTGTCAATAGCCACGAACCACTAAAGAAAAGATTAGAGCTATTGTTTTTAGCTAGCGATTTCTTTATTCATTCGCGAGCAAATATAGGTGCTGCCCATTTAATTGAAATATTAAATGAAAAAGAGAACTGGTCCATTCAAGAGATAATTGAACAAGAGGAGTTAAAACTATACTCA
>NZ_CTDX01000015.1 GCF_001375515.1 Bacillus kwashiorkori
GCGAAGTTTGCTAGACGCTAGGAGCCGTAGCTAGACAATCATCGAGTAAAGATTCAATCCTTTTTAATGGTTAAGTTAGAAAGGGCGCACGGTGGATGCCTTGGCACTAGGAGCCGATGAAGGACGGGACTAACACCGATATGCTTCGGGGAGCTGTAAGTAAGCTTTGATCCGGAGATTTCCGAATGGGGAAACCCACTGTTCGTAATGGAACAGTATCCATACTTGAATCCATAGAGTATGGAAGGCAGACCCGGGGAACTGAAACATCTAAGTACCCGGAGGAAGAGAAAGAAAAATCGATTCCCCAAGTAGCGGCGAGCGAAACGGGAACAGCCCAAACCAAGAGGCTTGCCTCTTGGGGTTGTAGGACCTTGAACATAGAGTTACAAAAGGTTGGAATAGACGAAGCGGTCTGGAAAGGCCTGCTAGAAAAGGTAATAGCCCTGTAGTCAAAATTTCAACCACTCTTCGAGGGATCCTGAGTACGACGGGACACGTGAAATCCCGTCGGAAGCAGGGAGGACCATCTCCCAAGGCTAAATACTCCCTAGTGACCGATAGTGAACCAGTACCGTGAGGGAAAGGTGAAAAGCACCCCGGAAGGGGAGTGAAAGAGATCCTGAAACCGTGTGCCTACAAGTAGTCAGAGCACAATTACGTGTGATGGCGTGCCTTTTGTAGAATGAACCGGCGAGTTACGATTTCATGCAAGGTTAAGGTTAGATCCGGAGCCGCAGCGAAAGCGAGTCTGAATAGGGCGAATGAGTATGAGGTCGTAGACCCGAAACCAGGTGACCTACCCATGTCCAGGGTGAAGGTAAGGTAACACTTACTGGAGGCCCGAACCCACGTACGTTGAAAAGTGCGGGGATGAGGTGTGGGTAGCGGAGAAATTCCAATCGAACTTGGAGATAGCTGGTTCTCTCCGAAATAGCTTTAGGGCTAGCCTCAAGAGGAGAGTATTGGAGGTAGAGCACTGTTTGGACTAGGGGCCCTCATCGGGTTACCGAATTCAGACAAACTCCGAATGCCAAATACTTATTCTTGGGAGTCAGACTACGAGTGATAAGATCCGTGGTCAAGAGGGAAACAGCCCAGACCGCCAGTTAAGGTCCCAAAGTATACGTTAAGTGGAAAAGGATGTGGAGTTGCCTAGACAACCAGGATGTTGGCTTAGAAGCAGCCACCATTTAAAGAGTGCGTAATAGCTCACTGGTCGAGTGACTCTGCGCCGAAAATGTACCGGGGCTAAACGTATCACCGAAACTGCGGGTGAACACTTACGTGTTCGCGGTAGGAGAGCGTTCTAAATGCGTCGAAGCTAGACCGGAAGGACTAGTGGAGCGTTTAGAAGTGAGAATGCCGGTATGAGTAGCGAAAGAAGGGTGAGAATCCCTTCCACCGAATGCCTAAGGTTTCCTGAGGAAGGCTCGTCCGCTCAGGGTTAGTCGGGACCTAAGCCGAGGCCGAAAGGCGTAGGCGATGGACAACAGGTTGATATTCCTGTACCACCTCGTATTCGTTTGAGTGATGGAGGGACGCAGGAGGATAGGGTAAGCGCGGCATTGGATGTCCGCGTCCAAGCAGCAAGAGTGACAATGAGGCAAATCCCATTGTCGAAAAGCTCAAGCTGTGATGGCGAGGGAAATATAGTACCGAAGTTCCTGATTTCACACTGCCAAGAAAAGCTTCTAGCGAGAATACAGGTGCCCGTACCGCAAACCGACACAGGTAGGCGAGGAGAGAATCCTAAGGTGATCGAGAGAACTCTCGTTAAGGAACTCGGCAAAATGACCCCGTAACTTCGGGAGAAGGGGTGCTCTGGTAGGGTGCAAGCCCGAGAGAGCCGCAGTGAATAGGCCCAGGCGACTGTTTAGCAAAAACACAGGTCTCTGCGAAGCCGCAAGGCGAAGTATAGGGGCTGACGCCTGCCCGGTGCTGGAAGGTTAAGAGGAGGGGTTAGCACTTGTGCGAAGCTCTGAATTGAAGCCCCAGTAAACGGCGGCCGTAACTATAACGGTCCTAAGGTAGCGAAATTCCTTGTCGGGTAAGTTCCGACCCGCACGAAAGGCGTAACGATCTGGGCACTGTCTCAACGAGAGACTCGGTGAAATTATATTACCTGTGAAGATGCAGGTTACCCGCGACAGGACGGAAAGACCCCGTGGAGCTTTACTGTAGCCTGATATTGAATTTTGGTACAGCTTGTACAGGATAGGTAGGAGCCGTAGAAGCCGGAGCGCCAGCTTCGGTGGAGGCGACGGTGGGATACTACCCTGGCTGTATTGAAATTCTAACCCGCACGTCTTATCGACGTGGGAGACAGTGTCAGGTGGGCAGTTTGACTGGGGCGGTCGCCTCCTAAAGAGTAACGGAGGCGCCCAAAGGTTCCCTCAGAATGGTTGGAAATCATTCGTAGAGTGTAAAGGCACAAGGGAGCTTGACTGCGAGACCTACAAGTCGAGCAGGGACGAAAGTCGGGCTTAGTGATCCGGTGGTTCCGCATGGAAGGGCCATCGCTCAACGGATAAAAGCTACCCCGGGGATAACAGGCTTATCTCCCCCAAGAGTCCACATCGACGGGGAGGTTTGGCACCTCGATGTCGGCTCATCGCATCCTGGGGCTGTAGTCGGTCCCAAGGGTTGGGCTGTTCGCCCATTAAAGCGGTACGCGAGCTGGGTTCAGAACGTCGTGAGACAGTTCGGTCCCTATCCGTCGTGGGCGTAGGAAATTTGAGAGGAGCTGTCCTTAGTACGAGAGGACCGGGATGGACGCACCGCTGGTGTACCAGTTGTCTCGCCAGAGGCATCGCTGGGTAGCTATGTGCGGAAGGGATAAGTGCTGAAAGCATCTAAGCATGAAGCCCCCCTCAAGATGAGATTTCCCATATAACTTCGGTTATAGTAAGAACCCTTGAAGATGACAAGGTTGATAGGTCCGAGGTGGACGCACGGTGACGTGTGGAGCTGACGGATACTAATCGTTCGAGGACTTAATCATATATTTACTCGAGTTTTCCTTACATGATCTAGTTTTGAGAGAATGATTTCCTTAATTCATTCTCGACTTAATATTGTTTGGCAGTAATGGCGAGAAGGTCACACCCGTACCCATCCCGAACACGGAAGTTAAGCTTCTCAGCGCCGATGGTAGTGAAGGCTTTGCCTTTGTGAGAGTAGGACGCTGCCAAGCAATATTTATATCTTCTGAGTGTGGTTTTATAATATTCCGCAGTAGCTCAGTGGTAGAGCTATCGGCTGTTAACCGATCGGTCGCAGGTTCGAATCCTGCCTGCGGAGCCAAGCTTCCATAGCTCAGTAGGTAGAGTGCTTCCATGGTAAGGAAGAGGTCACCGGTTCGAGCCCGGTTGGAAGCTTACTTTTAAATATTGATATGACGCGATTCCTGATAGTTTAGGGGTCGCATTTTTATTTTGTCATATCAAATACAACATCTCTCTTTCGAGCTGTTCTTTTACCTTTTTTTATTTCGTGTACTTGTAATCCATATTCTTTACATTGTGTTACAGCTTGCTGAACATGAACAATACGATTTTCAAAATCAAAATGCTTAAATTCTAATACGACTAATTCAGAACGGCGTAAACCACAAGTGATAGCAAGTTTAATTATAATTTGCCAATGTAGCGGCTCTTTTTCTAGACACTTTATTAACCTATTTGCTTCCTCTTCGTCATAAACCTCAACCTCTTTTTGCTCTACCTTTGGTTTTTTAATTCCTTCAAGTGGAGATTCTTTGATAACTTTAATTTCTTTAGCATAATAAAAACATTATTCAAAATACGGTAATAGTAAAAAATCGTTGAATAAGCAGAGGTTCATATGTCTAGCGGCGCTAAAACACTTAATCAAGCCGTGGATATGGCTACGAAAGAGTTTCTTGAAAAAGCGGGATGAATGGGGCATTTATACCGTGCTAATGAGTTCGCATGACAACTGTTCGCCATGGTGTTTGCCTTATCAAGGTACCGTTATGATAGATGATGTTTATACATCCTTAACAAAAGAAAAGGCTTTAGAACTAAAGAAAAAAACGGGTTATGAGTTGTTATCTGAAGCTATGAAAAATGGGGCGTTCCATCCCAATTGTAGGCATTCACTAGCAACCTTCTTTCCCGGCATTTCATCATTGCCCCAAAAAGCAGATGATAAGAAAGCTTTAGACAATTACAATGCAGAACAAAAACAAAGATATTACGAGCGACAAATCAGAAAGTACAAGAGACTTGAAGTAGGTTCACTGGATGAGCAGAATCAATCAAAATACAGTGCCAAGGTAAAAGAGTGGCAGGAAAAGATGAGGCAACATTTAGCGGTGAATCCTCAACTGAGACGCGATTATTGGCGTGAAAAGGTTGAAGGTGGGTTAACCACAAAAGAGCGTTCGCAAGTATTGAAAGATGCTGCAGAACGTGAGAAAATAGAGGAAACACATTCGTTCAGATAAACAACCTAAGAAAATTCTTGAAGGTGCCCAAGGAAAGCACTTTAAAGACCATAATAACTATATCGAAGGTAGAAGTTACTTAACTATCTCGCCAGAGGAAGTTCAGGATCTCGTTAATCTACATGCAGGAACGGGTAAAATAAGACTAACTGGAAAAGGGAATTGGGATAAAAAAGAGATAATTGAGGTTGAGGAAATTATCGGAGTAAGTGTAGACAACCTTACAGGTGAAGGATTCAAAACAAACATGTTTAAGATTCATTACTCTAAAAAGGGTGTTCATATCGTACCGTTTAGAAAGGGGTAAGTGCATTGAATTTACGGGAGTATGTTGGTAAAAAAATAAGGCTGATGGATGTTGATGGCCAAGTTTTTGAAGGGAAATGCACAGATTACACACAAGCCCTCGATAACGAGCCAGAAATTGAAAGTATCGGTATTGAAACGGTGTCAGGTGCTGATTATAGTTATGAAATATACGAAAACGAAATTAAAAGTATAGAAATTATTGAATGATTAAGGCATTTACTAAGCAAATTTAGTAAGTGCTTTTTATTTTGCTCTTTTTAGTATTGCAGAGCATAAAGAACAAGAGCCCAAAACTGGCACTGACCAGTATAAAAAAGTATGGAGGTTAAGAATATGGAATGGTTAAAGGAAATTTTAAAGAACGCCGGAATAGAAGAAGGTAATATCGATGGGATTGTGTCTAATATCAACAAGGAAGTACCTAAGCACTTTATCCCGAAAGATAAGTACAACGAATTAACTAACACCAAGAATCAACTGGAGAAAGATATCCAAGAACGAGATAAACAACTTAAAGAGTTAGGTGAGACTGCTGGATTGAGCGAAGACTTAAAAAAGCAGATAGAACAACTCCAAGCCGATAACAAAGCGGCTAAAGAGCAATACGAAAAGGATTTAAAGGAACTGACCATTACGAATGCTATTAAGACTGTATTAGTAGGTAAAGTACATGATGAGGATTTGGTCGCTGGACTATTTGACCGTGAGAAATTGGTCTTAGATGGCGATAAGATTGTGGGCCTAGATGAGCAACTAAAGACTCTGAAAGAGTCAAAGGCTTTTCTGTTTAAGCAAGAAGAACAGCAACAATCAGGGTTCAGAGTTGGTGGGGATGGTCAAGGAAATGCAGTTCTCAATAACCCATTTAGCAAGGAACACTGGAACTTAACAGAGCAAGGAAAGTTATTTAAGCAAAACCCAGAACTATATAAAGCTTTAATGGCACAAGTCAGAAATTAACAAAAAAAGGAGAATGATATAAATGAACGGAATCACACGCTTAGAAGAAGTTATACAACCGGAGATTTTTACTCCATATACAATTCAAAGAACAATGGAGCTATCAGCGCTAGTACAAAGCGGAATTATTACAAACGACGCCGAATTCGATAGCTTGGCAAGTGGACCTAATACGCTTATTAACATGCCATTTTGGAATGATTTAGGAAATGATGAATCACAGGTAATGCGTAATGAAGGTGACATGACTATCGGAAAAATTACTTCTAGTGATGACGTTGCCCGTAAACATGCTCGCGTAAATGCTTGGGGTGCGAACGGCCTCATGTAAGCAACAACAATAAAATAGCCATTAGCACTCTACTATCATGTGTTAGTGTTCTATTAGTCGGTGTGTTAATTACAATGCTTAAGGGGATGTTTTTTTGAAAAAACCATTAATGTAATAATGAACAATAGCATACTAATCAATTTGCTATTTAGTATGTTATTTAAATTAATTTAATTTTTCTCTATCGAAAGAAAAACACATTTTTCATCATAAAAAATAAAATTTATTTTTTATTGACAAACTATCGATATGATGTTATTATTAAAAAGTCGTTTTGATTAAAAGTAATTCAACTACAACTTAGTTCAACACTTAAAGTGGACATGCAATGAATGATTGCTGGTTAAAGTTGGTGGAATTTTGGCCCCTTGGTCAAGCGGTTAAGACACCGCCCTTTCACGGCGGTAACACGGGTTCGAATCCCGTAGGGGTCACCATATAATTTGGAGGATTAGCTCAGCTGGGAGAGCACTTGCCTTACAAGCAAGGGGTCGGCGGTTCGATCCCGTCATCCTCCACCATGCGAGAACATAATCATTAGAAACATTATGTCAAAGAGTCAATAATTATTGCTAATAAGTGATTATTAGCCGACTTAGCTCAACTGGTAGAGCAACTGAATCGTAATCAGTAGGTTGCGGGTTCAAGTCCTGCAGTCGGCATTGCAGGAGTTTTTAATATGGAGGGGTAGCGAAGTGGCTAAACGCGGCGGACTGTAAATCCGCTCCCTCAGGGTTCGGCGGTTCGAATCCGTCCCCCTCCACCACTTGAATATTCTTCTGTTAACTGGGCAAGATATGTATATGTCCATTTTGATTTTTATTATATTGGTGGGCTATAGCCAAGCGGTAAGGCAACGGACTTTGACTCCGTCATGCGTTGGTTCGAATCCAGCTAGCCCAGCCATTTTTTATTTTTAAGGTTAACAAATTATTACGAGCCATTAGCTCAGTCGGTAGAGCATCTGACTTTTAATCAGAGGGTCGGAGGTTCGAGTCCTCCATGGCTCATCAGAAAAGCTATTCAAGTTGACTAATAATAGTCATTTTGAATAGCTTTTTTACTTTCATAAATTATATCCTCCGCTTATTTTGAATGGTTGTTTTGATTAGAGTGAATATTTATGCATTTTTTTGTGAAGTTGAGCCATTTAATGAAAGCGAATACAATAGGTGTAGGGGGAGGAATAAAATATGAAAAAGAAAATTTCTATTGTAGGCGCACCAATGGATTTAGGACAACTCCGCCGAGGTGTGGATATGGGACCTAGTGCTATTCGTTATGCAGGAGTTGTCGAGAGACTTGAAGGGTTAGGTTATGATATTCATGATATGGGCGATATTGAAATTGGACGTCCTAAAAGTACGTTAGATTCGCAATCGAAATTAAGAAATTTACACGCTGTAGTAGAGGCAAATGTTAAACTAAAAGAAAAGGTTACTGAGATTATTGAAAAGGGATCTTTTCCATTAATTTTAGGTGGAGATCATAGTATTGCAATTGGTAGTCTTGCTGCCATTAGTCAGTTTCATAAAACACTAGGTGTAATCTGGTATGATGCTCACGCTGATTTAAATACAGCTGAAACTTCTCCATCTGGAAATATTCACGGAATGCCGTTAGCCGCTAGTATCGGTTTAGGGGATTCATCTTTAGTCAATATTGGAGGTTTTTCACCAAAGATATTACCGGAAAATGTAGTGATTATTGGGGCCCGGTCTATCGATGAAGGAGAAAAGATATTAATTAAAGAAAAGGGAATAAAAGTTTTTACTATGCATGAAATAGATAGAATGGGCATGAGCAATGTTATGGAAGAAGCGATAAATTATTTGAAAGAGAAGGTAGATGGAGTCCATTTATCGTTAGACTTAGATGCGCTGGATCCACTATATGCTCCAGGTGTTGGAACTCCAGTTGTGGGGGGTCTTACATATAGAGAGAGTCACCTAGCGATGGAAATGTTAGCAGAGTCTAAACTAATTGTTTCTGCGGAATTTGTTGAAGTAAATCCGATTTTAGATGAAAGAAATAGAACCGGAACGTTAGCAGTAGACTTAATGGGTTCTTTATTTGGAGAAACTCTTTTATAGTAGAAAAAAATAACTAGTTTTTTAAAAGGATTGTCAAAATGGTATGAAGGAAAAACGGTACCATACCCCGTTCTACTAATTATACCTTTCTGGCAGTCCTTTTTTTGGTTTTTAAGGAAATATCTTTAGCAAGTTATCGTTTATTTTATAAAAGGCAATTAGATAAGGGGATTTACCTATACGTTTTCCTTGGATAGTTATGTAAATTACTATATATAGTTTTATTCCAACATTATGGAAGTGGATTTTGTTACAAAAATGTCAAATAAAGTAGTATAATAATGTAAGCGAAACGAAACCTTTTTAAATAACGTACGTAAATATGTTAGCCGCATAGAGCGGAGGGTATAAGATGGATGAAATTGTTAAAAAAAGAATCAAAGAGGTCTTAAAGGGGGATCATAATGCCTTTGGTGAAATTGTAGAACTTTATAAAGATAAGGTTTATCAATTATGTTATCGAATGCTTGGCAACTCCCATGAGGCTGAAGATATTGCGCAAGAGGCATTCATCCGTGCATATGTTAATATTGAACGATATCATATTGATCGGAAATTTTCAACATGGCTTTATAGAATTGCAACAAACCTTTGCATTGACCGTATAAGAAAGAAGAAACCTGACTATTATTTAGATGCTGAGGTTGCTGGTACGGAGGGATTAACGATGTACTCGCAAATTGCAGCTGATGGAGTTTTACCAGAGGATGAAGTGGCGAGTATTGAGTTACAGGGACAAATTCAAAGAGAAATATTGAATTTGCCTGATAAGTATCGTTCTGTCATTGTACTAAGGTATATTGAAGAGCTTTCGTTAAATGAAATTAGTGAAGTTCTCGATTTACCAATAGGCACAGTTAAGACAAGAATCCACCGGGGTAGGGAAGCTTTACGTAAGCGACTACGTCATATTTAAGGATTGAGGTGAGAACCTTTGAATAATTGTCCTGAGAGAATCATTAAGCACATGCACGATTTTCTTGATGATGACATTTCTCCAGAACATGAATTGGAATTAAAGGGACATTTAAAAGACTGTGAAGATTGCCGAAAACTTTTTCAAGAATATCAAAAGACAATAGCTTTAGTGAAAAGCACTGAAACATTACATGCTCCATTAGGTTTTACACAAAATATTATGAAGAATTTACCTAAGGAACAGCCAAAAGTTAGTGCCAAACGTTGGTTTAGACATCACCCATTCTTAACGGCTGCTGCGGTATTTACTTTCTTAATGTTGACAAGTCTTTTTTCCACTTGGAGCCAGGAGTCAGATTTTTCAGTGACAAAACAAGACAATATTATTATTGAAAATAATACAGCAATTGTCCCAGAAGGCGAAACAATTAAAGGAGATATTGTTGTAAAAAATGGCGATATTCGTATTGAAGGAAAAGTAGAAGGTGATGTAACAGTCATCAATGGAGAAAAATATTTAGCATCTGCTGGTGATGTAACCGGAAATATTGAAGAAATAAATCAAGCCTTTGATTGGCTGTGGTATCAAATAAAAACCTCTGTTAAGAAGTTTATCACCGTAATTAGAGGAGAAGATCCTTCATGATAACTACAAAGATATAGCATAGCTAGCGAAACATGCTAGTTATGCTTTTTTCATTTACAGAACTCGTGTAGGTGTATTGAAATATTTTTATGATTATTTTCGAGGAATACTATGGTATAATATTGTATTGTATAAAAAACATCTAGTTGTAGTCGGAGATACATAAGAAAAGTAAATAGGCTAGGTTATTATTCAACTTGAATGAATAAACTAGTATAAAAGCAATTTCTCGCTATATTTTGTGCTTATGTTCATTTTAGTATCAAATAAAAAAGAACAGCATATTTTATTTATTGTCCTTTCTCATAACAATTATGGGCATTTTTGAATAATATTGGAGGAAGAAATATGCCATTCGCAAATTTTTTTGCAAACTTCACAATTTTAGACTATGTATCCAGTATTATTGACATTCTTGTTGTCTGGTATTTTATTTATAAACTATTTATGATTGTGCGAGGCACGAAAGCAGTACAATTAATTAATGGTATTTTTGTTATTTTAATTTTTCGGACGCTTAGCCAAGTTTTAGGTTTGCATACATTACAGTGGTTAATGGAGCAAGTTATTCGTTGGGGAGTTTTAGCCATTATTATAATTTTCCAACCGGAAATTCGCCGAGCATTAGAACAGCTAGGTCGAGGGAAAATTTTCACTAGAATCAGACAAAAGGAAGAAGAAAAACATGAGCATTTAATTGATTCTATCGTAAAAGCAAGTGATTACATGGCAAAACGGCGGATTGGTGCATTAATATCAATTGCCCAAGAAACTGGTATGAATGATTACATTGAAACGGGTATTGCATTAAATGCAAAGGTATCTTCAGAGTTATTGATTAATACGTTCATTCCGAATACACCACTTCATGATGGTGCTGTTATTATTCATCAGGATGAAATAAAGGCGGCGGCATGTTACTTGCCTTTATCTGAAAATCCTTTTATCTCTAAGGAATTAGGTACGAGACATCGCGCGGCAATAGGTGTTAGCGAGGTCACGGACAGTGTCACTATTGTTATATCCGAAGAAACAGGAGGAGTTTCTGTTGCGAAAAATGGAGAACTGCATCATGATTTATCGCAAGAAGAACTCCGGAATTTACTGAAATCTGTCTTATTGAAAGAGGAAGAGCAACAAGCGACTTCAGCACTATGGAGTAAGTGGGTGAAGCGAAATGGATAAAAAAATATTTGATTCCTTTATGGAGAGTAAATGGTTTGTTAGAATTTTAGCCCTAATTCTCGCTTTATTATTATATGGTGTGGCATATATTGAGGAAAATGGCACAACGACACCAGGTAGAAGTTCTAATAATTCGACTACGGTTGAAGATGTTAAAGTCGAAGTATATTATGATGATGAAAATTTTGTGGTGACAGGAGTACCACAAACGGTTGATGTATATATAGAAGGTAGTAGCAGTCTTGTCCAATCAGCAAAAAACTTACGAGATTTTATCGTTTATGTGGATCTGTATGATGCAAAAATAGGAGTTCAAAAAGTGTCGCTCCAAATTAAGGACTTATCTAATAAACTTACAGCAAAAATTACACCAGCTACAATAACCGTAAACGTTCAGGAAAAAGTAACAACAGAACTACCGGTGGAAGCGGAGTTTAATAGAAGCGCATTAGAAGATGGTTACACATCACAACAAGCAATCATTGAACCAAAAACAGTGAAAATAACAGGGGCGAAAGATGTAATTTCTGAAATAAGTTATGTTAAGGCGATTATTGAAGTCGATGGTTCGATTGATAAAACATTTACTCAAAAGGCAAATGTCTCCGTACTTGATCGTCATTTAAATAAATTAGATGTTGTAGTGGAGCCTGAATCGGTAGAAGTTACCGTTCCTGTTGATAGTCCGAAGAAAACGGTCCCCATCATTATTAAACAGGAAGGGACACCTAAAGAAGGAATAATAATAAGAAGTATTGAACCAGTAATTCGAGAAATTATTATCTTCGGCAAACAGAAGATCATTGACGAAATAACTAGTATTGAAATCCCTGTAGACGTAAGTAAATATGAAAAAAATGAAGAAATTACTGTTCCAATCAAACTGCCTGAAGGAGTAACTGGAGCTACTCCTGAATCTATAACAGTGAATATTACCGTAGAAAAGGAAGTTGAAAAGGAAATAAAAAATATTCCAATTACTTACAATGGACTAAATGATGACTATACAGTGGATTTTCTTAGTCCAGAGGATGGACGAGCTAGTATAGTCGTTAGAGGTCCTGCGGATGAAGTCAACAAACTTAAAGCAAATGACTTTACAATTGTATTAAACTTAGAAAACTATAGTGTTGGTGAGCATGAAGTCAACACCAACATTACAGGTCCAGAGCATATCGAGTGGAGTAGTAATATAAATAAAGTAAAAATCTTGATTGAAAATAATACTTAAGGAATAAAAATTGATAACAAGACATTGAGTAAATAAACAGATAAAAGAGTAATTGTGACGATTTTAAAAGGAGTGAAGAAATGTGGGTAAGTATTTTGGAACTGATGGTGTACGTGGGGTAGCGAATAGTGAATTAACCCCGGAATTAGCATTTAGATTAGGACGTTTTGGAGGATATGTTTTAACGAAAGATAAAGAGCGCCCAAAAGTTTTAATTGGAAGAGACACACGGATTTCCGGACATATGCTTGAAGGAGCTTTAGTTGCTGGATTACTATCAGTTGGTTGTGAAGTAATGCGTTTAGGAGTAATATCCACTCCAGGAGTTGCCTATTTAACGAAAGCGTTAAGTGCACAAGCGGGAGTCATGATTTCTGCATCTCACAATCCAGTAGAAGATAACGGGATTAAATTTTTTGGTCCTGATGGATTTAAGCTTTCTGACGAACAAGAGGCAGAAATTGAAAAATATATCGATATGGAAACAGATACGTTACCTAGACCAGTAGGAAAACAAATTGGCCAAGTAAATGACTACTTTGAAGGCGGCCAAAAATACATTCAGTACTTAAAGCAAACGGTGGATGTAGACTTTTCTGGTATTCATGTCGCACTAGATTGTGCTAACGGTGCAACATCATCACTAGCTAATTATTTATTTGCAGATCTTGATGCTGACCTTTCCACTATGGGAGCTTCTCCAGACGGACTGAATATTAATGATGGTGTTGGCTCTACCCATCCGGAAGCATTAGCGAAATTCGTTTTGGAAAAGGGTGCAGATGTTGGATTAGCCTTCGATGGTGATGGGGATAGACTAATTGCCATTGATGAAAATGGTGAAATTGTTGATGGCGATCAAATTATGTATATTTGTGCCAAGCATTTAAAACAAGAAGGGCGACTAAAACAACAAACCGTCGTATCAACAGTAATGAGCAACCTCGGTTTTTATAAAGCATTGGAATCCCAAGGGATATTAAGCATTCCTACAGCTGTAGGTGACCGGTATGTAGTCGAAGAAATGCGCAACAATGGCTATAACCTTGGCGGTGAGCAGTCAGGTCATATCATTTTTCTAGACTATAATACAACAGGAGATGGAATGCTAACAGGTCTTCAATTAGTCAATATTATGAAGCTAACGAAAAAGCCACTTTCAGAATTAGCAAAAGAGGTTACAAAATATCCGCAAAAGTTAGTGAATATCCGCGTAACGGATAAATACCATGTAACAGATAATGAAAAAGTGCATGCTATTATTCAAGAAGTAGAACAGGAAATGGCAGGAAACGGACGTATTCTCGTTCGCCCATCTGGAACAGAACCGCTAGTTCGTGTCATGGCAGAAGCACCAACGGAAGAGTTATGTGAAGACTATGTGAATCGAATTGTAAAAGTTGTGGAAGAAGAAATGGGATTAAAAGAGTAAAAGAAAATATGATTACTTTTTATATGCATAAGGGTACATTTAATGACTCTTATGCATATTTTATTTTGGAGTTTTTTTATTTGAAAACAAGACAGTTTTCCCAAAACTTTTCCAAAAAAATATTGACGTTAGATTATTTATTTCATATGATAGTTTTGTTACTCAAAAAAGGAAAGGAGGATAGCGAAAACACACTTAAAGCGCCAGAACTAATTTGTGTTGTTAAAAGGTAGTGGAATTCCAATTTCTTTAGGGAATCTATGAGTCACGGCAACAAACATGGGTCGAAACAAGGTGTTTAATGTTCCGGACAATTAGTAAAATTACTTTTTCGCAAATTAGTTGACGAGGAGAAGGTTTATCGAGTATTCGGCGGATACCTTCCGGCTAAGTGCAAAGCCGTTATTCCTTTCTTAAAACAATCGAGGCAACTCATTGGCCAAAGGAAGGGAAATTGCAGAATAAAAAATGATCGAACGGAATTACAGAGATAAGGGGGCAAGTTGTCCCCGGTGGATTCACCAATATTGATTTCTTGCCCCCTTACTTGAAGGAGGACAATGAAATGTGCGGAATAGTAGGTTATATTGGAAATAATGATTGTAAAGAAATTTTATTAAAAGGCTTGGAAAAACTCGAATATCGAGGTTATGATTCAGCAGGGATTGCTGTTGTAAATAATTATGATGTTGAAATTTTTAAAGAACAAGGTCGGATTCGTGACTTAAGAAACATCGTAGACTGGAATTTGGCGACAACGACTGGAATCGGGCACACACGCTGGGCAACTCACGGAAAACCAAGTAAAAGAAACTCCCATCCCCATCAAAGTGCAACAGGCCGCTTTACGATTGTTCATAATGGTGTAATAGAAAACTATGAGCAACTAAAAAAACAGTATTTAGCTCATGTTCATTTTGTCAGTGATACGGATACAGAAGTGATCGTCCAATTAGTGGAGCACTTTGTTAATGAAGGGAACGATACTTTTAAAGCATTTCAAGAAACGTTGAAACTATTACATGGTTCTTATGCTATTGCTCTAATAGATAATGAAAATCAAGATACTATTTTTGTAGCAAAAAATAAAAGTCCATTATTAATCGGTTTAGGTGACAACTTTAATGGTGTGGCATCCGATGCTATGGCGATGCTTCACGTTACGAAACGATATCTTGAATTAAAAGACCAAGAAATGGTTATTGTGACAAAATCACAGGTACAAATTTTTACTTTAAATGGGGAAAAAATTATCCGCAAGCCATTCATTGCCGAGTTGGATGTAAGTGATATGGAAAAAGGTACGTATTCTCACTATATGTTAAAAGAAATTGAGGAACAACCTTATGTAGTGAGGAAAATTATCCAAAAATATCAAAACGACACTGGGACAATTCATATAGATCCATCTATTATTGGGGAGTTAATGAACTCTGATAGAATTTATATAGTCGCCTGTGGAACGAGTTATCACGCGGGAATAGTTGGGAAATATTTAATGGAAAAAGTGGCCGGTATTCCAGTAGAAGTTCATTTAGCAAGTGAATTTGCATATAACCGACCATTATTGTCCAAAAAACCAATGTTTATTTTTATTTCACAGAGCGGAGAAACAGCAGACAGTCGCACTGTTTTAGTTCAAATGAAAGAATTAGGTTATCCAGCATTAACAATTACAAATGTTCCAGGATCCACCCTTTCAAGAGAAGCAGATTATACGTTACTGCTCCATGCTGGACCAGAAATTGCCGTCGCTTCAACAAAGGCTTACACTGCCCAAATTGCTGTGCTTGCAATAATAGCTGAAGCAGTTGCATTAGGCCTAGGAAGAGAACTTAATATCCGTATGATCCATGAACTAGCCATCGTTGCTAATGCGATGGAGGAGATTAGTAATAGAAAAATAGAATTTGAACAGGTGGCAATCGATTATTTATCATCTGATAGAAGTAGCTTTTTTATTGGCCGAGGTTTGGACTATGCCGTTTGTCTAGAGGCCGCACTAAAGCTGAAGGAAATATCGTATATTCATTCAGAAGGATTTGCAGGCGGTGAGTTGAAACATGGCTCGATTGCCTTAATTGAAGAAGGTACCCCTGTCTTTGCCCTTGCAACCCAAGAAAATGTTAATTTAAGTATTCGTGGGAATGTAAAAGAGGTCGCTGCTCGAGGAGCAAAACCATGCATTATATCTATGGAAAGTTTAGCAATGGAAGAGGATGAAATCGTCTTACCGCAAGTCCATAAACTATTAACACCTCTTATCTCTGTAATACCAATGCAATACATCGCTTACTACGCAGCCCTACACCGCGGCTGTGACGTTGATAAACCCCGTAATCTCGCAAAAAGCGTAACGGTTGAGTGAGTTTGGGTGTGGGGGATAAATTTTTGTGTCTTCCCCCAATTAAGTTCTTCCCTCGTAATTCAAGTTCGTACCTGCGGTAATTAAGTTGGTATCTGAACGGGGAGAAAACGGGAGCAAACATTAAGTATAAAACCTATAAAGGAATCGGGAGTCGTACCGTTGGTACGTTTTCTCGGTTCTTTTTTTGCTTAATCAAACGATTGATGAAAGCGGGAAAAAGCTTGTCAGTAAAGGGATTTGAAGCGGATTGAGCAAGAGAGAAGAGCGGGAAGAAATGCTCGAAAAGAGCAAGAGTGTCCATTCCTAACCCTTCGCCCTTACCACTACTCTGTGGAAGAACTTTATTACAGAATAGAGGTAAGGATTGGAGGATTTTGGGGTGGAAATTGGCTGAAATTGAGTGAAAATAGGGAAGAACTTTATTACAGAGAATAGAGGTAAGGGAGTAGGGGGAAATGGGTTGGAAGCCTTGGGGGAGAAGGGTTTGAGGGGGATTGGAAGTGGAGGATGGGCAGGGAAGAACTAAATTACGTGGAGATATAGTAGAAGAAGGGGGAAAAGGGAAAAGGGTTTAAATGGGGATGGGAGGAGTTTTTTGGTGGTACAGAATATAGCGTTTAAGGATTAAAGGGATAAATAAAAGGGCATACAAAAAACCAAAGGTAAACTGAAAAGCTTTAGGGTAAACCTTTGGTCTTTTTATGCTCGTAAAAGGTATCATGTAGTTGACTGTGGTAAAGTATCTGACTGTCTAATAAAATTAGTCTTATCAATTAATAATCCGCCATTCTTAATTAGCTGAACTTCTTTAAAAAATTGTGATTTGTTTTTGTTATACATATCAAATAACGTAAAGAAAGCTTTAGGCTGTAATTTGAACAACGGACCAAATTCTTTATCATCATGAGATAAAGCTAAACAATAATTGGTTTGCTCATCTTCATCTAATCCGATAAAGAGTGAGGATCCTGAATCATTTAGCAATTCAATTAAACCATTTTTATTTAGGATACTGTACTCTCTCCAGTCACATACTTTGACAGTGAATACATTCTTAGTAGAGCTGTGATAACTAAACGTTTTAATTTTAGAATTCATTTTTTGAAACCTCCAATATATATGCTATTTTGCTAATTCTAAACAACTTATTATAATAATAAACGAATTCAATATGTAGTTGAGGATGGATTTTATGGATAAGGCAATTAGGTTGTAACAGAGTAATTGAATTGATGAATACATTTTTATATAATTAGATTGAAACGATATTGCGAGTATCGTTATCACTAACTGAACCCTTGTGGTTCGGTTCACAAAAAGTTTATTTTTTGCGAGAGGAATCACCCCGCTAATCAGGCTTTCGGGTGGTTCTTTTTATTTGTATCTAATTCATTTGAGTTATGTTTGTAACTCAAATGGATTTTTTTGGATATTCTTTTAAAAATCTATTGACTAAATGAAACAAGTCGTTATATTATGACTATAGATAATTTTTTTATATATACTTTTTGATATTTAAAGCTAATTTTACTTAGATTTTCAATTTCATACGTTTAACTATTTTTATTCCAGGGGGGGAAGTATGCCCTTTTAGGAATAAAAGTTAGGCGTTTGCATTGATGTCTAAGTAAAATTAGCTTTTTTTGTTCCTTGAAAACTTCATACCTGTCCAATTTATTCTTCAATCCTCTTACATAGTTGAAGTCTGTAATTTAGAACGGACTCCAACGAAATGATAAAGGGGTGATTTACCATGAGAAATTGTGTTAGTTGAACCCTAAGAGAATTGCTGTATTTTCCAATCTGATAAAAAGGAGAAGATGACAAATGAAAACTTTATTAAAAAGAAAACACTCAGGAATAGTTAATGTAAAGAGAGAAAGTGATCAAACTGAACTATATTTGCACCAACTGGAAGCTATGAATGCAATGGACAATAAAATACTCGCAACAGATAAATTTGCAGGATTGGTTGTTTTGCCAACAGGCGGGGGCAAGACAACGACAGCAGTTCGATGGGCATTGGAGAGATTTATAAATAATGGAAAGAAGGTACTATGGATTGCTCATCGTCATGCTTTATTAGAACAAGCCCTATCGGATTTTAAGTCAAATGCCTATTCAAGCATAGTAAATAATAGAGCAGGATTTAGATATAGAATTATTTCAGGACAACATGACAGACCTGCCAACATTAAAAAAGATGATGATATTTTAGTTGCGAGTAAAGACAGCCTGTATAGAGGTATTCACCATTTAGTGAACAATTGGCTGAAATATAATGATGATGTATTACTTGTGATAGATGAGGCACATCATGCTACAGCAAAAACCTATAGGGAAATTATAGGGATTGTTAATAAAAAAACAAGAAAATCAAAGATATTGGGGCTGACTGCGACACCGTTTCGAACTGCAGAAAAGGAAAGAGGCTTACTCAGAAAAGTTTTTGTAGATGATATCATCTACGAGGTCAGTCTGCGAACACTTATTTCAAGAGGGATTTTAGCAAGACCAATATTTGAAAAAATACAAACACACATTCCAATAAGTAAACTAAGTGACGATGATTTTAAAAGTATTGAAATCTTTAATAATATCCCTCCGAAAATTGCCTCCCACATTGCAACAAACAAAATTAGAAACAATAGAATTGTTGAATCTTATGTGAAAAATAAAGAGGAATATGGAAAGTTGCTTGTGTTTGCTATCAATAAAACTCATGCAATTACACTGAATACATTGTTTAGGGAAAAGGGAATTTTGTCCGATTATGTAATATCGGAAGGTTCCGATATGCAAACAGAAGTAGATTTGTCTCCAAGGGCAACTAAAGAGAAGATTAGAAGATTTAAAAATGGTGAATTAGAAGTGCTAATCAACGTAAATATCTGTACTGAGGGAACTGATATACCAGCAGTACAAACTGTATTTTTAACAAGAGAGACTACTTCGAACATTTTAATGACTCAAATGATTGGAAGGGCTTTGAGAGGACCAAAAGCTGGTGGGACAGAGAAAGCATACATCGTTAGCTTTGTTGATGACTGGCAAGACAAAATCGCTTGGGTAAATCCTTCTCAACTTTACAGGGGAGGGGGTGATTTTGAAGAACAAGAGAGTCCAACTCCAGAAAGAATCTCAAGGTATGTATCAATAAAGAAAATTGAGGAATTCATAAAGGTTGCAGACAGTTTAATAAAGACTGAAGACTTGGTAAAATTAGAGTTTGGTAAGGCAATTCCAGTCGGAATTTATTCGTTTTCATTAAAGAAACAATTAGATCAAGGTGAAGAGAATGACGAAAATTGCGAAATATTAGTTTATGATAGCACCCAACAGGCATATATCAATTTCATAGAAAATCTACCAAATATCTATTCAGACGAAGAATTAAGAGAAAAGGAATATTTGAATGCTAATAGGATGATTGGTTTAGCACGATATGTTACTTGTGAGTTCTTTTCAAATATTGAACTAATTCCTGGTGACTTAATGTCAGATATTATAGATATTCTTAGTTATTATCGAACAACAGGTCAAAAGCCAGTGTTTTTAAAATTCAATGATAGGGAGAAATACGATATATCCAAAGTTGCCCGTCATATTTATGTAAATGAATTAGGGGGTAAGAGAAAGAAAGATTATATTGATGAAGTATGGGAGAGTGAAGAAACGTTCTTTAAAATCTACTTTAATGGAAATAAATTATATTTCAGAAAATGTATTGATATGGAATTGTTAAAATTAGAAGAGCCAGAGATGTTTGATAATAAACAGAAACTTTCGATGCCTGCATAAATTTGAAGGTAAATAGGGTTGTCCTTTTTGGAGGATGACCTCTATTTTTTTATACTATTCCATAACTTCCGCAAAAATTTCGTTATAAAAAGCTTCTCTCCGCCTATGATATAAAGATCAAATTAGATCATAAAACAGGATTTCCATTTTGGAAAACGTAAAAGAGGAGAGGATTGTTTTGAGTAAGGAGCAACAACAAATGAAAGATGATTTTGGGAAAATGTTAAAAAGGTTGAGGGTAGAACAAGGGCTTTCTTTAAATGATCTCTCAATTAAAACTGGCATCTCAAGTTCGTACATCAATAGGCTTGAACAATCAAAAAGAAAATCTGTGAGCTTTCCAAAGCTTGTGGCACTTTCAGAAGCATTAGGAGTCGAACCATGGGTTCTTGCGGGTTCGAGTCTTAACTGGAACAAAGGCGAGACAATAGGTTTAAAGGAATTATTATTCAATCACCAAGTACAGCATAACGGAGAAATACTAAGTGCAGAGGTAAAGGAAATACTACTTGAAATCCTTGAAGCAATCCTCAGTGCCGACTGGTCAAAAGAAAGTCTTTTGCAAGAGTTGCAGGAGATCGGGGAATTGATCAGCGAATTAAAGGAGATTTAATTCTTCGGCGGTAACAGGCTTACTGTTGCCGTTTACATACGGAATAGATATAAGTTATTAATGGTATAAATATAAACTTCATATAAAATATAGATTTCTCCGATACCTGGTATATAGAGCTTTACATAATAGATGTTATTCATATGATATATATATGGAATGGATGTTCGTTTAGAATGCTTGACTATAGCCAATAACGGCTTTATAATTCACAGAAAATAGAAAAAATGGGGTGGGAATATGGTTTTGAAAAACCGACAGAAGAACAATTTTATAAGTAAAAGGCAAAGCACTTACCGAATCTGTAGATGAATTTGGTAGGTGCTTTTTTCATGCATTTATTTTTTACCAAAATTGATGAGTAAGGTATAACCAAATATCGAAAGGATGTATGGCATGAGTAAGAATGGTTCAATGAAAGAAAATATATTGTCTATATTCCTAAAGGAAAATCCGCAATTGCTTTCAGATACGTTGGGTTTTCAGGTCAGTAACATAATTTTAGAACAGAGACATGCTCATCGTAACATAGATATTCGAGCAGTTGATTCTAAACGAAGAATTCCCATTTTTATTGAAGTTCAGCTCACGAAAGCAAATACCACATATTTGAGTCGAATGATAGAAATGATTGAAAGATATAATGAATCGGTAATCGTATGGGTTGCAAAGTCATTTGATGATGAAATTTTGAATGAACTCAGGATGTGGTTTTCATCACATCAGAAGGAGTTTGTTGATTTTTATGCATTATCGCTTCATGAAGACGCTATTGGTGTATTGCAAAAACTAAATGAAATGTATAGTTTGGACATATATAAGAACTTTCATTTACTAAGGGAAATGAATCCCCTGCTAAATGTTGAATTAGTGAACCTGCAAATTCATCCATCGCATTGTGGGCAGATTAATACAAATCCATCATCACCTGACTTGAATCGAGCTGAAGATGTAAAACGAGCAATGTTACAAGTGTTGCGTAACAAAATACCATATTTTCTTAATTTCCATTACGATAAAAAGACAAATCAAAATGATCGAATCCTTACTTGCGGTGCGGGTAAATCTGGGATAATTTATAGATGCTCAGCAAAAGATGTTCGAAATCTTGCATTTGTCGAGTTATACTTCGACAAAGCAGAAATGGATTGGTATGAAGCATTTGAAAATATTGCAGACGAACTTCGTAAAAGTGTCTACCCTGATCTCACATATGGAAAGAGAAGAATAGGAGTTTATTTCAAACCAAAAGAAAGCAATGAGCAAACTTTTGAGGAGATTGCACGTATCTTTAAGAAAATGATAGATGGATTCTCACCTTACATTTATAAAGTTATGGAATTACCAAAAAGAGCTTCGGTAGTTCCAACTGATAAGTTTGTTCAAGTTCCAATCGAGTTACCAGAGCAACCACTTCCAACTGAAAATAGTTACAGAATTGAAATTGAGGAATTATCCGAACTGTTGTTAACAAAGTAACACCATAGAAGGCTTCGTGTCTGTTGAGATGCGAAGTCCTTTTTTTGTTTCTTGTAACATTTTAAGAGAATAAGTCGAATAGCCAGGATAAAATTGAATTAAGAAATGAGTAAGAGTAAAATAAGAATTAAGTGAAATTCAGAGGTGAGTTTTTTGGAACTAAGACTTTTCTATCGTACACAGAGAGATTTAGCAATAGCTTTAAATCAATTGGTGGATGCGTACTGGCAAGAAGAAATCAAAGAAGATGAGCTAATTGAAGGCATTAAAAGTATGTATGAATATAATCGGGAGAAGCTGATAAAGGATAATGAATTTACCAAAGTAATTCAACAGCAAAGCGGAAAAAGACGATTAGCTTTAATTGGTAAAATTTTAGAAAAAGAAATAGGTTAATAGTCTTGTGCGAAAGGTAGGATTTGGGTGACAATAGAGTTGGAATATTCTTCAAGCTTAAACGGTGCTTCCTTTTTATTATTTGAACTAAAGCAGGTCGCAAAATTGAAGCGAATGGATTTAACATCAGAAGAAATTAGAAGAAGGGTTGTTGAAGAAAACCTCTTCCAATTTGAGAAAAAGGGAAGAATTAATCGAACATTACCTTCCATTATGAGAAGAGCCGAAGTAATAGATTCTGTATTAGCAGATCTAATGGTAGAGGGTTCAATTGAAATAAGTAAAGTAATTAATTTGTACGCCATTATGAAAACAGACTTATTGTTCTTTGAATTTATGAACGAAGTCATAAGCGAGAAATTTCGCAATAATAATTACCTTATTGAGAAAAAGGATATTAACGTATTTTTTACTGCAAAAGCTGAACAAAGTGAAAAGGTTGCCAGTTGGAGTGCCATTAATACGGAAAAGTTGAAACGGGCATTTATGCAAGTGCTTTATGAAAGTGGACTATTAAAGGAACGGCGTAGCAATGAGTTAAATCGCCTTATCATTGATCAGCAATTAAGAGAGCATTTAATCCATATTGGTGATGCACAGTATGTCCATGCGATGGGAGAGTAGAATATGGCTACGTTGAAGAAAAGATTGAAAAAAATTAGTGATCGTATAAAGGAAGACAAATTCATCGAGGGACGTGGATTGGGGAATGAAATTAGTTTCTATATTTTTGATTATGATCCAAAAGATGAATTAGAGGTACGAGATTTTATTAAAATTCTCCATAAGGAATTTAACAATGGTCTTTATAATAGAAGGATTATTGAGTTTGATTTATACAAAATGTTAATTGAGATAACTAAGGAAAAAAGAATATTTGACCGTATTTTTGATATGGAAGAACGGCAAGGAAAAGATGCTTTATTTAAAGCCATGACAACATTTGCGAAACCTGATATTTTCCTGAAAAAAATTAAAGAACAGATGGGAGAACATAATGTTGTTTTCCTGACGGGTGTTGGTAAAGTATATCCCTTTGTACGCTCCCATAATATTTTAAATAATCTTCAAGAAGTGTTGGATAAGGTTCCTGTTATTTTATTTTACCCAGGGCAATACAGCGGTCAGGATTTACAGCTTTTCGGAAAATTTAAAGATGATAACTACTATCGTGCATTTCGGTTAGTTGATTAAAGGAAGAGAGGGAATTTGGATGCTACTTAAAGAGATGTTTTTAAAAGATATTGAACGTGACCTTCGTGGGGTTATTAAAGTTGCCCAAACAAACGAAGCAGATATTTATCAAGAATTAGACGAGTATGTTGTCACACAAGAATTACATAAACATTTTTCCAAGTTCTATGAAAACTATCTAAAAGGAGTCCAAGGTAAGACGGATAAGATGGGTGTGTGGATCAGCGGATTCTTCGGTTCGGGTAAATCGCACTTTCTTAAAATTCTTGCTTATCTTTTAGAAAATAAAGCAGTACAAGGTAAAAAACCTGTTGATTTCTTTGAAGAAAAAATAAAAGATGCCCTTGTGTTTGCCAATATGAAGCGGACAGCAGACGTAGATACAGAAGTTATTCTGTTTAATATTGATTCCAAAAGCTCTTTAGATAACAAATCAAAAGAAGATGCCATTTTACGTGTATTCATGAAAGTATTTTACGAACATCGTGGCTACTACGGAGACATTCCTGGTGTTGCGGAGATGGAAAAATATTTAGATAAACAGGGAGTTTACGAAACATTTAAGACTGAATTCCATGCTCTTGCGGGTGAACCATGGGAAGATCGTCGCAACAGCTTCTATTTTGATGCAGATTATGTCATTGGAGCATTAGTAAAAGCGACAAACATGACGGAAGAATCTGCACGTAATTGGTTTGAAAGCGGAGTAAACAATTTTGAAATCAGTATCGAAAAGTTCGCAAAGGATGTAAAAGACTACATTGATAGTAAAGGTCCGAATTTTCATCTTGTATTTTTAGTCGACGAAATTGGTCAGTACATCGGGGATAACCGTAACTTGATGTTGAACTTACAAACGTTAACAGAAGATTTAGGGACATATGCACAAGGAAAAGTATGGATTATGGTCACTTCTCAAGAAAGTATTGACTCGATTATTAAAGTCAAAGGAGATGACTTTTCACGAATCCAAGGTCGCTTTGATACACGTCTATCCCTATCATCTATCTCGGTAGACGAAGTTATCAAAAAACGTATTTTAGAAAAATATCCGCATGTGTTAGACAAGCTAAGAGCGGATTATCCGAACAAAAGTGCCATCTTGAAAAATTTAATTAGTTTTAAAGAAAGCACAGCAGATCTTCGAGGCTATGAAGACGATACGGAATTTGCAGAAGTGTATCCGTTCATACCGTACCAATTTAAGTTACTTCAAAACGTCTTCGAGCAAGTACGTAAACATGGCTCT
The DNA here is from genome assembly GCF_001375515.1 of Bacillus kwashiorkori. Lineage (GTDB taxonomy): Bacteria > Bacillota > Bacilli > Bacillales > Caldibacillaceae > Bacillus_BK > Bacillus_BK kwashiorkori. The sequence continues at coordinate 24,677 of NZ_CTDX01000015.1, forward strand.
TCAGGTAAGCACTTATCTGAAGGGGAACGTTCGATGTTATCCGCATTTAAGGAAGCGGGGCTTCAGTATAAAGATGCAGAAGAAGGTTCGATTATTCCGTTCTATGCATTTTACGATACCATCAAGGAGTTTTTAAATCCATCAATTTCAAGGGTAATCGAAGGGGCGAGCATGAACCCTGCTTTAAAAGACGATCCGTTTAACATTGATCTGTTAAAAGTGCTGTTCATGATTAAGTATATTAAAGAACTTCCAGCCAACATTGATAATATTGCTACTCTAATGGTCACACATATTGACGAGGATAAATTACAACTAAAAGAAAAACTCAAAGTAGCACTGAGAAAGTTAATATCACAAACACTAATCGGAAAAAATGGGGACAACTACATTTTCTTAACGGATGATGAACAAGACATCAATCGAGATATTAAACAGCAACCTGTTGATGAAAGCTTAGTAAAACGTGAATTAGCCCAATATATCTTTAATGACCTATACGAAGAAAAACGTTTCACTTATTCAAAGGAATATTCTTTCTCTTACAATCAAGTGATGGATGAAAAACCTTATGGCAATCAAACATCAAATATCGGCATTCAAATCTTGTCACCACTATCAGACCATTATGCTAAGTCAGACCAGGAGTTAATGATGATGTCATCTGGTAACGGAGAAACAATACTGAAACTTGGTGGCAACGAAGCTTATGTAGAGGAAATGGAAGAAGCATTGCGTATTGAAGAATACCGCAAGAAAAAGAACATTACGCAACTACCTGAAAATATTCAAAATATATTAAATAACAAACAAGCTGAGGCACGTGAACGAAGACGTCGAGTGCGAGAGTTGTTGGAAGAAGCGATAAAAGACGGTGCATTCTTCGTTAACGGCGACAAAATGGACATTAAAGGCTCTACCGTAAAAGAAAAAATGACTACAGCATTTAAGCATTTAGTCGATAATGTCTACACGAAATTAGGCTATGTGAAAGAGCATTTGGATAATGAGAGAGAACTCATTTCTATTTTAGCTTCTGATGACCAACAAATTTCTTTTGATGAACAAATGATTCAAAGTCCAAATACCCTTGCGAAAAGTGAAGTATATGAATATATCGACATGCAAGAGCAGTTGAACAAACAAGTCCGAGTGAAACTTGTATATGATCGTTTTGTAGATAAACCTTATGGATGGAAACAGCTCGATATAGCAGGTCTCCTTGCACAATTATTAAAAGAGCAACGTATCCGTATCCGTTATAATTCGGAGTATTTAGAGCCAGAAATCGACACAAACAAATTATTGACGGTATTCGGGAAAACAACGGAAGCGGACAAAGGAATCATTACAAAACGAGTGAAAGTGGATGAAGCCCTACTTCGTACTGCGAGAAGAATTTGCAAAGAAGTATTTAATACAACGGATTTAGCAGATGATGAAGACGGTCTGGCAAAGGATATTCGTTCGCTTATTGCCAAGCAAGTAGATGAAATCAATTCGTTCAAAGCACGTTATGAAGGTAGAAAATATCCTGGCTTGAGTTTATTAAACAAAGGCTTAGAATACTTCGGGCAATTTAACAATCAATTGGATAACGCCTCTTTCTTCTTGAAACTGAAAGAAATGGAAGATGATTTAGCGGACTGGGAAGAAGACATTGTGTATGTAAAAAGCTTCTTCGAATCGAATCAAAAGGATATTTTTGACCGAGGTTTAGCAGGACTTGTAAAGTACGAAGAAAATAAATCGTACTTATCAGGTAATGAAGTAGAAAAAGAGATGCATCAACTTCGTAACATTGTGGAAAATCCGATTCCTTATAAAAATATTAAGGACATCCCCGATCTTTTACACGCATTAGAGCAACAAATAGAAGCTGTGTTAGTAGAGAAAAAAGCAAATGCCAATGAGAAATTGCAGGCGGATTATAATGAATTAGTTTTACAAGCAACTCAGTATGGTGTTTCAAATGAAACGAAACATCGAGTGGAGCAATACTATCAAGGATTAAAGGCGAGCCTTGAGCAATTTACAGATATATTCAAGGTTGATGCAACGATTTCGCAAAGTAATAGTTATAAAGAAAAGACACTAAAAGAAATACGACAAGAAATTATAGAATGGCAAAGAAAAAAAGCGGAAGAACAAAAGAAAATTGCAGGTACAGTTGTAGAGCCACCAATTGAACCAGTTATTCAGAAACAGACGGTGAAGGTAAAAGAACTTGTGACGGTGAAAACATTGTCGACAGAAGAAGAAGTGGATTTGTACATCAACACGCTTTCCCATAAGCTAAAGCAAATCATTAAAGCAAATAAACAGATTGAGTTTATTGAATAAGGGTGAATTAGATGAATAAAAGTGCATTGAAAAAGTTCGCAACAGAAGCACGAAAAGAGTTGCTGGAACGAGTAGAATTGCAAGCAAGAAAAATCGGGATTACTGCTGAATCTATCCAAAAAGCGAATGTAGAAAGTTCGGATGCCGTCTTTATCGACGGCAGACAACTTTCGGATGTGGAAAGACGACAACGAAACAAACTAATTGCTCGAATTAACGAAATTGGTTTCAATCGAGTTATGGAGGAAACAGCATACACATGGTTTAACCGTTTTATTGCATTACGCTTCATGGAAGTGAATGACTACCTTCCAACAAAAGTAAGGGTTTTATCATCATCAAATGGTGACAGTGCAGAGCCAGACATGATGAAAGAGGCACTGTTACTTGATTTAGAATTGGACAAAGAGTACGTTTATGAACTGAAAATGAACAATAAAACAGATGAACTGTTTAAGTACCTCATTAAAATGCACTGTAACGACTTGAACCGTTATATGCCATTCATGTTTGAAACACTGGAAGATTATAAGGAAATCTTATTCCCTGAAGGGTTACTTGGTACAGACTCGTTTGTACGTCAAATGATAAATACAGATGTCATAGCAGAAAGTGACTGGCAAAATGTCGAGATTATTGGATGGTTGTATCAATATTATATTTCAGAGGAAAATGAGCGAGTTATTAAGGCAAAAAAACGCTACAAAGCAGAGGAATTACCATTTGCGACACAGCTATTCACTCCTGAATGGATTGTTCGTTACATGGTACAAAATGCATTAGGGCGTTATTGGGTTGAATCTCATCCAGAACATCGGGACTTAATTCAAAATTGGGAGTTCTATTTAGAAAACCCAAATCCAGAACCTGATTTTGAAGAAAAATTAGCTCCGTACATTAATAAAGAGTTGAATGTAGAAGATATAAAATGTTTCGATCCAGCAATGGGGAGCGGTCATATTTTAGTGTATATGTTTGATGTTCTTTTTGAAATTTATAGTAAATGTGGCTATATGGAGAGAGAAATTCCACGCCTTATTATCGAGAAAAATTTATATGGGTTAGACATAGATGATCGAGCTTATCAATTAGCAAGCTTTTCAATTGTCATGAAAGCATTGCAATACAACCGACGCTTCTTAAGAAGTATTGAACGTGAAGGGTTAACAATGAACTTAGCATCCATTCAAGAAACAAATCAGTTTACTGATGAAGAAATAGAATTTTTAGCAGGTGTATCTTCTGGTGAGCAATTTGATAAAATGAAGGATTTTATTGACCAATTTAAACATGCAAAATCAATAGGATCACTTATCAAATTAGAATCTTACGACATTAAATTTTTACAACTACGGCTAACGGCAATTGAACAACAATCGGGAAATTTATTTGAATTAGAATTAAAAGATAGTACATTGGACATTTTTAGAAAACTAATCAAACAAGCGTTAATTCTGAATTTGAAGTACGAGGTATTTATAACAAACCCGCCTTATGCAGGAAATAAATATTTAACAGCCGAAGTATCCAACTACTTAGTAGCTAATTACCCTGATGTAAAATCTGATCTATTCTCAGCATTTATTGAGTATAGCTTTTATGCAACGAGAGAAAATGGTCAGATTGGCTTTATGTCTCCATTTGTATGGATGTTTATTTCTTCTTATGAAAAACTTAGACAGAAAATAATTAAAGAACGTACAATTAGTAGTTTAGTTCAACTTGAATATTCAGGATTTGATGGTGCGACAGTGCCAATTTGTACTTTTACATTAAGAAATTATAAAATTAATTTAAAAGGAGAATATGTAAGACTTTCAGAATTTAGAGGGTCAGAAAACCAACCAATTAAAACGTTGGAAGCTGTCCAAAATCCTTCTGTTTCATATCGCTATTCATTTGACCAAGATAACTTCAATAAGATTCCAGGTAATCCGATAGCATATTGGGTAAGTGCCGATTTTATTGATATATATAGTAAATCAGAACCGCTATCAAAAGTATCTGTAGCATGTGTGGGCTTACAAACAAGTGACAATAATAGATTTGTTAGGCTTTGGCATGAAGTAGATATAAGAAAAGTTGGTTTTGGGATGAATTCTTTAGATGATGCGAATGTAAGCAAGAAAAAATGGTTTCCATATAATAAAGGTGGCGGATATAGAAAGTGGTATGGAAATCAGGAATATATCGTAAATTGGGAAAATAATGGAGAAGAAATTAAAGAATATAATGCCTATTTAAATTCATCACGTTCATCAAATATTGGAATAGCAAACACTCAATATTATTTTAGAGAAAGTGGCAGTTGGGGGTTAGTAACAAGTAGTCACTTTTCGGTTCGTTATTCACCAAATGGTTTCATTTTCGATACTGGTGGATCTTCTGTATTTGCAAATCATAATTTAAAAAATATTATAGCACTACTAAATAGTAAAATTTCAACGCTTTGTTTACAAATTCAAAACCCTACACTTAATTTCCAACCTGGAAATGTAAGCAGAATTCCTTATGTAGATGCAATTAACAATACATTGATTTCTGATTTGGCAAGTAACTCTATTAACATTTCAAAGTTAGATTGGGATAGTTTTGAAGTATCATGGAATTTTAAGAAACATCCATTTTTAAATGGTGGAACTGTACGGTTGGCATTTGAGAATTGGAAGAAAGAGTGTGAGGAACGATTTAAACAACTTAAACATAATGAAGAAGAATTAAATAGTCTATTTATTGATATTTACGGTTTGCAAAATGATCTGACACCAGACGTTGCTGAGAAAGATGTAATGATAAGAAAAGCTGAATTGGAGAAGGATATCAAATCTTTTATCTCCTACGCAATAGGGTGTTCTTTCGGTCGTTATTCACTTAATGAAGAAGGTCTTGTATACGCAGGTGGTGAATTTGATGCTTTACGTTATCAAACATTCCCTGCTGATGAGGATAACATTTTGCCTATTTTGTCAGGTTCGTATTTCGAAGACGATATTGTAACAAGATTTGTAGATTTTGTGCGTGTAACGTATAGTGAGGAAACGCTTGAGGAAAACCTTGATTTTATTGCCGATGCGATTGGGCGTAAAGCGAATGAGACAGCAAGGGAAACATTACGTCGCTATTTCTTAAATGATTTCTATAAGGATCATGTGCAAGTTTATAAAAAGCGACCGATTTATTGGTTATTTACTTCTGGTAAGGAAAAGGCTTTTAACTGTCTTATCTATATGCATCGTTATGATAAAACAACACTTTCTCGTATTCGTACAGATTATTTACATGAAGTGCAAATACGAATGGATGCGGAGAAAAAGGACTTGCTTGACATCATAGAAGGTGATTTTACAGCGAAAGAAATTAGCAATGCGAAGAAAGAGTTAAAAGCACTCGATAAAAAAATCGACGAGTTAAAAGCTTATGATGAACTATTACACCACATGGCGGACATGCAAATTGAAATTGACTTAGATGACGGTGTTAAAGTGAATTATGAGAAGTTTAATGGGTTAGTGGCGAAGATTTAATATGTTGCAGTAAAGTGTCTGTGTCATAGACGCAGGCACTTTATATTAGTTAGGATTGGGGGGATGTTAGTTGGCGAACTTATCATATAGGGAGAAGTTGTTGTTCGAAGGGTTATTCGGTATGGATTCTGGTTATGTGTTGGATTTTAGTAATTCTACTTTTGCAAGATTTATTGCAGAAACGATAAATCTTGATATTTATGATGGAGACGGATATCAAGAGTATTGTTCAAAAGCAAATAAATTACGACAGATATGGTCCAAAGAACCTAATGCAGTAGTCGGAAAGCTAATGGATGAATTACTAAATTATTATGAAGATTATCATAATAGAATGGAAGAACCGTTATCTGAACAACAAAATAAAACAATTAACGAATTGCGAACTGTAACTAAGAAGCTGATGGGAACAGATATTACAATAAATTTACCCCATAAATCTGAAGAGACTTTGCAAACACTCATGGAAGATATCAATGACTCATTGGCACGAAACAAACCTACCTTAGTTCTTGATAGACTGCATACATTTGCTACAAAGTTATTGCGTCAAGCATGTATTGACAACGATATCAACGTCTTAGATGGAAAGGGTAATTATTTACCTCTACATAGTCTTGCGGGGATGCTCAAAAAGAAATATGAAAAAGATCAAATTTTTGAATCATCCTTTACGTTAAGGGCATTGCAAAATAGTATTTCATTATTCGATAGTTACAATGATATACGAAATACAAAAAGCTATGCACATGACAATGAAATCCTAAATTCAATTGAAGCAGACTTTGTTGTTAGAGCAATGGCTAACGTTATAACTTTTATTGATAAGATAGAAACGAATAGAAAAAAAGTTGAGTTTCAAAAGCAGAGTAAGTCTGACAATGTTCCTATTGAATTACCTTTCTAATTATTAGAGGAGTAAGGGTAGATATTTTGAATGGGTGAGGTGAGTTGAATGAATATAACTCAAATAGTATCAGCCCTTAAAGACATTTTTAATGAACCGTTAAAAGATGGGGAGCAACGAAAAATTGTCTTTTGGGTGGATAAGGATCAAGAGTTTATTGAGGAATTTGATCAATTGACAGTGGATGGAGTTAAAGTCCAAACATTATCGGAAAACAATCAATTTTATATGAAGCATTTATTAGAGGAAGAAGATCCATCTTCTCATTATTTGATATACACAACGTTAGAATTAGGGTTAGAAGATAACTGGTTAGCAGATACAGTGTTCTATTCGAAAACGTTTTATGCAGACCGTATTTCGCTTATATTAAGTGAACTTCAGATAGATCCTTCTCTACGTGGAGTTATTAAAAAATATGAGCGTTTCTTCCATAACAAAGAGCGTTATCGTAAGTTTCAAGCTTTAGGCATTGAATCATACAGTGAAGAAATAATTGAACTTGCAATCATGAGTGTGCTTTGTAACGTGAAGGTTCCTGATTTTGAAGAAGTGTTAAAGACTGTACTAATGGATACGCTGGAAGATAGTGATAATAAGTTTTTAACTCAGATGGACAAGTTTTTCGATATAGAAGTATTTTGGAAGTATGTATTCAAACAGTATGGCTATGAACGTGACAATAAGACATTAAAAACATTGTTTATACATATGGCTGTAACGGCATTTAGCCATTCTGTAAATGAGCAATATTTGTCGAGTATAAAAGATTTTATTGCTGTACGAAATCGCACGAACTGTCTTGTATTCATTGACCATTGGATGCACCATAAGACTGATTTTGAAGTGTTTGATGAGTATGTTGAAATGGCAGAGAAAGAGATCCAACTTCCTCATGTACTACAAACAGTTCCAATTGAAGAGCTAAAGAAAGCCGAAACGTTTCCTTATATTGACCGAGCAATCATTATTTATATTGCCAATAGCTTGCTCGAAAAACTTGAAGATTATGAAGAGTACACGAAATTAATTAAACTAAGACGGTCAAAACATTTTTACGAACGTTATGCAAATATTTACGAGGCACTTTTTTATGCGGTTAAAATGCAGGAATTCTATAAAGAGTATCAACAAGGAATTCCAACAGGTCGAGCAATAGATATTTATGAAGCATATCAAAGTAAGTATTATCAGATGGATACGTATTATCGTAAGTTTTATGTCGCCTATGATGAAGAAAGTAATCATGAAATACTGAAGAAATTAAAAGAAGTGGTGGAGCATTTATATACACATTGGTTTCTGGGCGAGTTAAGTGCGAACTGGTCTCAAGCTGTAAAGGCAGAAATGACGCAACAATGGTCATTACCAGGTGTTTTAAACCAACAGCAGTTTTATTCTTCCATTGTATCTCCACACATTCGAAAAGGTGAGCGAGTATTCGTCATTATTTCCGATGCATTCCGATATGAAATCGGGGTAGAACTGACAGAACGATTAAACACTGAGACGATTGGTACATGTGATATCCAGTCCATGCTTGGAGTCATCCCTTCTGTTACAAAGTTAGGTATGGCATCATTACTCCCACATAAATCTATTGATTTTGATTCGAAGGGGCAAGTATTCGTAAACGACAAGGATTCATCAGGCTTGGAAAACCGCAAATTCATTATTGAATCAACTGTAAAAGATAGCATGGCAGTACGTTTCCAAGATGTTTTGAATATGAACAAAGCAGGCAGACGTGAAATATTTAAAGGAAAGAAACTCATTTATATCTACCACGACAGCATTGATGCAATGGGAGATAAAGCATCTACGGAAATATATACATTTACTGCAGTAGAAAAAGCACTGGATGAAATATCTAAGCTAATAAAAATTATTCGAGATGACCTTTCTGGAACGAACGTTTTAATTACTGCTGATCATGGCTTCCTTTATCAAAGAGAACCTTTAGAGGAAAGCGATAAAATTGAGAAAGTACAGTTGGAAAAGATTGAAGTAAAACGTCGTTACGCTTTATCTAAAGAAATTCAGGACATTCCTGGGCAATTAACGATTGATTTGGCTTCCGTTATTAAAAATGAACAACAATTAAACGTTTATGTGCCAAATGGAACGCTACGTAATCGTATGCAAGGTTCTGGCGTGAATTTTAGCCATGGAGGGGCAAGTCTACAAGAAATAGTTGTTCCACTCCTATCCTTCAAGAATAAACGTGCTGGTCAAAAGGGAGTTCAAGCGATTTCGAAAGTCGATATTAAACTGACAAGTACGACGCAAAAAATTACAAATAGCATCTTTAACTTAAACTTCTTCCAAACAGAAAAAGTAGAGGAGAAAACAAAACCTCGAACGGTGGTTATTTATATGGCTGACGAAGAAGGGAACGTACTTTCAAATGAAGAAACCATTATTGGCGATCGTTCATTTGATAATCCAGCCGACCGTACATTCAAGCTACAGTTTGTGTTAAAAAGCATTCCATATGATCGGAATAAAACTTATTATCTGATCATTAAAGATACGGAAACAGGCGTTATAACAGAAAAAGTCCCATTTACGATTAACTTAGGAATTGTAAGTGATTTTGACTTCTAAGTTGTGATGATTGGAGGGGTGAGGATGGACGAAAAAGTAGAGGAAACAATGACACTGGATCTCGATAAAAAATTAAATAATGTCTTTGCAGGTCGAGTTGTTCGCAAAGATTTGACGAAGCTCATTAAAGAAGGGGCAAACGTTCCTATTTATGTGTTGGAGTATCTTCTCGGTATGTACTGTGCTACCGATGATGAACAGAGCATTCTTGAAGGCGTAGAACGTGTTAAAAAAATCTTATCGGATAATTTCGTCCGACCTGACGAAGCAGAAAAAATAAAATCACGTATTCGAGAGCTTGGTCAATATTCCATTATTGATAAAGTAACTGTTGCATTGAACCCGAAAATTGATACGTATGAGGCGGAATTTTCTAATTTGGGCTTAAAAGGAGTTCCAGTACCAGCAAGTTATGTGAAAGAGTTTGATAAACTACTTGTTGGTGGTATTTGGTGCATGATCAAGCTTGACTACTATTATGATGAAGAAGTACGGAATGTGAGTCCGTTTACAGTAAATAACTTAAAGCCAATTCAAATGCCCAATATGGACATTGACGAGATTTTTAATGGCAGAAAACAATTTACGAAAGAGGAATGGATTGATGTATTAGTTCGTTCTATTGGAATGGAGCCAACACAATTAGAAGAGCGTGTGAAATGGCATCTTTTGTTGCGACTTGTAGCTCTCGTAGAAAACAATTACAATATGTGTGAATTAGGTCCACGAGGTACGGGGAAATCCCATGTGTACAAAGAAGTATCGCCAAATTCAATTCTTGTGTCGGGTGGACAATCAACAGTAGCAAACCTCTTCTATAATATGTCTACAAGAAAAGTAGGACTTGTTGGACTATGGGACTGTGTTGCCTTTGACGAAGTAGCAGGAATTCGCTTTAAAGACAAAGACGGAATTCAGATTATGAAAGATTATATGGCTTCAGGTTCCTTTGCAAGAGGGAAGGAAGAAAAAGCCGCCTCTGCCTCGATGGTATTCGTGGGTAACATCAACCAAAGTGTGGACACGTTAATAAAAACATCGCACTTATTTGCACCATTCCCACCAGAAATGGCAAATGACACAGCGTTCTTTGATCGTATGCATTATTACCTACCTGGCTGGGAGGTCCCCAAGATGAGACCTGAATATTTCACTGATAAGTATGGTTTCATTGTAGATTATATTGCTGAGTTTTTCAGAGAAATGCGGAAGCGTTCATTTGCGGATGCGATTGACCGTTATTTCAAACTTGGCAATAACTTAAATCAACGTGATACAGTAGCGGTTCGTAAAACTGTTTCGGGATTAGTTAAATTAATATACCCTAATGGTGAATATACAAGGGAAGATATTGAAGAAATTCTACAATATGCCTTGGAGGGGCGTCGTCGTGTGAAGGAACAGCTCAAGAAAATAGGGGGCATGGAGTTCTATGATGTCATGTTCTCTTATCTTGATAAAGAAACAATGGCTGAGGAATATGTCTCAGTACCCGAACAAGGTGGAGGTAAGCTAATACCCGAAGGAATGGGGAGACCTGGACATGTATACGTAGTCGGTCATGGTAATTCAGGAATGATTGGTGTATACAAGTTGGAAAACCAAGTCGTATCAGGGACAGGAAAATTCGATAAATCAGGTGTTGGCTCTCACCGAGGAGCAAAGGAAAGCCTTGATACGGCATTCCGTTTCTTTACCGCTAACAGCAAATCAATAAGCAACACAATCAGTACGAAGACGAAAGACTATTTGATGCATATTAGTGACTTACAAGGAATTGGGTTAACAGATGAATTAGCAATAGCTGAACTCATCGCTCTATGTTCGGGAGCCTTAGAAAAGCCAGTGCAAGAATCCTTAGTTGTTCTCGGATCTATGACAGTGGGAGGCACAATTTCTAAAGTCGAAGAGTTTGCAAACATGTTGCAAGTTTGTGTAGATGCGGGAGCAAAAAGAGTGCTAATTCCAGCCATTTCGATTGTTGATTTACAAACAGTGCCTTCTGATTTATTAGTAAAAATCCAACCAATCTTCTATTCTGATCCGATTGATGCTGTGTATAAAGCGTTGGGTATAAGTTGAAAAGGTTTGGAAGGTAACTATATTTAAAGGAAAGAGTCGGTAATGCCGATTCTTTTTCTATATATTGAAAGAAAATTTGGATGGGGAATGTGGTGTGAAAATTTATACAAGAGATTATACTGTATTAACAACTGAAGAGTTAAAAGAATGGGACAATTTAAAGGAAAAAGAGATTGTTCATAAATCAGGAAAATTTGTTGTTAGAAAAAATAAGTACAGAGAATACCCTGTTGCAGTAAGACACTATGAAAGTTTGTTTCCGAATAATCATTTGGATATCGTTGATTTGCAGAAAGTAGACATGTTATCAGAATTAGTAGAAGAATTTCATCAATTAATAGACAATTCTACTTCAAACGAAAAGTCTATTCTGAATTGAATTCGTGAAAAAAGTGCTTACTTTATAATTGCATCTATCATGAAGGGTCCTTATAATTTCGGTCATCATGATGCATTTATTTTTCCAGAATTTCAATTAGGAAACTCATATCAAGTTGATTACCTACTTGTTGGGCGGAATTCTGGGGGTTATGAATTTATCTTTGTAGAGTTGGAACATCCGAATAAACATATTACTTTAACTGATGGTCATTTAGGTGATGCAATAAGAAAAGGAGAGAGGCAGGTAATTGACTGGAAATACTGGTTAGAAGCGAATTATGCGACACTCTATGAAACATTTAATAAGTATAAAGATCCCAAGAAGTCGTTACCAGTTGAATTTATGAAGTATGATAGTACACGTATTCACTATGCTGTAATTGCAGGAAGGCGAAATGATTTCAACGATAAAACCTATCAATTAAAACGACAAAAGTTAACAGAAAGTATTTTATTACTGCACTATGATAACCTTTATGATTCGGCTAAAGCATTGATTGGTGAGTCTACTTATTAATTAATGCTAATCTGATTTAAAGGTTTTGCAGAAAAGCCAAATAGTGGAGAGTAGCTATTCGACTCTTCTGCATAAATTAGAATAGTTGATTAATAAGGCTTTTGTATTCCAAGCTTACTGTCATTTCAGTGGGCTTTTCTTGTTTTAAAGAAATCTGGGGAATGCCATTGCTCAGCTTACTGGCAATCATTTCAGCTAATTTTTCGAGGTCATTGATTGGGGGATTCGCAAGCATATCTTGGAGAATGAGGTGGCGAATATAGGACCTGATGGTACGTTCAGTGGTATGTCAACACTAAGTTGGACAATTTTTTTAAGGTACTTAGCTTAAACTTATTATTTTATATGATTGATAAATAATGACAGTTAAAAAGTCATACATCTGCTCGTCCGCCACCATTGACTTTGCTTTTGTCAGTGTAGTGGAATTAACGCAGGTCGGCAAAAGAAAAGCCTTTAGAGCTACCTGCAGATAAATCGTAACACTGACAAATCGATTCTAAGTATTCGCTGGTGGGGCCCCGCCCCCTTCCATCGCCTACTAAGAATCGGGCGCTACAGTAAATGGCAAGCAGCTATCGCTGTGGCTCTGAGGATCACCTTTCTTTTTCTTTCGCCCGATAAGTTCTTTCCTAAACAGTGGTATTCGTTCCAACCAGCTGCTTTTCTTTGAATTCCTTTGGCGTTAAGTAATCTAGAGATCCATGAATTCGGATGTTATTAAACCAATTAACATAATCAAATAGCTCAAGATCAAGCTCTTGTTGACTATCAAAAACTCTACCACTAACGAATTCTGTTTTAATCGTTTTGAACGTTGCTTCGGCAACTGCATTGTCATAAGGTGTTCCTTTTTCACTTAAGGATCTTGCGATTCCAAACGTCTCTAATGCCTGGTCTATGAGTTTGTTTTTAAACTCACTGCCTCGATCCGTATGAAATAATTCTAGGCGATTCAAGTTGTATTTTACTGTTGAAAAAGCACGTTGAACTAGCTCGGCATTTTTATTAGGACCAGCACTATAACCAATAATTTCACGATTATATAAATCTACTAAAACACAAATATAATACCAGTTTTGTTTGACTCGAACGTATGTTAAATCACTCACAATAACTTTTAATTCTTGGTCCTGATTAAATTCACGATTTAGCACGTTTCCAATTTCAGACTCATTTACTGTTGATTTTCTAGGTTTAAATTGAGCGACTGTATATTTAGAGACAAGTCCTTGTTCTTTCATTATTCGCCCAATACGGCGGCGTGACACTGTCCAGCCTTGCTTTTGAAGCTCTTTTTTGATTTTTCTTTGACCATAAATGTTCCGACTATCTTTAAAGATTTTTACGATTAAATCTGTTAATTCATCATCTTGATTATCTCGAATTTCCGCCTCATAATAGTACGTGCTTCTCGGAAGTTGTAGGACGGCGCACATTGCTGATATCGAGTATTTATGACGGTTATTCCGGATCACATCTACTTTCGTCCCATTATCAGCGCGGCTTGCTTTAAAATATCATTCTCCATCATCAATCTTTGATTTTCTTTGCGGAGCCTAATTAACTCTTCCTGTTCTGGTGTTCTATTGTCCTTTTCTTCAAAGGAACCACTTGTTTTATGCTGGCGAACCCATTTATCAAAGGAGGATGCCGTTAGTTCATATTCTTTGATAATTTCGCTTCTAGGTTTACCTGATAGGTGTAGCTGAACGATTTGTTCTTTAAATTCTTTTGTGAATGTTCTTCTTGCTCTTTTGGTCATAATTAATTCGCTCCTGACTTTTATGAATTAAGCTTATATGACCTTAACGAATCTGTCCAACTAAGTGTAACCTATCCAGAGGGCATATCTTAAAAAGGTATGTCTTTTTTGGTGGGAAACTTTAGATTATATTTATATTTTAGTAAAATTAGATTATTGGTATGTGAAAATTTTATTCTTAAATTCGATAGAACTTTTTAGACGGGAAGGTGTATGCGATGACAGTAGAAAAAATATTGAACGACTTTTTAGACTGCATAAGCAAGTTTGATAGAGTAGTTATTAAACCGAGTAGTAAGAATCCTAATCGAAGAAATGTCTATGTAGGTTCATCAAAAAAGCGGTGGATGCAAATTGATATACGAGAAACGAACATTAATATTTGCATGGATCACAACCATGGTGATTTAACAGAAGAAGATGTTCTTTTAACAGGCGTTCCTAATAAAAGGTCGAGAGGTAAAAATGGGTTTAACTTTAAGGTAGATAGTAAAAATTTCGATGCAGTACACTTTACGTTTTATGAAAATGATCCTTTTGATTTCGGTAGAAAAGAGTTTTGGGACTTCTTGGATAAGCACTATAAGTCGTATTTACGACTTGTAAAGTTTCGTTAAGGGGTGAGAGTGTCATGGAAAATGAAAATTCCCTATATAGGGAAATTAAGATTCTAATTGCTTCCAAGAGGGAAGGTGAATATTGGGATTTTAAAGAAAAGTACCATAAAAACAAGGCTGATTTGCTACATGATATTATCTGTATGGCCAATAACAGAGCGGATAAGGACGGTTATATCATTTTTGGTATAAGTGATGATTATGAAATCAAAGGTTTAGAAGATGATGAAAACCGAAAAAATCAGCAGAATATAATTGACTTTTTAAAGGGAAAGAAATTCAGTGGTGGGATTAGACCAACTATTGAATTAGTATCATTACCAATGGGGGGGAAGGAAATTGATGTGCTAATTGTAAAAAATGGCACTGATACTCCATATTTTCTAATAGAAGATTATAATGATGGAAAAAGGAGAGTAAGAGCCAACTATATTTATACCCGGATAGGGGACACCAATACAGATATTGATAAAAGTGCCGACATAAATCATATTGAATACCTGTGGAAAAAACGATTTTTACTTAATAGACCACCGTTAGAACAAATAAAACAAAGGCTTCGGGTAAAAAGTGAGTGGAATAGGAATGATGACGAGTTTTATAACATTTACAATCCTGAATATACTGTTGCTTTGGAATATGATGATGAAATAGGGCACCCAGAGTTTTACTCCTATTTAATGATGAATCCATCAACATCCTACGGGATGCTAAAAGTAAAGTATTTTGGAACTACATTATATAACCAACAATTTGTAATTCTTGATAGTGGAAGATATATAACAGTTGTTCCGGAATGGGGATTAATTGGTGATAGGTACACAAATGGTGATTCTTACTACTATAAGTTTTATGTAAAAGATAGTATGAATCATATCCTTCATGAATTTCTTCTGTCAGAAGATCATGAAGCAGTATTTGCAAGGAATAGGTTGTATTCAGGTGTTTTGATATACCAAAGTGATTTGGAAAAGGAGATGTTTGAAGATTACCTTGATCAAAACTTATCCCTTATTCATCAATTAGTTGAAGTGGAAAAAGAACATGACTCGTTTGATTGGTTGGAAACTGAAGGTAAACGAGAGAAAATTGTGAATCAGGAAAGGATAATAATAGGGAAAGTCTTTAATAACCTATTAGAAAAATTTCGTTATAAGATAAGTTCAACTAGAAAATAAAAGAACGGGAAAGTACAAAGGAGAAAATAGAAATATGAATACAAGGGAAAAGGCAAGAGGAGAAATAATTGAATTTATAAAGTCAGAAGGAGAAAAATGCACATTACTGACAGGGACCTTTCAGAATGAAAAGCACCCGTTAGTTTTGAGAACAATTAATGAATTGTTAGAAGGATGTTCGATATTATTCAGAGCAAATTCTATGCAAAATTTAGGCTCATTCTTTAATAATCATAGTACAAATTTTAAAACAGGTGTGGCATATAAGTTGGGAAAAAGCAGAATGTATATTGATACTATTAACCCAATGACGTGGAAAAAGTCACCACATAATCTTGATATTGCAGTGGTTTACCCTTTTGACTCAGTGACAAAAAATAATAGCAAAAAGCGTATAATGGACGACCTCTTTACTTATAGGGATATACAAAAGATATTTCTTGTTAGTTGGACTGACACTCATGATTTTTCATGGGCTGAAGAATATATTGATCGGAAAATTGTCTTTGATGCGGAAGAGGAGGATCCTGAATATCACGAGAGAATGATTGATTATTTATCAAAGTATAAGTAGGTTGAAGACGCTAATTAGATCAGGAACTTAAAAGTTGTTTGTTAGAAAGGTAGGGAGGGGCCACTTTGGCTTTAGATAATACATTGATTGACAAATTTCGCAGAAAAATTAACAGCAACCACGACTTCGTTATGCATCAATATCGAAACCAGCAGGGAAAAAATCTTTGGAACATAATATGTTCGTATATGGATTGGATTGAAGTAGCCATTGATGGAATACCTTATATTCAATTGGACCATAAAAATCCCAATGTTGCCTCGCTGAACTTAATGCAATTAATATGTTCAATGGATTTGGTGAAAGAGTCGGTCCATCAACTATATAGAGTATTCAAGCTGGAATATCCGTTCAAGAAAGACCATAGTATCTTCCAGAAACAACAATCAGATGATGAATATTTTAAGCATATCCGAGCTGTGTTTGGAGTTCATCCAGTTAATTTGAAAGGTCGAGATGGCAGCAGGTATTTTGCTAGTTGGTCCACTTCAAAATTAGAGGGGGACTTTGCGACTTTCGTTTACAGCAATAAAAGTGACGTGGAAGATCATCTGTACTCAATTAAAATAAATGAGTTGTTTCAGTATACTAACAAGAGATATTTATTATTGGAAGAGGTCATGAAGAAGATGGAGCACGATTATCTTTTTCATCAGCATAAACACAAAGAAGCGAAAATTAGCAGAACTCATTCACCTATTGATAATCTTATAATATTGAAAAAAGAGAACCTGGAGCGATACGGGAATGGCGAGGCCTATTGGCATGAAATTGAGGAATTACAACGGCTGTATGCAATAGATATAAGCTCTTTCGATATATCTGTTCAAAAGATGATAGAGAAGTATTGGGATGCTCTTTTCGATGGTGATAAGGGAAATCCACCAAAATCTTCAGATTATGAGCATCGAAGAACTATCGACATCTGAAATACTGGATCCCTTTGAAAACTTAGGTCACAGTTACGACAAAGAAAAACTTATGGTATACCTCCACGACCAAGACTATGATTACAATCCAAGGGTTTTAGGGAGAATGGGATTACAAAACATGGTTGAGAAGGGTGAATTGCCAGAGATTGCTTTGGATTATGATGGTGATGAATTGTTGATTTTTTTAAATGCTTGGCGATGGAGCTTAAATAAAAAGGATAAGGAATAGAACGCTTTTTGTTGATTTTTAGATGTAACTAAGGTGTGTATATAATTAAGATACGAAGGGAAATGACAATATTGATAGAGGAAAAGCAAGTATTTTTGTCGTATAGCTGGAATGATTCTGATGAGGCAGATATAGTGCAGGGAAATCTTAGTGGTTTTGAGGGGATTAGCGTTCTAAGAGATAGAGATATACTTGGCTATTCTTCTGATATTACTAGATTCATGAAAAGGATAAAAAAAACGGATCATGCTATATTGCTCATTAGTAATAGTTATTTAGAGTCTGTAAATTGTATGTTTGAAGTTTCACAGTTAATAAGGGATGAGGACTATATTAGGAAAATAACACCAATTCTAGTGAAAAATGTTACTATCTACTCTATTGAAGATAGATTAAAATACGCAAAATACTGGAATGATAAGTACAATTATCTAAACGAAGAAATCAGGAAGTTGCATATTGAGGATAATGTGTCTCTTGTGGAAGAGTTAAAAAAGGTTAAAGATATTTGTTCTGCTGTTGATGATATTCTTAGTGTTTTAAATAGGCATCAATTTTTTAAATTGGAAACACATATTCAGAATGAATTTAATGATGTTTTCAAAGAAATGGGATTGGACAAGATACCAAAGAAAAGGCCAATTATAGTTGAAGAAACGCAGAAGGAAGTAAGTTTTGATTACGTTTTACATAAATTAGATGATGTTAGTAATGCAAATGCGAAGAGGTATTCTGCTGTTATAACGTTGAGTAAACAATATGAAAGAGATGAACTGAAAGAGTTAATCGTGCAGGTGACCAACGATCTGAAAATTAGAAAATATTACAGGAACGACAAAGTTAAGAGCAGACATTTAGATAGGAAGGCTGATGTGGTTTGGTTATATATAGCAAATGATACATTTGATGTACAAGTTGCAAACTGGATTTGTAGAACATCCTGGATTTCAGAAAAACTTTTATCGGACTACAAACCTTTACCTCTAAAGGGAAATGATAAGGTTAAAGATATTGTAATTGATTGGAACGGATCCTATGAAAGTTACAGGAAAACTTATAAATCTTTTCAAGCCACAAAAGAGGACATATTAGAACAAGTTGATAGAATTAAAGAAAGAATGCTAGAATTCGGAAATACGGCTGTTCAATTATTTGAAAAGTATAAAAGAAGTGAGGTCTCTGAAGAAGATTTTATACAAAACATGCAGTCTCGATTTAATGACGTTGAAGAAAACTTTTTAGCTTCCTCAGACTTGGGATTGCCACCAGAGGATATTAAACGCTATGTCGATAAGTGTCATAGTTTATTTTCAACGGTCCATAATATGTACAATGTATACTCGGAAAAGGGAGTGACAATTTGGGATACTAAAAGTAGAGACTGGCAGATGTCAGATGCAAAAAAAGAGTTTGATGAGATTGTCCCAGTGATTAGATATGAAGAAAAAGCAATTCACTGATTACTGCCCATTTACTTACTTTACATCTACTATGTCTCTATCTAAAAATAAGGGTTCTTAAATAAAATAAGCGTTCCTTAAATAAAATTAATGTTCCCAATCCGAGGGATTTTCCGGTGTTTTTCCCGTCAGACCTTCGGTTTTTTTATGCAAAAAAGGACTTAATCCAGGCGTGATTTCAATCTGGATTTGGAATAGATCCAGTCCCTCTTTCAGTACAATTCCATCCCCATCCACTCCCAATCTACATTTTTTTTCAGTCTCTTCCATCTCTTGTCCCATAAGGGTTCAGGCAGTCTTTCAGTCCCTATCCAGCTGGTTTCCTTGCAGAATAGATTTTGAATGTTTTTCGATGTCTTTTTTCCCTATTTAGAGCAAAGGAACCATCCTGTTTCCATCCAGTTTCTTTTCCACTCTGGAACGTAATTTTTTTATCAAAATCATTGCAAAATCGGTACAATTTCGGGTGAAAATCGGCAAAAAGGCGGGAACGTAATTATTCTATAAGAGAAAATGGAAAGAGTGTAAAAGGGACGTGAGCCCTTGGGAGAGAAGGAGTTGAGGGTGATGCGAGGAGGAAGGGGCGTAGGAACGGAATCTTTTTATGGGGACACCTTGATGGAACTAAGTTGGTTTCTGAAGCGGGAAAGATAACGGGAGAGAGTCGAGTTCAACGATATGTATATCAAAGGTTTTTCGATACTAATCAAATGTTTGTTTAAACAAAAATCAATATAATTTCAGGCTGGATCCAATAAGAGGATTCAGTATTTTTTTATTTGCCAGGATTGGCAATAATTCCTCAATCCCTTGTCCATTAAGGGTTCAGGCGGTGTTCAGTCCTCTTCAGTTGTCTTCCTCACCCTTTAAATCCAACGGATTTTCAACCTCTATTCAGTGTGTTTTCTAACTGTTTTATTCAGTATTTTCTCAGGCACCTTTCTCCCAATTCTGGGAAAAACTTAGTTATAATGTCGGAATATTCGATACAACCCAGAAGAGAAAAAAGAAGGGAAATTCGGGCTTTTGAGGGAAGAACTTAGTTCCATTGACTAGAGGCGTGAAAATGGGGTTTAAGCCTTGGGCGAGTAAGAGTAGAGGGGGATTTGGGTTGGGGAAAGACATACTTAAAGACACATATAGTAGAAGAAAGAATAAAGAAAGAGCGAAGAGTCATAGCTCCACAAGGGTTTGAGGGGGAGCTGGGTGGGAACCGACCTTTTAATTATTATTTCCAATGATTCACAAGTAGGGTTGGTATAATAGACATAGGAAATATTTCGTCACAGGAGATAAAAGCAAACTTAGGTATTGAATTAAAAGAAGACAAACGGACGAATGAAGAAAATTATGAAGAATGTTTTGCTAATAATATATTTCTTGTACTATAAAATGAATGGGGGAGCCGAAATGGATTATTCTCAAATATATAATTTTATTGCCTCTGAAGGAGGCGTAACCAACATTGATAAAAAGTACATATTGTATTATGACGAAACTAATAATCCTCGTACTTTTAGATTAACAGATGGTGGGTTTAACGTTAATGAACACGAATACTTTATTCTAGGTGGAATTGGTTTTGAATCTGATAAGGCGGCTTCTGATGATGATATTGATGAACTATTTTCTAAATTAGTATTACAGGGAAATGCAACTGAAGTTAAATTTAAGCACATTCGTCAAAATGCACAGGACTTTTTATCTTTGTTATCAAAACCGAGAGTAACTACTCTTATTGATTGGCTTTTCGAAAAACAATACTCAATCCATTATTCTTATGTTGATAATTTTTATTACACAATCGTTGATATAGTGGATTCAATGGAGGAGTCGTGGTTCGGTGGGCCAGGTTTAAATAGAGAACTGAAAGATCGCTTTTATTCATTGATTAAGGAATACCAAAATTGGTTTATAAGTTTGCTAATTGAAGTAGATTATCCCAACATCAAAAATCATAAAAACTTTGTTGGGAAAATTGTTGATTGGATATGGACTGTAAATATTGGTGATGATTTTTATCTTGAATATTTGCGGCAATCACTAAAAAACTATAGAAACCGGCAGCTGGTATTTCTGGAAGATAACGAAGATAAGGTTGCAATAAGTGATTATTCAACTTTTTATGCTAACTTAATAGTTACTTATCCTAAGGCATACCATATTTTTGATCATGAGTTAACTGTTGAAGAACTTTTAAATGCTAATCCAATAAAGTTATCAGGACATAAAGTTATAAACTATAAATTTGTAGATTCAAAAGATGAACGCTTAGTGCAAGTATCTGATTTAATTGTAGGTGTTTTACCTTATTGGATGGCTTTTTTAGAATCAGTTAATGTACAAAAATTAAATGAAATATTAAATGGACTTTCAGAATTACAAAAAGTCAAAATGAAAAAATTTCAGGAAATTTTGCTTCATTCTCTTGATATAAGTACCGGATTTAAGCACGGCATTGGTAGTAATGAGTTTGAATTAAAGGTTAACTTCTTTTTAGAATATGATTTTTTATAAGTTCTAATAAAGTTTTCAATTTGGAAGTCTTTTTACTTAACCGAATTCATGAATATGCAACATCACCAAGTATCATAAAAATTTAAGAAAAATCTACAAACCAATAAATCAAAACAACACCTTTTAATCAATTTATGTCCATGTTACTTTCTTCTTCCCCATGCTAAAAAGTCGGTACCTACTGCTAAATAGTAGGTATCCAAACGGCAAAGGAAGCGGGAAGAGCAGCGGGCAAACAAATATGTATTCAATCGGTTTATTCAATAAAAAATCAATCGAAATTCGGGGCTGGATTCAATATGATCCAGTCCCTTTTCTTTTGCCCAATATCCATCAAATCCCTTGTCCAATAAGGGATTCAATCGTTTCTCAATTACAAAAATCCGTAGAATTTCCAATCTCTATTCAGTTTGTTTCCCAACAGTAAAACCATCCCAAAATGGCTTCGTTTTTCATCTTTTCTCCTGATTCTTTTCTCTGCTCTGGGTACGAACTTAATAATATTGTCCGAATATTCAATACAATCCAGAACGGAAAAAAAGAGGGCGAAAATGGGGGTTTTGGGGAAGAACTTTAAAGCAGAGGGAAGAGTGATGGAGAGAAGAGAGAGGAGGGATAGGCTTGAGGGGAGTGAGTGGGAAGTGTGGACGGACTTTTTGGCAGGGAAATAACAAAGTAGACGGATACGGATAGAAATAAAGGTTTGAAAGGGATTGTCATAGGTAAATACCGCAGGTATAAAACCAACATGATCAATAATCTTTGTGTGTACATCTAAAACACAAACTTGTGATTCGGACTGATAAAGTCTTGCAAATCTATAATTACTATGAGCTAACGTAAATACTGCAAGTGAATAACTTTTTATATTTCCATCTACCTCTAGCTTTACTTCTCCCCAATCAAATTCCACTTCATATCCAGGTTCACAATATCTTCTAATGAAAACCTCCTTAGTTTTTGCTGTATACTCATTAACAAAGTTTCTAACCGTGGTATAACTTATTGAATATCCAGCATCCATCAACTTCTCGTGCATATCTATTATTTTCATTTGCTGTTTACTCATATAATTTTTTCTTTTCCATTCATTTTCTTTAATATAGCCCTTTAATACTGTTTGTATTTCTTCTGACAAAACTCTCTTTCTATTAATCCTCTTTTTATAAATAGGTGGTTTAAGAATATCTTCTGCAATCGGGAGATTGCGAATATCCTCTTTTCTACTAACTTCATATTCTTTTATATACTTACTTACTGTATTTCGAGACTTTTTTGTCATTCTCGCAATTTCCCTTTGACTTATCCCCTCCAAATATAGTTTTATTATTGTTTGTTTCACTCTCAGATTGATCACTCCAGTTGTTTCCCCCTAATATTTAATTAGGGTTATTTTCCTATAGAGTGGCTCAGTTTTCAATTGTTTTGGTGGCTCACTTTTAAGTTACCATATACAATATGATACATGTCTCTTATTTCGGCTACATAGTTTCGTACCGTGCTTCCTCCAATGTCTATTTTAGGGTGATGTTCCTTTAGCCAATCCTCAATTTGAGCAGATGAAAGATCTGGATGTTCCTTTAGCCAACTTAGAATTTGATCTTTATATGGATCAAGCTTTTTACTCCTACTATCTAATGAAGCAATCCAATCCGAAGCCTCCTCCAAATTCATATTCAAATACTTGTAAACTGTATTTCTAGAAATTTCTAATTTTCTCCCAATCGCAGATACACTAAATCCTTGTTTTTTTAATTGGTTTATTTCTACAAACAATAGTAATTTTTCCACCTTTCATATCCTCCAGCAGTAACTATTATATATGTTTAATAGTAGCTTAACTGGACAGGAATTTGATAGAAAAGTGTTCATTCTTATTTAGCAGAAACTGTTAATTATAGATTAGCAGTTACACATTGTTGGAAAAGCATTTAAACAGAATGCCAAAGACTAAAGAATTTATAAGGCGAATATATGAATCGGAGCAAGAATATCGGTTGAGAAGGATAAGGAGAATCATTAAAGAAATGAATGATGCAGGAGAAGCTATTAGTATATGGAAGGTAGTTAGAAAGGCTGGAATTAAATCACGTTTTTATAATGAAGTATATGATTATATAAAGGTCTTCGAAGGAGGACCATCTATTAGACAATAGACCTAAAAAAGCCAAGGGAAGAGTAAATTATTCTTCTTCCCTTGGCTTTACAATGCAAAAAGTAATAAACGGAAAGTCTTATGGAAAAAAACGCTTATGATACTGTAATTTTCATTTTTTTATTTCAATTGTTCTGGTTCCGATAATTTAGTTTAATCACGTTGGTTTCTGAAATTTTTTCAAGGTACTTAAATATTTCTTTGAGTGGGAGCTTGTTCATATTCTTATAGTTATTTGGATCCTTTTGACTTTCTTCATCTTCAAAATTGAACAGATAAGGATATCCCCGAATAGAAAAAGAATTTAGTAATTCAATATAGTCTTTAAAAGATGTTGCAATTTCAATTGCAATTATTTCTATTATTTTATTATAAAGCTTTTGTAAACAAACTTTATGTTCTATTAAATAACCCGTAATATCGAAGCTGTCGGGCATATCCTCTATTTCCTTCTTGATTCCTGAGTTCCAGTTGAAAGAAGTATTTAATAAGGAGTCTCTTATAACTTTAATTTCCAGAACTTTTTGCTCGCCAAATATAGTTGGAATTATTTTTTTTGATACACTATTTAAAGGCATAGTCCCGTTATGTTGTGTGAAATTTCTTAGATGATAAAGGAATCGGTATGAAAATAACTCATTGTATAATTCAGTCTTTTTATCATCCCATAGTCCAGACTTCAGGGAATTTTTACTGTAATCTTGGTAAATCTTAATTTCACTTTGGTCAATGAATTTTCTTGCATTAGATAAATAATTACTCAATTTATTATTAACTTCTTTAATCAATACTGGGAACGTGCTTTGGCGGAGCTAGATCAGCAATCACTTGATTACGAGTTAGTGGAGGCTGAATTTAGCACCTCCTTCGCTGACTGCTATCATCTTTATTTTACCGGAGTGGGCGGCGCGCGAGTTCATTGTAAACTCGCAAGACCAAAAAATATAAACGAAGCTGGACCCGGAATCGCAATGTTTCACGGATATTCTGTCGATAGCGGAGATTGGCTAGATAAAATCGCTCATGTGGCACAAGGATCAACTGTTATTGCGTTAGATTGCCGCGGGCAGGGCGGACTGTCAGAGGATAACCTTCAAGTAAAGGGCAATACTTTGAGAGGTCATATTATTAGAGGATTGGACAATCCGAATCCTGATCAGCTTTATTACCGCAATGTGTTTTTAGATACGGTCCAGTCAGTAAGAATCCTTATGTCTATGGAAGGAGTCGAACCTAACCGGATTGGAGTTACAGGGATGTCCCAAGGGGGTGCCCTTTCAATTGCTTGTGCGGCATTAGAACCTCGTGTTAAGGAAGTAGTGGTTGCCTATCCATTTTTATCTGATTATAAGCGCGTATGGGAAGCGATGGATATTAATAGTTCAGCTTACGAAGAAATCGTCTATTATTTCCGTGTCCATGATCCCAATCATCAAAAAGAAGATGAGGTTTTCAATAAACTGGGCTATATTGATATTCAAAATCTGGCTGAGCGTATTCAAGCAAAGGTTCTATGGGTAACTGCAATGAAGGATTCAATTTGTCCACCATCCACTCAATTTGCAGCCTATAACAAAATAAAATCAGATAAAGAAATGCTCTTATATCCGGAATACGGGCATGAGTACTTACCGGGATTCGGTGATAAAGCCTTTCAGCGGTTTAAAAACCTTTAAAGGCGGTACACAAGATTATGGCATAGTCTAGTAAGGAGAGGGAAAAGTGCGAGAAGCAACATTGGAATCGAACCATTTTTTTAAGAGAATGCTTGTGTTAGCTATTCCTATTGCTATTCAAACCTTGCTTACCTCCTCTTTAAATATGGTTGATTCCATCATGGTTGGACAGTTAGGTGTAGATAGTATCGCGGCAGTAGGAGTAGGGAATAAGATTACAACCATATTAATTTTAGTATTACAGGGATTCGGAACAGGGGCAGCAATATTTGTCTCCCAATATTGGGGAAAAAAAGATTTACAAGGGATTAGAAAAATTTTGCTTTTAACTTTAAATATTGTGACTGTTTTTTCCATCCTCTTTACTGCATTAATTCTAATATTTACAAACACAATTATCAGTATTTTTACAAATGATTCAGGGGTCATACAAATTAGCGCAGGCTACTTGCGGATTGTGTCATTAAGCTACTTAGTAACCGCATTTACAATTGTTTTCTCAACTGTTTTACGTTCAATGGGCGAGGTTAAACTGCCGCTTTATATAAGTATTTTAGCGATTGGAATGAATACCGGTTTAAACTATTTATGGATTTTTGGTAAGTTTGGATTTGCGGAAATGGGTGTAGATGGTGCCGCTTTAGCAACGCTCATTGCCCGGATCGTACAGGCTGTTCTGTTGTTTCTGCTTGTTTCAAAATCTCTATCTCTTTCCATTAGGAAGCTACGCATCAATGAAATGCTAGATGTTTCACTAGTGAGAAGATATTTTTCCATTACCATTCCATCTATTATTAACCACGCTGCGTGGACGCTAGGGGAAACGTCTTATTTTTGGGTGTATGCACAAATGGGGACAAACGAGCTTGCAGCTGTAACTTTAGTCGATCCGCTCCTATTTTTGTTTATGGCTTTATTTATCGGACTAAGCGATGCCTCCCAAGTAATGATTGGAAATAGTATCGGTGCCCATAAGACGGATCTGGCCTTCGCTGATGCAAAAAGATTTCTTGCATTGACGGCAGGGTTATCGGTAGTCGCCGGTATATTCATTGTGTTAGTGACTCCTTATTTCCTTTCTATCTATAACATCAATGATGAGGTAGAGTGGTTTGCAAAAAGTGTATTAATAGTTTATGCGTTTCTAGTGATTGGTAAAATGCTTAATATGGTTAACAATATTGGTGTGTTAAGAGCAGGCGGAGATACAAAGTTTGTATTGTATATTGACATGATTGGTGTATGGGCAATAGGTTTGCCCCTAGCAATAATGGGAGCATTCAACCTTCATCTCCCAATTTTTGTAGTCTATGGTTTAGCTAATTCACACGAATATATAAGAGCGTTTTTAGGAATTAAACGGACTTTATCGCATAAATGGATTCGAAATGTCACAATCGATATTGATAAAAAGGAATCTGTCAGCTAAACGATGAATGTCTTTTAGTGAAGTCCGCTTTAACTGTATGGAGGGAATACAATGGCAATTATTCAATTTCCGAAAGTAATGAAGTGGGGTTCGGCAACAGCACAGCTTACCAAATTGAAGGTGCCACCTTTAAGGGAAATATTGTAAATGGAGATAAACGGAGACATCGCATGCAGTATCTTTCTAGTTGAATTCTATATTATATCACCCTACAAGATTTTTTGTTTCTATTCAGTGTGTTTCGTAACTGTACTATCGGTTGTATTTGATAGGTTGTACATCTTTTCTCTAGTATATGGGTGTTTATGATAGTATGGAATTAATGGAAATAAATCAGAAAGGATGAATCGCATGCCTCTTTCAAGTGTACTAAAAGGTTCAAAGCCTAACGAAAAAGAATTCCAATTAATTTTGAGAGAAATCATCCTAGACAAAAAGACATTCAAAACAATTTCTGGTAGAAAAGCATTTTTTAAGATTGAATATGAGGCACTTGTCCCTTATGATTTAGTTAAGGGCTATAATTCGACTGTGATTGGTACAGCGTTTGATTATTTGGCAAGAATAATGTTGGCCCGTGTAGTTAAAAAAATAGAGTTGAATCTGACACAAGTTTAGAAGCGGAAAAAGGACTAACGATCTTGTCCAAGGTATTAAAAATTCACCGTTCTATTAGATCAAAGATTAAAAAAATATACTAAATCAATAAAAAGGTTAAAGGCATTTAGCAATAACAAAAAGGATATTAAAGAATTGGTTATAGATGTCTGTTTCTTAGCTAAATTAGAATGTATTTCGTTCTGGGCTTCCTCCAACCAACCTTTTTTGGAAGCTTTTGAGGACTTTCTAAATGAGAACTTTGAAGATGATCCAACTTTTCACAAGCTAGTAATAAACGGAGATGGTGCCCACTGAATCGCATCCTGTCGAGATTATTTTAAAAATCGTATATCTCCCTTTTATTGACTGTTTCCATATAGCATATGGGGTAAAGAGTAGCCCTACAAACACTTGACTCAAACATTGTGGAGTAATAGATTGCTATCTAAATTAAATTATTTTATAATAGAGACAAGCATCTTTTTGATTTTATTTTTGATAGCAACCTAACTATTAGGTTAGCAGACTAGGAAACTCAACAATAACTGGTCCTTTGGGGCGGAAGTTAAGCGAATGTTAGTATTTATATTTCTAACGTTCTATTAATTTTACTCCTGAAGGGCCTTTTTTGTTGAAATTTATCTCAGGAGAGGAGAAAGGGAAATGAAAAGAAAATTGGCGGTACTTATTTTTTTAATGTCACTGGGGACGTTTGGATTTGTAACAAATGCAGTTTTTGCAGAGGAAACAGCTAAACTTTATTGTACATTAACCATTGATAGTGCTGTCCATACAGAATCTAACCCTGCTAAGTTAGATGGGCCTGCAGAATGTAAGATTGATATTGCATGGGGCTATTATAACAATAATTTGGATGAATTTATAATAGGAGGGTTCCTGTTTGGATATGCCGAAAACGGTAAATCCTACGAATTCAGTTGGCCTTACGGACATTATCATGCAGTTGTGATTACTGTTACAACAATCAAACGAGAGACGCCAGTACCTCCTAAGGAAGAACCGAAACCAAGCAATCCTCCTAAGGAAGAACCGAAACCAAGCAATCCTCCTAAGGAAGAACCGAAACCAAGCAATCCTCCTAAGGAAGAACCGAAACCAAGTAATCCTCCTAAGGAAGAACCGAAACCAAGTAATCCTCCTAAGGAAGAGCCAAAACCGAGCAATCCTCCTAAGGTGGATACACCGACCAAACCTAAAGAGGACACGAAGCCAAGTAATGCACCAAAGCAGAATTCAACTACCTCTGCACAAAAGGATAATTCTTTAAAAGGGAGTCCTAGTGGTTCTAACGATAAAGTGGGTACAGAACCTTCAAGTATAGATGGACAAAATGAGGGAACAGAAGTAGAAAATCAAGAGAAACAAAATAAATCCAATAATTCTGATGAACCCAATGTAGAGGTAAATTCAAAATTAAATGATGAGGAACCATTTAAAGATGAACAAAATCAAGATAAAGAACAAGGCGAGATGGCAACATCAGCTGATTCTAAAATTTCCAATGAATTTCAGGAAAAGTCTAATACTACTATCACTTATTGGGTATTGTTTTTCCTACTAATTCTTGGAGTAATAGGTGTCGGCAGTTACCGATGGTATCGACGAAATAAATAAAAAAACACATTGATTAAATTTCCACCTAATTACGTACATTTGTTTATACACAGTCGAATTCACGGAACACTTGATTATTTAAGTCCTATTGATTATAGCAAAAAGGAACACCTTAAAAAAATTATCTAGTTTAGTGTTGACATACCAGTTCCTTGTTGCTACTCATTGGAGACATTTTGGTTGGTAGTTCCTTCTTTATTTGTTATGCAGTCTTTCTAGTGGAACTTATCTAAATTGGTGCAAAAATTACTGAAATTATAAATGTTCAATTAAAATTTATAGTTGCGGGAATGCTATTAGGAATGTCTGGAGTCTATTTATTTTAAAAAAAGAGGAGAATATTATGGAAACAAAAAGTGAAAAAGAACTTTTATTACTTAATAGCGAAAAACATTTTTCGGCATTGCTTGAAATAATTGAATCTGTACCTCCTAGAAAAAGGAGCATTGTTATAGAAACAAAAGAACGGGATAAGAGTTTTCGTGATGTATTAATGCATTTGTATGAATGGCATGCAATGCTTGAGAGATGGTATAGAGAAGGTATAGATGGAGATATTCCTCAAATACCAGCACCCGGATATAAGTGGAGGAATATCCAACAACTTAATATGCAAATTTGGGAAAATTACCAAGATATAACATTAAATCAAGCTATAAAAAAATTAAAATTAAGTCATAAAAGAGTAATGGCAATAATTAAATCACATACCAATGAAGAAATTATGATAAAAAATTACTATAAATGGACTAAAACAAGTAACTTATACAGTTATTTTGCAGCCAATACTTCCAATCATTACATTTGGGCGATAAAAAAATGCGAAGTTATTGCAAACTCAATAATAGAAAGGCAGAAGACATTCTTGAAATCCAATAAAATTTGATAATAAATGTAACATTTATTTGAGAAATTTATGAAATCTGCAAGAATAATAGAATCAGTTTTCTTTACTCTTGTTATAATATTAACAATATGAGGTTAATAAATAGCATAATAGAACGGTGTGATTAATTTGCATTACTTCGAAAGGGAAGAAATAGTAAAGCAACTTAAAAAACAAATTCAAATAAATAGACATATTATTGGAGTGGCAACAGGGTCAGGATTAACAGCGAAGTACGCTGAGGAAGGTGGAGCGGACTTCATTTTAGCATTGAGTTCTGGCTTTTTTCGGCAAAAGGGATTAAGTTCTCTTTCTGCCTATTTGCCGTTTTTAAACAGCAATGATGCAGTCATGGAATTTGGCTTGAAGGAATTGCTGCCTAGAACAAAACTTCCCATTATCTTCGGTCTAATGTCCACCGACTTGAATAAAAATATAGAAAGTTTCATTCGACAAATTCAAGAAAAAGGCTTTGCAGGCATAAATAATTATCCCACTATCGGGTTGATTGATGGCATCTATCGAGAGGCATTAGAAGAGCAAGGTATTTCTTACAAACAAGAAGTAGAAAGTATATATATAGCAAATAAATTAGGAATGTTTACTGTTGCATTTGTTTTTGATAAGGAACAAGCGATACAAATGGTGGAAGCAGGTGCAGATGTCATTTGCTTACACTTTGGACTGACAACTGGTGGAAAACTTGGGTCCAAACAAATTCTATCATTACAATCCGCAAGAAAATTAGCACAAGAAGTTTTTGAAGTAGTTATGGAGCTTAATCCACAAACAATTAAAATGATTTATGGTGGACCGGTGAATAAACCTGTTGATGTTCAATTTATTTATGACGGTACGAATATTGATGGCTATATTGGCGGTTCTGTCTTTGAAAGAATACCTGCTGAGCAAGTCGTTTTACAAGTGACAGAGTCTTTCAAAAAAACGAATGATGTAAAGTATGATGAACTAATTGAAAAGATTATTAGCGGATTTACAACAACAGAAGATTATGTTGAGTTTGTTAAAAGATATGTAAGCCTCCACTATAATGATGAAATATCGTTAAATGAGATTTCTGAAATACTCCATATTTCACGGTCACATTTAAGTACACTCTTCAAAAAAAGTGTCGGAGTTTCGTTTATTGATTATCTAATTGATTATCGACTCAATCGTGCTTTAGAAATATTTAGGGAGAAAAGGTTACCACTTACAACAATTGCGGAGTTAGTCGGATATCCAAACTACTCTCAATTTAGCAAGATTTTTAAAAAGCGAAAGGGGAAATCTCCGCGAGATTACTTAAAATCAAACAAAATGACAAGTTAATCAAACATAAGCTTATATTTTTTCTATGTTGGAAACGTTAACATAGTAATTGTAGAGAAGATATATAGCGTTTTCCACAATGTAAAAAGGAAGTGATATGTTTGACTAAGACAATAGCTTTAATCGGAACATTTGATTCAAAGGGAAAAGAATTTCTGTTTGTTAAAGAGTTAATCGAATCATTAGGTTTTCACACATTCACTATCCATTCAGGTGTATTTGATTCACCTTTTACACCAGACGTATCCAATGAGGATGTGGCGTTTGCTGGTGGCGGAAATATTAGATCAATAGTTAAGCAGAAGGATCGTGCCCAAGCAACCGAAATTTTATCCAAAGGGATGGAAAACCTATTACCTAAATTATTTGAAGCGGGAAAGTTTGATGGTGTTTTATCATTTGGTGGAACAGGCGGTACTTCTATCGCTACACCAGGAATGAGGGCACTACCTATAGGTGTTCCTAAAGTTATGGTATCAACAGTAGCATCTGGTAACACGCAACCATATGTGGGAACAAGTGATATTGTCATGATTCCATCTATAGTTGATGTTGCAGGACTAAATACCATTTCTACAAAAATATTTACGAATGCTGTATTTGCTATTTGTGGAATGCTTCAGTTTGAAGATAAGACAAAAGTAGAGCATAAACCATTAATTGCAGCAACGATGTTTGGTTTAACCACTCCTTGTATAAACTATGCGAAAGAGTATTTAGAGGATAGAGGTTATGAAGTATTAATTTTCCATGCTACCGGTATTGGTGGAAAAACAATGGAACATTTAATCGAAAATGGTTTTTTTGAAGGTGTTCTAGATATTACAACAACAGAATGGGCGGATGAAACGGTAGGGGGAATTTTAGCAGCAGGCCCTAATCGTTTAGAGGCGGCTAGTAAACATGGTGTCCCTCAAGTAGTTTCTGTTGGTGCAATGGATATGGTGAATTTTGGACCGAGAAATACGGTGCCTAAACAGTTTGACGGACGAAATTTTTACCAACATAACCCAACCGTTACGTTAATGAGAACTACTGTTGAAGAGAATCAACAGATTGCGAAAAATATGGCAGAAAGACTGAATAAATCTACTGGTTATACAACATTAATGTTTCCGTTGAAAGGATTTTCGGGATTAGATATAGAAGGCCAACAGTTCTTTGGTCCGGAAGAAGATCAAGCATTAATTAGTACGTTAAGGGACAAAATTGATCAAAACAAGATAGAAATAATGGAAGAAGACCTGCATGTTAATGACAAGGAGTTTGCAATATTAGCTGCAGAAAAATTACTTCAACTAATAGAAAAAAAGAAAGGAGAAGTTGAAGGTGATAACATTAACTAGAGAAGAAATTTTAAAAGATTTCAGAAGAAAAATTGAAAATGGTGAAATCCTTTTAGGTGTTGGCGCAGGCACGGGTATAACTGCTAAAAGTAGTGAAGCTGGTGGAGCGGATATGCTCATCATATATAATTCCGGTCGTTATAGAATGGCTGGTCGTGGCTCTTTAGCAGGTTTATTGGCATATGGTGATGCCAATCAAATCGTTCAAGATATGGGAAATGAAGTATTACCAGTTGTTCAAAATACTCCCGTTTTGGCAGGAGTCAATGGCACGGATCCTTTTCGAGTGATGGAAGTGTTCTTAAAACAATTGAAAGATCAAGGATTCAGCGGGGTTCAAAACTTTCCTACTGTTGGCCTAATAGACGGTGTTTTCCGTCAGAACTTAGAAGAGACTGGTATGGGATACGATTTGGAAGTGGAAATGATTCGGAAAGCTCATGATTTAGACCTACTAACAACCCCTTATGTATTTGATGAAGAGCAAGCAACAAAAATGGCTGAAGCGGGTGCAGATGTCCTCGTTGCCCATATGGGTTTAACTACAAAAGGTACTATAGGTGCAAAAACTGCATTAACGCTCGATGATTGCGTTGAACGCATTCAAAAAATAGTAAATGCAGGACGTGCGGTTAATCCTGATATTTTAGTTATTTGTCATGGAGGTCCTATTGCTGAACCAGAAGATGCGAAATATGTAATTGATCGAGTAGATGGAATTGTAGGATTCTTTGGGGCATCCAGTATTGAAAGATTTGCTGCTGAAAAGGGTATTAAAGAACAGACAGAGGCATTTAAAAAAATAAAATAAATAGATAAATATAAGATAAAGACATATATGGCAGAGGGTATTTATATATATATTTAGGCTGAATCAATTTACGATTCAGTCTTTTTTTGCCTAAAACTTCCTCGAGATAACTCGTTATTTTTTCTTCCCCCTGTTTCCATACAATAGAATATCTTCTTTACTCAACGAATACCCCCGATGATCAAAATCTTCACAATAAAAAACCAATATATTTGGACCTATCTTCATCTTTCCTAGTGATATACAAAAACTACGTTAAAAAAATTTTGGAAAGACGACGAGTTTTTCAGTAAAAAAGGGAAAAAATAAACTTGACAATTAATGATTACAAATGTAAACTTAAACCATAAGCTAATGATTACAAATGTAAACAAAGGTGGAGACATGTTATGAATACAGAGATGGACTCAAAAGTTACAGAAGCTGAATGGGAGATAATGCGAGTCGTTTGGGCACAAAATAAAGTGACAAGCAAGGAAATTATCGAAGTGTTGCAACAAAAGAAGGATTGGAAACCTGCA
Source organism: Bacillus kwashiorkori (assembly GCF_001375515.1). GTDB lineage: Bacteria > Bacillota > Bacilli > Bacillales > Caldibacillaceae > Bacillus_BK > Bacillus_BK kwashiorkori. Next base: position 58,701 of record NZ_CTDX01000015.1, read on the forward strand.
ACTACTAAAACTTTTATTGGCCGCCTAGTTCATAAAGGGATGTTGGAAACCGAAACAGAGGGAAGAAAATATATATACTCAGCAAAAGTTAAAGAAGCAGACATTATCAGAAGTTCTTTGAATGAATTATTTGCCAATATTTGTAGTAGGGATGTTGGTAATACAATTGCGTACTTGCTTTCCAATGCCACACTGAGCTTTAAAGACATAGATAAATTGGAAAAAATTCTCGAGAGAAAGAAAAAGGATGCGGTTGAGGAAGTACCATGTAACTGTGTACCTGGACAATGTAAATGCCATGAGCACGAAGGAAGCAATTGTAATTCCGGGTGCCATTCCGTAAGCGATACAGGTCAAGTCTCAATAAATGAACAATAGGTGGAGGCTAGATAGTCAAAAGGCAGAAATGCAAATGCCTAGTATCAGCCGTAATTTCTATAGCATTTTCTAGACTACTAAAGGAGGGAAACATAGATGAGCGAAACGAAGCATGCAACGCTTAATATAACTGGAATGACTTGTGCAGCATGTTCTAACCGTGTAGAGAAGACGTTAAATAAAATGGATGGAGTAGAAGCCCAAGTTAATTTAACGACAGAAAAGGCATCCGTTCACTACGATCCAGAAAAAACATCTCTTGATGAGATTTCCAAGAAAATAGAAAATATCGGTTATGGTGTCTTAAAAGAAAAAGTCGAACTAGATGTATTTGGTATGACCTGTGCGGCATGTTCTAATCGGATAGAAAAGGTGTTAAACAAACAAGAAGGCGTAGCACAAGCAACTGTCAATTTAACGACAGAAAGTGCCATGATTGAATATAATCCTGGAATAATCGACATAGAATCTTTGATTGAGAAAATTAAGAACACTGGATATGATGCAAAACGGAAGGCAGAAGCAATTGACAAACAAACATATAAAGAAAAAGAGTTACAAGGAAAGAAAATGAAGCTAATCGTTTCCGTCATTCTTTCTGTACCACTATTAGTAACGATGCTAGACCATTTATTTAATATGAATATCCCTCATATATTCATGAATCCGTGGTTTCAATTTTTACTAGCAACTCCTGTTCAATTTATTATCGGCTGGCAATTTTATGTTGGTGCATATAAGAATTTGAAAAATGGTGGAGCAAACATGGATGTGCTCGTTGCCTTAGGTACGAGTGCTGCTTATTTCTATAGTTTATATGAAGCAGTGAAAACGATAGGAAACCCAAGTTACATGCCACATTTATATTTTGAAACGAGTGCAGTTTTAATCACATTAATTTTATTTGGTAAGTATTTGGAGTCCAGAGCGAAAAGTCAAACGACCAATGCGATCTCAGAACTACTCAATTTACAAGCAAAAGAGGCCCGTGTAATTCGAAATGGGAAAGAAGTAATGATTCCGGTTGAGGATGTAATCGTTGGCGACCGTTTAATCGTCAAGCCAGGTGAAAAAATACCTGTAGACGGTGTAGTTGTAAAGGGAAGAACTTCTGTCGATGAATCGATGCTCACAGGTGAATCTATTCCAATTGAAAAAAATCCTGGGGAAAAATTAATTGGAGCAACAATAAATAAAAATGGATCCATTGAAATGGAAGCGACAAAAGTTGGAAAAGACACTGCTCTAGCTTCGATTATTAAAGTTGTCGAAGAAGCACAAGGATCCAAAGCACCGATCCAGCGGTTAGCTGATATTATTTCTGGTTATTTCGTTCCAATAGTTATCGGTATAGCGATAGTCACCTTTACAATTTGGATTATCTTTGTCGAACCTGGTCAAATCGAACCCGCGCTAGTCGCAGCTATCGCGGTACTTGTCATTGCTTGTCCATGTGCGTTAGGTTTGGCAACACCAACTTCGATTATGGTTGGAACAGGAAGAGCGGCTGAAAGTGGTATTTTATTTAAAGGGGGAGAACACTTAGAAAGAACCCATCAGTTAGAAACTATCGTTCTTGATAAAACAGGTACCATCACGAAAGGAAAACCAGAAGTCACTGATTTTATTGGGGATGATGAAACACTACAGTTGTTAGCAAGTGCGGAAAAAGGTTCAGAACATCCACTTGCTGGAGCAATCGTTGCCTACGCAACAGAGAACGATATTGATTTTCTCGATGTGGAAGAGTTTCACGCCATACCTGGTCATGGTATTGAAGTGACAATTGCTGGAAAACAAGTTCTCGTCGGAAATCGAAAATTAATGAATGATCATCAAATTAATATTGGTAATAACGAAGAAAAATTAGTGGAATTTGAAATGAATGGAAAAACTGCCATGTTGATTGCGATTGATGGAAGCTATCGTGGAATCGTTGCGGTGGCAGATACGATTAAAGAAACAGCACCAGAAGCGATTCTACAATTAAAAGAAATGGGTATTGAAGTTGTTATGTTAACAGGTGACAACGAAAGAACGGCAGATGCGATCGCAAAACAAGTGGGTATTGATCGTGTAATCGCCCAAGTATTACCTGAACAAAAAGCAGAAAAGGTAAAAGAACTGCAAGCACAAGGGAAAAAGGTAGCAATGGTTGGAGATGGAATAAATGACGCCCCAGCATTAGTGACGGCAGATATAGGAATTGCCATTGGGACCGGTACAGAAGTTGCTATTGAAGCGGCAGACGTAACCATTCTTGGTGGAGAGTTATTACTAATTCCAAAAGCGATTAAAATTAGTCATGCAACGATTCGAAACATCCGCCAAAATCTATTCTGGGCTTTCGGCTACAATACTGCAGGAATCCCAATTGCAGCCTTTGGTCTTCTTGCCCCATGGATTGCCGGAGCTGCCATGGCTCTGAGTTCTGTTAGTGTTGTAACGAACTCACTTCGCCTAAAACGAGTAAAACTTTAAAAGGAAACTTCCGTTACTGTCGGTTTTCAATCGTATAGGTCGTATTAGTGCTGAGTGTTGTGTTTTTAGTTTGCTATTACGTCAAAATGTAAGAGCCTTATGGCAATGATTCTTTTACGAACAATTTTTTGCCAATAAAACTCGTACGTATCCTGACAATTACTACCCGACTCTTCTTACCATTTTAATTGTTGAGTTAGGCGTCATGTCAAGCTATATTGCGCAAATATCCGATTTAAAGGAGGTGAATAAATCATGGAAACAACGTTAACTGTAAAAGGGATGTCCTGCAATCATTGTAAAATGTCAGTTGAGGGTGCATTAAAAAAATTGGCTGGCATATCAGATGCTAAAGTTAATTTGGAGGCTGGTACAGTAGAGGTTACTTACGATGAATCAAAAGTAAACGTTGCTGCAATGAAAGAAGCTATTGAGGACCAAGGCTATGATGTAGAATTCTAATTAAATAAAAAGCTGACTCAAAAGGTCGATAAAATGATCTTTTTGAGCCAGCTTCTTTTCATATGGGTGTTTTTTGGTGATGATGGGCCTTTACTTAAAGCAAATACGCCCCCTACCGTATCCATCTCTGCCTCTCCTGTTTCACTCAAAGAATTACCATCAGTATTATTTCCTTCTAATCCATTTTCCTAAACAGAACATGTTACAAAAAATGGTTATATATATTGTCCAGTTGCAAATAATATGGATAAATAATATTTATCTTAAAATTTAAAAATAGTTTTTCTTACTTCCACTTGCCTACACGGGCGGCACTAACGAATTAGTTTGAAGCAAAAAGATAATCATACTAATATTATTAGGATAATTTTCTTCCATAGAGTAAAGCCCTTATTTTGAACGTCACTAAAGGTGGATAATATGAATAATTACACAAATGATAATACAGCTAGACGATATAAAGCACATGTCAGTCCTTTAGGAACAACTCAACTGCATCTACGCAATCCGTATATTGTTGCTTGGTGGTCCGCGGCTTTTCCAGGCTTTGGCCATTTACTTTTATCCAAGTATTTAAGGGGCTATGCTCTATTTATTTGGGAAGTTTTCGTTAATATTCAAGCTCATGTAAATTCTGCCATGATCTATTCCTTTCAAGGGAACATAGACATGGCTAAAGAAGTTTTGGATACGAGATGGCTAATTATGTATATACCCGTTTATCTATTTGGTATTTGGGATAGCTACCGCACAACCGTAGACATGAACCGTGTCTATATTTTAGCTGAACGCGAAGATCACCGTTTTAATTCATTTTCATTAGGAGCAGTGGAACTGAATTACTTAGATAAGCGTAATCCAATTCTCGCGGTTGTTTGGTCGTTGTTTATCCCTGGATTAGGACAACTTTATATTCATAGACTTTTAACTGCTGTATTTGTAATATCGTGGTTAGTTGTTTTTTTTTATTTCTCGCATGTTCAAGAAGCGGTCGTACTGTTATTTCTTGGAAAGGTGAAAGAAGCTACAACTGTTCTAAATGCAGAATGGCTCCTTTTTTTACCATCCCAATATGGATTTGCTACATATGATTCCTATATTAATACTGTTGAAAACAATAAACTTTTTGAAAAAGAAATGCGACAATATTTAACCGAACGCTATCAATCGAGAGAATTTCCATTAACAAACAAATTAAAAGGTGAAGTGAACCAATTGCGAGTCTTCTCATCATTCGAAACGACAAGTTATTTAGAAATGGCAATGTCCACATTGGAGAAAAAAGGAATTAGAAAGGAAAATATCTTTGTTGTCCCTTTAGATAAACGAAAGGAAGATCGAAAAGTTTTTGATACATTGCATCGATCAGACGGTACGACTCTCATTGACATTGGAATGGCACTTGCTACTGCTTTTTCTGTTATAGGAGCAAGTATTGGGTTTAAGTTAGCGTGGGGTCCAATTTATTGGGGTTTGATAGGGGCAATTGCTGGTTTTGTACTAGGTTTCGCAATACGACTTTTCATGGAACTAGTTTTAAAGAAAAAAAAGCGACGGTTAAAAGGCAAGCATTCTGAAATAATCTTAATTATTGATTGTGAGGAATCGCAAGCAGAATTAGTAGAAAATATCCTTTGGAATCATTTTGCTATCGGTGTGGCGAGAGTGAATCTTCATGTTTGAAGGAGTAGATGGGCATTTAACCGCTAATTTAAAATAGATTTATTATTAGAAAAAGGGTTAGCTATTCGCCTTCCATATATTCTTAATCCTAAAAAACAAAAATAATAAATAAAAAGCCAAACTATTACAAAGTCCTAAGCTAGATTTTCGTATGATAGTTTGGTTTTTCCTTTTTTTTGAAATATTTGCTCCTAACTTTTTTGTTTAAAATATCATAAAAAGTTAGAACTTGATTTGCATCAATTTTTTTTTCGAGTAACGCCTCTATACTAGAATTATCAACAACAAGGAAATAGAAAAATGGAGGAGAACAAGATGCAAAGATTTATTTTAAGCAGGAAAAATCAAATTACGCTAATCAGTGCGATTTTAATTGCCTTTGGGTTTTTTGCGCGGTTTGTTTTAGACAACAGCACAATTTTCAATGGGTCACTCATTATTGCATCCATTTTTGGTGTGGCACCGATTGCGATTCAAGCATATCAAGCATTGAAAGTAAAAGTCGTTAGTATTGATGTATTAGTTACCATTGCTGTTACAGGCGCATTAATCATTCAAAACTATGAGGAATCGGCCATTGTTACGTTTCTTTTTTTATTCGGTTCATTTTTAGAACAGCGCACCTTGAACAAAACTCGTTCCGCTATAAAAGAGTTGACGGAAATGGCTCCAGAAACCGCATTAAAACAGATGGATAACGGGGAATTTGAAGAAGTAGAAGTCGATGATGTCGAAGAAGATGATATTTTACTAGTAAAAACTGGTGCAAAAGTCCCGGTAGACGGAACAGTTCTATCTGGTGACGGTCATATTAATGAAGCCAGTATCACAGGAGAGTCGGTACCAGTTAGCAAATCAAAAGGTTCGGAAGTTTTTGCGGGGACGATATTGGAAAATGGCACCATACAAATTCGTGCTGACCGTGTTGGCGAAGACACAACATTCGGTAGAATAATTGAATTAGTGGAAGAGGCACAAGATTCCAAATCAGAGGCAGAACGATTTATTGACCGTTTCTCAAAATATTATACACCAGCCGTTCTAATTCTTGGATTTATCGTGTGGTTATTCTCTAAAGATATTGAACTCGCTATTACCATTCTCGTATTAGGATGCCCCGGCGCATTAGTTATCGGCGTCCCAGTTTCTAACGTTGCCGGTATCGGAAACGGTGCCCGTAATGGTGTATTGTTAAAAGGAAGTGAAGTGATAAACGATTTTAGCAGAGTAGACACGGTCGTTTTTGATAAAACAGGAACATTAACAGTAGGGAATCCTGAAGTGGCAGAACAAGAATTTTACGGAGCAAATATAGAAGAAGCTCTTGGCTTTTTAGCAAGTGTGGAGCGCGAATCAGATCATCCACTAGCAAAAGCAGTACTTCAACATATTGGTGATACGACAATCTCCACTGTTGAAAAAACAGAAGTTGTTAAAGGTGGAGGGATTATCGCGCAAGTAAATGGTCACCGAGTAGCAGTAGGGAATGTCGCTTTAATGAAAAAGGAAAATATCCCTTTAAACGGTACGGTACAAAAAGATGTAGAACGGTTCGAGCGAAATGGGAATTCACTTGTCTTAACTGCTGTTGATGGGGAATTAAAAGTGCTCATGGGTATTCGAGATAAAATACGTCCCGGTGTGAAAGAAGATTTACAAAAACTAAAAAAACTTGGTGTAAAAAACCTCGTCGTTCTGTCTGGGGACAATCAAGGAACCGTTGACTTAGTGGCGCGTGAACTAGGGTTAACCGAGGCACACGGGCACATGCTTCCAGAAGATAAATCAGCCTATATTGGAAAGATGCAAGCAAAAGGTCAAATTGTTGCCTTTGTTGGTGACGGTGTGAATGATAGTCCTTCATTGGCATTAGCGAATATCGGTATTGCTATGGGAAGTGGAACGGATGTTGCGATTGAGACATCGGATGTCGTTTTAATGAACTCTGACTTCAGTCGCTTACCACACGCATTAGGGTTAACGAAATCAACTGCAAGAAACATGAAGCAAAATATCCTCATTGCAGTAGGCGTCGTATTAGTGTTGCTTGCCAGTCTATTATTTAGCGAATGGATGAACATGTCGATCGGAATGTTAGTTCATGAAGCAAGTATTTTAGTGGTTATTTTAAATGGGATGAGGTTGTTAAGATACCGTTTGCGATAAATGAGAAAAAAATCAGGGGAAATGTTCCATCGTTCACTACGAATTTTCCCCGAAAATTTTTTAAAACTTGATTTCTATCAATTTTATTTAACGAAATTTAAGCTAAACTTAAATTGTAAAAAAAATAACTAAATAAATGAATAAGATGAAAGGGGCATTCGATTATGCAAAAAGCGGTCATTCAATTAGAAACATTAGCTTGTCCATCCTGTATGCAGAAGATTGAAAATGCAGTTAAGGGAGTGAACGGTGTTAATCAAGATAGTGTCAAAGTACTTTTCAATGCAAGTAAAGTAAAACTAGATTTTGATTCGGAAACAGTAGTAATAAATGAAATTGAAAAAGTAATTCAAGATTTAGGTTATGAAGTCCTCAAATCAAAAGTAAAATCTGCTTAAACAATCTGCTTAAACCCAATATTAGGAAGGAAGGAATGAACAATGATAGAACAAAATAAAACCTTTACAGAAGTCTTTAATAACTACTATGAAAAATTGGAATTATTCTCAAAGGCAATCACTCGTGCCCACGGTAAAAATCACCCAGAAGCGTTTGAAGTAAGAGAATTATTTGAAGCAATTAGTAAGAAGGTCAAAGAAGATGTCACAAAAATAGACTTGGAGAACGAATTTACCCAATTACGCAAAATCACAGACAACTATACGATCCCAAATAACGTTTGTGAAACATACGCAGCTACTTTCCATATGCTAGAGGAGCTAGATAAAGTATATCAAGCTTAGAGTAAATTTCATTGGCTTGAAAAATTCGAAAGGAGAAAAAACATGGAAAAAGCAACCATTCAGTTAGAAACATTATCATGTCCATCTTGTATGCAAAAAATTGAAAATGCAGTAAAGAGCTTAAACGGAATTAATCAAGATAGTGTTAAAGTATTGTTTAATGCGAGTAAAGTAAAAGTAGATTTTCATTCAGATGTTATTGCAATTAATGAAATTGAAAAAGCAATTGAAGATCTTGGCTATTCTGTTCTGAAATCAAAAGTAAAACCTGCTTAATCGGAGCTTGAAATCCTTTGACCAGCTTTAATCAATATCTGGCTACAAACTCATTACCGTTTTAAAGTAAGGCTGAAAAATTTAACTAATTAACGGAAATCAGTTTCCTACTTTTACCTAAGAATGCCCATTCTGGTGTTCTTAGGTTTTTTTTATTTGAAAGCAAGCCATTAATTGAATAGCACATTTTATCGGGATTTCAAATGTCCAAAGAAGTTCTTTAAGGATGAATGATAATACAAATCAACGAGCGGTTCTATGAATTTAGAATAATGCTTTTTTCGATTTATTGGAACATCAAATTTTATGATGAAAAAACAAGTAGAAAGACATGAAAGAATGATCGTCAATATCGCATTTTTGGAAAACAATTTACTGAATATGAACATTAAAGTGAATAATAGGCTAGACCAAAATACATTCCAACGATGAGCATACATAATTAGTTTTTGCTTATGTGCTACAAATTCAACAAATGACGCACCGACAACCCATTTAATCGTATAAATTATTTGTTTAAATAAAGAATTAGGTGCATTCGATAAATATGTAAGTATAATTAAAGGGGTGACTATAACAATGTGGATTATCCTTACAATTGCCCACTTGAAACCAAATGGAGTGAACTCCCAAACGAGATGTCTTCTGCATAGCAAGTAGTAAAGGGAATTAAAAGTACCAACATAAAGCATATTCTTATAATATTTAGGAATATCACTCCACGATTTACGACTAAAAAAGATGATACCTAGTATTAAATATAAATGTTTATATTTTAACTTTTCTCGCCTTTTCATTTGTTACTCTCCTCATATTTGGTGGAAATAAACATTGGATTACTTTACGTTATTAAAAAAATTGGTGGACGCATTCATTTTTTGTATTTCCAATTAATTATGTGTAAAAAAAAGTAAATTATTCCGCAAGTGTGGAGCGAGTAGTATATTGTTAGATGGTTCACAAAGATTAAGTTTAAGCGAAAAGCAACAAGTAATGGGAGACAAAATAGAGCAAGCATTAAAAGAGTTTGATTACACACTCTTATTAGCGGAGGATTTAAATAAACCATTACCTTTTCAAGCAAACATACTAACACTTTATCGAGAACCAGGACAATATTTATTCATGGATGCCTTTTTTTACTGGGAGGATTAGAGGGAGCCACTAACATTCTGAACACCAATAAAATGGGTCACTCAATCCGGTTGTATGCGCCTGATAAGCTCGTCACCATCAAAATTAGTCACAACTACCCAACGTCCGAAAAAATCTAAAGAAAAATTTTCTTTGCATTACCTACCGAACTGAAAAAACATATACATAACATAAACTATTACAGGAGTCGGTGTCATTGAGGAATTTACAAGAGAAGTATCGGTGGGTAATTTTTTTTGCTGTTTTATTTACTTATTTAATGATGTCGGCCCAAAGAACAGCCCCAGGATTAATAACTGAACAATTAATGGCCGAATTTCAAGTGTCGGCTGCAACAGTTGGTCTGATCACAAGTATCCAGTTTTTTGTGTATACAGGTTTGCAAGTTCCAATGGGATTGTTAGCTGATCGGTATGGGCCTAATTTTTTTCTTATTGTTGGTGCACTGCTTACAGGAGTCGGTAATATTATGTACAGTTTAGCTAACAATGAATTAATTATATTTATTGCTCGTATTTTAACAGGAGTTGGAGATGCAACCATTTGGGTGAACTTAGTGCTCATATTAGGAATTTGGTTTACTAAAGGCGAATTTAGCCGCTTAATTGGTGTGGTTGGAATGACAGGTAGTTTGGGGTTTTTAATAGCTACTGTACCTTTTTCTACCGTAATCGAGTTACTAGGATGGAGAAAGACATTTTTTCATTTAGGTGTCATTTTATGTGTATGTAGTTTTCTCCTCTATTTTTTCCTTATTAAAAAATCACGAAAGCCTTTATATATACAAAACAAAATGAACCAGGAAAAATTACTTTTCATCTTTAAAAAGCTATTTACGAATAGGCAAGCTTGGATGTTGTTTCTTTGCCATTTCGGAATAGTTGGTGGTTTTATCGGTTTTATTAGTTCATTTGCCGTACCCTTTGCGATGAATGTATATGGAATGACAAGATTGGCAGCAAGTCAACTTATTTTATTAAGTCTTGTCGGAGCTTTAATGGGTGCACCAATTATTGGCTGGATATCTAGCCAGTTAGGTATGATAAAAAGATTGTATCTCATTTTTTATCTTTCCAACCTATGTTGTTGGATTGCAATACTTATTTTTGATGGGCAGCCCTCATTACCGATTTTGTATTTCCTCTTTTTTATGATTGGTTTTAGCTTTGGCTCCAACTCTTTAACTTTTGCTACTGTTCGTCAAACTTTTTCCATGAAAGAAGCAGGTATTGTTACTGGCTTTGCTAATACTGGAGGGTTTCTAAGTGCTGTTTTGCTGCCAAGCATATTTGGTAATATATTAGATTACTTCCAGCCTTTATCGGAGAGTATTACTCTCGGTTATTATTACGGATTTTTTACACCAGTTATTTTTTGTATAATTGGCCTTGTCGGGGTATGTTTTATGAAAGAAAAATTAACAAGTAATTTATACTAGAAATCGAAAAATATATAATTTGAAAACACGAAAATTAAGACGAGGTATGACATATGACTATTTTTCTTTTAATCATTATTTATTTAGCTTTTATTAGCTTAGGGTTGCCTGATTCTTTATTAGGAGCTGCATGGCCAGTAATGCAGCCAGAACTTGGTGCCTCATTAGATACTGCTGGGTATCTTTTTATGGCGATTGCAGGAGGTACGATTGTCTCCAGCTTAGTTAGTGGAAGACTGTTAAAGCGGTTTGGGACTGGGAAAGTTACCTTTGTTAGTGTGTTAATGACAGCGGGTGCATTACTAGGATTTTATTATTCTACGTCAGTCATCTGGTTATTTTTCTGTGCAATTCCTTTAGGATTAGGTGCAGGGGCTGTGGATACTGGATTAAATGATTATGTTGCTACACATTATCAGGCTCACCATATGAGTTGGTTACATAGCTTTTGGGGAGTAGGCGCGACACTCGGGCCAATCATTATGGCTACTTTTATTAAAGAGCACCACTCATGGAGAGACGGTTATTATGCTATTTCAGGAATTCAATTTGCACTAGTAATTATTCTTTTTTTTACACTACCAATATGGAATAAAATTAGAAAAGAACATAATTTATCGACAATCAAGGAAGATCATCTTCGTAAAGAGGGTAATATACAGGAAACGATAAAGATTAAACCGTTGCAAATAAAAGGAGTGAAATTAGCTCTCGTTTCTTTTCTGCTTTATTGTGGAGTTGAAGCAATCGTTGGTCTATGGGGAAGCAGTTATTTAGTAAATATAAAAGACTTGTCTGCAGATATAGCAGCTCATTGGGTTTCATTATATTATGGAGGCATCACTGTTGGCAGATTAATAACTGGCTTTGTTACTTTCCGAGTAAGTAACCGCATACTTATTCGGATAGGACAAATAATAGCATTATTAGGCACAGCGCTTCTCATTTTACCATTTTCAGCAGTTTTTTCATTAATTGGTTTTATGTTAGTTGGCTTAGGATTAGCACCGATATTTCCAGGGATGCTCCATGAAACCCCGGCACGATTTGGACGAGAGCATTCACAAACAATTATGGGCTATCAAATGGCAATTTCTTATACTGGTAGTACTTTTTTGCCACCCCTATTAGGTTTAATTGCTACACATACAACAATCGGTATTTTCCCGTCTATTGTTGTGTTAATCACAGCGGTAATGCTACTAAGCACTGAAACACTGAATAATTTTTTAAAAAGAAAGCAAGTTTCGTAAAAGATATGGCATGTTTCGTATCACAACTATAATAGAAAGTACTTTTTTCACAAAATAGAAAGTAGGTGGAACCTATGAAAACAGAAAAAGAAAAAATGATAGCAGGGGAATTGTACAATCTATCTGGTGCAGTGTTACGAAAGGCGTGCTGGATAATGTAGTGGTCGGCGGTAACCCAGCAAGAGTGATTAAAAAAGTGGAGTTAAAAAACAACTTTTTGATTGGTTAAGCGAATGTTGATATAAAGGGGATGAGGAAGATGAAGGAAATAGAAAATTGGGAACTAAAAGAAAATCCAACTGGGGAAACATACAGACAATTGATAAAAATCCTTTGTGATCATTCAGACAAATTCTATTTTATAACTAGAAAAGAATTAAACTATAACAAAAATATTATCCAACTATTTGTGCCCTATATACTGGAAGTTTTTCAAACAAAAGAGTGGGCGAATACGAAAACGTTAGGTCCTCCAGCGAATGTATATATGGTTTCTGCGAATGAAGCGACTTGTCAATTATTACAACAATTGGCTAATACACTATATGATTGGGTCAGTCCTCATTTACCGGAAGACTTAACTTTTATTAAAAATAATTTCCCTTGGTTTACTAGTACAACTCATGAACAATTTGCTCAATTTTCTATTCGTTCGCAGTATTATAAGAACATCATTTGTGAACAAAGCAACCTCAAAATTGAAAGGATTTCGTAGTGCAACATACCAATTTTTCTTCTGGAAATTAGAGATGAAAAATTTTTTTACGAGTGAAGACGAATAGAATGAAATAATAGTTTGAACAATATAGGAGAATAACTTATGAAGGGGGATTACCATTGGAACCACAAATCATTTTTATGTATATTTCATGTATCGTAATAGGATTAGTGGCTTTTATCATCCCCAAAAAAATAAAGCGGCAGGAAATGTATGCGACGTCTCTGTTTGCAATACTATTAGGGCTCATTATTGATATCGTAGCAGAAAGATTCAAAATATACGTCTTGGATAAACCAGGGATACAAATAAATGCTTTAATTGGACAAATATTATTATACTCTGCAACTAATATCATCTTATTAAACCTATTTCCTTTTAATAAGTCAGTAAAACAGAAATTTCTATATATACTATTGTTTACTTTCGTCACTGTAGCGTTTGAATTGCTGTCGTATAAGTTTGGATTTATAAAATATTATCAGTGGAATATTTGGTACTCAATTATTGCTTATCCATTTCTTATTTGTTTAGTTATTCTTCATTATCGTTTTTTTCAGAAGTTGCTAAAAAAGGATCAAGTTTAAAATTAACTAGGTAGTGAGGTTGAGGGTAGTTTATTCAGCCTTTTTATTATCGAAATGATGAAGAAGTGCAGACTGTGTCATAATCGATTTGTGATTTTTTGCAACTTAACTTTTAACGGGCGCCCTACTAGATGTATAAGCGCCCGGTTTTTAACTACTTCAATAAAACTATAATTACTTGGATAAAAGGTTCCATCCATTTCCATGTTTCATATATTATCTCTCATAATGCACCGAAGTTATTCCGTCCTTAATGCTTCTACAGGGTCTTTTTTAGCAGCCATTTTAGCTGGAATACTACCCCCAAGAATTGTTAGGAGTAAGCTAATGACAACTAGTAAAATAGCATGTAGCGGATTTAGTTTTGCCACAGTTTCTAAGCCACTAAAGTTTTCAATAATAATATTGATTGGAAAAATTAATACTACTGCGATCATGATTCCAAGGAGACCTGAGCTCACGCCAATAATAAATGTTTCCGCATTAAAGACGCGTGTAATGTCTTTTTTACGAGCTCCTAAAGATCTTAAAATCCCAATTTCTTTTGTTCTTTCTAATACAGAAATATACGTAATTATACCAACCATAATTAAAGAGACAATTAGTGAAATAGCTGAGAAGCCAATTAATACAGCAGTTATAGCACTCATTATTCCTCCTGTTGATTTGGTGATATTACTTGCTAAATCACTGTAAGCAACTTTATCTTCTTCTGCTTTTCCTTCATTAAATTTATCTAAATAGGAGACTATATCATCTTTCGCATCGAAGTCTTTCGGATAGACAGCAATCATATATGGTATATCTGTTGCCCCTAAACTTGCTAGTAGCATTTCTTTATTCTTCAAGTCATCATTATTATTTAAGTCAAAGCCTTCTCCAGTTAGTACGTTGTAATCAGCCTTTTTTTGTTGAACAACAATATTAGATTCTTTTGCATCCTTTAATAAAAATTTTGCCAATTCATCCGAATAAATAAAGCCCGGTGGAATAACGGATATATCAATTTCTTCCTTTTGTCTTAATACACCTATTACTCGTAAGTCAACAGCATTTTTATTATTCCAAAGCTCGATTAAATTTTGTGGATTCCCATTTATAGTAAATAGGCCACCTATCGATTGATAAAAATCATTGTTCAAGATTACTTTGTACTCTGTTCCGATAATTTGATCAAAGTCTATGGAATTTGCCTCGTAGTTTAGGCCAAATGCTTGTAAGATATCTTTACTTACCTGATTTTTGTTGTCAACGACTAATATAATTTCATTCATTTCTTTCGGATAATCTCCGGCTAACAAGTCATAATTTATTTTTAAGTAGTCAGCTTGGTCTTTATTAAGAGATTTCGGATAAGATATAAATCCACCATTACCAAACGGATTTGTATTTGTTTTTACCATCGTTGCGGTATTTCCTGATTTTTTTAATAGATTAATATTAATTAGTCTCGTATAGGAAATCCCATTTACTAACGATGGATTAAGCTGTTCAATATGTTCAACGTATTCCTCCGTTAATTTGTTCTCGTGGGTGATTTTATCTTGTATTGGCTCAACAGGGTAGACGGCCTTTTCGTCGGGAAAAGTTGTCTCATCCCTATTTTTTCCGAGCATCGAGTTTTCCTGTAACATTTCCGGATCAATTTCTACCGTTGATTGGGAAATCGTAATAGGGAGAGCTGAAAGAGATTCAACTTCAAATTCATCAATTTTTTTATTAAAACCGTTAGAAAGCGATAAAACGAGGGCAATGCCAATTATTCCAATACTTGAAGCGAAAGATGTTAAAAACGTTCTTCCCTTTTTTGTTTTAATATTATTTGCGGATAGTTTTAGTGCGGTAAAGAAATTCATCCCCGTCTTTTTTAGTTCGTATTCTTTATTTTCGTCTTCTACGACTAATGGATTAGAATCCGAAACGACCTGTCCATCTTTAAATTGCACTATTCGGTTCGCATATTGCTTGGCCAATTCTGGGTTATGGGTAACCATAATAACTAATTTATCTTGGGCAATTTCTTTAATGAGTTCCATAATTTGCACACTAGTTTGAGAATCAAGTGCTCCTGTCGGTTCGTCTGCTAAAATGATGTCTGGATCATTAGCTAAAGCTCTAGCGATTGCAACCCGTTGCATTTGTCCGCCGGAAAGTTGGTTCGGTTTTTTGTGGAGATGATCTTTTAGGCCAACCTTTTCAAGAACCTCGATGGCACGCCTTCTCTTCTCCTTTGCAGAAACACCGCTTAGCGTCATTCCCATTTCAACATTGCTAATAATATTTAAATGGGAGATTAAATTATAACTTTGAAAAACAAAACCAACACTATTATTACGGTATGCATCCCAGTCAACATCTTTAAAATCTTTTGTTGATTTCCCGTTAATAATTAAATCTCCACTATCGTATTGATCTAATCCGCCAATAACATTTAAGAAAGTGGTTTTTCCTGAGCCGCTTGTTCCGAGAATCGCTACAAATTCCCTTTTTCGGAAATTTAAATTTATATCATTTAAAGCGGTTTGCGTAAAGTCACCTGTCGTGTAACTTTTTTTTATATGTTTTACTGAAAGCACGATGAAGTCTCCTTTTTCACTTTTAGAATTAGTAAGAATTAGTAACTGAAAAATAACTTATTAACAAAAAATTATACTACAATAATAATCTTGCAACACTAACATTTTTTTGAACATTATATGTCGAAAACTAAATGTTAAATAGTGAGCAAAGAAATTGTATTTCATATCTATTGCTACCTTTTATAGTCACTATAAAAAGGAGCCAACATTAATTGGCTGAATTTCATAATAACACTTACCATAATTTACTATTTTACAAAAACTTTACTGCAGAATACTGGAGCAAAGAGAATAATATTTTTCTCCGTCGCTAAAGACCATTTTCGTTAAGGATGGAAGGCCCTCCACTCAATCTGGGGAAAAATCCCACTTCAATACTTTTAAAAGGCAAGTACGCTAATATAAAGTTGTGTATATCCATCAGTGGGATGATGAATAGTCCAAATGAAGGAGAGGCTCTTCAAGAAGAATCTCAAATAATGTCAATTTTTACCAACTTCTTTTTTCCCATTGCCAAAGTAATTTTTCAGCTCATCTTGAACACTAATTTCCGCTAGAGGGACTTGAGCACGGTAAGCAGAGCGAATCACCATATGGCTAGAAACCGGTGCTGTTAAAAACACAAACAGCATTCCGAGGATTAGCCGGATACTAAAAAAGCTTTCAGATATTAAAAAATATAGTAATGTGCCAATAAGAACACCCATTACACCTAATGTCGTACTCTTCGATGCAGCGTGGGCACGAGTATATACATCAGGTAACCGTAAATTCCCAACAGAACTAATTAAACTTACGACCGTTCCTAAAAAGATAAAAATGGCAGCGATGACTTCAGCGCTTTCGCTCAATGACAACACCTCTTTCAATATATCTGGAAAAAGCAATCGTTCCAACGAAGGACAAAATACCGATAAGTAAAATTAAATCAAAAAACGCATGGGTTTTTAATATAACAGAGAAGATTGCAATTCCGGCTATTAAATTGATCCCGATAATATCTAACGCTTGTACTCGGTCGGATGAAGATGGACCTCGCACTACCCGATATACATTTAGTAACACCGATACAGTTAAAATACAAAGTGAAGTGATCATAATAATCTTAAACATTACTTTCTTGTCACATCCTTAATTGCCTTTTCAAATACCTTTTGCGATTTAAATACAGCATCTCTAGATTCAGGAATATCCATTGCATGTATATAAAAAACCTTTGAATCTGGTGTAATTTCCATTACGACGGAACCAGGTGTTAAAGTGATTAACATGGCAAGTAAAGTTACTTCTAAATCGCCTTCCAGGGAAGTCTCTAATTTAAAAATTCCAGGAGTTAC
This sequence comes from Bacillus kwashiorkori, assembly GCF_001375515.1. Taxonomy (GTDB): domain Bacteria; phylum Bacillota; class Bacilli; order Bacillales; family Caldibacillaceae; genus Bacillus_BK; species Bacillus_BK kwashiorkori. The sequence continues at coordinate 75,957 of NZ_CTDX01000015.1, forward strand.
ATTTATTTTCGGCCGTAACACTTGCTTTAATACAAGAATACTAGAACTAATCGTTTCCTTAATAAAAATAATAAACAATTTCCCTAGCGCAATAATCATAAAAACATAATATGGACGCTTGAAAAACCGCCTGATGGAAAAAGTAACAACAAGACCGACAAAATACCCACTTACAAAAGATAAAGAACTCCAATCATCTTGAAAAAACATCCATATAAATGCAACGAATAAATTAATTAAAATTTGGATTGCGATTTGAACCACCCCATTTCTAGTGTTCCTAATTAATTTTAAGGAATTGGGTTTTCGTTAAATACTGCTTCTATATACAGATTTGGTTGTAAAAGTGATTCGGCAGAAATTTTTACATATGGCATAACCAATTCGGCACCGATCCCGAGGAAAAGCGTCAAAAAGGTTAAAACAGCAATTGGAATTACTGTACCTTTAGTTGTACCATATTCTTCCTCTTCGCTTAAAATAGTCTCCCCCCAAAAGGCATTCATAAAAATTTTCATCATCGAATATAAAGTCATTAAGCTAACGACTAGTCCGATTGCACCTAAGAGAAAGTATGAAGCTTCAAAGGAACCACGCGTAATAAATACCTTTCCGAGAAAACCACTTAGTGGAGGAATCCCTGCTAACGATAATGCAGAAATAAAGAACATCCAACCTAAATAAGGATGTGTTCGAATGAGTCCACTCATTTGTTTTAAATCACTAGTACCCGTAAGGTAAATAACGACCCCACCGATTAAAAATAATAGTGCCTTTATAATCATATCGTGAATCAAATAATAAATAGCACCCATCAAACCATTTACTGTAAAAGATGCTAAGCCTGCAAAAATAAATCCTACAGCAATAACAACATTGTAAGTAAGTATTTTTTTTATATCCCAATAACCAGTTGCCCCAATAGCGCCAAGTACCATTGTAGCTATCGCTAATGCCCCGATAAGAATATGGGTGATTGCTAGTTCGTGATAAAAAATTAGTGTGAACATACGAAAAATCGAATAAATGCCTACTTTTGTTAATAATGCAGCAAATACTGCGGCAATGGCTGTCGGTGGAACACTGTACGAACCTGGTAACCAATAAAATAATAATAATCCTGCCTTAATAGCAAAAACAAGTAGGAATAATATGGCGATGATAGTAATTAAACTATCTTGGCCTGCTTCAGCTATTCGGACAGAAAGATGAGCTAAATTCAATGTTCCTGTTACAGAGTATAAGTAAGCAATGCCAATTAAAAAGAGGGAGGATGACACAACGTTCGTAATAACATATTTCATCGATTCACGTAATTGAAGTTTTTCTCCGCCAAGAGATATTAGTACATAAGATGCTACTAATAGTACTTCAAAAAAGACATATAAGTTAAATAAGTCACCGGTTAAAAAAGATCCATTGACACCAGTAATTAAAAATAAGAATAGCGGATAAAAGTAATGGATTTGTCGCGCATGCTCCATCGTCTTAAAAGCAAAAATAAGGCAGCATAAAGCAACGATACTTGTTGTTAAAAGTAGTAAAGCACTGAACATATCGAGTACTAATCCAATCCCGTATGGTGCTTGCCACCCTCCTAATTGCAATGTTTGTATGCCGTTCAATTCAACAGTACGAATGAAATAAGCTGCTGTTCCTCCCGTGACGAATAAGACAAGAGTACTTACAATGCGTTGAAAAGCAATTTTATTTTTAAACAATATTAATATCATTCCAGCTAGAAGCGGAAGGATAATTGGGATAATTAATAAATTATTCATCATCATTTCTCCTCAGCTGTTCCATATCATCTGTACGATATTGTTTATACGTACGATAGCTCAACACTAATAATAGAGCAGTTACAGCAAAATTTATGACAATAGCGGTTAATATTAATGCCTGTGGTATTGAATCTGTAAATGCCCCAACCTCACTAAGTAGCGGTGGCGCACCTTTTTTTAGACCACCAGACATTAAGATAAGCAAATTAACACCGTGGGTAATTAAAGATAAGCCTAAAATAATTCTCAGCATCTGTTTGGACAACAATAAGTAAGTTCCTATGAAAAATAAAATACCAATAAGAAAAGCTAATAAAGATTCCATTATGAAAAATCCTCACTTATCGATAAAATGATACTAACTGCTGTCCCAATAACTGCAAGTGCCACTCCTGTATCAAAAAGAACCGCTGTTGCTACCTCAGTTTTTCCGAATATAGGTAAATTTAAGTAGCCAAATGTTTGAGTTAAAAAGTTATCACCAAAAAGAAGGCCACTCATTCCCGTTATAATCGCGATTATTACTCCGGTTGCAGCAACTTTCGTGAAATCAAGGCGAATATTCTTTCTAACTGTCTCGATATCAAAGGAAAGAAACAATAATACGATACCGGAAGCGGTTGTTAGTCCGCCAATAAACCCACCGCCAGGCTCGTGGTGCCCCGCCATAAATAAATGGATAGAAAAGGTGAGGATGATGACGGACGAAAACTTTGCCACAGTATGTAGCATTACATCATTTGGCTTCATTTACTTTCACTTCCTTTTACACGAAGTCGTATAAGTGTATAAACCCCTAGGCCGGCAATCGTCAATACAGAAATTTCTAACATCGTATCAAAACCACGGAAGTCTACTAAGATGGCATTAACGATATTTTTTGCACCGGCTAAAGTATAGGCGTCCTCAAAAAAATCGGCAATAGATGGGAATAACTTATGCCCATTAATTGCGAGAGTAAGAATAGTAAAAGTAATTCCTACCCCTAGTGCAATAAGAAAATTAGTGAGTTTGAATGTGATTTTTTCCATTCTCTTACCAAGTTTCGGTAAATGGTAAAAACAGAGTAAAAACAATGCAGTAGTTACAGTTTCTACAACCGTTTGTGTGAGCGCTAAATCTGGAGCGCGAAACACAACAAAGAACATCACTACGAGATAGCCTACCGTACCTAATGCGACAATGGCTGTAATCCGATTATTTGTAAACATCACAGCAAAAGCAGCCATAATGGTTGCAATAACTAAGCCGACATCATAAACGGAAATGTTGGCATTATTGGAAAAATCAAAACGGATATCACCAGTAATCCACATCATTCCAGCTAAAATAATCGTAATAAACCCTAAAATATAAATAAGGTAACTTCGTAATGATCCTGTCATATATCGATTAGTAAATTGAATAGCAAATTTTTCCCATTTTTCAATCGATAAATTATACAAATAGTTCAATGATAATTTTTCTGGATACACTTTAAAAACTTGGTTCCATCGTTTTGTTGCTAAATAAAGGGCCGTTCCAACTACAATAACCCCTAAAGTCATATACAATTCTATCGTTGGACCATGCCAAGCACGAATATAAATATTCAAGTCCCCTGTTATCGTCGGAAACACTGCCCATATAGCAGGTTTTAAAATATACGCCGCTAATACATTAGGGAAAAAGAATATAATCACTATTAAAGATGATAAGATAATTGGCGAAATTAACATTCCAATCGGAGCTTCACGACTAATTTTTTTCGGTAGTCTTTCAGCATGGTGCTTCCCAGTAAATGTTTTAAATACTAATATCATGCTATAGATAAATGTAAAGACACTAGCTATCCAAGCTATTATGGGGAATAGAATTCCTAAGAAATCCATCCCCAATATTCCTACTTCAGCCGCATCTAAAACCCCTTTAAAAAACATTTCCTTACTTAAAAATCCATTAAATGGAGGTAACCCAGCCATTGAGAAGCTAGCAATAGTCATAATCGTAAAGGATATTGGCATGAGATTCATTAAACCGCCTAACCGACGAATATCCCTAGTACCTGTTTCATGGTCAATAATACCAACAATCATAAATAAGCTACCTTTAAAGGTTGAATGATTAAATAGGTGGAAAACGGCGGCTAACATCGCAGTTACATAAAGAATAGAGTTCTCACCTGAACTAGAGCTTAACGCTAACGAACCAATTCCTAATAGCGACATAATTAGTCCAAGTTGGCTAATAGTCGAGTAGGCTAACAGCGCTTTTAAATCTGTTTGTCGAACCGCACGTAAAGATCCGTAAAGTAATGTAACAAGACCGATACCGGAAACGAGCCAAAACCAAACACCACTCCCACCAAAAATCGGAGTAAAACGTGCAACGAGATACAGTCCGGCCTTCACCATTGTTGCTGAATGGAGGTAGGCACTGACCGGGGTTGGAGCTTCCATTGCATCCGGTAACCAAATGCTAAATGGAAACTGGGCTGATTTTGTAAAAGCCCCAAGTAAAATCAATAACATAGCCGGAATAAATAAAGGATGATGTTGAATATTTCCAACTTGATCGATCATTTCTCGAAGACTATATGTATCTGTAATAATTATTAGCATGATGAATCCGGCAAACATGGCGAGTCCACCAAAAACAGTGATTAGCAGTGCTTTTAATGCACTACTCCGTGAGCTTTTTCTTTCAAACCAATATGCAATTAGTAAAAACGAAGAGATACTCGTTAACTCCCAAAATCCATAAAGAATAAGGATGTTGTCGGAAAAAACTAAGCCTAGCATCGCACTCATAAAGAGCAACAAGTAAATGTAAAAATTATGAAGCGCATCCCGTGTTTTAGACATGTAAAAAATGGAGTAAAGTATTACTAATGCACCCATTCCAGATATAAGAAGTCCAAAAAGCAAAGCCAATCCGTCCAAATACATAGTAAAATTTATTCCTAACGACGGAATCCAAGCTATTGTATAACTTACCGTTTCTCCGCTAGCGACAATCGGGATATACTGTAAAAAACTAACAAATATAATAGCAGGTATGAACAACACGAACCAACCAGTATGTAGTCGTTTATTAAAATATTTATATAAAAATGGAATGACTAAGCAAAAGGCCATTGGTAAAAAGATACTTATTAATATCCAAGACATCACATCTCCTCCTTACATCAAAATCCCTCTTATGAAGTATGTCCTCTTTGTTTAATTGTTAATGTTTAAAATTTTCTTTGAAACCTTGTTAAATAATGTATAACTTTTTTAGAATTATGTATAAGGGGGGTAACTTATTTCCTTAAAAATAGTATTTGTCAATTGGTAATTTTCCCACTCTATCTTTATTATTGTCGTAAAATGTTTCTTTGCATGAATGCTCGTTGGATAAAATTTATGATTGACTGTTTTTGTAGCATAGGCTATAGTCATACATAGTTTATAAGATATTGGTGCATTTAAAATTACACTGAGGTGAAATCTCTTATGAAAAACTGGAAGAGTCGGATGGATGAAAGTATTCTTGTTTGCGTTTATTACGGACCAAACGGTGAACGACTTATCCGACGCGGTTGTCAAATTGCAAAGATGCTCGAATGTCCCATTTTTATTTTAACGGTTGATCCAAACCCGTTAGATGAAATGGATGCCGAGAGAATCTTTTATATTGACAGATGGAAACAATTGGCTAAAGAGCATGACGTTGCCCATTTTATTTTAAAAGACAATGAAAAAAGACCAGTTTCTAAAGTAATTACTGAAGTTGCACGAGAAAAAAACATCACACAAATTATACTTGGTCAAACAGCTCAAAGTCGTTGGGAGCAAATAACGAAAGGCTCATTAATTAATACATTGCTTCATGAAATTCCTTTTGTTGATTTGCATATCGTTTCTGTATCACGTTATATCCCAGATGAAGAAGGACAGTTTGTTAAAGGTGTTCGTGCCTACTTAGAACAAGATGGAAACAAGTATCGACTAGAATTCAAACATTCTAACAACTCCATTTATGAAGGAATTTTCTTTAAGGAAGTAGGTACTGATTTTGATAATGGGGTTTTTAAATTTATGAAAGACAAAGAAGTACTCCATGTGAAAGTTGCAGATGGAATCGTTTCTGAATTAAAACATATCGAAATTAAAGGTCCATTTTTTATAGAGGACACAAATCAAGATAATAACGAAATAGAATAATTTAATGGGGGAGCTAGGAGTAGCTTCCCTTTTTATTGTCGCTTTTTCAGGTGCGAAACTACAATGTCTCTATTTTCGACCGGAGTTGAGCTGTTTTTCTGCTGTTATCATCCAAATCTTTGCATGCTAATGAAATAATGTGACAATGAAATTATAAATTCACATCTACTTTTATAAATCTTTCTTCATTTTTATCTATTCCTAAATAACGGTAAGTTTCTTTTGGCGAATGGTGATTAAAAATGGACATAATAATCGATATGGCAACCCCTTTTTTATAAGCATGATAACCGAATGTTTTCCTCAACGTATGCATCCCGATATTTCCTGGAACCCCTACTTCTTTAGCGGCATGGTTAATAATTCTGTATGCCTGTTGTCGCGAAATTGGTTGTTTATCCTTTTTTGATTGAAATAAATAATCATCTAGTAGTAAGCAATGATTTGCTAAATAACACTTTAGGGCCAATTTTACTCGATTATTTAAATAATAAGCCTTCCACTGATCTGTACTAGATTCTTTTAAATAAATGAATTCTTTTGCCTTCTTTCCATCTGAAACATCTTTAACAGTTAAATAAAGCAAATCATTTATTTTTATCCCGGTATTAATTCCGATAACAAATAATAACAAGTCTCTATCTGAAGAATTTTGCAAAACTTCCCGCATCGCATTAATTTTCTCAATATCACGAATGGGATCAACAAATTTCAAAGAAGCCGCCTCCATACAATGTTACATAAAATCATTATAACAGAAATTATGTAACATAATAAAGCGTAAAAACTGGGGGACAGTCCCCCACCGCTTTAAAGCGTTAAAGTGTTTTGCTAGGGGGATTTATAATATATTGCGTTAGGGATCACGATTTTACAAAATATTACATTATTACAAAGAACTATTAAACTTAAACTAGTTTCATATAATAATTATGTTATTTAAAAATATATTTTTAATATTATAGATATTATTCAGCGATTTTGGTATAATGTTATTGTGAAACTATTAACTAAGTACTTAAATAGTTTTGTAAGCGCATAAAACAAAGGAGGCGTTAAGTAGTATGAGGTTAAAAGACAAAGTTGCAGTTGTGACTGGTGCTGGATCTGGAATGGGAAGAGAAATTGCATATCTTTTTGCAAAAGAAGGTGCAAAAGTTGTTGCCGCGGATATAAATGAAACGGCATTAAAAGAGACAGTTTCTCACATTGTTGAAAAAGGACAAACAGCCATTGCTGTTGTTACTAATGTCGCTAAGGAAGAAGATATCGAAAGTATGATTAATACTGCTGTAAGTACTTATGGAACTTTGGATATTTTAGTTAACAATGCCGGTATTATGGATAACTTCCTCCCTGCTGAAAAAGTCACCGATGAAATATGGGATCGAGTATTTTCTATTAATGTCAAAGGTGTCATGCGCGCAATTCGAAAGGCATTACCGATTTTCTTAGAAAAAGGAAAGGGTGTAATTATTAATACGGCATCTGTTGCTGGGTTATATGGTTCTCGTGCTGGTCTAACTTATACTTCCGCAAAACATGCTGTTATCGGAATGACAAAAAATGTTGCATTTCAATATGCCACGAAAGGTATTCGTTGTAATGCAATTGCTCCAGGTGGAGTCAACACGAATATTGGTACAACAATGAGTAATCCAGATCCGTTCGGAATGGAAAGGGCAACAGCAGGAATAAATGCGAACCCAAGAATGGGGGAATCTTCTGAAATTGCAACAATAGCATTATTCCTAGCAACGGAAGATTCTAGCTATGTGAACGGAGTCGTCATAGCTGCTGATGGCGGTTGGACAGCCTATTAATAAACGGAACAAAATGAACGAGCATAGCCGCCTTTCGAGGTGGCTTTTTTTCAGAGAATGATTCGTGAATTTGCTAAAAACAACTTTAACTATTGGATGGATAATTTTATACGAAGTAAAATAACTTCGAATAATACCAAAGGGTTACTGGGGGGAAACGATGAATAAAGCAACAGAAAAAATAATCAATCATACGAAAACAAGGTTAGGACTTCATGATTACTATTTACATAATTATAGTTTTAATAGGAAACTTAACTTTGAAAAAAAGACTTTCTACACAATAACGATGGAATGGTATCCAACACAAATTACGAAAATAGAGGAAGATTTAAATCCAAAGGGCACTGCCGTTGTGGAGGTGGATTTGACTACAAACAAATTCTTAAGCATTATTTTTGTTAAAGGAAAAACTTATGCTAAACAAAGTATCGAACTTTTAAGTGAAGAAGCTATTATAGAATGGGTGGAATTGGAAACTGGATTAGTTTATCATAAACAGTTTGTTTTACACCGTTATAAAGGTGGGGAATACCAATTTGCAGAATGTGTGGATGGCATTCCGATTTCTCCTACAGGACTTATTGAAATAAAAGTTAATCAAAAGGGGCAACTCCTTTTCTTTTCAGCAAATGCTCATTTCCCTGCTTATGAACTAATTAGAGAAGAACCATTTTCACTAACATTGGATAAAATTGAGCCAATCACAATGGAACAAACGAAATTGATCGAGTTTCCACTGTATGAACAGCAAAAGCTTGTTCCGCTTTATGCCATTGAAGAAATTTATGTGCGCAATAATGGAACTCAAACAATCCCGTTAGAAATAGATAATTACAGCGCAAAGGTAGAAATGAATAAGTTGATGGAATGGGATAAGCCACTTGATGAACCTTTTGAGAGGAAAGAAGTTAATATCACTGAAGAAATTACGGAAGAAATGGCATATAAGGGCGAACAAGCACGAGAATCGTTTCCAATTTCTGAACGCGATATAGAGTACTGTATGCAAGCGGTCTTGGACTTTTTACGAAAAAAATTCCCTCATGACAGTGGAGTTTGGAAATTAAAATCATTGCAACGGGATAAAAATTACCTTCTCGCCACTTTATTGGCAATGAAGGAAAAGGAAATAGTTTTTAAACGAAAAATGAAAGTGTTTATTCATAGTGAAACTTACACCGTTGAAAATTATCTAGACAGTAGTGAGTGGATTTCCTCAATAAATAAATTTGCACGTACAGGTGAGGTTGTCGTTTCGAAACAGGAAGCATATGAAAAGTTGAAAGCAAGTGTACAATTAAAACCGCACTACGTCTATGATAAAGCTGAAAACCAATTCGTTTTATGTGGCAAATTGGATAGCGATTATGGTGTGAATGCAACGGATGGTAAAGTACTTTTGTTAGAAGAATTGTAGAAAAGAGGAGTGGTTAAATAATAGTGGAGCTAGCCAAGCGTGATGGCTAGCCCTTTTATAAGGAGAATTATTTTCATGCAAGTTGATGGATTGGTGAATTATTTTGGTCATGTCCCTTTTTGGTGAATCGGTTGTGGGCGAAAGTCGTGTGGGAACTAAATTTTCATGTTTTTCGTACAACACGTTTTGGTGCATCTATATTGGATGGGGAAGCCAATTTTTTAACTGTTTTTTCATATTTATAAAAGTATTTTAAAATACTATTTTAAACTAACTATCCTTTGTGGCAACTGCCCGATTGTTAATAATCCTCACAAATCCAATAATAAGTCTGCACAAAAATAGCTTCAAGGACATACTAACAAAAGAATGGTACCATGACCAACCTTTTCTCCAAGTGATTAATTTCGTTTTTTTCGCCGCAATTGTTTCGAGTATTACTTGTGGGATCACGAAAGGAAGTAGTTTTAATAACATAGCGGGTAGCTTGCTATTTAAAGTTACCTGGTTGTAATAAAGCAGCATTACTGGATAATGAATATAATTAAATGGCGCGTGAATGGCAAGCTTTTTCTTAAATGGGCGAATTTTATATTGTAAAAATCCTTTGGACACAAAGTAACGGTCAAACAATGAGTTACCAATAACACTCACTAAATATACGATTAACCAGTCTTTGAATGAGCGTTTCACGATTAAAAACGGTAATAAAAATATACCAACAACCGAAGTAAAAATAAGAAAAGCATATTCAAACGTTCTTTTTTTCATAATATTCACCTCGGACTTAATATAAGATGTGGACAACATTCTTATGCATGTATTAACAATCCATAATTTTACTGTATTTCCCCGTTGGATATATGTACCTATCTCCTTAATTTTGCATACGATATGGTGAAAAAATTAATAGGGAGTGGGTAAATTGTATTATATTCCTTACTATTGTTCACAACCATATCCAAGTATTGTTTATTTTCCAACGCAGGCAACAGATAGATCCTTGTCGAGTTGGGGTTATTTTCAACCAGTAAGCAATTATTATCGTGGAGAAAATCAATATCAAGGGGAAAGTCATCAACAAAGTAATCCGAATATTAAGTTGAGGGATTATGGTAATGAGCCGTACGTTGTAAATATTGAACACGCTACGAAGCGCAACCGTAATTTTCGTACTGCTTTATGGACAGGTAAACATTTGCAAGTAACTTTAATGAGTATTAATGCAGGAGATGACATTGGTTTAGAAATGCATCCAGATGTAGATCAGTTTTTGCGAATAGAGGATGGAGAAGGAATTGTAAGAATGGGAAGAACAAAGGAAAACTTAACCTTTGAACGAAGGGTTTCGGATGATTTTGCCATCATGGTACCAGCAGGGATGTGGCACAATTTAGTAAATACGGGGAGAAGACCACTTAAATTGTACTCTATTTATGCTCCACCTGAACATCCTTTTGGAACAGTCCATCGAACGAAAGCAGAAGCAATGGCAGCGGAAGATCATCAATAAAATATTCTTAAATAATATTTGAATATAATTTAATAAAACCGCTGTCTGAAAAATTAATTGTTCAAACTCAAGGTAGTGGAAGTAAAACCTAAGAATGTCAATAATGGTACTTGCATTCTTAGGTTTTTCTATTTAATTGAATTCTCTTTTGTGCAAGTAAAAGGTTGACGGGAATTTATCCGTTAGTTAAGATTAATTCAAATAAAAAGTTAAAAAATTCGGCAATTTAGCTCCTAGTTTATTTACATTTTTTGGAGGGAAGTTATGTTACAGAAAGATGGGTTCGATTTATGGGCAGACAATTATGATCAGACGGTTCAAATAATTGAGGAAAATAACAAATTCCCATTCGCAGGTTATAAACAAATTCTTAATGTAATCTATAACGAGATTATGCAAAACAAAAATAGTAAAGTATTGGATATTGGCTTTGGAACAGGTGTATTAACTACTGAGTTGTATAAAAAAGGGCATATCATAACTGGAATTGACTTTTCCGCTCGAATGTTAGAAATAGCAAAAGCAAAAATGCCCAATGCTCGGTTAATTCAATCGGATATAAACGATGGCATACCACTTGAGCTTAAGGAAGAGAAATTTGACTACATCGTTAGTACTTATGCATTGCATCATTTGTCAGATGAAGATAAAGTTTCCTTTATTTTGGAATTGCTACCCCTTTTAGCAGAAAAAGGGATCATTCTCATTGGTGATATCTCATTTGATAGTAGAGAAGCTCTTGAGAATTGCCGATTGGAAAACGTGGATAGTTGGGATCCAGATGAGTTTTACTTTGTTGCAAAGGAAATTAAATCAGATTTAGTAGATAGGGTTATAGTTAACTATAATCAAATTTCCTATTGCGGGGGGATTTACTGGATTTCTAATAAGTAATGTAAATTTTTTTCTTTAGAAAGAGCGGTTATTGGACAATCTGTTACAACAGATTAGTTGAAATAATAGTGAGGGATAGGAATTATTTAAAAGGTCTGCCTGCTCCTGTCGCTTCGCATTCGTCACAAAAAAATGTGGAACGATAATCAACACCAATCTTTAACATAGTCACCCATGAAACCGATTTTTCAGTATAGTGAATAAAAATAGCTGTATTTTCGAGGTATCCTTGTTCTTCTTTAATAAGATATTCAGTAACTATTTATAATATTGTTATATAAAAATATTATAACGATAAAATTTCTGTGGCTAGGAGAGATGCACTCTTGACGATAGTTAAATCAATTTTTATTTACTTACTTGCAATTGTTGGGATTATTTTTTTCACGATTGGACTATTTTTTCTTATTGGTTTTACTCAAGAAGCAATATTTGTCCCTGATGATTATTTACTATGGATATTTAAGTATCCGTATTCCAGATTCATTTTTGTCTACGAGTTCCTACTAGTTTTTCTATTACTATATTATTTGAATAAAAGGTTGCTAAATATAAAACCAAAAGATAATAAGAGCTCTAGAAGGAAGAAAAAACTAGTTGCATCTTTTTTGCTTATTTTTCTGCTAACGGCTACTTATACAATGATTATTTCTGTAGCAATAGTGAAAGATGATCGAATAATTAATTATTCTCCATTACATCCAATGGGAAAACAGTATAGTTTTGAAGAAATTATTAACATAGATACAGGAGTATATGGTAAAAAATTATACCTTCCTTTTACACATTCAAAGGGTGACTTCTTTTATGTCATAGAGTTAAAGGATGGGACGAAGCTAGATTTAAACGAAGTAGGAGATCCAGGTGATAAGGAAGATTATCGTTTTGTACTTGCAGAGTTAGACAAAAGGTGGGTGAATATGGGAATCCCAAAGCAAACTAGTCTTGACAACTTCCATTATGTACAAAAAAATCTCGATAGCATGTACTCAAATAAAATAAAAGAAATTTTAATGAATAAATAACAACTTAGGGGGACTGTCCCCAACAATTTAAAAGATTGAGAAGATATTGAAACCTTCTAATGCCTTTGTATGTATAATTATGGAAGGATATCTTATAATGCCAAATTAATGGGAGTGGGGATCAAAAATTACCTCAGATGAATCTGTAGTGATTTTAAAAATATAACTGGTCTCCCGAGCGATTATACTAGGAATGCGAGGTTTTTAATTTTCTAGCCAATTATTGATGTCCTAAATAATATTATACGAGGGGGAATTGGATGGAGAATCTTTTTAACTCAGTCGGATGGGAAAAAACGGGAGTAATTTTAATTATACTAGTTTGGTTGTTTTTTTTACCTTCTTTCATTTAGAGCAAATAAAAAGGGAATGAAAGAAATGGCGGTTCAAAAATTTCAAGATTACTCTGGTTATATTAAGATTCCCTCGTTGCCACAAGTAATTTCAGACAATGGTTATGTAAGAGCAGAGTGGAACGAAACTGGAGTCATGATGAAACAACCGAATCAAGAGATTAAGTCTGTTAAAGGTATAATTAGTATGTTTAAGGGCTTAAAAGATGGTGAGAGTGTAGATAATTATTTTCATGATGTTTTTATCTCCTATAACGAAATGATTAGTATTCGTCGGATTGTCAGTTCAATGGGGGGCAGAAAAAACTTCAAACATTCGATTCAAATAAAAGGAAAAAATAACACGATTGTAGTGGATACTACTACATTAACTGGTGAACAATGGTCAAAGTTAATTAATGCTTGCTTGTATTTCAATCGTTCACTTGAAATTGATCAAATTATCATGAAGATTTATGTTAACAAAAAAATCCCAGCAATGTATGCAACGCGAAAAATGGTAAACTATTCCAAACAAATTTAGAGTGAAGCGGGATGTTCTTGTTAATTACGAATCTTTTGAATTGTTGGGGACAGTCCCCCATAAAGTAATAGTGATTATGTTCACAAACATACATAAAAAAACATACAAAAATAAGGCAGGGTGTAAAAATGAGTAGTTTTCTTGAATTAGTAAGAGATAGAAGATCAGCGTCCAATTTTTTACCTAACAATCCAATTAGTGAGGAGCAATTGCAAGAAATTTTTGAGATAGTAAAATTGAGCCCATCAGCATATAATTTGCAACATGCACATTATATCGCAATCCGAAATCCTGATGTAAAAGAAAAATTATATGTTGCAGCTAATAAACAATATAAAGTGTTGAGTTCCTCAGCAGTTATAATTGTTTTAGGCGATAAAAAGGCATTTTATGATGCTGCAACTATTTATAGTGGTTTAAAGCTCCTTGGGATTGTAGATGAACAAGAATATGAATATATGGTCAATGATACGGTTTCGTTTTATGAATCTAGGGGGGACGTTTTTCATAAAGAAGAAGCTATTCGTAATGGTTCTATTTCAGCAATGATGTTTATGTTAGCTGCCAAAGAATACGGATGGGATTCTTGCCCAATGATTGGATTTGATCAGGATGAGGTTAGAAAAATATTATCCATTGATCCAAAATATGAAATTGTAATGATGATTACGCTAGGAAAAGAAAAAATAGCTAGTAGAAAACCACGTGGTTATCGAAAACCAGTAAATGAATTTGTTTCTTATATATAAAAAAGGCGGGGACTGTCCCCAACAATTCCAAAATTTTCGAATTGTTGGGGACAGTCCCCCATGAATGGTTTTTTCTTTTGTGTGCATATTAATAATGACGGTGCTGTTTATTATATTTTAATTGTCTAGAGATAGAAGTGTTTGTTCAATAGTCTACAACTGGGAGTGTAGGAATCATTGCATTTTATTTCATTTATGTATTGTAAGAAAGGAGCTGTGACTAATGCCTTTCGCTTTAACATTATGTTTAACACTTCTAATATTATATAGTTTTATTTTCACCAAAAAATACATTCATCCATTGGAAATATCGTTCCTCTTGTTATTACTAGTGTTAAGTTATACAAGTTTAATGTCCATTCTGTATGTGAACCTAGATTTATGGGAAATCCGAAAAGACAATTATGCAAGAGTTGCTTTTGAATTAAATAGTATTTTATATGTTCCGTTAACCATTATAACATTTGTAAATTTACTGGAAAAACAAAAGTGGAAACTCACTCGACTAATTGGCTATTCTATATTAACATTATTTTTCCTCTTTATCGGTGAACAGATACTCAAACATACAAAGGTTTTCCAACATAATAATTTTCCGTTACACCATTTACTATTAGTTTGGATTGCTTTATTTATAATATCCGTCATTGCAAAGAAATTATTTCGAAAACTGTTATTTAGAGAAGGGATTATAAAATGAAACTCTTACCATTACCGGATAATTTCGATAAAAATGAATGGTTTTTAGTTATTTCATTAATAATTAGTTATGTTAGTATATTATTTTTAAAACGTAAATTTCACTCATCCATATTTTTATTACTTATTGTGTTTTCCGCTTGCATCGCCCGAATCGCTGATTTTATATTAGCAGGTCCAGGCCTTGACATGTATGATTTAATGGATACGAAGTACTTTGATTTAACGGATTTATTAACCTACCTTTTATATGGTCCATTTGCCATTGTTTTTATATATATTTATGAAAAATTCAACTTAACTGGAATAAAAACATTTATTTACATCTTAGTTTTCTCGACAATTGGTACCGCTTTTGAATATTTGACAGTTATTTTTAAAGTATTTACATTCAAGGAGTGGAAATCGTTTTATTCATTTAATGTGTATTTGATTGTTCAGCTTTTAACATTAATCTTTTATCACTTTGTAAAAAAATATTATAAATAGTGGGAATTATTCAAGATAAAAACTTTGTCTATCCCACTTAATTCAAAAAAAACGGTAATTTAATCAAGATTAATAATGTAACAGTTGAACTTACTTTCAAAACAATTCACACAATTACAGTTGTATAAAAGTAATAGAACAAAAAATCTCAAAAATAAGTCAATACATCCAAAATGTAATGATTACGATACAGATTCTCTCTTTTTTATGCAAAAAGGGTAAAAAATCCATCCTTAATGCACCGCAAAAAACTTATTACTGGCTTTTTCTCTTTTGCCATTTCCGGAAATAGTAATTTCCCAACTCACCCAGGGCTGTGCTCGTTTAATTTATCCACCTTCACCTTCACAATATTGTCAGACCCCGATTAAGATAGCATTCAATTTAAATAAATCCAAAAATTGCGCTATTATGTAAAAAATTCCGATTAGTTTATTTGTTTTAGCTATTTAATATGATCCTTATTAAAGCGCTTATCCTTTGAAAATTCAATATAAAAAGCAAGGGGATATAATGAAGTCTCTATTTAGGCAACTAAGGTGGAAATAACATTATAGACAGATAAAAGGGAATTTTGCCATTTTGCTAGAGGAAATCTGAAACAAACAGAAATTTTTAGATAAAAACTAACAATCCCTATCGAACAAAACATATAGGAAAAATGTTTATCTTAAAACGAAAATAAAGAGAGAAAAATATCTTTTATAGAAAAAAGTTTTTGGTCATATTGTTTCTATCCTTCCTTTAGGTTATATGATAAAATTACTTTAAT
Source organism: Bacillus kwashiorkori (assembly GCF_001375515.1). Lineage (GTDB taxonomy): Bacteria > Bacillota > Bacilli > Bacillales > Caldibacillaceae > Bacillus_BK > Bacillus_BK kwashiorkori. Next base: position 92,188 of record NZ_CTDX01000015.1, read on the forward strand.
TATATAAAACGTTTGGAAAGGGGCCCTCTGTTGAAGAAATTTTTCACACCGAAACGGATTATCATTGGATTAGTATTCATTGCAATCATTGCGCTCTTATATTTTCACTCCGCTGCATTTATGCCCTTTATTTTAGCATTGTTCACTGCCTTTGTGCTAGAACCGTTAATCAATTTAGTCATTCGCATATTTAAGCTAAAAAAGAGGTTTCCAGCCGTAGTAATAGTTTTTATTATGTTTATTTTGTTTTTAGCAATACTGCTATATTTAACCATTACACGCTTAATTAATGAAACAATTCGGTTTGTTGAACGAATTCCTGGCTATTTTGTTGAAATAACGGATTATTCAGAGGAAATAATCATTCGTTTCAATGAAACGGTTGCTAACTTACCAGCAGTCGTAATTGATGAAATTGAAGAGCTCAATACTTCGTTAATTACTTGGGCTACCAATATGGCACAGGATGCATTGGCCATGTTGGCTGGTTGGGCCCAAGCAATTCCAAATGCTGTAGTTGTAACGATTATTTATTTAATTGCGTTGTTTTTATTTAGTCTCGATTTACCGAAATATAAAGACAGTTTCTTTAACCTTTTCCATGAAGAAAACGCGAAAAAAGTACGATATATGTTACAAAGATCGACACGTTTCTTTACAGGATTTTTTAAAGCACAATTTTTAGTTAGTGTAATCATTTTTATTGTCAGTTATATCGGACTAATGATTATCACCCCTAAAAATGCGCTAATTATGTCGTTAGTAATTTGGATAATTGATTTTATTCCATTCATCGGTTCTATCGCAGTACTAGCGCCATGGGGTTTATTTCATTTAATCAGCGGAGATATGGAACTTGCCGTTGGCTTATTTATTTTAGCGGGTATTCTTCTTATCATTAGAAGAACCGTTGAGCCTAAAGTGATGGGGGATCAAATTGGATTACCAACATTACCTACACTAGCAGGGCTATGGATAGGACTGTATTTTTTAGGTATTATCGGTTTGATTATTGGGCCGCTTACGATTATTGCAATCTATTCAGCTAAAGAGGCCGGATTAATTAAATTGGATTTTAAAATATAATAGGGTAAATTACTGAGAAAATAGTGTCGTCTGAAGGTAACAGATCACACTATTTTTTTTATCACAGCACATATCTTTAACTTTGACGAAATTAAAATGTTAATAATGAATAAAAAGTGGAAACATCGCGTTAATTATGAAATGGGCGAAACTAAGTGAATTATATCCCGTACGAACTAGTAGTAGATAAACTTATTATTATGAAACTTTTCTTAAAAATAATCGTACGGATGTAAGAGAAGATACATGAAGAAAGTTTTTGCAAAACGTTATTTAGGACATAACAGGGAGAGATGTATTGTGATTACTATACAGGGGAAGGCAACTGAAGCAGTTATTCATTCTAACAACCCACAAGAAGCTGCGATCAAACAAATTGAGGAATTATGTCATCAAGACTTTTTAAAAGATACGAAAATACGAATTATGCCGGATTACCATGCTGGAAAAGGCTGTGTAATTGGCACAACGATAAAATTAAAAGATAAAGTTGTGCCAAACCTCGTCGGGGTCGATGTTGGTTGTGGTGTGTTAACAGTGAAACTAAAAGATAAAAAAATTGACTTTCATACACTTGACCAAGTTATCCGTCAATTCGTTCCAAGTGGTATCGATATTCATACTGAGGAAAGTGCTAATCAAATTAAAACAGAATACCCCGTTCCAGAACTTTTTAAAGCAAGTATTTTAAGTGAAAACAAGAGTCTATTAAGCTTAGGGACTCTTGGTGGTGGCAATCATTTTATTGAAGTATCCGAAGATTCATATGGATATCATTATTTGACGATTCATACTGGAAGTCGCTACGTTGGCTCAAAAATCGCCAACTACTACCAAAAGTTGGCTATTGCTAATCATCGCAGGCAAGATTTAACGGAACATATTGATCGATTAAAGAGAGAGAACCGTCATAATGAAATCCAAGCATTTATTGAATCTTATAAAGGACAACATCCAGTTATTCCTGATGACCTCGCATATTTAGAGGGTGATGGTTTTGAGAACTATATTTACGATATGAAACTTGCACAAAGTTATGCAGTGGCAAATCGTACAGAAATAGCTAGAAAAATTTTGGAGAAGATGCAACTTACAGAATTGGATCGGTTTGACACGATCCATAATTATATCGATACAGATGCAATGATCTTAAGAAAAGGAGCCGTTTCTGCGAAAAAAGGTGAAAGGCTGATTATTCCTATTAATATGCGCGATGGCTCAATCCTTGCTAAAGGAAAAGGCAATCCAGAGTGGAATTATTCTGCTCCTCATGGGGCGGGGCGCGTATTGAGTCGAACAAAAGCGATGCAAACGCTCAGCATGGAAGAGTTTCACCAAGCAATGGAAGGAATTTACACTACTTCGGTAATGAAAGATACGCTAGACGAAGCACCCATGGCCTATAAGCCAATGGCAGAAATCATGGAAACGGTAGAGGAAACAGTGGAGATACAAGAATTTATCAAACCAGTCTATAATTTTAAAGCAAGTGAAGCAGTTCCGAAATGGATGCGTAGGAAAAAATAGGGACTAAATTTTCTAAAGAAGTATTCGAATCTTTTTTTTGGAGGGGTGTTTATGTCCAACAACTATCAGAGGCCGAAACTAAAAATTCCGAAAACAACGAGTGAAAAACTTTGGGACATTGTTGGACTTAGTATTTTTCTAAGCTCCGTCATCTTCTTAATTTTCGTATGGAATCAGCTACCAGATAAAGTTCCAGCACATTACAATTTTATAGGAGAAATCGATCGTTGGGGGTCGAAATGGGAATTGATTCTTTCACCAAGCATCAGTCTTTTCATGCTTGTTTTTTTACAAATATTAGAGAGATTCCCAGAAACCCACAATTATCCAGCGCGACTAAATGATTCAAACGTAAAAGAGTTTTATTTACACAGTAGGAAGTTTCTAAATTTACTCAAAAACTTAAGTCTAGTATTGCTGTCACTCACTTTTTATGAATCAGTATTTATTGCTCTACAATGGTGGAATGGCTTTGGACCGTGGTTTCTCCCGATTACGATAATTGTGTTAGTCGTTGTTATCGTGAATGGTATTTTACAGCAGAGGAAAATAAGGTGAATTGAATTCTTATCTAAAGATTGTTTGGAATGAGTGTGTCAATTTGTGCAAAAAATAAACAGGCACGAAAACTTTTCTCATAATGAATTTAAGCTGGTTGTCTCCATTGATAGGCCGAAGACTCTAAGTTTTCAGTGGGAATATTTTTGCTATAAAAAATGTCCGTTAGTTGACTTTTTTGGTAATTAGCTGTTATTTAGTTTTTGGATTGAAACGTATGTTCTTATATGGTATAATTTTTTTGATTAATTTATTTCTGGAAGAAAGAGGTGGACATTAACAAGTTGTATAAAGGCGATATGTAAAAATATCCAAATTTTATGCGCTAGTTTCCATTTACAATTAAACAACTTATAATTGTGAGGGGTGGTGAACGAATTGGATAAAATTTATGAATTACTACTGCATATGCAGAAGGAACAACAAGAGTTTAAGGAAGCAGTACTTGGCAAATTCGTTGAAATCGATGAAAGATTCGATAAGATTGATGCAAAATTCGTGGAAGTCGATGAAAGATTCGATAAGATTGATGCAAAATTCGTGGAAGTTGATGAAAGATTCGATGAAGTCAATGGAAATTACAAGAATATGGAAAAACTAATTAAAGGTATAGGTAACCAATTCGAATACACCAATCGATTAAGAATGCAGGATATTGACTTTCTTTCAGAAAAAATTACGAAACTGGAAAAAGAGCTATACTTGCTAAAAAATAAATAATTGGAAGACTGGGCATATTAAGCCCTTTTTTGTATTTTTTTTAACAAAAACACTTCATTACCACAATATCATTGTTCTTAAATATCCACTTACTTTTAAAAAAGATTAGTTCATTTAGTCAAAGACTACTATTCAAACAATGAATATTAACGTATTCACCCCCCGCATTTATAAGACCACAGAAAAATTAGCTCATCTAATGTGAACTAAATCGCATTCTAATTATTAAATCTAGATTACACTTAAGTTTAAGTGAATACTCGAAAAAAGCACAATGTCATTCGTTATCGCTTTCGGCATAATCCGCATGAATTTTCATTACTATTCAAAACATTTACAAAAAAAACGAATGCCAAACTATTTAGTTAACCTATTTACATCTTTATTTTAAATAATTTTTAATATTCACCTTGTGTTAATGTTGTTAATGGTATATAATAAATTATGTGATAAACATCACAAACTTATTTAAAATCAAAAATGTTTTACAAGAAATCTTTAGGGTAGCCTAAAAAATGAAGGTCACATGTATCAAAAACATCGTGTGAACTTGGGATCACAGAATTTTCAACACTACATAACAGAAATTAACGTTCGTCTCTTTCCCTGTTCCCAAAGCATGAATTTACCTTATACATATTATTGGAAAGGAGCAATAAAAAATGAAGAAATTAATTGGTATTGTTGGAACGAATTCCGATAAATCAACGAATCGGATGTTGCTACAATTTATTCAAAAGCATTTTGCAGATAAAGCAAATATTGAACTTTGTGAAATAAAAGATTTACCTCCATTTAATAAGCCTGAAAATCGGGTAGCTCCAGCGGAAGTACAGCAACTTTCAGATAAAATTGTAGAAGCGGATGGTGTGATTATTAGTACCCCAGAATATAATCATTCCGTACCAGCTGCATTGAAAAGCACATTAGAATGGTTTTCTTATACTACGCAACCACTTATTGACAAACCAGTCATGATTACTGGTGCTTCTTACGGCAGACTAGGTTCATCACGGGCGCAAACTCATTTGCGACAAATGCTCGATGTTCCAGAACTAAAAGCACGAATTATGCCAGGTTCGGAGTTTTTATTAGGTTTTTCTTTACAAGCTTTTGATGAAAGTGGCAATTTAACGAATAAAGAAAAGGTAGCAGAACTAGAAGGAATTTTTAATGAATTCCTCCGCTTTGTGGAGATTACTAATCAATTAGTTAACAACAATCCCCAACATACAAACCGAAGCAAGTTTTCATGGGAGGAAAATTAAATCGTTAGGAGGATATTTCGATGAAAATCGTTGGAATCGTTGGATCAAATGCTGATTTTTCCTATAACCGTCTTTTATTAGAGTACATTGCGAAAAAGTTTAAAAAACTAGTGGAAATCGAAGTGCTAGACATTAAAGATGTACCACTGTTTAACCAGTCAAATGACCAAACAAATAGTGAACCTATCCAATATTTAAATAAAAAGATTTTAGGAGCTGACGGGGTCATTATTGCGACACCAGAATACAATCATACTATTCCATCTGCTTTACAAAGCGTAATTGAATGGTTATCATTTAAAATTCATCCACTAGATGGGAAACCGGTTATGATTGTCGGGGCTTCCTATGATGTGCAAGGTTCTTCTCGCTCCCAATTACATTTACGCCAAATTTTAGATGCACCTGGAGTTAACGCAGTTGTTATGCCGGGTAACGAATTTTTATTAGGTGAAGTCCATAAAGCTTTTGATGAGGAAGGCAATTTAAAAGATGGACAAACGGTGCAATTTTTAGAAGTTTGTTTGAAAAAATTCATCCGTTTCATCAATGTTGTGAATGTCTTGAACGCACCAGAGGGCATGAAGGATTTATCAAGCACGGAAGATTTACACGCTACTGGCAAAATTGATACCACTATTGAAGGTGTCGACATGTTAGCCGATGACTGGGTAGAGCAAGCAGCAGAAAAAACAGGTGCAGTCGAAGGGAAAACATATGTCAAACTGGACCGAGGTATTTTAACCGTAGATCAACTTAATTATTTTCTCAATTCCATGCCAGCGGAATTAACTTATGCGGATAGCAATAACCAATTCCTATACTATAATCATAAATATGATGCGGAAGAAATGTTAGCATCGCGGCGACCAGAACAAGTAGGGAGTCCGCTCGCAAACTGCCACCCAGAAAGAGTGTATAGTGGTGTAGCTTGGGTTATTCAGCAATTACGTACTGGCAAACAAGAGGTAGTACGAACTCATGTGCCTACGCACGGACCAGATAAGTTCGTTGTTCACAGTTATCAAGCAATTCGTGATAAAGAGGGAAATTATCTCGGAATAAATGAATATGTACAAGATATTAAACCAATTATTGACTGGTACTTAGAACAGACAGGTCAACAATTAGTTGGTGGTGGCGTCGATGCCGTCTCTGGTGCAACATCTAAGGTGGACACCGTATCTGGGGCCACGGTAAAAGATAATTAAGGAATTATGAAAAGAGGTCGGCCTGGCCTCTTTTTCGTCTTTGCAATAGGTTTTGCTCATTTGGTACGATATTGCTTGAAAAAGTTCTATATCCAAATTATTCATCAAAACGATAAATGACAAAAAATGATGATCCACAAGTAACTATGGTTGAGAATTTTTTTAGCAAACAGTCAATTGTTTTCGCTTGCAACTATGTATAACAACTACTTTTTCATAGAACAGTCTGATACCATTGATCAATTTTCAAAAGTTATCTGGCTCTGGACGAAAGGGTGATACATTCACAATGCAAAGTCGTGAAGTTCATATGATGGGAACGATTATTCAATTATCGGTTCAACATAAATATGCCCGTTTTGTTTTAGAAGAACTTATTTTACGCTTGAAGGAATACGAACAACGGTTTAGTGCCCATGATCCTCAATCAGAATTAATGCAAGTGAATCGTAATGCAGGGATTCAACCGATAGCGGTACATCCTCAATTATACGAATTAATTAAACTTGGTAAAATACATAGCACTGCATCAAGTAGTATGTTAAATATTACGATCGGTCCTTTAGTAAAAGCATGGCGGATTGGGTTTCATGATGCCCAAGTTCCAACATCCCAACAGATTCAATCGTTATTGAGTAAAACAAATGCCAATGATATCATTCTAGATGATAAAAATCAAACCGTTTTTTTAAAACATCGTGGAATGTTTATCGATTTAGGGGCGCTCGCAAAAGGATTTATTGCGGATCTTCTAATTGATGACTCACAATCAATGGGTGCCGAAGCGGGACTTATAAATTTGGGCGGAAATGTGATGACATATGGGAAGTCTCCCAATCATAAAGATGGATATTGGCGAATTGGAATTCAACACCCATTCCGACCCCGTGGTAAAAATATAGCGATTTTGCGGGCACTCCACCAGTCTATTGTTACATCAGGAATTTATGAAAGAAAATTTACGTATAACAATGAAACTTATCATCATATTTTAGACCCTGCTACTGGATATCCAGTGAAATCGGAAATTGCTGGATTAACGATCGTATCAAAAAAATCGGTAGACGGTGAGATATGGACGACCCGTCTATTTGGCCAACAACCACGGATGATCATTGATACATTAAACCAACTAGAAGACATCGCCGGAATTGTTGTCACGACAACTGGAGAGCTTTATTATTCGGAGTCTTTGAAACCATATTTACTTGAGACATCCATATGATTTATTGATTTTTATTCAGCAGAAAATCACCAGATAGAAAACGATAAAAAAGTCGCCATATTCAGCGACTATTTTATCGTTTTCTCGATCTTTCATCATTGATTATAATCATTGTCCCTTAGATGCGGTTCGGTAGGTTTTAGAGCAAATAAAAGTAAAATAATAAAAACAGCAAGGTTACCAATGAGCGATACACGAAACCCAGGAAAAATAATCGGAATGAAAAAAGGATATAAAAGAAATGCACCAATTGACGCTATTAAATGATTCGTAATTTGATCTACCCTTTCATCTAAACTATATCTTCGACTACGGTATCGGTAAAGTACTACGAGCTTGAGTGAAAACTTGTTAAGTAAATCCGGCAGTCTAGTTCTTCTGAAATAAATAATAGTAATATAAAACATGATTACATAAATTACTCCGTAAGAACAAGCGAATATTAGTAGAGCCGAATCCTCAAAGTCGAAAGGGTTTAATGGTTTTCCAGCAACATAGAAGTGAGATTTACCTAAAAAGAAGGGATGGGTATAAATTGCAATGCCTGCTAGCACACTATTAAAAACAATAAATAGTAAGAATAGTAGTATCTTCAAAACATGGATAAACAATACTCCTGTAATTCGGAATATTGTTGTTAGTATTTTTGAACGGCTTATAATGGTTGCAATCACTGCAAAGATAATGAATACGATAAAAAATATGCCATAATTAATAAATAGCTCACCCAAACAAAACTCCCCCTTATCCCTTTGCATCAACTATACGTTTGAAGGGGGAGTTTGATTCACCATTATTTAGGAAACTTCACTTATCCTAACATTTAAATAGTTATCTCTATCGTCTAATCTCAACGAAAAACGTATCCGGCCCAGTTGGTACAATGCTGCCACCTTTTGGTTCGAGGCTGGCTTTTATTTCGATAAAGTTTTGAACATCCATACCTTGAATGAACATTCTTGATGAGCCGTTAATGGTTGGAATAATTGCCCCAAGGACTTCATTGTCTTGAAAAATAATCCATAATTGGTAGTCGTAATTATTCATCTCAACTAAGCCATCCACTTCAAGCAACAGCTCTCTTGTTGCATCGTTAATCCAAATATTCCCTTGTAACGGCGGATCAGATTGCATAGAATGTTGGACTGGAATAATGTGCAACTGTTCCGTGTTCGGTTTTTTTAGAAAATTAGTAGCTTGAATTTCGTCATTATGTGTAATCAATAATTTTCGGTCGGAATCTTTCAAATCATTGAGGAAAACAAAGGCGATAATAAAAAAACAAACTACGACTGCCACACTTAATTGCCAAACTCCCCTAATTGAGAATTGCCACTTACGATTCTGCCTCTTTTCAACCGATTGCCAAATTTGTTCTCTTAATTCGTCATTAAGATACCCATCGCCCTTCCCTTCGACATTTAACACCTGCTGCCATTCTCGCCATTTTTCTTGACATGTCTTACAGTCTTGTAAATGTTCTTGTACTTTATGAGAGTCAAACTTTGGTAAGTTCCCTAATGAATAATCAATCAACTGTTCATCTGTTAAGTGCCGAAATGTTGTCATTTGCTTTCACTCCTATCCGCCTTTACCCAATGAAGTAACGTTTTTTGTTTGCGTAAATTATTTAACCCGTAACGGATGAGTGATTTTACCGAGCCGAGCGGTCTATGCATCCTACCAGCAATTTCTTTATGTGTCTCCCCGTTGAAATAGGCTCGAATAATTGCTTCTCGCTGGTCAAAGGGAATAGCATTTAATGCATCTATCAATATGTAGTTTTGTAGTTCAGAGAAAAATTGCACATCGGCACCTTTTTCTTTTTGTTTTAATAGTAATTCTAAGCGATTCACTAATAGTGGTTTCTTTTTTCGCAGTCGATCAATGGAGCGGCTTTTTGTTTTCACGGCAAGCCATGCTTTGACACTACCTTTTTTCGAATCATATTGTTTATATTTTTGGAAAACCTCCAAAAATACATCTTGGGCAATATCCTCCGCCTCAGTTTCATTTTGAACGATATGAAGGGCAATTTGATATACGAATGAAATGTGTTTTTCGTAAAAAGTATCGAAAGCTTGCCGTGAACCGTGGGCAATTTCATCTAAAAGACGAATACTTTCCTGATTGTCATCCATCACAATTCCTCCTAATCACCCTTTTCACTATAAATTTTATTACATTTTTCTAAAAAAACAAATCCAAAACAAAGCAGCCTCCGTATCAAAAATGAGAACAAAAAATGAAGGAGGAACAAATCATGCTAAAAAGAAAACTTTTCACTATCTTTGTAAGTACCATTTTATTAGCTGCCTTCGTTCCGGTTCACTACGTTTATGCACTGGAAGGTATTACATTATTCACTCCTCACACCGGTGTCACGGCAAGTCCTGGGGAGACGATCCATTACAATGTTGATATTATTAATGAAGGTTCAGCGATTCAAAGTATGTCCTTTATGATGGAGGATTTGCCAAAAGGATGGAAATACAAAATTACATCTGATGGATCAGAAATTCGTCAGCTATCTGTAAAAGGAAACAGTGAAGCATCGATTTCAGCAGATATTACCGTCCCGTTGGATGCAAAAAAAGGAGACTACTCATTTAAAATGGTTGCTAAAGGAGATGGCAATTCATCTTCCGTAACATTGTCTGTATCAGTTACAAAACAAGGATCCATTGAAACAGAATTGACGAGTAATCAAACAAACTTAGAAGGTCATGCTGATTCTACTTTTACTTATACTGTTAGCCTAAATAATAAAACTACCGAAACACAAAATTATGCGTTAAGTAGTAAAGTGGAAGATGGTTGGAGTGTCCGCTTCTTATCTGAAGGGAATTCCGTCACATCTATATCATTAGAACCTAATACTTCAAAGGAGTTAACTGTAGAGGTAAAGCCACCACAAAACGTGAAAGAGGGAACTTATAATATTCCTATAACAGCTGCAACAGCTAATTCTAATTCAGATTTAACGTTAGAAGCAGTTGTGACAGGTTCCTTTGGTATCGAAATTGGCACACCATCTGGAGTATTAAGTGATGAAATAACAGCAGGAAAGGAGAAAACAATTGAATTAGAAGTAAAAAATACGGGAACTGCTCCGTTAAAAGATATTACCCTCTCTGCCAATACTCCTTCCAGTTGGGAGGTAACATTTAATAGTGAAGAAATAGCGGAACTGGCGGCAGGTAAAACCAAAAAAGTAAAAGCAACGATCACAGCTCCCGATGAGGCAATTACTGGGGATTATGTTGTTACTTTTAAAGCGACAACCGCAGAAGTTTCAGCAGATGCAACGTTTCGAATGTCCGTTGAAACGTCTACTGTTTGGGGCTTAATTGCCGTTTTCATCATCATAGCTGTTGTGGTAGGTCTTTACTTGATTACGAGAAAATTTGGGAGGAGATAAACGTGAATGAAGCAATTATTGAGCTAAAAGAGGTGACGAAGCAATATGATAACCACCTTGCTGTCAACGACTTATCTCTTTCCATAAATAAAGGTGAAATATTTGGTTTACTCGGTCCGAATGGGGCCGGAAAGACAACGACCATTTTAATGATGCTCGGATTAAGTGAACCAACATCTGGCACTGTTTTAGTTTCCAGTATTAACTCGACAACAAACCCTATTGAAGTAAAAAAGAAAGTTGGTTATTTGCCTGATAATGTTGGATTTTATACAAATATGACTGGCTTAGAAAACTTACTCTTTACCGCGGGGCTTAACGGCATTTCAAAAAAACTGGCAGAAGAACGGGCGAAATTGTTATTAGAGAAAGTCGGTTTAACTTATGCCGCACATAAAAAAACGGGAACTTATTCGCGAGGGATGAAACAGCGACTTGGCCTAGCGGATGTGTTAATGAAAAATCCAGAGATAATTATATTAGACGAACCGACACTAGGGATTGACCCAGAAGGTGTAAGGGATTTTTTGCAACTGATCCGTGAGTTAAATGAAAAGGATGATATTACGGTACTATTAAGTTCACACCATCTCCATCAAGTGCAACAAATATGTGATCGAGTAGGAATTTTTGTTAACGGGAAATTGTTAGCACAAGGAAATATTCAACAGTTGAGTAAAGAATTATTCGCCTCAGAATCAATCGTAACAGAGGTAATCGCGAAACCTTTAAGTGAAGAGTTGGTAAAAAGTCTGCAAAACATGACTGGAGTTCAGCGGATTGAAATGGTAAGTGATGATCAAGTAATAATTCATAGTGAGGAAGATATTTCCGGACAAGTTAGTCGCCTAATTATCCAATCTGGTAGTGAACTTTATCAGTTATATCGGAAAAACTTCGGATTGGACGAAATTTATCATCGTTATTTTGAAGGGCGTGAAGTAAATGAAGCTCGCTAATATTCAAAATAAATGGTTTAAGCAAAAAGACATCGAGCGTTCAGAAGTAGTCCGAGAAAAGGATACGAAAAAGCGCAATGTGTTTTGGGTGTTTGTTAGTAAGGAGATTACCGACTATTTATCTAGTTGGCGAATTATTATTTTACTAGCCATCCTTTTACTAACATGTATTGGCTCTCTATACACTGCAGTAACAACAATTTCGGATGCGCTTGATGCTTATAAAGATGCTAGTCAAATTGGACGAAACTCGTATTTGTTTTTACAAATATTTACAATTTCTGATGGTAGTTTACCGTCGTTTGTTTCTTTCGTTAGCTTTTTAGGGCCGCTGCTCGGAATTGCCCTCGGTTTTGATGCGATAAACGGAGAAAGAGGCCGGGGAACGTTAAGTCGGTTATTAGCCCAACCGATCCCGAGAGATTATGTTATTAATGCGAAGTTTGTTGCAGCATTAATTATTAATGTCATACTATTTTTTGCTTTAGGCTTATTAGTTATGGCATTTGGAATCCTTATGTTAGGGATTACCCCAAGTTTGGATGAGTTTTTACGAGTGATGAGTTTTATTGGGTTAATCATCGTTTATATCGCTTTCTGGCTAAATTTAGCTATCTTGTTTTCTGTTATTTTCAAACAACAAGCAACATCTGCCTTGTCAACGATTGCTATTTGGCTATTTTACAATGTGTTTTTCTCTATTATTGTCAATCTATTTACGAAATCGTATTTAACGAATGTAGCGAGTGAAGGAGAATATGTGAATAGAGTGAATGCGATATTAAATGTTTACCGGTTTTCACCAAACTATTTATTCCAAGAGATGACAACCGTATTGTTATCGCCAACAACGAGAACGACTGGCTTAATGACGATGGAGCAAGTAGTTGGTTCCATTGCGAGTCCGTTGAAGTTGCAAGCAAGTCTATCGCTCATCTGGCCACAAATTACTGGATTAATAGCAGCAACTTTCATCTGTTTTACAATCGCTTATGTAACCTTTACCCGACAAGAGATTAGAGCGAATTAAAAAATGGTTATATAAACAAATTTAATCCACCATCATTTTGTTTGATTAACAAAAATAGATGGTGGATTTTGTCATTCTCACTTTGTAAGTGGTATATATCAAGGAAACTTAAGCATAGTTTCTATTTTTGAGCAGTGTATATTCCATTACTTTTATAAAAACACTATTTACATTAACGTAACGTAAAGGTGTAAAGTAGTGTTGTCAGGAGGTGAAACAAATGGAATACACTGTTCAACAGTTAGCAAAATTAGCGGGAATAACAGGCCGAACATTAAGGTATTATGATGAAATTGGCCTTCTTAAGCCGGCGAGAGTTAATTCATCGGGCTATCGAATTTATGGGGAAAAAGAAATCGATCAGCTGCAACAAATATTATTTTTCCGAGCATTAGAGGTGGATCTCGATACAATAAAAAAAATAATGCAGTCACCTGAATTCGATATGATAACTGCATTGAAGAGTCATCGGGAAGAGCTCCTGACAAAACGCAGGCAGATCGATTTATTAATAGAAAATGTGGAAAAAACAATTGCTATGAAGGGGGGAAAGGTAACGATGAGTAATCAAGAGAAGTTTTCAGGATTCACAAAACAAATGATTGAGGAAAATGAGAAGAAATTTGGGAAAGAAATTAGATCAAAATATGGAAATAAAACTGTTGATAAATCGAATGAAAAACTAATGGGAATGACAGAGGAACAGTATCTTGTGGCGAAAAAGCTAGAGGAACAAGTTCTTGAAACGCTAAACGAAGCATTTGTAACTGGAGATCCTGCAAGTGAAATTGCTCAAAAAGCAGCGGACCTGCATAGGCAATGGCTTAGTTTTTATTGGAGTCAATATACAAAGGAGGCTCACGCTGGCGTTGCTCAAATGTATGTGGCTGACGAGCGGTTTTCCGCCTATTATGAAAGGGAACATAAAGGTGCAGCAAAATTTCTACATGATGCAATTATGATTTATACAGGAGTGGATAAATAGTCAAACTATTATAAAAAATGTTCGATATTCAGCGTAATAAGTTTCTCGTCGTCTTTTGTAAAAATTGCGGTTATTGCGAGCTATATAGCAAGGATACGTCAACAGCCTCTTGTATTGTTGACTTATTGTTAGGTTGAACGTGAGAAGAAAAAATCACACTAAAAGTAGTGTTGGGGCAAATACAAAGACAATTTCGGTTGGGGAAATTCAGCTGGCTATTATGCTAGTTTCCCCTAAAATTTTAGTGAATGAAAGAGGTAAAATACCGCATTAATCTCAAGTGCAAAACTTCTGCAAGAATAAATTTAGAATATATTATTTACTACAAGTTTGTAAACTGTAGTTTATTACATATTTAACATTCCTAATATTCAACTTAGACAGAGAAATACAAAAGTATTTGGATAATTATTTTTTTGACTATGGATTGACAAATTCGAGGAGAAACTATACTGTTATATATATAGACCAATCGGTATAATTTTTATAAAAAAGAGGTTATATACATGAACGAGAAAGTATCTTCCAAGGAAAAATTAATCATCACTGCCTCTAAACTCTTTCAACAGCAAGGATACCACGCAACAGGGTTGAATCAAATAACAAAAGAGAGCGGAGCACCAAAAGGTTCACTTTACTATCATTTTCCAGATGGGAAAGAACAACTAGCTTTGGAATCTATCCAACTAACAACTGAGTTTGTTGCAAGGCAAATTGAAGAAGGGTTAAAACAATCAGATAATCCTGTCATTGCCATACAACATTTTATATCAATGATTGCAGATCGTTTCCAAAAAGAAGGACATCAACAAGGAGTTCCAATTGCGGCAGTAGCATTAGAAACATCTTTAATTAGTGACGAGTTACGGAAAGGTTGCCAGGAAGCATATCGAAAGTTTCAAAATTTATTTGCCCAAAAGCTAGTTAGTGGTGGGTTTGTTGAAGAAAGAGCGGAACAACTGGCAGTAGTCATAAATTCAATGATTGAAGGTGCCTTTCTTTTATCATTCACTTATGGAGACAGCAGACCGTTACGATTAGTTGCAGAGGAAATTCCTCATGTTTTACGTATGGAGGACTAAAGGAAAAGGAAACACTTCTTGAAGTGATCCTTCTTTACTTCAAAATTATCTAGACTGGTCTAATACAAACGATAAAGGAGCAACATGATGAAAGTTTTAGTTACAGGTGCATCAGGAAATGTCGGGCGCTACGTCTCAGAAGAATTAATCAATATGGGTGAACAAATAGTCGTTGCGGGCATGAATACGCAAAAATTAACGGAGCTTTTTCAAGAAAATGCAGAGGTAGTTTATTTTGATTTTACTAATCCCGACACTTTTGAAAAAGCTTTAGCAAATGTTGACCGAGTGTTTCTCATGCGACCGCCCCATTTAGGGAAGCCAGAAGATTTGTATCCTTTTATTGATGCGATGAAAAAGGCCCAAATTAAATTAGTTTCCTTTCTATCGTTAATGGGGGTCGAAAAGAATCCGATTCCACCCCATCATAAAATTGAAAAATATATTGAGGTAAGCGGCATTCCGTTTGCACATATTCGTCCTGGATTTTTTATGCAAAATATTTCGGGCATTCATGCCGTTGAAATACGAGAGAAAAATGAAGTTTTCGTACCGGCAAGAAAGAGCAAAACAAGTTTTATCGATGCAAAGGATATTGGGTTTGCTACTGCGATTGTTTTACATGAGTATAACAAATACGAAAATACCGCACACACAATTACTGGTAGTAAAGCACTTGATTATTACGAAGTAGCGGAAATTTTAACAAATATTACTGGAAGAAAGATACGTTATGCAAAACCAAGTTATTTGCAGTACCGAAAATATTATATAAACACTCGCGGTCTGAATAAAGATTATGTCAATGTAACAGTGGCGCTGTACTTTATGACAAGAATGGGAACGGCAAAAATGGTGACAGATGATTTTTACCAATTAACAGGTAAACAGCCGCGCACCTTTGAACAATTTGTCAAAGAAAACATTCAAAGTTTTTCATAACAAATAATTGAAAAAAATAGGGGGAATGGGACATGGGTTTTATTAAAGATATCGCACCAATATTTAAAAAGAGTGAAATAACTTTTCTAAAATGCAACCAAGAAGGTAATCAACTATACACATTTTTATTTGAAAAACCGGTAAATCTTGATTATAAAGCAGGACAACATGGTGTTTTTACAATTATTCATAAAAAAATAAAAAAACCGAGTCGACCATTTAGTGTCGCAACCGCTGCTTTTGAAGAACATGTAAAAATCTCTATGGAAATTCCTGAAAAATGCAGTGAGTTTAAACAAGCGTTGTTACAATTAAAACCGGGGATGAAAATACAAATGCGCGGTCCGTTTGGGCCACTTTATTTAAATGAAGAAAAACCCGCAGTCCTAATTGCGGGTGGGATTGGCATTACTCCATTTCGAGCGATGATGAAAGCAGCAGAAAATAATCCATCTATCAACCAACCGATTACACTTTACTATTTGGATAGCAGAGAGAATTATCTTTATAAAGAGGAACTCGATGAAATAAAGCATCCGTTAATTACAGTAAATTATATGAGCAAAAAAGATAGCCTTTATGACAAACTCGATGAATATATAACTAAACAGAAAAACGATAGCATATATTACGTAGCTGGTCCGCAAAAGATGGTAAAATCTGTACAAAACCATTTAAAAGCGAATAATATTTCCAAATCGAATATAAAAAAGGACATATTTTTTGGTTATTAATATAATGCAATGATATGTTTGTATTATGGTACAAAGTCTTTATTAATTAAAAAATGGGAAAAATTCATGTCGGTGATTTTGAAGATTTTATTGAGAGCCATATAGAAAGAACTATAATAGAGTAATAGAATTAAATCGGATATTGTCCGAATAGGAAAATATTGTCATGATAAAAATAATGAAACGACTCATACTATTGTGGAGAAATACCATGATAGTTTTTTTAGTTTTCAAGTGAAAGGAAGGAGAAAGATTGGAAACAACCATCAAGTGGATAGGAAAAATGGCTTTTGCAAGTACCACCCCTTCAGGCCACGAATTGAAGATGGATGCCTCTGAAGAAGTAGGTGGGGAAAATAGCGGTCCAAGACCAACAGAGATGCTGTTAAATGCAGTTGCCGGCTGTACCGGAATAGATATCATTTCTATTTTACATAAAATGCGGCTAGAACCAACATCCTTTCTTATGGATGTAAAAGGTGAACGAGCGGAAAATCATCCGAAAAAGTTTACCAAAATCCATATCCATTACGCGCTAGAAGGTGAACTACCGGAAGACAAAGTCGTACGTGCAATCGAGCTTTCAAAAAATAAATATTGTTCTGTGTCACATTCGCTCGATTCTACTATTACCGTTTCGTACTCGATTAATAATACTGTAAGAAAAGAACTATAGCTGCTTGTCTAGAAAAATGGTTCTAAACGCGAATCGTAAAAGGAATGGGATTTTAGTGGTACATAAATAAGATAATGTCTAGGTTACTTTCTTTTTACCGAACTAAGTGAGGAGGGAAAAAATTGAGCAAACTAAACAATGAAAGTGCACCAAACAACAACTTATCCGCAGCAGACATTAAATTTTCGAAGCTCGTCCAAAACGAAGAATTCTCAGAGGAACTTTCTGATGGTGGAGAAAGAAATAATATGATTAATAAACAGCAAAAGTTAACACCCGAACTTAAGAAGAAAAAACACCAATAGTTGCCCCACTTGTATAGGTGGGTGTGCTTAAAGTATATAAAAGAAATATGTTCAATTTAAATTATAATGGTTGACAGATGAAATCACCTATAATATAATTGTCTCGAATTCGAGATAAATAAAAGGATGATTTTTATGGAACAAGAAAATTTGGTAGACAAAGATCAACAACTATCTTTAAAGCTTTTTATCGTATTAACCCGTGCATTAGAAGCGATTCAGAAGCAAATTATTAAAGATATAAAAAATTATAATCTTAATTTAAGTGAATTCTCTGTATTGGAACTATTATATCATAAAGGGGATCAACCAATCCAAAAAATTGGTCAGAAGGTACTATTAGCAAGTAGTAGCATCACATATGTCATTGATAAATTAGAAGAAAAAAAATACATCAAGAGAAAAGCATGTCCGAAAGATCGCCGGGTAACTTATGCGGTGATAACAGATGAGGGCAAAAACTTCATGGATGGTATTTTTCCGAAACATAAAAAGGCAATCAGTCAAATAATGGCCGGGTTATCAACGGAGGAAAAGGCAACAATGATTCCTCAATTAAAAAAATTGGGACTGTATGCGCAAAATCTATAATTTTTTTACGTATATAGTTCGGATTCGTAATATCCTAAACGAAATCAAATCGTTTGCAATCTGTTTAATTATGGTTTACAATTATCTCGAATTCGGATAATATAATTTAAAAACATTAGAGAATGTAGGAGGAAAATATATGTTAAAAATTGGTATTGTTATTGGTAGTGTTCGTCAAGGAAGAAATGCAGAGGCTGTTGCTAATTGGATGTATGATTTTGCAACTAAAAGAAATGATGCTGAATATGAACTAGTCGATCTTGCAAAATACCCACTTCCGTTATTAGGAGCTGCAATTCCTGAAGCACAGCAAAAAGAAGCAGAAGCAACAATGAAGGCTTGGTCAGAAAAAATGGCTGAATTCGACGGCTATATTTTCGTTGCGCCAGAATATAACCATGCAGTTGGTGGTGCACTGAAGAATGCTCTTGACTATTTGAACCCTGAACTAAACAATAAGGCTGCAGGATTTGTTGGCTATGGTAGCTTAGGTGGTACTCGTGCCCATGAAAATCTTCGTTTAATTTTAGGGGAGCTGCAAGTAGCAGATGTTCGTACAGCAGTTACGTTCTCTCTAATGACAGACTTTGAAAATATGAGTGTATTTAAGCCAGCTGACTATCATGCAAACAATGCTAACGATATGTTAGATCAGCTATTAAAGTGGAGCAAAGCATTAAAAACAATTCGCTAAAAAAATAGGGTCAGACTCCTACGTCGGGGTCTGACCCTACTATTATGATTTTAGTTCTTTCCTCGTCTTGTCTTTTTCAAGAAATACGATAATTCCTGGTAAAAGAATTCCCCTTATCAGAAATGTATCTAGTAAAATCCCAACCGCTACAATAAAGCCAAATACAAATAATAACTGGATAGGTTGGGTCATTAATACAGCGAACGTAGCAGCCAAAATTATTCCAGCAGAAGAAATAACTCCACCAGTATGGGCAACTGCAATTTCAACCGCTTTTTTTACCGGATGTTTTAACCTTTCCTCTTGGAACCTCGAAATTAACATAATGTTATAGTCGATCCCTAAGGCAACAAGAAAAACGAAGGCATATAGCGGTACTCGGTCACTGATTGATCCGATTCCGAAGAAAATTTGACTTAAAAATGTTCCTAAACCTAATGCTGCCAAATAGGAAACTAATATGGTTCCCATCATGTAAATCGGCATTTTAACTGAACGGGTTAATACAATTAACATCAAGAAAATCAAAATGGTTTCCAATAAAACGATAACGATAATATCCCGGTTATTAATGGTTCGTTCATCTAGTTTAGTAGCAGTTTCACCTGCGAAAAATAACTTTCCGTTCAATTGCGTTTCTGAGACTAATTGCTCTTTTTTGTCGATGATAGACTGTAACGTATCGATTGTCGTTTTTTCATAAGGGTTTTCAGTGAATGTAAGACTAAATTGGACGGCCTTTTGATCGTCGGAAATTCCATTCACTCGGACTTCATTTACTTTTGGTTGTTTTAATAGAACAGATTGGATTTGATCGATGTCAGCCTTCGTAACCGTACCATTTGCTTCATATAATACCGTTGTTGGTGCTAAATCTCCCTTTTCAAATTTCTCCTCTAATATTTCATAACCTACTCGTGAAGGCATATCTTTTGGAAAAGACTTCATCGTATCAAACTCATATTGAAGATTGACTAAATTGCTAGCAGATAAGATTAAAAATAAGCTAATAACAGTAACTGCAACCCCAGGCTTTCGAGTAACAAATTTACCAATTTTACTCCAAAAACCGTGCGACTCCTCATGAATATCTCCGACCTTAGGAATTTTTGGCCAAAAAGATTTTCTACCAAATAAAGTAAATAAGGCAGGAACTAATGTTATCGAAGCAATCATAATAACAACCATTGTAGTCCCAAAGGTAGGTGCGAAATTGCGGTAATCACCAAATTGGGCGAAAAATAAAACGAGCATGGCAGCTAGTACTGTTCCACCAGAAAAGAACACAGGCATTCCAGTTTCTTGCATCGCTAATTTCATTGCTTCAAATTTACTTTCCTGTCGCTTCAATTCTTCCCGGTACCGGGAAAAGACAAATAAGGAATAATCAATGACAGCTGCAAAAAGTAAAATGGTCATGATGGACAAAGTTTGATTACTTATAACTAAACCAGCTTTACCCATTATTCCGAGTACTTGCATAACTACTTCATAGACGAAAGCAGCAGCAATAAGCGGAATTAATGCTAGTAACGGTGAGCGATAAATAATAACTAATAAGATCAAAATTAAACCTACTGTTGAAAAAAGTAACACCAAATCCGCTCGTGAAAAAAGATCCAATGTATCAGTTGCTATCCCTGCTGGACCAGTAATATAGAGAGATATGTCCTTATATTGGCCAGTAATTTTAGCAACTTCTTGTTGCGATGCTTTTAACTCTTTCGTCTCAAGTTTATCAGAAAATTGAAACGGTATAATGGCCGTCGTTTGATCTTCAGAAAAGAAACTACTAGCAGCTGGAGCAGGCAATTGGGCAAATGGGATTAACGGTTCTGCTCCGTTAATGTTACTATCGACAATTTGTTGATAAATCGTCTGCAAATTTTGCAGGTCTAGTTCTCCATCTTTAGCTTGAAAAACAAAAATTGCGGGAATTCCATTATTATCTGTAAAGTATTCATTGATTTTCTTTTGGGCGATAACAGACTGGACATCATCAGGTAAAGAGTCAATACTTGATACTTCATAATCCTTTGCACTAGGAGCAAAGATTGCTAAACTTATTGTCAGGATAAGCCAAACAGATAGTGTTATTTTCATTCCTTTTTTTGTCGTAACCACATCAGTAATTTTTTGAAGTAATCTTTTCATAATTTCCCCTCACATTGGTTATTTTTTTACACGCAGCCGTGGAAAAGTGAACATTTACAAGTAACAGAAATAGTTGGTTTTACAAACATCCTCAATAAAAAACTATGCTAATTGAAAGTGACACATTTGTAACTTTCGGTAAAAAATTATTGACAGTTATGTCACTATTATTATCTTGAAAAGTAACACACATGTCAATTAATTGTTATTAGAAATTCCATCTAAAATAATTTCTTTAATGGAATTAATCCATAAATCACGAGAAATGTGAAAATGATTAGGGATGGCAATCGTTTGAAAGATAAAACCTAAGATTAATGCGTTTGGTATGGAGGGCTTTACTTTACTCGTTTTCTTGCCAAGTTGAATAAACTCATCTAGTTGATGATACATTTTAATATGCAGTTGATCTAGTTCCTTTTTCTTCGTGGTAATTCGCTTGTCTCTAGTATTAGAGATTCGCTGACCAATTGCAATTATTTGATGAATATTAGCATTTTGAAAAATGAGGTCAATAAGATAGTTAAATTTTTCATGGAAGTTTTTGCACTGAGTGATTTCATTCAAGTCTACTAAGAAGTTTTTCATTTCTTGGAGCATAAATTCAACAATTAATTCATCCTTATTATCAAAGTATTTATAAATAGCTCCTCGAGAAACTTCCAATCTTTCAGCTAATATACCAAAAGTGAACCCGTCATAACCATTTTCAAGCAGAATTTGCTTAGTTTCCTGAAATAATTCTTTCGTTGTAAATTTTTTTTCGCGTGCCATGTAGTATTCACCTCAAGGATTATTATAGTCTAGCTAATAAGAGAAATAAAGAGGACTGCCCTTAGTTAGTTTTACTTATAGCATATCTCTCATAATGTAACTATCGTTTTTAGATGTTTCCTATAGGTGGAAACTACTATAATTATTAAGCAATCCTCTATTACTAGTTTTATTACTTAATAGATTAGAACATTTTTACAAGATTCATATAAAGACCTAAGCCAAGCTCTCTCCACTTGAATAGAGTAATACTGTATCAAAAAGAAAGGAGGAAATGGATGTGGGTCAGTATTGTAGAATATTAGCAAATACTCCACCGGATTATGTGGTGAATCGTGTTTATTTGGATGGTACTTCTTTTGCTGTAACTCGTTTTATTAACTATGATCGTTCAACTGGCTTAGCGTATTTTTGGAACGGTAATTCCGTAGTTTCCGTATATTGCAGAGACATTACTGCGATTGACTGGTTTTAATAGGTAGTACAGGATGGATGGACGTTTAATAAAAGGGTTCAGTCCCCACAGTTCTAATTGTGGGAGCTGAACCCGTTTCTTTTACGGCTTTTTTTTACTTGCATGATTGTGTAAGTGACAGCAAGGGCCCATAGAATTATGAGGATAGAATAGACAAAGATGGAGATAGAAAAGGTGGCATCTAACGCAATAAGTAGAGTGCGAATATTAGTAATGATAATTACACCACCGACTAGTGTACCTAATAGATTTGTAGGAATGATTTTTACGAGCCATGCAGCAATCGGGGCAGCTATTAGCCCTCCAATCATTAACGCTATGACCCACTGCCAATGAATTTGCGACCACCCTAAAGTAAGTAAAAAGCCTAATGTTGAGGCAACAGCAATAGCGAATTCACTCGTATCAACGGAACCAATAACTTTTCTTGGTTCCATTTTTTTACTTGTTAGTAAAACTGGAGTAGCAATTGGCCCCCAGCCACCGCCTCCGGTAGCATCTAAAAAACCGGCAAAAAAACCTAGAGATAAGTATTGTTTCTTTGACCATTTTTTATTGACCATTTTTTCTGCCGGATTAAATTTAAAGAGAAATCGGTAAAGGACATACACTCCTAGTAATAGTAAAAAGCCAGATATGAACGGCTTTATCACGTCGCCAGGAATGCTACTTAAAAAACATGCACCGAGAAATGCT
This sequence comes from Bacillus kwashiorkori, assembly GCF_001375515.1. Taxonomy (GTDB): domain Bacteria; phylum Bacillota; class Bacilli; order Bacillales; family Caldibacillaceae; genus Bacillus_BK; species Bacillus_BK kwashiorkori. Next base: position 115,301 of record NZ_CTDX01000015.1, read on the forward strand.
CCAACCGAACCAGGAATAATTAGTCTGCGGACAACTTGTTTGTCAACATTTCCAAACCGAATATGGGATATGCCAGATGCAGCTGTAGTAACGACCTCTGCCAAATGAACGGAGGCGGAAGCGACGGCAGGTGCAATTCCGAACAGTAGCAGTAAGGATGTGGAAGTGACCCCATACGCCATCCCTAAAGCTCCATCAACAAGTTGTGCCACAAGTCCGATAAAAGCGAGAACAATGAGCTTCTTCAAAACGAAACACTCCCCTATAAAGAATCAACTACTTGATCGGTCAACAACAAAAATACAGTTACTAACCTAAAATATGTAGCAACCACCAATTGGGTTCATACCTAAAAAAATCTCTCAGGGGGAAAGACCCATCCAATTGTTGGAGACAGATTCAGTGTGTTAAAATAAATTTTAGTGAAGGGAGGCTGTCTGATGAGTCGTTATGCTGTGATTGGTGCAGGGGTATTAGGTGCTGCAACAGCTTACCACTTAGCAAAAACCGGAAAAAATGTTATAGTCATTGATCAACCAAAACTTGGACAGGCCACGGATGCGGCTGCAGGAGTAATTGCTCCCTGGATCAATAAACGGAGGAACAAAGCGTGGTATATGTTAGCAAAAACTGGTGCAGCCTATTACCCGTCGCTGATTAATGAGCTAAAATTGATTGGTGTAGAAAATACCGGTTATAAAAAGGTTGGTGCCATCTATTTGCAACCAACAATGGAAAAAGTCGAACAACTAAAGACACTTGCACTATCTAGAAAAATGGATGCTCCTGAAATTGGAGAAGTTAAAATATTATCAGCTACAGAAACAACCGATTATCACCCACTAGTGGAAGCTAAAATGCCTGCCCTTTATGTAAGTGGAGCTGCGCAAGTGAATGGAAGAAATTTACGAGAATCATTACTACAAGGGGCAAAAAAGTTTGGGGCTACCGTTGTCTATGGTTGGGCTAAAATGATTGATCAACATACGATAAAAGCGGATGAAACGTATTATGAAGTAGAAAAACTAATTGTTACTGCCGGAGCTTGGGCAAAAGAAATTTTACAACCACTAGGAATAGACGTAAAAATCAGCTCACAAAAAGGGCAAATACTTCATCTCCAAATGAAAAACCAACTAACTGGAGAGTTTCCAGTTTTATTGCCTGCGAATAATCAATATATTTTAACGTTTGCCAATAGTGAGCTAGTAATAGGATCAACCAACGAGGATAATCAACATTTCAACATAGAAGTTACTGTGGCAGGGATTTATGAAATCTTACATAAAGCTATCCAAGTTGCGCCAAAACTATTGCATGCAACATTTTTGGAAGCGCGTGTTGGTTTTAGGCCACATACCCCGCAATATCTGCCTGTTATTGGTCAATTGCCACATTATCCAAATATTTATTTTGCTAATGGGCTAGGTGCCTCTGGATTAACAATAGGTCCTTATTTTGGGGAACAACTAGCAAAACTAGCTAGCAATCAGCTACTAGATATAGACGTATCATTATATAGTGTTCACAATGCTTTTTAAAAGGAGGAGGGTTCCAAATATGTCAGTAAAAACAAATGCCATGCGAATATTAGAACGCCAAAAAATTGATTATCAAGTGCTAACCTATTCGACAGTCGATGGAAAAATTGACGGAATAGCGGTAGCAAACAAAATAAATCGTCCGATTGAAACAGTATATAAAACGTTAGTAACCCACCATCTACAGGACTTGTACGTATTTATTATTCCTGTGGAAGAGGAACTCGATTTAAAAAAGGCAGCGCGTGTTAGTGGGACAAAAAAATTAGAAATGCTACCGATGAAGGAGTTACAAAAATGGACTGGATATATTCGTGGTGGTTGCTCGCCTATCGGGATGAAAAAATTGTTTCCGACATATATCGACGAAAGCGCAGAAACATTACCACTAATTGTTATTAGTGCAGGAAAAATAGGATATCAAGTCGAAATTCAGCCACAAATGTTAGCAAAAGTAGTTCGCGCACAATTTGCTGATATCATTAGGGCTGATTAATCTCATTAAAATTACAAATAAACTGCGGAATTCATGTGCGGTATAAGAAAAACAATCATCCCTTGAAGTGTCCATGGAGCTAAACGTCAAAACAATTAGTATAATAGTATAAAATCACACATACTGGAAAATACATCCGACGAATTGCGAAAACGAAAGCATGTTACTAATACTGCCGAGGACCCAATACGAACACTATCCAGCCGCATTAACACGGTACAACTACTCGCTATCAATCATCTCCAGGTTCATCTTGACTTCTACCAACAATCCCATAAAAAAACAATTTAGTTAACTCCTCTGTATAAGGTAGCAATTGACTTGCTACTTCTTCTTTTTGCATAAACTCTGTAAACATTTGCATAAAAATTAGAATCGCCTCAACAGAAATAGTTGAATCGACAATTCCTTGTTGTTTTCCCTCATTAAAAAAGGCAACCAACATTGGTAGTGCTTCATTCTCATATATTTCACTGATATAGCTTTGACCGCTGGCATAATCCTTCATCAAGTCTTGAAAAAACTTTTCATTTAACCCGTAAGAAATTTGTGTTTTTCCAAACATGATTCGTTTCAACTTCTTTGAAAATGGCAAGTCGCTTTGTAATAACCGCTTTTGTTCCTGCCAAATTTGATCAACATAATATTTAAAAACTTCCTGCACTAGATTATCTTTACTTTCAAAATAATTATAAATAGTAACTTGAGAAACAGTTGCATTTTTTGCTATTTCAGCGATGGAGACTTTTTGCACACCATATTCCATAAAAAGCTGTAATGCCGCATCTAGAATATTTTGTTTTTTCATCTCTCTCCTACGCGCAAAACCGTCCATATCTTTCACCTCAACTATAGTTTAATAAAATTTATGAAATAAAACAAATAAAATATTTCAAAACGGGTTGCGCTTACATCCGTTTTTATATATTATGAACTATAAGGATATATATATTTCAAAACTTAAATTCCTTGAATAAGAGGTGACTGTGTATGACTGTAGTGAAAATCGATAACTTAACAAAAAGGTTTGGCAATTTTTATGCCTTAAATGGGGTAAACATGGAAGTGAAAGAAGGGGAGATTTTTGGTTTTATTGGACCGAATGGTGCTGGAAAGTCCACTACTATTCGTATTTTACTCGGGTTATTAAGGGCTACTTCAGGAGAGGCAACAATATTTGGAATGGATGTATGGCAGCAGGCAGTGAAAATTCATGAGAGAATTGCATACGTACCAGGAGATGTGAATTTATGGCCAAATTTAACAGGAGGAGAAGTAATTGATTTATTTATAAAATTGCGTGGTGGGAACATAAATAAACATCGTCGAAACGATTTGTTGGAAAAGTTTGATTTAGATCCGTCAAAAAAATGCCGGACGTATTCAAAAGGGAATAGACAAAAAGTAGCTTTAGTAGCAGCTTTTGCAGCAGATGCTGATTTATATATTTTAGATGAACCGACATCTGGTTTAGATCCATTGATGGAACAAATTTTTCAAGACTGTGTAAAGGATGCGAAAAATGAAGGGAAAAGTGTTCTCCTTTCGAGTCACATTTTATCGGAAGTGGAAAAGTTATGTGATCGGGTCGGTATTATAAAGGAAGGAGAAATAATTGAAACAGGGAGTTTAGCACAACTGCGTCACTTAACACGTACACACATTTCCGTCGAAACAGAAGAACCAATTACTGCTATTTACGAAATGAAAGGTGTTCATGAAGTGAAACAAATAGCAAACAGACTTTCATTTCAAGTAGATGCAGAAGAGTTGAGTAATATTATGAAATATATTGCTCCGTATGGGATAGTAAAACTGGAAAATCGCCCTCCAACATTAGAGGATTTGTTTATGCGTCATTATGAAAAAGAACACGAACTGTCTGGAGGTCATTTTCATGACTAAGGGGATGTTCAAAAATAGTAGACTGTTATTTTTATCGATAGTAAAAAGGGAAAAAATCCAAAGTGTTTTTTGGTTAATAGGGTTCACCTTTTTTACTGTCATTGTTCCAGTCGCACTAAATGAACTTTACCCTACGCAACAAGACCGGGATGCCTTTGCTGAAACAATGGAAAATCCTGCAATGATTGCAATGGCTGGTAAAGCAGATTTAAGTAATTATACGATTGGAATAATGACAGCTCATCAAATGCTACTTTTTACTGCTATTTTAGTAGGGATTATGAGTATTTTTCTCGTTACAAGAAATACACGAGGTTCAGAAGAAGACGGTCGCTTAGAATTAATAAGTTCTTTACCTGTTGGAAGGCTAGCAAACCTTCATGCTACTAGCCTAGCCGTTATTGCTGTCAATTTTATTTTGGCAATAGTAATATCAGTAAGTTTATCCAGTTTAAAAATAGCAACAGTTGACTTTCCTGGGTCTTTATTATACGGAACTTCACTAGCTGCAACAGGAATTTTTTTCGCCAGTATTGCAGCCCTATTTGCCCAAATTACTGTAACATCAAGAGGAGCTAATAGTTATGGAATTGCAGTACTTTTATTCTCCTATTTAATTAGAGCAATTGGCGATGTAAGCAATGAAACTGTTTCTGCAATATCCCCATTAGGTTGGCTCACAAAAACAGAAGTTTATGGGGAAAACAATTGGTGGCCAGTTATTTTACTATTTCTTTCAGCTACGATAGTTTTTCTATTCGCGTCTTATTTAAATGTGAGAAGGGATCACCAGTCAGGTCTTTTAAAAGTAAAATCTGGAAAACGACACGCTAGTAAATTTTTACGAACACCTGTCGGATTAGTAGTAAGGTTACAAAGAACGGCAATTATTTCGTGGGCTATCGGTATGCTCATTTTAGGGGCGTCTTATGGATCTGTTTTAGGAGATTTAGAAAGTTTCTTTGAAGGTAGTGATATTTTACAACAGTTCCTAATAAATAATGAAAATTATTCGTTAGTAGAGCAGTTTTTACCAATGTTAGCTTTTGTTCTTGCCATTATTGCTGCTATCCCGCCGATACAAATGATGCTCCGATTATTGGGGGAAGAGAAAAAGAACAGAATGGAACACCTATTAGGGCGTGCAGTCTCTAGACAAAGGTTGTTTCTCACGTATTTTATCGCTGCTATTATAAATGCATATATTATGTTATCCCTTTCGGCAATTGGATTATGGTCATTAGGTGCCTTATCTATCGCGGGAGGATGGAGTTTTTCGACTGTATATGGTGCAACAATTATATATTTTCCTGCAATAGTAGTACTTGTTGCCATTACTAGTTTATTAATCGGCTGGTTGCCAAAATATAGCCAGTTAATTTGGTTAATCGTTATTTACACCTTTATCGTTGTATATTTAGGTGGGTTGCTTCAATTACCAGATTGGGTCGAACGATTGACTCCATTCGGTTACGTTCCAGAACTTCCGATTGAAGAAGTAAATTATTGGTTGCAATTTTTATTAGTTATTACCGCCTGTATGATAACATTCATTAGTATCATTGGGTATCGAAAGCGAGATATTCAAAGTTAGAGATAAAGGAAAGAAAGCTGAAAATCAGCAGTAAGCGGCGTAATTATCTATACGCCGCTTGTACTAGTGTTTGAAAAATCCTCTACAGTAAAGTTTTGTTAAAGTGGGCTATTGAATCGCAAAAACAACAAGCTGACGGTTAATAAGACCATAATGCACAAACTGATTGTGTCCCGTAACTGCCAATGTAGTTTTCGGAATGAGGAGCGCCTTATTCCAGACTGATAGCCTCTAACTTCCATTACATTAGCTAATTCCTCCGCACGATTTAATGAACCGACAAATAATGGTAGAAAAACAGGAACTAATGCTTTCATTTGTTGAAACAGTCCGCCTTCCCCGAATGATGCCCCTCGCGCCCGTTGTGCATCCATCACTTTTTGTGTTTCATCCATTAAATTCGGTATAAATCGTAAAGAAATCGAAAGCATTAACGCGATATCGTCTACAGGTAACTTGAAAAGACGCAGTGGTTTTAATAATGAATTAATTCCATCGGTCAAGTCAATTGGTTTTGTCGTTAATGTAATCACCGTGGATAGGAAGATAATCATAACAAAACGAAAGAAAATGAAAATACCATTAATAATTCCGAATTGTGAGATGGTAATTGGTCCCCAATCAATATATATTTTTCCGCCAGCAGTAAATAAGATTTGTAAACATACAGTAAATAGTATTAACCAAATTAATGGTTTTACCCCGCGGACATACGTCTTGAATGAGATCCCGCTAAGATACATCACTGTAAAGGTAAATAAAATTAGTAAAAGATATGTTAACCAGTTGTTTGCAATAAATAAAATAAAAATAAAATAAAAACCAGCGACTAATTTCGCCCGTGGATCTAATTGATGCATAATAGATTGACCAGGAAAATATCTGCCAAGAATTAATTTATTCATAAACACACCACTCTCTATTTGAGTTACAATAATTTGACTGGGGTCATGCGTCTTATTAAACAAGCCCCGCCATCATTAACCCATTAGCTAAATCATCAACGGTTAAACAAATTTTTGGCAGCCGAACACCGGTCTCCTTTTCGATACGGATTTGAAGTTTACGGGCATCGGGTAATGATAAATGATATTTTTCCAATAGCGCTAGATTAGCAAAAATTTTGTTCGGCACATCGTGAGCAACGACTTGTCCTTTATCCATAATAACTACTTGCTCCGCATACTCTGCCACATCTTCCATATCGTGCGTCACTAAGATCGTTGTGAGTCCGCGTTCCATATGCCATGATTTAATGAGATGCATAATTTCTCTTTTTCCATTCGGATCTAAACCAGCACCTGGTTCATCTAAAACGAGAATATTTGGTTTCATTGCTAAAATTCCCGCAATGGCAACACGACGTTTTTGACCACCAGATAAGGAAAAGGGTGATTTATGTAGTATCTCTTCTTCTAAGCCGACTTGTTGGATTACTTGTCTAGCGATTTTTTTTGCTTCATTTAATGGAATACCGAAATTAAGCGGACCAAAACAAATATCTTTTTCAACTGTCTCGGCAAATAATTGTGCTTCGGGAAATTGAAATACCATTCCCACCCGTTGACGCACTTCTTTTAGCTCTTTTTTACTACTAGCTGCTGAAATAGTCGTTGTTCCTACGTAAACTTCGCCTTGTTTCGGAAGAAGTAATCCATTTATTACTTTTAAAAGACTAGATTTCCCCGCGCCAGTATGACCTACGACAGCAGTAAATGATTTTGATTGGATAGATAAATCGACAGCTTGTAAGATGAGCGGGCTTCGAATCGGACCTACTTGGTAGTCAGCAGAAACGTTGTTAAAATTTATTTGCATAGCCATCGCACCATTTCATCTTCTGTCATATATTCATTAGGGACGTTTTTTCCAAGTTCTCGTAATTTCCGCCGCAACCGTTCAGAAAAGGGGGGTTCTAGTTCTGCTTGTGTCATAAATATTTCTTTTGGAAGACCGCTATTGACTACTCTGCCATTATTTAAGACAATTAATCGATCCGCTGCGACCATTTCATTTTTATCATGTGTAATGGAAACAATCGTTATTTGTTTCTTTTGCTTTAATTGTTTTAGAGCAATGAGTAGATCTTGTCTGCTAGCTGGATCTAACATAACAAATGCTTCATCAAGCAACAATATATTTGGATCTAATGCTAGGGCACTTGCGATGGCAACCCGTTGTTTTTGTCCCCCAGAAAGTTGAGAAGGATCATGCAGGCGAAAATCATCCATACCGACTAGCTTTAGTGCTTCATCTACTTTTGCACGCATCTCATCATACGGTAAGTTTAAATTTTCTAATCCGAATGCAACATCGTCTTGAACCGTTGTACCAATAAATTGATTGTCAGGATTTTGAAATACGATCCCAATTTTTCGTCTAATTTCCCAAATAGTTTGCTGGGATAGTTTCAACCCATCAATGGTAATCTCGCCTTGTTGAGCTGTTAATAAGCCGACTAAGATTTGGGCTAAAGTGGACTTTCCGGACCCGTTTTTGCCAACAATAGCCACCCATTCACCTTTATATATGTTAAAAGAAACCGATGATAAAATATCGGTCTCTGTACGTTTATCATATTGAAATGTCACATTTTCTACTTGAATAATCGGGGTACTCATACTAACTCCACCTTTAAAAAATCACTGTTCGTCAAACACAAAAAATATCATATCGTAAATAAAACTACTTAGCAATACGGATAAAGGCTTTCCTTTGAAATTTAAGCAATGATCGACACAACAAGCATGGCGATGAATGCACCATTAACTAAAACTAAATTTTTCACAGCGAGTGGGAAAGTCTCAGCTTTCGCTTGTTTTAAGTTGAATTTATAAACATGTTGATAGACAGGAATTGCCGCCAATAAAGATAAAAGGATAATTGGTGGTAAAATATCAAAAATAACAGCGGTTATAATTGCAACAAACGATAAAGTATATAGTATATTAAAAAGCCAAATGGCATATTTTTTACCGATATAAAAAGGTAATGTAAAACGGTTGTTTTTAATATCATCCTCTAAATCACAAATATTATTGGCAAGCATAATGTTTGCAATCGTAAAGACGCATGGTAGAGAAATCCAAAGAATTTGTAACAGTAATATTAAGTCCATTTGTAGACTTAAGAATCGTCCTTCCCAAATGATATTGGCAATGCCTTGATCGTATGCATTGACATAAATGGTCAGAAATACAATTCCAAAGCCCATTGTTACCCCAGAGAAAATTTCCCCGAGTGGCATTCTGGACAGTGGAATGGGTCCGAATGTATATAAAATTCCAATGGCGAAACAAACCATTCCAATAAGCAGTACGAGCAAATCTGTACGAAATACTAACCAAATTCCGAGTGCCGTTGCAATGGTTAATAAACTAATAATCGTAAAAATAACAATCCCCTCGGGAACATTCTTTTGCCCGATAATATTTCTTTCTTTTTTATATTCGACGGATTTCGCTTTTCGATAATCCATGTAGTTATTGATCGCTGTAGTTGTCATATCAAAAATCAGCATCGCAGCAAAAAATATAAGTGTATTAAGAGGATGGAAAGTTTCAAACCGATAAACTGTAAATAAAAGCCCAACTAAAAATGGAAAAAAGCTAGCCAATTTCGTTTGAATTTCCACCAACTTCAAAAAAGTTTGTAAGGACATAATCCGGTTCCTTTCTGAAAAATTTGAATTGTTGGGGACAGTCCCCCGCTAATAGTTGACTACTTCGAATTCGCTGTTTGTTACTTCGAATGTTTCTTTTAATCCAGATGTTAAGTAAATTTTTTTATCTTTACTGACGAATATTGCTTCGACATCGTCCATCGTTTCGACAAATTTCAATCCACCATCAATTCCTTTTGAAAAAATCGCTGTTGATAAGGCGTCCCCATCCATTGATTTTTTCGTGATTACTGAAACACCGGCAATATCATTATTAAATGGATATCCATCTTCTGGGTTAAGTAAATGGTGATATGTTTCCTCATCGACTTTTAAATAACGTTCATAAATTCCTGATGTAACGATGGATTTATTTGATTCGCGGATTACTCCGATCACTTCTCCTCTTGATAAGAAGGGGTCTTGAATTCCTACACCCCATTCTTCTCCACTAGATGGACTTTTTCCCATTACGAAAATATTCCCACCGAGATCAATAATCGCCGTAGTAACACCGTTTTTCTTTAATAATTCTACTACTTCGTCCGTGATAAATCCTTTCGCAATAGCACCGAGGTCTAATTGCATATTTTCCTTATTTAGGAAAACAGTTTGTTCTTCTTTATTCATCTTCACTTGTTTATAGTCAATTAGTGGCAATACGTCATTTATTTCCGATTGGGATGGTTTCCGAGCATCCGGAAAACCAATACGCCATAAATTTGTTAACGGTCCGATAGAAATATCAAAAGATCCAGCTGATTTTTCACTGTAGTCTAATCCTGTTTCAATAAGTTCAAAGATGTCCTTTGATACTTTCACCGGTTGCTTTCCAGCTTGATCATTAATTTTATCAACTTCCGAACTCGCTTCATTAACGGTAATGGAATTTGCTAATGTTTCCATTCGTTTAAAAGCAGCGTCTAGGACAGTTTCTTTATCTTTGTCATAAATTTTTAAATTTACGATTGTTCCCATCATAAATTCCGTTCTTTTATATGGATTAGTTAACAAGTTTTCGTTTGTATTTTTATTTTGTCCTTGATTGCACCCAGCTAAGTTAATGAAGAGAAGTATGATAATGACAAAAGCTAATTTTTTTTTCACCAAATTTCTCCCAGTCCTTTCTAGTATTCAGTCTGTTCTTAAATAGATTGGACGGTTCGCCCCATACTTAGTAATAAAAGAAAATTTTTAAAAAAGACTTTAGAGATAGTCTCCAAAGTCTTTTCTAAGTTGTTTTAAATTTATTTAAGGAAAATAATATTTTAGAGATTATTTTTCAAATACGAAATTATCTACTTCAATAGGAGTAGTATTTCCTTTTTGTGCTGCATTTATTAATTGAGCAGCATACATTTTGAACGAATGTGAGGAATGAGTTGCACCTGTAACAACTGCCACATCTCCAGCACTTTGTTTTTCAACTAAATCATTGCTTAATGCTGGAACGAAGTCTTGTGGACCAACACCAGATTTTTCAGTCATCGTTTTTTGATAATCTTCATCATCTGTTTTTAATTGGCCTTCTGCATTTACGTAGTTATAGTCAACTTCGGAGATTTTACCATCTTTAACAGTCATATTAATGTATGTTTTCCAACCAGTGGAACCGATGTTTTTCTCCGCTAATTTGTACTCACCATCTTTTAATGCAGCTTGTGCATCAATTTCGATTGGAGTTGTGTCGCCTTTTTGTGCTGCCTGAATTAATTGTTGTGCATAGTTAATGAAGCTTTCCGCAGAATGAGTAGCACCAGTTACTACTTCTACTTGGCTTGCATCTTGTTTCTCAATTAATGCGTTATTTAATGCAGGAACGAATTCTTTAGGTCCTACACCTGTTTTATCAGACATCATTTTTTGATAGTTTTCATCTTCTGATTTTTTTGCACCATCTGCATTGACATAATCATAGTTTGACTCAGTAATTTTACCATCTTTTACAGTGATGGAGAAATTCACTTTCCAACCATTTTTGTCTAATTCTTTTTCTGATAAAGTATAAGTACCGTCTTGAAGAGGAGCACCTGCTAGTAATTTTTTAGTAGTCTCTTCTTTGTTAGTAGTAGTATTTTCTACTTTAGCCTCATCTTTTTTGACTTTATCGCCACTCGCGCTATCGTCACTGCCGCATGCGCCTAAGAAAAGACCAGCAGAGAGTGTTAATGCCGCAATTGCAGAAATTTTTCTTAATTTCATATTTATCACCTTTCCTACGTTTTTTCTTGTGAAAATATTCACATTGGGTACGAAACTATATTACATCATGTTTGAGAAAATGTAAATATGTATTTTACACTTATTTTATGAGAATATGAATATATTACTCGTATGCTTGAATAAATCAATAGACTACGTGATAATTTAAACACTAAGAAAAAATTCCAGTGAAAAAGTTGTGATTATTTTATAAAAGTTATAGACAAATAGAGAAAGACAAGGTAAAATATACAGGTCATTGTTAATAATTTCACAATCATATTTACAGTATAAATAATATATAAGGAGTGCAATGTTAATGGCAGAGAAAAACATTGTTATCATCGGTGCAGGTTATGCAGGTGTTCATGCCGCAAAAAAACTTGCTAAGAAATATAAAAAAGATGATTCAGTTTCTATTACATTAATTGATCGTCATTCATATCATACGATGATGACGGAATTACATGAAGTAGCCGCTCATCGTGTGGAACCAGACGCCATTCAATTTGATTTGCGTCGATTATTTAATCGTACAAAAGTGAATCTTGTCACAGATAACGTAACCCATGTTGATTATGACAAAAAAGTAGTGACTACAGAACATGGAACATATCCATTTACCTATTTAATTTTAGGTATGGGTGGAGAACCAAATGACTTTGGAACTCCTGGTGTGAAAGAACACGGTTTTACCCTTTGGTCATGGGAAGATGCAGTTATTTTACGTGAACATATTGAAAAAACGGTTCAAAAAGCAGCAACTATTCGCGATGAAAAAGTTCGCCGTGCAATGTTAACATTCACCGTTTGCGGATCAGGTTTTACTGGAGTAGAAATGATCGGTGAACTATATGAATGGAAAGTACGTCTAGCAAAAGATAATAAGATTGATGAAGATGAAATCAGCCTTTATTTAGTTGAAGCTGCTCCAACGATTTTAAATATGTTAGATCGTAAAGATGCGGATAAAGCTGAAAAATATATGGTGAAAAAAGGTATTCAAATATTAAAGAGCTCTCCAATCGTGGAAGTAAAAGAGGACCGGGTATTATTAAAATCTGGTCAGGAATTACCAACATATACACTTATCTGGACAGCAGGAGTAAAAGCAAACTCTGATACGAAAGATTATGGCATGGAAACAGCAAGAGCTGGACGCTTGAAAGTAAATGAATATATGGAAGCAGAAGGCCGTGAAAATGTATATGTCGTTGGAGACTTAGCTTATTTTGAAGAAGAGCCAGGAAAACCAACACCACAAATTGTTGAAGCAGCAGAACAAACAGCGATGACTGCAGCGAAAAGTATTATTGCTGAAATTAGCGGTGGTGAAAAAGTACCGTATAAAGGAAAATATCATGGTTTCATGGTTTCTATCGGTGCGCGCTACGGTGTAGCAAATTTAAGTGGAATTCGCTTGAGTGGTTGGTTAGCAATTTTCATGAAACATATGGTTAACCTATACTATTTCTTCGGTATTCGTAGTGGTTACTATATGTTCCAATACGTGATGCACGAATTTTTCCATACGAAAGATAAACGTAATATTTTCCGTAATTTCACCAACCGTTATGGAAACGTACTTTGGAGTTTCCCACTCCGCTTGTTTGTCGGTGGTTTCTGGTTAATAGAAGCTGGTTCCAAAATTTGGGGAGCATCTACTTGGAAAGAAGCAACATCCAGCTGGTCTAATGTCAAATTATTATTTAAAGGCTTAGGTGAAGATTCTTGGTTAGTTGGTTCCACTGTACGCATGCCATTTGAGTGGTTACAAACTACAACTAGTGGAGCAACTAGTGGTGCAAGTGCTTCGGAATCAGCTGTCGAATGGGCAACACCTATTTTAAGTAAAATGCCAGGTTGGTTCGAATGGTTTATGCAAATTGTATTACCAAATGCTGATATGGCAGTATTCATGCAAAAAGTAGTCGTCTTTATTGAGTTAGGTATCGGTTTAGCGTTAATCGGTGGCTTATTCACTTGGATTGCAAGTGCAGCAAGTGCTGGATTCCTAGTAATGTTCACTCTAAGTGCAATGCTTGGTTGGGATAAAGTTTGGGCATTACCTGCTTCAATCGCATTATTAAATGGTTCTGGTCGAACATTAGGATTAGATTATTGGGTTGTTCCATTTTTACAAAATAAATTAGGTAAAGCATGGTACGGTAAAGAGGAATCAATATATAAAGACGATAAATAAGTTGTTTGTTAAGAGAGAGGGAGAGATTCCTCCCTCTTCTTATGTTTTAAGAACCTTTTCTCATGATCAGCTTCGCAAAAAAATAGGATTAGCTTCTGTAGTACATACTATGAATAGAAACAGTATTGGAAGGGAGGATTTTTTCAATGAGATCTTATTATCGAATGATTAAACGATGGGATATAATTGTCGTTACATTGCTCGTAATACTATCTTTCCTCCCAGTTGTTATTTTTACTTATGCACAAACAGAAAAGTCTACGGAAGATGCAATTAAAGTTGCCGTTATTTCGTTGAATAATAAGGAAATAAAAAGGGTTACACTTACTGGGCACCAAGGAACAGAAATTTTTGACGTTCACGGTCACGGTGATGATGTAAATACCATTGAAATAATAGATGAAAAAATTCGAATTAAAAGTGCAAACTGTTCGGATCAAGTTTGTGTAAGAACAGGTTATATTACAAAACCTGGAAAAACAATTGTTTGCTTGCCACATAAATTAATTATTGAAATCCAAACGGTTGATGGAGAAACGGAAGATTTAATTATTAGTTCTTAATTCCTATTGTCGATTATTCATTCCCCAGCGGAAAAATGATTCGATAATACCAATTTGATGGCAAGTAATTGTATTATTTGATTTTTATTTCACTAGCGCACATTTTAATGGCTGATTTTATAAGGGGGAATGGCAAATGACTAAAAATCAACGATTAGTATATATTGCTTTACTATCTGCACAAGCAGTAATTATTAGCCTTGTCGAACGAGCCATTCCATTCCCATTTGCAGTAGCACCTGGTGCGAAATTAGGTTTAGCAAACATAATCACATGTATGGCTTTGTATACATTATCAACAAAAGATGTATTAAAAGTTATTATCATTCGCTTAACGTTAGCAACTCTTCTAGGGGGAACGATTTCCACATTTATGTATAGTGCAGCTGGAGCAATGCTTAGTTTTTTTGGAATGTGGTTAGTGAAAAAACTAGGTCCCACACGAGTTAGCTTAATTGGCGTTAGCACTGCAGGAGCTGTCTTACATAATGTCGGTCAGCTAACCGTTGCTAGCTGGATAGCACAAACTTGGACGGTACTTTTATATTTACCTGTATTATCTTTTATCGGGATATTAGCAGGAATTGCTATCGGTGTAGTAGCGAATTATTTATTAACCCATGTGGAAAAATTACATTACTATCGTTATTTGCAAGAGGTCCATGAATAGCATGGAGGAGGTACGACGATGCATGTTCACCCAATGTGGAATACCTACCCAGATTTACAACAAGACTTACTCGAAGTTGTTCGTTTAATTGATAAAAGCATTCACATTCGTAATAAAAGAATAGAGAAAATAATTAGTGAACAAATACATTCCGGCGGGAAATTATTACGTCCTGCTTATGCTTTACTCAGTTCGAAAATTGGCAAGGAAACAAATAAAGAAAGAGCAATTGCTGTTGCAGCAGCATTGGAATGTTTGCACATGGCAACACTTGTTCATGACGATGTTATCGATGAGGCTGAAACGAGACACAATATACCTGCGATCCATACAGAATATGGTAATAAGTTTGCCATTTATGCTGGTGATTATTTATTCTGTCTCTGTTTTCAAATCCTTGCAAAACACGCATCCTCTGTTTCTAATTTAGAGTTCAATACCCGTGGCATGGAAAAAATCCTAACTGGAGAACTGGATCAACTCCATTCTAGATATGAGCGTCCGGAATCTGTGAAAAATTACTTATCACGAATTTCTGGAAAAACGGCACAACTTTTTGCCATTAGCTGTTATGCTGGAGCGGTAGAAAGTAATGCAAATCGCAAGTTAACAATGATAGCATGGAATATGGGGCATTACATCGGTATGGCTTTTCAAATTATGGACGATGTGCTCGATTACAAAGGAGATAGCCAAAAAGTTGGAAAACCAGTGTTAAGTGACTTTCGTCAAGGAATTTATACGTTACCACTCATTTATGCCTTACGAGAAAACCCTGTTGTATTTGAACCGCTGTTAGAAAAAAGGGACGACTTAACAGAAGAAGATATTGACAATCTGTTAAATTTAATTAATAAATACGACGGTGTTAAAAAAGCAGAAAAACTTGCTGAAAGATACACAAAAAAGGCAATAAAAGAAATTGGGAAATTACCCGAGGGGCAATATAAAGAAACATTACTTGCTTTGACGAACTTTTTATTAGAGCGAAAAATGTAAAAACATTTTTTTATGAATGTTGAAAATGTCCGTTATCAATATAGGTAGCGGACATTTTTGTTTGTCAACAAAAAAAGGCCTGTCTTGAAACAGACCTATATAAGAGAGCCTATATTAAGTTTTTTTATAAGTTAATCTAAACACAAGTATCAACTAACACCCACACTTATATTATTATTTTTCAAAAACGATGTTATCAACTTCAATAGGAGTTTGATCGCCTTTTTGTGCGGCATTGATTAACTGTTGGGCATATAATTTAAATGTATGAGTAGAATGGGTTGCGCCGCTGATTACACTAATTGCTAATGGATCTTGCTTTTCTACCAACGCTTCACTTAAACGAGGTATATATTCCTTTGGACCTATATTCACTTTTTCACTCATCGCTTTTTGATACCCTTCATCGTCCGTTTTTAGCTTACCTTCTGCATTTAAATTGTTGTAATCAACTTGTGTTATTTTTCCACCCTCTACGGTAATGTTTAAGTATGTTTTCCAGCCATTAGCATCTAAGTTTTTCTCCGTTAGTTTATATACTCCGTCTTTTAAAGGTGAGGTGTTTGCAATTTCAATTGGAGTTGTATTGCCTTTTTGCGCTGCTTGCATTAACTGTTGCGCATAGTTAATGAAGTTCTCTGAAGAGTGAGTTGCACCTGTAACTACATCTACTTGTTTTGCATCTTGTTTTTCTTCTAATTGTTTATTTAAATCTGGAATATAATCCTTTGGCCCTGTTCCTGTTTTTTCACGCATTGCTTTATCATAATTTTCGTCTTCAGACTTAAGTTTTCCGTCTGCATTAACGTAATCATATTCAGATTTTGTTATTTTTCCTTTATCAACGGTAATTCGAAAATTAACCTTCCAACCATTTTCATCAAAGTCATTTTCAGTTAAAGTATATACTCCGTCTTGTAATGGTGCTCCGGCAACAATTTTCTTGTCTGTTTGCTCCGTTTTTGCAGCATTGTCAGGATCTTTCTTGTCGGTATTATTATCTTTTCCTTTGTCATCGTTACCACCACAAGCGGCGAGTAGGAGTACGAAAAAAATGACCATTATTGATAACCATTTACTCTTCATAAAAATCCCTTCCTTTCCATTTTCCTAACCTTTTCGTAAAGTATGTTTCAATACAGAACACAAGCAGGTGATAAGAACTTAATTCTAGATTGTGCGCCTTGATAAAATCTATGCATTTGTTTTTATATCAATTGTTACCGTAATGAAGAGCGATTAAAATCTGCATAATATCGCTTGTTTCGGAAAAACTCAAAAAGAGAGGGATACTACTTTAAATGGAAAATGAATTCTTTATCATGTGGAATGTGAGGTAATTGCAATGGCTAAGCAAAATATCGTAATAATCGGCGCTGGCTATGCAGGAGTACATGCTGCAAAAAAGTTAGCGAAACATTTTAAAGGTAATGATGATATAACCATTACTTTAATAGATCGACATTCCTACCATACAATGATGACAGAACTACATGAAGTTGCGGCACACCGAGTGGAGCCAGATGCAGTGCAATTTGATTTATTGCGTCTTTTTAAAAGGACTAAAGTGAAATTGGTAACAGATAATGTTACGACTGTTGATTACGAGAAAAAGGTTGTAGAAACGGAGTACGGTTCGTATCCATTCGATTATTTAGTATTAGGTATGGGTGCCGAGCCAAATGATTTTGGTACACCAGGGGTGAAAGAACACGGTTTTACGTTATGGTCTTGGGAAGATGCAATGGTTTTAAGAGAACATATCGAAAAAATTGTTCGCCGGGCTTCTTTAGAACATGACGAGGCAAAACGACGAGCGATGTTGACTTTTGCTGTTTGCGGTTCTGGTTTTACAGGTGTGGAAATGGTAGGGGAATTACTCGAGTGGAAAGGGCGATTAGCAAAGGAAAATAAGCTCGATGCCGATGAAATTTCATTATACTTAATTGAAGCAGCCCCAACGATATTAAATTTATTGGATAGAAAAGATGCTGCAAAAGCAGAAAGGTATATGGTGAAAAACGGGATCAATATATTAACCAATTCCCCCGTTGTAAAAGTAGAAGAAGACCGTATAACATTGAAGTCTGGACAAGAAATTCCGACCTTTACATTAATTTGGACTGCTGGGATAAAAGCAAATAGTGATACCCAATCATATGGAATGGAAACCGCCCGAGCAGGTCGCATTAAAGTTAATCAGTATATGGAAGCAGAAGGATTTGATCATGTTTATGTTGTTGGCGATTTAGCATATTTCGAAGAGGAACCTGGAAAAGCAACACCGCAAATTGTAGAGGCAGCAGAGCAAACTGGTGCGACAGCTGCTAAAAATATTTTTGCAAGTGTTACCGGTGGGGAAAAAGTACCATATAAAGGGAAATACCACGGATTTATGGTATCCATTGGAGCAAGATATGGTGTTGCAAATTTAAATGGAATTCGCTTAAGTGGTTGGTTTGCCAATTTTATGAAACATATCGTGAACTTATATTATTTATTTACGATAAGAAGCGGATACTACATGTGGCAATACTTTACCCATGAATTTTTGCATACGAAAGATAGGCGAAATATTTTCCGTAACTTCACTAACCGATATGGAAATGTCCTCTGGTCGGTTCCGTTACGTATTTATGTCGGTGGTTTTTGGTTAGAAGAAGCTTTTGCAAAAATTTGGGGACATAATACATGGACATATGCAATAGAGAGCTGGAGGAATGTACCGACTTTATTTAAAGGAATTGGGGAGGACTCGTGGCTAGGTAGTGACACAGTTAGAATGCCATTTGAATGGTTACAATCCCCAACAACTGGTGCGACGCCTGCAGAAACTGGAGGGGATTGGGCTGATCCAATCTTAAATGAAATGCCTGGTTGGTTTGAATGGATGATGCGTATTATGTTGCCAACTCCCGAGGTAGCTGTGTTTATGCAAAAGTTCATGGTGTTTGTAGAATTAGCGATTGGTTTAGCTTTAGTGGCTGGATTGTTTACGTGGATTTGTAGTGTAGCAAGTGCTGGCTTTTTAGTGATGTTCACGTTAACGGCGATGCTTGGTTGGGATAAGTTATGGGCATTGCCAGCATCAATTGCGCTATTGAATGGTGCAGGTAGAACATTAGGATTAGATTACTGGGTAATTCCTTATATACAACAAAAATTAGGACGATGGTGGTACGGAAAACCAAAATCTATATATAAGGATAAGTAATAAAAGAGATACAGGGCACTTGTTGCAAACAACATGCAATAAGTGCCCATTAGTTTTCCAAACATTCATGGCTGCTGTGAAGCATTCGCTTTACCATTGATCCATTTGGTCCATTTGTTCAGTCTCTACAATCGCCTGCAAATCATATTGAGTGATAGAAATAATACGATAATCGTTATTTTTTGCATATTGTTCCGCCAATTTTTTAATATACTTTGGGGAACCTTCCATTTCCTCATCATAAATAATAAGTAGACCATCTGAATTTCTAATGAAAAATTTGTTTTTTTCCATGAATTGCCATGGCCCTTCATACGGTTTTTCCGTAAGGGCTCGATAATAATCAGCAAACTCTATAATTTCTT
The DNA here is from genome assembly GCF_001375515.1 of Bacillus kwashiorkori. Classification (GTDB taxonomy): domain Bacteria; phylum Bacillota; class Bacilli; order Bacillales; family Caldibacillaceae; genus Bacillus_BK; species Bacillus_BK kwashiorkori. The sequence continues at coordinate 134,714 of NZ_CTDX01000015.1, forward strand.
GATATATGTGCTGGTTGTTTTCATTCCACGTAGCTTCTTGGTCGAGGAACGGAGGAATGACTGCATATTTTAACTGTGGATACATATCCTTTAAGTCCATAATCACCTGTGCAGCCCATGTTTCAACGCCTAACTGTCCACTTAATAATACCCACTCCAATCCATCATCAAGAAGTGTCACCAATTCCTTTGCTAATGCTTTTTTAATATAATGTATCCCAGGATGGTTTTCGTTAAAGATCCCTAATTCATATGCTTTATACCCAGTTATTACTATTCGTCGCAAAAAAATAACCCCCAAATAACCGTGTCTCGTTGAAAAAGCAGCACTAACGAAACAAGTTAATATGTTCAATTTTAGGGTAACTTAAAAATAATCACAACAACTTATCTCATTTTAATTAGTAAATTTTTAAAAGATGTTGAAACGAAACGCACCCGTATTTCGTAAACCGACAGTAAAACTTTGACAAAAAGGATGATCGCGATGGAATACTTTTTACTATTATTAGGATTTGGTTTATTAATTAAAGGTGCTGATTATTTTGTTGAAGGTTCTTCTAATTTAGCAACGTTAATGCGGGTATCGCCAATGATCATTGGTCTGACAATAGTCGCATTTGGAACAAGTTCTCCAGAAGCAACCGTAAGTATAATAGCAGCAATTAATGGAAATGCCGATATTTCATTAGGGAATGTTGTCGGTAGTAATATATTTAATTTAACATTAGTTGTTGGATTAGCAGCATTTTTATATCCATTAAAAGTTGAAAATGAAACAATTCGAAAGGAAATCCCCTTTACATTATTAGCGAGTGTCGCATTATTGATCTTTATGTCAGATGTTACGTTACAAGGGTTCATGAATAATTTTATTACAAGAAGTGATGGTTTGACCTTATTACTATTTTTCGCAATTTTCATGTATTATGTACTAGAAGTGGCTAGAAATCGCCGTCAAACGGTAGAAGAAGGAGAAAAAACGAATTTAGCATGGGGGAAAAATATTTTTCTAACTGTCATTGGGCTCGGAGCGATTATTTTAGGAGGCGAATTAGTTGTTAGTAATAGTAAAAAAATTGCCTATGCACTCGGAATGAGTGAAACGTTAGTGGGCTTAACCATTGTTGCTGTCGGAACTTCCTTACCAGAGTTAGTGACATCAGTAACTGCTGCCTTGAAAAAGAAAAGCGAAATTGCTATCGGTAATATTGTAGGTAGTAATATTTTTAATATTTTGCTCGTCTTAGGTATATCTTCCTCTATTACTCCACTAGCAGTGAATGGTAAAGTTTTTGTTGATGTCATAATTATGATTTTCTTTACATTCGTTTTACTAATTTTTTCAAGAACGAAATACCGCATTGGGAAAACAGAGGGATTAATATTGGCTGTCTCTTACGTTGCTTATCTTACTTACATAATTTTACGAAATTAGTACAGAAAAAGGTTTATTAGAAAATTTTTAGTAAAATGCTATAATAAGGTAGGGAATCGACATTAATCATAATGCTTTTAATAAAAGTTTAGATGGAGGTAAATTTCGTGGGTACAAAATACAGTGATGATTCATGGGCTTTACATACCGATCTATACCAAATTAATATGGCAGAAACATATTGGGAAGATGGAATTCATCATAAAAAAGCCGTATTTGAAGTATATTTCCGTAAAATGCCATTTAGTCATGGCTACGCAGTTTTTGCTGGTTTAGAAAAAGTAATGGATTTCTTGCAAAGTTTCCGATTTACAGAAACAGATATTGCTTATTTGAAAAATGAACTTGGTTACCGCGAAGACTTTTTAAACTATTTAAAAGATATGCGCTTTACAGGTACTGTTCGATCGGTAAAAGAAGGAGAAATTGTTTTTGCTAATGAACCGTTACTTCGGGTGGAAGCCCCATTGGCAGAGGCGCAAATAGTGGAAACTGCTATACTCAATATCATTAATTACCAAACATTAATCGCAACAAAGGCATCAAGAATTAAACAAGTAGTTGGCAATGAAGTAGCAATGGAATTTGGCTCTAGAAGGGCACATGAACTGGATGCAGCTATTTGGGGTACAAGAGCGGCATACATCGGTGGGTTTGAATCCACATCCAATGTTAGAGCAGGAAAAATATTTGGCATACCAGCTTCAGGAACACATGCGCATTCAATGATTCAAACATACCGGGATGAGTATACTGCTTTTCATAAATATGCTCGCCGACATAAAAATTGTGTATTTCTCGTTGATACATACGATACGCTAAATTCAGGAGTACCAAATGCCATTCGAGTTGCAAAAGAACTTGGTGATCAAATTAATTTTATCGGTATTCGTTTGGATAGTGGGGACTTAGCTTACTTATCGAAAGAAGCGAGGCGAATGTTAGATGAAGCTGGCTTCCCAGACGCGAAAATTGTAGCTTCTAATGATCTGGATGAACATACGATTATGAACTTAAAAGCTCAAGGAGCGAAAATTGACATTTGGGGAATTGGTACGAAGTTAATTACTGCTTACGATCAGCCAGCATTAGGCGCAGTATATAAGCTTGTTTCGATTGAAGATGAACAAGGTGAAATGGTTGATACGATAAAAATAAGTGGAAATCCAGAAAAAGTTACGACCCCAGGCTTAAAAAGAGTATATCGAATTATTAATCGAAAAACGGGGAAATCAGAAGGGGATTATATTACTCTCGAATGGGAAAAACCTTGGGAAGAAAAACGATTAAAAATGTTTCACCCTGTCCACACATTTTTGAAAAAATATGTGACTAATTTTGAAGCTCGAGAATTGCATCATGATATTTTTGTTAATGGAGAGCTCGTTTATGAATCGCCATCCATTCAAGAAATACAAAGTAGTGTAAAACAAAATCTCACACTTTTCTGGGATGAATATAAACGGATATTAAATCCTACTCCATATCCTGTCGATCTTTCCCAAGCATGTTGGGATAACAAGATGAATAATATTCATGAAGTGCAGGAAAAGGTCGCACAACTGCGTCCAAATGGAGAATTTAGCCAAGAGTAGTTGCTGAATAAAGTCACCGATTATAGGTGCAAAATCCGTTCTTGATCAAGTGAATCTTCTAACAATGTGATTTTTGGTAAAGAGTGGACTAGTTCCCTTAAAAAGAAACATGTGTTTTTTATTTAGGTGTAAAAGGATGTACTAATGTAGGATTTGCGCAGTGAAACGTCTAGTTACGCGCTTATTCCGGTTTAATTGTCTAAAAAAGTGGAAACGATAAAAATGAAAAACTCCTACTGGACTGTTTTGTAGGAGTTTTTTTGCTGCAATTTTTTGGAAACTATTGACTGATAAACATTTGCGTCCAATAGTGACGCCCTGTTCCCCCAGAAATATAACCAACCCCAATTTGAGTATATTGAGCACTTAATATATTTTTACGGTGTCCAGGACTATTCATCCATGATTGCATAACTGCTGCAGGTGTTGCCTGACCTTGGGCAATGTTTTCGGCAGCATTTCGGTAATAAATGCCAAAGTTTTTGATCATAGTAAAAGGACTGCCATATGTAGGCGAGTCATGGCTAAAATAGTTTCGATCTCGCATATCCATACTTTTATACCGCGCAACTCTGGACAGTTCCCAATTATGGGTTAACGGTTTCAATCCTGCTTCACGACGCTTTTGGTTAACGAGCTGAACAACTTGTGCTTCGAAGTTTTTTTCAGAAATAGCAGGGATGGTAATTTTTTGATTTGGATAGATGAGCGCCGGATTTTTAATATGTGGGTTTGCTTTTATTAATTCACTTAAACCGACTTGATAACGAACGGCAATTTTCCACATACTGTCACCAGGTTTGACGGTGTGGATCGCACTTGATTGACCGAATGCAGCTGCAGGAAATAGCAGCATAAATATAATGCAACAGAAAGCTAATTTTCTCATATGTCACCTCCTCCTCAGCATTACTGTCTCCACTGTAAAAAAAACTTATGCTATTAAATAAAATGGATAAAGTGGTAAAAAATGGGGGAGGGGGGGAGTTACCTCGGATTTAAGTTTCCGGGACAATCGTGGATTTTCTTGAAAATGGTAGGATAACTGAATATAGTATTCTAGAACGGGAGAATTGCTGAAAATCAGTCAGTTTCTCCCGACTGGACCATCATTAATTGCCAAACCTAAATAGCCCATACATTTAGAAAACCAAAACCCTTTTCAACAATCCTAAAACATCCGTCCTATTTATTTTAAACAATGCATCATTTTTTCCGCCTCATCCCACTTTACAGAAAAGCTTTGTCCTTTTGCACAAAAAACAGAGGAAGATGTGTAGTCAGGATCGGCATTTTTATTATAGTTTATCTTTGCTATGATCTCTTGTTCGTTATGACATCTGAAATAACCCGCTAATTCCATCCAGATACTTCCTTTACCTTGTGTCAATGCAGCTAATTTGGCACTATATTCCATGAAAGTCGCAACTGGGGCCATTCCTGTAATCAACGCTTTATCTCCTGCTGTAAGGGGAGTATCAAATTGTCCATGAGCTGCTTGAATGTCTGACAATACTCGTCCCATTTGCTCAATGGAAACCGTAATTTTAAATTTATAATACGGTTCAAGCAGAATATTGTTGGCTTTTTCTAACCCTTGGCGGATAGCGCGGAAAGTAGCTTCACGAAAATCACCACCGTGCGTATGTTTATTATGGTCTCTACCTGTTAAAAGGGTGATTTTTACATCGGTTAATGCTGAACCTGTTAATAAACCGTGATGTTCCCGTTCGTAAATATGTTGCTTAATTAAATTTTGTAACCCGTAAGAAAGATCATCAGTATGACATTCACTGACAAAACTAATTCCACTGTTACGTTCTCCAGGTTCGATTTTTAAATGAACTTCTGCATAATGACGCAATGGCTCAAAATGACCGTATCCAACTACTTCCTTTTCAATCGTTTCTTTATATAAAATTTCTGGTTTGGCAAACTGAACATTCAAGTGAAATCTTTCAGGGATTATTTGTTCTAACACTTCTAATTGGATTTTTCCCATGACATGTAAATGAATTTCCTGTTGATATTCGTCCCATTTAACACTTAATGAAGGATCTTCCGCTTCCAGCACTTTAAAATATTTTAGTACTTCTTTCGGATTGACCGATGGAGCGAATACAACTTTCGATTTTAATGTTGGTATTAATTCAAACTGTTCCTTTTCCTTTAATGTACCTAATCCACATCCAATCGAAGCATCTGTTAATCCCGTCACTGCAAATAACTGTCCAGCAAATACTTCGTTAACGGTTTGAAATTGATTGCCATTATAAACCCTTATTTGCGTAATTTTTTCGTGCTTTTCTATTCCATTTTCGTTTAAATACGTAAGTTCATCACGTACAGCGAGTTTGCCTTTAATCGCTTTTATAAAAGATAATCTTGTACCTGATTCTTCATGACGGATTTTATAAACTCTTCCTGCAAAAGGCTCGTCATGATTACTATCATCATTTGTCTTAGTTAGAAAATGAAAATTATCCAGAAAACTTTTAATGCCGATATCTTGAAGGGCTGACCCACTGAACAACGGAAAAATTACCCCATTTTGAATCATCCATTGCGTTTTACTTAGCAAAAACTCTTCGCTAATAATATTGTTAATATAGGCATCCAGAAGTTCTTCATCCCGTTCTGCTAACCACTCGACTAAGTCGTTGGAAAAGTGACCGAAGTGAAAGGAATTAGTAACATCCATTACATCTGATGTTAGATTTTCTTTTATGTCATGAATGACACTGTCCACATTTGCTCCTGAGCGATCAATTTTGTTAATAAAGAAAAAAACCGGAATACGATGTTTCCTTAATAGTCGATAAACGGTTTCTGTATGCCCCTCAATACCCTCTACTGCACTAATAATAATTATGGCATAGTCCATCACTTGAATAGCTCTTTCCATTTCTGGTGAAAAATCAACATGCCCTGGTGTGTCGATTAAATAATAAGTCGAATTTAAATAGTGAAAGACAGCTTGATCAGCAAAGACAGTAATTCCTCGTTGTTTCTCAATATTATGGGAATCTAAAAAGGCATTTTGGTGATCCACACGCCCCCTTTGCTTAATACTTTTTGTATGATAGAGAAGCTGTTCAGAAAATGTTGTTTTTCCAGCATCTACATGGGCTAATATTCCTATTGTTTTATTCATAAAGGACCCTCGCTTACTAAATATATTTTTATTATAACAGTTGTCACATATGAGGAAAGTGTTGCTTTATGGAAGCCATACTTTTGAGATTATAATTTGTATATAAATTCATGAAACCAAAGCGAAATCCCAATATTTACTATCTAGTAAGAAAAATTAAAAAAATATGAGGAAAGCCCTTTCATTTTCCAGACATATTCGCTATAATTTAAATATGAATATTTTGTGAACATTATTTGTCTGATTTATGAACAAAGGTGAAGTGAATGGGGGATTAAGATGGGTAAATTATTAAGTTTGTTTTATTTGTTTGTCGGTATATTTTGCAGTGTAAGTGTAGTTGTCTCTTTTTATAATGGCCATCACGTATTAGGGACATGGCTAATTGTTGCGGCCCTTGGTAATTTTCTTTTATTACAATTAATTTGGAATGAAGAAAAAAAGCGAAGAACTACTCCTGTTGGGATAAATGAAAGTAAAGCTTAGTCAAAGTGGCTAGGCTTTTTTTATGTTTAACTTCCTTTTCATTGGTGTCTTGGTTAATATGAAATTAGAAAAAATGGGAAAGACTTGATTGTATAAAATTCCCACTTTCATTAAATAATAATGCATTTTCAAATTTTTGAATATCGATCCTCAGAAACTTCTTTTGCTTTCAAGTAAGCCTTATTTTCAGTCATTGCTTTTCGCTTCGCATTTTAATAAAACAACCTCGTAACTCGTAATTTCCTTACCACAAAAATTAGAATGTCAATTGAAAAAGCATATGTTATGATATTACTAACTTTCATAAAATTAAGGAGTACAGTTATGAAGCAAACCGAACAATGGTCTTCAAGACTTGGATTTATTTTGTCAGCAGCAGGTTCTGCAGTCGGATTAGGGGCTATTTGGAAGTTCCCGTACGTCGCTGGGGTCAACGGGGGAGGAGCTTTCTTTTTTCTTTTTTTAGTTTTTACGATTTTGTTTGGCTTACCGCTTTTGCTAGCGGAGTTCGTCATTGGGCGTCATACTCAAAAAAATGCAATTCAATCGTACAAAGTGATTGCGCCACAAACGAAGTGGCATTTGCTCGGATATTTAGGATTGATTGCAAATTTTATTATTCTTTCTTTTTATAGCGTAATCGGTGGCTGGATCATCCTTTATATTTATAAAACGGTTGCTGGGCAACTGAGTGGTTTAACAGTTGAGCAATATCAAACTATATTCGCTGATACGATTGCTGACCCTTTCATAAGTCTTATAGCACATTTACTGTTTATGCTTTTAACTATTGTAATTGTTGCTAGAGGCATCCAAAATGGGATTGAACGAGCAAATAAAATAATGATGCCAGCATTGTTTATTCTTTTTTTATTATTAATTGTGCGCTCTTTAACATTAACAAACATATCCGAAGGGTTAAGATTTCTGTTTTTGCCTGATTTTACAAAGGTTACTGCTGAAACAATATTAGCTGCTTTAGGCCAAGCGCTCTTTACTTTAAGTTTAGGTGTTTCGACGATGTTAACTTATAGCTCATATGTACCAAAATCAGAAAGCTTACCTCGCTCAGCACTTTCGATTGTAAGTATGAACATATTGATTGTTATTTTGGCTGGGTTAGCGATCTTTCCAGCGGTTTTTTCCTTTGGGTTAACTCCTGATGCAGGACCAGTTCTGTTATTTGAAGTTTTACCAAATGTTTTTAGTCAACTTCCACTCGGAATGTTTTTCTTCTTTGCTTTTCTTATTTTATTTTTATTTGCGGCGCTTACATCAGCGCTAAGCATGTTAGAAATGATTGTTTCCAACCTTGCAAAGGGAAGTATTATATTGCGGAAAAAATGGTCTTGGATTATTGGGATCGTGATATTTATCGCTGGTATTCCTTCAGCGCTGTCTTTCGGTGTAATAGAAGATTGGAAACTATTTGGGAAAACATTTTTCGACTTAGTCGATTATTTGGTAAGTAATATGATTATGCCAATAGGTGCGTTATTCATTAGTGTCTTTGTTCCGTTTAAAATGAGGAAAGATATTTTAATAGCGGAGTTACAAAGTGGAGGGGCATTTCCGAGAGGCTTATTTAAAAGTTGGTTTTTTATTATTCGTTTCATTGTACCGGCAGCCATTTTGTTGATTTTATTAAATATGCTTGAGATATGGTGATTGAAAATATGATGGAGGCCTGAGTGTATAGTAGAGACTCAAGACCTCATTTTGTTAATTTGGCGCTGTTAAACTTCGTTGTTGATTTTCGCTCAGGAACTTCACAATCCTCGCGGGGGGTAGTTGTTTCTCCTCGGCGAGGTCTCACCCTTACTCCTTTTCCCGCGGGCGTCTCCAGTCTGCAACGAGGATCAAAAAGCTCTAAATATCAACTAGTCTTTAACAAGCTTAATTTATATAACAATCTATTGTATGGTCTAAAAGGACATGTATGGAAATTAGTTTGTAATCGTCATCTTCTCCAATGCGTGGAAAGCATATTGTAAATCATTAATAAGATCATCTGCATTTTCAAGTCCAACTGACATTCGTAACATATTTTCGGTGATTCCCATTTTCTCTCTAGATTGTGCAGGTACTACGGCGTGGGTCATCGTAGCTGGATGTTGAATAAGTGTTTCTGCATCGCCGAGACTCACGGCAATTTTTATTAGTTTTAGTTGATTCATGAATAATTGTGCTTCTTTTTTTCCACCGCGAATGGTAAATGATATTAATCCCCCTGGTGCTTTCATCTGCTTTTTCATTATTTCATATTGTGGGGAGTCTGGGTCTCCAGGATAAATCATTTGTTCAACTAGAGGATGAGCCTTTAAAAAGCCAGCGATTTTCCTTGTATTTTCTACATGACGTTCCATGCGAACATGAAGTGTTTTTAATCCTCTTAACAATAACCACGCATCAAATGGTGAGATGATTCCACCTATATCTTTTCTTGCTGACATGCGCATTTTTTCCATATCTTCTTTGTTTTTTCCGACAACAATTCCAGCAATCACATCGCCATGGCCACTAATATATTTTGTAGCACTATGAAGGACATAAGTAGCACCTAGTTCAAGCGGGTTTTGTAAATATGGCGATGAAAAAGTATTGTCTACAATGATTGGAATGTGATATTTTTTTGCTATTGTGCTAACAAGTTCCAGGTCAATCATTTCCATCGTAGGATTAATTGGTGTTTCAATATAAATGCATGCAGTATTGTCTTGGATGTGGGCTTCTATTTCCTCGGATGTGTTCAGCGCACTCAGTGTGTGAGTAATATTGTATTTCTCTTGAAGCATCTCTAATAAACCGAATGTACAACCGTATATACCTCGTGAACAAAGAATATGGTCACCAGATTTAGTTAAATGAAACAGCACAGCAGATACAGCTGCCATTCCTGAACCAAAGGCAAGTGCGTCTGTACCCTTTTCTAGTAGAGCCATTCGTTCTTCTAATACTTTTACAGTTGGATTTCCTAACCGTGAATAAATATTGCCACTATCTTCACCTGCAAATCGTTTTTCGCCTTGTTCTGCTGTTTGAAATGTGTAAGTGGAACTTTGAAAAAGCGGTGGTGTTAAGCTATCGTGAAAATCGTGTGAATCATAACCTGCATGAATGAGCAATGTATCAACATGTTTTTCTTTCCCCATCATAAATCCCCTTCCTTACATTTGTAAACGTTTTCATTATAAGTATAGTTGATTGTGTAGAAGTTGTGAACTCTTTTCTTATAAAAAGTATAGAAGTACATTTATTGTATTTAGCGCGCTTTAAAATATGATCGTGCCTATTTCTCCGTTTTTATTTTTGGAAAGCAACTATTTGTTTTGAGTACCTCACAAACAAAAAACCCGTACCAAACAGTGATAACCTGTTTGATACGGGTTTGCTATGAATAAATTTACCCCAATCCTAAGCCGTAATGATCGATGAAGGAAAACTTTAGTGTATCGAATGCCCTGCAGTCATAACCCAAATTGAACCGATGACGATGACGACTGCCATAAAGATAGCATAGACAGTATGAATGACTTTGGAATATTTGTCTTTACCTTCCGTCATATGCATAAACATAAATAATTGTAAACCTGCTTGTAATACTGCAAAACCACCGATGATAATCATAACTGTCTTAACAGGCAAGTTCGTTTGAAATGCAACCATTAAAGCTAAAACAGTGAATGCTATGGATAGTAAAAATCCGACTACATGAAAGTACGGGAAGCTAGTCTTTTGTTTACTCATTGATTATAACACCCCCGCAATATAAACGAATGTAAAGATGAAAATCCATACAACATCTAGGAAGTGCCAATATAATGTCCAAATATGCACCTTTCCTGCTGTTGTAGGGGTAATTCCCCGTTTTAAAACTTGCATAATTAACAATATTGCCCAACCAATTCCAAGGGTAACGTGGGCTCCGTGAGTGCCAAGTAAGACAAATAGGCTAGATAAGAAGGCACTAGTTTGCATTGTTGCACCAACACTGACGTAATGAATAAATTCATTAATTTCCATAAATAGGAATCCGCCGCCGAGAAGTAATGTAATGACAGTCCATAGTAATAATCCTTTTTTATTATTTCGGCGCATTTCGAAAATAACTAAGCCAGCTGTAAAGCTACTTGTTAAAAGTAGTAGTGTTTGAATAACGACATCTTTCATAACGAAAATTTCTTCGCCAACAGGTCCGCCTGCTGTGCGGTCTTTTAACACTCCAAAGACCGCAAACAGTGTGGCGAATAAAATGATTTCTGCTGCTAAAAATATCCAAAAACCTAATATATTCATTCGAGCCTGTTCTGATTGATATTCTATTGGTAAAGACGGATTTGTTGTTTTTTCACTCATTTCAAATCACCTCTCCAGGCACGCTCCGTTTCGACGATTTTCTCAACAGGTACGTAATACCCATCATCATAATCAAAGGAGCGCATAATCATTCCAGCTAATACAGCGATACCACCAAATATCGCTAATATATGCCATTCAAAGACTAGTAAGAAACCAAAGACGAAGAATGCAGCACCCATATATACTGGAATACCAGAATTACTTGGCATATGGATCGGTTTAATGTCACTCTTTTTCAGTGTTAAACCTTTATTTTTCTTTTTCATATGCCAAAACTCATCAATTTCACTTACTTCTGGTAAAACTGCAAAATTATAAAATGGAACTGGTGAACCAGTTGCCCACTCTAAAGTACGTCCATGTTTCCAAGAGTCACCAGCAGTTTCACGTTTTGCATGACGGAAACTCCAATAAATGTTATAAACAAGTGCTGCAAAACCGGCTGCTAATATTACTGAACCGATTGCAGAAACTAAGAATAATGGTGCAAAGCCAGATTCAGTTGAGTACGTATAAGCACGACGAACTGCACCGTTTAAGCCTAAGAAGAACATTGGGAAAAATGTTAAGTTAAAGCCGATATTAAATAACCAGAAATGCCATTTCCCAATTTTTTCGCTAAGCTTAAAGCCGAACATTTTTGGCCACCAGTAGTAAAGGGCTGCGAACACTGCATATACTGTCCCAGGAATTAATGTGTAATGGAAGTGTGCGACTAGGAACAATGTATTATGATATTGGAAGTCTGCAGCTGCCATAGCTAGCATAACTCCAGTAACCCCACCAATTAAGAAAGTTGGAATAAAGGCGAGGGACCAAAGCATTGCGTTAGAAAATTCAATTCGACCTTTTCGCATCGTAAAGAGCCAGTTAAACATTTTAATTCCTGTTGGTATCGCAATCAACATCGTAGTAATTGAGAAAACTGAGTTAACTGCTGGTCCGACACCCATTGTATAGAAATGGTGAACCCAAACAAGCATACTTAAAGCGGAAATAACGACAATGGCAAGTACCATTGATGTATATCCGTATAATCTTTTTCTCGTAAATGTTGCAATTACATCCGAGAATATCCCGAAAGCAGGAAGAATAACGATATATACTTCCGGATGACCCCATAACCAGAAAAGGTTCGCCCAAAGCATATCTAAACCGCCAGCTTCTACTGTAAAGAAGTGAGTACCGTATAGGCGGTCCATCATACCTAATAATAAGGTTACAGTGAATATTGGGAACGCAATAACGATAATTAGTGACGTAATTAATGTTGTCCATGTGAACATAGGCATTTTCATTAATGTCATGCCTTTCGTCCGCATCTTTAATATCGTGACGATAAAGTTAATTCCTGTCATTAATGTCCCGATACCAGCTATTTGGATAGCTATCATATAATAGTTATTTCCAATACCTGGACTAAACTCTTTCCCAGCAAGCGGGAAATAGGAAGTCCAACCAGCATCAGGTGACCCACCAACAACGAATGAAATGTTAAATAACATCGCACCACTAAAGAATAACCAGAAGCTTAGTGCATTTAATTGTGGGAAGGCTACATCACGGGCACCGATTTGTAATGGCATCGCAATGTTCATAATTCCCATTAACATCGGCATTGCCATAAAGATAATCATAATAACGCCGTGAGTTGTAAAAACTTCATTATAATGTTGTGCATCTAAGAAAGTATTTTCAGGGATGGCTGTTTGAGCTTTCATCATTAGGCCATCCACACCACCACGGAAGAACATTAAAACGCCAGAAAGAATGTACATAATACCAATGCGTTTATGATCAACCGTCGTTAGCCATTCGGTCCATAAATATTTCCACTTTTTAAAATACGTGATACCAGCGATTACACCAATCATCGTTAAGACGATTGCGATTTGGGATGCTACTAGTAATGGATCCTCTGTCAGTAAAATTTTATCCCATTTAATGTCCACTGTGATCACCTCCGTAATTTTCCTCATTTTTACTTGCGTTGTTCTCAGTGTCAAAGAATGTCTTACCTGGGTAACCGTGTTTACGATATAATTCTGGGTTTAAATATTCTTTTGCATGATGGTCTGCATGATTAATCCATTCTAAATGTGTGTTTGAATAAGATTTTCGACCAAGATGCGTTGGTTTTAATAGCTCAATATACTCATCTTCCGTTAATTTCGGAGCTTTTTCTTGAACGTCTTTCACCCATTCCTCAAAATCTTTCGGTGATTGTGCTAACACTTCAAATTCCATTTCTGCATAATGTTGACCATTAAAGTTTGTATTTCGTCCCATGAATGATCCTTCATGGTCACTAACGACATATAATTCTGTTTCCATTTTCGCCATCGTATATTTTTGCCCAGCTAATGATGGAATCCAAAATGATTGCATCGTTCCTGCCGATGTTAACTTGAATAACACTGGACGATTGACAGGGATATTTACATAGTTCACTGTTTCAATATTTTCTTCTGGATAACTAAAGATCCACTTCCAATCAGCTGAAGTAACATGAATGACTAATATGTCTTGATCTTCATACCCTTCAGGAATTTCCTCTAACTCATAGAGAGTTTTAACTGTTGGAACAATGAGTAAAGCAACAATGACAACGGGTATTGCTGTCCAAATAATTTCAATCCACTTATTACCGTGTTCTTGAGGTGGCTCATAATTTTCATCGCCAGGTTTTGAGCGATACTTCCAAACGACATAAATAAATAGTGCAACTACGACAAGTACGATAAGTCCAATCCAAATGAGGGACCAGTTAATTAAATCTAGAATTTTTCTTGCTTGAGGCCCTTTCGGATCAAAAACTACCAATTTTGTTTCACAGCCGCTCAAAATAGTTAACAAAAACAAAGTAATGGCGGAAACAAACAGGTGTTTCTTCTTCATAATTTTCTCCCCTTTATAACATTTTGTTTTACTAATAAGTAAGTATTATTAAGCTATAGTGTAAAACTTTTAATAATTTGTTGATTGAAACAAAAGTCGGCAACTCCTTGAGGAAAGACCAGTATTTTCTTTGTTCTGGTGTTTCTTGAGGAAGCTTCTTCCGTGTCCAGCGGGATAATCGTAAGTTTTGAGATCCAACTGGGGTGGAGCGAAAAGGTAGCTCAAGCCACGCTCGCTAAAAGTGTCCGGCTTTTGCTGAAATCAACAACAATAAATATTAGAGCGCTTTCATTCACAAATCTGTACATAATTGTTCACAAATTTGTCAAAATTTGTTCGGAATTTCACAAAATAGACAAATATTATACTAGAAAAGTAAGTATAAAAAAGAGTAAGGAGTTTCAAAAAAAATAATTTTACACTACACTCATAGTGTAAACTATATTAACATAATTATTAATAGGTAAATGTTACAATTTAATGAAGGATATAAATGTAACTATCATAAACAATATTAAAACTATAAATTTAAAAGAAATGTAAATTTAATAATTATCTTTGTAATGCTATTTTACGATAATAATAAAGGAATTACAAAGGAAAAACTCAGAAATATACTTAAAAAATACAAATACAAGCTAATTATATTTAAAATTATATTAAAATTGTTTTTACTATAATTTAGTAATGATTATTTTATCTATAAATCAACAGGTAATTGGATATATTAAACATAAGTATTTCGTTCATGAAATACTAAAAAAATCCTACCTCGAGGTGATCATATGCGTTTTAAAAACGAAATGGATCCCACAGCTGCCTTATTTGCCCATAACTGGACTAGGCCAAAACGACAAAAGTCACAAGTGAATGGTCATACGAAGATGTCACAAAATAATATCATTCTTCGTAGTAATGCAAAGGCTCATCATTGGTAGGAATTAATAAAGAAGCAGAGGGGAAAGTATTCCTTTTGCTTCTTTTTTCATCTAAAGGGTAGGAGTTACCTTTGAATAAAATCAAATCTCCTCATTCTTTTGCATTTTTTTCGTAATTACTAAATATGATTAAAAGGACAAGTCTCATTTCTCGAGTTTAGATTGATAGGAATTATGTTTATGGAGGAAGCTAAATGCAAGAATGGATTACGGATTTTATGGAACAATTCGGCTATATTGGTGTTTTTTTATTAATTTGTTTAGAAAATATATTCCCGCCAATTCCATCTGAAATTATTTTAACATTCGGCGGTTTTATGACGACGAAGACAAATTTAACAGTAATAGGAGTTGTTACAGCAGCTACAATCGGTTCTATTTCAGGTGCAATCATGTTATTTTGGCTCGGTCGATGGTTGAGTTTAGAGAAATTGGAAAAGGTGGTAGATCAGTGGGGTCATATTATCCGTCTTACGAAGAAAGATATCGAAAAGGCAAATCGATGGTTTACTAAATACGGTTTTTGGACGGTGTTCATTTGTCGCCTTGTACCTTTATTGAGAAGTATTATATCTATTCCCGCTGGCATGGCGAAAATGCCCTTATCGACGTTTATTTTTTTAACAAGTCTTGGTACGGTCATTTGGAATATGCTATTGGTTGCAACAGGAGCGTTTTTAGGTGAATCTTGGCAAGATATCTTAATATTTATGGACATCTATTCTCGTATTGTTTATATTGGTATTATAATTATTTTAATCGTTATTTTTTCTTTCTTTATTATTCGGTTGAAAAAGAAATCAAGTTAAAAGTTAGTCACACGTTAATAGTTACATACAGAGATTTTTGTGAAGGAGTTTTTCGTAAGTATGGAATTTATTTTGTATTTAAAAGCATTACTACTAGGTATCGTTGAAGGTTTAACAGAGTTTATCCCAGTTTCATCAACAGGACATATGATTATTGTTGACGATGTGTGGTTAAAATCGCCTGAAGCATTAGAACAGTATGTTGGAAATGGTCAATTTGTCGCAAACACCTTTAAAGTTGTTATACAGCTTGGTAGCATTTTAGCGACCGTCGTTATTTTTAAAGATCGATTTTTAGATTTATTAGGTTTAAGGAGAAAATCGTTTAAATTAGGAGAAGTTCCGAAAAATCGCTTAAAGTTAACCCATATTATTGTTGGTTTAATCCCGGCAGGAATTTTGGGTGTGTTATTCGAAGATATTATTGATGAAAAACTGTTTTTTGCCCAATACGTTTTATTGGCTTTAGTAGCAGGTGCCATTTTAATGATTTTTGCTGATAAATATAGTAGTAAAAGACCGAAAGCAGCAACGGTTGATGATATAACTTATAAACAAGCTATATATATCGGATTGTTTCAATGTCTATCTTTATGGCCTGGTTTTTCTCGTTCAGGTGCAACAATTTCAGGAGGGGTAATTATGGGGCTCTCTCATCGGGCTGCTGCTGATTTTACTTTTATTATGGCGGTTCCGATTATGGCGGGAGCAAGTTTTCTGTCTTTATTAAAAAATTGGCAGTATTTCACGATCGACGTTATTCCGTTTTTTATTGTCGGCTTTATTAGTGCATTTGTTTTTGCCCTAATTTCCATTCGTTTCTTCTTAAAATTAGTGAATAAGGTAAAACTAGTTCCGTTTGCGGTGTATCGAATATTATTGGCAATTCTTGTTTATATCATTTATTTTTAATATGTTGTGATAGGCCTATCAAAGGATAGGTTCTTTTTTTTGTCAGGCACTAGTTATTAGCTATGAATCTATCTTTTTACCTTTTTCTTTAGGCAACCCTGGAAAACACAGCTATTCTCATTCACTATGGTGAAAATTGGTTTCATGGCTGTCTTGTTAAAGATTGGTGTTGATTTGTAATATGACAAAAACCAATCATAGTATGTTATGACGACTTTCCTTTTCGAAGAGGAAAATATTAATGACATGGAGTCGTAGCTAGCCAAGCCCCGTGGCGTTAGAAGGTATTACCGAATTTTTTGAGGTAGTTTTTTCTATTAAGTGTATGATTTTCGAAAAGGAATGGAATGCTGTAAAGATGTAACAATAATTGAAGTAATTCCGTCTAATTTTCGAGGTGATGGTTGATGTGGAATAAGGCAAAAATCGGGGTATGCATTATTATAGGTAGTCTTTTGCTAACTGCATGTGGTACGACGGGGGAGAAACTTACTAATGGCGGTCAAGCAAGTGCTCGGGAACAAAACGAGGGGAATGATGTAACATTGGATAAGGAAAAAATGTTAGAAGAAAAAATACGTGAATTAAAAAAGCAAAAATTAAAGGAGCTCCAGCCCATAAAAAAAATTGGCAAAAAAGAATCAGCAATTGAACCGAAATTTATGAAGGCAAATCTCCTTATATCAAAACCAAATGCCTCTTTGCATTTAGATTTTTTCTTTGAGAATATTTCTGATGACAGTATTACGGTAGTTTTTAATACTGGACAGCAATTTGATTATTACATTTATAATGAAAATAATGAGTTAGTCTATCATTGGTCAAAAGGAAGATATTTTACTCAAGCGATTAAAGAGATTACTTTAGATAAAGGAGATCGGTTATCTTATCAAACGGATTGGAATTTTACCGATAACCAAGGTCAGAAACTCCCTGATGGAAAATACCACATTGAAGTTTGGCTAACAGGACAAGCAAAGGCGGATAAAGCTGGTACAATTGTCAACCAAAATGAGCTAATTGCCGTTGGGAGTATTGAAACAGTCAATTAAAAATAGTGTTAAAAGCCTAAGATGGAACATTATAAGAAAATCTTAGGTTTCGTTTTATTTAAGTAAATTTACTAAATGAGAAAGATGGGGCTGTCCAAAAAGTCATAGCTTTTGACTTTTTCGAGGCCCATAATTTTTTATTTTTTCAAAAAAGAGCACAAAAAAATCGCCTTTTCTAGTAAAATGTAAGTGACCAAACAAACATTAAAGAAAGGGCGATTTTTTATGAGCAATCAAATGATTACTACTCATAATGATACCATTCAAATGACACTTTTTCCAGAGGTACAGGAAGAAAAGACTCCCCAAAAAAGAAAGCTGGCTCCTACATTTAAACCTTATAACAATCGTCAAATCCAAGCCATTTTTGATCTTGAAGCTCTCATACCCATAGATCATGAGGCACGGGTAGTAGATGAAATGGTTGAAGCTGTGCCTGACGAACAACTTTTCTCTCATTATGAAGGTGGTGGCAGAGCTCCTTACCATCCGAAAATGATGCTTAAAATTATATTGTACGGATACACTCAAAAAGTTTATTCTTGTCGTGGAATTGCAAAATTAACAAAAGAAAATATTCCTACGATGTGGTTAGCTGCGATGCAACAGCCAGATTTCCGAACGATTAATGAATTCCGTGGGAATCGGATGCAATATTTAATTGATGAATTATTTGAAACCATGATTCAAAAATTGATTGAGGAAAATTACATAACATTTGAAAACTACTTTTTAGATGGGACAAAGATCGAGGCTGATGCCAATAAGTATTCCTTTGTTTGGAAAAAGGCTACTTCCAAGTTTGAGGCTAAATTAAAAGAAAAAATCCATGAAACCATAAAGCACATCCATGAAATCACCGAATTAGAGACTGAAGAAAATCGAAAAGAAATGGATCAAAATAAAGAAATAGACGAACAGGACTTAACGGAAACGGCCATTGTGCTTGAAGAAAAAGTAAAACAACTAACGGAGGAAATTAAAAAAGAGAAGGATCCGTCCGTTCGCAAAGAGAAACGGAAAGAGCGTAGTCAGATAAAGAAGTGTGTAAAACAAATACAAGAAGACTCTATTCCGCGATTGGCAAAATACAAAGAACAAAACGAGATTTTTGGTGATCGTAACAGCTACTCGAAAACAGATAAAGACGCCACCTTTATGCGCATGAAAGAAGACCATATGAAGAACGGTCAGCTGAAACCTGGATATAATGTACAAATGGCTACTGAGAATCAATTTATTTTGTTTTACACCATCCATCAACGCCCGACGGATACACGTTGCTTCATCCCCCATATGGAGAAATTGGCAGCCACTTCTTTACCAATGCCGAAAACAGTTATTGCCGACGCAGGTTATGGGAGTGAAGAAAATTATGTCTATGCCGTAGGCGATGAAAAGAGCAGCAATTCGAGTTCCTTATTCCTTATGGTTCGTACTTAAAGGAACAAACGCGAAAATATAGAAATGATATAAAAAATGCGAAAAATTGGACATACGTGGAGGAAGATGATTATTTTATATGTCCGAACGAACGGAAAGTGACATTTAAAAAATATCAAAATAAAAGGAATCAATCCGGCTATGAGCAGAGCTTCAAAATATACGAATGTGAGGATTGTACGGATTGCCCACTAAAACCACAATGTACAAAGGCAATCGGCAATCGGCAAGTTCATTGGAATACCATTTTTGAAGAAATGAAAGCTAAGGCCAAAGCAGCCCTTGAATGTGAAGAAAAGGCCGCTATCTATTCTCAACGGAAAGTTGAAGTAGAAAGTGTGTTCGGTCACATCAAGGGCAATCGGTCGTTCCGCAGGTTTTCGTTGCGGGGACTCGACAAAGTTCATGTCGAGTTCGGAATCGTGGCATTAGCCCACAACATACTGAAAGTGGCTGGCATCCGCCAGCTACTTTCAGAAAATAATCCAGATAATAGAAAAAGCAAGTGGAGGAAAACAAAACTAATTTTCTCCACTTGCTTTATTTTAGGGACTTATTGGACAGCCCCCTTTTCGTAATTCGTTTTACTTCTAATAGATAAATAAAAGAACATAAACTTTCAAGCTGAAAAGGGATAAATTTCTTTTACCTTAAAAATGCTCATATATTTGCTCATACAATTTTTTTCTTCTGTTTTATACTATTTAAAGAGAACGGTAAATACAGCATTGGCAAATTCGGTTGGATCTTTCTTGATAAGCTCCATTTCTAATGCTTTTCGGAAGATCATTCTTCCTGTTCGGTGAATGCCTTCCCTTGTGCTATCAGAAAAACCTCGATCTTTTAAATCATTTAATGCATCCTGATATTTCTTTCCAGTAATGTCTTTCATTTTGAGTTGGGAAAAGTACATCAAGAGCTTATTGATTTCATGGCGACGAACTCGAATGGTTCCGGGGTTTAACGTCCTTTGCTTCACTATAAATAGGAAGCCACTCATTGGCGAATTCACAAAACGTTTGATCTGTTTCTTCGAAATATGTTCCTATTATCTCTAAGATTTTCAAAGATTTTCTTGTTAGTTCTCCGTTCTTTTCTCTTGAGTTTCATGTCCTCCTCAAGCCAATCATCAACAATTTCCCCGAACCCTTCCTCGTACATCATTCCTCTTTTAGTGAACTTTAGTGTTTCTTCAAAACTTTCTCCATCAGCGTATTTCTTGACCGTCCTCCAATTACAACCAGTTTTTCTTGCGATTTCATTTATTGATAAGTCTTCTTCTTCTCTTAAGTGTTTGATATAATCTACTTTAGGCATTGCTAGCATCCTTTCATGTCCTCCTACTGTTGTGATCCTCTCAATCAATACAGTAGAAGATATTTTAGGGGCTGGCAAGCCTATTTTTTATGCAGTTAAGTTCTGCATAAATTCCCTGCAAACCTCTGTACTTTTATTTTGCAATAAACAGTACAATACGATTAAGGGTTCATTAGTTGATAGCAGCGGGGAAGATGGGCCTTTACCAGATTTATCAGAAATCGAGTTTTATGGGGAAAATGCCATTAAAATGTATGATATTGACTCGACCTACATAGACCGACTATTAGGAACCTACTCAGCCAATAATCAGAATATCCGTGACGAGATTGAAAAGGCACTCCAAAAATAAAAAAAAACTGGAAATCGTGAAAAACGTATACCGTACCATTTTAAATGCAATTGACACCAAGGAAATTGATTCAGAGGAAGATATTTTTGTAGTGAAACGACGTTATTTTACGGTATCTTATGATAAGGCAATAGAAGAATTTGCGAATACATGGTTTGTCGATGCAGGAGAGCTGCATTCATCTGCTATCCAATATGTTATCGGAGCAGAGCCCATACCGAATATCGGAGGCATTCAAAATAGTAAACAATTTGATAAGTTTAAAGCAAAGCACCCAAATGCAAAACCATTCAAGTATGGGCCCGAAATGAAGCGTCAGTGGAGAAAAACATTAGATGAGGTTATTGTACCTTTGAGTGACGAGTTGAGATAACTTTTTTATTACTCTATCTAAAGATAACAACCTTATAAGAAAAAGATTCGTTTATGTAGTTTTATAATAAAAGTTGGACCGTTTAACCCCTTTGGATTTGATTGTCTAAAGGGGTATTTTTAATAGAAATAATAAAAGATGTAATAGTCCAAAAAAACTTGCTTTTTAGAATGACTTTGTATAATATAAATTATAGGTTAGCCTACAAAAATGCCTACAAGGATATCTGACAAAATACCCTATGATATGCCTAGTAGAATAATTAGGAGGAAGTGTTAAAATGTTAGTAAAACAATTTCGAACAGGGTATGAAGCAAAAACATATTTACTTGCTCTTAAAAAATTTTATGATGAAGAAAACAAGAAGCGTTTTGAAAGTTTTGAGACTAGAGGGGTGGAGTACGGTTATATTTTAAATGAAGCCACCAAAGCTATTGGTGAAATTGAAAAAGTTGATTATAAAGAATTGGTAGAGCGTAAAATTGTTTTCCCAAAGGAAATTAAGTTGTATTTATTAGAGAATGAAGAAAAATTAAAAGGAGGGACAATAAAATTTAAGTTAAGTGAAGACGCGAGTATTAAGATTGATCAAGTAACTCAGTATCTTTCAGAAAATTGGAATATGAGATTATACAGGGCATATTCAGTAAAGATACTTTTAAAGCTTTTATATCTTATAAAAATCGAGAATAAATAATTTTTATGTGATCTTACATAGAAAACAGCGGGTAAAAACGGAGGTTCCTTATGAGTAGTAAAGCACGTATGACAACCACAAAGGCATTTACTAAAGAGCCACATATAGCGATTTTGTGGTTAAATGAACAATCTTCCGAACTTGTTTGGAATAATTATTCTGGACGTTATTCAACTGTTTTCGAAAAGATTGATGAGATGGATTTGACATTTATGTCCCTGGAGAATTTATAGCATTCTTTCGTATAGCTGAAAGACTAGAAAATGGTGTTATAATAGCCAACAGAGTGACCTTTCTAGAGTTCGACTTCCTGAAAAGGAACATAAAGACCCTTAATAATAGGTAAGAAGATTTGCTGAAATCATATAATTTTCGTCTACACTTTTGGAGTGGCCAAAGAAAAACTAAATTTTGGAGGAGGAACTTTTATGTTGAACAATAATAAAAAATATGGGCGATACTTAATAGAAGAGTATCAACCAGCACAAGATTGGTATAAAAAACCTAATTCTAGAGAATGGATTGAGAGAAATATACCAACGCTACATGAATTATTAGAAAAGGGGTATGGTAAGTTACATTCAGGCGTGTACTGCATCCTGTTAAATGATGTTCCAGTTTATGTAGGTGAGGCGCTAAAATTATATGATAGATTAAAAGTTCATGCCCACAATCTATATAGGAAACCGCTTGATTATTTTGGTGTTGAAGAAGAAGAAATTAATTCGAGTAAAGTCAAGATTCAGGTAAAAATATTGAAGGAAGATCTTCCTCGAGAAAACTTGCGTAAAGAGAATGAGTTGTTATGGATTAAAAAGTTAAAACCACTGCTGCAGAAAAATGATGGGACAGACCTATGTATACCAAGAAGAAATAGAAGAAAAGTTATAGAAAAAGAATTAATTAGCAAACAGAATGTAGCGATATAAGTAGCAAAATAAATTAATATTGGAGAAAAAGGCAGATATACAATTATCTACCCTTTTTGTTTTATAAGTTTTTTCATGTTTTTTGATATATTAACTTTATTCATTTCTATGTTGAGCTTTTTAGCTCACAGTGAAAGACTTGGAATACGGAAGATATGGGAATATTATATTCACTAATAAGCATATGCCAGATTTTAAATAATAATTTATAGTAGTTAATAAAACTTATGAATGAACTAACCTTACCATTCACAATATAATAAAAAAGATTATATTTTGGTGAATGTTATGTTCTGGTCAAAAGATAAGATTAAAGAAGTTCTGAGTGACATACATGAAGAAGGGTTACTATCTTATACATATCTTGAAAAGCACTATTCTGGATAGGCTACACTTAACTGGACAGAAAAATTAAGGCGAAAGTAGACTAAGAGCCAAGCTTGGATATAATGCTAAACAGGCATAAAGGATCGAATCAAGAAACTTTATACGGGGTGGCGGGCATGATAGCCTTGGTTGGCGATGCCGATGTTTGTGACATCTGGCTTCTCGGCAGGAGAGTCATGCCCGTAGGGGCCCTGTGTCAAGTTTCGGCATGTTTCCACTGTTTAGCTGGTCTACTATCATCTTATTCAGTTAAGGAGAGTGACGCATAAAATGAAAAAAGAAAGACGAACATTTACGCCTGAGTTTAAAGCCCAAATGGTCAAGTTATATGAAAGTGGTAAGCCTAGAAAAGATATCATTAGTGAATATGATTTAACTCCTTCAGCATTAGACAAATGGGTTAAACAAAGCCAAACCTCCGGTTCTTTTGAAGAGAAGGATAATCGTACACCTGAGGAAAATGAATTATTCAAACTACGAAAAGAAAACCAGCGGCTTTTAATGGAGAATGATATTTTAAAGCAAGCTGCGCTGATACTAGGACGAAAGTAAATATGATAAAAAATAATGGTAAGAGGGGTAGGTGGAGCTTCTGTGCCTTTTAATAATGCTGTCATTGAATTCACAAGGTTGGCAGAGGCTAAGGAGTTTAGAGAACCAAAACAATTAGAAATTGAGATGGTGGAAGTTAGTTATAAGCTATAAAATTTTGCTTGATATACAATCTATTTAAAAGAACATGTGCATATCACCATAATAACGCGTTCAGTTTTGTAGTACAATAATTTAATTCATGATACAATTCCATATCAATTCATATACATTTTAACCATTAATTAGGTCGAGTTGGGACTAGCTGTGACCGTCAAGTAGAATTGAACAATTTCCGATCATTATTTTTGAACAGTTTCCCCTTCAAAAATGGTAGATCGATGTCTCATACGATAACTGTCCCCATTTAAATGAATGACTTCAGCTTTATGAATAATACGATCTAATATGGCTGTTGTAATGGCAGGATCTCCTAGTAAATCTCCCCATTCTTCTGGACCTTTATTAGAAGTTAGTATAATAGACGAACGATCGTATAATTGGTTGATCAAATGGAAGAAGAGGTTTGCTTCTCTTTTATCCATTGCCATGAACATTAAATCATCAATTATCACTAAATCAGAATCAATTATTCTATTCATTCTAACCTGAGATTTGCGGATCATTTCTCGTGTCTTTAACAGATGTACTAACTCCCCCATTGTCACAAATGCTACTTTAAATCCTTTTTGAATAGCTGTCATACCTAACCCAGTCGCCAGGAGTGTTTTCCCCACACCTGGCGGCCCTAATAATATTAAATTATATTGTTGCTCTAACCATGTTAATTGACTTAATTGATTCAATTGTTTTTTACTTAACGATTGTTGTTCGTCCAATTTAAAATCTTCTAACGTTTTATGAAAAGGGAACTGCGCCCATTTAATTCTCCTTTCAACTTGTTTTTCTTCTCTGCGTTTTTGTTCATAACTTAGAATTTTATAAAGAAACTCTTTGTAGGAAATATCTGTACTTTCTGCTTCCCTTAAAAAAGTAGGCAACTCTTGTGCGGTTTCTGATAACCTTAAATGTTTCAATTGATCCTGCAATGATTCTATCGCTATACTCATCTAATAACTTCTCCTCTTAAAATATTCATGTAAATATCCATTTTCCGTTCCTCTGGCCTAGCTTTTAAAACGGCCTCATCCACTTGATTAGTAAGCTTTATTTTGAGAATGGAATCCATTGATTCATCCTTATTATCCTTTTCACGGATCAAAAAGCTCACAATATCAAAAAAGTCATTGGCGCTATATAGTTTTTGAGATACACAATATTCAAGAGCTTGATTTGCAATTTGTTCATTTTTATTGATCGCTTTAGATATAACTTGTAACTGGTCACGTATATATCGTGGATATTTTTCTCTTATCTTCTCTAAGAATTCTAAGGCCATTTCTTGTTGATTAAATCGCTTTGAAATCGTTTCTATATAAGCATTAATACCTTGTGTTCGATCTCTTGTATGTTGTCTGTCTTGAATAAGCTGTCCTTTGCCAGAGTCAATTTTATGTTCTGCCAGTACTTGTCCGTCAGGACTATATCTGATAATTAATCGATCATTTTTAATCTCTAAATAAACTGTATTATCTCTATGCTGCTTATAGGTTCCTAGTGGTACCGAGTACCGATTGGATAAATATCGTACAGTATTGTCCTTCCTGACAGACCTTGTTATACTAGCAGTATCAACATTAGAGAAGTTGATCGTTGAAGAGATTGGTCGTAAGTGTGGCTTTTCGAGGGCAAACACTTCAACTGGTCTCTTTTTTGTTGTGTTATGAACATTATAATTTCCGGTTCGTTCCAACCAATGTAAACACTGCTCATTCCATTTTTCTAAATTTGTAAACACTCTATTTTTAGCGAAATTCTTTTTAACATAACCAACTACATTTTCTATTCGACCTTTACTTTCAGGATCGCTTTTCCTACATAGCTGAACCCGAAAGCTGCGCTCTTTTACATAACTTTGAAATTCTACAGTGAGGATTAAATCACCAGCGTTTTCATCTTTACTGATCAGATGATCTTGATCATAAACAATTTCTTCTGTAATGCCTCCGAACATCTGAAATGCATGTTCGTGGCACCGTAAAGCATCCCTAGTAGTGAAAGGCCGATCTAACCATTCCACATATTTATATCTCGAATTTGATAAGACAAGGCATATAAACCATAAATGCTTCTCTTGATTATTCTGATCCTTAGCTTTGTATTCTCCAAAATCCACTTGTAATTGTTTTCCCATTGGTGGATCTGGAATAGCTTCATATACACGAGGAGTCGTCACTTTAGGTATATGATATTTTTCTCTAAGATCTCTAACAAATCGACGAACAGTCGCTTCACCTACTTGTATTTTTTCTTTTCCAAATCGTTCCTTTAGCCAATCCTCCACCTGGGCCGAGGACATATCTGGATATTCCCTCAACCAATTTAGAATAATATCTTGATAAGGATCTAACTTTTTATTCCTAACTTTTGTTGCTGCCATCCAATCTGCGACCTCCATTGGATTCATTTCCAAATACTTATAGATCGTATTTCTGCTTAACCCCACTTTCTTGGATATGTTGCTTATTGAAAATCCCTTTTGTTTTAGTCGATGAATTTCTGAATACAATAACCACTTTTCCACCTTTCTATCCTCCAAATCAACCTAGTATTATTAAAAACTATCATAGTCGATTTGACGGTTATTTTGGTTTAAATGTGTTCAATATTATTGATCAGAAACTGTTAACTTTATTTTATCGGTTACACTAGCGAATTAATGGCTAGTTACCTTAATCAGTTTTAATTCATTATAAGGTGAAATTAAGAATATTTTATGTTAAGTTATATGAAGGCGGTTGACATATTTTGAATAAATTTCATTTTATATTATTATAACTAGGGTGATACAATTGAAAGTTAAATTAGAAGACGTAGCGAAAACAGCTGGTGTTTCACCTACAACAGTTTCACGGGTTCTGAATAACCGTGGCTATATTAGTGAAAAGACTAGGCAGAAAGTTGAGGATGCAATAAAAGAATTAAACTATTATCCCAATGATCTTGCCCGTTCATTGTTTAAAAAAAGAACTAATTTTATAGGTTTAATCTTGCCAACAATTAACAATCCCTTTTTCAGTGAATTAGCGCTAAATATTGAAAATTTGTTTTCTGATCTGGGTTTTAAGATAATTCTTTGCAATAGCTCCGGGCATTATGAAAAGGAAAGTTCATATGCAGAAATGCTAATAAGACAACAAGTAGATGGGATTATTGTATGTTCTTATAATCGTGGCATTGAAGCATACAATCATCCCCAGTTACCATTTGTTGCAATCGATCATTACCTTTCTCCTAATATACCAGTCATAGGCTCAGATAACTATGAGGGAGGTCGTTTAGCTGTCCAACACTTGATTGAAAGGGGTTGCAAATCTATTATTCATATGAACGGTCCTGCTGATTTGGAAACTCCAACACAGCTTAGAAGAAAGGCATATGAAGACTTGGTGGAAAACCCTATTACTTATGAACTTGAAGACACATTTGATGATGAAGCTACAGCAGCAACAATTAAAAAGATATTATCAGAACATCCAGAAACAGATGGAATTTTTGCTAGTGATGATTTAATAGCTTCTGTTTGTCTAAAGGTAGCAAACGAATTAAAAATCAAAGTACCTGAGCAGTTAAAAGTGGTAGGTTATGATGGAACTCAATTAGTACAAGTCTTACTTCCGCAGCTAACAACTGTCCGACAGCCTATTGAAAAAATAGCAAAAGCGGCTGTATTAAAACTTATAGATTTAATTAATGACCCAAGTACTGTTAAAAAAGAAGAAATAACTTTACCTGTGAAACTATTAGTTAATAGCACAACCTAGTCTAATCTCCTAATAAAGAGATTAGTTTTTTTTATAAAATTTTAAGTCAACCGGTTGACACACAGGATGAAAGCGTTTAAAATAATAATGTGTCAAGCGGATGACATATTATTATCGGGGCATACTATTATCATTGTTAGTCTTGCGATTGGGAGGTTTAGTAAGGATGGAAAAAACAAACCGGAATGAAATTGCTATAAAAAATAGCAAGTTTTCACCAACTTCTGAGACAGGAGTAAGTAATAAAAAGGAGAGTTTTTTACAATATTTTAAAAAAAATTATATTTTATATCTATTTTTAGTCCCCGCGTTAGCCATTGTATTTATTTTTAAATATATACCAATGTATGGGGCGACAATTGCATTTAAAGATTTTAGTCCAGTGAGAGGGATATTAGGAAGTGAATGGGTGGGATTCAAACATTTTCAGGATTTTCTAACATCGCCAAATTTCTTAAGTATCTTCTCAAATACTCTTAAATTAAGCTTTTTCGAATTATTAATTGGTTTTCCAGTACCAATCATTTTAGCACTCATGCTAAATCAAATTCGAAGAGCGGCTATAAAGAAGAATATTCAATTATTCTTATATGCACCTAACTTTATTTCAGTAGTGATTGTAACGGGTATGATTTTTATATTACTTTCTCCAACAGGTCCAATTAATGCCATTCTACAAATTTTTACTGATAAACCGATATCATTTATGACAGACCCGGACATGTTTAGAAGTATCTATATTGCATCAGGAATATGGCAAGGAGCTGGCTGGTCATCTATTATCTATGTAGCTGCACTAGCTAATGTTGATCCTCAGTTGCATGATGCAGCAACAATTGACGGGGCTTCTCTATTACAGAGAATTATTCATATCGATTTACCTACTTTAAAACCGGTTATATCCGTATTGTTAATTTTAGCAGTAGGCGGGATTATGTCGATAGGGTTCGAAAAAGCTTATTTATTACAAACTGATTTGAACTTACCAACTTCAGAAATACTTCCAACATATGTATATAAAAGAGGTTTGCAGATGGGAGATTATGCTTATTCAACAGCTGTTGGGTTATTCAATTCAGTCATAAATGTTCTCTTGCTAATTTTTGCAAATAGTGTTGTGAAAAGGTTATCAGAAGGTGAAAGTTTATATTAAAAGGAGGGAACTTAATTGCATAATGTATCAAAGAATGATAGAGTCATCCTCTTTATCAATAAAATTTTATTGGGTCTCATTGTCTTAATTATACTATTCCCTTTAGTTTATGTTTTGTTAGGTTCATTTTTAGACCCAAAAGTATTGGTCAGCGAAGGCATATCCTTCAATCCGTCTGATTGGACACTTGATGGCTATAGGAGAGTTTTCCAAGAGGGATCGATTGTTAAGGGATTTATAAATTCAATTATCTATGCAGGAAGTTTTACGATAATCACTGTAGTATTAACTGTATTTGCCGCTTATCCTTTATCAATAGATGAATTTAGAGGAAAGAAAGTATTTATGGTATTCTTCTTAATTACGATGTTTTTTAATGGAGGACTAATTCCCACTTATTTATTAATTAAGGATTTGAATTTATTAAATACAGTATGGGCTATTATTTTACCAGGTTCTATTGGGGTTTGGAACATTATCCTTGTTCGTACCTTTTTTAAAGGATTGCCAAAGGAACTGAAGGAAGCAGCGAAGATTGATGGAGCTTCAGAACTACAAATATTTTTCAAAATCATATTCCCACTTTCAAAACCAGTTATTTTCGTTATTGCTTTATATGCTTTTGTAGGGCAATGGAATTCATACTTCGACGCAATGATATATTTAGAGGACCAAGATTTATATCCACTGCAACTCGTATTAAGATCTATTCTTATTCAAAATGAAGTGAAACCAGGAATGATTAATGATATGCAAGCAGCAGCTGAATTAAGTAAGATTGCAGAAAAAATTAAATACGCTTCTATCGTTATTTCAAGCTTACCATTAATCATTATGTACCCATTCTTCCAGAAGTATTTTGAAAAGGGTGTAATGGTTGGTTCATTAAAATAAGAAGTTTAGCAGCTATTGAGTACTTTGAGGAGGTGAGTATACCAGTCATACTAGATAATTATCGGTTTAACTAGAGATGAAAATGTTAAGGCTGTGTATCTAATTCTTACTATAACCAAAAAACAATTAAGGGGGCATTAACTTGAAGAAATCACTAAAGTTTTTAGCTATTTTAGTTCTATTTGGAACTATATTAGTTGGCTGTAGTAATAAGAAGGAAAGTTCTTCTTCGGAGAATTATGAATTAAAAGATATTACTTTTCCATTGGAAGAAAAAGTGACACTTAAATTTATGACACAAAGTTCTCCTTTAGCTCCAAGTGATCCTAACGAAAAACTTATTTTCAAACGACTAGAAGAGCAAACGGGTGTGCACATCGAATGGCAAAACTATACTCGTGAAGCATTTGGGGAAAAAAGAAACTTAGCACTTGCCAGTGGAGAGCTACCAGATGCAATTTTTGATGCGGGATTTAGTAACTATGATTTGTTGAAATACTCAAAGGATGGCTCAATTATTCCGGTAGAGGATTTAATCGATAATTATATGCCAAACTTCAAAAAAGTCTTAGAACAAAGACCAGAGTACAGAAGCTATATTACAGCTCCAGATGGACATATTTACAGTTTCCCTTGGATTGAAGAATTAGGTCATGGGATTGAACGTATTCAAGTAATTGGTGGACTTCCTTGGATTAATGTTGAATGGTTGAATAATTTAGGATTGGAAATGCCTACTGATTACGAAGAATTAAAAGAAGTTTTGATGGCTTTTAAAACACAAGACCCTAATGGTAACGGTCAACCTGATGAAATTCCAATGGGTACAATTATTAATGGATGGGACCAGGACCCGGCAATTATTCTAGGTTCAATTGGATTAGGTGACAATGGTGATCATACAATTGTAACAGAAGAAGGCAAAGTGTTATTTACTGCAATGCAAGAGGGTTATAAAGAACAAATAAAGTATCTTAATGAATTATATGAACTTGGTTTAATAGATGAAGAGGCCTTTGAACAAGATTGGAATACGTTTATTTCTAAAGGTGACAGATACGGCCTATACTTTACATGGGATAAGGCAAACGTTTCTGGAATGAATGATAAATTTGATGTATTGCCTCCTTTAGAAGGTCCAACGGGAGAAAGAATCATTGTTCAACAAAACGGTGGCGTTGGTTTTGATAGAGGTCGAATGGTTATTACAAGTGCTAATAAAAACTTGGAGCTAACTGCAAAATGGATTGACCAATTATATGAGCCAATTCAGTCAGTACAAAATAACTGGGGTACCTATGGTGATACAACGCAACAAAATATCTTTGAACTAGATGAAGAAAAAGGTATGTTAAAGCACATGCCATTAGAAGGTACTGCACCAGTAGAATTAAGAGAAAAAACAAATGTTGCCGGACCGCTTGCAATACTTGAAGAATACTATGGTACTGTTACTACAAAACCCGATGATGCTGCTTGGAGACTTGATTTATTAAAAGAATATATTGTTCCTTACATCAAGAATGAAAACTATTATCCTCATGTGTATTATTCATTAGAAGAAATAGAGGAATTAACAAGGATTGAAACAGATTTATACGATTTTGTTAATAGAAAACGTGCTGAATGGATTCGGAATGGCAAGATTGATGAAGAATGGGATGAATATCTACAGCAACTAGATAAGTTAAAAATTGATACTTGGTTACAATTAAAACAAGAAGTATATGAGAGAACAGTTAACTAGGAGGGCAATTATTTGAAAATTGATCAGAACCAAAAATACAGGCCATCATTACATTTTTCACCAAAGGAAAAATGGCTGAATGATCCAAATGGTTTAGTATTTTTTAAGGGTGAATATCATTTATTCTACCAGCATAATCCGAATGATAGTGTTTGGGGACCGATGCACTGGGGCCATGCCGTTAGTAAAGATTTAATAGAGTGGGAGCAATTAGATATCGCAATATATCCTGATGAATTGGGTACAATATTTTCAGGAAGTGCTGTTATTGACTGGAATAATACAACTGGATTCTTCCCAAACGATCCTGGAATTGTAGCTATTTATACACAACATTTGGATTCTAGTGACGAAACAGGACCTAAGCAAGTACAAAGCATAGCCTATAGTCATGATCATGGAAGAAGTTGGATAAAGTATAATGGAAATCCAGTTCTTACTCATCCGACAAAAGTTGACTTTAGAGATCCAAAAGTATTTTGGTATGAACAAGAGAATAAGTGGATTATGTCACTTGCAACAGGTCAAACTATATCATTTTATTCCTCCCGTAATTTAATTGTTTGGAAGTTTGAAAGTGAATTTGGTGAGAATATTGGCTTTCATGAAGGAGTTTGGGAATGTCCCGACTTGTTCGAGCTTCCAGTTGAAAATTCTGGTGAAAAAAAATGGATGCTAATAGTAAGTGTAGGGGATAACTCTAAGTTAGATGAAGGTTCAAGAAGCCAATACTTTATTGGTTCATTTGATGGTAACACTTTCAAACCTGAACATGAAGAAATCAAATGGCTTGATTATGGTAAGGATAACTATGCTGGTGTTAGCTTTTCAGATATTCCAGAAGAAGATGGAAGAAGAATTTATCTTGCCTGGATGAGCAACTGGCGATATGCCAATCAAGTACCAACTGAAGGCTGGAGAGGGCAAATGACACTGCCTAGGGAGTTGTCGTTGAAAAAAGTAGATGGAGATATCAATGTTGTACAGCGAGTTGTAAAAGAATTGGATTCGTACTTCCAGGTTAAAGAGGAAATAACGGACATTATGATTAATGATGCAAGTCCATTAAGTGTTAATATTAGTGAACGGTTTGTAGATGTGGACTTATCCTTTAAAAATAGTAATTCATCTCTTTACGGGGTAACAGTCCATCATACAAAATCACATTATACTGGTATACACATTGATACAAATAATAATACTTTAACAGTTACTCGTGAGAACAGTGGAGAAGTAGATTTTTCCGATAACTTCTCATTATCACAAAGTATAGTATTAATGGATACTTCAGAGCTGAAATTACGTTTAATAGTTGATTCAGCATCGATAGAATTATTTGTTAATGAGGGTGAGTATTCTTTAACAAGTTTAATTTTTCCGAATTTTGCATGTGAGAGGATTTCTCTATTTAGCGCAGATGGAGAAGTTCAATTAAAAAATGGTAAGTTTTCAGTTCCATCAAAATAGGCACTAGATAAATTGGCCAGAGAGAGTGTTGATTAACACATCTCTGGCTTCTTTAATAAAAAGGTTTCTATAATCAATTTTAGTATTATAATTTTTGTTTTTGGTAATGTGAATTTTTAATGGTAGGTGAATGAATGTGATGAAAGTAACAGCACTGGGGGAAATTTTAATTGATTTTACCCCAGAGGGTAAAGATGAACATGGAAATCCAATTCTAGTCGCAAATCCTGGCGGTGCGCCGGGTAATGTATTAGTTGCTCTTTCTAATTTAGGTTTTAAGACTAATTTTATCGGCAGTGTGGGTAGAGATCAATTTGGTAATCAGTTAGTTTCAACTTTAAAGGAAAAGAATGTTGGTGTAGAGGGAATTGTATATTCTGATATTAACACGACCCTAGCGTTTGTTCACGTTGATGACAAAGGTGATCGCAGCTTTAGCTTTTATCGAAATCCGGGTGCTGATATGATGTTAACAAAGGAAAATGTGAATGTAGAACTTATTAAAAACTCGAATGTTTTTCATGTAGGATCGATATCTATGACAAATGAACCATCCAGGGAAGCAACTTTAGCGGCATTAAAATATGCAAAGAAAAATAATGTAGTGGTTTCTTATGATCCCAATTTGCGTCCACCACTATGGGAGGATTTAGAGGAAGCAAAAGCTCAAATTCTAAACGTTATGGAATATGCGGATATTGTAAAGGTATCTGAGGAAGAACTAGAATTTTTGACTGGCCATAAGGATTTAGAGGCAGGAGCCTTAGAGTTGTATAATCGATATAACCTTACTATTCTCTTTGTTACTATGGGAGAAAAGGGGAGTTGTTTACTTTACAAATCTAAATGGCTTAATAGTGCTGGTATTAAAGTAAAAGCAGTGGATACGACTGGATGTGGGGATGCGTTTTTTGCAGGAGTTCTTTTTCATATATTAACAAACCACTTATTAGAAAGAGAGCTAGAGAATCGAGACTTGGAACAACTATTAGAGTTTGGGAATATAATCGGTTCCTATGTAGCTTTAAAAAATGGTGGTATTCCAGCAATGCCAACATTATCTGAATTGGAAGCCTATAGAGAGAGTTTAGTTAATGATTCTAATTAGGAAGGAACAAAAAAACTTGGAAAAGAAATTGTTCATTGCTATTATTGCTGCTATCTTTTTACTTATGGGATGTAATCTTTTTTATGAGGGAGAGGTAGAGAAAAAATTGAAAGAATCGAGACCAGAAAATATGAAACCTGCTACTTCTGATTATTACACAGAGATTTATCGGCCCCAATATCACTTTTCAACTCCTTCAGGTAATTTAGCTGATCCAAATGGTCTTGTTTATTTTGAAGGTGAATACCATTTATTCCATCAGAAAAATGGGAATTGGGCCCATGCTATCAGTAAGGACTTACTTCATTGGCAGCATTTTCCTGTTGCGTTAGAACATGACAAACTTGGTCAGGCTTTATCAGGAAGTGTAGTTGTTGATAGAAAAGATATGACAGGATTTTTTGGAGGTAAAGCAGGTCTTGTTGCTATTTATACAAGTACAGAAGGCGGACAAGCCCAAAGTATTGCCTATAGTAAGGATAATGGAAGGACTTGGGAACGGTATGAAAATAATCCAGTGATACCAAACCCAGGTTTAAAGGACTTTCGTGATCCTAAAGTGTTTTGGCATGAGGAATCAAAAAAATGGGTTATGGCTGTTTCGACTAATCAGAGTGTCACCTTTTATAATTCTAATAATCTCATTGACTGGCAGTTTCAAAGCCAATTTGGTGATAATGAAGGATCCCATGTTGCTGTTTGGGAGTGTCCAGATTTATTTCAGTTACCTGTAGATGGAGATAAGAAAAATCAAAAATGGGTTCTACATGTTAGCGTTGGTGATAATAATATAACTAA
The DNA here is from genome assembly GCF_001375515.1 of Bacillus kwashiorkori. Classification (GTDB taxonomy): domain Bacteria; phylum Bacillota; class Bacilli; order Bacillales; family Caldibacillaceae; genus Bacillus_BK; species Bacillus_BK kwashiorkori. The sequence goes on from NZ_CTDX01000015.1 coordinate 169,495, forward strand.
TGGTTCGACTGCCCAATACTTTATTGGTGAATTTGACGGGAAAACTTTTATAAATGATAACTCGTCAGAAACAGTTCTAATAACAGATTTTGGCCAGGACTTTTATGCTGCACAAACATTTTCAGATATACCAAAGAAAGGCGGTCGACGAATTTGGTTAGGTTGGATGGCAAATTGGCGTTATCCTTATCAGTCACCAACTGAACCTTGGATGGGTTCCATGTCAATCCCACGCCAATTATCTTTAAAAACAACTGAAGACGGAAGTATTATTTTGTTTCAAGAGCCTATTGAGGAGCTAAAAACATTAAGGGTAGACAATATAACAATTGAACCTTTTGAAATGGAAGGGGAATGGAAAATTAGTGAATTCACTGGAGTCAATTACGAGTTTGAAGCAACAGTTGAATGGGAAGACCTGGAGGAATTTGGTATACGCCTTCGAAAATCAGATACAGAGGAAACAGTTTTTGGTTATAGTGCCAGTGAGAACAAAATTTTCCTGGATCGCTCCCATAACGGATTAGATAGTATTATCTCACGAAGTGGGGATTCATTTCAGTTTGGTAGAAAATATGATACTGATTACAATTCTAAAAATGGCCATATGAAAATACGGGGCTTTGTCGACGAATCCTCTGTTGAACTATTTATTAATGATGGTGAATACAGTTTTACTAATTTAATTTACTCAGAACCAACAAGTAATGAAATTGAATTGTATTCAAAGGGTGGAATGATAAATATTACTAATCTCGAATTTCACCACCTTTATTCGACTTGGAGAGAACGACCTTTGGATGATGAGATTGAAAGAATAATGATAAACGAAGAGTATGTTACATTAAAAGCAGGTGACACAAAAACTATTAAGGCAATTTTAAAACCTGATTGGATAGGGGATGGAACATTTTCTTGGATAGCTGAGAACGATGGTATTTTGAGTCTTAACTCAATCGATAATTATAGTGTGTTAATTCAGGCGATTTCACCTGGTGTAACGAATGTAATTGTCAAGGATAAACAAGGAGACGCATTTGAAAAAAAGGTGAGAGTTAGGGTTTTGGAATAGGAGTGTAGTTGGAAAACCTCTGTTACAATTTGACCCTGCTAAGTCTATCATGTTATTTAAAATTGTATGGAATTTCAATACTACCGTCATTTCATGTTATCAATAGCAAGTTATCAAACGAGGCAAATTAGTTTAAATGTAAAACTAGGGGTGGATAAAATCAGAAAAATAGTTTGGGATAAATCAATTAACCTAATTCATCGGTAAATTAATGTGCAAATCCCATTAATCCATCTTTGATATATTTTTAGGTATTAGATTTAATAATCGATAGGGGTAAACAGACAGGGAATAATAAATAAATTTATTTAGATCTGACTTGAACTAAAAATGGTTAGTGAAGAATTTGTGGAGTATAGGGGCAAAAGCTAACAAATGCTAACATTTGCTAACGCAATGAAGAAAAAACATATAAAAAAATGTAAAATATTGAAAAACGTTGATTTACCGCACTTTTAAGACATTAGGTGAAAGGTATGACACCCCTTCACCTAATGGGAGGCATGATGTGTAATAAGTTCATGAAAACCTTGATATATAGGGGTTTTTAAGTGGATAAAAGCTAAATGCTCATAATTTTGCTCGTAGGAAGCAAAAGTTGCTCATATTATAATGATTAAAGAAGGTCTTTCATCGGTTTACTAAACTGTTGAGAGACCTTTTCTTCCTTATTGGAGATTATATGAGCATAGATATTCATTGTCGTATTAATATTTGTATGTCCTAATCGTTGTTGTATTTCCTTAACTCCAACCCCCGCTTCAATTAGAAGTGATGTATGGATATGTCTGAATGAATGAGGTGTAATTTTTTTTTAATACCCGCCATTTTAACAGACGTTTTAGTCTAATTTCTACTACTTTTCTTTATTGTGGATGACCATCATTTCTAGCAAAGATAAACTGATTATCATGATAAAAATCTCCCTGTTGTAGTTTTAATTCTTTTTGTTTTATCTCATGTCTCTTTAACATTTTTACAAGCATTGCATCAATTCGAATCGTACAAATCGATCCAACTGTTTTAGGTGTAAGAAGTTCATATTCCTTTATATTGTTGCGTGGGTTATATAAGGTTTTCGTAACACGTAAAGAGTTTATATCTTTATTAAAATCACTCCACTTAAGGGCAAGTAGTTCTCCAATACGTAAACCAGTATAGGCTATTGTTGTGAAAAGTAAATAATCCATTTCTAATCCATCTGATTTAGCTAATTGTAAAAAATGTGCAAGTTCCTCTTTTTCTAAGAACTTTACTTCGTCCTCTTGATTTTCAATATCCTCAATTGAAGTATCGTTAGGACGAGATAGATTTAATAAGTTATTTGATCATATACGAATGATAATCCAAAAAAGAAAGGGGAGTGCAAATTATAAGGATGAGTACGAGGATATCTTTTCTAGAATAACAGGAAAGCAGTTTATTAATGATGTATTGATTCCATATAGTGAGATTTATTTGGAACTCATTGATTACAGATCCTATTATGGCGATCAACCTAAGATAATAAAAATATTAAGTTTACTTAATCGCATTGATAATAATGACTGGATTCCAGTCGCAATGTATTATATTCAAGAATATAATGAAAAACTAGGAGAGTTTTTAGGTTTACTTGAACAGTTCGCAAGTATTGCCATGGTGTTACGAAAAAACTTTAATTGGCGAATGTCTAAGTATTCACAGATACTAAGGCAAATGGAAAAAGGTGTTGACGTGTTTTCTAGAGATTCTTTATTAAGAGTATCAGATGATGATAAAAGAGCGGTTCTAGAAAAATTAAATGGTGATGTGTACACAGAGTTAAAAGATACTGTAAGAAGGTACGTATTACTTCGTATAGATTCATTGCTAACTAAGGGACAACCATTCTATGATCATTCTGTTATTACTGTTGAGCACGTCCTACCGCAAACACCAAAAGAAGGTAGTGAGTGGTTACAAAATTTCCATGATCCATCTGATTACGTACATAAACTTGGTAATTTGGTTCTATTGACACGATCAAAGAATTCCCAAGCTAGAAACTATGATTTTAATAAAAAGAAAACATCATATTTTCAACCTAAAAATGGAGTTACGACCTTTGCATTAACTACGCAAGTCATCCAAGAGGACAAATGGACACCTGAGGTTCTCGAAAAAAGACAATGGTATGTCAACACTAAGTTGGACAATTTTTTAAGGTACTTAGCTTAAACTTATTATTTTATATGATTGATAAATAATGACAGTTAAAAAGGCATACATCTGCTCGTCCGCCACCATTGACTTTGCTTTTGTCAGTGTAGTGGAATTAACGCAGGTCGGCAAAAGAAAAGCCCTTAGAGCTCACCTGCAGATAAATTGTAACACTGACAAATCGATTCTAAGTATTCGCTGGTGGGGCCCCGCCCCCTTCCATCGCCTACTAAGAATCGGGCGCTACAGTAAATGGCAAGCAGCTATCGCTGTGGCTCTGAGGATCACCTTTCTTTTTCTTTCGCCCGATAAGTTCTTTCCTAAACAGTGGTATTCGTTCCAACCAGCTGCTTTTCTTTGAATTCCTTTGGCGTTAAGTAATCTAGAGATCCATGAATTCGGATGTTATTAAACCAATTAACATAATCAAATAGCTCAAGATCAAGCTCTTGTTGACTATCAAAAACTCTACCACTAACGAATTCTGTTTTAATCGTTTTGAACGTTGCTTCGGCAACTGCATTGTCATAAGGTGTTCCTTTTTCACTTAAGGATCTTGCGATTCCAAACGTCTCTAATGCCTGGTCTATGAGTTTGTTTTTAAACTCACTGCCTCGATCCGTATGAAATAATTCTAGGCGATTCAAGTTGTATTTTACTGTTGAAAAAGCACGTTGAACTAGCTCGGCATTTTTATTAGGACCAGCACTATAACCAATAATTTCACGATTATATAAATCTACTAAAACACAAATATAATACCAGTTTTGTTTGACTCGAACGTATGTTAAATCACTCACAATAACTTTTAATTCTTGGTCCTGATTAAATTCACGATTTAGCACGTTTCCAATTTCAGACTCATTTACTGTTGATTTTCTAGGTTTAAATTGAGCGACTGTATATTTAGAGACAAGTCCTTGTTCTTTCATTATTCGCCCAATACGGCGGCGTGACACTGTCCAGCCTTGCTTTTGAAGCTCTTTTTTGATTTTTCTTTGACCATAAATGTTCCGACTATCTTTAAAGATTTTTACGATTAAATCTGTTAATTCATCATCTTGATTATCTCGAATTTCCGCCTCATAATAGTACGTGCTTCTCGGAAGTTGTAGGACGGCGCACATTGTGACTGACGCTTTGCTTTCGTCACAGAAAAACTGCTGATATCGAGTATTTATGACGGTTATTCCGGATCACATCTACTTTCGTCCCATTATCAGCGCGGCTTGCTTTAAAATATCATTCTCCATCATCAATCTTTGATTTTCTTTGCGGAGCCTAATTAACTCTTCCTGTTCTGGTGTTCTATTGTCCTTTTCTTCAAAGGAACCACTTGTTTTATGCTGGCGAACCCATTTATCAAAGGAGGATGCCGTTAGTTCATATTCTTTGATAATTTCGCTTCTAGGTTTACCTGATAGGTGTAGCTGAACGATTTGTTCTTTAAATTCTTTTGTGAATGTTCTTCTTGCTCTTTTGGTCATAATTAATTCGCTCCTGACTTTTATGAATTAAGCTTATATGACCTTAACGAATCTGTCCAACTAAGTGTAACCTATCCAGATGTGTTAATAGATAAACTTTTGTGGGGAAGAAATGAACAAGATGTAATCAAACGTAAAGTTATTTCAGCATGTGCTTTATTTGAACATCTTGGTTTTGATAGCGAGGTCTCAGAACAACGTCAGTATGTTACTGAGAATATATGTAAGATCAATAATGAAGATTTTTATGAAGCTTGTCAGTACTTTATAGATAGGGGAATATTGGATGTAAGAGGCAGGTTCATCAGAGTTACACCTCAACCTTTAGCAATACGCCTGACTGCAGAATGGTGGAAAAATTGCCCACCTGAAAGGGCGTATCAAATTGTAACATCTGATATGCGAAATGGGATGTCGGAGGCACTCTGTGATCAAATGGCAAAACTGCATTTTCTACCTAAAGCACAAGAATTAACAAATAGCTTATGTGGAGAACAGGCCCCTTTTGGCCAAGCGGAAGTTCTAAATTCTGAAAAGGGTTCCCGTCTCTTCCGTTCTTTAGTAGAGGTGAACCCTAGAGCAACAGCTAGAGCTCTATATAGGGTCTTTGGTTCTATGAGTATTGAAGAATTATTACAAGTTGGACCAGGGAGAAGGAATTTAATATGGGCATTAGAAAAGTTGTGTTTCTGGGAGGAAACATTTGAAACTGCTTCAAAAACATTGGCATTATTTGCTGCAGCAGAGAATGAAAGTTGGGGTAATAATGCAACTGGGCAATTCTTACAACTGTTTCATTTTGTATTATCGGGTACACAAGCACCTCCAGAATTAAGAATAAGGATACTAGATTATTGCTTAGAATCACAATTCCCAGAATTACGTCTATTAGGAGTAGAAGCATTAGGACACGCCTTACAGACTCATCATTTTAATCGTATGATTGGAGTTGAAAGACAAGGGAGTAGACCAATTCAACAGGAATGGAGGCCAAAAACTTGGGATGAGGTGTTCATGTACTGGAGATGCACACTTGAAAGGTTAACTCAAATAGCTGTAGAGAATTGTGAAGAAATGTCTGAGAAGGCATTGGAGTTAATAGCTCAAAATATAAGAGGATTAGTTTCTTATGGTAGAGTAGAAGAAATTGAAAAATCCCTTAGGACTATAACTGATGAAAATGGCCCGTTCTGGCCGAGTGCACTAGGAAGTATAAAAGATACTATTAAGTTTGATGGCTCTAAAATACCTGAGGAAGGACTAGAACGTCTCCGTAAATGGGCTGGATGGTTACAGCCAGATAATTTTGTAGATCAAATTAAATTGTACGTAAGCATTCCAAAATGGGATCACGAAAAAGAAGAAGACGGCCACTATATTGACATTTCGGCTGAAAAAGCAAAAGAGTTCGCATTACACACGATTGAAAACAACTACGATAAGTTACTTGATAATTTACAATTAGTTTTAACTGGAGAGCAAAGAAAAGGTTATATTTTTGGCCATGAAATAGGACGTTTAGTAAAAGATTCATATTCATTATTATCTAAGATAATTAGTTCTTTACAAGAAATGGCTATCAAAGCTAAGTTAGACGTTAACTTGTCTTTTGTCGGTGGTGTTTTAGCAGCTATTCAGAGTAATAATCGAGAACTTGTAACTAACTTTTTGGAAGGGGTATCAGAAGATCCTAACATTAATCAATTCACTATTGAATTAACCCGGTTTATCAACATTTCTAACGTAAGCCCCCATTCAAACAACGCATATAATTGAGCAGCACCTCTTGATAAAATTTAGATATCGATTAAAGGAGGTGCTTTTCATATGCCTGAACAAAAACTTACTATCATCCCCGTTACATTGCATCCCGAAACCGAAAAAGTTACATCTTCAATACCAACAAAAACTTTTTTCAATTCAACTTGTACGATCAAATCGGGCAACGTTGAAATTTTCCTCTCTAACGGCGTTGATGAGCACATCATCCAAACCGTAATGAGGGAGATGAAAAATCTATGAGGCACGATTATACGAGTGTCAAAAACATCTACATTATCTGTGGTAAAACAGATATGAGAAAAGGAATCGATGGGTTAGCTACTCTCATTCAAGATTCCTTCGAACTTGATCCATACGGAGATTCGATTTTCTTATTTTCCGGATGGAGCAAAGATCGCTATAAGTGTTTATATTTTGACGGAGATGGCTTCGCCATGCTTTATAAGCGTTTAGATAAAGGAAAGCTCCAATGGCCAAAAAACGAAAACGAAGTGCAAAACTTAACGCAGCAAGAGCTTCGCTGGCTTCTTGAAGGGTTATCAATTCAACAGCCAAAAGCTATTCAGCAATCATCAAAAGGAATCTTTTGATTTCTATTAAAATTTAACTTTTACTATTTTCCCACTGATGTTCGAATGATATACTTGAACTATCTTATTTGAACGAAAAGTGGTGAATCTAATGGCTAATGCTTCTACTAATAATCAGAATCAATATAAGAAATTAATTCAGCTTCTCGAAGAACAATTGGCTCATTCTAATCAACAGAATGAAGCATTATCCAAACAGATTGAATCATTAACCGAGCAAGTTCGCTATTTAACGAAACTTTTATATGGATCAAAAACAGAGAAATCTAAATATAATGCGCCCAATGGACAAACATCATTATTTGATAATGATCCGTCTTTTAATGAATCTGAGCACACAGAAGAACAAAGCCAACAGATGGTATCTTATACTGTTGTACGTAAAGCTCAAAATAAAAAACGAAATGATTCATTACATGACAATGTTGAAGTGAAGGCTATTCATCATCATCCAGAGAATACAATTTGTGACTGTTGCCAAGGCCAAATGACAGAAATAGGTAGCAAAGTCATACGTGAGGAAGCTAAATTTATTCCAGCAAGAATGGAGAAAGTTCAGCATATTGAGCATGCCTATGAATGTAAAAAATGCAAAAGTGACTTATATCAAAAATCGCAAATAAAGCGCGGCAAAGCACCACAGCCTCCCATTCAACGGAGCATCGCAGGTCCTAGTGTACTCGCCAAAGTAATTTACGATAAATTTTCACAATACTTACCTCTTTACCGACAGGTAAAGGAATGGGAACGTTTCGGTTTAACTACGAATGATAAAAACCTCTCGAATTGGGTTATTCGAGCATCACATGATTGGCTCTTGCCTATTTATGACCGAATGAAGTGTATATTGTTGGCTAAATCAATATTACACGTTGATGAGACTTATGGGCAAATTATCAATCGGTCAGATGGAAAACCTGGTCAGTCTAATGCTTATAATTGGGTTTACCGAAGTGTGCCTAATCAAGGTCCAACCATCGTACTTTTTCAAAGCTCTTTATCACGAGCTCGATCTGTTCTTGAGGGCTTCATTGGTGATTATTCTGGAACGATTATCTGCGATGGTTATTCCGCTTATGACAATATTAAAGGGGTCAACTTCGCAAATTGTTGGGCTCATGTTCGCCGTTATTGGTTAAAGGCCGAAAGTAAAAATGGACGAATCGGTGTAAAATATTGCGATGATTTATTTCAACTTGAAAGGGAATTTAAACATTTGTCTCCAGGCAAACGTAAAAAGAAACGCAAAAAATATTCGAAACCGATTGTTGATAAGTTCTTTAACTGGGTAGAAAACTCACCATTCTTTGGGAAAAATGCAATCGCTAAAGCAGCTGAGTACACGCTCAAACGAGCGAAGGAACTAAAGGCATTTCTAAATGATGGCAGAATTGAAATGCATAATAATCCCGCTGAAAACGCCATCCGTCCTAATGTTATTGGACGCAAAAATTGGCTGTTTTCTGTTAGCGAAGCTGGAGCAAAAGCAAATGCAATTTGTTTAAGTATCGCAGAGACAGCTAAAGCAAATGGTGTGGATTTTTATCGGTATCTTGTAAAATTACTGAAGGATTTACCAAATTTAGATATTCATAGAAATCCAGATGTTATAAATTTGTACTTGCCTTGGTCGAAGATGATCCGAAAAGAATGTAGCATATAAAATGAAATAACCGTGAATCCGAATTGAAAAATCAGGATTTTACGGTTATTTGGCATGCGTACCCTTGAAGGTGCGCATTTTCTTATTTCGGGCTTACTTTCTAACCAGGATTTATTGAGAATCCTGAGGTTATTAAGGGAAGGGAAAGTTAATGTTAATACTCTACACGCTTTTTCGTATGGTAGTGTTTTAGACCACCTAACCCCAAATGTGGTTTTGGATTTTACTTCAGAGATAATTGAGAGTGATGAAGAAGGGATTTCGGTTGGTTGGCGGATTCTCTTTATGTACGTTCATGATGATGACGAAAAGTTTAAAACATTACTAAGTACTTTCAGGAAAATACTTCATTTACCGGGTTTATTAACTAACGGTAAAATTGATTGCTATGAAATTCAAGTAGTTATAAAAAAGCTTATATATTTTAATGATGATAGAGAGCACCTTGTTACCTCTTTAACTAGTGAGATAACAAATTCATTTGATGGTAGGTTGAGTCTGGACCAGATTAGAGACTTAAGGAGCTATGTAAGTATATTATTAGATTCTAGTTGGGAGCATAGTTGGCCGGTGTTAAGCGGAGCATTGTTGTCTAGCGATAAGACTGTTGTTTATAATGTAATTGAGATATTAGAACCAAGTATGATAACCGAAGAAACTTGGTTACTAGAAAAAATTCCAAAAGAAATCTTAGAAAAATGGTGCAAAGTACATGAAAATGGTCCAGAGATACTTTCAGCAATTGTACCTGTGATGGCGGATAGAGACGAACAAAGAGTTAACATACATCCGTTGTCAAAGTATTTAGTATTTGAGCATGGTTACAGTGATCGGGTGTTGTCTAATATTAGTAGGCGACTTGGTACTTTTAGTTGGTCTGGATCCTTAATACCCTTTTATACGGAACAACTCTCCATATTTAAATCATTTAAAAATCACAAATTAGAAAATGTTAGGGTTTGGGCTCATGCTCATATCGAAGGATTAACTAAACAAATTGATCTAGAAAGACAAAGAGAAGAAGAAAATGTATTAGGATTATGAATAATTAGGAACAAAGTATCTGCCGCATTTTTACTATATTTTGTTCTTAAAAGGAGAACATATAACCTTCTTAATCACGGTAAGACCCCTACAATAAGGGGAAAATCTAAAAATAGCAGGGGCCGTGTTATTATCATTTGCTGGTGTTGCAATTGGTTATATTCGTGGAACAATTTTTGACTTTGCGATTTTTGGATTGTTATATGAGAACACTAATTGGATATTTTTCGTTCTCATTGGGACAAGTTTAGCTGTTGTAAAATATTTCATCTTCCGGTGGGCAATTGTTAAATACGATATTAAAACGCCAGGACGGGAAGAAGAACAAAACCTTGATAACACATTAATTAAAGAAAAACGCTACGGAGAAATTGCTGATATAGTAGTAGATGCTTTAGGCGGTCGTCAAAATATTGTCAATGTGGACAACTGTATTACTCGCCTACGAATTGACTTGGCCGACGTAAATAGCATCGATAAAGAGTTACTGAAAAAATCAGGTTGTTCTGGATTTTTCTTTCCTTCCGCAAAACATATTTACGTCGTATATGGACCTCAAGTGGAATTTGTTCGGAATGCAGTGGATGACAAGTTAAGACAATGATAGGTTCGTTACAAAGTGAAGAAAGAAACAGAACCTACTTAGGAGGATAAAGATGAGAGCTTTTTATGATTCAAAAAGTAAAACAATTGATGATCAAGGAATAAAACGACTCTTCACGCAAGAAGAAAAATATAAAACGTGGTTATTATTTGAAGCGGCATTGGCACAAGCACAAGCCAAAGCTGGACTTATCCCAATGGAGGCAGCAAAGCAGATTAATGAAGCGGCAAAGGTGGAAAATATCGATTTTGAAGAAATGGACCGAATTTATCGACAAATCGGTCACGGGTTCGTCCCGTTTTTAAAAGTACTCGTAAAAGCTTGCCCAGGTGATAGTGGAAAATATGTGCATTATGGAATTACCACACAAAATATACAACAAAGTTCGCAACTTTATATTGTGAAAAAAGTTCACCAGAAATTTATGAATTTACTTGGACAAATTTTAAACAATTTAAGTAAATTAGCGCTAGAACATAAAGATACCGTCATGCCAGGGCGAACTCATGGCCGCCATGCTATTCCGATCACTTACGGTTATAAAGTGTCGGTATGGATTAGTGATTTTATTAATGCTTATGAAAGAATGGTGGAAGCAGAAAAACGAGTATTTCAAATTATGATGGGTGGAGCAGTCGGAACATTTAGTTCTATGCCAGAAGTTGGATTACAAGTGCAAAACAGAGTGGCTGAATTATTAGGTATGTACCCAATGGATGTCCCGTCTCGAAATATTAGTACTCATAAATTGGAGTACATGATGAATCTTGCTCTACTTGCTAATATTTGCCATAAAATCGCCGAAGAAGTTTATAGTACGACATTAGAAGAAATTGCGGAAGTCTCTGAAGGATTTAGTAAAGGTACCGTTGGCAGTAGCACGATGCCACATAAAATTAATCCGAAATTGGCAAAAGGGATAATTGCTAATTCCCAAAAACTATATTCTTTACCTGGGGTTGGAATGTATTCTGCAGTACGCCCTTATGAAGGTGATAGTAGTTCCTATATGTTATTTGACGGGATATTGGAAGAATCATTAGAGTTAACAACGGAAATTTTGTTGCGCTGTGAGGAATTAACGAGAACCATTGTTGTTCACAAAGAAAGAATGCTTCATAATGCTCTTCGTAATAAAGGGCTGGACAATAGTGAACATGTAATGATGAAACTTTCAAAAAAACTTGGAAAAGATAAAGCTCACTCATTAATGTATGAAATTGCCATCAAAACGGCCGCAGAAGGAGAGGATTTTTACACAAATCTCCGCGCAAACGAACGGATAGCTAGTGAGTTTACGGATGAAGAATTACGGGAAATGATTGACCCGAGAAACTACATCGGCTTATCCGTCAATATCGCACAAACACAAGCTGAACGCGCGAAAGAAATAGCAAAGAAAATCTTTCTACAATATTGATAGGAAATTTCCTCCTATACCTGGATGGATTCAAGTGTTCGCTGGAACGAGCGATTGGAAGTAATGAGTAGTGGAAGATATTTGATAAAAACTAAAGTTAAAGCAGTTAATAGAATAGATTCCAAAGAATAAAACCCTGAGAATGTTGATATAACAGCAAACTCAGGGTTTTTTAGATTAAGGAAAACATCACTTTGATCCATCTTGTTTGTAAGGCGTGCTTTTGTTAATTCTACTTTTCAAGGGCATAGAACCAATCGAATCCAATCACTAACAACCACCCTTTTGTTGTTTATTAAATTTCATGTAAAATAAAGTAATAAAATGGCTTTCACTATAGAAATTGAGGAGATGTACATGAAGAATTTATTAGAAAATTATGATGAAATGACTGCAAGCGAGAAAAAAGTTCTAAGTTACATTATGGAAAATACAAAAATTATTCCGTATTTGAAAATTAATGAATTAGCAGATGTGACTTTTGTTTCTAAAACAGTCATTATAAATTTGGCACAGAAACTTGGATTCAGCGGGTTTAAGGAATTGAAATATTATATGAGTAGCTTAGTGAAAGAAGATATTAAAACAAAAGAAAATGAAGACTTTTCGTTTCGAGAAATGTTGAAGGAAACGGTCGATAAAACGTTCACGTTAATAAATGAAAATGATTTAAAAATAAGTGCGGAGGAAATTTTAGCTGCAAAAAATGTGTTCATTATGGCAAGAGGGACAAGTAAAGCGGTTGGGTATTATTTAGAGCATTTACTTTTGTCGATTGGCGTTCAATGTATCTTTATTAAAGACTATAACTTATCGGAGTTATTTACTAATTTTGTTACTGAAAACGACTTAGTCATTTTTATATCGCTATCAGGGAACACAGCAAAAATTGTTGAAACAGCTCAAAAGGTAAAAATCAAAAATGCGAATATGATTAGTATTACCTCTTTTCAATCAAATGCACTAACTAACTATGTTACAAATAATTTATATTGTTATTCCAATACTTCGGATACAAAAAGGAATGATAGTATATCTCGAATCGGCTTTTTTCTCATTATAGATTTACTCATTCATGAGATTATGAATAGAAAAAGCTAAACATCGTGAAATATGATTCATGAAAAAAGGTTTCATATCGATTTGTGACTCGACTTCTTATGGTTGCTATTTCTTGATTAAGGATTAATTGCTTTTGCATTCAAACGTAACGAAACGAATGCTGTATAATATTAGTAAGAAAATGTCCATTTTGTATTATTTAATGAACAAACAAATTTACAGGAATTTATATAGGAGTGACCGGAAATGAAAGTATTAGTAATAGAAGATAATGAAAGTGTTTGTTCAATGATTGAAATGTTTTTTATAAAAGAAGGTGTGGAAGGAGAATTTGTTCACGACGGGTTGGAGGGGTATGAGCGATATAAAAATGGTGAGTGGGATTTACTCATTGTTGATTGGATGTTGCCAAGAATGGACGGGGTAACAATTTGCCGCAAAATCCGTGAAGAAAAAGACGATATACCGATTATTATGTTAACAGCGAAAGATAGTGAATCCGATCAAGTTCTTGGATTGGAAATGGGTGCGGATGATTACGTCACGAAGCCGTTTAGCCCGTTAGCATTAATGGCGCGGATAAAAGCGGTTACAAGACGTGCGAAGCTTTCCAAAAAAAGCGGGATAGCGAACGAGGTAATAGAAACAAAGCATTTTCGACTAAATCGAGAAACGAGAGAGGTTTTTCTAGACGGGGGGCCCATTACGAATTTAACACCGAAGGAATTCGATCTTCTTACTTTTTTTCTACAACATCCACGTCAAGTTTTTTCTCGGGAACAGTTGTTAGATCGAGTTTGGGGGTACCAGTTTTATGGAGATGAGCGGACTGTCGATGTCCATATAAAGCGTCTACGAAAAAAAATAGGCAAAGTTAACCAACCGTTTTTCCACACTGTATGGGGTGTCGGCTATAAATTCGATGAAACGGTGGGCATATATGAAAATTAAATACATGTATCAACAATTATTTAGTCATATCGGAATTATTGTAATTGCCTTTTTGACATTAAGTCTCATCGTGTCCCAATATGTCGAAACGTTAGTTTATAAAAATAAAGAAGAGGAATTAGTTAGTTACGGGAAAAATATTTTGCAAGATATTGATCAATCGCTCGGATTTAATCAGCAGCTTCTTAATAATTATAGTGCCGTATTGTCAGGGAGGAATATTATTTTTCGAGTATTTGATTATGAAGGGCGAATTCGTTATCCGTTAGAAGAGTTTACATATAAAATACAGTTAACAGAGGAGGAATTTTCAAAAATCAAGCGAGGAGAAACTGTCTCGGTTAAAGTAGATTTAAAGCGATTTGACCAGGCGGTTTCATTAGTTATATTGCCATATATAAAGGGTGATGCATTAATTGGTGGAGTTATGTTAACTTCGCCGATTAGCGGGACTGCTGAAATGCTTAGCGATTTTAATCATTATTTATTTTACACCATTGTAATCGCCTTCGTTATTTCCTTTCTATTAAGTTGGTTATCTTCGACTATTCATGTTCGTAGAATTAATCAGTTAAAAAAAGCTACCTCGATGGTGGCAAAAGGAAACTATCATGTGACAGTGACTGAATCAAACTTTGATGAAATAGGAGAGTTAGCAAGAGACTTTAATTTGATGGTGAATGAATTGCAACGTTCCAAAGAGGAAATTGAAAATCTGGAAAATAGGCGAAGACAATTTTTAGCAGATGTTTCCCATGAAATGAGGACACCACTCACGACGATAAGTGGGGTTATTGAAGGTTTGAAAAATGATATGATACCGGAAAGTGAGAAAGAAAAGGGCCTCGATTTAGTTAGTAAAGAGGCAAAACGGTTGATTCGTCTAGTAAATGAAAATTTAGATTATGAAAAAATTCGCTCCAATCAAGTGAAGCTACAATTAGAAGTTATTGAACTCGCAGATATATTTGAAATTGTAAAGGAACAACTAATTGTTCAAGCGGAAGAAAAAAATAATAAGATTATGATTGAGCTAGCTGGTGAACCGTTTGTTACAGCGGATTATGACCGGATTGTACAAATTTTATTAAATATATGTAAAAACAGTATTCAATTTACAGAAAATGGAATAATCACCTTGCGTGGAGAAACGACTGCAAACGAAACGATCATTGAAATTAGTGATACTGGAATTGGAATGGATCCTAGTGAGGTGGAAAATATTTGGCGCAGATTTTATAAAGCCGATATATCACGCAGGAGTAATCCATACGGAGAATTTGGCCTTGGTCTTTCTATTGTGAAGCAATTAGTTATTTTACATCATGGTCAAATAAAGGTGGAGAGCAATAAAGGAAAAGGAACGACATTTATTATTCGCTTGCCAATTAACAACAAGCTGGAAATGGAATGAATGTAGTTATACGAAAAAGTACGTAAATGAAAGTTAAATGGCACGGCTTTTGGAAAGACGAGGAAGAGGTTCTTGATATAATATGTGTAGATAGACTGGTAGCAAAAACTCTCGATTCATATGATCGAATAAGTAACGAAATCTAAAGCACACATTACTTTTGCTGATGTAGATTGATTATTTGTTTTTCAAACATCAGTATGATTAAATACAGATATATCTTCTTCAAATGAGGTGTTTGTATGAAAATTGAAATATGGTCAGATTTTGCTTGTCCTTTTTGTTATATTGGCAAGCGTCGCTTAGAAATTGCTCTAAATAATTTTCCACATAAGGACAACGTTAAGATAATTTATAAAAGTTTTGAACTGGATCCAAATACGTCACTTTCAACTGATAAAAATATTCATGAAATTATTGCAGGTAAGTATGGGATGAGTGTAGAGGAAGCGCAACAAGCTAATCAAAATATTATTGATCAAGCAAAAGAAGTAGGTTTAAATTATGATTTTGAGAATTTAAAACCGACGAATACATTTTCAGCTCATCGGCTAGCTAAATTTGCGGAAACAAAAGGTTTACTTGCAGAGATGACAGAAAGATTGCTCCAAGCGTATTTTATTGAAGGGAAGATAATAAGCGATCACGATACGTTAGCAGAACTTGCCAGTGAGGTAGGTCTTGATAAAGAAGAAGTGGTGGATGTATTGGGTAGTAACCAATATAGCGAAATTGTTCGTGGAGAGGAAAGAGAAGCTAGTAGCTTAGGAGTTCAAGGGGTACCGTTTTTCGTTATTAATCGAAAATATGCTGTATCTGGAGCACAACATCCTAAAGTGTTTTTAGATACATTGAATAAAATTTGGGAAGAAGAAAACAAGAAATCACCACTGCAAACATTAACACCAGATAATAGTGGTACTACTTGTTCGACAGACGGTTGTGAAATTCCAAGAAAATAAGTTGATTAGGGGCATTTCGGCATAACACGAATTAGCCCCTTTTTGCATATCAACTCTATTAAAACCCAAAACCAACTTTCTGGTCCATATCAGAATTCCAGTTTTGACTTACTGTTCGTTTATTATTTTTTTGTAAATCTTTAATGATTTTTTTAACATCAATACGATTTTCATAATGCCATTCAAGAGCAGAGGAAATAAATAATTCATTTAATTGAGAGACAGACAATCCTTCCGTCTCTCTTGCAATATAGTCAATTTGTGTTTCATCAAAAAATTGATGAAACCCTTTTTTGACTAGGTATTTTTTCCGTAACTCAAACGTTGGGTTTTTTATTTCATAAGCACGATCAAATCGGCCTGCACGGTTAATTAATGCAGGATCAATTTTTTCAGGGTAATTCGTTGTTCCTATTAAAAATATTCCTTCTTTCGCTATGGCGCCATCCAACGTATTTAAAAAGACCGAACGCGCTTCCTCTGGCATCGAATCGATGTCTTCAATGACTAAAACAATTGGTGCAAGTTTTAATACTGTTGAAAAAATGCTATCCACAGAATAACTAGAAGTATGTTCTGTTATTTGCCAATAAACAACTGGTGCGGAAATGGTTCCGGCAATAGATTTAACTAAAGTTGTTTTCCCATTACCAGGGGATCCGTAAAGCAAAATACCACGGCGAAATGGTATTGCATATTTTTTGTAAAACGCACCATCATTTTCAAAAAATTCATCGACAGAACGGAAAATTTCCTTTTTAAATTGTTCTGGTAGTAAAACATCATCCCGAGTAATTTGTGTCGTTATTTTCTCTTTACTTCTCTCAAACCCGTCAACCGTATCTGTAAAAATCGTTAATGTATTTTTCATTAACTCCCGTTGTTTTGCATTTAAGTATTTGATAAAAGTTAATAGAGATTCGTCGTTTTTCGCAAAAATAAATTCTTCATCGTAATCTTCATGGGCTTGAAATACTGGGAACTTTGCGAGCACAACATCAAATCGTTTAAAATAAAATAAAGTATTAGATGTCGTTGGCGAAATTTGATAGTCCTTTTTTATCGTATTGCTATCAAGGGTGTATTTAATGGATGCACTACTTACGGTGTCAAATATATTAGCAATAATTTCAACTTCTTCTTGATCGTTGGCTAATATTTCCCTAACCGCATCCCAAACTTCATCCTCTATTTGATTAAAAGAATATAATCTATAAGGATAGCCACTCCGGGAAGTTAGTTCTTGCTGAATGCGATGAATAACAGCTGCATAATCATAATATTGTGGTAAAATTTGTTTTGTTTGCTCCGAAAATTTAATTAAATGTTTCACTCTCACATATGCTCCTTTTTTTACATTCTTAACAGCGATAGCATTTCTATTACATAAATAGTGGAGAGCTTTTGCCGTTAAGATTAAAATGTGCGAAATCCACCGATGAGAAATGGCAGAAAGTCTACTCATGGATAGTTCCTCTCATTTTCTCTATTGATTATATTATAATTAAATTTGAAATGATAGAAAAAAGATAATAATAAATGGGTCGCTTAAGTTGAGAATTTGAAAAAAAACTAGCACAATAAAGTTAATGGAAAGCAATGCGTTACTTACAATAACAACATAGCTATTTGCATACAGAAGGAGCGAATTATGATGAGATTAGTTTGTATTTCAGGATCGTTGATCGGAGAAAAATTACCGAAAGTAATGGGGCTTTGTATTAAAGAAGCGGAAAGAAAAAATCCAAATCTCAAAACGGAAATGATTGATTTAAGAGATTATCAGATACAATTTGTCGACGGTAGACCGAGAGAACAATATAATACGGATACTCAAGAAACAGTTGCGAAAATACTCGCTGCAGATATATTGTTAATCGGATCACCAGTGTACCAAGCCTCCATATCCGGGGTGTTAAAAAATTTATTTGATCACTTACCGATGAATTCCCTTGACGGAAAAATCGTTGGTTTAGTAATGACTGCTGGGACTGAAAAACATTACTTAGTGATGGAACATCAACTTCGTCCAATTATAACTTTCCTAAAAGGATTTGTTGTGACGAAGAATGTTTTTATTCATACGAATCAGTTGGATGAAGAACTGGAGGATGAAGAAGTGGTAACGCGAATTCAAGATTTAGTTCAAGAAGTATTGGAGTTTAAAAAGGCGCTATAATGAGTAAAAAATCATACCTTTGACCTATAGACTCTATTGTGCCAGTTTGTAAAACAAAGTACAATAAAATTATAGTAAAATAGGGATTGCTAAACAGCAGAGTATGGGGGGGAAGCACGTGCGAAAAAGGTTTAGTCATTTAAACATTAGCTGGAAATATCGCTTAGCTCTTTTAGGTACTATTTTTATGTTTTTAATCGCTTCAGTTCTTATTGGAAATGAATTTTATAAAAACCGCTCACTACTTAATCAGATTGAAGTAAAGGAGCAGGCGATCCGACTAACGACGGATATCTCCAATACTTTCCATAAAAAAGATACGGTGATGGCTGATTTTATTATTACGAATTGGATGCAATATCGTAGTGAATATGATACTTTATCAACGCTATTAGAAGAAAAAGTAGTTGAGCTTGAAACGCTATTAACAACTAAAGAACAGAAAGAGATGTTGCAATCAATTATAGAAAGTTATGAAAAACATAATCAAGTTTTTGCTAACCAAGTTATTCCCGCAATGGATAGTAATGATCAAACGAAAATTAATAATGCAAGAACTAGTGCACAAGCTGCTAGTTTAGAAACGATCGATATGATTGAACGTCTTAGTCGTGACTTGAACAGTGAAGTGGAAAATTTTTATAAATTGTCTAATACATCTCAAACAAAAACTTTTGCAATTTTAATTATATCAATTTTATTAGCCACTATCGTTGGAATGCTTCTGTTATTCATTGTTAACCGCTGGGTAAGAAGGCACTTACAAAATGTCATCCATGTTGCTAATGAAATTGCAAACGGAAATTTGCAAGTACCGGAACTTACTCATAAAGGCAAAGATGAAATTGGTCAGTTGAGTAGTGCAGTGAACGCAATGAAAGCTAATTTAAATACAATGATTACTCATATTTCCTATGTATCGAGTCGGTTATTAAATAAAAGTACTAACTTAGCACAAGTGGCAAATGAGTTGCAAACTGGTGGAGAGCAAATAGCTGCAACGATGGAACAACTTTCCCAAGGTGCGGAGCAAGAAACAGCGGCCATTACAAACATGCATAAGGAAATGCAAAATTTTCTTGCTACTATTGCGAATGTCGCCTTAGAATCGGAAGAAACGAAAAATCTCTCCCATTCAATGTTAGAGTTAACGAATGATGGTAGAAACAAAATGGAAACTTCCCTATCAAATATGTCGCAAATAAATGAGAAAATTTATGAATCATTATTAATGGTTCAAGGCTTGGATGAAAAAATTACCAATATAAATAAATTAGTCGTTGTTATAAAAAATATCGCAGACCAAACTAATTTACTCGCACTAAATGCATCCATAGAAGCGGCTAGGGCTGGAGAACATGGCCGAGGATTTGCAGTTGTTGCTGATGAAGTAAGAAAGCTCGCCGAAGAAGTTACTGCCTCCGTAAAAGAAATAGCTACTATTTTAAAAGATATTCAAAATGAATCGAAAAATGTATTAACGGCTCTCGATTCTGGATACGCTCTAGTGAATGATGGTTCACAGCAAATGGATAGTACAGGAAAAACCTTTTTAACATTGCTAGAATCCATTGAGCAGGTAGGTAGTCGAATTGATGTGGTATCAAACTCACTTTATCAAGTGATTGATAATTCACAATCAATTAGTGAGTCAATAGATACGATTGTTTCGATATCGGAAGAATCTGCTGCAAGTATAGAAGAGACGACTGCAACAGTTCAAGAAGCTAGTGCCTCCATGGAATCGGTCCATGAACATGCGTTAGAAGTGGATGAAGAAGCTAATAAGCTAAAAAACATTGTAAGTCAATTTAAATACTAAGTATCTGGAACATGCTACTCAAAAATCAAGCACTCCATTCGTCGTTTTAACACATCGACATGGAGTGCTTTTTTCTAGCAAATTTTTTCTTTTTTTTTTCATTTTTTCATTGCATATGAGACAAAAATATGTATAATAGATTTGGTAGTAAATAAAAGTAAACTTATTGTTTACATATAACAAACTTTATTCACTTGAGGTTTATATTTAGTAAACAAAAAGTGGGGTTAAAAAAATGAGAATCGGTAAAAAAATTAAAAATTTACGCTTGAAAAAAGGACTAACACAAGAAGAATTAGGAGAGAGAACGGATTTAAGTAAAGGATATATCTCTCAAATTGAAAGAGATTTAAGTTCTCCATCGATTGAAACCTTTTTTGATATTTTAGAAGTTTTAGGTTGTCCACCACGGGAATTTTTTGATGATATAGAAAGTGACCAAAAGGTAGTTTATAAAGAAGAAGATCAAACAGATTATTTGGATGAGGAACTAGGGTATAAAATTCAATGGTTAGTTCCAGAATCAAATGAAAATGAGATGGAGCCAATCATTTTAACCCTTGAAAAAAGCGGGGAGTTTAAACAATTTGAGCCTTCGTTATCCGAAACTTTTGCTTATATTTTGAAAGGTCGCGTCATCGTGAAACTAGGTAGAAAAACCTATACGGCAAGAGCAGGGGAGTCCATTTACTTCCATGCTTCCGAGGACCACCAAATAGTTAATGATTTCGACGGAGTTTCTGAACTGCTCCTCGTTGCTACTGACTCATATTTGTAGATGCACTAGCTAAATAATACTAAACAAATGAATAAAAGGAGGAAACAGACGTGACAGAACGCACGATAATTCGCTTTGAAAATGTTACAAAACAATACGACGATGATCAACCTGTCCTAGATAATGTTAGCTTTGAAATGGAAAGAGGAAAATTTTATACTTTATTAGGTCCATCTGGATGTGGAAAGACGACTATTTTACGGCTAATCGCAGGGCTAATCGCACCTTCAGAAGGAAAAATTGTCATTAATAATAAGTTGGTCAATGAAGTTCCCGCCAACAAACGTCAAGTAAATACGGTGTTTCAAGATTACGCACTGTTTCCTCATTTGAACGTTTTTGAGAATGTTGCCTTTGGATTACGCATTAAAAAAATGAAAAATGAAGAAGTTAGCAAAAAAGTATCGGAAGCACTTCGCTTCGTTAACTTAGTAGGTTATGAGAATCGGGAAATTAAAGAAATGTCTGGCGGACAGAGACAACGGGTAGCTATTGCTCGAGCGATTGTTAATGAGCCAGAAGTACTATTATTAGATGAGCCTTTATCAGCACTTGACTTAAAATTGCGCACAGAAATGCAATATGAATTACGTGAGTTACAACGTCGCCTTGGTATTACTTTTATCTTTGTTACCCATGACCAAGAAGAAGCGTTAGCAATGTCTGATGAAATTTTTGTCATTAATAATGGGAAAATTCAGCAAAGAGGAACACCGACGGATATTTATGATGAGCCGATTAACCGGTTTGTCGCGAACTTTATTGGTGAATCCAACATTATTCAAGGAAAAATGATCAAGGACTTCCTTGTTGAGTTTGATGGAAAACAATTTGATTGTGTAGACCAAGGATTCAATGACAATGAACCAGTAGAGGTTGTTATTCGACCAGAGGACTTAGAAATAACGGTGGAAGATCAAGGAAAATTAAAAGTTCGGGTTGACTCGGTTCTCTTTAGAGGAGTTCATTATGAAATTTGCTGTTACGATGAAAATGAAAATGAGTGGATTGTTCATACAACGAAAAAAGTTAAAGTTGGCGAAGAAATTGGATTATATTTCGATCCAGAAGCTATTCACGTTATGAGAATTGGGGAAACTGAAGAGGAGTTTGACAAACGGTTAGAAAGCTACGACGAGGTCAGCCATGGAAACTAGAAGTCGAAATTTATATTTAATTCCTTATGTTTTATGGATCGCCCTTTTCGTTGTTACGCCAATTTTACTCGTTGTCTATTATTCATTTTTTGATATCGAAGGGAATTTCACCTTTTCGAATTACCAAAAGTTTTTCACTCCAGTTTATTTAAAAATGACATTAAGTTCATTTTGGTATGCGTTTTTAATTACAGCTTTTTCGCTTTTAGTCGCATATCCGACTGCGTATTTGTTAACGAAAACGAAGTACAAACAATTATGGCTGCTTTTAATTATTCTTCCGTCATGGATTAACCTTTTATTAAAGGCCTATGCGTTCATCGGTATTTTTGGTACGTACGGTTTCGCAAACGCTATGTTGGAAGTATTCGGAATTGGTCCGAAACAACTACTGTTCACTGACTTCAGTTTTGTTTTTGTGTCGGTATATATCTTTATTCCATTTATGATTTTACCGATTTTTAATGCAATTGATAAATTAAATCCATCACTAGTGGATGCATCACGTGACCTTGGTGCATCTAGCTGGACAACTTTTCGCCGGGTAATTTTCCCACTTACTATTGATGGGGTTAAATCAGGTTGTCAAGTTGTGTTTATTCCAGCATTAAGCCTATTTATGTTAACAAGATTAATTGCTGGTAACCGAGTGATCACATTAGGAACAGCTGTGGAACAACATTTCTTAGTAACACAAGACTGGGGAATGGGTGCAACGATTGCTGTCTTCCTCATTATTATTATGGTTGTCATTATGTTTTTAACAGGAAATCGGAAGCGGGGGTTGTAGAAGATGCGAAAATTTAAATTATCTTCCATTTATCTTTTTGTCGTTTTTATCATTTTGTACGCTCCGATTTTCTATTTAATGTTTTATTCATTTAATAGTGGTGGCAAAATGTATGGTTTTGAGGGCTTTACGTTAGACTGGTACCGGGAACTTTTCCAAGATACGAGATTATTAATTATCGTGTTAAATACGATTATCATTGCTTTATTATCTGCAGGAATATCTACCATTCTCGGAGTACTTGGTGCTATCTCGATTTATTACGTACGAAAAAAATATACACAAAATATGTTACTATCGCTTAACAACGTATTAATTGTTAGTCCAGATGTCATAATAGGTGCTTCCTTCCTAATTTTATTTACCATTCTAGGAATTAAATTAGGTTTTACATCTGTTTTACTATCACATATTGCTTTTAGTGTACCAATTGTTGTTATTATGGTCTTGCCAAAATTACAGGAGATGAGTTCTTCTTTAATTGATGCCGCCCTCGATTTAGGTGCGAGTCGTTTCGATATTTTATCGAAGGTGATTTTGCCATATATTACTCCAGGAGTATTTGCGGGATTCTTTATGGCTTTAACGTATTCACTAGATGACTTTGCGGTTACTTTTTTTGTAACAGGTAATGGATTTTCAACTTTATCTGTAGAAATATATTCATTAGCAAGACGTGGTATTTCTCTGAATATTAATGCCCTTTCCACATTATTGTTCCTATTCACTATTTTATTAGTAATCGGCTACTATTTTATTATTACGAAAAAGAATGGCCGAGCAACAGGATTGGGGGCTAGAAAATGAGAAAATTAGTTCAAGCCTTTTTAGTTATTTTTATCGTGTCGTTAGCGCTCATTTTATTTGTTAATCACCTGAATGCCTCTCAAGGTTATACTGGTGGAAATACTCTCACTGTGTATAACTGGGGTGATTATATTGATCCAGATCTAATCACACAATTTGAGGAAGAAACAGGAATTAAGGTGATTTATGAAACATTTGATTCCAATGAAGCAATGATGACAAAAATTCAGCAAGGCGGTACGTCCTATGACGTGGCAGTTCCTTCTGAATATGCGATTGAAAAAATGAAGGAAGACGATTTATTACAAAAAATTGATCAGTCGAAAATCCCGAATTTAAAAAATATAGATGAGCGATTTTTAGATTTACCATTTGATCCAGGAAATGAGTATTCAGTACCATATTTTTGGGGAACGGTAGGAATTGTTTTTAATCCGAAATTGTTAGGAGAACGGGAATTTCATAGTTGGAATGATTTATGGGCGGACGATTTGAAAAATCAAATTTTACTAATCGATGGTGCCCGTGAAGCGATGGGTTTTGCGTTGAACAGCTTAAATTATTCATTAAATGATACGAACGTTGATCACTTACAAGAAGCGAAAGCAAAGCTACAAGAGCTGCAACCCAATATAAAAGCTATTGTCGGTGATGAAATTAAAATGTTAATTGTAAATGAAGAAGCTCCAATTGGCGTTGTTTGGTCTGGTGATGCAGCTGATATGATGTGGGAAAATGACGACCTCGATTATGTTGTTCCTGAAGAAGGATCCAATCTTTGGTTTGACAATTTCGTTATTCCAAAAACGGCAAGAAACGTAGAAGGTGCTCATAAATTTATCAATTTTATGTTAGATGCAGAGATTAATGCTCAAAATACTGACTATGTTGGTTATTCCACACCTAACAAGGCAGCAATGGCACTGTTAGACGAAGAAACAATCGAGGATGAAAGATTTTATCCATCTTCCGAATTAACAGACCGGCTTGAAGTTTATGAAAACCTTGGAAAGAAAATGCTCTCGTATTATAACGATTTATATTTAGAATTTAAAATGCATAAAAAATAATGATTTTTTTTGAGGGATCTGATTTCATCTTCTTAGGTGGGGTCAGTCCCTCTTTTTTTGGAGACAACAATGATAAATAGTCCATCGTTTCTCCTATTTAATTTCTACTATATTTAATCATAATCTAGAAAAAAGCTACTATATAGTTATATTTTATTATAAATATGGAACTTTATACCTTAATTTCCAAAAATAAAATAGGTCCTTTGGATATTTCCAACATAAATTAATTCCGCTATGATGAGTTATTGTACGGAAAGTTCAAAGGAGATGGAATAAATGAAAAGATGGGATTCAAAAAGGAAAAGTTTACTGTTAGTTTCCTTCTTACTGGCTGTTATGCTTGTCATAGCGGGTTGTGGAAAAAAAGAAGAAACTGCAAAGAAAGATAATCAAGAAAACGAGAAAAAAGTAGAACAAACGGACGAATCAGCTAAAGATGATGATAAAGATAAAGACGAGAATCAATCAGACGATGATAAACAGAACGAAGGAACTTCTCCAGCAAATGGGGAGGAATTAAATCCTTACATAGCCGAAGATACAGAGGGAGATGTAGAAATAATTTTTAGCAATAATCAACCAAATATTCAACATGATATGGGTGGTTTTCAACTCACTATTGATGCATATCAAGTGGTAAAAGTAACGGATATTCATGAAAGAAGTACGATCTCGTTCGATGGTGATCGAGAGGGATACATTGTTACGGCAAAAGTTTCTATCAATAATCAATCAGGCGGAGATTATTTCTTTAACACGATGAGTATGGGGATACAAGGAACAAACCCGTACGATAGCAAGTATGGTTCTACTTCATTTGTGAAACAGGGAGAGGAACTAAGAGCAAAAGGGGAAAGACCTGGTCAGTATGCAAATGGTGAACAAGTTACAGGGTTTATTACTTTTAAATATACTGTAGCAGAATTTGAAGAAATTCTAAAAATTAGTCCGAAGTTTGTCATTCAAGCAGGTTCTGATAATGAACAATTCAAAGGTAAAGTCGGCGAAAATGGAACATTTGAATTTCCTCTAAGTGAAGAAGGGATTAAGAAAGCAGCGGAAGCCCAAGCGTTTTTCCAAGATAGTATATCATTAGAAAATATTGCAGAGAAAACAATGATTTATGAAGAAAAGAATATTGGAACATCCAAAAAAATAGGTGATGTGACGATTAAACTAGACGGTGTTCAATTTACTGATATTGAACCAACAGAAGCAAATAAGCCGAGTTTTAGAAACTTTGGCGATAAAGGTGTAGTTGCACTCACGGTTAAATTAACGATTGATAATAAGTCCCAAGATACAATCGGTTACTTCTTTACTAATGGAACGTTAATAGTAGATGAAAACCGCTACCGGGTATTATCGACTTCCCAGCTAGAACCAGATACGCAAAGAGAGTTAAAGCCTGGAGAGAGTAACGAAAAACTATTCGTATTTTTGTTTAGAAAAGATGAGTTTAGCATTTTTGAAAAGTTTGATTTAGAGATTGGACCACTACGTGATTCTGATGGAAAAGATCTACAAAAGGGCAGAAAAGTTGAATTTGAAATACCATACAAAAAATAAATCCTGAAAACCACCATTAACAAAGGTCTGCATTGTGGCAGACCTTTAATTGTTGGGGACAGTCCCCCACTACGTTAAAGCGCTAAAGTGTCTATTTCGAGTTTTTTGAATA
Organism: Bacillus kwashiorkori; assembly: GCF_001375515.1. Taxonomy (GTDB): domain Bacteria; phylum Bacillota; class Bacilli; order Bacillales; family Caldibacillaceae; genus Bacillus_BK; species Bacillus_BK kwashiorkori. The sequence continues at coordinate 196,014 of NZ_CTDX01000015.1, forward strand.
CAAAGAAATTCATTACAAATAAGGTAATTGTTGTACAACTTGACCATTTCAATCTTTTGTTAAAAATGTTGTTATTACAATTTTAGATAATCCCCTTTTTAGATGGGCAAAATAATGGCATAATATCAATTATAATTCATTTTAAAGAGGGACTAACATTGAGACTAACAAATGATTCAGCAAGTCGCTTCCCACAATCATGGCAGTTGCCTATAAGTTTTGTTAAAGGCGCCATCTCCATCCTGCCATTATCCATTAGTGTGTTTGCCTATGGGCTTCCTTATGGTGCATTAGCAAATAACACGAACCATTTAACGTTATTTGAAACGGTATTCATGTCATTTTTTGTTTTTTCTGGTGCGGGTCAGTTTTCTTTATTAGCTTTTCTTCAACAATCCGCTTCTATTTCAACAATTTTATTAAGTATGTTTTTAATTAATTCTCGGCATATATTATATGGTCTTTCAATCGGTAAAGATTTAAAAAATGTTTCTATATCCCAGTTAGTCATACCAGCCCATTTAATATCCGATGAGTCTTACAGCATTTCTTCTTTGGAAGGTCAAAAGGGTAAATTAGATGTGTTATTTTTGCTAGGTGCAGGGCTTGTCGTGTTTTTTTCATGGATATTAGCATCTATTGTAGGTTTTTACGTAGGAGAATGGGTTGGTGATCCGAAACAAGTAGGGTTGGATTTTGCATTTACCGCTGCATTTTTAGGTATGCTCATTGCTCAATTAAAACATCGTTGGCATTTTCTTGCCGCGATTTTAGCTTTACTCCTATCATCCCTTACTTACCATATTTTAGGTCTTTCTGCAGCTGTATTTACTGGCGGAATAGTTGCTTTTCTAGTAGGAGTTTTTGTGAAAGAAGACACGAATACCGCTACTTCGAAGTAAAGTTTTTGGTTGGAAAAACAACATAACATAATGAGGATGAACACAACTATGACTTCAAGCGCATATTTAACGATAATTTTGCTTGCATCAGTGGCAACTTATTTAACAAGATTACCTGGTCTTGTTTTAGGAAGGTATATAAAATTAACCCCGAGGCTAAAAAGAGGCTTAGATTTTGTACCGATCGGGGTTTTTGCAGCTTTAGTAGGACCGACTATCTTTTTACAACCGAAAAATGATGGGTACGTGGATTGGCAAATGTGGTTAGCAACAGGACTTGCAACACTAGTAGCTTTTGTGACAAAAAGTCCGTTATGGACAATGATTGCCGGCGTTGTCGGGATAGCTGTTTTTAGAATTATAATTTAGTTAAAAGCTATACGAATATGGTTCTTGATTGATGACTTGTTGATAAGTACTTTGTTTGCTTTTGGCGACACAATAAAAAATGATTTGAACGACCGTGTCTAAGTTTTCTTATTGCAAAAACGATTCTAGTGCCATCTATAGGAGCCTACCTGTGTATAATTCGGTTATTAGTGCGTGACTCCTATTAGTCGCTATTTTTTGATTTCCGCCTCTATATGCCCCTGATCCGCCTCTACTCCCACAATACGCATCTCCACAAAGTAAAAATGCTATCCGATTGCATTTGGCACTTTGCGATCGGATAGCCCCTTAAAAACAAACCAACTATAAAGGCAGTAATTTTTTTAATGCAGCAACTGGACGGGTGTTCGTTAATCGTCTCTTCGGTACATTAATTAGCATCTCTGTTAATAATAAAGGGTACTCATACAATTTCCCTTCATAAATAATCTCAAAGGAATGATGCATAAAAAAGTCGTTTGGAGTTACTAATCCTGGAGGCAAGTTCCATAAATCGAGCCCACTTCGCTGAAAAACTTCTGCAACAAACTGAGAACAAAAATATGCATTTTTTCTGCCAACAGGATGATGAAATAAAACACCTAATAATCCAATTAAATTATAAGAATATCTGTCTTTGTTACTATCAAAATAGCGAATTATTTCTCGAATATTATAAAACTCGTCCTCTGTCACATTTATTTTCAATAATAGACAACGGGTATTTTGAAAATAACGATATGTTCCTGTATACACGTCTTCTTTGACAAACCCGGCAATTAATGGATTTCTCGGTTGTTTTCGGCCAAAACTATAAACTTCCTCCAATTTGTCATCGAAGGCAAGAGAAACATGATTATATGGTGCATCAGTAAACCATTTGATTATGCGATTTAGTAATGTTCCAGTATCTGTTAAAAGAATATAAATAACTTTCTCTTTGTTTTCCATGATCTCCTTCTCCCTAGATCAACTTATTAAAAAACTAATTTGAATCCAAGCCCCTTTTTCAATATTAATCATATCATACTTGTTATTATATAATGACGGATGAACAGAAAAAAGGTTTCAGTCCATATTGTCATTATTATGAAAAAACGAAAAGATACGTATATAATATCATTCTATACAACCTTTTATTCTATATCCTTAAAGTTATTTGTCCAATGGAAAAATATATCCAAAAAAATGGTGGAAATTCCCCCTTCGAAAGTAACTAGTTGGTATTTCGTAAAACAGTGTCGCTACCATTCAAATTCAACTATTCTTAGTTCCCTTCTTACAAGCATCCTTTTTACATATCCCACATTAAAGTGATAATTTGTTGCTCTCTACACAGATTTATCCTTTAATAATAGTTGAGAAAAAAGATTCTCGCAATTAATAGTTCTATTTGCTATGATAGTTGCAATAAAATAATCTGACAATGTTTTTTTAGGAGGAGCAAATAATTATGTGGAAGCATATAACGAAGGTAATTATGGCTGTAGTAATTTTTTTGAGCATAAATAATGGACATGCTGTATTGGCGGATGGAAAGGATACGGAAAAGGCAATTAACGAAAAATATGGCGCTCCAATTGTCGTTTATGGTGGATCGCTTTCACACGACCAAAAGGAAAAGACGAAGCAATTATTGAAAGTAAACGAAGAAGTGGAGATTACAGAAATTACCGTTACTGGAGACGACTTGAAAAAATATATTAACGGTGATCCGTCTGCAAGAATGTTTTCTTCTGCTAAAATTACCCGGTTAGATGAAGGGGAAGGGATTCAAGTCATCCAAGTTACCCCTGAAAATATAACGGAAGTAACGGATGAAATGTATGCTAATGCTCTATTAACAGCAGGAATTGAAGATGCAAAAGTAGAAGTTGCTTCAGCGGTAAAAGTAACTGGCCATTCTGCATTAACAGGAATTTTCAAAGCATACGAAGTCAGCGGCGAAGAATTAGATACCGTTCGGTTAGAAGTAGCTAATGAAGAATTAAATGTCGCTACAAAATTAGCAAAAAGCGCTGGGATTAGTGAAGAACAAGTAAGTCAATTAATTACGGAAATAAAACAAGCGATTGGCGAACAAAGGCCTGCAACGAAGGAAGAAGTAGAAAAAATTGTTGAAGAACAGATGAAGAAGTTGAAAATTGAACTATCGGATGAATATAAACAAATGTTAGTAAATTTATTCGATAAATTTCGCAACTTAGATATTGATTTTAGTAAAGTGAAAAACCAGCTTGAGGATATTGCAAACGATGTGAAGGAAAAATTAAAGGAAGCTGGGGTAGACAAAGGTTTCTTTCAAGGAATTCTAGATTTTTTAAAAGGTATTTTTGAGGCAATCGGCAACTTTTTCCGTGGACTTTTTAACTAAGTTCAACTATAAAATATCGATCTTTCTTTCTAGAAATTCATAATGAATAAACAGAGACATAAATATAAAGCATTTTTCCTCCGATATTGAAATGGGCAATGTATTTGAATGTAGCATAAAAAAATTCAAAAATCATAAGGCATTCTCCAACCGAGATAATCTGCCTTATGATTTTTTTAAGAAAAAAATTAAAATCGTTTTTTTGTCCATCATTTGTTCCGTGCGTAATATGGTTAGATTGTTATAGTTCACCGTTGTCCCATTAGTTAAAGCAAATGGGGAGACGAAATTTTTTGTAATTGCTTTCGCCACACCAGTAGAGGTCATGGTACCGACAAAGTTCATTATTTCCACCATAATTATTACATGTCTTTGTTTCAGTGCTTTGGAGGAAACACGAATAGCGATCACAATTGCTGTGTCATGAAAACCGTAAATTACTTCCCCCAACTAATTAGATAATACAATAAACATCACAATAAAGAAGAATATTGCGTTACCAATTTCATAAATTCCAATCGTTTTAATGGTGATTTTTTTACCATAAAAAAGAATGGCACGTAATACACTTGGAAGAAAACTGATGGCAAATTGCCAATAGCCGATAATGACTAAAATAGCAACTAAACCAATGTGATAACCCCATGAAACGTATTTATATTTTACATTTTTCTTTTCCCGAATCATTGTCTTTACATAAAAGGTACTACCTAGAAAGTATAGGAAGTTCACAAGAAATAGGAGGAAAGCGACCGTATCTAGTTGACCTGTTCCCATGTAGTAACTTGCCAAACCACCGATACAAAAACTGATGATGGCCGCGATATCATTTAGTAAGGCGCGCTCTTGTTTATTCTTGGAAAAATATCCATTAATCATAAAAAAAGGAACCATTGCTAGTCCAAAATAAAGTAGTTTATAATCAACAATGATCAAATAAATTAGGATGATGAATGCAGGGGAAAAGTAGATGGAAAACCATTTTAAATAAAATGGTACTTTTCTTTTTTTCAAACACATTAATAGCGGATATGTAGCTAAATATAAAAATAACCAAGCAATAAAAAGCGGAATATGAATAATAGTAGGTTGTCCAAGAAAGACTCCCATGAAAAATGGTAAAAGCAGCATAGCCCACGCACCATGTTGTTTTGCCATTACAAGTCTCACGTGATCACCTCCGAAGAATATATGCTTACTTATAATAGTAGATGAAAATGGATTATTTGTATAGTTTTTCTAGCTACTTACGTAATAAACGTTATGAAATTGTTATTAAAATGAAAAATTGTAAAAGACGAAAAGAATGTACAATGAAGAAAAGGTTTTTTCCTAATAATTGTTTCGTTCTATAAGGACAATAATTATTGAAGAAAAAATTAGATGATACTTTATGGAAAACAATGTAAGTGCTGTTACGAGCTAATATTACTTGTATGTAAGAAAGGTGTCCATATGATTTCAAGAAAAAATATAATTATTAGTTTGATGGTTTTCATGACTTTATTGTTCCCAGGGAAAGGGTTTGCAGCGGAATTAGATTTAAATATTGATAGTGAGGCTGCGGTATTAATGGATGCGAAGTCTGGTCAAATCTTATATGAGAAAAATGGACGTAAACAAATGTACCCAGCAAGTATAACGAAAATTGCAACAGCCATTTACGCTTTGGAAAATGGAAATCTATCCGATGAAGTGACCGTTACTGAAAATGCCTTCCAAACAGAAGGGACACGTGTCTATTTAGAACCTAACGAAGTCGTTACGTTGGAAAAACTATTAATAGGGATGTTAATGAATTCGGGAAACGATGCTGCAGTCGCGATTGCTGAACATATAGATGGTAGTGTGAGTCGATTCGCGGAAAGTGTAAATTATTTTTTACAAACTAAAATTGGTGTGATGAGTACCCATTTTGAAAATCCCCACGGCTTATTTGGTAAAAATCATTATACAACAGCAGCAGATATGGCAAAAATCACACAATACGCAATGGGGAATGCGAACTTCCGAAATTATTTTGGAATGAAGACGTATAAATGGGATGGCAAGTCTTGGGATACGACGTTATTAACACACCATCGATTATTGAAAGGTGAATTTCCCTACGAAGGCATTACAGGTGGAAAGACTGGTTACGTACATGAATCTGGACATACACTCGTAACAACTGCGACAAATAATGATTTGCAATTAATAGTGGTGACAATGAATAGTCGTAATCAAAATAGGCCTTATACAGACACTATTCAGTTACTAGACTATGGATTTGAATTTTTTTCAACAAAATCAATCGATGAAAATACTACATTAGAATTTAATAGCAAAAAGTTTACTGTACCAAAGGAGCTTTATTATACCGTAAAAAACGGGGAGGAAATTCAACAAGAGATTGACGCTAATGGAAAATTATCTATCATTTCAAGCACTGGAAAGGAATTGGTAAATTTCTCGTTAATACCTGTCGATGAACCGATTAAGACTTCAAATAGTGCAAAGAGTGCTAATATAGATGGTGGGCGTAGTTACACTGTCTTGTGGATAAGTATTTTAATAATCTTACTAGGGTTGGGGACATTGATTTCACGTTCTCGGTTGGCTAGGTAAAAGAGGTATGGGCTGTTAGACATTTAACAGTCCTTTTTCTTATCTCTTGAAACATTCGTTTATTGAAAACCGTACAGTAGTTATATTATCGGTATAGTACAAAATCAATCGCAAATGGGAATGGGAATCAGACTTAAGGATGATGGCCTGAATTATATGTATATTTATAATGAAATTAGAATTAGTCAACATCGATAAAGATGTTTATGAAATGGGGGATGGAGATGGAATATGTAGTTGATATTCAAAATGTGAAGAAAAGTTACCGGAAACGGGGTTCAAAGGATATGATTGATGCCGTAAAGGGAATTAGTTTGCAAGTGAAAAAAGGTGAAATCGTTGGTTTGCTAGGCCCGAATGGTGCGGGAAAGACGACATTAATCAAGATGATGTGCGGCTTACTTATCCCGAATACTGGTGATGTTTTTATTAATGGAATTAATGTCCTAAAAAAACGTAACAAGGCAATGGAACATATTAGTGTTGTTTTGGAAGGTAATCGGAATATTTATTGGCGACTAACTGTTCGGGAAAATTTAGAATACTTCGCAGGTAATCGTGGTTTAGCTAAGAAATCCATTATGGAAGAATTGGATTATCTAATTGAAAAATTTCGTTTAAAAGATAAGGAAAATGAAATGGTTAAATCATTATCGAGAGGGATGCAGCAAAAGGTCGCAATTGCGATTGCACTATTGGCAAACACAGAAGTGATTTTTCTTGACGAGCCAACACTCGGGTTGGATATTGAAACGAGCTATGAAATTCGCAAAATATTGAAAGACATTGTCCGAGAAGAGAATAAAACTATTATTATTAGCACCCATGATATGCCAGTTGTACAAGAATTATGTGAGCGTGTTGTGATTGTTAACCATGGAGAAATAGTAGCAGATAATCGGGTAGACGAGCTACTACAACTATTTGAAAGTAAAGCATATGCATTTACGTTAAATAAGCCATTATCAAAACAACAGAGAACAATATTAGAAACCAACTATGTCGTTTCAATTGAGAGTAATGAACAAAATCAAACGATACTGGAAGTGAATATCCAGCAAAGCGATGAATTGTATAAAATCATGGAAATATTAGCAAGAGAACAAACACCGATAGAAAAAATTGACCGAACAATTGTGAATTTTGAACAAGTATTTTTAAATATTGTGAAGGGAGGACAAAAACATGAAGTCGCTCACTCTTCTTAAAGCGAACTTGATTAGAGAAGCCATTTTGTTAAAACGTTATTTACCAAATACGATTAGTATGATTTTAACCTTTTATTTAATCTTTCTAGGAATGTTTTTCGGGATTCAAGTCGTAGGCGATCCTAGTAGTACGGAGGTAAGTACTCAGTATGTCATTGTTAATTATATATTCTGGTATTTGGCAATGGCTACGATGAGCGGAATTGGTTGGACGGTAACAAATGAAGTGACGCTCGGGACGTTTGAACAATTATATATGTCACCACTCGGAGCATGGCGGATATTATTAGCAAGAATTATATCTACAACGTTTATTGAACTAATTACTATTACGGCAATGCTATTTATATCAATGCTAACTGCTGGTACATGGCTGAATTTAGATTTCTTATCCATTGCTCCAATATTAATGATTACTATCATCGGTATGTTTGGTATCAGTTTTATGATTGCAGGAATGGCAGTTATTTTTAAGCAGATTGCTTCATTCTTACAGATTTCTCAATTTTTATTTATGGGGTTAACATTCGTGCCATTATCGGTAGCACCTTACCTAGTGTTTGCGCCAGTAGTTCAAGGGGTTGATATGGTTAGAGAAATAATGATTAATAATGTTGCTTTAACTGATTTTTCTATTTTTGAGTATATAACATTAAGCTTAAACTCCCTTGTTTATTTTGCAATTGGGATTATCGTTTTTTTCCGTTGTGAAAAAGTAGCGATGGAAAAAGGAATTTTAGGACAACATTAATTTTTATGCGAAGAAACTAGCGTGGAAATTTCTGTTTGAAATGTTATTAAAAAAATGAGTTGAATTATTTGTTAGTTATGTGTTGTAACAGGCATTTTTCGAATAACTTGAAATAAAAGGGAGCGATAAATTTTTCGCTTCTTTTTTAATTAAATGAATGATTTTTTTCCCTTATGAAACGGACAATTGTAACATAAACTAATTTTATGATAGAATAAAGAAGGAAAAATATAATTTTTCTGAAAAATTTCCATCACTCACTTCCATATGAAGTTATGGACTATTCATGTTTTACTAGTAAGGAGTGTTATCATGTCAGAGAGTAATCATCAACGAATAGATGAGCAAAAGAGACTTAAAGAGACCATTGTTGAGATTGATCGAAAAATATCGGTAATAAAACAAAAGTCAGGATCTTTAAAGGAACAAATCGTATCGTTAAGACAAACTTTTTGGGATGATGTTACGGTTAATCTCGATGAGCCAGACGATGTCATTGAAACCCATACTAGTTTGCGCCAACAAGCAGAATTGTTATCGGAGCGGGAAAGGAGCCACCGACATTTTCATAAGCAATTAAAAAACTTACAGCGATTAAAGTCTTCCCCTTATTTCGGCAGAATGGACTTTTTGGAAAGTGGGGAGAACGAAGCGGAAGTGGTCTATATTGGATTATTTTCGTTAATGGATGAAAATAATGAAGAGTTTTTAGTATATGACTGGCGGGCACCGATTTCTAGCATGTATTACGATTATGTACCTGGTCCTGCTAAGTACGAAACAATGGATGGACCGATAAAAGGCGAAATTACGTTAAAGAGACAATATATTATTCGTGATGGAAAGATTAAAGGAATGTTCGATACTGGTATTACGATCGGCGATGAGATATTACAACAAGTATTAAGCGATCAAGCGGATACGAATATGAAAAATATTGTTGCAACCATTCAAAAGGAACAGAATGAAATCATTCGTCATGACCGAAAGAAATATTTAATTGTTCAAGGTGCTGCTGGAAGTGGGAAAACGTCAGCAGCTTTACAACGAGTTGCCTATCTTTTGTATCGATATCGAGAAAGACTAACTGCGGATAATATTTTATTGTTTTCTCCTAATCCGATGTTTAATAGTTATGTAGGAAATGTTCTTCCAGAACTTGGTGAAGATAATATGCAACAAAGTACTTTTTTTGAGTACTTACAACACCGATTAGGGGATACATTTTTATTAGAAAATCCATTTTCACAAATGGAGTATATGCTAAGTACTGATAAAGACGATAAATACTTTATTCGGATGGCGAGTATTAGTTTTAAAACAAGCTTGGATTATAAACATCTCCTCGATTTATATGTAAAGGATTTAAGTGAAGGTGGATTAATATTTAAAAACATTTTATTTCGAAAAGAAGTATTTATTTCTAGTGAGGAAATTAGCGAGTATTTTTATTCCCTCGCGAAGACAATATCGATTCCGAACCGTTTAGACATAACGAAGGATTGGCTACTTGCTCGTCTCGATGAAAAAGAAAAGGCTGAGTTAGATCGGGAATGGGTAGAACATGAACGGGATTTATTAGAACGGGAGGATTATTTAAAAGCATATAAAGTATTGCAAAGAGAGCAACGATTTACAGAGGATACATTTAATGATATGGAGCGGGAAGAAAAGCTGCTGGCTCAATGGATTGTTGGAAGAAGAATTAAACCGTTGAAAAGAAAAGTCGAACAATTAAGCTTCTTAAACTTAAATCAAATTTATCAGCAATTTTTCCTTTGGGTAATGGAACAAAGTGGAACAAGTTTTACGATACCGGAGAATTGGGAAAAAGTCACACTTGCAACCGTCCGTCGTTTAAAGAAAAATCAATTATATTATGAGGATGCTACGCCGTTTCTTTACTTAAAGGATAAACTGGAAGGAAAACATACTTATACATCCATTAGACAGTTATTTATTGATGAAGCCCAGGACTATTCACCTTTTCAATTTGCTTTTTTACAAGAAATCTTTCCGTTTAGTAAAATGACTATTTTAGGCGATGTGAACCAGTCGATTTTTACTCATTCCGTTCGCAATCAAAATGGCCTAGCGAAAACAAGTGAACTTTTTCCTAAAGATGAGTTGGAACAAATTGTTTTAACGAAGAGCTATCGTTCGACGAGACAAATTGTAGAGTTCACGGAGCAAATTTTAACTGATGGACATTCGATTGAACCGTTTAATCGGAATGGCAACAAACCAACGTTATCGATTATCCGTCAAAAAGATAGTCTTAATAAACATATTATTTCCGAAGTTCACTCCATGCAACAACGTGGCCATGAAACGATAGCAATTATTTGCAAGACTGGGGCAGAATCGTTAGAAGTATATAATGAATTGAAAAATAATATACCTGTTCAATTAATCCGCAAAGAAACTTATACATATGAAAAAGGTATTTCCATATTACCAAGTTACTTATCAAAAGGGATTGAGTTTGATGGTGTCATTATTTACAATTGTGCTAATGATGTGTATAAAGACGAAGATGAACGAAAATTATTTTATACAGCTTGTACGAGAGCAATGCATGAGCTTCATTTATATAGTGTAGGTGACTACACCCATCTCCTTGCAAATGTAGCAGAGGATAAATACCAATTGATTGATGATAACTGAATAAATGTGACGATCCCTAGCAATATTTCTCACGCTAGGGATTTTTTTAAAGAGTAGACGATCATATTTTAAAATTTTGTATTTTGTGAAGGGAAATTTACAGGTTTGTCGAAATACTATATACAAACTTTGTTTGGAAAGGGAATGGATATGGAGATTGTTAAAGGTTTCCTATTAAACCTACTATTTATCCTTGTAATTATGCTATTAGCTCATATCGTTTTCTTTAGCAAAAATAAATCGGTAAAAAACCATTTTCGCAGTGTGGATGTATTACTTTTTTCTAGTGTACAAATCCTCTTTTGTTTATTTTTCTCCGTAAAAGTGGCGCAAGGCTTTTATTACGATTTAAGATTTATACCTTTTTTAATTGGCAGTATTTATGGCGGCAGGTGGGTGACGTTAAGCTTAACTGCTATTATCATATTACTGCGTATACCACTAGGTGGAACAGGGATATATATTTCTATTATCTCCACTCTTATAATGGCATTAATCATCTTCGTCTTTCACCAAAAAATAAATCATTTAAGAAAATGGCATAAATTCATTACTATCTCGGGAATTTCGTTTTTATATACCATTCCTGGTTTTTTGATACCTTCAATTCTCTTTGATTTTTTTCATGTTCGGACCTATTTGATATATAGTCTCATATTAACCTTTTCTACTTTTTTTGTCGTTTATTTATTAGAACTGTTAACGAAATACCAAACGTTTCAAGAAGAACTTATTCGTTATGAAAAAATGGAACTCGTTGGTCAGCTAGCCGCTAGTATTAGTCACGAAGTAAAAAATCCATTAACGACTGTTAACGGGTTTTTACAATTAATTGCAGAAAATACGAAAGAACATATAACAAAAAAATATGCAGTGATAGCTTTAGAGGAATCGTCCCGAGCGGTAGCGATTATTGAAGATTATTTAACATTTGCCAAACCAGAAACAATAAAGACCGTCCCATTAAATGTCCAAACGGAATTAAAAAAATGTATTGAAATTATTAGTCCACTAGCAAATCAAGCGGGAATAATTATTAGAACAGACAATATCCAGCAAGGAATTATTAAAGGAGATTCAAGTAAGTTTCGGCAAGTGATAATAAATATATGTAAAAATGGCATTGAGGCAATGAGTAAAGGTGGCGTTTTAAGTATATCTACCGAATCTAATGATGATGAAATAACTATCATTATAAAAGATAATGGAATTGGTATGTTGCCAGAACAATTAAATCGACTAGGTGAACCTTTTTATTCTTTAAAGGAAGGTAAAGGAACGGGTCTCGGTATGATGGTTGTCTTTCGGATTATAAAAACCTTGAATGGAGGTGTTCATATTAATAGTGTTTTTGGAAAAGGGACATGTGTAAATATTACCTTTCCATTAAAAAAATAACGAAAGAAGCTTAAATATGTATATTTTTAAAAATTAGGCAAAAAATAACATGAAAAAGAACGAGAAAGGTGATAAGTATGCAAGTGAAACAAACAGTGTTCATGTTATTAACTGTTGCCCTATTTTTTCTTATGATGAATCATCCGATGTTTCATTCTTTTTCATATGCAAAGACAAATCCTATTCAACCTACCGATAGTAAGAACGAGAATGTTGAATGGAAAACACTTGAAAGAGAAGAACAGCTCGGTGATCACGTAATCATTGGTAAAAACGACGGTGAGCAAAATTTGCCTAATTTAACGGACAGCCAAAGGGAGGAATTACAACAATTACATAAGAATTTATTGGATTCCAAACTTCAATTAATAAAAAAATATGAGGAAGTTGGCCTAATTTCAGCTGAAAAGGCAAAGAAGATTCAACAAAAAATGGAAAAAAACTATCACTTATTAGAAAAAAATCAGTTCATCCCAAAAAGACACGAAAATAAAAGGTGCCAATGTAAAGAACGAGAAGATGGTAATTAAGCCACTCTTTTTATAAACAGACACGAAAATTATTTTCTAAAATCTATAACAAAACTCCTAAAAGATATTTAGGAGTTTTGTTTATATACAACTCTTTTTGGTAGTAAATGAAAGAAACATTCCTACTGTAATAATACATGTAAATGGTTGGAATAGCACAGCAATATATGTGTGGGGTTAGTAAGGTAGAATAGTGCAAAATTTGTAGTTGTCTCTCCGTTATATAAAATGTCGACAGGTTTTTTATAAAAAGGTGAAACAACACTTTTCAAACAGAGTGAATATTGATATGATGATTGCGAAAGCTAGATATTTATTAGAAAGATAGTAATACATAATAAATTCAGACATCATGTTAATAATACAATGACTTGGGAGGAGAGTGTAAACAATGAAAGAAGATCCAATGTTTTCAAAAGATCCCCGTTTTAAAATTGCCAAGAAGGAAGCATTAATTGGTGTCGGTTTAGCAATTTTTAACTTCTTATGGTGGTATGGATTTGCATATGGACTTGGTTCAAGGTCACCTGAACAATATCGATATATTCTTGGTTTTCCGGATTGGTTTTTTTATAGTTGTATAGGTGGTCTTGGAGTCATGTCCATTCTCGTTATTTTTGCTATAAAGAAGTTTTTTAAAGAAGTACCATTTGAAGAGGTGTCAGAGGAAGAGCAGTCATAATTTTCTAGTTAAATAGATGTCCTATTCCAAATTTGTTTAAAGAGAGAGGAGTTCAAATGAACTGGGAAATATTATTACCGTTAATTTTAGTTTTTGTGGCAATGTTTGCGATCGGTTTTTGGGCGAGTAGATATGTAAAGAAATCTGATTCATTTTTGCAGGAGTATTTTTTAGGTAGTCGGCAATTAGGTGGATTTATATTAGCAATGACGATGATGGCTACATATGGTAGTGCTAGCAGTTTCATTGGTGGACCTGGGGTAGCATATTCCACTGGCTTAGGCTGGGTATTGCTTTCGATGGCGCAACTACCTGCAGGGTATTTCGCATTAATGGTGTTAGGGAAAAAGTTCGCAATCATGGCAAGAAAATATCAAGCTGTTACCCTTATAGACTTTTTGAAAGCACGGTACAAAAGTGATGCTGTAGGAATTATATCTGCAATTAGTATTATTATCTTTTTATTCTCTGCTATGGCAGCACAATGGGTTGGTGCAGGTAGACTAATTGAATCGATAGCAGGAGTTTCCTACACAACGGCATTATTTATTTTTTCTATTTCGATATTAGTTTATGTAATTATTGGTGGGTTTCGAGCGGTTGCAGTAACTGATGCGATTCAAGGGACCATTATGTTTTTTGGAACATTAATATTATTAATAGCGACTATTATTGCAGGCGGCGGCGTTTCAAATATTATGCAAGACTTAGTTGCAGAGAATCCTAATCTCGTTACGCCTTATGGAGCGGATCGCAGTTTAACTCCACTTTACGTTTCAACCTTTTGGATATTAGTAGGTGTTGGGGTTATTGGTTTACCACAAGTCACCATTCGAGCAATGTCGTATAAAAATGCGAAATCTATGCATCGAGCAATTATTATTAGCACTGTTTTTGTTGGTGTGATTATGCTTGGTATGCATTTAATTGGAGTATTTGCAAGACCGATTATTCCAGGAATTGAAGTCGGTGATACTGTTATGCCGCAAATTGCAATGAAAGTTTTACCAGCATTTTTAGCTGGTCTCGTACTCGCAGCACCGATGGCGGCAATTATGTCTACGGTTGACTCTTTTCTACTACTTGTCAGTTCTGCGGTTGTAAAAGATATTTATGTAAGTTATATTGATCCGAATGCTAGCAATAATAGAATAAAAACGATTAGTTTTGCTGTAACAACAGTTATCGGAATTGGTGTATTTTTGATGGCATTGAGTCCGCCAGACTTTCTAATTTGGCTTAATTTATTTGCTTTCGGGGGGCTAGAAGCAGTGTTTATCTGGCCGGTTGTTTTTGGACTATATTGGAAAACTGGGAATAAATATGGGGCACTTACTTCCATGTTTGTCGGTATTTTATCTTATATTTTAATCCATACGTATGCGCCTAATGCGTTAGGGATGCACACTGTTGTCTTTCCAGTACTATTATCATTAGTAACTTTTGTCACTATTAGCTTTGCTACGAAAAACGTTATTGGAAAGCTAGAGAAAGCTATGTGATATAAGAAAGGCTGATCCAGATTTATGTTCTGGTCAGCCTTTTATTTTGGATCTATAAATTAGTTGTTCTCATCTTCTCCTATAATGCGTACTTCTCGTTCCAGCTCCACATTAAACTTTTCTTTCACCGTTTTTTGAACATGTTCAATTAGAGAAATATATTCAGTTGCAGTTGCATTATCGACATTAACAATAAATCCTGCATGTTTTTTTGAAACTTCTGCTCCGCCGATGCGTACCCCTTGCAAATGACTATCTTGGATTAACTTACCAGCAAAGTAACCTGGTGGTCGTTTAAATACGCTGCCACAAGATGGATATTCTAGAGGCTGTTTCGATTCTCGACGGTACGTTAAATCGTCCATTATTGCTTTAATTTCATTATAATTTCCCTTTTTTAGTTGAAAAACTGCTTCTAATACGATATCACCATTTTCACTAATATTGCTATAACGATAAGCTAATTGTAAATCTGCTGCCATTTTTTTAGTAATTTCACCATTTTTTGTTACGACTAAAGCATATTCAAGAACATCTTTAATTTCTCCACCGTAAGCTCCTGCATTCATGAACAAAGCACCGCCAACCGTCCCTGGAATACCACAGGCAAACTCTAAGCCAGTGAGTTTGGCTTCTAAGGCGACCTTTGAAGTATCAATTATGGCTGCTCCACTTTGCGCGATTACACTTGTTCCTTCCACATGAATGGTGGTTAGTTTTTTTAAGGATAATACGATACCACGAATTCCGCCATCGCGTACGATTAAGTTGGATCCATTGCCAATTAATGTTAACGGAACAGCTTTTTCGTTACAAAATTTCACTAAATTTTGGACTTCTTCATAGGTAGTAGGCGTAATAAAGAAGTCGGCTTTCCCACCTAATCTAGTATAAGTATGGTTTTTTAACCATTCATCAATTGCGATGTTATCTTCTTGAATTATTTGTAATAATTGTTCATAGACCTCTTTATTCATTAAGCAAGTCATTCCTTTATAAAAATATATTTATCGGTTTTATTATTTTTATTTTTAGTACGCTTCATAATTTTGCTCAGTAACAGCCATTACGAATCATATTATCGTTTCGGCGAAAATATTCCACGAAATGACTGGAAACTGGGCACTGTATTATTTATATCATATTTAATAAGGAAAATAAATGTTACATAAGATACTAATGTTATCATTGTAAACAATTTTTGAATGTACCTATTATTAATTTGGTTAAGTTGACTAGCTTGTTCAACTTTAATTAGACTTATCGATTAATAATCGGTAAAATGTGAATGATACTACAATTGAAAGGATGTACTTACATGAAAGAGTTGCATGCAGTAATTTTTGATTTAGACGGTGTAATTACAGATACAGCGGAATACCATTATTTAGCGTGGAAAGCTTTAGCCGAAGAACTTGGTATCTCTTTTGACCGCGAATTTAATGAGCAATTAAAAGGGATAAGCAGAATGGAATCATTAGAGAAAATTTTAATAAAAGGCGGAAAAGAAAACGAGTTTACATATGAAGAAAAGGAAAAGCTGGCGACACAAAAAAATGAACATTATAAAACTTTAATTAAACGAATTACTCCAAATGATTTACTTCCAGGAATAGAAGCATTTTTACAAGAAATTAAAGCAGCAAATATTAAAATTGGTCTTGCTTCTGCGAGTAAAAATGCCTTTTCTGTTATTGAAAGCTTGCAAGTTGGCAATTATTTCGACACTATTGTCGATGCAGCCACAGTAAAAAATAGTAAACCAGATCCGGAAGTTTTTTTGAAAGCGGCAGATCAATTAAATGTCGCCTATGAAAACTGCGTTGGTGTAGAAGATGCTGAAGCAGGGGTAGAAGCAATTAAGCGTGCAGGAATGTTTGCTGTTGGTGTTGGGACGAAAGAAGCGATGGCAAAAGCGGATTATATTGTAAATAGTACAGGAGAACTAACGCTAGCAAAAGTGAAGGAAAAATTTCTAGCAGCTAAATAAAAAAATTAAAAGCTAGGTTGTAAATTTGACCTAGCTTTTATCAATGGAATAATTTTGCCTATTTATTATTAGCGCTATATTGTTAATTATTATCAGCTATGTATGTAAGACTAATTTGTTTGCGGGCCTCTTCCATTAGTTTTGCAGTTACTAATGAATGTTCAAACGTATTAATGTCAGACTCCGTTTTGCCTTCATTAATTAATTGAATAAATGCCTTCGCTTCATAATACATTGTTTCTGTGAATTGCTTCTGGCTAATATTTTCAATCGTTCCGTCGTTATAATGAATTTCAACCTTAGATGGTTCAGAAATCTTATCTATAACAATACTCCCGTTTTCTCCTTGAATTTCTGATGGAAGTACAGAATTAGTAATTTTGGAGTAGATGATAGTAGCATCCATATCAGCATAGGAGAATAAAATACTGCCAGCTCCATCAACGCCAGATTGTAACATATAAACATTTGCTTGTAACGAATTTGGCTTACCAAATAAAACGACTACTGGATAAATACAATATACTCCAAGATCCATTAAAGCTCCGTTGGAAAACTCTGGTTTGAAAGCATTTAATATGATCCCTTGTTTGTATTTGTCATAGCGGGAAGAATATTGGCAATAGTTTGCGATAAACTTGCGCACTCTCCCTATTCTCGGTAGGTTTTCTTTTATACTTTGGAAACTAGGGATGAAAGTGGACTTCATCGCTTCCATTAGTAGTACGTTATTTTTTTGCGCAGTAGCAATCATTTTTTCTGCCTCATGAAAATTGGAAGCTAACGGTTTTTCACACAGCACATGTTTTCTATTGCTTAAAAATAAAATAGACTGCTCCGCATGTAGTGAATTCGGGCTAGCGATATAGACTGCATCAATAGCATCACTTTTTGCCATCTCTTCTAAATTAGTAAATGTTAATATTACCCCATGTTTACTGGCAAATTCATCTGCCCGTTTTGCAGTCCGTGAATAAACGGCAGTTAAATGAAAATCTTCTAGCTTAGAAGCTGCTTGTATGAAACTATCTGTTATCCAATTCGTTCCGATAATACCGAATCGTACCACAATATCACTCCCCAATTATATATGTAAGTTTTTTCTATATCATAATGATAAACAAAAAGGTTAGAGGTAGCAATTACAGTCTTGTGAAAACGATATTTTTTCAATATAGATTTTGGTATAATAAAAAAGAAAATAATAAGAATTGTATATGGAGGAATTTACTGTAATGAGTTGGAAAGAACATGCTGACAGATGGTTAAATTATCCTAATTTAGATGAAGAGTTACGTAATGAATTATGGAAAGTAAAAGATGATGAAAAAAAATTAGAAGAATTATTTTATAAAAACTTAGAGTTTGGAACTGGTGGTATGCGTGGAGAGATTGGCCCTGGTACTAATCGGATGAATATTTACACTGTTCGCAAGGCATCTGAAGGATTAGCACAATTTTTGTTAAGTAATGGCGAAGACTTTGCAAAACGTGGCGTTGTGATCGCTTACGACTCAAGACATATGTCTCCTGAATTTTCTTTAGAAGTTGCAAAAACTGTTGGGAAACATGGAATAAAAGCTTATTTATTTAAAGAGTTACGACCAACACCAGAATTATCCTTCGCTGTTCGTCATTTAGGAGCAGCTGCCGGTGTAATGGTTACTGCGAGCCATAATCCACCAGAATATAATGGGTACAAAGTATATGGTGAAGACGGAGGTCAGCTTCCTCCCAAAGCGGCTGATGAACTTATTGAATATGTTTATCGAGTAGAAGACGAATTATCCATTCATGTGTCTGATGAAGATACATTACTTGCACAAGGTCTCTTAACATATATTGGAGAAGAGATAGACGCAGATTATTTGGAACAACTAAAAACAATTCAATTAAACAAGGATATAGTGGAGCAAGTCGGTAAAGATTTAAAAATAGTCTTTACGCCACTGCATGGTACTGCCAATAAACCAGTACAAGCTGGTTTGAAAGCATTTGGTTTCCAAAATGTCACTGTTGTAAAAGAACAAGAACAGCCAGATGGGGATTTTCCAACCGTTCAATCTCCAAATCCAGAAGAACATGCGGCTTTTGAAATAGCCATACGTTATGGAAAAGAAATAGATGCAGATATTTTGCTAGGTACAGATCCTGATTCCGACCGCCTTGGAGTGGCAGTGAAAAATACTGAAGGTGAATATGTTGTTCTCACAGGTAACCAAACAGGAGCCCTATTATTACATTATTTACTAGAACAAAAACAAGCGAAAGGTATTTTACCAGACAATGGGATAGTATTAAAAACAATCGTTACCTCTGAAATTGGTAGAGCCATTGCTGAAGGCTTCGGCTTAAAAACAATGGACGTATTAACTGGATTTAAATTTATTGGTGAAAAAATTAAAGAGTATGAACAAACAGGGGAATATTCGTTCCAGTTTGGCTATGAAGAAAGCTACGGCTATTTAATTGGTGAATTTGTTCGCGACAAAGATGCGGTACAAGCCGCTGTTTTTGCAGCAGAAGTGGCCGCCTATTATAAATCTAAAGGAAAAAGTTTATACGATGGCTTGCTCCAACTTTTTGAAAAATACGGTTACTACCGGGAATCCCTTCAATCGATTACATTAAAAGGAAAAGATGGTGCGGAAAAGATTGCCAATATTTTAGAACAGTTCCGTAACGATCCACCGAAAGAGATGGCTGGTGTAGAAATTGTTGCGGTAGAGGATTATAAAGCTAGTATCAGAATGAAACTAGCAACAAATGCTACAGAAAAAATTAATTTACCTAAATCGAATGTTTTAAAATACTTCCTTTCTGATGGGTCGTGGTTTGCTGTACGCCCATCTGGTACAGAACCGAAATGTAAATTTTATTTTGCCGTTCGTGGTACTTCATTGCAAAATAGCGAGCAGTTATTATCTCAATTACAGTCTGCCGTAATGGAAAAAGTTAATTCACTGCTTTAATAGAGGAATAAACGAAAAGAGAGTACAAAAGGTTTGTTTTGTACTCTCTTTTTTCACTATGTTACTTAGTTTACCATTGGGTGTGGAGGGTCAATAGCTAACACAACTTTCCCATTAATGACAATCCAAATATAGCTATACTCTAAATCAATATTATGATGTTCTCTTAAATACGCGTGAATCGCTTCTTGAATATTAAACATCTTATAAGCTAATTCTTCTGTTAAAAATGGAATGTCAAATGGTAAAGTAAACTCTAAATAAATGTCGTGCTCTGGATTGTAAGCTGCTTTTGCATCATTATTTCCAAATGGAAATGCAAAAGTAAGCATGACAACTAGAAAAGCAGTAACTACTAATTTTTTCATAATTTTTCTCCCCTTTTTTTAAAGTTTTCATATATTGATAGAAAAGCTTGTACAACTTCAGGGTTATACATGCTTCCACTACCCTCAATTAATTGCGCTAACGCCTCTTCTTCAGTTAATGCTTTACGATAAACTCGGTCTGTCGTCATTGCATCATAGGAATCAGCTACAGAAACGATACTTGCTCCAATAGTTATCTCGTTTTCTTTTAAACCATATGGATAGCCTTTGCCATCATATCTTTCGTGATGTTGCTCAACAATTTTTGCTGCTTGTATGAGGGATGGTAAATTAGTCTGTGTCAATATATCGTGACCGTAAATCGGATGCTTTTTGATTTCATCCCATTCTTCTTTAGTTAGTTTTTCAGGCTTTTGTAGAATAGAATCGGGTATGTGTATTTTTCCAATATCATGTAGAAAAGCACCAAGATTTAAATATAATAATTCTGTTGCCCTTAATTTTAACCGCTCACCAATCAACATAGAGATTCGCATAATCCTTGAACAATGGTCCGCAGTATAGCCGTCTTTTTCCTCTACCGCAATTCCTAGATCTTTCAATTGTTCAATAGTTTGACTATAGCTATGAAATACTGGCTTGGATGTTGCGTAAATGAACTCTGTATTTTCGTCTGCTTGGAAAATACAAGTACTTTTAATTGGAAGCATTTTAACATAGTCGCCAGAGTTTAATTGATATTGATTCTCATCGATAAGCAAATGTAGCTCTCCTGACAAAATATAAATAAATTCTAATGCATCCCAATTAGGAGTTGGCCCAACAGACCATCTCGCCCCTTTATGTAAATAATGTTTAATAATTTCCGTTCCGTCATAGGAGGCTAGTAATTCAATATCCATACCACGATAGGACACTTTCTCGATTGCTTCCCCAGCTTTCTTTAAAATGACACCATGTTCTTTAAAGTGCATAATAATGCCCCCGTATATTTCTGAGATGTGTATAACTTTAAGTGAATGTATTTGAATTTATTATATTTAAGAATTTAAAAAATTGATAGTGAAAAATGTAGGATTTTCATAGATTTTGCGGTTTTTTGTGAAAAATAAGTAAATAGACCTATTAGGGATAGGTGGGTGAAATATGGAACTAGGAAGAAAGAACTACTAGTAATTCTCTACGTTTAATAGAAATTGTATAACATAAAGAAGGGATCAGACTTTGCCGTAACAAAAGTCTGACCCCATAAATGGAAAGTTATATTTTTTAATTGAGTTCTTGAAGAAAGTATGTCGAGTTATACTGTTTGCCGTTACTAATCCAGCCTATTTGTCCATCAGGAAGTTTAATTTGATACCAGTACCCAGTATTATCTTTTGTAGGATTGCCGTTTTTATCTAAAACAAGATGGATATATTGATTTAAAGAGACTGTTCCAATACCGGCAGTATGTGTCGAAGGCTCTTTACGAACATTTAATGTCGAAACAGTAATTCTCGCTAAATTTTTTACAGTAATGTATGACTTATAGTTTGTAAATTTAATAGAGTTCGTCCAATATTCATTGCCATTATAGGATAATTTTACCCAATAACTATTAGTTTTTTCTATAATCGAAAATGTTTCCCCTTTAGGCAATGTGCTAACTGCGGACCCACCAAGTTTGTTATACAAAGTTAAATTATTGTTAGCAACCGCGGTTATGCCCTCTGGGAAAATATCTGAACCAGTTGGTACCCCTGGGTCGACATGATTAGTTAAATTAGGTTTTTGATTTATATAATGATCCTTGCTAAATGGAAGAATATTTTCCATATGTGCTGCTATTTTCTTGCCCCAATTTTCATCACTGGCATAATAGAAATTCATGCCCTCACTTAATTTGTCTACTCGACTGCCTTTCACTGTTTTTGTAGTGAATCCGAGATATGCTCCGCGATATCGCCAATCTTGTGGGTTTAAGTATGTTGCCTTAAGTTTTTGTGCGATATAATCGATAGCTCCATCAATAGTATCGAAGCGATATGCTGCAACGAAAGGAGTGGCGTCATAAGCACCGAAACCGAAAAAATTATATTTGCCTAACGCTAAATTAGATGTTCCATAGGCACTTTCATGAATTGCATGTGCAGCTAAAAATAAAGCGTTGATGCCATATTTTTTGGCGGAGTTAATAAACACTTCTCCTTTATTTTGTAAGACACTCACTTTATTATGTCTAGTTGCATAGCTATTAATATATTGATTTATTTGATCAGCTGTAACAGAAGATTGTGACCTTAAATCGATAAATAAATAGGAATCCCGACTAACAATGTCTGTACGTTTAACAACTTGCTCGAGACCTTCACCGGATACATAACCAGTTGTATTGTTAATAGAAACTTTATACCATCCGTTTGCTAATTTCTCTATTGGTTCGATAACTTCTCCATTCGGTAAAGTAGCCAATATTTTAGAGGAAATGTCCGCTTTTTCTCTTAAGCGCAAGTTCGCAGTCGTAACAAATAAGTCTCCATTAATACTTTCCCCGACTTGTGGTGTCTCACTTGGTTCATTATTTTCTTCTTTTACCTCTATAATATAATCACCGCTTACCCAGCCAGTTTTCGTAGTACTACCTGTTGTATAATTGACTTTGTACCAATTATTGTTTTTATCAATGGCGGTAATTATCGTGTTTTTTGGTATCGTTACAATGATAGAGTAATTCGTTCCCGCACCTGTACGTAAATTTAAATTTTCAGTAGTTTGATATTTTGTTTCTGAAAAACTAGGTGCTTGATTTTCTTCTTGTGTATTATTTTCTTCATTAGAAGAATTATCTTCATTTGAATTGTTCTCTTTATTGGCGTTCTCTTCCGAATTAGAATTATTTCCACTGGAATTATTTTCTGTATTCGAATTATCTTGGTTGGAATTATTTCCTGTGTTGTTCGTGTTATTGTTTGAACTATTGTTGTCTTTATCCTCTTTATCATTATTTTTGTCTGGAACTGCTTCTAAATACTTACTGCTAACCCAGCCAGTCTTCGTGTAGGATTTCCCTTTCGAAGTATAAGTATAGCTAATTTTATACCATGTTCCATTCGCTTCGATAAATTGAACAGTTTTTCCATTACCAATAGTTAACATAATTGAATGGTTCGTTCCTGCACCGGTTCTCATATTTAAATTCGCAGTAGTTTTATAGGAAGAAGGATAATTTTCTGTTTTCGGTTTCTCTTGTTCTTTATTTGTATTTGAATTTGAGGATGTTTTTACTTTACTTAAATAACTACTGCTAACCCAACCAGATTTCGTGTATTTTTTTCCGTTTTTTGTATAGGAATAGGAAACTTTATACCATGTTCCTTTTGCTTCTGTAGCGGAAACGGTTTTCCCTTTAGGAATTGTTAAGATAATAGAACTATTTGTACTACTACCAGTTCTCATATTTAAGTTTGCGGTTGTCTTATAGGAACCAGTAACTTTTGCTTGCTCTTCCTTCTTATTATCGGAAGATGAGGAGCTGGAAGTCACTTTGTTTAAAAAAGCATTACTTACCCAGCCAGATTTCGTATATTTTTTTCCTTTAGATGTATAGGTATAAGATACTTTATACCAATTTCCGTTTGATTGTTGTGCTGTAACAGTTTTCCCTTTTGGAATTGTTAATAAAATCGAATGCTTTGTCCCTGCACCAGATCGCATATTTAAGTTTGCGGTCGTTTTATAGTTCCCAGAAATACTTTTAACACTTGATGAACTAGAGTTAGTTGTTTTCTTAGCGGTTGTTTTCTTTAAATAACTGCTGCTGACCCAACCTGTTTTTGTCTGCTTTTTCCCTTTTGATGTATATGAATAGGTTACTTTATGCCAGTTTCCTTTAGTTTCATATGAATAGACAGTTTTCCCTTTAGGAATCGTGGTGATAATGGAATGTTTTGTTCCGGCGCCAGTACGTAAATTTAAGTTGGCAGTCGTTTCATAAGATACAGTACTCGCTGCCAGCACTTGTTCTGTACTCATTGGTAAATGGGTCGTTACATATGGTGTTAATAGAATACTAGAAGAGACGAGTGCTATTTTTCCTAGTTTTTTCATTGTTCTATCACCTCTTTAAAATAAAATAGTAAAAAAGTCAGTATTCATTAGTCTTTATCGGCATTATACCATAATTATTAAGTCTTTTTGCCTAAAATTTAATATTTTTTGCAATTTAATTAGGACTTATGTTTTAATGTAACGATTCTTTTGAACGAGTTATAAACTTGCTGTTAAAATATTTTTTTGTTACGAATGGAATGAAACTTTTCACTTGAAATATCATTTATTAATCTATAAAATAATGTATTAAACAATTTAATCAATTCCGTATATGTTTGGAAATATGGTCCAAATGTTTCTACCAAACTACCGTAAATAGTTTGACTACGGAGAACGAAAATGAATCAAGTTAGCATTTATTCATGTAGTGCTGTCCATTTATATCGGTGGCGGTATAGCGTATTATGCGTATTGAATGAATTATATCGGTTCATTTTGTTCCTCCAATTAGTCGAACTCTAGGTATCTAGAGTTTTTTTATTTTGCCATCAAATTTTTATGTTGGTCTATCTTTAAATATGGAGGAGAAGAGTATGGGTATAGTGACAGAAGGAAGTATGAAAAGGGTAATTAATGTTGCGGCGAAACGGGAATTGGCCGATGTAGTAATTAAAGGTGGAAAAATTGTCGATGTATTTAACTTGGAAGTTATTACTGGGGATATCGCGATTGCTGATGGGATGATTGTCGGAATTGGGGATTTTCAAGGAAAGCATGTGATAGATGCGGCTGGCCAATATATTGCTCCTGGCTTTATTGATGGACATGTGCATATTGAATCCACGATGGCTACACCGAAAGAATTTTCTAAAGTAGTATTGCCACACGGGGTTACAACAGTCGTCGCGGATCCCCATGAGATTGCCAACGTGTCTGGCACCGATGGAATTCAATTTATGATTGATGAATCGGAAGGATTAGATTTAGATGTTCGTATAATGTTACCGTCATGCGTTCCTGCTACAACTTTTGAAAATGCTGGTGCAGTTTTAAATAACAATGAGTTAAAACCTTTTTATCACCATTCAAGAGTATTAGGTTTGGCGGAAGTAATGGATTTTCCAAGTGTAAAAAATAGTGAGCCGAACATGATTGAAAAAATGGTATGTGCGTTAAATTATCGCCATCATATTGATGGGCATTGCTCAGGGTTTGATGAAGATGGAATTAATATATATCGGTCTGCACAAATAAAAACAGATCATGAATGTGTATCGAGGAAAGAAGTACAAATGCGTATTCAGCGTGGAATGTATGTCATGATACGAGAAGGTTCTACTACGAAAAACTTAAAAGAATTACTACCGATGGTTACTCCATACAATGCGAGGAGATTTTTGTTTTGCACGGACGATAAACATATAAATGAATTGCGTGATGAGGGAAGTATCGATCATAATATTCGTTTGGCAATAAATAGTGGGATGAATCCACTTCAAGCAATCCAAATTGCGACTTTGAATGCAGCAGAATGTTTTGGGCTAACAACAAAAGGAGCAATTGCCCCTGGCTTTGAAGCAGATTTAGTCTTTATATCGGATTTATCAAAGCTAGTAATTAATAGAGTCGTGAAAGCAGGACGTACTGTTGCACAATCGGGTAAGTATGTTGGCAGAGAACAAGGTACAGTAACATCAAAGTTAAAATCGAACTTAATCCAATCAGTTCATATCGCGGATATTTCTAAAGCCGATTTAAAAATAATGATTGGAGAAGATCAAACTGCCCATGTAATAGGGTTAATAAAGAATCAAGTCGTAACTAAAAAACAATTAATGCAAGTGCCTGTTAATAATGGTGAATTTATTCCTTCTGTTGAGCGGGATTTAGTAAAACTTGCGGTGATTGAGAGACATAAGAGTACAGGAAATGTTGGGTTAGGAATTGTCCATGGTCTGCAATTATTATCTGGTGCAATTGCCTCAACCGTTGCCCATGACTCTCATAATTTAGTAGTTGCAGGTACAAATGACGATGACATGCTGACAGCAATAAAAACTATTGCAACGATGAACGGTGGTCTTGTTGTCGTGTTAGGAGGGGAAGTAATCAGTAAATTAGAATTACCGATTTCCGGGCTATTATCGGAAAAACCGTATGAGGAAATTATTGCCGAGTTGGATTCGTTGCATAGAGGACTAGATCAAATTACTATGCAGAAAAATGCTCACACGTTTATTACACTTTCCTTTTTAAGCTTACCAGTAATTCCGTCATTAAAGTTAACTGACCAAGGACTATTCGATGTCGATGAGATGAAACATATTTCTATATCGCATAAGGTTCTTATATAAAAATAAAATCATTGATAAAAGCACAACTGCTCAAAAAGGGTTGTGCTTTTTTTTATTATTTTATTTGATTTAACACATACTAGTTCAAAAAGAAAACATTTACATTTGTTGTGGCGTGTGATAAAATTTTAGTAAAATAAATTATAAATTTTAACTTGGTTGAAAGTGCCTTTGTGACATAAACGAGAATATACACAATGATAAAGGAAGGTAACTAAAATGGAACAATTAAAAAGCATATTTACTAAAAAATTTCATCAGTCAAATGTACGAATGTTTTTTGCTCCTGGAAGGATAAATCTAATTGGTGAACACACGGATTATAATGGGGGCTATGTGTTTCCATGTGCAATTACATTTGGAACTTATGCTTTAGCAGCAAAACGGGAAGATAAACAAATTAACATGTATTCTGAGAATTTTCCAGATAAAGGGGTTATTACCTTTAGCTTGGATGACTTGAACTATAAAGTGGAAGATGATTGGGTTAATTACCCGAAAGGCATGATTCGCTATTTGATAGAAGCGGGTTACCCGATTGACAATGGAATGGATGTATTGTTTTACGGAAATATTCCAAATGGTGCAGGACTTTCCTCTTCGGCGTCTATTGAATTAGTAACGGGTGTTATGTTAGAAGGTCTCTTTGGCTTAACAATTCAGCGAGTAGAAATGGTGAGAATCGGACAAAAAGTGGAAAACGAATTTATCGGTGTTAATAGCGGAATTATGGATCAGTTTGCCATTGGGATGGGGAAAGAAGGAAAGGCAATTTTACTTGATTGTAATACGCTTGAATATGAGTACGCTCCAATTGAATTAGAAAATCACCGAATCATTATTATGAACACAAATAAACGCCGGGAACTAGCTGATTCAAAATATAATGAAAGAAGAACGGAATGCGAGCTAGCAGTTAAAGAACTAAAAAACTTCAAGAAAATCAATAGCTTAGGCGAGCTAACTGTTGCTCAATTTGAAAAGTTACAAGGACAAATTCCAAATGAAGTGATCAGAAGGCGCGCAAAACATGCCGTTTATGAAAATGAACGAACAAAACTGGCAAAAACAGCGCTCGAACATCATGACTTAGCTACATTCGGAAAATTAATGAACGAATCTCATATTTCTTTACGAGATGATTATGAAGTGACAGGAAAAGAGCTGGATACGATTGTAGAGGCAGCATGGCAACAGGAAGGAACAGTTGGAGCACGGATGACTGGGGCAGGATTTGGTGGCTGTGCCATTGCGATTGTAGAAACGGATAAAGTGAATGATTTTATTAAAAATGTCGGAAAAATGTATGAGGAAAAAATAGGCTATAAAGCGGACTTTTATAGTGTTACAATTGGAGATGGTGCGAAAGAATTATAAAGAAATAGTACGGATTGACAAAAAGTGTAACAACCACATCGCGAAGGTAAAATTTAACTAAAATTTCGGAATGGAAAGGTGAGAGAAATGAGTGTTTTAGTATTAGGCGGAGCTGGTTATATCGGATCACATGCTGTGTATCAATTAATGGATAGCGGTTATGATGTAGTAGTGGTTGATAATTTACAAACCGGTCATAAAGATGCCATTCATCCGAGGGCAAAATTTTATGAAGGGGATATTCGTGACCGTAACTTTTTGAAAAATGTCTTTGAACAAGAACATATAGAAGGTGTTATTCATTTTGCTGCCAATTCCTTAGTTGGCGAATCAATGGTTGAACCGCTAAAGTATTATGATAATAATGTATATGGGACTCAAGTTTTACTTGAAGCGATGCGGGAAGCTAACGTGAAATATATCGTCTTTTCTTCTACAGCTGCAACATACGGTGAGCCTGAAGCTGTTCCGATTACTGAAGACATGCCTACGATGCCAACAAATACGTATGGTGAAACAAAATTAGCAATGGAAAAAATGATGAAATGGTGTGAAAAAGCGTTTGGAATTAAATTTGTTTCCTTACGCTATTTCAACGTAGCTGGTGCTCGTGGAGAAATTGGGGAAGATCACCATCCAGAAACGCATTTAATACCATTAGTTTTACAAACGGCTTTAGGAAAAAGGGAATATATAACTATTTTCGGCAACGATTATCCGACAAAAGATGGAACTTGCATCCGTGACTATATCCATGTCGAGGATTTAATCGATGCTCACATTCTCGCTTTAAAATATTTACAAGCAGGAAATGAAAGTAATATTTTTAACCTTGGTAGCAGTCAAGGCTTTTCTGTACAAGAAATTATCGAAATGGCAAGGGTTGTTACAGGAAAAGAAATTCCTGCGAAAATTGGTGAAAGAAGAGCTGGAGACCCAAGTGTATTAATCGCTTCTTCTGAAAAGGCAAGAAATATTTTAGGATGGAATCCAACAAGAACGAACATTGAGCAAATTATTAAAGATGCTTGGCAATGGCATTCCAATTATCCAGATGGATATAAGGATCGTAGGTGATGAAGTTTGACTATTTATGAGACAATACAACAATTATTAAATAACGCAATGAGCCAAGGGTTATTCGAGAAAACGGATGAAATATATGTACGAAACCGAATGTTAGCGTTGCTAAATCTCGATGATTTCTCAGAGACAGAAGTTTCCGAAGAAAAATCCAATGCAGACTTAGTAGAAGAATTAGTGGAGTATGCAGTGAAAAAAGGAATAATCGAGGATTACTTTGATGCTAAAGAAATACTTTCGGCACAGGTGATGGACTGTTTTATTTCTCGGCCTTCTGAAATTAATTGGGAATTTTACAAAAGATACGCACAAAACCCAATAGACGCGACCAACTATTTTTATACATTAAGTAAAAACAGTAATTATATACAAATGAAACGAATTGAAAAAAACATTCAATATAAAGTAGCAACAGAATATGGAGAAATTGATATAACAATCAATTTGTCCAAACCGGAAAAAGATCCGAAACAAATCGCTTTAGAAAGAAATAAAAAATCTTCTGGTTATCCGCAATGTGTCCTTTGTGTGGAAAATGAAGGCTATGCTGGTCGGCTCGGCTATGCTGCAAGAGCTAATCACCGAATGATTCGAATGGAAATGTTAGGAGAGAATTGGTTTTTACAATATTCCCCATACGTTTATTATAATGAACATTGTATTTTATTGTCGGAAAAGCATCGAAATATGTTGATTTCCCGGGAAACTTTCGAGAGATTGTTAACTTTTGTCGAAAAAATTCCACATTATTTCATCGGCTCCAATGCAGATTTACCAATCGTTGGTGGCTCTATCCTCTCACATGACCATTATCAAGGAGGAAATTATGAATTCGCTATGGCAAAGGCGCCAGCTGATTATCATTTTACATTAAAGCAACATTCGCAAATTCGTGCTTCTATTGTAAAATGGCCGATGTCGGTAATTCGGCTTCAATCACAATCGAAACAAGAGTTAGTAAATGCTGCAACACAAATATTAACCAAATGGAAGGAGTATAGTGATCCTTCAGTTGAAATATATGCTTATACAGAAACTACACCACATAACACAATTACACCAATTGCACGGAAGCGGAATGAGTTTTATGAGATAGATTTAGTGTTACGAAATAATCGAACAAATGAAGATCATCCATTAGGTATTTTTCATCCACATGAGGATGTTCACCATATCAAAAAAGAAAATATTGGTTTAATTGAAGTGATGGGGTTAGCTGTTTTACCTGCGAGATTAAAGGATGAATTAAGTGAAGTTGAGAGCTATTTATTAGGAAGGGATAGCCAAATTGCTGATTATCATCTGCCTTGGGCGAACGAAATAAAACAAAAGTATCCGCAAATAAGTGACGATAATTGTCAAGAAATACTTAGGGAAGAGGTCGGTAAGAAATTTTTGCGTGTATTGCATGATGCGAGTGTGTTTAAACGGGATGATACTGGAAGTGCAGCTTTTAAAAGATTTCTCAATCATCTTAATGAGTAGGGGGATTCAACGGTGAAAATTACTGAAAGAGAATTTGGAATACTAGAAGATAATGTAATATATCAGTATGTATTAGAAAATGATAATGGGATGCGGTTAGCCTGCCTAAATTACGGTTGTATTATTACTGATATTTTCGCGAAGGATCGGTATGGTAAGTTCGAGAATGTTTTGTTAGGTTTTGATAATATAGAAGATTATTTACACAAAAGCCCATACTTTGGGGCAAT
The DNA here is from genome assembly GCF_001375515.1 of Bacillus kwashiorkori. Taxonomy (GTDB): domain Bacteria; phylum Bacillota; class Bacilli; order Bacillales; family Caldibacillaceae; genus Bacillus_BK; species Bacillus_BK kwashiorkori. The sequence goes on from NZ_CTDX01000015.1 coordinate 226,856, forward strand.
CATAGGCCGAGTAGCTGGTCGCATCGCCGATGGCCACTTTGAATTGAACGGAGAAACATATCGTTTAGATGTAAATGAAGGAAACAATCATTTACATGGAGGAAAATCTGGCTTTGATAAAAAAATTTGGCATGCAAAGACATGGAAGACAGAAGATAAAGTCGGTGTAGACTTTACTTATACAAGTACAGATGGGGAAGAAGGCTATCCAGGTGAAGTACAGATAACGGTACGTTATTATTTAACAAATGATGATGAGTGGGTTCAAATTTGTAAAGCGAAAACAAATAAAGAAACTTTATTAAATATGACGAATCATTCTTATTTTAACTTAACTGGAAATCTAAAAGAGACCATTTTAAATCACCAATTAACATTAAAAAGCGAGAAATATTTACCTTTACGTGAAGATTTTATTCCTACTGGTGAAATGATTGATGTAACTAACACTGTCTTTGACTTTCGAAACGGCAAGGTCTTAAAAGACGGGATAAAAACAACTGATAAACAAATAAACATCGTCGGAAACGGCTATGATCATCCTTTTGCATTGACAGATAATTTTAATGAAGAGATTCAATTATATGAACCAGTTAGTGGCAGAAAACTTGTGATCGAAACAAATCAACCATGCGTTGTCGTTTATACTGGCAACCAATTAACCAATCATTTTTTGATAAGAAATCGGCAAGTGGAACAGTATTTAGGTATTTGTTTAGAAACACAACAATTTCCAGATGCCATCCACCATCCGCACTTTCCGTCTATTATACTGAAGCCGGAAGAGGAATATGTTTCTGAAACGAAATATAAGTTTTCAATAAATTAGTGGAAAAGAAAGGGTGGCATAGATGGCTACAATTAAAGATATTGCTGAAAAAGCAGGTGTATCAATAGCAACTGTATCCCGTGTGTTAAATTATGATGCTACTCTTTCCGTTACAGATGAAACACGGAAAAAGATATTTGAAGTTGCTGAACAATTATCTTACAAAAAGCGTTCTGCTAAAAAAACGAACTCGACAAAAATTGCGATAATTAGCTGGTACACAGAAAAAGAAGAGCTAGATGATTTGTATTACATGTCAATTCGACTCGGAATTGAAAAGCGTTGTCAGCAGTTAGATATACACGTAGAAAAATATTTTTATAATACATTAGACCAATTTAATTTGGAAAAAATCGATGGAATTATCGCTATCGGTAAATTTAGCAAAATTCAAATTCACTCGTTATCACAAATTACAGAAAATCTCATTTTTGTCGATAGTAATCCTAATAGTAAAAGGTTTGATTCTGTTGTTGTTGATTTTGAAGAAGCAACGATTACAATCATTAACTATTTGTTAAAAAAAGGCCATAAACAAATTGGTTTTATCGGCGGTAAAGAAATGTTTAAGGATAATTCAGAGCCAATTACCGATTTAAGAGAAAGAACTTTTCGTTGGTATTCAAAAGATAAAGGAATATTTAATGAAGATTTCATTTATATTGGCAATTTCACAGTAAATGATGGTTATTCATTGATGAAAAAGGCTATTCAAGAACATGGTGATGAACTTCCAACCGCATTTTTTGCCGGAAATGATTTAATTGCTATCGGCTGTTTAAGGGCTTTACATGAAGAAAATTTTGCTGTTCCAGAACGGGTAAATATTATCGGGTTAAATGATATTAGTGTATCAAAGTACGTATATCCGGCTCTATCCACATTAAAGGTTCATACTGAATTGATGGGTGAAACGGCTGTTGATACCTTACTTGAAAGACTAAATGGCAGGAAAATTGCAAAGAAAGTCTATCTCGCAACAGAATTATTAATAAGAAAAAGCAGTTTTTAAAGAAGAGGTTGTCCTATCGGGACAAGTCTAATTTAGGGAGAATAAATAGGAACGATTGTCTCTATTGGTTCTATCCGTTTAATTAGACTTATAACGAATGGGACTGCCTTTTTTATATGGAATTAACCTACACATTAAAAAAGGACAATAGATTTGTGACTTTGAATTTAAAATAGGTTGTATTCAAACTACGATTACATTGTAAGGCTGTATGTCTGAAATATGCACAAGCAAAGAGGTTTTGTCTAAATTGTTATATTTTTGATTGACGAGCATAAATTGAAGTATGTATGTTAAACTATAGATTAGTTTATTCATTATCCAAAATGCTTGCCTTCTATAATGTTGGTGCCTCCGAAACAAAGTAATCAATGAATAAACTAGAAAACTATTATTTATCACAATCAATGAAAATGAAATAACTTAGAGAGAAGGATTAATCAATGATAGGATTATTTATTATCTTATTATTAGTGCTTTTTTTACCATTTACGGTAAAAAAAGTAGAACATAATTTAGAAGTATTTTTATTTATTATGGGAATAGCTGCTGCATTTGCTGGAGGAGTTTTTAATAAAGAATTACTAATAAAATCGTTAGAAGACCCGATAAATATTACTTTAGCTGTACTAGTAGCAGGACTGCTATTTAAGTGGTTTAAAACCCCTTTAGAGAATGGCATTCGTAATATAAGTCAAAGAATGCCTTTTTCGGTATTTTTAGCACTAGTTGTTATAGTTTTAGGTTTATTATCTAGTGTCATCACGGCAATTATTGCAGCTCTCGTACTCGTATTAATTGTAAGTGTGTTGCCATTAGACCGTCATTCAGAAATACGGTTTGTTGTCATATCGTGCTTTTCTATCGGCTTAGGTGCGGCATTAACGCCGATTGGGGAACCGTTATCAACCATCGTAGTAAGCAAATTAAATGGGGACTTCTTCTATTTATTAAAATTAGTTGGTCCATATATTATCCCTGGAGTTATTGTACTCGGTATTTTGGCGGCAATTCAAATAAAACCAGTTACTGCTAAAAGAGGATTGTCTAACAAAGATGAAGCAGAGTCCTACGAGGATATTCTCGTTCGTGCTATTAAAATCTATTTATTTGTGATGGGTTTAACAATGTTAGGTGCTGGTTTTGAACCGTTAATTAATAAATATATTATCGGTTTGAATGAATATGTATTATACTGGATTAATATGTTATCGGCTGTTCTTGATAATGCGACATTAGCAGCTGCCGAAATTAGTCCAGCAATGCCGACAGAAACAATAAAAGCAATATTACTAGGTTTACTAGTAAGTGGTGGTATGTTGATTCCTGGGAATATCCCGAATATTATTTCAGCAGGTAAATTGTATATAACTAGTAGAGAATGGGCTAGATATGGTATTCCTTTAGGAATAATGATACTTGCAGTTTATTTTGTAGTACTTTTATTTATTTAAGGTTATATTTTCGTAGCCCTTTTATTTAACAAAACACAATTTTTTTGGAGGCATGGTGAATTTTTGCAACGTCAAGTAGTTACTCTTCCTTAATAAGTCGAGGTTAATTTGTAAAAAAAGTGCATTTTTAAAAAGGGGTCAAGCTCCTAATTGAACGGTTTTACAACCAATCAGAGAGCTTAGACCCCTTTTCTTTTGAACAAATTAATTTATAGCAGGTGATAATGATTTCCTACGCGTATTCATTTCATCTTTAAATTTTTTCTGTTCTTCCTTCGATAATGCTTTATATTTTTTAATAAAGGCTTCATATTGTGGCATTACTTCTTTAATTGATCCGAAAGCTTTAATCTCTCCTGCTTCTAACCAGGCAGCCTTATCACAAAACTTCTTCACTTGACCGAGGGAGTGACTGATGAAGAAAATCGTTTTACCTCGTTCTTTAAACTCGTTCATTTTATCTAAACATTTATCAGCAAATGTTTGGTCCCCGACTGATAAAGCTTCATCTATTACTAATATATCCGGATCTACATTAACTGAAATGGCAAAACCGAGCCTTGATTTCATCCCGCTCGAATATTTTTTTACAGGCTGATAGATGAAATCACCAATATCAGCAAATTCGATAATTTGTGGTGTTAGTTCTTTTATTTCCTTTCTAGAAAAGCCGAGCAATAAACCTTTTAGCTCAATATTTTCTAGACCAGTTAATTGGTTGTTCAAACCAGATGAAATGGAGATTAAAGATGCTTCCCCTTTCACATCCACAGTGCCACTAGTTGGAGGGATAACACCAGTAATTATATTGGATAATGTAGACTTACCAGATCCGTTAATACCGAGAAAACCGATAACGTCCCCTTGTTTTGCTTCAAAGGAGATATTTTTTAAAGCATAAAAATCATCACCATAACCATTTGGTATTAAAATGTCTAATAGTTTATCAGAAGTTTTCCGATACATTTTATATTTCTTCGATACATTTTCGACACGAACGGAATAAGTCATTTTCATACTCCTTCATTTCACGTAATTTATAGAAAATCAACAAAGCGAGATCTGAATTTCACATGGAGAATAGATCCGATTAACAGAAATACGAAAATTAGTCCCCAAAAATAAAGTGTGTAAGTGAAATGGTCAACTAAATACCAACCAGTTGATAAAAATGCTGAACGGTATCCTTCTGCAATATATAGTAATGGATTTAGTTTAATAATCGATTGTATTGGTTCAGGAAGACCATCAATTGCCCATAAAATTCCAGATATATAAAATAAAATTCGCATTAACGATTGGACCATCATAACTACATCACGAACGATGGTAGCTAATGTGGAAGTGATTAATGTAAAACTAAATACTAAAGCAATCCCACAAATCATATAGTAAGGAATTTGTAAGTAATAAATAGAAATCGGAAACCCTCCAAATTGAAAGATAACCCCGATAATCATAAATAATAGTAAATTTGGATAAAACTTAGATAAAATAATATAACTAGGAATGGCACTCATTGGAAAATTCATCTTTGCGATAATATTAATTCGTTGATAAATTGATTTTGTCGCATCCATAGTGGCTTGGTTAACAAAAAACCACATCGTAATACCAGCAAGCATCCAAAATATGAAAGGAACAGTTATATCTCCTACTTCCATACCACGGTTACTGCGAATACCGAAGCCAAATACGAACCAATATACACTGATTTGAATGAGAGGGTTAATGATCTCCCAAAGCATACCTAAATAATTATCGCTATTTTTAATTCTTATTTCAAAAAGTGCTAGCCGATTAATTAAATAAAAACTGCTGAATTGTTCTTTTAACACAGTAATTAAGGATTTCATCGTAATATCCTTTCTTCACTTTTTCTATATCGATTTTCTGCATGGCAATACATTACATTATAACAAACTAATACAAGCTTTTCATTATTTTCTCGATCAAGGATAACAGAGATATTATAAGACTAACTGTACTTTGATTCAATTGAATATTTTAGCAGGATTACATTACTTAAACTAGCTTTACCACTCGTTACTATTATACCTGCTAAATATGCTTCATAACAACGAGGTGCAATGAATATTTACTTACATGCAAACAATATGTAATATAATAGTAAGCTTTAGAAATTGACAGACACCGAGAGATACTTTTATGAAAAGGGAGACAACAATGGTTAAAGTGAATTATGGAGGTATCTATACAACGAAATCAACATCCGAAAAAGTATTACAAGAATTACAGTCTAAGTTTATAAATAAAGAAAAAACGAGGGTTTTCTATATAAATGCCCATTGTTATAATGTTGCTCAAAAGGATAAAACATATAAAAAGTATTTAAATGAGGCAGAATATGTTTTAAATGATGGTTTAGGTATTGATTTAGGAGGGAAGATTTTAAACGTATCCTTTGATGAAAATTTGAATGGCACTGATTTCACCCCACTATTGTTAAAGTTGGCGGAAGAGAACAATCAGCGTGTCTTTTTATTAGGGGGATATCCAGGAGTTGCAGAAACAGCAGCGAATAACTTTTTAAAGGTGATGCCGAAATTGCAAATTGTCGGCGTAAGAGACGGTTATTTTCAAAATACGGATGAAGTTATTGACGAAATAAATGCTGTAAAACCTGATTTATTAATTGTAGCATTAGGTGTTCCGCTTCAGGAAAAATGGGTTACGGAAAATTTTGAAAGGTTAAATGCAACAGTAATGACAGGAGTGGGTGCTTTTTTAGACTTTGCTTCTAATCGAATACCAAGAGCACCAGAGTTTATTAGAAAAGTTAGGCTAGAATGGGTGTATCGTTTATTGCGTGAACCAAAGCGATTATGGAAACGTACATTTATCGGGAATTTTACGTTTTTTTACTACATTATGAAATATAGATGGAAACAAAAATGATAAATTGAAAGCTATTGACTAAACTGAAGTTGCTATATGTATAAAGAGAGGTAGTTGAATGGTGAATCTCATTACTGGAGAATTAGTGAACATCACAGCATTACATACTAAATACAAACTTTTCATTTCTACAGACATAGAATGGTTAACCGAATATAAGCGGTGGGAAATTGTATTACAAGAACGAATTACAAAAGCACAATATGAATTGCCGAGTGAATTAAAGGGTAATGCCTCTAATTCCGTAATAGAAGTTACTATTGATTTAGATAATTTGGAGCAACTATCAACTGAAAAGATTATTTATGATTTATTTATAAGAGTGGAAAATAATGACTCTATGGAACAGTTCCGGATAAAAAGCAATCCCCAAGTAAGGTTGGAGTTTTTTCAATTAGCTATACCTAATAGTTCCATGATTTTTGAACCATACACAACAAATAAAGGCAATTTATCCTTTCGAGTCAATGAAATTCAGTTAAGAAGTTATGTTCATGATCTTCAAGTTTCTATCGATGGGAATATTAAAATCTCCGGGTTTTTTCTTTATCCAAATTATGATGACAGTAAAATTGAAATAACCGCTTCACGCCTCGTTATTACTAATCAGCTAAATAACGAAGAAATTATCCTTCCTTTAAAAAATTTTAAAGAAGAAATATTAGAGCTGTATAATGGAAGTAATCGATTTGCGAAAGGTAGTTTTTCAACGGAATTGGTAATAGGTAATGAAGTGGATTATAAAAATCTAATATATTATCGATTTTTTGTTGATGTGGATTTTATGGTTGATAAAGAGCAACAAACAATCCGAAGCAAGAGAATGAAATACACTTCTAAAGAAATAGAAATGGAAGATGTTTTTTTACGTCATGAACATAAAAAATACCGTGTGATTGTAAAGCCAACGAAAAGATATAAGTATCTATCTGTTAAAGTATATGAGTACTCCTTATTTAAAGAGTTAAAAGGGAAAATTGGAAGAAAAGTACGTTCTGTGAAAGCACGAATGAGACGATTTTCCCGAAAGGCTTACCGGAAAACTTTTGCATACGTATCAAAATTGCCGAAAAAGGAAAACTTAATTGTTTTTGAAAGTTTTCACGGCAGGCAATATAGTGATAATCCGCGGGCGATTTATGAATATATGGTAGCGGAAAATAAAAAGTATCAAATGATTTGGAGTGTTGATAAAGAATTCCTTCAAAAGTTTAAAGATAAAAATGTAAAAATTGCTAAACGAAGTTCGATTCGTTGGTTATATTACATGGCTCGTGCTAAGTATTGGGTTATTAATGCACGCTTGCCACTATGGTTACCAAAATCATCAGAAACGATTTATTTGCAAACATGGCACGGTACTCCGTTAAAACGATTAGGAATTGATATTGAAGAAGTTCACATGCCTGGAACGAATACTATTAAGTATAAACAAAATTTTGTGAAGGAAGCGAGTAAATGGGATTACTTAATTTCACCTAATCGATATTCTAGTGAAATATTTAGAAGGGCCTTTCATTTTCAAAAAGAAATGTTGGAAACGGGGTATCCACGGAATGATATTTTATATAGCCCGGATAAACGGGTTTTAATGGAACAGTTAAAAGAAAAACTAGGGCTTCCAACGAATAAAAAAATTATTTTATACGCACCTACGTGGCGAGATAATCATTTTTATAAAAAAGGTGCATATAGATTCGACTTAGAGTTAGATTTACAACAGATGCGACGCGAATTAGGAAACGATTACATCATTTTATTACGCATGCATTATTTAGTCGCAGAAAATTTAAATTTGACGCCGTATAAAGGATTTGCCTATGACTTTTCTAACTACGATGATATTCGTGATCTATATTTATTAGCAGATTTATTAATTACAGATTATTCATCGGTATTTTTTGATTATGCCAACTTGAAACGACCAATGATCTTTTTTGTATATGATTTAGAGGAATATCGTGATAGTTTACGTGGCTTTTATTTTGACTTTGCAAATGAAGCACCAGGTCCACTAGTAAAAACGACAATAGAGGTAATTCAAACAATTAAAAAACAAGAGGAGGAAGGTTTTGACCGAACTACCTCTGAAAAAGTTACTAAGTTTTATCAAAAGTTTTGTTCATTAGAAGATGGAAATGCTACGAAACGTGTAGTGGAGAGAGTTTTTCATCCGTAGGCTACCTTGAAAACGGGATGAAATTTTCTTTTTCCATTAGGAAGTACGATTTTTATTGTTGTATTCCTGCAACATGCACTCCTATTTGAATCAGCTCGATTTCTCCGCTCACCTGTTCCTTTTACCGGTGTAAAAACAAAATCGAGCTGATTTTACATTCCAATAGCTCAAACAATTCGACGTACTAGTACATCTAATCTCCACTTCTGACAACCCAATTTTATTCCACTATTGTAAAAATAATCAAAACAAGTTCATGCTCTCTAATTTATTATGTGAGGTTTGATACAATCAATAAAAGGAGTATTGTGTTTTGATAAAAATAAATGAAACAATATTGTAATTTAATAATTATTATGCTGATTTTATGTTTCAATTAATAAGAATATCCGTTATACTATTAATAAGTCAAACATATGAGGTGAACAGTTTGGAATTTTTCCCATTAGATCAAAATTGGCTTATTGAAATGATTTCTCTTTGGAATAAAGAGATAGGCAATGACTTTCCACTGCGTCAAGAATTGTTCTATCAAAATAGTTTTTCTGATGTCAATGTGCTTCAGAATGGTTCATTTTTGGCGGTAAATGAGAATGGTAAGCTCGTAGGTTTTATCATTAGTAAATTTTGGCAGGAACAGAATTTTGACAACTTCCACCCACATACAGGTTGGATTCAAGTGCTATTAGTTGATTCAGATTACCGAAATTGCGGAATTGGTACAGAGCTGTTAACAAGGGCAGAAAATGCCTTAAAGGAAAGCGCTGTCACGAAAATTTTAATTGGAAGTGACCCATGGCATTACTTCCCTGGAGTGCCGCTTGAATATAAAGCAACTATCACTTGGTTGCAAAATCGCGGTTATGAATTTAATACTGTGGAGACAGATCTTTATAAGATTTTTTCTGATGGGGAAGATATCCATCTTCCTAGTATTCCAGACATTCAATATACTATTTTAGCAGAAAGAGATCAAAATTTGTTCATCGATTTTCTCCATGAAAATTTTCCAGGAAGATGGGAATATGAAGCAATTCAATATTTCAAGCGGAATGGTGTTGGTAGAGAATTTGTTATTGCAAAGAAACAGGGAAGAATTATTGGGTTTTGTCGAATTAATGACGCAAAATCACCGTTTATTGCTCAAAATGTTTATTGGTCCCCGTTATTTTCAGAAGAACTAGGTGGTGTTGGTCCTTTAGGAATAGCTCGATCAGAGCGAAAAAATGGGTACGGATTAGCGATAGTGAAAGCAGGAATCTATTTCTTGCGGGAGCGCGGGATTAAACATATGGTAATAGATTGGACAGGCCTTGTTGATTTTTATGGAAAACTAGGTTTTAAACCGTGGAAACAATATATGCGTGGGGTTAAAAATTTCCCTACTGAGGAGGATTAATGTTGAAGTTAAACATTATTACAAAAGATGAAGCGATTTTTGATGGAATAGAACTACTCATGGATGATTTACAAATAGAAGTTTGTTTAGAAGGCTATCCTATCGAAGTGACGAAAAACGCTGGACCGATTGTTGTTCGTAACAACGGTGAAAAGGGAGAAATTCATTTCGAAGAGCCAATCCATTTTTTTCGTGCTTTAGGCCTTTGGCTAGAAAACTATCAAATAAAGAGAGAATTTGATATAACAGAAACACCCCAATTTACGATGAGTGGGGTAATGTTGGATGCTTCACGCAACGCTGTACTTCATACGAATAGTGTGAAAACATTGCTTCGGAAAATGGCGATAATGGGACTCAACGTATTGATGCTTTATACTGAAGATACGTATGAAGTGAAAGAATATCCATATTTCGGCTATATGCGTGGCCGTTATACGGAAAAGGAATTAAGAGAGCTTGATCTTTATGCAGATAAACTTGGAATAGAAATGATTCCATGTATTCAAACATTGGCGCATTTAAAAGAAGCGCTGAAATGGAATTACGCAATGAATATTCGCGATACAGATGATATTTTATTAGTTGGCGAACCGAAGACGTATGAGTTTATTGAGAATATGATTGTAGCAGCTTCTAAACCGTTTAAAACAAAGCGAATTCATATTGGGATGGATGAGGCTTTTAACCTTGGCCTAGGAAATTATTTACGTAAAAATGGGTTCGAAGAGCGTTTCCAAATTATGAATAAGCATTTACAAGCGGTTTTAAAAATTACCGAAAAACATCGTTTAAAACCGATGATTTGGAGTGATATGTACTTCCGACTTGGCTCCAAAACAGGTGCATATTATGATTTAAATGCCCATATTCCTGAGAATGTCATTCAAGAAATTCCAAATGTACAGCTCGTATACTGGGATTATTACCATACCGATGAACAGTTTTATGAAACGTTTATCGAAAAACATAAACAAATCGGCCCTAAACCAGTGTTTGCTGGTGGTGTTTGGACTTGGAACGGTATTTCACCTAACTATGGCAAAGCAATGGCTACGACAGAAGCTGCCCTTACTGCTTGTAAAAAAACAGGCGTTCAAGAAGTGTTTGCAACGATGTGGGGAGATAACGGGGCAGAAACGCCTTTATTTACCGCACTACCAGTATTGCAACAATTTGCTGAGCATACTTATCATAAAACGGTTAGTGACGAGCAAATTGTGGAGCGCTTCGCCTTTTGTCATCAAAGTGACATGGCAGACTTTATGGAACTAAATAAGCTGGATGAAACACCTGGAGTCTCACAAAATAATTTACATGAGTCAAATCCTTCAAAACTATTACTATGGCAAGACGTCTTAATTGGCCTTTATGATGAAAATATTCGTGGTTTGTCATTAAACAAACATTACCAGGCTGTCGCTGAAAAATTGCAACAAGCGAAACATAAAAACAATGAATGGAAACCATTATTTAGTTTTTATGAACAATTAGCTCATGTGTTAAGCTTGAAAGCCGAGCTAGGCTTACAAATAAAAGCAGCTTATGATGACAATGATAAAAACAAAATGTCCGAGTTAGTTGAGACTGTGGAACAATTAAAACGTGAAGTGGAGTCTTTACGTAAAAGTCATCAAAATATTTGGTTCAGTTATAATAAACCTTTTGGGTGGGAAATTTTGGATATTCGCTATGGAGGGGTGTTAACTAGGCTAATAACAACAGCAGATCGACTAAACCAATGGGTTAATGGTGAAATTAGCCAAATAGAGGAATTAGCAGAAGAAAGACTACCCTTTGAAGGCCCGTATCCAATGCCAGACGGTACGATTGGAAGAAATGTGTATCATCGTATTGTCACAGCAGGGAACTTGTCGTAACATGGCAAATTTAAAATTATAAAAGAATTGGACACTAAGTGGCTACCCTATATTCACTTATCTTTATAGGGTAGCTAAATGTCCATTGTTTTTAAAATAAACAATCAAAATTATAATCCAATATATGATTTTATGTTTTAAAATGTAATGGCTAGTAGTATAATAGGAAGTGTAAAAAGTCCATTCATTATTTTTCAATCGATGAATAAATTTCAATATTAGACATTAAAGTAAGCGTAAACAACTTTGTCTATTATTGTATGCTAGTTATAAGGAAGTGAATATATGGAAAAGGTAGTCGAGTACATTAAAAGGCAAGTGGAGCAAAAAAATCTGCCTGGTGCTGCTATTCATATCTCTTATCAAGGTGAAACATTGTTACATGCAGCTATCGGTTATCGGTCGCTGGAACCGAAAATACAGCCAATGACAATAGATACTGTATTTGATCTAGCATCATTAACGAAAGTAGTAGCAACAAATCCAGCCGTCTTAAAGCTTATTGATGAAGGAGAATTAATGCTACATGACCCTGTTAGTCGCTATCTATCAGAGTTTGCGAAAAATGGGAAGGAAGAAATTAAAATTCGTCATCTCCTAACCCATACGAGCGGTTTAACAGCACATCGTCCATACTATTTAGACTGTCAATCGCGAGAAGAAGTACTAGCAAAAATATATGAAGAAACTCCTGTCGAAAAAATAGGAGAAAAAGTAATCTATAGTGATTTAGGTTTTATTTTACTTTCTAAAGTGATAGAAGTCATTTCAGGCATGAAATTTGAAAAATTTGTTCAAAATAACATTTTCCAACCACTTGAAATGTTGGAAACAGGATTTAATTTACCTTTTGCTAAAGAGCGCTTTGCTGTAACAGAGAAAAGTCGCTTCACCAATAAATTTAAAGCGGGAACCGTTCATGATGATAATGCAGAAGCGATGGGGGGAGTTAGTGGTCATGCTGGTCTCTTCGCTACGTTAGCAGATTTGGAAAAATTTGCTGCCATGATTGAAAATGATGGTGTATATTTTGGAAAACGAATCTTGTCCAAATCTGTATTACAATTGGCAAAAAATAATTTTACGTATTTTGATACAAACGAATATCGTGGACTTGGCTGGCAATTAAAAGGGCCACAATATGCACCATGTGGAGACCTATTCTCACCAAAAGCATTCGGTCATACAGGATATACTGGTACAAGTATATGGTTCGATCCAGAAATTAACTTACACGTTATCTTCTTGACTAACCGTGTTCATATAGAAAATAAACAGGAAATATTAAGTATTAGACCGAAACTCCATAATTTGATTCGAGCTAGCTTATTATAAGGAACTAAATGAAAAAATAGTTGTGATGAAATCTACTAATAATGACAGGAGTGATTTTCGATGACAAATAAAAAACATATTATGATTGTTGGTGCTCATTGTGGTGATGGTGAAATTCAAGCAGGGGCCATTGCGTACAAATATGCAAAAGCGGGACATAAAGTGACCTTTTTACATTTAACAGCAGGTGAAAAAGGGAATCCACCACATATTTCAATTGAAGATTACCGAAAGCAAAAAATGGCAGAAGCTGAAAAGGCGGCTAAAATTTTAGGGGCAGAGAGTATTACATTAGATTATAATGATGCGGAATTAACATTGAATGATGAAATTGTTACAAGGGTAGCGAAACTTGTTCGTCAATTAAAACCAAATTTAGTAATTACGCATTGGATTAACAGTATGCACCCAGATCACGCTCTTTGTCCAAGAATTATGGAAGCGGTACAAATGAAAGCTGGCTTGCCAGGGTTTGATTTAGATGGACTTGCCCCACATTATTTTGGAATTTTGCACAGTGAAAATTGGGAAGATATGGAAGGTTATGTTCCTGATATTTTTGTAGATGTTTCCGAAGAGTTTGATACCTATTTAGAGGCGTTATCTCAATATTGGTTCATTATGAATTCGAGCTCATTCCGTTATTTCGACTATTATAAAGCTTTAGGCACCGTTCGTGGCTGTGTTAGTCGTGTGAAATATGCACAAACATTAAAATATCCTGTCGGAGGCAATGTAAGAAGGGGAAATATTATTCCTGGCTTTCCGTTAGAATAAGTAAAATGAAAAGGGCGGCAAGTCTAATTTGACTTCGTCGCCCTTTTTACTACAATAATGGAAGGTCTTTACGAAAAAAACTACATAAGGACAATTAACAGAGGATCTAATAGTTGTCCTTAGGAAACCGCTATGAAATTATTACACGACCGCCTCAGCCAATAAATCCACTATATGCACAACTCTAACTTGATCACTTAACTGTTCCTTATCTACTCCCAACTTCATTTGCATTAAACAGCCGGGGTTTGTTGTCACAATTGTATGGGGATTTGTTTGCTTTACCTTTTTCATTTTTCTTTCTAAAATGGAATTAGCCATTTCTGGTTGAAGAATATTATAAATGCCAGCAGAACCACAGCAGCTGTCAGCGTTAGGTAGTTCTATATATGTTGCCCCTTCTATTGCCATTAATAGCTCTCGTGGTTCACGCCAAACCCCCATAACATTTCGCAAATGACATGAGTCTTGATAAGTGACGATTTGCTCCTTCAATCGAAGTTTTTGTGTTTTATGAAATTGTAACGTTACTAAAACTTCCGTAACATCCTTTAGTTTAGCAACGAATTTTTTAGCACGTTCATACATTATCAGATTATCTTTAAACAAATTATCGTAATCTATTAAAAATCCGCCACAACCACCCGCATTAACGATAATATAATCAACATCAAACGCTTCAAATGTCTCAATATTTCGTATCGCCAACCGTTTCGATTTTTCTTTTTCACCACTATGGGCATGCAAGGCACCGCAACATCCTTGTTCTTCAGGAAGGACGACATCACAGCCAGCTAATTGCAAAAGTTGAATCGTTTTTTCGTTCGTTTCTAGAAACAGTGTATCCATTAAACAGCCTGTGAAAAATGCGACAGTAGCCTTTTTCTGACCAGTAGCTGCAAAGTGCCTTTCTCTCGATTTCATCCTTTTTTTTGCAGGTACTTTTGGTAAAATATTTTCCATTTCTGCCATTGTTTCTGGAAATAGCTTTAAAAATCCAATCTTCCGTAACGCTTTTTGTAATCCAGATTTTTGATAATAATGCGCTAGACTAGCAACCGTCTGCATTCGTTCTTGATTTGGAAAAAGACCATCTAATATTAGTTTACGAATGGCTTTTTCTTTAAAAGATTGTTGTTTATGTGTTTGAAAGATTTCTCGTGCGTCTTCAAGTAAATGCCCGTAATTGACTCCAGCAGGGCAAACTGGTTCACAAGCACGGCAACCAAGACAAACGTTTAAGGAATCTTCTACTTCGTCATACGCATCTATCATTCCGTCCGACACAGCCTTCATTAAAGCAATTCGTCCTCGGGGAGAATATAGTTCCATTCCAGTTTCAATATATGTTGGACAGGAAGGCAAACAAAAACCACATCGCATACAATTTAATAATTCATCCTCACTTAATTTTTCTTTAAAATCCGCTTGAATTGCTGAAGTTATCTCGATAGCCACTTTTGTCACCGCTTTCTTTTAAATGAAAGATTAACGGGAAACGACGAGCCGTTTTCTCGTGTTTTTTGCAAATATTTTTCCTGGGTTTAATATATTGTGTGGGTCAAAGGCTTGCTTAATGGACCGCATTATAGCAACACCTTCAGCCCCTAATTGCCACTCTAAATAAGGGGCTTTCATTTGTCCTACTCCATGTTCACCAGTGATTGTCCCACCTAATTGAATTGCTGCCTCGAATATTTCGGCAAATGCCCGTTCTACTCGTTCCATTTCCTCTTGATTTCGAATATCGGTCGTACAAGTTGGATGCAAATTCCCATCACCTGCATGGCCAAAAGTGCAAATTGTTACATCGTACTTTTTCGCTATTTCATTAATTGCTTTAACCATATTGGCCACTTCAGAACGGGGTACTGTTGCATCTTCTAAAATGGTTGTTGGACGTAATCTGGCAAGTGCCGATAATGCCGCCCGTCTAGCGGAACTCAAATTTTCTGCTTCTTCTACTGATTTTGCCTTTTGGACTGATACCGCCCCTTCTAATAGACAAATTTCCTCAATTGATTGCATATCTTTGTCGACTTGGCTTTCTTCGCCATCCTGTTCGATGAATAAAACGGCTTCCACATTGGTTGGCAAGCCAATTTTCGCAAAGTCCTCGACTGCTTTTAATGTTGGCTGATCAATAAATTCCAACGTAGCAGGAATAATCTTTTTGGCAATAATTTTCGAAACGGAGCGGGCAGCTGCATCGATATTTTGATATAAAGCAAGTAATGTTTTCTTCGTTTTCGGTTTGGGAATTAATTTTAATGTTGCTTCTGTTACAACCGCTAAAGTTCCTTCAGAGCCTACAATTAATTTAGTCAAATCATACCCCGCAACATCCTTCGCTAGTTTGCCTCCAGTGTGAAGAATATCCCCATTAGCGAGCACTATTTCTAATCCAATCACATAATCTTTCGTCACTCCATATTTTAAGCCCCTTAAGCCTCCAGAATTTTCGTTTATATTACCACCAATCGTTGATATTTTCATAGAGCTAGGATCAGGAGGATAAAATAACCCTTTTTCTTCGACAAATTGAATTAGCTGTCCTGTAATAACACCCGGCTGAACAGTAATTGTTAAATTTTCTTCGTCTAATTGTACTATTTGATTCATATGCTTAAAAAGTAGTACGATTCCTCCGTTCGTTGGACAAGTGCCGCCAGAAAGGTTTGTACCAGAACCACGGGGCACAATAGGAATGCGATTCTCATTACATAATTTTAAAATTTCCGAAACTTCCTTAGTATTTCTTGGTGAAATGACACAGTCTGGCATTGCTTGAAATTGAGGTGTTGCATCATAGGAGTATACTAATCTAACAGCTTGTGAATCTTCGACATTTTCTTTCCCGACAATCGTGATTAGTTTTTGTTTAATCTCGTTACTCAGCATCAGTCATCACATCCAAATGAAAAAAATTATGTGTTTCACTCTAATAATAATTACTCTGAAATAAAATTTCAAATAATAAACAACTTTACGGAGATCTTTTTAAATGAATGTATAAAATAAAATTTCATTTTGTAAATAAACAGATTGAAATATAGTTATTAATATTTTATACTACTTATAGAGAAACATGTTTGAAATTCCTTTTATAATAAAATATTGAATTCCCGCTAATGTAATGAATGAAAAAATTTAATAATCATAAATATGGGGAAGGTTAAAAATAAATAGAGAAAAAGAAAGTTAGGTGACGGAGATGGAAGTGAATCTTTCCAAACTAACAACCGAAAAAATGAATCCGCAGTACGAAAATCTTGATCAAATGACAACACTTGAATTAGTGAAAAATATGAATCAAGAAGATTACTCTGTTCCAGCTGCAGTGAATAAAGTTTTACCAGAAATCGCAAATGCTATTGAAATTGCTTATAACAACTTAAAAAATGGGGGAAGACTAATTTATATCGGTGCAGGGACAAGTGGTCGGTTAGGTGTATTAGATGCTGCTGAATGTCCGCCAACTTTTTTTACTGACCCAGAGTTAGTGCAAGGTATTATGGCTGGTGGGGAGCGTGCGATGTTTAGAGCGATTGAAGGTGCTGAGGATGATTATGAGGGTGGTAAAGTAGATCTGCAGCAAAGAAACCTTCAAGCAAATGATGTGGTTGTCGGAATTACTGCAAGTGGCAGAACACCATATGTCATGGGGGCTTTAGACTTTGCAAAATGTATGGGGGCAAAGACGATTTCCATTTCGTGCAACAAAGATTCTGAAATAAGCAAACTAGCTGATCAAAGCATTGAAGTTGTGGTAGGTCCTGAAATATTAACAGGCTCAACCCGATTAAAGGCTGCCACTGCACAAAAGATGGTATTAAATATGATTTCTACCGGCGTCATGGTAAAACTCGGTAAAGTTTATAAAAATTTAATGGTTGATTTACATCCGAGCAATAGCAAGCTAATGGAACGGGCGAAGCGGATTGTTATGGAAATTACCGGTTGTTCGTATGATATTGCTACCGAAACATTAAAAATTACGGAACAAAAAGTAAAACTAGCAATTGTCATGATAATGGCGAATGTCTCTCACGAAAAGGCACAGTTATTAGTAAAAAAAGCAAACGGTAATGTTCGAAAAGCAATTAATATCGATTTGACTGAATGATAAACGGATTATAGAAAAAAATAATCATAAAAAAGGAACATGTTTCGAATGATGGTGCAAAAATGGCTGTAGTATAGGTAAAATTTTTTTACAAATTAAACAATAAATTGTTAATTTTTTATTTTATCTAAATGGAAATTGTTATATAATTTAATTGTATAAAATAAACAAACGTATTTATATTCCCTAAAAAAATATTTTAGGTTGAATATATTATAAAATGTAATCCTTTTCATATTTTCCTATCGAAAAAGAGTATTCCCAAAAGGGAGGTGACTATACACAAAATTAGAAAGAAAACAATATGAACTGTTACGGTTAAGTATTCAAAATGAGGAGGGTTAAACATGAAACCACAAAAAATAATTTTAGCACTAGTCCTTTCATTTACATTATTGTTAACTGCATGTGGAGGAAACGATGCTTCAAAGGAAAATGAAGGAAAAGTCGATAAGAAAGCATTAGAAAATTTAAATGAGGAAGCTTTCCCAATAGTAAAAGAACCGATAACATTGAAATTTTTCACAGGTAAATCTGCCCAAAATATTAACTCTGACTGGAATGATATTTTAATTTGGAATAAGTATAAAGAAATGACAAATGTGAATGTGGAATGGGAACAAGTCCAAACTGATTCATTAGCTGAAAAACGAAATCTTGCCCTAGCAGGTGGCAGCCTTCCAGATGTATTCTTCTTAGCTGCCTTCCCACCTCTAGATATATATAAATACGGAAAACAAGGTACGTTTATCAAATTAAATGATTTAATTGATAAATATGCACCGAACTTGAAAAAGTTAATGGATGAAAATCCAGAAATAAGAAAAGCGGTAACATTCCCAGATGGAAATATTTATTCTTTGCCATCGATTGTATCACCAGATTTCTTATCAGTACGGTTAGCGTCTAGACCGTGGATTGATCAAACATGGCTTGATAGATTAAATATGAAAGCACCTGAAACGACAGAAGAATTTTATCAGTTTTTAAAAGCGGTAAAAGAAAAAGGTGGAAAAGATGTCGTTCCATACGGTGGGACAAGCATTGGAGAATTTACAGGTTGGATTCAAGGTGCCTTTGGTGTAGCTAACCGTGGTGTGCGTAATGCGAATATCGATGTCGATCCAGAAAACCCAGAAAAGATTAGGTTTTATACAATTTCTGACGATTACAAAGAAATGCTTGAATACACTCATAAACTATATAGTGAAGGTTTAATTGAGCAAAACATCTTCTCGATTGACTGGGGACAATATCTTGCAAATGCTTCCCAAGGAAAATATGCAAGTACCGTATTTTATGATCCTGTTCAATTATTCGGTAAAGATATTGGTGAGAAATATGATAGCCTATCTGCATTAAAAGGTCCGAAAGGGTATCAAGAATTTTCTAAAGTATCACCTGCTGTAAGTAGTATTGGTAACTTTATCATTACGAAAAATAACCCTAATCCAGCAGCAACTGTAAGATGGATGGATTACTTCTTTAGTGATGAAGGTGCAAGACTTTACTACATGGGTATAGAAGGTGACACTTACGAAAAGACAGAAGATGGAAAATACGTTTATACAGATAAAATTATGAATAGTAAAGAAGGCTTAACGATGGAGCAAGAAATTGCGAAATATTTAACATGGTTAGGCGGTATTCAAGGAATTATTAAAGAAGAGTACTTCCAAGGTTCAGAAAGTGCACCAGCATCACTAGAAGCTGCGAAAAAAATAGAACCATTTGTTTCAGAGGAAATTTGGCCTGGATTCACTTATACGGAAGAAGAAAATAAGTTTCTTTCTTCTACAGGTGCAGATATTTCGAAATATGTATCAGAAATGACAGCGAAATTTATTTCTGGTGAAACATCCTTTTCCGAATGGGATAAATATGTAAGTACAGTAGAAAAAATGGGCTTAGATGAATATGTAAAAATTCAACAAGCCGCATATGATCGCTATCGTAAAAATTAAAATGCCGGGGGAGAGTCTTTCTCCCCTATATAATTATACTATCGTCTTAACAAATTTATTCCCTTTTTAACTTTACTTAAAAAGGGAAATTATCCCCAATAATATACTCTCTCGATTGGAGGTTATTCCATGAGTGATAATAATCATGCAATACGAATAGACATTGCGAAACCGAAAAAATTCCATCATACAAAAAAACGTTTTATTAAGCATTGGCAATTATACGTATTTTTAATCCCTGCTTTATCCTATTTTATTATCTTCCATTATATTCCGATGTACGGGGTACAAATTGCCTTTAAAGAATTTTATGCGAACTTAGGTATTTGGGGAAGCCCGTGGGTAGGTTTGGAACATTTCGAGCGGTTTTTTAATTCCTATTACTTTTGGAGATTATTAAAAAACACCTTAATATTAAGTGCTTATAATTTAGCTTTATTCCCATTGCCAATCATTTTTGCTCTTTCACTAAACGAATTAAAAAATGGCGCCTTTAAAAAATGGACGCAAACATTAACCTATGCGCCTCATTTTATCTCTGTAGTTGTTGTCGTTGGTATGTTAGTAGCATTTTTAGATCCAATTACTGGTTTAGTCAATCATGTCATCTCTGCTTTAGGTGGGGAAACGATTAACTTCTTAACAAGTCCTAATTGGTTTCGACACATTTACGTTTGGTCTGGGCAATGGCAATCATTAGGTTGGGGGACGATTATTTATTTAGCTGCCTTAGCTGGTGTTAATCCGGAGTTGCATGAAGCGGCGAAAGTAGACGGGGCTAGCCGGTTTCAAAGAATTATTCACGTTAATTTACCGGCAATATTTCCAACAATCGTTGTTTTATTTATTTTAAACATTGGTAGCTTTATGTCTGTTGGTTTTGAAAAAGTACTACTACTACAAAATGATTTAAACTCGGAAACATCTGATATTATCCAAACTTTTGTTTATGAAACAGGTATTTTAGAAGGGCAATATAGTTTTGCAGCTGCCGTTGGTCTATTTGATTCAATCATAAATATTACATTACTTATTACTGCGAATTATATTGCAAGAAAAGTAACGGATAATAGTTTGTGGTAAGGGGGGAGTTCAATTGGCAAAAAAAACTGTTTCTGATAAATCTTTTGACATAGCAAATAAAATACTTGTAACGATCGTAACCATTATCATTGTGTATCCATTAATCTTCGTCATTAGTGCGTCCATTAGTGACCCTGACGCAGTGAACACAGGACAAATGTGGTTATGGCCTGTTGATGTATCATTAGATGGTTTTAGGCGAGTTTTTCAAAATGATGCGATTTGGATTGGTTATAAAAATACAATTATTTATACATTAGTTGGAACACTGTTGCATCTTGTTGTACTTTTACCTTGTGCTTATGCACTATCGAGAAAAGAATTGCTAGCAAGGAAATTTTTTCTATGGATTATTCTTTTTACGATGATGTTTAGCGGTGGCTTAATTCCGACTTATTTAGTAGTAAAATCATTAAATATGTTAGATACGATGTGGGCAATTGTCATTCCTGGAGTTGTTGGTGCTTGGTCAATTCTAGTAGCGCGCTCCTTTTTTGAACAAAATATACCCGACCAATTAGTAGAAGCAGCAGAAATAGACGGAGCATCGGATTTCTATATTTTTTGGAAAATTGTTTTACCGCTATCGATGCCAATTATCGCAGTTATGGCATTGTTCCAAGCAGTCGGTTTATGGAATCAATATTTTAATGCATTAATTTATTTATCGGATCAAAACAAATACCCACTACAACTGATATTAAGACAGATTCTCGTTTTAAATGAAACTGGGATAGAAGGCTTTGGAGGCGGAGCAGCGACAGCCCAATCTTTCGTTGATCAAATTAAAACTGCTTCATTGATTAAATATGCAGTTATTATTGTTTCTGCCTTACCATTATTAATCGTCTATCCATTTTTACAACGGTTCTTTGTTAAAGGTGTGTTAATCGGTTCGGTAAAAGAGTAATTCTTGCTTTAAAAATAGACAATTTAGTAATACTGATATAGCAAGAAGAAACACGCCGTTGGGAGTGTGAATAATGAAAGGGTTTATTAATGGGTATTATCAATTTTCTGTGTGGCTGTTACGGTTCGCTTATTTGAACTTTTTATGGGTAGCGTTTACTTTACTAGGTTTGATTTTGTTTGGAATTTTTCCAGCAACGGCTGCAATGTTTGCGGTCGTTAGAAAATGGGTCTTAAAACACGATGACATTAATATTTTTCAAGTTTTTTGGCAGACGTATAAAAAAGAGTTTATTCAGATTAACTTAATCGGTTTTGTATTAGCAATTATCGGCTATCTACTATCGATCCAGTTTATGATTTTACGTGGACAAGCAAGTCTCCAATACGTATTGGCAAGTTATAGTATCATTGCGCTTTTTATTTTGTATCTCATCATTTTAATGTATTTTTTTCCAATTTATGTCCACTTTGCGTTAAAGAATACAGATTATATTAAATGGCCATTTGTTATCGGGATTGTTCACCCGATTTTAACGATATTTTTATTTATTGTATTAGGTTTGTTAAATTCTGTAACGTACATGTATATTCCAGGACTTTTATTCTTTTTTGGCGGAAGTGGGAATGCCTATATATTAATGTGGGGTGCCCAGAAAACTTTTGTGAATTATGAAAGCAAATTTGCTTATGAATAAATAAGTAAAATTTCCTAAGTTGTATGTTACTTGGAGGAAAAATGAAATGGAAAAACGCGAATGGAAAGTAATCGGACTTATGTCAGGTACTTCTTTGGACGGTGTCGATGTAGCAATTGTTTCCATTAATGAAGAAAGAGAAAATATAGTGGAGCTAATAGATTTTTTCTCTTATCCATATTCCACGGATATTCGAAATAGGTTAATGGAAATAAGTGATCCAA
Organism: Bacillus kwashiorkori; assembly: GCF_001375515.1. Taxonomy (GTDB): domain Bacteria; phylum Bacillota; class Bacilli; order Bacillales; family Caldibacillaceae; genus Bacillus_BK; species Bacillus_BK kwashiorkori. The sequence continues at coordinate 249,644 of NZ_CTDX01000015.1, forward strand.
ATGTATCGATGACAAGAGACTTGTCCGTTATGAATATGTTACTTGGTGAAATATTTGCAGAAGCAGTAATAGACGCAACGAAAGCAGCAAGAATACCGTTAAAGGAAATTGACTTAATTAGTTCCCATGGGCAAACCGTTTTCCATCAGCCAGAAGAAATATACATTGGCAAGCGTCCTATTAAATCTACGTTACAAATAGGTGATATTGCCGTTATCGCTGAAAGAACTGGGGTTCCAGTTGTAGGTGATTTTCGAACCCGTGATATGGCTGCGGGTGGACAAGGTGCTCCACTAGTGCCATATGCAGATTACTTTTTGTTACGAGATGAAGAGATAGGTCGGGTTGCTGTCAATATTGGAGGAATTGCTAATATTACCGTACTAGCTCCTAATTGTCATGAGGCTCAAGTAATTGCGTATGATACTGGTCCAGGTAATATGCTAATGGACTTGTTTGCCAATTGGATAACAAACGGTCATTCAACTTATGATAAAGACGGTCAATTAGCTTCCCAAGGAAACTTGAACAAAGATTGGTTCCTATCTCTCCTAAATCATCGCTATTTTGCAAAAAAATACCCGAAAAGTACCGGTCGAGAAGAATTCGGGAAAGAACTTGCTAAACAGTGGTGGGAGGAAGCGGAAGAACGAGGAATCGCTTTTTATGATCGGATTTGCACTATTACTCATTTAACGGCAATTACGATAGCGAATGAAATAAATAGATTTATACAGTCCCATGATATTAAAGAAGTTTTGATTAGTGGAGGGGGTGTAAGAAACCTCTATTTACTAAAAACTATTCAAAACTATTTGCCCAATTTTGTAAAAGTACATTCCACTGATGAAGCAGGTTTAAATAGTGATGCGAAGGAAGCAATCATATTTGCATTACTAGGCTATCAATGCATGAATCGAAAGACAAATAATTTGCCAGTTACTACAGGCGCTAAAAATCCAGTTGTGATGGGGAAGATTGCTTGGTAATGAGGGGAATAATTGTGGTTGTATGCGAGTAGATTGATAGGTTTTGGAACAATCAAGGTCGCAGACGGCAGTGCTAATTATCGTTTGCTTACTAATTTGTAGTGAAAAAAGGTAACCCCTTGAAAATTGTATTTGGGTTAAACGTTGTCAGACAAAAATTTTATCAAATGATGGATGAAAGTAGGGATATTATGAAACTTGGTTTTGATATTTTTTTAGAAAAATATATAGAAAAGTACAAAGGAAAAAGAATAGGGTTAATCACTAATTTAACTGGTGTCAATCAGAAACTTGTTCCTATCATTGATATTTTTTATGAACATCCAGAAATTCATTTAACTGCCCTCTATGCACCAGAACATGGTATTCGCGGCGATGCAAAAGAAGGAGAAAAAGTTGGTTTTTCCGTCGATGAACGTACAGGATTACCAGTATATAGTTTGTATGGTGAAACGAGGAAACCGACGGCAGAAATGTTAGAGCCTGTCGATGTGCTAGTGTTTGATTTACAAGATATCGGTGCTCGCTACTATACCTTTATTTATACGATGGCATATGTTATGGAAGCTTGCAAAGAACACCAGAAAGAGTTTGTCGTGTTGGACAGGCCGAATCCTGTATCTGGTGAGAAAAAGGAAGGAAACTTATTAGATGATGGCATTCGCTCATTTGTCGGTCTGTATCCAATCCCCAATCGCCATGGACTAACAGTAGGGGAACTTGCACATATTTATAAACATGAATTTCACATCAATTGTGAGTTAACAGTGGTACAAATGGAAGGTTGGTCGCGCTCGATGTATTATGATGAAACAAGTTTATTTTGGGTTCCGCCATCTCCTAATACAACGGGAATGGACATGTGCATTTTATATCCAGGTACTTGTCTTGTCGAAGGAACGAATTTATCAGAGGGGCGTGGTACGACAAGACCGTTTGAATATATTGGTGCTCCTTATGTTGATGGATTTACGTTAGCAAAAAGATTTAATGAAAATCGGTTAGCGGGTGTCATTGCTCGACCGATATCCTTCCAACCAACTTACCAAAAACACAATGGGGTTCGCTGTGAAGGTGTTCAGCTTCATGTTTCCGACCGAGAAAAAATTGAACCAGTAAAAGTAGGGGTTACACTGTTAGCCAATATTGCAGAACTTTATCCAGATGATTTTGAATTTATCTCGACTGACCAAAAACGTTATTTCTTTGATTTACTCGCAGGAACGAAACAATTACGGGAAGACATACTAACTGGTAATTTAGATGGCTATTTCCAAAAATGTGCCACCGATATTGCTAAGTTTGAAAAGTTTTGTAGTCCTTATTATTTGTATAAATAGCTATTGTTACCAATCAACTTGACATGTAAGTATTCTCGTTATAAGAGAAATTTATCAAAAAGCGCTTGCTGAATTATTTGCTACGGCCAGTTTCCTGAAGATACTTGAAAAAATGTTTGATAAGAACATTTATTAACCATTTTTTATAAAATTTGAGTCAAACATTCATTGATAAAATAAAAAGTAGGAATTATAGTTAGGATAGGAGCTTATATTTGGAATCTAATGGATTCTTAAGTAACGGTTTTATAAGCTATATAAAGAAAGGATGGGATCTATGGCGTTCCATACAGGAGGATTAGTAATGTTACAAGAGATGGCATCACAACTTCCTCCTTCAGAAGCAAAAATTGCAAAATACATCCTTGAGCATCCGGAAGAATCAATTTCTTTAACGGCAAACGAACTGGGAAAAAATAGTTCCACGAGTGGAGCAGCTGTTATTCGGCTATGTAAGTCTTTAGGGCTATCGGGATTACAAGAATTGAAAATGCGAATTACTGGTGATTTACTGAAAAGGAATAGTGAAGAATTTCGTGATATTGAACCGAATGAGACAAAACACTCGATAATTGAAAAAATGACGACGAATAGTATAAGAACTATTCGTGAAACAGCGGAATTAATCCGTTTAGAAGAACTGTCAAAAGCAACGGATGCATTAATTAACGCGAGGACGATTCACTTTTTTGGTGTCGGTGGTTCGAGTATTGTAGCTAGTGATGCACAGCAAAAGTTTTTAAGAATAAGTAAAAATGCGAGTGCTTTCTCGGATATTCATATGGCTGCCACATTAGTAGCAAATGCCCAAAAGGATGATGTTGTCGTTGGCATTTCTTTTTCTGGCGAAACAGTAGAAGTGGCAAAAATTATCGAACTAGCTAACCAACGTGGCGTGACAACGATCAGTATTACGAAGTATGGCAATTCTTTAGTTTCCAATTTAGCCCAAATTGCACTTTTTACATCTGCCACAAGAGAAGCAACATTTCGAAGCGGTGCAACATCCTCACGTATTGCCCAGTTACATGTGATTGATATTTTATTTATGTGCGTTGCCTCCAGTCTTTATGAGGAATCTATCGAACATTTAGATCAAACTAGAGAGGCTATAAATTATTTAAGAGATGGAATGACCGGGAGCAAAAGGAAATAATGCAATTCTTTAACCACTGATAAGGCTTATCTTGTTAGTGGTTTTTTATTTTGGTGCAGTAAATAATCAGTTGAATGACAAGTAACTATAGCTATAGCTTATAAAGTTAATATAAAACATGCCTAACTATTTTTGTATAGTTAGGCATGTTTTTTAGTATTAGTTTTTCCCTAAGCCAATCCCTTTGGATGTACTAGTGCCGTTTGCATTAATATACAGTTTACCAGTAGCGGTAGCTCTCGTTTCATTTTTGTGAGAGTCAACTACTTTTACTTCAATTTCAGCACCTTGGGCAACTACGTTAGAGGTTGCTGTATAGTATCCAACATATTTACCTGGAGAGACCTCCATCATCGGCAATTCTGTTACATTGGCAAGTTTAGTACTAGCTAAGTTTGTTAACGGCATTTTAATACTGAAAGTTGCGCGTAAGCCTGGTTCACTTTCAAACTCAATTTTCACGGACTGACCAGCATTCAAATGTTTATCTGTATCAGGTTTTAAATTCACGATTTCAGGAGCGGTGAAATCTACATCAATGGTAGTAGTCTTCACTGTTTCATTACCTGCTTTATCTAGTGCAACTACTTCGATCTCATTCAATCCTTCATCGAGTAAAATTCGTGTAGAGTATGAACCATTTGTTACAGTAGCTTTTTTTCCATTAACTGTTACAGACTCTAGATTAGCATCCGTTACTTTTCCGTTTACCGTTACAACTTCTTTATTATGCTTACTACCATTTTTCGGTGAATCAATGGTTAACGTTGGACTTGTTTGATCTAGTACGACTTTCACAGCGTTTGATTCATCTGTCATACCTAAATCAGTACCTGCTTTTGCTGTTAAGATGTTTTCACCCTCCGTTAAGGAAACTTCAGCAGTGAATGTTTTATCTTCATTAGACTCCACAATTGCTATTTCTTCCCCATTGTTAAAAATATGGACATTAACACCTGGTGCTGTTGTTCCTGTTACTGTAACAGTATCATTATTTGTAAATGAACCGTCTGCTGGAGAGGTGATAACTGGTTCTTTCACTTCATAGTTGACGGTAGCGCGAATCATGTAGTTTCCTTCATCGGTAGGTGCTTGTGACCAGGCGCCACCAACTAATTGCCAACTTCTTCCTGCATTTGGTCCATCTTCGTCGGTTGCTAAACCAGGAGCATATGGGTTAGGTTGTGATTGAATATAGACCATGTAGAAGTCACCTTCTACCATAATCCCTTCACCGCTTAAGTCAACATTTGTCCATGTACCATCTCTTTTTGCAGTTGCGTTAAATGGTCCAGCAAGTAATTTTCCAGGTGCTCCATCTATACCAGAAGCGTCATAAACCGCTACTTGGAATTCTGTTCCACCAGGGACTGGCCATTCTGTATCCCAGAAGCGGAAGATGCCACCAGTTACCATGGCAGTGTCTTGACCTTCAGCTAGTGACATTTTTACTGCCCAACCGTTTCCAGCATCGTAAAATGCTCTAGCATTTTCTGCAGTACCGTCATCATAGCCAATTTCTCCAGGAAACCCGATAAACGGTTTTAATTCAAAGTTTTGTTCTATATTCCCTTGTAAATCAACAGTGACTTCTTGCCCATTAAATAGCGGGGCAACAACTTTTAATGTATAGGTTCCTTCGTACCCAGTTATGGAGTACTCTCCATTTGCATCCGTTTGTACCGGCTGAATATTTGCATCTTCTACCAAATACACCGTTGCACCTTCAATTGGGTTACCAGTAGCTTTGTTCGTAACCGTTCCAGAAATTGTTCCTTTTGGCAGTTCTTCTAACGTGAAATTCGCAGTAGCTTCTCCATCAACGGGAATGTTCACTGTTTGCGTTTGGGAACGGAAACCATAACTTTCGGCAACAACTGTAAAGTCACCAGCACTATGAGTCATGGAATAGCTTCCGTCAGCAGGATTTGTTGTAACAGAGCGTCCAGATTCTAATACACTAACGACTGCATGTAACGGTAATAAAGTTAATGCATCTTTTTGAATTGACTGTTCCTTACTTATGGAAACAGCATGGCTTTTTGTTTTCTGCAATCCTAAAGCGTTTTTCGATTTGGCGAGCGATGTCGCGGATAAGGCTACGTCATCAATATACCAGCCATCCCTTACGACACTACTGTCAGAATAAGCATAAAATGCAATATAAACTCGTTGACCACTATACTCGGATAAATCAACTTCTGTTGTAATCCATTCATTTGAAACTCCTACTACTTTTAGTAAAGAAGTCCAATTAGTTTTATCAGTGGATACATATACATGGCCATAATCCCAAGCAGTTCCTGAAGATGACTGTTCAAAGTTATGCCATTGTTTAAATTGTAAAAAGGTATTTCCTTCTGGCAAATCGATTGGCGGCATTTCTAAATAAGCAGCCATTCGAGAATCATACGTTCCAGATAAGTTTGTTGCATAAACCTTTTCTCCGGATGCAGCGTTATTAGGACCAGAAGTTGGTGCGCCCCAATCCCAAGAGTTGTTATCACCATAGGAAGTCCATCCTGAAGGGAAAGCTTCAAAATCTTGGAAATAACCGACTGAAATACCAGCATTTATTTGTACTACATACTCTTCACTTACCGTTTCATTATTAGCAAAGTCTCTAATAATCCACTTATATGTGAGGGTGCCGACTTCGATATCGTCACCAGAAATAACGACTTCATATTGTCCTTGTTGATGGTTTCCGGATTTACGTTTTGCTTCTTCTGTCACCCAGTTACCATCATTATTTTTATATTGTAATTGAACAGCTGTAATACTAATATTGTCCCTAACGTCTACTGTTAGTGGAAGTTCCAATCCGGCAAAGGCTTCCGAAGGCCCAACGTGTTCAAACGTAGGTGCTTCTGAATCATCTCCTTCAATTGTCACTTGACCTTTAATTTTCCCTAAGCCATCTAATATGGAGCTGACAGCATCGAATGCATTTACTAGCCCGTGGCCGTAGCCGTTATTTGGTGATTCCGGATATTGGGAATCTGTTAACGGAGTAGCTGTGTTTAGTAAAATTTGTTCCATATCATCGACTGATAAATCAGGGTTTACTTGTCGTAAAAGAGCAGCAACACCGGAAACTGCTGGGCCTGACATCGATGTGCCATTCCAGCCACCTTCATAACTGCCACCTGGAACAGATGAACGAATATTAACACCTGGAGCTGAAATATCTGGTTTAATTTCACCGTATGGTGATGGTCCTCTTAACGAGAAACTGGCAACCCGATTATTTATATCGGTAGCACCTGTTGCAAAAGATTCCGGATAGTTTGCAGGTACTGCAATAGAACCAGGTCCGCCTGGGTTAAAGAGGTCGGTATTTCCGGCTGAAAACTCCGGAAAAATATTTGCGGCTCTCCAGTTTCTAACGGCATCACGATACCACTCATCTAAGCCAGGTCCGCCACCCCAAGAGTTGTTGACAACATCTGGAGCTAAATCTACCCGTCCACCAGGGGCTAGAATCCACTCGGCACCATCTAATAAAATTGCATCCGTAGTACTGCCAGACGCATTAAATACTTTTACGGCAATCCATTTTGCTCCAGGAGCAACACCAATTTGGTTTGATCCATCTGGTTCACTGCCGACCATTGTTCCTGTTACATGGGTTCCGTGTCCATGGTCATCACTCGGCACTTGCTGTGATGGATTCGTAGCATCATAGAAGCTGTATTGGTGATCTACTTCTTGCGTCACTGGGTTATAACCACGGTATTTTTCTTTTAAGGCTGGGTGATCCCATTGGACACCTGTGTCAAGGCTTGCTACAACTGTGCCCGTTCCATCAATTCCCATCGCCCATGCTTGTGGTGCATTAACACGTTCAACGTTCCACTCAATATTTTGTAGTGTGGAATTGGGTGTATTTTCCTTCGTTTTTGTTACTGCATGCAATTGACGTGTTTCATTTGGAAGAACCTTTTCTACTTCCGCAAAAGAGGCCACTTTTTCTGCAACTTCTTTTGTTCCTGTAATTGCTAATGCATTAACAATATAATAAGAGTGAAAATCTTTTACATTCCCTTTTTGTTGTTCCTTTTCCAAAAATTCAATTAATTCAGCTTGTGTTTCTTGAGCAGTTGCTTTTAATTCCGTCACAATGGCAGATCTTTTCGCAAGTTTTGTTTGGTATGCAGATAATTTTTGTTTATTTGCATTCTTTTCTGTTTCCTTCGCCACTTGCATTGTATTTACTTGGTCTTTTAATTTAACTAGGAATGTAACTTGATCATCTTTTTTAAATTCATTTGTAAGTTTGCTAGAAATTTTCGCTTTCGCTGATTTTGCTGAGACGTTCACACCTTTTGTTGCTGCATTTGTTGTTCCGACTGGTGGAATAAGCATGGAAATAATCAATAAACCAGTTAGAAAGATGGATAATATTCTTTTACTTCTTTTTCGCAAATTTCTCCCTCCCGAATGTTTAAAAGTTAAATATGAAACTAGTCCTCCTTCCCATAAAATTTTATGTAGTTCGTGGTGCTCTTTTAAGATATCAGAACATTCAAATGCCTGTCTGTCGGAAATTGTCGTGAATTTGTCCGATTTTTCAAAAATGATAGTAAAGTATGACTTTACTTTTTGCAACTTTTATCACATTCCGTACTTTCATACTATATTTCAAGGAAATTTGTCGGACTTTTAAAGAAATACTTTTTATTTAGGAAAACGAAATATAAAAATCGTTCTTTTGGTCTAAATGCATTAATTTTTTTGAAATGACTTACAGTAGCTAGAAATACATATTTTTCTTAAATAAATAAACCAATCCTAATATTATTCCATTAGAAAAAATCTTGCCTTTCCTATATATTTACAGTAGGATAAGGTTGGACTGGAGGGTTTAGGATGAAAGAACCAATTTTTTTAAAACCAATTTTTCAAGAACGAATTTGGGGGGGAACCGCTTTAAGAGAGCAGTTTCATTATGAAATCCCTTCTGATAAAACAGGCGAATGCTGGGCAATCTCCGCTCATCCAAATGGACAAAGTGTTGTATTGAACGGGGAATTGGCAGGAAAGACATTAGGTGAAGTTTGGAAGACAAATCAAGAACTTTTCGGTAATAATGAAAGCGATGTATTTCCACTGTTAACGAAAATATTAGATGCGAATGCAGACCTTTCTGTTCAAGTTCATCCGAATGATGACTATGCGAGTAAAAACGAAAATGGCGAACTAGGAAAGACAGAATGTTGGTATATAATTGATTGTAAAGAAGATGCCGAGTTAGTTTTTGGTCATACCGCCCAAACGAAGATGGAATTAAGACAGCAAATTAAAGAAGGCAATTGGAACGAACTATTGCGTCGTGTTAAAATAAAACCTGGTGACTTTTTTTTCGTTCCGAGTGGGACCATTCACGCATTATGTGAAGGGACATTAGTTTTAGAAACGCAGCAAAGTTCCGATACAACATACAGAGTGTATGATTATGACCGGGTAGACAGCAGTGGTAATAAAAGGGAATTACATATTGAAAAGTCCATTGACGTCACGGTCGTTCCCCATAAAGATCCGCAGTTAAATATTATAGTAGAACATCGTGAAAATGCAGAAATTACGACATATGTGGAATCTGACTATTTTTCCGTTTATAAATGGAATATAAATGGAGAAACTGTGTTTAACGATACGAAACGATTTCTTTTAGCAAGTGTAATCGAGGGAGAAGGAACATTTGTTGTTGATGGAAAAAGCTTTCCTTTGAATAAAGGGGATCATTTTATTGTTCCTGCCACTGTGGAGGAATACTCTATCAAAGGGGAATTAGAACTCATTGTTTCCCAGCCATAGTAGGTTTGATAGATTTGGTATGTGGTAATCCATTTCAATAAGATTTTGGTTATGAGGATCTTAATGAAAATTTTAGCTATTTTAGATGATTTTAGGAAAATATCATTGATTTTGAATAAAAGGAGTGAGGCTTGTGAAGTTTGGCTCAATCGAAGCTGGAGGAACGAAATTTGTTTGTGCTATCGGTGATGAAACGGGAAAAATTACTGAAAGTATTACAATGCCGACAAGAACACCAGCGGAAACAATTCCGGAAGTAATTGAGTTTTTTAAAAAAGAGAAAATTGATGCCCTTGGAATAGGCTCGTTTGGCCCTATTGATGTAAATCAAACTAGTCCAACATATGGGCGGATTTTAAACACGCCTAAATTAGCATGGCAAAACTATCCATTTTTACAAGTGATTGAGGAAGAATTAAAAATACCTGTAGGCTTTACAACCGATGTTAATACGGCTGCTCTTGCAGAGTCCACCTATGGTGCTGCAAAAGGATTGAATAGTTGTCTTTATATTACCATTGGAACGGGAATTGGCGCAGGCGCGATTGTGAATGGCCAATTGCTACAAGGAATTTCCCATCCGGAAATGGGACATATTATCGTTCGTCGTCATCCAGAAGATCATTTTGACGGATTTTGCCCATTTCATCATGATTGTTTAGAAGGATTAGCAGCAGGCCCAGCAATCGAAAAGCGGTGGGGGAAAAAGGGTTTCGAGTTAGCGGATGACAAAAAGGTTTGGGAAATGGAAGCATATTATATCGCCCAAGCACTTGTGCAATACATTACAATTATAATGCCAGAAAAAATCATTATTGGTGGCGGAGTTGCGAAACAAGCTCACCTTTTCCCGTTAATTCGCCAAAAAGTGAAAGAACTTTTAAATGGGTACTTTACACAACCACAGTTCAACGAGCAAATCGATGATTATATTGTTCCAGTTGGTCTAGATGGTGATGCGGGAATTATTGGGGGATTTGTGTTAGCAGCAAGAACAATAGCAAAAAAAGATTAAAGTTAGTTTATAGTAGGAATTAAATGTGTAATATAGGTCATTTGCTAATATCTCGAGCAGATTTAAGCGAATGACCTTTTTCTTCGTACAATATGGTTTGCCAGTTTCTCTCTTGAGAGTGAGGTTGATAACCAGAAATGAGTCCTTTAATTAAGTACTATATGAGCAACGACAGGATAATGATCCGATGGGTAAACATCACCAATTTTTCTTTGTAAAATTTGTGCTCTAACTATTTTCCATTTCGATGAAGTGAAAATATAATCGATTGGTTCTCCGTCTATTCCACCGTTAAATTCATGAAATGATTTTCGTTTATGTTCCTCATTTGTTAAGAAATGATAAGCATTTTGTAACCCCAAAACTTTCTCACAATATTGGACGGGATCACTACTTGGATAACAATTAAAATCCCCCGTCAATACGTTAGGTAATAGATTTTGCTTATTCAATTCCTGCATGATATTCCCTATTACTTGGATACCATTTTTGCGAGCAAGTTCACTTTCATGATCCAGATGGGTATTAAAGAATCGAAACTTAGTATCATGATTGTCTTTATGTACGAATTCCCCCCATGTACAAATGCGGTGGCAAGCAGAATTCCAGGAAATACTTTCTTTTATATACGGAGTCTCAGAAAGCCAAAAAGTATTAGATATCTTTAAGTGTAATAAATTAGTGTTATAAAAAATTGCATTTGTTTCGTCCCCTGCAAGACGTTCTTCCCCAATCCATTTATAGGAAGGAATTTTTGCGGCTAGCTCGTGAATCATTTCTAAACGAATTTCTTGCATCCCTATAATGAAGGGCTTCTCTTCTGAAATTAATTTAGCAACTTGATCCACACGATTAGGCCAAGCGTTCGTTTTATCCTCTTGAAAATAGGCTCTAACATTAAAGGTCATCACTTTAAGATGCAATTTGTTCATCCTTTCCAATAAGATGGTGTTATCCAACAAGCTGCCCTTTTCCTTTGTTACAAGAAAAGAACGAAGGATAACACCATGTAGTAATTATTTGATTTTAAAAGAATCTAGTCTCACTCAACTTCTACTGTAACTTCATCTGGTCTATAGACACCAGTTATTTTCCCGTTTTTGTCTGTAAAAAAGAGAACTGAACGTTCTTTTTCCAATGTAAATGTATAAGTTTTCCTAGTAACTGGATTTGTTACTTTCACATCGAGATCTTGTCCGTATTCTGACACAAAGACAAATAAGTCCCCGTTTGCAAATGTAAGCTTGCGACCATATATACCAGGTACATTTCCAGATTGCCAATGTAATTCATCTGAAATACGAGCCTGTTCTAACGCATAACGATAGAGAGCAATTATTGGTTCATTTCTTTCATTTAATTCCACAGGAAGGGAACTCCAGAGCAATCTCCCTTTGCCAAGACGGTATTCATGCAAACTAGAGGCACAAGAATCCACTGGGAATTCTTTCATTGCATCTGCGACTCTTTCACCACCAAACGATACTGGATAACAACCGTCACCAACTGTAAGCATTTCTTCGCGGAGAACATTTTCTATTTTCGTTTCACCGATAAAATGTGCTACTCTATCCGTTTTACCCCAAAATTCATCTAAACTAATTGGTCCCGTAAATAATAAAGTTGCCCCATTTTCTTCTACAAAATGCATTAGCTCATCTAACGCTGTTTTTGTAAAATTGTGCGCACTTGGTACGATAATTAACTTCGGTTGATTCGTTTTTAAAGAGGTTAGTTGATATTCGCCAACCGCTCTAAAAGGTACATTCATCTCGTATGCAAGTACACGGGTAAGTTTGGTTGTCGCATCAAACGCCATTTTTCGGTTGGAAAAATCATTTGAATATGGGAATACGACAACGACTTCTTCCAGTTCACGGCCTGTAAATAATTTTCGCGTTTTTTTGATAAATTCCCCGAAATTGTAAGAAACATCTGTTTCTGGTTTCTCTGTCCCGTCCGCACGCAATGCACCAATACTTGATTCGTTCGCATTATCCATAAAGTAATTCGTATTCCATAACCAATGAACCGCACCGGCACCACCAGTAGAAAACGCATAAGCATATTTTCTCTCTAAAATGTTGCGCAGTTCTTCTTCACTTCTTCTAGCGATATTATTTGGGTTTTCTACGTACATAATCCCTGTTTCTTGAATGAGATTCGGCTTATTTGGCGTTTTTGTAAAAATACCATCCCATACTAATTGATCCAGCAACCACCATGAATGGTTTGTTGTATAATCCACCGCTTCTTCATAGAAAAATGGGGTAGGGCGCTGATCGCCAAGTGCCTCATCTTGACCAACAGTTACTAATTGATTTGGGGCAATTTGTTTAATTGTATCTGTTAATTCTCTTGCCCACTGATTGAACATATCAATTGTAAATAATGTGTAGTCAAGCCATTGCAATCCTTTTTTACCTGAACGCATATCGCGAATGCTAAAATTAATGTCCTCTTGTTCTGGTGGTTCAATACGATTAAAATCAAGAATCTCATGTTCAGTCATATTCCACTTTTCTTGCAGTTCGCGGATAGAGGAGTATTTATTTTTCAACCATTTTTGGAATGCCTTTCTTTCAAATGAATCATGTAAAGAACGTGGTCCGCTAAAAGTACGTTCCGGGTCAAAGAGGGAAGGTTCATTAATTAAATCCCAATTAATATTAGACGTCTCTTTATGTCTTGAAACAACAGAAGCGATAAATCTTTTTTGTGCTTCGATACTGCGCGGATCCAAATAAGGATTTTCTCCATCCCATAACTCTGGAGTAAAGGAGAAAAAATTAAAGGTAACTTCAAGATGATGTTTTTTCGCACATAAAATAAATGCGTCAATCGCCCGTAAAATATTTTCCTCTACATGACCATCAGCAAACATCATATTGCGCCATGCTGTCCAAATGCCGGTACGTAAATAATTAATCCCAGCTTTTTTCATTTGTTCCATATCTTTATCCCAAATAGCTGGATTCGGTAAAAATAGAAAATATCTAGAGACATCGGAAGTCATATAGGTCATTCCAACGATTGGCAAAGGCTGTCCGTCTTTTTGAAAATAATCTCGATCACACGTCATCGGCTCTCCCGATTGGAGTAATTCTTTATCTAATCCCCAGAATCCTTGATGTAGCACTCTCGTTTCATTGCAATCTGAAGTTGCTTTACAAGTAACTTGATAAAAACCAGGCGTAATATCAATTGGCACTACAAATGAGTGAATGTTAAGTTGGTTATTTGCTAATACATTCATCGACTTAGAAAAAATTAGTTTCTCATTCTTCATAATAGTAAAGTGTAAATCCCAATGAGAAACTTGTTCGTTAGTGGATTGAAGTTGAAAACTAATTCGAGCTCGTTCGCCTTCTTCAAATGTGGCGTAATTAGTTTTTAATGTCATATCTGTTACACCGTTACTAACAAAGTTACTAAACTCAATCAATGCACTAAGTCCCTTATTTGTCCAAAAATGAGCGTCTACTAATTGATTAATAAATAACCAGCGACCACCTTTGAACTTCCCGTTTGCGTTTTCGATTAATACAGCTGGTGCTGCAACTTCCCGTCCTGATTTTGCTACTCCTTTTAGTAACGGATAAATTTTCGCATCCATTGGTCCTACAGATCCCATTTCAGCGGGAATGGTGCTTTTCTTTGTAACATGTAAAATAAAGTTACAAGTATCTTGAATCGTAAATAAGTCTTCCTTGTTTGAAAAAACTGGAATATCCTCATTGTGTTGATAATATTGGATAGGGGCAGATTTCACTGGGAGGGCTTCATGAATATTTAATTGCATATGGTAAGCAGTTTGCTCCCGTTCATTTAACCATTTGCCATTTTCCAAATAACAGGGAATGCGAAAGGGTATTCCACCAACGTGAACAAGCCCCTTTCCTTGTGATAAAAATTGATAAATCGAGTCCCAAGCAGCTTTTGGAAAATAACTTCCATGTAAATTGACTAAACAGTTGATACTATCATCTTCGAGAACACTTGCTAATTCGTTAGCGTTTACAATTTTGGCGGAAGAAAAAAGCCTATCTATAAAAATGGTATTTGGCTGTTCATTATCCATTGGAAATTGTGGATCATAAAAAACAACAATCGATTGCATCGTATTAACCTCCTAAAAAAACTTGAAAAATACTTTTCCACCATAAATGTAAAGGTTATCACAAGGAATATCAATGGAAAAATTAAATGGTTAGTTGAATAATTATAGGAATATAGTAAAACACCTTTATTTATATTGACAAACACCGCTTACATTTTTAAGATGAACTAAGTAATTAAATGCACAAACTACTATTTTAGAAAATGGTAGCGCTAACTTTTTTAGGGGTAACACAATCGTTGTTTGATGCATTCCGTTTAGTGGAAATGTGCAAGATAGGTGTGGCAATGAATTAGTTTATACGTAATGGAAAATTTAAAAATAAATGCCAACTTAGAAAAGTAGGAGGTTTTTCTAATGACTGAAAAGAAAACAATTCATATCATTTCACATACCCATTGGGACCGTGAATGGTATTTGCCTTATGAGAAACATCATGTACTTTTAGTGAAATTAATGGATAGATTGATAGACACATTAGATAATGATCCAGAGTTTAAAAGTTATCACTTAGATGGACAAACAATTATTTTAGAAGATTACTTACAAGTACGTCCAGAGATGAGAGAAAAAGTAAAAAAATATGTCGAACAAGGTCGCATTTATATTGGCCCTTGGTATATTTTACAAGATGAATTTTTGACAAGTAGTGAGGCTAATATCCGCAATCTTCAATACGGATTAAAAGATGCAAAAGAGTGGGGTGGCGTCTCGAAAATTGGTTACTTCCCAGATTCATTCGGAAATATGGGACAAGCACCACAAATTTTAAAGCAAGCTGGTATTCAAGCAGCAGCGTTTGGCCGCGGTGTAAAACCAACAGGATTCAACAATGAAGTAAGTGATTCTGATATTTATGAGTCCCCATATTCCGAAATGCTATGGCAATCACCAGATGGAAGCTCCATTTTAGGGATATTATTTGCCAATTGGTATTGTAACGGGATTGAAATTCCAGTAGATGAGAGAGAGGCAAAAACGTATTGGGGGCAAAAAATCCCCTCACTAGAAAAATACGCCTCAACAAACCATTACTTGATGATGAATGGCTGTGATCACCAACCAATCCAAGTTGATTTGTCGAAAGCAATTGAACAAGCGAAAAAACTATATCCTGAACTAGATTTCGTTCATTCCAACTTTAACGATTACGTTCAGACGATTATGGCTGAACTACCAAAAGGTTTAAAAACGATTGACGGGGAACTGCGCAGTCAAAAAACAGATGGGTGGGGAACACTTGTTAACACAGCTTCGGCGCGAATATATCTTAAACAAATGAACCAACTAGGCCAAGTGTTACTGGAAAAAGTAGCAGAGCCGCTAGCAACATTTGCCTATATGACTGGAGAACAGTACCCACATCATTTATTTACGTATGCTTGGAAGACATTAATGCAAAACCACCCTCATGATAGTATTTGCGGATGTAGTGTAGATGAAGTTCACCGTGAAATGGTAACCCGCTTTGAAAAGAGCAAACATGTAGCCGAAATGATTATCGATGAAAGTTTAAAAATGATTGCTGGAAAAATAGATACTTCCACTTTTGAAAAATTTGGGAAAGATCAAGTTCCATTTACTGTAATAAATACAACAGGTTGGGAAAGAACGGGTGTCGTTACTGTAACGGTGGATGTGAAACGGGAGTACTATTCAGAAGGGGTGAATAAAGAAGCATTAAAAGCAATTCCACTTGATGACAGAGCTCTAGTAGACAGCCAAGGAAATATGCTTGATTATACGTTAGAAGATCTTGGACTTGCCTTTGATTATGACTTACCAGAAGACCGCTTCCGTCAAGCCTATATGGCAAGACGTGTTCGAATCACTTTCGAGGCAGAAAAAGTACCGGCATTCGGATTTAGAACTTTTGCATTTGTTTCTTCTCCTAAACTGAATGTTGTTCATCCGAAAATAATTGTTAATGATCATGAGATGGAAAATGACTTTGTATCGGTAAAAATTGCTGATAACGGTTCCTTAACTGTTGTCGATAAAACGACTGGAAAAACTTTTAATGATTTATTAATTTTTGAAGATACTGGTGATATCGGCAACGAATATATGTACAAACAACCAGATGATGAAACAACATTAACAACGGAAAATCTAAAAGCAAAAGTTGCTATTGTGGAAAATACTTCATTTAAAGCAACTTTCGAAATAACCCATGAATGGGAATTACCAAAAGGTGCTGATTCCTTATTAGAACAAGAACAAAAAGAAGTGACCGTTTATCATACGCGCAAAGCGCAACGGGTAAAGGAAACAGTTCCATTTGTAATAAAAACATTGGTTAGTTTGGAGAAGAATAGTAAAGGGATTTCTGTAAAAACAACTTTTAATAACCAAGCGAAAGATCATCGTTTAAGAGCTCTTTTCCCAACAGACATTAAAACAAATGTTCATTATGCCGATTCTATTTTTGAAATTGCGAAGCGAAACAATGTGCCAGCGAAAGAGTGGGAAAACCCAAGTAACTGTCAACATCAGCAAACATTCGTTCATGTTAGTGATAATCATGTTGGCTTAACGATTGCAAACTTCGGTTTAAATGAATATGAAATTTTACGAGATGGTCGCAACACCATTGCTTTAACGTTATTGCGAGCAGTTGGTGAACTTGGAGATTGGGGCTATTTCCCAACACCAGAAGCCCAATGCTTAGGTGAGCATACAGTTGAGTTCCGGATTTACCCAAGTAACGGTAATGGTATTACATCTGGAGCATACAAAGATGCCTATCAATTCCAAGTACCATGGATGACAAAACAAGTGGCTTTACAAAGCGGTCAGCTGTCCGAAAACGAACCTTTCATTAACTGGGAGAGCGACAAACTTGCTTTCACCTCCTTAAAGGTTGCTGAAACAAGTGGGGATATTATGATGCGCCTATTTAATATGACGAATGAAGAAGCGCTATTAGTTGTTCAATCTCCTTTCGACAACCAATTTTATAAAAGTAATGTGGTCGAAGAAAAGGTAACAAACTTATCAACAAATGAATCAGCGATTGTCGAAGTTCCGGTTCAAAAACATGAAATCATTACTATTGGAATGGAAAAGACAGAGAAATAATGATGAAAAAGGAGTGCTGTAACATGTCACAAAAGAAAATACCGCAATCAATGGTAACGTTAATTGAAAAAGTCAAGGCTCACTTTGCTGATGATATAAAACTACAAAAAATGTTTGAAAATTGCTTTACTAATACGTATGAAACAACGATAAAAGAAAAGGAAGACGGGACAACTTTTGTAATTACCGGTGATATCCCAGCGATGTGGTTAAGAGACTCCGCTGCTCAAGTAAGACCATATTTACTGTTAGCAGAAAGCGACGAAAAAATGGCCAGTTTAATTGAAGGAGTTATTAAAACACAATTGAATTTTATTTTACATGACCCATATGCTAATGCATTTAATGAAGAACCTAATGGTAATTGTTACCATCAAGATAGAACGAAAATGACGCCATTACTGTGGGAAAGAAAATATGAAATTGACTCCTTATGTTATCCAATCCAACTTTCCTATTTATTGTGGAAAGCTACTGGAAAAACAAGTCATTTTAACGATACGTTTAAACGAGCAGTAGACAAAATTATTGAAGTTTGGAAAACGGAACAAAACCATGAAACGGATTCTGATTATTACTTTGAACGGGACAATTGCGCACCATCCGATACGTTAACAAGAGATGGAAAAGGTAGTCTCGTTAGTTATACAGGCATGACTTGGTCTGGATTCCGACCAAGTGATGATGCTTGTCAATACGGATATTTAATTCCAGCCAATATGTTCGCTGTCGTTGTGCTCAAATATTTAGTAGAAATTGCAGAAACAGTGTTAAACGATGAAGATTTAAAAGAAACCGCTCTGCAATTAGCAACTGAAATCGATAATGGTATTCAAAAATATGGAAAAGTTGAACATCCAGTTTATGGAACGATTTATGCTTACGAAACAGATGGTTTAGGAAATTACAATTTAATGGATGATGCTAACGTACCTAGTCTTTTATCACTTCCTTATTTAGGATATTGTGATATTAATGACCCAATCTACTTAAATACGAGAAACTTTATTTTAAGTAATGAAAACCCTTATTATTATGAAGGTGCTGTTGCTAAAGGTATTGGTTCCCCACATACACCAGATCAGTATATTTGGCATATTTCATTAGCTATTCAAGGGATGACAGCAAATACGGATGCAGAAAAAGCGAGAATTCAAGAATTATTTAAAGAAACGGATGCAGATACGAATTTAATGCATGAAGGATTCCATGTCGATGATCCACATCAATTTACAAGACCGTGGTTTTCTTGGGCAAACTCGATGTTTAGTGAATTTTTACTAAGTCAAATGAACCTACTTGTGAAAGGTAGCCCATTAGCAAAATAGAATTTTTCAAGAAAAGTTAAGAAACTACAATTAAGTAATATATAAAAATATTTAATTGTAGTTTCCTTTTTTTATTCATGTCGGAAAAAGATGTTTATTTTAAGGTTAACAGATGCTATAAAGCAATCTGTGCGATACTTGTCCAAAATTAAAACGATAAAACTTCTTGATAGATATTATGATATTGATAAATTGGAGGAAAACAAGATGAAAGTTCATTTAACAGGAGATGTGGCAAATTTACTTGCAGGGATACATCAAATTGCCCCAGAAATTCAAGTGGAATTGTGTGAGACTGGATTTCCTATCCATGTAACAAAGTACGATGGACCGATACAAGTAAGAAATATAGCTGGAAAAGGGGAAATATATTACGCTGAAACGATTCACTTTTTCCGTGCACTTGGTCTATGGCTAGAGTACTTTGGGCAAAACAGTGAGTTTGACGTTACGGAAACACCTCAATTCACGATGAGTGGTGTAATGATTGATTGCTCAAGAAATGCTGTTCCAACAGTAGCTGAAGTGAAAAAGTTTTTACGAAAAATGGCAATCATGGGTTTAAACACGATGCTCCTTTATACAGAAGATACGTATGAAGTGAAGGATTATCCATATTTCGGTTATATGCGTGGGAAATATACGGAAGAAGAGCTTCGTAATTGTGATGAATATGCAGCTAGTCTCGGTATCGAAATGATTCCATGTATTCAAACGCTAGCTCATTTACGTGAGGCGATTAAATGGAATTATGCTCGTGACTTCCGTGATACGGATGATATTTTACTAGTTGGAGAAGAAAAGACTTACGAATTTATTGAAAGTTGCATTGTTGCTGCTTCGAAACCGTTTAAAACGAAGCGAATTCATATTGGAATGGATGAAGCTTTCCAACTTGGTCTTGGACAATATTTGCAAAAAAATGGTTACGAAGATCATATTCAATTAATGAATAAACATTTACAAGCGGTTACATCAATAACAGAAAAGCATGGTTTACAACCAATGATTTGGAGTGATATGTATTACCCACTATTTGATGAGTCACAAGGTTATAAGGATGAGGATGGTAAAATTCGTCAAGAAGTAGTAGATGCGATTCCTGATGTCCAACTAGTATATTGGAATTACTACAGTAAGGATCAAAAGCATTATGAAAAAGTAATCCAAGATCATAAATTATTAGGTTCTCATCCAATTTTTGCAGGTGGGGCATGGACGTGGAACGGGATTGTCCCTAACTACGGAAAAGCGGTTGTCACAACCGAAGCGGCGATTGCTGCCTGTAAAAAAGAAGGAGTGAAGGAGATTTTCGTAACAATGTGGGGAGACAATGGTGCAGAAACACCGTTATCCACTGCTTATCCTATCTTACAGCTATTTGCAGAACATACGTATCATGAGAACGTTACCCTAGAGCAAGTAGCAGAGCGTTTTGCTTATTCTTGTAATGGTCGGTTTGCCGACTTTATGACATTAAAATATCTCGATGAAACACCAGGTGTAATGGAAGACAATATGAACACCTCAATGACATCGAAAGTGTTATTATATCAAGATATATTAATTGGTCTATATGATGAAAACGCCCGGGGGCTTCGATTAGGGGAGCACTATGAAAGCCTGGTACTAAAGATTGAGAAGGCAAAGCGCGATAATCCTGAGTGGGAAGCACTATTCGGATTTTATGAACAATTAGCCATGGTCTTAATAGAAAAGGCGGAAATCGGCTTGAAATTACAAGCAGTATATGAAAAAGATGATCGAGAAACAATGAGAGAAATGTTGAAAACGATTGAAAGTATTCGGGTGAATGTGGATATTTTAAGAAAAAAACATCGGGATCTTTGGTTTGCAACTTGTAAACCATTTGGTTGGGAAGTGATAGATATTCGCTACGGAGGAGTTATTACGAGAATTGATTCGGTTATTTATAGGATTAACAAATGGTTAAATGGAGAAATAGAGAGATTGGAAGAGTTAGAGGAAGAACGACTCCGTCATGATGGGCCATGGGAAATTCTTGAGGGCATTGTTGGCGGAAACGTATATCACCGAATAGTCACAGCAGGAAACTTTTCATTATAATCCTTGAGAAATGTGGATAGATTTGCAGAGCAGAACGAATACACGAAGACTGCCAGGGAAATTGAAGTGTATTCGTTTTGCGGAAATGATTGGAAACGTTAACTAAATTTCGAGGCTATATTATTTACAAATAAAATGGTGGTAATCGCTGAAGCTTACTGTACGTTCGCGAAACAATATTCAAATAGAAAATGTTCCTGAACTAAATATACTTTGGTATTAGCGAAAAGGAGTTGTTTTTACGATGTACTTGAATGATTTAACGGATATGAACTGTTTTTCCCGTAATCGCTTGAAAAGTAGAGCCTACTATATTCCTTATCATAGTGAGGAAGCGGCCCAAACTTTTCAACAAAAAAATTCTAATCGAATACAGCTTTTAAATGGAATGTGGAAATTTAACTATTCCACTAGTCCACTTGAGGTACGAGAGGAGTTTTTTAAAAAAGAATTGGATGATTCAGAGTGGAGTGACATGCCTGTTCCACATCATTTTCAATTAAATGGTTTTGATAGGCCCCATTATACGAATGTTTGCTATCCTTTTTCCGTAGATCCGCCAAACATTCCTTCAGAAAATCCTACAGGCACTTATAGACGCAACTTTTATATAAATAAAGTCGATAATCACGAGTATTTTCTCCGATTCGAAGGCGTAGACAATAGCTTTCATCTATGGGTGAATGGACAATTAATCGGATATAGTGAAGGTAGTAGGCTGCCTGCCGAATTTAATATTACGGAAATTGTTGAAAATGGGAAAAATACGATTGTCGTTCAAGTTTATAAATGGTCGAAATCAACTTATTTAGAAGATCAAGATATGTGGTGGTTAAGTGGAATTTTTCGTGACGTATATTTGCTAGAACGACCAGAAACATTTTTGCGTGATTTTTTTGTTCGCGGAAACTTAATCAATCACTATCAAGATGGATTATTGCAAATGGATGTTGAAGTTGAAAACCTAAAAAGAGACGGACAAAACTATTCGCTACAGTATAAATTATTTGATGAAAATTGGAAACTAATTGCGTTTGGTAATAAGGCGATAAACAGTAAATTACTTAAAGAGGAAGTATTAGTAGAAAATCCGAAAAAATGGTCAGCAGAGTCACCTAATCTTTACCACTTAATTATTAGTTTACAAAATGAAGCAGGTAAGGTAATAGAAGCTATTGGTCAAAAGGTCGGATTTCGAACCGTTGAATTAAAAGATGGACTGATTCAAATAAATGGAAAGCCAGTCAAATTTAAAGGAGTTAATCGGCACGATACGCATCCTGACTTAGGGAGAGCTGTTACGCTTCTAGACATGAAAAAAGATATTATTTTAATGAAACAAGGAAATATTAATGCAGTAAGAACGGCCCATTATCCAAATGATCCTCGCTTTTATGAATTGTGCGATGAATATGGGATGTATGTTATAGATGAAGCAGATATAGAGACACATGGATTTGAATATGTCGGTAACCGTAATGCTAGCCAATTAACGGAGGATTCTGCATGGCAACATGCTTACTTAGATCGAATGGAGCGCATGGTAGAACGTGATAAAAATCACCCATCGGTTATTATGTGGTCGTTAGGAAATGAATCTGGCTATGGAGTGAATCACGATGAAATGTATCGTTGGACAAAACTTAGAGATAATACAAGATTAATTCATAATGAAGGGGAAACAAAGGAGAGGAGAAAGGGGAATTCCTTAAGTCCTATATTGCAGTCTTCAGATGTTTATTCCACTATGTACTCATCGATGACGGAGTTGGATGATTTTGCAAAAGAACAACATAGTAAACCACATATTTTATGTGAATATGCTCACGCAATGGGCAATGGACCAGGTGGATTACTAGAATATTGGCAGTTTTTTTATCAACATGATCGATTTCAAGGTGGTTTTGTCTGGGAGTGGGCAGACCATGGAATACGACAAGTAAAGGATGGAAAAGAATTCTTTGCTTACGGTGGTGATTTTGGAGACCAACCGAATGATTATAATTTTGTCATTGATGGTTTAGTAATGCCCGATCGAACGCCATCTCCTGGCTATTATGAGTTAAAAAAAGTATTAGAACCAGTTCACGTGGAAGCAATTGACTTACGTTGTGGAAAAATCAACATCACCAATCGCTATGACTTTATACCATTAGATCATTTGCAACTAATTTGGAGTATCGAGGCAGCAGGAAAAGTTATTCAATCAGGAGCATTATCTACTAACGATATTAGGGCAGGAGAAACAAAAGAACGATTTATTCCTTATGAAATTCCAGAAAAATTACAGTTAAATACGGACTATTGGTTAAATATCCAATTTGTTTTGATAAAAAAAACTAATTGGGCTTCAGTCGGGTATGAAGTTAGTTGGGCACAATTCCAGCTACCTTTTAAAGAAGTGAAACAAAATGCTATACAGTATAAACGTCTCGTCAATGTTGTTAGTCAAAATCATCAATTAATCATTACTGGAAATAATTTCGAAGTGAAATTTCATACAGTAACGGGGGAAATGGATAAATGGATAGTTGATGGGATGCCATTCATTCAATCTAGCCTGCAACTTCAACTTTGGCGTGCATTAATAGATAATGACCATCGTTCTGCCCAAGTGTGGAAGGAATATGGTTTGCATTGGTTACAAGAAAGAATAGAGAAAGTAGATTGGCAAGTAAGTGACGATTATACGAGCATGGAGATAGACGTTCATAAACGAATTGCCCCACCAATATTAGGCTGGGGAATAAAAATTCACTTTCATTATGTAGTATATGGAACAGGTCAGATTGAAGTAACAGTTACAGGAAACCCAGAAGGACAGATTCCAAGGACAGTGCCACGGCTTGGCATACAACTCCAATTACCAACAAGCTTGAAGCATGTGAAATGGTATGGAAGAGGACCTGGAGAATCATATGCCGATAGTAAACAAGCCAATCGCTTTAGTGTATATGAAAAGCAAGTAAAAGAATTACAAACAAACTATGTCTATCCTCAAGAAAATGGGAATCGAACAGATGTGAAGTGGGTAGCACTTACGAATAATCAAGGAATTGGCTTTCTTGTTTCTAGTAATACGGATTTTAATTTTAGTGCACACTATCATTCTGTTGCCGATTTTGATAAGGCGCAGCATACGTATGAACTAATTAAACGGGACGAGATTTATTTACATTTAGATTATCAACAACATGGTCTCGGTACCGCTAGTTGTGGCCCGGATGTATTGCCACAATACGAGTTATTGCTAGACCCATTCCAATTTCAATTTACCTTAGCTCCTTATCATAAAAATTAATTAGTCGAGGAATCCCTGCAATATTCACATATGTCAAAATTACAAATAGAAAAGGGGGTTCCTCCATTTTTATGAATTTTTATTATAAAAACTGAAATAATCATAGATGTTTTGAAGTTTTATTGACATTTAATATAGCGGTTACTATTGTAAAACTATAGAAAATGAAAGGGAGAGTGAAATAAAAATAAAACGCTAACAATAAAGTTAAAGTCATTTGTAGGAGAGATAAGTAATGAAGGCTTTTCAAATCGCAAGTGAGTGGATATGGCGTTTAATGCTGACAAATTTCCTTTGGATTGGTTATACATTAATTGGCATCGGTGTTTTTGGATTTATGCCTGCCACAGTTTCCTTATTTACTGTAACTAGACGATGGATAAAAGGAGATACTGAATTTTCCGTTTGGCAAGTATTTAAAGAAACGTATAAAAAGGAATGGATGAACAGTAATAAGGCAGGGTTAATATTTGCTTTAATTGCGACTTTTTTATTTATTGATTTAAGAATTGCTAATTATATGCAAGGCCTATTTTCTGTTTTTCTTTATATATTTTTCGTGTTTTTATTTTTCGTTTTATTTATGACCGTAATTTTCTTTTTTCCTCTTTATGTACAATACACCTTTTCCATGAAGGAATATATTAAACAATCCTTTTTTCATTCGATTGTAAGTATAAAAGATACACTAGTAATTATTCTTGGTTTATTATTCATTGCCTATATATTTAAGCAATGGCCTGGCTTACTCTTATTTATGGGTGGAGTTATACCAAGTTTATGGATTTCATTTATTTGCAAAACAAGATTTAAAAAGTTAGAGGAAGAAAATCGATAAAAGAGTAACAATACATTTAAAGGAAGTGACTAGTTTTGTTTTTAGCAGAAAGAAAATTTGAAGCCCGGATTAGGGAACTAGAAAGTTATCGCTACCGTGACTGTGTGACTATTAATGAATTTTTTATGAATGAAGATGATGGTGAAATTGGTGCCCATCCCCCAGTGGAATATAAGCAAAATAGCAAAATGAGAATTGGTGACTATTGGCGGGGTCGGGACCGTTATATATGGTTACATGCAAATGTCGATAGTCATTTACAGTTGCAAAACAAACAAATTGTTGGGTTATTCTCTTTCGGAAAGACTGGTGGAGGAAATAATTCGGGTTTTGAATCGCTATTATTTGTTAATGGGAAACCTTATCAAGGAGTAGACTCTAACCATGAAGAAGTGCTATTCGATGAGGATGTAGCAAAAGAACCACTTCGGTTAGATTTTCGACTTTGGTCAGGATATGAAGGTGGCGGAGTTCCTGTTGAAAATGAGTTTAAATTAGAAGTAGCAAAAGTAGGTTGGCTCGATGCGAAAGTAGACAACCTATATTATACGCTATTAGCCGCTTATGAGGTGCTAATGGAAACAAATGAAACCGATTCAACCTACGTTACGTTGAAAAAAATTATTTCCGATTGCCTCGTTAATATTGACTGGACAGAACCAGGTAGTGATTCCTTTTATGAGTCTTGTTACGAAGCAGAAAAAGTATTAATGGATGCGATAGAGAATGCAGAACACTCCTCAGATATTACCATTCATGCGGTAGGTCATACGCATATAGATGTCGCTTGGTTATGGAGACTGAAAAATACACGTGAAAAAGCAGCGCGTTCATTTTCGACGGTATTACATTTGATGAAACGGTTTCCAGATTACTTATTTTTACAAACGCAACCACAACTATATGATTATATAAAATCCGATTATCCTGAAATATATGATCAAATGAAAGAACGGATTGCGGAAGGAAAATGGGAAGCAGCTGGCGCGATGTGGTTAGAGTCGGATTGTAATATTCCTAGTGGTGAGTCGTTAGTTAGACAAATTTTACACGGGAAGAAATTTTTTAAAGAAGAATTTAATGTAGACAATACGTATTTATGGTTGCCCGATGTATTTGGTTACAGTTGGGCGTTACCACAAATTTTACGAAAATCAGGAATTAAAACGATGATGACGACGAAAATTAGTTGGAATCAATATAATCGGATGCCGCATGATACATTTTATTGGAAAGGTATTGACGGATCAGAAATATTGACTCATTTTATTACTACTCCAGAACCTTGGAACTCTCCTGATTCTTGGTTCTATACTTATAACGGTTTTATTACTGCAAAAACAGTAAAAGGGGCATGGAATGGCTACCGTGATAAAGAGCTGTCAAAAGATTTACTCGTTTCGTACGGCTATGGTGACGGTGGCGGTGGAGTTAATCGGCATATGCTTGAGATGCGGAGAAGATTTGACAAGCTGCCAGGAATGCCAAATGTAAAAACCTCTACAGCAGGTGAATTTTTTGATAAGCTTCACGAAAATGTTGCTAGTTCGAATAGTTATATGCATAAATGGGATGGCGAATTATATTTAGAGTATCACCGAGGAACATATACTAGCCAAGCGTTTATGAAAAAGATGAATCGAAAACTTGAAATTCTTTATCGCCGAGCAGAGTATTTATCTGCGTGGTTATCTAATCAAGATAATTGGATTGGTGAACAAACATTGAAAGACGGCTGGAAAATCATTTTAAGAAATCAGTTCCATGATATCCTTCTAGGTTCTTCTATTCATGAAGTGTATGAAGATGCGAAAAAAGAATACGGTGAGGCATTCCAGCTTGTTACAGAAGTTGAGAAGGAAGCAGTCGGCACGGTAATAAATAAACAGGAAAATGCTATCGTGTTAATTAATTCTTCTCATATAAAAGGACAACAAAATGTAGTAATTCCATATTTCACAGAACATGAAACAGGTACGTGGAAAACAGCGGAAGGTCGCGTACTTAACGCCCAAAAAGTAAGTAACCGTTGGATTGTTGAAGTAGACAGTTTGCCATCTTTCGGTGCAACGACTATTTATTTTGATGAAAGTAACAGCGGCATAAACACGAATGGTCATTTCCAATATTCTCATCGTCAACTTGAAACACCATTTTACGAAATAGAGTGGAATGAATTCGGTCAAATGACGAGGGTTTTTGATAAGGAAAATAATCGTAATGTCTTAGCTGAAAACGGTGTAGGAAATGTCTTACAAATTTTTGAGGATAAACCATTAGCACATGATGCATGGGATATTGATATTTTCTATCAAGAGAAAATGGAAGAAATTCGCGATATTACAGCATTTGAAGTAACAGAAAATGGACCGCTAACATTTGTAGTTAAATTAAAATGGAACTATCATCATTCGGAAATCTCGCAACAAGTGGTCTTTTATGCAAATAATCGTCGAATTGATTTCCAAACAGATGTAGACTGGCATGAAAAACGCAGGCTATTAAAAGTTGCTTTTCCAGTAGATATCCGGGCTACTGAGGCAACATATGATATTCAATATGGTAATGTAAAACGCCCAACTCATTGGAACACTAGTTGGGATATGGCAAGATTTGAATCAGTGGGCCATAAATGGGCAGATCTTTCCGAACCAAATTATGGGGTTAGCTTAATGAATGACTGTAAATATGGCTACGATATTAAAGAAAATAATATGCGCTTAACTCTATTAAAATCTGCAATTCATCCAGATCCACAGGCAGACCAAGGTTCACACTCTTTCGTATATTCTCTTTACCCACATAAAGGCGATTGGAGAGAAGCAAAAACAGAAGAAAGAGCTTGGGAGTTAAATAATCCTGTTCTTACATTACAAGGAGAATGGAAACATGCAAATACATTTGTGGAGTTTGACTCTGATCATGTGTGGATAGATGCAATTAAGCCTGCATACGATAAAGATGGTATCGTAGTTCGTTTCCATGAATATGAAGGCAGAAGGGGTAATGTCTCTTTCACTTTCCATGAAGATGTAGTTGCATGGGAAGAAACAGATTTAATGGAAGATGCAATAAGTGAAAAAATGACTTCACCTATCAATTTATCGGTGAAACCATATGAAATAAAAACAGTGCGTGTTTGGCTAAATAAATAATCACCATAGCAGGCTTCCAAATGTTTCCGTTCGAACATTGGAAGCTTTTTTTTACCAAATAGAAAGGAAATTCTTCCTTAGTAAACGTAGTTTATACCCATTTGATGGACAAATTATTCCTAAACAGCAAAAGCATATTTAATTTTTACAGTTAATCTCAAATTAGTTAACTATAAAAGGTGCTTCAATACTATTAAAATAAAGTCATGGAAGTGCTTACACCGTTTGTGAAAGGAGGTACAACAAATGCAAAAAACAGTCAAGTATATTAAAAAAAATTATATATGGTTTCTAATGGTGTTACCAGGAACAATTTGGTTTTTGCTATTTTCCTACTTACCAATGTTTGGTAATATTATCGCTTTTAAAAAGTTTCGCATAGATCCTGATGGCTTTTTTGCTAGTATTAAAAACAGTGAATGGGTTGGTTGGGATAACTTCAAATATTTATTCAGTACAAATGATGCATTTTTAATTACTAAGAACACAATTCTTTACAACCTCGTTTTTATCTTTTTAGGATTAGCTTTATCCGTAGGTACTGCAATTTTACTTAGTGAATTAGCGAGTAAAAAACTTTCAAAATTCTATCAAACAGGAATGCTTTTTCCACATTTTCTTTCTTGGGTTATCGTTAGTTACTTCGTATTTACATTCCTAAGTCCTGACAGAGGATTATTCAATAATATATTAGAAATGTTTGGAGTAGATCCGATATCTTGGTATAGCGAGTCGAAGTTTTGGCCATATATTATCGTATTTATGAGTCAATGGAAAGGCATTGGGTATGGAAGTATCGTTTATTTGGCAGCGATTGCTGGAATCGATAGAACGTATTATGAGGCTGCAATGATAGATGGTGCATCAAAATGGCAACAGATTCGTCACGTAACACTTCCTCAATTAAAAACGTTAATGATTATTTTAACGATAATGAACGTTGGTAGAATATTCAACTCTGACTTCGGTCTATTCTTCCAAGTTCCACGTGATTCTGGAGCGTTATATCCAGTGACAAATGTAATTGATACATTCGTTTATCGCGGATTGATGACGCTAGGTGATATCGGAATGAGTACTGCTGCAGGTCTTTATCAAGCTACTGTAGGTCTAGTTCTAGTGTTGATTACGAACTATATAGTTAGAAAAGTTGATGAAGAAAGCGCATTATTCTAATGGTTACTTCAATTGAAAGGAGGAGAACCAAATGAAAACAAATAACACTGCTACATCCCAAACTGCTGATACAGCTGTTGTTAAAATAAAAGAAATGGAACGAAAGAGTGTCTTTAATACGAAGAAGAAAGCGCGAAACTATTATAATTTTGGTCCAGTACCGAACACCATCTTCACTATTATACTTGGGATTTTTACTATCATGTGTTTATTTCCCTTCATCTATGTAGTCATCATTTCTTTTACAGATGAGACGACGATTGTAAAAAATGGCTTCCAAATCATCCCAGAAGCTTGGAGTTTGGACGCATACAAGTATTTATGGTCAATGCGTGAACAGTTGTTTCACTCTTATGGAATCACCATTTTTATCACCATTGTTGGAACATTAATTAGTGTGCTAATGATTTCCTTTTATTCCTATGCAATCTCAAGGCAACAATTCCAACATCGGAGATTTTTCACATTTCTAGCATTCTTTACGATGTTATTTGGTGGCGGAATGGTCCCAACATACATTGTTGCAACACAACTTTTACATTTAAAAGATTCGATTTGGGCGCTGATTTTACCACTTGCAATGAATGCGTTTTATATCATTATTATGAGGACATTCTTTATGAAATCGGTGCCAGAGGCAATTTTAGAATCTGCTAGAATTGATGGTGCTAGTGAGTGGAGGATTTTCTTTCAAATTGTCTTCCCATTATCATTACCAGGGGTTGCAACAATTGCCTTGTTTGCAACTTTAGGGTATTGGAATGACTGGTTCAATGCATTACTATATATTGATGATCCAGGGTTAGTACCGTTACAGTCGCTACTAATGAAAATTGAAGCTAACCTTGAGTTTATGAGAAATAATATGGAAATAAGTGCACAACAGCTCAGCTTGTTTAAGACAATTCCACAAGATGCAGCAAAAATGGCAATGGTCGTTATCGCCACTTTACCGATTGCAATCTCCTATCCGTTCTTCCAAAAATATTTTATTAGTGGACTAACAATCGGTGGCGTTAAAGAATAATAAATAAAAAAGTGAAAAGAGGGAAAAGAAATGAAAAGAAAGTTATTATTAGTAACTATAGTAATTGGCCTCATTCTTGGATTAACTGCCTGTGGCGGTTCTAAAAATGAATCAAGTGGTAGTAAAGGTGACAAACCGTATGAAATTAAATGGTATACTATCGGAACTCCACAAAAAGATACGGAAAAGGTTTTTGAAGAAGTAAATAAGTATATTAAAGACAAAATTAATGCAACAGTAAAAATGACCCAAATTGACTGGGGCGATTACGATCAAAAAATGCAAGTGAAAATCTCTTCTGGAGAACCTTTTGATATCGCCTTTACAAACGGCAGTAACTATATTCAATATGCTCAAAAAGGTGCATTCGTCGCACTTGATGATATGCTTAATAAAGAAGGAAAAGACTTAAAAGAAGCATTAAATCCGGTACTCCTTGAAGGTGCCAAAGTAAATGGAAAATTATATGGTATTCCATCTAATAAAGAAGCGGCAAGACAATCAGTTTATACTTTTAATAAACGATTAGTAGAAAAATACAACTTTGATCTTTCTAAAGTAAAAACATTAGAAGATTTAGAACCGATGTTAAAAGTAATCAAAGAAAATGAACAAGAAATTACACCAATTGCTACTTTCAAAGCTTATTTACCATTTGACTATGTTTTTGAACAAGACATGCCTTTTGCTTTCCCGCTAGAGGGTGATCAAAGTAAAGTAATTAATCCATTTGCAACAGATATAGCAATGCAAACATATAAAACAATGCATCAATATTTCAAAGCAGGCTATATTAAAGCGGATGCGGCCACAAGTAAAGATAGCTGGCCAATGGACGTAGAAAACTGGTTTGTACGGATGGGCGATTCCCAACCATATGCCGATAATTTATGGACACGCTCTGCTAAATATGAAGTTGTTTCCGTTCCTGCAGAAGTTCCAACTACCTTTAATACTTCTGTAACAGGCGCAATCCAAGCCATTTCCGTTACATCGAAAAATCCTGGAAAAGCTATGGAGTTCTTAAACTTATTAAATTCAGATCCTTATTTACGTAACCTAATAGACAAAGGAATTGAAGGCGTTCACTATGAGAAGAATGCTGATGGTACAATTACAGATTTACCAGCTCGTGTTGAAAGATACAATTTACCAACTTATTCTCTCGGTAATCACTTCATCTTATATCTATATGGAGATGATCCTGCTGATAAATGGGAAGCATTTGAAGAATTTAATGCATCTGCAAGAAAAGCACCAACACTTGGTTTCCATTTCAACGCAGACCCAGTTCGTTCAGAAGTTGCAAGTATTCAAAACGTATCCGATGAATTTTATGATGCTATCGCAGTAGGTTCAGTGGATCCGGAAGAATACCTTCCAAAGTTTAATAAAAAATTAAAAGATGCAGGTATAGATAAAGTATTGGCGGAAATCCAAAAACAATATGATGAATGGAAAAGCCAACAAAATTAATGACGATTGAATCAAGCTGGACGTAGTTTACCAGCTTGATTTTTCCATTTCCTTTTTGCTCTTTTTATGTTTTAATAAAAAGTGTGTGAAATTCCTCGCAATGTTGTGGTGAAAGAGGGATCAATGTTGATAAATAAATATATAAAAAGATTTAAATCCAAGATTTTTCATAAAATATTGCTAACATCATCGTTAACAATAATTGTAACCGTTATCTTTCTATTCGTATTATTAACGAACTATTATTCCGATGTCATTGTTCAAAAAGAGTTGAATTTAAATGTGCGAACAATGGAACAATTGAGTGATTATCTTGTTCATAAAGATGAAAGTCTAAAAGAAATTACGCTAAATTTATATACGAGTGGAGAAATGATGGAAGACATTTCGTTTGCTCTTCATAATGGATATGAGGAGTATAATGAATATCGTCTTGATAAATTTACTAACAGTCCTTCCTTTATGCCGAAAAATATTGACCGGTATTTTTATGGTCATTTTTCACAAGATCAAGATATTAATGCTGTCTTATTATCCTCGGAAAAATATTCGTCCATCGAGTACTTATTTATTTATAACTATATGCGTTGGAATAGTAGTATCGTTAATGTCATTACTAATCCTGTCCGAGGCGATAATCCTTTTCCCCGAAATGAAATGCTAAGACCAATTATTCGGGAATTAAGAGATACGATAACGAAAACTATTCAGATTAACAACCCATCTTCTTTAGAAAAAATCGGTAAATTATCTGTATATTATTCAACGGAAACATTAAATAAAACGATTGAGAGTAAAAATACAGATGTTCATTCTTCATATTTTATCTTTGAAAATGATCAGCTCATATACTCATATTATGGCAATCTTCCAGAAAATGTTGTAATAACAGCTCTTACTAACAATCAGGACAAATTAGAATTAGATGGTAAAAAATATTTTATAAATAAATTCAAAAATAACAACTATCAACTATTGACGGTTATTCCAGAAAGTGAACTAATGAAATTATCCTTTTTCAGAGGAACGATGTGGGTTCTAGTAAGTGTTCTAACCATTATCTCATTAATAATTACGTATTATACGATGAAGAACTATTCTGCAAGAATTCAACTAATCGATACTACCATTAAAGAAGTGGAAACAGGAAATTTAGATGTGCGCATTCCTACTTCTAAAAGGGATGATGAACTAACAACAATTGCTAACAGTTTTAATAGCATGTTGGATCAAGTCAATTATTATATTCAGCATTTTTATGTATTAACGATGAAACAACAACAGGCAGAATTAAAGGCTCTGCAAGCACAAATTAATCCACATTTTCTCTTTAACACGTTAGAAGTGATTCGAATGCAGGCACTAATAGACGGTTCCAAACAATCGAGCAAAATGATTTTTCTTCTTTCCAAATTATTTAGATACACATTGGAATCGAAAGAAATGGTTCCCCTTTATCTAGAAATAGAAAATGCTAAGCAGTATTTAGAGTTAATCCAATTACACTATCCAAATAAATTGCATGTGGAAATCCATACTCCAAAACAGTTAGAACAATTACAAATTCAAAAACTGACACTTCAACCTATCATTGAAAATTATATTGTCCATGGTTTTAAAGTGGATATAAGTAATAACTGTCTCTCCATTGATGTGATAGACAATAATGATAATGTCATAATTAAAATACAGGATAACGGAAAAGGAATTAGTGCTAATCGGTTAAAGGAAATTTCTGTTCATTTAAACTCATCGGATGAATCAGAACTAAAATCAATAGGATTAAAAAATATTCATCATCGGTTGAAACTAAAACATGGAGAATCATACGGACTGACAATTGAAAGTAAAGAAAATGAAGGTACCATTGTCTCTATTTTATTACCAAAAGGTGGGATTAATCATGTTTAAAGTAGTATTAGTCGATGATCAACCGATAATTACTCAAGGATTAAAAGCGTTAATCGATTGGGAGGATTATGGTTTTGAAATTAATTATATTGCTCAAGACGGTCTTGAAGCATTGAATTATTTAAAAACTAATCCGGTTGACTTGTTAATTACCGATATTATAATGCCGAATATGACCGGATTAGAACTGATTAAAGAAGTTAAAATAATTCTTCCGCAACTGAAATGTGTCATTCTATCAGGTTATCAAGAGTTTGACTATATAAAACAAGGTTTAATGCTAGGTATAGAGAACTATTTAGTAAAACCGGTAGACGAAGAAGAACTATTAAAAACAATTCAGACAATTGGTGAAAAACTATCAGCGCTTCGGGACACAAATTTGGTAACTGAATCATCAACAATGAAGGACAATACACTTTGGCGCTTACTAAACGGTGAAATTGAAAAAAGTGAATGGTCGGAAAGATTATCTTTATATGATATTGAACTAGTTCATCCTTTTTACAACGTATCTATATTAACTTATGAAAACATGGTTGATAAAGAAATTAGCAATCATATTAGAGGCTACATCGAGCAAAATTATCCAGCTATTTGTTTATATAGTCCTGATAAGGAATTAATTATTTTGTTTTATGAAGACGATAAGCAGTCTTTATTGAAATGGAATCGTAAACTAGAAGAGGCCATGATATCAAATAATTTTAGTAACGGTGCCTTTTATGTAGCAATGGGTATGCCAGTGGAATCAGCAGATGAATTGGAAGAAAGCTATTTAAATGCAAAGGAGAAAAATTTACTCCAAGTATATGTTAATGAAAACACATTAATCTATGAAACAGTGAATTTTGATAAGCAAAATTTATTAAAAGTACAACAAAATTTTAAGGAAAAAATGATTAAACAGCTAGCTAATTTAACGAATCACATACCAACATTAATCAATGATTTTTATTACATCTTAACAAAGAATGGGAGAGAATTTTTATCACCATCTATAGCAAAAAATTATACGATTGAACTAATTGCCTATATTCATCACTCGTTACAACCAGATGAATTTACGAATCATGCAATCGCGATTGAAAAAATTGTTTATGCATCGAGTGTGGAGGAAATGAAGGGAATTCTTGATGATTATTGTAATGATTTAATACTATCTATCCAAAATCAAAGCAAACAAAGAAGTCCTATCGTTCAAAACGTTCTCGACTATATTCATACACACTACCACCAAGAGTTATCGTTAAAAACTTTAGGACAGCGCTTCCATATTAATGCAATATATTTAGGACAGCTTTTCCAAAAAGAGGTAGGCATCGTTTTTTCTGAATATATTAACCGCTACCGGCTTGAAAGGGCAAAAGAACTATTAAAAACAACAAACTACCGTGCTGGTGAAATTGGCAGACAAGTTGGCTATTCTGACACAACGTACTTTTATAAACAATTTAAGAAAAGTGTTGGGGTTACACCTACCGAATGGAGAAATATATAGTTGCAATGTTCTCGAAAATGTAAGTGTTTTAACGGATTATAGATAGAAAGCAGGAGATAATAGATGGTTTATTTAGCAGCAGAAAATCGTTATGAAAAAATGAAATATCACCGTGTTGGTAAGTCAGGGTTAAAATTATCCGCTATTTCGTTAGGTCTTTGGCATAATTTCGGTAGTGTCGATTCATATGAAAATGGCCGTGAAATATTGCGAAAAGCTTTCGATTTAGGAATTACTCATTTTGACTTAGCTAACAATTACGGACCTCCTCCAGGTTCTGCGGAAGAAATGTTTGGTCGTATGTTAAAGACCGATTTTGCCCCATATCGTGATGAAATGATTATTTCTACGAAGGCTGGATATTATATGTGGCCAGGCCCATATGGTGACTGGGGTTCGAGGAAATACTTAATCTCTAGTCTAGACCAAAGTTTAAAACGGCTCGGCATAGATTATGTCGATATATTTTACCATCATCGTCCAGACCCAAATACACCTTTAGAAGAAACAATGTTGGCTCTTGATCAGATTGTTCGGCAAGGAAAAGCTTTATATGTCGGCATCTCTAATTATAGTGCGGAACAAACAGCCGCAGCAATTCGCATTTTAACTGAACTCGGAACCCCATTACTTATTCATCAGCCGAGTTATTCCATGTTTAATCGCTGGATAGAAGACGGCTTACAAGATGTGTTGGAGGAAAATGGTGTTGGCTCCATTGTCTTTTCACCGCTTGCACAAGGTTTGTTAACAAATAAATATTTGAACGGTGTTCCTCGTGATTCAAGGGCGGCAAAACCACATGGATTTTTACAAGAGAAAGATGTCAATGACGCAGCTATTGCTAAAGTACAAGCACTTAACGAGATTGCGAAAGAACGTGGTCAAAGTTTAGCACAAATGGCATTAGCGTGGGTATTGCGTGGCGAGAGAGTTACTTCCGCATTAGTAGGGGCAAGCCGCGTAAGCCAAATTGAAGATAATGTAAAAGCAGTGGAAAACCTTGAGCTTAGTGGGGAAGAGTTGGAGAGAATAGAAGCAATCTTAACTAACTAAAATAACCGTGACATATTGAATAAACCTGAGGCCAATACTCGCCCCAGGTTTATTTGTTTCATCTAAGTATAAATGAGTATTAGAGAAAAGATACACGTGGCAACCGATTGGTCAAAGTTCCAAATGCTCTTTCAACATTTGCTGTAGTGAAGCTTTTTCTTGATCGGAAACAATATAATAGTAGATATTATTTATTCTTGTTCCTTGACCTTTAATTTGATGTTGCTCAATCTTTTTGGCAGCAGATTTATAATGTTTTTGAATCTTTAACATTTCATCAAAGGTTAAATTTGTTCGTACATTTGCTCCGAGCGCTTTAAATATATCGTCATAGTTTGTTAAAGTACTTAAACTAGCACCTTCGCGGACAACTTGTTCAATTATTTGTCTTTGTCGGAGTTGACGCCCGAAGTCACCTCGAGGATCCTCATACCGCATTCGTGCAAAACTTAACGCTTGTTCTCCATTTAGTCGAATATTACCGGTAGGAAAATGATGGGAACCGACAGTGAAATCTAAATCATTGTTAACGGTAATACCGCCGACTGCATCAACAATGTCTTTAAAACCTTCCATATTAATTTGAACGAAGTAATCGACAGGAATATCAAAGAAATGTTCCACAGTATCGATGGACATTTCTACTCCGCCAAATGCATAGGCATGGTTTATTTTATCTTCAATGCCTTTGCCAATAATGGTCGTCCTCGTATCACGAGGAATACTAACCATATGAATGGATTCCTCATTTGGATTGACAGTAAGTAATATCATTGAGTCGGAACGCCCTCGGTCACCGGCACGCTGATCTACACCGAGTAACAAGACGGAAAATGGATGTTTTTCTCCAAGTGAAACGTCCTCGAGTCGTTTTTCCGATGTTTGCCTAATTGGTTGATGCATTGTTTCGACCGCATTTGTTAACGAATTCCAAATAGAAAAAACATAGGCTCCAATACCTATTACAATCACGCCAAAAATAATGAAAGTAATTTTCAACCACTTTTTCATCTTTTTCTTTTCACTTCTCATGATTCTTCCCTCACAATGTCATATCGAGTTAGTAATTTAATTTGCAATGAACTTTACATAAAATAATACACGAGATAATATAATTTTGCTAGATTGTATATGTTAATCCACGAAAAAAAGGGCTCGTTTGCCCCAAAAGAATTACTTATATCAAATATTAAAGGTGCTATTATGATATTAGCTTATTTACCTCAAAAACATTTTTTATAAGATATAACTATAGTCAGGATAAACAAACTCGGTAAAGCTAGTTAATAATTCTTTATCAAATAGTATTTTATCACTTATTAATATTTCCAATGCGTCTTGCGTACTAAATGCTTTACGATACGGTCGGTCTAAAGTTAATGCAGAAAAAACATCGGTAATCATTAACATTTTAACTTCTTTGGATAGCCTTTCTGGTTGATTGTTCGGATAACCAGTTCCATCCACTCTTAAATGATGGAATTTAGCTAAGTGACAAATTTGCTCCGAAAATCCTAACTTACAGAGTAATTGCGCACCGTAAATAGGATGTTTTTTTACTTTTTCAAACTCTGCGAAGGTTAATTTCCCTTTCTTCTGTAATATATCCCGTGGAATTTTAATTTTACCAATATCGTGTAGTAAAAAACCAGTAGCAATTTCTTGTATGTTGGAAAGTTCTAACTGCTTTCCCCAAAGGGAGCCGATAATAAATACGTCTAGTGAATGTTCATAACTATACATATCCCAAATTTTTAGGGCAGACATAATATTTTCAACAGTTTCCTTTGCCATAATAGATGTAAATAAATCGTTAATAAAATGATAGTTATCATCAGACGATAAAATACTATGATATCGCCCACTTTTTCCGGCCTTTAATAAAAATTCATAAAATACTTCATTTAAATATTCCACAGTAAATGCTTGTTTAATAGAGTTGTCAATAATTTTATTGCCTTTATTTGTTGTAGGCACTTGCTTTACTAATACATATTCCATTCCTGTCGTTTGGATATCGATAATTGAACCCATTGTTAAGATTGTTCCAGCTTTTAATATCAAAGTTTCCCCGTCATAAATATCTTCGGCAATAATGTCACCAACTGTTAACCATTTGATATTTTTTTTGTACAACATATAAGCCACTCCTTAAAAAGCATGGATTTGATGAATGTAAAGCAAGGTGAACGGTTGTAGCAAGGAGTCTATAAACTAACAGTAACTGGTAGCTATATTCCCCACAATGCTTAATCGCAGTCAAAGTACTTCGGCAATCAAGTGTTAACGATAAGGAAATAAACTACCATTATAGGAATGCTTCAAACATTTGTACTAGTAAGGCTTTTACGTCAGAAAATTCCACTGACTCGTATTTCATTTTCAAAAGTTTGCTGATTGGGAAAAATTAGTAGTAGTGGACTTAGATTACAACTATAGGTTTCAAGTCACACTTCTAAAAGATATACTTTAACCTATACCTTTCAGAAGCTGGCTGACTTGGTGAAAAGAGCACTCACTTTAGTCCCTATAGCTTTGCGTCACCATTTTTCAATGGCTTTGCCTTTGTGGGGTATTAAGAAGAAATAATGTATTGTTACTAGAATAAATAATAAAAGTAGTTATTAAAAACCGCTTCCCGGAAACTTATCTTCCTGCTGAAATTACTTCTTTAAACAATCAAAATGTAAGTTGGTTATTAATATTAAGAGTATTATAACAGAGATATCAAGAGAAACCAATAAATAAAACTCTAAAATAGGTTTAAATTAATAGAAAAAGGGAAAAATGAGACTTTTATCATGATTCTTAGTAAAAAAAGTTGGACTTTTTTACTAGTAAAGGGTAAAATGTGGTATAAGAATAATGTATAAAGGTGAACAAATTGTCCAAAGATGATCTTACTTCTATATTACAATTAATTGAACAGAAGAGGCTGGAAATGGAGTTTTATGTAAAGACGGAAGGTTTTTCTTCTCTTAATACAATCCATATTAGCCAAGAGCTGGATAAGTTAATATATCAAGTACAGTCTCAGCGTATATCGGAAAGTTAATAATACGATACAATGGTTATTGCACCCATGATGGGAAGTATCTTTCGTACCATTAAAGAAACAAGTTAAATTCCATTTAATAATCCAAATCTGAAGCCGCGGTTATGTGGCGATAGGTTTGGATTTTTTTGTGAAAATTTTAATATGTTATAAAACGACTGCAACAAATTACCTAGTGAAAGAACTCGAATAGTGGGGAAATGAGGAATAAGTACCGATGTTTTGTCGAAAAGTTAGGGCAGATGATTGATATACGGATAAATTTATCTATGATAGCGTTAATAAGTGTCATGCGTTATTGATGCATGATGTGCTCAGAGAGGTGAAGCTTGTACACCTTTTAACAAATTTTCAAATCTTTTTAAACAAGGGGGAGAAACAGTGTTCAAAAGAAGTAAGAAGGTCATCAGCATTTTATTTGCGCTTCTTCTCGTTTTCTCTTCATTTGCCTTTAGCTTGGCTACACCAACAACAGCTAAGACAAATGATGTGAGTAACATTACTAAGAAGTTAAGCAATGAGTTGGAAAAATTAAATACTGCGTTGAAAGAACAACAAGAGAACAATCTTAACCTAAATGAACAGGTGAGAGTAATTGTTGAACTAAAATCAGCGCCAGCAATTCAACAGGCAACGAAAAAAGGACTGCGTTTTGCTGAATTGCAAGATTCGGTGAAACATAGTTTCCTTAAGAAGATTTCTAGTGAACAGCAACAAGTAAAAAACAAAATCAGTTCAAAAGGGGTAAAAGCCAAATACATACACAGCTTCACAACAGTATTTAATGGCTTTAGTGCTGATGTAAAATTTAAAGAAGTGGAATTAATTAAAGGTTTGTCCAACGTTAAAAATGTATATATCGCTAACACGTATGAAATTCCGAAACAAAAGCCAGCGATGGAAACTAGTAAAGGATTAGTTGAAGCGCTTGAAGCTTGGGAAAAGGCTAATTTTAAAGGCGAAGGGATGATTGTCGGGGTTATTGATAGTGGAATTGACCCAGAACACAGAGACCTTACTTTAACAGACCCAAGTAAAGCGGCATTAAACGAGCAGAAAGTAAATGAAATAATTAACAGAGAAGGATTAAAAGGAAAATACTTCTCTGCAAAAGTCCCATACGGTTATAACTATGCCGATGAAAATCAAAACGTAAAAGATACGAATCCAAGCACACACATGCACGGAATGCACGTATCTGGAATTGTAGCTGCTAATGGAAACGTAATGGGAGTAGCTCCAGAAGCACAAATTTTAGCATTACGCGTATTTAGTAATGATCCTACGAATGCAAGCACAAGTGGAGATTTATACGTAAAGGCAATTGATGATGCGATTAACCTTGGTGCGGATGTAATAAATATGAGCTTAGGTGCACCAGCTGGATTTGTTGATACAAATAGTCCAGAACAAATAGCGATCGCAAATGCAGTGAATAATGGTATTTTAGTTGCCATTGCTGCAGGGAATGAGGATAAATTTGCTAGCGGCACGAAATTACCTTGGACTTCGAACCCTGATTATGGGGTAATTGGTACTCCTGCTGTAACAAAGGAATCGTTTGCCGTAGCATCAGTTGATAATTCGGAAGATAGTAAAAACCTAACAATGAGTCAATTTTCCTCTTGGGGATTAGCGCCAAATTTAGACTTCAAACCGGAAGTAACAGCACCAGGTGGCAACATTGTTTCTCTAGCAAATGATAATCAATATATGACAGCAAGTGGAACTTCTATGGCAGCTCCACATGTTGCTGGAGGAGCAGCACTAATTTTAGAACGAGTGGATAAAGAATTTGGGAAGGCGAATGCGGATCGGGTTAGTTTAGCAAAGAACATCATGATGAATACTGCTGAACCAGTGAAGTTTGATGGAAAACACGTTTCACCAAGACTACAAGGCGCAGGATTAATGAAGCTATTGAAAGCTTTAGAAACACCTGTCGTTGTTACTGATAAAACAACGAAAGAAGCAAAAGTGGCCTTGAAAGAAGTAAAAGCGAACAGTGTTACATTTAACTTGACTGCTGAGAACCTATCAAACTCTGAAGTTAGCTATACAGTAGAGGGTAATGTATATACGGATGCTTATGATAATAGCTCCAATCCACCAGTGGTAAATGGTAACAATATGCCACCAATTGATTTAGTTGCAGAAGGAATTGCAACAGTTAAGATTAATGGAAAAAGTAATGAAACTGTCGTCGTACCAGCAAACAGTAAAAAATCGTTTGAAGTTACGATAACTGTTAATAATGATGCAAGCTTAAGGGAAGTATTTACGAATGGCTATTGGTTAGAAGGATTTGTTACTTTGACAGACTCCCAAGGGAAAAATCCAACATTAAATGTTCCTTATGTAGGATTTAAAGGGGATTGGGATGCTGCACCTGTCCTAGATCAGCCAATGTGGGAAGAAGATAGTTATTATAGGGAAGCAGGATTAGTATCACCAATTGGTGAAGAACTTTATTATTTGAGTCGTGATATCAATAATCAAATGTTCTTTACACCAAATGGTGATGGAGAATTTGATGTCGTTTATCCAAATCTATCATTCTTAAGAAATGCAAAAGATCTAACGATTAACATTTTAGATAAAGATAAAAAGTTAATTGATACCATCATTGCTTATAGGGATGTACCGAAAAACTTCTATGGTGGAAATCTCGGGCCAAAAGCATATTTATTAGATGGCTGGGATGGTAAAATTAACAATGAATTATTACCAGATGGTTATTACTACTATCAAGTGAATGCAAAGCTTGATTTTGATGGGGCAAAAGCAGATACACTAGAATTTGCACTAGGTATTGATACGAAAGGCCCTAATATGAACGCAAGTTACGATGCAGAAACTAACACTGTCTATAACGAAGTAACAGATGCGCTTTCAGGTGTTAATTACTGGCTAATTTTAATTGATGGTAAATCCACATTGGAAGAGAATTATGGCTATTTACCATCAACGAATGAAGTAACTCTTGAAGACGAACTTCAGGAAGGACAAACTTTGTCTGTTTGGGCAATCGATAAGGTAGGTAACATTTCAGAAAAGGTATTAGTAGGAGATACAAGTGAACCGGGTGAACCAGGTGAACCAGGCGACCCAGGTGACCCAGGCGACCCAGGCGACCCAGGTGACCCAGGTGACCCAGGTGAACCGGGTGAACCGGGTGACCCAGGCGACCCAGGTGAACCGGGTGACCCAGGCGACCCAGGTGAACCGGGTGAACCGGGTGAACCGGGCGACCCAGGCGACCCAGGCGAACCGGGTGACCCAGGCGACCCAGGCGAACCGGGTGACCCAGGCGACCCAGGCGAACCGGGTGACCCAGGCGACCCAGGTGAACCGGGTGACCCAGGCGACCCAGGCGAACCGGGTGACCCAGGTGAACCGGGTGAACCGGGTGAC
This sequence comes from Bacillus kwashiorkori, assembly GCF_001375515.1. Taxonomy (GTDB): domain Bacteria; phylum Bacillota; class Bacilli; order Bacillales; family Caldibacillaceae; genus Bacillus_BK; species Bacillus_BK kwashiorkori. The sequence continues at coordinate 292,491 of NZ_CTDX01000015.1, forward strand.
CCAGGCGACCCAGGCGACCCAGGGGAACCAGAGCCGGTAACGGAAGTGGTTATAAAAGCGGAAGTGAAAGATGGCAAAGTTGTTATTAATCAAGAGGAATTTTCTAATGCGGTAGAAACGGCAGCAAAAAATAACGTAGCTTTAACAATTGAGTTGGGCGATGCTAAAGATGGACAGCTACAATTAACAAAAGAACAAGTAGCATTGTTAAAAGAAACAGGGGTATCTATCATTGTCACAAACAGTGAAATTTCTATTGCAATACCTAACAGTGTAATTGTTCAAGGTGAAGATTTCACACTAAATATCAACCGACTAGCAGATATTGAGGAAGCAAAGAGTGCAGTTTATGAGTTTACAATTGTTGTAGAAGGTAAACCTGTGACAGCATTTGCTGAAGCTACTACTCTTTCTTTCAAAATAGATCAATCAAAAGTAGAAAATACTGACAACCTAAAAGTTTTCTATTACGATGAAGGCATCAAGAAATGGAAACTAGTCCCTGGTGCAAACTATCAGGAAGGTTATGTAACAGTTGATTCTTCACACTTCACAGCATTTGCTGTTTTTGAATTATCAGGTGACGAAACAGAAATAGGTGTTACTGATCCTGGTCAAGAACAACCAGGCGATGATCAAAAACCAGGAGATGGCGAGAAACTACCAGAAACATCTCTTAACTCCTTTAACGTATTACTGACTGGTGTAATTTTACTAGTAATTGGAACAATTACCGCTATTGTAAGAAGACGTCAGTTGAATTAATGAACAATTAGAGCTTACTAATGGACTTAATCAAGTTCAATAGTAAGCTCCTTTTTTATCAATTCTATTACTCCAGCCAATTTCCTTAACAATGAGAAAAGCATGTTGTTCACTTTATTAATAATTGCGTCGCAAATAATTATAAGGATTCCACTAAATTATAGCTATATTTAAACTCTCAATGTGTAGAATATATATTTTACCCTAATAAATTCCCATTTATTTCCCATTTTACTAGTTAATTATTACTATAAATTTTACATATTTTAACAGGTATCACACTAATAACAAAAAGGGTAATTTTATAAATCTACTATTATATTTTGTAATTTACATAATTCATTATTTACAAACAATTAGTTTTATGATAGTTTATAAATAATATAGGTAAATAGCCTATATTTGTTTTATATTATCGAGATAAAAGGAGGCGAAATAACTACATTTAACTGCATTAGTGCAGTAAACCTATTAATTTTTTTTATAAGGGGGAACGCAAGTGTTTAGAAAAGGCAAAAAAGGATTAAGCATTCTCTTTGCATTTCTACTAATCTTTTCTAGTGTTGCTTTTGGCCTAAATCCAGTTTCTGCAGCATCGTTAGACGGTAAAAAGGCTGCCGCTCTACAAAATGTGAAATTGCAAAAACTTGTAGGTGAAAAGCCAGAAAAAATTACTGCAGAAGAATTAGAAAAAGTTGATCCGAATCAAAAGGTTCGTGTAGTAGTAGAGTTGGACGGTCAACCTACTATTGAAGAGGCAACGAAAAAAGGGGTACAATATGCTAGTTTAAAAGACTCTGTGAAAAAACAATTAGAGTCAAAAGTTCTAAAAGAACAAGCTAACGTGAAAAAACTCATCGCTTCCAAAGGGATTAGTGCGAAGTACATAAATGAGTTCACAACTGTATTTAACGGCTTTAGTGCGGAAGTGAAATACAGTGACGTTAAAAAAATCGAAAAATTGAAAAATGTTAGCAACGTACACGTAACGAATGTGTATGATCGACCAGAAGTTAAACCTGAAATGAAATATAGTAAGGAGCTAGTAGAAGCTCAAAAAGCATGGGAAGCATATGGATTTAAAGGGGAAGGTATGGTTGTAGGTGTTATTGATACCGGTATCGACTATACTCACAAAGACATGGTGCTTTCTGAAGGAACAGATGTTGAACTTACAAAAGAGGAAGTAGAGGCTATTGTAGCTAAAGAAAGTCTTCCAGGTAAGTTTTACACGGATAAGGTCCCGTATGGCTATAACTATATGGACCAAACATTTGAAATTCGTGATTTAGGTACTGATGCATCGATGCACGGCCAACACGTTGCAGGTACTGTTGGTGCGAACGGTGATGAGGAGAATGGTGGAATTAAAGGTGTTGCACCAGAAGCCCAGCTTTTAGCATTGAAAGTATTTGGTAATGATCCTGGAATGCCATCAACTTTTGGTGACGTGTATGTAAAAGCAATTGACGATGCTATTAAACTCGGCGCAGACGTACTTAATATGAGTTTAGGTGCAACAGCTGGTTTTGTTTCGCCTGAAGATCCAGAACAACAAGCTGTAAAGCGCGCTGTTGAACATGGTGTATTAATGTCCATTTCAGCAGGAAACTCCCAACACTTTGGTGCTGGTGCGTATGGAAGTGATTTAATTTGGGCTTCCAACCCTGATTATGGCTTAGTTGGATCTCCGGGATTATCTTATGAATCCCTTCAAGTAGCATCTTTCGAAAACTCTCATATGGAAACAGATGCTCTTGAATACAATATTGATGGAGAAACTGTAACTGCTGCGTTCCTTTCAGCTAGCAGTGTTCACCCAAATGATGTTGAACAAAAAACATTTGAACTTGTATATGCTGGCAAAGGGTCAGTTGAGGAATTTGCAGGTCTTGATTTAACAGGAAAATATGCATTAGTTGTCCGTGGAGACCTTGCATTTACAGATAAAGCATTGAATGCTCAAGCAGCGGGTGCAGCAGGTGTGATTATTTACAATAACACAGATGGCATTGTAAATATGGCAACTGATGCTGCAATAGTCATCCCACAACTATTCATGTTAAAAGTGGATGGGGACAAATTAGCTGCAGCTTTACAAGAAGGTAAGAGCGCATCCGTTACATTTACTGGTGGGCAAACGGCGATTGATAATCCAGAAGCTGGTCTAATGAGTGCATTCTCATCTTGGGGATTAACACCAAACTTAGACTTTAAACCAGAAATCACTGCACCAGGCGGAAATATTTTATCAACACTAAATAATGATAAATATGGCATCATGAGCGGTACTTCTATGGCTGCTCCACATGTAGCTGGAGGTTCAGCTCTCGTGTTAGAAAGAGTAGACAACGAGTTTAAATTAACTGGTGCTGATAGAGTTAATTTAGCGAAAAATCTATTAATGAATACAGGAAAAATAGTGTTAGATGACTATGGGGTACCAATTTCACCTCGTCGTCAAGGTGCTGGTTTAATGCAGTTAAATGCTGCTTTAAATACTCCAGTAGTTGTTACAGAATCAGCTACGAAAGAGGCGAAAGTAGCACTAAAAGAAGTAAAAGAAAACTCAATCTCATTTGAATTGACAGCAACAAACTATTCAGATGAGAATGTAAGTTATAATGTTCAAGGAGATGTTTTAACAGATTATCCTGTATTTTCTGGAAAATGGGTATTATCTCCGAACTTGTTGGGTGCGCGAAGTCTAGTTGATGAGGAAGCTGCAACAATTAAAGTTAATGGGGAGTCGAATCCAACCGTTGAAATTCCAGCAAAGTCAAAAGCAACCTTAAATGTTACTATCGAGTTAGATCCAAATTCAGAATTATCTCAAGACTTAGAGGAAATTTACACTAATGGCTACTGGCTAGATGGTTTTATTACTTTAGTAGATCCAACAGATAACAACCCATCGTTAAATGTCCCGTTTGCAGGGTTTAAAGGTGAATGGGATAAAGCACCAATTTTTGATGCACCAAGTTGGGATCCATCTACTTATTACGGAAATACAGAAACTCTTGTAACGATTGATGGAGAATTATACTTCGTAGAACAAGATGAAGATGGTGTGTTTTTCTCACCAAATGGTGATGGCTTGTTTGATGAAGTTTTACCTTTAGTATCATTCTTAAGAAATGCGAAAAATGTTGCTGTTCGGGTGCTCGATGCAGATAAAAATGTTCTGCGCACGATTAGAACAGATACTAATTTACGCAAAAACTACTTTGACGGTGGTAGAGGGCCTGAATATACTTTAAATGCAGGTTGGGCTTGGGATGGTACCGTTAATGGACAAGTAGTTGAAGATGGTGAATACTATCTACAATTAGAAGCTGTTATTGATTATGCAGGTGCTAAACCACAAACACTTGAATTCAAAGTAAAAGTGGATACAGTAGCCCCAACTATTGAAGCAGCTTATGACGCGGAAACTAGAACAATCAGTGCTACTTTCGCTGATGACTTCAGTGGTGTAGCATACTGGGATGTCCTAGTAGATAACAAATCAGTCCTAGGTGATGATGCATTATCACCAGAACAAACGGAATACCAATTAGCAAAAGCATTGAAAGAAGATGAAACTTTAACAGTTGTAGTTGTGGATAATGTTGGTAACGCAACTATCGAGGTACTTGTGCAGGGTAAAGATGAGGTTGCACCTGAAATCTTCTCTGAATTACCAGAGTATTTTGGTATCCATGATACAAATGAAGTAGAATTCTTCGGATATGTTAAAGATAAATCTGTAATCGAGTCTGTTACTGTTAACGGAGAAGAAGCAGAACTATTCTACGATCCATCCGAAAATACTACTTACTATTTCGCAGTAGTAGAATTGGAAGATGGAAAACACGATATTCCAATTAAAGCAGTAGACGCTGCTGGTAATGAAGCGCAAATCGTTCGCCCAATTTTTGTTGATACAACACCGGCTGAGCTTACGATTAATGCTCCTGAAACAGTTTCCACCGATACAGAAGAAATGGAAGTTACCATCGATGTGAAAGATAATTTCGATGAAATTGCTGTTTATGTCAATGATAACGAAGTGTTTAAACAAGAATTATCTAGTCCTTATGGAATGAAAGGATTTGAGCAATCAATTACGCAAACACTTTCTTTACCTGCTGAGGAAAATACTTTTGAAGTGAAAGTAGTGGACTTAGCTGGTAATGAAACTGTGGAGTATGTAACAATTGTCAAGACTGATGAAGAAGATCCAGGCGAAGATCCAGGCGAAGACCCAGGTGACGGCGAAGATCCAGGCGAAGACCCAGGTGACGGCGAAGATCCAGGCGAAGATCCAGGTGACGGCGAAGATCCAGGCAAAGACCCAGGTGACGGCGAAGATCCAGGCAAAGACCCAGGTGACGGCGAAGATCCAGGCGAAGACCCAGGTGACGGCGAAGATCCAGGCGACGGCGAAGATCCAGGCAAAGACCCAGGTGACAATGAAAAACCAGGCGATGGCGATAAACTTCCTTCAACAGCAACAAATTCATACAATATCCTATTGTCTGGAGTAATTTTAGTTGCTCTTGGCGGAATATTTGCATTCGCTAGACGTCGTAAGTTAGTGTAATTCATTTTTGTTACTTCCATAGTAATTAAAGAGAGCTTGTTAAGTGGTTAATTCCGCTTAAACAAGCTCTTTTTTATACTAGAATAATGTTCACTCTCGCAAACTAGTGTAGCGACCGTTAAGGAAATCTTGCTCTCGATTATCGGTTTATTTGTTACAGGAACTCGTTATGCTGTGAAAGTAATAGTCATCCTTCAACATTACGTGCAAAGGTAAAAGATAGTGTTGCTACTATTAAAAGTGCAAAAAAAAGAAGCTGCTAACCCAGCTTCAGTACTATTATGTTCCTTCATTATTTTGATTAACTGGTTTTGCGTAAAAAATAAACCGATTTGGCGCATCACCGATATAAGTAAATGGATAACATGTAGTAACGGTTAAAATTTCTTCACCTCTTGGGCGAATAACTGTGCGATCATCTGCATCAACAATTTCTGTTTCATATATTTCATATTCAAAACTTCCATATGGTAATTCCACTACAAAAATGTCCCCAATATTTAATTTATCAAAACCTCTGAAAACAGTTTCTCGGTGTCCTGATAATACGATTTGTTCATTTTGTAAAGGCAGCGCTGTACCAGAATAATGGCCTACTCCTTGTAATAAATCATATTCATCTGTACCTTCAACAATTGGTAATTCTCTTTTTAATTTTGGGACGGATAAAATACCAATTGTTTGCCCTTGATCATAAGTGATTTCTTCTGGATCTACTTCCCCTTTTTCCATTTTTTCTTTTTGGTTATTAGCAGCTTCTCGAAGTAACTGTTTCGCTTCCACTTTTTTCTGCTCAACCTTCATTGCCCCAGAAGCAATTTCATATACAGAATACCCAACAAGGCCAATTCCGACAGCAAAACATAAAATCATTAAAACCTTTAAAGCTTTTTTCATCCACATCACCCACAAATTCGTTTCTTTAATTCAACTGTAACAAAAAAAGAAAATTATCTATATTAATAGTATAACTAACGTGAAAGAAAAAGAAAATAGAAAAAGCTGAAAATAAAACAAATAAAGGAGAAATGAAAAAGGAACCTAGGTTGAACGAATTCTCCTACGGATCCATTTTTTTCCACATATTATTTTTAATCAAGTAACTATGAAATTTCCAACTGCTCTTTTAACAGCTCTTGAAAATCGGCCAGTTCCCCTTCATCGGCAAAGTAATACCAAACTTTTCCAATATAACCACCTTTTCCATTTTTAAACTGTAATTGCTCGATATTATTTTGTACACCTTTATAGTTTTTTTGTAGGTTTACCATTTCGTTAAAAGTTAGATTAGTTTTTACATTATCACCTAATGCATTAAAAATATCACTATAATTCCATAACGATGAAATACTAGCGCCTTTATTTAAAATCGCCTGAATGACAAGTTTTTGCCGTAATTGACGTCCGAAATCACCACGAGGGTCTTCTTTCCGAATTCGAACAAAGGTTAAAGCTTCCTTCCCGTTTAAATTTAACTCTCCTTCTGGGAACGTATAACCGCCGTAAGTTAAGTGCATATCATTTTTAATTGTAACCCCATTAACAGCATCCACAATGTCTTTAAAACCTTCCATATTTACTTGAACATAATAATCAATTGGAATATCAAGAAATTCCTCAACCGTTTTTAAAGACATTGACACTCCGCCAAAGGCATAGGCATGATTAATTTTGTCTTTCGTTCCACGACCAACAATATCCACGTACGTATCACGCGGAATACTTAGCATTTTCATTACATTTTCATTTGGATTTACTGTTACGACAATCATCGTATCAGAGCGCCCTCGATCATTCTTCCGTTGATCTACACCTAATAGAAGTACAGAAAAAGGATGTTTCTCTTTTAATGATATTTCTTTTTCCCGTTTTTCTGATTTGTTAATTGGTGTATGCATTGCATCCAATGCTTTGTTTGCAGAATGAAAAATTGAATATAAGTACCCGCCCAGGCCAAGTAAGAATACCGCTAATATAATAAAAAATATTTTATAACGCCGCTTTTTTTTCTTTTTGTTTTCCAGTTTATCCGTTCTCAACACTTTCGCCCCTTTACAATTACACTAATGTTTGTTACAAAATAGTTTTCCTTTATTTAAATTACCTTAACAATCAAAAATAACATTCGTATCTATAGTATTCTTAATGCTAGATACACGTCAATAGGGGGACTGTCCCCAACAATTAAAAAAATTCACAATTGTTGGGGACAGTCCCCAGGGTTATGTTTATTTTTGGCTTTTGCCTACTTTGTCATGCAGGCAGTAAATGGTTATCGTTGGTGCTTCATTTTACTGTATGAATTAGCTTTGGTTTACAAAAACTATAGAAAGTCTTAAAATAATCTATATATTTGTTACAACAAACTCATATATCAAAATGCCTATATGAACAATTAGGTTTTGATTAAGTGAAGGAGCGGTAAAGATGAAAAAAGTAATTACCTATGGAACATATGATTTGTTACACTGGGGACATATAAATTTGTTAAAACGTGCGAAAGAACTAGGCGATTACTTAATTGTAGCCTTGTCTACAGATGAATTTAATGCAGGAAAAAATAAAAAAGCATACCATACTTACGAAAACCGCAAAGTCGTATTAGAAGCAATTAAGTATGTCGATGAAGTAATCCCTGAATATTCATGGGATCAAAAAATTGAAGATGTAAAAAAACATGATGTAGACATTTTTGTTATGGGAGATGATTGGGAAGGTAAATTTGATTTCTTAAAAGATTATTGCGAGGTTATCTATTTGCCAAGAACAATCGGTATATCAACAACAAAAATCAAAAAGGATTTGTTTACCCGGAAAAATGGTTAGGGAAATTGCAATCCAACTTTATTTATTTGTATTTAAAATATTGTTCAATATTGCGAAAATATTCACATTGCAAGAAAAAATAGTTTTTGTTACTTCTTTTCCGGAAAACAATATTGCTGTCAACGAGGCGTTAAAAAAGAAAAATAACAGCCTCCAGACTGTCTTCCTGTGCCGGAAAAATTGTTATCAAAGCGTAAAAGCGGAAAGTACAACAGCGAATGCGTATTATTTTGAAACACCAAATATAAAACATAGCATCCTGTCCATTTACCATCTAGCCACAGCAAAAATCGTTATAGTCGACAATTACTATGGATTTTTAGCGACGGTAAAATTTAAAAAATCAGTCCAATGTATTCAAGTTTGGCATGCAGCCGGTGCGATAAAGAAATTTGGGCTCGAGGATGAGTCGAACAAATATCGCTCGCCAAAGGCAATGAAACGGTTCAAAAAGGTGTATCAACAATTTCATAAAGTACTGGTCGGTTCTGAAAAAATGGCAACGATTTTTCAAAAAGCATTTGGTCTCGCAGAAGAAAATATGTTGCCATTAGGAATACCACGAACGGACTTTTTTTATGATGAAAGAAAACATGAGCAAATTAGGAAGCAGTTTTACGAAGCTTATCCAGAACTAAAAGGAAAAAAAATAATTCTATATGCACCAACTTTTCGTGATGAGGAACAAACAATAGCAATCCATATCGAAAAATTTAAGGCTGGACTAGGTGAAAAGTTTGCCTTGTTGTTCCGCTTACATCCATTGGTCGCAAATGCTTTAAACATAAATAATGATGGATTTGTCTATAATTTTAGTTCTTATCCAAAGGTGAACGATTTATTAATCATCGCTGATTATTTGATAACCGACTATTCTTCGATACCATATGAATTTGCGCTTTTAGAGAAGCCAATGATATTTTATCCATATGATATAGAAAAATATACAGAAAAGCGCGGATTATGGGGGGAGTATGAGCATTTAGTTCCAGGTCCGGTCGTATATTCATCAGAAGAAATTATCAAGGTGATTTTAACGAATAATTATGATCTGGAGAAGATAAGTCAATTTAAAAATGAATGGAATACGTATTCGCAAGGTCACTCTAGTGATCGTTTTGGGCAATATTTATTAAAATCAGTACAACTTGAAACAAAGCAAGCTCACTGATTAAAGGAGATTAGCTTTAATGGAAAAAGCAGATAAGAAAGGATTTACTAAAAATTGGTGGAAAAAACTTCGCAGTCAAGACTTTTTTATTTTTTTATACAAAATCACCTTTCAATTAGTAAGTCTTTTGCCTGCACGGAAAAACGTCATCATGTTTGAAAGTTTTCTCGGCAGACAATATTCTGATAATCCACGGGCGATTTATGAGTATATAAAAGAAAATTACCCACACTATAAAATGTATTGGAGTATTGATCCGAAATTTAAGCATAATTTTGACTCGAAAGATATAGTCCCTGTAAAACGTTTCTCGATAAAATGGCTATTTTTAATGGCAACAGCAAAATATTGGGTTACTAACAGCAGGATGCCGCTATGGATACCGAAACCAGCACATACTACCTATTTGCAAACGTGGCACGGCACCCCCTTGAAAAAATTAGCAGCCGATATGGAAGAAGTATATATGCCTGGAACGGATACAAATAGTTATAAGGTAGAATTTTATCTAGAATCAAGAAATTGGGATTATTTAATCTCACCTAACCCATACTCGACTAAAATATTTCGTCGTGCTTTCCAATTTGAAAAAGAAATCTTGGAAGTAGGTTACCCGAGAAACGATGTTTTATATAAAAAAAATAATGAAGACGCAATTCAGAAAATTAAAGAGCAGCTAAACTTGCCACAAGATAAAAAAATCATCTTATACGCACCGACATGGCGAGATGATCAATTTGTCGAAAAAGGGAAATATACCTTTGATTTACATTTGGATTTAGATCAAATGAAACACTTGGCAACTGACTATTGCTTAATTTTACGACTCCACTATTTAGTTGGAGAACAACTTGACTTATCGCCGTACAAAGAATTTGTTTTTGATTTTTCCAATTACACGGATATTCGGGAGTTATATTTAATTTCGGATGTTTTAGTAACCGATTATTCCTCCGTATTTTTCGATTTTGCTAACTTGAAGCGGCCGATGATCTTTTATACATATGATATCGAGGATTATCGAGAGCGGTTGCGTGGCTTTTATTTTGACTTAGAAAAAAATGCCCCTGGATCACTAGTCAAATCGACAGAAGAAGTAATTGCCGAAATTAAACGATTGGAAAACGAAAATTGGTCATTAGCTGAAAACTATGCGGATTTTTATGAAAAATTTTGTGCATTAGAATCTGGCCACTCATCACAGAAAGTGGTGGATCGCATTTTTTTAAAGGAAAATTCGTTACAAAAACAAAACGTATAAAGGGTGATTGTCTCCAGCCAATCTTTCGTTCGTGTTCGTGTAGCTTGCAAACGAATCTTAGACGGTGCTAAGTGATAGCCATAACCTTTATAACACCCTCTACAAAATACATTAATGTAACTTTTTTATTTATAGTACGTCTAATATGTTGGGGTAAGAAAGAAATGATAGAAAACCAACAAAACCAGTGGATTCATCGTTTCCTAAAGTTACCTGTCATAATTTAGCTTGTATATATTGTGAAGTTTGTTAGAATAAGGGTTGGTGTAAAAAGTAATATAAAAGAATGTTTTTCGCTTAATCAAGGATGATTGTAGCGGATTTTTCACCAACAAAGTGTTACAAAATAAGTAATAAAAATCGGATAAGTTATTTTATTGCGAAGATGTTTAAAGTGATGGAACATAATTGCCTTTAAACAGATTAAAGAGGGGATTCCAATGTTATTCCTAACATTTATTATAAGCTTATTTTCATCCATTTTCATAACTCCGTTTGTTATTAAATTTGCGAAAAAGACTGGATTCATGGACAAACCTAATGAACGGAAAGTGCATCAGCATGCTGTGCCATTACTTGGAGGTTTAGTAATTTATATTAGCTTTCTTATTGGCATGCTGCTTTTTAAACCAACACATCCCGGTCTATCAGCAATTCTTTTAGGAGGATTTATTATTTTAATCGTCGGTATTATTGATGATAAATATACTATATCACCAGGAGCGAAAATGCTTGGCCAGTTTCTTGCCGCAACAGTAATTATTTTTTACGGTGGCATCGATGTGGACTTTATTAATTTACCACTTGGTGGAGTGTTAGAATTTGGTTATTTAACAATACCGATCACTTATTTATGGATTATTGGTGTAACAAACGCGATTAATTTAATTGACGGCTTAGATGGATTATCCGCTGGAGTCTCGGCGATTGCTTTAATTGCTATGTCTGGAATGGCGTTCATTATGGCTGATTATTTCGTATTAACCGTCGGACTCATATTAGTCGGCAGTATTCTCGGATTTTTACCGTATAATTTTCACCCAGCGAAAATTTTTATGGGAGATACAGGAGCGTTGTTTTTAGGATTCATGGTTTCGGTGTTATCGATGTTAGGATTTAAAAATATTACGTTTATCTCCTTTGTTGTACCAATTTTAATTTTAGGAGTTCCACTTTCTGATACATTTTTTGCGATTGTCCGGAGAATTGTAAATAGAAGGCCAATATCGGCGCCAGATAAATCACATTTACATCATTGTTTATTAAAGTTAGGATTTAACCATCGGCAAACGGTTATACTTATTTATTCAATTAGTGCGATGTTTGCGATGTTCGCATTTATTTTTTCCATGACAACGGTGTGGGGATCAATCTTTCTCATCGCAATTATCTTGTTGTCGCTCGAATTAATGATTGAAAAAATTGGTTTAATTAACCAGCAATATAAACCGATACTACGCTTAATTGAAACGCTGAAAGTATCGACAAAATCGAGGAATCGGTAATTTTTGCAGAAGTGCCTCTATTTCCATTAGTGATGGTATAGAAGTGAAATAATGTTCACACTTGTGTGATGTCACTATTACAATGGAAGTTTTCGGGTGTGAGTGTATATTTATATAATAAAAAGGACTGTTTCAAAGTGATGAATACCATCTTTATAAGCTGGTTCAATCACCTTTGAAACAGTCCTTTCTCGTTAGTTGGATTGAGTTGTTGCTACTGTTTCTAAACCTAAATGTTGTTTTAACGTAGTAGAAATTTCTTGTACTGATGACTCATCTAGTGTGTAATAATAGACGCGATTAATGTACGTGTCGTCCCCTTTTAATGCTAATGAATCAATCGAATTTAAGGAACTCGCATATGGATGAAGAGCAACAATGTTTTGGAATGTTAAGTTCATTGTTAAATTGTTGCCAATTCCATCTAGTACGTCATCGTATTTCGTGATAGAGCTCAAGGATGCACTTTTTTCAATAATCGCTTTTATTACTTGTTTTTGACGATCACCACGACCGAAATCACCACGTGGGTCTTTTTTTCTCATTCGGACGAAAGCTAAAGCTTCTTCTCCATTTAACGTTTGAATACCTTCATTTAATGTAATGGCATTTTTCTTATCGGTACTATCCATCTCTTGGAAAGTAAATGGAACTTCAACTGTCACCCCACCAAGGGCATCGACAATGTCAATGAATGCAGTGAAATTTAATTTAACATAATAATCAACAGGAATATCAAAAAGATGTTCAACTGTATCAACTGCTAAGTCAACTCCGCCAAGAAAATGGGCATGATTGATTTTATCCACATAATAACCAGGTATTTCTACACGAGAGTCTCGTGGGATATGAAGCATTTTAATAGTTTTATCATCTTTATTGAAGGTAGCTAATATTAATACATCTGAACGCGAAAGAGTTTCACCTCCACGTTCATCCACGCCTATAAATAGTACCGAGAAATTGTCTTTTCCTGGATAGACAGGATTGATACGGCGCTCTGATTTCTCTCCTCTTTGTAGCTGTTGATGAGCTTCATTAGTGACACTGGCAACTTTTGATGCTAACTGCCACCCGTATATACCAATTCCAATGACAAGTGCTAGAAATGGGATTAACACCCACAACCATTTCCGTTTACGTTGTTTACGTTTCACACGACTATTCTCCATTTATCGTTTTTTCTCCTTTTTAATAAAGTTAGCAAACTACATATTTTTTCTGTATGCTAGTACACTATAAAGATATTTAAAGAAAGATACACTAATTAGATTAGTTATGCATCATTTTCGTTACAATCAATCTCCAAGTATTGCAAATTTCCTTCAATAATTTCTGCTTGTCCATTCGTTAACTCTGTCATCCAGTTCAAAAAATTCGGTTCATCACCATATTTAATAAACGTTTCGATTTCAACTTTGTCTAAGTAATGAATTTCCTTTATATCAAAAATTGATGAACGTAATTCATTTTCCACTTTCCCGAGCCAAGTATAATCGATAAAGGTGTGCATGACACGCATTAATTGACGTTTTACGACACCGATTGCGTTCAGACATTCGGAAGTGGCTCGACCGTATGCGCGTATTAATCCACCAGCACCTAGTTTAATGCCGCCAAAATAGCGGGTAACAACAACGACCGTATCTTTTATCTCACGCTTTTTTAATACTTCTAGCATTGGGACACCAGCGGTTCCACTCGGCTCACCATCGTCGTTCGCTTTTTGAATTTGATCATGCTCCCCAATTAAGTATGCGGAGCAATTATGTGTCGCATTCCAATGCTGTTTCTTTATTTGTAATATAAAGTCTTGAGCTTCCTCTTCCGTTTCTGCTCTACTAATATGGGCAATAAAACGCGATTTTTGTATAACGATTTCATGTTCTCCTGTCGTTTTTACTGTCAAATAATCAGTTCGCAACAATAATCGCCCCTTTCAAAAAAACTTCATGGCTACAACCATGAAAATAGGCTTTCAATCTGATAGGAAGCCATACTTCCTCTATTATAATTGTAGAAAAAAGGATGCGCAACTAATGAATTAATTTTCCAACAAACCACCAATGATAAGTCGAAACTCCTAAATTGCACGAACCCATTTTTAAATCATTTATCGATTGTTTTATGATAAAAGTCCAATATAATTAGAAATTCAGGAAAATTTTTAGGTATATTTCATTAAAACGGTTTATAAGTCTATTTTCGTGGTATTATATAAGAAATTATGACTAAACCGTGACAAAAGTTTCTTGTGCAAAAAGCGTCTGTTAAAACGAATGGTTCTTTTTTACATCTAGAACGCAGACTGTAACTGTCTGTTGGCTAAGCGCTCATCTTCCATCATGACTATGAAACGGAAATTAACCTTTAAAAAGAAACAAAATTACAAAAACAGCTATAAAAATGTGACACCGAAGCGGGAACTTTCCCGTTACCGATAAAAAAGTCCTATTTGTCCAACCTTTCACGTATATCTTAAGAATCATTTTTATACTAAACTAGTCTTTTCAGAATAATTATGCTAGTCATACTTATTACTTTCGCGTTACAATATATATTAATAGGTAAGAAGGAGTAGTAAAATCTGGGGTAACGGTTCTTTTTACCTTTATTTATAGTAATATTTGCTACATAAGAGATTACGATACTGGGATTCTTTAACATTTTGATCTTTGAATCACTAGTTTTTATATATGTTACAATATTCATATGCCTATCATGAAAAAACTCATTAGCATTGCATCGAGAATAATACGCAATTTTTCAAAAGGGTATCAGTCTTACCCTTTAAGGGGGGAGAAAAATGGCTATTAAGAGCTTAAATACGAAAGTATTGGATGAAATATTAGAGAAAATGATTTCCACGGTTGATAAAAGTAAAGATGAGATTTTTCAAATTGGAGAACAATGCCGTGTTGATTATGAATCGATCATTAATGAATTAAAAAAAATTAAGGAAAAAGTAGCAAGTGTGATTGATGAAGAGGAACGTTTAGACAAAGAAGTTCGTCAAGCACGTAAACGTCTGTCAGAAGTGAGTATGTATTTTCATAAATACAATGAAGAACAAGTAAGAGCTGCTTATGAAATAGCCCACTCCCTACAAACGAAACTAACAGTAACGAGACAACTAGAAAAACAACTTCGAGAAAGAAGAGATGAACTAGAGCGCAGATTAGTCGGACTGCAAGAAACGATTGATCGAGCAGATCACTTAGTAACACAAGTAAATGTCATCTTGAATTATTTAACAAATGATATAAAACAAATATCAGAGTATATTGCAGATGCAAAAGAGAAACAAGAATTTGGTCTGAAAATTATCGAAGCCCAAGAAGAGGAAAGAAAAAGGCTATCACGTGAAATCCATGACGGGCCTGCACAAATGTTAGCCCATGTGATGATGCGTTCGGATTTAGTAGAAAAAATGTATCGAGAAAGAGGCGTAGAAGAGGCATTACAGGAAATCCGCACGTTAAAGCAAACAGTTCGCGATGCCTTATATGAAGTCCGTCGTGTGATATATGATCTCCGTCCAATGGCATTGGATGATTTAGGTTTAGTACCTACCTTAAAAAAATATTTACAAACTGTAGAAGAGTACAACAAATCGGTGTATATTAATTTTATATATATCGGTGAAGATAAGCGAGTTCCTCCAAAGATGGAGATAGCCCTATTTCGTCTTGTACAAGAATCTGTTCAAAACGCTTTAAAACATGCGAATGCCACTAACATTGAAGTAAAACTTGAAATAAATTGCAAAGTGGTAATCGCACTAATCAAAGATAATGGATGTGGTTTTGATATAACAGAGAAAAAAGAAGGTACATTTGGGTTAAGAGGTATGAAAGAAAGAGTAGAATTACTTAGCGGTTCGTTTCACATTAAATCAAGCATCGGTAAAGGTACGACAATATTAATTCAAATCCCAATTACAGAATAAACACTAGTTCTTAAAGCGATAACTCTCGTATTAATTTTAAAAAATGGTCAAACTAAGGGGAATTCGTTTTTACCAATCAATGAAACAATAGTATATGGTGATGGTAAAAACTAGGGAGAACAGGAGGAGAACAATTTGAAAAAGACAAAAATCTTAATAATAGACGATCATCAATTGTATCGTGAAGGAATTAAAAAGATTTTAGAGTTTGAGAGCAGCTTAGAAGTGGTTGGGGAAGGAAAAGACGGAGATGAAGCAGTAGAATTAGTAAAATCGTTGAAACCAGATGTGGTCATTATGGATATTAATATGCCACATATGAATGGGGTGGAAGCGACAAGAGAACTAGTGCAAAAATACCCGAAAACGAAAATTATTATTTTATCTATTCATGATGACGAAACTTACGTTAGTCATGCATTGCAAACAGGTGCTAGCGGTTACTTATTAAAAGAGATGGATGTAGAATCGTTAATTGAAGCGGTGAAGGTCGTAGCCGATGGTGGTTCCTATTTACATCCAAAAGTAACCCATAACTTAGTGAAAGAGTACCGAAAACTAGCATGTGCAACAACAGTCAGTCAGCCAATCCACAGAACCTCCTATAGTAGAAATGCAGATATTAGAAGACCATACCATTTATTAACCCGTAGAGAATGTGAAGTGCTGCAATTATTAGCAGAAGGAAAAAGTAATAAAAAGATCGGTGAGACGTTGTATATTAGCGAAAAGACTGTGAAAAACCACGTAAGTAATATATTACAAAAAATGAACTGCATTGATAGAACCCAGGCCGTTGTAGAGGCAATTAAAAAAGGGTGGGTCGAGGTAGGTTAAAATCACTTTATCACATCATTAACACGATGTGATTTTTTACCTAATTTTGAAAACGTTAACAAAATGTACAAGTTCTGTATAACGTTATAGATGAATTTTTATCATTTTAAAGAGAAACTCGTTTAACTGCTCCTTCTATAAAGGAAAATGACTTTTCATGTCGAATAGTTTAAAATGGATTAGTCACGCTTAAAAAAATAGTGAAGAGAGGGTGGTATAATTTGGTAAAAACTGCTGTTGTCACAGATAGTACTGCATACATACCAGAAGAACTGCGAAAACAGTTAAATATTCAAATGGTTCCATTAAGCGTCGTCTTTGAGAATGAATCATATAAAGAAGAAGTGGAAATAACTGCCGATGATTTCTATGAAAAGGTAAGAACAACAGGGGTACTTCCTACAACTACACAACCGTCTACAGGAAATTTTGTCGACGTCTTTGAAGACTTATCTAAAAATTATGATGCAGTTATAAGCATCCATTTATCTAGCGGTATTAGTGGTACGTATCAAGGAGCAGTGACGGCTGGAACGATGGTTGAATCGATTAAAGTATATCCGTACGATTCGGAAATTAGCTGTATGATCCAAGGGTTTTACGTTATCGAGGCTGCAAAAATGGCAAAAGAAGGAAAATCACCAGAAGAAATATTGGCGAAACTCGACGAATTAAAAAAATCTGCCCGTGCTTATTTTATGGTAGACGATTTATCGAATTTACAACGTGGTGGTCGTCTTTCAGGTGCACAAGCATTAATTGGTAGCTTATTGCAAGTAAAACCACTGCTACACTTTGTAGACAAAGTAATCGTTCCATTCGAAAAGATTCGTACAAGGAAAAAGGCAATGAATCGAATCGTTGAACTGATAGGCGAAGATGCAAAGTCAGGAGAACCGTATCAAGCTGTTATTATACATGCATTACGGGAAGAAGAAGCACTAGAATGGAAAAAAGAATTAGAAAGCCTATATCCGAATGTTGAATTTTCCATTAGCTACTTCGGTCCGGTTATTGGCACCCATTTAGGTGAAGGTGCAATGGGTATGGGCTGGATGAAGAAACTGTAATAATAACGTATTTTTATTCATTTAGATAAAGGTTCGGACTAATATTATTTTATATGTATTAAGGATGATGAAGGGCAAATAGCCTAAAAAGATTTTGTCCTTCATTTATTTCATTTAGAAAATAGCGAGGAGGTATGTATGATTGATTCACGAAAAGATTAATACATTATTCGTGTCATCTAGTGGCGGTACTGATGAAAAACGAAGTATTCCCCCCTTTAATAGAACTCAACACCCCCAGTCAAACAAACTTCATGAAAAAAATTCCATCAATCAATCACCTTTTCTTGTAAAATTACAACACCACTTATCAGGCAGGCAACTTTTAGCCGAAGAAATCCCTTTTCCAATCGAAGAAATCCAACAGCATATTAAAGCTGGCTTTATCGAAGCGGTATCAGGTATCACTTATACCGATAATCACTATCGCTGTCACCGTTGCGGTAACGAAGAACAACGACTGTTATGCCAATATCCGTGTTATCACTGTCAAAAGCAATGCACGTACTGCCGGAAATGTATCATTATGGGAAAAATTACCGAATGTAAAAAACTTTATCGCTGGATAGGTCCTCCACCACGTTTTCGTTATGAACATGCCCTTCAATGGGAAGGCACCCTTTCCCCATCCCAAGCGAAAGCTTCCGAAAAAATCGTGTCGGCAATTCATGAGCGTTCCGAGCTATTAGTTTGGGCGGTATGTGGAGCAGGTAAAACAGAAATGCTGTTTGCTGGGCTAAATGAAGCTCTCCGACTCGGTAAAAGAACGGCGATTGCAACCCCGAGAACCGATGTTGTACTAGAATTATTTCCCCGCATTAAACAAATTTTCCCAGAAGTTCCCGTCACTGCTCTTTACGGAGGCAGCCAAGACCGAAATACATTTTCCCCAATTACTATTACAACTACCCACCAATTAATCCGGTTTCACGAAGCATTTGATGTCATGATCATTGATGAAGTGGATGCGTTCCCGTATTCCGCAGAAGCAATCCTCCAATTTGCCGCAGAAAAGGCTCGTAAACCTAATAGTACATTAATTTTTCTAACAGCTACTCCAAGTGCAGAATGGCAAAAAGAATGTACGAACGGCAAAAGGAATCATATTATTTTACCGGCAAGATTTCATCGTCACCCGTTACCAATTCCTCGATTTATTTGGACGGGAAACTGGCGCAAAGCTTTTTCAAAAAACAAAATTCCCATACCAATTCGGAACTGGTTTATACACCGGTTAGAAATTGGTAAACAAGCGTTTATTTTCTTTCCCCATATTGAATTGATGGAACAAGCCTTGCCATTATTTCAACAATATGACGGAAAAATAATGGCGGTACATGCGGAAGACCCAGACAGAAAGGAAAAAGTTCAAGCAATGCGTACTGGAGAAATCCCGATTTTATTGACAACGACCATTTTAGAAAGAGGGGTAACCATTCCGAATATAGATGTAGCAGTAGTTGGCGCGGAAGATGATACATTTACTGAAAGTGCTCTCGTACAAATTTCTGGAAGAGTAGGACGCAACCCGAAATATCCAACAGGAGATATCGCTTTTTTTCACCAAGGAAAAACGAAGGCAATGGTAAGAGCGCGTAATCAGTTATTACGAATGAACACTGCTGCAAAAAAACAAGGGCTCATTTATTGAATGACAAGGTAATGTAAGAACAAAAATTACGAGAATTATTCGGTTAACATTCTCTCATTTTGTACGATATAGAAAGAGAGGTCGTGTGACATTGAATTTTTATCAGCAAGATTACTGTTTACTTTGTGATGATGAAATGACGCCAACGATTAGTTGGAACTATTTTTTCATCGATCAAGAGAAGAAATATGTATGTGAGAAATGTGAAAGAAAGTTAGAAAAGTTAGCTGAACCTACGTGCAACATATGCTCCCGTTCTTTAATAAATTTGGATGAAAAATTTAAGCGAGAAAATACATGTTACGATTGTATCCGGTGGGAAAATTCCCTCGAATGGCAAGGGACATTAACGAAAAACTTTTCACTATTCACTTATAATGAATTTTTAGCGGAAGTAATTGCCCTTTTTAAATATCGTGGGGATTATGAAATAGCTAAAATATTTTCAAAAAGAATTAGAACTATTTTAGAGACATTAGCTTTTGATTACGTCGTGCCAATTCCTTTAAGTGAGGAACGGTTACAGGAGCGGGGCTTTAATCAGGCGGAAGCATTAGCCACGGCAGCAAACATTGAAACGACCGCCCTGTTAACACGCATTCATTCTGAAAAACAATCAAAAAAATCACGCCAAGAACGAATAAGCCTTCCACAAGTATTTTCCTTGCAAAAAGCATGTGATTTGGAAGGGAAAATGATTGTTTTACTAGATGATATTTACACGACTGGTTCAACGTTACGGCAAGCGGCGAAACTATTAAAACAACGAGGGGCAGGGAAAGTGTTTTCCATCACAATCGGTAGAGGGTAACACTATTTGCGCGACCTTCCCCTGTTGGTTGTATAATAAAAGGTAGAGAACAAACGGATATTTAATATTGAAAACTTTCATCAAAAACAAAAAGCTATAGTTGAGATAAGAAAACGAAAGGGGAAAGCAACAATGGGACTAGAAAATTGTGCTAATTGCGGCCAGTTATTTGTAAAAAATTCCATTCGGGATATTTGTGAAAATTGCTATCGGGAAGAAGAAGCAGCTTTTGAAAAGGTAAATGTCTTTTTGAAAAAACGCGAAAATCGTACAGCTTCGATGGTGCAAATTATTAACGAGACAGGTGTAGAAGAAGCATTAATTTTAAAATTTATTAAAAAAGGACGAATTCGCCTCGTTCAGTTTCCAAACTTAGCCTATCCGTGTGAAAAATGCGGCCGGCCTATTAAAACTGGAAAAATATGCGAAACTTGTATGAAAGAACTACGTACGGATTTAGATAGTTTTGAAAAAGAGCGAGCGAGACAAGCAGAAATCGCTGAACGGGAAAAAACGTACTTTACCATGGACGAAACCGCTCGTCGGAAAAAGTAATAACAATAATTACCGTTAAACAATTGATAAATAATACTAAACAAAACGGTTTTTGAGACGATAAAATAAATAAGTACAAGAACGTCAAGTGACTCTACAAGTGAAAGAGAGGGTTCATAATGAAAATTACTAACTTTGGACCGAACGGCATTAATCCATATAAAAAACCATTAGTAAAAACGGATAGTAACATCGGTAAGCGAGACAGTAAAAGTGATCAAATAGAAATATCCGAAGAAGCATTGAAACTTCAGCAACAAGCACAAACAGATCCAGCGAGACAAGCAAAGATTGCCGAAATTAAACAACAAATTGAAACTGGCACGTACAGAGTGGATCATCAACAACTGGCAAAAAGTATTCATCAATATTACAAAGATAAATAGTGATGTGCGAAAAATTTTTAGAAAAGGGTGAGGTCTAATGACATGGAAACCTTTCATTACTACATTGTTAAAATTAATTCAACTATATGAGAGCTTATATACGATCGCCAAAAACAAATCAGAAGTGATAAAAAATGGTGACCTCGACGCCCTAAACCAAATAATGAAATCAGAGCAAACACATATAACTGCAATTACTGCGTTAGAAAATGAACGGCTTAACTGGACTAAAAATCTAGCAGGATATGAAACAGCAACTTTACTTGATTGTATTCAGTTAGCATCAGGAAGTGAGAAAGAAAAACTAACCGAAATTCACGAAGAACTTTCTGAGCTGTTACAAAAGTTGAAAGCCCAAAATGAGTTGAACCAACAACTGATTCATCAATCATTGCAATTCGTTAATTTTTCACTGAATATGCTCCTACCCCAACCGGATAATGTAACTTATGGACCACAGCAGAAGAAAAACCAATCTACTAGTTACAATCATACTTCCGTCTTTAATTCACGAGTGTAATTTTGAATTGGGATAGGAAACTGTGTTTATCGATTTTCACTTTGCTTAGGCAAAGATACGGAGGTACAAACAATGATTCCGACATTTCACGGATTAGAAACGGCGAAACGGGGGTTAAACGCCCAACGTTCCGCTTTATATACGACTGGTCATAATATTTCCAATGCCAATACGCCAGGTTACACGAGACAACGAGTGAATTTCACCCCATCAAATCCCTATCCAGGAACTGGCATTAATCGCCCTGGTATTCCGGGACAATTAGGGACAGGGGTTGAAGCAGGTACGATTCAGCGGGTACGGGAAAGCTTTCTCGATGTGCAATATCGCTTAGAAAATAACAAATTAGGTTATTACAGCTCCTTAAACACTTCTTTATCAAAAATGGAAGATATTATGAACGAACCGACAGATAGCGGTCTCCACAGTGTGATGGAAAAGTTTTGGAGCTCGCTTCAAGATTTAACGAATCACACAGAAAACACAGGGGCACGGGAAGTAGTTGCTTCAACTGGTGAAATGGTCGCAGATACATTGAACTATTATTATAATTCATTAGTTCGTGTAAAGAATGACATTGGTAATGAAATTAATGTAAAAGTAAATGATATTAATAGAATGATTGAGCAAATTAATCAATTGAATGAACAAATTGCTAGTATCGAACCACACGGTCAGTTACCTAATGATCTATACGATAAGCGTGACTTACTTGTCGATGAATTATCAAAACAAGTGAATATTAAAGTTACGAATATTATTCCAAAAAACTACGGAAAAAATGAACCGTCCGCAGTGGGGCTCTATCAAATTGAACTAGTTCAAAAAGATGGTTCTCCTTACTCACCACAGGCGACATTAATTACTGTTGATCGTGTTTCGGGGAGAACAGGAAAAAATAATCTCGTCGTGATGGATAAAGATAACAATGCGGAAAGTTATCGGAGCGAAATTGCTACCGTGAAAGTCGGCGATATTACGTTAAATAACCTTCAATTCTCCGGAGAACTCGCTGGATTAATAGAAAGTTACGGCTACTCTACGGATAGCGGATCTAAAGGCTATTACCCTGAGATGATAGAAAAGATTAATAATTTAACGAAGGCATTTGCCAATGAATTTAACGCAGTTCATAAAAATGGTTATGCTTTAGGAGCAACAGAAAAATCAGATCGGGACTTTTTCGAATATGATGAAAAAAATCCGGCACTAACTATTCGAGTCAATCAAGCAATCGTACAAGATCCTGCTCTTATTGCTGCTGGTAGTAAATCCGGTGACTCTGGTGATAACGGTAATGCAGCTGCACTGGCAAAAGTGAAATCAAAAAACTTCAATGATTACTTAACAAAAGTAGATGTTCCCGCGGGGATGAACGGTTCGATAGATTCGTATTATGCAGGAATCATCGGAAATCTCGGTGTATCGTCACAAAGTGTGAATAAAGATATGGAAAACTCCCAAATATTGTTAGATTCCGTCGATTATAATCGGTCCTCGATTAATGGAGTTTCTTTGGATGAAGAAATGACTAATTTAGTCACTTTCCAACATGCTTATAACGCTTCAGCTCGAATGATTACCGTCATTGATGAAATGATTGACAAAATTATTAACGGTATGGGTGTAGTAGGGAGGTAAACGCTAATCTTTGTTTCTTTCTTATTTTACGCAGTAGATGGGATGGCTTCTCTTTTATATAATTAGTGAACACAATAGTTTTTTAATATAGAAGGTTATCTTAAAGGTGGTGGAATAATGCGAGTCACCCAATCGATGTTATCAAACAATATGTTGCGAAATTTAAGCAGCAGCTATCAAAAACTAGGGAAATTACAAAACCAATTAAATTCACAAAAGAAAATAACAAAACCTTCCGATGATCCGGTTGTAGCAATGCTTGGCCTTGGCTATCGTTCCGAGTTAAATCGAGTTCAGCAATATAATCGAAACATAAGCGAAGTGAAAAACTGGGTTGACACGACTGATGATGCTATCGGTCATGGTGTGAAAGTGATACAAAGAATTCGTGAACTTGTTGTACAAGGATCCAATGGCACGCTTGAATCATCCCAACGACAGGCAATTGGTGTCGAAGTCGAACAGTTAAAAAATCAACTAGTTACGATTTCAAATACACAAATTGGCGGAAAATATATTTTTAATGGAATAAAGACGAATGATCGTCCTGATGGCAAGTTTGAGGAACTTTCCCCAGAAGAGGGATTTATTAATCTAGAAATTTTTGAAGGAATAACGATGCCTGTGAATGTGAAGGGCAGTGATTTATTTGGGAATATGTTGGAAGAAGATGGTTCTATCCAACAGTTAGTCCAAGCATTAAATGATCCGGAAACAACTGATGTGGAAATTGGTGAGTTTTTGGACAAAGTAGACAATGAAATGGATCGCTTTTTAAGATATCAAGCAGATGTCGGTGCGAAGCAAAACCGTGTGGAGCTAATGGAAGACCGCCTCGCCCAACAGGAAATTATCTCTACAAAAGTTTTATCAGAAAATGAAGATGTCGATATTGAAAAAGTTATTATTGAACTAACAACACAAGAATCAATTCACCGTGCCGCACTAAGTGTCGGTGCACGAATCATCCAACCTTCATTACTAGACTTTTTACGATAAGCTATTCCCAACAAAAGGATAGCTTTTCTTTTTAATAGGAAGTTTTTTTACCATTTATCTTGTCCTAACACCTACATAGTGAAGTAATTTTTCACAGGAATGAAGAAAAGTCACGTAGGAAACTATTAAATGAATGAAGAGGTATGTATGATGAAACTCCCTCAAATTCAAATTCAATCAACCGATATGAAGATTGCACTTCATACGATTAAAAGCGTTCAAAGGATTGAACAGCCAAAGCCTGTAATGGAGATAGAACAACCTAATGCAGATGTGAAAATAGAGACGTCACCTGGAAAACTGACTATTGATCAGTCAAAAGCATGGGCTGATATGGGTTATAAGTCTTCGGCAATCATTACTGAGGAAGCAGCAACAAAAGGAATGCAAGACGCGATGAGTGGGATAGAGCGGAGACGACGCCAAGGTGATGAAATGATGAAAATTGAATATGGCGGGAATCCCTTTGCCTCACAAGCAATAGAAAACGGGAATAAGCCAGACATGCAATTTAATATTGGTTGGATTCCATCACCTGGTAGTGTGAAACTTCACTATCAACCGGCAAAGGTCCATATAGATGTACAAGAAAATAAACCACAAATTACTGTCCAACAACAGAAAGTAATCCATGACTATACACCTGGAAAAGTCGATATCACCATTGAACAATGGAATTCATTAAAAATTGACTTTTTACATTTATTTGAGGAAACAATATAAGGTAAAATAGAATAACTAGACGGTTAAGAAAAAGCGAGCAGGTGAATACGTTGAAAATCAACACTAAATATTTTGGAGAAATCGAAATACAAGAGAGCGACATCATTACATTTGAAACAGGAATTCCCGGCTTTTTAATGGAAACAGAGTTTGTAATTTTACCGTTGTCGGACGATAAAGTATTCCATGCGATGCAATCAGTAAAAACAGCGGAACTTGCATTCGTCATCACGAACCCATTTTTATTTTTTCAGGAATATGATTTTTCATTAGAAGATAGTGTCGTTGAGCAACTTGCCATCGAAAGAGTAGAAGAGGTTCAAGTGTATAATATACTAACGGTGCGGGATCCATTACCTGACACAACAGCTAATTTACAAGCACCTATTATTATTAATTCGAAAAATAATTTTGCAAAACAGGTGATTTTAAATAATACCGAATATCAAACAAGACATCACATATTTGAGAAAACACCTGCACAACAAAAGGGGTGATTGGATGCTAATCTTATCGAGAAAAAAAGGCGAAGCAATTCAAATTGGTGATGGCATCCAAATCCAAATAGTATCGATCCAAGGTGATCAAGTAAAAATCGGTATCGAAGCTCCGAAAAATGTAGAAATTTACCGGCAAGAAATATATGCCCAAATCCAGGAAGAAAATAAACGGGCTGTAGCCACCACTAGTCTAATCGACCTAATCAAAAAGTCCCAAACAAAATAAAAAATTTCAACGGAAGACTAAACATCTTCCGTTTTTTGTCGATATAAGAATTGTAAGGGCAAAAGGGGGCGGCCGACCTCAATTAGCCTAGACAAAATAACATGGCTCACAAGGACGTGAACCGACAAATTTCAAGGAGGAAATAATAATGAGAATTAATCACAACATTGCAGCATTGAATACGTATCGTCAGTTGGGTAGTGCTCAAGCAGGGCAAATGAAATCAATGGAGAAATTATCTTCAGGACTTCGTATTAACCGCGCAGGGGATGACGCAGCAGGATTGGCAATCTCTGAAAAAATGCGTGGACAAATTCGCGGATTAGACCAAGCTTCTGCGAATGCTCAAGATGGTATTTCCTTGATTCAAACTGCAGAGGGTGCTCTGAATGAAACTCACAGCATACTACAACGTATGCGTGAACTAGGTGTACAAGGGTCTTCTGAATCCTTAACTACTGATGACCGCAATGCGATTTCTGAAGAAGTAACTGCTCTTAAAGCCGAAATTAACAATATCGCAGAAGGTACTAAATTTAACACTAAGCAATTACTAAATGGTGGTTTAGCTGCAAAGGTTAATGCTTCAACATTTGATAAAAGCACTACATTAACAGCAACTAATGGTATTGCTAATATTGAGGTAACAGGTGCTAGGGTAAAAGATGCTGGTGGAGAAGATAATGCGAAGTATCAAATAAACTATGATGATTCCGCAAAAACAATGACTGTTGAACGATACAATTATGCAGGAAATACCTTAGAAGCATCTCAAACAATAAATATTGATATGTCTGCAGCTGGTGCATTTGACACGAAAGATGTTGATTTTTCTTCTTTAGGTATTAAAGTTACTGTTAATGCAAACCTTGCAGATGGTATAGGTGGAACTAATGGTACCTATGCTGCTGCAAATGCCTTTGAATTAACAGGTTCTGACATGAAAATATCTATTGGCGCAAACGGTGAAGAAATTAGCTTTGGTATTGATGCCATGGACACTGATGGGTTAGGAATTACTAATAGTACTGTAGATAATTATACAAATGCTAAATCATTTGTAGAGGCCATGGATACTGCAATTACAAAGGTTTCTACTCAGCGTTCTAAATTAGGTGCCGTTCAAAACCGATTAGAGCACACAATCAACAATTTAAGCACATCTTCTGAAAACCTAACAGCTGCGGAATCTCGTATCCGTGACGTTGATATGGCGAAAGAAATGATGGAACAAACGAAGAACTCAATCTTAGCACAAGCTTCACAAGCAATGTTGGCTCAAGCGAACCAACAACCACAAGGAGTTCTACAACTTCTTCGTTAATTTTTAGAACAATTCAAGGGAACTCTAGATTTTCTAGGGTTCTCTTTTTATGTTCTAAAGGAACGATATGGATGGTTAAAGAACAATAAGTATTTGACTCTTTTCAAAGAGATTGTTGCTTTTTATTAAAAAGTAACCCTTGTTGATAGAAACGGAAGGAAGCCACGAAGACTCGAAAAAATCTATGACTTTGTTCCTACGATCTGTCTCTTCCGTAGCTTTTCTTGTCTAGTATTTCCTAGTACGTATAATTTTGTGGCAATTTGAAAAGGGAAACTAAAATATGCTCTCAAATCTTCAATACTTAACGAAATCTTCCGCTTATGACTAAAGAGGTTTTTTTGAACTCTTTATAATGGCCTGAAGCGGTTGCTTGCTTTTCTTTTAAGATAGCGACAATGTCGGCATTAATACCGAAGTCATCCGTTATTTCGACAGTTAGCTTAAATGTTTTTAATTGCCGATTGATTCGCTCAATTGCAATTTGCCGCCATTGTGCTTCGTGTTTATACCAATAAATATCATCTGGAATAAAAGGTGGCTGGCTGCTAGGTTCATATGTTGTTTGAAAATCCATTCTTTCGTTTCGGTTAGAAGTGTAACTATTGTTGCTTGACAATTTTCCATATGTAAATCCGATGTCCGCATTTTTATGTATTTCTTCATTAAAAAATACATTTATTTCTGCTGCTCCTAATGAGCGTAGGAGATACATAGCTTCGTAAATTTTATGATTTGCCATTTCTTGATGAAAGTCATCTACTCGGTAATATCTTCGCGTATCAATTGGGTTACAGATATAGGTTGTATTATTAAGAGGAATCCCATCTTCTGGAAACAAGACTCCATAAACCTGGCTTCGTGTGCATTTGTATGTTTGTGATTCAATTCTATTTTTCATTGTCTTGTTTTTTATTGCTTTTGCTACCTTTAGTCCTTTTCCGACAATTGGATTTGTCAGTGAAACCATTTCCGCCATATCTAACATGAGAAGGGGCTCATCTTTGATTATATGAATATATTTTCTTTCCTCGTAAGGAAGGTCGAGTAAGTAAGGTCTCTCCATCTAGTATGCTCCTCCATATATTTCACTCTTTTATATAATTATTGTATTACATTTACAGTTTCAATTCATTACATTGGATGAAATAATAGGACTGGGAGTAAAAAATTCGAAAAAAATATGGAAAATTTAGAATGGACACGTAGCAGTTTTTAACGAATGATGTTTAATAAAAGAAATTGGGGTTGAGTTTTACTAATTGGAAGTTGCTGGAGCCCTAGGTATAACATTTTTTAATTCGAAAGCCTACCCTTCATATAGGTGGATAGGCTTTTACGAACCTTAGTTATTTGTAAATTATAAAGGGATTATTTTCATTTGTCCCGTTTCTTTCGTAAAAATGGTTTTATATTTTGCTTTTCCTTCAGCGTTTTTAAAAAGCAATATCCTTTTTCCGTTAGTATCCTCTACCGTTTGAACAGTATAATTTGTTAAATCGGTAATCGTGGATAACTCTGCAAATTCAGGGTAATTGTCTTATCTCCCTGTTAAAATCCTTGAACCTCTGCTAAAAAGTCCTTCCCTCCTGCTAAAAAGTTCGTACCTGGAGCGGAGAGAAGAGAATTGAAAAAAGAGGGCGGGAGAAAAGAGTTTCAATCGTATTTTCAATCATAAATCAATACAATTCAGGCTGGATCAATAACAGGTCCAGTCTTTTTTCTTTTTAACTCAAAAGTTAAGAAGTCCCTTCAATCCTTGTCCAATAAGGATTCCAATCGTTTTTATCATTTTCTCTTTCCGTATCAGTCTTCTTCCTCGCAGCTTAAAATCGACCTCCAATCTTTATTCTGTTATTTTTCCCAACGGGATGAATTTTTTTATACCTCAATACTTTTCCCCAAAGGTGGGGAAAATCTTTTTAACATTTCCAGAATATTCGATACAACCCAGAACCGAAAAAAGAGGCGAAAAATGGGCTTTTGAGGGAAGAACTATTTAACATTGCCTTGGGGCGTGAAAATGGGGTTGAGGCTTTGGGAGAGTAAGGGTGAAAGGGTGTTTGGACGAGGGTAGGACATAGAAACAGGGGGATATGTCTATTTCCTGATTAAAAGCAATCCTTGGTAAATCGTTCCCATTAATAGCTTGATTAAACAATATACCGTTATTAAAATCGACAATTTTTAAATGGTTACTTTCTTTTGAAAAAATACTTTTATAGCCATCTTTCTTATTTACAGTTTGAAAAATAATCACCCGTGTATAGGGATTATCTTTAGCAACTCGAAACGTTACATGCTCTATGTTTATAGTTGCAGAAATCGTTGCAAATTCGGGTAGAGTTTCTATATTAGTAAGTTGTTCTCTTGATTGCTGACTAGTTTTGGTTCTATCAGATGAATCAGAAGAACCCCAAGCATAGGTCGCCGCATAAATTCCTCCAAATAATAGCACACATACTCCAATAATTTTTATGATAAATGATTTCATAATTCCAACTCCTATATGTATTTTTATTTTATCATATACTTAGTTAATGAGATGTACATGTGAATTACATTAAAATTTGCTGAGAAATAAGAAATAAATAATATTGGAGGAAGGTAAAACAAATGCTTTTTTTCAGGATGGCGAAACATTTTCAATCCTTTGATAAAATTGGATGTTCGAATAGTTGCAAGGGTTGTGTTGATGATTATTCCTGAATATAGAAGAGTGAAATAACTTCATGGTATATCCAACGTAAATTGGCGAAAATATGAGTAGGGAAGTCGTTCTATGAATATACTTCATTATGATAAAATATATCAAAATTATTAAAAAAACGCTAAATAAAAAGGAAAGTACGCGATATTAATAATAGAGTTAGTTTGACGTACTCAAGGAGGAGTAGGAACTAATTCCAAGTGGATGGATACATGAAAGTGGAGATGGACGATTGCTTCTTAGCAGCATGGGCAAAACATGAAACTCCCAATAAAGTTAACTCTAAATTTGTAACCAGAAAAGGGCGAGGCAAATTTTGGAGAAACACCAGTTGGAGACATTAGACAAGTTGACGAAAAAGAAATACCTGATCATGACATTCTCCTTGCAGGTTTTCCTTGTCAACCGTTCAGTATAGCAGGTGTTAGTAAAAAGAATAGTTTAGGAAGACAACATGGTTTTTTAGACGAAACACAAGGAACATTATTTTTTGATATAGCTAGAATAATTAAAGAAAAACAACCTCAAGCCTTTTTATTAGAAAATGTTAAGAACTTAAGAAACCATGATAAAGGGAAAACATTCAAAGTCATTAAAAAAATATTAGAGGATGAGTTAGGCTATACCGTTTATGATGACGTAATAAATGCAAAGGGATTAGTTCCGCAAAATAGAGAACGCATTTATATTGTAGGATTTAAGAAACCAATTAAATTTAAGTTTCCAGAAGTTCCAAAAGAAGGTCCTGCTCTCCGTACTATATTAGAGGATAATGTAGATGATAAATATACTTTATCGGATAAGTTATGGGAATATTTACAAGCATACAAAGAAAAACATGCTGCAAAAGGTAATGGTTTCGGATACGGTTTAGCAGATTTAGATTCTTACAGTAGAACTCTTAGCGCAAGATATTATAAAGATGGTAGTGAGATTCTTATTCCCCAAGAAGGAAAAAATCCAAGAAGGTTAACTCCAAGAGAATGTGCCCGCTTGCAAGGATTTCCAGAAACGTTTAAGATCGTAGTAAGTAGAACTGCTGCATGGAAACAGTTTGGAAATAGTGTAGCCGTTCCTATCGTTCGTTTAATTGCTGAAAATATGATTCAAGCAATTGAACGGGATGAAACAATTGAAAACATTGTGGAAGAGGGTCGTTTGGAGTATGCCACAAAATCACTCTAAAAAATTAATTAGATTAGTAGAGGCGGCCAATGAATATGGTCGCTTTTATTGTAAGTTCGTAACTGCAAACGATGTTGGGCTTAAAAGAAAATGTCTTAATTATGTTTATAAATCATAAAAAAAACCTGTCACTAAAATTAAGTGACAGGTTTTTATTTACATTTTATCTAAGCATTCCTTCTTCTCCGTTCGAAGTAGAATGCTGTTAAACTTGCAATTAATAGGAAAGATCCTAGTAATAACGAATTGTAACTACCTGTTGCAGTGTTTGGTAGTGGTTTGCTATCGTTATTCGTTCCATCCGTTTTATCGTTATTCGTGTCTGTAGGAGTTTTTCCATCATTATCTGGATTTTCTGGGGTATTGTCTTCATTCCCAGGCTTCCCAGGTTTTTCTGGATTTTCCGGAGTATTGCCTTCATTCCCAGGTTTTCCAGGTTTTTCTGGATTCTCCGGAGTAGTACCACCATCTCCAGGTTTTTCTGGTTCTTCCGTTTTATCCCCATCCGCACTTACTTTAACAACAACTGTTGTCAGTGGATCGATGGTGATATTTTCTTCCGTCAACTTCACGCCAGTAAGTTCAGAAACTTTCTCCACACCAGCTTCATCACTATCAACGAGGACAACGCCTTTCGTTAAGTCTTCGTTTAATGTTAATGTCCGTTCTTCATCATCTGCATTGACAAATACATAGTAGGCGTCACCATTAGTTGCTTCAGTACGGTAGCCAATGACTAAGTCTTCTGCTTTTATTTCAGGCGCATTGATTAACGTAACATTTTGATCAACAAGATCTTTTTCACCTAAACGGAATGCATCTGTTGATCTTCTTAATTGGATTAGACCAGCAGTAAATTTCCTAGTTGTCGTTTGCAATGGATAAAGTTCTTCATCCGTCATTTTTTTCCAATCAAGCATATTAATTGCATCGGTCGAGTCATAAGAATCATGAATGAAATATGGATAAGTGAATGGTTTGCCATTTTCATCCGTCATATACGTCGATTTATTAGGAGCCTTATCTGTTTCTGCTTTAAATTGTTTCGTTCGTCCATATTCTTGTCCTGCATGGATAAATGCTGTTCCTTGCGCTGTTAAAATCATCGAGTTACCGAGGCGAATTCGTTTTTGAATTTCTTCTTCAAAGAACTCAGGGTCCTTCTTGATTGATTGAGCAATAACATCATGAAGTGTTAAGTTATCATGTGCCGCAATATATTGAAGAACATCTCCAGGATCATCTGCTACGAAATTCCCTGGTTGTGCCTTTATATTATTAAAGATTACTTGAATATTTCTCGCACCATTCGTTAAGAAACGAGGTTGACCTTCGCTACCAAAACCTGATTTTAATTCGTTGCGAATTTCATCAGAGAAGGAAGCAACACTATCTGTAAACTGCATCCAAGTTTGGTCGGCTGGTTGCACTGGTTCATTGTCATCACCTGCATACGTAACCCAACCTTCACCAACCATGATAATATTCGGATTTAGTTTCGCTGCTTCATCATATGCCATTTGAATTGCTTCTGCATCATGGTCACCCATCATATCGAAACGGAAGCCATCCACTTTGAATTCATCGACCCAATAAGTAATTGAATCTACCATGAATTTTCTCGTCATTTTATGAGTTGTTCCTAAACGACCGCCGCCGAAGCTTTCTTTCGGATTGCCATTTGCATCCATAAAATGATAATAATTTGGCACTAAGTTTTCAAATAGCTCTATTCTTGCCGTATGGTTATAAACAACGTCTAAAATAACCCCCATGCCACGTTTATGAATTTCGTTCACTAATTCTTTGAACTCAGCAATCCGTAGTTCTGGATTATTTGGGTTTTCCGAATACATCCCCGTTAAGGAGAAGTAACTTTGTGGGTCATAACCCCAATTATAATTCGTATTTTCTGAAGCATACTCTAATAGTCTTTCGTCATTTTTCCATTCGTCAACAAAGAAATAGCTCATAACTGGTAACAGTTGAATATGTGTAACACCTAATGATTGAATGTAATCTAGTTTGTCAATAAATGCTTTGAATGTACCGAATTGGGCAGTTAACTCACCTTCAATACTAGGGTCAGATGTAAAATCACGAACATGTACTTCGTAAATAATCGCATCTTCTCGTTTTTCATATCCGTCGATAGAAGTATAATCTAGTTTCGGTCCGATTGTCGAAGGATCTACAATCGCTGCTTTTGCAACTGGGTATTTACCACCAGACTCTGGATTTGCCCATGCTGCTAATGATTTCGCGTAAGGATCAAGGGCGATATTCGTTTCTTCACCGTGAGTAATTTTATAATGATAATAGTAACCTCTTAAACTATCTAGACCAGTATTTTCTTTATTTAATGTTACTTGCCAAACACCGCGGTCACCTAAAGTGAGTGAAATATCTTCTTTCACTACTTTATCTTGGTCATCCTTGTCATATAAAATAATGGATACATTATCTGCTTTTGGTGACCAAATTTTCAAAGTTGCTGTTCCATCTTGATTTAATGTAGGACCTAGTTCTCCATCATAGCCATACATTTCATCAATCATTTTCCAACCACCTGCGACACTAATGGTCTTTTCTTGATAAGTAACTTGGAATGGTTGTGCTTCTAAGTCGAACGTTCCATATAATTCCACTAATTTTTCATTAATAATTTTTGCATCTGTTAATGGAACGGTAACACCATTTTTGTCTTTCACCGTTACCTCTTCTAGTAACTTTTCTATCTCTAATTCTTCTGTTTTTGAAAATCTCAATTGTATTTTTTTGTCAGATAATAAATCCCCAGAAATTAATTCTGTTGGAATGGTTCCAAAAGGAGTTGTATACACTTGCTCATCTCCATCTTTTACAAAAAATTGATTCACACCAGTTGGTAGGGAATATTCATAATTGCCTGTTTGTTTGTCTGCTTGTTTATTCACAAATAAAAAGCCAATACTTTTTGCATTTTCTTTTAGCTCAATATCATAATACGCGCCATGATTGCCAACACCTGCTGCATCTGTAGCTCCGTTAGGCCAACTACCAACACTTTCTGAAGCAGTCTTTACATCTCCCCAAATCCATGCTGCCCAACTATCGTAATTCCCATCTTCTCTTTCATAATGAATCCGGATTGTATTTTCTGGAAGTTCTACAGGTTCCACGACAAATACTTCGTCTGTTCCTTGTTTCACCCATATTTCATTGAGGGCTGGGTGGAAAAAATCTACTAACTTATCGCCACCATCTTTATCTCCATTTTCCCGATTCACTATTAAAAAACCGACTTGTTTTGCGTTGTTTATTAACGGAATATCGAGATAGACACCATAATCATCGGTTTGATCAGCTATAAAAGGTGTTGCACCAGTGGCCCAATTTTGAGATTCCTCTACAACACTTCCCCATAACCATAATCCAAGATTTTCATAGTTTCCATCTTCCCGTTGGTAATGGATCCGCAATGTGTTTTCGGGAATATCACTGGCATCCTTTACTGTTTCTGGTAAGTCCTCAGCAAAGGTGTTCGGAATATACACGGAGTTGCTGACGGAAAATAATAATAAAAAGATTGTTAAGTATGTTATTGCTTTTTTCATTCTCTTTGTCAAAACCATTCACTCCTTGATTTATTTTTTTTTATATAAAGTGAGACTTTTATGCTCACCTCCTTTAATATTGGTGTAAATTGCGTGTTGAAACGCTTACAAAATAGCGCTTACAAAAATGAGTGATTTGATAGCAATCAAATGTTTTATAAGCTACGGTTACTTTTGTGCAATCGTTTGCACAATTTGCGCAATGATTTGATTTGTAAACAATTTCACTTTTATTAAAATAATACTATTATTCTATGAAAAATACAATATCTTTTTAAAAAAACATTTTTTTATAGGGAAAAAGCTAAATAAAAATAGTCAATCGGGAACTTTAACGTGGCAAACGTGTGCGTGGTGCCGGTGCCTGTCCCCAACAATTGCAAATGTTGCGAATTGTTGGGGACAGGCACCGTTGTTGCAATATTTTCTAGATTAGTATAATATGTTTTTAATAACGGAAATAATAAGGAATATTTCCGTAAAGAGAGGGGAGAAATTTTATGGTTAATCCAAATCCAGAGACGACAAAAGTGGAAAAAAAGAAGGGGTATTTGCGCCTGTTGGATGGGATTGAGCGCGCAGGGAATAAGCTGCCAGATCCGTTTATGCTATTCATTTATTTAGCGGTCTTTATTATTTTACTATCTTGGTTAGTATCCAGTTTGGGCGCAACAGTCATTCATCCAGGGACAAAAGAAGTATTACCAATTAAGAGTTTAGTTTCAGCAGAAGGTTTGCTATACATTTTAGACTCGATGTTAAAAAACTTTACTGGATTCCAGCCATTAGGCCTTGTATTAGCGATGATGCTCGGTATTGGGTTAGCGGAAAAGGTTGGGTTACTTGAAACAGGAATTAAAAAGACGATTTTAAATGCGCCGAAAGCATCAGTCACTTATTCGGTAGTCTTTGTCGGTATTATGGGGAATATCGCTTCAGATGCAGCTTTCGTCATAATTCCACCACTTGCAGCAATGGTCTTTCACCAAATTGGTCGGCATCCGTTAGCAGGACTTGCTGCGGGATTTGCAGGTGCAGGTGCTGGATTTACAGCTAACTTAATTGTTGCTGGAACAGATGCATTACTTGCTGGTATTAGTACCGAAGCAGCAAAGATGGTCAATGAGAATGTAAGCGTTACCCCAGTGGATAACTGGTATTTTATGTCTGCATCTGTTTTTGTTTTAACAATTATTGGTGGTTTAATTACTGAAAAAATTATTGAACCACGACTAGGAAAATATGAAGGAAAAATTTCCAAAGAGACAGGAAAAGTGGGAGCACTTGAAAGTAGGGGACTTCGTAATGCGGTAATTGCAGGATTCATTTATGTAGCAATTGTACTAGTAGGGCTTTTCTGGCCAGATTCTCCGCTAAGAAATGAAGAAGGTGGAATTGTTCCATCTCCATTCCTAAGCGGGATTATTCCAATTATTTTAGGACTATTCATTTCTGTAGGGGTTACTTACGGTGTGACAGTGAAGAAAATCACCTCATCTCGTGATGTACCAAAATATATGGCTGAAGCTATGAAAGATTTAGCGGGCTATATCGTGCTTATATTTGCGGCATCCCAGTTTATCGCCTATTTTAACTGGACAAATTTAGGAACATGGTTAGCCGTCAATGGGGCAGAATTTTTACGTTCGATTAACATGACCGGAATGCAAGTAATTATTGGCTATGTTATTTTTACTGCTTTATTAAATTTACTTATTTTCAGCGGTTCAGCAAAATGGGCGCTTGAAGCACCAGTATTCGTGCCAATGTTTATGAATCTTGGCTATCATCCAGGTTTTATCCAGGTAGCATACAGAATAGCGGATTCTTCAACAAATATTATTACTCCGATGAACCCGTACTTAATCGTGATTTTATCGTTTATGAGAGAGTATGATAAAAAGGCGGGAATTGGAACATTGATGGCACTTATGTTGCCATATTCATTAATATTTTTAGCTACTTGGATCATTATGTTGCTAGTATTTGCCTTTGCAGGAATACCGTTTGGACCTGGTGTTGGAGTATATTTATAACCGGTGGATCATCGGATAAATGCTTAGCATTATCATAAAAAAATGAGGGTATTTTATTTGAAATATAGAGAGAGAAATAAGCAAGATTAGGAGTTTCGTTATTATTGTTAGCGGCGTTGCCTTTTTTGGTAACCCGCTAATCTAATCTATTCCATATGAAAAGTTAGTGGCTGGACCTAACATAACGAAAAAATGTCACAGCCAAATGATCATTTTGAACATATATAAGTAAGTAAGTCGTGTAGCTTTTTGTGATACTACGAACTGGAGGGGAACAACATGGGGAAAGCAAAAGCATTGTTAACAGATTTATTTGTGCAAGAAATAATTGATATTCGCAGAGATTTTCATAGGCACCCAGAATTGAGTGGAGAAGAGTATGAAACATCGAAAAAAGTTCAGTCTTATTTACAGGAAGCTGGAATTGAATTCCGTTCAGGCTTTGCAAAAACTGGTGTACTTGGCATTATTAAAGGTGCGAAACGAGGCGGAGTTGTCGCTGTACGCGCCGATATGGACGCTCTGCCCATACAAGAACAGAACAATTTACCATATAAGTCGAAAGTTTCCGGAAAAATGCACGCTTGTGGACATGATGCCCATACGGCAATGTTAATCGGAGTGGGCAGATTATTGCAGGAAATGAAAGAAGAGATACATGGTACGGTCTTACTCGTATTTCAACCTGCAGAAGAAAATGCACCAATTGGTGGTTCGAAGCCGATGATGGAGGACGGAGTATTTAATGACATTGCACCAGACTGTATATTCGGTTTGCACGTTTGGCCTGATTTGCCCGTTGGTAAAATTGGTGTAAGAGCGCATGAAATCATGGGTGCATCAGACCGGTTTAAAATAACGATTCAAGGCTCTGGTGGTCATGCAAGTATGCCCCATCAAACAATAGATGCTGTGATTGTTGCTAGCCAACTAATCAATCAACTACAAACGATTGTTAGCCGAAATGTCGATCCACTTGATTCGGCTGTTATTACAGTCGGTAAAATAACTGGCGGTGACCGTTATAACGTAATTGCTGAAAAAGTAGTACTCGAAGGAACGATTCGGACGTTTAAAAACGAAGTAAAATCTCTCGTAAAATCACGATTCTACAACATTGTCGAAGGGACGGCAAAAATTCACGGTGCAAATGTTGAAATCGATTATTTTGATGGTTACCCTGCGACAATGAATACACCAAAATGGGCGGATGTAGTGAAAAAGGCAGCAGATAATGCTTTAGGGAATGATGCGACACCGGAAGTGAATCCATCCCTTGGTGGGGAAGACTTTGCACGATTTTTAGAAAAATATGAAGGTGCGTTTTTCTGGTTAGGTTCAAAAATGGAAGAAGGAATCCAAAAACCGTTGCACGATTCCCAATTTATTTTAAACGAAGATTGTATTGCTGTTGGAATGGAAGTGATGACTACTACTGTTTTAGAGGCTTTAACAAATTTTGCAAAAGTGAAAGAAGGGGCAAAATAAATGCTTCAAATAGATTCTTTTTTACAAGATATTGAGCCAATTTTACTAGAATATCGTAGGAACTTACATGCCGAACCAGAACTCGGTTTTACCGAATATAAAACTACGTACATGATTGGGAAAGCATTAGAACAATTAGGGTTTACAATTTTTATTGGAAAAGATGCGTTAAAAACTGAGGCGAGAATTGGTCTTCCTTCCGAAGCTTATTTACAATATTGTGAGGCATCTGCTCTTGAAGCAGGTGTTCCTAGTAGCTGGCTCGAGAAAATGTCAGGGGGACATACCGGTTTAGTTGCCACCTTTGATACGAAAAGACCAGGAAAACATATTGCCCTCCGTTTTGATATTGATAGTTTACCAATTCATGAGACAGATGAACTGTCCCACTATCCGAAACGTAAAAATTTCCGATCTAACAAAGCTGGTGTCATGCATGCCTGTGCTCATGATGGTCACGCTGCAATTGGAATTGGTGTAGCCCATTTTATTCAGCAGTTCCAATCCCAATTAACAGGGAAATTCACTTTGTTATTTCAGCCTGCAGAAGAAGGGGGCAGGGGAGCTAAGGCAATGGTCGAGAAAGGCTGGCTTGATGGGGTTGATTTATTTATTGGTGGCCATATTGGTATTCACTCGTTAACACTGGGAGAAATTGCGGCAACGACGAATGAGTTTTTAGCAACAACAAAGATAAATGTTACGTATGAAGGGGTTTCAGCACATGCAGGAATTAGCCCACAAACTGGAAAAAATGCGTTACTTGCTGCCGCTGCTGCATCATTGCACTTAGCTGGGATACCTCGACATGGCAGTGGAGCAACGAGAATTAATGTCGGGAAGTTAGAAGCGGGAAGCGGAAGAAATATTATCCCAGATTTGGCAAAAATGGAAGTGGAAACTCGCGGAGAAACGACAGAACTAAACGAATATATGGAATCCGAAGCAAAACGGATCATTGCTTCAGTTGGACAGTTGTACGATGTAGAAACGAGGCTCGACATAGTCGGGGCCGCTGAAGTTGCGGAGTGTGATAAAGAGTGGATAGAGTGGGTGCGAGAGGCTTGTTCAGAAAGTCACAAAATAACGACTATTCATCCATGTTTGCCGTTAAAAGGTTCAGAAGATGTCACCTATATGATGAACGCAGTCAGGAAACAAGGTGGGAAAGCGACTTACTTCATTTTCGGGACACCGTTAACAGCAGGTCATCATCATCCTGCCTTTGATTTTGATGAACAAGTCTTATCTATTGCCGTAGAGACAATTGCTCGAACCGTCCATTATTTATCTCATGCCAAATAAACGAGTATCTCCTACTTCTTAAATGTAGAACAATGGAGTAGGAGAAGATATTCACGGAGGTTCCAAAAGGAGGGGGAATGAGGCATGAAATCTTGGCTAGAAGAAAAATTATTAGCATTAAATGGAACAACGACAATGAATAAAGCAAATGGCTTTACAAGATTAGGTTATAGTGAAGAGGAATGGAGCGCAATGAACGTGTTTCAATCGATTGCTCATTCGCTCGGTCTAGCAGTAAGAAGGGATGCAGCAGGAAATATGATTGCACGGTGGGAAACGAGGGAAAATCAACATTTACCTGCGGTGGCAACTGGTTCCCATCTCGATACGGTTATTAACGGTGGTGGCTATGACGGTGTAGCGGGAGTGCTGACAGGGTTAGCTGCAATTAAAAGGTTGCAAGACGAAAACTTTATCTCCGACTATCCAATCGAAGTTATTTGCTTTGCATCGGAAGAGTCGAGCCGCTTTAACGTTTCTACTTTTGGCAGTAAAGCAATGGCTGGGTTATGGAAAGAAAGCTTTGCTAATTTAAAAGATAGGAATGGAACAACGTTGAAATCCGCAATGGAATCACTCGGATTAACTTGGGAAAGGGTACCGCTTGCGGAACGTTCTAGTGAAGAAATAAAGAGTTTTATTGAATTACATATTGAACAAGGTCCTGTTCTAGAAAATAAGGAACTAGATTTCGGCGTTGTAGATGGAATTGCTTGTCCCATCCGATTGCTAGTAAAAGTAACTGGGAAAGCAGGCCATACTGGTACGACACCGATGACTCATCGGAACGATGCACTTGTAGCAATCGCTCCTCTTATTACATTTGTCCAGGAGCGAGCCATTCAAATAGAAAAAGAGTTTGCTAGACCGATCGTCGCTACCGTCAGTACGATGAAAGTTGAGCCTAACGCAATGAACGTGATTCCTGAGACAGTGACAGTTGGAATTGATATTCGCTCCGTTTATGACGATTTAAAAGCAAAACTTTATGCAGAGATTGAAACCTTTTGCACGAAAAAAATGATCCAAAGTGGAATTCAGATTGACATACAAAAAATAGTGGATAATCCTTCAATTTTTTTAAATAAATCATTATCGCAAAGACTAAAACAAGTAGGAGAGAGCTTAAATTATAAAGGGATTGTTATGAATAGCGGGGCAGGGCATGATGTAATGAATATGGCACAAAAATGGCCGACCGCCATGCTGTTTATTCCGTGTCGAGATGGTTTAAGTCACCATCCTGATGAATTTACTTCATTGAATGATTTACATAAAGGAACGGAAATATTAGCAGCCTTTTTACGATTAGAAGCAATGAAATAAAGGGTAAATATGTTAATATATGCTTTATGAATGATTAAATTCTGACGTGGAATTAATTGGAAGAGATTTTCAAAGATATGAAACATAATTACAACAGGAAGGGCAGGATATTTTATGAAAGTGCGAATAGGTGTAATCGGCCCAAGCGACTCAGTTAATCGAATTCAACTAGCCACAAAGGAATTTTCACATATTGATTTTATCACCTTCATATATGAAAAGACAGAAGAAGTAGCGACAATCATCGAAAAAAATAAAGATACTATTGATCAATGGTTGTTTTCTGGGCAAGCACCATATCATTATGCACTAAACCTCGGTTTAATTGATGAAATAGATGGTAGCTATCCACCGCTGCATGGGTCGAGCTTATTTGGTAGTTTATTAGAAGGTACCGTAAAAACGGGAAAAATTTTACAAAGAATAAGTATCGATACGATTTTAGAACATGAAATTGAACTTGCCTTTAATACTCATTCTTTAAAAAATTTAACGTATTATGCATTTCCATATGAAGGATATAAACCAGCCCGAAAATTAATTGATTTTCATCGGTCGATGTATGAGGCAGGGAAAATAGATGTCGCATTTACATGTATTAAAGTGGTGGAATTAGAATTGCAGAAAATCGGAATTCCATGTTTTCGGATTATCCCAACAAATTTAGCAATCCAAATGATTGTACATATTTTAGAGGAGCGGGCATATTCTTTAAAATACCGAAAATCACAAATCGCTATTGTCGGTTTTGAAACAATTTCCACACCAGCCGACTATGATCATTATTTTTCCTTTGATTACCAGCGGCATGAACTGGAATTAAGAAAGTACTTAATTGATTTTTCCGAACAAGTAAGCGGTTCGTTGATGCAACTTGGTGACGGATTGTTTTTTGTTTTTACAACGAGAGGAGAACTGGAACTTTATCTTCATCAAAACTCTTTATTTACTTTTTTACATCAAGTTGAACCATTAACGAATCTCCGTGTGCGAATTGGGATTGGCTATGGTGCCACAGTCATTGAAGCTGAAGATCATGTTCGAAAAGCTTTTAAACAGGCAAGACAGCACCCAATGCCTGTAATTGTAAGTGTAAATGAAAACCAGGAAATAAAAGTGATGGAAGAAGCCGATCAAGAAATACATTTTTCATCACGAGTGTGGGGAACGGATTGGCAAGAGAAATTTAAACATGCAACGATTAGTCCAACTATCGTTTCAAAAGTGCTTTCTTTTGCTAGTTACTATCAAAAAAATCTCGTTAGCTCGCAAGATATAGCCCGTTGGCTGAATAGTACGGAGAGAAATGGTCGGAGAATTTTGCAAGAGATGGAGCGGCTGCAATTAGCGAAACTATCTGGGGAGGAGCAGTCCGGTTCTAGAGGAAGACCACGGAAGTTGTATAAACTAGTTCATGGTGAATAATGATAGTGAAATCAGAAATGGACAGTTTTGTAATTCTGTAAATGAAAAATCAGTACTCCGTTGTGTGCGCCACCGGTTGTCAGTTAGCACGCTAATAATATATCCGGCTAGGCTAATGTTTGTTACGTATTTTTCGCTAACATGTTCCAAAATATTCCTGCAACATCCTTATTCCTTTCTGTTTAATCTATCGTTCGTATGCTATATTAAAAATAGTCAGTTTAAATTTATAGCTTGCTTTCATCTGAAGGGAGTACTCGACATGAATGTACAACAGGCGCAGGAGAATAAAAGTACATTAGCGAAAGGTTTATTAGTATTTGGCATTATTTTAGTCGCATTTAATTTACGTCCAGCGATAACTGCAATTGGGCCAATCATCTCGATGATTGAGGAAGATTTATTGTTATCTCATAGTGTTGCGGGTTTATTAACTAGTTTACCACTAATTGTATTTGCGATATTTTCACCAGTTGTTCCAATCATTGGGCAAAAACTTTCTAATGAATCGGCATTAGTGGTAGGGTTATTTTCGTTGATTATTGGAATTTTATTACGATCTTTAGCTTCGATCGCTTTTTTATTTATTGGTACTTTATTAATTGGAGTAGGAATAGCGATTAGTAATGTATTGTTACCAGTTATTGTAAAAGAGAAATTTCCTGAAAAGTTTGCTTTACTAACGAGTGTTTATACGACATCGATGGGTTTAATAGCAGCAGTTGCTTCTGGATTAAGTGTTCCACTTGCAGTAAACTTACAACTTGGGTGGAAACTCACATTAGTTTTATGGAGTATCCCTGCACTTTTAGCAGTAATTGTTTGGATTATTTTAGCAAATAATCGACGAAAAAACGAAGCTAGTAAAAAAAATGAAGAAAAATCGGCCTTGGCTTCTGTTGGAGTTTCGTCCAACGTTTGGAAGTCTTCTGTTGCATGGTTTGTTGCCGCCTTTATGGGACTACAATCTGTCTTATTTTATGTCACTGTAGCTTGGCTACCAAC
This sequence comes from Bacillus kwashiorkori, assembly GCF_001375515.1. GTDB lineage: Bacteria > Bacillota > Bacilli > Bacillales > Caldibacillaceae > Bacillus_BK > Bacillus_BK kwashiorkori. The sequence goes on from NZ_CTDX01000015.1 coordinate 335,872, forward strand.
CATTTTGCAAGATCAAGGTATTAGTGCCAATACGGCAGGCTGGCTTCTTTCATTTACACAATTTATCGGTCTTCCGGCAAGTTTCATCGTTCCAGTGATTGCTGGTAAAAAGCATGCACAAAAATGGGTTGTGATGACGATGACAAGCATGGCCATCATCGGTTTTTCCATTTTACTAATGGGCGGTTCCTTTCCGTTGTTAGTTTTAGCAATTATCCTTATCGGAATTACGTTAGCGGGTTCCTTTTCGCTCGCATTAACTTTTATCGGTATGCGCGCCCGTGATGCAAAACAAGCGAGTGCTCTCTCTGGCATGGCCCAATCAATCGGTTACTTATTGGCTGCAGTAGGTCCAATATTAATTGGGTTTTTATATGATTTGACCGATGCATGGACCGTCCCGTTACTTACATTAATGGGAATTACTATACTCGTGATGATATTCGGTGTTGGGGCTAGTAGAGACAGGTACGTGTAAAGTTTGATTAAAGGATGTCTATATAGTGATATATGTAACCCAAGAATGTTGAAGTTTGAAGTTTGAACTAGACATTCTTGGGTTTTTTATATGACTTTGAACAATCTCCTTTAATAGAATCAAATTACTAAATTTATAAGATATGCGATTTATCCATTCTCTCGTATGCAAGAACTTCTATTTATCCCGACTAGTTTTCGTGAAATAAAATTAAATAAATAGAAGTTTTATCCGATAAAAAGAATAGATGAGAATAACAAGAAGGAAGTAGTTTATCGACCATTTTTACCATTCGTATTTGTAAGGGAGTTTTATGATAATGAACTTTTAGGAGGAAGTTTTATGAATGATAAAATTGCACTCCCGCAACATGTATTTACAACTAGACAAAACCCAATTAATTTTGAAAGAACGGCAGAAAACAAATCGAACAATGAAATGAGTTTGGCTAATAACACAAATGAAAGAAATCAAACATTCCATTGGAAAAGTAAAGAACAAGTTGAAGAAATGGTTAAAGGTCTAAATGACTTTTTGAATCCGGTTCAAACTTCCTTGAAATTTGAATTCCACGAAAAACTGAACGAATATTATGTGACAGTTGTGGATGATACGACGAAAGAAGTTATAAAAGAAATACCACCTAAAAAAATGCTGGATTTATATGCAGCAATGGCAGAAATGCTCGGAGTAATCGTAGACAAAAAAATTTAATCCGTGGATGACTTTTTATTAATCAAAATAGTCACGGATAGGAAATATGCTATGAGTTACCCCTCTTTCCAAATTGGGTATTTCATAGTAATCATTACCAATAATTGACGGAGTTAGGCATTTAGGAAAGGGAGTGATATCCATGGTTATGCGGGTAACCGGACTTGCAAGTGGGATGAATATTGATGAGATCGTCACGAATTTAATGAAAGCGGAAAGTGTCCCATTAAATAAATATAAACAAGAAAAACAAGTATTAGAATGGCAACGAGACAGCTACCGGGAAATAAATACGTTAATGCTGAATTTCCGTTCTGAATTAACGAGTATGCGCCTCACTAGTTATTACCGGACGAGGACAGCGACAAGTACAAACGAAAAGCTCGTTTCTGCAACCGCCTCAAGTGGTGCAGGTGTTGGATCTTACACGATTTCTAAAGTGAAACAGCTTGCAACTGCTGCCACTAAGGTGAATGCTGGTGCAATTTCAAAATCTGCTGATAAAAAAATAGATACATCAAAAGGTTTGTATGCAATTAAAGATGATTTTCAATTTACAGATAGTTTTCGTTGGCAAACTGGAAGTGTTGAGTCGAAAACGATTGTAACGAAACAAGGAGAAAAAATATCTCTTGAGCTAACCGATGGCGTAGTATTGCAAGAACCTACCAGTACGATGACAGTGACAGTAAATGGGGAAAAATTTACTGTTCTTGAAAGTCTGCCAGAGAACCAACTCAAGCCGAAAGATAATGAAGTGTTAGTGGATAAAACAACAGGTGAATTAACTTTTGGGAAGGTTATAGCTCCGAATAGTTCTATTAAAGTTGATTATGTGACTGATAAACGTGTGGAAACGAAAAAAGTGAATTCGGACATACAGGTAATTTCCCTTCGTGGTGCTCTAGAAGAAGGTTCTGTTAAATTGACAATAGGAGATTTAACGTTTGAAGCATCAGAAAGTGACCCCAACAAGCTAGTCATGAAAGAAAATGGCCAAGTAGTATCTGAGATGGGTGAAATAAATTATACAGATGGAAAAGTAACCATCAATCAGGCGTTTCGAGATAAAATTAATGAACTAGCTAATCAGAATAATAGCGATACCGAACCGAGTGATGACAATAGCGAAAAGCCAACTGTCGAATTGAAACTCGAATCGAAACATCATTATTTTTCCTTTGACTTAACAACCCACACATCTAAAGGGATTGTTAAGGAGAATTTTTTAGTACAGGGGAATGAATCATTAAATACCGTTCTTGCACGGGTGAATAATTCAAACGTCGGTGTCACGATGTTTTATGACTCCTATACAGACAGAGTAACGATGAACCGTAGAGAAACGGGTAATTTTAATGAAGATGGACCAGAAATAATTACTTCATCTGGATTCTTAAATGGAGTTTTAAGGTTCGAAAATGGAACAGAGTCTGGTGGAGAAAATGCAGTTTTTACAATTAATGGTTTAGAAACACAAAGAACATCTAATACTTTCACGATGAGTGGTGTTACTTTTAGTTTAAATAATACTACAGATGAACCTGTAACAATTAATATAAATCAAGAGAACGATAAATTATTTGAAAACATTAAAGCGTTCGTGGATAAATACAATGAACACGTTGAAAAAATCCAAGAAAAATTAATGGAACCGAAATATAAAGACTATAAACCGCTAACCGATGATGAGCGGGAGTCTTTATCAGATAAACAACAAGAGAAATGGGAGGAAATGGCGAAAAGCGGTTTGCTAAAAAATGATTCTATTTTATCTAGCTTTATTTCGCAAGCCCGTTCAGCAATTTATAGTCCGGTTGATATGAATGATATAAACCCAAAAATGAAGTCTCTTTCCGCCATTGGTATAAAAACAACTTCAGACTATACGAGTGCAAAAATTGAAATTAACGAAAGTCAGTTGAAAGCAGCTATTGCAGAGGATCCAAGTTCTATCGAAAGATTATTTATTGCATCCGGTGTAACGGACAGTCAAAATGGAATTATTCAACGGTTGTCGACAAAAGTTACCGATACGATGAATCGGATTCGCGAAAGGGCTGGAAGTGCCACGTCTGTCAATCATCAATTTACTATTGGGCGACAATTAAATAGTTTAGATTCCAGTATAGAGCGGTTTGAAGACCGTTTAACAAAGTTAGAAACTCGTTACTACGCCCAATTTTCCGCAATGGAAAAAGCGATTCAGCGAGCGAACTCTCAATCGATGTACTTATCCCAATTTTTTATGTAATTTTTTTGTATTCATCAAATTATGAGTTCTTAATCTTATATCGAAATATATCGACAAATTAGTATAATTGGAATAGAAAGGTAGGAACATTATGGCGATTTCAAATCCCTATCAAGCATATCAGCAAAACTCAGTAAATACGGCTACACCAGGTGAACTAACATTAATGCTCTATAATGGTTGTTTAAAATTTATCCAGCTGGCGAAAGTTGCCATGAAAGAAAACAATGTAACGGACAAAAATATTAACCTCCAGAAGGCACAAAACATTATTACTGAGTTAATGGTTACATTAAAAATGGATGTGGAAATTTCCAAACAAATGATGCCTTTGTATGATTTTGTTCGCCGCCAATTAATTGAAGCAAATGTGAAAAATGATATCCGTGCTTTAGAAGACGCTGAAGGCATTGTTACCGATTTTCGTGATACATGGAAACAAGTCATCCAAGCAAATCGGAAATTACAATATAATAAAGGTGGCCAAGTGTAATGAATCCTTTAAAGGAGTTTTATTTACTCACCACAAGATTAGTGGAGTTATTAAAGGCTGTTTCTACTGATAATCGAGAAGCGTCAATTGTGGAAGTAGAGAAGCTCCTAAATGAACGGGAACTGTTATTAAAACAAATTAAACCACCTTTTTCGGAGGGAGAAACAGAGTTAGGGCGTCATCTTGTCATACTGAATAAAGAGCTTGATGATTTACTACAAACTGTTAAAGCCTCCCTCCAAAGTGATATAAATATTTTGCAAAAAAAGAAACAATCCGAAAAGAAATATCGAAACCCATATGCTGCATTACAAACGGATGGTGTGTTTTACGATAAACGAAAATAACTATCGTATTTAAGGCGAATTTTTAGTTGGTTGTTTGAGATAAGGACCGTTTTATTTCCAATACAGTCATAAAATGTTCAATAATTAATAAAGTGTTGCTAATAAATTTGCAAATAATGTCTAAAAAACTGTTTTCATGAATACACTGGTAATGGTTGGATATTTTTCGCACCGCGGAAAGTTTTCCGTCTCGCACTAAATCATTTTATGTATAAGCAGGAGAAAGACTGTAAAAAAATAGACAAATTTTTTTTCTAATGAAGCAGGATTTTGTTACTTAGTTAACGAATATAGTTAATATAGTTTTATTAAAAGGAGGAGTTCACACATGAGATTTAACGTTCGTGGTGAAAACATTGAAGTAACTCCAGCTCTGAGAGAATATGCGGAGAAAAAAATTGCTAAGTTAGAGAGGTATTTTACAGAGTCTCCAAACGCCAACGTACATGTAAATTTAAAAGTGTATCAAGACAAGAAAACGAAGGTTGAGGTTACAATTCCCCTTCCTAACTTAGTTTTAAGAGCAGAAGAAGTTAATACTGACATGTATGCTGGAATTGATCTCATAACAGATAAATTAGAACGACAAATTCGAAAACATAAAACAAAAATCAATCGGAAATCCCGTGAAATCGGCAGGAAAGAATTGTTCGTTACAAACGGGAATGTATCTAAAGAAGATAGTATCGAAACTGATAATGATATAGAAATCGTTCGGATGAAACGTTTTGACTTAAAACCGATGGATAGCGAAGAAGCAGTTTTACAAATGAATTTACTTGGTCATAGTTTCTATGTCTATACCGATGCAGAAACAAATTCAACGAATATCGTCTATCGGAGAAAAGATGGTCGTTACGGACTAATTGAAACCGTTTAACTTTTTCAACAGAATTAAAACCTTGTGAGGCGAGTTATGTTTCACAAGGTTTTTTTATTGGACATGCATTTTTTTTTCGAAATCCGAAACAAATCTACTTTATTTTCTATTATAATGAAAATTAGATTAAATCCTGTTTGTTGAATTTTGTGGATTTATATTGAAGTTCACAACTACAATTGATGGGCAAATATTCACTTTAAAAAGAGGGAGTATCAAAATGGATCATTTAAATTATCCGTATTCATCTCAAAGAATGGGTGTATTTGGTAAGAAAGGAATGGTAGCAACTTCCCAACCGCTAGCAGCAGAAGCGGGGTTAGAAATTTTAAAAAAGGGCGGCAATGCTGTTGATGCTGCTATAGCAACAGCCGCAACGCTCACTGTCGTTGAGCCTACGGCGAATGGTATCGGCGGTGACGCTTTTGCCATTGTGTGGCTAAAGAATCACATGTATGGCTTAAATAGTAGTGGTCCTGCTCCTCAAATGATTTCTATTGAAGCAGTAAAAGAGCGTGGATATGAAAAAATGCCTGTACATGGAATGATACCGGTCACAGTACCTGGGACACCAGCAGCTTGGGTAGCCTTATCCAAACGATTTGGTAATTTGTCATTGAAAGAAGTACTACAGCCTGCAATTACATATGCTAGAGAAGGGTATCCTATCAGTCCAATTTTAGGTAAATATTGGGAAATAGCGTATCACCGTTTTAAAACATCTTTAACAACCGAAGAATTTCAACCTTGGTTTGATACGTTTATTCCTAATGGTAAATTGCCGAAAATTGGAGAAATTTGGCGGTCAGAAGCTCATGCAACTACGCTTGAAAAAATTGCAGAATCGGCTGGAGAAAGTTTTTACCGTGGTGAGCTTGCGGAGAAGATTGATTGCTTCTTTCGGAAACATGGCGGTTTTTTACGGAAGGAAGATTTAGAACAATTTCAACCAGAATGGGTAGACCCGATCTCGGTGAATTACCGCGGATATGATGTATGGGAATTGCCGCCGAATGGCCAAGGAATCGTCGCCTTAATGGCACTAAACATCGTGAAAGGTTTTGATTTTTCCTTTAAGGACGATGTGGAAACATATCATAAACAAATCGAAGCATTAAAATTAGCGTTAACAGATGGCAAAACGTTGATAACCGACCCTCGTTATATGAAAACGACGGTAGAAGAATTAATTTCTGAAACTTATGCAAGTAAAAGAAGAGAGTTAATCACAGATCGAGCGTTAGATCCTAGTCCATATAAACCGAAAAAGGGTGGCACTGTTTATTTAGCAACTGCTGATAAAGATGGTAATATGGTGTCATACATCCAAAGTAACTATATGGGTTTTGGCTCAGGGATTGTAATACCAGGAACGGGAATTGCTATGCAAAACAGGGGGGCAGATTTTTCTTTAGATTTTGCTGCGACAAACGCACTGCAACCGGGGAAAAAAACTTTACACACGATTATTCCAGGATTTTTAACAAAAGATAAGGAAGCAATCGGTCCGTTCGGTGTAATGGGTGGATATATGATGCCACAAGGTCACTTGCAAATATTAATGAATATGATCGATTTCCACTTGAATCCACAAGCAGCACTCGACGCTCCACGTTGGCAATGGATAGAAGGAAAAAAGGTAATGGTTGAAGCAAATTTCCCGACACATCTTGCTCAAGCATTAGGAAGAAAAGGCCATCAAATCCAAGTGGCTCTTGATTCAGGAGGTTTTGGCAGAGGGCAAATCATTATTCGTCATCCCCACACTGGAGTGTATGTAGGTGGAACAGAGTCAAGAACGGATGGTTCGATTGCTGTATGGTAAAGTATTAGGATGATAGTTTGTTTAGTGCAAATAACTTTGTGCTATTGTACCTATAAGGACTTTTTTTAACGAGAATGCACTAAAAGTTGGTGAAAGAATGATTTATTGGCAAATCTTTTTAGCGTTTTTCCGTTCAGGAATTTTCGGGTATGGAGGAGGACCAAGTTCTATTCCATTAGTATATAAAGAAGTTGTGGACAATTTTAAATGGATGACTGATGAAGATTTTTCCGACGTGCTAGCTATTGGGAATGCATTGCCGGGTCCTATTGCAACGAAGATGGCTGGCTATATCGGTTATCGTGTTCGCGGCTTGGTCGGCATGATGGTCGCCATCATTGCTAACGTTATTCCAACCGTTGGGCTAGTAATTTTATTACTAACTGTTTTTAATGCGTATAAAGACCGACCTTGGGTGCACGGTATGTCCCAAGCTGTCGTTCCCGTCGTTGGGGTTATGCTAGGAATGTTAACTTGGGATTTTGTAAAAAAATCTAAAACTTACTTTGGTTGGTTCGTTTCTATTATTTTAATCGCTATAACTGTTATTTTACTGCAATGGGTAGGAATTCATCCTGCTGTAATTATTATCGTGTTATTGTCGGCAGCCTTGTTTTTTGAGCCGAAAAAACAGTCAAAAAAGGCAAACTCGAGTTAGTCTTTGTAACTGGCTTAAAAGTTTGGCAAGTTTGGGAAAATAACTATGGACACACTTTGAAATTAGTAAAACTTACATATGAAAGGTGACATAATGATTTATTGGCAAATCTTCTTAGCGTTTTTTATTCCAGGAATTATCGGTTACGGAGGGGGTCCAGCACTTATTCCGCTAGTTGAACATGAAGTTGTCGATCGTTACGGGTGGATGGGTGCTCAGCAATTTAGTGAAATGATTGCTTTAAGTAATGCACTACCAGGACCAATTGCAACAAAGATGGCTGGGTTTGTCGGTTATATGCAAGGTGGTGTAATTGGTGCGGTAATTGCCTTATTTGCAACGGTAGCCCCGACTTTAATTTTAATGATATTATTATTAAATATTATCATGCGCCATAAAGACTCACCAAAGGTAAAAAGGATGAGTAACTATGTTAGACCAACGATTGCCGCACTCATGGGGTTGCTAACATATGATTTTTTTGCTGATTCTTTCCGATCTATTGGCAGCTGGGTTACGATTGCAATTGCGATTGTAAGTTATTTATTACTGGAAAAATGGAAAGTAAATCCTGCCTATGTAATTGCCCTTGCCTTAATATTTGGCGCCTTATTTTTAGGCTGAATTTTTCGTGGCCTGTTCGCAAAGTTCGGTTGTCACTGACCTTTTATAATGATAATATAGATTAGTATAAGTAGGCACTTTTATACAATGTAATTAGCATATGAAGCCACATTATCTTCAATGGTAAATAGATACTTAACTCTTCAAGAAAATTGTCATATTGGATTCCCTACAAATAAAGGAGCGTTGTGTAAATGGCAAGTATTTTAAATAAAATATTTGACTTGAATAAAAGAGATTTGAAAAGATTGGAAAAAACTGCTGATAAAATTGATGCGTTAGCACCTGAAATGGAAAAATTGTCAGATGAACAATTACGGGCAAAAACAGATGAGTTTAAAAACCGACTAAATAATGGTGAAACATTGGATGATATTTTAGTAGATGCTTTTGCCGTTGTTCGAGAGTCAGCAAAAAGAGTACTCGGTTTGTATCCGTATAAAGTCCAGTTAATGGGGGGTATTGCCTTACACGAAGGAAATATCGCTGAGATGAAAACGGGTGAAGGGAAAACATTAACGTCTACGATGCCTGTTTATTTAAATGCACTGACAGGTCGAGGAGTTCATGTCATTACAGTGAACGACTATTTAGCTAGACGTGACGCGACAGAGATGGGTCAAGTATATGACTTTCTTGGTTTAACCGTTGGCCTAAACTTACATGACATGTCCAAAGAAGAAAAGCAAGAAGCATATAACTGTGATATCACGTACGGTACGAATAACGAGTTTGGTTTTGATTATTTGCGCGATAACATGGTTCTATACAAGGAACAAATGGTACAACGACCTTTATATTTTGCTGTAATTGACGAGGTTGACTCGATTTTGATTGATGAAGCGAGAACACCACTAATTATTTCTGGTTCGGCAAAAAAGTCTACGCAATTATATATTCAAGCAAATGCGTTCGTGCATACGTTAAGGGAAGAAAAAGATTATACATTAGATGAAAAAACAAAAAGTGTTCAATTAACGGAAGAAGGTATTACGAAAGCAGAAAAATACTTCGGAATAACGAACCTTTTTGATGTAAATAATGTAACGCTCAATCATCATATTAACCAAGCATTACGTGCTAGAGTAATCATGCATCTAGATGTCGACTATGTTGTACAAGATGGAGAAATCGTCATTGTCGACCAATTTACTGGCCGGTTAATGAAAGGTCGTCGTTATAGTGATGGGTTGCACCAAGCGATTGAAGCTAAAGAAGGTGTAGAAATTCAAAACGAAAGTATGACGATGGCGACGATTACGTTCCAAAATTACTTCCGAATGTATGAAAAATTAGCTGGGATGACAGGTACAGCAAAAACGGAAGAAGAAGAGTTTCGCAACATTTATAATATGAATGTTATTGTCATTCCAACGAATAGACCGATAGTTCGGGATGACAGACCAGATTTAATTTATCCGACTATGCAAGGGAAATTCCGTGCAGTCGTTAATGATATTGAAGAACGTCATAAAAAAGGACAACCAGTACTAGTTGGTACAGTAGCCATTGAAACTTCGGAATTAGTATCCCAACTATTAACGAAGAAAGGGATAAAACATAATGTCTTAAATGCGAAAAACCATGCTCGCGAAGCTGAAATCATTGCGGAAGCTGGTCAACAAGGTGCAGTAACAATTGCAACTAACATGGCTGGACGTGGTACTGATATTAAACTTGGTGAAGGTATAAAAGAATTAGGCGGTCTCGCAGTTATTGGTACAGAGCGACATGAATCGAGACGGATTGATAATCAGTTGCGAGGCCGTTCTGGACGTCAAGGAGACCCAGGGGTAACCCAGTTTTATTTATCAATGGAAGACGAACTAATGCGTCGTTTCGGTTCCGATAATATGAAGTCAATGATGCAACGACTAGGTATGGATGATAATCAACCAATCCAAAGTAAAATGGTTACTCGTGCAGTTGAGTCAGCCCAAAAACGGGTCGAAGGAAATAACTTCGATGCTCGGAAACAGTTATTGCAATATGATGATGTTATCCGGCAACAACGGGAAATTATTTATAACCAGCGCTTTGAAGTAATTGATTCTGACAACTTACGAGAAATTATTGAAAAAATGATACGCTCTGTCATTTCTCGCCATGTACATTCCTTTGTCTCAAGTAATGATGCTCCAGAACAATGGAATTTAAAAGGTCTAGTCGATTACTTAAATGCGAATTTACTTCAAGAAAAGGATCTTACCGAACAAGACTTTAAAGGTAGAGATCCAGAGCAAATCGAAGAACTTATTTTTGCCAAAGTAATGGAACGGTACAACGAAAAAGAAGAGTTGCTCGGACCAGATAAAATGCGGGAGTTTGAAAAAGTTATTACACTCCGCGTCGTTGATACGAAATGGATTGACCATTTAGATGCAATGGATCAACTACGTCAAGGTATTCACCTTCGTGCATATGGACAAATTGATCCGTTAAGAGAATATCAGCAAGATGGTTATGCCATGTTCGAAGCAATGGTTGAAGCAATTGAAGAAGATGTGGCAAAATACATCATGAAGGCCGAAATTGTGAATAACTTAAAACGGGAAGAAGTAGCGAAAGGTCAAGCAGTCATCCCGAAATCGGATGGAGACCAACCGAAGAAACGTCAACCAATCCGGAAGACAGTGAATATCGGCCGTAACGATCCATGTTACTGTGGCAGTGGAAAGAAATATAAAAACTGTCATGGAAGAACAGAAAATTAATTATTAGCATAACATAGCTGACACTTGATTTTCTAAAAATATTTATTATAAAATATACGAGGCATCACGGTTATGAAGATAATGGGGCTGTCCAGAAAAGTTTTTTAATCTAGACGGCAGAAAGCAGTCGATCGATACTTCAGTGGATATCGTCTAATTGAAGTATCGACAGTCAGCCCGCTCTATTGCGAAGCGCTTTCTGTCACTAGTTTGCATATACTTTTCAGACAGCTCCTTTTTGCATTCAGGAAAAATGTCGAATTATTTCCCGGAAAATACAAATATCGAAATAAAGTGGTTTTTTTCGACATAATAGAAAATAAGGACTATAAAATGAGGTGACTGTAATGGAATTAGCAGAAATTCGCAACGCATTAGAAAAAACTGCTGAATTATTAGCAGACTTTAGGGGGTCTCTTTGACTTAGAAAATAAAGAGGCACGTATTGCGGAGTTAGATGAAAGAATGTTAGAACCTGGCTTTTGGGATGACCAACAAGCTGCCCAGCAAATTATTAGCGAAGCAAATGGTTTAAAAGATTTAGTCAATGAGTTCCATGAACTTAATGAGACGTATGAAAACTTAGATTTAACATTCCAATTATTAAAAGAAGAATTTGATGCAGACTTACAGCAAGAACTAGAGACAGAACTAGCTGAATTGACAAGTAAATTAAATGATTTTGAGTTACAACTTTTACTTAGTGAGCCTTATGACAAAAATAACGCAATACTTGAACTGCATCCAGGTGCAGGTGGAACGGAATCACAAGACTGGGGCTCGATGTTGCTGCGAATGTATACTCGTTGGGCGGAAAAGAAAGGTTTCAAAGTAGAAACATTGGATTATTTACCTGGAGATGAGGCAGGGATAAAAAGTGTAACATTACTCATTAAAGGACATAATGCATACGGATATTTAAAAGCAGAAAAAGGTGTTCATCGATTAGTACGCATTTCTCCTTTTGATTCATCTGGACGGAGACATACTTCTTTCGTATCTTGTGAAGTTATGCCAGAGTTCACCGATGATATTCAAATTGATGTGCGCCAAGAGGATTTGAAAATCGATACGTATCGTTCTAGCGGTGCTGGTGGACAACATGTTAATACAACGGATTCTGCTGTCCGTATTACCCATATTCCAACTGGTACTGTTGTAACATGTCAAAATGAACGATCCCAAATTAAAAACCGGGAAAAAGCTATGAATATGTTAAAAGCTAAGTTATATCAACTAAAGATTGAAGAGCAAGAACAAGAGTTAGCAGAAATTCGTGGCGAACAGAAAGAAATCGGTTGGGGAAGCCAAATTCGCTCATACGTTTTTCATCCATACTCGATGGTGAAGGACCACCGGACAAATACAGAAGTTGGGAATGTTCAATCTGTCATGGACGGTGAAATAGATTTATTCATTAATGCTTATTTGCGTTCTAGAATTAATTAATCCCCCGTTTTAATAAACTAAGTTAAAACAATATAAAACAACAAATTCGGTAGAAACGCGGCGGAGACAGTCCACCGTTTTTTCTATTGCATGCGAGGGATTTTCTTTTATTGGAAATGCTAATTTATATAACTATAGTAAAAGGATTTGAAGGAGAAGACACCATGAAGAAAGGGAAACAATCTAAACCATTATCTCCCGTGTTTGAAAAAATAAAAAATTACTTATATATCGTTTTCGGTGCAACGATTGTTGCCATCTCATTTAACGTTTTTTTATTGCCGAATGAAGTTGCTTCAGGTGGAGTGAGCGGAATAAGTACAATTTTAAATGGCTTATTTAAGTGGGAACCCGCCTATGTCCAGTGGGCATTGAATATTCCGCTATTTATTGCAGGGGTGCTAGTTTTAGGATTCCACTATGGGGTAAAAACATTGGTTGGGACTATCTTTTTACCACTAGCGGTTTTTCTTACAAAAGATTGGAATCCGTGGACACTAAATCCATTACTAGCCGCCATTTTTGGTGGAATGGGTGTTGGATTTGGGATCGGAATTGTGTTTCGTGGCAATGCCTCTACAGGTGGAACAGATTTAGCCGCCCAAATTTTAGCAAAATTTACTGGCTTTTCATTAGGGAAATGTGTCGCAATAATTGATGGGATGATTGTAATATCTGCCGCAATTGTTTTTAATATCGAAAAAGGTTTATTTGCCTTAATTGCTCTATTTGTCACGAGTAAGACGATTGATATGGTCCAAATTGGCTGGAATCGCTCGAAAATGGCATTGATTATAACGGAACATTCCGAAGAAGTTCGACATGCGATATTAACGAAAATTGACCGAGGATTAACGAGAATTGAAGCATATGGCGGTTATACGAATAATCAGCGAAACATGTTTATGGTAGTTGTTGATCAAACAGAATTTACGAATTTAAAGCAAGTGGTTAAATCGATTGATCCAGAAGCTTTCGTTATTGTCGTTGATGCTTCAGAAGTACTAGGGCAAGGTTTCACGCCCGCTTAGTTTTTCCTCGCCTGTCATTATGGTTCATACGAAGGAATTTAAATTTTTTTAGGAGTTGCCTCCGCTCTCCAACTAAATTAAATGATACAAAAAATGAACTATGCTATACTTTAGGTGAAAGTGTTGCAGCAGAGCGGGAAAGGGGCAGGAACATTGAAAAAGTGGAAGCTAGTATTGGCAGCAATCACAGTTATTTTCATGATTAGTTTAGTAGCATGTAGTAATGATTCAACTAGTGGACCGAAATCCAATTTAAGTCCGGATCAGTTATTTCTTCAAAGTTGTGCTAGTTGTCATGGGAAAGATTTTAAAAGTGGTTATGCACCAGATTTAGATGTTATCGGTAGTAAATATACGAGTGAAGAAATAGAAAAGATTATTTTAAATGGGAAAGGGCAAATGCGTGGCGGTTTTTTAAAAGGGGAAGATGCCAAAAAAGTTGCCGAATGGTTAGCTGAAAAAAAGTAATTTTCAATTATTTCCTCATATGTAATGATTAATAGTGGGAGCATTTCTTCACGTTTTACTTTGGAGAAAATGTTACCCACATTTTTAATGTACGAATTTACCTTGAGTGGAAGGGAACATTAATCGGTCTCTTTCAGGATTTTATTTTCCCCCAGTCATAAAAAAAGCTTACCCGCTTATTATCCAAATAACTTCCAAAAATTTCATCATATCCTGACACTTCTCTTTTACTACTCCTAGTTTTTACCATAAAAAAAACCCATTTTTCTATACCAATTTTTATATTTTTCTGTTAATATATTGAGTAGAAGTTCGACAATAATCACTGTTTTTATACAAAAAACTGCATTATTGTAGAAAAAATGACCGTATGAAATATAACTGTAAATATTTTATAGCTATTATTGTAAAAAAATGATGTTATAATGTTAAAGAAGCATGAAAAAACTCGGATTTTCGTATATTTACTCGAAAAATAAATAAATACGTCATCCTATTATAAATCTAGTAAAAAAGTATGATAGCAATCTCCTCGGTTAATTAGTTCAAGAGTCAATTCAACAGGAAAAATAGTAGTAAAGGTGAGATTCAATGATCATAATGAAGGATGTTTATAAAAAGTATCCGAACGGTATTGTCGCCGCTAATGGTATAAATGTAAATATTGAACAAGGTGAGTTTGTTTATGTAGTAGGCTCTAGTGGAGCTGGTAAGTCCACATTTATCAAAATGATGTATCGGGAAGAAAGACCTACGAAGGGAACAATTATCGTTAATGGTGTGGAAATATCGAAACTAAAAAATAGTAAAATTCCCCATTTTCGAAGAAGAGTAGGAGTTGTATTCCAAGACTTTAAACTTCTGCCAAAACTTACTGTATTTGAAAATGTTGCTTTTGCCCTGGAAGTTATAGAAGAATCACCAAGAATTATTAAACGACGGGTAATGGAAGTGTTGGACTTAGTTAATTTAAAACATAAAGCTAGAATGCATCCAACAGAATTATCTGGTGGTGAGCAACAAAGAGTTTCCATTGCAAGATCTATCGTTAACTCTCCCTCAGTAGTGATAGCAGACGAACCGACTGGGAATTTAGATCCAGAAACTTCTTGGGGAATTATGAAAATATTTGAAGAGATTAACGCGCGAGGTACAACAGTGATAATGGCAACCCACAATCGTGAAGTCGTTAATACGTTGAAACACCGTGTAATTGCAATCGAAAGTGGAATGATTGTCCGAGATGAACAACGAGGTGATTACGGATATGAAAATTAGGACGATCGGCCGCCATGCGAAAGAAAGCTTAAAGAACATTGTCCGAAATGGTTGGATGACTTTTGCCTCCGTTAGTGCAGTTACTGTTACATTACTACTGGTAGGAGTCTTTTATATATTATTAATGAATTTGAATGAAGTAGCAAAATCAGTTGAAAATGATGTACAAATTAAAGTATTAATTGATACGACCGCAGATCAGAAACAACAAGACTTGCTTGAAAAAGAAATAAAAAGTATGAAAGAAGTTTCTACTGTTACATTTTCAACGAAAGAAAATGAGCTTGACCAGTTAATTAATAGCATGGGTGAAGATGGCGCCATTTTTAAATTATACGAACAGGAAAACCCGCTAAACGATGCCTTTATTGTAAAAACGAAAAATCCTGAAGACACGAAAATGGTCGCAGAACGAATTGTAAAGCTACAAAATGTTTATGATGTTAATTACGGAAAAGATGTTGTAGACAAGCTGTTTAAAGTTATTAATGCTAGTAGGAATGTTGGGATAATTTTAATCGTAGGATTACTCTTTACTGCAATCTTTTTAATTTCTAATACTATTAAAATCACGATTGTTGCTAGAAGACGGGAAATTGAAATTATGCGACTAGTTGGCGCAACAAATGGTTTTATTCGTTGGCCATTTTTCCTAGAAGGATTATGGTTAGGGATTCTCGGATCTGTAGTACCAATAGTATCGATTGCTACCCTATATAAATATGTTTATGATTTAGTAGCTCCAAGCTTGCAAAATCATTTTATAAATTTATTAGAATATAACCCATTTATTTTTCAAACGAGTGGCTTCATATTATTACTCGGTTGTTTAATCGGTATATGGGGAAGTACGATGTCCATTAGGAAATTTTTACGAGTTTAGTCCAGTTCAAAAATATATGGGGGACTTTAGGCAGTACTCCTTTATAGGAGATAAGCCCCCATTACATATTTGAATTTTAGAGAAAACATGAAGGGAGAGAAGAGGGTGAAATTGCAGAAAAAGTTTTATGTTGTGATGGCACTATTACTAACATTCGGTCTCGTGTTAAATAGTACACTTGCTTACGCTGCTAGTTTAGGAGATTTAGAAAAAGAGAAGAAGGAAATTTCCAATCAAAAGTCTAGTTTAAATCAAGATATTAATGCTACATCTAATGAACTTAATAAAGTAAAAGAGGAACAGAACGCTCTAAAATTAGAAATGCAAAAAATTGATGCAGCAATGCAAGACATTATTGAAAAAACGAAATCTCTGGAAAAGCAAATTAGTAAGAAAAATGAAGAAATTAGTGAATTAAAAAAGGAAATTAAAGTATTACAAAAACGAATTGAAAAACGTGATGAACTTTTAAAAGACCGAGCACGCTCAGTACAAGCAACTGGTGGTGTTGTTAGTTATTTAGAGGTTTTACTTGGGGCAAAAGATTTTTCTGATTTTATTAATCGCGTAAGTGCGGTTACTACTATTTTAAAAGCGGATAAATCGATTATTGAGGAACATAAAAAAGATCGAGAAAACTTGGAAATAAGTAGAGAGAAGTTAGAAACAGATCGGGAAAAACTTGAAAACTTAAAGAAACAAAATGAACAACAACAAGCAGCACTAAATAAAAAACGTCAAGAAAAAGATAATGTATTGGCGGAATTAAAAGATAAAGAAGCAGAAATTCAAGAAGAATATATGAGTTTAAAAGAAGAGCAAGAAGTGTTAGCCGCACAAGAACGTTCTATTCAAAGATTAATAGAAAAAGAGAAACAAAGAATTGCAGAAGAGAAACGTAAGGCGGAGGAAGAAGCTCGGAAAAAACAACAAAATCAAGGAAGTAGTGGCGGAAGCGGTAGTTCTGGGCCTAGCCAGTCAACTTCAAAAAATGGAATATTTATTCGACCGATAAATAGTGGTATTGTTACTTCAGAGTGGGCACCGCGCTGGGGAAGCTTCCATTACGGTATCGACATTGCAAATAGTATCGGTACTCCTATATATGCAGCCGCTTCAGGTGAAGTAAGTTATGTCGGACCACGTGGAACTTATGGAAATGTTGTCTTTATTACTCATATGGTAAATGGTCAAATATATACAACAATATATGCCCATCTTTCAGGTTGGAACGTAAGTGCGGGGCAATATGTCGAACAAGGACAGCGTATAGGATCTCTCGGTAATACTGGTAGGTCAACTGGACCACATTTACACTTTGAAATTCATGAAGGGAAATACAGGTACGGGGCATCTGTTAACCCGAGAAAATATGTCAATTTCCCGCCGAAAGGCACATGGTTCTAATATATAAATGTTTCAAACACTATCGTTTCTGAACTGCACCCCAATTGTTTGACACAATCAAGCAATTGGAGGTGCAGTTTTTTTATATAAAAATTTGGCTCTATATTGAATGTGGTAGTATTCTCATAACTATCAATAGTTTGATGATTCTTTAAAGGTGCAAAAAGATAACATCTAACCTGCTCTTTTAGATACCTTTAAGTCCTGAATTCCTTTTTTGATTTCACCCCTCTAGCATCTACGTTTAGTATTATTCCAGCATATTAACGGAGAATGATTTATGTGTTACAGAAACAAAACGAATTTCAGTGGGTAAAGGAATGATTATTCCTAGTATGGATTTCTTAGCCACATACATTTATTACGTTTCGTCCGGTCTCAAGTATTAATGGATATTTTTTATAATTAGAAAGGAGAGGTACCCTCGGTATATTTCATGTCACAAAATCTATGATCTAAATTAACTATCCACATATTATCCACAAAATACACAAGGTTTTCCACAGAAAAAACAAGTTATCTACAGTTTGTTAACAATTCACATTGAAAAATAACCTATTATTAACGTAGTTTTCCGTTTTATGTAAAATGCGTAATTTATCCACTACTTTAGTTAAGTATTCCACAAATATGAAGAAATTTGTCCACATAAAAATATTTTTATCCACAAAACGGCCTTTTTTATCCACAACCCCTTTGGATGTAATTTTCATGATAAAAAACATATCTCGTCCAACTCATTCATATAAATTAACACGAAGCTTTTCATTATCCGCATGTAGGTTATCCGTAATTGAAGAAAAAGGAGGAAATAGTGATTACATACATATATTGTCACTAACATAATTTTTTGTAATGAATGGGGGAAAACAGTTGAAAAAATATCATCTCGTTATAGCAGTAATATTGTCTTTACTGATAGGCTCAGCAGGTACTTACACAAGTATGAGTTGGTTCAATAATCAAGCGAAAAAGGACCAGCCAAATAATTTTTACAGACCGATGGAAAAAAGTGAAGTAGACTTTACAAAAGTTAAAAGGGCTTATGAAGTAATAAAGAATGGATACGTAGAAGATGTTGACAGGAAGCAACTAATAGACGGAGCAGTGCAAGGAATGTTGTCAACATTAGAGGACCCGTATTCTGTCTATATGGATGAAGAAAAATCTGTTCAGTTTAATCAATCACTTGATTCTTCCTTTGAAGGAATCGGAGCGGAAATAGGGGAAGTGGAAGGAAAAATCATTATTTTATCTCCATATAAAAATTCACCTGCAGAAAAAGCCGGTTTGAAACCGTATGACCAAATTTTACAAATTGATGGAGAGGATGTTACAAATTTTGATTTATTGGATGTGACTTTAAAAATCCGGGGGAAAAAAGGAACAGCAGTTTCTTTAGTCATTCGACGGGAAGGAATAACAAGTCCAATTACAATCGAAGTCATTCGTGATATGATACCGATTGAAACGGTTTATTCCCAACTATTTGATAGTGGGCAAGACCGAATTGGCTATATTGAAATAACTTCCTTTTCTCGAGATACAGGAAAAGATTTTTCACACCACTTAAAACAATTGGAGAAAAAAGAAATTACTGGCTTAATTATTGATGTTCGAGGAAATCCTGGAGGGCTTTTACCTACCGTAGAAGAAATTGCTTCTCAGCTAGTCACAAGTAAAAAACCTATCTTACAAATAGAACAGCGGAATGGAAATCGGGAAAGTATTCACTCCAAATTAAAAAAGAAAAAGGATTACCCAATGGTAGTTTTAACCGATAAAGGAAGTGCATCAGCTTCGGAAATATTAGCTGCGGCATTACAAGAAGGGGAAGGGTATCCCGTTATCGGGGAGAATTCTTTCGGTAAAGGAACGGTACAGCAACAATTTGATTTAGGAGATAATAGTCATATTAAATTAACGTTATTGAAGTGGTTGACCCCTGATGGGAATTGGATTCACGGAAAAGGAATAGTCCCAGATATCCCAATAAAACAAGCGGACTTGTATCATTTACATCCTCTACAAATAGATACTGCATTAAAAAGAGATATGAATAATGAACAAGTGAAATATGCACAATTAATTTTAAAAAGTATCGGATTTGAACCAGGTAGAACAGATGGCTATTTTAGTGAAACAACAGAGTATGCTGTGAAAGCATTCCAACAAGAAGTAAATTTATCGTCTAATGGAATTATTGATCAAGTGACCGCTAATGCAATGGAGGAGAAAGTCAAAAAGATGATGGCTGACGTGAAAAACGATCGCCAGTTACAAACAGCAATAAAATACTTACAACATCAAAAGAATGAATAAGACAAGATCCTATTCTGCTTTGGTGTTAGTTTCCACAAAAATCGGCCGCTCTCCAAGGAGTTGCCGATTTTTATCCGTATATGTTGTCAAGACAACCAGGACAAAAGATAAATAATTACTAATAGTCTTTTCGTGAAAATTTTGTTAAAATAAAGTTACGATTGCCCTATATGTCGTATTAAATATAGAACTTTTCAAATCTAGTAGAAAGTCGGAAATGCGATTTTCTTCATACGTGATAGGCTGTTAAAGTAAAAACGATAGAAGATATGTTGCTATGCGATTATGGAGGTGTTTTGCTTGGGTGAATGGTCTATCGAAATATTAAAAGGCATTGGTATGTTTTTTCTCCATCCGTTGTTTTATCTCGGCTTTATCTATTCCGTGTGGCTCGGATATACGAGAGTAAAGCGAGAGCGGAAAAACTTTCATATTCGCATTCAAGATGGCTGGTATGAATTTCGAACGTATAGTTTGAAAGGATTATTACTAGGTCTCCTTTTATCACTTGTCCTATTATTCGTTGGTGTTCAAATTCCGTGGAGTTTCATCCTCGTTGCAGGGGTGGTTACGCTTATTTTTTCCATAGTTTTAAAACCGGGAATACTTTCACCAGCATGGACAGCAGGTATTAGTTTTCTTTTGCTATTTGCAATAAGTTATTATTCATTAACCTTACCAGTTTTCTCGAATACTTTTCATAATATAGCAGACAATGTTTTCCCTAATATCGCATTTTTAATGAGTCTTTTACTTTTAGCGGAAGGGATTTTAATTTATAAAAATGCTGCCAAACATACTTCGCCAAAAGTAATCCGCAGTAAGCGCGGGTTACATGTTGGAATCCATGAAGTAAGAAGATTGTGGTTTGTTCCTTTATTGTTGTTAGTTCCAGTCGGAAAACTATCCCTACCAGTGGAATATTGGCCGGTCGTGCCAATTAATGGGGATGCTTTTACCTTTCTATTAATCCCATATTGGATCGGTTTTTCACAACAGATAAAAACAGAATTGCCACAACAAGCCGTACAAAAATTTGGGAAACAAGTAATCATCTTTAGTATCCCAGTTGTACTAACTGCATTGGCTAGTTTTTGGCTCCCGATGTTGGCATTCGTTTCGGTAGCTATCGCAATTATTGGAAGGGCGATATTATCGCTTATTCAAAAGGTGAAAAATAATACACAAAGCTATTACTTTTCTAAAAACCAATTTGGGATTACGATTTTGGATATTATTCCTGGCTCTCCTGCGGAAAAAATGAACTTGCATATTGGAGAAGTCATTAAAACAGTAAATGGAATCTTAGTAAATGATGAACGAGAATTTTATCAGGCACTTCAAAAAAATCGTGCCTTTTGTAAAGTAGAAGTAATAGATCGAAATGGGGAAAATCGATTTGTCCAAAGGGCGTTATATGAAGGTGAACATCATGAATTAGGTGTGATATTCATTGCACCAGAAAAACGGTGGACAGAAAGTGCTAGTTAACTTGGAAAAATAAATAGTGCTGGATGAAAGGAAGGACGACCATATTCTCCCTTTCATCCAGCTTTTTTATTTAGTGTCTGTTGATATTTTAAATGAAAGGCTCTTTTAAAAAATAGTTGTTTATTTAAAAACTAGACTTTATGAAAAAATCCACTCCACTGAAAATACAGCTATTTTCATTCACCATGGTGAAAAATCAGTTTCATAAGTGTCTATGTTAAAAGGAAAAATTTATTCTGCGGACTTTGATAGATAGTAGGCACCTTATTTTCGGAAAAGGGATTTTTTAAAAATTCACCGTGTCTTTCCTCTATGGTTCGTTAGATAGTTCTCCGGTTGTTTATGTCTCCAGTTTCGAAATATTAACCAAGTTATAATACTTAAGCCAATGAGCAAACCTTCCAAAGATAAAATATACCACGGATGTGGCCCTAAATAGTCTAATAGACTCCCACCAACTGGTTTATAATTTAAAAACATATAATTGCCATCGACTAATTTGTTAATGAATAAGATGATTGGAAGTAATATATTTAGAAAAATAAATACCTTTAATACGGACCAAATAGTTGGATAGTAATCTTTTACCCAAACGAAGTATAAAGCGATCCAAATAATTACTAAATGAGTATAAAAATAATGCCAAAAGCGAAAATGTGGAAAGCCAAAATCAAGTACAGGTGTAGCTATTGCCTGTGAAGCACCTAATAAGGAAGTAAAAAATACAATTTCAAAAATAAGTCGCTTCTTCGTTAGTAATAGAGCTGCTGTTAAAAATAGGCTAAAACTGCAAAGCTCTAATGGCAAAGAATCACTAATATGCCAAATTCCTATATTCATTGCCCAAAGATGATAACTAATTTCAAACAATAATAACGAAAGGGCAAGAAGAATCTCTAGTTTGCGCAAGTTTCTTTGCCGCAAGTTTTTTCTCCATAAAAATAGGATAATAGCCCCAGTAATGAAAATTCCAATCATTATCCAATGACTTAAGGAAAAACTAATGAACGAATATTTCTCATAATTCCCACCAAACCACTCCATACACATCTCCCCTTTAAATTTGATTGTATGATATTTTTTATAAAAAGGAAAAGTATTTTTTACCTATTCTTAAGGGACGGAATACGACGGAAGTGAAAATTGTAAGTTGATACTTTCACTTATACATGGAAAATAATAGTGATGCAATTTTTAATTGATAAGGCTATAATGTAGTCATGTTTGTAAAAATTTCAGGAAATTTGTTAGGAAGTTTCCTACTTTACACATATTTTATCGTGTGAATGCACAAATTAATAATAGCGAATAATTTTTCTAAATGAGGTCGGAAGAATGTTAACTAGTTTAAATATTTGGTTCGATCATTACGGATATTTGATCATTATGGTTGTTTTAGCAGCTGGGATAATCGGTTTGCCAGTACCAGATGAAGTAGTACTCACCTTTATTGGTTATAATGTCTCGTTAGGAAAAATGGCATATTTTCCTGCTCTACTATCCGTTTTAGCCGGGTCAGTTGTAGGAGTAACGTTGAGCTATTTTTTAGGAAGTAAAATTGGACAACCATTGGTCAAAAGAATTGGACCTCGTATTTTTTTTACGGAGAGCCGATTTAACAAGATGAAAGCAGTGGCGAATAAATTTGGTGCGTATTTTTTGTTTTTCGGGTACTTTATTCCCGGAGTTCGCCATATTACCTCTTACTTAGCAGGAATAAATGAAATTCCTTTTCGTAAATTCGCTATATTTGCATATACCGGTTCGCTTTTATCTAGTTTTGTATTTATTTCTATCGGTCAAAAACTAGGTGCTAATTGGTATATGATAAGTACTTATGCACATGATTACCGAATCCAATTTTTGCTATTCGTTATAGTTGTATCGCTTATTGGAATAATCTTTTACTATCGCAAGACATCGAAAGTTAAGTCGATTGATTATAAATATGATCAGTAAGAAATAAATTGAAAAGTACCCGGAAAGGAACCACATGCATAAAGGTTCCTTTTCTTATGTGGATAAATGGAAATTGCAATGAGACTTAATCATTTGATTAAATATGGCACAATGGGAACGAGTAATAGTTTGTTTAAGAGCAAGATTTTTCCGTAGTTTCTATAAAAAAACTGGCAAATAGGTACTAATTTATTGCGATATCCTTTTTTCCTTACGAAGTGTGTAAGCCGTTTATCTATCAATTTGCTTGATAAGGATTAGGTAGTAATGTATAGTAAATCATGAAAAATGGTCGTCCGAAAGTTAATCGCGGGAGTAGTTCACCATATCATTTATATGTAAAAAGGGAGATGTTTTAATGGAACATATAACATTAACAGTAAAAGGTATGTCTTGCGGTCATTGTGTGAAAGCTGTTGAAGGTAGTGTCGGTGCGCTAAATGGGGTAGAAAGTATCGAAGTTCATCTAGACGCTGGCAAAGTGGAAGTGGAATTCAACCCAGAAGTTGTTTCATTAGAAACGATTAAAGAAACAATTGATGATCAAGGCTATGAAGTTGTATCGTAAGTTTCCTACGATACATTTATCTAGCAATTTTTTTGCTTATGTAGGTTTTTTTACATATTTAATAATGAGAAATTGTAATAATAAATGATTAGAAACATATGATAAAGCATCGTATTCATTACGATGTTTTTTTGTTGGGAAAGTGCTAAGGACAGAGCTATAGATTAAAGAAATTATTAAAAAGCAGCGGTAGTCATTCTCTTATGGAAATGATATACTTCAATGGAAATGATTCGTTTGTTCGATTCAGCAATTGGATTTGGATAGTTTAAAAGATGAATAAATTAGGGGGATATGTTTTGAAGAAAAAAATTTTAAGTATGTTATTGTTTGCTTTAGCGATTTTCTTATTAACAGGGTGTGTTCAAGTTAGGACAGAGATTACCATTGGGAAAGATGGTTCTATCGAATCCGTCCAAAATTTAGGAGTTTCGAAAAAATTAGTTGAGTTGTCTGGCGAAAATCAAATGGATTCGTTAATGGATGATAAAGAGGAATATGAAAAAGAAGGGTTTAAAGTTGAAGAATATGAAAACGACGATTTTGTCGGTATGAAATTATCGAAGAAGTTTGATAGTATAAAAGAATTTCTAGATTCAAGGGCAGTCGATGGTTTTTCCGAAGATATCGGTAATAATCCTTTCACTGTTGAGGTAGACGAAGGATTTTTCGGAGATATTATTAAAATTAAAGGGGATTTTCCATTTAAGTCAAGTGGAGCAATGGATTCAGATGAATTAATGGCAATGCAATTATTCAAATTAACTGATACGGATATTTCTTTTACCATTAATACTCCTGTTAAAGCCGATAAGCATAATGCAACGGATGTGAAAGGTAAATCTTATTCGTGGGAGTTAGATATTACGAAGGATCAAACGATGGAGCTTGAATTTAAGACCCTTAACATCGGAAATATCATGCTTATCGTCGGTGCAGGAATTGTAGTGATTTTACTTGTAGCTTTCCTTCTATTCCGTAAGAAAAAATCCAAACATGAAGACCAATCACATGAAACAATAATTGAAGAATAATAGATGAATAATTAACTTAAAACCCATTTTCGTTCATCCAAACCAACGGATGAACGAAAATGGGTTTTTATTTCGGTACCGCAAGCAGCGGGGGACTGTCCCCAACAATTTAAAATTTTCAGTTTATTAAAATGTTTGTATTGGTGGAAAATGTTGAAAAATGTAACATTATTAGTATTGTTTGTAGTATAATAGTCCTATGTACAAGTGTATTTGGAGGTTGATTATCATGGATTTGTCAATTGCACATATTCGACAAAGTGATGGGGAAATCCAAACTGTGGAACAACATCTGTTAGATGTGAAGCTTTTAGCCGAGTCTTATGGTGAAAAAATAGGTATTAAACATATAACTGGATTAGCAGGTATGCTTCATGACATGGGGAAATATAATAATGAATTTAAAGAATATATATTGGAAGCGGTAAAAAATCCATTATCTCCCCCAAAAAGAGGTAGTGTTGATCATTCAACAGCTGGTGGTAAATTGCTATATGAAGTTTTTCATCATCCAAAAAAACAACTACATTCAATTCTTTCAGAAGTCGTAGGAAATTCTATAATTTCGCACCACTCGTATCTACATGATTTTTTAAACACAGAATTAGAATCGAATTTTTTAAAGAGAGTGTCTAAAAAGGAATTGAATAATTACCAGCTTACAAAAGATGCCTTTTTTGCAAAGGTAATGTCAGAAAAAAGTTTTCATGTATATGTTGACCGTGCTGTAGAAGAACTGAAAAAATATTTACTTAAGAATTCAACGGAAGGTATAGAGAATAACTTGATGTTTTTAACAAAGTTTGTTTTCAGTACTTTAATTGACGCAGATCGAACCAATACAAGATTGTTTGAAGAAAATGCAGTAGCTAGTGAAAATTATATAAATCATATCGCCTTATTCGAAAGATATTATGCAAAGCTTATTCAAAAAATAAACTCCTTCAAAACCAATGATAAAATTAAAAATCCTATTAATCAGCTACGGCAGGAAATGTCAGACCAATGTGAAAAATTCGCTACTAAGCAATCTGGAATTTATACACTCTCTATTCCAACAGGTGGTGGAAAAACATTAGCCAGTTTACGCTATGCTCTTAAACATGCGATTAAGTATGACAAAAAAAGGATCATCTATGTAGTTCCCTATACAACGATTATTGAGCAAAACGCAGAGGTAGTCCGTAAAATTTTACAAGACGATGAGAACGTTTTAGAACATCATTCTAATATTATTGATGATGATGAAAATGATGAATATCTAGATGGAATAGCAATTAGACAACAAAAATTAAAATTGGCTAAAGATAATTGGGATTCACCTATTATTTTTACAACAATGGTACAGTTTATGAATTCTTTTTATGCATATGGAAGTAGAAACATTAGAAGACTTCATAACTTATGTGAATCAGTCATTATTTTTGATGAAGTACAAAAGGTCCCAATCCATTGTGTATCTCTATTCAATAGGGCCGTTAATTTCTTAAAAAACCATGGGAAGTCCAGTGTCATTTTATGTACCGCCACACAACCAGCTCTTGACTTCGTTAAAAATAAATTACAGATAAATAATGATGCTGAAATTATTAGCGACTTAAAAGATGTCATTAATGCATTTAAAAGAGTCGATATTATTGATAGAGCAACGGAAGAAAAATATGATACGGAAAGATTAGCCCAGTTTATTCAAGCTCATTTAGAAAAAATTCAAAATGTAATGGTTGTGCTAAATACTAAGTCGGTTGTAAAAAAATTATATGAAAAATTAAAGGAAATGGTTGAAATACCAGTCTTTCATTTAAGTACATCTATGTGCGCTGCCCATCGGAAAGAAATATTGGATGAAATTAGGGAAAAACTAAACAAACGCGAAAAAATCATTTGTGTGAGCACACAATTGATAGAAGCAGGTGTCGATATTAGTTTTGAATGTGTTGTTCGATCACTGGCAGGTTTGGATTCAATTGCCCAAGCAGCTGGAAGATGTAATCGACATGGTGAAAGAAAACTAGGCACTGTATATGTTATTGACCATTTGGAAGAAAAGTTAGATAGGTTAAAAGAAATAAAAGTAGGTAAAGAGGTTGCGGCTCGAATCTTAACAGATATGAAATACAACAACAAACTATATGATGGCAATCTTTTGTCTGCACAAGCTATGAATAAATATTTCCAAGAATTTTATTATAGAATGGAAAATGAGCTAGATTATCGCATTCCTAAGTTAGGAAAAAATATGCTCCATTTATTAACGGAATCAAAGCGAGACAGTGAATCCTATCATCAAGGATATAAGGCAAAATTCGGAAAGAATCTACCATTATTTATCGCTAATAGTTATAAAACTGCCGCAGAATATTTCCAAGTAATTGAAAGTAATACTACTTCAGTTATTGTTCCTTTTGGTTACGGTAAGGAAATCATATTGGAATTAAACGGAGATGGAAGTATTGAAAATTTAACAAAACTATTAAGGATGGCACAGCAATATACTGTCAATCTATATAAAAACGAGTTTGACCAATTAGCTAAAAATAATGGGATAGTTTCATTTTATGATGGAAAGATATTTGCAATTACTGAAGGTGCATATAGTAGAGAGTTTGGTATAAATATTCAAAATGATAGTTCGTTAGAAGGCCTTTTTATTTAAAAGAACCTATCATATCTTGATAGGTTCCAAAATAATATAATATATTTTTCAATCCGCACTTTTCTTTTTAAAAAGCGACAACTTATTTTAACATATACAAAAAAGAATAGGAAATGTTCATATAATATATAATTTTATTGTTGATTTTTAAGAATATTAGAGTTATATTAATTATGTAAATAATTTTTGAAAGGGGTGAATTCTTTGAGGAACTCGATTGAATTTAAAGTATATGGAAATTATGCATTATTTACAGATCCATTAACGAAAATGGGTGGGGAAAAGCTTAGTTATCAAATACCAACGTATCAAGCGATAAAGGGAATAGTAGAATCCATTTATTGGAAACCAACTATCATGTATATAATCGATGAAGTTCGAGTGATGAATCCTATTCGGATGGAGTCGAAAGGTATTCGACCTATTGAGTATAGTGGGGGCAACACACTCGCTAACTATACTTATCTGAAAGATGTCTGTTATCAAGTTCGTGCTCATTTCATTTTTAATCCGCACCGTCCTGACTTGGCTTTTGATAGAAATGAACATAAGCATCACAACATACTAAAACGATCGCTGAAAGTTGGAGGGAGAAGAGATATTTTTCTAGGGGCTAGAGAATGTCAAGGATATGTCGAGCCTTGTGTATTTGGGGAAGGAAAAAGTGTTTACGATGATATAGAGGAAATTCATTTTGGAACGATGGTGCATGGTATTAATTACCCAGATGAAATTGGTAAAAATGAAATGCAAATCCGATTATGGAACCCAGTAATGCAAAATGGTGTAATTAAATTTATTCGTCCTGATCAATGTACACAAATACGAACTGTGTCAGAAATGAATCCAAAACAATTCAATAAAGAAAATATTACACATGTGGATGAGTTATATGCAGAAATTGAAGGAGGAGGGAATAATTGAGCTGGTTATTAAATTTATATGAAACCTATGAGTCAAACATTGATCAAGTTGGGAAGGTAGAAATTAAATATAATGGCAAAGAATTCACTCTAATACCGCTCTCACATACAACACAAACGGCACATATCGAAGTTCAAGTAACAGAAGATGGTGAGTTTCACTCAGCATCAATAGTTGATGGTCCGGACGCAATAACAGTAATTCCTGCTACCGAAGATTCTGCAAGCCGTGGTTCAAAAATTGCACCGTACCCATTACACGATAAACTTTCGTATGTTGCCGGCGATTTCATTACTCATGGAGGAGAAAAAAAGCGGGAAGAACAGTATGCCCATTATATTAAACAATTAGAAAAATGGGCATTATCCCCATACGCCACAACAAAAGTTAAAAGTATTTATAATTATTTAAAAAAGGGTCAATTAATCAGTGATTTAGTAAATGAAAAGATTTTGTATTTAGATTCTAACAATAAGCTAATAAAAAAATGGAAAAAGGAATATGAGGAATTATATGGGGAAAAGCCAAAAATATTTTCTGTAGTTTCTGCCGACCAAGAAAGCGCATTCATTCGTTTTAATGTTTATTCTCCAACAAAAATATTAACAAGTGTTTGGAAGGATAAAGATATGTATGATTCCTTCATAAAATACTATAACGAATCACTTGTAGAAGAAGATATTTGTTATATCACGGGAAAAAGTTTGCCCTTAGCGGAAAAACATGCAAATAAAATCCGTAATTCTGGAGATAAGGCAAAGTTAATTTCAGCAAATGACAAAAGTGGATTTACCTTTCGAGGACGTTTTACAGACAGCAAACAAGTAGCAACGATAAGTTACGAAGTGTCCCAAAAGGCTCATAATGCCCTAAAATGGTTAATTAATAGACAAGGCAAAATAATTGATAACCGTGTCTTTCTTATTTGGGGAAATGATGATTTAAATATACCAGATTCAACAGACGACACTTATGATTTATACTCGTTAGATTTAATCGATAAAACCGAACAACCAAAGGAAAGAGTCACCTATACACAAAAATACTTTGCAGATGAATTTGCAAAAGCGATAGCAGGATATAAAAATAATTTATCTTTAAAATCAAATGTTAATATTTTGATACTCGATTCAGCAACGCCAGGTCGAATGGCAGTTCTTTACTATCGAAATATTAATAAAGAAGAATATTTAAAACGATTAATTAAATGGCACACTACCTGTATGTGGCGCCATACATATCGGAAAAACGAGGGCGGGAAAAGGGTGACTTTTGAGGGGGCACCTGCTACAAAAGATATAGCCTTTGCAGCATACGGACCAAATGCAAATGATAAAGTTGTAAAAGGACTAATGGAAAGAATGTTGCCTTGTATTGTTGATGAGAAAGATATTCCGAATGATATTGTGAAAAGTGCCTTTTACCGGGCATCTAATCCCGCTGGACAAGATAGGTGGGAATGGGAAAAAACATTGAGCATAGCTTGTTCATTGATTAATAAAGAGGAGGGATATACAGTGTCATTAGACAAGGAAAATAAGAATCGGGATTATTTATTTGGAAGACTACTTGCAATAGCAGATGTTCTTGAAAGATCGGCATTAGGTCCTGATGAGAACCGTTCTACTAATGCGATTCGTTATATGAACTCTTTTTCGAAACATCCAGAAAGGACATGGAAAACGATTCAAGCGAGCTTACAGCCATATCAAATGCGGCTAGGAAAAAAAGGATTATATTTTTCTAAGTTAATTGACGAAGTTGCTTCTAGTATATGTATAGAGGATTTTAATAACAAACCACTTTCTGGTAAGTATTTACTTGGTTTTTATAGTCAAAGACATGAATTATATAAAAAACATGAAGAAAAATTAGGAGAAGGAGAGAATAATGAATGAGTACTTTAGATCATAAAATCGACTTTGCAGTAGTATTATCTGTAGTTAGAGCCAATCCTAACGGAGATCCGCTCAATGGCAATAGACCGAGACAAAATTACGATGGCCATGGAGAAATATCTGATGTTGCAATTAAAAGGAAAATCAGAAATCGATTACTGGATATGGGAGAAAAAATCTTTGTTCAATCACATGATCGTACGGTAGATGGATTTAAGAGTTTAAGAGAACGAGCAGATGCGAAGCCAGAACTAAGTAAGTTATTAAAGGAAAAAAATAACTCAGACGATAAATTTGCAAAAATCGCTTGTGAAGAATGGATAGATGTAAGAAGCTTTGGACAAGTTTTTGCCTTTAAAGCATCAGGAACTGGTGGTGGTGTTTCAGTAGGAGTTCGAGGACCTGTATCGATTCATACTGCTACTAGTATTGATCCAATTGATATTATAAGTACACAAATTACGAAAAGTGTAAATTCCGAGCCTGGAAAAGATAAAGGATCAGATACAATGGGAATGAAGCATCGTGTTGATTTTGGGGTTTATGTATTTTATGGCAGCATTAATACTCAATTAGCAGAGAAGACTGGTTTTTCAAATGAAGACGCAGAAAAAATTAAAAAATCGCTTATAAGCCTGTTTGAAAACGATGCATCTTCAGCAAGACCAGATGGGAGTATGGAAGTCCATAAAGTCTACTGGTGGGATCATGATACAAAAATCGGGCAATATTCTTCTGCAAAAGTTCATCGCTCATTAGAAATAAAAAGAAAAGTGGAGGAGCCAAAATCAATCAATGACTATGAGTTTATTGTTCAACCTCTAGATGGGTTAAAGGTTGAGATTATTGATGGGCTATAATGATGACGATGATTTTCTCTTATTATCAGGAATACAGCATTTTCAATTTTGCAGACGGCAATGGGCGTTAATACACATTGAACAACAATGGGAAGAAAATGTCAAAACCGTCGAAGGACAACATCTTCATCGCAAGGCAGATAATCCTTTTATTCGAGAAAAAAGGGGAGAAAAGATAGTAATTCGGGCGTTACCTGTAAAGTCGAATGTTTTAAAGATTACTGGGATTTGTGATGTAGTGGAATTAATAAAAGCCCCTAATGGTATTGAAATAGAAGGTGAAAAAGGAAGGTTTTTGGTTTATCCCATTGAATATAAACGGGGTAAACCAAAAACAGATGATTCGGATATTTTACAATTGGTTGCACAAGTTATCTGTCTTGAAGAAATGTTAGTTTGTAAAATAAATAAAGGATATATCTACTACCATGAAGTTAAACATCGGGTTGAGATACAAATAACGGATGAGTATAGAAAAAAGGTTCAATCCCTTGTTATGGAAATGCACGACTATTATAAAAAAAGATATACTCCAAAAGTGAAAATTGGAAAATTCTGCAACAACTGTTCCTTGCAAAATATTTGTTTACCTACTTTGATGAGTAAACAAACGGTGAAAAGTTATATTGATAGGATGATAAAATAATGAAAAAACTATTAAATACATTATTTATAACCCAACCGGATGTTTATTTATCATTAGAGGGTGACAATGTAGTACTTTTGAAAAAACAAGAAACAATTGGGAGACTACCACTTCATAATTTAGAATCGATTGTAGCATTCGGATATTCAGGTGCAAGCCCTGCATTAATGGGATACTGTGCAGATCAAAATATATCAATTATCTTTTTAACGATGAATGGTCGTTTTTTAGCTAGGGTAACAGGGAAAAGTAGAGGAAATGTTATTTTAAGAAAAAAACAATATAAATTATCAGATGATGAAAATGAGTCAGCTAAAATTGCTAAAAATTTCATCTTAGGTAAAATTTTTAATAATAAGTGGATACTTGAGAGAGCAACAAGAGATTACCCATTAAGGGTTAATATTTCACAATTCAAGGAAATTTCAAAACTACTATCTTCCATTATGGAGGAGGTAAGAATTTGCGGTGATTTGGAGAGGTTAAGGGGACTAGAAGGACAAGCGGCTACTTTATACAATAAAGTATTCAATCAACTAATACTTCAACAGAAGGATGATTTTCATTTTTATTCAAGAAATCGAAGACCACCAACTGATAACGTAAATGCAATGCTTTCGTTTGCATATACACTCTTGGCGAATGATACAGCTTCAGCTTTAGAAGCAGTTGGCTTGGATGCGTATGTCGGTTATTTACATAGAGATCGTCCTGGTCGAGCTTCATTAGCTTTAGACGTAATGGAAGAATTAAGAGGAGTGTATGCAGATAGATTTGTATTATCATTAATTAACAAAAGAGTAGTTAATAAGGATGATTTTGTGAAGAAGGAGAATGGAGCTGTAATTATGACAGACGAGGCTAGAAGGGAGTTTTTAACAGCCTGGCAAGCAAAAAAACAAGAAAAGATTACCCATCCTTACTTAGGTGAAAAAATATCCTGGGGGCTAGTTCCATATGCACAAGCTTTATTACTAGCTCGCTTTCTTCGATCAGACTTAGACGAGTATCCACCTTTCTTATGGAAGTAGGTGACGAGATGTTAGTTTTGATCACATATGATGTTAATACAGTTAGTGTCGCCGGACAAAAGAGACTGAGGAAAGTGGCAAAAATTTGTCAAAACTATGGTCAACGCGTTCAAAATTCTGTGTTTGAATGTATAGTAGACGCTACTCAATTTAGAACATTAAAATTTGAATTGGAAAATATAATTGAAAAAGATAAAGATAGCTTAAGATTTTATAAGCTAGGAAATAACTACAAGAATAAGGTGGAACATATTGGTGTAAAGACATCAATTGACATTGAAGGTACTTTGATTATTTAGTGCGAATGTAAAGTGCACATATTTTTCGTGAGAGATTCGCACCTGTTTTTTTGCTAAAATTATACAAATGTTCCTTTTTGTATATAAGTTTTTGTTTAATGTTCTTTAGTTATCTAAAGAAAATAGCGATTTCTTTGTAGCTTTAATAAAAATTTTAATGAAAATCGCTGTCGCATCCTTCACGGGGTGCGAGGATTGAAATTCCTCCTTTGTTTTGGAGAGGAGCCGAAGCCCCTCGTCGCATCCTTCACGGGGTGCGAGGATTGAAATGTAACGGAAGAAGATGGAAAAATATACGCAGAGTCGCATCCTTCACGGGGTGCGAGGATTGAAATAAAAATAACTATGCGACTTTAGACCAAATAATCGAGTCGCATCCTTCACGGGGTGCGAGGATTGAAATGGTCAAAACCAAGAAATAGTAGCAGTTGGACGACGTCGCATCCTTCACGGGGTGCGAGGATTGAAATTTGTAAAAACAGGCGGGAATAAAAAAGGTTTTTTAGTCGCATCCTTCACGGGGTGCGAGGATTGAAATTTTTAAACGTTTGTGAATGTGCAATGCCGCTTCGTCGCATCCTTCACGGGGTGCGAGGATTGAAATAATACGCTCTTGCCAGTTATCAAAATTTATATTAGTCGCATCCTTCACGGGGTGCGAGGATTGAAATATCGAACTCTCTTAAATCAAATTGGCCGCCTAAGTCGCATCCTTCACGGGGTGCGAGGATTGAAATCGCAGTAAATGTAGCTGATGCACTTGCAGAGCCAAGTCGCATCCTTCACGGGGTGCGAGGATTGAAATATGTAGGGAAAGAAAAGTCAGTTAAAGCACAAATGTCGCATCCTTCACGGGGTGCGAGGATTGAAATTACGATAGTCGTACGGCAATAGCCTGTCTCGCGGTGTCGCATCCTTCACGGGGTGCGAGGATTGAAATAACATAATTTCTAGCATTTTTGCAGGTGCTTGGTAGTCGCATCCTTCACGGGGTGCGAGGATTGAAATACCAAACATGTGTATATAAACGTATCTACACAATGTCGCATCCTTCACGGGGTGCGAGGATTGAAATTATAAGCCAATCGATTTGTTTGATGTCCAATATTGTCGCATCCTTCACGGGGTGCGAGGATTGAAATACAAATTGAGACACACACAAGCGAGCTATCTATTGTCGCATCCTTCACGGGGTGCGAGGATTGAAATAAAAAAATTATTGGAAATATGGGTTTGTCAAAATGTCGCATCCTTCACGGGGTGCGAGGATTGAAATATAAAAAGATATATCTATCCAAGCAGAATTAGAAGGTCGCATCCTTCACGGGGTGCGAGGATTGAAATAGCTAGTAAATGCCCATAAGTCGTTTGTACCATAGTCGCATCCTTCACGGGGTGCGAGGATTGAAATGTTAAGATAGCCCTCAAATTTTGTGCCGAATAGGTCGCATCCTTCACGGGGTGCGAGGATTGAAATAGAAATAATGCAACCTAGCAAATAATAAAATTTGTCGCATCCTTCACGGGGTGCGAGGATTGAAATACATATCGTATAATAACATGGAATTTTTTGCCAATGTCGCATCCTTCACGGGGTGCGAGGATTGAAATAAAAAATCGCTTGTGTCATTTCGAATAAAATACACGTCGCATCCTTCACGGGGTGCGAGGATTGAAATCTCTGTTGTTGGCAACTCTGCCCTCATGGTTAGTGTCGCATCCTTCACGGGGTGCGAGGATTGAAATCCTGAATAGTTGCTCAGCTTGCTTTTTTGTCATTGTCGCATCCTTCACGGGGTGCGAGGATTGAAATAAAACACCCCTTTATATTATCGTTGCTTGTTATGTCGTCGCATCCTTCACGGGGTGCGAGGATTGAAATTTAATCCTGATAACATCAACGCTTACATAGTCAAAGTCGCATCCTTCACGGGGTGCGAGGATTGAAATCTCGAATTGCCATATTAAAGATTAAAAACGGTATAGGTCGCATCCTTCACGGGGTGCGAGGATTGAAATGAGTCTGATAACAAAGGTTTTACTCGGTTTACCGTCGCATCCTTCACGGGGTGCGAGGATTGAAATCGTTCTTTATCCTTGAATATCCCTTTGGCATTACAGTCGCATCCTTCACGGGGTGCGAGGATTGAAATTTGGGCTTGTGTATGCAAACATGCCCACGTTTGTGTCGCATCCTTCACGGGGTGCGAGGATTGAAATTTTTTTCGGATTTGGTAAAAATACATAATTTAGGTCGCATCCTTCACGGGGTGCGAGGATTGAAATTTTCCCTACATGAAAGGAAAATGGCTCTTTTATAGTCGCATCCTTCACGGGGTGCGAGGATTGAAATACCTTTATCACTTTTAAAACTAACATATTGAGCACGTCGCATCCTTCACGGGGTGCGAGGATTGAAATCAAAAAAGAGGGGCTATACATTATCACTTTTTAACGTCGCATCCTTCACGGGGTGCGAGGATTGAAATGGGGCATAAAGGGGTTGTAAAAAGGAAAAGAAAAGGTCGCATCCTTCACGGGGTGCGAGGATTGAAATGGTAGCGGGCTTACTTATTCGGAAAGATACTTCTTGTCGCATCCTTCACGGGGTGCGAGGATTGAAATACCATAAAGTAGTTTTGCTCCATCCGTTAATTCCCGTCGCATCCTTCACGGGGTGCGAGGATTGAAATACATTTTTTGCAGCCTTTACACCATCATACATAGTGTCGCATCCTTCACGGGGTGCGAGGATTGAAATAAAACGTACGAGAAAGCACAAAAAGAACTAGAAGGTCGCATCCTTCACGGGGTGCGAGGATTGAAATAACTGGTGTAACTACTTCGACAAGTGGTTGGACTAGTCGCATCCTTCACGGGGTGCGAGGATTGAAATCCAAAATATGGTACATATGAATATTTTGAAATGGGTCGCATCCTTCACGGGGTGCGAGGATTGAAATTTTAACATTTTAACGAACTCCCTTTTTCTTTTTTGTCGCATCCTTCACGGGGTGCGAGGATTGAAATCCGCCCAACCTAGTCCACCTGCCAATCCAAAAGTGTCGCATCCTTCACGGGGTGCGAGGATTGAAATCTCCAATTCCGAGCCCTGTTTTACCCTCAATTATGTCGCATCCTTCACGGGGTGCGAGGATTGAAATACTTTTACGGCCCTTATACAATCATACATAGTTAGTCGCATCCTTCACGGGGTGCGAGGATTGAAATCAACGTGCTTTGATTAAGTCTTTTGTCTTTTTGGTCGCATCCTTCACGGGGTGCGAGGATTGAAATTCCCTCCTAATCTAGCGCATAAATGACATTTATCGTCGCATCCTTCACGGGGTGCGAGGATTGAAATTGGTTTCCAGTTCACATACAATGGTGTATTAACGTCGCATCCTTCACGGGGTGCGAGGATTGAAATTGAACGCTTGCGACTTAATGGGCTGTTTTGAGTTGTCGCATCCTTCACGGGGTGCGAGGATTGAAATCTTTTGAGTACGTATGATAATATCTTTGTATAAGTCGTATCCTTCACGGGGTGCGAGGATTGAAATTATTAGTATAGTTTCGTAGGGGTGAATAAAATAGTCGTATCCTTCATGGGGTACGAGGATTGAAATTATTAGTATAGTTTCGTAGGGGTGAATAAAATAGTCGCATCCTTCACGGGGTGCGAGGATTGAAATTTTGACATAGTTGGTCTAACTGAAGATGAAGTAAAGTCGCATCCTGGTAGTGTCAAAAGTTCTATGAAAAACAGATTAGATGAGGATTTTCTTTCGTAAAGTTGAGGTTAGGACCCGCCATTTACCCTTGACAAACACGCCAATGATTTATGTCAGGTGTAACAAGGGTGAAGGGAACAAAATGTAGGCATGACAAACACGCCCCTATGAGACGGGGGTATTAAAAAATTTATTAAAAAAACATAAGTTTTTATAATAATGGCGGTGAAATAAGTGGGGAGAAAGATTATAAAAATCCTAACCCAAAAGCTAGTTATTTTCATTCAAAGGGGTGTTGCTATGGCAAGAAGAGTCGATTTGTTAACGAATGCAGAGCTTACTGAAGTGCGGAAACTTCAAATCAGAATGTTACAATCGAATTCGATCTCAAAAACTAAAATGTATGAAAAAGAAATTCGAGATATCGTTAGGGATGCTGAAAAAAGATATTTTGATTTGAAAGATGAACAAGAGCAAGACAATGAAGTGATTAGTCGATTACAGGGTGTCAGGAGAAAGGGGAAAACAGAAGGGATTCTTGAAGTCGTGCAAGCTTTACTGAATGATGGGATGTCTTTACAACAGGCAGCCAATTATACTCCTTATGACGTGAGTGAACTGGAGCTATTATTGAAACAGCATAAAAAACGTGGGCAAATTGTCTAACACCATTGGTAAGTACAGAGTATTGTAGTTCAATAGAAAGTCAGCGAAATAACCAAATAGGGTGACGATGTTGAAACTCATTGCTTCTAAAGTTATACAAAAACATATAAACAGCTGGGATCCAGAATATTTATTAGCTGGAGGTGCTCCAGAAGATGAATATGAACGTGAAATTGAAGAGATAGTGGATGCCGTCTTAGATAGTCGGGATGAAATAGAAATCGCAGAAGCTATCAAGAATATCTTTGATTATTCATTTGGTAGGGATTTTCATTTTGATGAATGTCTTAGTGTGGCCAAAAAGATTTGGAATGAACTTTATGAGTAATAAAAAAGGCTGGGACAAAACTAAATTGTCTGTTGTTGAAGCCGAGTTATTTTATTAAGAAAAAGTAATAAAAAAGCCTGACTATTACGAAGTACTTAACAAGATTTTCGTACGATAGTCCGGTTTCCACATATAAATAAAATTACTACAATCACAAAAACCTCCAATTTCCCCCTGCTCAAACCTTCTTCATTGACATATTTTTTTTCACATAATAATATACCTATAGGGGTAATAGTAAAAAGCTGAAATAAATACTTAAATGGCTTCTCTCCCATCTCAAAAAAGCAACGACACCAGTTCTTTAAAATAGAATTACATATCATTGGGAGTATCCCCCTTATTAAAACAAAGGAGGAATTTTTTCATGGAAGTTAAAAAAATGTTAGATGCAAAGGGTTTAGCATGTCCTTTACCAGTAGTAAGAACGAGAAAGGCAATTGCCGAATTACAATCTGGGGAAGTATTAGAGGTGCATGCCACTGATAAGGGATCCAAAAGTGACATAACTGCATGGGCGAAAGCAAGTGGTCACGAGCTGATTGACGTAATGGAAGACGGAGCTATATTTAAATTTTTCATTAAAAAAGGATAATTTTGAGCGAACGAACAAAAAAACGAAAAGATTAACAAAATTGGATTTTTTTTACAGTAAGGAGGCGCAAAATTGGAAAAGCAAAAGACGACAAATATAATATTATTTAGTGGGGATTATGATAAAGCAATGGCGGCGTACATTATTGCCAACGGGGCTGCCGCTTACGATCATAAAGTCACTATTTTCCATACTTTCTGGGGTTTGAATGCCCTTCGAAAAGACGAAGCACTGAAAACGGAAAAAGGATTCTTGGAGAAAATGTTCGGTAAAATGATGCCACGTGGTGCGGATAAAATGGGTATATCTAAAATGAACTTTGCTGGAATTGGTCCAAAATTAATAAAGAAAGTTATAAAAAAACATAATGCCCTCACGTTACCGCAACTAATTGAAATGGCACAAGAACAAGAAATTAAGCTAGTTGCTTGTACAATGACGATGGATTTATTAGGATTGAAACAGGAAGAATTACTAGACAACATTGAATTAGCTGGTGTTGCTGCCTATTTGGCAGATGCAGAAGATGGCAATGTAAATTTATTTATTTAAATTTCTTTCTAATTGTTCTGCTAAAACAATATTAGCATGATGAAAATAGTTTTTGAGTGAAAAATTTTATTGTTTTTTGTTAAATCATGATAAGTCATCCATAATCAAAGCAAATCATAAAAATCATATTTATGTAAAAGGAGAAGTTGTATGAAAGTAATCTCAGCGAAAGAAGTAGAAATGGCATTGAATGCAGGTCAGCAACTAAATTTAGTGGATGTTCGTGAAGTGGATGAAGTGGAACAAGAAAAAATTCCAGGGATTGTTAACATTCCACTAAGTGAATTAGAAAATAGAAAAGCAGAATTAGATAAGACAAAGGCGTACATTTTAGTATGTCGCTCTGGTAACCGAAGTGGTATCGCTTGTCAAATGTTAGAAAACGAAGGATACGACGTAGCGAATATGTCCGGTGGGATGCTCGACTGGGAAGGACCTGTTGAATAAATTTCCGATTTTTTAAAAGAACAATTTTGGTTTGCACTTCATGGGTTTGCTCTCGTTGGAAAAAATGCTTAGTAAAATGTCGGTAGAAATCATCAGCGATGAAAATAGATTATCGCTAAATGTGCTTTTTTTACGATTGAAGATGAAAGACATTGCACGGTAGCCACTGACGAAATTCGTTTTCCACTACTGAGAATGGGATATATTGCTCATTTTCAAGATAAACGAAAAACTTTATTCATAACTAGCCCACTTCCACGCACATTAGTTATTTTTCCTATGAAGTGGGCCATCAATAGAAATAAATGGAGGGATATTATGGTTCACGCAGATAAAATTTTAGATGCTAAGGGACTAGCTTGTCCAATGCCAATCGTCCGAACAAAAAAAGCGTTTCAAGATTTATCTCCTGGTGAAGTTTTAGAAGTTCAAGCAACCGATAAAGGTTCAATAGCAGATTTACAAGCTTGGGCAAAAAGTGCTGGACACCAATATATCGGTTTAATTGAGGAAGGGACTATTTTAAAGCACTATTTACGGAAATCAAGTGGGGCAGATGCGCAAGAAAAGAAACACCCTCACGTAATTAGTAATGAGGAGTTACAACAAATCCTCGCTTCCAACCAACCTATTACTTTACTAGATGTCCGTGAAGAGGCGGAATTTTCCTTTGGTCATGTACCTGGAGCTTTGTCTATCCCACTAGGAAAATTGGAAGGTCGCTTGAATGAGTTGAATAATGAAACAACCATTTACGTTATTTGTCGCACAGGAAATCGGAGTGATTTAGCAGCACAGTTATTAACAGAAAAAGGTTTCCCACATGTTGTAAATGTTGTCCCAGGAATGAGTGCTTGGGATGGAGTGGTGGAGTAACGGTGACATATAAATATGGAATTTAACGGAAAAAGAAGCTTTAATTCGCAAACTTTTTTGTTGATTTCCGCTCAATTCATTACATCAGTAGCGACAAATTCATAGTTTAGAAATAAATGGACACTTTCTAATATTAATAACAATGAGTCTATAAAATAAGGCGTTTTTTTACGCAAAATAATACTATAGGGGGTATATGAGATGGCTGTCCAAATTATGACACCAAAAGAAGTGACAGAAAAGATCATTCAAAAAGAGGATTTATTTATATTCGATGTGCGCAATGAAGATGCGTTTCACGACTGGAAAATTGAAGGGGAAAACTTCCAATATTTAAATATACCTTATTTTGAATTATTAGACGGGGTGGAGCCAATTTTAGACAAACTACCATCAGACAAAGACATTTTAGTCGTTTGTGCGAAGGAAGGCTCTTCCGTCTTTGTAGCAGAAATGCTCTCAGAAAAAGGGTTAGAAGTAGCTTATTTAAAAGGTGGAATGAAAGCTTGGAGTGAATATTTGCATCCAGTGAAAGTTGGAGACCTTTCAGATGGTGGCGAAGTTTATCAGTTTGTTAGAATAGGAAAAGGGTGCTTGTCATACGCTGTTCTATCCAATGGAGAAGCAGCTATTATTGATGCGACGAGAATGACAGATGTTTTTCTTGATTTTGCCACAGAAAAAAAGGTAGTTATCAAACATGTTTTGGACACTCATTTACACGCTGACCACATTTCAGGCGGTAGAAAAATCGCAGCGGAAACGGGCGCTACTTACTGGTTACCACCAAAAGATGCAGAAGAGGTTGTCTTTTCATTTGAACCGTTACTAGAAGGAAATAACATTACAATCGGGAAGACAACGATAGACATTCAGCCAATTTATTCGCCTGGTCATACGATTGGATCCACATCCTTTATTGTTGATGGTAAATACTTACTAACAGGAGATATACTTTTCATTGATTCCATTGGCCGCCCAGACCTTGCGGGGAAAGCAGAAGATTGGGTCGCTGATTTAAGAAATACATTATATAACAGATACCGTGAATTGTCGGCCGACCTCGTCGTTTTACCAGCTCACTTCATGATTGTTGAAGAGTTAAACGCTAACGGGACAGTAGCCGAAAAATTAAGTGTATTATTAGAAAAAAATCATGGGTTAAATATTGAGGATGAGCAAGAGTTTAGAGCTATTGTATCGGAAAATTTACCACCACAACCGAACGCATATCAAGAAATCCGTCAGACGAATATGGGTAAAATTAATCCGTCAGAAGAGGAACAGCGTGAAATGGAAATCGGTCCAAATCGCTGTGCTGTACGATAATTCACACGTAAATTTTACTAAAAGGCTATGTTATTGTTTATAATTTATTTTCGGCAGTTGTTGATTGTTGTGTAAGGCAGCCACTCCGGCTGGGACAGCACAAGCTGATGACACTGGAGTCGAGTAACGTCGAAGCGACTGAAGCCGTATCCGAGAAAAACGTCCGCCTGATCCTGTCACTTCGCTTTCGTCACAAATAAATTTGAAACGGAAATCAATACCATTCGTTAACATAGCCTATTAAAAATGCAACTTGTAGGACGGAATAGTTGATGAACGCTAAATCTCAAATAAAAGTAATGCACTGGTTCGCACCTAAAAAGTTTTTGATAACATCGAAATAAACTATGTTGGTAACCGGAAAACTGTTTATTTTGTTTTAGGTTGCTTTATGGTCTAACCATGCAATAAATTAACAGAAAGCGTGAAAAAATATGGAATTTTCTTTTATCGTAACCATTTTTATGATTGGTTTTGTCGGGTCATTTATTTCTGGAATGGTCGGAATTGGCGGTTCGATTATTAAATATCCGATGTTGCTATATATTCCTCCGCTACTCGGATTTACCGCTTTTACTGCCCATGAAGTTTCAGGTATTAGCGCTGTTCAAGTGTTTTTTGCAACGATTAGTGGAGTGTGGGCATACCGGAAAGACGGCTATTTAAATAAAAGATTAATAATGTATATGGGGATTAGTATTTTAATTGGCAGTTTCCTCGGAGGATTTGGTTCGAAAATGCTCTCTGACTCGATGATCAATTTCGTTTATGGGATTTTGGCTACATTAGCCGCAGTTATGATGTTCGTCCCGAAAAAAGGGTTGGATGATCAGGCATTAGATGAAGTGCAATTCAATCGCATATTAGCTACCAGTTTAGCTTTTCTCGTCGGTGTAGCCTCAGGCATTGTTGGTGCGGCAGGAGCATTTTTATTAGTACCAATTATGCTCGTTGTTTTAAAAATCCCAACTCGGATGACGATCGCAACATCGCTTGCTATTACATTTATCTCATCTATCGGTTCGACATTTGGAAAATTAACGACAGGGCAAGTAGACTATGTGCCAGCAATAGTAATGATAGTTGCTAGTATTATTGCTTCTCCAATTGGTGCTATTGTCGGGAAAAAGATGAAAACGAAGCTGTTGCAGGTCATTCTAGCTTGGTTAATTTTAGCAACTGCTATTAAAATTTGGATCGATTTTCTTTAAAAATGAGGCATTCCAGTTTATTTTTGATTACTGGAATGCCGTTTTTGTTAATTTGATAATGTTATAGTTTTTGCACAAGTTTTACTTCGGATAATAATGGTCGAGGGTAACCGTTCGCTTTTGACTAATACGTTGCTAGTACCGGTTAAAAATGTTTAAAGAGGAGAAGTGAGTAAATAAGTGCTTGTTTGCATTTCGGTTGTCTATTTCCACTAGTAAAAATGGTTGTCGAATTTCATTAAAAACAACTTTCCCCAAATAACTAGTTTAAGAGGTTTTTTGGATTATCAGTGGCTACCTAACCGTTCTGCCACCGTTGACAAACAAAAAGATCATTGACACAATCAAAGTAGCAAATTTTTTATACAGTGGGAGGAACAATCATTGCAACCATTGAAAAACATAACGATTCTATGGGATTTCGACGGAACACTGTTTGATACATATCCGATGTACACTGCATTATTTCAAAAAGTGATTAAAGAAGAGGTAAGGGATGAAGAAGTTTATCAACAATTAAAAGTTTCCTTTACCCATGCGGCAAATTACTTTCATTTATCAGAAGCGGATGTGGCAAAAGTGCGTCAATTAGAAAGTGAATGGCCAACTAGTCAAGTGGCTCCATTTCCATATTTAGAAACGGTATTAAAAAATGTCGGTAAAAATGTTATTATGACTCATAAAGCACGGCAGGAGACCGAACGTATTTTAGGGGAACATGGTTGGCTTCGTTATTTTACAGAAATTGTTTCCGGAGATGATGGCTTTCCCCGCAAACCAGATCCAGCTGCCTACGAATATTTGCATAAAAAGCATACCATTGATTTAGTTGTAGGAGATCGGCTTCTGGACATAATTCCAGGAAAGAAAATAGGCGCCCAAACATGCCTATTCCAAAACAATGAACAAGGAGCAGACTTTTACCTCGACTCCTATCATAACTTTTACGATAAAGTTGGTAAACACTTTAGCACTTTAACGCGTTAACAGGGTGGGGGACTGTCCCCTTTAAAACCCTCCAAGCTCAATGCTGGAGGGTTTTTATGTTTTAGTCGTGATATACTGTTT
This sequence comes from Bacillus kwashiorkori, assembly GCF_001375515.1. Lineage (GTDB taxonomy): Bacteria > Bacillota > Bacilli > Bacillales > Caldibacillaceae > Bacillus_BK > Bacillus_BK kwashiorkori. Next base: position 379,869 of record NZ_CTDX01000015.1, read on the forward strand.
CTTCTTGGGTGTTGGCATGTTGGATGATGTGAAAGGCTTCTTTTTTCTTTACTTTTTTATTTAAATAGTAATAAACTGCTCCTACAAACACGGCTCCCCCAACAATATTTCCGAAAGTAACTGGAATAATGTTGTTAATTGCCCCCGCTAATGTAACTGTATCAGGATGTGGGGATGCTAATGCAATGGAAAAAATCGCCATATTAGCAATACTATGCTCGTAACCAGAAACGAAGAAAGCAGTAACTAAAAAGATAATTAATGTGATTTTTGCGCCATTTTCTTTAACGTGTAACGGTAGCCAAATGGCTAAACAAATTAGCCAGTTACACAATATCCCTCGGAAAAAAAGCTCGGTAACAGTCAAATTACTTTTTTTCGTAGCTATTTGGATTAGAAAGTGGTCAGAACTAATTTCAGCAAAATTGCCAGCTAAGACAAATAATAAGGTGAAAAATAAGACGCCGAGGAGATTGCCTACATAAGTGGCTCCCCAGTTAAATATTAGGTCTTTAAGAGAAGTTTTTCCGGCTAACGTACTCATCGATAAATAAAGAGTGTTACCAGTGAAAAGTTCTGCTTTACCAATAATAATCATTAATAAGGCAATGGAGAAAGTAATTCCTCCTAAAAGAGCAGTTGCAGCAGAACCGCTAGACTGGAACACATTTGCAACAGTAAAGCTGAATATAACCGCTAAGCCAACATACATACCAGCCAAACTTGCCCCCATAAAAAACTTCAAAGGTTCAAACGACAACATATCCCGCTTCCTAACAGCAGACTCATAAACAGCATCAATCGGTTGATTAGACATACAGTTTCCCCTTTAAACAGGCTCCACCCTTTTGTTGGGGACTGTCCCCAACAATTGCGAATAATCTGAACAGTAGGGTGTACCTGGAAATTTTGTGATTATATTCACATAGATTAAATTCACATATCCACATTGGCATACTAACATAAACTTACTTGTTAAAGTTATCACATTCAATAAAAACAATACTATGTTTTTGGACAGCTGACAAGAGTAAAATTTTAACTGTTCCATATTTGTCAAAATAATTAATCGAATATTAGTTCGCTTCTTGCTAGTGTTTTATCTATTATGTATGTTAGAATATAATTATTATTTATCGGCATATTTCATCAAGCTTTGACAGTTGATTTTTTGATAAAACTTTCTGCGTGACAGATTATATTAAAGGGTGATGAAATCATGAATAGAACGGAAAATAAATTTGAATTAATTTCCAAGTTTGAACCTCAAGGGGATCAACCAGAAGCTATCCGCCAATTAGTGGAAGGGGTTCATGCAAAGAAAAAGTACCAAACATTGCTTGGTGCCACTGGTACGGGAAAGACTTTCACTATATCGAACGTCATAAAAGAAGTGAATAAACCAACGTTAATTATCGCTCATAATAAGACGTTAGCAGGACAATTGTACAGTGAGTTTAAAGAGTTCTTTCCTAATAATGCAGTAGAGTATTTTGTCAGCTACTATGATTACTATCAACCAGAAGCCTACGTACCTCAAACTGATACATACATCGAAAAAGATGCCAGTATAAATGATGAGATTGATAAATTACGCCACTCGGCAACATCGGCATTAATTGAAAGAAAAGATGTTATTATCATTGCCAGTGTCTCTTGTATTTATGGATTAGGTTCTCCTGAAGAATACAGCGAACTAGTCGTTTCACTAAGGACTGGAATGGAACTGGAGCGGAATGAATTGCTGCGAAAAATGGTCGATATTCAATATAGTCGAAATGATATTGACTTCCAACGCGGGACTTTTCGTGTTCGAGGTGATGTTGTGGAAATTTTCCCAGCATCCCGGGATGAGCACTGTATTCGTGTGGAGTTTTTCGGAGATGAGATTGACCGAATTCGTGAAGTCGATGCATTAACAGGTGAAATTATTGGGGATCGAGAGCATGTTGCAATCTTCCCTGCCTCCCACTACGTAACTCGAGAAGATATCATGAAAATTGCCATAAAAAATATTGAAAAAGAGTTAGAAGAGCGGCTTACCGAATTACGGGAACAAGGAAAATTATTAGAAGCACAACGGCTTGAGCAAAGGACTAATTATGATTTAGAAATGATGCGGGAAATGGGATTTTGTTCTGGAATTGAGAACTACTCCAGACATTTGACTTTGCGAGAATCTGGAGCAACACCTTATACTTTATTAGATTTCTTTCCAGATGACTTCTTAATAGTTGTGGATGAATCCCATGTAACGATTCCACAAATTCGCGGAATGTTCAATGGAGACAGAGCTCGAAAGCAAGTGTTAGTAGATCACGGGTTTCGCTTACCTTCTGCTCTTGACAATCGACCGTTAAAATTTGAAGAGTTTGAAGACCATATTAATCAAATTATTTTTGTTTCGGCAACACCAGGTCCATATGAAATGGAACACTGTCCAGAAGTAGTGGAGCAAATTATACGGCCGACTGGACTTTTAGACCCAGTCATTGACGTGCGCCCGATCAAAGGACAAATTGATGACTTAGTTGGTGAAATACAAGAACGTATTAACAAAAACGAACGGGTTCTCGTCACGACATTAACGAAAAAAATGTCCGAAGATTTAACGGATTACTTAAAAGACTTAGGAATTAAAGTACAGTACTTGCATTCGGAAATTAAAACATTGGAACGAATAGAAATTATTCGCGACTTGCGCTTAGGTAAATATGATTGTATCGTTGGGATCAACCTTTTACGGGAAGGACTTGATATTCCAGAAGTTTCCCTCGTTGCGATTTTAGATGCTGATAAAGAGGGCTTTTTGCGCTCCGAAAGATCTTTAATCCAAACAATCGGTAGGGCAGCCCGAAACGAAAATGGTATGGTAATCATGTATGCTGATAATATGACCAATTCGATGAAAATTGCGATTGAAGAAACGAAACGGAGAAGAACGTTACAAGAAGAGTACAATAAGAAACATGGAATTGTACCGAAAACAATTCAAAAAGATATACGCGATGTGATACGTGCTACACATGCAGCAGAAGAGGAAGAACAATATTCTGTAACAGAGAAATATGGAAAGCTATCGAAGAAGGAACGGGAAAAACTAATTCACAATTTAGAAAATGAAATGAAAGAAGCGGCTAGAGCACTTGACTTTGAACGGGCAGCTGAATTACGAGACTTAGTATTGGAGCTAAAAGCCGATAGGTGACCAACCATAGTTATGCACATGTTGATTGAAGAAATTCACCTTTGGCATGGAATTTTTAACGGAAAGGTGTAAGATATATGAACGATCGCATTATTGTACGTGGAGCACGAACAAATAATTTAAAAAATTTACATGTAGAAATCCCGAGAGATAAACTAGTCGTGTTAACTGGATTATCTGGATCGGGTAAATCATCCTTAGCTTTTGACACAATTTATGCAGAAGGACAAAGGCGATATGTCGAGTCACTATCAGCATATGCTCGGCAATTTTTAGGTCAGATGGATAAGCCAGATGTCGATTCTATTGAAGGACTGTCTCCGGCTATTTCGATCGATCAAAAAACTACGAGCCGTAATCCTCGTTCAACAGTCGGAACAGTTACCGAAATTTACGACTATTTACGATTATTATATGCACGAATCGGACACCCAATTTGCCCTAATCACGGAATTGAAATTACTTCCCAAACGATTGAGCAAATGGTTGATCGAATATTACAACTTCCAGAGAGAACGAGAATACAAATTTTGGCACCTGTTATATCCGGGAGAAAAGGAAGCCACGTAAAAGTATTAGAGGATATTAAAAAACAAGGGTATGTTCGCGTTCGAATTGACGGGGAAATGCTAGAAGTTACGGACGAAATTACGTTGGAGAAAAATAAAAAACATTCCATTGATGTTGTGATTGACCGTATTGTCGTCAAAGAAGGAATAAATGCACGACTCTCAGATTCATTGGAAGCAGCTTTAAAATTAGGAGAAGGCAGGGTAATTATTGATGTAATTGGCCAAGAAGAGTTGCTTTTCAGTGAACTTCACTCTTGTCCATATTGCGGTTTTTCCATTGGGGAACTAGAGCCACGAATGTTTAGTTTTAATAGTCCATTTGGTGCTTGCCCTGAGTGTGACGGGTTAGGGTCCAAATTAGAAGTAGACTTAGATTTAGTTATTCCTAATAAAGAACTAAGTTTAAAGGAAGGGGCCATTGCTCCGTGGGAACCAATCAGTTCAAAATATTATCCCCAATTACTTGAATGTGTTTGCGAACATTACGGAATTGATATGGACGTCCCAGTGAAAGATTTGCCGAAACATCAAATGGATAAAATTTTATACGGTTCCGATGGAGAAGAAATCTTTTTCCATTATGAGAATGACTTTGGACAAGTTCGGGAAAACTTTGTTGAATTTGAAGGTGTTCTACGTAATGTAGAACGCCGCTACAAAGAAACATCGTCCGATTTTATCCGCGAACAAATGGAAAAGTACATGGCACAAAATCCTTGCCCAACCTGTCAAGGACATCGGTTAAAACTAGAAACATTGGCAGTAAAAATTAACGGTCGCCACATCGGGGAAGTTACCGACTTATCCATAAAAGAAGCGCTGAATTTCTTTAGCGACCTGCCTTTGTCAGAAAAAGAACAAAGTATTGCTAGACTAATTTTACGTGAAATAAGAGAACGAATAGGTTTTCTAGTAAATGTCGGGTTGGACTATTTAACATTGAGCCGGGCAGCTGGCACACTTTCAGGAGGAGAAGCACAGCGAATTCGCCTCGCGACCCAAATTGGTTCCCAACTAACAGGAGTTCTCTATATTTTAGATGAACCGTCCATCGGTCTTCACCAACGTGATAATGATAAACTTATTGCTACAATGCAACATATGCGAGACCTCGGCAACACATTAATAGTGGTGGAACATGATGAGGATACGATGCTTGCTGCCGATTACTTAATTGATGTCGGTCCAGGAGCAGGAGTTCATGGTGGCGAAATTATTTCTGCTGGAATCCCTGAACATGTTATGAATGACGAACATTCCATCACTGGCCAATATTTAGCAGGAAAAAAATTCATTCCACTCCCACAGGAAAGACGGAAAGGGAATGGTAACTTTCTTAAAATAATTGGTGCGCAGGAAAACAATTTAAAAAATTTGACTGTAAAATTACCGCTTGGAACTTTTATTGCTGTAACTGGTGTCTCAGGGTCCGGTAAAAGTACATTAGTAAATGAAATTTTATATAAATCGTTAGCACAACAATTGCAGAGGGCAAAGGTAAAACCAGGCGCCCATAAAAGTATCGAGGGAATGGAACATTTAGAAAAAGTTATCGACATTGATCAATCTCCAATAGGACGGACTCCGCGCTCCAATCCGGCTACATACACAGGAGTATTTGATGATATTCGTGATATTTATGCAGCAACTAATGAAGCGAAAGTACGAGGATATAAAAAGGGACGTTTTAGTTTTAATGTAAAAGGAGGACGATGTGAGGCGTGTCGTGGAGATGGAATTATTAAAATTGAAATGCACTTCCTCCCTGATGTTTATGTGCCTTGTGAAGTTTGTCATGGCAAACGGTATAATCGTGAAACATTAGAGGTTAAATATAAAGGAAAAAATATCTCTGATGTGTTAGATATGACAGTGGAAGATGCGCTCGAGTTTTTTTCGAACATCCCGAAAATCAAACGAAAAATTCAAACGATTTATGATGTTGGTTTAGGCTATATGAAGCTCGGTCAACCTGCAACTACCCTTTCAGGTGGTGAAGCACAGCGAGTAAAGCTCGCCTCTGAGTTGCACCGCAGATCTAATGGGAAGAGCCTGTATATTTTAGATGAACCAACAACAGGTTTGCACGTCGATGATATTGCTCGCCTTCTTGAAGTGTTACAACGTCTCGTTGATAACGGTGATACGGTTGTAGTCATTGAACATAATTTGGATGTCATTAAAGCAGCAGACTATCTTATTGATTTAGGTCCTGAGGGCGGCGATGGTGGTGGGACGATAGTAGCAAAGGGAACCCCTGAAAAAGTTGCTGAAACGGTAGGATCTTATACAGGAATTTATTTAAAACGTATTTTGGAAAGAGATCGTAAGCGAATGGACAAATTAATCCAAGCAAAAGTCACTCAATAATGGAGTTCATCCAAACCTTTCCAGTAGTAAATTTTTAAGAGGGCTATCCGAAAGTCGTTCGCTAGGACTTTTGGACGCCCTTTTTTTCATACTAATAGCTACAAATTTCTAAAAAACGAAACTTCTAATTGCTTCTTTCGTAAAATTATATAGATCAACTCGTCGGAGTCATGAATATAAGTAAGGGTTGTGGAAAACTGGTTATTTTACAACCAAATGTAAAGATTCGGGAATAGAACGCGTTATTCATAGTTTGATAATCCATTATTAAAATTGAGGTGAGTAGGGATGAAGGAAGAAAGAAAACGGATATTGGATATGTTAAAATCTGGCGAAATTACGACGGAAGAAGCAGAAAAAATGTTGGATCAGTTAGGGGAAATTGAAACCGCGAAAACTGCCAAGGAGGAAAAAATTGCAACAGAATTGTCAGCGGTAGTCAAGTATAAAGCGGAAGAAGATGCTTTCGATGAGGAGAAGCAAACAAATAATCATCAGCAAACAATGACATCGACGAAAGAAAAATTATTAGAATTCGTTGATAAAGCGATGAAAAAAGTAAAAGAGTTGGATTTAGATTTTTATAACTCTGTTATTATATCCCATGTTTTTCAACAACCTTTCACTGAATTTCGAAATGTCATCATTCATATTCCATACGGTTCGGTGCAATTAAACAGTTGGGATGGGGAAGATGTTCGCCTAGAATGTGAAGCAAAGGTGTATCGAGAAGAAGAGCCGACAAAAGGGAAAGAAAGGTTTTTACAAGAAATGGAGTTTGCTATACGGGAAGATACGCTAGTCATTCAGTCTCACGAGAAATTTATGAAAGTGACAGCAAAATTATTCGTACCAGCCCATCATTATGATAAAATTTCCGTTAAACTTTTCAACGGACCAATTGAAGTGAGAGGACTCCATACTTCAACTTTAGAGATGAAAACGGCCAATGGTAAAATCCACTTATCAGAATCAAAAGGTGAGAAAGTTGAAATAGAAACTAGTAATGGGGGGATTACGCTCATTGAAGTAAATTATGATAAAGCGGATGTTGAAACCGTAAATGGACGAGTGGAGATTGATGGAAGATTACAGTCTCTTGCAGTCGAAACGATAAGTGGGTCCATTTTTGCGAACGTTAGAAATATAGATGTAAAAAAACTGGATATTGAGTCGGCGACAGGAAGTGTATATATAAAACTGCCAAAAGGTATTTCGTTATCAGGTGAATTAAAAACTAATATTGGAAACCTTCAAATGGAATTAGATGATATTAGTTTGGTAGAAAACAAAAATGAATTCGTACAAAAATCATTGAAATTCGAACCTATTGGAAAAAGTGGGGAAGACGGTTATGTTGAAGCCGAATCAAAAATGGGTTCTGTCTTCGTTAAACATTTACCAACCGCGTAGTACTAATGGAATTGAGATACGAAAAAGCTTATGGCACAAGGAGAAAGTACAAATAGCAAATCCATGAAATTCAAAACCCAAGAATGTGCAGTTCGCCATTTGCCAACATTCTTGGGTTTGACTTTTTTCATACAGGCTGAAGCAACTTCCGTCGGCTTGCCTTTTTTTATAAAGAAAAAATTATCTTAATTGAATACCTTTTAATTGATCAAGGTCGACATCTTTAAGAGCAGCTTCATCGGCAATTACAACCACATCTGCATGATTACGAAGGGCAGAGGCAGGGAAGTCAGTTGTTACTTCACCAGTTAAAAGTTTTACCATTGCATCTGCTTTTGCTTCGCCTGAAGCTAGCAAGATAATTTTTTTACTTTCTAAAATTGTCTCAATTCCCATTGTAATCGCATGAGTAGGAACTTCGTCAATGGAATCGAAGAAACGTGAATTTGCTTCCCTTGTACTTTCGGCTAGTTCAATAATATGCGTACGGCTATCAAAAGGAGTCCCTGGCTCGTTAAAGCCGATATGCCCATTCGTCCCGATTCCAAGTAATTGCAAGTCGATACCGCCACTTTCCCGGATGACTGCTTCGTACCTTTTGCATTCTTCTTCCAGTAAATCCGCTTTTCCGTTAGGTACATGTGTTTGTTGTAGCGGTATGTCAATATGATGGAACAATACATCGTTCATGAAATATCGGTAACTTTGCGGATGACTGCCATCTAATCCAGCATATTCATCTAAATTGTAAGTACGAATGCTTTTGTAACTTGTTCCGTGTTCTTTATGGTCGGCAATTAAATTTTCATATAACCCTTTCGGTGTGGATCCCGTTGCCAATCCTAAACGTGTGTCTTGTTTTTCTTTAATTAAATTTAATATGATTTCTGCACCTTTTTTGCTCATATCTTCATAATTTTTTACACGTAATAATTTCATTTTTTAGTCCCCCTTATATGCGATAGTTCCGCGGCAAATTGTTAATATTGGTTCGTAATCTTTATTTAATACAACAATGTCAGCGTCTTTTCCTGGTTCCAGACTGCCTTTTCGGTCATCAATATGTAGTTCCCTAGCAGGATTCATTGATGCAAGTTTGACTGCTTCAGGCAAACTTATTTTTGCGAAACGAGTCATATTTTTTACAGAGTCTTTCATTTTCAAAATACTGCCTGCGAGCGTACCATCTTCAAGGACAGCCTTTCCATCTTTGACAATTACTTTTTGACCGCCTAATTCGGATACACCGTTTTTTAAACATTTTGCTCGCATTGCATCTGTAACTAATGTAATTTTATCTGTTCCTTTTACACGCACTACTAAATCAACCATTTCAGGACGTAAGTGGAAACCATCTACAATCAGTTCAACATTTAGTTCATTAAATAACAGGGCTGCTCCTGCTGTACCAGGTTCACGATGGTGGACACCTTTCATCCCGTTGAATAAATGTGTTACATGGCTAGCACCAACTTTGACAGCTTTTTCCACTTCGGTATAGTTGGCATCGGTATGGCCAATAGATGGAATAACGCCATTTTCTGATAAATATTGGATCAGTTCGTAGCCACCTGATTGTTCCGGAGCTAATGTAACTAATTTAATGTTTCCTTCCGCAATTTCTTGCCACTGTTTAAATTGATCAACAGATGGATCAATAATATATTGTTCGGGTTGAGCTCCTTTGCGGACAGGATTAATGAAAGGACCTTCTAGATGAATACCAACTACTTCTGCCTTTCCTCGTTTGTTATGATTTTTTACGTAGTCAGCTACGTTTTCTAAGGCTCTTTCAATTGCGGATTTCTCTTGCGTAATAGTCGTTGCCAAAAACGATGTTGTACCTTCTTTCACAAGCGCTTGTGCCATTGTATCAATTGCTTCAGTTGTAGCATCCATTGTGTCAGCCCCATTTGCGCCGTGAATATGTACGTCGATAAACCCAGGAGCTACATAAATCGGTTCATTATATTGTATGATTTCCCCTTGGAAATTTTCCGGGATAGTTGAATTCATACCAACAGCCTCGATTTTTTCTCCATTAATGATGACATAGCTATTTTCAACTAATTCGTTTTCTAAGACGATTGTACCTGTAATTAATAACTTCTTTTGCGTAGTATCCATTGATGTCACCTACTTATTCTAGATTATATTGTTTATTATAATATAATCTACGCTATAAAAACATATCAGTTAAAAAAACAATCGAAAAAAAACCTAATATTACAGTAATGGCAAGGGTTTCAAAAGGTAAAAAATAGTAGTCATAATATAAATGAAAGAGGAACTTTTTACATGCAGACACTTTATCGCTAGTTCATAAGTACAAAAGGCGATAATGCGACTTGTCCAAATACACTTGTATTGTTCCATAAAAGCGGGACGATTACTAAAAGAAAATATAATCCAATGAAAGCTCGAAAAATAGTCAAGAATAGTTTATAAAGAAATATTTGGTTTCAGAATAAATAATGGTAAAATATTTATACTATACATTTTAAAAAGCGGTTAGTGAAATACATATTGAGATACGTAACAAAGACAGTTGGCAACGTATGGACGAAGAGCCTACAAAAGATTCGTATTTGAAAATAAAGGAGAATACATACAATGGCAAAAGTTACTGTTAATGATATAATTAAAAAATTTGATGTGGAATTAATTAGTGGGGAGGAAGGAATTAATCGTCCGATAACAACTACTGATATTTCCCGACCAGGTCTAGAAATGGCTGGATTCTTCGACTACTACCCAGAAGATCGCTTGCAATTATTAGGTAAAACAGAACTAACTTTTTTCGAAAGATTAACCCCTGGCGATAAAAAAATTCGCATGGAACGACTCTGTACCGATATTACACCTGGGATTATTATTACAAGAGGATTGGACGTGCCTCAAGAACTTATCGAGGCATCACAAAATACAGCAGTACCTGTACTTCGTTCTAAAATGAAGACAACGAAATTATCTAGCCACTTAACAAATTATTTGGAAGGGAAACTCGCTCCAACTACAGCAGTGCACGGAGTACTTGTCGATATTTATGGAGTAGGAGTGTTAATTACTGGTCAAAGCGGTGTCGGTAAAAGTGAAACGGCACCGGAACTCGTGAAGCGCGGTCATCGCCTAGTTGCAGACGACTGTGTAGAAATTAGGCAAGAAGATCAAGATACATTGGTTGGGAATGCGCCAGACTTAATTGAACATTTATTAGAAATTCGCGGTTTAGGGATTATCAATGTTATGACGTTGTTTGGTGCTGGAGCTGTTCGATCTTACAAAAGAATTACGATGTGTATTCATTTAGAAAACTGGGATAAAAACAAACAATATGATCGTCTCGGTTTAGAAGAAGAAAAGATGAAAATATTTGACACAGAAATTCCTAAATTAACGGTCCCTGTCCGACCAGGACGAAATTTAGCTGTTATTATTGAAGTAGCCGCTATGAATTATCGATTAAAGAGGATGGGGGTAAATGCCGCCCAACAGTTTACATCCAAACTGGCAAATACAATAATGGAAAGTGATGAAGATTAATCATCCAGTGATTTATTAAGAAAACGCGTTTTCCAGCGGAGAAAAACAAGTCGCTTCTGTTTTCTTTATTTCAAATAATTGATACTATAAAAAAGAGTAAATACTTATCCAATATGACTATAGGGCAATAATAGATGCAGACAACTAGCTATTATTTTCTATAGTCATTATCTTTCATAAGTTAGGAGTCGGTCGAATGATATATAATATACAGCCTTTAGATCCATTTTTATTGAAAATTGGTGATGGTGGAATTCGGTGGTATGGTTTTTTAATTGGGTTAGGCATTGTGATTGCTTTTTTACTGGTAAACCGAGAAGCGAAAAAACGACACTTGCCAGAAGATACGTTTGCAGATTTATTAATTTGGGCTATTCCATTATCAATCATTGGGGCAAGAATATATTACGTTCTTTTTCGATGGGACTATTATTCTATGTACCCTGCTCAAATTTTTCAAATATGGGAAGGCGGCTTAGCAATTCATGGAGCATTAATTGTCGCTATTATTACGGCTGTAATTTTTTCCCGTAAAAAAAATCTTTCCTTTTGGAAATTGGCTGATATTGCAGCACCAAGCATTATTATTGCTCAAGCAATAGGTCGCTGGGGAAATTTCATGAATCAGGAAGCACACGGGGAAGAAGTCACAAGAGGATTTTTAGAAGGATTGCATTTACCGGATTTCATTATTAATCAAATGTACATAGATGGGAAGTACTACCACCCTACGTTTTTATATGAATCATTATGGAATATTTTAGGTTTTATTATTTTAATCTCGTTTAGAAAACTAAACTTAAAGCAAGGCGAAATCTTTTTCTCTTACATAATTTGGTATTCCATCGGCAGATTTTTTATTGAAGGAATGCGTACGGACAGCTTAATGTTAGGAGATTTCCGGGTTGCCCAGTTACTATCTCTTAGTGTCATTTTATTATCGGTTATCTTTATTGTTATTAGAAGAAAAAAAGGATCGGTACCGAATTATTTAGATTAATCAATTGCAAATAGAGGGGGAGGGGAGAATTGTTCATGTGGAAAAAATCAATTCAAAACGGTCTAATGAATGGTCTCAAGACAACATGGACGTTAGGGAAAATTATCTTTCCTGTAACATTGATTGTCACTCTTTTACAGCATTCACCAATATTACCATGGGTTATTGAACAAGTTTCTCCGTTAATGGTCTTATTAGGGTTGTCAGGGGAAGCAGCAATTCCGCTCGTATTAGGAAATTTGCTTAACTTATATGCTGGAATCGGGGCAATCTTATCATTAGAATTAACCGTTAAAGAAGTATTTATTATTGCTGTTATGCTATCCTTTTCTCATAATCTTCTTATTGAATCTGGTGTTGCGTTAAAATCCGGTGTCAAGCTTTGGGTTATTTTAACAGTACGGCTTGGCTTAGCTATTATTTCTGCCGTAATTATTAATTTTGTATGGCAAGGTGGTAGTGAGGTAGCTAAATATGGTCTCGTCCCAACAAATGAGTCCGTTGCGGAAGGATTTTTGGAAATATTTTTAGCTGGAATCATGAAGGCGAGCACAGGAGTGTTTCAACTTGCCATCATCGTTATTCCACTAATGATCGGAATACAAATATTAAAAGATTTACAATGGCTAAATATTTTTTCACGTTGGATGGCTCCAGTTACGAGAATTTTTGGGATGAAAGAAAATACGTCATTAACATTGACGGCAGGTCTCATCTTCGGCTTGGCTTTCGGTGCTGGCGTGTTGCTACAATCGATTAAAGAAGATGGGGTAAGTAAAAAAGATGCAACGATAGCTTTTATCTTTTTAATTGCTTGTCATGCAGTGATTGAAGATACATTAATCTTTGTCCCATTAGGCATTCCAGTTTTACCATTGTTATTAATTCGGATCGTGACAGCAATTTTATTAACCTTTATCGTCGGGAACATTTGGAATAAAATTGCGGAGACAGAACGGAAAGGAGTGACTTCGTATTGAGTAAAGGAGTAACAACCATTTTATTCGATTTAGATGGTACGTTAATTGATTCGAATGAGTTAATTATTCAATCGTTTTTACATACCTTTAAAAAATACGCACCAAACCAATTTACTCGGGAAGATTGTATTCCACTGATCGGTCCATCATTATATGAAACTTTTTCTTCTGTTGACAAAGAAAAAGCGGAGGAAATGGTGGAGTATTATCGTGATTTTAATAAAAAGTATCATGACGAGTTACTGGAACAATACGATGGTGTGTATGAGACAGTGGAACTACTTGTGAACCGAGGCTTTAAAATTGCTGTAGTAACGACGAAATTAAAAGATGTCGTTATGAAAGGTTTAGAAGCTAGTAAATTAACACGATTTTTTGAGCATATCGTGGCACTTGATGATGTTGCTAATCCAAAGCCAGATCCAGAGCCGATTTTTAAAGCGTTGAATTTACTAGACTCATCTCCTGAGGAAGCAATTATGGTTGGTGATTCTTATCACGATATTTTAGCTGCGAAAAATGCTGGGACAAAATCGGCTGCGGTTGCTTGGTCTTTAAAAGGAAGAGATCATTTAATGCAGTTCAAGCCAGATTATATGTTAGAACATATGAGTGACCTTTTGCCTATTGTCGGGGTTGAATAAGATGCGAAAGACTACTCGATTTCCTGTCCAAGGGGCAAATTCATTATGGCATGTATATAAAACGGTGCCCTTTTGGAGAGTAATAAAAAACTTTATCGTTATTCAACTGGCACGTTATACCCCTTTTTTATCTGTAAAGAATTGGTTATATCGGAAACTGTTGAAAATGAAAGTCGGTGAGCAAACATCTTTCGCACTAATGGTAATGCTTGATATTATGTTCCCAGAAAAAATTCAAGTTGGACGGAATACGGTTATTGGTTATAATACGACCATCTTAGCTCATGAATATTTAATAAAAGAGTACCGTCTAGGAGAAGTCATCATCGGTGATGAAGTGATGATTGGTGCCAACTCCACCATTTTACCAGGAGTGGAAATAGGTGATGGTGCAATCGTTTCTGCTGGTACATTAGTGCATAAAGACGTTCCACCTGGAGCATTTGTCGGCGGAAATCCGATGCGGGTCATTTATACGAAAGAAAAAATGGAAGAACGGAAGAAATTAGATCCGATCTATAATCAGGATATGATGTCATCTGAATAATTATGAAAGCTTGGTTGCGTACCAGGCTTTTTCTTATGCGCTATTCCATTCAAAATATGATTATGTTATTATAGGTTATTGGGTTAAAGTTGGAGATAATTCGTTATTCAGATTGTAAGATAATACAGGTTAACGGTTTTATATATGATTATTTTATAAATTGGAGGGTCAATGTGAGTAAAAATATACAATCGACTCATGAAGAGGGAAAAGTACTTTCATTTATTCCAACGGGTGAGTTTTATTTTTATAAAGGAATCGATGCATTTCAAATGGGTAATTATTTACTCGCAAAGAAGTATTTAGTACGTGCCCTGCAATTAGAGCCAAATGAGCCGATGATTACTTGTCAATTAGCAATTATTTATTCGGAATTAGAAGATTATGAGAAGTCTAACCAGCTATTAATGTCTATTATTAATAATCCAGGAAAACCGATGGATGAGTGTCATTACTTTTTAGCGAATAATTATGCGTATATGGGATTATATAAAGAAGCGGTTAAACACGCAAATATGTACTTGTCGAAACAACCGACAGGGGAATTTGCCGATGACACGAAAGAATTATTAGAGGTTTTAGCGATTGAGACAGATGAAATAGATGAAAATGGATTGTTGAATGAAAGTTCATTTGTAGAAGATGATTTAATTGAAAAACATGAGTTAGCAAAGCATTTAATTGAAGAAAGAAAGTTTTCGGAGGCTATTCCTTTGCTACTAGAAATTATTGATGATTACGAAGAATTTTGGCCTGCATACAATAATTTATCATTGGCTTATTTCCATCAAGGGAATAAAGAACAGGCAAAACAAATATTAGAAAAGGTACTGGTGGAAAATACTGGCAACTTACATGCACTATGTAATTTAGTAATATTTAATTACTACGAAGGAAAAGATATATCCAAATATGCCGAAATGCTAACAACCATTTATCCGATTTCTGCTGACCATCGTTATAAGCTAGGGGTAACATTTACCATAATAGGAAATTATCGCCACGGCTTTCGTTGGTTGAAATCTTTGTTAAAGACGTCTATTTATAAGGAAAGTGACTACTATTATTGGTTGGTGTTAGCTGCACATTATTCCAATAATGAAACAATTGCTAAAAAGGCGTGGGAGAAGTTAATTAAGCTTCGCCCAGAAAAACTAGGAGAAGAGCCTTGGCATGATTAAATAATGTTCACAAAAAGTTTAACTTTTTATACGTGTGGAAATGAGCATTTTATTAGACGAAAATACTTTTCTCCTATAGCATTAAATTTAGAGGATATACTACTATAGGTATATTTAACAAAGAGGAGTGAATAAAATGACGGAAGAAAAGATTTATGATGTCATTATTATTGGGGCGGGTCCGGCTGGTATGACCGCTGCTGTTTATACTTCGAGAGCTAACTTATCCACTTTAATGATTGAACGAGGAGTTCCAGGTGGGCAAATGGCCAATACGGAGGATGTAGAAAATTACCCAGGCTACGATAGTATTTTAGGACCAGATTTATCAAATAAAATGTTCGAACATGCAAAGAAATTTGGTGCAGAGTACGCTTACGGTGATATTAAAGAAATTGTGGATGGAAAAGAATATAAACTAATTAAAGCTGGTAAAAAGGAATATAAAGCACGGGCAGTAATCATTGCAACTGGTGCAGAATATAAGAAATTAGGTGTTCCAGGTGAAAATGAATTAGGTGGGCGTGGAGTTTCTTATTGTGCCGTTTGTGACGGGGCTTTCTTTAAAGATAAAGAACTAGTCGTTGTCGGGGGTGGGGACTCTGCTGTTGAAGAGGGTGTCTATTTAACACGGTACGCTAGCAAAGTAACCATTGTTCACCGTCGCGACCAGTTACGTGCACAAAAAATATTACAAGACCGTGCATTTGCGAATGAAAAGGTCGATTTCATCTGGAATCATACGGTTAAATCAATTAATGAAAAAGACGGTAAAGTAGGTAGTGTAACATTAGTGTCTACGACGGATGGAACGGAAAAGGAATTTCCAGCAGATGGTGTCTTCGTTTATATTGGTATGGTACCATTGACGAAACCTTTCGAACAATTAGGCATTACAAATGAAAATGGTTATATTGTTACAAATGAATTAATGGAAACGAAAGTTCCCGGAATTTTTGCAGCAGGTGATGTACGGGATAAAACTTTACGTCAAATTGTTACTGCAACTGGTGACGGTAGTATTGCTGCTCAAACAGCACAACATTACATTGAAGAATTAATGGAAGAATTAAAAGCGAAAGCCTAACATTTTTCTACAAAATTAATTTGTTTACAATTAAACATATAACCGTAAATTGCTTTTAAACCGATTGTAACAGTAGTGCAACATTGCTGGGGTAAGATAATAATAGAAATTGACCCCCTTTTAATATAGATTCACATTTTTTTACACAGGTGCCCCCTGTGTTTTTTTTTAAACAATTTTTACATGAACTATATTCAATTGTTCATGCTGACTTTGCTATAGTATAATAAGAATAGCAAGGGCTGTTAGGTAACATGACAGTAGCTTCAAAAACAAAAGGTTCGTATTGCTTATATAATTCGAGGTGAAACTCATGCAACGAGTGACAAACTGTCTATTAATTAAAAATAATTCTGTCCTGCTTTTACAAAAACCACGACGTGGCTGGTGGGCTATTCCTGGTGGAAAGATGGAACCGATGGAAACGGTTAAAGAAGCAGTAATTCGTGAGTATTGGGAAGAAACTGCAATTATGGTGGAGCAACCAAAGTTAACAGGAATATATACATTCTTAATAAAGGAAAATGATCAAATAATTAACGAATGGATGATGTTCACATTTATCTCAGTAAATGGTCATGGGGAACAAAAGGAAATTACAGAAGAAGGTATTTTAAAATGGCACAATGTGGGAGATATTGATCAGCTACCAATGGCAGAAGGCGATCGATTTATTATTAAGCATGCAGTACAGGAAAATGACGTACAATATGGCTCCTTTACATACACAAAAGATTACGAACTACTATCATATAAATTAGACTAATAAGTTTCCTAACTTTAAGAAATAAGAGAAGTGGAAGCATTTTAAGCATATAACTAAACAGGAAAATATATCCTAGTAACAAGTAATAAAATTTATGTTACCATTAAAATGTTGTATGCATTTTTATAGGAAGGAACAGTGGGCGATACTTTAGCTTGCTGCAGAACGCTATATAAGCTACAGTATTTCATTCACGCAATCACCTTAATATGCAGGACTGAAACGAAACTACACCCACAAAGGATACGAATAGCGAAATTGAACATATGAATAACAGCAACGGTAATGATGTAGCTTTATTAAACGATAATGTCCGTGTAATAGCTGGAAAAATGACTGGAGGTAAGTGAAATGGAAAATGTGCAAGACATCCAAATGGTGATTATCACAGGCATGTCTGGTGCTGGTAAAACAGTTGCGGTTCATAGTTTTGAAGATCTCGGTTATTTTTGTGTGGACAATTTACCTCCAATGTTATTACCGAAATTTCTAGAACTAATGCGAGAATCAGGCAATAAAATGAATAAAGTTGCTGTCGTTATGGACTTGCGAGGAAGAGAGTTTTTCGATCAATTGTTCCAAGTTCTCGACACGTTAGAAGATACCCCATGGATGAATACACAAATCGTCTTTTTTGATGCAAATGATGAGACTTTAGTAAGAAGATATAAAGAAACGCGGCGATCACATCCATTAGCAAAATCGGGTCGACCGCTTGATGGAATCAATTTAGAAAGAAAACTTTTAGAAGAATTAAAAGGAAGAGCACAGGTAATTTATAATACTTCTTTATTGAAACCGAAAGAATTGAAAGAAAAAATTTATAGTCAGTTTTCTACTAGTCATTCCAAAACCTTTAGCGTCAATATTATTTCCTTTGGATTCAAACACGGTATTCCTATTGATGCAGATTTAGTATTTGATGTACGATTTTTACCGAATCCATTTTATATTAAACATATGCGTCCGCAAACAGGGCTTGATGATGAAGTATATAATTATGTGATGAAATGGTCGGATACGAATCGTTTTATTCAAAAACTGGAAGACTTATTAGCTTTTATGTTGCCGTTGTATAAACGGGAAGGGAAAAGTCAACTAGTTATTGCAATCGGTTGTACAGGAGGACAACACCGGTCTGTGGCCATTGCACAATATTTGCAAGAAGTTTTTGCAAAAGACTACCATGTTGAAGTAACTCATAGAGAAATTGCAATGGAAAGGATTCACAAGGATGAGTAAACAAACACTTCCTAAAATAGTTGTCATAGGTGGTGGTACAGGACTACCTGTATTGCTACGGGGTTTAAAAAGATTCCCAATTGATATAACTGCAATTGTAACGGTTGCGGATGATGGCGGCAGTTCTGGGCGAATACGTGAAGATTTACTAATACCGCCTCCTGGAGATATTCGTAATGTGATAGCGGCACTATCTGAAGTGGAACCGTTAATTGAAGAAATGTTTCAACATCGATTTCATTCGAATGGGGATCTCTCTGGCCATTCGTTAGGCAACTTAATTCTTGCTGCAATGACCAATATAACTGGTAATTTTGCCTATGCTGTCCAAGAATTAAGCCGGGTCTTAAATGTAAAAGGAAAAGTATTGCCAGCGTCGAACCAAATAGTAGTGTTACACGCGGAAATGGAAGACGGAACAATTGTCGATGGTGAATCCAATATTCCTAACTCAGGTAAAAAAATAAAACGCGTTTTCCTTACCCCGGAAGCTATTCAGCCACTCCCTGAAACAATTCGCGCGATTCAAAAAGCGGATTTAATCGTAATAGGCCCAGGTAGTTTATATACTAGTATTTTACCTAACTTATTAGTTCCAGAAATTGGAAAAGCTGTTGTTGAGGCGAAAGCGAAAAAAGTATATATGTGTAATTTAATGACACAAGATGGAGAAACGAACCATTTTAGTGCCAGTGACCATTTACAAGCAATTATTGATCATATTGACGAACACTTTATTGATAAAATTATTGTTAACAATGAACCGATTCCAGAAGAAATTTTACAACGATATGAAAAAGAAAAGGCAGTGCCTGTTAAAATAGATGAGGAACAATTAAAAAAATATAGTGTGCAAATTATTTCTGACAAATTAGTATCGTATGATGACGGGATAATTCGTCATGATACAAAAAAAGTTTCAGAAATTATTTATCGATTGCTTTTAACGGAACTGGTGGAGCGTTATCAATTGTAGGGGGTGAAGAGGGTTGTCATTTGCCTCTGATATAAAAAAGGAATTAACGAATTTAGAAGTAAAGGATTGTTGCAGTAAAGCAGAATTATCTGCCTTGATCAGGATGAATGGCTCTATTGCATTCTCAAATAAACGGCTAGTGGTGGATATTCAGACAGAAAATGCGGCTATTGCAAGGAGAATTTATACATTATTAAAAAGTAATTATGAAGTGATAGTCGAGCTATTTGTCCGAAAAAAAATGCGGTTAAAGAAGAATAATGTATATATTGTCCGTATGGCAAGCAACGGAGAAAAAATTTTAAAGGACCTTCATATTTTAAAAGAAGGATTTGAATTTAATCATCAAATCTCACCCGCACTCATTCAAAAAAAATGTTGTAGTCGAGCTTATTTACGTGGTGCATTTTTAGCTGGGGGATCTGTTAATAATCCGGAGACATCGTCCTATCATTTGGAAATCTTTTCCCTATATGCGGAACATAGTGAATCATTAAGTCAATTAATGAACACCTTTTCTTTAAATAGTCGAACATTGGAGCGGAAAAAGGGTTACATTACTTATTTAAAAGAAGCGGAAAAAATTGCAGACTTTTTAAGTATTATTGGTGCACATTCAGCATTGCTCCGTTTTGAAGACGTTCGAATTGTTCGTGATATGCGCAACTCTGTTAATCGATTAGTGAATTGTGAAACAGCCAATCTTAACAAAACGATTGGTGCCGCGATTCGCCAAGTAGAAAACATTAAATTTATTGATCAAATCATTGGACTGGAATCCCTACCAGAAAAATTAAGGGAAATAGCTGTATTACGGGTAGAAAACCAAGATGTTACTTTAAAAGAGCTAGGGGAATTAGTGTCTGGCGGGATAAGTAAATCAGGAATCAATCATCGTCTTCGCAAATTAGATGAAATTGCTGACAAGTTACGTGCTGGAGAAAATTTACAATTTAAATAAAAATTCAAAATTTATTCGTATGAAACGTAACAAAAAATTGTAAAATATAGTTAATAGATTCATATTTTATAAAAATTGGGGAGGAATTGTGATGGAAGAAAAGAAAGTGGTTGTAAAATTGAAATCTGGATTACAAGCAAGACCAGCTGCATTGTTCGTTCAAGAGGCAAATCGATTTAGCGCGGATATTTTTATTGAAAGAGACGGGAAAAATGTCAATGCAAAAAGCATTATGGGATTAATGAGCATGGCTATCGGTAGTGGTGCAGAGATTACTATAAAAGCAGAAGGATCCGATGCAAAAGAAGCAGTAGAAGCATTAGAACAATTTGTGGCAAATGAAGATTAATGCTTACTAGGCAACTAGTTCATAACAAAAGGCACTAGCGGGGAATCACCCATTGCTAGTGCCTTTCGTTTTTTCTCGCGTTATCTGCCTATATACCCCCGACTTCAAAGTTCTACATAAATTGCAACAGTCTAATTGGACGAATACTAGTGAAAAGTCCAATTAGCACCAATATCAAACAGTGAAGGATGAGGGTTGGTTTGTATTGAAGGGCTTATTTGGTAATATTGTTTCGAGTAATAATATGGTCGATTAGTCCATATTCTTTTGCCTTTTCAGCTGTCATAAAATTATCTCTGTCTGTATCTCGTTCAATTACTTCGAGTGGTTGACCAGTATTATCAGCTAAAATTTTATTTAATTTTTCACGTAAGAATAAAATACGTTTTGCTGCAATTTCAATTTCGGTTGCTTGACCCTGTGCACCGCCAAGTGGTTGGTGAATCATTACTTCGCTATTTGGCAATGCATAACGTTTTCCTTTTGCCCCAGCAGATAGTAAGAATGCTCCCATAGAAGCAGCCATACCGATACAAATGGTTTGCACGTCCGCTTTAATAAATTGCATCGTATCGTATATTGCCATCCCTGCAGTAATACTACCGCCAGGACTATTAATATATAAGGAAATATCTTTATCTGGGTTTTCGGCATCTAGAAACAATAATTGTGCAACAATAGAGTTAGCAACATTATCATCAATTGCACTGCCTAACATAATAATCCGATCTTTTAACAGACGGGAGTATATGTCATAAGCCCGTTCTCCACGATTCGTTTGCTCGATAACAGTTGGAATTAAATGCATACATTTTTCCTCCTTTAAATAAGATGAAGAAGATAGTTTTCTCGAAAAATCTTTCTGTACGTTTATCATACACTAATAGGTCAATAAAGGTCAAACGAAAAACTAAATTATATGTACTTAAATTTCACCTTTATTCGCGTTGGCATATTCCTCGTTATGATATTAAGCCCCAATATCTTTGTAAATAAAGCTAACAATTAAATAAGGCCATAAAAAGCCTATAATTCATCATACCCAAATGGTATTTTTTTAAACATGAAGGAAATTTACCCCTCTCGCCAATGAAGCCAACTTGTGGGTGAAAAATAAAAACACGACCGTCAATAGACAGTCGTGCTTACTGTACGCCCTCGGAGGGAATCGAACCCCCAGTACAAGAACCGGAATCTTGCGTGTTATCCGTTACACCACGAGGGCAAGCTATTTTTTTCATGACAAAGCATATTATATATCAAATTTTCGCCTATTGCAATAGAAAGTTTCTAGCGCGCCATTCCTTTTGTTTTAATATGTATCATTTCTCTTTTATAACCATATCACTTAAAATAGAAAGGGGTGATGGTGATGGAAATGAAACAGGGGTTATTTCAAACACAACAACTAGGGTTGAATATGACGCAAGAATTACAACAAGCGATTCAATTATTACAATTCAATACAATGGATTTGATTCAGTTTATGGAGAATATTGCTTTAGAAAATCCGCTAATCGACCTGGAAGTCAATTATCTCCAGTTGGCGGACTCGTCTACAATGAAACAAAAAAGTTTTCAAAATAGCACTCTTTCTTTAGATCAATTTGCCCCTAGCACCACACAATCCATTTACGATTACGTGAATTCTCAAATCATTTCCTTAAATCTTTCTAGAACCGAAGAAAATTTTTTGCGATTTTTAGCACAAAGTCTTGATGAGGCTGGATATTTAACGATCAGTGTAGAAGAGGCTTGTAACATTATGGGTGTCTCTACCGAGGTAGGACAACGGGTGTTACAAATGTTACAAAATTTGGAACCACCAGGAATAGGTGCAAGAACGGTGCAGGAATGTATTTTGTTACAGTTAAAAAGACTGTATCCACAAGAAACAGAGGCAATAACTATTGTAGAAAAATACTTTCATGATTTCGTAAATAAAAAATGGCACAAAATTGCAGCAACTTTACACATAAATATTGCATCAATACAACATGTTTTCGACTTTATTCAAAAACTAAATCCAAGACCTGGCTCTGTCGTTTCTAGCGACGGAAATGAACACTATTTCATACCTGATATAATCATCCATTATGAAAAAGGAAAATGGCATATTCGATTTAAAGAAGAAGACATGATTGATTACCGGTTTAATGAAGATTATTATAAAAAATTGCAAACAGGCCATTTCGATTTATACAACTATACAAAGAAACATTTTAACCAATATCGTTGGCTACAAAAAAGTATCGAACAGCGAAGAAATACGATGAAAGCAACCATTCATGCAATCATTACAAAACAAGCTAGTTTCTTTCTTTCTAAAAAGAATTATTTACAACCAATGACAATGAAAGAAATTGCTGAAGACATTGAAGTTCACGAGTCTACTATTTCCCGTGTTGTGAAAAACAAATACATAAAAGCTCCATCTGGTACGTTTTTATTAAAAGACCTATTTACAAACTCGATATCAACGGATAATTCTAATGGGGTTTCTGTAACGGAAATGAAAGCGAAAATAGAAAAGCTAATTAACAATGAAAATAAATACATGCCATTATCAGACCAAGATTTAACTAAATTGCTAAAGGAAGAAGGAATTAAAATTTCTCGTCGAACAGTAGCGAAATATCGAGATGAATTGCACATACCTACTTCCGCTAAACGGAAAAGATATGATTAAGAAAATCAATAACGAGGGTGGGAGTACAATGACACAAGAAATCATTTTATATATGCGGAAAAATTGTCATCTTTGTGATGACGCAAAAAATATCTTACTAGAACTAGCAAATGATTTTGCTTTTAAAATAACAGAAATAGATATTGATTGTGAAGATCTATTAGTAGAAAAATATGGGTTAATCATACCAGTAATTATGCTAAATGGAGAAGTAATTCAATATGGACAAATTGTGAAAGAAAGGCTTAGTAAGCGTTTACAAGAAAAAAACATTTTGAAAATTGGTTGATATTACTTTGTCCCCCTGTTAAAATAAAATTGAAACGGGGGAATATTTTTTTTGGTAGTTGTGGGACATAATATGACTAACTGGGACACATAAAGCCCAACTACTAGTGAGGAGAACTCGTTATGGATGCGATGTTAGATGTTCAAAAGCGATTATTACCAGATTTAATTCAAATTATGCAAAAACGTTACCAAATTCTTCGATACATAAAACTGATGGAACCCGTTGGCAGACGAAGCCTTTCACAAAGTCTTGGAATAACAGAACGGGTACTTCGCAGTGAAATTCAATTTCTAAAAGAACAAGATTTATTGTTAATAACGAATGCTGGTATGATTTTAACAAAAGAAGGCAAAATAATTTTGGATAAACTTGAGCATCTTATGAGAGATATCACTGGTGTGAAAGATTTGGAAAAACAGCTAGTAAGAATTTTGGGAATACGTGAGTGCATTATAGTTTCTGGTAATAGTGATGAATCCCCGTGGGCAAAATCTGAACTTGGTCGTGCTTGTGTTAATAAAATTAAGGAACATCTTCTTCCTGACAATATTATTGCGGTAACTGGCGGAACGACGATGGCAACGATTGCTGATTCAATGAATAAAAGATTCAGCAATACTAACATCACTTTTGTACCCGCTCGTGGCGGTATCGGTGAAGATGTGAAAAATCAAGCAAATACTATTAGTGCTAGAATGGCAGAAAACACAGATTCCCAACATATGGTTTTGTACGTTCCAGACCAAGTAAGTGAAGAAGTATATGATTCCATTATTCATGAACCAACGATTTGGAATGTGTTAATGGAAATTAAATCAGCTAATATGTTAATCCACGGTATCGGTGATGCGATGACGATGGCAGATCGAAGGAAGACTACCGGTGTGGAACGAGAAAAAATTCTTAGTGGAAGAGCTGTTGCTGAAGCTTTTGGTTATTATTTCAATGAACAAGGTGAAATTGTTCATAGAGTTCAGACAATCGGTCTTCAGTTGTCGGATTTGCAAAATATTAAAAGTATTTTTGCTGTAGCTGGTGGCTCAAGCAAGGTGAAAGCTATTAAAGCATATATGAAAGTTGCACCGCAACACACCATATTAATCACCGATGAAGCAGTTGCACGGGCAATAATTAAAGAAAGTTAACACAGATGAGGCACACCAAACATTAATAGAGTTATTAAAAGGGACATCCCTTTTAAAATATATATATTTATAAATGTTCTAAAGGAGGAAATAATCATGGCAGTTAAAGTTGGTATTAATGGATTTGGACGTATTGGACGCTTAGTTTTCCGCGCAGCGTTGAATAACCCTGATATTGAATTGGTAGCAGTAAATGACTTAACAGATGCAAAAATGTTAGCTCATTTACTTAAATATGACTCTGTTCACGGAACATTAAACGAAGAAGTAACAGTAGATGGTGAATATTTCGTAGTTGCTGGTCAACGTGTAAAAGTTATCGCAGAACGCGACCCAGCACAACTTCCATGGGGTGAACTTGGTGTTGATGTAGTTGTAGAATCAACTGGCCGCTTTACAAACCGTAAAGATGCTGCTAAACATTTAGAAGCAGGTGCTAAAAAAGTTGTTATTTCTGCTCCCGCTAAAGATGAAGACATCACAATCGTAATGGGTGTTAACGAAGATAAATATGATCCTGCAAATCATCACGTGCTTTCTAATGCATCTTGTACTACAAACTGCTTAGCACCATTTGCAAAAATATTACAAGAAAAGTTCGGAATCGTACGCGGTATGATGACAACTATTCACTCATATACTAACGACCAACAAATCTTAGATTTACCACATAAAGATTTCCGTCGTGCTCGTGCAGCTGCAGAATCAATGATTCCAACAACTACAGGTGCTGCTAAAGCTGTTGCATTAGTATTACCAGAATTAAAAGGTAAATTAAACGGTATGGCAGTTCGTGTACCAACTCCAAACGTTTCTTTAGTTGACCTTGTTGCAGAACTAGGTAAAGAGGTTACTGTGGAAGAAGTTAATGCTGCATTCAAAGAAGCAGCAGAAGGTGATTTAAAAGGAATTCTTGCTTATAACGAATTACCATTAGTATCTCGTGACTATAACCACACTTCTGTTTCTTCTACTGTTGATGGATTATCCACAATGGTAATGGAAGGAAATATGGTTAAAGTATTATCTTGGTACGACAATGAGTACGGATATTCTAACCGTGTAGTTGACTTAGTTAACTACATTGCTAAAAAAGGTCTTTAATATAACACATCAACTTAGCTTAAACACCTGAAAAGGGGGAGTGGGGACACATAACCCCTCCTCCTTTTTACATAGATTAGAACTCCATTTTCACCCATATTTTGAGGAGGTCTTTACATTGAATAAAAAAACTGTGAAAGATATTGATGTTAAAGGTAAAAAAGTTTTTGTACGTGTCGACTTTAACGTACCGATGCAAGATGGGAAAGTAACAGATGATACAAGAATCCGCGCAGCACTTCCAACAATCCAATATTTATTGGAGCAAGGGGCTAAAGTAATTTTAGCAAGCCATTTAGGTCGTCCAAAAGGACAAGTAGTTGAAGAAATGCGTTTAACCGCTGCTGGGGAACGATTACAAGATCTATTAAACAAACCAGTTCGTAAAGTGGATGAAGCATATGGGGATGCAGTAAAAGCAGAAATCGCTAAATTAAATGATGGCGATGTTTTATTGCTAGAAAACGTTCGGTTTTATCCTGGAGAAACTAAAAATGATCCTGAACTTGCGAAAGCATTTGCTGAGCTTGCGGATATTTTTGTCAATGATGCATTCGGTTCTGCACATAGAGCCCATGCTTCCACAGAAGGAATTGCCCAACATCTACCTGCAGTTTCTGGTTTCTTAATGGAAAAAGAGTTAGCTGCACTAGGTGGAGCATTAACGAATCCTGAGCGACCATTTACTGCCATTATTGGTGGGGCAAAAGTGAAAGATAAAATTGGTGTTATCGAAAATCTCTTAGAAAAAGTGGATAACTTAATTATCGGTGGCGGTTTAGCTTATACTTTTGTGAAAGCACAAGGTCATGAAATTGGAAATTCTTTATTAGAAGAAGATAAAATAGATCTTGCTAAACAATTTATGGAAAAGGCAAAAGAAAAAGGTGTTAATTTCTATATGCCAGTTGATGCTGTCGTTGCAAAAGAATTTGCTGCAGATGCAGAATCAAAAGTCGTTCCTATTGAAGAAATTCCTGCAGATTGGGAAGCATTAGATATAGGTCCAAAAACAAATGAACTGTATCGTGATGTTGTGTTAAATTCTAAATTAGTCATTTGGAACGGACCAATGGGTGTTTTTGAATTTGATAAATTTGCTGAAGGTACAAAAGCGGTAGCTCAAGCTTTGGCTGATGCAACCGATGCATTTACTATTATTGGAGGCGGAGATTCAGCGGCAGCTGTTGAGAAATTCCATCTCGCTGACAAAATGGATCACGTATCTACTGGTGGAGGAGCTTCCTTAGAATTTATGGAAGGAAAAGTTTTACCAGGTGTTGCAGCTTTAAACGATAAATAAAAATGGAATGATTAGAGTAGGGCTGTCTTATGTGATAAAAATGCCCATTAAGAATTTTTGGCTAATAAACATTACTAAGTTCTTAGTTGGACAAATGAAGACAGCCACATGCTTTTTTGGAAGGATGGTGTCAAATGCGTAAACCAATTATTGCTGGAAATTGGAAAATGAATAAAACTCTTTCTGAGGCTGTGAATTTTGTTACAGAAGTTAAAAACAATATTCCATCTAACGAGGAAGTAGACTCGGTTGTTTGTGCACCTGCATTATTTTTGTCCCGTTTAGTTCAAGAAGTAAAAGGAACAGAACTAAGCATTGGTGCTCAAAATATGCATTTTGAAGAAAACGGGGCATTTACAGGTGAAAATAGCCCTGTTGCTATAAAAGATTTAGGGGTGGAATATGTCATTATTGGCCACTCAGAAAGACGGGAAATGTTTAATGAGACAGATGAAATGGTAAATAAAAAAGTTCATGCTGCCTTTAAACATGGATTAACACCAATCGTTTGTGTTGGTGAAACTTTGGAACAACGGGAAGCAAATCAAACAGAGAAAATCGTTGAAGATCAAGTGAAAAAAGCACTTGCTAATTTAACGGAAGATCAAGTGGTGAAAACAGTTATAGCATATGAACCAATTTGGGCAATTGGAACGGGAAAAAATTCCACCGCAAATGACGCCAATAGTGTTTGTGCTTATATCCGTCAAGTAATTGCTGGAATGACTTCACAAGAAGTTGCCGACAAAGTTAGAATTCAATATGGCGGTAGCGTAAAACCAACAAATATTGCAGAATACATGGCCCAATCTGATATTGATGGTGCCCTTGTTGGCGGAGCAAGTCTTGAGCCACAATCATTTCTTCAATTATTGGAGGCGGGTAAATAATGGGTAAAGCACCAACAGCATTAATTATCCTAGATGGCTTTGGACTTCGTGACGAAACAAAAGGGAATGCCGTAGCACAAGCGAAAAAACCGAATTTCGATCGCTATTGGAACGAATTCCCACATGCAACTTTACGTGCTGCTGGTGAAGCAGTAGGCCTACCAGAAGGACAAATGGGAAATTCCGAGGTTGGTCACCTTAATATCGGTGCAGGAAGAATCGTATATCAAAGCTTAACAAGAGTCGATATTGATATTCGAGAAGGAAAATTTGCCCAAAACGAAACGTTCTTAAATGCAATGAAGCATGTAAAAGCAAAAGGTACGAATTTACATATTTTCGGACTACTATCAGATGGTGGAGTACATTCGCATATTCGCCATATGTATGCTTTACTTCATCTTGCGAAAGAACAAGGTGTGGAAAATGTTTATATTCATGCGTTTTTAGACGGACGTGACGTTGGTCCACAAACGGCAAAAATATACATTAATGATGCATTAGAAAAAATGAAAGAATATGGAGTAGGCCAATTCGCAACTATTTCTGGTCGATATTATGCAATGGACCGGGATAAACGTTGGGATCGGGAAGAAAAATGTTACCGGGCAATGGTTTATGGTGAAGGTCCTACTTACAAAGATCCAATCGAACTTGTCGATGATAGTTATAACAACGGAATTCATGATGAATTCGTTATTCCGTCTGTAATGGTAAAAGAAAAAGGTGAACCGGTCGCTACAATTAATGACGAGGATGCAGTTATTTTTTATAACTTCCGTCCTGACCGCGCTATCCAAATTTCAACTATATTTACAGATGAAAACTTTAACGAATTTGATCGTGGACCAAAATGGCCTAGAGATCTCCACTTCGTATGTTTAACTCATTTTAGTGAAACGGTAAAAGGATATGTTGCTTACGAGCCAGTTAATTTAAACAATACGTTAGGTGAAGTTTTATCGAATCAAGGATTAAGACAACTACGGATTGCTGAAACAGAAAAATATCCGCACGTTACTTATTTCTTTAACGGTGGTCGAGAAGAACCATTCCCTGGGGAAGATCGACTATTAATTAATTCACCTAAAGTTGCAACATACGACTTGAAACCAGAAATGAGTGCGTATGAAGTAACCGATGCTTTATTGAACGAAATTAACCAAGACAAATATGATGTCATCATTCTTAACTTTGCAAACCCTGATATGGTTGGTCACTCAGGGAAATTAGAACCAACAATTAAAGCTATTGAAACAGTTGATGAGTGTCTAGGTAAAGTTGTTGATCTCATTGTAGAAAAAGGCGGTACCGCTCTAATTACTGCTGATCACGGTAATTCGGAAGAGGTCATAACAATTGAAGGCAATCCAATGACTGCCCATACAACGAACATTGTCCCACTTATCGTGACGAAAAAAGGTATCGAGTTAAGGGAAGATGGAATTTTAGGTGATTTAGCACCGACAATTTTAGACTTTGTTCAAGTGGCAAAACCAGAAGAAATGACTGGAACTACTTTAGTAAAAAAATAAATTAAGTCAAAACATTACCGGTAATGTTCTTTAAGAAAATTTTGGATATTTATAAAAGGAGAGAAATACATTATGCCAACAATTACTGAAATTTATGCTCGTGAAGTATTAGATTCCCGTGGTAACCCAACGGTAGAAGTTGAAGTATATACAGAATCAGGTGCATTTGGCCGCGCATTAGTACCTAGTGGTGCTTCAACAGGAGAATATGAAGCAGTTGAACTTCGTGACGGAGATAAAAGCCGTTATCTTGGTAAAGGTGTATTAACAGCAGTTAATAACGTAAATGAATTCATTGCTCCAGAAATTATTGGTTTTAACGTACTTGACCAAGTAGCAATTGACCATGCATTAATGGAACTTGACGGTACTCCTAATAAAGGAAAATTAGGTGCTAACGCAATTCTTGGAGTTTCCATGGCTGTTGCACGTGCTGCTGCAGATTTCTTAGGAGTAGAACTTTACCAATATCTTGGTGGCTTCAATACTAAACAACTTCCTGTACCAATGATGAACATCTTAAATGGTGGTGCTCATGCTGATAGTACGGTTGATATTCAAGAATTCATGGTAATGCCTGTAGGCGCACCAAACTTCCGTGAAGCATTACGTATGGGTGCGGAAATTTTCCACAGCTTACGTTCTGTATTAAAAGCAAAAGGCTACAATACAGCTGTAGGTGACGAAGGTGGTTTTGCACCTAGCTTAAAATCTAATGAAGAAGCTTTAGAAGTAATTATTGAAGCTATTGAAAAAGCTGGTTACAAACCAGGTGAAGAAGTTCGCCTTGCGATGGACGTTGCTGCTTCTGAATTATTCAATAAAGAAGATGGAAAATATCATTTCCCTGGAGAAGGCGTTGTCCGTACTTCTGCAGAAATGGTTGACTTCTATGAAGATCTTTGCAATAAATATCCAATCGTATCTATCGAAGACGGTTTAGATGAAAACGACTGGGAAGGTTTCAAACTTTTAACAGAACGTCTTGGCAAAAAAGTTCAATTAGTTGGTGATGATTTATTCGTTACGAACACAGAAAAACTTGCACAAGGTATTGAAAAAGGCATTGCTAACTCTATTCTTATTAAAGTGAACCAAATTGGTACATTAACAGAAACTTTCGATGCAATCGAAATGGCAAAACGCGCTGGTTACACAGCTGTTATTTCCCACCGTTCTGGTGAAACAGAAGATACAACTATTGCTGATATCGCTGTTGCAACAAATGCAGGTCAAATTAAAACAGGTGCTCCATCCCGTACAGACCGTGTTGCAAAATACAACCAATTGCTTCGTATCGAAGACCAACTTGGTGACACATCACAATATCTTGGCCTTAAAACATTCTATAACTTACGCTAATTATAAATCGTTTATAGCGTTCATTTAATGATGCAGCTTTTGGCATTGTCATTTTAGGCAACCCGGTGTTAGTCGGGTTGCTTTTTGTTATTGTAAATAAGTTCCATCTTGCAAGTGGTCAGTCGTGCAAAACCGCATGAAGGAGCATATTAACACTCAAATTTGCAGAAGGTTTGACAAAGTCGTCTGATTCAGTGCTGTAGAAGTTCCCATTTTTTCAAACCAATTTAAACGATCACTAATGCGTTTTTATTATTCCCCTTCATTCCAGTCGTGTGCAAACGGTACCTTTTCCAGCGTTCGTGCTAAGGTTATGTAAAAAAATGGCTCTTTTTAAAAAATATAATCACAAAGTACGCAACCCAACTATTTCCAGAAAACTATCCACAACCCACGAACAACAAATCTCCTATTCCAATTAAACGTTGCGCTACCCCAAAAAGTTGAGTTAAGGAAAAATTATAAACTTACATAAAAATTATTGACATAATTTAAATATCATGCATAATGTTAGATAAATCTAATAAATTTTACTTAAGGCAAAAAACAAGGGGGAGTACAACTTATGAATTTTCAATTAAGAAGATTTTTACTAACTATTGTCATATTCGTGGGATTTTTTCTAACAGCATGTAACAGTGAAAAAAGTGATGTTAAGTCTAGTGAAACTGAAAAAATTACAATTGTGACAACTATTTCTCAAATTGGCGAACCACTCTCTGTCATTGGTGGAAATCGTGTGGAAGTGAAAAGCTTAATGGGCCCATCAGTAGATCCACACCTTTATAATGCTACGCATGGGGATATTCAAAAGATAGAAAATGCGGATATCGTATTTTTTAACGGATTAAATTTAGAAGCAAATATGGTTAACATTTTCAATGAGATAGGAAAAACCAAGCCAGTCTTAGCTATTGGTGAAACCATTGATAAACAGAAACTTTTACAAGATGAAGATGGTGCAGTGGATCCACATATTTGGTTTGATATTGATTTGTGGAAAGAGGCATTAACTGCAGCGGTGGAGGAACTGAAAAAATATTCTCCAGATGATGCCAATCAATTTGAAAAAAATAAAGAAGATTATTTCGTGAAATTAGATGAGTTGAAAAAGGAAGCGGAAAAAATAGCAGAAATACCGGAAAGTCAAAGAGTACTCGTTACAGCACACGATGCATTCGGGTATTTTGGGAGAATGTATAATATGAAAGTCGTTGGCTTACAAGGATTGAGTACGGACGGTGAAATTGGCGTATCTGATATTCAACATACGATTAATTTGATTTTAGAATATAGAGTTCCGGCAGTATTTGTGGAAAGTAGTGTCAATCAGAATGCGATAAAGGCGGTAGTGGAAGGGGCAAAAAAAGCGGGGATTGATGTTCGACTAGGCGGAGAATTATTTTCAGATGCGATGGGCGAGAAAGGGACGAAGGAAGGAACGTATATAGGAATGTATCAACATAATATTAACACTGTTTATGAAGCACTAATGAGAGGGGATGAATAGTGTGACACAAACTGTTCTATCAGTAAATAACTTATCGGCTTCCTATCGAAAAAACACAGTGTTAAAAGATGTGAACTTTCATGTATATCAAGGATCGTTAATTGGAATTGTTGGTCCTAACGGTGCAGGAAAATCCACATTAATTAAAACAATGTTAACTTTACACCCAGCAATTGCAGGTGAAGTCCGTTTTTTTGATAAACCATTTAAAAAAGTAAAAAAGCGGGTTAGTTACGTTCCACAACGGGGTTCAGTCGATTGGGATTTTCCAACTAATGCATTAGATGTAGTAACGATGGGGCTGTATGGTCAAATTGGCTGGCTCCGTCGTCCAACGAAGGAACATAAAAAACGCGCGTGGGAAGCATTGGATAAAATGGGGATGGCAGATTATGCAGACAGGCAAATTAGCCAATTATCAGGAGGCCAGCAGCAACGGGTATTTTTAGCTAGGGCATTAGCACAAAATGCGGATTTGTATTTTATGGATGAGCCGCTTGCAGGCGTGGATGCGGCAACAGAACGGGCAATAATGGCAATATTACAAGAACTAAAGTCGAATGGAAAAACTGTTTTAGTTGTTCACCACGATTTACAAACAGTGGAAGATTATTTTGATCATGTATTATTGTTAAATCGAACTGTACTAGGATTTGATAAAACAGAAAAGATTTTCACAGAGGAGAATATTTCTAAAACGTATGGTGGTTCTATGCGATTTATGGTTCGGAAAGGTGATTCGTATGTGGGAAATCCTTCAAAACAGTAATACCCAGTGGGTTATGTTAAGTACGATGATACTTGGCATCGCTGCTGGTGCAGTTGGCAGTCTTGCCTATTGGAAAAAACAAAACTTAATGAGTGATGCGCTTGCACATGCAGCCCTTCCAGGAGTTGTTATAGCCTTTTTACTAATAGGTGAAAAGGACTTTTTCTTATTAATTATCGGGGCAGCAGCAAGTGCATTAGTCGGTGCATTCTTTATTCAATGGATTACAACGAGCAGTAGGATCTCTGAAGATTCTGCAATGGGTATGGTCCTTTCGATTTTTTATGGGGCAGGAATAATGATGTTAACGATAGCTAACCGAACTGCAGGCGGAAATCAAAGTGGGCTAAATACTTTTATCTTTGGTCAGGCAGCTTCCATGGTGTATCGTGATGTGTTAACAATGATCCTTTTAGCAGGAGTCGTCCTAACTATTTTATTTATTAGCTTTAAAGAATGGAAACTATATTTATTTGATCCGCAATTTGCAAAAGGGCAAGGCATGTCACTAAAATGGATGAATGGTCTATATACGGGTATTCTTGTTACTACTATCGTTATTGGCATTCAGGCAGTTGGAGTTATTTTGATTGCTGCCTTATTAATTATTCCGTCGGTAAGTGCTAGATATTGGACACATTCCTTCAAGACGATGATTTTCTTAGCTGCTTTGTTTGGCGGTATGTCTGGTGCACTCGGAACAATCATTAGTGCCATTGGTAATGGCTGGCCAACAGGTCCATTTATTGTTCTTGTTGCTGCAACTTTTTTTATCATCTCTTTAATTTTCGGAATGGAAAAAGGGCTGTTAATTAAATACATCCAACTACAATTGCAAAAAAGAGCATCTTATAAAGGTATAGCTGTTGCTAATGTAGAGACAGAGGGTGTGAACAAATGACTTACGCCGCATGGATTATTTTGACAGCAGCATTAGTAGGTATGACATGTGGTTTGATAGGTGTATTTCTAATTTTACGGAAAATGGCAATGATGGCTGATGCCATTAGTCATACAGTTCTATTAGGTATCGTATTAGCCTATCTTATTACCCGGGATTTACAAGGGATTCATATGTTAGTTGGAGCCATAAGTGCGGGATTGTTAACTGCTTTTCTTGTCCAATGGTTACGTTCTCTAGATGTCCAACAGGACGCCTCGATGGGAATTGTTTTTACTACTGTATTCGCGATCGGTGTGATACTAATTTCGACTTCCGTTGGAAATATCCATTTAGATGTTCAGCACGCATTAATGGGGGAAATTACCTTTATCCCTTGGGAAAAGACAGTTTTACCAATGGTTGGCGAAGTCCCGAAAGCAACAGCACTGTTAGGAGTAGTTTTTTTCATAGTACTTTTGTTTATCACACTATTTTACAAAGAGTGGAAAATTACTTCGTTTGATCCAGCTCTTGCAGCAAGTCTTGGCATACCAGTATTATTCATGCACTATGTTTTTATGAGTCTCGTATCGATTGCGACTGTAGCTTCTTTTGATGCAGTCGGTGCAATTATGGTTGTCGCGATGCTAATAACTCCGGCAGCATCTGCTTACTTATGGACGGATCGCCTTCCAGTTATGCTCATTATAAGTTGTTTAATTGGTGTGTTAGCGGCAGTTATTGGTTATTTTATTGCTGCTTGGATTGATACTTCGATTTCTGGGTCCATGGCATTTACAACGGGAATACTATTTTTAATTAGCTTTATTTTTTCGCCAAAACACGGCATCGTTTCTAAATATATATGAAAGGAAAAATCAATGAAAGTGAATGAAAAGGTTTTATAAATGGTGATTGTATTTTCGAAAAGTTTATGTTAAATTAATAGGTAGTGTAGTGAGCCGTAATTTGGGAGGTAGAATATTTTGCACGCATTTTTAATTGTTCTTTTAGTTATCGTTTCTATCGGATTAATTGCTGTCGTTTTACTCCAATCAGGAAAAAGTGCTGGTCTTTCAGGTGCAATTTCTGGTGGTGCGGAACAGCTTTTTGGTAAACAAAAAGCACGTGGTATGGATTTAATTTTACAGCGAATAACAGTTGTTTTAGCAGTTTTATTCTTTTTGATAACAATTGCGATAACTTATTTTAGCGCTTAATAAAATTTAGTTTCTAGTCCTGGCCATTGGGTCAGGATTTTTATTTTGATAAAAAAATCATTCTGCATTGAGGTAGAGACTGATATTTTTCATCATGCTAGGAAAAGTTGTGGCGGGCTAATTTTATATTTTTTGGAAGCTCTTCTATTTTGCAGTTAAAAATAAATTTTTGTATGCTATTAATTGGATTGTTTTTTTTATCTAAGTAAAAACTAAATGATAGTGAATAGGTAGAGAGGAAGTTTGTATAAATGAAAGTTGTTGCACCAAAACCATTTACATTTAAAGGCGGGAAAAGAGCTGTCTTATTATTGCATGGATTTACAGGGACAAGTGCAGATGTACGCATGTTAGGGCGCTTTTTAGAAAAACACGGTTATACATCTCATGCTCCGCTTTATCGAGGGCATGGGGTACCACCAGAGGAATTACTAAAGTATAACCCAGATGATTGGTGGGAAGATGTATTAGAAGGCTATCAATTGTTAAAAGATATGGGGCACGAGGAAATTGCAGTCGCTGGTTTATCTTTAGGTGCCATTTTTACATTAAAGCTAGCTTATAATGAGCATGTTAAGGGAATTGTTCCAATGTGTGCACCAATGTTCTTTAGAAGTGAGGATGCATTGTATAAAGGCGTTCTCTACTTTGCACGGGAATATAAGAAAAAGGAAGGAAAAGATCAAGAACAAATAGATAAAGAAATGCTCTTATTTGACTCTACGCAATTACAAGATCGTTTAAAAGAAAATCAAGCATTAGTAACGGAAGTGAAAGATAGTATTGATATGATTTATGCCCCAATATTTGTCGTCCAAGCCCGAAAAGATGTGATGGTCAATCCTGAAAGTGCTAATATTATTTATAATGAAGTGGAATCAGACGAAAAGTCAATTAAATTTTATGAGGAATCAGGACATGTTGTCACAGTTGATAAGGAGCGGGACCAACTGCATGAAGATGTCTTACAGTTTTTAAATAGTTTAGATTGGAAAGAATAAGCTTACATACCGTGTCATTGAAAACGAAGGGAGGTTTCACAATGGAACAACAAAAATTAGTAGAAAAACTATTAACCTTTATGAAAGAAGAGGCTTACAAGCCGCTAACTGTCAGTGAATTAGAGGAAGCGTTAGCTATTGGGGATTCGAGTGAGTTTAAAGATTTTGTGAAAGCATTAGTATATATGGAGGATAAGGGCTTAGTTGTCCGAACTCGTAGTAACCGCTATGGCCTTCCTGAAAAAATGAACTTAATTAGGGGCCGTTTGTCTGGGCATGCGAAAGGTTTTGCTTTTTTAATACCAGAAGAGACGGGGATGGACGATATATTTATCCCACCAGGTGAACTCAATAATGCTGTGCATGGTGATACGGTGTTAGTTCGAGTCGCAAATGAATCATCTGGCAGCCGAAGAGAAGGAACGGTTATCCGAATATTAGAAAGGGGAACGTCACAAGTTGTCGGAACTTATGTGGAGAGCAAAAATTTTGGTTTTGTCATCCCTGATGAGAAAAAATTTAATGGGGATATATTTATTCCGAAAAGTGCTTCGCTGGGTGCAGTAGAGGGCCATAAAGTAGTTGTGAAAATTACAACATACCCAGAAGGACGGATGAGTGCAGAAGGGGAAGTTATTCAAATACTTGGTCATAAAAATGATCCTGGTGTCGATATTTTATCGATCATTCATAAACATGGCCTGCCGCTTGATTTTCCTGAAGAGGTGATCGAGCATGCACATTCTATCGAGGAAATTATTCGTGACGAGGAACTCGAAAATCGACGGGATTTGAGAAATGAGATAATTGTGACTATTGATGGTGCCGATGCGAAAGACTTGGATGATGCAGTCACAGTGAAAAAGTTAGATAATGGTCTTTATAAGCTTGGTGTCCATATTGCGGATGTTAGTCATTATGTGACAGAAGGCAGTCCAATTGACAAAGAGGCGTTTGAAAGAGGGACAAGTGTTTATTTAGTTGATCGGGTAATACCAATGATTCCCCACCGCTTATCTAACGGGATTTGTTCATTGAATCCGAAAGTGGATCGACTTACTTTATCTTGTGAAATGGAAATTAACGATAAAGGTGAAGTTGTTAGCCATGAAATATTCCAAAGTGTCATTAAGACAACGGAACGAATGACTTATGCCGATGTAAATAAAATATTAGTGGATAAAGATGAAGAAATTCGCAATAAATATGACGCTTTAGTGCCGATGTTTGAGTCGATGGAAGAGTTAGCAGCCATTTTACGAAAAAAACGGATGGAGCGGGGTGCGATTGATTTTGACTTTAAAGAGGCAAAGGTGCTTGTCAATGAGGATGGTCATCCAACTGATGTCGTAATTCGTGAACGATCGGTCGCTGAAAGATTAATTGAAGAGTTTATGCTCGTAGCTAATGAAACGGTTGCAGAACATTTCCATTGGTTAGATGTACCGTTTATATACCGAATTCACGAAGATCCGAAAGAAGATAAACTACAGAGGTTTTTTGAATTTATTACGAATTTTGGTCTTGTTGTCCGTGGAAAAACGAACACGGTTCATCCGCGTGCATTACAAGAAATTTTGGACGAAATAGAAGGAAAGCCAGAAGAAATGGTAATTTCCACCGTGATGTTACGATCCATGCAACAGGCTAAATATTATCCAGAAAGTTTAGGGCATTTTGGCTTGTCCACAGAATTTTATACACATTTTACATCACCAATTCGTCGCTACCCAGATTTAATCGTTCATCGGTTAATTCGTACGTATTTAGTAGAAGGAAAATTAGATGAAGGAACGCAAGCGAAATGGCTCGCATTATTACCAGATATTGCTGAACATACTTCTAAGATGGAAAGAAGAGCCGTTGATGCGGAGCGTGAAACAGATGAACTGAAAAAAGCCGAGTTTATGGAAGATAAAATTGGTGAAGAGTTTGATGGTATTGTAAGTTCTGTTACAAACTTCGGCATCTTTGTTGAACTTCCAAATACAATCGAAGGCCTTGTACATGTTAGTTATATGACTGATGACTATTATCATTATGATGAGCGTCAGTTTGCGATGATTGGTGAACGGACTGGCAATGTTTTTCGGATTGGCGATGAAATAACTGTTCGAGTATTAAAAGTAGATAAAGACGAACAATCGATTGACTTTGAAATTGTCGGTATGAAAGGGAGAAGACAGCGGGAAGAGAAGCGAAAGCCGACAGTCGTCCATGTAAATCCTCAAAAAAATAAACAGAAACAAAAAGAACCTTCCGGGGATAGTGCAGGCGACAAAGATGGCTGGACGACAAGAAAGCCGCGGAAGAAAAAGCAACATTATGATAATAGCTCGAAAGCAAAAAGAAGTGGGAAAAAGGGGAAACGGTAAGTGCATTAGCAGTGAGGTTTTTATAGTGGTTCTTTTTTAAAGGATTGCTGTACAAATTTGTGGAGATTGGGAAGGGCAACTATAGGTTTATGAAAATAGCTGCCCTTCCCTATTTTTAAAAGTGGTGTTTTTGCTTGTATTAGCGGATATGATCCTTAAAAAATCTTCTCGTGGATGTTTATTCGTTGGAATAAACATCTGTTCCTTAAATCAAGAGTGCTATTGTCTCGTAATTTTGTGAAAAAAAGATCCCTCTCCTATGCCCAGTATTGTTTAACTACCTATTTTTTGCTACAATGTAAGTTACACTAGGGGGAATTGATGATGCCTAAAGGTTATGGAAAAGTGCTGGCACAAAATAAAAAAGCATATCATGATTATTTCATTGAGGAAACTTTCGAGGCTGGGATTGTATTGCATGGAACAGAAATAAAGTCCATTCGCCGCGGACGCGCTAATTTAAAAGATGCGTATGCAAGAATTGATAAAGGTGAAGTATTTTTGCATAATATGCATATCAGTCCGTATGAGCAGGGAAATCGGTATAACCATGATCCGCTTAGAACAAGAAAGTTACTTTTAAATCGGAAAGAAATCAACAAATTGATTGGTGAAACAAAAGAAGCGGGATATTCCTTAATACCGACGAAATTATATTTAAAAAATGGCTATGCGAAACTGGAACTTGCTCTAGCGAAGGGTAAGAAAAAATACGATAAGCGCGAAGATTTAAAGCAAAAAGAAGCAAAACGGGATATTGAAAGGGCTTTTCGTGAAAGGCAAAAAATGTAAGCTATGCCAAAACATTCATTTGATTAATCATGGATATTTGTTATAATAAAGATGTCGCTAAAGTTAGCGAAACAATTAAATATGATTAACAGCTATACTCAAATAGCTATCCTTAACTCCTATATCATCTTGGGGACGTTACGGATTCGACAGGGATAGTTCGAGCTTAGGCTGCGAGTCGAGTCGGCGAGCTCGTAAATAACGCCACGCCAATAATAACTGGCAAAACTAACAACAACTTAGCTTTCGCTGCTTAATAGCGCGTAGCTGCTCCTTCCTCCATCGCCCATGTGGTAGGGTCAGGGGCTCATTTAAGTGGGATACGCCGGTTGTCCACCGTCTGAGGACGAAGGAAGAGAATAACCAGACTAGCCTTTACAAAGCCCGTCGATAGGCCGAGTAGAGTGCGAAATACGAATATATCGACTACGCTCGTAGACGCTTAAGTGCCGATGTTTCTGGACGTGGGTTCGACTCCCACCGTCTCCACCATACATAATTTGGTGGAATACTCGTTGATTTGTAATTTAAAGCATAAGTTTGCCATTTTGGCAAGGTTATGCCCGCTTTGAAGAATTGTGGCAGGAACCATAAAATTTCCGTTTCGAGACTTTATGGTTTGTTTTTCTAGACCTTCTGGATTTTCTAATGTAAAGGAACCTATTAAACTGTACGAAAATCTTGCAGTATTTGACCATTATGATCAAGTGTCATATACTGTGTATATATTTTAAATGATTAAAGAGGGTGAAAGTAGGGCCATGATTAACTAATCCTATTTTAAATGATCACAGATGAATTCACATTTTTAAAATCCTTCTATTTGAAGGCTTCTTTGATATGGTGAATTCTAGAGTGTTCGGAATAGGATTAGTCTTTATAAGCACCTGTTAGCACCCTTGATATACGGGATAAATGTGCCTCCTATTCTGAACCATTTTCAGTCAATAGGGGGCTTTTTTGTGTGGAAAGAAAGAGTTCAACAGAGCCTCCAACTTAAAGAAAAGGAGTTGGTTAAATGCTTTTAGTATTTTTACAAGACATTCGTGTAGAAGTAGAAGATCGAACATTATTTGAAATAAAGAATTTAAGTATTCATCAAGGAGATAGAATTGGCCTCGTTGGACGTAACGGTTCCGGAAAAACTTCACTGCTTGAAGTGATTGCTGGAGAGAGGGAGACATCTGCTGGGATAGTCACTTTATATGGTTCAGTCACCTTAATCCCACAACTGAAACCGAAAATGGATAAAAAGAGTGGTGGGGAAATTTCCCAAATGGTTATTAACCAAATGCTATCACGGAAACAAGACGTTTTACTGGCGGACGAACCTACTACCCATTTGGATGCGGAACATTTGATGAGATTAGAACAACAATTACAAAATCGCCAAGAAGCAATGGTAATTGTCTCTCATGATCGTGTCTTTTTAGATGCAATTTGTAATAAAATATGGGAAATTGAGGATGGAACGGTTCGGGTTTATTCAGGGAATTATTCTGATTATGTTTATCAGAAGCAAGAAAAACTTAAACATCATAACAAAGAGTATGAAAAATTTGTACAAAAGAAAAAACAACTAGAAGCAGCAATGCGTGAGAAAGAACAGAAGGCTCAACGTGCGACTAAAAAGCCAAAAAAACTTTCTGCATCTGAAGCTAGAATTAAAGGAGGCAAACCGTATTTTGCAAAGAAACAAAAGAAATTAAATCAAGGTGCTAAAGCGATTCAAACAAGAATCGAAAAGCTAGAGAAGGTAGAAAAAATAAAGGAAGCTCCACCTATAAAAATGGAAGTAATCCATCAAGATTCACTTAAAAAACGTATAATTATTCGGGGAGAAAAAGTAAGGGGGGAAGCGGGGAAGTGTTTACTATGGAAAGAGTTTGATTTTTCCATAATTGGTGGAGATAAAATTGGAATCATTGGCGCTAATGGAAGTGGCAAAACAACTTTTCTTCGCAAAATCTTGGATCAATCAGAAGGAATTTCTATTTCTCCAGCAGTTTCGTTTGGATATTTTAGTCAAATGCTTGAGATATTAAATCACAATGCGTCCATAATTGAAAACGTCCAAAATACATCTTGTCAA
The DNA here is from genome assembly GCF_001375515.1 of Bacillus kwashiorkori. GTDB lineage: Bacteria > Bacillota > Bacilli > Bacillales > Caldibacillaceae > Bacillus_BK > Bacillus_BK kwashiorkori. The sequence continues at coordinate 421,670 of NZ_CTDX01000015.1, forward strand.
GACCAGACGTTGATTCGAACAGTATTAGCTCGTCTTGGATTTTTTCGAGATGATATTTTTAAATCAGTAAATGTTCTAAGTGGTGGAGAGCGAGTTAAAGTAGCTTTTGGAAAACTATTTGTTAGTGATGCGAATGTATTGATTTTGGATGAGCCTACTAACTTTCTTGATGTTGAAGCTGTCGAAGCGCTAGAATCTCTACTCAATGAATATTCTGGTACTGTTTTATTAGTCACACATGACCGGCGACTATTGGAAAATGTTGCAACAAGGATTTTTTCCATAAAGGATAAGCGTATTGATTCGTATGATGGAACATTTCGAGAATATATTATAGAGGAACCAAAGGAAGATCATAACCCATTAGAAGATGAGTTGTTGAAGGTAGATACAAAAATATCAGAAGTTTTAAGCAGACTAAGTATTCAACCATCGCAAGAACTGGAACAAGAATTCCAAACACTATTACGACAGAAAAAAGGTTTGATGCGACGATTGGATGCTAGTTTATAACCAATTAAAATTATCATTTATCACTTTATATACAGTTATTTTTAGTAGATTATGTGTCAAAAAAGACTTGCATGTTTTCGGTTTCGAAAATTTTGTAAGTCTATTTTTTTTGTCCGTACCGAAGCAGGTGCTTTGGTAAAAGCATGGTAAGACTTAAAAAATATTAAACAATGATTTGGATTTTGAGTTGAGTGGGCAAATGTAAATACAACATCCAATTGTAGCTTTTTTAAACGTTGAATATAAAAATGTCCATTACACTAGGGTACTATAGTACTATTTTTCTTAAAATCTATAGTAGAAACACTTGACATTAACACCTAATTAATTGATAATTAAAAAAATAATGTATTCCTAAAAGTGTGGAGGTGTTCACTTGGCGATTTTATCAGTACAAAATCTTTCTAAAAGCTATAAAAATCAATTAGTCTTAAATAATGTTAATCTAACTATTGATAAGCCTGGAATTTGGGCTTTAGTTGGACCAAATGGTGTCGGTAAGACAACCTTCTTAAATGTTATGACAAATATATTGAAAGCGGATTCTGGGACAGTGAAGTTGGTAGGAAAATCTAATAAAGATCCTTCCGTTTTTAAAGAAGTAGCATTTTTGCAAGATAATAGCATTTTATTTGATTACTTAACAGGCTATGACCATTTAAAGTATATATGTGACGTTCAAAAAATGCCGAAACAGCGAATTAATGAAGTTGCTGAGTATGTCGGAATGGAAAAATATTTGCATAAAATAGTCGGCAATTATTCATTAGGAATGAAGCAACATTTACTCTTAGCAATGGCTATCATCAATAAGCCGAAGTTATTATTTCTTGATGAACCGTTAAATGGTTTGGACCCATCGAGTGCAATACTAATGAGGAAAATACTTCTAGAACTTGCTGAAAAAGGTACATCCATCATATTATCCTCTCACAATTTATCTGAAATTGATCGAGTTACAAAACAAATTATATTTTTAAAAGATGGTAATTTAACTGAAGTCGACTTGAGTACGAAAGAAATTACTTTTTATTACTTTCAATTGTCAAATATGGAAGCAGCATACAAGCTATTATTAGAAAAAAATTTTCATGTGGAAAAAACATCAGCATGCCTCAAATTGGAGTTACAACCCTCGCAACTAGATTCTGTCATAAATTTATTCAAAGAAGAACAGCTACAAATTTTAGATATGCACAAAGAGATAACAGGTTCCGAAATACTTTACGAACAAATATTTTCGGTATGAGGTAGTTTGTATGGGAAAATTACTCTTATTTGAAGGTAAAAAGTTATTTCGGTCAAAAGTATTTTTAGGTTTTCTCATAATATCATTATTATTTATTGGTACTTTGTTCATTTACCATTGGACACAGCAAGATGTAATTAAAGCGAAAAAAGTAGATCATTTTTCTTATTTAGCTTCAAGTGTTAGTCAACAAAATATGTTTGATCGAGAGAGGCTAAAATTAGTCCACTCAGATCCACCGGTTGAAGCAAGGTTGGAAATTGGTACTTTGCTATATCAACAATTAGACGCACTAATTTTGTCAATTGAACAAAATCATTGGCGTGAAGAGTTACAAAATGAAATAAACGTATATACAACTGCGATTGATTACTTGAATCATGAAGGTCGTATTGAATTATCCGCGTATGAAATGAACAAAGTTATAAGTCTCAATGAAGAATTATTGAAACGGGATTTACCTAAGGAAGATCTACAGCTATCGGTACAACCTGCTTTGTTTTTGAAAAAAGTTGTATCTATTTTATTTCATCCAATCGGTTTTATGATTTTATTATTTGCGGTTGGAATGTTGATCACAAGAGAATTTGAAGAGAAAAATATACAAATGGTTTTTACATTACCAATCTCCAATATTAAGTATATTAGTGCAAAATTATTTAGTATCGTTTTGGCAAGTCTCATTTGGGCTATTGTTGTTTTCATCGTTTCTTTTTTATTGCCATATCTGTTGTGGGAAGAAAAAAGTAAAATTTTCCAGTACCCGCTTTATACTATAGATGATGAGTTTTTAAATATTGGTGAATATGTACAGTTAGCAATAATTTACACTTGTAGTTTTATCGTATTTTCCATAGCAATGTTAAATTTTGTTGGGTTTACTTTAAGGAACACCATTATATCATTTTTAGTTATTCTCCTCATTTTTGCAGGAGGGTACATATTAATCGATTATGGTATTTCCGTTATTTGGAATCCATTATCCTATCAAAATATTAACCAAGTTATATTAGAGAACCCTACTTATTTCCCGCAAGGAAATGTTATTTTATGGGGATTTGCGTTAGTATTTGTTTTTTTAACCTTTATCCTCAACCGAGAGAGGAGGGTTTGAGGTGAACTTATTTTTCTTTGAATTGGAGAAACTATTAAAAAGAAAAACGACCTATATTGCGATATTATTAGCAATGTTAGCATTAGTAGCTTTTTATTTTTTGAATTACAGTGCTGCTATAAAAATTCATCGTAGCAATGTAGCGAAACTTCATAAGACCGTTACAGAATTTCCAACTATTATTGATGACTTGGAAGAAAAGTGGAAAGTCGCTGAAAAGAATAGTGACCAAGAGCAATTGGATACATTACAATTCCAAATAGAAGCAACGAAAGAAGTGTTAAAGAAAAACAAAGTGATGCTAGAAGGATTTAGCAGTGAGGATTGGAGTAAAGTTTATCCAATCCAAGTAGAGAATTTGCAATTAATATTTCAAAATATTGACTCGACAATGAATTCTCCATATTGGATCCAAGAACAAGGCGGATCTTGGTTTACCGTTCGGGCAACTCTTGAGGAAAGAAAGTTACTGAATGAAATTAATGCTGAATCATTTATCCAAGCTGATATACAAAGACCTTTTATTAGAACGATTTATGAAAAATTTAGCGGAAGTGCTGTTAATGAATGGAAAGATATGACGGTTAGATATGGAGTGACAGGATTCCAATTTTTATATCAAATTTTTCAATCATTGTTCATTCCAGTCATTATTTTATTTGGATGTTTTGTTTTTGGAAATAATATTGCACTAGAGGCAGGTAAAAAGCGAAGAGGTTTAAACTTTTATGCAGTACTGCCGATAAGTAAAGAAAAATTATTTTTTGCTAAATATTTTGCAGGGCTTCTCTTAACATTTAGTTTTGTTTTGTCCATGCTGCTTTTACCGATAGTAATTAGTCTTTTTACGAAGGGAGTCGGCGATTTGGATTACCCTATCCTTGTTTATGATGGTAATCCGGCTTTAGAAACGGCTACAACATTAAATTCTTTGGCAGATAGTTTTCACTTTATAAATATGGGTACGTATTTATTGGAATCTGTAATTTTAACAGTTTTACTCATTTTTTTCCTCTATACATTTTATTATGTTGTTTCCTTGTTTTTTCCAAATCCGACTATTTCATTCATTATAGTTGGAGTAGTATGTATCCTTGGGATTGTAGTATTACCAAAAAGTTCCTTTAATCCGTTCATTTACTTGGATACACACCAAATTATCAATGGGGCGGTTGCGACATTGCATTTTAACCGTGATATTGCCATCCAAAGCGGGATTATTTCCCTAATTATTTTCACATTTTTAACTGCGACGATAGGGTTTATGAAGTTTAGACGGGGAGTTGTATTCTAACGGAGTTCTTCTTGCTTTACATGTTTGAGGATGAAGCGAAAATATTTAAGAAAAAATGCCAGTTTCCATTAAGGTGCTGGCATTTTTCCCTCTATCGTTAGGACAACTTACGTAAGCGGTAAAAGGACGTTTCGTTAAAACAGATTGTTATCTTAGAAAGGAAAGGAATTAACTAAGGTGATTTAATTAATCCGTTTCCGTTAATAATAGGTGACTCACTTTGCTGCTTTTTACTAGAATCGGAATAAATCTAATAATTTCACCCAAAAACTTTTTTCCTTTTTAATCGGTTTTTCTGCTGCTTTCGGTCGGTCATATTTAATGCTATCCGTTTTTAACACAAATTGTACATTTTTTACTTTTTCATTTTTTTCTGAAACAAAGGAAACGGGCTGGAAATCAGACTTATCATATTCGGAGATCATTTTATTTACTTCTTCTTTTAATTGATCTGGTAAATTTTTAGTAGCGTTGTGTAATTTACTCGTTCCTTTATAAAGTCCACCGACCCCTACATTTAACTCTACTGTTCCTTCAGAAAGTTGTTCTATTCCACGATGCAGATCAACGTAGTTCGTTGCCAACTGGTGAACGCCGTTTGTGTAATCCACTAGACCAGAATGGAAAGTTTGATAGTTTGTTGCCATCATATGAATTCCATCTGTCAGTAATGATAATGATTGAGAGACATCCAACTTAGCTAAAGTGGATTGATATTTTGTCACGATCGTTTCAAGGTTTGTAGCAATATCTTGGAGTACTTTTATAATATTTTCTACCGTCGTATTTACGATGGAAAGTCCATCCTTTAACTGTGAATACGTTGATTTTGCTAAACTTGCTGCTTCATATGTTTTCAGTAATTGATCAATAACGTCTTTGCTGACACCACTATTGTATAGTTTGTCGATATCTGTACTGGAAATTTCATTCGATGAGATAGCTTGCATAGAACTATTCAAATCATTATACGCATTTGTATATGTTTCCTGAAATTTTTCCAAACTTTCTGCTGTTTGGTGGAGTTTATCCAGTAGTTGCTGAAGCCATTCGAACAAATTGCCTACTTCACTTAAATCAATATTTTCGATGTTTGCTAGATTTTTATTAAGCGTATCACTTATTAATGTCAGAGCCGTTTCGATTTCTTTTGATCCATCGACAAGTTTGGCAGATGAGTTGCTAACGGTAGTAATCCCGTCCCTATACTTTTTTGATCCATCTTTTAATTTTGTTGTTCCACTATTTAACTCGTTCACGCCCGATTTTAATTGGGCAACACCGTTATTTATTTGTTCGATGGCATTTGTTAAGGAAACCATTTCTTCGGTTACTTCATCTAAATCCGGTGTATCAATTGCCATGGAAGAGGGAACGGCGGAAATGTCGATTCCGTCTAGCTCAAACTCTGTAACATCGGCCTCAACGTAGTAGTTACCATCTGTTTCTGGCATAACGGTAAAATTAATTTGCTTATTTTTGCCAGCGTTAGCGACCATTGCATCAGGAGCTTTTATATTTGTATAAATTTCAGGATCAAGTGTTAAGGAAATTTGTAGTAAATAATTTTCGAAAAAGGTTTGGTTAATTTTGCTGTTCGCGGTTGTCTCCATAGCAATTCTCACATGACCTGATTTTCCGGCAAGTTCATTCGGTGAAATTTCCTTCCCATCCAAAAAGTAAGTAATGGCAATATTCCAAGGAAGAGGACTATCATTAAAATTCCCTTGATAATAAAATTTACCTTCTTGTGCAGAGAATTCAATGATGTTGCCATTTCGCTCTATGGTTTGCAAGTTTGTTAAGTTTTTAACACTTGTGTAAGTCCCATAATCGAATATTTTCCCTGCTTTTTTAATATCAAAAACATTGACGATATATACTTCTTTTTGTTCCCCATTTGCACTAAGTTTGCCATACACTACTTCATCTTTCGTAGCAATTTTCCCAAGCTGCTCCATGTTAGTATTTTCCTGGTTGCTGTCTTTAGTGTCAGCTGTGACAAAGAAGGTTGGCATTAAAAGAGTCACCGTTAATAAAACGAATAATAATTTTTTAAACTTTCTCATCCTCACTTCTCCTCGTAAAAATTTGCTTTCCATGTAGTCTTGTTAATCCATTTATCAAATACTAATAACATCGCTGGAAGGAAACAAACTACCATAATAAATGCAAGTAGTGCTCCACGACCAAGTAAGAGACCAATTGACCCGACAATTGGATTTGATGAGGTGATCCAAAGTATAAAGCCGACAGTGGATAAAATAGAAGCAGAAACGGCAACAGAGAAAATCTTCTCGTCTATTGTTTTCATCACTGCTTGTAATGCGGGCATTTCTTTTCGCTTTTCTTTATAAGCATCTGCAAATAAAATGGCGTAGTCGACAGTAGCCGCTAATTGTACAGTGCTAATAATTAAATAGCCAACAAATACGAGTGAAGAGTTGGAGAAATACGGTACAGATAAATTCATCCACACTGCCGATTGAATTGTAAGTAGTAGAATGATAGGTATCGTTAATGATTTGAATGATACGACTAGGACGATGGCAATAGTAATAACCGTTAGTAAATTTACCATCAAATTATCTTCTTTGACTGTATTTTTTATATCGTACAAAGTGACGCTTTCACCAAGTAAATGCACTTCTTCACCATAATATTCTTTTGCATGCTTTTGAATAGTTTCAATTAAATTAAATACTTCCTCACCTTCATTTTTTGTATCGGTGTGGATGATGATTCGACTATAATTTTTTGAAAAAAATTGTTCTGTTATCTCTTCATCTAAGTATTCGGGAGGAATCGCCGCTCCAACAGCATTTGTATAGGACAATACACTAGATACATGGTTCAAGTTTTCAATTTTTTGTACAAGTGCATCTTCTTTCGCGATATCCTCTTTTGGAACGAGTAAAACCATTGGGGTAAATTTCCCAAAATGTTTTTCAATTTTTATGATATCCGCACCAGCTCGAGAAGACTCTGGCTGCTCTCCAATTCCATAAGTGAAGTTCGTTTTACTTTGAGCTAAAAATGCCGGAATAATTAAAAGGACGACGATCACTAAAGTCGGAATTTTAATTTTTATAACGGATTTACCAATTTTTTTAAATTCCGGTATGAAAGCCTTATGTTGTGTTTTATCAATCCATTTGTAAAACATTAAAGTTAACGCTGGTAAAAAGACCATTACACTAATGAAGCTTAATAGAATTCCTTTTACTAAGTTGATTCCAAGGTCTGAACCAATTTCAAATTTCATGAAAGAAAGGGCGATAAATCCGAAAAAGGTAGTTGATGCACTGGCTGCAATTGCTGGAAAGGATTGTTTCATTGCAAGTCTCATCGCTTCTTCTTGGTTATTCGTTGTTTTCCGGTAATCTGCAAAACTATGAAGTAAAAAGATTGCATAATCTAGTGAAACGGCAAGTTGCAAAATGGGTGCAACAGATTGCGTAACAAAGGAAACTTCACCTAGAAATACATTCGTTCCTAAATTGATTAGAACGGAGACACCGATTGCTGTTAAGAAAAACACCGGCTCCATCCATGATGTAGTAGACAAAACTAAAATAATGATAATAATTGGGATTAGTAATGCAGCGGCAAACATCGTTTCGCTTCCAGCCATTTTTTGTGAAGTAGCAGTATTTAATGCTTCTCCTGACATCGCATTCTCTTCGCCAATTAGTTCATAAACTGCATCCGTAACAGCAACTTCATCTCCATCCCGAATGGTGAATGAAAATAAAGCGTTGTTGTCTTTATAATAAGACTCTATTGTGTCTTTATCCGCCATTTCGATGGGTGTTTTCACATCGATAGCGTTATCTAGCCATTGAACGTCACTGACCCCATCGATAGCAGCTAATTTTTCTTTAAAGTCAAGTGCTTCTTGAAGGGTAACATCTTGAATCATTACCCGAGTATTTGGGACTGCCCCTTGGAACTCATCATCCAAGATTTTCATTGCTTCTAACGATGGTGCTTCTTCGGGCAAATAGTCTATCATATTGTAATTAACAGTCACTGTAAATTGTGCTATTGCACCGATTATTGTCAGTAGGAAAAATACGGCGACAACAACCTTTTTATGTTTTAAGATTTGTGATGCGAAGTCGATAATATTTCACCCTCTCTTGCGTAAATCATCTTTCCACTATATCATTATATAAACACAGTGTTGTCTATTCAACAGGCAGTTTCGTAAAATTCGTATGTTAACCAACATTTATGAGTTTTTTGTTGGAAAACGGATAAGTAGGTGGGATTGAATGAGTAATTCGAAATTGGACAGAAGGAAAAAATATACTCGTATGGTATTAAAAGAAAGCTTAATTAAACTTTTAAAGGAAAAGCCGATTTTCTCGATAACGGTGAAGGAAATATGCGAATTAGCAGATATTAACCGTTCCACATTTTACTCCCATTATTCAGACCAATATGATTTATTGGAGAAGATGGAAGAAGAAATTATTGAGGATATGTATATGTATTTGAGTCAATATAATTTTGCCAAAGAAGAAGAAACTTTACAGATGACGGAAAAACTGCTTGAATATCTCGCATCAAAGTGGGAAATTTGCCAAATCTTATTAAGTGAAAATAATGAAACAACTTTTGAAAATAAGGTAATGACTGTCGCTAAAAATTTTATTATTAAAAATCATAGTACGGCACCATTAGATGAAAGTTTTTCTGACTATTTAAGTACATTTATTATTAGTGGAAGCATCCATATGATAAAAAACTGGTTGAAAAACGGGATGGACAAATCACCTAAAGAAATGGCTGGATTTTTATATACGTTAATTAATAAACGAATATTGTCGTTATAGATAAGAGGAAAACGGAAGCCATAATAGGTTCTTCATTAAGTTGATGTAAATTAATGGAAAATATTTTTTTGTAGCAAAGCGATTTTAGTCATGCGATAAAAATTGTTAATAATATGGTTGGAATTAAAAAGAACACGTTTATCCATGTAAGTGATTTCTTGGAAACTATTATAATGAATGTTTACGGAAAAGGTCAAAAAATAGAAGGTTTTTTTAAAAAAATCAAGAATAAACTATTTAATTCATTATGTCAGTGATGGAAATTAACGAAAGGGCGATGTGGAGTGGAGAAAAAATATAATGATTTAATTGGTGATATTTTGGAGCGTTCAGGTGAAAAAGATAATTATAAAGGTAAGGGTAAGAAAATTTCCAAAGAATATTTACAAATGGACACGTTTCAACATTATCAACAAGTCGCTAATAATGCTGGATATTTACCAGAATGGTTGAGGTTACAAAAGGAAATTTCTATATTAATTAATGAGTGTCAAACCGAGGAGGATGTAAAAATAATTAATAAAAAAATCCGTCAATATAATATGAGTTGTCCTGCACCATTGCAAAAAGGACTGATTAGACTGGAAACAGTGGATCAAGCGAAAAGGATATGGTGATTTTTTACTTGATAAAGGAAATGGTTATTCAGCGTGTTTTTTCCTTCGTTGCAAGAGGAGGGATGCCTGCTTCAAATTATTTTAATATTACAGTACGAATGTGTAAGTTCGTACGGTTTTTAAAAGTGTTTGATCGGAGAAATGCAATCAAAGAAAAATTAACAGTGTTAGAGATTATTTAGTTTTTTGAAAAAGTAACTGGAACAAGTACGAACTCAAGAAAAGAGCTAAAAAAAGTACTAGATCATGTAAGAAAAGGTGACACGCTTGTTTTACTAAAATTGACCGTTTAGCACGTTCAATCATTGATCTAAATAATTTTGTTAAAGAGTTAGTTGAAAAAGGTGTGAATGTACGGTTTGTAAGTGAGAACATGGAATTTTTTTCTTGAAAGTAAAATTCATGTGGTTTTAATAATTTCAAAAACCTTCTTCGTAGTTACAAATGATAAAGGAAAGAGTATAACAATTGAAATAAAAATTTGAATCAAAAATAATAAAAAATTGGCTGTAACAAATATTATTTCAATATAGGTAAAGATGTAATCGAATACTAAATTATAAATTATAAAAAATATAAATGTTAAAAGTAAATATATTACTTTTTTCCCATATTTAATTCCCTCCATACTTAAACAAATGTTTCTACAGGACCAGTAAGTTTTAACACTGGCTCTAATGGGGGAACATGGCAAAAGAGTGTTTATATTAAAGACTCAAATGATTGGATCCCGTCTGGTCTCCTTTGAACCGTTTGTCCAAAGTCAACCTGGGCCTGTTTCCCCATCGGTGGGTCTGGAATGGCCTCGTAGACTCTTTTTGTTTCTGTTTTAGGAAGAGAATATTTCTCCCGTAATTCTTTAACATAACCACCTACCGTGCTCTCACCAATCTTTAAATCCTGATACTTCTCTAATAACCAATCATGACCTTGAGAAGCTGAGAGATCCGGGTGTTCACTTAGCCATGTCTGAATGAGCATTTCATAAGGATCTAGTTTCTTTGACCTTGTTTTCGTTGATGCCATCCATGCGCTCATTTCTTGTGGTGACCTTTCAAGGTACTTATAAACGGTTGTTCTTGAAATACCTAACTTTCTGGCTATCCTCCTTATCTTAAATCCTTTTTGTTTTAATTGATAAATCTCCATGTACACTTCCCACTTTTCCACCCTTCAATTCCCTCCATCTGTAATAACAATTCTGTTAATCTATCAAATTATACAGGTATGGAGGAGTTTTTAATAAAATTGGGAAGGGCCGCCGGCATTGAAATGGGTGCCGCCCCTCCCCGGGGCGGCACCCATTTCAATGCCAAACCCCAAAGTACAGCTGGTAAAAAAATTTTTATCCAGCGAAAACTGTCCACTTTAGTTTAGGAGTTACAGCAGTTTTCGTATGGCCGATAAATCCGTCTTTATCGTGCTTGCAGAAATACCAGCCTCTTGTGATACCTTGATGAATGATTCTAAATGCTTATCGTTAATGTTTTTAAAGTTTTTAGATCCATATTTAATAGCCAAATGTTTACAGAATGCATTTACACCGTTTCGATAGCGTTCCGTACCTCTTTTCCCTTGATGATGAGTTCTCCAGTCAAAAGTTCGATGAACCTGTTGCCATAAATTGTTGTAAATATTCCGTTGTCTTTGATTCATTTCCCAGTCTCTTTTCCCCATAGTTTTCATTTCCTTTCTTAAAGAATTATAAAAATGGGCATAGTACAACCAAGAACGTAGCCCTGAAGTTTCAGGGCTCAAATGGTCTTAATGGGAACCTGAATCAGAAGAAGATAGAGCCGTTATAAGACAAGGTTTTAATGATGCATTAAAGTATGGTAATTAAATATATGTCATTTTATTGCTGGCGATTTATTATTTGTAAATCGTCAGTTTTTTATTTAAAATCTAATAAAATTGTGTTTAAACGCTTAAAATCCAAGCAATTTAAGTAAAAAATAAAAAAACCTCAAAAAGAGGTCGTTTTATTGCTTGATTGCACTTAAGCATTTTTCAAATTTTTTTTTCATTAGCCAACTTTTACAAGCCAATCCCGTTTCATGATAAATTTCTTTTCCAATTTCCAATCTTACGCTTCTATTTGAATTTGGGTATCCTGGCTCTTCGTTTTGGATGAACAAGGTATTTTTATCTATCCATTCCATAGAAAAGTTACTTTTTGCTTCACTATAATAGATAGTTTGCACATTATTTTCATCGTTATTGTAAGTTACATTTACCCATATAATTACCCCTCCAGCTGCACCACCATAGACCTTGTAGTACGCATTAGCAGTATACTCCTTTGTCGGAGAAATAAGAGGTCCTTTGTAGAATCCACCTTTAAGATTATTAAATGTAAAAAAGTAATTTTTATATACAACTAATCCAATAAAAATAAGAGGTACCACTAATAAAGCGATTAATAAAATTTTAAAAATATATGATTTTCCCCCCATAATTACCCCTTTTTCATATTTTTTAGTTGACCAATTTTATTTTCGTTCCAGTGATAATTTTAACGTGTTCCACGTAATACAAGAAATTGCAGAAGCTGTCCAGATCATTACGAATCCCTCGCTTTCATCCTTTATTTTTATCATATCATCTCAAAGGTTTATATGGCTCTATTTTTTCATCTTCAATCATCTTTTCTGGTGGAATCAGCGTTTCTTTTTCTTCTGAGTATCTTGTCTCTTGCTTCAATCTCTTGGCCACCTCCTCAATTGTTATTTACCCACTTAAAACCGCCTTAATATCTCGTTCCATCTTCTTCTGTGAACTCAAATCCTTCTAACTCCATACTTACCTTAGATTGACGGTATAATTAATCTAATCGTTTGGTATCACGAATTACTATGATTTCACCATCCTAATTTAATTTAGTAGTTTTTTGCTTTCATAAAATGTTTTTAATACATCGTTTCACATTTTAATTAATCCACGTTCTCTTTTAGCCCGTATTACCGTGCTTTTACTTATGCCAGTCATATCTTCCACCTGCTTATATGAATAACGTTCTTTATCTTTAGGCGCTATGGCATGTTCTATTTGCATCTTAGAATATTTTTTAGGGCGACCTTCTCTAAAGTTCGGATGTTGCTTGGCTAAGGCTTTCCCTTCCTGTGTACGTTCTCCAATCATATCTCGTTCAAATTCGGCGAAGGCAAATAAAATGTTCATAATTAATCGACCTGTGGGCGTGTTATCTATTAGGCCCATGTTTAATACATGAACACTAATGCCGCTGTTAAGCAAATCTTTAATGATACGAGTACCATCTTCAGCCGACCTTGCAAAGCAATCTAGCTTGGTAACAACTAAAGGTGATATGACTTTAAAACAGGCTGCGAATGCTGTAATGGCATGGAAAAAAGGAAATTCTGTAACGCACTCCCGTTATAACTGAAGAGCAGTATAACAGTCTTTTAGATGAATTTTCACTGTTCAGGGAGCAACAAGAAAAGTTTAATAAAGAACTGATAATGCAGTTACAAAGACAACAAGATTACATAGATAGTCGTTTGGAGAAAAGAGATAAATTACTTATGGAATCTATAAGAGAGTCTTTAGAAAGTCGAAAAGAAATTGCGGCTGCAACAGAACAAAAAAGTGGTGGAAATTTTGGAAGTAGTTTCTCACCAGCCCCAGAAAAACTATATCATGAAAAAACAGAGTGCCCATTTACCCACACCCTAAAAAACAGGTGTGAAAATGGTTTTTTTGCTATGCAAAAAGTCACGTTCAACCTACGTGAATAACCTACGGAACGATAAAATAATTTTTAGATTCATTCCTATTTTTCTTGCTAATATGAAATGGAGACATAAACGTAAACAAAAAATAGGGCTGGCATGTTTTAGACGCTGCAATTGAAGAAATAACACATACAGAACTTGAAGTTAGATATACCGAAGAAAAACAAGGTCGTGCGATTGGAAATTTTGGAAGTAGTTTCTGTGTTTAAAGTCTAACGCGCTGTTTATATGTAAAAAGGGCTGTATCAAAGTACACTCAAGTTTCTAATTCACTACTAAATGATTCGGATGTGACATTACAAGCAAAGGGATTACTGTCAATTTTTTTATCCAATTCAAACGATTGGGAAATACACATGAAAGAAATTATCAGTCGTTCAAAAAATGGTCGAAATGCTCATTAACGAGTTATAAAAGAACCTATTGAATTAGGATATTTTGCTAGAATTCAAGTTGTAGGGAATCGTTTTGAAGAAATGATTTATTTGTTTTCTGACGAAAAAGAAGATGTGGCTAATGAAATTGAAAAGTTAAAAAAACAGTATTCGACAATTGGAAAGTCTTTAATTATTGAATATAAAGCACATAATAACAAGAAAAAAACACATTCGAGCACCTCCGAAACACCGTTTCCTGAAAATCAGTATCCGGAGAATAAGCTTACGGAAAACCAGTACAATAATAAAATGCAATGATTTCTTAAGCAGTTCTTTTTTTTTGACAAGGTAATAGTATTTTGTGTACAATTAGTTCGAATTCGAGATAATCGAATTACTGGTTTCTGGAGGATACATATTCTTCAAGATTAGAGTCGAAGGCATGACAAGTTGCCATGTCATCATCTACTTTCGACTGGCAAATAAAAAAGGTTAAACGGGAGTAAGCCGTTTAATTTAAAAAAGTGTTTTACTAATGGCTTCAGAAGCAAGATAATAGAAGTTTTATAAAAAAGCTATGTTAAAGACTGGTGTTGATTTCCGTTTCAAATTAATTTGTGACGAATCTCAGTGACAAGAACAGGCGGACGCTTTCCGAGGGCACGGCGCTTGCTGCTTCAACGCTATGAGTCTGCTTATTTCTGGCTCGTGCTGTTCCCGCAGGACAAGGAACGCAACGGCCGCGACGCATCGCACGAAGGAAAAAGCTAATGCTTTTTTCGAGGAGTCGCCGCCTTACACTACAATCAACAACTGACTAAAGTCCACAATAACCAATAACATTGCCAAAAAGATAAATTGGAGGAAAAATAATGAAACAGTTAAAGGGTATTCACCATGTTACTGCAATTACGAGTAGTGCCGAGAGGATTTATGAATTTTTTACGTACGTTTTAGGTGTACGGTTAGTAAAAAAGACAGTGAATCAAGATGATATTCAAGCATATCATTTGTTTTTTGCTGATGATGTAGGGAGCCCTGGCACGGATATGACATTTTTCGATTTTCCGGGTATTCAAAAGGGTGTTCACGGAACAAACGAAATAGCGAGGACGTCTTTTCGAGTAGCGAATGATGCAGCACTTGACTATTGGGTGAAGCGATTTTCCCGTTTAAATGTTAAACATTCAGGTGTGAAAGAGCAATTTGGTAAGAAAACTGTTTCGTTTGTTGATTTTGATGACCAGCAATATCAATTAATTAGCGATGAAAAAAACGAAGGTGTTGCCTCTGGTAAGCCTTGGAAAAATGGACCAATTCCCCTTGAATTTGCCATTACTGGATTAGGTCCTGTTTTTATCCGCGTGGCAAATGTGGATTATTTTAAAGAAGTGTTGGAGCAAGTATTTTTATTCAAGGAAGTTGCCCGCGAAGGTGATTATTACTTATTTGAGATGGGTGAAGGCGGTAATGGTGCGCAGGTGATAGTGGAGCATAATGCAGTGTTACCACAAGGTTGGCAAGGTTCGGGAACGGTTCATCATGTTGCTTTTCGTGTAGAGAATAGAGAGGAAATAGAAGAGTGGAAAAACCGACTTCGTTCGTTCCGTTTGCCAAATTCTGGTTATGTTGAACGCTACTATTTCGGGTCTTTGTATACGAGAGTGACGAGAGAAATTTTGTTTGAAATTGCTACAGATGGACCTGGGTTTATGGGTGATGAACCTTATGAGACTCTTGGAGAAAAATTGTCGTTACCACCATACTTTGAACCGAAGCGAGATGAAATTGAAAAGCTCGTTCGACCTATTGATACAGTAAGAAGTACGAAACATTTTGAAAAGGAGTATGAATAAAGAATTTTGTAGGGATTTGGAACAGGTTTTTAAGAAAGTTGGAACTGCTAATTGTGCTGCGATAGAATTATAAAATGGCATTGGATGGAGAGTAATGAAATTTTGTTTGAGGTGAGAAGATGAGACATATTTTTCAGAGTGGAAAAGAAACGAGTAACAGTACGCCAACGTTACTTTTATTGCATGGTACGGGAGGAAATGAATATGATCTTCTTTCGCTAGCAGAAAAAATTGATCCCGAGGCGAACGTATTAAGTGTAAGAGGAAATGTGTTGGAAAATGGGATGCTTCGATTTTTCCGACGACTTGCTGAAGGGATATTTGATGAGGAAGATTTAGTTTTTCGCACGAAAGAGTTATTTGATTTTCTAGGAGAAGCTGCTGAGAAGTATCAGTTTGACCGTGAGAATATAATAGCAGTTGGATATTCGAATGGAGCAAATATAGCAGCGAGTTTATTATTTCATTATAAAAATGCATTAAAAGCAGCGATATTACATCATCCGATGGTCCCAAGAAGAGGGATAGCTTTACCAGACTTGTCAGGGGTACCGGTGTTTATAGGAGCTGGCGCTAATGATCCGATTTGCCCGCCTGAAGAATCAACGGACTTAGCAACTCTTTTAGAAAAAGCAGGTGCGCTCGTTGAACTTCATTGGGAAAATCACGGCCACCAACTCACCTACTCGGAAATAACCGCCGCAAGCAAGTGGTACAACAGGGGGACTGTCCCCAACAATTCATAAAATTCAGTTATATTATACTACTTCGGTTTGAGCATGTATTTTCTAATGGTCGGGCATCTTAATGGATGTAAGTATGCTTAAATGAGGTGACAGTAGTGTTAGATGTGGAAAAAATTGGTGATTTGGTAAAAATTGATGTTCGGGAGCGGGCATTGCGTGGGGAACATCCCGGTCACGAAGTAATGGAATATATAAAACAAGCACCAAATAATTTGACTATAGAAGTACATGTTCCTCATGAACCGACACCTTTAATGATGAAGTTGGAAATGTTAGGGTATGAAATGAGCGTCAATAAAATTTCCGATGAGCATTTTTGCCTCGTTGTGAAAAAATAGTTCAATAAGTTGTTACAGCGGAAAAAAGTGTTTGAATCGAATAGAATCCCTAAGCTCATAAATATTTAGGAAGAGACCAGTAGGATTTTGTGCCACTGGTCTCTTTTAATGAGAAATATTTATGTCGGTTAGGTTAGCGTTAGATATTTGTAAAAATATGAATAGGAGAGGGCCGATATTATTTATTGCTATTTTTTAAAGCTAATTTAACGGCAAAATAAACGACCGCACCAGTGACGAGCAAATCAATAATCCAGCCGAAAAAACCAAAACCAAATCCACTACCCCACATCATGTTTCCATGCATCCAGGGAATACCCATCATTTCTATAACCTCCTTCAATATATTTCCTTTAGTTATTATGATAAAAGTACCTAGACCGAGTTTGTCCAGAAAACAATATTATATTACAAATAACAAAGAAAGGATATTAGCGTTTGCTCAACACTAAACAAACACTTTACCACTTTAGCATAGTGGGGGACTGTCCCCAACAATTTCAGTTGTTGACAGGTGGTTAAAAGGGTGTTATGATGATTTCATGCTTTAGTAATTTAGCACGTTAGCATACTAAAGTAAAAATTACATAATTTGAGAGGATGGAAGAAACTATGAAAAAATTAATCTTATTAACTTTCTCTATTATTTTTGTATTATCTATTTTTACAGGATGTTCTAATTCTGCAGGAAAGAATGACGATGAATTAAAAATCGGTATTGATGATAAGTTTGCTCCGATGGGTTTTCGCGATGAAAATAATGAGATTGTCGGATTTGATATTGACTTAGCAAAAGCAACAGCTGAAGCAATGGGTAAAAAAGTTAAGTTTCAACCAATTGATTGGAAAACAAAAGAGACAGAATTAAGCAGTGGAAGAATTGACTTAATTTGGAACGGCTATACTATTACAGATGAGCGAAAAGAAAAAGTTTTATTTACAAAGCCATATTTAGAAAATGCACAAGTAGTTGTTACGCTTGCTAATTCTCCAATGAGTAATTTAGCGGATTTAGAAGGAAAAGTAGTAGGCTTGCAATCATTATCCTCAGCAAGTGACGCACTAAATGCTAATCCAATTAGTAAAAAAGTAAAAAATGTTGTTGAATTTGCCGATAACGTTTTGGCTCTCACAGACTTAAAAAATGGTCGTGTAGATGCAGTAGTCATCGATGAAGTAGTAATCGATTATTATATGACAAAAGAAGAAGGTACTTTTAAAGTGTTAGATGAAACATTAGCCCCTGAACAATATGGCATTGGTGTAAAAAAAGGTAACGAAAAATTGTTAGAAGAACTTCAAAAAGCAATCGATGAGTTAATAAAAGATGGAACGGCCGCAGAAATATCTGAAAAATGGTTCGGAATCGACAAAGTATTGAAATAGTATGGAGGAATACGAGTGTCTTTTGACTATCTAAATATGATATTAAAACCGATGCTTCAAGGCGCACAAATTACACTATTACTTTTTATTATCGTTATAACAATCTCTATTCCATTAGGATTTATATTGACATTGGCTGTCAGAAGCCGCTGGAAGCCATTATCGTGGCTCGTGCAAGGCTATATTTACATCATGCGAGGAACACCGTTACTATTACAATTGCTCTTTATTTGCTTTGGGTTGCCATTGCTTCCAGTTGTAGGAGAATATTTAGTTCTTGACCGATTTGTTGCTGCATGTCTTGGCTTTATATTAAATTACGCCGCCTATTTTGCCGAAATATTTAGAGGTGGCTTACTAGCAATAGATAAAGGTCAATATGAAGCTTCACAAGTACTTGGCTTAAATAAATGGCAAACGATGAGAAAAATAATTTTGCCACAAATGTTCCGCGTCACATTGCCAGCTGTTTCAAATGAATCAGTCACCTTAGTAAAAGATACTGCCTTACTATATGCGGTAGCAGTTCCAGAATTGTTGCATTACGCTCAAACAGCAGTAAATCGAGATTTTACAATTGTTCCCTATTTTGCAGCTGGAATAATTTACTTAATTATTACCTTACTTTTAACAATGATATTGAAAAAACTAGAGCGCAAATATAGTTTTGAATAGCTTAGCAAAACTTCCAAAATGTAAGAAAGTGTGGGAATGATGGCGATTATAGAAATCAATAATTTACAAAAATCATTTAATCAGCTAAACGTATTGAAGGATATAAATTTTACAGTGAATAATAATGAAGTAATCGCGATAATTGGGCCTTCAGGTTCTGGAAAAAGCACTATTCTCCGATGTTTAGTTCATTTAGAAAAAGTAGATGGCGGCACGATAAAAATTGATGATAAATATTTAGTAGAAAAAGGAAATTATAATCAACCACGAAGTATCAAAGAGTTGACCTCAAAAATGGGAATGGTTTTTCAGCATTTCAATTTATTCCCCCATTTAACGGTAAAAGAAAACTTAGAACTGGTACCAAAAACTATTACTAAACAACCATATGAAGCTATAGAGCAAAAATCAAATGAATTGCTTAAAAAGGTCGGATTAAGTGACCGAATTTTTGCCTATCCTTCACAACTATCCGGTGGACAAAAACAGCGGGTAGCAATCGCTCGGGCATTAATGTTGAATCCAGAAATTATGCTTTTTGATGAACCAACATCTGCACTTGATCCGGAATTGACTGGAGAAGTTCTTTCGGTAATGAAAGATTTAGCAAAGGAAAATATGACGATGATCGTTGTCACTCATGAAATGGGCTTTGCAAAAGATGTAGCTGATCGGGTAATTTTTATGGATAGAGGAGAAATTGTCGAAACGGGCACGCCGACAGAAATATTTGAAAATCCACAATCGAAACGAACGAAAGAATTTTTATCTAAAAGTTATCGATGAATCATCCATAAATTTGAAATTCACCTATGCAATAAAGGATAAAATCAACTTTATTTTTTTTGACAATAACCCATATATTTAGTATGATTAAATTAGTTAAATACTAGTCCTTTTAGGGGAGTAGCTTTAGCAGCAAGGTCGTCAGTACAGAGTGAAGGCTCTCGGCTTTGTTGGCAACAATCCGTTGTTAGCAAGACCTAACCATCAGTCGGTAGGTCTTTTTTATTTAGCTATTGCATAAAATTTGTATAAATTTTTAATATAAAGGATGATTCATATGGATAACTTTTTAACTACAAATAGTTTTCCAGAAAATATTCGTAAAGAACTAGAAACAATCCAAAAGTTGATTTTTCCATTAGTTAGAAAAACTTCTCGATACATGTTTTGGACATTTCCACTAATCGGAATTTCAGTAATCAATCTTTTCTATTTACTTTTTATTGCTAAATTTAATCTCTCAGAAATGTACGTGATTTTAATTGTCTATGCTATTTTAGGTTCTATAGGTATGGCCTTATGGAAGGAAACGCGGTTAAATAAAAAGGAAATCCAAAATATTGGGTTGAGATACATCATTGAACGAATTAAAAAAAGCATCCATTTATCTGATGAACGTAAAGGTGAGTACATCCGAATAGTTAATGAACAACCGATTAACGCGATGGAAAGTTTTGTAAGGTTCTTACAGGAAGAAGACCGAATTGGAAAAAATCTCGACGAAGAGGAAGACGAAGAGTAATACGAAGTTCTGGCCCATTTTGGAGCCAGAACTTTTTACGTTTTAGGACAACTATTTATATACGTTTTGAGAAGTATTTTCATATACTAAACTGAACAGTATAGTGACTAACCTCATTTCAACTGGCGAATTTCTTTTATTACTAGTTTGTTTATGACGGATTTAAGCAATATCCAGCTTTTGTCATAGGGAAAATGCAACCACTTTTTTTACTATAGTTGTTGTTTCACTTTTGCTAGTAATTGATCTGGGGTTTCTCCATTAATAAATTGATTATTTAGTAAAAGATAAGGAGAACAAACACATTCCTCACAGTAACTTAAGCAATCCATTTCGACGATATTTACATTATACTCGTCCATTAATTCTTCTAACCATTCAATTGCTTGGTCATCAAAAAACTTATTTAAGTTATTCGTGCAACATTCCAGTTTACTCTTTTTTTTCCGCGAAAAAAGTTTCATTTTATCACGCACCTTCAAAACTATTATAATCAAAAATCTATCAAGAACATAGTCTCATGCTTTTTCCAGCAGTTTATTCTTTAATAAAAGTTATTTTCATAGTAAAAAAGATGTAATACTGTTATCATATAGTCGGATATAAAATATTATAATAACTAATCAGGAGTGACCTAACTTGTTGCAAAAATCTGTGCGGGTGGAAAAAGATTTCTTAGGTGAAAAGGAAGTACCGAAAGACGCGTACTATGGGATTCAAACATTACGTGCTGTGGAAAATTTCCCTATTACAGGCTACTCATTAGATGAACAATTAATTCGTGCTATTGCTATTGTAAAAAAATCAGCTGCTCAAGCAAACTTGGCTAGTGGTCAATTGGAGTCGAATATAGCCTTTGCCATTATTGATGCAGCGAACGAAATAATTGAAGGAAAGCTTCATGATCAATTTATTGTCGATCCGATTCAAGGTGGTGCTGGAACTTCTATTAACATGAACGCCAACGAAGTAATCGCTAATCGTGCACTTGAATTATTAGATGCAGAGAAAGGTCTATACGGAAAAATCAGTCCCAATTCCCATGTAAATATGGCACAATCTACCAATGATGCATTTCCAACTGCTATTCATATTGCCGTTTTGACTGCATTAGAAAAATTAATTGGTGGGATTGAACGGTTGCAAAAGACGTTTGAAGAAAAGGCATTAGAATTTCAATCGATTTTAAAAATGGGAAGAACGCACTTGCAAGATGCAGTTCCAATTAGATTAGGTCAAGAGTTTGAAGCATATGCTCGAGTAATTAAAAGAGATTTACAGCGAATAAAAAATACCCGAGAACATTTATATGAAGTGAATATGGGGGCTACTGCTGTTGGTACAGGTTTAAATGCTGACCCACTTTATATAGAAAAAGTAATCGATTATTTGCGAGAAAATAGCGATCTTCCGTTAAAGAAGGCGGAACATTTAGTTGATGCAACCCAAAATACGGATGCTTACGTGGAAGTTTCGGCAGCGTTAAAAGTTTGCATGATTAATATGTCGAAAATTGCAAACGATATTCGCTTAATGGCTTCTGGACCAAGAACTGGGTTTGGTGAATTACAGCTACCAGCCCGTCAACCTGGGTCATCAATTATGCCTGGAAAAATTAACCCGGTAATGGCGGAAGTAGTGAACCAAGTAGCGTTCCAAGTAATTGGAAATGATCATACTATTTGTTTAGCTTCAGAGGCTGGACAATTCGAACTGAATGTAATGGAACCAGTATTAGTTTTTAATCTACTGCAATCAATCAAAGTAATGACAAACGTATTTGATGTCTTTCGGAAGTATTGCTTGGAGGATATAAAAGCGAATGAAGAACGAATGAAACAATATGTCGAGCAAAGTGTCGGAATCATTACTGCAATAAACCCACATGTCGGTTATGAGACAGCAGCACTTATTGCAAAAGAAGCTATTGAAACAGGAAAATCTGTTCGAAGTTTATGTATAGACAAAGGAATTTTATCAGAGTACGAGTTGAATCAAATTTTAGACCCGTACGAAATGACGAATCCTGGAATTTCCGGAAAAAATTTACTTGGTCAAAAGAAAATTACGTTAAAATAAACTTACTTACAAATACATCTACTAGGAACACCATTAGTAGTTAATAGAAAAGGGGCGCCTTGCCGATGAGCACCAGTTACTCAAATATATGAGGTAGTGACTCTAAGACAAGGTAGCCCCTGATTTTTTACAATCATGTTAAGTGATATTTACTTGTTCTTTCCCATGTTTATGTGATTGGTGTAGACGTACGAACCGAACAATATTCAAAACAAAAGTTTTTGTAACAGCATAAACTGGGACTGCTAAAATCATCCCTAAGATTCCGGCTAAGTTTCCAGCTACTAATAATAGGATAATAATGGTAGCGGGGTGGGTATCTAATTGTTTTCCGATAATTAAAGGTGATAAAAGGTTGCTATCGATTTGTTGTGCCACTACAATCACGACAATGGCGAGTACTGCTAACATCCATGAATCAAATAAACCGACTAATACCGCTGGTGTCGCACCTAAAAATGGTCCGACATATGGAATAATATTCGTAACGGCTATAATTAACGCAAGAATTAGCGGATAAGGTAAGCCAATAATTAAAAACCCGATAAAAGAAATCGTTCCTACTAAAAGGCAAATGGTCATTTGGCCTTGGATATAGGCAGCTAACGTTTTATTCATATCTTTTAAAATAACAAGTCCTTCGTCACGATAAGATCTCGGCAAAAATTTTACAATCGACTTCGGTAGTTTATGTCCGTCTTTCAACATAAAAAATAGTAAAAACGGTACGGTTACAATGGTCAACGTAATATTAGTTACGACACTGACGATGCTAGTTAGACTAGAAGTAACCATTTTCGGAAGACCTGCTAAAAATCCAGTTAGTGACTGCTCAATATCTTCTAATTTCACATAATCCTGTGTTTGCACCCATTGGAAAATTTTTGAATCTCCCATTTCACTTATCATTTTTTGCGTTTCCCGAATATAGAGTGGAATATTATCGAATAAATCACCAATTTGTCGAACTAGTATCGGACCGCCAATGGCAGAAACGATTGCAATTAATCCGATAAAGATAAGATAGATTAATAAAATTCCTAATGTCCGTGGAACTTTATATTTCTCTGCCAATGTAACTACCGGATTGAAAAGAAAAAATAAAAAACCAGAAATCAGTATTGGGAAAAATAAAGTAGAAACAAAAATAAAAACTGGCTCAAATAAAAAAGAAATTTTCGTGCTTATGTAGATAATTGCAACAATTAACAAAATTTGGATTAGCCAAAACTGCGACTTCGACTTTTTCAAATGCAATTCTCCTTTCCTTTACTTCTGTCATATATACGAAAAACTATTACAAATGTTTCAAGAACAAAAGATTAATAAAAATTTACATCTGAAAGCTGAATTTGTAATAAAATTGTGTTATTTTTATCAGTATAACACGTTCCTACGTAAAATCGAATGCAGATGAAAAATTTTTAATAAAGGAGGAAACGATGAGTAAAAAAATTCGTACGTACATAGAAATATTGCTAATATCTCTAAGATTAGGGTTAACATCTTTTGGGGGACCGATCGCCCATCTCGGTTATTTTCAAAATGAATATGTGAAGAGGAAAAAATGGCTAGATGAGCGTACATATGCAGATTTAATTGCTTTATGTCAGTTTTTACCTGGTCCAGCAAGTAGCCAAGTGGGAATTTCCATCGGTATGATTCGCGGAGGCTTGTTTGGAGGGGTTTTATCTTGGTTCGGATTTACCATTCCGTCGGTCATAGCTCTACTTATTTTTGCACTAATAATGCAAGGTTTTGATGGTCATCAGCTTCCTGGTTGGATTAATGGATTGAAAATAGTTGCTGTTGCGGTTGTTGCCCATGCAGTATATGGAATGGCAGTTAAATTAACCCCAGATCGCACGAGGATAACGATTGCAATTATTACTGCTATTATTTTATTAATGTATCCTAATGCTATCGTTCAATTCGCAATTATTATCGTTGCAGGGATAATTGGTTATTTGTTGTTTAAACAAAAAGAGAACGAGGAATCGCCTGTACTTACTTTAACATTTGGAAAGAAACTAGGTATCGTAAGCCTTGCGACATTTTTTCTATTACTCTTTGGTTTGCCAGTTTATAGAAGTCTTTTCCCGAGTTTTTCTGCTAGTATTTTTGATGTATTTTATCGAGTTGGTTCCATCGTATTTGGTGGCGGTCATGTCGTATTGCCGCTGCTTGAAAGAGAAGTTGTCCCAACCGGCTGGATTACAGCTGAAGGATTTTTAGCAGGTTATGGGGCAACACAAGCAGTTCCTGGTCCTTTATTTACATTTTCCGCATATATTGGTGCAGTAGCTGGAGGTGTCCCAACTGGTTTGCTAGCAACTGTAGCGATGTTTTTACCATCGTTTCTATTAGTAATAGGTGTTCTGCCGTTTTGGAATCAAATACGAGGAAATATGAAATTTCGTGCCGCATTAACAGGAATTAATGCAGCAGTTGTTGGTTTACTTTTAGCTGCATTATATCATCCGGTATTTACAAGTGCTATTTCAGGTCCGTTAGAGTTTTCGCTTGCGTTAGCCGCTTTTGCTCTATTAATGTATTGGAAGCTTCCCCCATGGGTGGTAGTGTTGTGTTGTGCTCTCGCAGGTCAAATATTATTATAATAAGGTAGACAGGCTGTCCGAAAGACTTGCTTCGGGCAGCCATCCAAAAGGGATTAATGCATTTGAGTATTCGCGTATGGAAATTGATTACTATAACCTTGAAATTGCTGGTATGATTGTTGTAGTTTTTGCTGTTCAGCGGCATCAAAACCATACCAACCTTTTTTGAACATTAAATTAAATAGTTCTCTTTGGCAATTTTGTGTCTCCGTAAAAATGTTAAGTATATCTTCATACAATGGTTGGTGACTAGCCTCATTTAGTGCAACACTGTAGGAGGCAGTCATGTATTTTTCTGTTGCAAGCATATCATTAATAAAATCCCTGTCATTCATTTCCGGTGATTTGTGTAATTGCGTTGTAGGGTTTTGAATTTTATTTTGTTGGTTACTCATATTTTTAACCTCCTAAAAATTTGCAAACTTCAACTGCTGCGCCTGTTACATCATTTTTGGCGGTTCGGTCGTTCCTTGTTTATTTAAGTGAGACAAAATTGTTTGATAGTGACGCTGATGCATTTTACCGGTTTTTTCTAATGCTGACTTAATCTCAGGATCTTGCACTTGTCCAGAAAAAAAGTGCGCTTTTTTCATTGCTAGCAAATTCCAGGAAAGCATATCTGTTAAGTAAAGAGAATCTTTTACTGTAACAATATTAGGTGGTTGTGGCATAACGTTTTGACTGGATTGCGTCGTGTTTTGTTGTTGCATCTTTCATTCCTCCTATTCTTTACACGCTAAAAATGTATAACCATCCATATCGTCTCCAAAAAGTGATAATCTATGTATGTTACTCTTGAACTAAGACTAAAATTATGCGGATTATCTTTCAACAGTACTTTTTATTATCCTGTTTGAAAATTATCGTGGTAAAATAGTTTTAACTGATGTAAGGGTTTTCAGATTATTAGATACAACAGAGACAATATGCAATAAGCAGGGGGATATCGTATGGAGAAGCTGTTAAGAAATTTTTTCTTATTTTTATCGAAAAGTAAATTTTTAACGAAATTAGCTAAAAAGTATGGTTTGCGGTTCGGCGCCTCACGATTCGTTGCTGGGGAAACAATGGAACAAGCGGTTAAGACGATTAAAGAGTTAAATAAAAAGAGATTATCTGTAACCGTAGATTATTTAGGAGAATTTGTAGACAATGAAAAGGAAGCAAATGAAATCGCCGATCAATGTATATTGGCAATCGATGCCATCGCTAAGGAAAATTTAGATGCACAAATTTCTTTAAAAATGACATCAATGGGGTTAGATATTTCTAACGAAGTTGTCATGAATAATATGCAGCGCATTCTTGAAAGGGCAAAAGAGAATCATGTTTTTGTCACAATAGATATGGAAGACTACTCCAGATGTGAAAAGACGTTGGAAATTTTTAAACAACTGAAAGAAAAATACGATAATGTCGGTACTGTATTACAAGCATATTTATATAGAACAGAGCAAGATCTACGAGATTTAAGTAAATACAATCCAAATTTAAGATTAGTAAAAGGAGCTTATAAAGAATCTCCGGAAGTTGCATATCCAGCTAAAAATGATGTGGATGAAAATTATAAAAAACTGATTAAACTCCATTTAGATAATGGACATTACACTGCTGTTGCAACCCATGACGATGCAATTATTAACTATACAAAGGAGATAGTGGATAAATTTCATATCCCCCGTGAGCAATTTGAGTTTCAAATGTTATACGGTATTAGACCGGAAAAACAATTAGATCTAGTACGAGAAGGTTATAAAATGCGTGTATATGTGCCTTATGGAACTGATTGGTACGGATATTTTATGCGCAGATTAGCAGAGCGCCCAGCGAATGTTGCATTTGTACTTAAGGGAATCTTTAAGAAGTAATCTTTCTCCGATAACTATTTTTCATTACGTAAAAATTTGGTCAACGAAAAAGGAATATGTTCTACATATTTTCATAAAATAGTAGTACGAAGATTGTGCGTTTTTCTCGGCACAATCTTTATTTTTCAACAATAAGAAAAAAAATCACTTTTTTCAAACTTATTGATTGCGAAAGGAAGAAAAATTATATATATTTAAAATAAGCATAAGTAATGCGTTATTTTTTTGACAATAAAATGAATGAGTATTCATTCAAAAACGCACAGGGGGAGGAAAGGAATAAATGAAACGAATAAGTAAAGCTGCAGTGATCGGTTCTGGAGTGATGGGAGCTGGGATTGCTGCACATTTGGCAAACTCAGGTATTCCAACAATATTATTTGATATTGTTCCGAAAGAATTAACGGAAAAAGAAAAGAGCCAAGGTTTAACATTGGAAAGTAAAAATGTGCGAAATCGGATTGTGTTAGAAAATAGACAAAAATTGTTAAAACAAAAACCAGCACCATTAACATCAAAGGATAATCTCGCTCTCATTGAGGTTGGTAATTTAGAAGATGATTTACATCGTTTAAAAGAAGTGGATTGGATTATTGAAGTTGTTGTGGAAAATTTAACGGTGAAGAAGAAAGTGTTTCAACAAGTGGATCAGTACCGAAAAGAAGGATCCATTGTCAGTTCCAATACATCGGGAATCTCTGTCCATGCAATGGCAGAAGATTGTTCAGCCGATTTTAAACAACATTTTCTTGGAACGCATTTCTTTAATCCACCAAGATATTTGAAACTGCTAGAAATAATTCCGACTAAAGATACGTTACCAGAAGTTGTTCAATTCATGACAAAATTCGCCGAGGACGTATTAGGAAAAGGGGTCGTTATTGCAAAAGATACACCGAATTTCATTGCTAATCGAATTGGCACATATGGGCTTCTAGTAACTTTGCAAGAAATGTTAAAGGGCGGTCATTCCATTGGGGAAGTTGATTCTATAACTGGCCCACTTATCGGCAGACCGAAAAGTGCTACTTTTAGAACTTTAGATGTTGTCGGACTAGATACATTCATTCATGTTGCTAATAATGTGAAGGATCAAGTTGAAGGGGAAGAAAAGCAAATATTTACCGTTCCATCTTTTATGATTGACATGTTGGAAAAAGGCTGGTTAGGTGCCAAAACGGGTCAAGGTTTTTATTTAAAAAAGGGAAAAGAAATTTTAGAATTAAACCCTGCAACAATGGAATATGAGCCACGCAAAAAAATGAAAGCGGCTTCCATTGAAATGGCTAAACAGCAAAAAGGTGCAAAAGCGAAATTAAAAAATATAATTTATTCGAAAGATGATGCTGGGCAGCTCCTATGGAATATATTTGTACCTACTTTAGTATATACTGCCGAGTTACTTGGTGATATTGCCGATGATTTAGTTGCTATTGACAATGCAATGAAATGGGGCTTTGGTTGGGAACTCGGTCCATTTGAATCATGGGATGCCATTGGTGTTGAAAAATCTATAGAGCGTATGGAAAAGGAAGATGTAACTATACCAGCTTGGGTGAAAGAAATGGTGGCAAATGGCTACACTTCCTTCTATAAAGAAGAAAATGGCAAATTGTATTTCTACGATAAAGGTGAATACAAACCGGTACAGCAGAATGAAAAAGTTATTAATCTAAAATCATTTAAGAAACAACAAGGTGTTATTAAAAAGAACGGTGGGGCAAGTTTAATAGATTTAGGTGATGATGTTGCCCTATTAGAATTCCACTCACCAAGTAATGCGATTGGCTTAGATATTATTCAAATGATTAATTTCGCGATAGATGAAGTAGAAAAGAACTATAAAGGGCTTGTAATTGGTAACCAAGGAAAAAACTTCTGTGTTGGTGCGAACATTGGTCTCATGCTAATGGAAGCGCAAGACGATAATTTCTTTGAGCTCGACTTAGTTGTTCGTCAATTCCAACAAGCCATGATGAAAATAAAATACAGTTCGAAACCAGTTGTAGCGGCACCACATCAAATGACCCTCGGAGGCGGTGCAGAAGTATGTCTCCCTGCAAGCCGCATTCAAGCAGCCTCTGAAGCGTATATTGGTTTAGTAGAAGTGGGTGTAGGGCTCATCCCTGGTGGTGGTGGTAATAAGGAGTTGTATATTAAGCATTTAAATAGTTTGCCAAAAGGCATTAAATATGACTTGCAAGATGTTGCAACGAAAGTGTTTGAAACAATTGCGATGGCAAAGGTATCAACATCAGCTGCAGAAGCACGGGAAAATCATTTCTTAAGTGTTCACGATAAAATAAGTGTCAATAGTGACCATCTAATTTATGATGCTAAAAATACAGTTCTTGAATTATATGAAAATGGCTATACAGCACCAGTTCGTCAAAAAGTACCAGTAGTTGGAGAAACTGGCTATGCAACGATGCTGTTAGGTGCACAAAATCTTCACTTATCCGGCTATATTTCTGATCATGATTTGAAAATTGCTAAAAAGTTAGCATATGTGATTGCAGGCGGAAAAGTTCCATTCGGTACAGAAGTGGATGAACAATATTTATTAGATTTAGAGCGGGAAGCATTTTTAAGTTTGATAGGGGAACCGAAAACACAAGCAAGAATGCAGCATATGCTTGTCAAAGGAAAACCGTTACGTAACTAAAGGAATAAATCTCCGTTTCATTTTGGAAACAACAGTACAACAATACGAGATTTCTATCATTCTAACAAATAAAAATGAAGGTTTACAAATGAAGTAATGTATATTACTGGATACAGTTTGAAATAAAGGGGGAGCAGAAATGAGGGAAGCAGTAATTGTCGCAGGTGCAAGAACACCCGTTGGCAAGGCAAAGAAGGGTACGTTGGCAAATGTAAGGCCAGATGATTTAGGCGCCTTAGTAGTAAAAGAAACGTTAAAACGTGCAGGAAATTATAACGGCCCAATTGATGACTTAATCATTGGCTGTGCGATGCCAGAAGCAGAACAAGGGCTAAATATGGCAAGAAATATCGGTGCATTAGCAGGACTTGATTATACGGTGCCAGCGATAACGATTAATCGGTATTGTTCTTCAGGGCTACAATCCATTGCATATGGTGCAGAACGGATAATGTTAGGCCATTCACAAACGATATTAGCTGGTGGAGCAGAGTCGATGAGTTTAGTTCCAATGATGGGCCATGTAGCAAGACCGAATGTAAAGTTGGCGGAGGAAGCTCCAGAATACTATATGAGCATGGGGCATACCGCTGAACAAGTGGCAAAAAAATACGATGTGACAAGAGAAGACCAAGACGCATTTGCGGTTCGCAGTCACCAAAAAGCAGCAAAGGCGATTAGTGAAGGGAAGTTTGTCGAGGAAATTGTTCCCGTTGAAGTAACGCTTCGTTCCGTAGAAAATAATCAACTAGTAGAAAAGACTGTCCAATTCACAACAGATGAAGGAGTTCGTCCAGAGACGAGCATGGAAATACTAGCTAAATTAAGACCGGCATTTTCTGTCAATGGATCTGTAACCGCAGGGAACTCTTCTCAAATGAGTGATGGTGCTGCAGCTGTCCTACTAATGGATCGAGAAAAAGCAGAGATAGAGGGCTTAAAACCATTGGCCAAATTCCGTTCCTTTGCAGTTGGTGGAGTTCCACCTGAAGTGATGGGAATCGGACCAGTAGAGGCAGTTCCTAAAGCATTGAAACTTGCTGGATTGGAGCTTTCTGATATTGGTTTAATCGAATTGAACGAGGCTTTTGCTTCTCAATCGATTCAAGTAATTCGTTCTTTAGGATTAAATGAAGAAATTGTTAATGTTAACGGCGGTGCAATTGCACTAGGTCATCCGCTCGGCTGTACGGGTGCAAAATTAACTTTATCATTAATTCATGAAATGAAACGAAGAAATGTTCAGTTTGGCTTAGTAACAATGTGTATTGGTGGCGGAATGGGCGCTGCTGGCATTTTTGAATTACTACCGTGATTAATAATTTTGCTAGCTAAGGTCGTGCCAGCGGATTAGCGTCCGCCTGTTCCTGTCGCTTCGTTTTCGTCACCAAATAAATTAGGAACGGAAATTAACACGATTCTTTAACATACACACCCATGAAACCGATTTTTCACCATGGTGAATAAAAATAGCTGTATTTTCAAGGTAGCTAAATTATGAAAAGAAAATAATAAACAAGGGGAGAGAATAACATGACAAATACTTTAGATAGTGTAGTTAAAGGTGGGAGTTTCTTACTTGATGATATTACTCCAGAGCAAGTCTATACTCCAGAGGAATTTACCGATGAACATTTAATGATTGCAAAAACAACTGAAGATTTTGTTGAAAAGGAAGTAATGCCATTAGTAGAAAAATTAGAAAATCATGAGTTTGAACACTCGGTAAAACTATTAAAGCAAGCTGGTGAACTAGGACTACTTGGTACAGATGTTCCGGAAGAATACGGTGGACTTGGATTAGATAAAATCACGTCAGCGTTAATTGCAGAAAAAATGTCAAGGGCTGGTGGATTCTCTATTTCTCACGGAGCCCATGTCGGAATCGGCTCTTTACCAATCGTCTTATTTGGAAATGAAGAGCAAAAACAAAAGTACTTACCACTGCTTGCGACAGGGGAAAAACTAGCGGCATATGCATTAACAGAACCGGGGTCTGGTTCTGACGCCCTTGGAGCGAAAACAGTAGCCAAATTAAATGAAGCAGGGACCCATTACATTTTAAATGGAGAAAAACAGTGGATTACAAACGCAGGATTTGCCGATGTATTTATCGTTTATGCAAAAGTAGATGGAGAGAAATTTACTGCATTTATCGTTGAGAGAGAATATCCTGGGGTGTCTACAGGTGCTGAAGAGAAGAAAATGGGGATTAAAAGCTCTTCGACACGGACTTTAATTTTAGAGGACGCTGAAGTACCAGTGGAAAATGTCCTTGGTGAAATTGGCCGTGGACATATTATCGCCTTTAATATTTTAAATATTGGCCGGTATAAACTAGGTGTTGGAGCAGTTGGCGCTTCTAAAGTTGCTTTTGGTATTACATTAAAATATGCAAATGAGCGGAAACAATTTAAAACAGCAATCTCCAACTTTAATTTAACGAAGGAAAAGTTCGGTACATTGGCATCTGAATTATATGCTGCTGAAAGTTCCGTTTATCGGACAGTCGGTTTATTTGAAACGCGAATGAGTAAATTGTCTGCTGAACAAGCCCGTGATGGAAAGGAAATTGCTAAGTCCATTGCCGAATACGCCATTGAATGCTCACTAAACAAAGTATTTGCAACAGAAACATTAGATCACATTGTTGATGAAGGTGTGCAAATTCACGGCGGATATGGATTTATGCAAGAATATGAGATTGAAAGAGCATATCGCGACTCCCGGATTAACCGAATTTTTGAAGGTACAAACGAAATTAACCGCTTATTAGTCCCAGGCACTTATATTCGGAAAGCGTTCAAAGGGGAATTACCACTGTTTGAAAAGGCGCAAAGCTTGCAAGAAGAAATCATGATGTTAATGCCTGAGGAACCTGGTGATGAGCCACTAGCATTACAAAAATATATGGTAAGAAATGCAAAAAAAGTAGCGTTAATGGCTGCGGGTCTAGCTGCCCAAAAGTATGGAACAGACTTGGAAAAGGAACAAGAAATATTAGTTAATATTGCTGACATCGTTTCTTACACATATGCAATGGAATCGGCTGTATTGCGGACAGAAAAGGCGATTAATAACACTGGTTTAGAAAAGAATCAACAAAAGTTATTATATACAGAAATATTCTGTCAAGAGGCATTTAATCGCATAGAACAAGATGCAAAAGAAACAATCATTGCGGTTTCTACAGGTGATAATTTACGAATGATGCTATCTGCCCTTCGTAAATTAACTCGCCATACTCCGATAAATGTCATTGCGAAGAAACGCGAAGCAGCAGAACTGTTAATTAAAGAAGAAAAATATATTGTTTAATTTTCGAGTGAGACTTATCTCATAAATTGATGAAAGATTAACATTTCTATTACGTGCTTCTAGTGTGTGAGACGTGGGAACGTATGAAGATATAGTGTTAATGGCGCCTGTTTCCTGTTGTAAATCGAAGTTATCTAAACGGATAAATTCATATAAATATGGATATATTGCAAACAGTTGCAGGCTATTCCACTTATGGGATAGCCTGTTTTGTTTGCAAAAAAGTTACAAGATAAATTATAGTAATTATTATTTACTATTTTTCAACCATTCATCATACAGATGGTTAAGACGGTGTTAACGATGTTAATTTTTTGTAAAATAGAAAATGGCGTAATTTGCATTTGCTGTTTCTCTTTATTAATAATGGTATAATATAAATACAATCATAATTAAGGTGGTGGACAAGTTGGCCTTAACTTTTTATTGGTATCCAAAATGTGGAACATGTCGTAATGCAAAAAAATGGTTAGATCAACATAATCTCGAATATAATGCTGTACATATCGTTGAAGAGACACCTAACAAAGAAACGCTAGAAAACTTATATAAAACTAGCGGGTTAGAATTGAAGAAATTTTTTAATACGAGCGGGCAGAAGTATCGTGAATTAGGGATAAAAGACAAAATGAAAACAGCTACAGAGGATGAACTGCTCGATTTATTAGCTTCTGATGGTATGTTAATAAAACGACCTATTGTAACAGATGGGAAAAAGGTAACTGTAGGTTTTAAAGAGGACCAATTTGCTGAAACTTGGCTTTAAAAAGTGGTAAAATGATCACTTAGTAATTGCCAAGTCCCAGTTAATTATGCCATGATAAAATAAAGAGTTTTAATTTTTACATAAAGGTTGGAGGGATTATCAAATGGAAACACCAAAAGAATTGCGTTATTCAGAAGAACATGAGTGGGTAAAAGTTGAAGGAGATAAAGTTCGAATTGGTATTACCGATCATGCCCAATCAGAACTAGGTGACATTGTATTCGTTGAGTTACCAGAAGTGGGCGAGGAGATTACAGTAAATGAACCGTTCGGAAGTGTGGAATCTGTAAAAACAGTATCAGAACTGTATGCACCGATTAGCGGTAAAATCGTCGAAGTAAATGAAGAACTTTCTGATAGCCCTGAATTTATTAATGAATCACCATATGAAAAAGCATGGATGATTGTTGTAGAACCTTCTGATATGGGTGAATTAGAGAAGTTAATGACAGCAGAACAATACGATCAAATGGTTAGTGAAGAATAATAAAAGACGTCTGGGGTGACACTCAGACGTTTGTTTTTAAGTAAGGGTATGGTTTCTTCGTTAGCTCATGCGAATGACTAAAATCATCAACATCATTTTGAGCGAATAGGATAAGGTGTATTAACGGCTCGGCTTTATTGCAAGCGGAGAAAACTTAACAATCTTTTTATAGAAAATAACATATGATAAAGTAACCGTTCATTGTCTAACGATCATAGGTGATAAAAATGGGAGATACTAAAGTTATTATCGTTGAAGGCACGTCAGATAAAAGGAAAGTTCAAGATGTGGTGGATGAACCAATCGAAATCATTTGTACTAACGGTACGATTGGGATAAGTAAATTAGATGAATTAATTGATACATTATTCGATAAAGATGTATATATTTTAGTTGATGCAGATGATTCTGGAAATCAGTTGAGAAAGATGTTTAAAAGGGAGTTCCCGGAAGCAAAACATTTGTATATTGATAAAATGTATCGGGAAGTGGCAACATCTCCCGAAAATCATCTTGCAGAAGTGTTACTGAAAGCAAATATTAAAATCCACGGGAAGTTTTTAAGATGAGTTTACACAAAATTCGTAATTGTGGGGGACAGTCCCCCACAATTTTTATTCGTTGTCTTTTTCTTCTTCCTGCTTGTCACCATTGCCAGCCCCTTGTTTTTCCGCTAGTATGGCTTTAGCTTCTTCTTCGCTCCGAATGACGTATGTTTTTGAGTTAACATAATCGTATGCGACATATGGTTGGGTAGCAACTTTTTCAAACTTCCATTCTTTCGCACCTTCATCATAGTAAAGATCGATTCGTAAATCTTGGATACCTGTTAGCGCTCTATGAACTAATAAACCTTGAAAATACTGTCCTTCTGATTTCTTTATTCTAGCATTTAACACAATTTCATATCTCTTATCTCCATTGTTATAAAAAGGATCACCAAATGAAGATAAATCATAGTTAACATTGATTAAGGAATACATATGTTTTACTTGTCGATTTTGATGTTTTTTATAAATTTCTTCTACTGCTTTTTTATGAATGTCGCCTGACAATGTAATAACAGATGAATCGAAACTCTCTATCGCTAAAAAGTGTTGTTCAATTAAATCATTTGCCTGTTCCATTATTTGATTTTGTACTTCTTCTGGAATGGAATAAAAATTTGTAGAGATTCTAGGCTCCTTTACTTGTATTGGATCACTTTTCATCGTTCCCCAAGGATAATCTTTTTTAATATAAACTTTAACAGACCCATCAACTGGAAGTAAACCTAAACTAATTGGGTTTCCGTCGGTTTTTAAACCTGTTTCTTGCTCGTTAATGACGATATCTGCATCTTTTTCTTCGACACGTAACGTTACTTCTCTAATTTCAAACTCAATCTTTACCTCTTCGAAATCTTTCTGCAAGTTAAACAATGTGACTTCTTTAACATTATCCAAAGATACATACTCATTGGTAAAAACAGCTTTTACTGTTGCCGGCCCTGGAAAAAACGATTCATTTTTACTAGCATCGGTTTCTTTTTCATTAACCATCCATGTGATGTCATCTTGATTTGTAGTTAGTTTTAATTGTACTGGTGCAACTACTAATTGGTAACTATCCAAAATTCCCCATTTCTTTCCGCTATATTGTAAATTTATGTATCCAAATTTGGAATATGGTGTTACCCCTTTTTGTTTATCTCTTTCTTTAAGAAATTTGGCAGTATCCTTTAAATTGCTTTTCAATCCCGCCCATTCCTCGGGACTTTCTTTAAGGAAATCAAGGAAACGATTAACATCTTCCTGTGAAAAACTGAATTCCTTCGTTTTAGTTAACAATTTATATGCGGTAGTCCTGTCATTATTTTCAACAGCATCAATCCAATCCATTACTAATGTTTCTGGACCTTTATTTAACAAAAGAAAAATACTTGTTATCGCACCGACTAATACAACTATTGTACTGATTCCAATTATCCACCATTTTTTCTTCTTTTTTACTGCAATTTCTGTTTGTTGAAGTTCAATTTCCACATCACGGTTATTTAAATTATCCATTATTACCCTCCCGTAGTCCTAAAATTTCCAAAGAAAATCGATGTTACCCATTGCTCGTAATATTATTGTAAAGAACATAGTTAATTTTTTGAATAGGATAAAATATGTAAATTACCTTTTAAGACTAGGACTTTTTTCCCAAATCGAATGAAGCGATATTTACCATGTATTTTCTCGTTAGTAAATAAAAAAAGGAGACATTTCATTAAAGCCATATTTTAGTAGGTTTATAGGGAAAATGTACGTAGCATAAATTGTCGAAATGTAGGGAAAAAAAGAGTAAAACGAACTAGCATAATTTTTCCTCTAGTAAAATAGATTCAATTTTCGTAATAATAATGTAAAGTTTATTGACTGTATAGATGAACAACAATATAATCACAACAAAGAAGTGAAAATTTTATTTTTTGGCTTTTCAGATGTACAGTATTGATTTTTGAAAACTTGAAAGACGGCGACTCTAGTGCATACGTCCAATATTTGCCGAGCTTCAAAGTTTAACAGAGCCATATATTTATAAAAAAGCTAAATGGGTGAAGAACATGAAAAAAATTCGAACGGTGTTTTTTGATAATGACAATGCGTATTTGAATTCATTTATTAACTATGTAAGAACCGCACAAGAAGGGAATAAATTTGAATTAAAGTTGTTCACCTCTGAGGATAATTTACACAATTTCTTTAAAGAAAAGCAGACGATTGATTTGCTGCTCGTCGGTTCAAAAAAGTTGGCTGAACAATATGCCTATCAATTAAATTGTGTTGTGATTAACTTAGAGTCAAAACGGATAACAGAAGATCATAGGGAGTTCTTTTCCTTATATAAGTATCAACCGTTAAATAAACTAATTTCCAATATCCTTGCAATTCTTTATGAACAGACAAAAAATATTACAGGTGTTCAAGTTAGTAATCATACAAAAGTTATCTCTATATATTCTTCATCAGGCGGTACAGGGAAAACAGTAACAGCTGTACAGTTATCGAGACAACTATCTTTACAAAATTATAAAGTGTTTTACTTGAATTTGGAACTGTACCACTCCACGCAGTTGTTTTTTCAGTCACCTGACGATAAACATACTTCACAAATCTTATATTATTTAAAAGCTAATCCCAATCAATTAATGGCAAAAATAGAGACGTTAAAGAAAAAAGACGCACGGACAAATGTGGAGTATTTTGATATGGCAGTAAGTGCGGAAGAGATGATGGAACTCTCCGAGGGTGAAGTGAATAATCTGATTGACTGTTTAAAAGGTACGGAAAATTACGACTATATAATTATCGACTTGGAGTCTACTGTGCAGCCACGAATTCAGGCTGCGTTAAATAAAAGTGATTATATTTTATGGGTTGTTGGGGCTGATATGCAAAGCTTTTTTAAAACGAAAAAAATGTTAGAGGAACTTGGTGCTATCTTTTCCGGCCAAACGACTGACTTTTATACAAAATCGATTTTTGTAATTAACCGTTATACAGGGGAACTGAATGAGGAGTTAAAAAAATACAACTTTGATATTCATGGCTTTTTACCGTATGTACCAGAATGGAATAATCTTCATACGAATATTCAATTAGAGTCCATTCCTTTTATAAATGAAAAAATAATAAATTTAATTAAAGAACAATTAGAAATCAGCCGGGGTGTATATAATGCTTGACGATCAAGTTGTAAAACAGCTAATCAATGACTTACGCAGTGATCTAGATTTCATGCATTCTACGACAAATGATGAATTGTTATCTATCGTAGAAGACCGAGTATTTTTGTATGCACAAGAAAACTCTATTAAATCAAAGGAAATTAAGTGGCTCGTTGATCGTATTTATCATTCCTTTCGGGGGTTAGATGT
Source organism: Bacillus kwashiorkori (assembly GCF_001375515.1). Classification (GTDB taxonomy): domain Bacteria; phylum Bacillota; class Bacilli; order Bacillales; family Caldibacillaceae; genus Bacillus_BK; species Bacillus_BK kwashiorkori. The sequence goes on from NZ_CTDX01000015.1 coordinate 459,664, forward strand.
TTTACAACCATTAATTGACGATAAAAGTATTACCGAGATTATGATCAATAATCATCGGGAAATTTTTATAGAAAGAAATGGAAAGGTTACACCATTTCCTTTTGAGTTTGAAAGCCAGGAAAAGTTGGAAGATATTATCCAAAATATTGTTGCACGGGTGAATCGTGTCGTGAATGAATCATCTCCGATAGTAGATGCGCGTCTGCCTGATGGGTCCCGTGTGAATGTCGTGTTGCCGCCAATCGCCTTAAAAGGACCGGTAATGACGATAAGGAAATTTCCAGAAAAGCCATTAACGATTCAAGACCTAATTAGAATTGGATCGATTACGGATGAAGTAGCAAGGTTTTTAGAAAAACTTGTTATTGCTAAATTTAATATATTCATAAGTGGTGGAACAGGTTCCGGAAAAACGACTTTCCTTAACGTACTATCTAATTTCGTACCGAAGCATGAACGGATAATTACGATTGAGGACTCAGCGGAATTGCAGATCAAACAAGTGCCCAATCTAGTAACTTTAGAAACTAGAAATGCGAATACGGAAGGAAAAGGCGAAATATCTATTAGAGATTTAATAAGAACGTCTTTACGGATGCGCCCAGACCGGATAATTGTTGGGGAAGTTCGTGGTGCGGAGGCTCTTGATATGTTACAAGCGATGAACACAGGTCATGATGGTTCCTTGTCCACTGGGCACGCAAACTCTACGAAAGATATGTTAAGTCGTTTAGAAACGATGGTGTTAAGTGCAGCAAATTTACCTGTTCAAGTAATTCGCAAACAAATTAGTTCAGCCGTTGATATAATGATTCATTTATCTAGGTTGCGAGACCATACGAGGAAAGTCGTTGAAATTAGTGAAGTTTTAGATGTGGAAAATGGAGAGGTTACATTGAATCCATTATATGAATTCGTAGAAGATGGCGAAGCAAGGGATGGAAAAATAATCGGTAGTTTAAAACCAACAGGAAACGAGTTGCAAAATCAATTGAAATTAAAATTAGCTGGCATTCATATATAAGAAAACATTGTTTCTAGAAAGAAGGTGATGGGTTTGGATAAATGGTTTGACATATTTTTATACATTGCATTAGTACTTTTAATTGCTACTTATATTTTTGTTGTCATAAGGCGGAAAAAACGGGAAAAACAAGCAGAGATAAATGACCAAAAGCAGTTTATGGATCGTAAGAAAATGATGGAAATAATTCGGAGTCGATATCAAGGGGAACAAAGGCTAATTGACTACTCCGAATATACAATGAATTTTAAGGAATATATAGTCAATCTCAGTATAGCTATAGCAATTTTATTTTTTATTGGTTATTTATTTTATGAAAATATTATTCTTGCGGCCATTCTTTCTTTACTAGGATTCATCTATCCGAGAATAAAGGTTAAAGAGTTAATAAAAAAACGGAAGGAAGAATTAACCTTTCAATTTAAGGAAGCTATTTCGTCGTTATCTGCTTCTTTGGCAGCGGGAAGATCCACAGAAAACAGTTTTCGTGAAGTTGCCCATGATTTACGACTGCTCTATCCAGATCCAAATACGTACATTATTCAAGAATTCGATTTAATAAATCGACGAATTGAAAATGGGGATACGATTGAAAGGGCACTGGAGGATTTTGCCCATCGTTCAGATATAGAAGATATTATTAATTTTGCTAATGTATTTATCACTTGTAAACGAACAGGTGGAGACTTAGTGGAAGTTATTCGAAGGACTGCAGATATCATTAGTGACAAGATTGAAATACAACAAGATATTACCGTTATGGTTGCTCAAAAGAAATTTGAAGCACGCCTTCTTAGTGTCACACCAATTGGAATGATTTTACTAATGAAATATATTGCGACCGATTATATGGAACCATTATTTCAATTTAAGACAGGTGGAACTTTAATGATGACAATCAGTTTTACATTAATTGTCATCGCATTTTGGCTAAGTCAGAAAATCATGGATATTAAGGTGTGATAATTTATGATTGAAAATTATCTTTATGGGGGCCTAGCACTCATTTTATTTGTTACTATCCTTTTTTTCTCTATTAAAGGCAGAGTATACAATGAGTTTGTCAAATCATTAGGTAAAGATGTTCCTTTAAAATTTATGGCTCCAATATCGCTCTATATTATCGATAGATACCAAATTATTACGAGATTTTACGGTCGCGTTTCATTTATTCAGCAAAAAATGATTGGGTTGCATGGAAATAGGATGGCAACACATTTTACGAAATTATATTTAGCACAAATCATTTCAACAATCATTCTTTGTTTTACTGGTAGCGTCTGTTTTGCCTTATTTAATGAAGGAGATCACACATTATTTTTTGTAGGTTTATTTTTTACTGTTATTATTCCGATGATGATGATTAGAAATTTAACGGAGCAGGAACGTCGCAGGAAGGATGAAATAATTGCTGAATTACCAGAGTACGTTAATAAAGTCATTTTATTAGTTAATGCTGGAGAAACAATCCAACAAGCAATGATTCGTTCAGCATTTATGAATAAGGAAAAGCAAAATCATCCGCTTTATAAAGAATTAATGGAAGCTATGAACAAACTTCAAAGTAACCACCCTTTTCATCAAGTATTAAATGATTTAAGTAAAAGGTGTGGTATCCAAGAAGTTTCTATATTTACAACAACAGTATTGTTGAATTATCGAAAGGGGGGGCAAGATTTAATTTTAGCTTTACGTGAACTCTCAGGAACATTATGGGAGAAGCGAAAGGCAATATCAAAAATTAAGGGGGAGGAAGCTTCTTCTAAATTAGTTTTTCCGCTCATATTAATCTTTATTTCAGTGATGATTATAATCGGCTTTCCGGCATTAACATTATTTTAACTTTTAGGGGGATGTTTATATGAAAAAATTCTTTTCAAATCTTTGGAAAGATGAAGATGGGATCCAAACATTAGAGGTAATGCTAATTATTGGGGTAGTTGTTATTATTGCACTTACGTTTAGAACCGAGATTAAAAGTTGGATAGATAAACTAGTAACACATGGATCTGATCAAATCGATCAAATTATCGCAGATTAATAAAAATTTTACTTAACTATTAAAGGTGGTTTTCAATGAAAACACATTCCTTTTTTAAGGATGAGAGGGGAGCCTTTACTCTTGAGGCTTCTCTCTTATTCCCGATTATTTTAATATTATCGCTTACTGTCGTGTTTTTCTTTATTGTTCTATATTTACATGCCTCAACATATCACACCGCATCAATGGTTGCCGACCGAATGGTGTATTCGTGGAATAACAGTGATAAAGATATAAAAACTGCAGAATTCTCTTTATATACTTCGAATCCAAACCATCCGGACGGCCTATATTGGCGTCTTTTTGGGAACAATTTTTTAGATAAATTTGGAATTAAACTTTCGAACGATAATGGAACAGTTACTAGAAAGATTAACCGGATTAATTCGATGAACTTATCTAGCGAAAATATTGATGTTCATTTTGATAATACAATTACTGGGGGAAAAGTGACTGTTACCGTTCAAAAGTCTATTCATTTACCGAACTACTTTTTAAATTTGTTTGGATTAGACTCTAATGCAGTAGGTTCATCTGTAACGAAATCAGTGCATGATCCAGTTGAGTTGATTCGTACAACTGATTTTGTTTTTCACTATACTCAAAGGGTGAAGGACTATTTCCAAAATAAGAAAGTAAAAAGCAAACCGGAGGAAGTGTTTAACAATTTTGCTAACTAACTGGAAGGGGGCAAGAAGGAATGAACTGGTTGAAAAAATTTTTTCATAAGTTTTTTATTGATGAGCGTGGAGCAGTTTCCATCTATCTCATTCTTGTCTCCTTAAGTATGTTCTTATTGAGTTCTGTACTAATTGATTTCATGAGAATTAAAGCTGCTGAGCGACAGAGCGAACGGGCCATTCAAACCGCTTTACGCACATCGATGGCAAATATTGATACAGCTGTTTTTCCTTTCGCAATATTTGGGACTAGTGGAGATAAATTATCCATTTTTACAGAGACAGTAGAGAAGAACTTAGCGCCAGATTCAGACGAGTACTTCAAATTTATTGACCCACGTTTAGAACAGGTCGTTGATTTTTCACCTCTTGATCATAGGACACTTGCAGATGTAGAAGTATTTAAGCATCAAATCATTGATGATATGAAATACCGAGCTCCGATTGAAATAACATTAGAGATTATAGAGGGATTTAGTAAATTAGCAAGAGGAATGGAACAAGCCTCTTTATATAGTAAAATCGCTAATAAGTTAAATAAACTAGCGAAAGATAGACAGAAATCATTGGATAAACTTAGTAGCCATTTAAAAGCTGCCGATGATAATTTAATGTTTCTAGAAGGAAGAATAAATCGATCAGCATCGACATTTCCAGAGGTTAATAGTTTAGAAGATATTATTAGACATTATCCAATATATGACGAGATAATGAACCCACCAGAAAAAGATGATGAGGATGAGGAAGAAAGCCCATATTCAATGGAAGATGCACGGGCTTTTGAGAGAAATGCGGAACGTTTAGTTAATATGTTACAAAATTATGCACGGGAAGCGAAAAAAGAATTAGAAAAAGGTATTAGTGATTTAGATGAAGCAAGAGGAATTAATGAAGATATGGCAGAATTAATCGCCGAAAAAGAAGAAGAGTTGGATGAAAGTTACGGAGATGCAAAAGACTTGTACGATAACCATGGAAAAAGTGATGAAGATGGTCAGGGGGGTCTTCCCGATGCTGAGGCTAGTATAGAAGAGGCTAACAATACTTTGAAAGATTTTGTCATTGAAGATTCACATTTTACAGAACTGAAACAATTAATGAATGAAGGGATTGCTTTAATCGATCATGGTAATGAAAACTCGTTATTATATTGGTTAAATCACTTTCATGATTTAGTGATTAATCTAAATAGTACTTATCAAGCAGGGTTAGTTAATGTAAAAAGCAAGGTGGTCGAAAGCTTAAATAATGCAAGGGCTAAAGTCACTAGTGCAAAAGATTATTATAAGGCTATACCAAATAAATATTTAGAAGCTGAGGAGGATGAGGAAAAACAGGAAGCAGAGGATCAATTAGATAATAACAAGGAAGAATTAGACGAAAATAATGAACCCGCCACAAAACATAACGAATCAGACCTATACAATAGTTTAAAAGATAAGGTGGAGCATTATGAAGGTCATGAAGCATCTGCACCAAGGGACATACCATTGGATGATGTCAACAAATCAAATGAAGAATCGATGAATTCCATTGACATGATCTTTAAAGGCATTGGCACTGTACTAAAAGGTGGGAGAAATAAATTATATTTTAATGAGTATGTATTAACCCGCTTTACTAGCCATAACTTTCATGCATCACCCGATGAAATATTAAAATTTGAAAATAACGAAGTGGAATATATTATTTACGGTATGTCTAATACTACTGCAAACTATTATGCCGCTTTATCAGAAATATTTGCTTTGCGTTTCGCTGTGAATTTTCTAGAGGCATTTACACAAGTAGAAGTACGAGTAGCCGGTCCTAAAATATTGTGGGCAGCATTAGCATATGCTTTGAAGGAAACATTATTTGATTTGAGAGATATTAAGAATGGAAGGGCGATAGATGTATTTGATCGAATTCCATTTAAAATGGACTACAAAGATCACTTAAGACTATTTTTATTAATGCATCCAGAAGGAAGTAAAGTACAAAGAACGATGGCTTTAATCGATTATAAATCAGGTGGAACAGATTTGACTACACTAAATACGTATGTCAAAGGGGAAATCGAAACATCCATTGATTTATGGTTCCTACCTGGAGTATTAAATATGTTGTCAAAAACAGACCTATTGCCAGGCGATGTGCGAGATGGAAGATTTTACTTTACGAAAAAAGCACATTTTTCCTATTAATAATACAACGGGGGTATTCAAATTGAAGAAAATAGTCGTTATAGCTTTTACAATCTTTTCATTACTTTTACTCGCATCCTGTAGTGATAAAAAGGAAGAATCAAAAGGGAATAAAGATATCGATGTAGTAGAAGCAAACAAACCAGCAAATGGAAATAATAAAAATAATGATTCGAATAATGAAGGGGAGAACGATAAGAAAAAAAATAGTGGGGGTGGAGAGGACAAAAATACTGATTTTCCACCTAACCAAGACAATTTGAAAATTGGTGATACAGCGGAAATAAAAACAACTGTCAACCATTTCGAGGCAACAATCAAATCGATTAAATTAGCCGATAAGTTCAATGATCATACACCTAATGATGAGCAATTTATTCTTGTAGACGTTCTATTTAAAAATTTAAGTGATGAGGAATTAGCTTTATCGGAAGCTAGTGGATATTTTAAAGTTCATGAAACAATGGAACGATCAGGGACTAGTGAAATTTCCGCAGCATTAGGTTCAGATAAGTTCAACGGAAATCTAAAAGCCGGAGAATCAATGGAGGGTACAATGGTTTTTGATTACCGAAAATTAGATGAGTATTTATTAGTTGCAGGGACAACATTATCTGACTTGAACATGATGAACCGGGCGATATGGAAATTCACGAATGAAGAGGTTCAATAAACTTTGAATAAATTAAAGCTATGTAACAAGTCATTACTGCCTGATTTGACTATTTCAGTCTTATTCATGAAGCAGTAGTGGAGGAAAATAAATAGATTCAGACAGACATTATTAGCCATCAAGGCTATTTGAGTGGAATAAAAGAATGTGGAATATAGGGGGGATCGAGAAAATTGATAAATTTTTTAAAGAAAAATGACTCGGGTAGTATGACTTTAGAAGCTGCTTTAACGATCCCTATTTTTCTAGCATTTGTATTATTTCTCGCCAGTATGATTAGAATATCTGTTGCGGATATGGCATTAGATCGGGCAGTTTCTGAGACTGGTGAAGCAATTACTGCAAATGCTTATCCAGTAGCACTAGCAAAAAATGCGGCACAGGAAACAATGGACAATTATTTTAAAGAAAATCCAGGTCAGAGGAAATTTGTTGACGGAGTAACAGAAATGTTTACCGAGATTATGGATTTTCTAGATATAAATATTACGATTGATGATGTAATGGGAGCCATTACTGGAGAAATATTGACACCGATCGTGAAAAATAGATATGAGGAAATTACTGGTGGGAGCAATTTATTTAAACCTAACAAGTTTGAAGTAGATGTTCACTATACTAGTGGTATTAATGGGGCAATTGAAATAACTGGTACTGCTGAAATAAAGCTGTTTGTTCCGTTTATTGAAACTAAAGTAACACTAAAAAAACGTACTTATGAGGGATTTTGGTCTGTAGTTAGTTAAAGTATTTTTTAGGTGGTGATTTCTTGATAGAATATATTCCTTTTGGCTTCCTTTTTGTTTTTATCCTTGTTGCGTTTTATTTTGATATTCGAACTTACAAAATACCTAATTGGCTAACTGTCACGGGAATGGCGGTCGGTTTATTATCACACCTAATCATATTTAAAATAGCAGGGTTAATGGATGCTGGATTAGGTTTACTAGTGGGTGGTGGAGTTACCGTTTTATTATATTTATTTAGAGCAATTGGTGGTGGGGATGTAAAGTTATTTGCAGCAATTGGAGCGCTATCAGGTGTGGAATTTGTGTTGTATGCGTTAATGTATTCGATTATTTTTGCAGGAATAATTGCATTAATCATTTTATTATTTACGAAGACTATTCTTATCAAATTATTAAACACGTTTTGGGCATATATGAAATCTATTAAGACGAAAAGTATGTCTGAATTAGATCATTTTAAAAAAAATCAAGCGACAAAGTTCCCGTTTATGTATGCTGTTTTACCGGGTGTTGTTACAGCATTTGTTTATGTCATTTTGTGATGGTCCAGTTTGGTTGGATAACAGATTTATAGTTTCTTGAATAAAGGGGAGGTTCAACTTTGAAACATACAATTTATCAGTTGGAATATGATTTTGCTTCAAGTAACGGGCAATTTATGGTTTTCCATAAAAAAGAAAACAATCCATTAACAACGAAAGATTTATCCAACCTGCAAATTCGCATGATTGAATCTAATCAGATCCCCCGGTTATTACCGATGCGTATCGATGAAATTGATTTTAATGTAAAAATCAATTATAACATTCAATCGAAGCGAATGCTCCGATTATATATAAAAGAAAGACCACTTACAATGGAGGAGTACTACCTTCTATTTTTAAATATGATAAAAGTGTTAGAAGATAGCAATATATATATGCTAAAAGAGGAAAATTATTTAATTAATGAAGAGTTAATTTATGTCGGAAAAGATATTAATGATGTGTATTTAACCTATGTTCCAGTTGAAAAGATAAATCGAAATCGAACCATTTTAGAAGATTTACGGCAATTGATGATTGATATTGCAGGTGAAGTTCACGGTTTAGATGGAAATAGTTTTAAAATGATTTTAAACTATATTAAATCTAGCGGTTTTAGTATAGCTGGGATAAAAGAAATATTAATTGGTTTGCATTCGAATCAACCAATGGGGCAAGTGCAAATGGAACATGCACCATTAAATAACCAATTTAGTTATCAACAAGGGCAGCATCAGCCTATCAAACTACAAGAGACTAAATCGACTGAGGAAGTACCACCAAGCTATGAAGACTTAATGAAACAAAAGCAAAAGCAAAAAAAGAAAAAACAAGCGGTCAAGAAAATGCCATTGCCACCACTTACTTCAAGAGAAGGTACATATTTATTTGCAGCAATTGCTTTATTTTCTGCCATTATATGGAAAGTTTACTTAGAATTTTCTAATACTATTATGTTAGTTATTTCTTCTGTCTCCACAGTAGCCTTCATTGCACTTGGCTTTATCTATTGGAAAATTTGGCGACCAGGTGTGAAGCGTGAAATTATTAAGGTGGATATGGAAGAGGAGAGTACGGAAACGGTGGATAATACAAAAAATAAGTCTGCAAAGCAAGAAGTTGCTGTCTCGCACCAATATGCTTATAACTACCCGCAAGTATCTAGTAAAACAGTAAGTAATCCGATAAACCCATTCCCGCAATCACAAAATTATGGGAATGTACAACAAGAAAATGCATTCATAAACAAGCAAAATCAAAATAACCATTCTTGGCAAGACCAAAATATGGGAACTTCCTTTAACCAATCATTTATGCAGCCACAACTGCCGCTAAGTGATGAAACGATTTTATTAGAAGATGACATGGACCAGATAAATGCGAATGGAATCAGTTTTAAAAGACCTTCCTTAGAAATAAATAGGCAAGGGAAAATAGAAAGAGTTATGATTGATGAGGATCATTTCATTATCGGAAGGCATACATCTGGGGTTCATTATCAAGAATCAGCTACAGGAGTTTCTCGACTTCACTTAGAGTTTATTAAAATTGATGAAAATTGTGGCGTAAAAGATTTAGGTTCGAAAAACGGTTCCAAATTAAACGACAAGCAAATGGTTCCTTATAAAATATATGCATTAAAGGACAATGACAAAATAAAAATCGGTAGTGTAACTTATACATTTAAATGGAGTAAGGAAGTATGACTTTACATTGGCAGGTGGGATTAACGACAGATAAAGGTCCCGTCCGGGAAAGAAATGAAGACTTTTTACTATTTCGAGTGAAGGAAAATCGGAAAGGAAAACAAATTGCAATAGCAGTCGTTGCAGATGGAATGGGCGCGTATAAAGTTGGAGACGTTGCCAGTTACATTGCCATTGATGCCATTCAAAAATGGTGGGAAAAAAGAAGTGGAAAATTGTTAAAAACAGAAAATCCTATAGAAATAGCGAAAATAGAACTAACGGAATTAATTTATCGAGTAAATAAAGAATTAATCCATAATGCAAAGCGGGATAAAGTAAAACTAGGAACAACCATTTCTATCATTTTGTTTTTTGAGGGAAATTATTTTATTTGCCACATAGGTGATACGAGAATTTATCGTCTTGTTGGAATAAATTCCGGCTTTCAAAATTTTTTCCGCAAGCAACAAACAATAGACATGGAAGATGAGGAAATGCTTCATCAAACGATTTCACTAGAAGAAGAACCAGTAATCTTTCAATTGACGACGGACCATTCTTGGGTTCAAGATCAAATTAATAAGGGATTGCTCTCTGTTGAAGCGGCTGAACACCATCCAAAGAAAAATGTGTTATTACAATGTCTCGGTATTAATCAAAATATTAATCCGTATTTTCATGTAGGCACATATGATCCAAATGATATTTTTATCTTATGTACGGATGGATTTTATTCTGTCTTTCCAGAACAGCAATTAATAGAGACAATTAAAGCATTGGAACAAAAATATACGAATTTACAACCAGTAACAGATGAAATGGTTAAAATGGCTGAAAGTCTGGGCACTACTGATAATATAACAGTTTTGCTAATAAGAAACATGTACGCTCCGTCGGAAAATTTATACAAACGGCGGGGGTTAAAGGCTTTGTTTTTCAAATGATGGGTGGTTTTTAAAGGGGGGAGAAAAATGGCATTACAAATAATCGAATTAAAAGAAAAGGAAATCCTCCGATCTCGGTATGAAATTATTCGTTTTCATGCGCAAGGAGGTATGTCAAAGGTTTATTTAGCAAGAGATTTAGTAAAGCCAACATTGCAATGGGCTGTTAAAGTTACTCATACGAGTCACCCCCTTTTTAAGCGAATAGTTCAGGAAGCAAAAATATTAAGTGAACTAGACTATCCTGCGATCCCAAAAATTGCTGATTTTTTTACGTCCAATGATGGACAGCTTTTTTATTTAGTACAGGAATTTTTAGATGGGAGGACATTGCTTTCCTTCATTAAGGAGGAGCCTTTATCCTTTGCGAAACTGTTAGATTTTTCAGTTCAAATATGTGACTGCCTAGCATATCTTCATAATATGAAACCTGAGCCCATTGTCTATCGGGATTTGAAGCCGGGGAATATTATCGTCAACGAGAATAATCAAATAAAACTTGTAGACTTTGGGATTGCTCGTAAATTTAGAGAGGAACAACTGCATGATACCGTGAAAATTGGAACAGTGGGGTTTGCTGCCCCTGAACAGTTCGAACGAAAACAAACGGATCAGCGGACTGATATTTTCTCTCTTGGAGCAATGCTTTATTATATTTTGTCGGGTGGAAAATATGTATATATAGCGCAAAAGCCAATAGAAAACTTTTGCCCAGATTTACCAAAGGAATTTGTCAATTGCTTAAATAAAATGGTTCAATTAAATCCAGAACAACGGCCTAATAGTATTAATGATGTGAAATTATGTTTCTTAGAAATAGCTGAACAAAGAGAAAAAAACGAGGCAATAATTATTAGAAAACATGAAGGAAAAGAAGAGGAAATGATAAGTGGGCAAATTTCATCTTTATCATTTGAAGAAAATGGTAAGCCTGATATTCCGGAACAACTAATTTCCGACATAAAAGCAGGAACGGCAAAAAAGCAATCAGCTAAACCGGAAATGATCGGAAAAGGGAAACATAAGCATCAGAAGTCTAGCTTAATATTGTTAAGTATCGTTTTAGTTAGTGCAATAATTTATGTAGCCTTGTTATTTATTGACTTTTAATATTTTCTTAAGAAGAACACCAGATTTAGGTGTTTTTTCATTTTTTTCTTGAAAAAATTCATGTATGATTGTTGTACAAAATAGTAAAAGGATGGAAAACAATGAATACATGGACGAAAAACGATTTTGATTATAATTTAAATAGTGGCAAGAAAGGTGCGTTTTATTTATATACCCCATTATGTGGTACGTGCCAAATTGCTAGTAAAATGTTGCAAGTAGTTATGGAAATCAATCCAAATTTACTTATTGGAAAAGCAGACTTAAATTACATACCAAATATTGCAACCGAGTATGAAATTGAAAGTGTACCGTGTCTAATCTTGTTTAATGAAGGGAAAGTAAAGGGAAAAATATATGCCTTTCAATCAGTCCCTTATTTATTGGAAAAACTCCGCTAAGAAACAACTATTTACTTTTTCAACGCTTAAATTATTGAAAAAATTATAAAATGAATTTTTCTAAAGGCTATTTACTTTTTCGAAAAATCTCGCTAATATATTTAGGGATTCGAAATAAATAAAGGCGGGGAATGGATAAATGGCTTTCATCCAAGAATGGACAACACAGTTTAAAACGTATAATAAAAATATTCGATTAGCAATTATTGCGACAGTTTTTTCACAAATCGGCTTAGGTATTTTTACCGTTGTATACAATTTTTATATTCGTGAACTAGGCTATGATCAATCTGTTAATGGACTCGTTATTTCACTTACTTCTTTAGCTACAGCCATTATATTAGTGCCAGCAGGATTGATGAGTGATCGGTTTGGCAGAAAAAAAGTAATGATGTTTGGTGTGCTCGCCTCCAGTGTCGTTCTATTTTTAAGAAGTATCTTTGAACCTCAAAGTTTATTACTTATCGCTGGCTTTGCAACCGGCATTTTTACCGCATTTTTGCAAGTTTCTGCTATTCCGTGGCTAGCTGAAAATTCCTCTTTATCACAAAGGATCCATTTGTTCAGCATGAATTCAGCAATGATGACCGTGGCGAATGTTATCGGCAGTATTTTAGGTGGAGTCTTAATAGATGTTTTTTCTATTTTTATCGATAACCTATTTAGTATTCGTTTCACATTAATTGTTGGTACTGTTTTTTATTTTTTAGCATTTTTACCGATTGTCAAAATGAAAGAGGCCAAAAGAAAAACAGTAAAGCAATCTAGCAAAATGGGAATGCGTGAATTTTTCATTCATAATAAGCTAGGATTAAAAATAATTGGCTTATTTGCCATCGCACAGTTAATTATTGGCTTCGGAAGTGGGCTAGTTATTCCATATTTAAACCTTTATTTTGCTGACCGTTTTCAAATTTCCAATGCTTTAATCGGTATTATTATCTCGCTCGGACAAGCTGCAACAGCTATTGCCATGTTTATCGGTCCAGCAGTTGTAAGGAAGTTTGGAGAAGTGAGGGCGGTAGTTTATTTACAACTTGCTTCTTTACCATTTTTATTATTAACTGCCTATACACAAAATTTACTGCTAGCCAGCACCGGATTTCTTTTCCGTCAAGCATTAATGAACGCTGGAAATCCAATTCAAAGTTCTTTAATGATGGCCAAAGTAGATGACTCCATGAAAGGGTTAGCAAACTCTGTAAATCAAATGGTATTCAGTTTAGGTTGGGCATTTATGGGACCAATTTCCACTACTATCGTTGTAGCACAAGGTGCCTATTGGGGCTATGCCACCGTATTTACTATCACAGCCGTCCTATACTTGATTGGTTCTTTATATTTCTTTTTTGTATTCCGTTCTCTTGGTGATAGTAACAAAAAGAGACAGAGTAGGAATAAGGGCAAAAGGAATTCTTTGTCTTCTAACGCGTAAAGTTTTTTGGCGATAGCAATGCTGATTTAAGGCTAGGAATGAATAAAATATATATAGAATAAGAGAAAAATAGAGGATATTGTTCAACTAATGGGGAATATATTAATAACTTGCTATTATTAGGAGAGGACGGAGTGGCTTATTATGGAGCGACTATTTCAGCAATGGCAAAATGCTATTTCTAATAAATACACTGTCTTACCGCTATTACCTTCCACGCCAATAAAAGTGATGATAAAGACAATGACAGAAACTATATACCTCTCAATCTCTAAAGAAACGATACAATTCCAATCGGAATTTATAGAAAATGTGGAATGCAAAATTGATTGTAACGATAATATTTTGGAAAAACTGTTGATTGGCAATATACGTTTACAAGAAGCAATTCGATTTGGAGAAGTAAATGTAGAAGGAAGCTTTCGTCATATATTATTATTAGAATCATTGTTTTATTTAGTTGGACAAGAATGATTGAACAAGAAAATACATTAAAATACTAATTTTTAACAAAAATTTAGGACTAAAAGCGGATGTGGATCCCTTTTAGTCCTTTTTATTTGGAAATTATTTAGTCGAATTTCATCACAAAAATAAGCATAATGCACTAGTAAATTAAATAAATGGTTAAATAGAACTAATTTTCGAAATAATACTGTAATTTTATTGACTAGGTTCTCTGCTGAACAATATAATTTTAAAAAGGGCTGTTGTGTAGGAATTGGTACAAATTTTTTGCAGTAGCTAAAGGGGGAGTTTAAAAAAGATTATCTGGTTCTTTAATAAAAAAGTGATTAAGAATTTGAAAAGGGGTTTTGCAAATGGAGCCCGGAAAATTAACCAAATTTAAAAGAGATGAACGAGGAGCATTTACACTCGAAGCTTCCATCTTATTTCCGATGATTTTAATTATGTCGTTTTGTTTAATTTTTTTCTTGATCGTGTTGTATCAAAAAGTAACAACACACCACATGGCAACAATGATTGCTGAACATATATCATTTACATGGAGTAATAGTGAAAAGGATATTGAATCAGGTGACTTTGAGTACTACACATCTGATCCAGAACACCCAGACGGACTTTATTGGTATTTAACAGGAAATAGCGCATTACATGAATTTCAAATATCTTTAGGTCCAGATAATATTTTAACTAACAAGAAAATAAATCGAATCAATGGTTGGAAAAATTTCGGTTCAGAAGTGGAAGTAGAGTTTGAAAATAATATATTAGGTACAAAAATACATGTAATGGTAAAAGATAAAATCCATGCTCCCAAGTTTTTAGCCAATATGATGGGGATGGAAACGATGCAAGCGAGGGTTACTGAACAAATTAATGTACCGACAGAGTTCATTAGAGTAGTAGACTTTACTGCATATTTTTCATTAAGACTAATAGAAATGCGAAGGGACATGAAAAACGATGCAAATTCCGCGATAGCCATTTTTGATAAAAAGGGTAATAAAGGGAAAAAATAAAGATAAATATAAAGGATTGTGAGGAACAAGGCCGTGAAAAGATTTATAAAAAGGTGTTTTCACAAGTTTATTATTGATGAAAACGGAGCGGTATCTATTTATCTTGTACTTGTTTCTATTTGTGTTTTTTTATTAAGTGCTGTCCTCATAGATTTTGCGAGAATTTTAGTTGCTGAAAGGAAAACGGAGCAGGCGATACAAGCAGGATTGCGAACAACTTTTTCTAAGATGAATAACAGCTATTATAAGTACGGGATGTTAGGACGAGATTTTAAGGAAAGTACTTTAGAAGATTTTCAAAATGCGGTAACAAAAAACCTCATACCAATAGATGGAGAAGGGGATTACTATAAATTTGTTGACTTAAAGTTAGAAGAATCTAAGATAGAGCCCGATCCAGAAAAAATGCTTGCTAACTTATATACTTTTGAAAATCAAGCAGTGGAAGACATGAAATATCGTGCTCCCTTTGAAATAACATTGGAAGTTATTGAAGGCTTGATGGGATTAAGCAGTGCGATGGAAGATGCTAGCGTTCTAGTTAAAGTTGGGAAAAATTTAGAAAAGGAAGCGAAAGAGCGTGATAAAAACTTAACAGATACAGGGAAACATTTGAATGAGGCACAAAAGGAATTAAATAAAGTTAATAGTAAAATTGGAGAAACAGGTTCACATTTTCCTAAAGTTGCGAGTTTGCGAGATATTGTTAAACATTTTGATACTTACAAGGAAATAATTGAAGAAGCAGAGAAGGAAAAATCAGAAGATGATGAAAAAGGGAATGAAAGTCCTTATTCAATAGAAGATGCTAGAACATTTGAAACGAATGTTAAAAATTTCGTCAGCTCGTTAATTGCTAATGCCGAGAGTGCTAAAAAACAGTTAGAAGACGGATTAACAGATTTGCAATTAGCGGAGACTAGGAACATTGCAATAAAGACGATATTAGAATCACAAAGGGATCAAGTTGGGAAAAACTTCACAAAAGCTAAAGATTATTACAATAGGCACGGTAAAGGGAGTAATAAAGATACAAAAATTGGTGAAGCAGAAGATAATATGAGAAGAGCCAATCAAAAACTGGATGATTATCATATGGATCCTGCCTTTTTTACTGATTTGGAAAAATTGATAAAAACAACCATTGAAAAAATTGATCTTAACGTACAAAACTCCTTATTAAAGCGTTTAAACGAATTGCAAGGAATAACAAATAATTTAAGTTCTGCCTCGAAGTCAGGTTTAGCCGATAAAATTAACCATATAAAAAATAGTAGCTCTAATGCGGTGAAGGCTGTAAATAATGCTCTTAATAAATTTGAAAACCGTCCTGTTTTAGGAGATGAAAAAGAAACGAAGGATAAGGAAAAACAAGCAAAGACAAATTTAGAAAATGGAAATAAACATATTTTGAAATTAATTGAACAAGCAGCACGTTGGGCTCATGACTATACAAATTACCGTTATTTAATTGAAAGAATGGAAGTGTATAAAGGAGTTCCAGATGGAGAACCAAACAAACCACCGATGGATGAGCCGAATGACTTTTCTGCAGGGGCTTTTGAAATTATTGAAGGGCTGTTTAAGGAACTAGGTGATTTGTTAGAAAGTGGAAGGAATCGTTTATACGTAAATGAATATTTGCTAACACGATTTAAGAGCCATAAATTTGACTTGCCTATCGAAGAACAATTTCTCTTAGTTGATAATGAAGTGGAGTTTATTATTTACGGGTTGGACAATACTGCGTTAAATTTTGGCGCTGCATTGACAGAAATATTTGTCATCCGTTTTGCCATTAATTTTATTGAAGCCTTTACTTCATCTGAACTTAAATTCGCCAAATTAACTGGCAAGTTTATGCTCATTGCCGCATTAGCATATGCCCTAGCACACACCCTCGATGATATGGGAAAATTAACAGCTGGAAAGAGTATTGAGTTTTTTAATAATACAGAATTTTACACAAACTACAAGGATTATTTACGGTTTATTCTACTTTATCATCCAAGGGGGAGCCAAATGCAACGGGCAATGGCCTTAATTGATTTAAGAAGCGGAAAAAGTGATTTGACGAAAGTAGCAACAAAGGCGAGAGGAGAAATCACCACTTCCGTTGATTTATGGTTTTTGCCAGGCGTGGCGAAATTATTATCTAATACGAATGTACTTAACGGTAAAGTGATAGATGGAAGATATCATATTAAAGAGGAATTTCATTATTCATATTAACGACAATTGAACAAGATGGGGGAAACAATCATGAAGACAGAAATGAAATTAATTTCAATCGCAGCAGCTATAATTTTCATGTTCCTACTTACAGGATGTAATAGTGCAAAGCAAGAATCAAAACAATCTCCGAAAGAAACAGATGTGACGGAAAATACAAATTCTTCAAATGAAGATGATGGAAATGAAGAAGATAAAACGAATGATGGCGTTGATTCTGAAGATGGTTCCATGGATGAAAGTGAGTTAAATGATGAGGGTGATTTTCCACCAGATCAAACGAACTTAAAAATTGGTGAAAAAGCAGAGATAATGTCTATGGTTAACCATTATGAAATTACGTTAAAATCAGTTGAGTTATTAGATGAATTAAACGGGGAAACACCAGATTTAGATTTTTATTTTCGAGCAGTTGTATCGGTGAAAAACTTAAGTGATAAAGAACTGCACTTAGCTGATGTTGCAGATGTCTTACAAATATCAGATAGTAAAGAGGGAAGCGGTTCATCAGACGTTTCTGCTAAATACGGTTATGATGATTTTGATAAAATTCTTCAACCTGGAGAAACAGGTGAAGCAACAATGATTTCCCAAACATATAAAAGCAAGGAACAATATTATTTATTTCTCGGCAAGGGTCTGAATAGTGAAGGTGCGGGAGTAATGAATTTAGCATCGTGGGCATTTAATGAATCGGATGTGAAATAAAATATTTTATGGATAAAAATATTTTCTATTTATGATGGATACTTTCGTGTTCATTTTTTTTCGCAGAAGTCTCCTACATCGTCTTTGAGGGATGAATGCAATACGCCAAGACGAAACCGAATGAAACCGAGGCATCTTAAGACTTATAGCTCAAGCTGCGTGACTAACATAGTGTTGGCATATGTCCTTCAGCAGTTACCATGCCTGGGTAGAGGAAAAACATCCACATGCTCGAAAAATTCGGATAAACTCGTCTTGGTGCATTTGATTTGTGGAGGTGTATCATGTTATCTCTCAAGAAAAATGAAACAGGCAGTATGACATTAGAAGCTGCACTTATCATTCCAATCTTTTTAATTTTTTTTATGGTGCTAGCTAACTTTATTCGCATCGCTGTTGCGGATATGGCGTTAACGAAAGTAGTATCCGATACAGTAGAAGATATAGCAGCATACTCGTATCCTGCTGTAGCGCTGACGGATGCAGCTACTACTAAAATAGACGATTGGATTCATCGAACATCTAATGGAGTCGTTAATCTTGGAGATTTAGAGAAGTTAATTTATAAAATGACCGAGAACTTAGGCTATGAATTTAGTATATACGATTGGGGTGGGCTCTTATTACCAAATAAGCTCACTAACACTGTTCGAAACAAATTTGCCAATACGGTTGGAGATACAATGTTTGATCCAGAAAAATTAACTGTGGATGTAAAATATACAAATGATATGCAAGGTTCCATTGAAATAACCGGGACACTAGAGGTTACTTTGTATATCCCATTTGTCGATTATTCTATTTACCTTAAAAAACGTGCCCATGAAGGTTTATGGTCTTTATCAAGTCAGCCTGCAGGGTAAAAAAGCGTTCCTTATTGGTTGAAAAGGTGGCATATGTTTTCTTACTTACGAAGTAGGTGAATTATGGTAGGTTTAATAAAAAATAAGAAAATTTGGATATGGCCAGTATTAGTATTGGTCGTTTATTTCTTTTTAAAATTTTCCGGTGTATTGGATAATGACTTAATGCATGCTCATAGTCAAATAGAAAAAAAGCTTAGAGAATTTATTTATGAACAAATGGGGGAGAAGACAAATTTACCGAAAACTTGGCTAAATGCGGAATTGGAGAAAAACAGTCATTTGCTAAAAGACAGGATATTACCGGACGGAATTTCTGTGAGTTCTGTTGGAAGGGCAAAAAGTAAAGAAGTGGGAATAAAACTAGTTGCAGATTTACATGGGGATTTAAATGAAACTTACAAAACTATGCTTGAGCATGCAACGAAAATATTTTACTTTGCTTTTGATGATTCTTTAGTAAGAGGGATATGGAATGTTTTCATCGATCAGGATATTTCTAGCGTGTATATCCAATGGCATTTACCTGCAAAAAAACAGCCATTTCAGCAATTTGAATTAACTCCAATCATGACAATAAAATTAACTGAAGGGCAATATAATAAATGGAAACGTAAAACTACTCCTGAATCAAACATATTAAATTATGTTCGATTAGAAGGGGGAATCATTCCAACAACTAATAATGGCAATGGTTTTTATCGTTTAGGTGAAGAAGTTCAATTGAGGGATGTAACGGTTTCGTTACAAGAATGGAAAATGATATCAGACACTTTATTCGTCACCTATACAATAGAAAATAAAAGTAATTACAAAGTGAAATTTAATCCCGCGGAAAATCTACATGTTTATTCAGATAGTAAATTAGAAAGATTTAGGCCGATAAATTATCAAAAACAAAAAGGATATATTGCTAGTGGGCAAAAAATTCAATTGACCACTGAGTATAATGTTACAAGTAAGCCGAAAAACATTGCTGTCTTTTTTACCGGACTTACCTATTACCAAGAAGAAGAGAATATGGATCATTTTCTCGAAAAACTAACTGCTCCTTGGCTTCTTCATTAATTAAACAACAAACTTTGGGAAAAGCGCTTTAACTTTTTACTTAAATTCTCACGAAAAAGGTTGATGGCTAGCCTCCTTTTGAAGTGAAAAATCTTTTAGTTGACAGAGTAATTTTACCCTGCTACAATGACATTTATAATAATTTAATAGTTAATTAGTCTTGCTCTTATCAAGAGAGGTGGAGGGAAGTGCCCTATGAAGCCCGGCAACCGTCAACGTTGATGTTGAAATGGTGCCAATTCACACAAAGTGTTAATCACTTTGAAAGATGAGGGAAAGGACATTCGATAATGTATTGTCGTACGCCTTTCTGCTCAGTTGTGTAGAAAGGCGTTTTTATTTGTTTAATTTCTTAGTTACTTTGTTGTATATAAATAATTTTGCACAAACTAAGTTTTAACTTTATATTGCAGAAGACCTTTCCTACTATAAATGGGGGAAGAATACAAAACAACTAAAAGAATCTCGGTTGAATAAAGTTAAAGCTTTCGGTGGATGTTACGATTTTTCCATAGAAGAACTTTGAACGAGTAAATGGAATGTAAATAATCCAAGGTGAAATTGAAAAAATGAGGATGGTTTAAATGATTACAATTAATAATGTAAAAAAGTACTTCGAAACAAAGGCCGGTAAAATTACAGCGGTAGACGAAGTTAATTTGCAAATTAAAGAAGGGGAAATATTTGGCGTAATCGGCTATAGTGGAGCCGGTAAAAGTACGTTAATCCGATTATTAAATGGCCTAGAAGTACCATCGGAAGGATCTGTTATTGTCGCTGGGAAAGAAATATCTAAAATTCAAGGCGAGAAGTTACGACGTGCCCGCCAAGAAATTGGGATGATCTTTCAACATTTTAATTTGCTTTGGTCAAGAACCGTTCGGCAAAACATTGCTTTTCCACTAGAGGTTGCCGGAGTTCCAAAAGCGAAAAGAGAACAACGGGTGAATGAACTAATTAAACTTGTTGGCTTAGAAGGTCGGGAACATGCTTATCCTTCCCAATTAAGTGGGGGACAAAAGCAAAGGGTTGGCATAGCACGGGCACTTGCTAATAATCCAAAAGTTTTACTTTGCGATGAAGCAACATCCGCCCTTGATCCGCAAACTACAGACCAAATATTAGAGTTATTAGTAAATATTAATAAGAAATTCGGGTTAACCATTGTATTAATCACCCACGAAATGCATGTCATAAAAAAAATCTGTCACCGTGTTGCAGTGATGGAAACAGGGAAAGTTGTAGAGATGGGTCCTGTGTTAGACGTATTTAAAAACCCACGAGCACAAATAACGAAACGTTTCGTACAAAAAATTACGGAACAAGAAGATACGACAGATGTTATCCAACATTTATTAGAAAAATATAAAACAGGCAAGATTGTTAAATTATCTTTCATAAATGAAACGGCAGAACAGCCAATTGTGTCCAGGTTAATGAAGGAACATCCGGTTACAGTAAATATTTTACAAGGAAATATTTCGCAAACACAAAATGGGACTTATGGCTCGTTATACATTCATTTAGATGGGGATGAAGTCAGTATTACAAAAGTATTAAATGTTTTAAAACAGGAGCAAGTAGGAGTGGAGGTTATCAATCATGATTGATGCAATTTTTCCGAATGTTGACTGGGAAAAGGCTTTGGAAAAAACCGGAGAAACTCTATACATGACTGGTATGTCAATTATTGCCATCTTTTTCCTCGGAATTTTGCTCGGTTTAATTTTATTTTTAACATCGAAGGACAATATATGGGAAAATAAACCGGTTAATTTTCTCGTTTCATCCATTGTCAATATATTCCGGTCCATTCCATTTGTTTTGCTTATTGTTCTACTTATTCCATTTACGAGTTTTCTCATCGGCTCTATGATTGGAAAAGAAGCAGCTATACCGGCACTGATTATTGGTTCTGCACCATTTTATGCGAGGATGGTAGAAATTGGTTTGCGTGAAATCGATAAAGGTGTTATTGAAGCAGCAAAAGCAATGGGAGCAAAGACTTCAACGATTATTTTCAAAGTCCTTATACGAGAATCAATGCCAGCGCTCGTTTCTGGTATAACAGTAACAGCTATTGCTTTAGTTGGTTATACGGCAATTGCCGGTGTTATCGGTGCAGGTGGTTTAGGAGACTATGCTTATTTAGATGGTTTTGCTCAAGGGAAAAATGACGTAACTTTTTTTGCTACGTTATTAATATTATCCATTGTTTTTATCATTCAGTTTACTGGTGATTTTATAACGAAAAAAATAGACAAAAGATAAGGGGAGAATATTAAGATGAAAAAACTTTTAACATTTGCATTAATTTTATTTTCAGTAATTGCTTTAGCAGCGTGTGGGAACGACAAGGAAGGCAAATTAGTAATTGGAGCAACGAACAAGCCTCATGCCATGATCTTGGAAAAAGCAAAACCATTGTTAAAGGAACAAGGGATTGAGTTAGAAGTAAAAACATTTGCCAAGTATGAATTGATTAATCCTGCACTTAATAAAGGAGATTTAGACGGAAACTTTTTCCAACACATTCCATATTTAGAAGCACAAAATAAACAGTTTAACTATGATTTTGTAAATGCCGGTGGAATTCATATTGAGCCGATGGGGATTTACTCACAAAAATATCAAACATTAGCAGATTTACCTGATGGAGCAGTGATTATAATGAGTAGCTCTGTACCTGATCACGGAAGAATTTTAACTCTATTTGAGGCAAACGGTCTAATTAAATTAAATGAAGGCATTGATAAAACAACTGCAACTATTGATGATATCGCGGAAAATCCAAAGAATCTTCAATTTAAATATGATTATGCACCAGAGTTGTTACCACAAATATATAAAAACAACGAAGGAGATGCGGTCGTAATTAATTCCAACTATGCCCTTGATGCTGGTTTAAATCCGCTAGAAGATAGTATTGTAATTGAAGACTCACAATCTCCATATGTGAACGTTATTGCTGTTAAGAAAGGGAATGAAAATAAAAAAGAAATAAAATCTTTAATTGATGTCCTTCACTCTAAAGAAATACAAGATTATATTTTAGAGGAATGGGACGGTGCTGTTGTACCAGTTACTGTAAAATAGTAGCAAAATAAGCTGTTTATCCTCATTTTAAGCATGAGAGTTACGGCATTGGCTGTACAATTGAGAAAATATTATGTTGAAAAGACTCTACTTTTACTTCGTCTTCAGAAGTAAAGATGGAGTTTTTTTAGTTTGAGATTGTAATCATACATCTCGATGATTACTGCTGGGGAAGGAGAATGGAAACGAATATAGAAAACAATTTTTTTGCTGGAATAATTCTATATGGAATTTACATACTATCTTTGAATATAAACAAGGATGGTGATATGAAATGGATGTTATGGAACCAAAAAACACAACGGAGGCCATTTTGCTAGATTACAAAAAAGGAATAGGAACCTTTACGCAAAAAATGCCTGAAATTGCTAGCTACTACAATGCTTTTACGGAAAGTTGTTTTAAAGCAGGAGTTTTGAGCGAGAGAGAAAAACAGTTAATTGCTCTCGGTATAAGCATTTATAACCAAGATGAATATTGTATGATTTATCATACGAAAGGTTGTATTGACCAAGGTTGTAGTGAACAAGAAATTTTTGAAGTAGCAGGTGTTGCAGCTGCATTTGGTGGCGGGGCTGCAATGAGTCAAGCTGTCACTAGAATTCAAGAGGCATTAGAGGATTTTAATCAAACGAAGCACTAATGATTATTTCATTCTCAATTACTGACTGTTATTGATAGGAAAAAATTTAAAAAAGTGAAAAAACGCTTTTACATATAGTTCGAAATGAACTATAATTAAATTATCGAACTTATGAAAATCTGAAACCAGTGTTAAAAGAGAAACACTGGTTTTTTCCTTTATAAACTATTACTTAATGATTTTAATAAAAAAAACTACTCCAGCATAGGAATATAAAACCTCTCTGTATATAAGATTCACTCCTTTTCATAATGATTTCAAAAAGTTGCTTATAAATTTCATTTGTTATAAGATTGTAATGAGAATAAATTGAGAATGAAATTATGAAAACTATATAATAAGTTATAAATGGAGGTAAGCAAAATGGCAGGATCAACTTTAGTAATTAAAGATCTTCATGTGGAAATTGATGGGAAGGAAATTTTAAAAGGAGTAAACCTTGAAATAAAAGGTGGCGAATTTCATGCGATTATGGGCCCAAATGGTACAGGTAAGTCAACACTTTCCGCAGCAATTATGGGTCATCCAAAGTATGAAGTAACAAAAGGGAGTATTACATTAGATGGGCAAGATGTCCTTGAAATGGAAGTGGATGAACGCGCAAGAGCGGGGCTATTTTTAGCGATGCAATATCCAAGTGAAATTAGTGGCGTAACTAACTCAGATTTTTTACGTTCTTCCATTAATGCTCATCGCGGTGAGGGAAATGAAATCCCATTAATGAAATTTATCCGTACAATGGATGAAAAAATGGAACTTTTAGAAATGGATTTAGATATGGCACAACGCTATTTAAACGAAGGTTTCTCTGGTGGAGAAAAGAAACGGAACGAAATTCTTCAATTATTAATGATAGAACCAAAAATTGCAATTCTTGATGAAATTGACTCAGGACTTGATATTGATGCATTAAAAATCGTAGCGAATGGAATTAACTCCATGCGCAACAGTGAGTTTGGATGCATGATAATTACTCACTATCAACGCTTACTAAATTACATTACTCCTGATTTCGTTCATGTAATGATGCAAGGACGTGTTGTGAAATCTGGTGGTCCTGAACTTGCTAAACGTTTAGAAGCTGAAGGTTATGAATGGATTAAGCAAGAATTAGGAATTGAGGACGAAACAGTTGGTGTAGAACAAAAAGCATAAACAGAACGGAACAATCGTCTTGCATGATAGAAGGAGGATTAAAATGAGCACACAAACACAGTATTCTTTAGATGATAGGTATCTCGAAAAGTACTCTTTAGAAAATGGAGAGCCTGATTGGTTTCAAGCAATACGTCAAACAGCGTATAAAGAAGCACAAAGTTTGCCGATGCCAAAACCTGATAAAACAAAAATTGATAAATGGAACTTAACTAATTTCCATACACATACCGTTGTAAATGAGAAGATTTTGGATTTAAACCAACTTCCAGAGAAAGTAAAAAACTTAGTGAATGTAGACAATGAAAATCAAAACCTTTTTATTCAATACAATCAAACAGCAGCGTATTTACATGTTTCTAATGAGTTAAAAGAAAAAGGTGTAATATTTACTGACATATTTACTGCAGTTAAAGAACACGGCGAGTTAGTCCAAAAATATTTTATGAAAGATGATGTGAAAATAAGTGAACATCGCTTGACTGCATTTCATGCTGCATTTGTTAATGGAGGAGCATTTCTATATGTTCCGAAAAATGTTGTCGTGGAAGAACCAATTCAAGCAATCTTTGTTCACGATCATGAAGATGCACCGTTAATTAACCACGTACTAATCGTTGCTGATGACAATAGTTCTGTCACGTATGTTGAAAACTATGTATCTTTAAATAATGAAGCAAATGCAATTGTTAATATTATTGCTGAAGTATTTGCTAATGAGAATGCTAATGTGAATTTTGGAGCGGTAGATACTTTAGCAAAAGGCATTACAACTTATGTCAATCGTCGAGGCATTACGTCAAGGGATGCTAAAATCGATTGGGCACTTGGCTTAATGAACGATGGGAATACTATTTCTGATAATATTACTAATTTGATTGGTGATGGGTCTACCGGTGAAATGAAGACGGTTGTTGTAGGGCGTGGTGAGCAAACTCAAAACTTTACAACTGCGGTCGTTCATTATGGTAAACATACAGAAGGACATATTTTAAGTCATGGAGTGATGAAGGATAAAGCTTCTTCTGTATTTAACGGGATTGGTAAGATCGAACATGGTGCAATGAAGTCTAATGCACAGCAAGAATCACGTGTTCTAATGTTAAGTGAAAAAGCACGTGGTGATGCAAATCCAATTTTATTAATCGATGAAGATGATGTAATGGCAGGGCATGCTGCGTCTGTTGGTCGTGTCGATCCAATCCAATTGTATTATTTAATGAGTAGAGGAATTACTCGAAGTGATGCAGAGCGATTAATTATTCACGGATTCCTTGCTCCAGTTGTTGATCAATTACCGATTGAAGGAGTTAAAAAACAGCTAATTGAAGTAATTGAAAGGAAAGTAAAATAATGGAAGTAGAACGCATCCGAAGCTTGTTCCCAATATTAAATCAAGAAATTAACGGTAAGCCACTAGTTTATTTAGATAGTGCGGCAACTTCCCAAAAACCTTTAACGGTTATTAATGCCATTAATGACTATTATCGTGAATATAATTCAAATGTTCATCGTGGGGTTCATACGTTAGGAACGAAAGCGACTGATGCTTATGAAAAGTCAAGGGAAAAGGTACGGAAATTTATTAATGCTAACTCTTTAGAAGAAGTAATTTTTACAAAAGGAACTACTGCCGCATTAAATATAGTCGCACAAAGTTATGGGCGTGAGCAGTTAAAACATGGCGACGAAATTGTTTTAACTTTCATGGAACATCATAGTAACATCATTCCTTGGCAGCAAGTTGCGAAAGTTACAGGAGCGACATTAAAGTATATTCCTCTACAAAGCGATGGAACTTTAACACTAGAAGATGTGCAGAAGACAATTACAACCAAAACGAAAATTGTTGCAATTACACATGTTTCTAATGTGTTAGGGACGATAAATCCAATTAAAGAAATTGCAGAAATCGCCCATAAAAATGGAGCAATTGTCGTGGTAGACGGGGCGCAAAGTGCACCACATATGAAAATTGATGTACAAGAGTTAAACTGTGACTTTTATGCGTTCTCAGGCCACAAAATGTGCGCGCCTACTGGAATTGGCGTTTTATATGGAAAAAAACATCTATTAGAAAAGATGGAGCCAGTAGAATTTGGTGGGGAAATGATTGACTTTGTTGGCTTGTATGAATCGACATGGAAGGAATTACCGTGGAAATTTGAAGCTGGAACACCTATTATAGCTGGTGCAATCGGCTTAGGTAAAGCGATCGATTTCCTGGAAGAAGTCGGCTTAGATAATGTGAAAGCACATGAACATGATTTAGTTGGCTATGCTATGCAACAGCTCAGTGAAATAGACGGTATTACCATTTATGGACCAGCTAATTCAGAAAAGCGTGCCGGTGTTTTAACATTTAATATAAATGGAGTACATCCACATGATGTGGCAACAGTTCTAGATATGGAAGGTGTCGCAGTTCGGGCAGGTCACCATTGTGCTCAGCCGCTCATGAAGTGGTTGGAGGTTACTGCAACAGCTCGTGCAAGCTTTTATTTATATAACACTAAAGGGGATGTAGACCGGTTAGCAGAGGGACTCTTGAAAGCGAAGGAGTTTTTTGAAAATGTCTTTTAATAATTTAGATTCGCTATACCGACAAGTGATAATGGATCACTATAAAAAACCACGTAATAAAGGAGTTTTAGATAATAGCGATTTAACCATTGACATGAATAACCCAACTTGTGGTGATCGAATTCGTCTGACGATGAATCTCGAGGGTGATAAAGTTTCGGATGTGAAATTTGAAGGGGAAGGTTGTTCTATTTCTATGGCCTCCGCCTCGATGATGACGCAACTGATTAAAGGAAAAGATGTCGAAACAGCCTTGAAACTCTCCCATATATTTTCGGAAATGATTCAAGGGAATGACTATGAAGATAATCTCGATTTAGGTGATATAGAAGCTCTCCAAGGTGTTTCCCAATTTCCTGCGCGAATAAAATGTGCGACACTAGCATGGAAGGCAATGGAAAAGGGAATCCATCAACATGAGGAGTAATCATCTGTTTTAAAATGTATAGAAGTGGAGGAATGAATGATGGCGAAAAAAATGCCTGATATTGGCGATTATAAATATGGTTTTCGCGATAAGGACGTTTCTGTTTTCCGTTCTGAACGTGGCTTAACGAAAGAAATCGTTGAGGAAATCTCAAAAATGAAAAATGAGCCACAATGGATGCTTGACTTTCGTTTGAAATCTCTTGATATTTTCTATAGTAAACCAATGCCGCAGTGGGGTGGCGATCTTGCCGGACTAAACTTCGATGAAATTACTTACTATGTAAAACCTTCCGAAAGAACGGGTCGTACTTGGGATGAAGTACCGGAAGAAATCAAGCGTACGTTTGATAAACTAGGGATTCCAGAGGCGGAACAAAAATATTTAGCAGGGGTATCTGCGCAATA
This sequence comes from Bacillus kwashiorkori, assembly GCF_001375515.1. Lineage (GTDB taxonomy): Bacteria > Bacillota > Bacilli > Bacillales > Caldibacillaceae > Bacillus_BK > Bacillus_BK kwashiorkori. Next base: position 487,785 of record NZ_CTDX01000015.1, read on the forward strand.
TGAATCGGAAGTAGTTTATCATAATATGAAAGAAGATCTTGAGAAACAAGGAATTGTTTTTAAAGATACGGATTCAGCGCTACAAGAAAATGAAGATATATTTAAAAAATATTGGGCTACAGTTGTGCCACCAACCGATAATAAATTTGCTGCTTTAAACTCTGCTGTTTGGTCTGGAGGTTCCTTTATTTATGTGCCACCTGGTGTAAAAGTGGAAACACCTCTCCAAGCATATTTCCGGATTAACTCTGAAAATATGGGTCAATTTGAACGGACATTAATTATTGTTGATGAAGGTGCTCATGTGCATTATGTGGAAGGATGTACGGCACCTGTATATACAACTAATTCCCTTCATAGTGCCGTAGTGGAAATTATCATTAAAAAAGACGCATACTGCCGTTATACGACTATTCAAAACTGGGCTAATAACGTTTATAACCTCGTAACAAAACGCGCAGTTTGTGAAGAAAATGCGACAATGGAGTGGATTGACGGGAATATCGGTTCAAAGCTAACAATGAAATATCCAGCTGTCATTCTTAAAGGTGAAGGTGCTCGAGGAATGACCCTATCTATTGCCTTTGCGGGCAAAGGACAGCATCAAGATGCAGGAGCGAAAATGTATCATTTAGCACCAAATACTTCTTCAACAATCGTGTCGAAATCGATGTCGAGACATGGTGGAAAGGTAACCTACCGTGGAATCGTTCATTTCGGTCGTAAAGCGGATGGTGCAAGAGCAAATATCGAATGTGATACTTTAATTTTGGATAATAAATCAACTTCAGATACCATTCCTTATAATGAAATATTTAATGATAATATTTCGCTTGAACATGAAGCAAAAGTATCAAAAGTTTCTGAAGAACAATTATTCTACTTGATGAGCAGAGGAATCTCTGAAGAAGAGGCTACAGAGATGATTGTAATGGGCTTTATCGAGCCATTTACAAAAGAACTACCAATGGAATATGCTGTTGAGATGAATAGGTTGATTAAGTTCGAAATGGAAGGCAGTATTGGTTAATTTCCAATATATATCTTTCAGTTAAAAATTCCATCATAACATATCCGTATGAAACACTCGCCTAATATAGGTGGGTGTTTTATTATATATATAAGGTGTATTGAAGTACGATGTTGGTTTTTGAAAAGTAACGAAGGTTTTTAGTTTGTATTTGTCACAATCATGGATAGTTTGATTTGTCTATCATGAATATAATGATTTATAAAAAATATCTCTAGTTGTAAAAAGAGGGGCTTACATGTTTGAAAAAATTGTAATTTATCATACGAATGATTTGCATAGCCATTTTAAATATTGGCCAAGAATCGAGCAATCATTGATACGGGAAAGAAATGAAATAGAAAATGAAGGGAGATCGATGTTTTTATTTGATATAGGTGATCATGTTGATCGGTTTCATCCGTTCACCGAGGCAACATTAGGTCAAGGGAATATTCAACTAATGAATAAGAGCGGCTATAATGCTGTTACGATTGGAAATAATGAAGGAATTACATTAGCTCACGAACATTTAGATACTTTGTATAAAGAGGCAACTTTTGATTGTGTATTATTAAACTTATATAAATTGAATGGTAATCGTCCTAATTGGCTGAAACCGTATCAAGTATTTCAAACGAATTCCGGGGTAAAAGTTGGAGTAACAGGTGTTACGATCAACTATACAAGTTTTTATGAACCGTTGGATTGGAAAATAACTGATCCTTTTGAAGAGTTGGCAACTTGGCTACCAGTAATTCGTGAGCAAGTCGATATTTTAATCGTATTATCACATTTAGGTTTAACAGACGATGAACGAATAGCGAATGAATTTCCTTATGTCGATGTCATTTTAGGTGGTCATACACATCATCTATTGCCAAACGGAAAAATTGTCAATAATAGTCTGCTTTGCTGTACAGGGAAATTTGGTTTTTATTTAGGCAAAGTAGAACTGCTATTTGATAAAAAGTCACGAAAACTAACAGAAAAACATGCTTCGTTAATTGATACGAAAGAACTGCCAGAAACAAGTGGCGAGGAACAATATAATAGTGAATTGGAAGAAAGAGGAAGGAAACTTTTATCTCAGCCAGTTGCTTTTTTACCGAAAAGGTTGGAAACGAATTGGTTTCAAGAAACGGAATTTAATAATTTGCTATGCAGGGCACTGACAGAATGGTGTGATGCAGATTGTTCTTTTATTAATGCTGGCATTTTGATTGATGATCTGCAGCAAGGTATAGTGACAGAGTATGATATACACCAAATTTGTCCACATCCAATAAATCCTTGTACGATAAAACTGCAAGGCTCTGAATTAAAAGAAGTAATTTTACAGACTTTGGAAGATAAATATACGACACTAGAATTAAAAGGGTTCGGTTTTCGGGGTAAAGTGTTTGGAAAAATTATTTATGATAACTTAACGTTTACCGGAGAAGGCGCTGCTATTCAAATTTATATAAAGGGTGAACCATTAATAATGGATGAATTATATACTGTTGCCACCATTGATATGTTTGCCTTTGCAAAATTTTACCCTTCCCTAATTAGGAAGGAAAAAAATTTTTTTCTACCAGAGTTTATTCGAGACATATTAAAATGGAAGTTACGGATTGACTACCCATGTCCTAGTTCTCCATACAAGTGATTTTCACCAATTCCCCTTTTCTACATAAATTATTAACGAAAGGGGCGAAAATAAATGGTTGAAGTCAAGCCTTTAACAATCGAGGGCAAAACATTTATTGCAGTTTCTGTTCAATTACCGAAAACTAATTTATTAGCAGTGATGAATGACAATGGGTATATTATGTGTGGGGCATTAGATGTGGCCTTACTTAATGAAAAGCTAGCTAACCGTAAAGTTATTGCTGGAAGAGCCGTTGGTGTTAGAACCATTGAAGAATTGGTTAATGCACCGTTGGAATCTGTTACGGTTGAAGCTGAAACTCTTGGGATTCATAAAGGGATGATTGGTAAGGAAGCTCTTTTACTAATGTAAAAATATAATACCCTGCTAACATGCAAAATAGGTATTCATTCTCGGCGCAAAAAATTAGGCAGAGACTAACTCGAGAAACTTTGTCAAAATATGAATTGCATCTCTTTGATAATGCGAGTCATATTTTCACTGGTCGATGATATTATTGTTGTTGAATAACAAAAAAATAAGCTAAAACCTCCGTTGCAAGCATACATATAGCTTGTAAGGGGGGGATTTTTTTTGGCAAGATTTCGTAAGAGGAACTTTCGCACTGGGAAGCCTTTGCCCTTTCGCTACGTTCTATTACTGTCCATTGTATTTTTTATTTTATCTTCCACTATTGGGTTAGCAATCGTTAATATTGCAATTAAGCCACCATTGACTGCATATGCAGAATCTCAGTCAGTTAACTTAGCTACTTATGTTATAAATAAAGCAATCGAAGAAGAGGTAGGTAACGGGTTAAGCTTAGACGAGATGATCAAAATTATACCTGTAGAAGGAAATACGGTAACAGTTTTCGATACGGATAAAATTCTCCGTGTTTCAAAAGATATTACTAACAATATTTTAAAAAATATTAATGCTGTTGAAGAAGGTCATGTATATTCCACAACTATAATAACGGATGGAGATATTAATGAAGTTCATGCTAAACATGGGGAGGGAATTCACTTTAAAGTACCATTCGGTAGAATTACTGATAATGTGCTTCTAGGCAGTCTAGGACCAGATATCCCGGTAAAATTTCATGCAATTGGTGATGTGGAGTATGATATTAAAACGGTTAGAGAGCATCACGATATAAATAGTACTTGGTATGAAATACGTCTGCATATGAAGGTAGGCATACAAATAGTTGTACCGTTTCTCACTGAACTTAAAGTAGTGGAGCAAAATATTTTATTAGCAGCAGGAGAAATTAAAGGAAAAGTTCCACAATTTTATAGCAGTAATGGTGGTTTAGCCCCTTCTATTCAAATCCAACCAGAAGATGTAGAGGAAAAGGATGGAGGTTAAGAATGTTTCTTAAAATTAGGCGTTTTTTTTGAAATGGAATGTTGCTATGAGGAGAAAGTTCTGTTATATTAATAGATAATTAAATATTAATCTCTCAACATCATCAATCCGATGGGGTAGAGGCCGCAATATTTATGAGTAGTCTTCGTGAGGATGACAACAATGATCGAAGACGAAAGGAAATGTTGCCGAAGTGAATAATAAATTGTCCCATTTATATTCACTGGGGTCGCTTTGAACAAGAGTGACACTGTCATTATGAGTAATACGTGCAACATCTCATAATGGGGAGCTACAGATCGTGATGGAGGAAAAATACGTTACCAAAGAGTAATGATAGTTTTCTCTATCGTTACTCTTTTTTTATTTCTAGGTAACCATTCTTCGGTCAGTCAGCTTCCCCAGTAAAAAACTGGAGGAGGAAAAAACTATGGTGAATTCAATTTATTCCATTTTACCGCCAATCTTTGCAATTTTAATGGTAATTTTAACGAGGAGAGTTTTACTTTCATTAGGTGTAGGTATTTTTACTTCGGCATTATTTTTAGCGATTGATGCAAAAGAAGGTTTCATTTCTGTATTATTAAATACTTTGCAAAATATTTGGTTTTCTGTAAAAGGTATTTTTGTTGATGAGGGTGCACTGAACACTTGGAATATCTTTATTATTTTATTTTTAATCATGCTCGGCGTTATCACTGCCTTTATATCTATTACTGGAGGTAGCAGAGCTTTCGGTGAATGGGCGATTACTAAAGTAAAGTCTCGTACTGGTGCTCAAATTGTTGCAGCAGTGATGGGAACTATTATTTTTATCGATGACTATTTTAATGCATTAGCAGTCGGTCAAATTTCAAGACCAATTACCGATAGGCAGAAAGTATCTCGAGCAAAACTTGCTTATATTATCGATTCGACATCGGCACCAATTTGTGTTGTATCTCCAGTTTCTAGTTGGGGAGCCGTCATCATCGCTTTAATTGCACAAATTTTAGTAGAACATCAAATTACAGGATATAGTGCATTCTCTGCTTTTATACAAATGATTCCGATGAATTTCTACGTATGGTCTTCACTTTTATTAGTGTTTTTTGTTGCATGGCGCAATATTGATCTTGGACCAATGAAAATTCATGAAAGCCGTGCAACCCAGACAGGAGTAGTATATGATGCTAGTAAATCAATTCCTGGTGAGTTAAAAGAGGAATTACCTGTTAGTGAAAAAGGAAGAGTTAGTGATCTAATTTGGCCAATTGTTATGCTTATGGTTGGGACAGTTGGATTTATGATATGGACTGGGTATGAAGCGGCAGGTCCGGGGGCATCGATTTTAACCATTTTTGAAAATACTGATGTTGCCAAGTCACTCGTTCTTGGTGGCTTAGTGGGCTTATTAACGACTATTGGAACATTTATAAATCATACTTTTAAATCAAGCCAAATTACTTGGAAAGTGTTTTTTAAAGGAGTTATAGCAGGAGCAAAGTCTATGCTGCCGGCGGTTTATATATTAATTTTTGCTTGGACAATTGCCAGTTTAATAGGTCAATTGCAGACTGGAGATTATTTAGCTGCACTTGTTGCAAATTCTAATTTAAATCTTGCTTGGTTACCTGTGATACTGTTTCTTGTTGCAGGGATTATGGCTTTTTCAACCGGAACTTCCTGGGGCTCATTTGGAATATTACTGCCAATCGCTGGTTCTATTATTGCTTCCACTGATGTGGAGCTTTTATTACCTGCATTAGCAGCTGTTTTAGCAGGTGCCGTTTTCGGAGACCACTGCTCACCTATTTCTGATACGACGATTCTTTCTGCTACAGGTGCTGGTTGTAATCATATGGACCATGTGATAACGCAATTACCATATGCGCTAATTGCAGCAACAGCGGCAAGTATAGGATATATATTAGTCGGATTTACTGGATTTTATTGGGTTGGATTAATTGTTTCTTTATTTATCATTACAGTTTTCTCTTTAATTTTTGGGTCAAAATCCGTACCGGTCAATACAAATGTAAAAACCGTATCGCAAATAGAATAAAAAATATTTAGCTAGAACAATTTAATTATCTTTTCATAAGATTAGCTATCCAATTAGAAGTCAAACACCCACAATCGATGGGCTGTTTAGGAAGACGCTTTTTAATTGGATAGTTTTTTTATTTCTCTGTAATTATATGAAAATATTATATTAGTAAATTACTATTGTGCATGATTATACGATGAATTTAAACCAATGACCGTTGTTTCACCTATTGTTTTTAATAATTAATCAAAGGATGATATGAAAGAATATTCGTTCAAATACTATATAGATGCCTATTTGTCCTAGTGCAAATCGATGAAAAGGGACTGATGGATACAAAATGTTTCTTTAAAAGTGTAGGGAAAAAACTCATAAGATAATATCAGTAAAAATAAAGAGAACATAGAATCATAGGGAATTAAATGTTGTATTTATTATTTAAAAATAATTTTGACTTTTCCGTTTCTTGCCTATATACTAGTGTTAATTATACCGAATTATTGAAAAATAGGAAAGTTTCCTATCTATCTAATAATTTGGTAAAAATTTGAAAGGGAGGTTAACTTTATGGAAAATCGTGCCCAATGGGGAACGAGAGCAGGTTTTATTTTAGCAGCAATTGGCTCGGCAGTAGGTTTAGGTAACATTTGGCGTTTTCCAGCAGTAGCATATGAAAATGGAGGTGGTGCATTCTTTTTACCTTATTTGTTTGCCTTATTAACAGCAGGAATTCCGATTTTGATTTTGGAATTTACGATCGGTCATAAGTACCGTGGTTCTGCGCCACTATCTTTTGCAAGAATGAGCAAAGGTGCGGAGTGGATAGGTTGGTGGCAAGTATTAATTTCCTTTGTAATTTCAACATATTATGCTGTCATTGTTGCTTGGGCAATTTCCTATGCTTGGTTTTCTGTCAAGCTTTCGTGGGGAAGTAATACAGAGGAGTTTCTTTTTAATAGTTATTTGAAAGTAGAAAGTGCTGGTAATTTCGGCAGTCTTGTTCCTGGCGTATTCATTCCTTTACTGATAGTTTGGCTTGTGGCATTAGGAATATTGTTTGCTGGTGTTCGAAAAGGAATTGAAATTGCTAATAAAATCTTTATTCCTACCCTTGCGATTATCTTTTTAATTGTTTGTATTCGTGCATTATTTTTACCTGGAGCTTTAGACGGGGTGGAGGCCTTTTTTAAACCCGATTGGAGTAAAATAATGGATGGAAAAGTTTGGGTAGCAGCATACGGGCAAATATTTTTCAGCTTATCTATTGCTTTTGCTATTATGATTACTTATTCTAGTTACTTACCGAAGAAAACAGATATCACGAATAATGCGTTTATTACTGGATTTGCAAACTCATCCTTTGAGTTGCTTGCAGGTTTTGGTATATTTGCCGCCTTAGGTTTTATGGCATTTACAGCTGGTAAACCTATTGATGAAGTCGTAGCAGGAGGAATTGGCCTAGCCTTCGTTGTTATTCCAGAAATAATTAATCAAATGGGCTTCTTGAATGAAGTATTTGGGGTTTTATTCTTCCTATCTTTAACCTTTGCAGGATTATCGTCGTTAATTTCTATAAGTGAGACATATATTTCTGGGATTCAAGAGAAATTTAATACAAGTCGAGCAAAAGCGGTAGTAGTTGGTGGTGGATTAGCTGCGCTTATATCTTTAATGTTTGCGACACAAGGTGGTATTAACTTCCTTGATGTTGTTGATTACTTTATTAATCAGTTTGGTGTTGCTTTAGCAGGTCTGTTTGAAGTGGTGTTAATTGCTTGGTTCCTGCGCCAGCTTAATCCTTTACAGCAGCATGCTAATGCTATTTCGGATATTCGCCTTGGCGCTTGGTGGAAAATTAGTTTAGGGGCGATTACACCGATAGTACTCGGTTATATGATGTTTGACTTGCTTCGAGTAAACTTAATTAGTGATTATGATTTTAGTGATAATCCATATCCGCGTGAATTTTTATTTACTTACGGCTGGACGGTAGCATTGGGAGCAATATTAATTGGTGTCTTAATTTCTCGATTAAAATGGAAAAAGCAAAGTTTAGAAATTCCAGTATCTAATAATAAGGGGGTTTCAAGCTGATGGATGTAAGTGCAATTGTGATGATGGTAATAGGTGTGGTCGTTATTTGGGGTGGTCTTGCCGCGAGTATCATCCATGCAGTAATTAAATCAAAATCTAATTAAAACTAACTGATTTGGGGCTCTCCGAATCCGAATTTCTAGTTTCCATCCATTGAGCTTGGTACCTAGAATCTTTTGGTCGGAGAGCCCCTGTTATGTCCGTATTGGTAAGTAAATAGAGCTTCTGCCAATACTTTGCCTTGATTTATTTGTACCATTGCAAGTCGATTGTGAAATCATTTATTAGCTGCCCCATTTTCTCTGTAAAGCGAACTCCTTATTGAATGGAACTTCTCATGCATTAGTTTGTCCGGCATGCTAATTTTGTAATTATTTGAGAGTGTGATTACCTTTTTCTTTGTCCTTTTTTCGTTTCTCGTTCCCAACGCTTTAAATATGGATATGGATCAAAAGACCATTCGGTGCGACCATTGTCTTTATATAAACCAAAGTGAAGATGTGGTGGAAACTTTCCAGCCGTTCCAGGCGGTCCATAGCCAGAACTTCCTACACTACCAATTAATTGTCCAGGCTCCACAATATCCCCAACTTTAATATCTTTTGCAAATCCATTCAAGTGGGCAAAATAGTGGTAAGTGTTGTTTGTATCCCGAATACCAATTCGCCATCCGCCATACTTATTCCAACCTTTCATTTCAATGACACCGTAACAAGTCGAATAAACATTCACTCCATAACTTGCAAAAATATCTGTTCCTTCATGAATTCTTCGGCCACCCCATCCTCTTGCATCACCCCATGTACTTCGGTATGTATAATTAGCCCTAAGCGGTAGTGGGAATCTTCTTTCATCTAGATTAATGGTTCCGTATTGTTTATACAGTTTTGCAAAACCATTAATAATGCTGACAGTTTTATCCCGTTTATAATAATCCCACAATCCAATTTTTATACTTGAATGGTCGGTGCCGTATTGTGTTAAGTAATTAGCGAAAGAAAATAACACATCTTCATCATTAGTTTTAGAAGCTTTGTTGTCTCCATTCCCATCTGACCCAATCCCACCAAAAAAACGAATACTTTTAGGGTTTTCGTCTAGAGGATTCGGATTAATATATCCTGCCCATTTTTCATCTGTAAAAAGAATACCTGATAAACTAGTCGGTTTCCGTAAATCATTTCTTACGGAACGAATATTTCTTTCGTATTGATCAATTGCCGCAATATAATACCATGGGATATGAGTTACCATTTCTACTCGTTTATATATTTCCAGCCGTTCCTCATAAATTTTCTCTTTAGACTTTTCTTCCGCTGCATTAACTTGTACTATTGGGAGAGATGAGGAAAGGAAAAGAAAGCATAGTAAGTAGATAAAATGCTGGCGCATGGTTAAACCTCCTTAGCAATCTGCTTGTTTTATTTTATGACTTTCCAATAAAAACATATATAATAAATATTGGTAAATAGTTTGTTTGGAAGAATGTATTGAAATACAGCTGTTTTTATTTATATAATTTATTCAAGGACTTGAGAAAGAATAGAGGTGGTAATTCATGCTTTGCATACAAAATAACTGCTACGAATTATTAGAAGAACGAAGGAATGGCTATAATGAGCAAGCAATTCGTGATCGTTATAGTGATATATTAGTAAAGTATGATTACATTGTTGGTGATTGGGGATACGGTCAATTAAGATTGAAGGGGTTTTATGAGGACAACAAGCCGAAAATTACTCATGATATGAAAATAAGCTACTTATCAGAGTATTTATATGAATACTGTAATTTTGGCTGTCCATACTTCGTCTTGAAAAAAGTGGATAAATAGTTGTGTTTATTCAAAAAACTGGAGCGTCCCAAACGATTGTAAGCTAATATTGGTAACGCTCCAATTCTTATTTAATTATTTCTTATTTTTGTCTTTATTTTTCTCGCTCTTTTTATCAAACTGCGGCATACCGTAGGCTCCTTCTGGTAACTCTTCTATAGGGATACGATTGTTTTCCTTATTTTTCTTCATTACATCACCTCATTAATAAATAATCTCTTGTAGAAAATTACACAACTCAGTTCCCGCTTCTTTACTCAATTGAAACACTTCTTCCAAATAACCTTTTTCTTGTAAATCATCAGGACCAATTACGGCAAAACGATTTCCTTGCAAATCTAACACGATTAATTTACCGAAAAAATGCTTCGTTTGAATAATGGCGAGGTCAAATCTCTGTAAAGACTCAACAAAGCTAACATACCTTATGTTTGTATTTTCTTGAAATTCATATAAAAATATTCGTTCTTGCATGAGAACACACCTCTTAAATAACAGCAAGGAATTCTCCAGCAATCGTTGCTATTGTTTTAGCTTATCCCGAGCTGTTTGTCTATTTACTTTATGTTATTATTAAAGAAGACAAGTCATGATAAAATATTTCTACTCGAGGTGGATCAGAATGTATTTTGTTGACAGAAAGAAAATCGAGAACACTTTACAATTTATGGAAGTGAAATTAAAAGAGTTTGATGCATTAAAAAAATTACATAATAATACGGAAAAACTTGCTTTTGAAAGAGTTGTTCACACTCTTATCGAAGGAGTGTTAGATGTCGGCAATGCAATGATTGACGGATTTATAATGAGGGATCCAGGTAGTTATAACGATATTATTGATATTCTTGAGGATGAAAAAGTAATATCGCACACGAACGCAAACAAGTTAAAAAATATTATTGCTTTGCGTAAAAACTTAGTGCATGATTATATAAGTGTAAATCATGAAACAATATTACAAACAGTTGATTATAATAAAGACGCTTTATATGAATTTATCCCAAATGTTCGTGATTATTTAATAAACGAAATAGGACCTGTTACAGCATTTAAAAGGGAAGAAAAGTAGTCTTTTGTAGTTGAAGGAGAGTTTGAATGAAGCAATATAAAGGTTATTTAATTGATTTAGACGGTACGATGTATCGCGGTACAGAGAAAATCGCAGCAGCATCCGATTTTGTGAAAAGCTTAGTAGAAGCGAACATCCCCTATTTATTTTTAACAAATAATTCTACACGAACTCCAGAGCAAGTTGCCAGCAAACTAAATGAATTTGACATACCAGCTAACAGCGAACAAGTATTCACAAGCAGTTTAGCAACGGCAAACTACATATATAACCTGCAAAAAGGTGCAAAAATCTATTGTATAGGAGAAGAAGGATTATTTGCCGCTTTAGAAGAATATGGGTTTCAAATGGCAAAAGAAGATGCAGACTATGTAGTCGTTGGTTTGGATAGGGAAGTGACTTATGAAAAATTTGCTATTGCATGTTTAGCAATCCGAAACGGGGCTAAATTTATATCTACAAATGGAGATATTGCCTTGCCTACAGAAAGAGGCTTTATGCCAGGAAGTGGTTCATTAGCAGCTTTAGTGAGCTGTTCAACTGCTACTAAACCAGTTACAATCGGAAAACCCGAGAATATTATTACAGATTTAGCATTAAAAGTGCTTGGAACAAAAAAAGAAGAGACGTTAATGGTCGGGGATAATTACGATACGGATATACTTGCGGGAATGAATGCTGGTATAGATACACTGCTAGTCTTAACTGGGGTTACGACAGTAGAACAATTACAAAAAATTGATAAGCAACCTACTCATATCATTCAATCGCTAGACGAGTGGAAAGTGAAATAACATCTCTTACATTAGAAAAGGTTGGTACATTTCGCAACTATGTACCAACCTTTTTACTGTCTAATTATTATTCACTTTTTGCCGCGTTATGTGCCAATCGACTAGATGCTGCAGCAGCAATAGCACCAACGATATCGTCCAAAAATGTATGACATTTTCCTGAAGATTTATCATTTAAATATTTCAAAATCCCAGGTTTTAATTTATCTATATAGCCATAATTAGTAAATCCAATAGAGCCGTAAACATTTACGATGGAAAATGCAAGGATTTCATCCACACCGTATAATCCTTCATCTGTTTTAATAATTGTCTGTAACGGTTCCTCTAATAACCCTTTTTCTGCCAAAATATCCATTTGAATTCCTGTCAGCATCGCGTTTTGTACTTCCCGTTTATTAAGTACTGCTTCTACATTTTCTACACAGTCTTCCAATTTCAAATTAGGATGATATTGTTTTTGTAGAAAATATACTAGTTCTGCAATATCATTCACAGTAACTCCTCGTTCTATGAGCCATGCTCTCGCTTTTTCTCCTGTCTTAAAATGATCCATTATTTATCACCTTCTACATTCATATAGTGTTAATTTTCATACACAATCTCCGTGAAGTCAACCCAATAGTGACTAATTTTCTTCTTTTGAGCAGTAAAAAGAAATATATTTAAATCCAATACATAAGATTTTACAAAAAGCTAAAAGGTGGAGAGTAAAATTGGATATTGATTACATTCATAAAAATTATGGAATTCAAATGAGTGAAACAAAAACAATAGATAATTATCAATGTTTTTATAGTAATGGTCTGCTTTATATTGTCGTTCCTGTTCATGAACAGGAGCAAGACGAAATAGTGGAACGGTACTATATGAGTAAGTATTTACATAAAAGAGGTGAAAAATATATTCCGAGATATGTCAAAAGAAAGGATGGATATTATATTTCAAAATGGCGTGAACAATATTTTTTACTGGTAAAGTTAACAAGCTGGCGTAATGAACCATACCGAAATACTGCCAAGAAGTTAGCTTACTTTCATATGCGTGGTAGTGAGTTTCCACAAGTCAATCAATTAAGTCGCTACGGAGAGTGGAATACCTATTGGGAAACGAGACTGGAACAGCTCGAAAATTTTTGGCGGTCGCTTGTTTATCAAAAGCCAGAAAATGAGTTTGAAAAAATGTTTATCGAGTCTTTTCCATATTATGCTGGCTTAACAGAAAACGCGATTCAGTTTTATGTTGATACTTTACAAGACGTTCAACCATCTATACAAGACGTAGGGACGATTACTCATATTCGTTTTAGACCAGAAACTTGGAGTAATCATTTTGTTTGGAAAAATCCATTTGAGTGGGTTTTTGATCACCCTTCACGCGATTTAGCAGAATGGAGCCGCCATTTATATTTAGAAAAACCTCAAACATATACCTATCAATTACAATTGTATTTTCAAAATTACCAATCCGTTTATAATTTATCACCATACTTTTTGCGTTTATTATTTTCCCGTTTATTATTTCCCCTCCATTATTTTGAATGCATGGAAGAATACATGGTTAATCGTACAAATGAAAGAAGTCATTTTTTGAAAAACAAACTGAAATATTTTTTAGAAAATAGTGAGGGATATGAGTACTTCTTAACAACATTTTTCGAAAAGCTTCAAATTCCTACTAGAACATACCAAATTCCACCAATTGAGTGGTTAAGAAAGTAGCTTATAGTAAAGTTGCGTTTTCAATTTTATCATTTGGTATAATGGGGGAAAGGAGTGAGTGTATTGAGAAAACCGTATGTCTATATCACAAGAAAATTACCCGAACCTATTGTTGATCAATTTCGACTATTTTCTGAAGTGAAAATGTGGAACTCAGAAAATTTACCTGTTCCGAGAGAAGTATTATTAGAAGAAGCAAGTAAAGCAGATGCGCTCTTAACGATGTTATCGGATAAAGTTGATCAACAATTGTTAAGTGTTGGAAAAAATTTAAAGGTGATTGCAAATTTAGCGGTCGGATTTGATAATATTGATGTTATTGAAGCAACAAAACGAGGGGTTGCCGTATGTAATACACCAGACATATTAACGGATACGACTGCTGACCTTGTTTTCTCCTTAATACTTATGACAGCTAGAAAATTAGTTGAGGCAGTCGACTGTGTGAAAAGCGGGGAATGGAAAAGTTGGAGCCCTTTATTTATGGCAGGTGCAGATGTTCATCATAAAACAATTGGCATTGTAGGAATGGGGAAAATCGGTGAAGCTGTCGCAAAACGAGCTCTCGGGTTTGATATGAAAGTTCTCTATCATAATCGTAATCGAAAAGTAGAAGCGGAGCAAACATTAGGCGTAACGTATCAATCATTTAATGATTTAGTTAGTGAATCTGACTTCGTTGTATGTCTAACCCCTTTAACAGAGGAAACAAAAGGAATGTTCAATAAAGAGACATTTAGGAAAATGAAGCATGCCGCTTTTTTCATTAATGCTTCTAGAGGTGCAGTGGCAGTGGAAAAAGACTTAGTGGATGCACTTAAAAATGGAGAAATTGCTGGAGCAGGATTAGATGTATTTGTGAAGGAGCCGATAGACCTAGATCATCCGTTATTGCAACTTGAAAATGTAGTAGCATTACCACATATTGGCAGTGCTTCAGTCGAAACGAGGTTAGCAATGATGAAACGATGCTGCCAAAATATCGAATTAATTCTCAATGGAAAGCAACCGCTAAATGTTCTTAACATGTAATGTGCCTTGTGCAAGGTTAATGTATGACAGGAAATGGTTGTCCTATCTGATAAGAATTGCATACATATGAAAAAAGGTCTGTCACCTGGCCGGGGGAATGATCCGCAAGAAAAGGCGAGGTTGACAGACCGTATTAATAAATTAAAACACTTGTTCTACTTCAACAACACCAGGAACTTCTTCTAATAGGGCACGCTCAATTCCTGCTTTTAAAGTAATTGTAGAGCTCGGGCACGTGCCACAAGCACCTAAGAGACGTAGCTTCACAATACCATCATCCACATCAACGAGTTCACAGTCGCCACCATCGCGAAGCAAAAACGGACGCAATTTATCTAAGACAATTTGGACTTGTTCTTTAATATCTAGTTCTGCCATACTTCAGCACTCCTTTCATACTATTATTATAATGGGGATATTAGAAAAAATCCATTTCCTTTACTCTTATAATTATATAATGGATAATTATATTTTATATTTTGTAAATTTTTTTGTAAAATAAAAAGACAGGGAAAGGAGGAAAATGGGCATGGAGAAGCAAGTAACGATAACGGTTTATGGAGCAGAAAGAATTTGTGCTAGTTGTGTAAATCTCCCTTCGTCGAAAGAAACATATGAATGGTTGCAAGCGGCGATTACAAGAAAATATCCTAATCAACCGTTTACTTTAACATATGTGGATATTGATCATCCACCTAAAAATATGGAGCACCGTAATTTTGCTCAAAAGATTATTGAGGAGGATATTTTTTATCCAGTTGTATTAGTTGAGGATAAAATCATTGCGGAAGGAAATCCACGATTGAAAAAGATTTATGAAGAAATGGAAAAATTCGGTTATCAGGCGGCTAATTAAGAAAAAAAGTCCTACAGAAAGTCCAGCATAATCCTTTCATAACTGCTGATTATTTGAAAGGGAAATCTGGACTATGTAGGATATTTTTTTGATTTGTGGAAAATTTCACTTATCATCCATTGTGAAATTTATAAAGCCAAAGAATCCCAGATTTTAATAAACGTGGTACTCTTCCTGTAATTGGTTTCTCCGCAACGAGACCAAACCCGTGTTTTTTCCCGAGAGACCCTAATATCCCTTTCATTTTTATTTTAGGCAATCTGTCCGGGAGTTCCTCTCCGTTCCATTTCTTCAATAAGACTAATGCCACTTGTTCAGCTTGTGCTTCTGCAAGCTGGGCACTTGGTGCATGTTCTGAACTGGCACAATCACCTACAACATATATATTTTCATTATTTGGTAAATGATGATAATGAGTAACCATAAGTCTTCCTTGTCGGTCTTTTTCTAAATCTAGCTCACGTACGACTTTATTTGGTTGAATACCTGCAGTCCATACGATAGCATCGCACTGGACAGGCTCATTATTATTAAATAAAATTCCTTCATCTACTTTAGTTATATTTGCATGGTTAATAATTTGTACATCTCTTTCATAAAACCATTCCGCAACATAGTTACTAAGCCTCTCTGGAAATGCAGATAATATATTTTTCCCCCGATCAAAAATCATGATCTCTAAATCAGGTCTGCTTTCGTGCAGTTCACTAGCCAACTCTACTCCACTCAGTCCAGCGCCAACAATAGCGACTTTACTATGCGCTTGTAAGTTGTTTAATGCAAGAAATGTATTCCTAGAAGATTCAATTGATTGAATGCTATAGGTGAATTCAGCTGCACCTGGAACATCGTGGTACTTATCTTCACAGCCAAGACCGATAACAAGATCATCATATGTAAGTGGTTCTGCATCAGCTAAAATTACTTGCTGTTTCTCTAGTGCAATGCTAACAACTTCAGCATAAACAATATGAAGCCGTTCGTGGGTTGGAAATGGCACTCTCACATGCTGATCAGACAATGTACCAGCAGCTAGAGCATAATATTCTGTTTTTAAACAATGGTATGGAAGTTTATCTATAAGTGTTACTTCCACCGAGTCAGGTAAATTGGGAAGGATTTTTTGTAATATTCTCATCCCACCATAGCCGCCACCAAGAATCACTAGCTTTCTCATGAAAATATCCCCTTTGTAAGCTTTTAGTCATTTAAACTTCAAAATTATTTTTCTAATATTATATTTCCCTTTCGTATCCGCTTACATTAATAAGCTTTACTATTCAATAAAATTATATCGGAATTATAAGAAAATAACAACCGTCAAGCCCATTTTCCCTATATATATGACATAAATCAAAATAAACTAATAATCTATTTGACTACTTGATTATATTTAAAGGGATGACTTTCGCTAAAAAATCGGTGTAACAATATCGTATAAGAATAGGTTAATGATTTTTGACAGAGTAGAGCGATGGAGAATTTTTTACATTGACCTATTTTGAAAAAAATGGTAAGACAAACATAAGGAGTGATGCCAATTGCTTAACCCTATTATAAAGTTTTGTGTGAATAATTTAGCAAGAGGGTCCCATTTAGCAATGGAAAAGCTAGCAGAGGATTTTGATGTAGAAGAGAATAATTGTTTAAGACGCTGTACTGTTTGTGAGAGGAGTTTCTATGCAATCGTTGATGGTAAAATGATAAAAGGGGAAACGGTAAAAGAATTATTAGATAATATTTATCAATATGTAGATGATAATCTGTCTATTTAACAAATATATTTACATATTATATACTATATATAATGGAAATAATAACTATTACTTTGAATAAAGGAGGAGTTTTCACGATGACAGCAACTGTTGTTAATATTACGGAAGCGGCAGCATATCAAATTAAAGACATGATGGCTGCAAATGATGAACAAAATGCATTTCTTCGTATTTCTGTCAAAGGTGGAGGTTGCACCGGCTTATCCTATGGTATGGGATTAGATTATGAAAAGGCAGAGGATGATTTACTGTTTGAACATCACGGCATCAAAGTGTTAATTGATAAAACTAGTGCACCGATACTACAAGGAACGAATATTGACTATAAGCAGTCATTAATGGGTGGAGGATTTACGATTGATAATCCGAATGCGATAGCTTCTTGTGGTTGTGGGGCATCTTTTCGGACGGCAAGGGATACTGGACAGCCAGAAAAATGCTAACAAGTTTTCCTTTTTAACTAGGGGAAAATAAAACGGGAGAGGTGCCATATTATCCGCATTATACGATTAAAAATATGGGACACTCACCCGCTTTTTTTTATTCATTTTCAAACATAGATGTTGAATGGAGCGGCTGAACGCGTGCTTTTGGATCGATATATGTTTTTGCGTTATTTACCGCAATTGGTCCTTCACCAAAACCAGTAGCAATCAGCTTTACTTTTCCTTCATATGTACAAATATCTCCGGCAGCATACACACCTGGAATAGTAGTTTCCATTTTGGAATTAACGACGATGGAATTTTTCTGAATTTCTAATCCCCAGTCTTTTATTGGGCCTAAAGAAGAAACAAACCCATAGTTGACAATGACTTCGTCTGCGTCGATTGCTAATTCCGCATCTCCTTTTGCCTCTTTTAAAATAACTTGGGTAATTCGATTCCCGTTACCAATTAATTGTTGCGGCACATAAGGAGTTTTTATATTTACAGTAGAATTTTGCATTTTTTCTACACTATGCTCATGGGCTCGGAATTTTTCTCGACGGTGAACAATGGTTACTTGATTGGCGATTGGCTCTAACATTAATGACCAATCAACTGCAGAGTCACCGCCACCAAATAGTACGACATTTTTATCTCTGAAATATTCCATATCTTCCACAAAATAGTGTAGATTTTTCCCTTCATATTGTCTAGCTTCTTCTAATTCTAGCCGTCTAGGTTGGAATGCCCCATTTCCAGCTGTAATAATGACCGTTTTTGTATAGTGGATTTCCTGATCAGTCGTTAATTTTATCACGTTATCTTCCATTTTTTCTAGTTTTTCCACAGATTGCTCTAGGCAAATGGTCGGTTCAAATAATTTAATTTGTTCTTTTAAATTATTAACTAATTCTTGAGCGCGAATTTTCGGAAAGCCGGCAACATCGTAAATATATTTTTCCGGATAAAGCGCAGATAATTGACCGCCTAATTGGGGAAGACTTTCAATAATTTTGACTGTCGCTTTTCTTAATCCCCCGTAGAAAGCAGTGAATAGTCCAGTTGGACCACCACCAATAACTGTTATA
The DNA here is from genome assembly GCF_001375515.1 of Bacillus kwashiorkori. Classification (GTDB taxonomy): domain Bacteria; phylum Bacillota; class Bacilli; order Bacillales; family Caldibacillaceae; genus Bacillus_BK; species Bacillus_BK kwashiorkori. The sequence continues at coordinate 506,524 of NZ_CTDX01000015.1, forward strand.
TCATAAATCTGTTTATCCTCCTTCAAAGGAATCCCTCCAATTAAATTTTGCTTTCATTATTTTATCATAATTTCATTATATTCCATAATAGACATGCTTATTAAACAAAAAAACCACTATAATTATAGTAAAAATGATAAGTTTTATTTTTTAATAGAAAAAGATAGTATAAAAGCGCTTTCTTCTTGAAAAAAAAATGCAAAAGTCATATGATAGACTTAAGTAAATTGTTAAGATTTTGTGAAGAAATTTGGTCTATATTTTGACTTCAAACGTGAAAAAAATCACAAAACAGATTTTTAAGAAAATACTCTTTTCGGTAAATGACGGTATGAAAAGGCTATTACATTACTACTTTTGTTTACGAAAAGGGAAACTTACATCAATTGTTAAAGGGTGGGGAAAAATGAACAAACCAAAAATTGTAGTGCTTGGCGCTGGTTATGGCGGTCTAATGACAACAGTAAGATTACAAAAATTACTCGGAGTAAATGAAGCGGACATCGTTCTTATTAACAAACACGATTATCACTATGAAACTACATGGCTTCATGAAGCCTCTGCTGGTACATTGCATCATGATCGTGTTCGTTATACTATCAGTGATGTTATTAACAAAAGTAAAGTTCAATTCATCCAAGATACAGTAGAGGAAATTAAAAAAGAAGAGAAGAAAGTCGTTTTAGCTAACGGGGAAGTTTCCTATGATTACTTAGTCGTTGCATTAGGTGGGGAATCAGAAACATTCGGCATTAAAGGTTTAAAAGAATACGCCTTTGCCATTGCAAACGTAAATGCAGCACGGCAAATTCGTGAACATATTGATTACCAATTTGCAACTTTTCAGCTAGACAAAAATGAAGATTGTCTTTCCATCGTCGTAGGCGGTGCAGGTTTTACTGGAATTGAATTTTTAGGAGAGCTAACCAATCGAGTTCCGGAACTTTGTAAAGAATATGATATCGACCCTAAAAAGGTCAAAATCTATTGTGTGGAAGCAGCACCAATGGTTTTACCTGGTTTTGATCCTGAACTAGTGCAGTACGCAACAGCGCTTCTAGAGAAAAAAGGCGTGGAATTTCATATTGGTACCGCGATAAAAGAATGTACCCCTGAAGGAGTATTAGTTGCTAAAGGTGAAAATGAACCAGAGTTGATCAAAGCAGGAACAGTTATATGGGCAGCTGGTGTGAGAGGAAACGCTGTTATTGAAAAATCAGGTTTTGATGCAATGCGTGGGCGCGTTAAAGTAGATGAATATTTACGCTTACCAGGCAGTGATAATATCTTTATAATAGGTGATAGCTCGCTAGTGATTAATGAGGAAATCAACCGTCCATATCCACCAACAGCTCAAATTGCAATGCAACAAGGGGAGAATGTGGCGAAAAATTTAGCTAAACTAACGCGTGGTACAAATGAGGAATTAGAAAAATTTGTTTTTGATAATAAAGGTACTGTTTGTTCTTTAGGAGATGACGATGCTATCGGTGTTGTATTTGGTAAAAAAGTTACTGGTTACAAAGCGTCGTTTATGAAAAAGATGGTCGACAACCGCGCATTATTTTTAATTGGCGGTCTTCCACTAGTACTAAAAAAGGGTAAATTAAATTTATATAAATAACTTTACAGTTCTTAATCTCAAATATTCGCACTTATATTCTACTGTTTTGCATGAAGTGTTCATGAGGGCACTGATTTCACCAAGTCTTCCAATTTATAGTATTAACGGGTGTCCGTTTTGCTGTTATTTATTGGAAAGGGAAATCAGGCCTTTTTGCTGTTTTATTGAAACTTTTTTTGTTTAAAGAGTTTAAGTTCCTTCATCGTAAGTAAAGTTGTTTGACTCTCCATTTCTCATTCATTAAACTTAATTTAAGACAAAAGTTTAGAGACAGAATAAGGGGAGAATAGGGGAAATGGAGATTTCAATCGTACATGTAATTATTTCGATGCTACTTTTTTTTATTTTATTCTTTGGCATCGGTTTCATTGTAAATATGTTGTTGAGAATGACGTGGGTAATGGCAATTGTTTATCCGCTTGTAGTTATTTTTATCGTGGATGAAGTGAAATTTATTGAATATTTTCGAGAGCCAAGTGCTACTTTTTCTAAAGTTGTCAATAATTTTATCTCTTTGCAGCCGGCAGATATTATCATTTTATCTAGTGGTTTGATTGGCGCCGTGCTTTCAGGAATAACGATGAAAACTTTACGAAAACGCGGGTACAGAATGTTTTAACAATCATTTATCGTAAAAAGTCGAATTTAAAATGAGGATACTATGTTCAATAAACGAGCATAGAATCCTCTTTTTTTGCTATAAAATCAATAAATTGAGTAAAATTTAAAATTATTTAAATTTATTATCGGAAATTTTACCCTCCCGTGAATAAAAATTACCTATTTGGGAAAGAAATAGATTCGGGAGGAGTGAAATTTAATGATAAAGAAATTGGTTAAAAGAACTGTAATGTCGATTTTGTTTCTACTTGCATTCTTGACAACTTTTCAGTCAATTACTGGGGTAAATGCACAAATATTATTTGATGTAAATCATCATATTGATGATAGGGACAATGTGATTACTAACCCATTACAACATTCGTTAAAAACGGTTGGGGTTGCTTTTAAGTCATTGAAGGAAGTTTTCTCACCGAAAACAAAAATTTCATCAAGCACAGCAATTGAAGGCACACCGCCAACTTTAGAGGAGGCTATTAATTGGGACAAGCTATATCCTACCGCTACAGTAGTTGCAACCGGATATACTGCTGGTTATGAATCAACGGGAAAACATCCTGGTCATCCATCCTATGGAATTACTTTTTCTGGTGTAAAAGTAAAAAGGGATTTATATTCAACGATCGCTGCTGATTTAACAAAGTTCCCAATTGGTACAATTCTTTTTATCCCAGGTTACGGCTATGGTGTTGTTGCCGATAAAGGATCAGCCATAAAAGGAAATAAAATCGATCTTTATTTTGAGACGGTTGAAGATGTGTATAGTCAATGGGGAAAGAAAAAGGTAAAAGTTTATATCGTACAAATGGGTAAAGGCAAATTAACGAATGAAGAACTCGTGAAACTAAATGAAAATAAAGCGATGCAAGTATTTAGAAATCAATATATTTCTAAGGAAAAGGAATAAGTTGACGACCGCCTATTGAGTGCAGTAACTCAATAGGTTTTTTTCTAGTTTTTCCACAAAATATTATATTAAAGAGGAAAATATATTCGAAAAAATTTTACACTTTCATTATAATAGAAGATGGAGGTGGAAAAAATGTTTTTCATAGATAAACTTGATTTAAAGAAAGAGCAAGAGTTTTTAATTGTTGGACTTTTTGAAGACGAAGGATTAGCATTTAACGGAAGTGAACTTGAGAATTCAGATTGGATAGGTCATATTCAAGATTTCATCTCAACTGGTGACATTTCCCCGCAAAAAAAGGAAGTATCAATTATACATACGTTTAACAAGACTGGTCCAAAAAGGTTGCTATTTGTCGGATTAGGAAAAAAACAAGATGTAACGACGGAATTAATTCGAGAAGCGTTTGGCAAAGCTTGTAAAACGTTAAAGGCGAAGCAGGCTGCTACTGGAGCAATCTACTTAGATAGTTTTGCTACAGAAAACTTCGATGCAAAACGGTTAGCGCACATATTTGCTGAGGCGTTAGCTTTGTCCACCTATACATTTAATGGGTATAAAACAAACAAAAAAGAACAGTCAAAATTAGAATCTATCACTATCTATACGGATCTTGCACCAGAATCTTTAAAAGATGATTTAAATAGCGGTTACGTTTATGGAACAGCAACTAATTCAGCAAGGACGCTAGTTAATACACCTGCTAATTTTTTAACTGCAACAGATTTGGCTAATTATGCAATTCGTCTAGCAGAAAAATACGGATTTGCAGTTGAAATATTGGAAAAGGCTGATTGTGAAAAATTAGGGATGGGGGCATTTTTAGCTGTAAATCAAGGCTCCGATCAACCACCAAAATTGATTGTTTTAAAATACCAAGGGAAACAAGAGTGGAAAGATGTTATTGGCTTAGTTGGAAAAGGAATAACCTTTGATACTGGAGGATATTCATTAAAGCCACGTGACGGTATGGTTGGCATGAAAACAGATATGGGCGGTGCTGCGGCTGTTTTAGGTGCAATGGAGATTATTGGAGAAAGGAAGCCAAAGCAAAATGTATTGGCGGTCATTCCTGCAACAGATAATATGGTTAGCGGCAAAGCGTTTAAACCCGATGATGTCATCACTTCGTTGAGTGGTAAAACTATTGAAGTACTCAATACAGATGCAGAAGGCAGACTTGTTTTAGCAGATGCTGTTACTTATGCAAAACAATTAGGGGCAAACTATTTAATCGATGTTGCTACACTTACTGGTGGGGTTATCGTTGCACTAGGATCAGATAAAACGGGGGCAATGACGAATAACGAAGATTTATACACGAAAGTTTTCGTTGCATCAAAACAAACAGATGAAATGATTTGGCAATTGCCGATTACTGAAAAAGATAAGGAAAAAGTTCGAAATAGCAAAATTGCTGATTTGAATAATTCACCATCGAGAGAAGGGCATGCAATCATGGGTGGAGCTTTTATCGGAGAGTTTGCCGAAGACACACCATGGGTTCATCTCGATATTGCTGGAACATCTGTAGTAAAAGCTAATACTGACTTATGCCCAGCAGGTGCAACTGGTGTAATGGTGCGTACATTAGCAACTTTCGTTAACGAGTTTTAATACTATTGTGATGTGAGACATATTTTAACTTTGTAGCTGGTTTTGAATAAATAATTAAATATCTATCATAAAAGGAATCGTTTCTATATGGATAAGCTTTGCTGCTGATCTGACTAGAAATCGGTTCTTTTTATTTTCTCTTAATGAGGCAATAAAAATATGGAGGGAATAATAAAGCTGAGCGATATGCAATAATCTTTAATCTAATTAGTTATTTCGCTTAAGTTTTTTTATAAAAAAATTCAATATATAGAAGGATTTATTTAATTAATGAAGAATTTATCTGTTATTGGGGGTATTCTTATAAAATAATAAAAGGGGGATAGTTTACGAAAAGTAATTTTTTAAAATTATTAATGTTCCTGTTATTTTTCTCAGTTCTTTATGTTAATAATACTGTTAAAGCGGAAAGAACGGAAGAATCTTGTAATGACTTCGTGAATAGTCACGGTATTTTTATCGGATTTCCGACAGAAGACTCCCACTTCAAGGAACGAGAAGGGCGTAGCCCAGTGAGTAAGTGGGAGATGAATGTCGGTAGGCGTTAGCCTAAGCTTGCTTTTTAAGATATTCTGCTACTAATTTTTCAATAATCTTACTTGCGTCTGTACCTTCTTTAACAGCTTGCATTTTAAGTTGTTGAATAATGTTTTCGTCTAAAGAGGTAGTAAATTTTTTTCTAGCCATTGGCATCATTCTCCTTGTAACAATACGTATTCACGTATATAATAACAGTTAAGGAGGTGAAAATCAATGCTAGTAAATAAAGCATATAAATTCAGAATCTACCCAAACAAAAAACAAGTTGAACTAATTAATAAGACGATTGGTTGTGCAAGGTTCGTATTCAACTTCTTTTTAGGCAAACAGAAAGACAAAGATGCTTACTGGTACATCGTGGAGGAAATGGTTCAAAACGGTCAGCTTCAATCGAATAACTGGAAAGGTGAATACCTTAACAAGTACCAAACCGTAAAAGAACTTCCTAACCTAAAGAAACAGTATACCTTCCTGAAAGAAGTCGATAGTATTGCTTTGCAGAAATCTGTTGAAAATCTAGCAGATTCTTTTGACAGGTACTATAAAAAGCAGAATAAATATCCATGCTTCAAGTCTAAGAAAAATCCTGTCCAGTCTTACACGACAAAGCACACGAACGGAAATATTGCTATTGAAGGTAATTATGTTAAGCTACCAAAACTCGGTCTTGTTCGCTTTGCTAAAAGTCGTGAAGTGGAAGGAAAAATCTTAAACGCAACAATTAGACGAAATCCTTCAGGCAAATACTTTGTCTCTATCGGAACAGAAGTTGAAGTTTCTCAACTTCCAAAAACAAACTCTGCTATTGGGATAGATGTCGGACTCAAAGACTTTGCTATTCTATCAGACGGCACAACTTACTCGAATCCTAAATTCTTCCGTTCACTGGAAAAAAAGTTAGCCAAAGCACAACGTATCATGAGTAGACGTACTATAGGTGGTTCAAACTGGTATAAAGCAAAAATCAAAGTCGCCCGTATTCATGAAAAAATTACAAATGCGAGAAAAGATCACTTGGATAAAATCTCCACTGAAATTGTCAAAAACCACGACATAATCGGGATGGAAGATTTGTCTGTCAGTAATATGCTAAAAAATCATAACCTTGCTAAAGCCATTAGCGAAGTATCATGGTCACAGTTCAAAACGATGATTGAATACAAAGCAAAATGGTATGGAAAACAAGTCGTAACAGTCGCAAAAAACTTTCCATCCAGTCAACTTTGTTCATGCTGTGGCTATCAACACAAAGACGTTAAAAATCTCGGACTGCGTGAATGGGAATGTCCAAAGTGCCGTACCCATCATAATCGAGTTATATTTGTAATAAGAGGATAATACTTTAATAGTTAAGGAGAACAGTAAATATAAGGGGTTAAACTTGTTTAATATATTAAGTATGTAAGTCTTATTTTTTAGCATAGTTAAATTATTATATATTTAATATATTAAGTAAGTATAACTATTTATAATATAGGATTTATAACATAATTAATGTTAATGAAGTAAGGAGGGGGACATATAGCATGAGGGTTGAGAAAGTACGGGATAAAGATGGAAAGGTAATTAACTACATATTGGTGGGGGATGATTTCCAAGAAGTAAAAGTTGTATCGGATTTTATTGCTTATTTAAGGGTAAAGAACTATTCTCCTAATACTTTGAAAAACTATATATATGATTTGAGATATTACTTTGAATACTTAGAGGTAATACAAAAAAGTCATAAGGAAATAAGACCAAAGGATTTAGTAGATTTCATTAGTTATTTGAAAGAAAAGCCAGCAAGAGGGAAACCAAGTAATGTGATCACTATTCAAGATATTGCAAAAGGACATAAAAAGACAGGAACGCTATCAGCAAGTACAATTAACCGCATATTAGCATGTATCTCATCATTTTATGATTGGGTGATGTTAAATGATGATGGCTATGAGGGCAACCCCCTCCCCTACGTTTTAGATTATAAGACTGGTCCTATCACTGATAGCTTCAAAGGGTTTTTGTCATTCGTCAATAAAGGAAACCAAGCAAAGTCAAGATTCTTGAAAGTTAAAGCCCCTAAGCAATTGCCGAGACCAGTTTCAACCGATAAAACGAAGTTGATCTTACAATCATTAAAAACATATCGTGATAAAGCTATTTTACTTTTATCTTTACAAGGTGGATTAAGAATTGGAGAAATTTTAGGTATCACTTTTGAAGACATTAATTTTCGTAAGCGTGAGATAACCGTAAGGTTTCGTGAAGATAACCCTAATGGTTCAAGGGTAAAAAGTAGCAAGGATCGTGTTGTACAACTATACGAACAAGAAGCATTGAATTGTTTAAATGATTATATTTTGTATGAGCGACCTGACAGTGATTCGGAATATATCTTTTTATCAGGAAAAGGAAAAACAAAGGGACTCCCTCTCTCCTATCAAGGAATTAATACTATTTTTAATTATCACTGCAAGAAATTAGGCTTAAAGGTGGAAGGAAAAGGAACAGAGCTAACATTACATGCCTTTCGGCATACACATGCGACAAAAATGTATGAAGGCGGAATGAGTCTACTTAGTTTACAGAAAAGGTTAGGACACTCCTCACCGCAGTCTACACAGATTTATACCAAAGTTTCAGATAATCAAGTTAAGGAGGAGTATAAACGTGTCATCGATACTAATTCAGAAACAGAATGATTCTGTATTTGAGGAAAGTGGGCATTTGAAACAAGATGTGTTTGAAAACATATTGGCTAATACAAACCGTAGTGAAACATCAATAAAAAACATGATGTACGTTTATCGGAATTTTAAAAAGACGTATCCTGCCTTAGAAGACTGGTATAAAGAAGATATGAAAGTTCGTATATCCAATTCTCATGAAAGAAATTTATGTTATAGAGCAAGGATTTATATATATTGTTTAGCATTAAATGGTGTTAAATTGGATTATGATTATTTATTTTCAATTAGTGGTACCGATGGATATTCCACACTGTCTAAACAATTAAATATTGATCATGGGATAAATGAATTGGAGGTTGTTGGTCGGAGATTAGGGTACAGTAAATTTGCAGTAAGTAGTACATTAATATGGTCTTTTTATCGTATCTTAATGTATACAGGTAAGAAACATTATTCTCAAATTACAATCGAAGATATTAAATATTTCAAAGCTAAGGCAATTGAATATTGTCATAGTGAGGGTCGCAAACTATTTTGGGGAGAAAAATATTCAAATAAGAATCTCCGAGATAGATTTTCGGGTTCCAGTTACATTTTGCATTTATTACTATATTCTCTCGGAATTGTAAATGAAGAACCTAAAAAGGAACATTCCAGAGTTAAAAAGATTGATAGAGATTTAAAGCACATAAAACATCAGCAAATAGCGGATGCAGTAACAAGATATTTTAAACAGTGCAAAAATTTCAAAGAGGATTCGACCATACAAAATAAGTTTATACATATTCATAAATTTATTTCTTGGCTTGAAAGTAATTATTCAGAAATTTACAATTTATCACAAGTCAATCGACAGATTGTCGAGGAGTATATGTCCTTTCTTAAAGAACATGGCTCTGATAAATGGGGAAAACCTTATTCAGCCAACGCTTTAGTAGGCTATATTTCTTCGTTAAAAGTGTTTTTTGACGAGACCTTGGCATGGGATTATAAAGATGTTCCTCAGAGGAAAATAATGTTTAACTATGACCTGCCAAAACGCCCAAAGGCATTACCAAGATATATTCCAGAACAAGATTTAAAGAAACTAATGGATGCAGTAAAAAAATTAGAATGCCCTTATCAGCGTAACGCAATCATTATTTTAAGATGGACAGGGGCAAGACGAGAAGAAATTCAACGACTGGAAGTGAATGCTTTAGATTATTACTCTGATGGCACTCCTAAACTACTAATCCCTATAGGAAAAACAAATCGTGCAAGATGGGTTCCGATTAACAAAGAAGCTGAAATAGCTTTTAAGGAACTATTAACACTCCGAGAAAATACAGGAAATCTAAAGGGTTTAGTTGATAGGAAAACGAAGAAAATAACAGATTACTTGTTTATGAGAAGAAACCAAAGAATTTCAATTACTTATCTATTTCAAGAAGGCTTAGAAACAGCTTGTACAACAGCAAATTTGCTTACCGATGAAGGTAAAGCAAAATATACGTCACACCAGTTTAGACATACAATTGGGACGACAATGGCCAATAAAGGTGCTTCCCTCCCAACAATAATGAAAATGCTTGGTCATGAATCACCAGAAATGAGTTTAACATACGCAACTGTTTTTGATGAGACCGTTAAAGATGAATATGAAAAGTCTATAAGCAATAATAAAGATATTGCGGGTGGAGAATATGCCGATGCCCTCAAAAAGAATGATTTAAACCAAGAAGAAGTTGACTGGATAAAGGCTAATTTCCATAAAACGTATTTGATTATGGGTCACTGCTTCCATCATACAAAAGAACCAATGTGTGATTTTGCGGATGCATGTTATTTTTGCCCGAAGTATGTTACAACCAAAGAACACATTCCCCTTTTACAACAAAAATATGAAACTGAGTTACAATTAATAGACGATGCGGACCAACGAGGTTGGGATCGAGAAACAGCAAGACATAAACGTGTAGCAGAACGTGTAAAAGAAATTTTAAGCGATTTGGGGGCGGTTATTAATGCCTAACTACAATCCCCCTCAGACTGGATTAAATCGTTACAGAGAGCAAAAAAGGGCAGAAACAGAGCATAAAATTAAGACCGCTTTTGAATCTCTAAAAAAGGGGAAAAAAGAAGTCAATATAAACGCAGTAGCAAAAAAGGCAGGAGTGTCTACTGTAACAGTTTATAAATATACAGAGTTAGCAGAACAGATCAAAAAATATCGGGATAAACCAGCGTCTCCAAGAGTAAAAAAACGGCAAAATACTACATTAGCTCAATTAGAGGTTATAAATCAGGGATTGGTACGAAAGATCGAAGAGCTTACAAAAGAGAATGAGTGGCTAAAGAAACGTATTGAAATACAAAATGGCGAAATTCAAGAAATGAAATACAAATTAAAAGGTTAGTGGGATGATATGAAAATGAACATTGAACAGAAACTTTATCAATCAGCAATAGATTTGATAGAAAAGAGATACCCTTCTGGTTGGGGTGGAGCTGCGGCTATGTACACTGAGGATGGTCAAATTTTAACCAGTATAGCACCAGAAGTTATCAATGCTTCAACTGAATTATGTATTGAAACGGGTGCAATTCTTGAGGCACATAAAATTAATATAAAAGTTACTCATACTATCTGTGTTGTTAGAGAAGATGAACACTCTGAATTTACAATTTTAACGCCTTGTGGTGTATGTCAAGAAAGGCTGTTTTATTGGGGAGAAAATGTAAAAGCAGCTGTAACTAACCAAGATGGTAGACTGGAATATAAAACATTAAAGGAAATCCAACCATATCATTGGCATAAAGCCTATGACAAGTAATTGTTAAATCAGCTCATAGGAGAAAGTTTATTATTGTATCAACGGATGTTTACGTTAATAAGAAGTAAAGAAATCAAATAGTTGTATGTAACTTGATTAGTATATTAAGTTACATACAACTCAATAAATAATATTAAGGGATTCAAAGAAAATACTTGATTAAATATATAAATCGAGATATTAACGCAGGAAAAAATCTAAAAAATGAAGCCATAAGACTTCTAACCGTTGGAATGACGGGG
>NZ_CTDX01000016.1 GCF_001375515.1 Bacillus kwashiorkori
CGAGCCATTAGCTCAGTCGGTAGAGCATCTGACTTTTAATCAGAGGGTCGGAGGTTCGAGTCCTCCATGGCTCACCATTAGCGGGTGTGGCGGAATTGGCAGACGCACTAGACTTAGGATCTAGCGCCGCAAGGCGTGGGGGTTCGACTCCCTTCACCCGCATAAACTTATTTTTTGCGGAAGTAGTTCAGTGGTAGAACACCACCTTGCCAAGGTGGGGGTCGCGGGTTCGAATCCCGTCTTCCGCTCCAAAGTGTGCCGGGGTGGCGGAACAGGCAGACGCACAGGACTTAAAATCCTGCGGTAGGTGACTACCGTACCGGTTCGATTCCGGTCCTCGGCACCATTTACAAGCGCCCGTAGCTCAATTGGATAGAGCGTCTGACTACGGATCAGAAGGTTATGGGTTCGACTCCTTTCGGGCGCGCCATAGAATTAACGGGAAGTAGCTCAGCTTGGTAGAGCACATGGTTTGGGACCATGGGGTCGCAGGTTCGAATCCTGTCTTCCCGATAGTAAGTTTGGGGCCTTAGCTCAGCTGGGAGAGCGCCTGCTTTGCACGCAGGAGGTCAGCGGTTCGATCCCGCTAGGCTCCACCAATAAAAATATTATTATGGCGGCGTAGCTCAGCTGGCTAGAGCGTACGGTTCATACCCGTGAGGTCGTGGGTTCGATCCCCTCCGCCGCTATTTATTTTCCATAATAATATATTAAAATCAGTTGGACCTTTAGCTCAGCTGGTTAGAGCAGACGGCTCATAACCGTCCGGTCGTAGGTTCGAGTCCTACAAGGTCCACCATAGTATTGCGGAGGAGTACCCAAGTCTGGCTGAAGGGGTCGGTCTTGAAAACCGAGAGGCGGGTCAAACCGCGCGGGGGTTCGAATCCCTCCTCCTCCACCACATTAGCACTACACTATTTGCGTCAAGAACCCTTCATTTTATTAATAATATCGTCGCGGGGTGGAGCAGTCTGGTAGCTCGTCGGGCTCATAACCCGAAGGTCGTAGGTTCAAATCCTATCCCCGCAATATTGGTCCGGTAGTTCAGTTGGTTAGAATGCCTGCCTGTCACGCAGGAGGTCGCGGGTTCGAGTCCCGTCCGGACCGCCATTATTAACAAATTCTTTTAACTAATTTCGGCTCGGTAGCTCAGTCGGTAGAGCAAAGGACTGAAAATCCTTGTGTCGGCGGTTCGATTCCGTCCCGAGCCACCATTTATTTTAATAGCCACTTAGTCAATTATGGCGGCTATGGCGAAGTGGTGAACGCATCGGATTGTGGCTCCGACATTCGTGGGTTCGATTCCCACTAGTCGCCCCATATAAACAACATAAAATATAATGCGGGTGTAGTTACGAGCGAAGCATCTTTGAAAATACGACGAGTTGCCCCGAAGCCCCCATCACCTCTGAAAAAGCTAGAAGATGCAGGGGCATAATGGTAAAACCACAGCCACGAGCGACTCAACCGTGAATCATCTACGAGTTGCCTCGACGCATCCATCCTCTTCGAATAAGCTATCAGAGGAAGATGCATGACAAGGAAGGCTGTCCGTTCTCAAGAACAAATACTTAAAAAATAACCATAATTTTATAATGCGGGTGTAGTTTAATGGTAAAACCACAGCCACGAGCAATACATCTTTGAAAATACTACGAGTTGCCTCGACGCATCCAACATCTTCGAATAAGCTATCAGAGGAAGAGGCATGACAAGGAAGGCTATCTGCTTTCAAGAACAAATACTTAAAAAATAACCATAATTTTATAATGCGGGTGTAGTTTAATGGTAAAACCACAGCCTTCCAAGCTGTTGTCGTGGGTTCGATTCCCATCACCCGCTCCATTAACATAATGGGCCTGTAGCTCAGCTGGTTAGAGCGCACGCCTGATAAGCGTGAGGTCGATGGTTCAAGTCCATTCAGGCCCATTTCTATAAATTTATTATTCCGCAGTAGCTCAGTGGTAGAGCTATCGGCTGTTAACCGATCGGTCGCAGGTTCGAATCCTGCCTGCGGAGCCATTAATTGGAGAAGTACTCAAGTGGCTGAAGAGGACGGTTTGCTAAACCGTTAGATCGGGTTACCGGTGCGCGGGTTCGAATCCCGCCTTCTCCATACTGCGGCCCGTTGGTCAAGCGGTTAAGACACCGCCCTTTCACGGCGGTAACACGGGTTCGAATCCCGTACGGGTCATAATAATTTCGGTCTAGAGATTATTTAAAAGTTATTTACTTTTAAATAATCTCTTTTTTTTGGCTCTATACTAAAGACTCTAAACCATATGTTGGGGATAAAGGTCAATTTATGTAAGCATAAAAAAACACGCTATCTCCAATTTCTTTTATACTTGAATTGACAAAGATACAAGTTAAAAGAGGAGAAGCGTGTATATGAATAATACCATATTTTTCCCAGGTTTAGAAGATGCAATTGTTACAAAAAGAGAAGAATAAATGGAACTATTCGAAGTCTGTAGCTTACAACGAGCGTCTATATAATTGATAATTTCTTAAAATAAATAAGAGAATAGGAATGCAATAGATACTAGAATGCCAAATAAAGTATTTGTTTGAGCAGTTGCTTTCATGGCAGGCATCATTTCTAAAGGCTTTGTTTTACCAATAAATTGTTTTACAGCTTTTATTGGTTTCGGTAAGCTTATTAATACAATTAGTAACCATGGTGTTAAATCATTAAAAAGTATGAGTGCAAAAACAAATAGATAAGATACGATAAACATTGCGGCTAAAATTTTGATAGCATTGTTTCTTCCTACTAATATCGCTAAAGTTTTTCTACCATTTTCTTTATCCCCGTCCAAATCACGAATATTGTTTGATAAGTTAATGGCCCCTATTAAAATAGCGATAGGGATTGAGACAAGGATGCTAATATCAGTTATTACGCCAGTTTGAATATAAAATGAAATTAAGATTATTACTACTCCCATAAATAGTCCTGACATTAATTCACCAAAAGGAGTATAAGCGATTGGAAATGGTCCCCCTGTATATAAATACCCTACTAAAATAGAAATAGAGCCAACAAGGGCAATCCACCATGTGCTATTCATACAAATATAAATTCCTAATAATACCGCTCCAATACATAGACTAATAGCTAATGTTAATATGGTTTTCGGTTTGACACCGTCTCGGACGATTGCACCGCCGATTCCAACTGAGTGTTCATTATCAAGACCACGTTTATGATCATAGTACTCATTAAACATGTTTGTTGCTGCTTGTATGAATAAGCTTGCGGTTAACATTGCTAAAAACAACCCAACATGTAAAGATTGATTGTATTGATAGGAGATTACTGTGCCGATAAATACTGGTACAAATGCTGCTGTTAAAGTATGTGGTCTCGTTAATTGCCACCAAACTTTCCAGCCTTCATTTCTCTCAATAGGTATATGTTCAATACGGCTTGTCTCCTTTGCTTGCATTCTTGGTTGCATGAAAATCTCTCCTCAGCAGTATTTTTGAATAACTTGTGAACAGTATCTTATTTTAAGTTTATGAAATACGAAGATAGGTGTCAATGAATTAATATTTTTATCGAATATGATTTTTAGCAAGTAAGGGAAAAATTTCAAAAAGAGGTATATTGGAAATAACACATACAGCTTTTCAATGCAGTTAATTTTTTTTATTCATGGTATAATTAATTTTAGTTACATATTTGAACAAACAATATAATTAGTTAACTAGGTTTATTTTAAACTAATACTAGATTTTTAGAAGTTTTTATCGAGGTGAATAAACAATGGCTCTAGATGGACATAGTTCATTAACAATAAATAAGCTATTAGAAAATGGAATTCAAAAAGCACAGGAAAAAGATAGCAATATCTTAATAAGTATGGTAAACAAGATAAATTTTTATCCAAAAAATCCATACTTGAAAGGTCAAAAGTTTTTTTGGAAAGATAAAAGTACTAGTATATATGGTTTTGGTTTTGTAAAATGCATCAAAATCGGAGCAACAGATGATCGGTTTAAAGAAGTTTCAGATCAATGGGAGCAAATAAGAGCTAATGCCATTATTGATAACCCTTTTGAAGAACAAGCAGTAGGACCTTTGCTTTTTGGCAGCTTATCATTCGATCATGTTCACTTAGATAATCAGTTGTGGAAGAATTTCCAAAATGGTCTTTTTTATATACCCGAGTTCATGATTACAGTAACAGAAAATGGCAGTTTTTTAACAATTAATATAGTTTGTACAAATAAATCTGATCCGTTGGAGTTGACTAATCAGCTAATTGAAAAAAGAGAAAAAATTATTAATTGTATAAAAAAGCAAACCGATAACTATATTCGTCTAGAAGAAATGGAACCAAAAATTTTGGATGATCAGGCAGATAAATGGATAAATAATGTTCAAGAGGCAATTACATTATTAAATGATCATTATCTCCAAAAAGTTGTACTTGCCCGTGAAATTCGTTTAGCATTCGATAATGATATATCTAATGAACATATAATTCAAAAATTAGTATCTGAACAGCAAGATAGTTATGTATTTGCATTAGAAAGTAAAGAAGATATATTTATTGGTGCAAGTCCAGAACGTTTAGTGAAAAAAATAGGGACAAAGGTGTTTTCCTCCTGTGTCGCAGGTTCGGCAAAGAGGGGGAGTAACAAGGATGAAGATAATTTTTTAGGCGAACAATTATTAAATGACAAGAAAAATTTAGCAGAACACCAATTTGTTGTGCAAATGATTACGGATGCATTTTTTAAATACTGTGATTCAATAAAAAAGCCTAATCGACCAGATTTAATGAAAATTAGGGATATTCAACATTTATATACTCCAGTCGAAGGACGGTTAATGGATCATCATACTATTTTCGATTTAGTTAGCGAGTTACACCCAACACCAGCATTAGGAGGTACACCGAAAGAAACGGCACTATCCTTGATTCGTGATTTAGAGTTATTTGAAAGAGGTATGTACGCTGCCCCAATTGGCTGGGTGGACTATAGAGGCAATGGAGAATTCGTTGTAGGTATCCGTTCAGGACTGTTACAAGGGAAGGAAGCGTCTATTTTTGCCGGTTGTGGAATTGTAAAAGATTCTGATCCACAACTAGAATACGAAGAAACGAATATAAAATTTCGCCCAATGTTACGATTATTAGGAGGACAACTGGATGATTAATTACACACAAGCTTTAACGAGATACATTGGTGCCTTTGTAGATGAATTAGCTCAATCTGGTGTAAAAAGAGTCGTTGTTAGTCCTGGGTCACGTTCCACACCGATTGCTATGTTACTAGCTGAACATCCTGAAATTAATGTGATGATGCATATGGATGAACGATCAGCAGCTTTTTTTGCTTTAGGAATCGCCAAAACTGCCAATGAGCCAGTTGCAATCGTTTGTACTTCAGGGACAGCCGCGGCAAACTATTTTCCAGCAATTGTTGAAGCAAAATATGCAAGAGTACCATTAATTGTCATAACAGCGGATCGACCACATGAACTTAGAGATGTTGGTGCTCCTCAAGCAATTGATCAAATCGACTTATACGGTAAACATGTAAAATGGTTTATTGATTTACCTTTACCGGAAGATACACAATCAATGTTGCATTACATTCGAACAGTATGCTCAAGAGCAATTAATAGGGCAAAGCAAGCCCCATTTGGGCCAGTTCATTTGAATTTTCCGTTACGGGAACCACTTATTCCAAATATGGAAGATCCATTAAAATTTGCTCGTAATAATCGGATAAAAACAGTTCAGGTGAATAATGGGCAACTGGATTTATTAGATAGTGATTATCGAAATATTGCCGACTGTCTCCCAAAAAAAGGAGTCATTATTTGCGGTCCAATAGACAAGTATGATGAAGGATTTGCGAATGCGATTTTCGCTCTTGCGGAAAAACTTCAGTATCCAATATTGGCGGATCCTCTTTCCCAATTGCGATCAGGTATTCAATATGGCAGACAAATTATTGATGGCTATGATACATTTTTGCGTGACCGGACGGTGAGAGATTCATTAAAACCAGAGTTAATTGTAAGATTTGGTGCAATGCCTATTTCGAAGGCGTTATCATTTTATTTGAAAGAACACCAGGAAGTATCACAAATGGTTATTGATGAACGTTCAGGTTGGCGTGATCCGGTAGCAAGTGCATATAAAATGATTTATTGTAATGAAACAATTTTTTGCAATCGGCTTTATACTTATTTGAATAATTATGAAGCTGTGACCGATTGGAATGATAAATGGGTTGAACTTAATCATTTTGTGAAGAATGCTTCAAAAATAATCAATGAATCCGAGGATAGTATTAACGAAGGGAAAATATTCCATTTGCTGTCCTCTTTATTACCTGATGAAGCTACTGTAGTAATAGGTAATAGTATGCCAATAAGGGACGCAGACTCCTTTTTCCAATACACGAAGAAAAAAATAAAACTTCTTGCAAATCGAGGAGTTAACGGTATTGATGGAGTAGTGTCTACCGCATTAGGAACTAGTGTGATTGAAAAAAATACGTACTTAGTTATTGGTGATTTAAGTTTTTATCATGATTTAAATGGATTGTTGGCTGCTAAATTACATCACTTAAAACTAACGATTATCTTGATTAATAATAACGGAGGTGGTATTTTTTCACTCCTCCCACAAAAACAACATCCGAACCATTTTGAAACATTATTTGGCACACCGACAGATTTACAATATGAGTATGCGGTAAAAATGTACGATGGCACATATTTTAGTGTGGAAAATTGGCATGAATTTGCAAAAGCCATGAAAGTTTCAGAGGAAAATACCGGATTGACTGTCATAGAAGTATTTACAAATCGAGAGGAAAATGCAAATTTGCGTCGAAATTATTGGGATTATGTTTCCCAGGAAATAAGAAAACTACTTTAACTTTTTTTGTAAGGTGCGATAAAAAGTGAATGTATTGATAAATGGAATGTCATATAGTTTTAATTTGTTTGGTCCTGAAGATGGAGAACCATTACTGTTACTACATGGGTTTACAGGAACGAAAGAAAGTTGGGCTCCAATACTCCCGCAGTTAAGTTCAAAATTTCTTGTAATTACTCTTGATTTACCAGGTCATGGGCAGACAGATAGCTCGGCAAATATTAAATATTTCACTATGGAGTCTGTTGTTGAGTCCATATCAGTATTATTAACAAAATTAAAGATAGAGAAAACGAATATATTAGGTTATTCAATGGGTGGACGTGTAGCATTATCTTTCTTATGTATGCAGCCAGACCGTGTGAAAAAATGTGTTTTGGAAAGCAGTTCCCCAGGTTTGAAAACAAAAGAAGAAAGACTGCAAAGACAATGTAATGATAAAAAGTTAGCAAATTTCCTCTTGGAAAAGGGAATAGAAGAATTTGTTAATTATTGGGAGAACATCCCTCTTTTTTCAACTCAAAAATTATTAGATGAACAAACAAAGAAATATATAAGACAGGAAAGAATATCTCAAAATCCTATTGGTCTAGCAAATAGTTTAAAAGGAATGGGGACTGGGGTACAACCTTCATGGTGGGGGCATTTGTCTAAAATTACACACCCAGTTTTAATTTTAACAGGGGAAGAGGATCGAAAATTTTGTGAAATTGGTAAAGAAATGGTAAGTTTATTATCTAATGGTATATATGCAGAAATACATGATTCTGGACATGCAATTCACGTGGAAAAAAAAGAAAAATTTGTTAAAATGGTAATGGACTTTTTAAATGAATAGGATTGGAGGACAAAACATGGTAAGAGAATGGGTTAATGAGAGAAAGTATGAAGATATTTTATATGAAACATATAATGGTATCGCGAAAATCACTATAAATCGTCCCGAAGTAAGAAACGCTTTTCGACCTAAAACAGTGATGGAGCTTATTGATGCTTTCAGTTATGCTCGCGATGATTCAAAAATTGGAGTTATTGTTTTAACAGGTGCTGGAGATAAAGCATTCTGTTCTGGCGGTGATCAAAAAGTTCGTGGCCACGGTGGCTATGTAGGAGAGGACCAAGTTCCACGGCTGAATGTTTTAGATTTGCAACGATTAATTCGAGTTATTCCGAAGCCAGTTATCGCCATGGTTGCAGGATATGCCATTGGTGGAGGTCATGTGTTACATATCGTTTGTGACTTAACGATTGCCGCTGACAATGCGATTTTTGGACAAACAGGGCCAAAAGTAGGTAGTTTTGACGGTGGTTATGGAGCTGGATATTTAGCAAGAATTGTTGGACATAAAAAGGCTCGTGAAATTTGGTATTTATGTCGTCAATATAATGCACAAGAAGCATTAGAAATGGGACTGGTAAATACAGTTGTACCACTGGAACAATTGGAAGAAGAAACAGTGAAATGGTGTGAAGAAATTTTAGAGAAAAGTCCTACAGCAATCCGCTTCTTAAAAGCAGCCTTCAATGCTGATTCTGATGGACTAGCGGGAATTCAACAACTTGCTGGTGATGCTACGTTATTGTATTACACAACCGAGGAAGCGAAGGAAGGACGCGACGCATTTAAAGAGAAGCGGAAGCCTGACTTTGATCAATTCCCACGTTTCCCATAATAAGGAAAGTCTTTAAGTAATATGAGCGGGACTGTCAGAGGAGGCATTTTTCTAGACAGGCCCGCTTCTTTATGTAGGAAAATGTAAAGGAGGGGAAATTTTGCATTCCACAGAAGTTATTCCTAACTGGCTTGTAAAGCGTGCGTCGTTAACACCTAATAAAATCGCAATCGTTTTTCAAGGGCAAGTATTAACATTTCAAGAGTTATTTGTACAGGTTAAATGCACGAGTAAAAGGTTAACAACTTTAGGTATTAAAAAAGGGGATAGAGTGGCAACATTTCTTAACAATCATATTGATACGGTAATTACCCTTCACTCCCTTCAATTAATAGGCTGTACAACCATTTTATTAAATACGAGACTATCTGAGCAGGAACTACTATTTCAATTAACTGATAGTGGCGTAAAGCACCTCATTGTCGATCAAAGTATTTTTCCAATTAAAAGTAAAATTGGTGTTCAAATAATTACAAAGGCTGAACTAGAGCAGGCGGAAGAAGCAGAGTTCCCACTAGTTAGGGAGTTTACGTTAACTGACATATGTACAATATTATACACATCAGGGACTACTGGATTTCCGAAAGGTGTATGCCAATCCTATGGCAACCATTGGTGGAGCGCAATTGGATCGGCACTAAATCTGGGGCTGCACGATAATGATACGTGGCTCCTATCTGTTCCGCTTTTCCATATTAGCGGCTTTTCCATTCTAATAAGAAGTGTTATATACGGAATTCCTATTATCCTTCACGAAAAGTTCGATGAGAAAAAAATAAATGACGAACTTATTAGTGGGAGAACAACTATTATTTCTGTTGTGTCTACGATGGTTAGCCGACTACTTGAAGACCTTGAAAATCGTAACTATCATCCAAATTTCCGTTGCATGCTTTTAGGAGGGGGACCAATTTCACAAAGTTTATTAGAGAAATGTAAAGAAAAAAAGATTCCTATATTTCAAACGTACGGTATGACGGAAACTGCTTCACAAATTGTTACATTAAGTCCAGAGTACAGCATGGTGAAATTAGGGTCTGCGGGGAAACCACTGTTTCCAGCTCAATTGAAAATCATAAAAGATGGAATGGAATTGCAAGCTATGGAGATCGGCGAGATTGTTGTCAAGGGACCAAATGTAACTAGTGGTTACTATAATCGCCCAACTGCGAATAAAGAAAGCTTTACGAGCGATGGCTGGTTTTTTACTGGTGATGTTGGCTATTTAGATAAAGAAGGCTTTTTATATGTAGTTGACAGGCGTTCAGATTTAATTATTTCTGGCGGAGAGAATGTTTACCCAGCTGAAATTGAGAACGTTATCCAAAGCCATAAAGCAATTGCGGAAGCGGCTGTTACTGGTATCAATGATCAACAGTGGGGACAAGTTCCGATTGCCTTTTATGTCGTTAAAAAAGGATACCAAGTTTCAGAGGTGGAACTTATTTCGTTTTGTCAGCAAAGATTAGCTAAATACAAAATTCCTAAAAAATGGCGAGAAGTGAACGAGCTGCCTCGCAATGGTTCTAATAAAATATTGAGGAGATTGTTAAAACAGCTTGTTATTGATGAAAGGATAGACTAAATTCTAAACCGTATGTAAATTGATAAAAAACTGAGGCAGAAAGCATTTTTCACCTCAGTTTATTTGTTTAATCATTTAACGCTTTTTGTAAAGTTTCTAAGTTCTTTTCCATTAAAGAAAAATAGTCTTCCCCAGCTTGAATATCTTTTTCTGTTAATACAGAAAGGTTATGAATCGGCAAAGAAGAAATCCCTGCTTCTTTTCGAATAACATCTACTAGTCTATTATTAATATTTTGCTCTACTAATATATAGTTTAATTTTGCTTCTTTTACAGTATCAATAATTTCTTTTAACTGCTTTTGTGATGGCTCTTGAGATGTTGAAATTCCACTGACACTTAACTGATCTAAATGATACCGTTTTTCCCAATAGCCATATGCTGCATGGGAAACAATAAATTGCGAGCGTTTTTTATTATTCGATAGTTCAACATATTTTTCATGTAAAGCTTGTAAATTTTCTGCTAACTCATCGTAATTTTTCTGGAAGTACTCCTTCTGTTCAGGCATTTTTGCACTAATATTTTCAAAAATGACCTTTGCTAACTGTTTTGCATATAATGGGTCAATCCATAAATGGGGATCTATCGAACCGTGATTGTGCCCGTCATGCTCATTCTCATCATGTTCGCCATCCTGGTCATGTCCATCGTTTTCATCACCATGGTCATGTCCTTCTTGCTCATCATCGTGGTCATGTCCTTCTTGCTCGTTATCCAAATGAATTAACTCTCCTGTTGCGATTACTTTTACTCCTTCTTTTTCCATAATGGATTTGGTTTTATTGACAAATCCTTCTAAATTATAGCCAATATAGAAGAATAGATCACTGTTAGCAATGTCGATAATATCTTTCTGAGATGGCTCATAAGTATGTTCGTCTACACCAGGGGGGTAAATGGATTGAACATGAACGTATTTTCCTCCAATTTTTTCCGAAAAAGTTTGTAGCGGATAGACGGTTGTATAAATAGTTAAAATGACACTATCTTTTTTATTACTTGTTTCTTTAATGTTACAACTAGCAAGTAAAATTGTAATGGCAAAGATTATTAAAAAACTTATTCCCATTTGTAAAAACTTATGTTTATGTTTCATCCTAATTCTCCCTTCAGAAATAGTCCCTGTATAAATCGTATTGATTACGATTTATATCCCTTTTGTATATTACACGACATTAATGGTGATTGCAAGAAAAAATTTTTTTAACAGGAGTTTTGGATTTGTTGAAAACATAATTGACTAATCAATTTCTGTATTAGAATATGTACATTTTGCGGCATCTCATTCAAAATACAAAAAAAACAAATAAGCCGGACTTGCACAGCGATTGAATGCGAAGTCGGCTTAAAATTGATTATTCGAATAAAATAGTTCATTCACTAATAACGTCCCTAATTATTTGTCTTCTTTTTCGGCCATTCTAATGGTACATAGTCAATACCGCCAGGGTGTAACGGGTGACATTTTAGAATACGTTTGATTGTTAAATATCCCCCTTTTAAAGCTCCAAACCTTTCCACCGCTTCTAAACCATAACTTGAACATGTTGGGTAAAACCTACATGTAGGAGGCTTTATTGGCGATATGAATTTTTGATAAAAACGTATGAAACCTATGAAGGCTTTTTTTATCATCGTTAGTCTACTTCCTTTAGTTTGTTATTAATGATAAAGTGTATTCGTAATATTAGCTGATGTCAATAATTCTTAAATGAATATTCATCATTCTTTCACAGATTTATCCAATGTATGGAAATCGTTATGCTATTATATGGAAGTAAGGAATTTTGCTACTTAAATGTGTATCGTTTTATATTATTGTTTGCTCAATAATTCACTTACCCCTTTTTTCCATACATAATTGTAACACGAAAGGAAAAAAGTAGATAAAGAAAAGCATGATTTCCTTAACTTTAGTATAATTTGGAGGGATTACAATGATTAATAATGAGATTAAAGGAAATTTAAATGGACTTTTAGCAGACTTTACTGTCATGTATATGAAGCTCCATCATTATCATTGGTTTGTTAAAGGACCTCATTTTTTCACATTACATGAAAAATTTGAGGAATTATATAATGAGGTTACTGGTCATGTTGACGACATCGCAGAGCGTTTATTAACAGTTGGAGAAACTCCTATTTCAACATTAAAAGAATGCTTAGAAACAGCGACAACCAAAGAAGCAACAACTGTAGGAACTGAAAAGGAAATGGTCGAAGAATTATTAGCAGACTTCCGCACAATTATGGATAAATTAAATGCTGGTTTAGCACTAACTGAAAACGAGCCAGGAACAAACGATTTATTATTAGGCATCCTTACTAGCTTGGAAAAACATAGCTGGATGTTACGTGCATATATAGGTTAATGAAAAAGCTCGCCTTAACATGGCGAGCTTTTTACTAATTGATTTCATGAAGAATTTTTAGTGAAAGAAGTTAGGTTTATCAATACTTTCGGTATCTTTACTTTCTTTATTAATCATTTTTTCTTTCAACTGATTAACCATATATGTTCCAGTTATTTCAAATAACTCTTCATAACTAAGTTCAGCTAACAATAATAACATATCTTCCCGAGAAAGTTCTTGCAGTATTGCTCCGACTAGTAAATCAATATCTTCTTCATCTGCTGTTAGCCGATCCTTATAATAATTATACACATCATCGATGAATTTCATTGTCAGTCCTCCTATATTTGTTGGAGCATTCATTATTACAGACTATTTTCCCTGCTAATGAAAAATTAAACATGATTTTTGAATTACAAAAGGTTGCTCCTATTATAGTGAGCAACCTTTTGAAAATTATTAAAGTGCTATTTCATTTATTAATTGTTTTTAGCTTCCAAAATCATATTCAACAGCAGCATCTAATACTTCTTTTGGAACAATAATTTGATCAATTTTATCAAAATTTGATAGCTTCATCGTCGAAGTTTGACTTGTTGTTAATGTTTCTCCTTCCATAGTAAAACTCATATCTAAATCAATTTTCATATTCTCAGGATAAAAAGTATTTTTATTTATATAGATTTCATATTGTAATTTTTCAATTATGAAACATATCTAAAATATCTAATTCACCAAGAACTGCTGTTTCTGAAATAGGTGCTAATTCTTTCATAATATCTTTAAATTTATCACCAGCTGCATTTAAATGAAGAATATAGTGATTGTCGTTCTGTTCGAATGTAAAATCTTTAATAAACTGTTGCAGAACTTTCAGTTGTTCATTAATGTCTAGTTGATTAGTAGGCATTTGACTTATCTCTTCGTACATTTCATTTGGCATTTTGATCCATTCATTAGATTCTGGTGCAAAGAAATATACTCCGTCTTGCGTTAAATAGAGTTCCACTTCTGTTTCAGGTGTTACTTCCATCCCTTCCATTCTAATTGTTTGATGCATGGAAAGCGGATCAATTAAAACGTCTGCATCCGTATTCATTGTAATTGAGATCGGTTCACTATCTGCACCAAATTGCATCTTTTGTAACATATCCATATTTAACGTTACACTTTTTAAGTTACTTGTTGCCGTTAATGACTTTTCATACACTTGTTCTAATGTCAATGAACTATTTCCACTAACTTTTCCATCGCCCGTTGGTTTTGCAGTAGTTCCGCAAGCAGAAATAAATAAAAGAACTATACCTATGAATAAAATTTGAATCCATTTTTTCATCGATTTTCACACTCCTAATTTTTTCGTATCGACAGTTATTGTACGATATAATTGCTGTAAAAGGTTCAATTTTATAGAAAATCCTACTTAATACCTAGATTAGAAGTAATCGGATGTCAAAAATATGCTAAAATAACATTACGAATATAAAGGAGTGAAAACTTTGGAAATTTTTTTAGATAAAAATGGACAAAAGGTGCAATTATCATTCCAAAAAAATAAATTTCCACTAAGGTCCATTCATGTTTTAGTGATATGTAGTTATCTTGATAAATGGGTATTAACAAAGCATAAAGTAAGGGGCTTGGAATTTCCAGGTGGTAAAGTTGAAAAAGGAGAAACGTTGGAAGAAGCGGCAAGACGGGAAGTACTAGAGGAAACTGGTGGAATCATCGAAGAAATTCGATTTGTTGCGGAATATTTAGTAGAGGCTAAGGATAATCCATTTGTTAAATCTGTTTTTTATGCAAAAATACAAAAATTTGACGGAAATCAAACATACTTTTTTGAAACAGATGGACCTGTCTTAAAGTCGAAGGAGCTCCTCCAAGAAAGATTGAGTAAAGAGTATAGTTTTATCATGCAAGATGAAGTAATACCTAGTTGTTTGAACTTCATTGAAAGGCATTTACTATAAATATCGATATAAAAAAAGATGTCCCTAAAAAATAAATTAAAGGGACAGTTTCTTGCTAGCTTAATGTCTGATTAATTTTTTCTCTACTAATTCGACTAATTTATACATAATAGTCGCAAATATGGCAATTATTAGTAAAGATAACATAACGAGGGTAAAATTAAATACTTGGAAACCGTAAATAATTAAATATCCTAAACCTTGTTTAGATACGAGAAATTCTCCGACAATGACACCGACCCAGGATAGACCGACATTAACTTTTAATGTCGAAATAATAGTTGGAAAAGAGGAAGGCAAAATCGCTTCTTTAAAAATTTGTGATCTTGTGGCACCGAATGTTTGCAGTACTTTTACATAATTAGGATCGACTTCACGGAAAGATGTATATACGACAATTGTTGTAATGATGATAGAAATGATAGCTCCCATTGCAATAATGGAAGTCATTTTTGGCCCGAGTGCAACGATTAAAATTGGCCCGAGTGCAACTTTTGGCATGGCATTTAAAATTACTAAATAAGGATCTAATATTTTGGAAAGCAGCGGTGACCACCAAAGCATTGCAGCAAGAAGTGTTCCAAGCACAGTTCCTAGGATAAATCCAAGCACCGTTTCAAACAAGGTAGTCGTAATATGAGTAATGAGCGAACCATCAACGATATTTTCCCAAAATAAACTCGATACTTTTGATGGTGAGCTGAATATTAATGGATTCACCCATTTAAGTTGACTGGCTAGTTCCCAAGCAGCGAAAAATAATAGAAAGATGAAAAGTTGGAAAAAGATGACGATGCGTTTTTCTCGAATCATTGATTGTTTATATTTGGAGTGTAATAGATCAATATCAATTTTCTGTTTCAAAACTTTCCAACTCCTTCCATATTTGTTGGAAATATTCATTGTAATTCGGATGGTTTCTTGCTTCAAATGGTGTCAGTTGTTTCAACTCATCTGGAATCGTAAAAACTTTAAAAATCGTTCCCGGGCCTTTAGACATGAGAATAATTCGATCGCTCATTGCAATTGCCTCGCCAATATCATGTGTGACAAGTAACGCGGTTTTTTTATATTGTTTTAAAATTTCAAAGACGAGATCTTCTAATTTTAACTTAGTCTGATAATCTAAAGCCGAAAATGGTTCATCTAAAAGAAGTAATTTCGGATTAGTAGCAAGTGTCCTTACTAATGCTACTCGCTGTCGCATTCCCCCGGACAACTGGGTTGGAAACTGTTCTTCAACTCCTGACAAGCCAATTTCGGCTAACAATTGCAAAGACTGGGTTGTTTTTTCTGCTGTTAACTTTCCGTTTATTTTTAATCCTAATAAAATATTTTCTTTTATTGTTTTCCAAGGAAATAAATAATCTTGTTGCAACATGTAGCCGATTTGTTTCTTATTCTCTTGTACTGTTTCCCCTTCTATAACAACCTTCCCGACTGTTGGGCTAATTAAGCCAGCAATAATAGAAAGTAGTGTTGATTTACCGCAACCACTTGGACCAATTAATGAAACAAATTCTCCCTCTTCAATAGAGAGGGAAATATCCATGAGTGCCGTCGTTTTTGAATTTTTTGAGAAATAAAGATGGGTAACATCATTAACCGATAAAATGCTCATGTACGGCCTCCTTAAATTTATAATGAAAAATACTATACTAAAAAAGTATTTATATAGTAGAAACTCGGAAAAAAGTAATTGAAGCAGGAATGAATATTATTTCATAATTTTTTCTGCAATCTCTATATTAACTAATGTTCCATGGTCTACCCGTTCTGGTAATTCACCAGCTTCTTCCATAATATCTTGTAAATTCTTCCACTCTTCTTCATCTAATAAAGGATTCTCAGCAAACGATTTTTGTCCTTTATAACGTTCCACAACCATTTCAATTATTTCTAATTCAGTGTCTTCAAAGTAAGGCTGGATTATTTTTGCAACTTCTTGTGCTGGCTGGTCATACACCCATTGTTGTGCTTTATAAACTGCACGTGTGAAACGTTCCACTAAATCTTGATTATCGTTAATAAAACTTTCTTTCGCCATAAAAGTTGTATATGGAACATGGCCGCTTTCAGTTCCGAAAGAAGCAACAATATAACCTATTCCTTCTTGTTCAAACATGCTCGCTTGCGGTTCAAATAATTGGACAAAATCTCCTGTGCCCGATGCAAATGCATTAGCGATATTTGCAAAATCTATATTTTGTAATAACTCTAAGTCGTTATGAGGATCGATACCGTGTTTTTTTAAGACGAACTCACCAACCATTTGTGGCATACCACCCTTCCTTTGACCTAAAAAAGTGGAATCTTTCAACATCTCCCATGTAAAGTTGTCAAGCTTTTCTCGAGAAACAAGAAATGTTCCATCTGTTTGAGTTACTTGGGCAAAATTAATAACTGGATCGTCACTGCCTTGTGTATAAACATAAATGCTAGTTTCTGAACCAACTAAAGCAATATCAGCACCATCTGATATTAACGCTGTCATCGTCTTATCTCCACCCCAAGTAGTTTGTAATTTAATTTCTATACCCTCTTCTTCAAAAAAACCTTTTTCAATAGCTACATATTGTGGTGCATAAAAGATGGAACGGGTAACTTCAGCAATCCGAATTGTATCCTTGTCATGTTTGCCACAAGAACTTAACGACAAAAGCATCATAATACTTATAAAAACGACACATAACTTAATGAATTTTTTCATAAATTATCCTCCCCAAATTAATTCAGCAAAATAAAAAAAGACTTTCCAAGTTACTTCAACTTAACTGACAAACTAGCACGAAGGAAAAATGAACAGTCCTAATAAATGACTTTGTTGTACATGTCGATAATAAGATTTTGTAAGCAAGGAAATAAATGAGTAAACTGGTTAAATGTATTTGATACATTATTCTATGTAAAGAGATAAAAATGTGTGTATGCCTAGAACAACAAGACATTAATTATATTTAAAAATAATAAAACAAATCGCTGACTTCATATGAAGCCTGTCAAACAGGTTTCATAAAACTAATAATTAGCATTGTTTTGTTAATAAAAAATTTCTGAAAAAAATTAGGACAAAGTACTTGAATTATCTATATTTAGATAGTATTCTATTAATAATATAAAAAGTAAGTATTAGTTAATTCAACTTTATCAGAATAACAATGTATATTAACAAAATTTTTTTTATAGGAAAATAATAAAAAAGTCTTGCAATTGTAATGTAACTGTAATATTATTTAATCTAAATACATGGCAGATAAAATTAAATAATCAAATAATATCCGGACCCAGCAATATGGAAAAGAATTTATTCTTAAATTCCATAAGTACATAAAAAAAGTAGATTTATTGAAACTTAATTGACAGAATATTTAATAAATTAGAGGTGTGTCATGAATAACAAACACGGAACAACTAAAGGGGAAACAATATTATTAGAGGTGAACAGCTTAGAAACAGCATTTAAAATTGATGGGGAATATTACAATGCTGTTGATAATGTCTCGTTTAAAGTGAAAAAAGGTCAAGTGCTAGGTATTGTTGGTGAATCTGGTTGCGGAAAAAGTGTTATGTCACTATCTATCATGCACTTGTTGCCAAAAGGAATCGGGCAAATCCGTAATGGTGAAATTACCTTTAATGGAACGAGAATTGATCAGCTATCAGAAAAGGATTTTAATAAAGTCCGCGGTAAGGATATTGCAATGATTTTCCAAGAACCGATGACATCTCTTAATCCAGTCTTTACAATAGGTTATCAATTAACAGAAGTTTTATTTAACCATATGAAAATATCAAAAGAAAAGGCGCGAGTGGAGGCTGTTACGCTTTTAAAAAGTGTCGGTATCTCTCGACCAGAAAAAATTGTAGATGAATATCCACACCAATTATCTGGTGGAATGAGACAAAGGGTCATGATTGCGATGGCAATCGCCTGCCAGCCGCAATTACTAATTGCTGATGAGCCAACAACAGCTTTAGATGTAACAGTCCAAGCCCAAATATTAGAATTAT
This sequence comes from Bacillus kwashiorkori, assembly GCF_001375515.1. Taxonomy (GTDB): domain Bacteria; phylum Bacillota; class Bacilli; order Bacillales; family Caldibacillaceae; genus Bacillus_BK; species Bacillus_BK kwashiorkori. The sequence goes on from NZ_CTDX01000016.1 coordinate 18,511, forward strand.
TAAAAAATATTCAAGATAGAAATGATATGTCGATCATTTTAATCACCCATGATTTAGGGGTAGTTGCAGAGATGTGTGATGAAGTTATCGTCATGTACGCAGGGAAAATTGTTGAACGGACAAATGTAGAAGAGCTATTCTACAATCCAAAGCACCCTTATACGAAACTTTTAATGGGATCCATACCAAAAATGGAAGAGGTAGTGGAAAAGCTAGCTTCTATTGAAGGAATTGTTCCTTCGTTAAAAAATATGCCAAAAGTTGGATGTAGGTTTGCTAATCGCTGTCCAGTGGCCACACCTGAATGTTTTGAAATAACACCAGTACTAGCAGAAGCAGAAAAGGGACACGAAGTTGCATGCTTGCTATTTGAAACGAGCAAGCCGAAAGAAGGGATGATACAATCATGAGCATCACAGAGAGAGATTTGAATCATTTTGGAGAAACGAATGCAGCAAAGGACAAATTATTAGAGGTTAGAAATCTAAAAACCTACTATCCTATAAAAGGCGGTTTTTTTCGCAGAACAATTGGTCAAGTAAAAGCGGTGGACGACATATCCTTTGAAATAAAAAAAGGAGAAACGTTAGGCCTCGTTGGAGAATCAGGTTGTGGCAAATCAACAGCAGGTAGAACAATTTTACGTTTGTTAAATGCAACGAGCGGCCAAATTATTTTCGATGGGAAAGACATAACGAATGTCCGTGGTAAAGAATTACGCCAAGCAAGAAAGGACTTCCAAATGGTTTTCCAAGATCCATATGCATCATTAAATCCGATGCAAATGATTGGTGATGTAATCTCTGAGCCTTTCAAAAACTTTGGTTATAAGAATAAAAAAGAGATTAAGGAAGAAGTAATGAATTTACTTAACCGAGTTGGTCTTCCAGAAGATGCTTATTATAAATATGCTCACGAATTTTCAGGGGGGCAACGGCAACGGATTGGAATAGCAAGGGCATTGGCATTGAAACCTAAATTAATTGTTGCAGATGAGCCCGTTTCAGCTTTAGACGTATCCGTACAATCGCAAGTTCTTAATCTATTAAAGGAATTACAGTCAGATTTTGATTTAACCTATCTTTTTATTGCTCATAACTTAAGTGTTGTAAAACATATGAGTGACAGAATTGGCGTTATGTATTTGGGGAACTTAGTCGAACTTGCAGATAAAAATGCAATTTACGATGAACCCCTTCATCCATATACACAGGCATTAATATCCGCAATACCAGAGCCTGATCCAAAAAGAAAACGGGAAAGAATTGTATTGACAGGTGATCTGCCAAGTCCGGCCAATCCGCCGACTGGTTGTCCATTCCATACAAGATGTCCTGTTGCTAAACCAGAGTGTTCTGAAGTAAAACCAACATTTAAGGAGGTGAAGCCTGGGCACAAAGTCGCTTGTCTCTTATATTAATGTCATCATAGGTCAGTCATTATTTATGGAAAATGAAAAAGCAGTACAAAATTAAATCAAACGGGGGGAATATCATGAAAAAGAAGTTATTACTTCTAGTATCTATGATGCTAGTACTTTCCTTGTTCTTAGCTGCATGTGGCGGCAAAAAAGAAGAAAGTAGTTCAAACAATAATAATAACAACAATAATCAAGGTGAAGAGAAAAAAGAAGATCCAAATAAACCTCAAGATGGAGGAACATTAAACTACGCATTAACATCGTCTTTTAATGGACTTCTAGATATTAACTTTTATGAAAATGCAACTGATGGAGAAATTATCGGATTCTTCCAAGAAGGTTTCATCAAATATGACGAAAATTTAAAGCCTGTGCCACATTTAGCTGAGTGGAAAACAGAAGATAATAAAGTCTATAACTTCAAAATTAAAGAAGGCGTAAAATGGCATAACGGTGATGATTTAGTTGTTGATGACTGGATTTTTGCACTTGAAACTATTGCAAAAGTAAAAGATCATCCACGTTGGACTAACGTTTCTACAATTGTTGGTGCGGCTGATTTCAAAGATGGAAAAGCTGATTCCATCGCTGGATTAAAGAAAATTAGCGATCATGAAATTGAAATTACTTTCGAAGAGGCAGCTATTAACAACTTAGAAAACTTATGGACATATCCAATGAACAGAAAGCATTTTGAAGGAATAGATCCTAACAAAATGTCTGAGTCCACACAAGTACGGACAGAACCAGTAGGTACAGGTCCATTTAAAGTACAAAATGTCTTACCAGGTGAGTCTGTTGAACTTGTTAGAAACGAAAATTATTGGGGTGGAAAACCACATATCGAAAAAATCATCATTAAAGTTTATGATGCTTCTCTAGTTGTAAAATCTTTAGAAGCTGGCGATATTGATATGGTTTCTATCGCTCCTGCACAGTTACCAGAAATTGAAAAATTAACAAATGTAAAAGTTGAAAGATATCCTGGTTTATCTTACTACTACGTAGGATTTAAATTTGGGGAATTAAAAGACGGAAAAGTTGTCATGAACCGTGATAAATACAATGACAAAAACTTAAGAAAAGCAATGATGTATGCATTAAATCGTGAAGAATGGATTAATGCATTCTGGGGTGGATTAGGAACACCAATTAACAGTGTTATCCCATCTTCTCACTGGATTGCAGCAAGTTCTTCTGAATTACCAAATGACTATAAGTATGATCCAGAAATGGCGAAGAAAATCTTAGCTGATGCAGGTTGGAAAGATGTGAACGGAGACGGTTTCGTTGAAGATCCAAATGGTAACGAGTTCGTTATCAACTTCGGTCACTATGCTACAACTAACCCAACATTTGAAACTCGTGCACGTCAGTTAACACAATATTGGGAAGAAGTAGGTTTAAAAACAAAACTTACTATGACTGACTCAAACCTTTACTATGATCAGATTCAAAAAGATCATAAGTCTGTAGAAGTATTCTTCGGTGGATGGAGTACTGGTGCAGATCCAGATCCATGGGGATTATGGGGCGATGACACAAGCTTCAACTACCCACGTTGGACAAATGACAAAGCACTACAAATTATGAAAGATGCGGTTAACCTTGATGTAGTTGGTCAAGATACAGATAAGCGTAAAGCATTATACGTTGAGTTCCAATCTATCATTAACGAAGAGTTACCAATGTTACCAATCCTAGAGCTTGAAGATGCTTCCGCATTAAATAATCGTTTACAAAACGTTACATTTGATGTAAGTGGCACAAACTCTCCACATGAATGGTGGTTAAAACAAAACGAAGAATAATGTTTTGCTAGATAAGGAGAATTGCATATGCTAAAATATACACTTCGCAGAATTCTCATAATGATACCAATGCTTTTCCTTATCTCCGTAGTGGTGTTCACCCTGGCAATGTTAATGCCAGGGGACCCATTTACTGGAGAACTGGATCCTAATATTCATACAGAAGAATATATCCAGGAAATGAGAAAAGAGTTAGGTTACGATGACCCAATTCATGAGCAGTATTTTCGCTGGATAAAAAATTTTGTCCAAGGTGAATTTGGGAAATCGACGAGATATAAAGTACCAGCAAATGATATTATTATGGAACGAATACCAAATACAGTATTTTTGGGGATAACATCCATATTAATAACCTATTTTTTTGCGTTTTTAATGGGGAGATATGCTGGTCGAAAACCATATACACTTGGTGATCATGCAATCGGTACTTTTAACTATTTAGGATTAGCATTACCATCATTCGTAGCTGGTGTTTTTGCCATTTATTTCTTTGCATTTGGTTTAAATTGGTTCCCATCGAACGGTTCTGTAGACATTTCTTTAGAAAAGGGAACATTAGATTATTGGCTCAGCCGTCTGCATCACGTGTTATTACCAGCAATAGTACTTGGACTGTTAAGTACTGCTAGCTATACACAATTTTTACGGAATGATATTATTGAAAATAGTCGTAAAGATTATGTACGAACTGCAAGGGCAAAGGGAACGAGAGAAAGTAAAATATATAATGTTCATATTTTAAGAAACTCAATTATTCCACTAGTTACATTTTTAGGATTTGATTTTGTTTCTATAATTGGTGGGGCAATTATAACGGAAACAATTTTTACGTATCCTGGAATTGGACAATTATTCCTAAATTCTGTTACAACCCGTGATTATCCAATTTTAATGACTTTAACGATGATCTTTTCAACATTAACATTGTTAGGTAACTTAATTGCTGATTTATTATATGGAATTGTCGATCCAAGAATTAGGGTAGAATAGGAGGAATGGATACATGGAAGCAACACGGGAAACTTCAATTAATCTTAATGTCAAACCACCAAAAAGTATGTCGCCATGGGCCATTGCTCGGAGAAAATTCCTAAAAAATAAATTAGCAATGGTAAGCTTAGCATTTCTACTATTTGTTGCCATCGTTTCTATACTAGCACCTTTTATATCTTCACAAGATATAGTAAAAGTGAATATTTCAAAAATGTCGTTAGAACCTTCTTCCGAGCATTTGTTAGGGACGGATAAGAGTGGGCGCGATGTATTTACAAGATTACTCTTTGGCGGTAGAATTTCTTTACTAATAGGGTTATCGTGTACTTTCTTTGTAATAATTTTAGGAACAATTGTAGGTTCTATTGCAGGGTATTTTGGTGGAGCTATTGATAACTTATTAATGCGTTTTACTGATTTAGTGTTAACTTTCCCATTTATAGTATTTGTTATCGTCCTTAACGCAATTTTGGATGGGAAGGTAAATGGTGTTTGGGTATTAATTGGTACGATTAGCATTTTGAGTTGGGGTGGAGTTGCGAGGATTGTCCGAAGTAAGATTTTAGCGGAAAAAGAAAACGAGTACGTACTTGCTGCTGTCTCTATAGGGTGCAGACCTTCTATAGTTATTGCGAAGCACTTATTACCGAATGTATTATCTACAATTATCGTGCAAGCTACAATACTTTTTGCGAGTATGATTGTAGCAGAATCTGGACTAAGTTATTTAGGTTTCGGTGTTCCAGTTGAAACTCCAAGCTGGGGTAACATGTTATCTTACGCAAATGAACCAGATGTATTATCAAGTAAACCGTGGATTTGGATTCCACCAGCATTAGCAATTACTTTGACAATCTTATCGATTAACTTTATCGGTGAGGGAATTAAAGATGCATTGAATCCAAAGTCTATTCGTTAAAATCTACCTTTTAATATTGGTAGATTTTTTTCTTTAAAGTAGGGAGAAACTTCCTAAATTAAGGACAGTAAATGAAAAAGGTCTGTTCCACACAAGTGGTGGTATCAGACCTTAATCTCATTGGCTACTATTGTTCATTTAATACTCAACGTAAAACCGGACCGCCATTAGTAATAATTTCTTTTGAGATATCCGTAAACTTTTTAAAGTTATCTTCAAATTGTGTTACTAGTTGACGAGCTTTTTCCTCATATTCTTGTTCATTTTTCCATGTTTTTTTAGGTTGTAATACTTCGTTAGGAACTCCTGGTACGTGCAGTGGGATATGCAATCCAAAGAAAGGTTCTTGGATTGTATCCATATTTGTTAACTTGCCTTCAATTGCAGCTTGGACCATCGCTCTAGTAAATTTTAAATTCATTCGTTCACCAACACCATACTCTCCACCAGTCCAACCAGTATTAACTAGAAAGACTTCAGCACCGTGTTCATCTATCTTTTCACCAAGCATTTCCGCATATCGAGATGCAGGTAATGGCAAAAATGGTGCACCATAGCAAGTGGAAAAAGTTGCAGTTGGTTGCGTTATGCCGCGCTCTGTTCCAGCTAATTTGCTCGTATAACCACTTAAGAAGTGGTATATGGCTTGTTCTTTCGTTAATTTTGAAATTGGTGGTAAGATACCGAACGCATCAGCAGTTAAAAATACAATTGTTTTCGGATGTCCTGCTACACTGGATTCAACAATATTCTCGATATTGTGAATAGGATAGGCAGCACGAGTATTTTCTGTTAAACTCCCATCATTATAATCTGGTATTCTTGTCTTCTCGTTAATAACGACATTCTCTAATACAGAACCAAAGGTAATTGCATCAAAAATTTGTGGTTCTTTTTCACGTGATAAATGAATACATTTCGCATAGCAACCGCCTTCAATATTAAAAACACCATCTGCCGACCAGCCATGCTCGTCATCACCGATGAGTCTACGTTTCGAATCATTTGATAGAGTTGTTTTACCAGTACCAGATAATCCGAAAAATAATGCTACATCCCCATCCTGACCAACATTTGCCGAACAATGCATGGAAAACACATTGTTTTCAGGTAATAAATAATTCATGACTGTAAAAATAGATTTCTTCATTTCCCCAGCATATTCGGTTCCACCAATTAAAACAACCTTTTGTTCGAAAGAAATAATAATAAATGTTTCTGATCTTAGACCGTCTTCAATTGGATCTGCCAAATATTTCGGTACAAAAATTAAAGAGAAATCGGCTTTATGATCCATTAATTCTTCTTCGGTCGGCCTAATAAATAATTGCTGAGCAAATAAGTTATGCCAAGCATATTCCGTAATTACTTGAATTGGCAATTGATATTTTTTATCGGCACCAGCATACCCTTTAAAAACAAACAATTCATCTTTCGTTTTTAAGTAGTGGAGAACTTTTTCATAAAGTCGATTAAATATTTCTTCAGAAATCGGTTGATTAACTGAACCCCAATCAATTTTATCTTTTACAGAGCTTTCCGCAACAATATATTTATCCTTTGGAGATCTTCCAGTATACTGGCCTGTTGTTGCGGAAATAGCACCAGTATTTGTTAAAACTGCTTCTTTTCTTTCTAAGATTTTTTCCACTAATTTTGCTACAGGCAGTTGGACACGTGCATTTCCTTTTGTCAAGATGGTTTGCAAGTTATTAACTGTACTAATAGTATTCATTAGTTAAACCCCTTTTTTTATTTTCTGTTATTTACCTGCTAATTAGTATAACATATTTATTGTATTAGTCTATACTATTTGCTCAAATTGTTGCTTGTTTATAGAATCTTTTTTATAATCCATTTTATGTAAATGGATAAATGATAAATAATTCTCTCTACTATTATACAAGAATTATAAAAAAATCGGAATTTTTTACGTCTGATAAATTAGCTTTTGCATTAAAATATGTCGGTATCCAACACACTAGTGTAGAAGTAAAGTAACAATATTTAATTAGATTAATCGCTCATCACTAGATGTAACATTTTTTTCAAAGAACGGGTAATTTGCAAATTTGAATAAAAACGAGTTCGTACTTGGCATACTATATATAAAGTATAAAATGAATTGACATCAATAAATATGTATAGTATTATTTCAAGATGAACGGATACTCTTATCCTGAGATGGTGGAGGGACAGGCCCTATGAAACCCAGCAACCTGCTTACACGCAATTACTAACAATTGAGGTGTAAGAAAGGTGCTAACCTGAGGCAAGGATATTCCTTGATCGATAAGAGTGAAAGGATACGGAATGTTCACCTTTCCTCTTTAGGAAAGGTTTTTTATTTATAAATCATCTCGTTATTTGCCTGTATCTTATCATGATTTTCATGGTTATTTGATAAATTTTATTTCTTTTACCATACTAATTATAAGAACGTGGGAAAGGGCAAGGTATCCGTGAAATTATTATTATGGGAGGTATAAAATGTCTAAACGTTTATTTACTTCTGAATCTGTAACAGAAGGTCACCCAGATAAGATTTGTGATCAAATTTCTGATGCAATCCTAGATGCGATTATTTCGGATGATCCCAATGCACGGGTTGCTGTTGAAACATCTGTAACTACCGGACTGGTGCTAGTCGCTGGAGAAATTACTACAACTTCTTATGTGGATATTTCTAAAATTGTCCGTGATACGGTTCGAGATATTGGATATACACGAGCAAAATATGGATTTGATGCCGCAACTTGTGGTGTATTGACGTCAATCGATGAGCAATCACCAGATATTGCGATGGGTGTCAATCATGCTTTAGAAGCACGTGAAGGTTTAATGTCTGATGATGAAATTGAAGCAATTGGTGCAGGGGACCAAGGACTAATGTTTGGTTTTGCTTGTAATGAGACAAAGGAATTAATGCCATTACCAATCTCTCTTGCCCATAAATTATCGAGAAGATTAGCTGAAGTAAGGAAAGAAGAAATTTTACCTTACTTAAGACCTGATGGGAAAACACAAGTAACAGTTGAATATGATGAAGGTGGGAAGCCTGTTCGTATTGATACAATTGTTATATCTACCCAACATCACCCAGAAGTATCATTGGATCAAATTAAGAAAAATATTAAAGAGTATGTAATCGACTTTGTCGTACCTGCAGAGTTAATGGATAGCAAGACGAAGTTATTTATCAATCCAACTGGACGCTTTGTAATTGGTGGACCACAAGGGGATGCAGGCTTAACTGGAAGAAAAATCATCGTTGATACATACGGTGGCTATGCACGGCATGGAGGTGGAGCGTTTTCCGGTAAAGATCCAACAAAAGTTGATCGTTCCGCTGCATATGCTGCAAGGTATGTCGCAAAAAATATTGTGGCAGCTGGATTGGCAGATAAGTGTGAAGTTCAACTGGCCTATGCAATAGGTGTTGCCCAACCAGTTTCCATTTCTATCGATACGTTTGGCACTGGTAAAGTGAGTGAAGAACGGATGGAAAAATTAGTTCGAGAATTTTTCGATTTACGGCCTGCCGGTATTATTAAAATGCTAGACTTACGGAAACCAATTTATAAACAAACAGCAGCATATGGACATTTTGGTCGGACAGATGTAAATCTCCCATGGGAAAAAACGGATAAAGCAGAATTATTAAAAAAGGCGGCACAAAGTACTAATAGTTAAAGAGGCGAGAGGCAATCAACATTGATTTGCCTCTATTTTTTATCTGCTTGCATTTGTTTATATACTTGGGCTTTTTCACTGTATTCTTTGACGATTCTTTCCATATCTTTTTTGTCTTCCTCTGTTAATGTTCGGATCACTTTAGCAGGTCTGCCAAAAGCTAAACTGTTCGGAGGGATTTTTTTCCCTGGTGGAACGAGACTCCCGGCACCAATAAATGCGCCCTCACCAATTTCCGCTTTATCTAAAATTATCGAACCCATTCCAATTAATGCATAGGAATGAATAATACAGCTATGTAATGTAACTTGATGACCAACCGTTACATAATCATGTATGATTAGCGGGTTATTTGGGCTTTGATGCAAACAACAAAGATCTTGTATGTTAGAATGCATCCCAATTTTTGTAGGTGCCACATCTCCACGAATAACCGTTTGAAACCAGACACTGGAATGATCACCAATTTCGACATCTCCCGTAATTGTGACAAAATCAGCGATATAAGCAGTTTCGGCTATTTTAGGGTATAATTCTTTGTAAGGATAAATTTTGTACATACACTCACTCCTAATAAAATATGATTTTTAAGCTCTTTCCCTCTTTACTTCAATTGGACAATGATGTGGATTACTCGAGGCAAAAAATGTAAAATAAGCTTGCAATTTTGGAGAAATCCTTTTACTAAAAGTCTATTATGGAAGAATAAAAGGTCCTCTCACTAATGGAAGTCACTTATATTTTACAGTAAAATAGAAAATAATGCTTTTAAGATGTTGTTTCAACTTTATGTTCATCTTTTAATGGGAGCAAAAGCATGTTCATATAACAGCAATCCGCATTCCTACTTTATCAGGGCTTTATTATATAATGAGGTGATATTTTGTCTGTTCCAACGACTCCAGTACGATTAATGTATGTTTGTTATAAAAAAGTATTTCCAATCGTTCACCAAGAACTAGACTTTTGGAAAAAATTAGCTTCTGACATTCCTAATGAAGAACTACGGAATCAAGCACTAGCTAGTATTAAACATAAAACATTTCATTGTGAAGGCGGTTCAATTTTAGGGTTATTAGCAGAGAACTCTTTAAAGGATGCGATCAAATTTATTGTTGCATATCAAACAATTAGCGACTACTTAGATAATTTATGTGATAGAAGTACATCGCAAGACCCACAAGATTTTCGTGCATTACATGAGTCCATGATTGACGCAGTAACATTAAATAAAGAAGATAAAAATTATTACCGCTATCGCGAAGATCAAGATGATGGTGGTTATTTGCAGCATTTAGTAGCTACATGTCAACAGGTGTTAATTAAAATTAAAAATTACGATCTCATTAGAGACGAACTGGCTGAATTGTGCAGTTATTATTGTGACTTACAAGTACATAAGCATGTGAAAGTTGAAGAACGGGTTGAGCGTTTACAAGTGTGGTTTAAAAAGTATGAAAAGCATTTACCGAATATGGAGTGGTATGAATTTTCTGCCTGTAGTGGTTCCACTTTAGGAATCTTTTGCTTAGTTTCCTATGCGTTACGTGGTGATTTAACGAAGGAAATGAGTGTGGCAGTGAGAAACAGCTATTTTCCGTATATTCAAGGTTTACACATTTTGCTCGATTATTTCATCGATCAGGAGGAAGACCGTGAAGGTGGTGATTTGAACTTTTGTTTTTATTATGAGGACGATGAAAAAATGTTTGATCGCTTTCAATTGTTTATGGAAGAGGCAGACAAACATACTCGCTTACTTCCGAATCGCCACTTCCATCAATTAATTAATCGTGGCTTATTAGGAGTTTATTTATCCGATAATAAAATTAAAACACAAGCAAAAGTGAAAACTGTTGCGAAAAAAATAATAAGGCTTGGCGGATTTACTAGTGCTTTCTTTTATTTAAACGGAAGAGCTTATCGAAAAATTCAGCAAGTGTTTGCACAGTAAAATGAAGTATGTTTGATGCATTTTAAGCGGAATAAAGTGATAATGATGTCACCGACGTTTCTGATTCGTATCATTTTTGTTACCAGAAAAATCGATGTTTTGATTAAATAGTCTTGATGAAGGACAGTCTAATATTTCGATACAAGTAAAGATTATCAACTGTTTCGAATTTATTTCCGACTGTCCGTATTTGATTATAAGAAACCATTACCTTTTTTCAATTGCAATAATAAATGGTGGATCATTTATTTGGTTAATGAATTCGTATTTTAATACATGAGCGTTTTTCTGATCTATTTGTTTTGCGAATTGTAATAATGCTTTTTTTTCTGTTTTCCCTTCTGGATGTCCGTGATAGACAACGAGTATGATTAACCCGCCTGCGGGCATTATTTCTAGCAGATTGGATACTGCGGTAATGGTCGTTTGCGGCTTTGTAACGATATTGTGGTCACCACTAGGTAAATAGCCTAAATTAAAAATAGCTGCTGTAATTTTTTCGTACTCGTTTGGCGGTATATAGTTTTGCAAATGCTCGTGCCCAGAATGAATTAAGTTAATTTGTGAATATAGTCCTTTTGCTCGTAACTTCTCCGTTGTACGGATAATTGCTTCCTCTTGAATATCAAAGCCATATACTTTGCCATTAATACCAACAAGGTTAGCGAGCAGTAGTGTATCATTGCCGTTACCTACTGTCGCATCGATGGCAATATCGCCAGGATGGACAACAGTCGTTAATAACTGATGTGCAAAAGGGATAACCCTATTTAGTATCATGGATTATTTCTCCTTTATTAACCGTATTGGACGATTGATGATAGTATTTCCCTTGCCAACTATTTCGTTTTAATAACTCTGAATCAATGGCATTTAAAACTTCCCACTTATTGACACTCCACATTGGACCAATCATTAAGTCAATGGGCCCATCACCAGTAATTCTATGAACGATCATTTCAGGCGGTAAAATTTCTAATTGATCACATACTAATTGGACGTACTCATCAAAACTCAAAAATTGTAGCAAACCTTTTTCATATTGTTTAACCATTGGAGTACGTTTCAACAAATGAAGTAAGTGGATTTTAATTCCTTGAACATCTAAATTAGCAACAGCTTTAGCCGTTTCTAACATCATTTCAGGTGTTTCTTGAGGCAAACCGTTTATAATATGACTACATATCCGAATATTATGTTTGCGTAATTTTTCAACCCCTTTAACATAACAATCAAAATCATGTGCACGGTTGATTAAATTGGCTGTTTTTTCATGAACAGTTTGCAGTCCGAGTTCAACCCATAAATATGTTCGTTCATTTAATTCCGCTAAGTATTCCACAACATCATCAGGAAGACAGTCTGGTCGGGTTGCGATAGAAATACCTACTACCCCTTCTTGCTTAAGAGCGGTTTCGTATTTTTCGCGCAATACAGCTACTGGTGCATGTGTATTCGTAAATGCTTGAAAATAAGCGAGATATTTACCGTCTTTCCATTTTTTATGCATTACTTGTTTTATATTTTGAAACTGAACTTCTATTGGCTCGGCTCTATTTCCAGCAAAATCTCCAGAACCGGAGGCACTGCAAAAGGTACAACCACCATACGCAACTGTCCCATCCCGGTTAGGACAATCGAATCCACCGTCAATGGCAATTTTAAAGATTTTTTCTCCAAACTGCTTCCTTAAGTGATAATTCCATGTATGATACCGTTTCTGATCAAATGTATATGGAAAAGGATTCATTATAAAGACACCTTTCTAGTTAAATGTAACAACTCTAAAAAAATATTTTACCATGAATAATAAAGATGATAAAGATGTTGACGAGGAAGTACTATTTGTCTCATTATAAAAGTGGTATAACATGTTACATTTAATTACCATGTAATAATTATCGTGGTTAAGTGAAAATTATGATGGAAGAGCTGACTCTTCGTTTTTCATGTACCTATATAGGCTGAGTGTATTGCATTATTAATAAAAATTCAAAGGGGGAGTAGCGATGACTACAAGAGATTCCCTGGAACAATTTATTAATAAATGTGAAGAAACACTGGAAGTCGCCAGACAGGAATATACGGATGGCTCACGGCAAGGATATTATTTTGATGATGAATATAGCCAGGCGCAACAGTTGTTAGAAGATAGATTCAATGAGTTAATGGCTATGTACCATTCAGCCAATGCGGTACAGCGTGAAAGACTTGATCGAATGAGACTGCAAATTCAACAGCTGCAAAATCAAATGATTATTATTAATCGACCGTAACTATATAGGTTACCCAATAACAAATCTTTTGCTGTTGGGTAACCTTTTTTTGTTCTATTTGAATACCCCTTGATAATGTTCTTTCAAATCAAGTAATTTTGCGAAATTGTAATACAAAAAATGGTAATGGTTTTTTTAAAAAAAACAGTTTTCTATTGTAAACCCTTTCATTTATTCATTTTGCTAATACGTTAAAAAGAAAATGATTTTCCATAAATAATTCATTGCACTTTACTTGAAAGTCATCTAAAATTATTCTGGTATTCGAAATAAGTTCGGTAAGGAGGCGGTTATTATGCCGCGTGCACTATGGCTTATCGTTATTGGAATGGCCGTTAATGTTACTGGCGGTTCTTTTTTATGGCCATTAAATACCATTTATTTACATGGAGAACTTGGGAAATCATTAACATTAGCAGGATTTGTCTTGATGCTAAACTCAGCTGCAAGTATTATAGGTAACCTTTATGGTGGTTATTTATTTGATAAGATTGGCGGCTATCGTTCTGTTATGTTAGGTATAATAATCACGCTTGCTTCCCTAATTGGTCTCACCTTTTGGCACGGTTGGCCACATTATCCGATTTTCCTTACAATTATTGGTTTTGGTTCTGGTTTAGTGAACCCTGCCATGTACGCTTTCGCCGGTTCTGTTTGGAAAGAAGGGGGAAGAAGGGCGTTTAATGCGATGTATGTTGCTGCAAATATCGGTGTGGCCATTGGCTCTGCTCTAGCTGGATATGTCGCCCATATTTCTTTTAATTTGATTTTCATCGCAAACACATCCCTTTATATCGTATTTTTCTTCATTGCATTTTTCGGTTATCGTAACCTTGCAGATAATCCAATTGGTCCAACTGTCATTCAGCAACAAACGCCGAAAAAGTATGAGAAAAACAAGAAAAAATTAACCGCTTTGCTCATTCTTTCCATTGGATATGCACTCTGTTGGTTAGCATATGTTCAATGGCAAACAACGATTGCAACTTACACGCAAGAATTAAAAATAACACTGGAACAATATAGTCTTTTGTGGACTGTTAATGGTGCCTTAATTGTTTTAGCACAACCACTAATGTCCAAATTTATTCAAAAGTTCGCGAAAACATTAAAAATACAAATTATCATAGGGCTATGTATTTTTATTATTGCGTTTAGTGTTGCGTCCGTTTCCACTGTATTTCTTGGCTTTGTTACTGGAATGGTTATTATGACGATCGGAGAAATGCTCGTTTGGCCTGCAATTCCGACAATTGCTGATATGCTTGCACCTAAAGGAAGAGAAGGCTTTTACCAAGGAATTGTGAATAGTGCAGCCACTGTTGGTAGAATGATTGGACCGATTTTAGGCGGTTTTCTCGTTGATATGTATGGGATGAGTGTATTATTTATTATCCTTTTGAGCTTGTTTATCGTAGCAATATTTACAACGATTATTTACGATAGAGGTTTAAAAGCTACAGAAAAAAAATCGAGTAGTTTATCCATTTAGCCTGAAAAAAATAATGAGATAGCTTGCATTTAATAAAAAGATTTACTATAATATTCGATAATATCAATGAATAAAATATTGGAAAAAAACTGTGAGAAGGAGTAGTAGTGATTAAGTACTTGTTAAGAGAGCTGACGGTTGGTGTGAGTCAGTCAAGTGCAGCACGAACTCGCCTTTGAGTCGCAAATATGAACGATATAGTAATATTTGCCGTTACCTACGTTACAGGATAATGAAGTGAACAATTTTCTTGTTTTGCAAAATACAAGAAATGTTAAAATGGGTGGTACCGCGGGAGCCAAATCCTCTCGTCCCAAATTATAATTTTTGGGATGGGGGGATTTTTTGTATTTTAAATACGCAAATAAGTGGCAGTACTAAAAATTATGAAAACAGTCATATTGAATAGGAGGCGTTTTAACAAATGAGCTTTAACCATAAAAAAATGGAACAGAAGTGGCAAAACCATTGGTTAAAAAATAAAACTTTCCAAACGACAGAAGATTCATCAAAACCTTTCTTTTACGCTTTAGATATGTTTCCATATCCTTCTGGAGCAGGATTACATGTAGGTCATCCGAAAAGTTATACAGCAACAGATATTTTAGCACGGATGAAACGGATGCAAGGTTATAATGTGCTTCATCCAATGGGCTGGGATGCATTTGGTTTGCCAGCAGAACAGTATGCTATTGATACTGGAAATGATCCAGCGGAATTTACCCAAAAAAACATTAATACATTTAAAAATCAGCTTAATTCCTTAGGTTTTTCCTATGATTGGGATCGTGAAGTAAACACGACTGACCCTAATTATTACAAATGGACACAATGGATATTTACAAAGCTGTATGAAAAAGGTTTGGCATATATTGATGAGGTTGCTGTTAACTGGTGCCCAGCTTTAGGGACAGTACTTGCAAATGAAGAAGTTATTGATGGGAAAAGTGAAAGAGGTGGCCACCCAGTTATACGGAAACCGATGAAACAATGGGTGTTAAAAATAACCGAATATGCTGACCGTCTCCTGGATGATTTAGACGAAGTAGATTGGCCAGAAAATATTAAAGATATGCAAAGAAATTGGATTGGCCGGTCAGAAGGGGCAGAAATCACGTTCCAAATAGACGGTCATGAAACGGAGTCCTTCACTGTTTTTACGACTAGACCTGATACACTATTTGGCGCAACATATGCAGTGTTGGCTCCTGAACATCCGTTAGTAGACAAAATAACGACGAGTGAACAAAAACGAGCAGTGCAAGAATATTTGGAGGCAATTAAATCAAAATCAGATTTGGAAAGAACGGATTTAGCGAAAGAAAAAACAGGTGTATTTACTGGCGCCTATGCGATTAATCCAGCAACGAATGAAAAAATGCCAATTTGGATTGCTGACTATGTGCTTATCACTTATGGAACTGGAGCAATAATGGCTGTACCAGCTCATGATGAAAGGGACTATGATTTTGCGAGAAAATTCGATTTACCTATTACAGAAGTTGTCCAAGGCGGAAATATAAATGAATCAGCCTATATAGGTGACGGTATTCATGTGAATTCAGGGTTTTTAAATGGGCTTCAAAAAGAAGAGGCAATTCAAAAAATGATTGCTTGGCTTGAAGAAAAAGGAATTGGTACGAAAAAAGTTTCTTATAAATTACGCGATTGGTTGTTTAGCCGTCAACGTTATTGGGGTGAACCGATTCCAATTATCCATTGGGAAGACGGAACGATGACGACTGTACCTGAAGATCAATTACCGTTAACGCTTCCTGTCATGGACCATATTCAACCATCAGGAACGGGTGAATCGCCATTAGCAAATGCTACCGATTGGTTAGAAGTAGTTGATCCGGAAACTGGTAAAAAAGGTCGAAGAGAAACAAATACGATGCCACAATGGGCAGGTAGTTGCTGGTATTTCTTAAGATATATTGATCCTCATAATGAAGCGGCATTAGCCGATGCGGAAAAACTAAAGCAGTGGCTTCCTGTTGACATATATATTGGTGGTGCTGAACATGCCGTACTTCATCTATTATATGCTCGTTTCTGGCATAAGTTTTTATACGATATAGGTGTAGTACCAACGAAGGAACCATTCCAAAAACTATTTAATCAAGGAATGATACTTGGTGAAAATAATGAAAAAATGAGTAAATCTAAAGGAAATGTTGTAAATCCGGATGAAATAGTTGAAAGTCACGGTGCAGACACGCTACGCCTATATGAAATGTTTATGGGACCGTTAGACGCATCTATCGCTTGGTCTACAAAAGGGCTAGACGGAGCAAGGAGATTTTTAGATAGAATTTGGCGTTTGCTAATTAATGAGGATGGCTCAGTTACGGAAAAAATTGTTGCTAAAACAGGTGGTCCGTTAGAGAAGGTATATCATCAAACGGTGAAAAAGGTTACCGAAGATTATGAAGGATTACATTTTAATACAGCAATTTCACAAATGATGGTCTTTATTAATGAAGCATATAAAGTGGAGGAACTTCCGAAAACATATATGGAAGGATTTTTACAATTACTATCGCCAATTTGTCCACATATTGCGGAAGAATTGTGGGAAAAACTCGGAAATAATGACTCGATTACTTATACAGAATGGCCTGTCTATAGTGAAGAAAAATTAATTGACAATGAGGTAGAAATAGTAATTCAAATTAATGGAAAAGTCCGTGCGAAAAAATTAGTAGCAAGCGATATGACAAAGGAAGAACTAGAAAAAATTGCGTTAGAAGACGAAACAGTCAAAAATCAACTAGACGGAAAAACAATTCGTAAAGTTATCTCTGTACCTGGCAAACTCGTTAATATTGTTGCAAACTAAATACTTTTTCGAAAAAAACTGTCCAATCCATTTGGACAGTTTTTTTGTGTTTTAAAATTCTAACTATTTGTCCAAAATATAAATATCAATTATTTGGGGAGAGAGAAAGATGGTCAAGGTAAAAGTATTTGATTTAGAACATGAAAAGGATTTGGAATTTGAAGTAAATAAATTTTTGCAAAAGATTGATGAAACGCAATTAATAGACATTAAATATGACGTAGCTGCAATTGCAGAGGAAGATGAGGAGCAAATTTACTGTTTCTCGGCCATGGTCATCTACCGTTCATAAGAAGTTGCTGTTCTTTTTTAGCCAGAATAAGACAAGTTTCTCCTGGAAAATTTTTAGCTGATAGTCAGCTAATGGGAGAAACTTGCTTGAAAATGCTAAAAGTGAAGAATAGATGAATTGAAGGGAATGTTACAAAATCACGTATAAGACACTATATAGATATCATTCACTTACAAAATTTTGCTGCATTTAAACCAGCTAACCTTCCAGTTACGAAGGCAGAAGTAATATTATAGCCACCAGTATAACCGTGAATATCTAACACTTCACCACAAAAAAATAGTCCTTTCGTCATCTTGGAAGCCATCGTTTTCGGTTCAATTTCTTTGATGGAAACCCCACCACCTGTTACGAATGCTTTTTCCAACGGCTGCGTACCGTTCACGGTAAAACGAAAATCTTTACATAGCTTAGCCAATTGTCTTAATTTTTCTTTAGAGATAGTGTTTAATGGTGCATCTTGGTCGATCTTTGCCTGATTTAATAAAAACAATAAATAACGTTCTGGCAGATGTCCTTTAATACTATTTTTTATCGCTTTTTTTGGTTCTTCTTTCGTTTTTTCTATAAATTCTTGAAAAATTTCCTCCTCCTTTTTTTCGGGAAGGGAATCGAGTTTCATCACCACTTCTGACAATTCCCATTTTTTTAATGCTTTGACAACGAATTGACTGCAGCGTAATACTGCAGGGCCAGAGACACCAAAATGGGTAAAAATCATATCCATTTTGTGCGTGATAATCGTCTTTCCTTTCGGGTTAAGGACGGATAATGCTATGTTTCTTAAAGATAACCCTTGAAGTTGCCGGTTTTGAATAAATTCTTCATTTGATAATAACGGCACTTCCGTCGGATAAAGTTCTGTAATAGTGTGACCTGCTTTTTCAGCCCATGGGTAGCCGTCGCCAGTTGATCCTGTATGTGGAACAGATTTCCCGCCAACAGCGATTATAACTGCTTTTGGAATTATTTCATTACCGTTTTCTAGTAATACTTTAACTACTTTTCCGTCTTCATATAAAATATCTTTTACAGGAGTGTTTGTTAATATTTTTACATTTAATTCATTGAGCCGGTGAAGAAGTGCTCCAACAACCGATTTTGCATCATTACTTACGGGGAACATTCTGCCATGGTCTTCTTCTTTTAATTTTACACCGAGGTTTTCAAAAAAATGAATAATATCTTCATTATTAAATTCAGCAAAGGCACTGTATAGAAAACGGCCGTTTCCTGGTATATGTTTGACTATTTCATCTATTGGTAAACGATTCGTAACATTGCAGCGTCCGCCTCCAGAAATGGCTAGTTTTCGTCCTAACTTATTTCCTTTATCAATTAATGTAACACGAACATTTGACTCACCTGCAGCGATAGCAGCCATCAATCCTGCTGGTCCTCCACCGATAACTAATACATCTGTTTCCATTAAATCCACCTTTACTTTTTGAATTAATAATGCTAAAACTAATTTCTAGGCAAAGTTTTATTCATTATATAAAACTTAAAGGTAAAATAAAAGATTGCCAATGACTTTAAGAAATATTAAAGGGTATATTCCTTTATATACTCACAAAAAAAAGATAGTTCTATAAATTCGACAAAACTTGCAAAATGAAATTGTCAAACCATGTCATTAACATGTACACTACTTATAGTGACTTAAATCTAATTCATTAGTGATTGTAACATATACTTTTTGTTCATATAAAGAAATCATTGAATATCGGAATATTTTCTGAAGTAGGAAGGGATTGTATGTCTTCAAAATTATTACGGGGGACTTTTATTTTAACAATTGGAACATATATTTCAAAATTTCTCGGTTTATTTTACGTTATTCCATTTGCTGCATTAGTGGGTAAGCAAGGTGCTGCCCTCTATTCATATGGCTATGTACCGTACAATATTTTCTTAAGTATTGGTATTGGCGGGATACCTTTAGCTGTTTCAAAATTTGTTGCCAAATATAATGCACTTGGTGAATACAAAGTAGGCAGACAATTATTTAAGTCTGGTTTACTCATTATGATGACAACAGGATTCATCACATTTTTGGCCCTTTATTTTTTAGCCCCGTCTTTAGCGGGTATTATTATTCCTGATGATGATTTAACTTCGCGTCCGGAAGATGTTGTTGCTGTTATTCGCTCGATTAGTTTTGCACTTATTGTCGTTCCGTTTATGAGTTTAATCCGGGGATTTTTCCAAGGACACCAGTCGATGGGTCCTTCTGCAGTTTCTCAAGTGATTGAACAAATTGTCCGGATTACCTTTCTCTTAGCAGGGGCGTATATCGTTTTAAAGGTAGCCGATGGTACGGTCGTTGATGCGGTAAAAATTGCTACTTTTGCAGCATTTGTCGGCGCGATAGGTAGTTTAATTGTTCTCATTATGTATTTTATTAAACGGAAGCCTTACTTAGATGAATTGTTAGAGCATGATAAAGGACAAATGAAAATTTCTTATCGAGAAATATATAAAGAGGTCATTAATTATTCAATTCCGTTTATTTTCGTCGGATTAGCTAACCCTTTATTTCAATTAGTGGATACGTTAACTTTTAATCAAGCAATGGTGCAAATCGGCCTAGCAGATCAATCGGAGAATTATTTAGCGACGATGAATTTTTATGCCCATAAATTAGTCATTATTCCTGTGTCATTAGCAACCGCATTTTCTTTAACATTAGTGCCACTTATCACAAGTGCTTTTGTAAATCAACATCGTGATTCATTGCAACAACAATTGGATCAAACGTTTCAAGTCGTTATGTTTTTAACGTTACCAGCTTCTCTTGGGATATCTATTCTTGCAGAACCAATTTATACAGTTTTTTACAGTCATGATATATTAGGAGCGAATATCCTTGCTGCCTACGCTCCAGTAGCTATTTTGTTCGCTTTATTCTCTGTTTCAGCTGCTATATTGCAAGGGATAAATGAACAGCGGTTTACGATTTTTAGTTTGTTACTCGGGTTGTTAATGAAATTAGTGTTGAATATTCCATTAATAAAAGCGTTTGAGACATATGGCGCGATATTAGCAACAACAATTGGTTATTTAGTAGCTATCGTAATTAATTTTATCGTGATAAAACATTACACCCAATACCGTCTAAAGCTCGTAATAAGAAGGACGATACTTATTTTCATTTTTAATGCAATTATGTTAGTGGTTGTGTTTTTTGTTTATAAATTTCTTCATTTCTTTTTATCACCTGAATCCATTATTCCATCCGTTTTAATCATTCTAGTTTGTGTTATTTTTGCGGTGGTAGTTTATTTTTATTTAGGTCTTAAATCTAAATTGATTCAATTGATTTTAGGTGACCAAGTACAAAAAATTAAACGTCGGCTAAGTTAAAGTGATTTTTATATTTAAAAAGGGTGCTCATGAACATGAAGCACCCTAACTGTATATATTTTTATAAAGTTTGCGTATTTTTCTATAAAATATTAAAAGCCTAATCGTCTTTCGATGCGTCGAACGCGGCGGTCAAGTTGGTTATATTGGTTTTGCAGTCGATTTACTTCCCGTTCTAGTTGATTGAGTCTTCCAGAAACTCCAGGGAGTGGGAAAAAACCGCCTTGTCCACCCGGTCCTCCAAATCCACCAGGCCCACCTTGATATTGTGTAGGGGATACACCCTGCTGTGGAAATTGCATTTGACGATAATCCATCATTCACATACCCTCCTCTTATTTAAAGATGTTATAGTGTATGATACATATGGGGAAGATGAACTAGGTAAGAGCCTATTTTTATATGTCTTGTTATTTTTTGGGAATTAACGGGAAATTGCTAAAGTATGGATTTGAATAATGCAGTCTGGAGTAGCTTCCACAAAGTTATTTACTCAAATGAAAAATTAATATCATTTTACGAAAAGGGGAAATATTAGATGAGAATGGATAAATTATTAGCAAACGTTGGATTTGGGACAAGAAAAGAAGTGAAACAATTAATAAAAAGTGGTGTCGTATTAGTTAATAACGAAATAGTGAAGGAAGGAAAAAGCCATGTCGATCCAGAAAAAGATACGATTACTGTTCATGGAGAACAAATAGTTTATAAAGAATTTTATTATTTCATGATGAATAAACCGGCGGGTGTTATTTCGGCGACAGAAGATATGAAAGATGAAACGGTAATTGATTTATTATACATAGAAGACCAACGTCCAAATATTTTCCCAGTCGGAAGGTTAGATAAAGATACAGAAGGCTTATTGCTGTTAACGAACGATGGACAGTTAGCCCATCAACTTTTATCACCAAAGAAGCATGTACCAAAAACATACTTTGTAGTCATTGATGGATCAATATGTGAAGAGGAACGGCACGCAATTGAAACAGGTGTACAATTAGACGATGGATATGTAACGAAACCAGCTAAACTAAAAGTAATCAAGAATGGAGAAATTCGTTCGGAAGTAGAATTGACAATTACAGAGGGGAAGTATCACCAAGTAAAAAGAATGTTTCAAGCAATTGGAAGAACTGTAGTTTATTTAAAACGGATGACGATGGGTCCTTTAAAATTAGATGAAGATTTAGCTTTAGGAGAATATCGTGAATTGACAGAGGAAGAGATACAATTGTTAAAAGGAAAATAATTACATAAAATACCACTAAACGTTGAAATAGTCTTAAGCAAAAAGAAATCGCCGATTTTGGGCGATTAATAATATATGAAGTTCTAAGATGACAGTTTTACTTTTTTATTTGTTGCGGTCCATTTTCCGCGGCTCGGACTTTTCACTAAGTCATTGTATTCCAGTACGTTTAAGTCTCTTTGAATCGTTCGAGGAGTAATGCCAAACTCGTCTACAAGTTCCTGGGTCGTAACAGTCCCATTTTCTTGGATAAACATATAGACTGATTTGATTCGAGTTAGCATTCGGTCAGTTGAATTTCTCAAAAAACCACTCCCTATCAAATTTTTATAGAGATGATGAATAATTTTTTGGAGACGCATTCCAAAAATAGAAAGCTATTTCATCTCTTAATACATTATACTTAAAAAGTAATATAAATATTATAACAAATTATTAATTAAATAGCTACTTTTTTCGGAAAGATTGTACAATTTTTTTCATAATCTAACAAGATAAAACAGATTTTTTAGTATATAATACTTTTTAATAAGAGGTGATTTTTTGGATAAAATAAATTGGCTTGAAGAAGTAATAAAAAGAAAAGAAGAGCTAATCGCAGATTTGCAAGGATTATTACATATTAAGAGTGTATTAGATGAAGAAAATAGGAAGCCGGATGCACCCTTTGGAGAAGGTGTGAAAGAAGCACTACTTTATATGCTTGAAAAGGGAAATAATGCAGGTTTTCAAACGAAAAACTTGGATAATTTAGCGGGACACCTGGAATTCGGCAATGGAGAACAGTTGCTCGGTATCCTTTGTCATGTAGATGTCGTTCCTGAAGGTGATGGTTGGAATTATGATCCTTATGGAGCTGAAATTCATAATGGAAAAATTTATGCAAGAGGAGCTCTCGATGATAAAGGTCCAACCATTGCCGCATTTTATGCAATGAAAATTGTCCACGAGTTGAGGTTACCTTTATCTAAAAGGGTGCGAATGATCATCGGAACAGATGAGGAAAGTAAATGGAGATGTGTTGAGCATTATTTTAAATCTGAAGAAATGCCAACTATTGGTTTTGCACCGGATGCTGATTTTCCAATTATACATGCAGAAAAAGGGATGGTCGAATTAGAGTTAACGTACGATGAAGAACTTGCAAAGGACGATAAGTCGTTATTCGAAGTTCATTCCTTTCATTCGGGAAGACGCTATAATATGGTTCCAGATTATGCGGAAGTAATAATGAAAACAACAAGCAACTTCGACGATTTGATTGCGAACTTCGAACAATTTTTATCAGAGAAGAAATTAAGTGGCCAAGTAGAGAAAAAAACCGAAACCGAGTTGCGTTTCGTTTTAAAAGGGGTTTCCGCTCATGCGATGGAGCCAAATAACGGGAAAAATGCTGGCTTATATTTAGCCGCTTTCTTAGCAGAACAAAATATTGATGGACGTGCAAAACAATATTTCCAATTTTTGACGAACTATTTCTTCGAAGATTCTCGTGGCATTAAATTAGGAATTAATTACCGTGATGCTGTTAGTGGAGATTTAACGGTAAATATTGGAATTTTAAATTACGAAAAATCACAAACAGGGAATGTCGGTATAAATATCCGCTATCCGGTTACTTATCAATTCGAAGGGGCGAAAAATATCATTGATCGACTTGTTCAAGATTATCCATTTCATGTAACCCATTATGCAAATTCCGAACCCCATTATGTAGAAGAGAGTCATCCGTTAATTCAAACTTTGCAAAAAGTATATGAGCGACAAACTGGAGAAAAAGCGGAGTTGCTCGCAATCGGTGGAGGAACATATGCAAGATCATTGAAAGCAGGTGTCGCATTTGGTCCGCTATTCCCTGGAAGACAAGACGTAGCCCATCAAAAAGATGAATATATGGAACTGGAAGACTTATTGAAAGCAACTGCCATTTATGCTGAAGCTATTTATGAATTAGCAAAGTAATTTTTCCATACTTAAATGTCTGGCAGAAAAGTTCCCTACCGTTAGAATGGTGATAACAGACTACCATAACGGTACGATAGGTGAGGGAATGAAAATAAATGTTCAAATTCTATGATGAGAAGTTTTCTCCAATTTTGAAACAACGACTACAATAATTAAGTATTACAACGGATGCTAAAATGCATCCTTTTCTTTTAATAATTTTAACTATAAAGATGGGGGATATTGCCAATGGATTTACATTATTTTTTTGCTGTCAAACTTCCAGATGAAGCGAAAGAGGTAATAAATGAATGGATACAAAAAAAGAAAAGCCATTTTCCTTTTAAAAATTGGGTTCATCCTCAAGACTATCATATCACTCTTGCGTTTTTAGGCAGTTGTAAAAAAGACCGATTGGACAAATTAAATGTCAGTATGGAAAAAATGTTATGGAAAGAAGAAAGCTTTTCGCTTACTTTAAACGAGTTAGGATTTTTTGGATCGGAGAAGCAACCGCGAGTTTTCTGGTTAGATGTATTACCTTCAGAATCTTTATTACAAATACAGAAAAAAGTGTATAATCATTGTATAGATAGTGGATTTATTTTAGATAAAAAGCCATTTCGGCCACATATTACTTTGGCAAGAAAGTGGCAAGGAGAAACCCCGTTTAATAAATCAAATTTAGTTAAAATACAACAAAAAAGTGAAAAACTATACACATTCATGATTGATTCAATCGTTTTATATGAATCACATGTAAAAGAAACACCTAAGTACTACGAGTATTTTCGCTACCCTCTAAGCGATAGTTATCATAAATAAAGGAATGGTATTATGGGGCAATTAGTTAAATTGCAAGATTATATCTCACGTTATGAGCTGGACATTTATCGGTATCCGCCACGTTTTATCAAATTAAAAAGAGAACAGTGGCAAAAATTAAAGCATGCTTGGGAAACAGAACAGTGGCCAATTTATGAGGAAGAGCTAGAAGAAATGAATTTAAGTTTCGAAAAGTCTTCACCGAAATTCATTCAAAAATTAAAGATGGTATTCAATAAGCAGAATGAAATTAACTCTATTATAAAGGAAGATGATTATATACCTACTTCGGATGAGGGCATAAATATATTTCAAAAGCAAATCGAACGTCCGCAAAATTTAGAAGAATTAAAAAACCTTTTTTTACAAGAAATATTTGAAACACAAATGATTTGGGCAAGTTCCACTATTACAGAGAAATCTTATATTGACTCAAGTTATTATCGGGAAGAAAAGATAAAGTTATTTTTGCAGCGTTTCCCAGATACGTTTTTACTTTTTTATCGCCCTGTTTTCTTAATAAATAGAGCATTGTTTGAAAGTGAAATCATTTTATTGTCTCCAACAGATTTATATTGTATTTCCTTTTTAGAAGCAGAAGATGACACGGTATTTGTTGGCTCGGATGAACGTTTTTGGGAAAAAAGAGGTAGTAATGAAACTTCTAAAATAGTTAATCCTTTAATTTCTCTTACTCGGACAGAAAATGTTATTCGTAAATTATTGCAGGCACATAACATTGATTTTCCGATTCAAAAAATATTAATTTCAAGAAGCGGCTATATAGACTATTCGTTAATCCCATTTGGAACGACCATTGTGGATAAACGAACTTTCCGAACGTGGTTTGAAACAAGCCGAAAGATGCCTTCTCCCTTAAAACATATGCAGTTAAAAGTTGCAAAAACATTATTAGATTATTGTCATACTGTTTCCGTAAAGCGGCAAGAATGGTCATTTTAAAAAGTGGGTAGTTAGTAAGTTATTAATTTTATTGAAAACGAGGGATTTTATGGACTTACATTTTATCATTAATCCCGCAGCGAAAAACGGGTATAGTTTAAAAATATGGCAAAAAATAGAAACCATGCTAGAGGAAAAACAAATAAAGTTCAAAAGACATTTTACGAAAACTAGTGGAGACGGGACAGTTTTGGCAAGAGATATAGCTAGTAATTCTGTTGGACAAGTATATATTATTGCTGTTGGTGGTGATGGTACAGTCCATGAAGTTGTGAATGGTGTTTATCTTTATTCAAATGTAATCATCGGCTATATACCTGCTGGTTCTGGGAATGATTTTTCAAGAGGATTTTCCTTTTCACTTAAACCTTATGAAGCATTTCAACAAATAATGGACTACTATGAGAAAAGAGCATATAAGCAATTTGATATTGGTTATTTTATAAAGCGGTCAGGGATTACTGGGGCATTTATTAACAACTTTGGCTGTGGTTTTGATGCGAAAATTAGTCGAAGTGCTAATCAATCTAAACTTAAACCAATATTAAATAAATTTTCAATGGGTAAATTAATTTACGTGTTCTATTTAATAAAGGAAGTGCTTTTGTATCAACCATCCAAATTACAATTATGTCTCGATGGAAGATCATATACATTTGATAACACATGGTTTGTTACTGTCTCTAATCAACCTTTTTATGGTGGTGGAATGGAGATTGCACCAATGGCAGAACCAAACGATGGCGTTTTTGATATAATTGTAGTTAATAATATTTCTAGATTAAAATTACTTTTTTTATTTATTACTGTGTTTTGGGGTGGACACACACGTATGAAGGAAGTTTCGACATTTACTAGTAGAGAAATAAAGATAAATACTGCTACCGAACTACCGCTACACGCAGATGGTGAAGATATTGGTTTGGGAGTGGTAAATATTACCATTAGGCGAAATGAAGTTTCTATTTTAAGTAAAAATTAATGCCAGATTTTTCCTATATTTGTCTAGCTAGTATTTACTCTTGACTTGTTTAGCTAATAACCGATAAAATCAAAAAGCGACTATTTATTTTTCCTAGTGTCGTGTTACAATAAAAATAGCTTAACAGAATTACATGGCTTATTGAAGGTGAATCTTGTGGAACACATATTTGGTAATGGTTGGGAGATTACTCCTGCTGGTGGAATTACTGGTGAAGCATTTTATGCTCAACATGAAAATGAAAAATTATTTATTAAAAGGAATTCATCACCATTTTTAGCAGTTCTTTCAGCAGAAGGAATAGTCCCTAAACTAGTCTGGACAAGAAGGTTAGAAAACGGTGATGTTGTTACTGCGCAAAAATGGATAGCAGGGAAGAGACTAGAACCTTCTGATATGGTAGGGACAAATGTAGTGAAACTTTTAAAGAAAATTCACTATTCTAAACCTTTGTTATCTATGTTAAAAAGGTTAGGAAAATACCCTGTTTTACCAACCAGTTTAGTCGCAGATTTAATAAATAAAATGGATGGAGAGTTAAAACAACAATCCATTATTAGTAGTACGCTAAATTACTTAAATAACCATTTACCAAATGTTCATCCGAATAAATTAACTGTTTGTCATGGTGATGTGAACCACAATAATTGGATCATTACAGAGAATAACCAATTATACTTAATTGATTGGGAAGGTGCGTTAATAAGTGATCCAGCGTTGGATCTAGGTCCACTATTATTTTGGTATGTTCCCGAAAATCAATGGACTTCATGGTTGAAAATGTACGGATTGAAATTAGATAAAGAATTAATGCAACGCTTAAAGTGGTATGTGTTATATCAAACGATTGAAACAATTATTTTATTTAAAGATAGAGATAATAAAGAAGAAGAGACGTTTTGGAAGCAGTATTTAGAAACTATTTTATAATTTTTTTAAATGTGAATATTCAGAGGGAGCTGTCTTTATATGGCAGCTCCTTTATTGTTTTTGCTTATATTTATTTGTATTCTGTATTCTTTTTAACTACGAACGTCTTGTGACGCATTACTTTTTACGAATAATCCCCTATACTATTAACCCATTGTGATAAATTATTTTGATTTTCTACAATATGATTGTCAATATTATTCGTATATTGACCGCCTTGGCCGTAATTATAAATTTCTTGTAAGACCGCTTTTACATTTTGGTCAATATTTTCATTTACCATTAAAGATTTCACGAGTCTTTCTATTTGTTGATATTCAGAAACTGCTCCACAACAATCCGTTTGTTGGTTTTGTAAAATATCCTTTAATAAGGTTAGTTGATGAGTATGGTCAATTGGCATTCATTCTACACTCCTTACGTTATACTTCAATTATAGATTGTGTTAGTGTAGCTATTTTATTCCACTGAAGATAATGTAAATCACGCTATGTTTTTATAGAGGAATATGTTATTTTAAACAAGAGACGGGAAGTGTAAATAGACGAGTCATGTCCTATTGAACAATATACATAAGAGGTGGAAACATGCGTTTAAGAAATAAACCAGGTGCAAAAGAAAAGTTGCTTGACTATCCGCAATACGTAATCCATGAACCAGAAAATAAGCGGGGAAATTGGCAACAAGTATTTAATAATACGAATGAAATTCATATTGAAGTTGGTACGGGAAAAGGTCGTTTTATTACAGAAATGGCAAAAGCCCATCCAAATATTAATTATATCGGTATTGAAGCATATACAAGTGTGATAGTATCGGCTCTTGATCGGGCTATTGAAGCGGAAGTACCCAATTTAAAATTGTTAAATATGAATGCGCAAAAATTAGAAGAAATTTTTGCAAACGGTGAAGTCGCTCGAGTTTATTTAAATTTTTCAGATCCATGGCCAAAAAATAAACACGAAAAACGTCGGCTTACTCATCGAAACTTTTTGCAAATGTATGAAAATATTATGAAAACTGATGGTGAAATCCATTTTAAAACGGATAATCAACATTTGTTTGAGTATTCGTTAGTTAGTTTTTCCGAATATGGATTAAAATTAAAATATGTCAGTTTAGATTTACATCATAGTGATTTTGAGGGGAATATCATGACCGAATACGAGGAAAGGTTTTCTTCCATCGGTAAGCGAATTTTTCGTTGTGAAGTACAACTACCATTGGTGGAGAAAGCTTAATCGTATTTGTTGCTACTTTTAATGTGGGGAAATGTTCTAGTGGCAAGTTGTAGGAATGAATCAAAGGGGGAAGAAGATTGGAACAATTACAAGTGGGGAATATTAAATTAACATGGTTGGATGGCGGTGTCACCCATTTAGATGGAGGTGCAATGTTCGGGGTAGTTCCGAAACCACTTTGGTCAAAAAAATACATTAGTAATGAACGAAATCAAATAGAGCTAAGAACAGATCCAATACTCATGGAAGTTAATAATCGGTATTTTTTGTTAGAGTCGGGAATTGGTAATAATAAGTTAACAGATAAGCAAAAGCGAAATTTTGGCGTGACTTCTGAGTCAAATATTCACAGTTCTTTGGAAAAGTTAGGTCTGACTGTTCATGATATTGATGGAGTATTAATGACTCATTTACATTTTGATCATGCTTGCGGATTGACAGAGAGTGTAGGAGATGGTTACGCTTCTACTTTTCCAAATGCAAAAATTTATGTTTCCAAAGTAGAATGGGATGAAATGCGTAATCCAAATATTCGTTCGAAAAGTACTTATTGGGAGATAAATTGGCGCGCTATTGAAAAACAGGTCATCACATTCGATGAAGAGCTAGAGGTAATAGAAGGTGTTCGCTTAATTCATACGGGTGGTCATAGTGATGGTCATAGTATTGTTATTATCGAATCAAAAGGTGAGTTAGCCGTCCATTTAGGGGATATTTTGCCAACTCATGCCCATCAAAACGTATTGTGGGTAATGGCATATGACGATTATCCGATGCAGTCCATTGCCGAAAAACAAAAATGGATTCCGTACGCCATTCAAAGGAATGCATGGTTCACCTTTTATCACGACGCCTATTACCGCGCACTAAAATGGACCAATAACGGCGAAGTAACAAGAAAAGTGGAGGTGACTGTTTAGAAACGGGTGGACTGGAGGGAGCCCAGAGCGAGATAAAGGAATCACGACGAGGAACGAGTCGATGATGACTTATCGAACAGAAGCTTGGTGAAGTTCGCTAGCCGCTAGGAGCCGTAGCTGGACATCAAGGTTCGCAGACTAAGTACGCGGCGTCCTGCCGCAACGTCTGCATGACCAACGTCGTGTTGGCCCAAGCGAAGGCGACTGTTTAGCGGCGTCCGACTTCCCCAACTACTTTACAATGTTATTCTACTTAGAATAAATCAAGAATAGTTCCCGTTTTTGCATCTGCAATAAATTCATATGTCGTTTGTTCGTTGTCAGTTAACATTGTCACTCCTCCACGGAATACTTTATACGTTAACATATCTTTTACAAATTTTTCTGGTGTACAAACGATCCATGAACCAATAATTTTCCGAGTTTTTCCGCTGTTCACTAGTTCTTTTTTTACTTTATGTAATACTTCTTCTGAACTGAAGTTTTTTTTCTCCACTAACGTTTTACTTGCCCACCCTATAGCTAAACCACAAACAGTTCCGATAATAATTCCTTTCCATTTTTTATTCATCTCAATCCTCCTTTAAATTTTAGTATAACGTTTTCTTTGCAATTATGTTAATAAAAGTTGAGTATTTTATAAAGAATTGATAACTAATATAGCGAATTTGTATAAACTTCTGTAAAATAAAAATGTACATATTTAGGATTTCTAAATGAAATGGGGTAGGAAAATGAATCAAGAAACATTAAATCTCTTTAAAACGTTAACAGAACTGCCAGGGATAGCTGGAAATGAACATTTCGTTCGTCAATTCATGAAGGAACAATTAAGCAAATACGCTGATGAAATTGTACAAGACGGATTAGGAAGTATTTTTGGTGTTAAATTAGGTGATACAAATGGGCCAACTATTATGGTTGCTGGACATATGGATGAAGTTGGATTTATGGTTACATCTATTACAGAAAATGGTATGATCCGTTTTCAGCCAATTGGTGGTTGGTGGAATCAAGTATTATTAGCCCAAAGAGTACAAATTATTACGGATAATGGTCCAGTAATAGGAGTAATTGGATCCATCCCTCCACATTTATTAGATGCGGAAACACGGAAGAAACCGATGGACATAAAAAACATGTTGATTGATATCGGTGCAGATAATAAAAACGATGCAATAAACATTGGCATAAAACCAGGTCAGCAAATTGTTCCAGTTTGTCCTTTTACACCTCTTGCAAATAAAAAGAAAATAATGGCAAAGTCTTGGGATAACCGATATGGATGTGGTTTATCTATCGAGCTGTTAAAAGAGCTTCAAGGAGAAGCGTTGCCGAACATATTATATTCTGGAGCAACCGTTCAAGAAGAAGTAGGTCTTCGCGGTGCTAGAACTTCCGCAAATATGATTCAACCGGATTTATTCTTCGCACTAGACGCATCTCCAGCAAATGATATGACTGGGGACAAAAAAGAATTCGGTCATTTAGGTGAAGGGGTATTGTTACGAATTTTAGACCGTTCCATGGTAACACATCGCGGAATGCGTGAATTTATTCTTGACACTGCGGAGTCTAATAATATACCTTACCAATACTTTGTTTCCCAAGGTGGTACGGATGCAGGGCAAGTTCATATTTCCAATGAAGGAATCCCGAGTGCTGTTATCGGTATTTGCTCACGCTACATTCACACTTCCGCTTCAATTATACATGTCGATGACTATTTAGCAGCTAAAGAGTTACTCGTGAAATTAATCAAGTCATGTGATAAAACAACTGTTGAATCAATTAGAAAAAATAGTTAACAATAACTAGTGACTATTTTATACGAATAATCTTACTTTTGACGATAAATGAATGAGGGATTTCTTACATGAGAATCGCTGTAGGGACGACGAATCCAGCAAAACTCCAAGCAATTAAAAATGTCTTTTCAGAGCAATATACAACAATAACTTACGGAAAAGTACCATCTAATGTACGTGAACAGCCGTTTTCTGATGAGGAGACAATCCAAGGAGCTATAAACCGAGCAAAAAATGCGTTAGATCAATTATCAGGTGATATTGGAATTGGTTTGGAAGGTGGAGTTACCGAGACACCGTTTGGGCTATTTCTTTGTAACTGGGGGGCAATATTTGTGCCAGATGCACCGCCGATTATTGCTGGCGGTGCAAGAATCCCTCTACCGGAAAAAATAAGCGATAGGCTTCGTCATGGCGAAGAACTAGGACCAATTATGGATGACTTTTGTCATAGAGAAAATATTCGCTCCCACGAAGGTGCTGTCGGTATTTTTACAAATGGTATTATTAAACGCGACCAAATGTTCACCCATGTCGTGCAATTATTAAAAGGGCAACTGCAAAAAAAATGGGGGAAAGATCCCCGTTGCTTTAAAGCATAAAAAGTGATTAAAGGAGGAGTTGAATGAAGAGGTACATAGTACTACTAGGATTCGTTTCCTTTGTTCTTTTATTGACGGCTTGTTCAGGTACTATTAATGAAGAGCAAAAGAAAGCACGGGATGCTGCGAAAGAAATATTTGAATCAGAAACGGTAAAAGCAAATAAAGAGTCAGAGGCGATTTCATTTTTTTTACCAAGCAGTATGAAAATAGAAAGTGAAGATGCCAATAACCTTTTACTTGCAAAAGGTTCTAAGCTATATATTTTATTTCATAATCCTAATGAAGGAAAAGATAGTAATGTACTTTATGACACAACATTAAAAAGTGCGAAGGAGTATCGTTTGAACGAGAAATTTTCGAAAGAGGGTGAATTAGGATTTATTTTCATTAAAGATCTTGAGGAAGAAAAATACGAATTAATTGTTGGAATTGGCGGCAGTAAAATTACGACAGAAACGACGGTAAAAGATTTGGCAGATGATGCTGAATTAATGATGCGCATCGTTTCTTCTGTTACAATGCCAGAAAAGTAATCAATTGGTTCCTCACACTTTCATTAGAGTGGGGAATTTTTTCGTATAAAAGTAAAATCGGATTAATTGGCTTGTTAATTTATCTTTGTTAGTATTAAAATACTAGAGGAAAAGTTTTACTTATAGGAGGAATGGATAATGGAAAACTTAAAATCGGTAGAACAATTCAACACATATAAAAATGAAGGGAAATATATATTTTTATTTACTGCTAATTGGTGCCCAGATTGTCGTTTTATCGAACCGTTTTTACCTGAAATAGAAGAAAAATATGCTGATTACCAATTTATTTCTGTAAATAGAGATGAGTTTATTGACCTATGTAGTGAATTAAATATATTCGGTATTCCGAGCTTTATCGCATTTAAAGATGGAAAAGAAATTGGCCGCTTCGTTAGTAAAGACCGCAAAACTAAAAATGAAGTTGAACAATTCATCGAATCTCTTAACTAAGGATGTTTTAAATGAAAATGACTATTGCAAAACTTCGAAAAATGCTGGAAGAACGATTGTCACAAGAGGAAAGAAAAATCAATTATGACCGTGAAAAAGAGGAGCTTCGCATTGAAAATAAAGTAACAGGCAAAGGAATCACGGTTTCTTTACCACCTATGCTTGCCAAATGGGAACGTGAAAAAGAAAAAGCAATAGATGAAATTTGTTATTATGTCGAGGAAGCATTAACCGTAATAAAAGAGCATGCACAAATTACTGGTAACGAGAAACGTATTTTTCCGGTTATTCGTTCTACATCATTTCCAACAGAAACTGCTGATGGGAAACGACTATTGTATGACGAACATACAGCAGAAACTAGGGTGTATTACGCGATTGATTTGGGGAAGTCGTACCAGCTGATTGATCGGTCAGTAATGGAAAGCGAGCAATTGAATGAATCAGCTATTAAAGAAATAGCATTATTCAATTTACGCTCGTTACAAAATCCAATTAAAAAAGATACAGTTAGAGATAACGATTTTTATTTTTTAAATACAAATGACGGTTATGATGCGAGTAGAATATTAAATGATACTTTTCTGAAAGACATGAAACAAAAAATAAACGGAACAATGACCATCTCCGTTCCCCATCAAGATGTGCTTATTATTGCAGATATAAAAAATAATGCAGGATACGATATTTTAGCTCAAATGAGTATGAGCTTTTTTACCAATGGAAGGGTACCAATTACCTCTTTATCGTTTTATTATGAAGATGGTAAGCTAGAACCGATTTTTATTTTAGCAAAAAATCCCCCAACAAGGAAAAAGTAGATTTCTTTAATGCAAGGAAGGAGCAATAAGATGAATGTTTTTTATAATAAAGAAGGGGTTGGAGATACGTTACTCATCTCACTTCTTTCTGAAAATGTATCAGAATTAAAATACGAAAAGCAAAACGACATTGTTAAAATATTGGATGATCAATCAAATACACTTGTTGGTTACAATATTTTTCACGCCTCAAAATACTTTCAATTAGACAATTATAATGGACCAATCGATTTAACAGAAGGTTTCCTAAACGACATTAATCATGTATTAACGGAAAACGGATTGGAAGCATTGGAAGTCGATTTATCTCCGAAGTTTGTTGTCGGCTTTGTAGAGGAAAAAGCAAAGCATCCTAATGCGGATAAATTAAGTATTTGTCTAGTGGATGTTGGTACAGAAAAATTACAAATTGTTTGTGGTGCTCCGAATGTGGATGCGGGACAAAAAGTAGTTGTTGCTAAAGTTGGTGCCGTCATGCCAAGTGGACTTGTTATTAAACCTGCTGAGTTGCGTGGTGTTCCTTCTAAAGGAATGATTTGTTCTGCACGTGAGCTGGAATTGCCGAACGCCCCACAAGAAAAAGGAATTCTCGTATTGGAAGAACATTATCCAGTCGGAACAGAATTTAAATTTTAATTTCCTACAGATTAAAAATTGCAGACCTATACATTTTTAGATGGATGTATAGGTCTTTTACTGTTTTTGTAGTAAAATAAGTATCAAAGTTATTTAAAAAAGTGTATGGATGAAAGAAAGAGTGATTATATGGATTGGTTTAAAAAGTGGTTTTTTTTAACAGATGATCATTTAGAATTAGACAGGAAAAACGATACTGATAGAGTAAGAGATATGAAGAAAATAAAGGATTCAAAAGGGGAAAACCAATCAAATATACATAAAGAAGTCGAAACGAGAATTGCGTTTAAATATCCGAAAAATCCAGCCCCAATTCCAAAACATAAAATTGTAACGAGACAAAATCACCGGTTGAAATCAACAAGCATTAATAAAAATATAGCAAATGACCGAGAAATGAGTGAAATAATACCTAAAAAAGAACAATTGCAAGAAAGACGGAAACAACGTAAACAATTACAGGATAATCAACAAACTCCATCAGCTAAAAATAACCGCAATTTGCTAAGAGAGGAAAAAGTAACACAAAATAAAAGAACACGTCCATTTCGTCCGACAGAAGTCCCTTCACCAATATATGGTTATAAGCACCGTCGCCCTTCAGTTGAAAATGGAGAGTTTGAATTAACAGGATTGGAATTAAATAAACTAGATATAAAGTATGAAGAGTTATTAAATGATTGCAACTCGGATGTAAAAACTAAATATATTGATGAGGAAATGCAAAAAGAAGTTTTAAATTCATGGCAAAGTGAAACGGAGCATGATGACATTCCTATTTATCAAGATGAATTAGAAAACAAGACCGATAAAGTGAATTTGCCTTTTCCTTTGCTTGATACAGGGGAAACTAGGGAAAATGGTTCACTGTTCAATAGGGATGCACAAAACCTAGAACCAATAGTTGACAAACAAAAACACATTCAAGTAGTAAAACAAGATGGGCCACATGATTTGAAACGAGAACCGTACAAAGAAGTGGAACGAGAACTAGAAGAAAGCGACGTAAAAATAACACAAAGTATGGAACAAATACAGGAACAACAATCAAACCATATGCCAAATCATGAATCGAAAGAAAATATAGAAGAAATGCATAGGAATGATGATGAACAAGCGGTAAAATTCAATGAACTAGAAAGTAATTCTGCATATAATAATGTCAGGCAAGAATCTAAAAGAAGTCATATACCGTTCAACGTCCTAATGTTAAAAAAAGATAAAGAGTCATTGGCAAAATCTATGAACAACCATCATAACCTTGAAACTTCCAAAAATATTGCTAACAAGGACGACGTCAATGATGTTTCAGTTAAAAAATCTTTGCAAGGTGAAAATCAAAGTCAAGTTTCTTATACGAAACCTCCTTTTGAATTGCTCGAAGAACCGATTCGTCATAAAAGAAATCATGAATGGTTATCGGAACAAGCTGTTATTTTGAACAACGCATTAAAAAGCTTTAATGTTGGAGCACATGTTGTCGGTGTATCTGAAGGTCCGTCAGTAACAAGATTTGAATTATCACCGGAACCTGGTGTAAAGGTAAACCGAATTACTAACTTAAGTGATGATTTAAAGCTAAGTCTAGCTGCTAGAGATATTCGCATAGAGGCACCAATTCCTGGCAAACATACGGTAGGAATAGAGATACCGAATAAAACTAGTCGTCCTGTCTTTTTAAGGGAAATTATTGAAAATAGCTATTTTTTAGAAGCAAACTCACCTTTAACAGTTGCTCTCGGATTAGATATTAGCGGCAAGCCGATTTTTACAGACTTACAGAAAATGCCTCATGGACTAATTGCTGGAGCAACCGGTTCAGGGAAAAGTGTATGTATTAATTCGTTCATCGTAAGCCTACTTTATAAAGCAACACCGGAGGAAGTGAAATTACTGCTAATTGATCCGAAAATGGTGGAACTAGCACCATATAACAATATTCCGCATTTGATAAGCCCAGTTATCACTGATGTAAAAGCAGCTACTGCCGCATTAAAATGGGCTGTGGAGGAAATGGAACGTCGCTATGAATTATTTGCTGCTACAGGCGTACGAAATATTGCTAGCTTTAATGAAAAGGCAAAATTTGCAGAAGAAATCACGTTGCCTTATATTGTTGTTATTATTGATGAGTTAGCTGATTTAATGATGGTTGCAGCAAGTGATGTAGAAGAGGCTATTTGTCGTATTGCTCAAAAAGCTAGAGCTTGTGGAATTCATTTGCTGATTGCCACACAAAGACCTTCCGTTGATGTAATTACTGGTCTTATTAAAGCAAATGTTCCAACCAGAATTGCTTTTTCTGTTTCCTCTCAAGTTGATTCGCGAACAATTATTGATATGAACGGTGCTGAGAAATTGTTAGGAAAAGGAGATATGCTCTTTTTAGGAAACGGTACATCCAAACCAGTCCGTCTTCAAGGCGCATTTATTTCGGACATGGAAATAGAAACGGTTGTAGATCATGTAAAAGCACAAGGAGAACCAGATTATTTATTTATGCAAGAAGAACTTATCCAAAAATCTGACCTTTCCGAACAAGATGAGTTATTTTATGAAGCTTGTGAATTTGCCGTTCTTCAAGGAAATATATCTACATCTAGTTTGCAGCGTCATTTTCGAATTGGATATAATCGGGCGGCGAGGTTAATCGAGTCAATGGAAGAACAGGGCTTTATTTCAGAAGCACGCGGAAGCAAACCACGTGATGTGTTAATTACGGAACAAGACTTGCTCCATGGGGCTGCCAATAGTCAATAGTTCATTAGACAGACACTTTGCTTAAATGGAATGTAGGAAAATCTGAAAATGTGTTTCTTGGACATTGATTACAAGATTTAAGTTTAGTTAACGATTTGAAGACAGAAACAATACGAATGAATAAATCATACGTAGAAGACATAGTTTTTTTAGATATATAGTGATATAATTGGTTGATGTAAATGCACTAACATATACTATGTGTAGTTAGTTTAGCAAAGCGATTATGTATGACATATACTATTGCTACATAGAGATTTTGTTGGAGGTTCTAACATATGACAATATATCATTTTGTAGGAATAAAAGGTTCTGGTATGAGTGCGTTAGCACAAATTCTTCATGATATGGGCTATTCAGTTCAAGGATCAGATGTAGAAAAACGTTATTTTACACAAAGTGCACTAGAAGCTGCTGGTATTAGTATTTATCCTTTTCAAAAGGAAAATATTAAACCGGGGATGACAGTGATTGCTGGAAATGCATTCTCAGATGACCATGAGGAAATACAAATGGCAAAAGAATTGGGTTTAACAGTAATTCGCTATCATCGCTTTTTAGGTGACTTTTTACAAAAGTTCACAAGTATTGCAGTGACAGGCTCACATGGTAAAACATCTACAACTGGATTACTTGCCCATGCAATGGAAATAGCAAAACCAACTTCCTACTTAATTGGTGATGGAACAGGAAAGGGAGACCGTAACGCGCAATATTTTGTATTTGAGGCTTGTGAATATCGCAGGCATTTCTTATCCTACTTTCCAGACTATTGCATCATGACTAATGTGGACTTTGATCATCCTGATTATTATGCAAATATAGAAGATGTTTTTTCCGCATTTCAAGAAGTTGCCCTACAAGTTAAAAAGGGAATTATTGCCTATGGTGATGATGAATACTTACAAAAAATTCAAGCAAAAGTTCCAGTATTATTTTATGGTTTCGGTGAAGAAAATGATTTTCAAGCAAGAAATATTGAAGTAACAAGTGAAGGGACTAAGTTTGATGTATTTGTAAGAAATACATTTTATTCTTCATTTTTTATTCCGATGTTCGGAAAACATAATGTATTAAATGCATTAGCAGTTATTACCATTTGTCATTATGAAAATATCGATGCTGCAAAAATAGCAGAAGGATTACATTCATTCCATGGAGTGAAACGGAGATTTACCGAAAAAGTAATTGGTTCGCAAATTATCATTGATGACTATGCCCATCATCCGACGGAAATTAAAGCAACGATTGATGCAGCAAAACAAAAATATCCAGACAAAAAAGTAGTAGCAGTTTTTCAGCCGCATACATTTACGAGAACACAAACATTTTTGCAAGAGTTTGCTGATAGTTTAAAATTAGCCGATGAAGTATTTTTATGTGAGATTTTTGGTTCTGCCAGGGAAAATCACGGGAAATTATCAATCGACGATTTACGTGAAAAAATTGAAGGGGCAAAAATTCTTGATGAAAAAGATCCATCCCCATTAATACATTTTGATAATAGTGTTATTC
This sequence comes from Bacillus kwashiorkori, assembly GCF_001375515.1. Lineage (GTDB taxonomy): Bacteria > Bacillota > Bacilli > Bacillales > Caldibacillaceae > Bacillus_BK > Bacillus_BK kwashiorkori. The sequence goes on from NZ_CTDX01000016.1 coordinate 57,760, forward strand.
TTTTTATGGGCGCTGGAGATATTCAAAAGTTCCAATCTGCCTATGAATTATACTTACAAACGAATCAATAAAATAACTCAGCTAGTGCCGTCTATGAAATTCATCTTTGGATTTCTACCTTAGACAGCTGGCTGAGTTTTTTTCATTTTCGCTTGGGTAATGTTTCACTTTAGCAATTTATGAAAAAAATTACAAAGAAACTCGCTTATCCTTTAAAAACATGTAATAATAGTTATAATTAAAGTAACTAGTGAATCTCGCATCAATGAAAGGAGAATCAAGCTTTTATGCAAATTATTTTATACATAAGTGTAGCGCTAATAGCCATCGCATTTACCATTTTAGTTGTTTACTTAATTAAAACATTAAAAACTCTATCTGAAACATTGCAAAAAGTTTCTGGCACTTTAGAAAACGTCGATTCGCAATTAAAAGGGGTAACAAAAGAAACAGAGGAATTATTACGGAAAACAAATTCACTTGCAACGGATCTTCAAACAAAAGCAACCAAACTAAATACTGTTGTAGACGCAGTGAAAGAGGTTGGTGAAACTGTGCATCAGTTTAACTCATCTTTAAAATCAGTTTCTAGTTCTGTTGTTGAAACATTGGAAGTAAATAAAGCGAAAGTATCACAAATTATTCAAATTGGGAATATTGCTGTTGAGCTAAAAGATAAATGGGATGAAATTCGTGCCAGAAGAAAAAATGAAAAAATAACAGCAATGAAAATTAATGATTAAAGGAGGAGAAAATGATGGCAGAAAATGAAGTGAAAGGGCAAAGCGGGACAAAAGACTTTTTACTTGGGGCACTAATTGGAGGAATCGCTGGTTCTTTAGCTGCACTATTGTTAGCTCCAAAGTCCGGTAAAGAGTTAAGGAAAGACATTAATGCTCAAGTAAATAGGGTAGTGGATGCAACAGATGATTTTCGGCAAACGGTCATTCAGAAAGGGGAAGAATTTAAGCATTTTGCCAATGAGGCAAAAGATAAAGTGACGAAAACGGTTCAAGATCAAACTACGGAGCTTATTGATAAATTCCAATCGTTGAAAAATAATGTGAGCGAAAATGCAGAAGAGTCATTGGAAGATGCAAAAAAAGCAATTGCAGACCTATCTGATGAAATAGACAAAAAATTGGAAGATCTGAAAAACCAATAATGGTTAACTATATAAAAGCCTCATCTGGTCGGTATGATGAGGCTTATTTTTTTAGGTTGCACGCATAAATAAGGGGATGGAGGCTTTAAAAGCAGCAACTATTTACGAAGCTTCAGTGCCGGAATTGCTAAAACCAATGAGTATTCTCATGCTCATGGGAGTAATCTTGATGGGAATTGGTATAAATATTATGGAGAGAAGAACAGTAAATTAATAAATTTGGAAACTTCTTGCAAATTTTGATGGAATCGTTAAACAATGCCGCGTTTCGGGCAGTCGTTTATATGGTTTCATCTTTTTTTATTGTTCTAAAGAGTTTTCAATAAATCTTGAATAAAATGATTCTCTTTATAAAACGATATATTTGAACTATTACTAAGAAAAATTATTGAATAAGAAGAGATGAGGGTGAGCACGATGAATAAATCTCTACCTAAAGAAACAAAGCCATATTGGCTCGATTCCGTCGAGTTACCAACTTTCCCGTCGTTAAATGACGACTTAACATGTGATGTCGCCATTATTGGTGGGGGTATTTCCGGAATAATGACTGCTTATTTGCTAATGGAAAGCGGAATAAAAGTAGCTTTATTAGAGGCAGATACATTATTGAGTGGAACGACAGGGCACACGACAGCAAAACTAACTGCGCAGCACGGGTTGTTTTATGATGAGTTAATTCAACATTTCGGTATTGAAAAGGCGAAACAATATTATGATTCAAACCAACAGGCAATTGAATTTGTCAAAACGATTGTGAAAAAATATCAGATTAAATGTGATCTAACAGAGGAAGCTGCGACGATTTACACACAAGATACGCAGAATGTAACAAAGTTAGAAAAGGAAATGGAAGCTTATACTAAGCTCCAAATCCCAGGTCGACTAACAGAAACGACTCCATTACCATTCCATATTAAACAAGCGATAATTATGGATAAACAGTATCAATTTCATCCGTTAAAATTTCTAAAAGTTATTGTTGAAAAATTGAAGGAATCTAACTGTTTAATTTATGAAAAAACGGTAGCTTCAAAAGTTGAAATGGGTAATCAGCCAAAAGTACTTTTGAAAAATGGAAAAGCAGTAGTTTGCGATTATGTTGTCAGTTGTTCTCATTTTCCTTTTCATGATGAAGGATTTTACTTTGCCCGGATGTATCCAGAAAGATCGTATGTCGTTGCAGCATTAACTAATACAGACTTCCCTGGTGGAATGTATATTAATGCGGAGCAACCAACACGTTCCATTCGCTATACACCATATAAAGAAGGAAAGCTAGTGCTTTTTAGCGGTGAACACCATAAAACGGGGCAAGGGGTTGATACGTATAAGCATTATGAAAATTTACAGCAATTTGCAGAAAATACTTTTGGTGTTCAATCTATCATTTATCGATGGTCGGCACAAGACTATTCTACATTAGATAAGGTTCCTTATGTAGGTTATGTGACTAATTCGAATCGGAACATTTTAGTAGCAACAGGATTCAGAAAATGGGGAATGACGAACAGTATTTCTGCTGCTCATTTATTAGCGGATTTAATAATGAATCGGGATAACCTTTATGTTGATCTATATACTCCTTCTCGTTTTCAAACAGACCCGTCTGTAAAACGTTTTCTCCAAACGAATATAGATGTAGCAAAGCAGTTAATAGGTGGAAAATTGGAGAAATTATCGAAAACGGTGGAAGATTTGAATAATAATGAAGGAGCAGTTATTGACTGGAACGGACAGCGAGCAGGCGGGTATAAAGATGGAAAAGGAAAATTATTTGTCGTTGATTCGACATGTACTCATATGGGGTGCGAATTAGAATGGAACAGCGGGGAACGTACTTGGGATTGCCCATGTCATGGATCAAGATTTTCCATTAAAGGGGAAGTAGTGGAAGGACCAGCAGAAACACCGTTAAAATTATTAAATCAATGATTTTTGGTTAACGGAGGCTGGGATAAGTTGACTTTTTTCCCAGCCGTCCTTTTTAAAGGTTGCTATTGTCGAAATTTGATTTCCAATTGATCTCCTGGATTGATTGGATCATAAAATGTTGCATTTTGACCGTTTATTAATATGTTATACGTCCCACTTATTTTTGTCGGAAGCTCAAACTGAACAAAACGAAAAACATCTTGAAAAATAAAGGGTGAGACAGATCTTTGTTTAATCTCTAACTCATTACCTGGATAGACGGTATCTTCTTTTGATAATTGTTCCCCATTCCGATACACTTTCGTACTTTCTTTTTTAAGGAGCACCTTTTCTCCGTTAAAAAATACTTCTATAGACTGTTCGAGTTGCCAATTTTCTTCTTTTGCTAACTGCTCTACTGATGGACATTGTAAAGGTTGAAAGGTTAGCTGATCGCCATTTTTAATAGTATCGGCTAAATTAGTTTGCTTCCCATTTCTGTAGAGACATGAAGAAAATTTATCTGGAAACGATTTTTTTCTTCCGTTTATTACAATATGAAAAGTTTGATGAAGTTCGAGCAACTCCTCTAATTGTAAGTAAGTAACGATTTCCTCAATCGTTTTAGGTAAATTATATTCTATGATATCTCGATCATTAATGCGATAATCTAAACTTTGTTTTACTCCGTTAACAAAAACAACGGGGTCGATTGTATATAGTTTATTGTTAATATATATTTTTTCTGGCCTGTCTTCCATTAAATCTTTGACTGTTAGAACAGTTTCATCACCTGCAGCGCCTTGTTCAGCGGTAATTTCGTCTCCATCTTTAATCACATCGTCAAATGACGCAGGACTTCCATTTAATAACAACAACGGTTGTTTTCCATACTTACCAGGAATGGTAACAGATTGATTATTAACTTGAATGATTTTTGCAAGACCAGGTTTTCCATATAATTGGCTTATTTTTATTCCTGCAGCGATTAAACAATCACCAACAGTTAATTTCTTCGCCTCAAATAAGCGAACTGGAATCCCATTGACTGTGGCTGTTAAATAATGAATTGGATTTTTCCTTGCAGCTAATCCAATTCCAATTGGTGTGATAAATTCAGGACCTTCATAAGCATCATTCACAAAGACAATATCAGCAATAGCTTCAATACCTCGCATTGCCACTCTATTTTCTGGCAAATTTAATTTTTTAGCAATAATTTTCGCTAACTGAGGTGTTAAGCTTCCACCACCGACAAGCATAACTGCCATTGGCGATTTCATGGAGTTTAAACGAAGGATCTCCTCAACTATTAAATTTGCTGATTGTTCAATAGTTGGTAATATAGATTGAATGATTTCTTCTGGAGAATAGCTCTGTTCAAAACCGAGAATATCCGTCATCGAAATAGAGTCATTCGTTGCAAGTTTCCTTTTTACCTTCTCTGCATTTGGAAAATCTAATAAATAATAATCACTAATTGCCTCTGTTATTTCATCTCCAGCAACTGGCACCATTCCATAGTTGACAATCGTTCCACCACTCGTAATGGCGATATCTGATGTGCCGGCACCGATATCTACTAAAGCAACATTTAGTCTGCGCATAGACGGAGGTATTAACACATGAATAGCAGCGATTGGTTCTAAAGTTAATGCTGCTAACTCAAGATCAGCATGTTTGAGTGAAATCGCTAATGAATCAATTACTACTTTCGGTAAGAAGGTAGCAATTACTTCAACAGAAGCGTTAGTACCAGTTTGATCAATCAAATTTCCGATTTTTTCTTCATCTAAATAATAATAAAGAACGGAATAACCTACACAAAAGTATTGGCTTGTTTGTCCTGCTGTTTTATCTATTAATTGCTTTTGTGCTTCTTGTACAGCCACTAATTCTAAGTGTTTGATGTCTTCTTTCGTTAATAATTTACCTTTTATCGGTATTGTTGCTTTTGCTTGTTCCGTTTTCAATGCTCTTCCAGCTGCTGCAACATAAGCATTTTTTAACGGACCATATATTGCCTCAAGTTCACTTTTTACTTCCTTAATTAAATTTGCGACAGCAAGTACATCGTGAATTTGCCCATCAAACATCGCTCTTTCTGGGTGTTCTTTCACTACGATATGTTTTACAAAAGTTTTTTCGCGAATTTCTATTATTGTTCCGATAATCGTCCTTGTACCAATATCAAGTGAGAAAATATAATCTTGTGTATCCATTTTATACACCTACTTTTAAAAGTCATTTACGTTCAATTTTTCCCATTTCGTGACAATATGGAAAGAATCTTTTATAATTAAGTATTGAGTCAAAAGAATAATGCTGCTTTTAAACATTCAGTATTAAAAAGGTTCTATTTGAAATTTACCATATTTAATAGTTTGGATAAAGAAAAAGTGGAAGTTTAGGAAGGTGTTTTACTTGAATCATCAAGATTTAGATAGTTTGAGACAAAAAATAGATGAAATTAATTTGCAATTACTTGATTTAATATCCGAAAGAGGACAGCTTGCGAAACAAATTGGGGAAATAAAAAAAATGCAAGGAATAAATCGTTTTGACCCAATACGAGAAAGACGAATGTTAGATGAACTAGTCAGTAAAAATAATGGTCCATTTGACAATACAACGATTGAACATTTATTTAAAGAAATTTTTAAAGCGGCATTAGAATTGCAAGAAGATGACCACCGTAAAACATTGCTCGTCTCTCGAGATAATCAGCGAGAAAATACGATTGTACATGTGAACGGGGCTTTGTTTGGCAATGGAGAACCACATTTTGTATTTGGTCCTTGCTCAGTGGAATCCTATGAACAAACGGATGCAGTTGCAAAATCATTGAAAGAAAAAGGGCTCCGTTTAATACGGGGAGGTGCCTTTAAACCGCGAACATCTCCGTACGATTTCCAAGGTTTAGGTTTTGAAGGATTGAAAATATTGAAAGAAGTTGCTAACAATTATCAACTTGCTGTCGTTAGTGAAATTGTTAATCCATCCCATATTGAAAAAGCTTTAGATTATATAGATGTCATTCAAATAGGGGCACGCAATATGCAAAACTTTGAATTGTTAAAAGCAGCTGGTTCTGTAAATAAGCCTGTATTATTAAAGCGTGGACTAGCTGCAACAATTGAAGAATTTATCCTAGCGGCAGAGTATATCATTGCTAACGGAAATAATCAAATTATTTTATGTGAACGGGGAATTCGAACATATGAAAAAGCAACAAGAAATACGCTAGATATTTCAGCCGTTCCAATTTTAAAGAAAGAAACTCACCTGCCAGTTATTGTTGATGTAACCCATTCTACTGGGCGCCGTGACATTTTAATTCCATCAGCAAAAGCAGCGATTGCCATTGGTGCAGATGGTGTCATGGCAGAAGTTCATCCAGATCCTGCGGTAGCACTTTCTGATGCAAGACAGCAAATGGATTTAGAGGAATTTGAAGAATTTTACGAAGAGATTACTGCATTTTTAAGAAGATAGTTTATTACTGTATGGACCTATAGTTATTGTGTTTTTTTTAACATAAAATAATAAATAAGTAATAATTTATGTTATAATATATAAAATCCCTTCTGGATAATTTCTCAGAAGGGTTTTCCCTGTTATATATTGTTTTTTGAAAAAATGATGAAACTGTTTGCAGAATTTTGTCATACTAGCGTATGATAAATACATAGAACACGGAAATGAACGGTAGCTTTGTTCGTACCATTAAGTAAATAGTTGAAAAAATATATTTGTGGGAAAAATAAAGAAAGATAATTCTTTAACCTTTTTATGTTAACATTAATAATAAAATCAAACGATGATTCAAGAATGATGGATAAAAGATAAGGAGATGGACGTAAAGTGAATATAACAATTTATGATGTTGCCCGTGAGGCAAATGTCTCAATGGCAACCGTGTCCCGTGTAGTAAATGGAAACCCAAATGTGAAACCTGCAACAAGAAAAAAGGTGTTGGAAGTAATTGATAGACTTGGTTACCGGCCAAATGCAGTTGCTAGAGGGTTAGCTAGTAAAAGGACGACAACGGTCGGAGTTATTATTCCAGATATCTCCAATACATTTTTTGCGGAGTTAGCTAGAGGGATAGAAGATATTGCAACTATGTACAATTATAATATTATTTTGAGCAACTCTGACCAAAATGAAGATAAAGAATTACATTTGTTAAATACAATGCTTGGCAAGCAAGTAGACGGAATTGTATTTATGAGCGGTAACATTACGGAAAAATTACGGGAAGAGCTAGAGAAATCACCTGCTCCTATTGTATTAGCTGGTGCCATTGAAGAAACTGGAAAAATTCCTTCTGTAAATATTGACTATGAACAAGCTTCTTATGATGTAGTAAAATATTTTATTGATAAAGGTCATCAAAATATTGCATTTGTTGTTGGTCCCCTTAATGAACCAATTAATCAACATAAAAAATTAGTTGGTTATAAAAGAGCGCTAGAAGAAGCTAGAATAGAATTCAATGATGAATTTGTAATCGAAGGAGACTATACGTACGATTCTGGATTAGAGGTGGCAGAACGTATTTTAGAATTAGAAAATAGTCCAACGGCTATTTGGGTTAACTCAGATGAAATGGCTGTCGGTGTTATTCACGGCCTTCAAGATAAAGGATATTTAATTCCAGATGATTTTGAAGTGATTTCCTCCGATAATACACGACTAGCATTAATGGTTCGTCCGCAACTATCATCGGTTGTACAACCATTATATGATATTGGTGCAGTTTCAATGAGATTGTTAACAAAATATATGAATAAAGAAGAAGTAACAGAAAATGTTGTAATTCTGCCACACAGAATTGAATATCGCCACTCAACAAATTAAATTAAGAGACGATATAAAGGAAGAGAGATTTTTCATCTTCCTTTTTTTATTATTTTTTATATAGGAGGATGGATAAAAATTCCAGATTATTTGGGAGATTAATTATGAAAAAGTTTGATTCATTAACACCAATAGGATTACTAATCGGCATATTAATCTTTATTTTTGGCGTTGTATCTGAAAAGGGGCTTACAGGTTTTTTACGGTTTATTGATTTATCTTCAATGATCATTGTCTTTGGCGGACTGACCGCTGCAATGTTAATTAGCTTTTCGCTAAAAGAAATGCGCCTATTGTTCACAGTTATTAGACAAGCCTTCTCAAGACAAGATAATAATCTGTCCCAGTTAATTCAATTGTTCGTAAGGTTGTCTGATAGAGCTAGAAGAGAAGGGTTGCTAGCATTAGAGTCAGAAATTGAGGAAATTGATGATCCATTTATTCGTAAAGGAATGTTGCTCGCAGTAGATGGAATGGATTCAGATGTAATTATTGATATAATGAATGCTGAAATATCGGCAATGGAAGAGCGTCACCGTAAAGGTAGAAGTCTTTTAGAAAAAGCTGGGGAGTATGCTCCTTCTTGGGGGATGATTGGTACTTTAATTGGATTAATATTAATGTTAAATGATTTAAACGATCCATCAACACTAGGTCCAAATATGGCTATAGCGTTAATAACTACTTTATATGGGTCATTATTGTCCAATTTAGTATTTATACCTTTAGCAGCGAAGTTAGCATTAAAGACAGAAAAAGAAGTTTTCATGAAGCAAATTGTTATTGAAGGTGTCATCGGCGTTCAATCGGGGCAAAATCCGAAACTATTAAATGAAAAACTTAGTGCCTTTTTATCTGGAAGTGATTTAGAAGAAAATACAAGTGATAATATGGTTGAAGGTGATGAATAATGAAGAGAAAAAAAACACCTCCTTCTCAGAACAAAGGTGCGCCGCGCTGGATGGTTACTTATTCAGACTTAGTTACATTAGTTTTAGTATTTTTCATTTTGCTATTTTCTATGTCACAAATTGATATGCAAAAGTTTCGTGCAATCGCGGATTCCTTTCGCGATCGTAATATTTTTGAATTTTATCCATCTGCGATACAACTTGACCAACCGCCCCAACAAATTTTAGATGGAGACGGAGATAATAAAGAGTTAAATAGTATGACTGACGCAGAAAAAGCAGAAAAGGAAGCGGATAAAAGACTCGATAATCTACTTACAGAGGTTTCAAAGTATATTGATGAAAATGATTTACAAGATATCATTGTTATAACTAGAGTAGAGCGAGGGGTAGTACTTGTTTTACCAGAGCAAATCCTTTTTAATACTAGTGAAGCAGTTATTTTAAATAGCGGACTGCCTTTTTTAAATAAAGTAGGTTCCTTGTTAAAAGACATACCGAATATTGTTAAAGTGGAAGGCCATGCCGATGGGAGACAAATTAATACTGTTCAATATCCGTCTAACTGGGAATTGTCTACTGCACGGGCAAGTAGTGTTATCCGCTACTTCATTGAACAATTCAACATTGACCCTACCAGATTCATTGCTACTGGCTATGCTGAAACAAGGCCAGTAGCACCAAATGATGGACCAGATAATTGGCAAAAAAACCGTCGTGTCGAAATAGTAATCATGGATCCTACCTATGTTGACCATGAAGAGGGAAAAACGGTAACCGAGGAGTAAAAAAGCCGACTAAAGGAAGTGAAATTACCTTTAGACCGGCTTTTTTTCATTAATGCGGAGCAAGGAAGCGGCTTCAACAATAATTAGCATTATAATAAGCATTGATAATTCATGAATCATGTATGAAGTATTAATAAAAGTTAACGTTATTTTTTCGTATTTGAATTAGAGCGGTTAATGATTTGTAATACTTTATCTACTGTTATTCTATTTTTTTCGTTAATTTCTTTTCGCCTTGGAATGGGAGGATAAATATTGTCCTCATCTTCCCACTTTGTTGGCAATGAAACAGGTGCATGTTTCTGCCATTGATGAAGCCACTCTTCTGGCAGTTGTCCCTCAAGATGATGGTCTATCATCTCTAGCCAAAGGAATGCCCAGGCACGTGGAACGACCCGCCAAATATCATAACCACCTCCGCCAACAGCTATCCAGCGACCATTACAATATTGATGGGCTAGTTCGTGAGCAAGTTTAGGAATTTCACGATATATTCTCATCGTTGCTGATAAATGTGTGAGCGGGTCGTAATAATGGGCATCTGCACCATTTTGTGTAAAAATAACATCTGGTTTAAAATATTCCACTATTTCTACTAATGCCGTTCGATAAGCATGCATAAACGATTCATCTTCCGTGAATGCATCTAACGGAATATTAAAAGTATAGCCATAGCCCTCACCGTGACCTCGTTCATAAATAGAACCGGTTCCAGGGAATAAATACCTGCCTGTTTCATGAATCGAGAAAGTACATACATTGGGATTATCGTAAAACGCCCATTGGACTCCATCCCCATGATGAGCATCGGTATCTATGTATAAAACTTTCGCTTGATATTTTTGTAAAATATATTTAATAGCTATTGAGCAATCATTATAAATACAAAATCCAGATGCTTTTCCTTGTAATCCGTGATGCAACCCGCCACCAAGGTGGAGAGCATGTTCGTATTCCCCTTGCATTACTAAATCTGTAGCTGTTAATGTTCCTCCGACGATTAAGCTGCTAGCTTCATGCATATTTTGAAAAATGGGCGTATCTTCCGTCCCCAAACCATAACTTTCAGCAGTGTCCGCTTGTAGCTCCCCCATTCCTGCCTTTTTCACCGCATTTATATATCGTTGGTCATGGGCAAGCAATAGCTCCTCTTCTAATGCGAAACGTGGTGGAATGATGTCTTTATCAGATATTACTTGACTATGTTGTAATAAATCTAACGTCATTTTTATGCGTTGTTGATTGAAGGGATGGTTTGCATGAAATTTATAGTTTAATAATTGATCTGAATAGACAAAAGCGGCTTTATTTTTCATGGTGAAATCCTCGGCTTTTTCGGCCAAAGTACCTCATAGTCATTTGCTAAAATAGCATCCACTATACTATTTGGATTGATTGTTTCTATCCGAAATACAAGAATTTTCTTATCTTGGCTCGATTTGTCTGGATAGACGAATATACTTTGAATATTAATATGATGCTGGCGTATTATTTCTACAACATCAGCCAAAATACCAGGTTTATTTTTCACGCGAACTTCCAAATGACTACCTGGCTGATTAACACCGGTAAGTTCAACAAATGTTCTTAAAACATCTGTTTCTGTAATAATACCGATTAAGCGATTATGTGCGACGATAGGCAGACAACCGATATTTTCCCGATAAAAAATTGCCGCTACTTCTTCAATAAAATCTAATGGATGGGCGGTAATGACATTCGTTGTCATTATTGATTCAATCGGTCTCGAAAATACATCGTGCTGTTCTTCTGAATAAAAGATGGAAGGGACTGCAGAACGAATATCTCTATCGGTTACAATCCCGATACAGGAATAGTCGCTGTCTACAATGGGGATATGCCGGATTTGCCGATCTTGCATTAATTCTATAGCATCTTTGATCATATCTGTTTTGTTTAAAGTAAAAACTCTTCGAATCATTACGTCTTGTATGAGCATTTCAATCCCCCTTTATTTAATACATAAATCGGTTCATAAAGCGCAGACGATCAAATTTTTCAATATCATCTTGCTTTACACGACTGCCAATTCTTACCATCAAGCAGTTTGCCGGATGTGAACTAATTTCAGGGTCATCTGTTGCAAACCAAACGAGCCCTCCTGCATTCATCATTTTTTCCATTACTTTTCTATATTCCCAAACATTTAGTCCAGTCCCTTTTAAATCCCAATGCCAATAATATTCTGTCGTAATGATAATGTAGTCTTCCATTGCGTCATCCATCATCGAAACGATGAGTAATTGTTTACCGATGGATAAACCGCGATAAGGCGGAGCAACTTCAATGGCGCCAAGTTCGAGAAGATTCTCCATATTACCTTCTGACCACCGTTCTAGTGGATCTGGATATAAATATGTTACATAGCCAACAATAATATTTTGTTGGCGGGCAATGATAATCCGACCCTCATCTAAATTAGCAATTTCCACTAACGCTGTTTGTTGTTCTTTTGGCGGGCGGAATGCAACAAGTCCTTCATGAAATTGATAGCTTGCTAATGTTTCCGATGATACAGGACCTTCAATAATTAATGTCCCTTTAGGTGTTTCTATACTTTTTTTAAAATATTGTTTCTTATGTTCCATCCCCTCACCTAACCCTTTTTATTTTCTATAATTATATTATACAAAAAAGTAAGAAAGAAAATATAATTTTATGTAGAAAGTATAGACACTTAATGTAATTAAAAAATTGAGAATTGGTGTAATATACCCTATAATAAAAACTGTATTAAACAACAAGGGGGAATATATGTGAAAGCGCTATCGGCTAAATCAGGGGATTACAATTTACTAAATTATGATGAAACGTATGCAAACTTCCGTTGGGAAGATGCTGAGCAAAATTTTACCTGGTACAAAACAGGGAAAGTTAATATGGCTTATGAGGCGATTGATCGTCATGCAGACAGTTTTCGTAAAAATAAAGTCGCTCTTTTCTATCGTGATCTAAATAGAAATGAAAAATATACGTTTAAAGAAATGAAAGAATGGTCCAATAAAGCAGGAAACGTATTCAAAGATTATGGGGTTACGAAGGGAGAGCGTATTTTTATTTTTATGCCACGGTCTCCTGAACTTTATTTTTCTTTATTAGGTGCTATTAAGCTCGGAGCAATTGTTGGACCACTATTTGAGGCTTTTATGGAAGGCGCTGTCCGCGACCGATTGGAGGATAGTGGAGCGAAATTTTTAGTCACCACTCCTGAATTATTGCCGCGAGTTCCAGATTTACCACAAATAGAAAAAATTTTCTTAGTCGGTGATAACGTTGAAGAAACAGATAAATTTATTGATTTAAAGCGTAGCATGTCTAAAGCGAGTAACCGTATGGATGTTGTTTGGGTCGATCGTGAAGACGGGTTAATTCTTCATTACACATCTGGTTCCACAGGTAGACCAAAGGGAGTTTTACATGTACATAATGCAATGATTCAACATTATGTAACAGCAAAATGGGTTCTTGACTTGCGGGAAGAAGACATTTATTGGTGTACTGCTGATCCAGGTTGGGTTACAGGCACATCTTATGGCATTTTTGGCCCATGGTTAACAGGTTCAACGAATGTAATTGTCGGGGGGAGGTTTAGTCCAGAAGCATGGTACCAAACGATTGAAGACTATGGTGTAACCGTTTGGTATAGTGCCCCTACGGCTTTTCGGATGTTGATGGGTGCTGGTAATGATATTGTAAATGAATATGATCTCACTTCTTTACGTCATATTTTAAGTGTTGGGGAACCGCTAAATCCGGAAGTAATTCGTTGGGGTGCAAAAGTGTTCGGCTTAAGAATTCATGATAATTGGTGGATGACCGAGACAGGAGCACAATTAATTAGTAATTATCCATGTATGGATATTCGACCAGGTTCGATGGGGAAACCAATCCCAGGTATAGAAGCAGCTATCGTTGACAATCAAGGAAATGTATTACCCCCATATCAAATGGGGAATTTAGCCATTAAAAAAGGCTGGCCATCCATGATGCGTCAAATCTGGAATAACCCCGAAAAATATGAATCCTATTTTTTCCAAAATGGATGGTATATTTCAGGTGATTCCGCTTATATGGATGAAGACGGTTATTTTTGGTTTCAAGGAAGAATTGATGATGTAATTATGACTTCTGGGGAGAGGGTTGGACCTTTTGAAGTGGAAAGTAAATTAGTGGAACATCCGGCAGTTAGTGAAGCAGGGGTAATAGGAAAACCAGATCCAGTCCGTGGAGAAATAATTAAAGCCTTTATTGCTTTACGGGAGGGATATTCACCTTCCGAAGATCTTAAAGCGGAGATCCAATCATTTGTTAAAAAAGGCTTAGCGGCTCATGCAGCTCCGAGGGAAATCGAATTTCGTGATAAGCTTCCAAAAACGAGAAGCGGAAAGATTATGCGCCGTGTTCTCAAATCATGGGAACTAAATTTACCGACTGGTGACCTTTCAACTATGGAAGACTAGACTAGTCAAAGTGGAAGACTAAAAATAAGCAGGCAAGTGGAGAAAGCCACTTGCCTGTTCGTATTATCCCACATTAATCATAACTATTCTTCACTGTCCCTCGGTCTTGGAAGCTCAATTATGATTTCATCTTCATCTCCATCTTGCGGAATTTCGATTATTAATCCTCTTTTCACTATATTTGATAAGTCTGACTCGTTACCAGCAATATCAACGGCAGTAATTGCATATTGCCCCATTGACGGTATTCGATAAGAAAGCTTCGTTCCAGAGGAGATGCTAGCAACTTTTTCTCTATTTCCGTTAACAATCTTATATACCCGATAACCAATAATATCGTTTTCTTTATGTTCATTCCACTGAATAGTGTTTCCAGACAATTTAATTTGAACAGGTGCAGGAACTTTTCCATTCTCATCAATTTTTGCATCTGGTACTAATACGTTTGCCCACTGACTAGTATTTGGTATCAATTGGTCAATATCTTTTAATGTTGCTGGTGCAATTTGTTTTATAAAGTCCAGATTAAGCATGATACCTTCGTACGCAAACTCATCAGGAGTGGAAGCCATTGCTAAATATTTTTTGTTTTTAATTATTACATATTTACCATTAATGATGCTGTTATCCTCTTCGGTCGGTACATATTTATCGATAAAATAGTCGGACATTGCAAATCCAGCTTTTTTACATGCTTCCGATGGCAATAACCCGGAGACACCACAATATTCACGCTTGACAATTCCACCTGGCATTTTAAACGTATCTTTTGCACCTACGATTTCAGGAACAATTTTATTCGTTGCATTCATTAGTTCAGCCCAAAGTTGCAAATGTTTTAATGTATAAGAATTAGGAATTCTTGCTGGAGTATCATAACCCATCCAAATTCCAAGGGTAACATTTGGATTTAAACCAACGAACCATATATCTCTAGCATCATTAGATGTTCCGGTCTTGCCCGCAAAATCTGCTGAGAAATTTAAGTAATTGGCTAAAGAACGAGCAGTTCCTTTTTTCACTACATCACGCATCATATCTACAGTTAAATAAGATGCTTGCGGGGAAAAAACTTCCACCGGTTCTGCCTTATGTTCAAAGATTACATTTCCATTTTGATCGACAATTTTTTCAACTAAATTAGAGTCAACAAAGTTACCATAATTTCCAAATGTAGCAAAAGCATTTGTATTTTCCTCGACACTAATATCGGGTGCTCCTAATGCAGTGGAAGGAGCGGTATAATGATCTCGCCTTAAAGAAGTGATGCCCATTTTCTCCAAATAATTTTTCACAGGGTCTCGTGGTAAAATTTGGTTAAAAAAGCTAACCGCCGATACGTTATAGGAATGGGTTAAAGCTGTTCTTGCCGAAGTTAAACCATAATAACGTTCACTAAAGTTTTGTGGCCACGCCCTGCCGTTAATTCTAATACCTAAGTCGACATCTGCAACAACGGTTCCTGGTGATATTAAGCCCATATCAATTCCTGGACCATATACAACGAGTGGTTTTGCTGTAGAGCCAATCGGTCTAAGTGCTTGACTATGATCGGTTTGCTCCCGGCTAAAATCTCTTCCGCCAGAAAAACTAAGAATATTCCCTGTTTTATTTTCGATAAGCATAACACCGACTTCAATCGGTTCAGTTGCCATATATTCTTCTTTTGTTTCGGGGTCTTCTTTCTTTACTTTACGGGAAGGTGCATACGCTTTAAAGTTTTTAATAACTTTTTGGTATTCTTCATACAGTTTTTTATTAACAGTCGTATATATTTTGTAACCGTTTCGGCGCAAATCTCTTCCTGCAAGTGTTTTATATTTATCACTAAGAATTTTACTGTTTTGCAAATCTTCTTTCGAATATCCATCTTTTTCAGCTAAAACGTAGCTTAAAATTTCTTTCGCCCGGTCTTCTACTCGAAAAGTTAAATAAGGGTATTTATCTAACGGATTTGCTCTAGATGGAATAAAGTCTTTTACAATATCATATTCTAGTGCATCTTCATATTCCTTTTTGGAAATGGCACCTGCTTCATACATTCTTTGTAAAACAACTTTTTGCCGACTAAGGCCTGGTTGCAAATATTGTTCCTCTTTTATTTTCCCTTCCCGAGTAAAAGGAGTGTATCGAAAAGGACTTTGAGGAAGCCCAGCAATAAAAGCAGCCTGGGGAATATTTAAATCTTTTGCTTCAACTCCAAATATTCCTTTCGCAGCCGCTTGGACACCGGCAATATTACGACCAGATGAGTTTCTGCCGAATGTGGAAACATTTAAATATGCTTCCAAGATTTCCTCTTTGTCAAAAAATTTCTCTAATCTCAAGGCAAGTAAAATTTCCTTCGCCTTTCTTTCAAATGAAACTTCATTAGTTAAAATTTGGTTTTTAATTAGCTGCTGCGTGAGCGTACTACCACCAGACTGTGTAGAAGAGTTTGTTACTTCTTGAAAAAGGGCCCGAAAAACAGCTTTAGGGACTATCCCTTCATGATCGAGGAAATTTTCATCTTCGGTAGCTATCACTGCATCCTTTAAATATTCTGAAACTTGATCAATACTTACTTCTTCTCGTTCTAAGTCTGTTCGTAGTTTTCCTAAATACGTGTTATTAGCAAAATAAACTTCGGACGTTTCTTCGTAGTTATAAATATCTCTTTTCATGCTTTCATAGGAACGTGGTTTTTCATCTTTTACTAAAGATGCGAAATAACCTACACCGACACCCATCCCGAGTACTACAATTAAAAGGCCAATAATCAGAAAAACTAATATAAGATTCCATATAACAGAGTAGGTTATGCGAAAGGTCATTGCTGTAGTCGGATGAACTAATACCGTTTTGAGCGACCTAAAGGTTTCTATTACTTTTTCATAAAAAGCTCTCATCTCTATCCCTCCAAAGACAAATTATAACATAGATTGATTTGTGTAACTGTATTTTTTACATTGACAGTTAAAATTTCTTATGGTATAAAAGTTATTAATATTACAACTGGATAATGTTAAAGCGATGAGAGGAATAAGTAGCGTTACTTTCCCTGTTGAAGAGAGCTGGTGGTAGGTGCAAACCAGTACAAAAAGTTAATGCGAATTACATCCTTGAGCATTCATTGTGAAGAGAAAACAAGTAGCAATGAACGGATAATATACCGTTATACAAATGAGCGGAGGAAAGTTACTTTTCCTCAAGTTGGGTGGTACCGCGATATAATCGTCCCTTCGAAAAGTATTCGAAGGGATTTTTTGTGTGTTTAAAGGGAGTTGAAATTTCTCTAAGAAAATAAGCAATATATCTGGTAATATTCCTGAACACGTTAAGTCTTTAACATCAGCTTTAGCAAAATTAGTGAAAAACATGCAAAGGAGCAGATAAAATGAATTTACTGGAAGATTTACAGTTCCGTGGTTTAATTAATCAAATAACCGATGAAGAAGGTTTAACAGAGCTATTAACGACCCAAAAGATAAAATTATATTGTGGATTTGATCCAACAGCAGATAGTTTGCACATTGGCCATTTACTGCCCATATTAATGTTGCGTCGGTTCCAACAAGCTGGACACCATCCTATTGCTCTTGTCGGTGGGGCAACAGGACTTATTGGTGATCCGAGTGGAAAAAAAGCCGAACGAACATTGAATTCTGCGGATGTCGTTTCTGAATGGAGTAACCGTATAAAAGAACAACTTTCTCGTTTCCTGGAATTTGATAATGTAGAAAATCCAGCAAAAATGGCGAACAATTTTGATTGGATTGGGAAAATGGATTTAATTACTTTTTTAAGAGATGTAGGGAAAAACTTTGGATTAAATTATATGTTAGCAAAAGAAACGGTACAGTCCCGAATTGATTCTGGTATTTCCTTCACAGAATTTAGTTATATGATCATGCAATCTTTAGATTTCCTCATGCTTTATAAAAATGAAAATTGTCGGTTACAAATCGGTGGCAGTGACCAGTGGGGGAATATTACTGCGGGACTAGAATTAATTCGTAAATCGGTAGATGATGCAAAAGCATTCGGATTAACGATTCCTTTAGTAACGAAGGCAGATGGAACAAAATTCGGCAAAACAGAAGGTGGGGCAATTTGGCTAGACCCAGAAAAAACTACACCTTATGAGTTTTATCAATTTTGGATTAATACTGATGACCGTGATGTAACGAAATATTTAAAATACTTTACATTCTTGTCTCATGAGGAAATCATCCGTTTAGAGGAAGAGACAAAGTTAGCACCGGAAAAAAGGGTAGCCCAAAAGACACTAGCAGAAGAAATGACCCGTTTAGTACATGGAGCAGAAGCACTTCAACAAGCGAAAAAAATTACGGAAGCATTGTTTAGTGGAAATTTAAAAGAATTATCCGCAACAGAAATACTGCAAGGATTTAAAGATGTTCCTTCACATAAAGTGGAGACTGATTCCATTGGGTTAGTAGATCTATTAGTAGATGCAAAAATTTCCCCTTCGAAACGTCAAGCACGGGAAGATATTCAAAATGGTGCAATATATATAAATGGGGACCGGATTACAGATTTAAGTTACATTATTACTAGTGAAAGTAAAATTGAAGGCCAATTTACGATCATTAGAAGAGGGAAGAAGAAATACTATTTAATCACATATTAATCAGTTTGAAAATGGTGAGCCACTACATACAGGCTCACCATTTTTGTTACGATTGTCTAATTTTTAATGCAACATTAGAAAAGGCTGTATGGTAAAAGGAGAATATTCGATTTTCATAACGGTGTTTTAGCTCATTTTTAATTAACTGACGAATGTTCATCTTCTCATAGTCGTTATAACGGACAAAAATTGAATAATTAGCAGGGGGGAAACTTTTTATTTCATCTAATGGTATTTCGATAACTCCAGCTCCATTTTCGCTAATTTGAACAGGTAAAGTATATTCATTGTGAGCATCCTTACTATCGCGGATTAAAACATCGGTTATCGAATGTAAATGATCCCCATATACTTGGAAATGTAAAATATATCGATTATGTTCACAAAGATGTTGCTTAAATGTGAAATAAAGTGGTATTGGAATGTATCGATATTTTTCTTCCAAAAAAGGAATGACAACAAAAGGCTTTTGTTTTTTAATAATTATTTCCTTTACTTTAGTATTTCTTTCCCACTCTAGAAGGCGAGTAACATCCCGGTAACGTTTTTCTAATATTAGTTCGTAAATAACTTTATGAATCGGCTGCAAAAAATTATCAGTGAAATCATATTTTAACTGTTTTGCTGTTTTCACAATCCGTTTAAATTTATAATAGTAGAACAGTTTTAATTTTGTACTTTGAAAATGGGGTGTTGTAAAAAATCTTCTTATTAAATCGTATTCATAAATTCGATTAACAATCATTTTTTCGATTTGACTATCCAATTTTCGATTTAAAATGTAATGGATGACTTGCAAATTATAATTTGTTTTCTGTAATATGTTCGTCTGATTGGTCAAACGTGTTTTTATAGTTTCTTCCAGCCGGTTGACATAATAAATTGGTTTTGTTGTTGTAGAGATCTTCTGACAGCTTGTTAATACATCGATAAAAAATTGCTTATCTTCAGCGAATTTCATTTCAGGAAATTGAATTCTCTTCCTCTTAATAAAGCTCGTCCTCATCATTCTAGCAGTTGGACCTAAATGGTGAAAAATATGTGGTATAGAAAATGGTGAGACACTTCTCCTTTCCTTACATGACTGATGTTCCCCAACGACTTTAGACCTTCCTTTTTCTATTTGTATTGTTTTTCCTACTACATATGGATCACCAGTTTCCTCTAAAATCTCATATAAGATTTTTAACCCATCATAGTGTAACCAATCATCCGCATCTAAAAAAGTAATGTATGGAGAGGTCGCTAACTCAATACCTATATTTCTCGGATATCCAGGTGAACCAGAATTACAGTCGAGTAAAACGACTCTAATATTGTCGTAACACTCAACATAATTTAATAAAATTTCACGAGAATGATCAGTGGAGCAATCGTCTATTAATATATACTCAATATTTTCAAAGCCAATGGATTGGTTCATTACTGATTCTATGGATTGACTAATGAATTTTTCTGCATTATATACAGGTGTGATAACTGTAACGAGATAATTTCTCTTTTGCCGCTGCTTGCTTATGACAGTATAAGCCCCTCTTTTATAATATGGGAAAAGTTTTTGGAAGTGATTTTGCCAATTTTTAATTTGTAACATAATGCTTCACGTCTTCCTTTAATGATTTGAATAGAAAAGCCCATTATTTTTCTAACCAAAATTTGATATTTTATTCAAAACTCTGACGTAAATAATTGGTAATAGAGAATGAAAAAAGGTAATATCCTGCTATAATGAAAATTAATGGGGAAATGTTTAACTAATATGCTGAAAAAGGAGGGATTATTTAACTGATGATAAAGCAGAAGTTTGTCGTCGGCCTTTGTTCGTCCTATTCATTATTTATGGTAGTTATAATGATTTATTATTATTTACAAGCTGACTCTTTTAAAGCACTAGTTGCTGTTGCAGGGATAGTTTGTGGACTAATTCCACTATTATTAAGGATACGATTCAATAAGCCGCTAATAATTTCGTACCTTTTATTTTTATTTGCCTCCCAATATTTAGGTTCCATTCGTGGGTGGTACAGTTTAGGGTACTGGGATACAATATTGCATTTTTTAAGTGGAGTGTTGCTTGCATTCGTAGGAATTGCTCTATATGAACATTTCATAAGCCAAGCGGTTGCCGTACTCATCTCTCCACTTTTCTCCTTTCTATTTATATTTGCATTTGCCACTTTAGGCGGAGTGATATGGGAAATATATGAATTTAGTGCCGATGAACTTTTTCATCTTACCCTACAAGGTGGTGGAAACCGCGATACGATGATTGATTTAATCGCCGATGCAGCTGGTGGTTTCTTCATTGGTTTGGTGTATTCGATTGTGCGAAGAAGCAGATAGACTTAGTTTGATGCTTTTCTTTGTTAAAATGAGTGAGTTTGTGAAACTTTTCCTTTGCAAGTCCGTATTAAAAACAAGGATTATTTTTTCATTACTAGCTTTTAGTCGTTGTAATATTGACAATATGATTAAATTCTCCTAAACAATCTTGTAACAATGATTTTTAAGTTGTAAAATTATTGTATAGTTATTTTTTACTAAAATTTCTTTTTTTATAGGCTACCCTGAAAATATAGCTATGTTCATGTACTATGGTGAAAAATCGGTTTTATGGGTTATGTTATTGTTTATTGTTGATTTTTAGTCAGTTGTTGATTGTAGTGTAGGGCGGCGGCGAGTCCTCGAAAAAAGCATTTGCTTTTTCCTTCGTGCGATGCATCGCTTCCGAAGCGTTTCTTGTCCACGGGAACAGCACGAGCCGAAGACCCTACAGACGCGTAGCGTTGAAGCGGCTGAGGCCGTGCCCGCGGAAAGCGTCCGCCTGAAACGGAAATCAACACCAATCTGTAACACAGCCTTTGTATAACTAAAGCTTCTAAAGTTTCTATATTTGTGATTGATTATACATTTCTAATAGGAGGGGTGAGAATGATAACAGATTTAGATCATGCGATTACTACAATAAAAGCTGCCGAAGAAAATGCCCAACAGCTCATTATAAAAGCAAAAGAAAAAGAGCAGGAGATTGTTGAAGAAGCTCATTTGTTAGCGAAAAAACAATATGCAGACATAATTGAAAGTGCTTACAAAGAAGCACAAGTGCTAAAACAGTCAGCAAAGATAGAAGGGGAAGCGGAGGCGAAAAAATTAAAGGAGTTAGGTTACGAGTCGCTCGTCTCATTAAAGCAGATTAGTGAAGAACAAATTAACGAAGCAGTAATGATGATAATGGAGAGGATAACAAATGGCAATCGTTCAAATGAGTAAATTTAAGTTAATTATCTTTTCTAATAATCGAAACGCTCTCCTCCATGAATTACAAAACTTTAAATACGTCCATTTTCATAATTTAAATGAAGATAATATTCAAAAGGAAATTGGGTTTTCTCATATTGATGTAGATGACAAGCTTACCTTTATCAATGAGGAAATACAAAAAGTAAGCTTTGCGATTGAAACATTATCAAGTTATGAAACAAAAAAAACAAAATTAGAGGAAATAAAAACTGGAATTGCCTCGTATGAGCTTACGGAAGTAGAAAAAGCGGTTAACTCCTTTCAATTCGATCATTTTTATCGAAAATTTCGGGAATTAATTAGTGAAAAGGAATATCTCGAAAATTCAATCGAGAAAATATTAATGCGAATTAACGAACTATCTCCATGGCTTTCTATTACTGAGCCAGTATCACAACTTCATTCTTTTCAACATTGTACCGTCGAAATAGGAAATATCCCAAAAAAACTGAAGAAAAACATCGAACAACAAATGGAGCAATTAAAGTTGACTGTCTACAGCTTTATTTGTGAAGACAAAGACAAACTGAATGTATTGATTGTTGCCCATCGAAATGAAGTGGACCAAGTTCAAGAAATATTACGAAATAATAGTTTTTCAAGAAGTAATTTGAATATACAAGATACACCTGAAAAGGAAATTTCACGACTACAAACAGAAATGAAACAAATGAGAGAAAAATTACAAACTATTAAAACTAAACTACAAGAACTGGCCATTCATATGAGGGAACTACAATTATTATATGATTATTTAATGATGGTCAAGTTAAGGATTTCCACAAATCAGAACTTTTTAGCGACAGATTATTTTAATATTATTGAAGGTTATGTACCAACCAAATTAACGAACGAATTTACACAGACATTACAAAATAATCTAGGTGAAGATTATTACCTTGATTTGAATGTTGCAGACGATGAAGATCCTAATGTACCGATTCTACTAGAAAATTCTAAGTTTGCACAGTCATTTGAGTCGCTAACAGAAATGTATGCGCTTCCGAAGTATAAAGAAATTGATCCTACTCCACTTTTTTCAATCTTTTATTTACTGTTTTTTGGAATGATGGTGGCAGATATAGGGTATGGAGCATTAATGCTAATTGGGACGTATTTTGCATTGAAACTTTTGAAACTAACGAATAAGCAGCGAAGGTTTATCCGGTTTTTCTATTATTTAAGCTATTCTACTATCTTTTGGGGAATCATGTACGGGTCTTTTTTTGGAGACGTTATTGCTATGCCGGCAGTAATCCATGCAACAGAACAATATAATTTATTATTAATTTTAGCGATTGCTCTTGGTGTTGTGCATATATTCTTTGCGTTAGCTATACAAGGTTATATGCATATCAAAAATGGAAGATTCATAGATGCCTTATTTGATGTAGGTTTTTGGTATTTAACTTTAGGAGGCGGGATCGCGTACTTATTATCTTTATTTGTGAATATACCTGCAGTTATCAAAATGATTGGCTTAGTAATCATGGTAATCGGTATGATTGGGATTGTAGCTACTGGTGGTAGAGAAAGTAAAGGATTAGGCGGTAAAATTGGTGGTGGTTTATACAGTCTTTATGGAATTTCCAGTTATATAGGGGATTTCGTATCTTATTCAAGACTAATGGCTTTAGGCCTTTCGAGCGCTTTTATTGCATCAGCGATAAATATGATGGTCGGTATGTTATTTGACCTAGGATTTATTGGTATCCTATTTGGAATTGTTGTATTTATCGTTGGCCAAGCCTTTAATATATTTTTAAGCATCTTAGGTAGTTATGTTCATACAATCCGCTTAACATATGTTGAATTCTTTGGAAAGTTTTACGAAGGCGGAGGAAAGGCATTCAAAGCTTTTCAAAGTGAACCAAAATATATTCAACTGAAATAGTAATAGAACAAAACACTTTTAAGTAATAATTAAAAACTATAAAAATGTAACTATTTAGGAGGTATTTTTCATGAGTTTTGCTGAAGTTTTTGTGAATTTTGGTGGAGTTGTATTTGGTGGTTTAGGAGCTGCATTAGCAGTGATTATGTCAGGAATTGGGTCAGCACGCGGTGTGGGTCTCGTTGGGGAGGCGGCTTCAGGTTTGATGATTGAAGAACCAGAAAAGTTTGGGAAATCATTAGTATTGCAATTGTTGCCTGGTACTCAAGGACTTTATGGCTTCGTTATTGGATTATTAGCTCTCACACAATTATCAGCCCATATGGATTTAGCACACGGCTTATATATGTTAATGGCGTGTTTACCAATAGCCTTTGTAGGCTGGAGATCTGGAATTTTTCAAGGGAAAGTTGCCGCAGCAGGTATTACAATCTTAGCGAAAAATGAAGGACAGACAACGAAAGGGATTATTTATTCCGTCATGGTTGAAACGTACGCACTGTTAGCTTTTGTTATCTCCCTTATATTATTAACAACGGTTAGTTTTTAATTTTTTTCTATAGTGGAAGAGTGGTAGTACTTGATAAGGTGAGGATGTGAGAAAATGACGAGAATAAATCAACTTACTGCAAAAATAATGGATGATACAAATCAAGAAGTGGAGAAAATAATCGAAAGAGCAGAAGAAAAGAAAGTAAAAATAATTCAAGAGACAATAGCAGAAGCACATAGAGAACGCGAGAAAATTATCGGAAAGGCAAAATTTGATGCTAATTTATTGAAAGAACAACTAATCTCTAATGCTAGAAGAGAAATCCGCGATGAAAAGTTAAGAGCGAAACTAGATATAATTGAAGAAGTCTTCATAAGTGCGGAAGAAAAGTTAGTAAATATGAATGACGCTACTTATGTACAAATATTAACAAAACAATTACAAACAAAAAACTTTACAGGGACGGAAGTACTAGTAGTTCCCGAAGATAAAAGAGCTATTGTGAACAAATTGCAGCTTCCAGTCAAAGTATCTGATACTGAAACAATTGATTCAGGCTTTTTGTTAAAAGACGAACAGTCCATCTTTAACTATTCATTCACTTTTTTATTACAATTTTACAAGGATGAACTAGAATTGGAAGTTGCCAAAGTATTGTTCGATCATTAGGAGTGATTTCATGAATAGAATGGA
Source organism: Bacillus kwashiorkori (assembly GCF_001375515.1). GTDB lineage: Bacteria > Bacillota > Bacilli > Bacillales > Caldibacillaceae > Bacillus_BK > Bacillus_BK kwashiorkori. The sequence goes on from NZ_CTDX01000016.1 coordinate 82,895, forward strand.
CTTTACCCAAGGTGTAGTTCGTACAAGGGTACTTGAAAAAAAGCTTCTCACCAAGTCTAGGTATGAACAAATGATTGAAGCAGAACATGTCGATGAAGTGCAAAAAATTTTAAGTGATACTAACTATGCAACTACAATGACAGAAACATCTGCAGAAGGAATCAGCGATCAGTTATTCACGAAAGAACTAGTAAAATTATATGAAATAATGTGGGAACTGTCTCCTAACCGGAAAATTATTGACTTGCTTGCCCTTAAATATGATTATCATAATTTAAAAGTATTAATAAAAGAAATTATACTAGAAAAAGATTTTTCCCATCTTTACATTCCAATCGGTATATTAAATATAACGAAAATTAAAACAGCATTAATCGAAGAAAATTTAAACTCGATTGAAAAGCATGTTCAAGCAGCAATTGTGGATGTGCTAGCAGATTATAAAGTTTCTCGTGATCCGCAGCGGATAGGCATCATTTTAGATCGTTTATATGTTACCCACTTATATAAAGCAGCAACAGAAACAGAAATACCTTTATTTATTGAGTTCGTGAAAACAATGATTGATTTTATTAATATCCGTACCCTTTTACGCCTTCAAAAACAAGGAAAAGAAATAGGATTTTTCCAAGAAGTTCTTCTCATGAACGGTTATATCAACAAAGAGGCGCTGATGCTAGCTTACAATGATACAATTAATGATTTAAGGAATAAATTGAAAAATACAAAAAGTGGTGACTATCTAGTAAAAGCTTTGGAACTTTACGAGCAAACGCATCAATTATCAGATTTTGAGAAAGTAATGGAGAAAAGTCTTATGGATATTGTAGCAGTTGCGAAAAATATCCATTTCGGTCCGGAGCCACTTTTTGCCTACGTCTTTATGAAGGAAGCGGAATTAAAAAACTTACGGATCATTATTATTTCAAAAGCGAACCAAATTCCACCTGAATTAATTAGGAAGAGGGTGCGTGATATTCATGTATAAAATTGCAGTAGTAGGTGATAAAGAATCGGTTCTTGCCTTTCAAGCACTTGGGGTAGAAGTATTTACTGTGAGTGGTGAAGTCGAAGCGAGGAAAATAGTGGATACATTAGCAAAAGATTACGGAATTATTTTTATTACTGAGCAGATTGCCAGTTTAATAGAAGATACGATAACAAGATATGATCATCAATTTTCTCCAGCGGTCATTTTAATTCCAAGTAATCAAGGCACATTAAATATCGGTATGAGACGAATAAATGAGAACGTCGAAAAAGCCGTTGGATCAAATATATTATAGGGAGGGTCTATCTTGAAAGTTGGCGAAATTATTAAAGTATCCGGTCCATTAGTAGAGGCCCGGGGAATGGATGAAGCGAATGTCTATGATGTCGTTCACGTTTCCGAAGATAAATTAATTGGCGAGATTATTGAAATGCGCGGGGATATTGCCTCGATTCAAGTATATGAAGAAACTACCGGCATTGGACCTGGGGATCCTGTATATACGACAGGAGAGCCTCTTTCTGTTGAACTTGGTCCAGGGATTTTAGAAATGATGTTTGACGGAATCCAAAGACCGTTGGAATCGATTAGAGATTTAACTGGCGACTTTTTAACAAAAGGAACGAGCGTACCGAGCTTAAATCGTGAGAAGAAATGGTATTTTACCCCAACAGTTGCTATCGGTGATGAAGTTTCTCAAGGAGATGTGATTGGCACTGTTCAAGAAACACCAGTTATTTTGCATAAAGTAATGGTTCCATTCGGTGTATCGGGCACTGTAACAGCAATTTACGAAGGTGAATATACGATAGTGGATACGATTTGTATATTAAATGGTGAGACTGAATTGCAAATGAGTCAAAAATGGCCGGTACGGCGCAGTAGAAGTTACCGAAAAAAATTAAATCCGACAGAACCGCTATTAACTGGTCAACGGGTCATTGACACATTTTTCCCGGTAACAAAAGGCGGAACTGCATCAATTCCAGGACCATTCGGATCAGGAAAAACGGTCGTACAGCATCAGCTTGCGAAATGGGCCGATGCAGAGATCGTCGTGTATGTTGGTTGTGGAGAACGAGGAAATGAAATGACGGATGTATTGATGGAATTCCCAGAAATAAACGATCCTCATACTGGTCAGTCTTTGATGAAGCGAACAGTGTTGATTGCGAACACTTCTAATATGCCGGTTGCTGCTCGGGAAGCATCTATTTATACTGGTATAACTATTGCAGAATATTATCGAGATATGGGTTATTCAGTGGCCATTATGGCAGACTCCACGTCTAGATGGGCTGAAGCGTTACGGGAAATGTCCGGTCGGCTAGAGGAAATGCCAGGCGATGAAGGTTTTCCTGCCTATTTAGCGTCTCGAATCGCCGAATTTTATGAAAGAGCAGGGAAAGTCATTTGTCATGGAAAGGATAATCGCGAAGGAGCGGTAACCATTATCGGTGCAGTTTCTCCTCCAGGCGGTGATATTTCTGAACCTGTGACCCAGGCGACATTGCGGATTGTGAAAGTGTTTTGGGGCTTGGACTATGCACTTTCTTATGCAAGACATTTTCCAGCGATCAACTGGCTTAATTCTTACTCTCTTTATCAAACGAAAATTGATGCATGGATGAATGAACATATCGATAGTGATTTTTCAAAAAACCGGCAATATGCCATGAACTTGCTGCAAGACGAAGCGAAGTTGCAAGAAATCGTCCGTCTCGTTGGTCGTGATTCATTATCTGAACCAGACCAATTGAAGTTAGAAGCGGCAAAATCGATTCGGGAAGATTTTTTACAACAAAATGCATTCCATGAATCCGATACTTTCTGTTCTTATGAAAAGCAAAATAAAATGTTGAAGCTAGTATTAGAGTTTTACCGACAAGGAATTCGAGCACTGGATTCTGGAATATATATAAAGGAATTAGAAAGGTTACCAATTCGGGAAAAAATTGCTAGAGCGAAATATATAGAAGAGGGACAAATCGATCAAATCGATCAAATCTATAATGAATTAGTAACTAGTGTGACAGAGTTAATTAGTAAGGCAGGTGTCGTAAATGCCTAAAGAATATAAAACAGTAACAGAAGTTGTCGGCCCCTTAATGGTTGTAGAAGGGGTAGAAGGAGTTAAATACGAAGAATTAGTTGAAATAGAGTTGCAAAATGGGGAAATGCGTCGCGGAAGAGTGCTCGAAGTGAACCGGGATAAAGCTATGGTTCAACTTTTTGAAGGTTCCAGTGGAGTCAACTTAAAAAATACGCGCGTTCGCTTTTTAGGCCGTCCCCTAGAACTAGGTGTATCACCTGATATGATCGGTCGAATCTTTGATGGATTAGGACGACCAGTTGATGACGGGCCGAAAATTATTCCTGAAAAGAGACTAGATATTAATGGGGTACCAATTAATCCGGTCTCTCGTGATTATCCCAATGAATTTATTCAAACGGGAATCTCTTGTATAGATGGACTGAATACGTTAGTCCGTGGTCAAAAATTGCCGATTTTTTCCGCATCGGGATTACCTCACAATGAAGTGGCGGCACAAATTGCTAGACAAGCATCCGTTCTTAGTTCTAATGAAAAGTTTGCTGTTGTCTTTGCAGCGATGGGAATAACGTTCGAAGAAGCACAATTTTTCATGGATGATTTTACGAAAACAGGAGCGATTGATCGTGCAGTGATGTTTATTAACTTAGCTAATGACCCAGCAATTGAAAGAATTGCCACACCAAGGATGGCACTCACTTGTGCGGAATATTTAGCATTTGAACAAGACATGCACGTATTAGTTATTTTAACTGATATGACGAACTATGCCGAGGCATTACGGGAAACTTCTGCAGCAAGGAAGGAAGTTCCAGGTCGCCGGGGCTACCCAGGTTACTTATACACGGACTTATCAAGTATTTATGAAAGAGCAGGAAAAATAAAAGGGAAAAACGGCTCTATCACGCAGATTCCTATTTTAACGATGCCAGAAGACGATATAACTCACCCGATACCAGACTTAACTGGTTATATAACAGAAGGCCAAATAATTCTTTCCAGGGATTTATATAAACGTGGAATCGAGCCACCGATTAATGCGGTACCTTCTTTATCCCGCTTGAAAGATAAAGGAATTGGTACGGGTAAAACTCGGGAAGACCATGCAGACACGATGAACCAGTTATATGCGGCATATACATCGGGAATTCAAGCGCGTGAGTTAGCAACAATTTTAGGAGAGACAGCACTTTCGGATGTCGATAAAGCGTTTGCTACTTTTGCTGAGGCATTTGACCAAAAATACGTTAATCAAGGATATTTCAATAATCGTAGTATTATTGAAACATTGAACTTAGGTTGGGAATTATTAACATTAATTCCGCGAGAAGAACTGAAAAGAATCCGCTTTGAGTTTTTAGAAAAATATTTGGCGCAAGATAAAAAGGATAAAAAAGGGGTTAGGTAAATGGCTAAATTAAATGTGAATGCCACCCGTATGGAATTATCTAACTTAAAAAAGCGTCTCGAAATTGCCGAAAGGGGCTACAAATTATTAAAGGACAAACAAGATGAGTTAATGCGCCAATTTATCGTTTTAATAAAAAAGAACAAACAATTGCGCTCGGAAGTGGAAAGCGAATTGGAAACATCTTTTAAAAACTTTTTCTTAGCAAGTAGTGTTATGTCACCTGAAATGCTAGAGGAAGCTGTCTGCTTTCCAAAAGAATCGATTAATCTTGAAATCAAACAGAAAAATGTAATGAGTGTTCATGTTCCAGTAATGAATTTTAAAAGAAAATTAGCTAGTGATGGGGGCAGTATTTATCCATACGGGTTTGTCCAAACGTCCGCTGAATTGGATGAGGCAATTGGTACATTGTATAGCATTATGCCAAAACTGCTTGAACTAGCAGAAGTGGAAAAAGCATGTCAGCTTATGGCAGATGAAATCGAAAAAACACGCCGCCGCGTGAATGCCCTTGAATATCGAACAATACCAGATTTAGAAGAGACGATTAAATTTATTCGCATGAAACTAGATGAAAGTGAAAGAAGTACGATTACGAGGTTAATTAAGGTGAAAGATATTATAAATAAATAAGTTGGAACGATTGATAGGAGCGGTAACCTGAGAACGATGTAGCAAGTCCTACTGCTCCTTCAATTTTTTGCGTGTTGGATTTAAACAAGAATGTTGATATATCAAAGGTTTGAAATATAAAGAGGGGCATCCAGAAGTTGAAAATACGACTTTCTGGACCAGCCCCGTCCTTTTATTTAAATCTATTGTAAATACTTTTTAATTTCCTCAGATTTAGGAACTTTTCCTGAAACTATTAACTGTTCGTCAACAACGAGTGCAGGTGTACTCATAACCCCATATTTTGCGATTTCTTTAAAATCTGTTACTTTTTCAATAGAAGCATCGATACCAAGTTCTTCAACAGCTACTTCTACGTTATTTGCTAATCTTTTACAATTTGCACAGCCGGGTCCCAATACTTTAATAATCAATTTAAGCATCTCCTTAAAAATATAATATAGTTAATATGGCAATCCCTATTAAAATAGGAAATCCAGTGAGTTAAATGTGTAACCAATAATAATCATTCCTATAAAACATATAGTGATAAAGGTAGCTAATAATTTCGGCTTCACTACTTTACTTAACATAATTAGAGAAGGTAGGGATAAAGCTGTAACGGCCATCATAAAAGAAAGGATAGTTCCTATTTCTACACCTTTTCCGAACAAAGCTTCCGCAATTGGTAAAGTTCCAAAAATATCAGCATAAATAGGTATGCCAACAATGGTTGCAATTAAAACAGCAAATGGGTTGTTCTCACCGATAACTGTTTCAATAACCGATTGTGGAATCCAATTATGAATCAATGCACCAATTCCAACACCAATTAGAATGGCGAACCAAACCTTTTTATAGATGGACTTTACTTGTTCAACAGAATAGTTGATTCTGTCCTTAATAGTTAGTTCTTCTAATTGTCCCTCTAAGTTGCTATGCCCTGATGTTACAAAGGAATCTACCTGATCTCTCATATTCAATTTATCAATAAGTGTACCGCCAATGATGGCAAGGAATAAACCAACAATTACGTAAATAGCAGCAATTTTCACCCCGAAGAATGACGTTAATAATAGAAAAGAAGCAAGGTCCACCATCGGTGAAGAAATTAAAAAAGAGAAAGTGACACCTATTGGTAATCCCGCAGAGGTAAAACCAATAAATAAGGGAATACTGGAACAGCTACAGAAGGGAGTAATCGTTCCGAGTAAAGCACCAAAAATATTTCCTTTTACCCCTTTAATCCCGGCCAAAAGTCTTTTTGTCCTTTCAGGTGGAAAATAACTTTGGATATAGGATATGAAAAAGATTAAAACAGTCATTAAGATAAAGATTTTAATGGTATCGTAGATAAAAAAATGTATACTTCCTCCTAGCCTTTCATTTATTGGGAGTTGAAAAACTCTTTCTACAAGCAATTTGACTAATTCGAAAAGCCATTCCATTTTGAAAAGCTGATCATTCAGCCATGAAAATACCTCCATCATATTTTCCTTCTTTCTTTAGTTCTAACTTTAAATAAGGAAGAACCTTTTCTTTTTGCAGACGATAGACAGTGAAACGTCCTTCTTTCCGGGACTCAATCACACTTCCTCGTTCTAAAAGTTTCAAATGGTGGGAAACAGTAGATGATGGAATATTTAATCCAGAAATAATTTCACACATACATAAGTCATCAATCGCTAACATTCCAATAATTCTTAATCGCGTTTCATCTCCCAACGCTTTGAAAAACTCTGCTTTTTCCACTCGTTTATCCTTTTGTTTTAAAAATGGTAGTTCTTCTTCAGATTGAATGACAATGTTTTTAGTTTCTTGATTATCTTTTACAGCAGTTTTTGTTGTAAGTGGTATTTCCATATGCATATGATTCAACCTCCTGTTATTATTATAAAACTAGTTTTCTAGTTTTCTAGTTTTTTATTATGAACTATTAGTGAACATGCGAATGCTCTATTAAAAAATCTTAAATGAGTTAAGAAGGATTTCGAATTAAAATAGAAATAATGTTAGTTCAAATCATACGAAAATACAGTTAAGAATATAGAGCTAAATGAAAACATGAATAATTTTTAACGAAAAATAGTTGCAAAATATATATAAGCAAACTATTATATAAGTGAATTATTATTTGCTTATATTTACGTCAATGTGGGAGGTGTTCATCTTGAATTTAGCCACGGTAGAGATTGAAAAAGTTGCAGCTATCTTAAAGCTCTTAGGTGATAAGACAAGATTAACTATGGTTAAAATGCTGGCCACGAATGATTATTGTGTTTGTGAATTTGTTGAAATTTTTAAAGTAAGTCAGCCAGCTATTAGTCAGCACGTCCGTAAATTAAAGGATCTGGGAATTGTTACAGAAACTAGAAAAGGGCAATGGATTATTTACTCATTGAATACAGATAGTGATTATTATCCATTAATCACAGATTTACTGCGACATCTTCCTAATCAAGATTATAAACTACAGGAATTAGAGGAACAGGGATTACGTATCTCTTGTGACTAATGGAGGTAAGAAATTTGATAACAGCAATATTAGCAACACTTATTTTTCTAGCAACACTCATTTTAGTAATCTGGCAGCCTAAAGGATTGAATATCGGATGGTCTGCCTGTGGTGGAGCCCTCCTAGCTTTACTAGTTGGTGTAGTCGGTTTGAACGATGTGTTCGAAGTTGTCGGCATTACTTGGAACGCAACATTATCTTTTATCGCTATTATCATTATTTCATTAGTTTTAGATGAGATTGGATTATTCGAATGGGCCGCACTGCATATGGCGAGAGCTGCAAAGGGTAATGGAGTAAAAATGTTTGTCTATGTCAGCATTTTAGGAGCGATTGTTGCTGCATTATTTGCTAATGATGGGGCTGCCTTAATTCTGACACCGATTGTCCTAGCGATGGTGCGTAATTTGAATTTCAAAGAAAAGCTGGTATTTCCGTTTATTATGGCAAGTGGGTTTATAGCAGATACAACGTCTCTTCCGTTTGTTGTCAGTAACTTAGTTAACATTGTATCTGCCGATTTTTTTGAAATTGGTTTCGTAGAATATGCTTTCAGGATGGTTATACCGAACTTTTTCTCATTAATTGCAACGATTACGGTATTATTAGTGTATTTTAGAAAAAACATCTCTAAAACGTATGATTTATCTAAATTAAGGCAACCGGAAGACGCCATTAAAGATCCAACAATGTTTCGTCTCTCATGGGGTGTTTTGGGGATATTACTCATTGGATACTTCTCAAGTGAATTCATAAATATTCCTGTTTCAATTGTGGCAGGTATAATTGCCATTGTCTTTTTACTGGTGGCTAGAAGGAGTAAAGTCGTTAATACAAAGGCAGTTATTAAAGGCGCCCCGTGGAATATCGTTTTTTTCTCAATTGGAATGTACATTGTTGTATATGGTTTAGGAAATGCGTGGCTAACCCATTCATTAGCGAGTGTTATTCAGGCAACTGCCGATCAAGGATTATTTGTTGCCACGATCGGAATGGGCTTTATTGCAGCTTTCCTGTCATCCGTCATGAATAATATGCCGACTGTTATGATTGATGCATTAGCGATTGCCGAAACAAATACTTCAGGTGTAATTAGAGAAGCACTAATATATGCAAATATCATTGGCTCAGACTTAGGTCCAAAGATTACACCGATTGGTTCTCTTGCAACCTTAGTGTGGCTTCATGTTCTATCACAAAAAGGGGTTAAAATTTCATGGGGAACTTATTTCAAGACGGGTATTGTTTTAACAATCCCAATCTTATTTATCACTTTACTAGGTCTATTTTTAACTTTATTAATTATCTAAAAGGAGAATGATATGATGTCTAAAAAAACAATCTATTTCTTATGTACAGGTAATTCATGCCGTAGCCAGATGGCAGAAGGATGGGCTAAAAAGCATCTCGGTGAGGAATGGGAAGTTAAAAGTGCGGGAATTGAAGCACATGGATTAAATCCAAATGCTGTTAAAGCAATGAGTGAAGTAGATATTGACATTTCAAATCAAACTTCAGACATAATAGATCCTGAAATTCTAAATAATGCGGACTTTGTTGTAACTTTATGTGGAGATGCTGCAGATAAATGTCCGATGACACCCCCGCATGTAAAACGTGATCATTGGGGCTTTGATGATCCGGCAAAAGCAGAAGGTACAGAGGAAGAAAAGTGGGCTGTATTCCAACGTGTTCGTGATGAAATTGGTGAAAGAATTAAACGCTTTGCGGAAACGGGAGAATAACGAGACACGATACTAACTAACCAGTAATCCTAAAAAATTAACGGAAAAAGTAATAGAAGAGGAAATAAATATTAGAAATCATATCTAAATTTCTTCACCCTTATAATCAAGATCTGTATCTGAACTAAGTCATAAAGAGAAGGTTTGGTTAGAGACAAGAGACAGAGAATTAATAACATATAAATATGCGGAGCAGCTAAGTTCTAGTTAAAACAAAGGGGCTGTCCAAAAAGTCATAGCTTTTGACTTTTTCGAGGCCCATAATTTTTTATTTTTTCCAAAAAAGAGCACAAAAAAATCGCCTTTTCTAGTAAAATGTAAGTGACCAAACAAACATTAAAGAAAGGGCGATTTTTTATGAGCAATCAAATGATTACTACTCACAATGATACCATTCAAATGACACTTTTTCCAGAGGTACAGGAAGAAAAGACTCCCCAAAAAAGAAAGCTGGCTCCTACATTTAAACCTTATAACAATCGTCAAATCCAAGCCATTTTTGATCTTGAAGCTCTCATACCCATAGATCATGAGGCACGGGTAGTAGATGAAATGGTTGAAGCTGTGCCTGACGAACAACTTTTCTCTCATTATGAAGGTGGTGGCAGAGCTCCTTACCATCCGAAAATGATGCTTAAAATTATATTGTACGGATACACTCAAAAAGTTTATTCTTGTCGTGGAATTGCAAAATTAACAAAAGAAAATATTCCTACGATGTGGTTAGCTGCGATGCAACAGCCAGATTTCCGAACGATTAATGAATTCCGTGGGAATCGGATGCAATATTTAATTGATGAATTATTTGAAACCATGATTCAAAAATTGATTGAGGAAAATTACATAACATTTGAAAACTACTTTTTAGATGGGACAAAGATCGAGGCTGATGCCAATAAGTATTCCTTTGTTTGGAAAAAGGCTACTTCCAAGTTTGAGGCTAAATTAAAAGAAAAAATCCATGAAACCATAAAGCACATCCATGAAATCACCGAATTAGAGACTGAAGAAAATCGAAAAGAAATGGATCAAAATAAAGAAATAGACGAACAGGACTTAACGGAAACGGCCATTGTGCTTGAAGAAAAAGTAAAACAACTAACGGAGGAAATTAAAAAAGAGAAGGATCCGTCCGTTCGCAAAGAGAAACGGAAAGAGCGTAGTCAGATAAAGAAGTGTGTAAAACAAATACAAGAAGACTCTATTCCGCGATTGGCAAAATACAAAGAACAAAACGAGATTTTTGGTGATCGTAACAGCTACTCGAAAACAGATAAAGACGCCACCTTTATGCGCATGAAAGAAGACCATATGAAGAACGGTCAGCTGAAACCTGGATATAATGTACAAATGGCTACTGAGAATCAATTTATTTTGTTTTACACCATCCATCAACGCCCGACGGATACACGTTGCTTCATCCCCCATATGGAGAAATTGGCAGCCACTTCTTTACCAATGCCGAAAACAGTTATTGCCGACGCAGGTTATGGGAGTGAAGAAAATTATGTCTATGCCGTAGGCGATGAAAAGAGCAGCAATTCGAGTTCCTTATTCCTTATGGTTCGTACTTAAAGGAACAAACGCGAAAATATAGAAATGATATAAAAAATGCGAAAAATTGGACATACGTGGAGGAAGATGATTATTTTATATGTCCGAACGAACGGAAAGTGACATTTAAAAAATATCAAAATAAAAGGAATCAATCCGGCTATGAGCAGAGCTTCAAAATATACGAATGTGAGGATTGTACGGATTGCCCACTAAAACCACAATGTACAAAGGCAATCGGCAATCGGCAAGTTCATTGGAATACCATTTTTGAAGAAATGAAAGCTAAGGCCAAAGCAGCCCTTGAATGTGAAGAAAAGGCCGCTATCTATTCTCAACGGAAAGTTGAAGTAGAAAGTGTGTTCGGTCACATCAAGGGCAATCGGTCGTTCCGCAGGTTTTCGTTGCGGGGACTCGACAAAGTTCATGTCGAGTTCGGAATCGTGGCATTAGCCCACAACATACTGAAAGTGGCTGGCATCCGCCAGCTACTTTCAGAAAATAATCCAGATAATAGAAAAAGCAAGTGGAGGAAAACAAAACTAATTTTCTCCACTTGCTTTATTTTAGGGACTTATTGGACAGCCCTGTTTTCTTTTTGAGTTATGATTTACGAATATTAATAAATATACTGCCAAACATACACCAATTAGGTTCTTGTCAACTAACTTTGGAAAGAACCATCAATTGATTGCCAAATACACGAATCCAAAAGTATTTCTCAAGTCTCATTTTGTAACTCCTTATCTTTTATTTTCATTAACTCGTTATTTTTAAATACTAAGCCATACTATTATCAATTTTAAAATTTTACGAAAATAAGATAGAAAGGTCATAAAATCTGTGATTAATGGCCCATTAATGATCAAATTTTTTAAAACTATTCGAATCAATAAAAATCACTGTTAAAATATTTTCACCTTTGAACTACTTGTCTCAATCTATTAGGGAGTGACCGCCTTGATTTTGACAGCGAGATATAGGGATAAATTCAGAATAAATATTATAAATTTAGGAGTTGAATATACGAAAATGCATAATGGCATGAAATTAACTAAGGAAGATTATGAAAAATTCCAAGAATATTTGTTAAGCATTAATGAAGAGAACATAGATGGAGCGTTTTTTGTTAAAAATGAGGAGGATTTAAAAAAGCAGGTTTTTGAATATGTCATGAACGAAGACAACAATTTATCTTTACGAGAAACAATACAATGGGAAATAGAGAATTTACTAGAAGAAGGCAATAATAAAGGGGAAGTAGTCGAGAAGGTAATTGAGACATTTATTGATGATTTACGATGGACAGGAGAAGGGATGTATCATCTATGGGGAATTCATTTTACTTCTGATGTAACAGTTGCTAATACAGTCGAAATTTTTGAAGCAGAAACAGGTGGTTTTGATCATCAAGCTTATCTGGGGAATAGGGACGCACTTGAACAGGTAGGAACTAAAATACTTGGAGCCAATAGTTATGTTTATCTTATCTATTCGGTTGACACCAACAATTTTGAAGGACCTCTTTCATTTAAAGGAATAGTTGATAGTAATGCTCCCTTAAATGAAATCGAGGCTATTGCTAAATATTTAGGTTTGAGTGAAAGTGACGCTTTGCGTGACAAGATTTTTCATAATTATTCAAGTATTGAAGTTCGTGATTTAGATATCGACCTATTAGTCAAATATTATAGAGAACGCTCAAGATATTAAGAACTAAAAGGTTCATAAAGAGTTTGTTTAGAAGAAGTGATGAAACCCATGTCAATATTCCGTACTTACGGAATCTGTCATGGGTTTTTGAGTTATTCTATTTATCTAATTGCATCTCAGGCAATCTTCCACGACTGAACTCTTTTACAAGGCCAACAACAAATAATTGCTGTATAAAATTCAATAAATCCTTATCATTATCCTTTTTAATTTCTACTTCGGGTAAAATGATAAAATCTCCTGATACTTTCAGTTCAAAATTGTCTTCTAGTATATTTAAAATTCTTGGCTTTAATTCTTTTCCGACACCGAGTATTTTGTATTCGGGCAACAGCTTTGCATATCTTGCATTCAAGAATTTATGAAATCCATATTGAGTTAGCCCATCATAATTATTAGTTGACCTTTGTTTTTTCAATTCAATGATAAGGAATCGTGAAAAAGCATCTTCATATACAGAAGCCGGTTCACCCCGATTTCCCCAATTAGAAAGTAGCAATCGGCCTTCACGTAGCAATTTTCCATGCTGAAATAATTTATATGGCAAAAAGCTTCCGATTACTGAACTGTCAATATCTTTATGTTCCAACCAGTTATTTTCAAAACAAATCTCAATTGAGAGTGGGAGCGACATGGACTTTGATGGTATTAAGGACATAACTTGATAAAAAAGGGTGTCCACTAAGCTTTGATTAAGTAATAAATCATTAGACAAAACTTTACTATGATCTGAATGTTTATTTGTCCCATGTTTTACTACAAAGCGGTTAGGATTCTTTTCTCTATATTTCATATGTTCAGCATAAGCTGCACGTTCATGAAACCAACTCATGGGATGCTCCTTCCAAAATATTATTTCTATCTTAAATATTTTTTTGAGATTGCTATCTCAAGCAACTTACCAACATTGTTATCCGTTAATGAAAATGCATTTTTAATCGCCAAGCATAACGAAAATATCAATTCAGATCCTTCAGATTGCTCGAATTGAATGCCGAATTGATTCATTAAAAAACGACCCATTTCCCATCTCTCATCATAATTTATTTCTTGCATATAAAAATCTCTTTTTGCTAATTCTTGACAAGCCTCTTCAATCTGAGCAGGGTATTTAGTTAAATAGGCTTCGAGTAATGAAGAATATTGATAAGATCCATTTATACTTTGGGAATAAGCTGATGAGGGGATGCTCAAAATGAACTCAGTATTTAAGGGAGTATTTAACATTTTCCCATAAGTACTTTTTATAAACTTTCCAAACGACTAGGAAGTAGTTCAATTTACATACCTTAATTTCAAATTTCTCCAACTCTATTATATAATAAGATCGATAAAAGCTATATCTAAATGACTAGTTTCTAAGAGATTATTATCGCAATCTATAATTTTTTCTCGTATCTTTGTATAATCTTGGGGGAAAATGGGAGGTTTGAATGAAAGGTGAACTCAAATCAAATTGATGCTGGTGAGATAACCAACATTTATAAGTATATAGATCAAACGCTTACTAAATTAAAATTTGAAGTGAAGGAACCTATCAAACAAAGCAAATTTATCTAAATGGAACAGCAAAGCCGGTTGGTGCTATTCAATATGAAGGTAGCAATGATTACGAAAAAAAGTTGCCTACAATCGTAAGTCTACGATTCAATCGACTAAACATTCCTGAACAATGGAAAGAGCAGCTAGAGATAGAAGACCCACCATATAGACAAATTTTAAAAACCGTTGTTACACATAAATTTTCGAGCTTTAATGAAAAAACGAAGGAATACATTGATGCTTTATGTGCCGACCTGCATAAAGTTCTTAGATGATTTAGGGAATCAAGCTGTTTAATTTATGATTAACATTATTAAAATAATAATGACCAATGGAGTAGACATTGGAAAAGGAGAAGAATATTTTGCAAGCTACTACGATAAATACTGAGGGATTATTCTATAGTGAATTTAAAGAAAAGAATAATTACTCTTCAGATACAAAGCAATGTATTGAAAATACTTTAATCCATCTAATGAAAAATGACACGACTGTAAGTAGGCCCGGTATGTTATTAGGGAAAATTCAAAGCGGAAAAACAAGAACATTTATTGGAATTACAGCTCTGGCTTTCGATAATGACTATGACATTACGATTGTACTAACAAAGGGGACGAGAGCTTTAGCACAGCAAACTTTTGAACGATTAAAAAAGGAATTTGAAGATTTTAAGGATGATGATGTATTACAGATTTTCGATATCATGACTTTGCCCGACAATTTAATAGACTATGAGTTAGAGCAAAAGTTAATTTTTGTGGTTAAGAAGGAAGCAAATAACCTAAGAAGATTACAAAAAGCATTGTTCGAAACATATCCTGATCTTGCAAATAAGAAAGTGTTAATTATTGACGATGAAGCGGATTTTGCAAGTATCGGATTCTCTAAAACCCAGAAAGAGATATATGAAATCAATGTCATTGCCGGTTTAATTGATAATATCCGTAAAGAGTTAAGCAGTGCAGACTTTTTACAAGTTACAGCTACCCCGTATTCATTATATTTGCAGCCAGAAGATTTGAAAATAGATGGCACAACTAAAACATTTCAGCCGATTAAACCTGCCTTTACAGAATTGGTTCCTGTACCTGATGCGTACATAGGTGGTGAATATTATTTTGAGGAAAGTGAAGAACATGATTCAATAGCTTCTCATATTTATGAACCAATTTCTTCGAACGAATTATTAATTTTGAAAAAGGCTGATGGAAGAAGATTTAAATTAGAAGATGTATTAACAAGCAATAAGATCAGTTCACTTAGACATTCCATTATTAACTTTATTG
Source organism: Bacillus kwashiorkori (assembly GCF_001375515.1). Lineage (GTDB taxonomy): Bacteria > Bacillota > Bacilli > Bacillales > Caldibacillaceae > Bacillus_BK > Bacillus_BK kwashiorkori. The sequence continues at coordinate 98,317 of NZ_CTDX01000016.1, forward strand.
TCGGTGGTTCGATAAGAAGAATTCAAGATAAGAAAAAAGGTGTTCGACAGAAAAAATATAGTTTTATAGTACATACTGAGCAGGCAAAAGCTGCTCATGAATGGCAAGAAATGATTGTTTCAGAAATGAAAGACCAATTAAAGCAAATACTTGATCAAAACCCTATTTTACTAAATGAATTAATTCAAGAATCCTATGAAGATTTAACTAGATCTCTTAGTTTGATAGAGAGCTACATCCCAAGTTTTGAAGAAGTTAAAGATGAAGTACTAGCAGCCTTGAAGAAAGATTATTTGATGATTACAAAGGTAAATTCTGAAAAGGATATAACGCAATTACTTGACGACTCTGGACAATTAAAACTCCGCGCTCCGCTTAATATTTTTATTGGTGGTCAGATTTTAGATAGTTTAGACACATTGATTTATCAAACCTGCTTAGTACATGTATTATGACGGATATAGTGGGATGGTATTTCTTTGTTTTACTAAGAAAAATAAAAATATTAGGAGAAGATAATGAAGAAATTAAACGATAACATAGAATATTGTCCTCATTACGGAGCGAACTTACAAGGAGAGCCAATTCCCGAAAAAGAGCAGCATCATTATGGTGGTGCTACTCATTTTACAAGAAAGATCGGCATTTCAAGTCTGGAATTGGACCGAGTGATCAAATGGCAATGTCCCGACTGTAAACAGGATTGGGAGCGGGAGTAGTGAAGAGATATGTCGTTATTGGTTTTGGCTCCGGAAAACATATCGTAACCGGTAAAGTATTTGAAGGTAAGGAAGAAGCCGATGAATACCTGATATACTTATGTTCAAAAATGTTTGGAAAAATTATAGGAATAGAAAATACCAAGCTAGAAGATGTAGACATATTTGAAATGGATTATGTTCCTTTTAAAAATAACCGATGATCAATCTATTAGAGAAAAACCTTTCTGTGAAAACAAGAAAAATAAGGTGAACCTATACAGAATATGTATAAAAGGAGAAAGAAAGCAAGATTAGTAGATATTTTTTATCGAAAAGTTTCAATCAAAATGAGAATAGTTCTAGGAACGCTTTGCATTCGTGAATGCAGGCGTTTTTTGTTTCTGATGATAGATTTTGAGATGCTTTTTAATTGCTCTGTAAAACGGTATTGTGCGAAATAATGCTTTTAGAAGAGAGCTGTTCGGTTACTGTAATGAAATTTGGTAGTAAGCCCCCATTCAAACAACGCATATAATTGAGCAGCACCTCTTGATAAAATTTAGATATCGATTAAAGGAGGTGCTTTTCATATGCCTGAACAAAAACTTACTATCATCCCCGTTACATTGCATCCCGAAACCGAAAAAGTTACATCTTCAATACCAACAAAAACTTTTTTCAATTCAACTTGTACGATCAAATCGGGCAACGTTGAAATTTTCCTCTCTAACGGCGTTGATGAGCACATCATCCAAACCGTAATGAGGGAGATGAAAAATCTATGAGGCACGATTATACGAGTGTCAAAAACATCTACATTATCTGTGGTAAAACAGATATGAGAAAAGGAATCGATGGGTTAGCTACTCTCATTCAAGATTCCTTCGAACTTGATCCATACGGAGATTCGATTTTCTTATTTTCCGGATGGAGCAAAGATCGCTATAAGTGTTTATATTTTGACGGAGATGGCTTCGCCATGCTTTATAAGCGTTTAGATAAAGGAAAGCTCCAATGGCCAAAAAACGAAAACGAAGTGCAAAACTTAACGCAGCAAGAGCTTCGCTGGCTTCTTGAAGGGTTATCAATTCAACAGCCAAAAGCTATTCAGCAATCATCAAAAGGAATCTTTTGATTTCTATTAAAATTTAACTTTTACTATTTTCCCACTGATGTTCGAATGATATACTTGAACTATCTTATTTGAACGAAAAGTGGTGAATCTAATGGCTAATGCTTCTACTAATAATCAGAATCAATATAAGAAATTAATTCAGCTTCTCGAAGAACAATTGGCTCATTCTAATCAACAGAATGAAGCATTATCCAAACAGATTGAATCATTAACCGAGCAAGTTCGCTATTTAACGAAACTTTTATATGGATCAAAAACAGAGAAATCTAAATATAATGCGCCCAATGGACAAACATCATTATTTGATAATGATCCGTCTTTTAATGAATCTGAGCACACAGAAGAACAAAGCCAACAGATGGTATCTTATACTGTTGTACGTAAAGCTCAAAATAAAAAACGAAATGATTCATTACATGACAATGTTGAAGTGAAGGCTATTCATCATCATCCAGAGAATACAATTTGTGACTGTTGCCAAGGCCAAATGACAGAAATAGGTAGCAAAGTCATACGTGAGGAAGCTAAATTTATTCCAGCAAGAATGGAGAAAGTTCAGCATATTGAGCATGCCTATGAATGTAAAAAATGCAAAAGTGACTTATATCAAAAATCGCAAATAAAGCGCGGCAAAGCACCACAGCCTCCCATTCAACGGAGCATCGCAGGTCCTAGTGTACTCGCCAAAGTAATTTACGATAAATTTTCACAATACTTACCTCTTTACCGACAGGTAAAGGAATGGGAACGTTTCGGTTTAACTACGAATGATAAAAACCTCTCGAATTGGGTTATTCGAGCATCACATGATTGGCTCTTGCCTATTTATGACCGAATGAAGTGTATATTGTTGGCTAAATCAATATTACACGTTGATGAGACTTATGGGCAAATTATCAATCGGTCAGATGGAAAACCTGGTCAGTCTAATGCTTATAATTGGGTTTACCGAAGTGTGCCTAATCAAGGTCCAACCATCGTACTTTTTCAAAGCTCTTTATCACGAGCTCGATCTGTTCTTGAGGGCTTCATTGGTGATTATTCTGGAACGATTATCTGCGATGGTTATTCCGCTTATGACAATATTAAAGGGGTCAACTTCGCAAATTGTTGGGCTCATGTTCGCCGTTATTGGTTAAAGGCCGAAAGTAAAAATGGACGAATCGGTGTAAAATATTGCGATGATTTATTTCAACTTGAAAGGGAATTTAAACATTTGTCTCCAGGCAAACGTAAAAAGAAACGCAAAAAATATTCGAAACCGATTGTTGATAAGTTCTTTAACTGGGTAGAAAACTCACCATTCTTTGGGAAAAATGCAATCGCTAAAGCAGCTGAGTACACGCTCAAACGAGCGAAGGAACTAAAGGCATTTCTAAATGATGGCAGAATTGAAATGCATAATAATCCCGCTGAAAACGCCATCCGTCCTAATGTTATTGGACGCAAAAATTGGCTGTTTTCTGTTAGCGAAGCTGGAGCAAAAGCAAATGCAATTTGTTTAAGTATCGCAGAGACAGCTAAAGCAAATGGTGTGGATTTTTATCGGTATCTTGTAAAATTACTGAAGGATTTACCAAATTTAGATATTCATAGAAATCCAGATGTTATAAATTTGTACTTGCCTTGGTCGAAGATGATCCGAAAAGAATGTAGCATATAAAATGAAATAACCGTGAATCCGAATTGAAAAATCAGGATTTTACGGTTATTTGGCATGCGTACCCTTGAAGGTGCGCATTTTCTTATTTCGGGCTTACGTATCATGCCAGTCTTTGGGGGGAAATTAAAATAAATTAATGTCTATTTCCGAAGGTTTTTCCGGTATTTAACCGAACCGATAGACTTTCGGTTTCTTTTTTCTAAATCGGAAAATCAGCAATGTATTCCTTCTCTTTTTCAATAAGTGTAGACTCTTTTGTGTATATATCCTCCAATATGATACGCAATTGTTTTTTCTGATAACATAAGGAAACGAAAAATACTCAACAAACGGGCGCGTTTGTTCAATATCTCCAATTTTTAATAAGTCGAAAATATGCAGTTTTTTTTTCATTTCTTTGCATATTTTCGGCTTATTTACATTCAAAAAACATTCCGCCATAAACAGCATTATTTAATTGCCAAATACACCCCAATACACAAGGTATATTTCTTGAGTACGGGAGCTTCTCTATTTTCGACAATTACACATGGGAATGATAAATTCAAACTTCTTGTAAACTTTTATTTTATTTCCCATCTAAAATATCTTGATAAAGAAATTGTTTATGTTTAAAGGATTCTACCCCACCTTCAAGTAAATTTACTATGTGTAATAAAATTGATTTTTCAGTAGGATATCCAGTCGCTTCAACCCAACCATTCGTGTTATTCGATGCCATAACAATAACTTGTTCTGCCTTAGAATTTGTAACAATGGTAGAATTGTGTGTTGCGATAATGACCTGTCTTTTTGACTTCGCTTTTCTTAAATCACTGACTAAGTTCTTATAAATATACCTATTATCCAAATTATCTTCAGGTTGGTCAATGATAAGGGGGGTATAATCATTCGAAAAATCACTATAGGATAAAATAAATGATAACATAGCAACCACTTTTTGCCCCAACGATAGTTCTTTCACGCTTTTAAATATTTTTCCAACTGGTTTGTTCATTTCCATGTTATTTATATTAAATTCTAAATCAAATTCATCAAAATCCAGTAAGTAGTTTTTTATTAGTTCGACTGCATGAGGTAATCCGTTTTCCAGTACTCTCCTGCGTATAATATCAAAAAATGTTGTTACATTATTACTCGATATATCAACAATTCCCTCGTTTACTTGTTTTTTAGATAGGGAAGAAGTATGTTCTTTGATATTCTCCAAATCTAATATTTTATTATAATTCTTTTCGCTGAGTAATAAAAAAACATTAATAGGATCAGATTTTTCACTTAAAAGAGATAAGTATTCAATTAAATCCTCAATTTTTATATTGAATTTTTCAAAATAGTTGTCTGGATCTTCCATTTTCACTTCTAAAATTTCAACCCAGTTAAGTATAAACTCATTAATATTATTTTGGTAGTAGGTGATTTTTAATTGATTTACATGGTTAGCATTAAAACTGTCAAGTGTATTATGAACAGTAATCTTCCTATCTTTTAAGATAGCTGGTAACTCTTTGTATTTCTGTTTTAAACCTTTAATAGTAGTAATATTACCTACTTTTCTTTTGTCGGAGAGTACTTCATTTTTGAACATCATTTCCCGGATAAAATCAGTAATCTCATCTGAACTGGAGGTTCTTACCAACTCATTCACAGAATATCTTCTATAAAAAAAGTTTGAAAGAAGACTTTTCTTATTCCTTGTTATTTCTTCAATATACTCTTGATTTTGAATGATGGTTTTTTTAAAGAGTTGAATATACCTTTCTATTGATATATCTTTTATTTTTTTAGGATCAAATATAAATTTCTTGTCATATTTATAATTGTCAAGGTCATTGTTAAAATACCCTAAGATAGAAGTGTACTGCTTTTTATCCATTTTAGGAGTATTGAAAATAATATAATAATCCTCACCATTGTATGAGCAAACAACACAAACCCTGCCTTGATTACAAATGTTTTCCAAAGCTTTCTCATCGTAAACATTTTGAGAAAGGACGAAATTGATGGTATTTAAAACAGTACTTTTTCCTGTTCCCCTACCGCCTATGAAACAATTAAGTGATTCAGAAAATGATATACCGAAATTTCCGTTTCCATTTATTCCAGAGAGAAATCCATCTTCTTCAACCACGATACCTTTAATGAATACATTTGGTTTTTCTGGTTCCTTATATTCTGTTGAAATTTCAAAGTCTCTGATTGCATTTTTTAACATGGTAAAGTTGACTTTTTGTCCTTTAATCCAAAAGGGTTTAGTTGCTAAGTTATCTAAACTATGTGAATCCTCATCTAATACAAAATTATAATTCCATTTGGTGTATCTTTTTAAATTTTCCATCACTCTCGGAATGTTATCTAAATGAGACACACCTAATAATTTATTATCTATTGAATTAAACAAACGATCTTTGTATCCACCACTTAGAAAGTCCGGCTTAAAGATATCCGAACTATTTATATGGGCAATATAGCCAATTCCACCAAATTCGTTTATTTTTGTTAGGACATTCAAACTTGTTTGATATGTCCCGGATATACAATCCATTATGTCACTATAAATCCAATTGTTTAGGAGGCTAATTGTCTCTTCCTTAGCATCAAATATACCTACTACGTGACATTTATCAGCACAGGAAATTTCAATTCCTAAAAAAATATCTGTATATATTTTATACGAAAAAGAATTATTAATAATATCTATAGCATTAACGAGCTTTTCATATCCTGAGATGGTATTGTGATCAGTAATGACAGCTAATTTTACATTCTCATCAGCCAATTTTTTGGCAATTAGTAAGTATGTTAAGTATTCTTTTAATGTTTCAAAATAATTATTTTGGTTTGCAATTTCCATTGCTTCTTCAAAAGTTAAGCTGTTTTCAGGAAATAGTAGTTCCTTTATGGCTATTCTAAATAAATCTTCATTTGACAATTCCGTATATTTTTCAGCTGTTAAACTTTCAAATAATCTATAATCATGAGAAGCTGGTGTATGAATATGGAATACTGATTTATGATAGTCTGCGTATTTTTTTCTTTTTGAGTTGATTGCTAAATCAATATCATTAACAAAACTGTTTTTTAAAAGTGTTTTATTGTAGGTTAAATTTATTTTAATTGCCTCCTAACTATTAACGCAATCTACGATTATAGTATAATTTTACTAGATATTTAATAGTTCGGATAGATGGAGTAAACAAGAAAAACGATTGAAAATGATGGATCCTATATCAAGAAACTGGAAAGGGATGATCCTATGAAAAAAATACTTATAAACAAAGTACGTTGCAAAAAGTGCAATGACATCATCGAGTCAAAACATAGCAATGATTTTAAGCGATGTAAGTGTGGTGCAATTTTCATAGACGGTGGTAAGGACTTTCAACGTTACGGATGGGGAATCAATCATTCTGAAGAAAAAGCTCATCTAGACGATTATATTGATTTTAGTTACTCTGTTTATAAAGAAAATAGTTGAATAGCTGCTAGGCGGCCTAGCGTGAATTAATACTGGGTAAGATAGAGAGTGTTCGCTTTGTTAAATGGTGAATTATAAGGTAAGTAAGTAAAATCATCCTTGATATTTATGGATAAGTTTGGAATAATATATTTGCATGAAGCGGCCTCTGTCTGGAAATTTTTATGGTTTTTGGTAGGAACCATAAAAAATTAGGTTCCACAGTTCAAAGCTGTGTGGACCTTTTTACATTTTAGATTCGAATCTTACGTTAAATGAAAAGCTTTATACAATCGGGTCAGATTGTGGAGGAACTCAGGTATTTGTAGTAGACTAAATGTTGCGCAATAAACAATCTCTTTTTCAGAGCATTTTGTGAAGAATTCCGCTTAAACAAACGGATAGAAGCTTAATAAGCTAATCTATAAAGAGGCATAGAACCATAAGGGTTTATGTCCTTGTTAATTGAATATTCGATTGTGTAGACAAAAAACAAAAATGGCAACGTTCAATATGATTAATTAAATGCCAGAATAGTTCATCCAAGATAACTTGGTATTTTGTTGTGTTGGAAACCTTTGAATATACTAATATAAGCTATATTTTTCATTCTTTTATGTTCAAATCTATTTGTGGCTGGTTAGAGTATAATTCATTAACTAGTAGTATCAGAGCTTCATTCAATTCATATCGTGCAATTTTCCCTCTGAACTCTAAACCACGGATGTAGTCTATTCCACTATCTTGGGTGTCGAATACGCGATTCTCTTGATTTGGTAATATAGATGCAAGGTGAAGATCATGTAGCCTATCAAAAAAATTAGGAAAGCCCTCTGCTGAAAGAAACTTGTTAAAAGACTCTCTCATATGTTTCCTCATGTAAGATGCTTCATTTTCAGGGTGAGTAATTTCTCTTATGGCTTTTATTGCTTCGCCATTCAAGCCCATATAAGAACACGCCTTCTCCACTGAAAACGAGATTTCATCAGTTTCACCAATGAGATAGCCAACATCTACACTAAAGAAATCTGCAATTAGATGCATAGTATCGAATTTAGGAAAGCCAACTTCTCCATTTTTATTTTTGGCTCCTGTATTCATCCATCGGCTAACATCTTTTTGGCCATAACTAGTTCCATATTTATTGTTTAAGGCTTCAGCAAAGGACGCTTGAGTATATCTGCCTGCATCCATACACTTTTTTAATCTAATTTTCCAGTATATTGCCTTTTCTATTAATAAGTCATCCATGTTATAGAGAACCTCCATTCGAGATGGATTATATACCTTGAGTAAGTCTTGTGCAACCTAAAACTACACGCTATCATTATGTTAGAAAAGCCAAAGGAACTGCAAAAAAACGAGAAAGGAAACTTTTTCATGCAAAGGGCGTATTAACAAAAAAGAGACTAACGGCGGTAAATACCGTAAGCCCCCATTCAAACAACGCATATAATTGAGCAGCACCTCTTGATAAAATTTAGATATCGATTAAAGGAGGTGCTTTTCATATGCCTGAACAAAAACTTACTATCATCCCCGTTACATTGCATCCCGAAACCGAAAAAGTTACATCTTCAATACCAACAAAAACTTTTTTCAATTCAACTTGTACGATCAAATCGGGCAACGTTGAAATTTTCCTCTCTAACGGCGTTGATGAGCACATCATCCAAACCGTAATGAGGGAGATGAAAAATCTATGAGGCACGATTATACGAGTGTCAAAAACATCTACATTATCTGTGGTAAAACAGATATGAGAAAAGGAATCGATGGGTTAGCTACTCTCATTCAAGATTCCTTCGAACTTGATCCATACGGAGATTCGATTTTCTTATTTTCCGGATGGAGCAAAGATCGCTATAAGTGTTTATATTTTGACGGAGATGGCTTCGCCATGCTTTATAAGCGTTTAGATAAAGGAAAGCTCCAATGGCCAAAAAACGAAAACGAAGTGCAAAACTTAACGCAGCAAGAGCTTCGCTGGCTTCTTGAAGGGTTATCAATTCAACAGCCAAAAGCTATTCAGCAATCATCAAAAGGAATCTTTTGATTTCTATTAAAATTTAACTTTTACTATTTTCCCACTGATGTTCGAATGATATACTTGAACTATCTTATTTGAACGAAAAGTGGTGAATCTAATGGCTAATGCTTCTACTAATAATCAGAATCAATATAAGAAATTAATTCAGCTTCTCGAAGAACAATTGGCTCATTCTAATCAACAGAATGAAGCATTATCCAAACAGATTGAATCATTAACCGAGCAAGTTCGCTATTTAACGAAACTTTTATATGGATCAAAAACAGAGAAATCTAAATATAATGCGCCCAATGGACAAACATCATTATTTGATAATGATCCGTCTTTTAATGAATCTGAGCACACAGAAGAACAAAGCCAACAGATGGTATCTTATACTGTTGTACGTAAAGCTCAAAATAAAAAACGAAATGATTCATTACATGACAATGTTGAAGTGAAGGCTATTCATCATCATCCAGAGAATACAATTTGTGACTGTTGCCAAGGCCAAATGACAGAAATAGGTAGCAAAGTCATACGTGAGGAAGCTAAATTTATTCCAGCAAGAATGGAGAAAGTTCAGCATATTGAGCATGCCTATGAATGTAAAAAATGCAAAAGTGACTTATATCAAAAATCGCAAATAAAGCGCGGCAAAGCACCACAGCCTCCCATTCAACGGAGCATCGCAGGTCCTAGTGTACTCGCCAAAGTAATTTACGATAAATTTTCACAATACTTACCTCTTTACCGACAGGTAAAGGAATGGGAACGTTTCGGTTTAACTACGAATGATAAAAACCTCTCGAATTGGGTTATTCGAGCATCACATGATTGGCTCTTGCCTATTTATGACCGAATGAAGTGTATATTGTTGGCTAAATCAATATTACACGTTGATGAGACTTATGGGCAAATTATCAATCGGTCAGATGGAAAACCTGGTCAGTCTAATGCTTATAATTGGGTTTACCGAAGTGTGCCTAATCAAGGTCCAACCATCGTACTTTTTCAAAGCTCTTTATCACGAGCTCGATCTGTTCTTGAGGGCTTCATTGGTGATTATTCTGGAACGATTATCTGCGATGGTTATTCCGCTTATGACAATATTAAAGGGGTCAACTTCGCAAATTGTTGGGCTCATGTTCGCCGTTATTGGTTAAAGGCCGAAAGTAAAAATGGACGAATCGGTGTAAAATATTGCGATGATTTATTTCAACTTGAAAGGGAATTTAAACATTTGTCTCCAGGCAAACGTAAAAAGAAACGCAAAAAATATTCGAAACCGATTGTTGATAAGTTCTTTAACTGGGTAGAAAACTCACCATTCTTTGGGAAAAATGCAATCGCTAAAGCAGCTGAGTACACGCTCAAACGAGCGAAGGAACTAAAGGCATTTCTAAATGATGGCAGAATTGAAATGCATAATAATCCCGCTGAAAACGCCATCCGTCCTAATGTTATTGGACGCAAAAATTGGCTGTTTTCTGTTAGCGAAGCTGGAGCAAAAGCAAATGCAATTTGTTTAAGTATCGCAGAGACAGCTAAAGCAAATGGTGTGGATTTTTATCGGTATCTTGTAAAATTACTGAAGGATTTACCAAATTTAGATATTCATAGAAATCCAGATGTTATAAATTTGTACTTGCCTTGGTCGAAGATGATCCGAAAAGAATGTAGCATATAAAATGAAATAACCGTGAATCCGAATTGAAAAATCAGGATTTTACGGTTATTTGGCATGCGTACCCTTGAAGGTGCGCATTTTCTTATTTCGGGCTTACTAAATACCTTATGAGGATGTCTGCCGGAATGATTGGAAAAAGAACTAGGAATGACAGTTAAAGAAGTATATTTGCTCTTGAAAGACAAGGGCTTCCTCGATGGCGAAGAAGGCAATTGGTCCTTAACGGAATTAGGTAAGCAAGTTGGTGGTCAAGTGAGGCAAAAAGATAATGGAGAGGGAGGGTTCTGTAGACGCACATGGTCAGTTTTATCGTGGAATGAAAAAATAGTCAATAAATTGAAAAAGAAATAATCCAGTAGCAATTATAGCTCTAATTGCAACTATGACAATCATCCCCATTGTTAGAGCGGTAATTAAAGCAATTCTGGATTCAAGCAAATTGCAAAAAATACTAAATCAAATAGCTAAGGGTGATGATTAAAATGGAAAATAACAAAAATGAAAAAGATTATGCCGAATATAACCATGATAACAAAACGGTTAGATTTGGTGGTAAGCCAGCTATTATTGTTTCAGTGTTTGCAGGTGTAACTTTAGTAGGACTTGCTGGAGGAATTACATATATAATGACTAGAAATCCAGAAGCAACAAAAGAAGTAGCAACTAAAATATTTAAGGAAGTAACAAAACACGCAGCATAAAAACATCATTGATAACTTTGAAAAAAGCCACTAAACATTGTAGCGGCTTTTTCTAACTTCTTATTATGTGATATGGATCAGACTAATCGACTTATAATAAGTAAATTTGTTGTTTTAAGAGGCAAATTTAATGGAATGGGTTAAAAAGAGGTAATGTGTAATATAAAATGATAATGTAATAGATATTTTATTTTCTTTTTATGAACTAATTTAATAGAATGGCCTTTTGGTCAAGGTATAAAAATCATCGGTAAGATGTGTGACGAGAATAATCGTTGGCACTCTTAGCGATGATTTTTTATATAAAAAATTAATGGAGGAACCAAAATGAATCAAATGGAAACGTATTATGTAGTAAGAAGAACGGAGAAGAAGGATGAGGAATTTGCTGTGATTGATGCAATGTCACTGGATGAAGCAAGAGCGATCTTTGAAGTTCGGCATAAATCAGATAAGGAGGCAATGACAGAAGGAGAGGCATTTTACATCTATCAAGCAAACGAGCAACTGACGTTTGATGAAAACAATCGAATAAAATTTCCGTCTGGCAGAAAGGCAATTATTCAAAAATTAGCCTAAAAATGAAAAGACTTCTGATTGAAAACCTTATCAGAAGTCTTTTTTGTTTTGCAACAACAGTTTAAAGTTTTGTCCTAAATATTAGTGTTTAGCTATTACTTTATTTCGTCAACACCTGTTTTTTATCATATATGGTAACGATTAAAAGTAACTAACATTAGAAACTAGATGTAAGATTAATAGATAAAGTCAATAAAATGATGAATTTTCAAATGTTTGTCATGGTATCTATTAATCGTTACCAATCTCATGATAAAGGCTATTCTTGGAGTGAATAACGATCATATAAGTGAATTTCTTCGAATAATGGTTACCATTTATCGTAACGAATAGGAAGAAGGAAAGAAAAATAAGAAGGCTTAAACGAGGAAAATATTGATATTTCAGCGTTTCGTCATAGTATCTATTAATAGTAACGAATGGTGTATTCTGATAAATATCACTTTAACTTAGTATGTATGTAAGTCATTCAAATTGAATGACTATACGAAAAAAGGATTGATTAGTATTTACGTAGTGCTTTATATATTGTTTCATCATTTTGTTCCAAAATTGAAACAACTACTTTCAAACCAGATTGTATCGCTAGATTTGCAACTGCAGCATCTGATGCAAATTGTTTCATAATGTTCTCTCTCCTTTTAATTCCATTGTTAAGTGTAGAACGGTTTGAGAAGCTGTTATCCGCTATTACAATGTTCATAATGTGAAGGACGTCCGGGTTCTTTTTGGCTAGAATGGCATATTTAAATACCTTTTGGACCAATGTTTCGATGGGTTCCGTTCCCATATCTAATTCAATATTTATAATCGCATCCCTTGATTTCCTGCTTCCTTTTAATTCAATAATCCAATCTGGTTTTACAATCGTCATTGTGGCTCCATTTATCTTTGTGCCAGTTTTATTTACTGTCATATACTTTGCAACTTTCGCATGATATGCCCCGTTATTTTGTCGATGTAGGTTTTTGTCCTTCTTTATCCATTCTGTGTATGGGAAGGTAGCTGGTGAATGGGAGAATGACGTTAAATCGTATAGAATAGAATATTTTATTTCGTCTGTATTTGGATCTCTTACTACCTCAGTGTTTAAATAAGTTAAAATATTGATAGCTGCCTGTTGCGTAAATAAAAAATGCATCAGATTCTTTTTTTGATTAAATTTATAAATTTTTGGTTTGTTGTATGTGCTATCCAATAAATTGTTTTCTATTAATAAATCAACGGCCTTGCTTCCAATACACAAGAATTTGAACCGTTCTCCATTAAAACCTTCACTATAATGTTCGCCGCGAATTAGTTGATAATCCTCAAATTTTCGGATTCGATTCTTAAAACTATATTCAGTGATATTCATTTCAATTAAGTGTTTGGCAGCTTGATATAATTGCTTTAGCGTTAACATTCGTTGCTGTTCTAAGAATACTAATAGCTTTAAATCAGATTTGGTTAGTTCCAACCGCTGTCTTGCATTTTTCTTTAGGACAATTTTATCTTGCATTGTATTTTCTCCTTTCTTTAGGGTGAATGATATTTGTTTGGCAGAACACCTTTGAAGGTTTATTTTTCACTATTATTGTCAGCACAAAAAAACTCGCATCAAACATTGCCAATTATGTGAGTAATAGACTTTTCACAAGTAATATAGTTTGTCCGATCAATCTTTCTCGACAAAGCACATTACTTAGGCAACACTATTTAATAGGAAGTGTGTTCTTTAAATAGTGTACTTTTGAATTTTGATATTTCTAGTCGACTCATAAATAACTTTGGGAAAAATTAAAACACGCAGGGAAATACAAAATTTTTAAAGAAAAAGGATAGAGAGCAAGGATTTAATTAGAATGCCAATAGGCGGTGTTCGAAGGGGATTATAAGAAACAGATTAACTAGAAGACAGGATTGAGTGAATTATCTGTTTTATTAGAATCTTAACAAAGGGGAATAAGCGAAGAGCAAAAGAGCAAAAAATTGAAGAGTTGGAAAAATGACTATTGGTGGGAAGACCTAAATTTAATTTAATAAATATAGGTCTTCTTTAAAAAGGTTAAAAGGATGAGCATTAAAAAATTTCAGGTTATTTTTTGGGCAAGAAGATTTTTTACTATTTTTTTGTGAATGAATTCGGTAGCTTTCTTTTTCACAACCTTCTCCCCAATTATTAATCCAGTCTATAAAAATCCCCGGAGTTGATTTTACCTCAAGCATTTTTTCGTATTTATGATATGCATAAGTGTTATGTATATGGCAATATGCACATAATACCATACCACACCACAATTCATTGGCATATAAAGGAAAGTGTTTTTTAGCATAGAGATGATGAGCGTGCATTTCTAATCCGGATCCAGAATAGCCACAGTTAAAGCAAGTATAATTTTGGTTGATTTTGATTTTATCTGACCACTGTTGCAGGATGTTGTTAGGTTTATTATAATAATTTAAGTTGCAAACTGGACAGCCAGAGGTTAGTATATCCCTGACTGGTTTGAAGCCACTATATATTCTGCAGTTTTCACATTTATTTTCAATTCTATATGAGTTATTTTTGTATTCTAAATTAAATTTTCCCTCAGTTGTAATTAGCAATAGCCCTTTTATTTTAAATCTATTTACAACCTCTTGATAAGTTAATCTACGATCGATATTAATGAACTCACTTGAACAATGCTTATGCATAAGATGATGAGCTTTAATATCTTGTAATTTTCCCTTTTTTTCTTTTCCGCAATATACACATGTATATCTGATTTTAAAACTATCGCTTTTTCCTTTATAATTTTCGTATTCTGTCCTTGTTGTCAAAAGTTTAATACTAGGATACAAATATTTAAGTTGAGAAAACAATGTGACAACTTTATCGTAAGGGAAACGAAGTTTATTTCTTTTTCTTTCGTCACCACATATTTCGCAGCATCCTTGAAAAATTGATGAATAATACATATGTATTTTGTGTCCTTTTGGACATTCAATCAAATGTTTCTTATGGTAACCTTTGTAATTATCAAGTAATTTATATCCAAGATCTCTTGCCTTTTTTTCTGCATCAAACTGAGATAACCCTCTTACAGTAACTAAACAAAAAGAACAAATCTGGCCTTTATTGATTGTTTCAAGACAAGTATTAAAAGAATGGTTATGGATGATACATCTTACATTAAATGGGGCTTGCCAGTTATTATACTTAAAATTTTTATCTACCGGTACTAGGTTTAATATATCGAGCAACTCTAATATTAATGGAGTATTCCAAGATATTCTTTGCTTGAATTTTAGAATATCCTTCTTTTTATCTTTAAAATTGGTAATAAATCCCTTCACTAATTTATGCTTTAAACCCCAATTTGCATCTAAATAATCATCAGGTAAATGAAATTTTTCCATATATATCACCAAAACTTAATTTTTAATATATATATCCAATTTTTAAAACTGATATTCATGTGTATCAACAAGAATATTGAGCCCCCATCTTTGAAAAATAGACTCTTATCACGGAAAAAGCAAAGCACTATCTTGGCAATAAATCTAGCTAAAGCGATACAATTAACCATTTATTGGAACATCCAATTTTTATCAGGTAATTTCAAGGTGGAAGGGACTAACTGGCAAATGCTTAGAATCGATTTGTAAGTGAAGGTGGTTCTTTTTATCAAGGATACAAAATAGAAAAAGACTTAATGGGATTATAAGAGAATATTTGCTGTTTAATAATTAATTTAAGTGGAAATAATATTTATTACTGTTATCGGATGATAACAAAACAATTGACGTTCGGCAATGTTCAGGATATTATATATGTAGATAGAAAGGTGATCTAGGGTGTGAATTAGTATTGAATGTAGCTTCTAAGCAACAAATAAACTCCATTCTTTTAAAAATTAAAGAAAGTATACAACAGGAACAAGGTAAAAACTTCATCTTTAAAAACAGGGATAAAAATAAGGCAACCTTAACCAAGTTAGGTTGGCTACCGTCTCATGTTAAACAAGAAATTTTGACATTAACCTATAAAAATTACAGCAAAGGTCCTGAACAGAATAAAAGTAGTAGTGGAAACAACAAAGGTTCGGTCTGGACCTTTGGAAAGAAGATTGAAGGTTTAGATATCTATATTAAAGTGCATGTAATTCCTTTTGGAGTTACTCAATGCGTGTGTATTTCCTTTCACGAGGAAGATTTGGAAGAAGGAAAACTAACTTTCCCATATGCAGATGAAAATTAGTCTTGGAGGTGCTTTTTATGGCATTTGAACATTTCTGTCCAGAATGTTTAGAGACGAGGGGATTTGAAAGTATTTTCATCGAAGAGGACTACCCTGTTAAGAATGAAGTAATAACGATTGATTCACATTATTATAAGTGTAATGAATGCGGAGAGCTTATTCTTGATCCGGAAAATGAAGATGAAAATTACGTAAATGCTTATAATGAATACAGAAAAAGAAAAAACTTATTGTTTCCAGAGGAAATAATAGAGATACGGGAAAAGTATGACATAAGCCAAAGACAAATGGCTAAAATTCTTGGCTGGAGTCACGCAACATTGTCCCGTTATGAAACTGGAGCTTTACAGAGTCAGAGTCATAATAATGAACTTGTCTTACTGCAAGACCCAGTAAATATGTTGAAGATCATTGAACGGAACAAAGATAATTTAACAAAACAGGGATATGATCGAATTAAATCTAAAGTTAAAACAATGATAGTCGACCATAGTAGCAAAAGTTTATATACCATGGTAGAAAGTTCTTTTATAACTGAGCCAAGTGAATATAATGGTTTTACCACATTTAATTTAGAGAAACTAATTAATGTGGTTAAATACTTTCTTTACAGAGACTCACAGGTATATAAAGTGAAATTAATGAAATATCTTTGGTTCACTGATTTCTTTCACTTTAAAAATTGGACTGTATCTTTAACAGGGTTGAAATACGCCAAGTTACCGATGGGTCCAGTACCTGACAACTATGATATGTTAATTTCCTTGATATTAAATGAAGATAAGTTAATTAATCGGGAATATATTGACTTTGGAAATGGTCAAGGAGAGTTATTCACTGTAATTGAAGATTTTGACTCGTCATTATTTACAGAAGAGGAAATAAAAACATTAGAGATCATATCTAAACTTCTTCAACCTCATAATTCAAGATCTGTATCTGAACTGAGTCATAAAGAGTTGGCTTGGTTAGAGACAAGAGACAGAGAATTAATAACATATAAATATGCGGAGCAACTAAGTCTTAGTTAAAACAAAACCACAAGTGGAAAAGCATCTTGTGGTTTTTGTTTTATGCTACGTCTGTCCACACTAAATATACTCTAATAAGTCCCCCCAAAACCTCCCCCAGATCGTTGGGGGAGAATACATTATTCTACAAAGCTGAATACAAACAAAAAACCCTAGAACCATTGATATATCAAGGTTTCTAGGGTTTTTGAATATGCTATTTACAAAGCATATTAATTAACGAGAGTAGAACTCAACGATAAATGCTTCGTTAATTTCTGCTGGAAGTTCAGCGCGTTCTGGTAGTCTGTTAAAAGTACCTTCTAGTTTATCAGCATCGAAAGTAACATAATCTGGAATAAAGTTAGTTGCTTCGATAGCTTCTTTAATGATTACTAAATTGCGTGATCTTTCACGTACGCCAATGGATTGACCAGGTTTTACGATGTAAGATGGAATATCAACGCGACGACCATCCACTAAAATATGGCCATGGTTTACTAATTGACGTGCTTGACGACGTGTACGAGCTAAACCTAGACGATATACTAAGTTATCTAAACGAGATTCAAGAAGAATCATGAAGTTTTCACCATGAACACCTTTCATTTTACCAGCTTTTACGAAAGTGTTATGGAATTGACGTTCGTTTAAACCGTACATATGACGTAATTTTTGTTTTTCTTGTAACTGTAAACCATATTCGGAAAGTTTTTTCCGTTGTCCTGGGCCATGTTGACCTGGTGCATAAGGACGTTTTTCTAATTCTTTACCTGTACCGCTTAAAGATATACCTAAACGGCGGGAAATTTTCCAGCTTGGACCTGTATAACGAGCCATTGAAAGCTCCTCCTTTTTGTTTTTATTTGGTAAAATAAAAACAGTTACATTCACTGTCTATGTCATTTTGTTTTCATGTACCATCGCCCCAGCAGCAGAGGGTTACACGATACAGCTCGCAACTATCCTTTTCAATAACAAATCTATTAGTTGCCGAGCAACAAAATGAGTCAATAAACTTGAATGCATAGGCTGCAATATTTTACACAAAGTACATTATAGGAGAAAAAGATTATAAAGTCAAGGACAACAAGATAGTTCTGTATTATATCATTATCTAGAACAATGCTTTTACAAACATGAAAAAATTTTTTGTAAAAATAAAAGGTTTGCAAAATGCTATGTTATAATGAAGTAAACTGTTAATTGAATGGATATGAAAATGGAAAGTTTCAAAGATAAAATAACACGTTATAGTTTCATAATTATTGCTATCGGTTTAGTTATAGCTGGCTTTTCGCTACAAAAAGGAAGTAATAACAATAGTGTAGAAAAAACTGCCATCGTTATTCATGAGTCAAATGATATAAATGATAAACCACTTGTGGCAATTTTATCATATGACCATAAAAAATACATGTTGAAGTTGTTTCAAGTGGATCGACTGGATTCGAATAAATTTCATTTAATCAATGAAATAAGTCAGGCAGAAAAACCGTTAGAAATGCGAAAAGATAAAGAAACAAATGGTTTATGGTTACATTTTAACAAAAAATGGGTATATTTTAATGAATACCTAGAAGAAGAAACTAGAGATAAAAAATATAGATTGGATCATAGGAACAATCGGATCAATTGGGAAAAAGAAAATAATCTAATAACTTTAACATCACTAACGGATGATAGTATTTATTCTTTTCCGATAAACGAAAATGATAAAGTCCATTTTATTGCACCACTTGCAAAAGATAACTCGTTATGGTTAGCAATTATTAATAATGAAGTTAAAGTACTACTCTTATAAATTTCAGCAATTAGGTGATTTTATGATAAATGAGCGCGAGTCACATTTACTAGTTCAATTTAAAAGCGATCTTTTTGAAAATTTATATGTAAGTAAGGAAGAATTTTTACTAGAAAAAAGCTTGAATGAGTTAATCAACAAATTTTGTACATTTTTTCAAACAAAAAATGTCCAATTTGTCATTAATAAAAACAACCTTGTGAAAGATGAGAGTTTTTTCTACACAGTTGTTTTTGAGAGTATTGAATTTATTGAGGATTGGCGTTTAAGTCCTTTCTACTTACAGTGGGAAGATGATGTGAACGTAAAATTAGTAAGGGGAACACATTCAATAGAAACGTTGGTTTTTTTGAAGGATAGAAACTATGAGTGTTTTGGTGTACTAATACTAGATAAAGTGAATGAAACTTACTCGAACGCTTTTTGGCAACAATTTTCCGCAACCGTGTATCACTTTTTACAACAAGTATTTCAATCAGCAGCAATGTTTTTTGAACAATTACGATTATCTTTATTGCACGATATTACTAGAAAATTCCATGCAACGATGGATGTCGATGCTGTATTAACGGAAATTACTCACTCTTTACAGGAAATTTATCCAATTTTTCGTTATTATTTATATTTGTCCAATGACAGTACAGACAGTCCGAAAATTCCTTTTAAACTGCTGGACTATAATGAAAATGATACACCAGCAATGGAGTCCTATGTTACAGGAGAGTTGCGAAAAGAAATACAAGCGGATAAACAACGGTTATATTTTCCTTTGAAAGGAAAGCAAGCGGTTTATGGTGTGTTAGAAATAAGTGCCGATGTTACAATAACTATATCGACATCAGAGATCCAATTTATTTCAAATTTAGCCCAGACAGCTGGAAGTGCGATTGAAAATGCCCATTTATATCAGCAGTCAAAACAACTTGTAACTGATTTACGGTTAGTTACAAAAATATCTCACCAACTAAACCGAAATCTTAACATGAATGAAATCATAAAATATATAGTAAGTGAATTAAAGCAATCGTTTTCAGCAGATGAAATCGGATTTATTAGTTTAGTAGACAATGAACCAAAAATTCTGCAAGGAAGTACCGAGTATTTCTACGATGAAAAATTTCAAGAATGTTTCCAATTTATTCATTCCCGTATTCAAAGAGGAGAAGACTCATTATTTATTGGGGACCTTTCTAAAGAAAGAAATGGACAAGTTCAAAAGTTTTTGTCGCTAATGGTCGAACCGATGAAACAAGAAAGCGATATTATTGGTTATGCAATTGTTTTACATAAACAACCTTATTATTTTTCATTTGGTACGTTTAAACTTTTCCAATCGATTACACACCATTCTTCATTAGCTCTAACGAATTCATTACTGAAGGAAGAATTAGAGCAATTAGTGATTACTGATTATTTGACGAAATTATATAGTCGTAACTATTTAGATGATATTCTTCACCAATCGATGATAGATGATTCGGAAGGAGCTTTTGTCCTAATCGATATCGATAATTTCAAGAAAGTGAATGATACGTATGGGCACCAAGTAGGTGATGTCGTTCTCATTCAAATTGCAAAATTAATTAAAAACAGTACGAGTAAATATGAAATTTCTTCTCGGTGGGGCGGTGAGGAAATCGCTATTTATTTGCCGAATCGTTCTCTTGAAGATGGATTTCACTTTGCGGAAAAATTGATTGACTTAACACCGAAACATACGAGTCCGCAAGTAACAATTTCTTGTGGAGTATCTCATTGGCAAAAGGGTGATGACAACAATCCGTTTAAATTATTTAAAAAAGCTGATGAAGCGTTGTACTATGCGAAACGGGCAGGGAAAAATCGGGCATGTACTCCATAATTTTTTACTATATGGGAACGGGTAGCAAAATAGTAGGTATTAAGAAAATAAAAAATCAGTGGCTGAAGTTTTGACCACTGATTTTTTGTCCATATTGGGCTTTTTAATTGAACCTATTAGGGGAATGTCCGATAAAGAAATACGAAATGTACTACTCTATAAAGAGCTTCCATCTCCTACACACACTTGTCTTTTCCTTTAAGTATAGATTAAATATACTTCACTAATGTGCCGACAAATTGCTCTAATTTTAGTTGATCTAGTTCATTAAAGCGATTTTTAATCGGGCTATCAATATCAAGTACGCCGATTACTTCGCCATTTTTGATTAGCGGGATAACAATTTCCGATTGACTTTGAGCATCACAGGCGATATGACCTGGAAACTCGTGTACATCTGGTACAACGAGGGTGCGTTTTTCATTTGCTGCAGTTCCACAAACTCCTTTTCCAAGGGGAATTCTTACACAAGCAGGCAATCCTTGGAACGGGCCTAATACTAGTTCACCATCTTCCATTAAATAAAAACCAACCCAATTAATATTTTCAAGAAATTGATTAAGCAATGCAGAGGCATTACTTAAATTTGCAATGCAATTTCGTTCATCTATAATTAATGCTTCCAATTGCTTTATAACTAAATCATAATTTTTTTCCTTTGAATCCACATATTTTTGCACCTTGAACATGACTAGCCCTCCTTTTTTCCTACCATTTTATCAGACTTTCAATCAAACTGTCGAATATTTTTCCTATCCATGATAATATTTATTTAGAAAAAAATAAGAATGAGTTCTAAAGAGAAATTTTTAATGATAAATACAGATATTTTTCGTCAAAAATCGTCAATATCATGGTATGATATATACATTAGAAACTAGTAAAATTAATTTGTGAAAGATAACATATATATAGATGATTTTTGTTAAGAAACAGGGGGCAGTTGTATGGTAGAGTTCATCATCGGTTTCGTATTATTATTAGTTGTTTTGCTGATTATCGGTTTTTTCGTAAAAAGGAAGTATTATGCTGAAGTAGATCGATTTGAATCTTGGAAAATAGAGATAATGAATCGCCCTGTTCTTGATGAAGTCGTAAAAATAAAACAACTAAAGATGGTAGGACAGGCAGAAGAGTTCTTTGAAGATTGGCGAAAAACATGGGATAGAATCGTTACGGAACAATTACCAAATGTGGAAGAATGGTTGTATGATGCAGAAGATTATGTTACAAAATATAGAATAAAAAAAGCGAAATCTATTTTTACTAGAATTGAAAATACATTAAAAGATGCAGAAATGAAAATTGAAGAAATGGTTGACCAACTTAATGAATTATTAAGTAGTGAAGAAAAAAATCGCGAAGAAATTGGTCAAATTCAAGAATTATATAAAAGTCTTCGCAAAAGTTTATTAGCCCACCGCCACGCTTTTGGAAAAGCTAGTGAGCCATTAGAACAAAGTTTAGCACAAATCGGAGAGAAGTTTACTGAATTTGAGCTGGCGACAGAAAGTGGTAACTATTTAGACGCTAGGGAAATTCTAACTGCAACAAATGAAAATTTACATGAAATAAATGATAGGATGGAAACAATTCCATTTCTTCTAAATGAGTGTAAACATGAATTGCCTAACCAAATAAAAGTCCTCAAAGATGGTTTGAAGGAAATGAAAGAACAAGGATACTCTTTAGAGCATATCAATGTTGAAAAAGAATTGTCCAAAATTGAAAAACAATTGAATGCATATGTTGATTTTATTGAAAAAGCAGAAATTGCCGAAGTAGTCGCTGGTATCGAGGAGTTACGGGAACAAATTGATTCGATGTTTGAGTTATTAGAAATTGAAGTAGAGTCAAGACAATATGTGCAGGATAATCAGAAAAAGGTGAGTCGCTCATTAAATACGATAGAGAGCATGTATGATCAGTTAAAAGAAGAAGTTGCTAATGTACAATTAAGCTACCAACTTACTTCTGAAGATGAAGAATTATTGAATAAAATTGCCGATTGGATTGAACATTTACGAAAAACGGTTGCCCTCTTGTCTGTTAACGGCAATCAATCAGCCTATTCAGCAATAAAAGATAAGTTAGTGGCAATGTCAGAAGAAATTGCTGAAGTAGAGGAGATGCAAATCGAATTCGCTAATATGTTAAAAGCATTACGAAAAGATGAAATTAATGCACGAGCAAAAATGCAAGAATTAAAACGAAAAATTCAAGAAACAAATCGACTGGTGACTAAAAGTAATATTCCTGGGCTACCTTCGTCATTAGAAATTCTGTTTGTGGAAGCAGCAGAGTCATTGGAAGAATGTATGAAATATTTAGAGCAAAAACCATTATTAATGTTAGCTGTTCAGAAATCACTAGCTCAAGCGGAAGAACGTGTTGAATCTCTATCTAGTCAAGTAGAAGAAATGATTGAAAATGTATATTTAATTGAAAAAATTATACAATATGGTAATCGTTACCGTAGCCGTAACCATCTAGTCAATGAAAAATTAACTGTTGCGGAAAATGCATTTCGCAGATTTGATTATAATCTAGCTTTAGAAGAAGCGGCATCCGCAGTAGAGTCTGTTGAGCCAGGAGCTTTGAAAAAAATAGAAAATATATTAAATAATAATTAATAAAAACAAGGGCGAGATTTTCAAAGCCCTTTTTTGTTTGAAATAGCATATTTCCTAATTGGCTATTGAAACTAACGGTAATCCAAATTTTCCATTTAGAAAGGGGATCCTTTTTTGATATATTTAGATAACAGTGCAACGACAAAACCAAAAAGAGAAGTGTTAGATACGTATGTAAAAGTTTCGGAATCTTTTTATGGCAATCCCTCTTCTTTACATCATATTGGAATTCAAGCAGAAAAATTACTAAATCAAGCACGTCAACAAATTGCTTCACTATTAGGTGTTAATAATAACGAAATGATTTTTACTTCTGGTGGTACAGAAGGAAATAATATGGCAATAAAAAGTATTGCCTTAACATATAAAAATCGTGGCAAACATATTATTACTTCTAGTGTTGAACATCCATCTGTCATCGAAGCATGTGAGCAGTTAAAATTATTAGGCTATGAAGTAACTTATTTGCCTGTCAATCATGAGGGAAGAATAAATTTGGAAGACTTAAAACTAGCTATCCGGCCCGACACTATACTAGTATCTGTTATGCATGTGAATAATGAAGTTGGTACGATACAACCTATTAAACAAATTGGTGAAATATTGTCTCAATATCCTAAAATATTCTTTCACGTCGATTATGTACAAGGGGTTGGTAAAGTTCCATTACCACTTCACGATTGTCACGTTGATTTAGCGACCATTTCTGCTCATAAGTTTCATGGTTTGAAAGGTGTCGGTGCTCTATATATCCGTTCTAGTATTAGGTTGCAACCTCTTTTATCTGGGGGTGGACAAGAAGGGAAATTACGCAGTGGAACAGAAAATGTCGCGGGAATCGTGGCGATGGCTAAAGCGTTACGACTGACAATGGAACGAGCAGACACTAGCCAACCGAAGATGGCTGCGTTAAAAAATCAAATGAGAGAGGCACTTTCATCCATTAATGGAGTCCATATCCACACACCAATTGACCACTCTGCACCACATATATTAAACTTTTCTGTAGAAAACTTTAAAGCAGAAGTACTTGTACATGCGATTGAAGAGGAGGAAGTGTTTGTTTCTTCCACGAGTGCTTGTTCATCCAAATTGGCAGAACCGAGTAAAGTATTGCTCGCTATGGGTGTTTCTGAAAGATTAGCACTATCTTCTATCCGTATTAGTCTTTCAGACGACACTACAGAAGAAGATATTCGAATAGCGATAAATGTGATAAAAAAGAGTATCAATAAATTGCAAAAAATAATGAGGAGATAGCAAAATGATGTACGATCAAATTTTAATCCGATACGGTGAATTATCTTTAAAAGGGCGTAATCGCAATCTTTTTGTAGACAAATTAAGACGTAATGTTCAATATGTGTTAAAGGATTTTAAAAATATAAAAATTCATGCCAATCGAGATCGAATGTACATTAGTTTAAATGGTGAAAACTGGCATTCTATTTCGGAAAAGCTGTCAAAGGTATTCGGAATTCAATCATTTAGTCCTGTATTAAAAGTCGATCGAGATATAGAAAATGTAAAAAAACAAGCAGTTCATCTTTTCAATGAACTAAATGCCACTGGGAAGAAATTTAAAGTTTCGGCAAAAAGAGCGGACAAAACATATGAATATGATACGAACGATTTAAATCAAATGATCGGTGGGCATTTATTAAAAAATATAAATGACTTAACTGTTGATGTTCATCATCCTGATGTAGATTTAAAAGTTGAAGTTCGAAAAAATGCGATTTATTTAACTTGTGAAATTATTAAAGGTGCGGGCGGACTGCCTGTTGGCTCTAGTGGAAAAGCTATGCTCATGTTATCGGGTGGGATTGATAGTCCAGTAGCAGGTTATTTAGCTATGAAACGAGGTTTATTAGTAGAAGGTGTTCATTTCTTTAGTCCGCCCTATACTAGTGAGCGTTCGAAGGAAAAGGTACTCGATCTAGGAAAAAGATTAGCTGAAGTGAGCGGTATGTTCAAGCTTTATATTGTCCCATTCACAGAAATTCAGCAGCATATTATTCAACATATTCCTGAAAACTATACGATGACCGTTATGCGGAGAGTAATGTTACAAATAACGGATGCAATACGTAATCGAGAAGAAGGATTAGCTATCATTACTGGGGAAAGCCTAGGACAAGTCGCCAGCCAAACTTTGGATAGTATGCATGTGATTAATGAAGTGACAAATACCCCGGTTATCCGGCCGCTAGTGACAATGGATAAAGATGATATTATCCGTATTGCTCGGGAAATAAATACGTTAGATATATCGAACCGACCTTTCGAAGATTGTTGTACAATTTTTACGCCATCACAACCGAAGACAAAACCTAAAAAAGATAAAGTTCATCAATATGAAATTCGGATGAATATTGAACCTTTCATTGAACAAGCTATGGAAGGTGTCGAAATCGTTGAAATTCATGCAGGACAAGATATGAACCAAGAAATAGAATCATTATTTTAGTGTAATCGCGTTACCATTACGAAAAAAATTACTAACATTTACCTGTAAATTATAAGTATGAAGCCATCTGTTTTTACATACTCTAATTGACACAAGGAGGTGAAAAACAAATGGCTTCCAATAACAACAGTAACCAATTGTTAGTTCCAGGAGCAGACCAAGCTCTTCAACAAATGAAATATGAAATTGCTCAAGAATTTGGTGTTAATTTAGGTGCTGAAACTACATCACGTGCTAACGGTTCTGTAGGTGGAGAAATTACGAAACGTTTAGTATCGATGGCACAACAACAATTAAGCGGTCGTTAATATAACAAATATGCATGGCTTAAGGGCGGGGTTTCCCGCCCTATTTTATTTTGTCCATTGGCTGAGTAATTTTTTCCAATAGACTGTTCACCGCCAATTTCTCGTACATTTTGCCCACCGCTTTCATTGTATGATAATATGAAAAAAATATACATATTTTTTTGGAGTGATTACATTGGGAACATTATGGTTCAATGGTCATATTTATACGATGGAAGCAGAAGGGGAAAAAGTAGAGTCCATCTTCACAAAAGATGGTACAATTATTGCTGTCGGGAAGAAACAGGAAATATTAAAGAAGTATCATGATGAAATCGGCAGAAGAATTGATTTGCAAGGGAAGACATTAATTCCAGGATTAGTAGACAGTCATTTACATTTAATTGGCTTTGGTGAAACATTTCTCAAATTAGATTTAACAAAATATAAATCGAAAGAAGAAGTGTTACAGGCAGTTCAAATGTTTGCAGAAAAATCCTATGACAATGAATGGATCATTGGTGAAGGTTGGAATGAAAATCAATGGATACATAACGAAAGAATAACGAAAGAAGATATCGATCATATCATCCCACATCGACCTGTCATTTTAAAACGTATTTGTCGCCATACTGCAGTTGTAAATTCGAAAGCTCTACAGCTAGCCAATATAACGAAGGATACCGTACAGCCAACAGGTGGGTATATTGATAAACAGACAGATGGAGAGCCAACAGGAATATTAAGTGATAATGCTCTAAATTTAGTTTCTCAAGTTATGCCAAAAGTGAATAAAACATATTTAAAACAAGCGCTCCGAAAAGCAGTCGAACAATGTCATCAGTTAGGTATTACAGGTGTCCACACCGAAGATTTAAATTATTATGGTAGTTATCATGAAACGCTTGCTGCATTCTATGAAGTGTTGGAAGAAGAAGGATATTTACTTAGGACACATTTATTGCTTCATAACGGAATCATTGACGAATGGTATAATGAAGGAAATGCATATTTAGGCGGGACAAACTTAATTGAATATGGTGCAATGAAAATATTTGCTGATGGTTCTCTCGGCGGGAGAACGGCATTATTAAGCTTTCCTTATGTCGATGATCCAAGTACGACGGGAGTAGCTATTCATACGAAAGAAGAATTAACAAATTTAGTAAAAAAAGCCAGGGAAATGAATGTACCAATTGCTGTACATGCGATTGGTGACTTAGCATTACAGTGGGTCATTGATGCAATTGAAACATATCCAGCTCATAAAAATACTCCCGATAGAATTATTCATGCTCCGTTAGTACAAAAAGGCGATTTCGAACGTCTGTGTAAATTACCGGTTGTTTTAGATATCCAGCCCGGTTTTTTAGCTTCAGATTTTCCATGGGTATTTGACCGAGTGGGAGTTGGAAAAATTGACTACCTGTATGCATGGAAATCGTTCTTACAAGCGGGAATAGCGTGTGCTGGTGGTTCCGATGCTCCAATTGAACCAATCAACCCACTTCTAGGTATTTATACAGCAGTAACACGAACAAGAGAAAATGACAAAGATAAAAATGTGTATAGTCCAGAAGAAAAGTTAACGCTTTTTGAAGCGGTATGTTTGTATACAAAAGGAAGTGCCTATGCTTGTGGTCATGAACATGATAGGGGGATGATTAGTCCCGGTTTTATTGCGGATTTTACCATTTTTGATGAGGATATTTTTCAAAATTCAGCAGAAAAGCTATTGTCGACGAAAGTTGCGATGACGGTAATCAACGATCAAATTGTTTATCAAAATGAAAATATCCTAAGCTTTGCTTCGTTTGAAAATTAATTAAAAAGAAGACCTAATACTACATGCTGCAAGCAGTTTTCCTTAGTATTAGGTCCTTAAATTTAACTTTTCATGTTATCTCATAAAAATGTTCGCTGCACGCGATTCCAAAATGAATTATCTTTCAGCTTTACGGTTTTAATTACTTTTCCGCTTAATTGTATTTCCGCTTTTTTCATATGACTAATTCCTAATGCTTCGTTATCCATGCTAACCATCGGATAGTCATTACCGTCTTGAACAATTTCTAAGCGCAGCTTTCTATCGCCGCTTAATATAAAAGAAGAATCTAATGTCCGGTACTTATTATTATTTAAAGAAGCAAGCTCACTTACTTGGAAACAAGGGAGAAGGGGGTCTACAACTGCACCGTGCACCGATTTATTATACCCTGTACTACCAGTTGGGGTAGAGATTACCATCCCATCTCCACGGAATGTTTCAAAATGAAAATCATCGATATAAACATCCATTACAAACGCCTTCACAATAGATGAACGAATCGTACATTCGTTTAAACAATAAAAGGATGGTTTTTCGTCATCAATTGTGACCTCAATTGTTGGAAACTTCCTCACTTCGATCACTTTGTTATTCGTTGCTTCAATCATTTTATCTATATCGTCTATGTAAAAATCACAATAAAAACCAAGTTGCTTGTCTATAGACACTCCAACGTATAAACAGTCATCGCGGAATCCGGTTTTTCTAACGGTTTCTAAAAAAGTACCATCGCTACCAACACTAACAATAATATTTGCGTTATTTGGTTGGTCGACTACGATAAATTCATGTTGTCGCGCTAAGTTTTGCAAATGCTCAACCTTATTTCTTATTTCTATCTTATTACTCGAATAAAAATATATGTTACGCCTATTTTCCATTATAGTTAATTCCCTCCAAATTTTTTTTAATAAAACAAGTTATTTGTTATAATTTAAAAGTATATTTATTATTAGTTTATCATTAATTGTTAAACAAACCAATTTAGAGGAGGATTATATGAACGGAAAACGTTGGGCAGCATTAGGTATTGCTGCAGCAGTTTTAATTGTTTCAACCATTTTTTCAGCTTTTACTAGTTTTTTCTTTAGTGATAGGGAAGAATCTTTGAGCAATTTACTTCTTAGTGATTCACCGTTTATGGAAGAAGTATTGGAAGATGGAGATGCTTCTAAAAAAATTGTTGTTTTAGATGTGGAAGGAGTTATACAAGATACTGGGGCTACCGATTCATTTTTTGCTAGCACAGGCTATAACCATCAATTATTTATGAAAAAATTAAATGCTATTAAAGATGATTCATCAGTTAGAGGTATCGTATTAAGAGTCAATTCACCTGGTGGCGGAGTAGTAGAAAGTGCAGAAATTCATGATAAGCTAGTGGAAATATTGAAAGAAAAGAAAAAACCAATATATGTATCCATGGGCTCTATGGCTGCATCGGGTGGTTATTACATATCTGCGCCAGCTACGAAAATTTTTGCTAGTAAAGAAACATTAACTGGTTCGCTAGGGGTAATTATGGATAGTATGAATATTACCGAACTAGCTGAGAAGCTTGGTTTAGAGCATATAGTAATTAAAAGTGGGCCACATAAAGACATTATGAGCCAAACGAGGAAAATGACTGAAGAAGAAGAAGCTATTATGCAAGCAATGATAAATAATTCCTACGAAGGATTTGTAGAAGTTATTGCCGATGGACGAGGAATGTCTAAAGAAGAAGTAAGAAAAGTTGCTGATGGAAGAATTTATGATGGATATCAGGCGAAAGAATTAAACTTAATCGATGAATTTGGTTATTTAGAAGATACAATTGCAGCTCTGAAAAAAGACCAGAAGCTACAAGGAGCTCAAGTAGTCCGTTATACAGATAGTGCTCTCGGTCTGGGGTCCTTATTTGGATTAACAGCTAAAAAAATCGTCGGAGAAAATCCTGAAACCACTTTTTTAATTAACTTATTAAATAACCGCAACTCTCCAAGACTAATGTACTTATATTCTGAATAAGGGAGGGTGGAAAATGAATAAAGATTTCGAGCAAAATAATTTAAATCATACTGAAATAGAGGAATTAAAAACTAAGTTTAACAATCATGATAATGATACAACGAGGAAAATCGAAAAAGATATAGAAGAAAAAGTATTAGAGCAACGAGTAGTAACTGGCCAGTTGCAAACAGAAGAACCGAGTGGTAAAGATCCAGTGGACAATCTAGTTTATGCTGGCTTTTGGATGCGTTTTTGGGCCTATTTAGTCGACATTATTTTAATTGCTGCAATAACAGGAATGATAATTACACCACTTTTCCGATATTTTGATTGGCCAATGAACGAAATTAGCCTTTTTTCACCTTACACATTGGCAACTGCAGCAGTTTTTTATTTATATTTTATTTTAATGACGAAATTTTTCCAACAAACGTTAGGAAAAATGATTTTCGGTTTAAAAGTTATTCCATTAAAAGAAAAATCGTTAACTTGGGGGACGGTCATTTTTCGTGAATGGATTGGCAGATATATTTCTGTTACGGTAAAGATTTTATACTTTTTAGTTATTTTCTTACCTAAAAAACAGGGTCTACATGATATATTTGCAGATACAGCCGTAATTCATGAGAATGTTGTAAAAAAACAACCTGCAACTATATAAGGTCAATGATAATATTGGGATTGCCCAAAATATGAAGTCTAATGGACTTACTTGAAATTTTGTAGTGAGCAACTACATTATTTTCGGTAGTTTAAAGATTTCATTTGTGGGGCAATCCCTTTTTCCTTTTCAAGCATGATTATTGAGAGTTTGGTTTGATAACTGGAAAATCCACAAAGTTCCGCCTTCTTCATGTTTATTTTTTTCGGTAACAGTCGATACTGTTCATTTGAAAGGTTGTGGAAAATTTGGTCTGGTTAATAATTATAGTTGCTCTTATTTTACTATTACTAGTTGTCATTTTTTCAAAAGTGAAACTTAAAGTTACATATTCTCATGCTAATAGTAAAGACCTTCTACAAATAGTAGTAATTTTATTATTTGGCATTATTAAATTTAAAATAAATTTGTTAGATGGAAAAAATAAAGATGATCAACCGGAACAACAAAATAACAATGACCAAATGGCAAAACAACAAGATGTAGAGGATAGTGGGTTAAAGTCACTCCATGATATAAAACTTGTCGTTAATCGAGTAATTGGTTTGAATAAAATAGTCCAAACTTTTCTCAAGAAAGTGCAGATTATAAAATTCGATTGGAAAACTGTTATTGGGACAGGAGATGCTAGCCAAACAGGGATGATTACGGGAGTAGCTTGGGGAATAAAGGGAGTTGTCGTAGGCCTTTTAAGTAAATTCTTTTCTTTGAAAGTATATCCAAATATCCATATAGCCCCAAGTTTTCAACAAAAAATTGCAAAAACAGAGCTTTTTTGTATGATTCAAGTTCGTATCGGGCATGCTATTTTAGCAGGTATTAAAATTCTTAAATATTGGCGCGGAAGCAAACCAAAGTTTAAGTCAAAACCATTGACTAAATTGAATATGCAAAAAGATGAGCATACAGCGCAATGAGGAGGTTATTAAGATGTCAGAACATCCACTTCAAGGTTTAATGACAACTGCAATGGAAAATTTAAAAGAGATGATCGACGTTAATACGATTATTGGTGATCCTGTTGAAACGCCAGATGGTAGTGTTATTTTAACGGTATCCAAAGTTGGATTCGGTTTTGCAGCAGGTGGGAGCGAATTTATGTTAGATAACGAAGAGAAAGAGAAACACCCGTTTGGCGGAGGTAGCGGTGGTGGTGTTTCTATTACGCCAATTGCCTTTTTAGTTGTCAATAGTTCTGGAGTAAAAATGTTGCATTTAGATGAAAACACCCATTTATTTGAAAAAATTCTTGACATAGCACCACAAGCAGTGGAAAAAATTCAGCAAATGATGTCTAAAAAGGGAAATAACCAAAGTGACCAAAGCAGTCAATCGTCACAAAACAGTTCTAACTCAACTGATAGCTTTAGTATTTAATTTCACATAACTTCAATATTTTAGGATGTTCCTTTGCAGAGTGACATAATAATCCGATATAGTAACGGGTTGTTCATACTCTTCTGGAACATCCTTTTGATTTGTTATTAAATGATGGAATATGTTTAGATTTTTGATTATAGTTAGTGACTGATGTATTATAAATATATCCAAACTGGAAATTGTCTTAATTAGGAGGTTAAGAAATGGTTCAAGTTACATTTAAAGGAAATCCTGTAACACTTGTTGGTGATCAAGTAAAAGTAGGTGATCAGGCACCAAACTTTACCGTTTTAACGAATGACTTAAAAGAAGTAACCTTAAACGATTTTACAGGAAAGGTAAAGTTAATTAGTGTTGTTCCATCGATAGACACTGGGATTTGTGACGCTCAAACACGTAAATTTAATGAAGAAGCTGCAAAATTGGACAATATTCAAGTACTGACAATCAGTGTTGATTTACCTTTCGCACAAGCACGTTGGTGTGCTGCTGCTGGTATTGATAATTTACAAACTTTGTCTGACCATCGAGACTTGTCATTCGGTGATGCATATGGGGTTCATATGAAAGAGCTACGCTTGTTAGCTCGCTCCGTTTTTGTTATTGACTCTTCTAATACTATTACATACGTACAATATGTTCCGGAAGTTGGTGAACATCCGGATTACGATGCAGCCATCGCCGCAGCTAGAGCGGCAAAATAAATAGTTACATTAACTTTTTGGGTTTCTGTCCAAAATTATTCTTTATAGTGATACTTAAGTCCTATAAACGATATTTGGAGGGTTACCCTTTTTTTCTGTCCAATTTTAGAAACACCTTAATTCATTTCAATAGGAAATAAATTTATGCTACAATAGGTAAATGCCCAATATGGTATATAGTAGAGAAGTACGAGGAGGATGAAAATGAATCAAACCCCAGTAGAAGCAATATTCTCGGTATTAAATGATTCAGCCAATATATTAAAAAATGAACTAGACTGTTCTTTTTTAGAAGCTTTAGCAGAGACGGGGGAAAATATTTTTCATGATACCGTGTTGCAAGAGGAAATAAGTGAAGTAGCAAAAAAACGATTGGATAAAACCTATCAAACATTACCAAAAATGGCAACAAATGAAGACTTCCGTAAAGCGTTTCAACTTGCTTGCTTGAAAGGAATGAAAGAAAATGTCCAACCGAATCACCAAATGACACCCGATTCTATTGGAATTTTCTTATCATTCTTAATTAAAAAGCTCCATCACCACTACTCCCATTTATCGATTTTAGACCCTGCAGTCGGAACAGGTAATTTATTATTAACGATTATTAATCAGCTGGAAGGATTACACATTGAAGCGACTGGGATCGAAGTAGATGATATTTTACTTCAACTTGCTTATGTTAATGCGAATATGCAACAGCATGCTGTCCAATTTTTTAACCAAGATAGTCTAGAACCGCTATTTGTGGACCCAGTTGATATAGTTATTTGTGATTTACCAATTGGATATTATCCAAATGATCAACGTGCGAAAGATTATTTTTTAAGTTCGGAAGAAGGTCATTCCTACGCCCACCATTTATTCATTGAGCAAAGTACGCGCCATACGAAAGAAGGCGGATATTTATTTTTTGTCATTCCTAATAATTTGTTTGAAAGTTCGGAGGCAAAAAAATTACATGTTTATTTGAAAGACCACTTACATATTCAAGCTGTTATACAATTACCTGAATCCATGTTTAAATCAAAGCAGTCGGCAAAAAGCCTTTTTGTATTACAAAAACAAGGAAAGAATGTAAAGGCACCTAAAGAAGTTTTATTAATTAATATGCCGCAACTAACAAATAAGCAGGCAGTTCATAATATCATGCTGAAAATTGATCAGTGGATTAGAGAAAATAAGTAAAACAGATCTATTAACGGTCTGTTTTATTTTTATATAAAAATATATTTATAATAAAAACATTCCAAAAAACGGAATATATCCTCTTGTGGAAATCATCACAAAAAAATTACTTTTTATCGAAAACGTTACCACTTATAGTAAAGCATTGAAAAAATGTACAACGAGTGATTAAATGGAAATGATATGCTTGAGATATACTTCACAATATAATTATTTATACAAATGACAGTTTAGGTCATAATAAAAAAAGCAATACGATACAGATGAGGAGCGAGATATATGTCGAAAATTTTAGCAGTTAATGCTGGAAGTTCATCTTTGAAATTCCAATTATTTGAGATGCCTGAAGAACATGTAATTACGAAAGGTCTTGTAGAAAGAATAGGCTTAAATGATAGTATCTTTAGTATAAAAGTGAATGGCGAGAAAAAAGAATTCACTCAAAATATTCCTAATCATGAAGTAGCAGTAAAATTACTTTTAGATGAATTATTATCCAATGGTATTATTCAATCTTTTGATGAAATAAATGGTGTTGGTCACCGAGTATTACATGGTGGTGAAACTTACACAGATTCGGTATTAATTACTGATAAAGTGATGGATAAACTCTATGAATTAGTTGATTTAGGACCACTACATATGCCAGCTAATATTACAGGAATTAAGGAGTTCACAAAAATATTACCGAATGTTCCACATATAGCTGTGTTTGATACCGCCTTTCACCAATCAATGCCACCTAGTTCTTATTTATACAGCTTGCCTTATGAATATTATGAAAAGTATGGTATTCGTAAATATGGCTTCCACGGGACATCCCATAAGTATGTAACACAAAGAGCAGCGGAATTATTGGAACGTCCAATTAAACAACTGCGGTTAATTTCCTGCCATTTAGGGAATGGTGCTAGTATTGCAGCAGTTGAAGGCGGAAAATCAGTGGATACTTCAATGGGATTCACACCATTAGCTGGGGTTACAATGGGAACACGTTCTGGTAACATTGACCCCGCTTTAATCCCGTATATTATGGAAAAAACAGGGGAATCAGCCGAAGAAGTAATTGATACATTAAATAAGAAAAGTGGTCTCCTTGCAATCTCTGGTTTTTCTAGTGACTTACGCGATATTCAAAACGAGGCAGAAGCAGGTAATGAGCGTGCGGAACTGGCGTTAGAAGTATTTGCTAACCGAATTCATAAATACATCGGTTCGTATGCTTCAAGAATGAATGGTGTCGATGCAATTATTTTTACTGCAGGAATTGGCGAAAATAGTGCCATAGTGCGTGAAAAAGTGCTTCACGGTTTAGAATTTATGGGTGTATATTGGGATAAAGATGCTAATAATGAGGCAATTGGTGTAGAAAAATTCATTAACTATCCATTTTCACCTGTAAAAGTAATCGTTATTCCAACAAATGAAGAAGTAGTAATTGCTCGTGACGTAGTTAGACTAGCTAATATGTAATTATAAGGATAATATAATTCAGCAACCTAATCATTTTATTTGATGACTAGGTTGCTTTTTTCATAATGTAAAAAAAATATTAAATATGCTATACTAATTGGTAATTACTATTGCTACATATGTTGAGGTGTGATGATGGAACTGACAAAATATGAACGAGAAATTTGGGAACAAATAAAAAATTGGGAACAAGAACAATTGAATTATGTAGCCTATGATTTTGAGTATAAGGTTGATCAATGGATAGAGGCAACTGTATCTAAATTACCTGAAAATATACAAAATCAATTTTTCAAGCAATTAGATCAGTGGATATTTTTTATTCAAACTGCCATCCAACAAACGGAGAGTTTAGACAAGAGAATCGAGCGTTTATTAACAGAAGCGAAAACAACTCATACCGAGATTGAAACAATTAACGATTTAAAAATATTGCCAATTGAATATTTAAATTTATTTGCAGACAGGCAATCATCCATCCATCAACTTTATTCCTTATTTCAAGGTGCATCACTAGGAACTAAAAGCAATATTTTATTACTGGCAGACTTACCAGCTATGGCTGTAATTAACTTACGAGCTATTCAACTTATTAGTATTTCATATGGATATGATGTAAAAAAACCGTTCGAAATGATGATGGCTCTTAAAATATTTCATTGTGCTACTTTACCGAAAAGATTTCGTAATAAGGCATGGTTTGATTTACTAGATGAAGTAAAGAAGGACGAAGTGAAATATTTTTATGATGGGAACGAGCAACTTACAGATACCACTTGGTTAACTGCTCCGATTATGCAGGTGTTAAAACTTTTACTAATCACTTTATTTCGAAATAAAAAAGAAGATCGTTTTTCTTTCGTTAGTATGTTTTTCGGTGCAGGATTGAATTACCATTTCACAAAAAACATAACAGAATTTGCGAAAAGGTTTTATCAGTATCGCTATATTAGTGAAAAAATTACATAATCGTTACTGAATGGAAAAAGGGTCTGTTCCGAAGTAATGGAACAGACCCGTATAATTAGTGAAAATTCATTGGAATTTTTTTGCTAATAAACTTTCTACTAGTCTAACGTTCAATGTTCTTCTTTGTCCGTTCGTACCACTAACACATCACATGGTGCATAACGAACAATATGTTCGGAAACGCTTCCGATTAAAAAACGTTCTACCGCATTTAATCCAGTTGCACCACAGAGGATTAAATCTGCCTGATATTTTTTTGCAAGATCTTTTGGGATTTTCACTTTTGGGGATCCATAATCAATTACTGTTTTCGGATCTTTACAACCTGCTAGTAATGCTTCATGCCTGTATTCTTCTAACAATTCTTTCGCATAGTTGTCTGCTCTTTCTGCAATCGTTTGATCGTATGCTTCCAAAGTGGCAAATGTCCGGATGTCGATTATATGGACTAAGTATAATTGACTATCATTTCTAACGGTAATGTCCACTGCTTTTCTAAATGCCCAATCAGCTTCTTTTGAACCATCTAATGCAACAATTATATTTTTATAAGTCTTTACCATAGATAATCCCCTCCTTTATATTTATATTATACTATAAAAAATATAGTAAGTCTGTATATTATTTAACAAAAGTTAGAAAATTGAAAGCGCTTAATAAAAGTGTTATACTGTTCAAAAAGTAGAAACCTATTGTAGAATGAAAAGAAAAGCGGAGGCGACTGTACAGAAACGGGGGGACTGGAGGGAGCCAAGAGCGAGATAAAGGAATCACGACGAGGAACGAGTCGATGATGACTTATCGAAGTGGAGGCGAGCGAAGTCCACCCGTTTCTAGGAGCCGCAGCTAGCCAAAGAAAAGCGAAGGCGACTGTTTAGCGGCGTATGGACTGGACCCAAACCGCAGGAGATAAAGGAAACACGATGAGCCCTGCGAATCGATGTTGACTTATCGAACAGAAGCTTGGTGAAGTTCGCTAGCCGCTAGGAGCCGCAGCTGGACAGAAAAGCGGAGGCGACTGTACAGCGGCGTACGAACTGGAGCCAAGCTGGCGGAGATAAAGGAAACACGGCGAAGAATGAGCCGATGTTGACTTATCGAACAGAAGCTTGGTGAAGTTCGCTAGCCGCTAGGAGCCGCAGCTAGCCATCAATGTTCGCAGACTAAGTACGCGGCGTCCTGCCGCAACGTCTGCATGACCAACGTCGTGTTGGCCCAAGCGGAGG
Source organism: Bacillus kwashiorkori (assembly GCF_001375515.1). Taxonomy (GTDB): domain Bacteria; phylum Bacillota; class Bacilli; order Bacillales; family Caldibacillaceae; genus Bacillus_BK; species Bacillus_BK kwashiorkori. The sequence goes on from NZ_CTDX01000016.1 coordinate 135,983, forward strand.
CGACGTTTTACTAAGTTTTCTACAGTGGAAAGAAGAAATATGTTTTTATATTTTTCGAAAAATAAGTTTGAAGTTTAGTTGTATGTCTTTTTTAGAATCGAGTTGTTAGTGAAGATATTTTACTTAACTAACAATCTAACAGACATTAAAAAAAATGGAGGTATATTATGAAAATCGGAATCCCAAAAGAAATTAAAAACAATGAAAACCGGGTAGCAATGAGTCCCGCTGGAGTAATTCATCTTGTCAATCATCAACATACCGTCTTTATCGAAACAGGTGCTGGTTTAGGTTCTGGTTTTACTGATGAAGACTATCGCAAAGTGGGAGCAATAATTGTGGAAACTGCGAAAGAAGCTTGGGATAAAGACATGGTAATGAAAGTAAAAGAACCGCTTCCAAGTGAATACAAATATTTCCGTGAAGGATTAATTTTATTTACATATTTGCATTTAGCTAATGAATTGGAATTAACAAGGGAATTATTAAGGAAAAAAGTGGTGGCAATCGCCTATGAAACCGTTCAACTGAATAACGGGAGCTTGCCTTTGCTTACACCGATGAGCGAAGTTGCTGGACGAATGGCCGTTCAAGTTGGAGCACAATATTTAGAGAAGGTGAATGGTGGGAAAGGAATCCTTCTATCTGGAGTCCCAGGTGTTCAAAGAGGAAATGTTACCATTATTGGTGGTGGTGTTGCTGGAACGAATGCAGCTAAAGTAGCTATTGGTCTTGGAGCAAAAGTGACGATATTAGATGTTAATCCTGATAGATTAAGACAAATAGATGATATTTTCCATTATGAAATAAATACATTAATGTCGAACCCTTACAATATTGCAGAATCAGTGAAAAATGCTGACTTAGTCATTGGAGCAGTTTTAATACCTGGTTCAAAGGCACCAAAGATAGTAACAGAAGATATGATTAAGGGAATGAGCGCTGGTTCTGTTGTAATAGACATCGCGATAGATCAAGGCGGTATTTTCGATACGACCGACCGCGTAACAACTCATGATGACCCTATTTATATCAAACATGATGTTGTCCATTATGCCGTTGCAAATATGCCAGGTGCTGTGCCTAGAACCTCTACACTCGCACTAACAAATGTAACGATTCCTTATGCATTACAAATAGCTTCAAAAGGATATAAGAAAGCATGTTTAGAAAACGAAACATTACTAAAAGGTATTAACACATTAAATGGATATGTGACACATAAAGGGGTCGCAGATGCACATCAGTTAGACTATGCGGATACGAAGTCACTATTATTAGTCGGTGAAATGGTAGGTTAAACATTGATGATAGTCTAATAGTAAATTAAGGCAAGTGGAAAATTAATCAACCACTTGCCTTTTATTAAAAGAACTTCAGCGAGTTTTGAAGGAAGTTTCCAACAAAAAGTTATTTCACAATTTGTAAGTTCTTTGGATATTTTGTTAAAAGACGAGCACCTTGGTCGGTAATGAAAACATCATCTTCAATTCTTACACCAATGTCATTTGGGATATAAATTCCTGGTTCGATTGTATATACCATCCCACTTCTTAACGTTAAATCATTCGTTTCAGTAATTGAAGGATATTCATGGATACTAATTCCGAGTCCATGTCCAAGTCGATGGGTAAAGTATTCACCGTAACCAGCTTCCCTTATAATATTTCGTGCTGTTTTATCTAAAGTTGCACAACTTACCCCGGGAACACTTATAGCAATCGCTGCTTCTTGCGCTTTTAACACGGTTTCATAAATTTGGACGTGTTCTTCTGTCACATCACGGAATGCAACGGTCCGGGTAATATCGGAACAATAACCTTTATACACAACACCTAAATCAAATAAGACAAAGTCTCCTGATTGCACTTTCGTTAAACCTGGTGTGCCATGTGGGGAAGCCGCATTTGCACCGGTCAGTACCGTTGTGGCAAAGGACATTTGTTCGACACCTTTTTTCTTCAACTCGTATTCAATAGCAGCTACTATTTCCAGTTCAGTAACGCCTTCGCGAATCGTATTGACGGCAACTTCAATAGCATAATCAGCTAGCTCACAAGCTTTTTGAAGTTTTTCCACTTCTTGTTCATCTTTTAACAAACGTAATTCATTTAAAATATCTTCTGCTTGGATAAAAGCAGAATTTGGGAAAATCGCAGCCAATGTTTCATAACGTTCGATATTCATATGTGTTTTTTCTACAGCTATTTTTTGAACATTACCAACACGTTTATTTATTTCAGCTTTCACTAAGTCCCACGGATTTTCAGTATCACTGTATCCGAGCACTTGATAAGCGAATCCGGCATTTTTTGCACTTGTTACTTCCATTTGTGGACAAATTAAAAATGGTTCTTGTTCACGGAATAAAACAATGGCTAATAGTCTTTCGTGTGGGTCACTAAAAAATGAGCTAAAATAAAATACATTTTCTGAAGAAGTTATAATTGCCGTATCGGCATCTTCTTTTTGTAGCCACTCCATCATGGCATTAATACGATGTAACATAAATTTTCACCTCAAAAACCAGTTATATACGGTATGTCATATTTTTAATTTATGGCTATGTTAAAGATTGGTGTTGATTTCCGTTTCAGGCGGACGCTTTCCGCGGGCACGGCCTCAGCCGCTTCGACGCTACGCCATCTCGTTATTTCTTGCTCATTCTGTTCCCGTCGGAGTCGCCGCCTTACACTACAATCAACAACTGCCTAAAAAAATAATAAACAATAACATAGCCTAATTAATAAAAATAGAATAGCACTTTGTTTCACATTCGTAAACCTTCAAAACTTGGCAGGATTATTTAAAATTATCGAGAATCTATATATGAAAGATGAATATGAAGGGAGAATATGTTGATGAAAATTTCTTATCATGGTCATTCTGTTGTAAAAATTGTTTCGAAAGGAAAAACAATTCTCATCGATCCGTTTATTACTGGAAATGGATTAACAGACCTGAAAGTCGAAGAGGAGAGCCCGGATATCATCATTTTAACCCATGGCCACGGGGACCATCTTGGGGATACGATTGAACTGGCTAAGAAAAAAGATGCACTTGTCATTGCAGTGAACGAATTAGCCGTATATTTAGGCTGGAAAGGGTTAAAAACGCACGGTATGAATATTGGTGGGTCTTATACTTTTGATTTTGGTACGGTAAAATTTACCCAAGCTTTCCATAGTAATAGTATCGAAATGGATGAACAAAATTTTGTCTATTTCGGAATGCCAGCAGGTGTCTTGTTAATGATGGAGGATCGCACAATTTACCATGCTGGAGATACGGGGTTATTTTCCGATATGAAATTAATTGGTGATCGCCATTGGATTGACCTTGCTTTTCTTCCAATTGGTGATAATTTTACGATGGGACCAGAGGATGCGGCATACGCAGCAGAGCTTCTTCAAGCTGTTACAGTGGTGCCGATACATTACAATACTTTTCCAGTTATTAAACAAGACCCAGAGAAGTTTATTCGCATGCTGAAACAAGATAACGGTAAAATTATGTTACCCGGAGATTCCTTCGAGTTATAAATAGTCGGTAAGTTATGGACGCTCAGTTTATATGGCGTCCATATAATATTTTTATAGGAAATTCCACAAGATAAAAATTAAATAGCATGTAAAAATCATTAAACTAACAAAAGGGGGTTCAGTTTTTTTAATCTGAACCCCCTTATTGTTGTTTTGCTAACTATGCAAGACATCGAAAAGGAGAACTTTTATGGCTGGTATTAGGTGAAACTTGTACATTTTTCTAGCAATCTCGCATATACTGAACCAAGTTCATATATTATGGAAGGGAAGTGTTACAATGAGAAATCGCTATATATTAGCGTTATTATGCTGTGGGGTGCTACTATATTTTGCACTGCCTCGGTTAAGTTTAAAAGGAAACGGCATGGAACTATACTTCTCCTGGTTTTGGCTCGCCTTTTTATTAATGGCAATCGCCGGAAATTTATATGCGGTGTTATATAGTCCGAAAAAACAGAAGAAAATGTTACAAAAACAATCCGTAAAGAAAGTACGAGTATATGAATAACGGAACAATTCACTAATAAAGCAGGTATTTTATTGAATGTGGAAATGGTTCACCTTATAATAAATACTATAGCTTGAGTAGAGATTCATAATAGACAACTATTTTGTAGGTGAAACCATTGACAAAACATGAATTGATTTTGAAGTATATTGAAGATTTACCAGTTGGAGGAAAAATATCCGTTCGCCAAATCGCAAAAGATTTAAATGTTAGTGAAGGAACAGCTTATCGAGCAATAAAAGAGGCAGAAAATAAAGGGTTTGTTAGTACTATTGAACGTGTCGGTACTATTCGAATTGAACAAAAGCGGAAAGAAAATATTGAAAAATTAACGTTCGCTGAAGTAGTGAATATCGTTGATGGTCAAGTTTTAGGTGGTAAAAGTGGTTTGCATAAAACGTTGAACAAATTTTTAATCGGTGCGATGAAATTAGAAGACATGCTACGTTATATAGAAGCTGGAAATTTATTAATTATCGGTAACCGCTCCGATGCACAAAAAGAAGCATTAAAAAAGGGAGCAGCCATCTTAATTACTGGTGGATTTAATATTGAAGAAGAAGTAAAAAAACTCGCAGACGAATTTCAATTGCCAGTAATTTCGACAAGTTATGATTCTTTTACTGTGGCAACCATTATCAACCGCGCCATTTATGACCAATTAATTAAAAAAGATATTTTATTAGTGGAGGATATACTAATTCCGAAAGAAGATACATACTATTTATTTGTCAATGATAAGGTAGAAAAATGGCATGAACTGAATAAAATCTCAAGTCATACTCGTTTTCCAGTTGTTGATCAGCAATTGAAAGTAGAAGGGATGATTACTTCTAAAGATGTCATTAATCAAGAGAAAAAGCGACTTGTTGAAAAGATAATGACAAAAAATCCAATCGTTACAAATAGTAATATGAGTGTCGCATCTGCTTCTCATTTAATGATTTGGGAAGGAATCGATTTATTACCAGTAGTAGACGAGCAAAATCGTTTACGAGGAATTATTACGAGGCGGGATGTGTTAAAAGCATTACAAACTAGTCAGCGCCAACCTCATGTAGGTGAAACAATCGATGATATTATTTCCAACAATTTAACAACCATTGACGATAATGACCATCTATTCACATTTGAAATTTCTCCACAGATGACTAATCATCACGGTACTCTCTCTTACGGTGTGCTCACTTCAATTGTAATAGAGTCTGCTAGTAGGACATTTCGCCTAACGAAACGGGGAAACTTTGTAGCTGATCATTTAATGATTTATTTTATTAAACCAGTTCAAATTGATGGTAAAGTGGAGGTCTCGCCCAAAATATTAGACATGGGTAGAAAATTCGGGAAAATCGATGTGGAAGTTTTTCATGAAGGACAAATTATTGCGAAAGCGATGATGACTTTTCAATTTATTGATAGATAAAAAAGTAGAGTGGGTACTGCTCACTCTACTTTAAAATCGTCTATTAATTTTGTTGGCTTTCTCGATATAGATTGGCGATATGTGGTAAATAGTACTTATACGCCTTGTAACTAGTCCAAATACTAAACAGTCCCACAATAATAAAAATGCTGCCAATGACAATCGAGATAGTTGTATAGTTTAAATAAAGCTGATTAATCCCGAAAAAACAAACGAAAGCACCTAACGCAATACTGGATTTCGTACCAATCCATCTTTTTTCTAATACATTTTTCGTTCGGAATGATTTAATTTTATAAAATACATAAAATGATAATGATGCAACAATTAGAATAACAATAACCGGCATGCGAATCCCCCATCTCCTAAATCTGCTATCATTTTACATGGAAATTTAAATCAATGCTAATATAACGCTTTTTTTAACGATAAACTAGGAAGCCACCGCTTTCCATTTACATAATAAATATTCCTGTGAAAGAAGGAGAGAAAAATGACGAAAGACGAAATATTATTGAAGATTCGAGAATATGAAAAGATTATCATTCATCGACATATACGCCCTGACCCAGATGCTTACGGTTCGCAAGGGGGGCTTGCCAAAATAATTCAAGAAAGTTTTCCAGCGAAACAAGTTTTTACTGTAGGTGATAATGAGGAAACTTTACTATTTTTAAATACAATGGATGAAGTCCCTGATGAAATGTATGAAGGAGCATTAGTTATTGTATGTGATACAGCTAATCAAGAACGCATTTCTGATCAACGATATAAAAAAGGCGACTATTTAATTAAGATTGATCACCATCCAAATGAAGATCCATATGGTGATTTGTATTGGGTGGACACCGGGGCGAGTTCCACAAGTGAAATGATCTATGAATTATATTTATTTGGAAAAAGTAACGGACTAAAATTAACAACAGAAGCAGCTGAACTTTTATATGCAGGCATTGTTGGCGATACGGGAAGGTTTCTTTATCCTAGTACAACGGATAAAACTTTTTCCTATGCTAGTGAACTAGTGAAGTATCCTTTTTCCAGGAATGAACTATATGATAAAATGTATGAGATGAAACCAAATATGGTGAAATTAAAAGGATATATTTATCAAAATTTTGAAATTATTGGTAATGGGGTAGCGAAAGTACTAATTTCAAAAGAAATGCTTGCTAAATATCAATTGCGTGCTGCAGAGGCATCCTTACTAGTTAGTTCGTTAGGGAATATTGCTGGATTAAAAGCATGGGCTTTTTTTATTGAGGAAGAGGATCAAATTCGAGTGCGCCTCCGTTCAAAAGGCCCAGTTATTAACGGGATAGCAAAGAAATACGAAGGTGGAGGCCACCCACTTGCAGCAGGTGCTTCTATTTACTCTTGGGACACGGTAGACTCAGTAATAGCCGATTTGGAAGCAGTTTGTACGGAGTAAAAAACATAGAACTATTAGGAGAAAAGGCTATCTAAAATTGTTAGATAGCCTTTTTTTTCCAATCTTAATCCGCTAAGCGTAGTTCCAACTGAATAGTTAGCGTTGTATAAATAGTTATTTGTTTTATTTGAAGACGATACCGCTTATCGTTAATTTTTAATATTTTATTCTCAATTACTTTTTTTAATAAATCTGTACTTTTAGCAACTAAACTTAAATCCTTTGCCAGCATCATATTAATATCTTCTTTAACAGATTCCTCAGCTTTTACTTTACTAAGTAGATCGAGATTATATTTATGAGCATTAGAAATTTTTACTTTAATCTCATTTACTGTTAGTAATTTTTTATTTTTTTCATTTAACTCCCGAAAATCTTCTTGCCAAATTCTTTTCTCTCGTTCTAGTTCTTCAATTAAATTTTTTTGTTCGGCTATTTTTTTCGTTTGTTCTTCTTGATACGAACCGAACATATATAAAAATAATAGCCAGCTTACAAGTGCACCTAATACCATTCCGAAAAAAAATCGCTGGAACGTTGGTAAGCGGTAAAAAGGCGGAATTCTCATGGCATCTGCTCCTGTGTTAACCAAGTAATAATCGTCGAGCCTGTTTGTGCACCGCCCAATGCCGATAATATAAGTAAAACTTGTTTCACTAGGCTAAGTGTTTCACCTTGTAAAAGTCCGCGTTCAAAACTATATACTGCATCGAACGTTCCTCCAATCGCTGCGACAATCGCCCAAATTCGTAAGCTATTAGATAAACGGGAAATTTCTGTTAATGGTGGGTTCCCTGTGAGAAAAGCTGCTAACCCGCCAATTAACGATCCACCGAGTATGACTCCTAGCGCAATGAAAAAGGTGTGAACAAAGGTTGGTACAAAAGCTTCATTCATTTCTGTCAACCCCGATTCTATTAGGTTTTATAGCAAGTAGGACATGCTTTAGTTATAAATATGGTTAGTCCTTCAAATTTATGCAACGACATGAAGAAGAATTTTCTTCTCCATGACTTCTTCTTCCATTGGCTTAACAATGATAAAACAATGTAAAAGGCAAAAAAATATACTATAATGTAGAAAATGAACAATAAGTAAAATAGAAATGGTGGGGAATAGTATGAGTTTTATTCACCTGCACACATATAGTGCTTACTCGCTATTATCAAGCACAATAACACCACAACAATTAGTAAAAACGGCAAAACAAAGAGGATATGAGGCGATTGCTTTAACAGATAAAAACGCCCTGTATGGGTTAATTCCTTTTTATAAAGCATGCCTCGAAAATCAAATAAAACCAATTATTGGTCTAACAGCAAATATTTTACATAATAAAAACGGAAACATAGAAGACCAATCTGGAACATGGAAAAAAGTACAAACATATCCACTCATTTTTTTAGCAAAAAATCAAAACGGTTTAAAAAATTTATTAAAAATTTCTAGTGCGATTCAGACCCAGTCACCTTCAGGCATTCCATTAAAATGGCTTAACCATTATAAAAAAGATCTTTTTGTTATCTCTCCAGGGATGGAAGGGGAAATTGAACATTTATTGTTAGCGGGAAAAGAACGTGAAGCAACTTCATTAGCAAAATTTTTTAATGAATATTTTGGGAACGGTAATTTTTATTTATCGATTCAAAGTATCCCTACAAGGGAAAGTAACGTATTGCTGCAACAAGTATTACAATTATCGGAAACAATATCATTCCCGTATATTCCAACAAATCCTATTTATTTTTTAAATAAAGAGGATTACTTTTCATGGAAATGTTTGCAGGCAATTAAAGATAATACAACGATTGATAATATCAACACAAGGTCATCCGTTGAACATTATTTTTTAAAAGATCGTGAAGCAATAGAACTACTATTTGAAAATTATCCAATCGCTATGAAAAATTTAGAAAAACTTACACAAAATTGTAATGTTACAATCGAATTCCATCAATCGCTCCTTCCAAAATATCCGCTTCAAAACAAGACTGCTAGTGAATATTTGCGCGAGCTTTGTGAAAAGGGACTGTCCTGGCGTATAGAAAATCCGCCACAAAAATATTTGGATAGGCTTAATTATGAATTGAAGATCATCCAAGAAATGGGCTTTAGTGATTATTTCTTAATAGTTTGGGATTTCGTTCGGTTTGCTAGATCGAAAGGAATTACGGTAGGACCTGGAAGAGGATCAGCAACGGGTTCACTAGTAAGCTATGTGTTAGGAATAACCGATGTGGATCCAATCAAATTTGATTTATTATTTGAGCGTTTTTTAAATCCAGAAAGGGTAACGATGCCTGATATCGATATTGATTTTCCTGATCATCGGCGGGATGAAGTAATCGAGTATGTTGCAAAAAAATATGGGAAAAACCATGTGGCGCAAATTATTACGTTCGGAACGTTTGCAGCAAAACAAGCACTCCGTGATGTCGCCCGCGTATTCGGATTATCTAGTAAAGAATTAGAACAATTTTCACGATCTATCCCTAGTAAATTAGGTATTACATTAACAGAAGCGAGAAAAGAATCGGCAAGTTTACAAAAACTTCTTCTAAATGAACAGTATCAAAAAATTTATTCGATAGCGATGAAAATTGAAGGATTGCCGCGCCATACTTCTACCCATGCGGCAGGTGTAGTCATTAGTGACCTTCCTTTAGTAGAATTAGTTCCGTTACAAAACGGCACAGGCAATGTTTTATTAACACAATATCCAATGGGGACTATTGAAGAACTTGGCTTATTAAAAATGGATTTCTTAGGACTTCGAAATTTATCATTACTTGAATCTATATTAGCAAACATTCAATATTATGGAGGAAAGAGACTAGCTTTAAAAGATATTCCAAAATATGATGAAGCAACATTTAAGCTTTTGCAAAGAGGCGCAACGACAGGTATTTTCCAATTAGAGTCAGAAGGAATGCGGAAAGTATTAATGGAACTAAAACCGACGGAGTTTGAAGACATTGTGGCCGTAAATGCTTTATATCGACCAGGTCCAATGAGCAATATCCCTGTGTATATTCGCAGGAAGCATCAACAAGAAGCGGTTACCTACTTGCACAAAGATTTAGAGCCAATATTAAAACGAACATACGGGGTTATTGTTTATCAAGAACAAATTATGCAAATTGCCTCAAAAATTGCAGGGTTCTCGTTAGGTGAGGCAGATCTTCTTCGGAGAGCTGTTTCTAAGAAAAAACGTGAAATATTAGATAGAGAGCGGGCTCATTTCGTTCTTGGTGCCAAAGGAAAGGGGTACGACGAAGAAGTTGCAAATGCGCTTTACGATTTAATTGTGCGTTTTGCTGACTATGGGTTTAATCGAAGCCATGCGGTTGCATATAGTATGATTTCCTATCAACTAGCCTATTTGAAATCCCATTACCCGTTACCATTTATGGCTGCTCTTCTAACTTCCGTAATTGGTAATGAAGAAAAAATAGCGGAATATGTTAGAGAAATAAAACAAATGGGCTATACTGTGTTAGGACCTTCCATTAACAAAAGCAGTTATCGCTTTCATGTAGATAATAACAATATTCGCTATAGTTTGGCTGCCATTAAAGGAATTGGTATCCAAGCGTTAAAAGAAATTACTCGTGCTAGAAAAGAAGGGGAATTTACAGATATCTTTGATTTTTGTTTGCGAGTCTCCTTAAAGATTATTAACCGTAAAACGTTGGAATGCCTTATTTACTCTGGCAGCTTTGACGAATTTGGTTATGATCGGGCAACCCTTTTAGCAACATTAGATGTTGCAATTAACCATGCTGATTTTATGAAGCCAGATGAAGATCAGTTGAACTTACTAACAGATTCGATAAAACCAAAATATGAAAAAGTGGAACCGATGCCTATAGAAATTAAATTAAAAATGGAAAAACAAGTTTTAGGATTATTTCTATCAGAACATCCTGTTTCTATTCATCGTGAACTATTAACTTCTGCTGGAGCAAAACTACTTGATGAATTAACAACACAAATGCGTGGAGAAAAAGTTGGTGCATATATTACCCAAATGAAAAAAATCCGAACAAAAAACGGTGAAGTAATGGCGTTCTTGACACTTAATGACGAATACGCTGAACTGGCTAGCGTTATTTTTCCAGACATGTTTCGAAAATACGGTTCTCTAATAAAAGAAGGAACTACCGTATTATTGACAGGGGTAAAAGAAGTTCGAAATGGAAACCCCCAGTTCATTATTCAGGAGGTTCAATCAATAGAAGAACTGAAAGGTCGGATGAAATTAAAATTATATATTAAAGTACCCGAACAATTGCATCGGAAAACAACATTGATGAAATTAAAAAATATATTAACGAAACATATTGGTAATACTCCGGTACTAATATATTATGAACAAGACCATCGAACTGTCCAACTTTTACCCGATAATTGGATTAATATTGAAAGTACAAGCATTACTGAATTAAAACAGCTTTTAGGAGAAAATAATGTTGTATTAAAGGAATAATTTTCGGTGTCATTACAAACATTTAACATCTGTTTTTATTACCTAGTAACAATTTATTTCTTTACAAACAATCATTTTATGTTAAGATGAAAAAAGAGATGTATGTGGTCAGACCACTTAGTGAAAAAATCTCTTATTAATAGGAGTGAGTTTCTTTGACGTTTAAGGAAGAAGCATTGCATATGCATCGTGTTCATGAAGGAAAGTTAGAAACAACCCCGAAAGTAGTTGTCCAAAATGCAAAAGATTTAAGTTTAGCATATTCTCCAGGAGTTGCTGAGCCTTGTAAGGTGATATACGATCGCCCTGAAACGGTGTATGAATATACGATGAAGGGAAATACCGTTGCAGTCGTTTCCGATGGGACAGCAGTTCTAGGTTTAGGTAATATTGGACCAGAAGCAGCAATGCCAGTAATGGAAGGGAAAGCAGTCCTTTTTAAAAGCTTTGCAGGCGTTGATGCATTTCCCATTTGCTTAAATACGACAAATATTGAAAAGATCATTGAAACAGTAAAATTATTAGAACCAACTTTTGGTGGAGTTAATTTAGAAGATATTGCAGCCCCGAATTGTTTTGTTATTGAAGATAGATTAAAGAAAGAAATGAATATTCCTATCTTCCATGATGACCAACACGGTACTGCAATTGTTACAGCAGCAGGGCTCGTGAATGCACTTAAAATTACTGGCAAAAAAATGACAGAAATAAAAGTTGTAGCAAGCGGTGCAGGTGCTGCGGGAATAGCCATTATTAAGCTACTTTACCATTACGGTGTACGAGATATTATTATGTGTGATTCCAAAGGGGCTATATATGAAAATAGACCTTTTGGAATGAATGAAGTGAAAACAGAGATTGCGAAGTTCACAAACCGAGTTAAAAAACAAGGTTCTTTAGCAGAAGTAATCAAAGGTGCAGATGTATTTATCGGTGTATCTGTTGCAGGTGCTCTTACGAAAGAGATGGTTCAAACAATGAATGACAAACCAATCATCTTTGCTATGGCCAATCCTGTTCCAGAAATAATGCCAGAAGAAGCAAAAGCAGCCGGTGCTGTTGTTGTTGGTACTGGGCGTTCCGATTACCCAAATCAAGTAAACAATGTTTTAGCATTTCCAGGTATTTTCCGTGGTGCATTAGATGTTCGAGCAACACAAATAAATGAAAAGATGAAGCTAGCAGCAGTGGAAGCAATTGCTTCATTAATTAATGATTCGGAGCTAAATGAAGATTATGTAATTCCAAATCCATTTGATTCTAGAGTAGCGCCAGAAGTTGCCGCAGCAGTAGCAAAAGCAGCAATGGAAACAGGTGTGGCAAGAATAAAAATGGACCAAAATGAAGTAAGAGAAAAAACAAAAAGACTAGCTTCTATATAAAGGCGCGTGAGATGTGAGAAATGAGCCAAGCAGAAATTCAATCTAAAGTTTATTTAGATGTGGTAGAAAAGCTAAAAGAAATAATTGATGAACAACAATTGCGAACAGGGGACAAGCTTCCGTCTGAACGCGACTTAGCCGTTCAACTAAACGTCGGTCGCTCCTCTGTTCGAGAGGCTTTTCGTGCTTTGGAACTTTTAGGTTTGATTGAAACGAGACGTGGAGAGGGTACATTCATTGCCGATTTCCGCAATCATCGATTAGTAGAAATATTAAGTGGTTTTATTTTAAGAAATGATGTCGCTAAAAACGATGTGTTAGATATGGTGAATTTGATTGAAATCGGCAGTCTTTATACTTTAATGGAAAAAAATATTCAGCTTGAATTGGAAAAATGGAAAAATAGGGATATAAATGGATATGATTTTTTTAAATATATCATTGAAAGTACAGAAAACCGACTACAATTAAAGATTTGGAGAATATTATCTAAATTTGCCCAATCTTTATCCATTCTTCAACATTCAAATTATGAACGAGACTATCTTGATTTAATAGAGGCAGTTAATGCAAGAAACAAAGATAAAGCTTTCCTGTACTATCGGAAAATTGTAAATGTCGAACGATAAGGACAGATTTCGACAAACTTATTAATTATTATACGGTAAAGTAATTGTACAACCATTAAATATGGGAATAAGTAATGTGTAAAATCCAATAAAATATGGGTTTTTCGAACAAGGGAGGAAGTACCTTGCTTAAAGATATTTTTACAAAACAAAAGAAAAAATATGCAACCATTCAGGTTGAAAATGTAAAGAATGATATTCCTGAAGGCATCATGACAAAATGCCCACAATGTAAAAAAATTATGTTCACAAAAGAATTAGAAAAAAACTTAAAAGTTTGTTTACACTGTAACTACCACTTTCAATTGACTGCGAAGGAAAGAATAATTACCTTTTTAGATGAGAATTCATTTCAAGAAATGGACAAAGATTTAATCTCAGAAAATCCGTTGCAATTTCCAGAGTACTTAGAAAAGTTGGAAAAGGATAGACGAAAAGCAAAGATAAATGAAGCGGTCGTAACTGGAAAAGGAAAACTACAAGGGAATGAAGTAGTTATCGCAATAATGGATTCTACTTTCCGTATGGGTAGTATGGGTTCGGTTGTTGGTGAAAAAATTACGAGAGCAATTGAGACAGCAGATGCTAATAAACATCCTTTTATCATTTTTACTGCATCAGGTGGAGCTAGAATGCAAGAAGGGGTATTAAGTTTAATGCAAATGGCGAAAACGAGTGCAGCTTTAAAGAGGTTTAGTAATAATGGTGGCTTAATTATTTCTGTCATGACCCATCCGACAACAGGCGGTGTATCAGCAAGTTTCGCATCTTTAGGTGACTTTAATTTTGCAGAACCAGGTGCTTTAATTGGGTTTGCTGGAAGAAGAATTATTGAACAAACGATACGGGAAGACTTGCCAGAGGATTTTCAAACGGCAGAATTTCTCTTAAAACATGGACAATTAGATGCGGTCATTCATCGGAAAGACTTAAAGGAGAAACTCGGCTTTCTAGTGGACTTGCATCAGCCTGGGGGGGAATTATCTTGGTTCAGGAATTAGAATTTGAAAAACCAATAATAGAATTGCGCAATAAAATTATGGAACTAAAGGAGTTCACGAAATCGGCTGATGTAGATTTAAGTTCGGAAATCGCAAAATTAGAAAGTAGACTCGCCAACCTAGAAAAGGAAATTTATAAAAACTTAAAACCGTGGGATCGTGTCCAAATTGCCCGTCACCCTAATCGTCCAACGACATTGGATTACGTCGAACATTTATTTGAAGACTTCTTTGAATGTCATGGTGATCGTCTTTTTGGAGATGACGAAGCAATAGTTGGCGGAGTAGGTCGATATAAAGGATTAGCTGTTACGGTAATTGGGCATCAAAGAGGAAAAGATACGAAAGAGAATATTCGTCGTAATTTTGGTATGCCTCATCCAGAAGGCTATCGAAAAGCATTGCGCCTAATGAAACAAGCAGAGAAATTTAACAGGCCAATTATTTGTTTTATTGATACGAAAGGTGCCTACCCAGGGAAAGCGGCAGAAGAAAGAGGTCAAAGTGAAGCCATTGCTCGTAATCTGTTTGAAATGGCCGGACTAACTGTACCAATTATTTGTATTGTCATTGGTGAAGGTGGTTCAGGTGGTGCTTTAGCACTCGGTGTCGGCAATAAAATTTTCATGTTGGAAAACTCCACATATTCCGTCATATCCCCGGAAGGTGCAGCAGCATTATTGTGGAAGGATGCAGCGCTAGCTAAAAAAGCAGCTGAATCGATGAAAATTACTGCACCAGACTTAAAACAATTAAATATAATCGATGAAATTATTCCGGAAGTTAAGGGTGGTGCCCACCATAACATCGCAAAACAAGCAGAATTTATTGACAATATGTTATTGGATGCGCTAACGGAACTATTGCCACTTTCCAAAGAAGAATTAGTGAACGAGAGATATAATAAATACGCCCAAATTGGCAGTTTTATTAGTAAAAATGAAGTAATCGGGTCAAAATAAGAACATGCTACTTTCTCAGCATGTTCTATTTTTTTTAGTCAAATTCATGGCAGTTATTGAGTAAATTTTCAACTCATGGTATGTTTATTGTATATTCCTTAACAAAGTATATAAAACTACTGATTAAGGTTATGATATTATTTGCTTTTTCGAGGTGATTGCATGAAAAG
Source organism: Bacillus kwashiorkori (assembly GCF_001375515.1). GTDB lineage: Bacteria > Bacillota > Bacilli > Bacillales > Caldibacillaceae > Bacillus_BK > Bacillus_BK kwashiorkori. The sequence goes on from NZ_CTDX01000016.1 coordinate 151,524, forward strand.
GATTGGTGTTTTAACAAGTGGCGGTGACTCGCCAGGAATGAACGCGGCGATTAGAGCTGTCGTACGAAAAGGTATTTACCATAATTTAGAAGTCTATGGTATTTATCAAGGCTACCAAGGGCTTATTAATGGAAATATAGAAAAGCTGGAAATAGGCTCCGTTGGTGACATTATTCAACGTGGAGGTACATTTTTACGCTCTGCTCGTTGTCCAGAATTTGTTACGAAAGAAGGACAACAAAAAGGTTATGAACAATTGAAGAAATTCGGTATTGATGGCCTAGTCGTAATTGGAGGCGATGGCTCTTACCGTGGCGCCAATGCAATTTCAAAATTAGGTATCCCTTGTATCGGTGTCCCTGGAACGATTGATAATGACATTGTTGGAACTGACTTTACTATCGGTTTTGATACAGCTGTTAATACGGCAATCGATGTTATTGATAAAATCAGAGATACTGCATCTTCCCATGAAAGAACTTTCGTAATTGAAGTTATGGGAAGAAATGCTGGTGATATTGCACTTTGGGCAGGTCTATCCGGTGGAGCAGAAACAATACTAATTCCAGAAGAACCACAACAAATGGATGAAGTTATTGAGAAATTAAATCGTGGAAAAGACCGTGGCAAAAAGCACAGTATTATTGTAGTTGCTGAAGGTGTTACGAACGGTGTGAAATTTGCGGAGGAATTAGAAAGAAGAACACAATTAGAAATTCGTGTGTCCGTTTTAGGCCATATGCAAAGAGGTGGATCACCAACGGCAACAGACCGAGTGTTAGCAAGTCGATTAGGTGCTTATGCAGTTGAATTGTTGTTGGAAGGTAAAAGCGGACGTGCTGTCGGTATTATGAATAATGAGTTAGTTAGTCATGCTTTAGATGAAATTCTAGATGCACCACATACTATTGATAAAAAGATTTATCAATTATCACAAGAATTGTCGATATAATATTGGGAGGCTATATTTAAATGAGGAAAACTAAAATTGTATGTACGATTGGACCAGCAAGTGAAAGTATTGAAAAATTAGTGCAATTAATGGAATCAGGAATGAACGTTGCAAGACTAAACTTTTCCCATGGAGATTATGAAGAACATGGTCAAAGAATAAAAAATATTCGCGAAGCAGAAAAGATTACTGGAAAATCAGTAGCAATTCTTTTAGATACAAAAGGTCCTGAAATTCGTACGAACAATATGGAAAATGGGGCAATTGAATTAGTTGCAGGTAATAATATTATTGTATCGATGACTGAAGTGCTAGGTACAACAGAAAAATTTTCGATTACATACCCAGAATTAATAGATGATGTACATGTTGGATCCAGAATTTTATTAGATGATGGATTAATTGGTTTAGAAGTATTGGAAATTAATAAAGAAAAACAAGAAATTTTAACTAAAATATTAAATAACGGAACATTAAAAAATAAAAAAGGTGTCAATGTACCTGGAGTTTCTGTAAGCTTACCAGGTATTACAGAAAAAGATGCGAACGATATTCGTTTCGGTATTGAACAAGATATTGATTTTATTGCTGCATCTTTCGTTCGTCGTGCTTCTGACGTCCTTGAAATCCGTCAATTATTAGAAGAAAATAATGCTGCGCATATCCATATTATTCCTAAAATTGAAAACCAAGAAGGTGTCGATAATATCGATGAAATTTTGGAAGTAAGTGATGGACTAATGGTTGCTCGTGGAGATTTAGGGGTGGAAATTCCTGCTGAAGAAGTACCTCTAGTGCAAAAAATGTTAATTAAAAAATGTAATAAACTTGGAAAACCAGTTATTACTGCAACACAAATGCTTGATTCCATGCAAAGAAATCCACGTCCAACTCGTGCAGAAGCAAGTGACGTAGCAAATGCGATTTTTGACGGAACAGATGCAATTATGCTTTCTGGTGAGTCAGCTGCTGGTCTATACCCTGTAGAAGCAGTTCAAACGATGAATAATATTGCTTTAAGAGCTGAATCTGCTTTGAATCATAAAGAAATTTTATCATTACGCAGCAAAGAAACAGAACATAATTCAACAGATGCAATTTGTCAATCAGTAGCACATACTGCCATTAATTTAGATATCGATGCAGTGATTACTCCAACAGAAAGTGGACATACAGCTAGAATGGTATCTAAATACCGTCCAAAAGCTCCAATTGTTGCTGTTACTTGTCATAAAAAGACAATGAAACATTTATCATTAGTTTGGGGTGTTTATCCTTGCCTAGGTCAAGAAGCGACCTCTACCGACGGAATGCTTGAGTCTTCCGTTAAGGAAAGCTTGAAAACAGGTATCGTAAAACACGGAGATTTAGTAGTAATTACTGCTGGAGTACCAGTTGGGGAAAAAGGTACAACAAATATTATGAAGATCCATGTAGTTGGGAATATTTTAGCGAAAGGACAAGGAATCGGTCGAAAAACTGCTTTCGGTAAAATTGTCACTGCAAAAACAGCCCAAGAAGCGATGGAAAAAGTAACAGATCGTTCAATTTTAGTTACGTATTCTACTGATCGGGATATGGTACCTGCAATTGAAAAATGTAGTGCTTTAATTACAGAAGAAGGCGGATTAACTAGCCATGCAGCGGTAGTAGGCTTAAACCTTGGAATTCCTGTAATTGTAGGGGTAGACAATGCATTGGAAGTCTTAAAAGACGGCGTTGAAGTAACTGTAGACGCTGGCAGTGGAACAATTTATGAAGGACATGCGAGTGTACTTTAATCATCCAATCACTTATAATTAATTTATTCAGCTTGTCCCTTGCTTTTTGAAAGCAAGGGATGACTGCTAATAAGCGGATGTATTACAAACTCTTTTTTTAAGGGCGTGATTGGTATGCGAGTACTATTCCCAATAATTGTTATCGTTCCCGCAATTGAAATTGCCTTATTCCTATTATCTGGGAAATTAATTGGAGTTGGTTTTACCTTCTTGTTTATTTTAATAACTGGATTTTTAGGAGCATATTTTGCAAAAAAACAAGGACTAGAAGTCATTCGAAATGCTAGATTCCAAATGACTTCAGGACAAATGCCTCATGATATATTAATTGATGGTATTTGCATTTTAGTAGGTGGGTTATTTCTGCTAACGCCTGGATTTTTTACAGATATAATTGGTTTTTGTTTGGTATTACCTTTTACAAGAAAGTTAATAAAACCATTCTTGAAAAAATGGATAACTAAGTGGATTAACCAGAATACGATAACAATTATTCGCTAACCGCACAAAAACACGGATCTAACAAGGATATCCTTTGATTAGATCCGTTTTCATTTGTGTGATTTTAACCTTTAATAAAATACCAAATATTATGGAATACTTTCCCTTTATAAAGGGCGCTAATAATTACTAGTGTAATCGGGCCGATGATTAATCCAGCAAAACCTAATAATTTAAGTCCGACGAAAATAGAAATCAACGTAGCGAGGGGGCTAACGCCGATATTAGTTGATACGATTTTTGGTTCCATTAACTGTCTCTGAACGAGAACAATTACATATAGGACAGTTAATCCGATAGCTAATGAATAATTGCTCGTAATAAATTCATAAATAATCCATGGCACAAATACGAAGCCCGTTCCTAAATATGGTAGTAAATCAATAAAACCGATAATGAAAGCTAAAGCAATAGCATAATTAACACGTAAAATTAATAGACCAATTAATACGATGACAGCAGTGATAGAGATTAATGTTAATTGGGCACGAATAAAACCGAATAGGGCTTTTCTTAAATCATAATAAATGCTAATCCCGCTTTCCTTTGCTTTTTGTGGAATAAAATGGCCGACTAACGTTTTTAAACGATACCAATCTTTACTGATAAAAAATGCAGCTAAAATTGTAAAGAGAGTAGCGGTTGCTGCATTCGGAAACCAAGAAAAAATTGCTGGCAATTTAGTTACAATCGTTTGTAGTAAAGTGGCAATATAAGCTGCAAAATCAGTACCAATTTGTTGTAAATTATTTATAATAGTATCTTGTTGGCCCTCTTGTAAATTATTAAACATATTCGTTATTTGGTTAAAAAACGGAATTACTGTTCCCGTTATCCACTGTTCGATGTATGTAATAAATGTCTCGATATGACCTGGAATTGTTTTTGCGAGATACTCTGCACCAGAAAACAATTCATACACTAACAAAGTGAGGAGACTTGCAATGATTCCAAAAATAAATATGAGTACAATTAATACAGAAAGTGCCCGCGGCATTTTCCCTTTTACTTGTAAAAAATTAACAAGCGGATTCATTAAAAACGCAATAAACCAAGCGATAATAAAAGGGTAAAGTAAGGATGATAAGAAATAGAAGCTGACTAAAGCAGCTACAAAGCCTAATACTATACTTAATAACCGCAAGAACCTTTGTAATAATATTGTATTCACTGCAAATCCTCCTAATATTTAATCTCCTACTTTAATATTACAAATTTTTATATGAGAAAGGAAGTTATCTATGCAAGCTTTTATCTTTTTATTTATATTACTTATCATCGGATTTATAGCTAAAAACCAATCATTAATGATTTCTGTAGCGTTTTTAATTTTACTAAAATTAGTCATCCATGATGATAAAGTCTTTAACGTCATTCAAACGAAAGGTATTAATTGGGGAGTAACAATAATTACGATTGCTGTTTTAGCACCAATTGCTACTGGTGATATCGGGTTTAAAGAGTTGCTCGAATCATTAAAATCACCATATGCGTGGATTGCACTTTTCTCTGGTGTAGTAGTTGCGCTTTTGGCGAAAAACGGAATAGTTCTACTTGCTAAAGATCCACATATAACAACAGCACTCGTATTGGGGACAGTACTTGCCGTTACCTTCTTTCGTGGAGTTGCGGTTGGACCGTTAATTGGTGCAGGAATTGCATGGTATGCGATGAAATTTATGGAAGTTTTTACTAAGTAGGTGAGACGATTTTATTATCGAAAGCAATAATGAAAACTTATATTTATATTAATATAAAGTTAACAATCATTTATGAGTGGGAAAAATCGAATACATCATCATAAAATGTAATCTTTTTAGGTTACATTTTTTTAATGTAGACGAGCAAATTCTTCATTTTAACTAAAGGAATGAATCGGTTTTAATAATAAAAAATTGCGTATTTGAATTTGTTTATAATTAACATTAAAAACAAGAATTTGATCTAAAACAGAAAATATGAGCACGAACAATATTGTTCGAAAAGTTTTTTCAATTTGTTTTTCTGATAAAATAATATTTTCTTCACATTATATACACTTTTTATTCACAAATGCTCTTAAATTATTTATAATAATACTTAGATAAAAAATACTTCTCTTTTTTCGTTAAATAGAAATTTCGTTTTGTTAACAATATATAATTTTGTAAGCATTTTCTTTTCCTTTTTCTTAAAACCTATATTAAAATAGATTATAGTACCACATATTAATGTTATTGTAGTAAAGCTTTTGGGTAAGGAATACTAATTTGAAGTTATTTTTTATATTAGGTAACGAACATCGGGGATTTACAGCTTGATTTTTAAAAATTTTAATAACTATCATTATTATTATACTATGATAGATAAATATAAATATCACAGAAAGGGAGAGTTTTTTATGAGTGTAACGAAAGGGTTGGAAGGAGTAGTTGCAACTACATCATCAATCAGTTCTATTATTGATGATACTTTAACGTATGTTGGCTACAATATTGATGATTTAGCGGAAAATTCATCCTTTGAAGAAGTCGTTTATTTACTTTGGAACCGCAGACTGCCCAACACATTAGAATTGGAAGATTTGAAAATCCAGTTAGCTGCCAATGCTAGCGTTCCTGAAGAAGTATTAAACCATTTTAAAACATTTCCAATAGATAAAGTTCATCCAATGGCAGCATTGCGAACAGCAGTTTCTTATCTAGGATTATTTGATGAGGAAGCTGATAATGCAACGGATGAAGCAAATCTTCGCAAAGCCATTCGTTTGCAAGCGAAAATGCCGACATTGGTGGCAGCATTTGCTAGAATTAGAAAAGGACTGGAGCCAGTTGCACCTCGCAAAGATTTGGGTGTTGCTGCTAACTTCCTTTATATGTTAACAGGCGAAGAGCCAGATAGTATAGCAGAAGAAGCATTTAATAAAGCTCTCGTTTTACATGCAGACCATGAATTAAATGCATCGACCTTCACAGCAAGAGTTTGCGTGGCAACGTTATCAGATATTTATTCTGGTATTACATCAGCCATTGGTGCATTGAAAGGGCCATTACATGGCGGTGCCAACGAACAAGTGATGAAAATGTTAACTGAAATAGGTTCTGTCGAAAATGTGGAAGATTATATTAATCAAAAACTAGCAAATAAAGAAAAGATTATGGGATTTGGTCACAGAGTATATCGTAAAGGAGATCCGCGTGCGAAACATTTGAAAGCGATGTCGGAAAAATTAACGAAACTAACAGGCGAACCGAAATGGTATGAAATGTCTGTGAAAATTGAAGACTTGGTGACGAACCAAAAAAATATTCCACCAAATGTCGATTTCTATTCTGCATCTGTTTATCATAGTTTAGGAATTGAACATGATTTATTTACACCAATATTTGCTGTCAGCCGGGTTTCTGGATGGTTAGCACATATATTAGAACAATATGCAAATAACCGTTTAATTCGTCCACGCGCCGAATATAATGGTCCAGGCATGCAATCATATGTGAGACTAGAAGATCGCTAATTTTAACTTTTTTTAATATACTTATAGGTTAGGAGCATGTCTCCTAACCTATCAATATGAACATGGAGGGAAACATAATGACACAAGGAGAAAAAATTACTGTAAAAAACGGGGTTTTAAATGTTCCAAATAACCCAATAATTCCTTTTATTGAAGGTGACGGTACAGGTCCTGATATTTGGGCAAGTGCTTCCCGAGTTTTAGATGCTGCAGTAGAGAAAGCGTATAATGGTGAAAGAAAAATTGTTTGGAAAGAAGTTTTAGCTGGAGAGAAAGCATTTAATAAAACAGGAGAATGGTTACCGGAAGAAACGTTAGACACGATACGTGAAAATATTATCGCAATAAAAGGTCCGTTAACGACACCAATTGGCGGTGGGATTCGCTCGTTAAACGTTGCATTACGTCAAGAGTTAGATTTATTTGTATGTCTTCGCCCAGTGCGTTGGTTTGAAGGTGTTCCATCACCAGTGAAACGTCCACAAGATACGGATATGGTAATCTTCCGTGAAAATACAGAAGATATTTATGCTGGTATTGAATATCAAGAAGGTTCAGCTGAAGTGAATAAGCTTATTGAATTTTTACAAAATGAAATGAGTGTGAAAAAAATCCGCTTCCCAGAAACATCTGGTATCGGAATTAAGCCTGTATCTAGAGAAGGAACAGAACGTTTAGTACGTGCAGCGATTAATTACGCTTTAAAAGAAGGCCGTAAATCTGTTACTTTAGTACATAAAGGAAATATTATGAAGTTTACAGAAGGGGCATTCAAAAATTGGGGTTATGAATTAGCAGAAAAGGAATTTGCCGACAAAGTTTTCACTTGGGCAGAATATGATCGTATTAAAGAAGCGGAAGGGATTGAAGCTGCCAATAAAGCTCAAGCCGGTGCAGAGGCTGCTGGCAAAATTATTGTGAAAGATGCTATTGCCGATATTTTCTTACAACAAATTTTAACTCGGCCTAAGGAATTTGATGTAGTTGCTACAATGAATTTAAATGGTGACTATATTTCTGATGCACTTGCAGCACAAGTAGGTGGAATTGGTATTGCCCCAGGAGCAAACATTAACTATGAAACTGGTCATGCAATTTTTGAAGCAACCCATGGTACAGCTCCAAAATATGCTGGATTAGATAAAGTGAATCCTTCATCGGTTATCTTGTCGGGTGTATTAATGCTTGAACACTTAGGTTGGAATGAAGCTGCTAACTTAATTATTAACTCTATGGAGAAAACAATCGCATCAAAAGTAGTTACTTATGATTTTGCTCGTCTTATGGAAGGCGCAACAGAAGTGAAATGTTCAGAGTTCGGTACAAAATTAATTGATAATATGTAACAAGAGATTTTGAGGCTGTCCTATTAATTTGACAAAACACGACAAAATGATGACTTTTAGTTTAGGCTGTCATTTTAGTATTGTTGTGTAGTGCAAATGAGGGGGACAGCCTCTTCGTTTAACTCAAGCTTAACCATTTGGTTGTTTGTTTTTTACTTCTCCTTCATGTGTGACTAGTCTACAATAGTGGTCTAGGCGCCTACTCCATGCGATACCTCGATTTCCATTTATTCACGTATCATTCCTATTTAATTGCTATACATTATTTGTTAATATGAATCAAATTGTTATAATAAATATAGTTGCTTTAAATATTAATAGATAGCGAATAATCGGAGCTGGAGGATGTCATGAGTAAAAAAATATTAGTTGTAGATGATGAACAATCGATTGTAACTTTATTAGACTATAATCTTCGACAAGCAGGTTTTCAAGTGATTACAGCATATGATGGACAAGCAGGGTTACAGATAGCTCTTTCAGAAAATCCCGATTTCATCGTATTGGACTTAATGTTACCGTTCAAAGATGGGATTGATGTCTGTAAAGAATTGAGAAATAAACAAGTTACAACCCCAATATTAATGTTAACGGCAAAAGATGATGAAATTGACAAAGTGTTAGGTTTAGAACTTGGTGCTGATGATTATATGACGAAACCTTTTAGCCCGAGGGAAGTTGTTGCAAGAATTAAAGCAATTTTAAGAAGGACACAAGAATACAATGAAGTAAATGTAGACAAGTCAGATTTTGATCAAGACTCGGAAGAATCACTGAAAAAAATACAAGTGAGTGCTTTGACCATTTTTCCAGAATCTTATGAGGCTTATTTTGATGGGACGCAGTTGAATTTTACTCCAAAAGAATTTGAATTACTATTATATCTCGTACAAAATAAGGGGAAAGTATTATCACGTGAAGTTTTGTTGAATGCTGTCTGGAATTACGACTTTGTTGGGGACACGAGAATTGTGGATGTTCATATTAGCCATTTGCGTGAAAAAATCGAATCAAATTCTAAAAAACCACAATTTATAAAAACGATAAGAGGCTTAGGTTATAAATTCGAGGTTCCGAAAGAATGAAAAAATTCCGTAATAGATCTATCATTACTTTATCACTTTTAATAATTTTTGTATTAAGCGCACTTGGAATACTGATGGGTGTCCTATTTAAAACGTATTATTTTCATACGGTAAAAGATCATTTAGAAAAAGAAGGTTTGCTTTTAGCTAGATATATTGAAAAATCTGGAGGTATTAGTTTCGTTGATGAAGATATGCTATCGGAAACGAAAAACATATTAAATGCTCGAATAGTTGTTGTGAATCCGAGCGGGTCACTAATATATGATAGTGGCTCCACAGATGGGCAGAAACATAATATTGAAAAGCTAATTACAGAAATTACTAATAACAAAACGCAAGACTCCGGTTTCTTTATCGATGATGAGGAAGAAGTAGAAAAAAATTATTATTGGAAAAAGATTGAAAGTGGAAATGAATCAGATGTGTTAGTTGTTGGAACAACTGGTGACTATTTTCAAACAGCATACCGGCAAATATGGTTCATTTTAATTTCCTGTTTAAGTATTGCCTTCTTATTAATATTATTTATAAGTAAATCCATCATTGATAAAGTATTTAAACCTGTTGACTCTGCAACAAAAGTCGCTATCGAGTTAGCGAAAGGAAATTATCGTGCAAGAACTTATGAAGAAACAAACAAAACATTTAATGGCTTAACTAGTTCGATTAATACGTTAGCTCGAAATTTACAACTTATTACAACGGAGCAAGAGATTCAAACAAATCGTTTAATGACGTTAATCGAAAATATGGGAAGCAGCTTAATCTTTATTGATGATAAAGGCTATATAGTGTTAATGAATCGCATTTTTAAAGAAGTGTTCCATATTGATGACACGAACGGAATTGGTAAGTCTTACCAAGACGTAATAGATGATGAAAACATAAATAAGTTAATAGCGGAAGTTTTTATGACGGAACAAAAAATCCGTAGACAAATTGCTGTGCCAATTGGAATAGCATTCAAGTTCTTTGAGATTTATGGTGCGCCTATTATTAGTCATGACAACGAATGGAAAGGCAGTGTATTTGTTTTTCACGATATTACAGAATTGAAAAAACTAGAGCAAGTTCGGAAAGATTTTGTTGCTAACGTATCCCATGAATTAAAAACTCCGATTACTTCTATTCGTGGTTTTGCTGAAACGTTATTGGATGGGGCATCACAAGATAAAGAAGCGTTAAATTCGTTTTTAACGATTATTTTTAAAGAGAGTGAAAGACTAACTTCCTTAATTCAAGATTTATTAGAATTATCAAGAATAGAACAATCAGGCTTTACAATGCAGATTGAAAAAGTGAATCTCGTTACCGTTATGAGTGAAGTAGTGGCGATTTTAAAAGAACGAGCAGATAAAAAGCAAATTGAGGTAAAGTTCCCTCTTCAACACACTTCATTTTTCATTGAAGGAGATGCACTCCGAATAAAACAAATCTTCATTAACTTGTTATCCAATGCAATAAGCTATACGCTTAATACCGGTGAAATTTCGATTAATTTCCAAGAAGACGATGAAAATATATTTGTCTCCATTACAGATACAGGGATTGGTATGGAAAAAAGTCAAATTCCGAGGATATTTGAACGCTTTTATCGCGTAGACAAAGACAGAAGCAGAAACTCTGGAGGTACTGGATTAGGACTAGCAATCGTGAAACATTTAGTGGAAGCACACCATGGTGAACTTGATGTTCAAAGTGTAATAGGCCAAGGATCTACTTTTACAATAAAGTTTTTTAAAAAATTTCCGCAAAGATAGTTTTTACGATTTTTGTACCTTTTACCATATTGTTATTCAAAAAAATGAAACCTCCATACTACCATTACCGTAATACTAAGTAAGTTTTCATAGAAAGGGAGATTCGATGACTAGTTTAAAACAAATTTATATGATAACAGGTATTGTCATTGGAATAATTTTCTTGGCAATTGTCGGCTTTACTAGCTGGTATACTGTGGATGAATCAGAACAAGCAATTGTTCTAACATTTGGAAAGGCAGAGCCACCAATAACGGATCCAGGGTTAAAATTCAAATTACCTTGGCCAATTCAAACGGTAGAAAAATTATCAAAAGAAACATTTATTGTCCAATTTGGGTATGAAGAAAAAGAAGGGAAATTAATTTCTGAAAATGAAAAAGACACGAAGATGATCACTGGTGATGAAAATATCGTCATCGCAGATTTAGTTGTTCAATGGAAAATCACTGATCCAGCGAAATTTTTATTTAACGCAGATAATCCGAGAGAAATCATTTACGATGCTACAAGTGCATCATTAAGAAGTATTATCGGAAATTCCAAAATAGATGACGCATTAACTTCTGGTAGAGCAGAAATAGAAGGAAATGTTCGTGAACTATTAACGAATTTAATTACAAAATACGATATCGGTGTTTCCATTCTAGCTGTTAAACTACAAGATGTAGAGTTGCCGAATGAGGAAGTGCGGAAGGCATTTACTAATGTAACAGACGCTCGGGAAACGATGAATACGAAAATAAATGAAGCGAATAAATATAAAAACCAAAAACTTAATGAAGCACTCGGTGAAAAAGATGCGATTATTTCTAAGGCAGAAGGGGAAAAGGCAGCCCGATTGGAACAAGCCCGGGGGGATGTTGCTGTTTTTAGTAAGTTATATGAGCAATATAAAACAAACCCAGCTGTAACTAGGGAACGATTAATAATTGAAACATTGGAACAAGTATTACCAAATGCAGAAATTTACATTATGAACGATGATGGTAATACGTTAAAATACTTCCCAATCCGTCCGTTAGAAAATACACAACCAAAGACACAAACTCAGGAAGGAAGTGGCAATAATAATGAGTAATGTCGTGGATATGGAACAAAAAAATGACTTTCCGGTTAGAAAATTTATCAAAATTGGTATTTTCTTTTTCGTGTTAATTGCAGTTCTCGTTTTAGTATTGACTAATGTTTTTATTGCGAAAGAAGGAGAGTATAAAGTAGTTCGTCAATTTGGGGAAGTTGTGCGCATTGAAGACGAACCTGGTTTATACATTAAAATACCATTTATTCAAACTGTTACTACTTTACCAAAATACCAATTAACATATGATGTAACAGAAGCAGAAATTAATACGAAAGATAAAAAACGGATGCTAATAGATAATTATGCAATTTGGCGCATTGCCAATCCGAAAGACATGATAAGTAATGCGAGAACGATTGAAAACGCAATGTCCAGAATGGATGAATTTATTTATTCTGTTGTTAGATCAGAACTTGGTCGCCTCAATTATGATGAAATAATTAATGATGAAAAATCATCTCGCGGCAGTCTCAATGATCGAATAACGGAACAAGTGAATCATTTATTAGCCAATGATAAATACGGTATTATCGTAACAGACGTCCGGATTAAACGGACGGACCTACCTGAAGAGAACGAGCAATCTGTTTATACGAGGATGATTTCAGAACGGGAATCAACAGCTCAGGAGTATTTATCGAAGGGGGATGCAGATAAAAATCGGATTATAGCAGAAACTGACCGGGAAATCCGAGAAATGCTTTCAAAAGCTCAGGCAGATGCAGAAGTAATTCGCGCTGAAGGGGAAGGGGAAGCAGCAAAGATATATAACGAAGCATTCTCTAAAGACCCAGAATTTTATCAGCTGTATCGTACGTTAGAATCATATAAGAAAACAATTAATGATAGAACAGTTATTGTGTTACCGTCTAATTCTCCTTACGCTCGACTTTTACAAGGGTATTTAGATTAATAACGTTCCTTCCTTAAAAGTGTGTAATGAATTTATAAAGCCCGTCGTTTAATTATTTCTTTATTCCGTGTTAGAATAAAGGGAGGAAACGACGGGTTTTTTATGTTGATAATATAAAAAAATAGGGAGGCAATGTCCTTTGAATAAAAAATTAGTTTTAATTGATGGAAATAGTATTGCATACAGAGCATTTTTCGCTTTGCCATTACTTAACAATGATAAAGGAATACATACAAATGCCATTTACGGTTTTGCAATGATGTTAGCAAAGATAATTGAAGAAGAAAAACCGACACATATGTTAGTTGCATTTGATGCGGGGAAAACGACGTTCCGACATTCGACATTTAAAGAATATAAGGGAGGAAGACAAAAAACGCCACCCGAATTATCTGAACAATTTCCGTATATTCGTGAATTATTAAATGCCTATCAAATTGCTCAATATGAATTAGAAAATTATGAAGCAGATGATATTATCGGTACGTTAGCTAAACAGGCAGAGGAACAAGGTTATGATGTGAGAATAGTCTCTGGAGACAAAGATTTAACCCAATTAGCATCTGAGAAAACAACTGTTTATGTAACGAAAAAAGGTGTTACTGATATGGAAGTATATACACCGGATCATATTCTCGAAAAATATGGCTTAACAGTAGAGCAAATAATTGATATGAAAGGCTTAATGGGCGATGCAAGTGATAATATTCCAGGGGTACCAGGTGTTGGAGAAAAAACGGCGATAAAATTATTAAAGGAATATACAACAATAGAGAATCTACTTTCTTCTTTAGATAAAATAAGTGGTAAGAAATTAAAAGAGAATTTGACAACGTATCAAGAACAAGCATTAATGAGCAAAGAATTGGCAATGATTGAACGCAATGCTCCAATCGATATATCACTAGCTAAAATTCACTTTTCCGGTGCAAATGAAAGTCAACTAACTTCTTTATATAAAGAATTAAATTTCCAATCATTGTTAGAAAAAATGCCATCTGCTGCAACTGCCGTTGAAAAACGAGAATTAACTTCTATTAACTTTAAGTTAGTTGAAAAGATATCAGAAGAAATGTTATCCGACAATAGTGCTTTTTACATAGAAATATTGGAAGAAAACTATCATTATGCACCAATATTAGGGTTTAGTATTGTTAATGATTCAGGAACATATTATATTCCACTTCATGTAGCGTTACAATCGGAAACATTTAAAGCATGGTTAAGTAATGAGAAGAGCAGTAAATTTGTATATGATGTAAAACGTTCCATCGTATCATTAAGAAATCATGGGATTGAATTAAAAGGTGTGCAATTCGATTTACTAATTGCGTCCTATCTTTTGAATCCTTCAGAAACTATTCAAGATTTTAGTGATGTTGCCAGAACCCATAATTATACGGAAGTCCTTTCTGATGATGTTGTTTATGGGAAAGGGGCAAAACGGTCTCCATTAACAGATGAAAAAAGAGCAGAACATATTGTAAGAAAAGCAGTTGCTATTTATGAATTAAAAGATATACTCCTAAAGGAACTAACCGATAATGAACAATTTGATTTATATAAGCAATTAGAAATGCCATTATCGGTTATTTTAGCAAAAATGGAAAGTACTGGAGTAAAACTGGATATTCAGCGAATACAAGAAATGGGTACCGAAATATCTGGACAATTAAAAGCTATAGAAGAACGAATATTCGAGTTGGCAGGGGAAAAATTCAATATTAACTCTCCGAAACAATTAGCAGTTATTTTGTTTGAAAAACTGGGCTTGCCAGTGATTAAAAAGACAAAAACTGGTTACTCCACAGCAGCAGATGTGTTAGAGAAATTGCAACATGAACATGAAATTATTGAACAAATATTACATTATCGTCAGCTCGGTAAGCTCCAATCAACTTATATTGAAGGATTATTAAAAGTTGTTAATAAAGAAACTGAAAAAGTGCATACTCGTTTTAATCAAGCATTAACACAGACAGGACGATTAAGTTCTACTGACCCTAATTTACAAAATATCCCGATTCGTTTAGAAGAGGGGAGAAAAATTCGCCAAGCATTTGTTCCATCCGAACAAGATTGGGTCATATTTGCAGCCGATTATTCTCAAATTGAACTACGCGTATTAGCTCATATTTCTGGTGATGAACGGCTTATTGATGCTTTCAAAAATGGACATGATATTCATACAAAGACGGCAATGGATGTTTTCCATGTATCGGAAGAAGAAGTAACAAGTAATATGCGCCGCCAAGCAAAAGCTGTTAACTTTGGGATTGTATATGGCATAAGTGATTATGGCTTATCACAAAACTTAGGGATTACGAGAAAGGAAGCAGCTCAATTTATAGATAAATACTTTGAAATCTTTCCGGGCGTGAAACAATTTATGAGTGATATCGTTCAAGAAGTGAAACAAACTGGTTATGTTAAGACCTTGCTAAATCGACGCCGTTATATCCCGGAAATTACGAGCCGTAATTTTAATATTCGCAGCTTTGCTGAACGGACAGCGATGAACACACCAATTCAAGGTAGTGCTGCGGATATAATTAAAAAAGCGATGGTAGACATGGCTGAGCGATTGACGCAGGAAAAACTGAAAGCACGACTATTATTACAAGTACATGACGAATTGATTTTTGAAGCACCGAAAGAGGAAGTAGAGAAACTTAAAATCATTGTTCCAGATGTAATGGAAAATACAATTGAATTAAAAGTACCATTGAAGGTGGACTATGCATACGGCCCAACTTGGTTTGATGCGAAATAAAAGCGTAAGTAGAAAGAAGTGTAATAGATGCCTGAATTACCAGAAGTAGAAACGGTAAGAAAAACGTTGGAAAAATTAGTGATTGGCAAAACAATTGCTTTTGTAGAAGTATATTGGCCGAAGATTATTAAGGAACCTGCTGATATCGATGAGTTTAAGCTTTTGTTAAAAGGACAAACAATAAGAGAAATTGGTAGGAAAGGAAAATTTCTCATTTTTTATTTAGATGATATCGTACTCGTATCTCATTTGCGAATGGAAGGGAAATATGGAGTTTATCCAAAATCCGAACAATTAGATAAACATACCCATGTCATTTTTTCTTTTACCGATGAAACGGAACTACGCTATCGAGATGTTCGTAAATTTGGGACGATGCATGTTTTTCCGAAGGGGACAGAGTTTGACAAGCTGCCGTTATCCCGTCTAGGACTAGAACCCTTTACTAAACAATTTACAACAGCCTATTTAAAAAAATCTTTAGAAAAAACGACAAGAAATATTAAAGCAGTTTTACTCGATCAAACAATTGTCACTGGCTTAGGTAATATTTACGTGGATGAAGCATTATTTCGTGCAAAAATTCACCCTGAAAGAATTGCTAACACTCTTTCTGATAATGAAATAAAACAATTAAGAAAACAAATAATTGCCACGTTAGAAGAAGCGGTAGCAAAAGGGGGAAGTACCATTCGCTCCTATGTTAACTCCCAAGGAGAAATAGGCATGTTTCAATTGGAATTAAATGCTTATGGTCAAACAGGTCAGCCGTGCAAGCGCTGTGGCACTGCTATTGAAAAAATAAAAGTTAGCGGGAGGGGCACTCATATTTGTCCTAAATGTCAACGACTATAAACTTACCTACGTGAAAGCCACCCACCTTATCATTTGAAATAATGAAAAGTACGTAAATTGTGGAAGAAATACCCATTCATGTTCATTTTAGTAATAGCGTAAGCGTAAAGAACGCTTTGAACAAAAGAAAAGCTCCCCTCATACAATAGGATAGGTGTTGTAGAGGAGGGAGTTTTTTCGTTTATGGATATTTTCGTCCTATTGTTACTAGCATTAGCAGTAAGTATTGATAGTTTTTCAGTCGGTTTTACTTACGGATTAAGGAAAATGATCATTCCGTTTCATGCAATCGTTATTATTGCATGTTTTTCAAGCTTGTCACTATTTTTTGCTTCAGTTTTAGGAAAATATATTGGGAAAATATTATCAGAAAATGTTAGTAATACAATCGGCGGGATAATTCTTATCTTACTAGGCGTGTGGGCACTATTTCAATTTTTTCGTGAGCATAAAGAAGAAGTTGTAACGAATGAAAGTAAAGTTTTGTTCAAATTAGAAATGAAATCAATTGGGGTAGTTATTCATATATTAAAAAAGCCGATGTCTGCGGATTTAGATCGTTCTGGGTCCATTAAAGGTTTGGAGGCAGTATTGTTAGGAATTGCATTATCCTTAGATGCATTAGGCGCAGGACTTGGTGCATCTATGCTCGGGTTTTCACCAATTTTACTAGCAATTACCGTTGGAATCATGAGTGCCGGCTTTGCTTTTATAGGAATAAAGATTGGCGCATCGGTTGCAAATGTCAAATGGGTCGAAAAATTTTCTTTTATTCCAGGGTTATTACTCATATTAATCGGTTTATGGAGGATATAAACGATAAAATGTTCGCTTTTTTCCATGAGATAATGCTAAAATAGAGGAAAAACTTGGAGGGACTCGACGTATGACAGTGACGATAGCAATTACTGGTGGAATCGCGACAGGAAAATCAACCGTCAGTAAGATGATTCAAGAACTAAAGTTTACAGTTATAGATGCAGATATGGCAGCGAGGAAAGTCGTTGAGCCCAATGAATCCGCATATAAAGAGATAGTTGAAAAATTCGGGAAGGAAATTTTACAACCTGATAAAACAATTGACCGTGCAAAGTTAGGTTCGATAATTTTTCATGATGAAAACAAGCGAAAACTACTGAATTCTATTGTTCATCCAGCAGTTAGAAAGCAAATGCATGAAGAAATAGAGTCTGCTGTTCAACGGGGTGAAAGGGCTATTTTCTTGGATATCCCGCTATTGTATGAAAGTAATTTAACACATATGGCAGAAAAAGTGATTGTAGTTTATGTTGATCAAGAGACACAGTTGGAGAGATTAATGGCTAGAAACCATTTGTCAAAGGAAGATGCTCTTGCTAGAATTCAATCTCAACTTTCCATTGAAGAAAAGCGGAAACTAGCAAATGCAGTTATCGACAACCGTAGTACAATTGCCTATACAAAGCAACAACTAATGAATATATTGACTGAATGGGGCATTCTGTAAGTTCAGAACAACAATGAATACTTCTATAAAACAATTTTCATCAAGATAATCAATAACCATGGCATCTTAAAAGGAAAGTAGCTGCCATGGTTTTTTTATGGAAAATTTAATGTAAAAGTATAACACATTTCCTATTCTTTCCAAAAACAGAATGGAACGCTTGTCGAAATATAACTCTAAATAATTAATTGAAAAAACAAGGCAATATTATTATACGTCTTACATAATATATGTTATACTAATTAACGGTAATATAACAAAATGTACATCATAAAACAGGAGGCTCATGATGGGGAGAAAAATAGCAATTAACGGTTTTGGCAGAATTGGGCGGATGGTTTTTCGAAAAGCAATGATGGATGAAGAATTGTCAGTAGTAGCAATAAATGCAAGCTATCCAGCGGAAACGTTAGCACATTTAATTAAATATGATACAGTACATGGGAAATATCCTCATGATGTTGAAATTGGTGAAAATAGTTTAATAGTTAATGGGAAAAAGGTTCTATTATTAAATAACCGAAATCCAGAACTATTACCGTGGGATAAATTACAAATAGATATTGTCGTGGAAGCAACAGGAAAATTTAATTCGCGTGACAAAGCAGAATTACATTTGAAGGCAGGTGCAAAAAAGGTAGTATTAACTGCTCCTGGGAAAAATGAAGATGTCACAATCGTTGTAGGGGTAAATGATTGTGATCTTGAGATTGATAATCACCATATTATTTCCAACGCATCTTGTACTACTAATTGTTTAGCACCTGTAGCTAAAGTATTAGATGAGCAGTTCGGAATTGTAAACGGTTTTATGACGACGGTTCATGCTTATACAAATGATCAAAATAATTTAGATAATCCGCATAAAGATTTACGTAGAGCTAGGGCTTGTGCACAATCCATTATACCAACTACGACAGGAGCAGCGAAAGCAATTTCAAAAGTATTGCCACAGCTATCAGGAAGACTGCATGGTATGGCATTACGAGTACCAACACCGAACGTTTCTTTAGTTGATTTAGTAGTTGATTTGGAAAAAGAAGTGACGATAGAGGAAATAAATGCAGCATTCCAAACAGCCAGTGAAAATAAGTTAAAGGGAATTCTAGATATCACATTCGAACCACTCGTTTCCACTGATTTTAATACAAATGATCATTCCTCGATTGTTGATGGTTTATCAACAATGGTAATTGATAGTAAAAAGGTGAAAGTTCTAGCTTGGTACGATAATGAGTGGGGATATTCCTGCCGTGTCGTTGATTTAGTAAAAATAGTTGCCAATGAAATGAATAAGCAGATGGAACTAAGTACAATTTAACTGTCCTTTTCTTTTATAGTTGATTATCATATAGTGGATACTTTATGTGCAGTTGAAAAATTCCACTTGCAACAATCAGCTCTTGTCCATATATACAAATAAATATGAAAGCAAGGCTTAATTCCAAAAAAGGTACAAAACATGAAAAATTGTCTTTGTACCAGGGTTAAGCCTTTTTTATGTTAGTGACAAGTATGACTAACTTAAAAAAAGCATAAAATGATTAAGATGGATGGAAGAGAAACTCTTGTTTCAACGAAATAAGTGGAGATGAAGACTTTCGACTGATGGATTCTGCATTTTTTGCAGTTTTTTATTGAAAAGTAAATAGAAACAAAGTATACTAGGAATCGTGTAACAAAATTAACTACTTAAAGGGTTAGGACCTCTTCGGACTAACTTTCCCCCGTGGTAGTTATACGTTTCATGTACACTCTTTTGAAACTAATTGTCTGTACAGGAAAATTGGAAAAGGGGGGGCTCATATGGAAACAGTGGGTCGACATGTCATTGCAGAATTATGGGGTTGTAACTTCGAAAAGCTCAATGACATTGATAAAATTGAAAAGATTTTTGTGGAAGCTGCATTAAAATCAGGAGCAGAAATTCGTGAAGTTGCTTTTCATAAATTTGCTCCACAAGGTGTGAGTGGTGTCGTTATTATTTCAGAATCGCACTTGACCATTCATACATTTCCAGAACATGGATACGCTAGTATCGATGTATATACTTGTGGTGATTTAGATCCGACAATTGCAGCAAATTACATTGCCGAAAGCTTAGAAGCAAATTCCCGGGAAACGGTGGAATTGCCTAGAGGAATGGGCCCAGTTCAAGTGAAAAAGGTTAGAGACTCCTTTGTTTACTAAGGCTCTTTTCAAAATGAACGTTGTTTTTTAAAAAAGTATTAATCCAGGTGTTGTATATTTACGTACAATGCCTTTTTTTATTTAGTGAAAATGTAGTAAAATAATAATATATTTAAGAAAAAGTTATAAATAATAGAGAAGAGAGAGGTAAATATTTTATGAGTAGAAAAAAATCTATATTCCAACGTTTTCATAAACAACTTGAAACGAGAGACGACCATTTTGATGATGAATTAAGAAGCCATTATTATAAAACATCTTTTGATAAAGTTTTTCAAGCCGTAACAGAAGTGTTTCAAAAAGATCAAACAATGGAGATTTCTTCCACTTCAAAAGAAAGAGGAGAATTAGCCATTCACATGAAAAAAAATCCACATGCATTTATCGTAGTAACGGTTATTCAAACCCGTCCATTTGAAACTGCTGTAGATTTCATGGTATCTTCTGATAAGTTTTCCATTATTGGACTTTACCCAGCATTAAAAAAAATAGTCGTTGGATTATATAAAGAATTGGATAAAAAGCTACCATCCATTGGCGTTAAATGACAAATACCTCAGTAAGCTCTTAAGTTCTATAGAATGAGAGAAAATATAATTTAGTCGGAGGTGTTATCTTTGAGATGTCCAACATGCTCATCTGCTAACTCAAGAGTTATTGATTCTAGACCAGTGGATGAAGGCCGTTCCATTAGAAGACGGAGAGAATGTGAAGATTGCAGTTATCGATTTACAACATTTGAAAGGGTTGAAGAGTATCCGCTAATTGTTATAAAAAAAGGCGGTACCCGTGAGGAATTTAGTAGAGATAAAATATTGCGCGGATTAATTAAAGCGTGTGAAAAACGTCCAGTAACATTAAATCAATTAGAGAATATTACAATGGAAGTAGAAAAAGAACTACGAAATATTGGGATTCGTGAAGTAAAAAGCGAATCTATAGGTGAAATGGTGATGGACAAGCTAGCGAAAATCGATGAAGTATCCTATGTTCGTTTTGCTTCCGTTTATCGTCAATTTAAAGATATTAATGTATTTATTGATGAACTGAAGGAGTTACTTAGGAAAGACGGAAACGAAAAATGAAAAACTGATAGAAGTTAATAATGTAGGTTAATGTATTTGTTGAAAAGTGAGTGCTTGGACCGATAACCAACAATTAAGTTTGGAGACGCTTTGTATTAAATAAAATTAATGGGGTTGTTTGTATGGAGCTACATTGGAAAGAATTAATACCTGGTGATCAATATGTCGTTTCAGTGGATGGCCCTTTTAATGAAGGTGATCGAAAGGTATTAACATTACTTTACCAACCACTCATTGGACCATTATGTATAAGTTTATACATGACATTGAAAAATCAGCTGGAGGAGAATCGACTACTTTCAGAACCTGTATCACATTATTTTTTAATGAACATCTTAGATGAAAATTTGAAAAACATTTATTATGCACGGTTAAAATTAGAAGCAATCGGTTTACTAGAGACATTTGTAAAAACCGAGGATGAAACACGATCTTTTCTTTATAAGCTAAACGTTCCTTTATCTGCTAGTCAATTTTTTTCGGATGGCTTATTAAATATATATTTATATCAAAAAATTGGTCGAGACTATTATAATCGGCTTCGTCATTCATTCATTGATAAACCGATAAATCTGACGGAATATGAAAAAACAACGAAAGCGTTTCATGAAATTTTCCATTCTGCTAATCCATTGGCAGTAATGAAAAATGCGGATATAGAAATAGAGAACCCGAACACAATTATACAAAGTAGAGGAGAACCTGCTCCAATCATTATTGAACAAGACTTATTTGATTTTGATTTACTATTCGCTGGGATAAATGAACAAATTGTTCCTTTAAATGCTTTTACACCACAAGTGAAACATGTAATTACAACACTTTCTTTCTTATACGGAATTGATCCGATACAAATGAAACATCTCGTAATTGAAGCTAGAACGGAACAACATACGATAGATATTGAAAAGTTACGGAAAGCTGCAAGGGATTGGTATTCCATTGAACATTATAACAAATTACCGCAATTAGTAGATCGTATTCAATCCCCAGTTTATCATTCCGCTATTGATCAACCGAGAACACAGGAAGAACGATTAATTCGTTATTTAGAAACAGTGAGCCCGAGAAAATTGTTAGAAGATTTATCTGATGGCTCTGAACCAAGCACATCGGACATTCGGCTAATTGAAGAAGTGATGTTAAAGCAAAAACTAACACCGGGTGTCACCAATGTACTTATTCAATACTGTTTATTAAGAACGGATATGAAGCTTCAAAAAACATATGTTGAAAAAATTGCATCTCATTGGTCGCGAAAAAAAATAAAAACTGTTCCAGAAGCAATGGAATTAGCGAAAAACGAACACCGCCAATATATTGAATGGCAACAAACGAAAAAAGAGAAGAAACAGCCTGTAACAAGAAAACCAATCCGTACCGAAAAAGTACCAAGCTGGTTCGATAACAAAGAAACAACAGAGACGCCAATAGACATAGAAAAATTCGAAGAAGAAAAACGAAAAATGGAAGAACGCTTAAAAAAATATAAGTGAAGTCCACCCGTTTAGTAGAGTTAGAAAAAAGGAGGTGCGAGATGGAGAAAATAAGCGATACGTTAAAAAAATTTAAAGGTCGTGATCATATTCAAAATCGCCTTGCAGCGATGCGTGAAGAAATATTGGCGAATGAAGATGTCCGCCGCTTTATTGCCGAAAATAAGAATCAAGTAACCATGAAAATGATTGACCAAAGTTTAAATAAATTATATGAATTTATTTCACAAATAAAAGAAAATAAAGAAAATCATACGTTAGCAGAATGTCCAAACTTAATTCCAGGATATGAACCGAAACTTATTATTAACAGGAATGTCATTGATATAAAATATGTTCCATGTAAATGTAAAATCGTAGCAGACGAACTTAAAAGTAGAGAAAAGTTAATCCAGTGCATCCATATTCCGAAAGAAATTGTCGAAGCAACGATGAGTGAGGTTATTCTTGATACCCCAAACCGGATTAAAGCAATTGATAAAATAGAACAGTTTATTACGGAATATGAAATAGGTAATTTTCGAAAAGGTTTGTATTTATACGGACCATTTGGAACAGGAAAGACGTATTTATTAGGTGTAGTCGCAAATGAATTGCAAAAGAAAAATATTGCTTCCACCATTGTCTACGTCCCCGAATTTATTCGGGAAATGAAACAAGCAATCAGTGATGGTAATTTGGATAATAAAATTAATGCACTCAAAACAGCTCCATTATTAATGTTTGATGATATAGGGGCAGAAACAGTTTCTAGTTGGGTTCGTGATGAAGTGATAGGACCGATTCTTCAATATCGAATGCTGGAGAAATTACCGACATTTTTCACTTCTAATTTTGATTTAACAGAATTGGAACACCATTTAACATATTCTCAACGTGGTGAAGAAGAAAAAGTTAAGGCGCGACGCATCATTGAAAGAATACAATTTTTATCAGAACCGATAATGATTGACGGAAAAAATAAAAGAAATTAATCACCTTTGAAAATAATATCAAATTAACTTCTAAATTGACCAAGCTCCCCATATATATGAAACAGGAATTCCTCATAGGGGGGACAAAGCTTGGTCATTTTTTTTGATAATCATAATGATATCCAATATTTATACGTGATATTGCAGAAGCAAAAGTTGAACGTTCAAAAAAGACAACTGGAACTTATCATTCAGCATGAAATAAATGAACAAAATGTTATTTTTAAAAAGCTGCACTATGCATTGAAAAAATTAATAATGGAAAAAAAACGTAATGAAATTTGTAAAAAAATTTTACAAGAAGACTATTTTTACCATGATCCAAATGAACAGGAACAAATCATTCAAATGCTACAATCGATATTAACAGGAAAAAGAAAAGACTTATATATCGAGACTGATTTCGTTCAACTTCAAGAAAAAGTGGATGATGCCATAATAGAGGTGTTGCAATTAAACACATCCTTCTCATTTGATGCTTTTCTCACCTTCAGACTTCGTTTTTATGTAGAAAAATTTCCGACATTACTTGAAACTGCCATTGATGAATACAAGCTAGAGCAAGAATACCAAATGTTTATCCATTTTTTACGAGGATTTTTAACTGGCAGAAAGTCACAAATGGATTGTGTGTATATAATTAATGAAGAAGATTTTATTTTCTTAGATGAAAAAAAGCAACAAATGAAACGTTCTGATTTAAATCGGCGGATTGATCGGAAATTAATTTCAAACCATCCAATCTATGTTGATTCTACAACGATTGCACCGTTAATCTCGCTTGCACCGAAGCAAATATTTTTATACACAAATAATCCGGATCAAGGCATTATCCAAACATTGAAAAATGTATTTGAAGAAAAATTAATCGTCTTGCCATTACAATCAATAGCGGAATTGAAAAAGATGATAAAAAATCCTTGCTTTTTATCTCGTGAAAAACTATAATAATACATAATTTAATCGGAATAAACGAAAAGTGATGCAAAGGACATGGGTTTTTTATTACGGTTTCCAGAGAGGGAAGCATTGGTGAAAACTTCCTAACACGAATAAAAAGCTTACCACCTTTAAACTGCAGTTATGAAAAAGTGAGAAACTTGAGTATTATCTGCCGGCAACAACCGTTACTGTACTGAGTCGTCTTATTTTCTTGGTTTTTTTCAGAGAATTCTGACGAGAATCAGGGTGGAACCACGGGTATAATTTAACTCGTCCCTATATGAGGGACGGGTTTTTTATTTTCCCAAACTTTGCATTTACAATTATTTCGGAATGGAAAGATGTGTTTGTACGATAAAAACTTTATCGGAACAAAACGGATTTTGAAATGTTTTTCACTAAAAGGAGGATTTTACAATGTCTGAAATGATTCAAGTTACTTTCCCAGATGGAGCAGTGAAGGAGTTTCCAAGAAGTACAACAACAGAAGATATTGCTGCATCGATTTCCCCAGGATTAAAGAAAAAGGCATTGGCTGGAAAATATAACGGTGAACTAGTGGATTTACGCACACCGCTTGAAGCTGATGGTGCTATACAAATAATTACTGAACAAGACGATGAGGCATTGGAAATCATGCGCCACAGCACTGCCCACTTAATGGCACAAGCGATTAAACGTTTATTTAAAAACGTTAAACTCGGTGTTGGTCCAGTTATTGAAAATGGGTTTTATTATGATATGGACCTCGAGGAATCAATCACACCAGAGGATTTACCAGCAATTGAAAAAGAAATGAAAAAAATAATTAATGAAAATTTAGAGATTCACCGTAAAGTCGTTAGTCGGGAAGAAGCAATCCGCATGTATCAAGAAATTGGCGATGAATATAAATTAGAACTTATTGAAGCAATTCCTGACGGAGAATCGGTCACTATTTATGCACAAGGGGAGTTTTTTGATTTATGCCGTGGTATTCACGTCCCTTCAACAGGAAAAATTAAAGAATTTAAATTATTAACTATTGCTGGTGCTTATTGGCGGGGTGATAGCAATAATAAAATGTTGCAACGAATTTATGGAACAGCATTTTTCAAAAAGGCTGATTTAGAGGCCCATTTAAAAATGATAGAAGAGGCTAAAGAGCGAGATCATCGGAAGCTCGGTAAAGAATTAGAAATATTTGCTATCAACCAACTAGTTGGTCAAGGTCTTCCATTATGGCTTCCAAAAGGAGCAACTGTGCGCCGGACAATCGAACGTTATATCGTTGATAAAGAAATTAGCCTTGGTTATGATCACGTTTATACACCAGTTCTTGCCAATGTCGATTTGTATAAAACGAGCGGCCACTGGGATCATTACCATGAAGATATGTATCCACCAATGGATATGGGCGATGGGGAGGAATTAGTCTTGCGACCGATGAACTGCCCACATCATATGATGGTTTATAAAAATTCCATGCATTCTTACCGCGAACTGCCAATTCGAATTGCAGAACTTGGTACAATGCATCGTTATGAAATGAGTGGAGCTTTGTCAGGTCTTCAACGGGTACGTGGAATGACGTTAAATGATGCCCATATTTTTGTTCGGCCAGACCAAATTCAAGAGGAATTCAAACGAGTAGTTGAGTTAATTATGGAAGTATATAAAGACTTTAACATCACAGATTATTCATTCCGATTAAGTTACCGTGACCCAGAAGATACGGAAAAATATTTTGACGATGATGAGATGTGGGAAAAGGCGCAAAGTATGCTGAAGTCGGCAATGGATGACTTACAGTTGAATTATTTCGAGGCAGAGGGAGAAGCTGCTTTCTATGGTCCAAAACTCGATGTTCAAGTAAAGACAGCAATTGGAAAAGAGGAAACTTTGTCTACAGTTCAATTGGACTTCCTACTACCTGAACGGTTTGATCTAACTTATATTGGCGAAGATGGCAAACCACATCGACCAGTCGTCATTCATCGTGGTGTCGTTTCCACGATGGAACGTTTCGTCGCTTATTTAATCGAAGAATATAAAGGAGCTTTCCCAACATGGCTTGCACCAGTTCAAGTACAAGTTATTCCAGTTTCTCCAGAAGTTCATTTTGATTATGCTAAATCTGTCCAAGAAGAGTTGAAACGTGCTGGAATTCGAGTTGAACTAGATACTCGTGAGGAGAAAATTGGCTATAAAATTCGTGAAGCTCAAATTCAAAAAATCCCATATATGCTTGTTGTCGGTGATAAAGAAGTAGCAGAACAAGCGGTGAACGTCCGGAAGTATGGTGAGCAAAAATCAGAAACAGTGTCATTTGCCAACTTCCTTGAACTTATTAAAAAAGAAGTAAACATATTGAAGTAAGTTTTTAGATAAAATTATGGTTTGCTTAGTGGTTGATTTAAATGATCGTCTCGAGATAACGGGGCGATTTTTTTTCACAGTTTTTTACTGAAGAGGTTTAAAATCATAACGGGATGAAAAAGGTAAAATATTCATTATTTAGGAAAAAATCTATTCATTCCCGGTTCTATAAGATAAATGAAAAAAGAGAAGGGTGAAGTAATGTTAAAATATCCGGTGCAGACAAGTTTAGAAGATAAGCTAAAAATTGTCGAGAAAATTAAAGATAATTATTTAAATCAATATAGAGCGCACATAATAGCAATCGGAGTATATGGTTCTATAGGAAAAAATATAGCTGGGCCGTATTCAGATATAGAAATACATATTGTAATTGAAGAAGAGGCAATTGTGGCAGAATATGAATTTATTTACGAAAATATTAAAATTGAAATCGATGTGAACACGAAATCACAACTGCTAAAAGAAGCGCAAACGATTGATGAAATGTGGCCGATTGTTGCAGGTTCTTATGCAGAAGTGTTGAAAATTTATGATCCTACAGATTTTTTTTCTGAACTTAAAACAACGGTTTTAACATATGACGAAGCAAAGTTTACAAATGCCATCCGCCAATTTATGATTGATGAACTATACGAAACGATGGGGAAAATTAGAAATAATTGGTACAATGGAAATCTCAATTATTTGCCTCAAGGAGCAATGGATTTTGCTTGGGAAATCGCCGTATTAATCGGCCTTGTGAATAAGAAGTACTATACAACAAGGGCAACTACTCTGCAAGAATCATTAAAAATGAAATACATACCGGAACACTATCATGAACTCGTTACACTTATTTTAGAGGGTGATCTTCAAAATAAAGAAAAACTATATAAGTACTGTGAATCCGTTTGGACGGCTGTTAATCAATGGTTAACAAAACGTGGTATTCAATATTTTGTAAATGAACTTCCTTGTTAAGCTCTAATATAGTAAAAATAAAATTATCTATTGTCAGCGACGTTTTTTTTTGTTATATTATTACTTGTGTTTTAAAAAAACGAATTTGACATCATGTCTGACATATGCTATATTAAGTGAAGTGAATTGAATACAGTTTGTGGATAAGAAGAGGCACCCGCTTCTCACCTGAAAAGACGCTTTCAAAGCTGTTAACAGGTTAAAACAACAAAACTTATTTGTATATATACAGATATGCTGTGCGGGTGTTCGACCTGCACTTTTTTATTGCCTGAAAATGGCAGTAACCGGTTTAGCGAATACTTTCTTTCCCCCAAACGAACGTATTCAAGAATATCCCTTGGAGGTGTCTTAATATTAGCAAAGATATGTTGGTAAACGAGGGCATTCGTGCTCGCGAACTTCGTGTAATTGATGCGAATGGCGAACAATTGGGCATTAAATCTAAACAAGAAGCATTAGAAATTGCTTCTAAACGGAACTTGGATCTAGTTCTAGTTGCCCCAAACGCAAAACCACCTGTGGCTAGAGTTATGGACTATGGAAAATTCCGTTTCGAGCAACAAAAGAAAGAAAAAGAAGCGAAAAAGAAACAAAAAGTCATCAACATTAAAGAGGTTCGCTTCAGTCCAACGATTGACGAACATGATTTTAATACGAAATTACGTAATGCCCGTAAATTCCTTGAAAAAGGCGACAAAGTAAAAGCATCCTTACGTTTTAAAGGGCGCGCCATTACTCATAAAGATATTGGTCAAAAAGTACTTGATCGCTTAGCAAAAGAGTGTTCAGATATTGCACAAGTAGAGTCTGCTCCGAAGATGGAAGGACGCAGTATGTTTCTAGTTTTAGCACCAAAAACAGAAAAGTAATGATTTTTAAGGAGGACTAAATTATGCCTAAAATGAAAACTCATCGTGGCTCTGCAAAACGTTTCAAGAAAACAGGAACTGGCAAATTCAAACGTTCCCATGCATATACAAGCCACTTATTTGCAAATAAATCACAAAAACAAAAACGTAAACTTCGTAAAGGTGCAGTTGTTTCAACTGGAGACTTCAAACGAATTCGCCATATGATCTAATTATTTGACTATGAAGGAAATTTAGGAGGGACTAAATTATGGCACGTGTTAAAGGCGGTACAGTTACCCGCAAACGTCGTAAAAAAGTTTTAAAGCTAGCAAAAGGTTATACAGGTTCTAAACACCGTTTATATAAAGTAGCAAACCAACAAGTAATGAAATCATTAATGTATGCATACCGTGACCGTCGTCAACGGAAACGTGAATTCCGTAAATTATGGATTACACGTATTAATGCAGCAGCACGTATGAACGGTCTTTCATATAGCCGTTTAATGCACGGATTAAAACTTGCTGGTATTGAAGTGAACCGTAAAATGCTTGCAGATTTAGCTATTTCTGATGCAAATGCGTTCAGCCAACTTGCAAACTCTGCAAAAGAACAATTAAGTAAATAAATTTACACTCAATAACAGTCATTCTCCCATTTAGGAATGGCTGTTTTTTCATATCTTTGTTTTGCAAAAATTCGTTCTGGATTATCACAATCTATATTACTCCAATCACATGTTATAAAAATCCACCTTATTGTTTAACAGTAACGATATCCAATTTCGAGGGATATTAAAGAAAAAGATAATAGTAAGCGAGGTCGTTCATTTGAATGAATTATTTTTATGGTCTTATGTTGGGATAAATATTGTTGGTTTTTTAATTATGGGAATAGATAAAAACAGGGCAATAAAAGGAAACTGGCGAATAAGTGAAAAAACAATATGGTTAATAGCTATTTTTGGTGGTGCCATCGGTGCGTTCATCGGTATGAACGTATTTCATCATAAAACTAAGCATATTCATTTCAAACTAGGTCTCCCTGCTCTCAGTTTTATTCAAATTGTTGCATGTATTTGGTTTTTTTAAACTATTATTATAAGTTACAGATTCATAACAGCGAAACAAATTTATTACAAAATTGCATACAGGCATATGTTGCTTTATTTTTGTATATGTTTTAATAGAGTCTTATTTTTTATTAGCCATTTTCATTGCGAATACTAATCAGCTTGATACGCATATACAATAACCCTACATAAGAATGTACAACAAAGAATAGCATCTTGATCCGAAGGGGTGTTTTCATTGGATGATAAAACAACTTATGTCTTGTCATTTTTAGAGATGAGTGGGATTTTTGCACCGTTGGCATTTATTGCTTTTCATACATTTCGGCAATTTTTATTTATTCCTGTTGTCGTTGTCTGTTTAGTTGGCGGCTTGCTTTTCGGTACAGTTCTAGGCTCCATTTATTCATTAATCGGACTAACGCTATCTAGTTTCGTATTTTACTTGATTGTAAGATTTGTACCAGCTTTTTATCAAAAACTGCATTCCATTAAAATAAAATGGTTCGGTCCGTATTCGAATTTCACTGCGGGACAATTAGCGGTATTAAAACTCATTCCTTTTATGCATTTCCAATTATTATGTTTTTGTTTATTAGAACGGAAGAAATCATTTAAAGAATATGCAACTAGCTCGTTTTATACGAATATTCCGGTCGTTATTTTTTATACCGTGTTTGGGCAGTTTTTTAAACAATTTTCGCCTTCGATGGTCATTATTTTTCTCATCGCTTTAACAGTACTTCTTGTTGTTTTACGGGAAAAAGTTGTCATTATTAAATGGAAAGATTTTTTCAAATCGGCAGCTTAAGAAAGGACAAATACAGTGGGGGTTTCGTTGAATTAATGTATTGAATTATTCCAACCAAAAAGTGGTTCGGACTAAGTATTACAGATAAAAGAAAAGCCGAACTACCGTACGAAAATCTAGTAAAGTACTTCGTAATAGTTCGGCTTTTTTATTTTTATTTCTTAATAAAAATAGTTGTATTTTCAAGGTAGCCCAAAAAATAAAAATGTCTCTACTTTAACAATAGACAATTTAGTTAGGTCCCAGCCTCAAAAACTATTTACACATATTGCTATAGCAATTTAAAATTCCTCATGGAGATTATCTTCTTTTTGCATGAACTCCTTAATTGGGCTTTTCCATTCAATATTTGCTTTCGGATAATGTTGTAATATATGTTGTTCAATTGTCTTAAAATCAGCTCGTGTCATACCTTTTAAGGCATTAACGTTTTTCGGAAAAACAAAAATGGAAATGACATCAAACGAATCAGCAGTCGTTCCTAAATACTTTTCCCCTTCAAAGAGAACCCCTTTAAACGTGAGGATAAAATTTTTCCTAACATTATTCACGTCGTCAAGAAAATAAAATTTCTTTTGTTCATGGGCTAGTTCCAATTTCCTTTTTGGATGAGTTAAATATTTTATACCACTATAAAGCAATGCAACAATGAGAATGATGACAATAATCCGTGTAAGTATTGCAACCATACGTATCCCTCCAAAAAAAGTTGGAAATGAAAATTGAACATAAATTCATTCTAATACAATACATACGAAAAGATACTTCGAAAGGTTTCGTTTTTCCGCTGATCTGATATAATTTTTTATATGGAAAATTATCGAGGTGACAATCATGAATTTACAAGAAATGTTCCAATTACAAAGAATATTAGATGAGCGTATTGAAACAGAGCACGAGCTTTTAAATGAAGATTTATTTGATAAGAAGGTATTAGCTTTACTCGTGGAAGTAGGTGAACTAGCGAATGAAACCCGTTGCTTTAAATTTTGGAGTGAAAAAGCTGCTTCACCGAAAGAAGTAATATTGGAAGAATTTGTTGATGGGCTTCACTTTATCCTTTCCCTCGGTATCGTCCTCAAGTTTCATGACTATGTGAATGACATTCCGTTGGCAGGCGAAATTGGTGAAATGGATGCAACAGCTAAATTTATTGAAGTTTTTGCCCAAATACAAGCACTTCAGCAAAAAAAATCGGAAGCAGCCTATTGGAAACTGTATCAATCGTATTACGAACTTGGTAAAATTTTAGGATTTACGCCGGAAGAAGTTGAAGCAGCCTATTTGGCGAAAAATCAAGTGAACCACAAAAGACAAGATGAAGGCTATTGATAAAAGGAAGGGATGTTTTTTTACGACATCCCTTTTCAAACTGTTGTATCAACAAACTTACGGTTTTACCATTCAAGTTTATTCAATCGAATAGGTATGTTGGTTAACCTTAAGCTACATTTGATTGATACACGACAATACAAAAATCCAATCTACCCAATTTCCCGCTTATTCGCAAATTGGCTATTATATAAATCTGCATAAAAGCCATTTGCAGCAAGTAATTGTTCGTGTGTCCCTTTTTCTATAACATCTCCATGGTCCATGACGAGAATTAAGTCCGCATTACGAATCGTCGATAAACGGTGGGCGATGACAAAGCTCGTTCTTCCTTTCATCAGTTCATCCATTGCATGTTGAATAGCAATTTCTGTTCTCGTGTCGACACTGCTTGTTGCCTCGTCCAAAATCAAAATTTTTGGATCGGAAAGAATCGCCCTTGCGATAGTAAGCAATTGTTTCTGCCCTTGGGAAATATTAGATGCTTCTTCGTTTAGGACCGTTTCATATCCGTCCGGTAATGTCCGAATAAAGTGGTCGGCGTGTGCACCCTTGGCTGCTTGAATAATTTCGAGTTCAGTCGCATCTTCACGACCATAAGCAATATTATCTTTAATTGTACCGTTAAAAAGCCATGTATCTTGAAGTACAATACCAAAAAGGTTACGCAATTCACTTCGTTTCATATCACTAATGTCTATTCCATCAATGGAAATCTTGCCATCATTAATTTCATAGAAACGCATAAGTAAATTCATTAAAGTCGTTTTTCCAGCACCAGTTGGACCAACAATTGCAACGGTTTGTCCAGCGTTGACAACAATATTCATATTTTCAATCAATGGTTCGTTCGCTTTATAGCGGAACTTAACTTGTTCAAATTGTACATTCCCTTTAGGATTAGATAGAGCAATTGCTTCCGATTTGTCGGCAATTTCCTCCTCTTCATCTAACACTTCAAATACCCGTTCTGCTGATGCAATTGTTGATTGAATAATATTAGCAATATTCGCGGCTTGCGTAATCGGTTGAGAGAACTGGCGCGCATATTGGATAAAAGCTTGGACATCCCCAACTTCTATTGTTTTTTTCGTAACAAAAATTCCACCAACAACGGAAACGAACACATAGCCAATATTATTGACAAAACCCATTAATGGCATAATAATTCCAGAAATAAACTGGGCTTTCCATCCCGAATCATACAGTTTCTCGTTAATTTCTTTAAACTCAGCCATCGCTTTTTTTTCATGACCGAACGCCTTTATGATTTGATGCCCGGTATATATTTCCTCAACATGGCCATTTAATTCCCCAAGCGCAACTTGCTGACCTTTAAAGAATTTTTGTGATCTTTTTACAATCATCGAAGTAATAATAAAGCTTAAAGGTAAAGTAAATACGATAATTAACGTCATAATTGGACTAATCGAAAGCATCATAACGACTACTCCAACTAATGTAACGAGAGAAGTAATTAATTGGGTAAGACTTTGTTGTAGTGTGCTACTTATATTGTCTACATCATTCACGACTCTGCTCAATATTTCCCCGTGAGTTCGGGAATCATAATATTTTAACGGTAATCGTGATAATTTTTCATCTAATTCTTTCCGCAATTGATACACGGTCCTTTGTGCAACACTTGCCATAATATATTGTTGAATATACGTAAAAGCAGCACTAAAAAGGTAAAGGCCGATAAGAATATAAATGATATGGCTAACATAAGTGAAGTCTATGCTTGCACCACGTATTCCTTGAAATTTAGCCATTAATCCTTCAAAAATTTTCGTTGTTGCCTTTCCAAGTATTTTTGGGCTAAGGATCGAAAATACGGTACTTAGGATTGCAGCAATAAATACGACGAATAATGCGTATTTGCTCGGTTTTAAGTAATGGATTAATCTCTTTAATGTTCCTTTAAAATCTTTTGGTTTTTCTCCTGGCATTCCCATTCCGTGAGGTCCTCTTGGGCCATGGCCACGGTGGGAATGTGGACGATTACCTTTAACAGTTTCTTCGTGTTTACTCATCCTATCTCCTCCTCTGAAAGCTGTGAGGATACAATTTCGTGATATACTTCACACGTTTGTAAAAGTTCCCGATGTTTGCCAACTCCAGCAATTTTTCCTTCATCTAGAACAATGATTCGATCCGCATCCATAACAGTGCTTACTCTTTGAGCAACAATAAAAACTGTTGCCTCTTTTGTTTCTCCTTTTAATGCAGCCCTTAATTTAGCATCTGTCTTAAAGTCTAAAGCAGAAAAACTATCATCAAAAAGATAAATTTCAGGTTTTCGTATTATAGCTCTAGCAATCGCGAGACGCTGTTTTTGACCTCCGGAAACATTTGTGCCACCCTGAGCAATTTCTGTATTTAACCCTTTTTTCATTTCTTGAATAAATTCTGTAGCTTGGGCTATATCGATTGCGCGCTTCAATTCCGCCTCTGTTGCATCTTCTTTGCCGAAACGCAAATTATCAGCAATAGTACCAGTAAATAAGCTGTTTTTTTGCGGTACAAAACCAATTTTTCCCCGTAATTCTTCTAAATCCCAATCCCGAATATCGATTCCATCCACTAAAATTTTTCCATCTGTAACATCGTAAAAGCGGGGGATTAAGTTTAGTAACGTTGATTTACCTGATCCGGTACCACCAATGATAGCCGTAATTTCTCCTGGTTTTGCTTCAAAATTAATATGAGAAATAGCTGGACTTTCAGCACCAGGGTAATAAAAAGTAACATTTTGAAATTCAACATACCCTTTTTGCTGAGTAGCCCTCTTACTATTTTCTGGATTTTTAATGACGGATTCCATTGTTAAAATTTCGTTAATACGGACAGCAGAAACTTGTGCCCGTGGAATCATTACGAACATCATGGAAACCATAATGAGTGAAAACATAATTTGCATCGCATATTGGATAAATGCCATTAAGTCGCCAACTTCCATACTACCTTGATCAATCCGCAAACCTCCAAACCAAACGATAGCGATAGAGGAGAAGTTCAATATTAACATCATAACAGGCATCATTGCCGCCATAATTTTATTCACTTTTATCGTCGTTTCCGTTAAGTCACTGTTCGCTTGATCAAAGCGTTTTTCCTCATATCCTACTCGGTTAAAAGAGCGAATTACGCGCACGCCGATTAACTTCTCCCTTAATACGCGGTTTACGTTATCAATTTTCTTTTGAATCTCTTTAAATAAAGGGATTCCTTTTCTAGCTATGAGAAAAATGGTTCCAGCTAGCATTGGTAATATGACAACGAAAATTAGGGAAAGTTTCGTATCTTTTGATAATGCCATAATGATTCCGCCAATGGCCATCATTGGTGCCATTAACATAATTCTTAGCATCATCATAAACACGTTTTGTACTTGCATAATATCATTTGTAGTTCTTGTAATTAATGAAGCAGTACTTAATTGGTCGAATTCAGTTTGAGAAAAAGTTTCAACTTGTGAGAAGACTCTTTCTCGAAGATCACGACCAAAACCAGTTGCTGCCTTTGCAGAAAAGAAACTGGCTAAAATGGAACAAATCATTCCACCCGCAGCAACGAGCAACATAAAGCCTCCAATTTTCCAAATATATGGTATATCGCCATTTACAACACCGTTATCAATAATATCGGACATTAAAGTTGGTAAATATAAATCTGATAGTGTTTGTAAAAAGACGAGTAATAAAACAAAAATAATCGGCATTCGAAATGGCCGTAAAAATTTTGCTAGTTTTTTCATTCAATCCACCTCTACGTATTAAGCTAGAAACATTTATTTTGCTTTATATAGTCTTCTTTTGCTAAAGAAAAAAACTTATGAAGTTGCTATTTCATTTCCTGCTTTTTGTTCACAACTTTTTCAATAATATCCGTAAGCTGTAAAATTTCTTCAGGTTCAAGTAATGCCAAGTACGTTTTAATGATGGCATTACGCTCTTCAATCGCTATTGTTAACATTTCTTTTCCAAGGGGGGTTAATTGAACGATAATGGATCGCCTATCATCTGGATCATGGGTTCGTTTCACAAATCCCGGTTTTTCTAACCGATCAATCATTACTGTAATCGCACTTGGTTTTACTGCCATTTTCTCCGCTAAATCTGTTAACTTACTTTTTTCTGCTTTATCAATTAAATGAAGCATTAACAGTTGCGGGGTAGTAATGGAAACTTTTTGTAAATCAGTAGCAATGCTTCGTTTCAATTTTTCTACTGCAAGCTGAAGTCGCTGAATAATTTCCTCCATTTCTATCCTCCTTACATATTGACAGTGTGAAACATTAACTTGATTAATTATTAAACTGTTTAAATATTAAACCTGCTAAGTTTTTCTGTCAATATCGAATTTCAAAGTGGAAATGCTATTGCCATCTGCTAGACATTGAAATGAAAAAAATTTAGACGTATCCTGTGGTTTTTAGTATAATAATTGTATATTTGTAAGATTGGAGGAATTTTGATTGGTACAATTAGATGAAACTTTAATGATGCTTAAAGATTTAACCGATGCCAAAGGTATTCCTGGAAATGAAAGAGAAGCCCGGGAAGTAATGAAAAAATACATAAGTTCTTATGCAAATGAAATTACGACAGACGGGATTGGTAGTTTAATTGCTAAAAAAGATGGTCAAGCAGATGGCCCGAAAGTTATGATTGCTGGTCACCTTGATGAAGTTGGATTTATGGTAACGAATATTGATGATAGAGGATTCGTTCGTTTCCAAACAGTTGGCGGTTGGTGGTCCCAAGTCATGCTCGCTCAACGGGTAACTATCGTTACTTCTAATGGAGATACAGTAACTGGTGTAATTGGTTCAAAACCACCACATATTTTATCACCAGAAGCACGGAAAAAGCCGGTTGACATTAAAGATATGTTTGTGGATATTGGTGCAACAAGTAAAGAAGAGGCAAAAGCTTGGGGTGTTTCACCAGGGGATATGATTGTGCCATATTTCGAATTCACTGTAATGAAAAACGAAAAGCATTTACTAGCGAAAGCATGGGATAACCGTATCGGTTGTGCGGTAGCGATTGATGTATTAAAGAATTTACAAAAAGAAAACCATCCAAATGTTGTCTATAGTGTTGGTGCTGTTCAAGAAGAAGTTGGCTTACGGGGTGCAAAAACAGCCGCATACCAAATTGAACCAGACATTGGTTTTGCCCTTGATGTTGGAATTGCTGGTGACACTCCAGGAGTAACGGAAAAAGAAGCGCTTGGAAAAATGGGGAAAGGTCCACAAATCGTTGTTTATGACGCATCCATGGTTTCTCATAAAGGGTTACGTGATTTTGTCACAGGAATTGCTGATGAACTACAAATTCCTTATCAGTTCGAAGCTATTCCTGGTGGTGGAACTGATGCTGGATCGATTCATTTAACGAAAACAGGGGTTCCATCGCTTGCCATTACCATTCCAACACGTTATATCCATTCGCACGCTGGAATTTTACATCGGGATGACTACGAAAATACAGTGAAATTATTAACAGAAGTAGTGAAACGATTGGATTGGGATACGGTAAATAAAATTAAGTTTGATTAATTTTTCATCATCAATTTCTTTAATAAGAGAAAGGCAATTAGTGAAAATGTTGATTTTACTATTTGCCTTTTTTGTCTCTAGTGATAATTTAAAATTTCCGCTTCATGAAAAACTTATCCTCGAAATGAGTCCCTCATTTTATATGCTTTTCTTGCGAATGTTAAAAAAAATTCGTTTAACCCATTTTTGATCTTAACAAAAATATTAATAAAATTCCCAAAAAATTAATATAACTTCACTAAATTTCCAAATAAACTAATCGTTATAACATATTATTACCATATTCTTTAAAATATGGAAGCGTTTATCTTTATATAAGCATATTTTATAAAGTGTTAATGATTTCCGTAGTCTGCATGGAAAATTCTATCCTACAAATAGTTACTTGTAGGTAGAGAAAAGAAATTTTTTACAAAGTATTAAGTAGAAGGGGGATAACGCAACAAAACTTCATTAATTAAAAAAACTTACGAGTATAAGATTAA
Source organism: Bacillus kwashiorkori (assembly GCF_001375515.1). GTDB lineage: Bacteria > Bacillota > Bacilli > Bacillales > Caldibacillaceae > Bacillus_BK > Bacillus_BK kwashiorkori. The sequence continues at coordinate 189,690 of NZ_CTDX01000016.1, forward strand.
ACAATTAATAAAAAATAGTAAAGATATGAATCCTTACAAACGAAATGGTTCTAATTTTTGGTCAAAAATATTAAAGGAGAGAGATTCAATGAAATGGATAAAAGGTATAGCAATAATCTTATTAAGTTCTCTATTATTAGCCGGCTGTAGCGGTGGTGATAATGGCGGAAAAGATGGACAAGTAACGTTAGAACTTTTTTCTAATAAATCAGAAAGTATCGAGACTTATAAAGGGTTAATTAAAGAATTCGAAAATCAAAACCCAAACATTAAAATTAAGTTTAATTCACCACCGGAAGCTGAGACGGTATTAAAAACTCGATTAACGAAAAATGATTTACCAGATATTATGTCCATAAATGGTAATGCTACTTTCGGAGAACTTGGCCGAGCAGGAGTATTACATGACTTTACAGACGATGATGCAATAAATCAAGTTCAACCGCCATATGTTGATATGTTAAATCGTCTAGTTGGTCCAGATGCTGATGGTGTATATGGTCTGCCTTATGCAACGAATGCAAATGGTGTAATTTATAATAAAACAAAGTTTGAAGAATTAGGATTATCCATTCCAAAAACTTGGGATGACTTTATTGCAGCATTAGACAAGGCAAAAGCTGCTGGTGAAAAACCTTTAATGTTCACATTAAAAGACGCTTGGACTGGTTTGCCAATGTGGAATTCATTATCGGGAAATCTTGTTGGGACTGACTTTGCCGAAAAGAAAAATGCTGGGGAAACATCTTTCCAAGAAAGTTATCCTGCAGTCGCCGATAAAGCCCTACAACTATTAAGTTATAGTGAAGGAGATGTATTCGGTGTTGGATATGGAGATGGAAACAATGCCTTTGCAACTGGTGATGGAGTTATGTATTTACAAGGAAACTGGGCAATTCCGGAAATACTGAAAGCAAATCCAGATGCGCAAGTAGGAATGTTTGCTTTACCTGTTACAAATAATGCTGATGAAAATAAACTTGTTTCTGGTGTTGATGTTGTATTAGCAATTAACGAAAATACGAAACATAAAGAAGAAGCAATGAAGTTTGTTGAGTTTATGTTAAGTAAAGAAATCGCTCAAAGATATATTCAAGAACAAGCAGCTTTTTCTGCTGTAAATGATGTTTTACAAGAGGATCCAGTATTTGAAGGAATTAAAACAAACTTTGAAAATGGCTCCATCGCAAGCTTTGTCGATCACTATTATCCTGCAGGAATGGGAGCCGAAAACCTCATCCAGGATTTTTATATTAATAAAGACAAGAATGCGTTTTTGAAAAAAATTGATAACGAATGGGATAAAGTTGTAAATCGATAAGAGAAATAAGACTGTCCCAAATGAATGATAGGACGAAAAAATTTTGTCAGTAGTGAACAGTTTGGGACAGTTTGTTTTTTATGGGAGGTTTTTAAATGATTAATCGGAAAACCACGTTTATGTTAATTGCCATTCCTGCCTTCCTCCTGTTTTTCACCTTTCATACATATCCTGCCTTACAAGGTATTTTTTATAGTTTTACGGATTGGAAAGGGTATGGGAATTGGAATTTTGTCGGGTTTAGTAATTTTATCAATGTATTTAAGGATACCCGTGTGTTAAGTGCCTACGGTTTTACATTTCAGTTTGCCATCGTTGCTACAATTATTGTCAATATTATTAGCCTTTTAATTGCGATGGGCTTGAATTCTAAAATTAAATTTCTAAAAACATTAAGAGCTATATACTTTTTGCCGTATATATTAAGTGTTCTAATTGTTGGATTTATTTTTAACTATATTTTTACTCATTTAGTACCGAGTTTTGGGCAATCTTTACAAATAAATGTCCTGTCGAAAAATATACTAGGTGATCAAAATCTAGCCTGGCTTGGAATTGTTATCGTAGCAGTCTGGCAAGGTGTTGCCTTAAATACAATTCTTTATTTAGCAGGACTTGTTACGATACCGGAAGAAGTGTATGAGGCCGCAGTAATTGACGGTGCTGGTCCTTGGAAAAAGTTTTGGAAAATTACCTTTCCACTAATTTCTTCGTTCTTCACCATTAATATGGTTCTTGCGATGAAAAACTTTTTGATGGCATATGATCAAATTGTCGCAATGACTGGCGGTGGACCAGGTACAGCAACAGAATCTGTTTCGTTGTTAATTTATCGTGGAGGTTTTGAAGGTGGGCAGTTTGCTTATCAATCGGCAAATGCTGTAATTTTCTTTGTAGTTATTGTAGCAATATCTTTATTCCAACTTAGAGTATTAGAAAGAAGAGAGGTGGAGTAATCGATGATAGGAAGTAAAAGATCAAACTTTGTCATAACACTTCTCTTAATATTAGGAGCTTTATTTATTCTATTTCCGTTATATTTGACGATCACTATTGCATTCAAAACACCTCAAGAAATGGCGGGCAATTTGTTAGCACTGCCAAAAAATTGGTCCATTCAAAACTTTCTTGATGCGATTGAAATGACAAACTTTTTCAATGCTTTTCGCAATAGTGCTTTTGTTACAATATTTGTCGTTATTTTTACCGTATTAACAAATTCTTTAGTAGCGTATGCGATTGCAAGAAATATGCATAAAAAATGGTATCGGGGACTTTATTATTACTTCGTCAGTGCGATGTTTATCCCTTTTCCGGTTATCATGCTTCCAATCGTTAAACAGACTAGCGCATGGGGAATGGATAATCTAGTCGGACTAATCATTCTTTACATTATCTTTAATCTATCTTTTAATACCTTTATATACGTCGGTTTTATACGGAAAATTCCTTTAGAACTGGAAGAAGCAGCGGTAATGGATGGTGCTAGTACTTGGCAAATTTTTTGGAAGATTATCTTTCCATTACTTGGACCGATGAACGCAACAGTAGCTATTTTAGCTGGATTAGGTGCCTGGAATGACTTCCTACTGCCTTTAGTATTATTAAGTGAGCAAGATATGGCGACATTGCCTTTAGTACAATATGTATTCCAGTCACAGTTCAGTACAAATTATAACTTAGCCTTTGCCTCTTATTTAATGGCAATATTACCGATGTTAATAATTTATATATTTGCGCAAAAGTGGATTATTTCTGGAGTATTGCGAGGATCAGGGAAATAAAACTATTTACGATGTATTGGTTTTGCTGTGCAATGAGAAATGATAGAGGGGCCCCTATGTTGGGAGCCCCTCGTTTTGTTTCTTTATACGTATTTCCCATAATCAGGTATCTCTGTTTCACCAAAGTTTTGTGCTAGCTTTCCTAAACCAGTCTTTAATTCCTCACCAGCCATTGGCAATCCGTGCCCGGTAATGGCTACTTCTGGTTTCAACGTAGCTAATTCTTTTACGGAATCCCAGGCAGCTTGCCAATCAGTCGTTAAATAGCGCGGTGGTCCGTGTAGTTCTTGCTTTTGAACAAGTACTTTGTATAATGAATCTTGTTTGACGGTAACAAATGCATCTCCAGCAATTAATGTTCGATCACTTTCTCTAAACAAGGAAATATGTCCTGGGGAATGGCCAGGTGTATGAACGTATCGCCATTCTTGTAAAACAGGAATAGTTCCATCATCCGGAAGAGCTTCGACTTTACCTTTCAAGTTAATTCCATTGTGCGGGAATGTTGGCGATAATTTCGCAACGAGACCACCTTCAACTGTTCCATCTGGTTCGGGGTAATTTATTTGTCCAGTTAAAAATGGTAGTTCCAATTTATGCGCATAAACTGGTACATCCCAATGGTTTAATAGTTCTTCTAAGCCACCAATATGATCAAAATGGCCATGGGTTAAAATGATTGCTATCGGTTTTCTATCTTCACCAAATTGGTCTTTGATTGTAGAAATAATAGTAGTACCTGATTCAGGCATTCCAGCGTCAATTAACACAAATCCATCGTGTAAGTCTATAATTGCTATATTGACTATTTGTACAGTATAACTATAAACATCCTGGGCAATTTGTTGTAAAAGTCCACTTGCAACAGAAGTCATCGGCATATATTTACCTTGCATCGTTTGCTCGGTTGGGTTTGGGTTTTGTTGGAATTGATCCAAAATAAACACCTCAATTTACATTTTTATCCTTAACTGGAGTTAATCTACTCCAAAATAATGGTAACAGGGGATTAAATCATTGTTCCAACGAATAGTGGACCAATGATGTCTCTTTCTTTTTTATTGAGGCAGCTAAAAAGCAAATGGGTAGGTTCTCTTCTACTATTTACCTTTTCAAACCTTGTTCTAACGTCTCTAACATCGTTTGTTGTTCTTGTGTATCGGCATTTTTCCAAATGACTTCGAATAGTACCCCTAAACCTGGTAGCATTTTTTCTTCTCCTACTTGGATTGCGTCAACGATTGTATCTTTTAATTGATCTTGTGTATTCCCAGAAACGTTTTGAATTATTGCTTGTCTTAAGTTAAAATTCATAAGTAATACCTCCTTAGATTTTTATCCGTAATATTGTGCTACTTTTCCGTCTGTAATATGTATGACAGTCCAGTTTTAATAAGGAAGGTATCGATGAATTTTTGTTGATAAAAACAAATGTCGTTTATGCATTATTAAAAGGAAAAATGGGTGAAGCAAATGAAATTAATCCAATCGCCAAAAAATGAAAAGGTAAAACAGTGGAGGAAACTGTTAACGAAAAAAGGAAGAGATACAACGAAATCGTTTCTTGTAGAAGGGGAACATTTAGTAGAAGAAGCACTGCGAGCAAATCTTATTCAAGAATTAATTGTAACGGAAAATTATTATGGAAAACTGGCGAAAGCAAAATATGCCTCCTTAGAAATGTTTGTCATTTCGAATGAGGTAGCGAAAGTAATATCAGACACTGAAACTCCACAAGGAATCTTTTCTGTCTGTAAACAATTGAACGAAACAAACATTGAAGGTTCAAAATTTCTACTTATTGATGCCGTCCAAGACCCAGGAAACTTAGGAACGATGATTCGCACAGCTGATGCAGCAGGAATAGATGCGGTAATTGTTGGAACGGGCAGTGTAGACATATACAATTCTAAAGTAATACGGTCCGCCCAGGGAAGTCATTTTCATTTACCAGTTGTCCGCAGTGAGTTAACAAGGTGGATTAATCAATTGCAACAACTCAATATCCCAGTTTATGGAACTTCATTAGAGAACGGTATAAGTATGTATGAAATTACCCCAAGTCATTCTTTTGCATTAATTGTCGGGAATGAAGGACAAGGGATGAGCCAGGAACTGCTAAAATTAACCGAGAAAAATTTATACATCCCAATTTACGGGAAAAGTGAATCATTGAATGTCGCGATAGCAACTGGTATTTTATTGTATTATTTACGCGGATAGAAACATTTCGTTTCATTCGGCAGTTAATTACGTTAAAGAGGAAAACGCCTTTATAAAATAATTGTTCGCGTTAATTTTTGAAAAGCAATTGAAATTGTTGTGTAACATGGCTATAATTAACATTAAAAGTTTATGAAAAGTAAATAGTTGTAAAAGCAATGAATGAGGCAAGTAGTTTGGAAATAAGGAAACTTATGGCTATAGTAAAGGAAGGTTGTTTTCTCCTATCAAGTACAACCGAGTTTCCTTACAAAAGCAATAACTTATTTGAATACAGTCTGTTTTCAGGGAAAAAATGTCATGACTGCAAGCATTTTTAACAGACACCAAACGAACATTCACCTCACGAGCTCACATCAGGACCACTGCTAGATTAGCTGTGTAAAGATGTTGCGGCCTAAAGCCGTTATGAAAATGAAGTGGATACAACTAACTTGATTAAGTTGTATCAATTAGGGTGGTACCGCGATCAACCTCGTCCCTTTTTTAGGAGCGAGGTTTTTTTATGTTTTCCTATATACCCTTTCGTTTAAATGTGTGAAAGTAACCAATAAAGGTAAACAGGAATCTTACTTAACCATCATTACAGTAAATAAACTTTATCATTTCACTGCTATAAGAAGCTAGAGGAGGGTTTAAACGTGAAAGAGCGTTTAAAGGAATTGGAATTAGAAGCAATTGAAAAAATTAATCAAGCATCGGAATTAAAGGAGCTAAACGAAGTTCGAGTATCTTTCTTAGGAAAAAAAGGACCAATCACGGAAGTTCTCCGTGGAATGGGAAAATTATCAGTAGAAGAACGACCGGTCATTGGTGCACTTGCTAACGAAGTAAGAACAGCCATTGCTGAAAAAATCGACGAAAAGCAAAAGATTCTAGAAGCTGAATTAGTGCAGCGGAAACTTGCTAGCGAAACTATCGATGTCACTTTGCCAGGAAGACGAGTGAATATAGGCAATCATCATCCATTAACAAAAGTTGTTGAAGAGATAGAAGATTTGTTTATTGGTCTTGGTTATACCGTTGCTGAAGGGCCGGAAGTGGAGACAGATTATTATAATTTTGAGGCACTCAATTTACCTAAAGGACACCCTGCTAGAGATATGCAAGATTCTTTCTATATTACAGAGGAACTGCTTATGCGAACACATACTTCACCAGTCCAAGCAAGAACAATGGAAAAACACGGTGGGAAAGGTCCGGTCAAAATAATCTGTCCAGGAAAAGTGTTCCGTCGAGATAACGATGATGCAACACATTCCCATCAATTCATGCAAATTGAGGGGCTCGTTGTGGATGAAAACATTCGTATGAGTGATTTAAAAGGGACGTTAGAAGTGTTTGCGAAAAAGATGTTTGGTGAAGATCGAGAAATTCGACTCCGTCCTAGTTTTTTCCCATTTACAGAACCGTCAGTAGAAATGGATATTTCGTGTAAAATTTGTGGTGGAAAAGGTTGTAACGTTTGTAAAGGAACTGGTTGGATTGAAATATTAGGTGCTGGAATGGTTCACCCTCGTGTATTAGAAATGAGCGGTTTTGATTCGAAAAAATATACAGGATTTGCCTTCGGTATGGGGGCAGAACGAATCGCAATGTTGAAGTATGGGATTGATGATATTCGTCATTTTTATACAAATGATATTCGCTTCTTGAAACAATTTTTACCGACTGATAGATAATGAACGGTTTATCTGTAAATGAGGTAGTTTTTCACGAATACAGGTTGACTTGAAACGAACGTATAAAAAAATAGGAGGAAAGAAGCAATGCTTGTATCATATAAATGGCTGCAATCTTTTGTAGACTTAACAAATGTTACTCCGGAAGAACTTGCAGAAAAAATAACAAGAACTGGAATTGAAGTGGAAGGGATTGAACAAAAGTCCAAACAAGTTCAAAATCTTGTCGTTGGTCATGTGTTGGAATGTGAACAACATCCAAATGCAGAGAAACTAAATAAATGTTTAGTCGATATTGGTGAAGAAGAACCAGTCCAAATCATTTGCGGTGCACCGAATGTTGCTGCCGGTCAAAAAGTAATCGTAGCGAAACCAGGTGCCAGACTCCCAGGCAATTTAAAAATTAAACGTGCGAAATTACGTGGAGAAGTATCGAACGGGATGATTTGTTCTTTACAAGAAATTGGGATTGAAGGAAAAGTAGTACCGAAAGAGTTTACGGACGGTATTTACGTTTTACCGGAAGATAGTGAAGTAGGTAGTGACGCAATTTCCCTATTAAATCTCGATGATGCGGTGTTAGAACTAGGTTTAACTCCGAACCGTGCGGATTGTATGAGTATGATTGGAGTGGCCTATGAAACATCTGCTATTTTAAGTCGTCCTGTTCAATTGCCGAATATAAAGAAAGCTGCTTCTCAAGAAAAAGCAAGTGACTATATTTCGGTCAAAGTGGATGCACAAGAGGATAACCCACTTTACACAGCAAAAGTTATAAAAAATGTAAAAATCGGACCATCACCATTATGGTTACAAACTCGTTTAATGGCTGCTGGAATCCGACCACATAATAATGTCGTTGATATTACGAACTATATCTTACTTGAATATGGTCAACCGTTACATGCCTTTGATTATGATCGGTTCGGCTCAAAGGAAGTAGTAGTACGCCGAGCGAACGATGGTGAAAAATTAACAACATTAGATGATGTCGAAAGATCATTGAATAAGGAGCACTTAGTAATTACGAACGGGCAAAATCCAGTCGCACTTGCTGGGGTCATGGGTGGTGCCGATTCGGAAGTACAAAATGACACTACGACAATTTTATTAGAATCCGCATATTTTTCTGGGAATGTTATCCGGAAAGCCTCTAAAGATTTCGGTTTGCGTAGTGAAGCTTCTAGCCGGTATGAAAAAGGGGTTGACCCTAACCGTGTTCGTGCGGCTGCAGAACGAGCAGCAGAACTAATGGCACAATATGCCGGTGGAGAAGTACTTGATGGTATCGTTGAATTTGATGTGTTGTCAGCAGAATCGGTTCAGGTGCATGTGGAATTACAGAAAATAAATCAATTCCTTGGCACAGATTTAACTGTGGATGATGTTACAGCTATTTTAAATCGACTGCAATTTCCTTTTGAAATGAACGAAGAGAACTTTAACGTAACTATTCCTTCACGCAGATGGGATATTCATTTACCAGAAGATTTGTATGAAGAAATAGCGAGAATTTATGGCTATGATAGACTACCTACAACCTTGCCAACTAGCGCCCAATCTGCTGGTGGACTTTCTTCTTATCAACATAGGAGAAGAATTGTTAAAGAGGTGTTACAAGGTGCCGGTCTAAATCAAGCAATTACGTATTCATTAACAAGTAAAGAAAAATTTGACCAGTTTGCCTTAACGAAAAAGGACGCAGTGGAACTGGCAATGCCAATGAGTGAAGAACATGCTATTTTACGTTTAAGTTTGTTGCCGCATTTATTAGACGCAATTTCCTATAATATTGCTAGGAAAAATGATAATATCGCTCTGTTTGAAATTGGCTCTATCTTTTTATCGAAAGGAGCAAATGTTCAACCAGAAGAGCGGGAACATTTAGCAGGTGCACTTACAGGCTTATATGTAAGTAATCCGATTAAAGGGGAAAAGGTACCAGTTGACTTTTTTGTCGTAAAAGGTATATTAGAAGCCCTGTTTATGAAGTTCCAAGTAACTGACTACATTCGTTTTGAAAAGGCAGAAGTGGAAGGGTTACATCCAGGTCAAACAGCTGCGATTACATTAAACGGTGAAACAATCGGCTTTATTGGAAAAATACATCCAGAAGTAGAAAAACGATATGATGTGAACAATGTGTTCGTCTTTGAATTAATGATGGAAAAATTGGTGAATTTCAATACTACTCCATTAGTTTATGAAGCAATTCCAAGATTTCCTAAAGTAACTAGGGATATCGCAATTATCGTTGACCAAGGTAAGCCAGCTAATGAACTGGAGATTATCATTCGTGGTGCAGGTGGCAAATTGTTGAAAGCTGTTCATGTGTTTGATGTATATGAGGGAGATAAAATGGAAGAAGGGAAGAAATCTATCGCCTTCTCATTAACCTATTTCGATCCAGAACGAACATTAACAGATGATGAAGTAACGAAAGTACATGAAAATGTATTAAAAGAACTAGCTGACAAAGTAGGCGCTAAATTGCGGGGGTAGTTATAAGGGTCTTACTCCTTGTTGCATAGTATTTGCTAATGATTCATTCATTATGGTTGAATATTATGGATAAGGGGGAAAGACCCTTTGTCTGTTATAAAGGCGTAATTTCTTCAACAATTATGAAAACTAGTTGTCTATTGATCCTTATAAAAAACAATTGTATATATTTTCCCCTTTTTCCTTCCCATTTTATTTTTTTTCATGGTATCATATATTCTAGGATTCTTTTGAATGGGGGCAATTGATTTGTCTGATGAGCCAAAAAACCGGATTACCGTCGATATTTATGGACAACAATATACAATCATTGGGGAAGAAAATGCGAGCCATATTCGAGCGGTCGCTGCAATTGTTGATGAAAAAATGCGTGAGATCAACAAAAGGAATCCTTTATTAGATACGACGAAACTGGCTGTACTAACTGCTGTTAACGCAGTACATGATTATATGAAACTGAAAGAAGAAATGGAACAACAAACTGAAAATCAAAAGGATGAAAGAAAATGGTAAGTTTATTAATTTTAATTTTTTTAATGGTCGGCTTTATTGTCGGTTTGAAAAGAGGATTTATTCTGCAACTCATCCATCTCACCAGTTTCTTTATTGCATTCTTTATTGCCGTTTTATATTATAAAGATTTAGCTGAAAAATTTACATTATGGATTCCTTATCCGCAAATCGGCAATAATGAGACGTTACAATTATTATTAAATACGGTAAATGCGGAAAATGCATATTATAATGGAATTGCCTTTTTTACGATATTTTTTGGTGTGAAAATTATTTTACAAATTGTCGGCTCCATGCTGGATTTTGTTGCGAATATTCCAATTATTAAACAATTGAACATTTGGGCAGGCGGTGTTCTCGGTTTTGTTGAAACATACTTAATAATATTTATCCTTCTATATATGGGGTCACTATTGCCAATAGCACAAATTCAAGCATTGTTGGACAGTTCAGAAGTTGCCAAAACAATTATCGAAAAAACTCCAATCTTTTCACAGCAATTGAAAGAAATGTGGTTTAATGGTAAATAGTAGAAACTTCTCTCTCGTTAGAGAAGTTTTTTATTTGGAGAAATAATGGTAAAGTTATAGTTAGAAAATAAGTGGGTGATAAAGATGGCAACGACTAAAAAGGAAATTATTCGGTTATTAGAATCCATTGCTATATATATGGAACTAAAAGGGGATAATCCGTTTAAATTATCTGCTTTCAGGAAAGCCGCAAATGCATTGGAATTCGATGAGAGAGACATTGCCGAAGTGGAAGATTTCACTACAATACCTGGCATTGGCAAAGGAACAGCAGCTGTTATTATGGAATATATAGAAACTGGTTCGTCTTCCGTCTTAGAAGAATTAAAAAAAGAGGTTCCAAAGGGTTTGATTCCATTATTGCAAATCCCTGGCTTAGGTGGAAAAACGATAGCAAGGTTATATAAAGAACTTCAAATAGAAAATATAGCAGACTTAAAGACCGCATGTGAAGTGGGAAAAGTAAGAATACTAAAAGGGTTTGGAGAAAAAAAAGAAGAGAAAATATTAGCGGCGATTGAAAGTTTAAGTAATAAACAAGACAGATTACCGTTAGCGATGATGATCCCCATTGTGGAATGGATTGAAGATAAGTTAACAAATATTCCTGAAATTAACGAGTTTTCACGGGCGGGAAGCATAAGAAGGGTAAAAGAAATGGTGAAAGATCTCGATTTTGTGATTGCTACGGAAAATCCTGAAATAGTAAGGGAGCAATTGTTGCAGCTACCAAATATAAAAGAAAAAACGAATCAAGGGGATACGAAAGTTTCTATTGTTTTTTCCTTTGATCATGATGTTTCGGTTGATTTCCGACTCGTTCAATTAAATGAATTTGCGACAACGCTCCATCATTTTACTGGATCGAAAGAACATAATGTGAGAATGCGGCAAATTGCCAAGGAACGCCATGAAAAAATTAGTGAGTACGGTGTGGAAAATTTAGAAACAGGCTCTGTGCAAACATTTTCTAGCGAAAAGGAATTTTACCGACATTTTCAATTGCCTTATATATCGCCAGAACTACGGGAAGATGGAACCGAAATAGATAAGCTCGATTTACTTGATTCGTTAGTAGAAAATATTCACGGAGATTTGCATATGCACACGACATGGAGTGACGGGAATCATTCGTTGGAGGAGATGATTGAAGCCTGTTTGCGGTTAGGATACGAATATATGGCAATTACGGATCATTCCCAATACTTAAAAGTAGCAAACGGTTTAACACGTGACCGCCTTTTAAAACAAAAGGAAGAAATTGCTCGCCTAAACGAAAAATATCGTGATATTCAAATTTTATCTGGAATTGAAATGGATATTTTACCAGATGGGTCGTTAGATTTTGAAGATGAACTGTTGAAAGAAATGGATTTCGTTATCGCTTCCATTCATTCTGCATTTAGTCAGAGTGAAGAGTTAATTATGAAGCGGTTGGCCAATGCTTGCAAAAATCCTTACGTACATATGATTGGTCATCCAACAGGTAGAGTGATCGGAAGAAGATCTGGATATCCCGTGAATATGGATGCGTTAATAAAAATTGCGAAAGAAACGAATACAATTTTAGAATTAAATGCAAGTCCGAAACGACTGGACCTTCATTTAGAACATTTACAAAAAACAGAAAAAGCAGGCTTGCCAATCATAATTAATACCGATGCACATCATACGGATACGTTAACAAATATGGAACTTGGTGTGAAGTATGCAAGAAAAGCTTGGATTCAAAAAAATACTGTATTAAATACTTTACCTAAACATGAATTTCTCCAAGTGTTAAATAAGAAACGTGAAAGTTTCCAAAATAGATGAAAGTTAAATTTAGCATAAAAGGAGGCACACTCCGTGAATGAAAGAGCATTAGAAACGTTGGAATTCAATAAAATTCGTAATCAATTAATAAAATATGCAGCGTCAGAACTTGGAAAAAGAATGGCAGAAACGTTAATGCCGTCAACTGATTTTCCAGTAGTCGTTCGATTACAAGAGGAAACAGATGAAGCCACGACGATTTTACGTTTAAAAGGTCATATTCCTTTAGCAGGAATTTTTGATATTACACCGAGCATAAAGCGGGCTGAAATTGGTGGAATGCTAAATGCCCAAGAACTAGTAGAGATAGCAAGTACAATTCGTTCAGGCAAGCAACTGAAAAAATTTTTCTCGGCTATATTGGAAGAAAAGGATTTACCAATTTTATCGGAATTAACGAATGATATGAATCCTCCGCACGAGTTAGAACGTATTATTAGTAATGCAATCAATGAAAATGGAGAAATATTAGATAGTGCTAGTATCCCTTTACGTACTATTCGTCAGCAAATCCGTAATTTCGAATCGAGAGTCCGGGAAAAATTAGAAAGTATTATCAGGTCTAACAGCGCGCAAAAAATGTTATCAGATGCAGTGATAACTATTAGAAATGATCGGCTCGTCATTCCAGTAAAACAGGAATATCGTTCTCACTTTGGCGGTATGGTTCATGACCAATCGGCATCTGGACAAACATTATTCATCGAACCACAGTCTGTTATGCAATTAAATAATGATTTGCATCAGTCACGAATGAAGGAACAGATCGAAATGGAACGCATTTTAACGGAACTATCTAACGAAACAGGGAACTATAGCAACGAACTTCGCCAGTTAGTTTCAATTTTACAGCAAATCGATTTTATTTTTATGAAAGCAAAATTTGGGGCGAGCATGAAAGCAACGAAGCCTAAAGTAAATGACGATGGTTACATCAAACTAAATAAGGCTCGTCATCCATTTATCGCTCCCGATGAAGTAGTTCCAAATGATATAGTTTTAGGGAAAGATTTTACAACAATCGTCATTACTGGACCAAACACGGGTGGGAAAACCGTTACTTTAAAAACAGTTGGACTCCTTACGTTAATGGCGCAAGCGGGGCTGCAAATTCCAGCGCAAGACGGCTCGGAAATAGCGGTATTTGCTTCTGTATTTGCGGATATTGGGGATGAACAATCGATTGAACAAAGTTTAAGTACATTTTCTTCCCATATGGTGAACATTGTAGACATTTTAAAATCTGTCGATCACCAAAGTTTAGTGTTATTTGATGAATTAGGGGCGGGTACAGATCCCCAAGAAGGTGCTGCATTGGCGATGGCATTGCTAGATGAAGTTCACAATCGCGGCGCAAGGGTAATCGCCACAACCCATTATCCCGAATTAAAGGCTTACGGCTATAATCGTGCTGGAGTAACAAATGCAAGTGTGGAATTTAATGTAGAAACGCTAAGTCCGACATATCGATTACTGATCGGTGTCCCAGGTAGAAGTAATGCCTTTGAAATTTCTAAACGACTCGGTTTGCCAAATGAGATAATAGAACGGGCAAAATCCCATATTCATTCCGAAACGAATAAAGTAGATCAAATGATCGCTTCCTTAGAAACTAGTAGAAGGGAAGCAGAAGAGGAAGAAAAAGAAGCGAAAGAGTATTTGAAACTAGCGGAGAAGCTCCATCGCGACTTGCAACAAGCGATTATGGAATATTACGAGCAGAAAGATGAACTAATCAATAAGGCAAAGCGCGAAGCAAAAGCTATCATTAAAAAGGCAGAGTTTGAAGCTGAAGAAGTTATTAAGGAATTACGGCAAATGCAGTTCGAAAAGGTCGCACAAATTAAGGAGCATGAACTTATTGAAGCTAAAAAGAGATTACAAGAAGCTGCTCCTCAAGTGGAGGAACAAAAACAGTTACAACGAAAACAAAAGCAAAAACTTCGACCTGGTGATGAAGTAAAAGTATTAACTTTCGGTCAAAAAGGTAATCTATTAGACAAAATTTCCGATGATGAATGGCTAGTACAAGTTGGAATTTTAAAAATGAATGTAAAGGAAGCAGATTTAGAATTAATTAAGTCTACGCCAACAATCGAAAAAAAACCGATAACAACAGTAAAAGGAAAAGAATATCATGTAAGTTTAGAATTAGATTTACGTGGGGAAAGATACGAAGACGCCATAGTAAAATTAGAGAAATATTTAGATGACGCATTGTTGGCAGGTTATCCACGTGTTTCTATTATTCACGGAAAAGGAACCGGGGCATTGCGTACAGGAGTGCAACAATACTTAAAAAATCATCGTCATATTAAATCTTATCATTACGGGCATGCCAATGAAGGTGGCATCGGCGTAACAATTGTTGAGCTCAAATAAGCTTTGTAATGTGAATGTGAAAGTTTGAAAATGAATGATACGTTCATTAAGAGAAGTCAAGGGAGATATAAATATGGGCGGATTTTGGGAAAATGACTTAGTTATACAAACGGCAAATTACAGTGTAGCTGTTTTATGTACATTAGTCTTTTTAGTAACCTTTGAAATGATAACAAAATATAAAGGCTGGGAAGAAATAAGAAATGGCAATATTGCTGTAGCGATGGCAACCGGTGGAAAAATTTTTGGGATTGCTAATATTTTCCGTTTTTCCATCATGCATCATGATTCCATTCTCATCATGGTAGGTTGGGGCTTTTTCGGTTATTTTTTATTGTTAACTGGTTATTTTATATTTGAATTTTTGACCCCAAAATTTAATATTGATGAGGAGATTGCAAAGGATAATCGGGCAGTCGGATTAATTGCGATGGTTATATCAATTGGGTTATCCTATGTAATAGGAGCAGGTATTATTTCCAGTTAAAGTATTTTAAGAAAATTATTACGATAGCTGGACTTGTAATCAGGATCTTTGGCATTATTCCAAGTTACTGTTTCGAATAGTCATTTAATATAGGACAGGGGAGAAGGGCGCTGGAAAAACTAGGGAAAATATTAATTATTACTTGTGGCCTATTTGTTTTAGCAGGAATTATTTATTTGCTGTTTTTTGCATAGTACATTTCTGGAAGTGCAATGGCAAGTATTTGTTAATTTTCATTTCCTGATTAAAATGAAATTTTCGCTTTGTTGATAATCTTTAATTTACCTGTTTACTAATATTGATATAATGAAGTGGCAATCCACGAAAGTCAAGAATCTGACTTTTTAGGATAGCCACTTCGTTTAATTCCTCTTTGATTATTTAATCCATCCGCTTCTTGATTTACACCCACTAATAGACTCGTCTCCTATTGTACGTCATATCGGCTGTTGATGGAAGTTTTCACTTGTGAAACGTGTTCCTCATTTAAATAGCAGTTTGATATACAAAAGACTTGTAACCGTTATCATTTTCAGCTATGATATTTAAAAGAACAATTTGAAAGTTCTAATTGTTTTTTTACAAAGGGGAGGGAGTGTATGAATAATAAACCGTGGTTAAATCTTTATCCGGATTCTATTTCACACGCGCTTACATATGAGAATAAATCTCTGCAAAGTATGTTAGCAGATACAGCAAAAAAGTATCCGGATAAATGTGCAGTTCATTTTATGGGGAAAGAATTGACGTACCGAGAGATTTATGAGGCAGCATTGAAATTTAGTAATTATTTGCGGAAAATAGGCATTCAAAAAGGGGATCGTGTAGCGGTGATGTTGCCGAATACCCCGCAATCGATTATCAGTTTTTATGGGATATTACTCGCAGGGGGTATAGTTGTTCAAACGAATCCGCTCTACACTGAACGGGAAATTGCATTTCAAATGAAGGATTCGGGCGCAAAAGCGATTGTGGCATTAGATATTTTGTTCCCAAGAATAACAAAGGTGCAGAACGAGACAGATTTACAACACATAATTATCACAGGAATTAAAGACTTTTTACCTTTTCCAAAAAATCTTCTCTATCCGTTTGTTCAGAAAAAACAATATGGGTTCACGGTCAAAGTAGAACATAGTGGAAATAACCATTTATTTAAAGAAATCTTAAGACGTTCTGAACTAGAAGAACTGGAGCAAACAGCTAATTTTGACGAGATTGCGATACTGCAATATACAGGTGGAACAACCGGTTTTCCAAAGGGAGTAATGCTCACTCATAAAAATTTAACGGCAAATGTCAAACAATGTGCAGAATGGTTGTATAGGGCAAAAGAAGGGGAAGAAGTAGTTTTAGGTGCGTTACCGTTTTTTCACGTATATGGAATGACGACAGTCATGATCTTATCTGTAATGAAAGCGTTGAAAATTGTCCTTCTACCAAAACCTGATCCAGATACAATGTTAAAGACGATTCAAAGTCAGAGACCGACGATCTTTCCGGGAGCTCCGACAATGTATATTGGGCTATTAAACCATCCTGATTTATCGAAATATGATTTATCATCGATTGATTCTTGTATTAGCGGGTCTGCACCACTACCTGTTGAAGTACAAGAACAATTTGAAAAAATCACTGGTGGAAAGTTAGTAGAAGGTTATGGATTAACTGAATCATCTCCAGTAACCCATGCAAACTTTCTTTGGGATGGTGAACGAATAAAGGGCAGTATTGGAGTTCCATGGCCTGATACTGAAGCAGAAATTCGTTCTCTTGATACAAATGAACCACTTCCTCCTGGTGAAGTTGGGGAGTTAGTTGTTAAAGGACCACAAGTAATGAAAGGGTACTGGAATCGGCCAGAAGAAACAGCTCAAACATTACGAGATGGTTGGCTCTATACAGGGGATTTAGGATACATGGATGAGAAAGGTTATTTTTACATTGTTGATCGGAAAAAGGATATGATTATTGCAAGTGGCTATAATATTTATCCACGTGATGTGGAGGAAGTATTGTATGAACATCCAGCAGTTAAAGAAGTAGTAGTTGCCGGTGTGCCTGACTCTTACCGCGGGGAAACGGTGAAAGCCTATATTGTCGTAAAAGAAGGGGCATCTGTTACTGAGAAAGAATTAAATGAGTATTGCCGTAAGCATTTGGCAGCTTATAAAGTTCCACGAATATATGAATTTCGGGATGAATTACCGAAAACGGCTGTCGGTAAAATATTGCGGCGTCAATTAGTGGAAGAAGAAAGAAAAAAGCAAAACGAGCTTCTGGATAAGAAAGCATAGATTCTTATAAAGATAAAATTATTGATGATTGCCTGGGCCGATTTATAGCGGCTCATATTCTTGTGGAATAGTGAGACAAGCAGAATCTTTTTTATTGACAATCAAATAAAAACAATTTATCATAAAATATGAATGAATGGTCATTCATATTTTTCTTTTTAACAATGAAATTTTTGGAAATGGTAATAGTGGAATAGTACTTCCATACAGAAGGAAGGGCTAACATTAAAAAATTGGCAACTAGATTGAACGAAAAGTATGGAAGGTGAACTAAAATGAAAACCCAAAAGCCAAAATATAAACAAATAATTGATGCTGCAGTAATAACTATAGCAGAAAATGGCTATCATCAAAGTCAAGTGTCCAAAATCGCAAAGCAAGCAGGTGTTGCGGATGGGACAATATATTTATATTTTAAAAATAAAGAAGACATTTTAATTTCTTTGTTTCGTGAAAAAATGGGCCAGTTTATTGTAAGTCTCGAAAAAGTCATAAAAAGTAAAAACAAAGCATCTGATAAATTGTTGCTATTAATAGAAAACCATTTCCGAATTCTATCAGAAGATCATTATTTAGCAACGGTTACCCAATTGGAATTGCGACAAACAAATAAAGTTTTACGACTAAAGATTAATGAAATTTTAAAAGGGTATTTAAAACTAGTCGATCATATTTTGATTGCTGGTATTGAAGATGGGGAATTCGATAAAAATTTGGATATCCGTTTGGCAAGACAAATGATTTTCGGCACGATTGATGAAACGGTCACAACATGGGTTATGAATGAGTACAAGTATGATTTAGTACAACTTGCACCAAGAGTTCATCAACTAATCATTCACGGTTGTGGAAAAAGGGGTTAGACGAGGTAATTACCTCATAACATAATGTCTTATAAATGGGGGATGGGAAATGTCATATATTACATGGGAATTAGATGGAAAAACAGCAATAGTTACGTTAAACCGGCCACCAGCCAATGCATTGTCTACCGATTTATTGCAAGAACTTGATTTCCTACTCAATGAATTAGCGAACAATAATGATGTTCGTGTTATTGTATTACGTGGAGAAGGAAGATTTTTCTCGGCTGGAGCTGATATTAAAGAATTTACTGTCGTACGTTCTGGCGAGGAGTTTTCCCAGCTTGCGGCAAATGGACAAAATTTATTTGAGAAGATGGAGAACTTTGAAAAGCCAATTATTGCTTCGATTCACGGTGCAGCACTCGGCGGAGCATTAGAGTTAGCGATGGCTTGTCACATTCGCCTTGTTAGCGAAACAGCAAAGCTTGGCTTACCGGAATTACAGCTTGGCTTAATTCCTGGATTTGCGGGTACACAAAGATTACCTAAATATATCGGTACCGCGAAAGCACTAGAATTAATGATGACGAGTGATACAATAACAGGGAAAGAAGCAGTACTACTAGGGCTTGCAAACAATGCTTATCCAGAAGAACAATTATTTGATAAAACGATGGAATTAGCAAGAAAAGTTGAGAAGAAGAGTCCAATATCGGTTTCATCTGTTATTAAACTATTAAGATATACGAAAGACGCTGAGTACTATCAAGGTGTTCAAGAAGAAGCGAAGTTATTTGGTACTGTTTTCGAATCGAATGATGCAAAAGAAGGAATTCAAGCCTTTATCGAAAAACGACAACCGAACTTTGTAGGCAAGTAAACGGTTGTTGCTACGGTTCGATGAGAGCAACGAAGATATGAGGAAAAGATGAAAGTTTATAAAGGTTAACAAAACGGAGTGCAATTTGTTATCAACATTTAAATATACTTACCATTTACAAGACAAACGGGAGGGGCAAATATATGAACATTTACGTTTTATTAAAAAGAACTTTTGACACTGAGGAAAAAATTGTCATTAATAATGGCTCTATTAACGAGGATGGGGCAGAGTTTATCATCAACCCTTATGATGAATATGCAGTCGAAGAAGCAATCAAGGTTCGTGACGAACATGGCGGCGAAGTAACGGTTATTACTGTCGGAAATGAAGAAGCGGAAAAACAACTGCGTACAGCTTTAGCAATGGGTGCTGATAAGGCCGTTCTTATTAATATTGAAGACGATGTCGAAGAAACAGACCAATTCACTACGGCAAAAATATTAGCTACTTATTTACGTGATAAGGAAGCCGATTTAATTTTAGCAGGTAATGTAGCCATTGATGGTGGCTCTGGTCAAGTTGGGCCACGAGTTGCAGAATTGTTAGGAATTCCATATGTAACAACAATTACAAAGCTTGATATTAATGGGACAAATGTAAGCGTTGTACGAGATGTGGAGGGCGATGAGGAGAAAATAGAAACTTTCT
Organism: Bacillus kwashiorkori; assembly: GCF_001375515.1. Classification (GTDB taxonomy): domain Bacteria; phylum Bacillota; class Bacilli; order Bacillales; family Caldibacillaceae; genus Bacillus_BK; species Bacillus_BK kwashiorkori. The sequence continues at coordinate 209,563 of NZ_CTDX01000016.1, forward strand.
TGCCATTATTAGTAACAGCACAACAAGGATTAAATGAGCCAAGATATCCTTCGCTTCCAGGTATTATGAAAGCGAAAAAGAAACCGCTTGAAGAACTGGAATTAGATGACTTAGATTTAGATGAGGACGATGTGGAAGCAAAAACAAAAACAATGGAAGTGTTTTTACCGGCAGAAAAGGCCGCTGGAAAAATATTAGAAGGGGAACTCGCTGATCAAGTAAAGGAACTAGTTAGTCTTTTGCACACAGAAGCTAAGGTTATTTAATAGAACAATATGCATATCAAGAAGTCAATATATTTTTGAACGAAAAACGAATAGAATAATATTTTTGGAGAGACGAACAGGAGGGTTTTTAACATGGCGAGAAAAGTCATTATTTTAGGTGAAGTGAAAGATGGCTCATTACGAAATGTTTCCTTTGAAGCAGTTGCTGCTGGAAAAACAATTGCGGATGGTGGCGAAGTAGTAGGAGTTTTAGTTGGAAAAGATGTTGCGGGATTGGCAAATGAAGTAATTCAATATGGTGCAGACCGTGTTGTTTTAGTTGAAGATGATAAGTTGGATCACTACACATCCGATGGATATTCCCAAGCGTTGATGGCGGTTATAAATGAAGAGAATCCAGATGGAATTGTGTTTGGGCATACAGCTTTAGGTAAGGATTTAGCACCGAAAATTGCAACGAAAATTGATTCTGGATTAGTATCTGATGTTACTGCAATTGAAGAAGTAGGCGGTAATCTTGTATTTACTAGACCAATTTATTCGGGGAAAGCATTCGAAAAGAAAATCATCACTAGTGATAAACTATTTATAACCATTCGTCCAAACAATATTGCTCCGCTAGAAAAGGATGATTCGCGTACAGGTACAGTATCCAGCATCTCAGTAGAAATTAAAGATTTACGAACGATTATAAAAGAAATTGTGCGCAAAACGAGTGAAGGTGTTGACTTATCCGAGGCTAAAGTCGTTGTCGCAGGTGGACGTGGTGTGAAGAGTGCGAGTGGATTTAAACCATTACAAGAATTAGCAGATGTGTTAGGTGGCGCAGTTGGAGCTTCTCGTGGAGCATGTGATGCTGATTACTGTGATTATTCATTACAAATTGGCCAAACAGGAAAAGTTGTTACTCCTGATTTGTATATTGCTGTCGGAATTTCGGGTGCGATTCAACATTTAGCAGGAATGTCCAATTCAAAAGTAATTGTTGCTATCAACAAAGATCCTGAAGCGAATATTTTTAAAGTAGCTGATTACGGTATCGTTGGTGACTTATTTGAAGTTGTACCGATGTTAACAGAGGAATTTAAAAAATTATTAGTTAATGCATAATTAAGAGTGAATTGGTTGGACCGTTTGCTTTCCGAGCACGAACAATACCCCTTATAGTATAAAATATTAGATTGTCTTGCAAGCAACATCTACGTTTAGTAAAAATTCGTAGTGTTGCTTTTTTCTGTTTTACTCATCATCTTCGGTTATTTTTTTCAGATTAGGGAAAAATGTTTTTGAAACTTTTTATTCGCATCCTTTTCCAAACAATGGTATACTGTCTTTAGATTTAAGTACTAAATAGGAGGTAAGCTGTATGGCAATTGTTAACGCTAATGATCAAAGTTTTAGCCAAGAAATTAGTTCAGGTCTTGTTTTAGCTGACTTTTGGGCAACTTGGTGTGGACCTTGTAAAATGATTGCACCGGTATTAGAAGAAATAGACGGAGAAATGGGCGATAAAGTTAAAATCGTTAAACTAGATGTCGATCAAAATCAAGAAACGGCCGCACAATATGGGGTTATGAGTATCCCAACTTTAATTTTATTTAAAGACGGCGAAATCGTCGATAAAGTAATTGGCTACCGTCCAAAAGAAGCGTTACTTGAAGTAATTAATCCACATCTATAATAAATAAACTCTTTCAAATGTAAAAGCGGTCCATTGTGGCTGCTTTTTTATTTTCAGTGTAATAACTAATAATCAGACTATTAATGTATAATATGGATATCATTTATTTTTCGTACAGGTGGAGTTGAAACAATGGTATCAAACAAAATTAAAGAAAAACTTGCCCTCTTACCTGACCAGCCTGGTTGTTATTTAATGAAAGACCGGCAAGGAATAGTTATTTACGTAGGAAAGGCGAAAATATTAAAAAATCGTGTTCGTTCCTATTTTACTGGCTCTCATGACGGAAAAACACAATCATTAGTGAACGAAATTGAGGACTTCGAATATATCATCACTTCATCAAACATTGAAGCATTAATATTAGAAATGAACTTAATTAAACAATACGACCCAAAGTACAATATTATGCTGAAAGATGACAAAAGCTATCCTTTCATCAAATTAACCGCCGAAAGACATCCTCGGTTAATTATTACAAGAAAGGTGAAACGGGATAAGGGGAAATATTTTGGACCGTATCCAAATGTGCTAGCTGCGAAAGAAACAAAAAAATTACTCGATCGACTGTATCCGTTAAGAAAATGTTCGACACTTCCAGATCGTGTTTGTCTTTATTACCATATCGGTCAATGTTTAGCTCCATGTATCTATCCAGTTTCAGACGAAACATATAAGGAAATGACCGAAGAAATTACCCGTTTCCTTAATGGAGGGTATAAGGAAATTAAAACAGATTTAACGGCAAAGATGCATGAAGCTGCGGAGGCACTTGATTTTGAACGGGCGAAGGAATATCGTGATAAAATCGCTCATATTGAAGCAACGATGGAAAAACAAACGATGACACAGACCGATTTTGTTGATCGCGATGTGTTTGGTTATTCAGTTGATAAGGGTTGGATGTGTGTTCAAGTATTTTTCATTCGTTCCGGAAAAATGATTGAAAGGGACGTATCAATGTTCCCCGTTTATGGGGAACCTGAAGAGGAAATGTTAACGTTTCTCGGCCAATTTTACGACCAACCGAATCATTTTAAGCCAAGAGAAATTTTAATCCAAGAAAAAATAGATGAAGAATTAGCGAAAGAATTATTGAAGGTAAAAATAGTTCAGCCAAAACGTGGGCAAAAAAAGGACTTAGTCGATTTAGCAGTTAAAAACGCAACTGCTGCTTTAAAAGAAAAATTTTCCTTAATCGAACGGGATGAAGAAAGAACGGTTAAAGCTGTCGAAAAGCTAGGAAAAATAATGGGAATTTATACACCTTATCGCATTGAAGCATTTGATAATTCGAATATACAAGGGACAGATCCCGTTTCGGCAATGGTTGTTTTTACGAACGGGAAGCCAGACCGAAAGCAATATCGAAAATATAAAATAAAAACAGTAGTTGGACCAGATGACTATGAATCGATGCGTGAAGTTGTCCGAAGGCGTTACACAAGAGTATTGAAGGAAAATTTGCCACTGCCAGATTTAATTATTATTGATGGAGGGAAAGGCCAAATTGAAGCAGCCCGTGATATTTTAGAAAATGAGCTAAGTTTAAATATTCCCATTGCAGGGTTAGCAAAAGATGATAAGCATCAAACGGCCGATTTACTGTTTGGTGAGCCACTCGGGATAATTCCTCTTTCTAGAAGTAGCCAGGAATTTTATTTACTGCAACGAATACAAGATGAAGTTCATCGCTTTGCCATTACTTTCCACCGACAATTGCGCGGTAAGTCGATGTTCCAATCTATTTTGGATGATATCCCAGGTATTGGTGAAAAACGAAAAAAATTGTTGCTCAAACATTTCGGCTCTGTAAAAAAAATGAAGGCAGCGACGATAGATGAGTTTATTCAAATCGGCTTGCCGAAGAATATTAGCGAAGCATTAATAGAAAAACTTCAAGGAGAATAAGGCGAACTTCCTCGTGAGATTTTGATTTTGTGGGTGCATTGTTAATTTATATTATATATTGAAAAAAATAATTGTTAATTTTTTATATATATGCTATGATTAGAAAAATTGAATTTAACCACTTAAATAGTGATGATAGAGGTGCGAACTTTAATAGTAAATGTTTGGAGGGGAATGAGCCCCAAAGAAAAACATGGAAAGGAAAGTTTGCCGAAAGAAAAGTAAGCTCACTTCTTATTTTTCTTGGTTTTGTTATTGAATAAATGCAAAACTGTCAAGACTTTTTGCTTGGAGAGCTATCTCACTGTGAATACAATTATTTACTTGTATGCACAGACAATGGGATAAACGCCCCATTGTCTTTTTTTTTATTTTTTATTCAACAACACAGTTAAACAGCGTCTTATTGAAAAAAATGATTGTAAACAGAAAATGATCAAAGAAAAGTAATGAGAAATTATCTTGGAGGGCTTGAAATGGCAATTATCGTTCAAAAATATGGGGGAACATCGGTAGGTACGATAGACAGAATTAAAATGATTACTTCAAGAATCATTGAACAAATTAAATTAGGCAATCAAGTAGTCATCGTAGTCTCAGCAATGGGAAAAACGACAGATTATTTAGTGGATTATGCAAAACAAATTACCGCCAAACCGAATAAACGTGAACTGGACATGCTTTTGTCGACAGGAGAACAAGTGACAATTGCTTTATTAACGATGGCTTTACTAGACAAAGGATACGAAGCTATCTCATTAACTGGTTGGCAAGCAGGGATTAAAACGGAACCATTCCATAACAATGCACGAATTGTCGATATTGATATAACTAGACTGAAAACAGAGCTTAATAACAATAAAATCGTTATCGTTGCAGGCTTTCAAGGTATTTCAGAGTTAGGAGAAATAACAACATTAGGTCGAGGTGGTTCAGACACGACCGCGGTAGCGTTGGCGGCAGCATTGAAAGCGGAAAGATGTGAAATATATACAGATGTAACAGGGGTATTCACCGCGGATCCGCGTGCCATCCGTAATGCTAGACAACTGTATTCTGTTTCTTACGATGAAATGTTAGAGTTGGCAAATTTAGGAGCAGCCGTTCTCCATCCACGGGCTGTAGAATTTGCGAAAAATTATCACGTCGAATTAGTTGTTAAATCAAGTGTAGAAAATAAAACCGGAACAATTATTGAGGAGGAAACAACGATGGAAAATCATTTAATCGTAAGAGGAGTCGCATTCGAAAAACATATTACTAGAATTACGGTTTTTGGCTTGCCCAATGCTATTAATAGCCTTTCTTCCATATTTACATCTTTGGCAAAAAATCAAGTAGACGTTGATATTATTATTCAAAATACTACTGATAACTCTTTAAATAATCTTTCCTTCTCCGTAAAAACGGATGATTTAGAAATAGCAATGGATGTTCTCAATAAACAAAAAGATCTAATTCAATTTGATCATATTGAGTGGGAAACTGGACTGGCAAAAGTATCAATTGTAGGATCAGGAATGGTTTCCAACCCTGGTGTCGCTGCTCAAATGTTTGAAGCTTTAGCAAATGAAAATATTTTTATAAAAATGGTCAGTACTTCGGAGATTAAAATTTCCGTTGTTGTCGCTGAAGGAGAAGTAATCAAAGCTGCCCAAACGTTACATAATATTTATAATTTAGGTAAAGTGGAGGAAAAAGTACGTTAAAAGTATCGAAAAGGAAAAGGCTGCCTGAAAAAGTGGTTAGGGAAGTTATCGAATACGAGACGTTTTCAGACAGTCCTTTTTCATTTAATTTGTTTAGTTTGAATAGCAAATAGTGTATTGTTTGTCCAAAAAAATACGGACCTATACAATTGGTTAATCATTCATTAAAGGGAATATGATCCCATTTAACGGTAAATGTAACAGTATAATTGCGTTTTTTTGGATGTTCAAACGTTTCCGCATAAACTTTCCGCATTTGTTGGATTTGTTCTGCTAAAAAGCCAGCCTCCAACTGAAAGGTAGGATTTACTTTCGTTTCCAATCTATGGTGAATCAAATCTCCAGAAAGTTCAAAGGTGATTTCGTTATTCTTTTCCTCCAATAAATGTAAATTTCCCCATCCGGCGTTTTGGAAAAAGTCACGGATTTCGTTTATCGTAAATAATGGATAATTTCGTGCTATTCTTTTTCCTGCCCAGTATAATATAATAGGGGCATCGTTTCCTAATAAATCTGTCAACAGTTCTTCCCGTATGAGTTCATACCCGAAAGCTGGTATGGATAATTCTAAAGTACTTTTTCTTTCTTCCAAAATCTGTTTTTTCACATTGCTCCCCCTCTTCTATGATTCTATTATATACAATTTGGTAAAAAATATTTATGAATTTTTTCACTGGAAAAAAATTATATTAGTATATTGAAAGAAAATATTTCCACATTAGGAAAAGCCTTAAAAACAAATATTTAAAACATTCAAACATAACTAATTTACTTTTTGAATATTATTGATGTTGGTACCGTTTTCTTGACGCTTTCAGAAAATAGGGGTAAAATGAACTTGTCACAAATTAGTAAATTATTATTTTACTAGACCAAGGGGGTACTTACAAAGATGGCGAAAGAGCGAGAATTTGTGAACCGGAGAATTCACTCATTGCTTGGTGTTATTCCGGTTGGACTGTTTTTGACTCAACACTTAATTGTGAATCATTTTGCAACAAAAGGTCCAGAAGCATTTAATAAAGCAGCTGGATTCATGGAAAATCTACCGTTCCGCTATTTCTTAGAAATATTTGTGATTTTGTTGCCATTATTATACCATGCAGTTTATGGTGTATACATTGCATTTACGGCAAAAAACAATATTTCTAAATATGGTACTTTTCGAAACTGGATGTTCTTTTTCCAAAGAATTACAGGAATTTTCCTCATTGTTTTTATTTCCTGGCATGTATGGGAAACAAGACTTGCTGCCCAGTTCTTCGATGTACCTGTTAATTTCCAAATGATGGAAAATATTTTATCGAATCCGTTTATGTTAGGATTTTATATTGCTGGTGTAATATCGGCTGTTTTCCACTTTGCCAACGGTTTATGGTCTTTCTGCGTAAGTTGGGGGATTACGGTTTCACAACGTTCGCAACTAATATTTACCTATGTTTCATTGGCAGTTTTTGTTGCCCTTTCTATCGTTGGAGTTCGCGCATTATTTGCATTCGTAGCGTAGTAGGCAATTAAATTTCAGAAATTATCATTTATTATAATTGTTACATTTTTAACAATGAAAATATTATTTACGAGCAAAATTCAGAGATTTTGAAGGAGTGAGTCGCAAATATGAGTAAAGGAAAAGTTATTGTTGTTGGCGGTGGTTTAGCCGGTCTAATGGCAACAATTAAAATAGCAGAAGCAGGCGTACCGGTGGATCTATTTTCACTTGTTCCAGTGAAACGCTCTCACTCTGTATGTGCACAAGGTGGTATTAACGGAGCAGTAAATACGAAAGGTGAAGGAGACTCACCTTGGAAACACTTTGATGATACTGTTTATGGCGGGGATTTCTTAGCAAATCAGCCTCCAGTAAAAGCAATGTGTGAAGCTGCTCCAGGCATTATCCATTTACTAGACCGGATGGGCGTCATGTTTAACCGTACCCCAGAAGGCTTACTTGATTTTAGACGATTTGGAGGAACATTACACCACCGAACCGCTTATGCAGGTGCAACAACCGGTCAACAATTATTATATGCATTAGATGAACAAGTTCGTCGTCACGAAGTAGATGGCATCGTGACAAAATATGAAGGTTGGGAATTTTTAGGTGTTGTCCTTGATGACGACCAAGTAGCACGAGGAATGGTTGCGCAAAACTTAACAACGATGGAAATTAAAACATTCCGTGCCGACGCAGTTATTTTAGCAACTGGTGGACCTGGTATTATTTTTGGAAAATCAACGAACTCTGTTATTAATACTGGTTCTGCTGCTTCTATTGTTTACCAACAAGGGGCATACTATGCAAATGGCGAATTTATCCAAATTCACCCAACGGCTATTCCAGGGGATGATAAGCTCAGATTGATGAGTGAATCCGCTCGTGGAGAAGGTGGCCGGGTATGGACATATAAAGATGGAAAACCGTGGTACTTCTTAGAAGAAAAGTATCCTGCATATGGAAATTTAGTACCGCGTGATATCGCAACGAGGGAAATTTTCCACGTCTGTGTGGATTTAAAACTCGGGATAAATGGCGAAAATATGGTATATCTCGATCTGTCTCATAAAGATCCGCATGAATTAGATGTAAAACTTGGTGGAATAATTGAAATTTATGAGAAGTTCATGGGCGATGATCCTCGGAAAGTACCGATGAAAATCTTCCCTGCTGTTCATTACTCGATGGGTGGACTTTGGGTGGATTATGACCAAATGACAAATATTCCTGGACTTTTTGCAGCTGGTGAATGCGATTATTCTCAACATGGTGCCAACCGCTTAGGGGCAAATTCACTTCTATCGGCAATCTATGGCGGAATGGTTGCAGGTCCAAAAGCAGTGGAATATATTAGTGGTCTTGAAACAAGTTCGGAAAGTCTTTCATCTACTATTTTTGACAAGTATCAAAAACAAGAGGAACAAAAATGGGAAGAAATCTTGGCAATGGATGGAACAGAAAATGCCTACGCATTGCATAAAGAATTAGGAGAATGGATGACAGATAATGTAACCGTTGTCCGTTATAATGATAAGTTGTTGAAAACAGATGAAAAAATTCAAGAATTATTGGAACGCTATAAAAATATTAACGTTAATGATACTTCACGCTGGAGCAACCAAGGAGCAATGTTCACAAGACAACTACAAAATATGTTGCAACTAGCTCGTGTAATTACGATCGGGGCATACAATCGGAACGAATCTAGGGGTGCTCACTATAAACCAGACTTCCCAGAACGTAATGATGAAGAATGGTTAAAAACAACCATGGCTAAGTTTGTTGCACCGAATGAGGCACCTAACTTCCATTACGAAAATGTGGATGTATCATTAATCAAGCCACGTAAACGGGATTATACGAAAAAACATTGAGAGGGGAGATAAATAAATGGTTGAAAAGAAGAGTACGATTCAATTAATTATTACTAGACAGGATAGTCCAGATTCTCCCCCATATGAGGAGAAATTCGAAATACCTTATCGTCCTAATTTAAATGTTATTTCCTGTTTAATGGAAATTCAACGGAATCCTGTCACAGCAGAGGGGAAAAAGACGACACCAGTTGCATGGGAAAGCAACTGTTTGGAGGAAGTTTGTGGTGCTTGTTCGATGGTTATTAATGGCAAGCCGCAACAATCTTGTACAGCATTAGTGGATAAGCTGGAACAACCAATCCGGTTGCAACCTATGAAAACTTTTCCAGTCGTTCGTGATTTAGTGATTGATCGTAGCAGAATGTTTGACGCATTGAAGAAAGTTAAAGCATGGATTCCAATTGATGGGACTTATGATTTAGGACCGGGTCCAAGAATGCCTGAAAGTAAGCGTCAATGGGCGTATGAATTATCAAAATGTATGACATGTGGTGTCTGTTTAGAAGCATGTCCGAATGTAAATGCTAATTCTAATTTTATCGGTCCAGCGCCACTTTCTCAAGTACGTCTTTTTAACGCTCACCCAACAGGTGCTATGAATAAGGCAGAACGTTTAGAAGCTATTATGGGAGAAGGTGGACTTGCAAACTGCGGTAATTCGCAAAATTGTGTGCAAGCATGTCCGAAAGGCATTCCTTTAACTACATCTATTGCGGCTCTTAACCGAGAAACTACGGTTCAAATGTTCCGTAACTTCTTTGGTAGTGATTATTAATTATAAAAAGGTATCTTAATAGATTCGTAGTTGGTTCACATGTGTGTGAACCAACTTTTTCCTCAGTAAATGAATGAATAATCATTCATTTACTGAGGAACACTTTTTCAACCGATTATCATACAATAAAAGAGAGGTCAATATTATGAAAAAAATTCCATATATTGCTGATTTTGATAAGTGGCTGCAAGAATTTGAGTTTTATTATCCGATTAAAGTACGTTTTTCTGAAACAGATATGTTCGGCCATGTGAATAATACGGTTCCTTTCGTTTATTTTGAAATGGCGAGAATTGAATATTTTAAGTCACTCGGTTTTATGCAAGACTGGTCTCATCCAAAAAGTGAGACAATTCCAGTAGTAGCTGACCTTCAATGTGATTTTTTGGCACAAATGTTTTTTGATGAGGAAATTCGTGTGTATGTGAAAGCAAACCGAATTGGAACATCATCTGTTGATTTACACTATCTCGGCAAAAAGAGAGACGGATCCATTTGTTTCACAGGAAGAGGAACGATGGTCCACTTTAACCGCAAATTAGGGAAAGCAGAAGCGTGGACACAAGAGATGCTCAAAAGCTTTGAAAGAGTAAAAAATATAATGGAAAACTCAATAAGTAAGTGATGATCGTAGTCATAGGTCTCCTGTTACAAGGAATAAAATTAATGAAACTTTTTACCGTCCTTGCCAGGTGTTTATCTTTGCGCCTATTTTCTTACTTATAGGTTTTTGTAGTCACTTACATACGTTTGTTCACATATGATATGGTGACGATATATACCCATCCCCGCGTTATCTAGCTGGCGAAGGCAAGGAGGGTTCATGTATTTGAAGGAGAATGATTTCACTCACAAGCCATTGTTAACAAAAAGAGAAAGAGAAGTATTCGAACTGCTAGTACAAGATAAAACAACGAAGGAAATAGCACAGGAGCTATTCATTAGCGAAAAAACAGTTCGAAACCATATTTCAAATGCCATGCAAAAGCTTGGAGTAAAGGGGCGTTCACAAGCTGTCGTCGAACTTCTCCGCATGGGGGAATTAAAGCTTTAAAAAATACCGGCCTATCCGATTCAGGGGGCCGGTTTAAATTTGTTAAGTTCGTACGATTTTTATTATATTAGCAAGGGACCGTAAATTAATTTGTCCTTGAATTTTTCTAAGAAACATTGGACAATAAAGTATAGGCATAAAGGCAGAGATTATTTATTGTACATGTACTAATACTTGATAGGAAATGCATTTTTATGAATGAACTATAGGAGGTGCTTATGTGGAAAAAGAAATAATGAAACAAACCGATTTAGTAACAGTTGCTGAAATTGAAAAAGATTTACGTTACATCTCTGGATTAATAAAACAAAAGGGACGGGAAATTTTAAGTACATATACGATAACACCACCACAATTTGTCGCTTTACAGTGGCTTTTTGAAGAAGGTGATATGACTATTGGGGAACTTTCTAATAAAATGTATTTAGCTTTCAGTACGACAACCGATTTAATTGATCGAATGGAAAAAAATGAGCTCGTGAAACGGGTGAAAGATGAGAAGGACCGGCGCGTTGTTCGGATTCATTTACTGAATGAAGGTGTACGAATTATCGATGAAGTGATTAAAAAACGGCAAGTTTATTTAAATGATATTTTAGCGAACTTTTCCGAGGAAGAAGTTAATTTTTTACAGAAGAATTTAAAAAAACTTCATGAAAATATGAAGAAATCATAAACTGTAATAGAAAGATTGAGGCGAGTTATTTGAACACGAAACCAATTGGCATCTTAGACTCAGGCGTTGGCGGACTAACCGTCGTAAAAGAAATGATGCGTCAATTGCCCCACGAACCGATTGTGTATATTGGAGATACGGCACGCTGTCCATACGGTTCTAGACCTAGTGAGGAGATTAAACAATTTACTTGGGAATTAACCCGCTATCTTCAAAAATTTGATATTAAAATGTTAATTATCGCTTGTAATACAGCAACTGCTGTCGCGTTACCGGAAATTCGCGCAGAGCTATCGATTCCCGTTTTAGGCGTTGTTCATCCTGGTGCGAGGGCAGCTATTAAAATATCTAGAGGATATCATATCGGAGTAATCGGAACCGAAATGACCATTCATAGTAAAGCTTATGAGAAGGCGTTAAAATCAATTAGAAAAAAAACGAAAGTTACTGGCCTTGCTTGTCCGAAATTCGTTCCAATCGTTGAAAATGGAGAAATTGAAAGTCAAGAAACGAAACAGATTGTAGCGGAAACATTAGCCCCATTCAACAATGAAAAGCTGGACACGTTAATTTTAGGTTGCACTCATTATCCACTGCTACAACCGGTAATAGAGGAGTATTTTGGTAATAATGTAAAAATCATCAGTTCTGGGGAAGAAACAGCAAGGGAAGCAAGTGTCATTTTGGATCATACAAATATGTTGAATAAATCGAATGAGCAGCCAGAACATATCTTTTTAACAACAGGTTCGGTCGATCGATTTAAACAAATTGCCGAAAACTGGCTAGGAACAAATGATTTGCAAGTAGAAAATGTCCAACTATGAGGGGGCTGTCTAGAAAGTCATCATTGACTTCTGGACAGTCCTTGTTTTTGTTGTTATATCGATATTTTGCTTATTTAACTTTGGAAGTTTCCCTTTTAGGACGACTATTTTGTTATTAATGTATGATTTTTTTAAAGACTCTTTTCTCATTGATTATTACCATCTCTTTATAGCAGTTAATTACCCGCTCCATCATTCTAAAAAAAGATGTCCATTTTTCTAAAAGGAAACGGTCTACTTTAATAGGAGTGCTCGTATATATGTAGTACAAACTGTCTTAGGAGGGGTACAAGTTATGAAAAAGAAATTCTTTTTTCTGTTCATATTAACTGCTTCCATACTTTTATCGGGATGTGGTTTATTTGGAGGTAGTAAAGAAAAGATAGATCCACCGAAGTCGTCTGTTACCTATGAAGATGATTTGAATGTTAGCAAAGATGAGAAAGATGAAGAATCAGTTGATGAAAAAATTAAAACGGAGCTGTACTTAATCGATAAACATGGTTTCGTTGTACCACAAACTTTTGAATTACCAAAAACAACAAGTGTTGCAAAGCAAGCATTAGAACATTTGGTCGCTGATGGTCCGATATCTGAGATGCTTCCAAATGATTTTCGTGCAGTACTACCTGCTGGCACTGAGTTAACCGTCGATATTACGGATGATGGCGTTGCTACCGTTAATTTTTCAAAAGAATTTAAAGACTATGCTGCAGAAGATGAGTTGAAAATCTTAGAATCCATTACATGGACATTAACTCAATTTGACACTGTTACAAGTGTTAAACTGAAGCTGAATGGAAATGAATTAAAAGAAATGCCAGTGAATGGCACACCTATTTCTGAAGTGTTATCAAGAAAAACAGGGATTAACTATGATGTCAATGGTGTTGTCGATTTAGCGAATACGCACCCAGTTACGGTATATTATGTTGCCCAAACAGACTATAATAGTTATTACGTCCCTGTAACGAAACGAATTAGTAATGAAAAGACCGATAAAGTATCTTCCGTAGTGGAACAATTAATTAAAGGTCCAAATATTAATAGTCCGCTCTTCTCATTATTCAACCCTGATGCCGAACTACTCGAGGCAAAAGTAGAAGATGGAATTGCAACATTGAACTTTAATGAAAATGTGTTAGCAAACTTTGATAAAAACGTAATTAGTAATGATTTGTTAAACATGATAGTTTTATCATTGACAGAGCTAGAGGATATTAAAGGAGTTTCTATTCAAGTTAACGGTGATAGCTCTGTAGTAACACAAGAAGGTGAACCAATGACAGAACCTGTTACTCGTCCGAAAAATGTTAATACTGGTAGTTTTTAATGTATAAAATTTGATATACTATAAATAAATTGGCAGAGGTAGGTAAGCTACCTCTTTTTCTATTACTTAAAAGTAAGTTACATTTCGAAAAAAATCTTTTTTGTTGTGTAGCTATTTAGGAGGAATTAATCATGACAAGAGTGGATGGACGAGTCTATAATCAACTAAGACCGATTAAAATCACAACGAACTATATAAAACATCCAGAAGGGTCTGTTTTAATCGAGATTGGTGATACGAAAGTGATTTGCTCCGCAAGTATTGAGGAACGGGTACCACCGTTTATGAGAGGGACTGGAAAAGGGTGGATTACAGCAGAATATTCGATGTTGCCACGTGCAACGGGACAAAGAAATATTCGTGAATCCACCAAAGGGAAAGTATCCGGCAGAACGATGGAAATTCAACGCCTCATTGGTCGCGCCTTAAGATCGGTCGTTTTATTAGAAGTGATAGGAGAACGCACTATTTGGATTGATTGTGATGTTATTCAAGCAGACGGTGGCACTAGAACCGCATCAATTACAGGTGCATTTGTAGCATTGGCTATTGCCTTAAATAAATTGTATGAAGAAAAATCTCTTCCTAAATTTCCTTTAACTGATTTTTTAGCAGCAATTAGTGTCGGAGTATTAAAAAATAAACAAGCAGTGTTAGATTTGAATTATGCTGAAGACTCTGAAGCGGAAGTCGATATGAATATCGTTATGACTGGCCAATATCAATTCGTGGAAATTCAAGGGACAGGAGAAGAATCCACTTTTTCTTATGATGAATTGAATAATTTACTTCAATTAGCAAAGTCTGGGATTGAACAGTTAATATCCGAACAAAAGGATGTTTTAGGGGCAATCGCAAATAAAATATTAGAAGGAAATAAATAATATGTAATAAGAATTGAGAGGTCTGTTATGGAAATAATTATTGCAACGAAAAATCCAGGTAAAGCAAAAGAATTCCAAGAAATCTTTGCACCGCTAGGATACGAAGTAAAGACATTATTAGATTTGAAAGATATACCAGATGTCGAGGAAACAGGTACTACTTTTGCAGAAAATGCTATTTTAAAGGCGGAAATGACAAGTGTTTTATTAAATCAAGTGGTAATTGCTGATGATTCCGGATTAGTGATAGATGCATTAGATGGAAAACCAGGAGTTTATTCGGCAAGGTATGCTGGTCTAGAAAAAAATGATGATGCTAATATTGATAAAGTATTAACAGAACTGAACGGCGTACCACAGGAAAACCGGACTGCCCATTTTCATTGCACATTAGCTGTTGCTATCCCAGGACAAGAAACAAAGCTTTTTACCGGTATTTGTAACGGGTTGATTTTAACAGAACGAAGAGGGAATAATGGTTTTGGATATGACCCGATTTTCTATATTCCAGATTTAGGAAAAACAATGGCTGAATTACTACCAGATGAAAAAAATAACATTAGTCATCGCGGACAAGCAATAAAACAATTACGTAATTGGGTGAACAAACATTTTAAGAAAGGTGAAACCGATGAAAGTGCTAATTTGTAGTGATAGCCATGGATTAACAGATGAACTAATTCAAGTAAAACAGCGACATGAGGCGGATTTTTATATACATTGCGGGGATTCAGAATTAACTGCAGACCATAAAGCTCTTGAAGGATATGAAGTAGTAAGTGGGAACTGCGATTTTGAACCGAATTTTCCGAATCAACTTGTATTGAATGCCAAGGATCGTATTTTTGTCACCCACGGTCATTTATATAATGTTAAATCATCCCTTTTGTCGTTACAATATCAAGCACAAGAACATGATGCAAACATCATTTGTTACGGCCATTCCCACATATTAGGGATTGAAAAAATAAATAATTTATTATTTATCAATCCAGGGAGTTTAAGATTACCTCGGATGCGAAAAGAGAAAACATACGTCCTTTTACATATTAGTGAGGAAAAATGGCAAGTAGAAGTATTCGAGCTAACCGGTGAAAAAATCTTTGACCAAGTGTTTTCAAAAAATTAAACAGCATTTGTAACGGTGTATCGTTCCCTTTTAAACGAATAAAGAGACTGTAAATAAAAAGAGTGTAATTCATATTATAGCTGGATTCACACTCTTTTTAGTGTCTCTTTTATTAAATATGGAGCATGATGTTTATGGATGTACATTTAGATTAAAAAAGAAAAGAATGCATATATCAAGACCCGGAAATGATTCCAACGAAAAAACAATTGAAATAAACCATTTTATCCGATAAAATAACTATGTTAAGAAAAATCGCTTAAATTGTTGCTTCAAAAAATGCATGCAAGTAGTTGAAAATGTCAGCTGGAAAAACTTTTATAAAAAACTGTTGACATTAAATAAAAAACCACCTATAATAAATCTTGTCTTTGAAAAAACATAAGTACTTGTCCCAGTAGCTCAGCAGGATAGAGCAACGGCCTTCTAAGCCGTCGGTCGGGAGTTCGAATCTCTCCTGGGACGCTAGAAATCGTCTAATCTTTATGTAAAGGTTAGGCGTTTTTTTTTCGGACGTAAAAGTCAAATAATCATCCACTTTATCATTTTTCATATAAGTGGAGAACAAAATATCGGTCTTTATTTTTCCGTTCTTCTATGTTAAAATATGTAAGTCGTAAGCGAGTACTGTCTTGTCCCAGTAGCTCAGCAGGATAGAGCGACAGCCTCCTAAGCTGTAGGTCATGAGTTCGAATCTCGTCTGGGACGCTATTGGAATTCTTTTATGCACCACAAAATGTTTGTGGTGTTTTTTTACGTAGATGATTAGTTCTTACGAAAATAGGACTCAATAGTTTTTAGAACAACGTGTATCATTAAAACGAAATACTTGTTTTCACCGATTATTTTCACTAATATGTAAAGCGTTGATCGCTAATGATAGAAGGCAGAGACTCCAAAAAATAAAAAGAGTGGGATATCTATGAAGGAAGACAATAATAAAATAATTCCATTTCCTAATTTAGAGCAGAGATTATTTCAAAAAGGGCTAGATTTGTTGGAAAATAATCATATAAATGAAGCAATAAATTATTTATTAGAAGCAAAAAGAATCGATGACGAAAATGAAAATATTTATTATACGCTAATAGCTGCCTATATGAAGCAAGGAAATTTACAAAAGGCTAGAAAATTATCGGAAGAGATGCTTCAGTTTCAAATCGGTGATGAGTTTCAAACACAAGAAATATACATAACTATTCTTTTTCAAATGCATGATTATGAAACCATTGGTACAGTTATTGAAAGGATGCGAAAGGAAAAGACGATACCTACAGAAAAATTAGACCAATTTAATTATTTGCTCGATCTAAGTGAAGCGATGCTAGTGGAAGAACGAGTGGAAGAAGATGATTTTTCATTAATCGAAGGAACTCAGGAAGAAATAATAAACAGAATTGCGAGATTGACACAAAAGAACATAGGCAAATATGAACAAGATATTGAACAATTTTTAGCCAGTGAGAAGAGCAATCCGTTGTTAAAAACGATTTTGCTGAATACGTTAAAAGAAATTTCTTATAAAAATGATTTAACTGTGGCAAAATTTGGTCATACTATCAATATTAATATTTTTGACTATGAAGCTTTATCCGACGTTCCATTCATAAAAAATGTTAAAACAATCCTGGAATCAACGTTTGAAAACGATTATCCGAGTATTGTTGAATTCGTTTTAACAATAGCTGATCAATTCTTTTTTGCAATCTATCCATTGGAAAAAAGATACATAGACGAAGTGAAGTGGTCGGCTGCTTTAGCCCATGTCGTAAGCATATATATGCAAGATGAGACGATCTCTAATTACTTTTTAAATGTTCATCAAGTTGATTTGCATGAGATTGAAGAAAAGGTTTCGTTCATTTTATTAGTGGATAAGAATTTTCAATCACAAATTTAAATCGATAACTTGAAACAAAGGAAACCTATGTTATAATGGAAAAGTTGAAGTATGTTCTTTTTTAAATATGCCTTATAATATATTTATTAACATGTAACGAAGAGGGCTACATATAAGAACAACCTATAAAGTTTAAAAATAGATTTTGGAGGGAAACGGTATGTCCGCAAAATGGGAAAAGTTAGAAGGCAACCGCGGGGAGTTAACGATAGAAGTTGAAGCGGAAGTCTTTAATAAAGCACTAGATGCTGCTTTTAAAAAAGTTGTAAAAGATGTTAATATTCCAGGGTTCCGTAAAGGAAGAGTACCTAGACCAATTTTTGAACAAAGATTTGGCGTAGAAGCGCTCTACCAAGATGCTCTTGATATTCTATTACCAGAAGAATATGCAAAAGCAGTGGAAGAAACAGGAATTGAGCCAGTAGCTCAACCACAAATCGATATTGAACAAATTGAAAAAGGCAAGAACTTAATTTTTAAAGCAGAAGTAGTTGTAAAACCAGAAGTAAAACTTGGTGAATACAAAGGTTTAGAAGTAGAAAAATTTGACACAGAAGTTACCGATGAAGATGTGGAAAAAGAATTAAAACAACTTCAAGAACGCCATGCAGAACTAGTAGTAAAAGAAGAAGGAACAGCAGAAAACGGTGATACGGTAGTAATTGATTTCGAAGGTTTTGTTAATGGGGAAGCATTCGAAGGCGGAAAAGCAGAAAATTACTCACTAGAACTTGGTTCAAATTCATTTATTCCTGGCTTTGAAGAACAATTGATTGGTATTGCATCAGGAGAAGAAAAAGAAGTGGAAGTTACATTCCCTGAAGAATATCATGCAGAAGAATTAGCTGGAAAACCTGCCGTATTTAAAGTAAAAGTTCATGAAATTAAAACGAAAGAACTACCTGAGTTAAACGATGATTTTGCCATTGATGCAGATGAAGAAGTAGAAACTTTAGACGAATTAAAAGATAAAATTAAACACCGTCTAACCCACGACAAAGAACATGAAGCAAAACACTTTGTTGAAAACACTGTATTAGAAAAAGCTGCAGAAAATGCAGAAATCGATATTCCTGAAGAAATGGTTGATACAGAACTTGATCGTATGCTAGGTGAATTCGAGCAAAGATTGCAATCCCAAGGATTAAATCTTGAATTATATACTCAACTAACTGGTCAAGATAAAAATGCATTGAAGGACCAAATGAAAGTAGATGCCAAAAAGCGCGTTCGAATCAGCTTAACATTAGAAGCAATCGTGAAAGCTGAAAATATTGAAGTAACCGAGGAAGAAGTGGAAGCTGAAATTGAACGCCTAGCAGGTCTTTACAATATGACTGCTGACAATATTAAAGAAGCTTTAGGTGCATCATTAGATGGACTAAAAGATGACTTGAAAATGAACAAAGCAGTTCAATTCCTTGTAGACAATAGTACAACTGTTGCATCATAATTTTAAATAAAACAAGGCGCGGAGGCATTTCATTCGTGCCTTGTTTTATCCTTAAGATTTTTTCAAATTATAGTTCAAAAAGCATCCTTCATTACATATATTTTTTACATACATATAATATTTTTGAATTTTTATAAGTTTATGACTGATTCTATTTTTTACCGAAAATGATTCCATAGAACTTGCATATGCTATACATATTCATTAAAATGATATTCTATAGTTTTTAAAATAAGTGCATTTCATTTCCTATAATTCAGAAAAATGTGCTACAATCCATTACATACTAAATAAATGAAGGATTAAAGATAAGTTCTCAACAGATTTAGCGATATAGGACAAAAAACAATAGAAAACGTTCCCATCTCAGTAAATGAGCTCGCATGATGTAAATGTTTAACAAATCCTTTTTACTGTATTTTCGTTTTATTTGTTTTACAATAAATATAATCGCTAAGCTTTGTAAAGAACCTCAGTAGAAAAGATGAAGGGGTGAACAATTTTGTTCAAATTTAATGATGAAAAAGGACAATTAAAATGTTCTTTCTGCGGAAAAACACAAGATCAAGTCCGTAAGTTAGTTGCTGGACCGGGTGTATATATATGTGATGAATGTATTGAGTTATGTACCGAAATTGTGGAAGAAGAATTAGGTACAGAAGAAGAAGTAGAATTCAAAGATGTACCAAAACCGAAAGAGATACATGAAATATTAAATGAATATGTTATCGGTCAAGAGCAAGCAAAAAAGACGTTAGCTGTTGCAGTATATAACCATTACAAACGAATTAATACAAAAAACAAAGTTGACGATGTGGAATTATCAAAAAGTAACATTTGTTTAATTGGTCCTACAGGTAGCGGGAAAACATTACTTGCGCAAACATTGGCGCGAATTTTAAATGTTCCGTTTGCCATTGCAGATGCTACATCGTTAACAGAAGCTGGATATGTCGGTGAAGACGTAGAAAATATTCTATTGAAATTAATTCAAGCCGCAGATTACGATGTAGAACGAGCGGAAAAGGGGATTATTTACATCGACGAAATTGATAAAATTGCCAGAAAGTCTGAAAATCCGTCGATTACAAGGGATGTATCTGGAGAAGGGGTACAGCAAGCGTTACTGAAAATTTTAGAAGGAACAGTTGCAAGTGTACCTCCACAAGGTGGTCGTAAACATCCACATCAAGAATTTATTCAAATTGATACGACGAATATTTTATTTATTTGTGGTGGTGCCTTCGATGGTATCGAGCAAATCATTAAGCGTCGTCTCGGACAAAAAGTAATTGGTTTCGGATCTGAAAGCACACAACTTGCTGATGAAAAAGATTTATTAACAAAAGTACTGCCAGAAGATTTATTGAGATTTGGGTTAATTCCAGAATTTATCGGTCGTCTTCCAGTAATTGCTAGCTTAGAAAAACTGGATGAAGCTGCTCTAATTCAAATTTTAACTAAACCGAAAAATGCATTAGTGAAACAATTCCAAAAAATGTTAGAACTAGATAATGTGGAATTGGAATTTGAAGATGAGGCACTTGGCGAAATTGCGAAAAAGGCAATTGAAAGAAAAACAGGTGCACGTGGCTTACGTTCCATCGTAGAAGGCATTATGTTAGAAGTAATGTTTGATCTACCATCTCGTGACGATATTGCAAAATGTA
Source organism: Bacillus kwashiorkori (assembly GCF_001375515.1). GTDB lineage: Bacteria > Bacillota > Bacilli > Bacillales > Caldibacillaceae > Bacillus_BK > Bacillus_BK kwashiorkori. The sequence continues at coordinate 230,164 of NZ_CTDX01000016.1, forward strand.
TCATTACGAAAGATGCTGTTTTAAACACAAGTCAACCAAAGCTAGTATTAAAAGACGGTACCGTTGTAAATAAGGAAGAAAAAACTTCCGCTTAAACATACCGATGAAAAACATCCAAAAATACAAGCAATTCTTTTGTTAGGAAATTAGCTAACAGAAGAATTGCTTTTTTATTTTGTAACGACTATAACATTCAGAAAGAAAAAATTTTGCTAAAAGAAATACTTGCCACGTTAACGAAAGTCTCTTTGACAAATCAATCAAGACATTGAAATTTTTGTTTATTCCCACCAATTAAAGGAGATACTAGTTCGTATAAAAAGTTATTATATCCTTAACTGTTCACAGCAAAGATTGAATTAAATGTTGTTGAACTCGATTAGGAATTAAAGAAAAATAAGACAACGAGAGACTAGTTTTACTGGAGGGAATATGATGAATATCACTGGGTTAATTGTAATCATTCAATTATTTTTTGGTGTGATTATTGGACTTTATTTTTGGAACTTATTGAAAAACCAGCGAACACAAAAAGTTTCAATAGATCGTGAATCAAAGAAGGAAATGGAAACATTAAGGAAAATGCGCTTAATAAAGCTTACAGAACCACTTGCTGAAATGGTACGGCCATCTAGTTTTTCCGACATCATTGGGCAAGAAGACGGTATTAAAGCACTGAGAGCAGCACTATGCGGACCAAATCCACAACATGTAATCATCTACGGTCCACCAGGGGTTGGAAAAACGGCTGCAGCAAGACTTGTGCTAGAAGAAGCGAAAAAAAACGATAAGTCACCATTTCGTCATGATGCATCTTTCGTTGAACTTGATGCTACGACAGCTAGATTTGATGAGAGAGGAATTGCTGATCCGTTAATTGGCTCTGTTCATGATCCAATCTATCAAGGTGCGGGTGCGATGGGACAGGCAGGAATTCCTCAACCGAAACAAGGGGCAGTGACAAATGCCCATGGTGGAGTATTATTTATCGATGAAATTGGTGAACTACATCCAATACAAATGAATAAATTGTTAAAAGTACTGGAAGATAGAAAAGTATTTTTTGAAAGTGCTTATTATAGCGAAGAGAATCCGCAAATACCAAGCTTTATCCATGATATTTTTAAAAATGGACTGCCTGCTGATTTCCGTTTAATTGGTGCAACGACAAGAACACCGGAAGAAATTCCGCCAGCAATTCGATCACGTTGTATGGAAGTGTTTTTTCGAGAATTAACGGAAGAAGAAATAAAAAAAGTTGGTAAACGTGCAGCGGATAAAGTAGCTTTACATATAAGTGAAAAAGCACTAGAAAATTTAGCTCATTACGCGAAAAATGGACGGGAAGCGGTCAATCTTGTGCAAATTGCCGCTGGTTTAGCAATTACCGAGGAACGGAAATACATTAAAGATGAAGATATTGAGTGGGTAATTTATTCTAGTCAGTTAACACCAAGATATGATATAAAAATTCAAAAAGACCCGCAAATCGGCTTAGTAAATGGACTTGCTGTGTTTGGACCAAATAGTGGTGCTCTCCTGGAAATAGAAGTAACAGTCATACCGGCAAAGGAAAAAGGCTCCATTAATATTACTGGAATAGTGGAAGAAGAGTCGATAGGTGGTCAAGGGAAATCCATTAGAAGAAAGAGTATGGCAAGGGGCTCCATCGAGAATGCAATTACAACACTGCGGTCTTTAGGTGTACCTGCTGATGAATATGATATACATGTGAATTTTCCCGGTGGTATTCCAGTAGACGGCCCATCAGCAGGAATTGCAATGACAACAGGGATTTATTCGGCAATATATCGTTTTCCAGTTAAAAACACGGTGGCAATGACAGGTGAAATTAGTATTCACGGTAAAGTGAAACCAGTTGGCGGTGTGCTGGCGAAAGTGAAAGCAGCGAAAAGAGCTGGGGCAAAAAAGGTAATTATCCCTGCTGAAAATATGCAATCGGTGCTCAACGAAGTGGATGGAATCGAAATCATTCCTGTCCATCATTTAAGTGAAGTATTTGAGGCGGCATTAATAAAATTTGAAAAGAAAGAAAAACTGGACCAACCAGCATTTTCATTACCTTTTCAACAACAAAAAGAAAGTATATAACAGTAACAACTAATAGCTTCACGACAGAACGGTTTGTTATCAAACAAACCGTTTTTCCAAGTCTAAGCGAGGAGGCTTAGCCATATTTTACATATCCATTCATTTTCCTTTACAAATTAGCTATATTTAAGATAAGGTTAATTTTACTCGGTTTCATTAATTACCTATCTTATTTAAATGATAGATAAACTCCATGTAAATAGACATCGCCAGTTTTTTACGTTAAAATTTTTACAAGAGGACTAATACATATCGGAGCAAAGGATAAAGCAAAATATAATTTTGGAGGTTTGCATAATGAGTGAACAACATAAGATGATCGTTCCCCTCCTTCCACTAAGAGGATTACTCGTCTTTCCAACAACTGTTTTACACTTAGATGTAGGAAGAGAAAAATCAGTACAAGCATTAGAAAAGGCGATGATAGATGAACATCTAATTTTTTTGACGACACAAAAAGATGTAGCTATTGATGAACCTGATAAAGATGACATGTATCATATTGGTACCCTTACGAAAGTGAAACAAATGTTAAAACTGCCAAATGGTACTATTCGAGTATTAGTAGAAGGATTAAAAAGGGCAAAAATTGAAAAATTCATCGATCACGAAGAGTATTTCGCAGTAGAAATTAATACATACGAAGAGGAAAATGAGAAAGACGCAGAAGCTGAAGCATTCATGCGCACCGTGTTAGAGTATTTTGAACAGTACATCAAAATATCGAAAAAAGTTTCCGCCGAAACATTTGCCATCGTCAAAGATGTGGAAGAGCCAGGCAGACTTGCGGATATTATCGCATCCCACTTACCTTTAAAACTAAAGGAAAAACAAGATCTCCTTGAAACAATTGACGAGAAAGAACGATTACATAAGATTATTCGTGTGTTAAATAACGAAAAAGAAATTATTCAATTAGAAAGAAAAATTGGCCAACGTGTAAAAAAATCAATGGAGAGAACGCAAAAAGAATACTATTTGCGGGAACAGATGAAAGCAATTCAAAAAGAACTAGGCGATAGAGAAGGAAAAAGTGGTGAAATCGAAGAACTACGTGAAAAAATTGACTTCGCTCAAATGCCAGAACACGTTTATAAAACCGCATTAAAAGAATTAGACCGATATGAAAAGATTCCGAATACGTCAGCAGAAAGTGCGGTCATTCGTAATTTTTTAGACTGGTTAATTGCATTGCCTTGGACGAAAGCAACTGCTGACGATTTAAATATTCAACGAGCAGAGAAAATATTAAATGACGATCATTACGGTTTGGAAAAAGTAAAAGAACGTGTTTTAGAATATTTAGCTGTCCAACAATTAACGAAATCTTTAAAAGGACCTATTCTTTGTTTAGTAGGGCCACCAGGAGTAGGTAAAACGAGTTTAGCCCGCTCCATTGCCCGTTCATTAAAGCGAAACTTTGTTCGGATTTCCTTAGGGGGAGTTCGGGATGAATCAGAAATTCGCGGACATCGTCGTACATATGTAGGAGCTATGCCAGGTAGAATTATTCAAGGAATGCGTAAGGCTGGAACTATTAATCCTGTGTTTCTATTAGACGAGATAGATAAAATGTCGAACGATTTTCGTGGGGATCCGTCTGCAGCTATGCTAGAAGTGTTAGATCCAGAACAAAATAAAAGTTTCAGTGATCACTACATCGAAGAGACTTATGACTTATCGAAAGTAATGTTTATTGCAACAGCGAACGATTTAAGTACTATTCCTATACCGCTAAGAGACCGGATGGAAATTATCTCTATACCTGGTTATACAGAGCAGGAAAAATTACATATTGCAAAAGGTCATTTAATTGGAAAACAAATAAAAGAACATGGATTAACGAAAAAGCAGCTACAAATTCGTGATGAAGGATTATTACAAATTATTCGCTACTATACGAGAGAAGCTGGAGTTAGAGGTTTGGAACGACAAATTGCCTCCATTTGCAGAAAAACGGCAAAAATTATCATTGCTGAGGAAAAGAAACGCGTCATCGTAACAGAACAAAATGTGGAAGACTTTTTAGGTAAGCAGATTTTTCGTTATGGTCAGGCTGAAACAGAAGACCAAATTGGTGTGGCAACTGGTCTAGCTTATACAGCATTTGGCGGAGACACTTTACAAATCGAAGTGTCATTGGCACCAGGAAAAGGTACGCTTGTCCTTACCGGAAAACTCGGCGATGTGATGAAAGAGTCTGCACAGGCAGCTTTTAGTTATGTACGTTCATCATCAGAAATGCTCGGCATTGAGACAGACTTTTATAAAAAATATGATGTCCATATCCATGTGCCAGAAGGAGCGGTACCGAAAGATGGTCCTTCTGCTGGAATTACCATTACGACAGCCCTCGTTTCTGCCTTGACTGGTAAAAAAGTGCGCCGTGAAATAGGTATGACCGGAGAGATTACGCTACGGGGACGTGTATTGCCTATCGGTGGATTAAAAGAAAAAACATTAGCGGCCCATCGAGCAGGTATAACAACTATTATTTTGCCGAAAGACAATGAGAAAGACTTAGACGATATTCCAGATAGTGTGAAAGGTGAGCTAACGTTCATCCCTGTTTCCCATATTGATGAAGTGTTAGCGAAAGCGTTAGTTGGTGAAGATAAATGAAAGTAAATAGTGCAGAATTTATTATCAGTGCCGTTTCCAACAAGCAATATCCAGAAGGGGATTTACCAGAAATTGCTTTAGCTGGCAGATCTAATGTCGGAAAATCATCATTTATTAATAAGTTAATTAATCGGAAAGGCTTAGCAAGAACATCTTCTAAGCCAGGTAAAACACAAACATTAAATTATTATTTAATCAATGAGCAGTTTTATTTTGTCGATGTTCCAGGGTATGGCTATGCAAAAGTATCCAAAACAGAGAGAGCTGCTTGGGGAAAAATGATTGAATCGTATTTAACAGAACGAAAACAACTAAAATGTGTTTTACTAATTATTGATATTCGTCATAAGCCGACCGATGATGATGTGATGATGTATGACTTCTTAAAGTATTACGAAATACCGACGATTATTATTGCAACGAAAGCAGATAAAGTACCTCGAGGGAAATGGCAAAAACACTTGAAGGATGTAAAAGAAACATTAGAAGTTGTAGAGGGAGACCAAACCATTCTTTTTTCCGCTGAAACAGCGCAAGGGAAAGAGGAAGCATGGAAATTATTAACTCCTTATATTAACTCCTAACTAAAAGTCACGATACTGTATAGGCGAAAAAACGTTTCCAGGTTTTATTAGAAAAACAACGTGGAATTAACGGGAGTTCTCTACTAATTTCTAAACAATCAAGAAGAATTAGAAAAAAGCTGACGCAAAAGGTCGATAAAAAGACTTGTCTGAGCCAGCTTTTTTCTTTATCGGTGTTTATTTTTAAATGTAAAAAGATGAAGGGTTGATTTTCCCCCCCTTCATCTTTTTTGTAGTTTTCTCTTATGAGTTTCCCGCTTTTTCCAATGATAAAAAACACAAATAAGCTCCATTCCATATTTTTTGAATAGTCCTCATAGTGGAAAAAACATTTTTGCATCTACCTATTATGGATACACTTATTCCGCACGACGTCCTCCTCTAACAAACAAAAGCTCCTCTAAAAGTCAATCTGTGTTTCTTAAGGGGAGCATTTTAAAAAGGATATACTTTTTGGATAACATCTTTTTGGTGTTAATAAATAGACCTAAATTTACGCATTGGACCATTATTTCCGTTTAAAAAAGAATAGATAACCGCCTACAGCAAATAAAATGATTGGCCAAAAAGAATTTAAGTCGGCTATTTTATATTGGATAAACCCGAGCCACTGAAAGATTTTTTCATAAAACAATTGGATAAAAGCTAAAATAAGGAAAAGCCAGCCATACAATAATCCAGAATTTGTTTTTTGGTATTGCAGAAAAAAGCTTAAAGAAATAAATAAAATAATTACACCCATATGATCCAAGCGAATCGAATATTGCTGAGATAAATAAAAATGAATTCCTAGTCCAGAAAATAATACTGCTGGAAGGATAAAATCATATTGTTTTCCACCGTAAGCTTGTACAAAAAAAGCAACTCCGATTAAAAACAATAAAGCCGGCCACCCGAATAATGACAGATAAGTCAAGATGGGAAAGTTTTGCAAAATAACATATAAGCCAAACCCAATTAATATTGCACTAGGAAATAATTTATTGCCTTTCATTTTGCACCTCAAAAAACATAGTCTTTAAAAGAACAATGAAAATTTATTTGATAGATGTTGTATGGATAATTAAAACTTAAAACTTGAATATTACGGTAATCTTTGATAAGTTACAAGTGAAAACATTAATTTATAATAAATTTAAATTAGTAGTAGTTATTGACTGCTAGGCATACTACATATTATCGTATCATAATTTTTACGAAAATGTGGCTTAAATTAACTAATTTTGAAAATAAAACTATTTATGTTAGGGTGGTTCCTGTTGCATATTCTCGCAGTTGGTCTCAATTATAAAACCGCACCTGTTGAAATAAGAGAACGTCTGTCTTTTAATGAAACGCTGATCGGCGAAAATATGCTTTTATTAAAGCAGACGAAAAGTATATTGGAAAATGTCATTATTTCGACATGCAACCGTACAGAAATATACGCTGTTGTAGATCAAATACATACGGGAAAATATTATATAAAAGAGTTTCTAGCAAAAACTTTTGGAATTTCTCGAGAAGAATTTGAACAATATCTCTTTATATATGAAAACGATTTAGCCATTCGTCATTTATTCCGAGTTACTTGTGGTCTAGATTCGATGATATTAGGAGAAACTCAAATTTTAGGACAAGTTAGGACAAGCTTTTTTACTGCACAAAAACATCATACAGTTGGAACGGTATTCAATCAGCTATTTAAACAAGCGATTACTGTGGCAAAAAAAGCCCATACAGAAACAGAGATTGCGGCAAATGCAGTCTCGGTCAGTTATGCCGCAGTCGAGCTTGCGAAAAAGGTTTTCGGTAATTTGAAAGAAAAGAAAATATTAATTATTGGTGCAGGTAAGATGGGCGAGCTGACACTAGAAAACTTAGCTGGAAGCGGTGCAAATAATATTACCATTATTAATCGAACATATGAAAAGGCTAGTGCGCTAGCTGTTAAATTTAGTGGGGTTGCTAAACCTTTTGAGGAAATCCAAAAGTGTTTAGCAGAGACAGATATCGTCATTAGTTCTACTGGAGCTAGCCAATACATTATAACTGAAGATTTAGTAGAAGACGCTGTGCATTATCGAAAAGGAGAACCAATTCTTTTCGTTGATATTGCGGTACCGCGAGATATTCATCCGAATATTGGAACACTAAATTCCGTTTTTTTATACGATATTGATGATTTAGAGGGAATTGTCCAAGCTAATTTACAAGAGCGAGAACGTGCCGCTATTGAGATTGACAACTTTCTTACCGTAGAACTAGTTGCATTTAAGCAATGGCTAAATACGTTAGGTGTTGTACCACTAATTTCTGCGTTACGAGAAAACGCATTGCAAATCCAAGCTAATACGATGGAAAGTTTGGATAGGAAGTTGCCAAACTTAACGGAGAGAGAAAGAAAAGTTATTGGCAAACATATGAAAAGTATCATTAATCAAATGTTGCGGGAACCAATATTACAAATAAAAGAAATGGCAAATGAAGAAAATGGAGATGTTGCTTTACATTTGTTTAAGCAAATCTTTAACCTGCAAGTGGAAGAGGAAGATAATTATGTGCAAAATCCTAAGTCAGTTAAAGACAATACTGTAACATTTGAACTAGCAAAAAATTAACGATTGTTAGTGAGGTTTTCCTAATGGGTGAAAACTTTTTAGCCAAAATGCATGAAGTAACAATTTTACTTTATGCATTTTGTGTTCTTTTATATTTTATTGATTTTTTGCAAAATAATCGGAAAGCAAAACAATGGGCTGCTTTTTTATTATCAATTATTTGGGCTTTGCAAACGGTTTTTTTTCTACTATATATGATTGATATAGGTCGTTTTCCCATTTTAACATTAGGAGAAGGATTATATTTTTATGTGTGGATTATTATATCGCTTACTTTAGTTTTTCATAAATACTCTCGCATTGAATTTTTAAGTTTTTTTACTAGTATATTAGGATTTATTTTAATGGTCATTTTAACATTTGCTCCGTTTCGCTGGCAGTCGGAAGCGTTAGCACAAAACTTAGCATCCGAACTGCTATTTATTCACATAACGATGTCAATAGTAGCATATGGAGCGTTTTCTTTATCCTTCATCTTTTCCCTGCTCTATTTATTTCAATATCGGTTATTGAAAAAGAAAAAATGGGGGATTCAATTAATGAGAATGGATAATTTAGTAAAGCTGGAAAATATGTCCTATATTTTAAATGCTCTTGGAATGCCGATTTTTTTGCTAGGTGTTATACTAGGGTTACAGTGGGCTTACATAAAAATTCCTCATTTATCTTGGTTTGATTGGAAGATTGTCGGTTCGTTTATGTTAATCGGTATTTATGGGTTATATTTATATGTAAAATTGCGAAAAGAGATGGCTGGCAAAAGTTTGGCGTTCTATAATATTGGCGCATTCTTATTTGTACTTATTAATTTCTTTTTGCTCGGCAAATTGTCTGCTTTTCATTTTTGGCTCCAATAAGTTTGATAGGTAATTGTATGTGAATGGAATAACATATTTTTATACAATTAGGAGGAACAATGAGAAAAATAATTGTTGGTTCTAGAAGAAGTGCGCTTGCATTGACACAAACAAAGTGGGTTATTGACAAACTAAAAGAGTTAGGGGCTCCCTTTTCATTTGAAATAAAAGAAATGGTTACAAAGGGAGATCAAATTTTAAACGTAACACTATCAAAAGTGGGTGGCAAAGGTCTTTTCGTGAAAGAAATTGAACATGCACTGTTGCAAAATGATATTGACTTTGCGGTACATAGTATGAAAGATATGCCGTCGGTTTTGCCGGCTGGACTCATTATCGGTGCGATACCAGAACGCGAAGATGCTAGAGATGTTCTATTAACGAAAAAAGGAGAGAAAATAGAAGATATGTCGGCAGGTTCTATTGTCGGTACGAGCAGTTTGCGAAGACAAGCGCAAATTTTAGCTATCCGACCAGATTTACAAATCAAATGGATTCGTGGAAATATTGATACTCGAATTAATAAGCTGCAAACGGAAGACTATGATGCCATCATATTGGCGGCGGCTGGATTAAATCGTATGAATCTAAAAATTAATGAAGTTACTGAATATTTAAATATAGAGCAATACATCCCTGCTGTTGGGCAAGGGGCACTTGGTATTGAATGTCGTGAGGAAGATATTGAACTTCGCCAATGGTTAGATAAATTAACTTGTAGCAAAACAGAACGGGTTGTCAAGGCGGAACGAGCTTTCCTCCAAAAAATGGAAGGTAGCTGTCAAGTACCGATTGGTGGTCACGCGATTATTACGGATGCCGATAAAATCGAATTAACTGCTTTCGTTGCGGCTCCAGACGGGAAAACAATTTTTAAAGAAACGATGACAGGCAATGACCCGAAAACGGTTGGAGAAGAAGCAGCCCGAAAATTAATTGCAGCTGGTGCCAAGAAATTAATTGATGAAGTGCTGAAGCAAAATGAGCAATAAAGTTTCATCTTGCTAGAATTGTCATTGTTAGGGAGTTGGGAACGTTGAAAGAGCAACAGTTGCCGTTAGAAGGTAAAACTTGTTTAATTACACGGGAACAAAGGCAAGCACAACCGTTAAAAAATGAAATTGAAAAACTAGGCGGCATACCGATAGTTATTCCGTTAATCGCTTTTCGAAAAAGCAAATTAACGAAGGGCGAGCGTGCAATTCTTTCTAACTTACGAGCGTACCAGTGGTTCGTTTTCACTAGCCAAAATGGGGTCGAGTATTTTTTTACCGAATTAAAAGAGCAGGGACTGGCTTTTCCGCAAGGGGCAAAAGTAGCTGCTGTCGGAACAAAAACTGCAAAATTGTTACAAAACTTTGGGGTTACCGCTACCCTTGTTCCGGAAAAATTTACCGGTGAATGGTTAGCAAGTGAAATGCTCCCGTTGATGACAGATAAAGACTCTGTTTGTGTAATAAAAGGGAACTTAGCCCGCGATATAGTCGGAAAAAGTTTAACAGAACAAGGGATATCTGTATCTGAAATCATCATCTATGAAACATATTTTCCAACAGAAAATAAAAGCGCATTATTAGCTGCTATGCAGAATAAGACGCTTGATTTGCTCATATTCACAAGCCCGTCTACCGTGAAAAATTTTATTGAAACATTAATAGAAAATGATTTGCTATGTCTAGTGAAATCGAAATGGATTGCATGTATTGGCTCTGTTACGAAACAACAAGCGGAAGATTACGGGTTAATCGTTCATATATGTCCCGAAATATATACGACAGATCAATTAATGCAAGAAATCGCAGCTTTTTTTAGTGAAAAAGCTAATTATATGGAGGAATCATCATGAAAATGAATGAATTACAATTTACGAGACATCGGCGATTACGACAAAATTCCACCTTACGGGATTTAGTGCGAGAAACTCATATATTAATAGATGATCTTATTTATCCACTATTTGTGACATTTGGAACGAATAAACGTCAACCTGTTCCATCAATGCCAGGTATTGATCAAATTTCTCTAGATTTGTTGAAAGAGGAAATGGATGACATTAATAGTTTAGGCATTAAAGCGGTACTGTTATTCGGTATTCCAGAGAAAAAGGATAGTTGTGGTTCAGGTGCCTATCATGATCATGGTATTGTCCAGGAAGCAACAAGGATTATTAAATCAGAATATCCTCATATTCTAGTAATTGCTGACACATGTCTTTGTGAGTACACCGACCATGGTCATTGCGGGGTGGTTGATAATGGCGATGTTTTAAATGATGAATCATTGGATTTATTAGTGAAAACCGCTGTCAGTCAAGCACAAGCAGGCGCCGATATTATTGCTCCATCAAATATGATGGATGGCTTTACAACAGCTATTCGCCACGGCTTAGATGATGCTGGTTTTTCCCATTTACCGCTAATGTCCTATGCAGTGAAATATGCTTCTTCTTTTTACGGTCCATTCCGCGATGCTGCAGAAAGTACGCCACAGTTTGGTGATCGAAAAACGTATCAAATGGATCCTGCTAATCGGTTAGAAGCATTAAGAGAAGCACAATCAGATGTAGAAGAAGGGGCAGATATGCTCATCGTCAAACCTGGGATGCCTTATTTAGACATTATCCGTGACGTTCGAAACGAGTTTCCTATCCCAATTATCGCTTATAATGTCAGTGGGGAATATTCGATGGTGAAAGCCGCTGCACAAAACGGTTGGATTGACGAAGAAAAGATAGTAATGGAAATGTTAATAGGGATGAAACGGGCAGGAGCAACGATGATCATCACTTATTTTGCGAAAGATGTTGCGAAATGGTTGCGTAACGGAAAATAGCGTCATTTATCCTAACAGATTATTTGCAGGTCAATGTATGATATAGAAAGGAAGGCATATCGATGAGAAACTATAGTAATTCAAAAAAAGCTTATAAAGAAGCAGTTACATTTATGCCAGGCGGGGTAAATAGTCCTGTTCGAGCGTTTAAATCGGTACAAATGAATCCGATTTTTATGGAAAAAGGGAAGGGCTCGAAGATTTATGATATTGACGGAAACGAATACATTGATTACGTTCTGTCTTGGGGTCCACTTATACTGGGACATGCAAATGACCAAGTAGTAGAAGCATTAAAAAAAGTAGCAGAAAATGGAACTAGTTTCGGTGCACCAACATTAATGGAAACAAATTTGGCTCGACTCGTGCAAGAAAGATTGCCTTCCATGGAAATGATTCGAATGGTTAATTCTGGAACTGAAGCGACGATGAGTGCTTTAAGATTAGCAAGAGGATATACAGGCCGAAATAAAATTTTGAAATTTGAAGGCTGTTACCACGGTCATGGTGATTCCTTATTAATAAAAGCTGGTTCAGGTGTTGCAACACTAGGTTTGCCTGACAGTCCCGGAGTGCCCGAAAATACTGCGAAAAATACGATCACCGTACCATTTAATGATTTGGAAGGTGTGAAAATGGCTTTTAATACATTCGGTGATGATATTGCCTGTATCATCGTAGAACCGATAGCTGGTAATATGGGCGTTGTTCCTCCACTACCAGGATTTTTAGAAGGTTTACGAGAAATAACGAATCATTACGGTGCCCTGCTAATTTTTGATGAAGTAATGACTGGATTTCGTGCTCACTATCATAGTGCTCAAGGGTTATTCAATGTTACACCCGATTTAACATGCCTTGGAAAAGTGATTGGTGGTGGTCTTCCTGTCGGTGCGTACGGTGGTAGGGCAGAAATTATGGAAAAAGTTGCGCCAAGCGGCCCGATTTATCAAGCAGGCACATTGTCGGGTAATCCACTTGCTATGACAGCAGGTTATGAAACATTAAGTCAATTAACAGAGGAAGATTATGTCCAGTTTGAACTAAAGGCAGACAATCTAGAGAAAGGTTTCCGTGCCGCTGCAGAAAAGTACCAAATCCCATTCACAGTCAATCGGGCTGGTTCAATGATTGGTTTCTTTTTTACGAATGAAAAAGTAATTAACTATGAAACAGCCAAAACAGCAAGCTTAGATTTATTCGCAGCTTATTATCAGGAAATGGCAAATCAAGGTGTGTTCTTACCTCCATCCCAGTTTGAAGGTTTATTTTTATCAACAGTGCATTCATTAGAAGATGTAGAAAAGACGATACGAGCAGCCGAAACAACGTTCGAAAAGATTCGGAACAGCTTATACTAAATAATAAATCAAAATCATAATCGTGAAGCGTCGGCCTGTTCCTGTCGATTCGCTTAGTCACAAATAAATTTGAAACGGAAATTAACACCAATCTTTAACATCCAATGTAATAATCAATAGTTTTAGCAACTACCCTACTTAAACGAGTTAGGGTAGTTTTTTTATGCGAATCTTCATGATGTTGTATTTGTAAAGGTAAAGAAATTCAATTGTTTGGATAGAAAGTTTTTACTAGAAAGCTAGGAAGTTTAGTTTGAAAAAAATAGTTGCAAAAGGATCGGTGTAAGGAAGAATTATAAGGAATTTAGCATAAATTAACCCTCTATATCATACATTGTAATGATATTTACACATAATTCTTTCGATAAAAGGAAGAAACTTGGAGAGGAGGAAAATTTATGGCCAAACCATCGTCGTTGAAATTTTCTCTAGAAGAAGCAGTTTGGTTTCGCAAAGGGGAAGAGATTGCAGATTTAGTTAGTTTGTCCTTAGAACCGAACGTTACGATCCAAGAATTAGATCATTATATATCTATTCGTGGAAGTTTAGAAATGAATGGGGAATATAAAAAAGTAGCTGAACAGGTGGATGATGACCACGGCTTCGCATTTTCAGGGCAAAAATATGTAAATGTAGAGGAATCAAGGGAAGTGGGCATTTATGAATTTACGTATCAATTTCCTGTGGATATTACAATCCCGAAAACGCGAATAAAAAGTGTCGAAGAGTTGAATATTTTAATTGATTCCTTTGATTATAATATTCCGGAGCGGTCATGTTTGAAACTGTCTACCGATATTTCGATTCACGGAGTATATGAAGAAGATTATAGTTTTGATGATTGGGAAGACGAAAATGATAATGAAAGATTAAATACGATGTTTCAGCCAGTGGAAAAGGAAACATCTTCTTTGGAAACGGAGACACCGGTAATCGATTTGAATGAGTCAGTCCTTCATCCACTAGATAATTTTGAAGAAGAAACAGATGAAGAAAAGACATTTACTGTGGAAGCACGAAAGCAGTTTGAAAAACCGCACCAAGAAGCGGCAGACCATCATGTACCAATTCAAGTGTTTTACCAGGAGGATGAAACGGAAGATAAGGGAGATATAGAAAGTGCGGCAAGTAATGATTCGAAAAACATTTGGTTAATTAGTAATAGTCCTTTGAAAAAAGCAGAATTTGTTGAGCGGGAGGAAGAAGAATCTAGCAGTTCCTCATCATCCAGTGAGGTAAATAATAGTGAGGCTATGAAAGAAATAAATATTCCCGATGCGATCGGCCAGGAATTGGAGAGTGTTAAGTCGGTTGTAAGAGAAGAGACGCCATCTGTAATGGAAAATTTAGACATACCGCAATTGGAACAAAATGATGAAACAAATGAATTAAGAGCTGCTGAACAAGAAAAGGTAGTGAAAGAAGTAGCGGAAGTACGGAATAGCAATGAAAGCAATGAAAATGATACGGCTGACGAAATAAGTGAAAATACTCCAGCATTACAAAGAAAGGAACAAGAGCGTGCAGATGTAGTTGAGTTAGCGGATGTCAGATCAGAAAAAAATATTAAATACCAAGCACAGGAAAAATCAGAAGAATCTAGTGATGCCAGTATATCGTTAACAAAGTTTTTTGCGCGGAAAGAGGAAGAAAGGCCTGCTAAAATGCGAATGTATATCGTCCAAGGGGAAGACACATTAAGTGTAATTGCTGAACGTTACAACGTCAATCCTGCGCAAATTTTGCGAATGAATCAGCTAGAACCGAATCAGGATGTATATGAGGGGCAAGTATTATATATTCCTGTTAAACGTGAAAAAGCGGCAACGAATGCAGACTAATTTCTATTATCACATTGGGAAGCTTTAAAATTTAGTCATATGAGCAAGTTGAAATAAGATGCTTAACGAAACGGGTGTAGCTGCCCGTTTCGTTTCCTACTGTTAACAAACGAGTTACTCCAAGCGAGAAAACGAACGAAAAAGTAATTCTGAAATGATATGAGCCGATGCAAAAATATTCATACATTATACAACGGCACTCCATTTCTTCGTTTATTGACGATTGGGAGGAAAGAAAACAATTGGCGTTTTATAGAAGAAAGGTTGGCCAATGCTTCAATAAATCGGTGGTGGGTTACTGTGGAAAAAGGGTATCCGGAATGGTTGCTTTCCATTTTAAAAGAATACAATATTCGCCCGCGTTACGTAGAGCAGCACGGGAAAGTATATAAAATTTTTAGTAAAGACGATATATATGCGTTAAAAGAAATGAACGGGATGCGAGGGGTTCATTTTTTTCAACAGCTCCCATTTTTATATAAAAGAGGATTTCACCGTTTCGTACCTGTCTATCCTACGAAAACAGGAAATTATAGTGTAATAATGAATAACAGAGTTTATTATTTAATGCCATGGGTGGAAAGTGCATTACGAGACGATAGCGAACAGTCAAAACAGATGATGCGTGAGTTGGCAAAACTTCATACCTTAACAACTAAAGACATCACGGTGACAAAAGAAGCGGTGGAAGAGAATTTAGAACGTATCAATCAACAATGGAAAAGGGAACTAACTTTATTAGAGGAATGGGTTGAACGGTGCGAAAACAAAGTATATATGTCTCCATTTGAATGGGAATTTGTTCAATATTATTTTGAAGTAAAAAAAGCCTTAGAGTATGCGGTCCGAACAATAAACCTTTGGGGTGAACAGGCAAAAGAAAACGATAAAGCACGAACCACTTTCATACACGGAAAGATTGCTCCAAATCATTTTCTCCTCAACGAAAAAGGTTATGGATTTTTTATTAACTTAGAAAATAGTCGATATGCTTCTCCAATACACGATCTTTTACCATACTTATCGAACAGACTAAGAACACATCCAAAACATTGTAACGAAACAATCGAGCTATTATTCACTTACTTAAAATATAACCCGCTGCGAAAAGAGGAAATGTTACTGTTAAAAAGCTACTTAGCCTACCCAGGTGACTTCCTTCAAATTGTTCGACAATATGATCGTAAAAAAATTATTAACCATGAACTAAGAATGACTAACCGTCTTCAAAAACGATTTTGGCATATAAAAAATATTGAGTATATCATTATGAAACTAGAGGAAATCGAGCATGCACAAGAAAATGCCCAAACGTAACATGTCTCTTGAAATGTGCTCGAAAATCCACGCTTTTCTGTAAGAATGGACGGAATGGACATTAGAAAAACAAATAATGGCGGAGGCGGGCATGTCTCCGCTAAAATTTTTTTCTTTTAAATGATTTCTAAATAAAAACCGACTGCTATCGCAACAAAAACAATTAATAATATGACATCAAAAGTGGTCGGTAATAGCAAAGTGCGAATACCTTGGAAAATACAAAACGGAATGATGAGTTGGCTACTGACACTACGTACCGTTCGCAACCACGAAGGCAATAAAAATGGATTATATTTTTTCCGCATGGACAAATCTCCCCCTTTTTTTCAACTCATTCTCTCTATATATAAAGCTTAGAACGTCTGAACGAGCAATGATGAAATCCTCTTATTCCATCATATGTCCCATTTTCGAAAATAATTATGAAAAGTCCTAATTCAGTTTATGCATGTTCTTATTAATAGTGAGAAAATACTGCTAAAGCAAAAAACACGAAATTCTTGTTGCATAACAAGGATAAAGGTATATTTTTTGAATAAAATGTAGAAAATGATTGACGAAACTTGAAATAATCTTATACAATAATGAGTAAAATAATGATTGCGATGACAGGGAAGAGTACGGTAGTGAAAGCATACTAGAGAGGGAATGGCTGGTGGAACATTCCTATGTGAAACTATTGGAAGGTCGCCCTAGAGCTGCACTTGTGAACAAAACTTTTGTTTTCATTAGCAAGAGCCGGATGAAACCCGTTATCAAATGAAGTGCCGAATGTTGTTAGGCTAAATGATTTATTGTTAAAGAATCAATTAGTCAAAACAGCATTCGTGAATAAAGGTGGTACCGCGAACAACTCCATTCGTCCTTTTTACGAGTGGGGTTGTTTTATTTTTCGTAAAAAATTTCAGGTACCTAAAATGTAAGCACGAATTCCGAATTTATAAGGAGGTAAATTTTTATGACAGAACAACAATCTATTTCTATGCCGTCCAAATACAGTCCGAATGCGATTGAAAAAGGTCGCTATGAATGGTGGGTAAAGGGAAAGTTTTTCGAGGCCAAAAATGATGAATCGAAGCAACCGTATTCGATCGTCATTCCACCACCAAACGTAACAGGAAAATTGCATTTAGGACATGCGTGGGATACGACTTTACAAGACATTATTACGAGAATGAAACGAATGCAAGGTTATGATGTATTATGGCTTCCTGGAATGGACCACGCTGGGATTGCCACACAAGCGAAAGTAGAGGAAAAACTGCGCAGCGAAGGAAAATCCCGTTATGATTTAGGAAGGGAAAAATTCCTCGAAGAAACGTGGAAGTGGAAAGAGGAATATGCTACCCATATTCGGGAACAGTGGGCAAAACTAGGTCTTGGCCTTGATTATAGTCGCGAGCGCTTTACTTTAGATGAAGGTTTATCGAAAGCAGTAAGAGAAGTTTTTGTTTCCCTTTATAATAAAGGACTAATATATCGTGGCGAATATATTATTAACTGGGATCCAGCAACAAAGACAGCTCTTTCTGATATTGAAGTTATTTATAAAGATGTGCAAGGTGCATTTTATCATATGAGATATCCGCTAAAAGACGGCAGTGGCTATATTGAAATTGCCACGACTCGTCCAGAAACGATGCTCGGTGACACAGCTGTTGCCGTTCATCCGGATGATGAACGTTACAAACAATTAATTGGTAAAACGGTAGTATTACCAATTGTCGGCAGGGAAATTCCGATTATTGCCGATATTTTCGTTGAGATGGAATTTGGTTCTGGAGCTGTAAAAATTACCCCTGCTCACGATCCAAACGACTTTGAAGTAGGGAATCGCCATCAATTAGAACGCGTTCTCGTTATGAATGAAGACGGAACGATGAACGAAAGAGCGGGCAAATACGAAGGTATGGACCGCTTTGAATGCCGCAAACAAATTGTAAAAGATTTGCAAGACTTAGGTGTCCTTATTAAAATTGAGGAACATTTACATTCTGTTGGTCACTCAGAACGGAGCGGTGCTGTAGTTGAACCTTACCTTTCTACTCAATGGTTTGTAAAAATGAAACCATTGGCAGAAGCAGCGATTGCTTTACAAAATTCAAAAGATAAAGTTCAGTTCGTTCCTGAGCGATTTGAAAAAACATATTTACATTGGATGGAAAATATCCGCGATTGGTGTATTTCGAGACAACTTTGGTGGGGTCACCGAATTCCAGCTTGGTATCATAAAGAGACTGGAGAAGTATTTGTCGGTCATGAAGCACCGGCAGATAGCGAAAATTGGGAACAAGACTCCGACGTTCTTGATACGTGGTTTAGCTCTGCATTATGGCCATTTTCAACAATGGGCTGGCCAGACGAACAGGCAAACGACTTTCAAAGATATTATCCGACAAACTGCTTAGTAACTGGTTATGATATTATCTTTTTCTGGGTATCACGGATGATTTTCCAAGGACTTGAATTTACTAGTAAAAGACCATTTGATGATGTGCTTATTCACGGTCTCGTTCGTGACTCACAAGGTCGAAAAATGAGTAAATCGTTAGGAAATGGTGTCGATCCGATGGAAGTAATTGACCAATATGGAGCAGATTCTTTACGCTACTTCTTGTCAACTGGTTCTTCTCCAGGTCAAGACTTGCGCTACAGTACAGAAAAAGTGGAATCGATTTGGAATTTTGCAAACAAAATATGGAATGCGTCTCGATTCGCATTGATGAACATGGACGGCTTAAAATATGAAGAAATCGATTTATCCGGTGAAAAATCTGTTGCCGATAAATGGATTTTAACTCGATTAAACGAAACAATCGAAACAGTAACAAAACTAGCAGATAAATATGAATTTGGCGAAGTTGGCCGTGCCTTATACAATTTTATTTGG
Organism: Bacillus kwashiorkori; assembly: GCF_001375515.1. Lineage (GTDB taxonomy): Bacteria > Bacillota > Bacilli > Bacillales > Caldibacillaceae > Bacillus_BK > Bacillus_BK kwashiorkori. Next base: position 249,183 of record NZ_CTDX01000016.1, read on the forward strand.
GATGACTTCTGTGATTGGTACATCGAAATGGCAAAACTTCCGCTATATGGGGAAGATGAAGTTGCGAAAAAAACAACACGCTCCATATTAGCCTATGTACTCGATCAAACGATGCGGTTATTACATCCGTTCATGCCGTTTATTACCGAGGAAATATGGCAAAACTTACCACACAGCGGAGAATCCATTACCGTTGCTTCATGGCCGACTGTGCGGGAAGAGCTTAGTGATACGAAAGCTGCAGAAGATATGAAATTGCTCGTTGAAATTATTCGCGCTGTTCGGAATATCCGTGCGGAAGTAAATACACCAATGAGCAAAAAAATTACGATGTACGTGAAAGCTACTGACGAAAATGTTTTAAATACATTAAATACAAATCGGATGTATGTAGAAAGATTTTGTAACCCAGATGAATTAACAATTGATCTGGACGTGGCTGCTCCTGAGAAGGCGATGACCGCTGTTGTTACAGGTGCAGAAATCTTCCTACCATTGGAAGGGCTTATTAATATAGATGAGGAAATCGCCCGGTTAGAAAAAGAACTCGATAAACTCAATAAAGAAGTTGATCGTGTTCAAAAGAAACTGGGCAATGAAAAATTTGTTGCAAAAGCACCGGAAAAAGTTGTTGAAGAAGAGCGGGCAAAGGAAAAAGACTATTTGGAAAAACGCTCTCTCGTTCAATCACGATTAAATGAATTGAAAAGTATGTAGTAACGGGGCTGTATTTGGACTAGACGTATAAATGAAAAAAGAGTATAACTGTATTAAAGGCATAAAGTTATTTCCTAATTGGATATAATGATTGGCTGTCCCAAAGTATAAAGACAAATTCCGCACTTTAATTGGTACGTAGTTACCACTTGCGGAATTTCCGTCCTTTTTGAGACAGCCTATTTCTCTATTTACAATTAGTTAGTGAAAAATTTAGCAAATTAAATGTAACGTATTTTAACAACGAAAATGCCACTTAATGTAACAAGCCATTATAAAACAGTAAAACAACCAACTAATGATAAACATTACCGAAAAATGCATTGTTTGATGGGGGATTTATTATGTTTCAAACGAGTGAAGAAGTGATTCATTGGATTAACAATCGTCTGAAATTTGGAATTAAACCTGGTCTAAAAAGAATGGAATGGTTCATGGATAAACTAGACCATCCGGAAAGACGATTAAAAACGGTACATATCGGTGGTACGAATGGAAAGGGATCGACAACTACTTTTCTCCGATCTATTTTACAAGCAGCTGGGTACAGAGTAGGTACTTTTACATCTCCATATGTTGAAAAATTTAATGAACGAATTAGTATTAACGGAGAGCCAATTGCAGATTCTGATTTAGTGGAAGTAGCAAACATAATTAAACCGTTAGTCGATGAAATAGATGCTACCGATCTTGCTTATCCGACAGAGTTTGAAATTATTACAATTATTGGCTTTTATTATTTTGCTTATATTCAACAAACAGATATTGTTCTCGTGGAAGTTGGTTTAGGGGGAAGGCTAGATTCTACGAACATTATTCATCCTATTCTTTCTATCATTACGAATGTCGGTTACGATCATATGAACATTCTTGGTTCGACGATAGAAGAAATTGCTAGTGAAAAGGCAGGAATAATAAAAATTGGTGTCCCGTTAATTACTGGGATAAGAGATGAGAAAGCGTTGGCGGTTATTCGCCAAACAGCAAAAAATAAGAAAGCACCCATTTACGGGTTGTTTCAAAATTTCTCCTATGAAGACTACGGAGCAAGTAGATTAGAAGAACAATTTTCTGTTCAAACATTATTTAAATCATATCCACAACTGACAATTTCCATGCTTGGTGCCCATCAAATCGAAAATGCGACAATTGCTGTCATGGCCGCTACTTATTTAAAAACGTATCAATCGTTCATAATAGAAGAAAGTCATTTAAAAACTGGATTAAAGAAGGCGCATTGGCCGGGCCGCTTTGAAATTTTAAGTAAAAAACCATTCATTATTATTGATGGCGCACATAATATCGATGGAACTCACAGTCTCATTGCAACATTAAAAAGACATTTACCAATGAAAAAAGGGACGATTCTTTTTACCGCATTAAAGGATAAACAATATGAAGAAATTATTGAACAATTAGACAAGACAGGAATGGAATTAGCTTTTACCGAATTCGAATACCCACGAGCAACAACTGCAGAACAATTATATTCCGTTTCAAAAACTTCCAAAAAATTAGTAGTGCCTAATTGGCGAGATTTTCTTCAAGAAAAAATCTATAATTTAAAAGAAGACGAGCTCTTCGTTTGCACTGGTTCTCTTTATTTTATTTCAGAAGTGAAACCATATTTAAAGAATTTATTAAATATAAAATATTGATATACAAAAATACTTCTATTTGATAAAATATTCATAAACTTAAAGTTTGAATAGAAAATGCTATTTTCATATTTTTAAGTCTCACTACCTTTTCAGGGGGGAGAATGATGGTTGTTGATCGAAAAAGAAAAATTATCGTTTGGATTATTTGGGCTTTTGTTCTACCACTTAGTATTTGGTATGCATACTATTTTTCTCCAGTACAGCCTGAATTTTCCACATTGGATTTTGCCGTTTTCACATTAATCATGATTCCGGCAGCTCTTTTACCTGTCACTGTCAACTATATTACGATTTCTCTTACACAATGGATTTCTCTTGCCGTTTTTTTGAAGTTCGGGTTATTCGCAGAATTAATGATTACACAAATACTCGTCATAATTGTCATGATTCGAGTGAAATTACCAAATGATCAACTGGACCGTTATGCGATCAATTCTGCTATGTTTGCGTTAGTTTCTATTTTGAGTGCAGAAATTTTTTATTTATTGGGCGGAAATCATGAAGAACACCGAATAACAGAATTATCGTTTTTAGCTTTAGCAGCAGTTTATATGATAGCAATTTTTGGCACTAATCAACTATTATTTAGAATAGCCCAATTTCTTTTATATAAAGTTAGACAACGGTTTTTCACGAAAGAAGTTTTGTGGGAAGTTTTATCCCATCTCGTTATTTTTCCAATTGGATTAATTTTATACTCTTTATATAATATGATGGGTTATGCTGGTGTATTTCTCATTAGCATCCCAATATTTAGTATGTTATTGCTCATTAAAACGTATAACGCTACGCAAAATATGAATAATTATTTGCAAAAAGCAGCCGAGTTTGGTCACCGTTTAAATGAACGTTTGCAAGTGGATGAAGTATTAAATGCTTTTATTGATAATATAGTAAAAATGTTTCCAGTGGATTACTTATATATTTTTGATCAGGCAGACTCCAAACATTTGGAGCTTATTCGCAGTTATGAAAAGGGAAAATATGTGATAGTCGAACATGAACCGTTAAGAAAGTTTGAAGGCATTGCTGGTCTTGCATGGGGGACGGGACAAGCGCTCATCTATCGTGAGAAAAAAGAATGGATCAATATTGTTAAGGGGTATATGCCAGGGAATGCGGAAAGTGTGTTAACGGCACCGATGATTCGCAATAATGAAGTAGTAGGGGTTATCTTTATCGGATCCGTGCGCAAACGAATGTTTGTAAAATTTCATTTAATGATTTTTGATATTTTATGTTCCTATTTAGCAGTCGCTATTGATAATGCGAGACATTACGAAGAAACAAAGGTGAAAAGTGAGCGCTGTCCATTAACGAACTTATACAATGCACGTGTTTTTAATGAGAAGCTGGAAACAATTGTGGAAGAGCAATATCGGAATGAAATCAAATGCTTATCTGTACTAATGCTGGATATCGATCATTTCAAAAAAATTAATGACACATATGGTCATGAAAGCGGCAACGATATTTTATGCCAGCTGGCAGATTTGTTGAAGACGATGGTCGGTGAGAAAGGTTTGCTCGCTCGATACGGTGGGGAAGAATTTGTTATTCTCCTTCCAAATATGACGAAACTGGAAGCAACAACCTTTGGTGAATACATTCGCAAAACTATTGAAAATCGTACGTTTATTATGTACGATGACTTATCCGAAGTGCGTCGCAAACTGTCTGCTCGCATCACCGTCAGCATTGGTGTCGCCTCTGCACCTGAGGATACAGACGAACCACAATCGCTCGTTCGCTATGCCGACCGCGCCCTATATATTGGCGCAAAACGGGTGGGGCGAAATAAGGTTGCAGGATATGTAGGATGAAAAAAAGAGGCCGGAACAAAATAAAATTGTCTGTTTTTAAAGCAGTTTCATTTTTGTTTTATTGGCTACCCTGAAAATACAGCTATTTTCATTCACCATGGTGAAAAATCAGTTTCATGGGTGTCTATGTTATTGTTTATTATTGATTTTTAAACAGTTGTTGATTGTAGTGTAAGGCGGCGACTCCTCGAAAAAAGCATTCGCTTTTCCTTCGTGCAATGTGTCGCTTCCGATGCGTTCCTTGTCCTACGGGAACAGCACGAGCCAGAAATAACGAGACGTGCAGCGGCTGAGGCTGTGCCCGCGGAAAGCGTCCGCCTGTTCCTGTCGCTGAGATTCGTCACAAATAAACTTGGAAGCGAAATCAACACCAATCTGTAACATAGCCGTTTTAATAAGAAAAAAATAAAAAAGCCGAACTATTACGAAGTAGTTAACAACTTATGATAGTTCGGTTTTATCTTTATTTGAAATACTTATGTCCCAACTACGTTTGTATGAAATGAATGATTAATTTATTACTCCCGCTCGATGATTTTTGGCAGGTCAATATTTGTAACAATAGGTTGTTTTATTTTTAATTCTTTATATGTTTCTTCAATATACTGGTCATGGATGATTTGTAAACGAGATTTTTCAGGTGGCAGATTTTTTTGAACAGATTCATGTTCAAAAACACTAGTCCCATATTTATTTCCACACTGAGGTGAATCGGAACGGGAATTCTTACAAAAATATTGTTCCGCTGCTCTTCCTCTAATAGCGTTGAGTACAATTCTTCGTGCAGACACTCCACCTTCGATTTTTATGTTTGAGCCAACACCAAACATCTCAAAATTTTTATCTGAATAAAAGAACCCTTTAATATAACTTGGATCATTCTGATTGACACTGTTATTAACAATTCTAATATCACCAGTAGCAAATATAATTAATGAACCGTACTGACCGAGCCCGCTTAATTGGGAATATTCTATATTTACGTCTCCATCCACAAACATCATGGAATTAAATCGAGCTTTCGCTCCTTTTATTGTCAAGTTTCCTTTAATAAAATAAAGACCTGATATGTCTATGGAGTGGTAGTTATCGACATTATTAGGGTCTTTTTCATAATCAATTCGTGTATTTCCGATAGTAAGATTCCCTTTAATAAAAGCTGCTGCTTCAATATCTTCCGTCGACAAATCGCCATCAATTGCAAACTTCGTTCCATTACCACTTATGGAAAGATTTCCGTCTGTTTCAAAGAATTTGAATTTATTATCTCCAGTAAAAATATAGTCCCCATTTGTTTTAGTTGAATATCGAGTACAAATAAACCAAAACCAATCCGTACATTCAGTATGACTAGGAATGATTTTTCTATTATCCTTACTATAGTCATAGCCTTTGTTAAAGGTTTGTCTGCCATCTTCCGATAGTTTGAAATTTGCCTTCTTATTGAAGATGGATTCAATACTATTTATTTCCTTGATAACCTGTATGGAAGGTTTTTCATGATTTCTATTTACAACAATTGGAGCATTATTACTTGAAAAGGCAGATTTTACACTATCATTATCCTTTCTGATTAATTGATAATAATTAGGTAAAAAGATATTGTATTTATTATTTGGTCCAAAATTCACGTGGTCTCCATAACCATCGTAGCCCGTGTATTTATAAATATTTCCCCCAATTACTATGTGAGAATTGGTATCTCCTCTCGAAGGTAGTGAAGTTGGTAATAAAGATTTAATCCATTTTTCCCCATTTAAATAAGCATATGCACGATCAGAAATGATCAAATCTCCGTCAACTTTAATATCTCCTTGTATTGTTGAGCTTCCGTGGAAAAATACGTTTCCTTCGCCATTCTCACATCTATTTTTGTTTTCTAAGCATGCATTTGATTTATTAGCCCCAACGGCATAATTTAATATGTCAGGGACAGCACCAGCACCTATTTCTATTACTGTTTTCACTTCTTTTTGTTTTCCGTCTGCTATACCTGTACTTTTAAAGGTTACCTTTTTTTTCAATGGATTTCTAATGCCGTTAGAATCAACAGAATCAACATAATCCTCAATAATAACAGTATAACTCCCGGTACTCGTATCCATATTTACATTATTCAGTTTATAACTATTAAGTATCTGTTCGAGTTTTTCGATAAACACATCTTTAGGAAGACCTGTAATTTCCCCTGATTCGTTTTTAAGCTCTTTATAAAGTTTAGAATTAATTTCATTAGTGATTCTATCAATACCTTTTACTGCTAATTCTGTAGCTTGTACTGAATCTTCGCTAGCTTGATTGCTTTTTGTACCTGCCAACGTTATGGACAAAAGGGAAACAGCAAGTACAGTAAATAATAAAAACACCATCAAAGTTAAAAGTAGGGAATAACCTTTTTCGTTTAGTATTTTATCCTTCATCGTTCTCCTCCTTTCTATCATTAATTATTGAGAAGATGCTCTCTAGTTCAATTACCTCGCTTGTCTTCTTTGATTTTAGTACTAAATGAATCTCATAAAGATCACCATTCTTCTGTATTTTTGAACCTTCCATAGAAATATCGTTATTAGACAACATAAGGACTTCATTATTGAGATATACGTTTGAATCTTTAAATCCTAACAATCCTTTATTTTTGATTTCAAGATAATAGTTCGAACGATCATCTTGTTCTGGAAGATGTTCAGCAACAATTTCACTAGCCTTTAATACAAAGAATTCGTTAATGAAATGAGAAAGTATGTAATCCGCTTCATTTCGTAATGTTGCTTCTACTTTTATTCTTTCATTAGCCTTTATCCCAGTAAACAATATAGAATATGTGACAATCCCAATTATTGAAATGATTAAAATAGAGGCTAGCAGTTCAACTAATGTAACACCTTCACTTGAATTAAGAAGTTTTTTACTCATAACTTACATACCCTTCAACTTGAGATGTTGTTCCCATATTGCTGTTTAACTTATTGACATCCACTAGCACGTTAATTAATCCGTAATTTTTTTCATCATTAGTTTGTGTGAAATGGATAGTGACTTCATAGTGATTATCATTGATAGTATGTGTTTCGGTAACAACGTTATTTACTAGAGTTGCATTCGGCTTGTCAATATAGGAAAATGGGTCGATTTTCACCCGCTCCAATGTTGCTTTTGCGAGATGAATGGCGACTAATTTATCATTGTTCGTCACTGCGGTTTTATTTGTAAAAACGAATAAATTAAGAAAGGTCAGGATGATAATCGATAGTATTACTAAAGATGCCAACACTTCTATTAAAGTAAATCCGCTTTTGTTAGTTAAAACTCGCTTTATACTCATAAAATCATTCCCCGTGGAATTTGTTTTTTGTCATTAAATATTTGAAAATAAACCATATTAAATATTGAAAGATATTTAAAAGAATAGTACATTATACCCATAATAAAAAAAGAATATATTACTAGTAAATAAGAACTAAAATTAATTGCTTTATATTGTAATAAATAATAAAATTACAGTAAGAATCTTTTTTAATAATGTAGGATTTTCTTACTTATATCATACTCAAAAAGAGTCATTTATACTATCTTTTTCTATCGGAAATGAGTCTTTTTTACCAAATGCGAAAAATCATTGTTAAAGGCAGGGATTGTCGAATGTATAAGATTAATAGAAATATTGCATACACTTTATTGCTAGTGCTTGTTATTTTTGGAACACTTTCGACAGTTAATAAAACTGCTTTCGTCAGTGCTGCTTCGACCATTCCTAAAGGTACTACGGTCGGAGGAGTCGATGTAAGTAACTTAACCATTCCAGACGCCCAAGATAAACTTACTAATCAAGTATTACGCTGGAAAGATTATGATGACTATGTGATTGAAGTTGCAGAGGATATAATTACCATTCCTGCTGAGCAAGTAAAATTTGATATTCAATCTACTATTAAACAATTAGAAGGCCAAATTAAAAAGCCTTGGTATGATTTTTTTCAAAAAAAAGGACCTGTACATATACCTTTAATAGCGGATTTTAGCTTTACAGAAGAGCAAATCTCTTTATTTCCGGCTTATATCGAAGTTGAACAAGTAGCAAGAGAAATAGTAAGAATTGCAACCGTTCTCGGTGAAAAACAATTCACTTTAGCAATCGATCAGACAAATGAAGAAGTAGTAATAGCTGAAAATTATTGGGAAGTTCCAGAAGGCTTCCTTTTTGCGAACGAGGTAGTGGAAGAATTAAACGGCAAGAAAATTTCTTCTGAAAATCAATTCTCCTTCCTAGGCAATGTTGCTGAAAATGTCAGCTTTTATAACGAAGAGGATGGAAGTTTTGTTGCATCGTTACTATACTCATTGCTTTTAGAAACGAATGTTGAAATAGTGGAACGTCATTCCCAAAAAGTGATCCCTGCTTATTCTGAAGCTGGTATAGAAGTGAAAGTAAGTGAGAAAGAGCTATTAGATTTTATTGTAAAAAATCCGAATCCTAATGCAATCACTATTAAGGCAGAGATAGTCGACAATAATCTATACATGTCCCTGTTATCTGTTCCACAAAAAACGAAATATCATTATACGATGGAAAATAGTGAAGAGGTTCATTACCGTACAATTACTCGGTATAACAATGATCTCCTTCCTGGACACAAGCAAACATTACAAGAAGGGAAAAATGGGAAAAGGGTGGAAGTATATCGAGTAGCGGTTGCTGAAAATGGAGAAGAGTTAACGAAGGAATTAATGAGCAAAGACTTTTATTTACCAACTCCGGAAGTTGTATTGAAAGCAGTTAAAGTAATTTCAGAGCCGCCAGCCTCGGATGAACCAACAACAGATGAACATGTTGAGAATAATGATTCTGGAAATGATCGTATCGACCAATCTGAAGATACATCTAAAGATAATGATTTTATGAAAGAACAAGAAGAGAACGAAATAGATGACGGTATATATGAATCTCCTAATATTCAAAAGTAAGTATTTAAGAGGTGAAAACAATGGCAAGAAGACGACTAGGCGATTTGCTTGTAGAAGCAGGTTTAATTACTGCCGAACAGCTAACCCACACATTAAATACAAAGTCACCTGACGAAAAATTAGGGGATGCACTATTGCGCGAAGGGTTTATTACGGAACAACAATTAATTGAAGTATTAGAGTTCCAATTAGGAATTCCGCATGTAAATATTTACCAATACCCTATTGACCAAGAACTAATTCAACTCGTTCCAAAAGAATTAGCTAAGCGCCATTACGCTATGCCGATTCGTCGAGATAAAAACCGACTTTTCGTTGCGATGGCTGATCCAATGGACTACTTTGCTATTGAAGAAATTCGTATGGCGACTGGTTATCAAGTGGAACCAGCAATTGCAACGAAAGATGATTTATATCGAACTATTACGAAGTATTATGATTTACAAGAATCAATGGAAGAAATTATGGGTGAGTTTTCACCGAAAGATACAATAGATGAGGCAAAAGTAACAGATGAAGATTCTCCTGTCGTTCGGCTAGTAAATCAAATAATTGCCAACGGATTAGCGCAAAGAGCGAGTGATATTCATTTTGACCCACAAGAAACGGAATTTCGGGTACGTTACCGGGTAGACGGTGTTTTACGAACAGAAAGAACGTTGCCGAAACATATGCAAAATATTATCGTCGCGCGGATAAAAATTATGGCGAATTTGAACATCACAGAAAGTAGGCTCCCTCAAGATGGAAGGATTAAAACGACGGTTAACTTTAAACCGGTAGACATTCGAGTTTCCACTTTACCAACGATATTTGGTGAAAAAGTCGTTATGCGTATTCTCGATTTAAGTAATGCACTCAATAATATCGAGAAGATAGGGTTTACTAATGATAATCTCGTAAAATTCCAAACTATGTTGAAACAACCGAACGGAATTGTATTGATTACCGGGCCGACCGGTTCAGGTAAGTCTTCCACTCTATATGCAGCGTTAAATCAAATGAATTCCGAAGACGTCAATATTATTACTGTCGAAGATCCAGTTGAATATCAGCTAGAAGGGGTTAACCAAATTCAAGTGAATGAAGATGTCGGTTTAACGTTTGCTAATGGATTGCGCTCGATTTTACGTCAAGATCCTGACATAGTCATGATTGGAGAAATCCGTGATACGGAAACAGCTCAAATTGCCATCCGCGCGTCTTTAACAGGACATTTAGTATTAAGTACTTTGCATACGAATAGTGCGGTTGCTGGTGTAACGAGACTGATAGATATGGGTATTGAGTCCTACTTAATATCGTCTTCTGTTATAGGCATTATCGCTCAACGTTTAGTACGAAAAGTATGCCGAGATTGTGGTGAAGAAGTAGAAGCTACTGAGCGGGAAAAGGATATTTTTGCAGAAAGAGGGCTAGAAGTTCATACTGTTATGCGCGGTAGTGGTTGTCCGAGCTGTAATAATACCGGTTACCGAGGTAGGATGGCAATTCAAGAAGTTTTACCAATAAATGATGCGATCCGCAAATTAATTATGACTGGTGGCTCTACAGCAGAAATACGCCAATTTGTACAAGAAAATGGTATGAAATTTTTACTAGATGATGGACTGTTAAAAGTAATTAATGGACAAACAACGACCGAAGAAGTATTGCGTGTTGCATCATTAGATTAAGGGGGAAGGAATGTGACCTATCAAATAAATCAATTGCTAGAAAAAGCTTATCATGACGGTGCATCTGACCTCCATTTAATTGTTGATTCACCTCCTGTTTTTCGGTTACATGGAGAGTTAAATCGTTTCGGAGAAGAAAATTTAACTGCCAGTGACACGGAAAGAATGGCGCGAGAACTAATCGGAATAGATTGGGAACAGTTTCAAGTGACTGGAGAATTGGATTTTAACTACGAATTACCTAATATTGCCCGCTTTCGTCTAAATGCTTTTAAACAGAGGAATGCAATTAGTATAGCAATTCGATTAATCCCAACAGTAATACCTAATATAAGTCAATTAGGACTTCCTGCTATTGCAGAGCAACTAATGGAAAAACCGAAAGGACTCATATTAGTTACCGGTCCAACTGGTTCTGGTAAATCGACAACCCTTGCAGCTATGTTGGATTACATTAATCAAAACTATGCGAAACATATTATTACACTAGAAGACCCTATTGAATATGTCCATTCTCATAAAAAGTCGATAGTCAATCAACGGGAAATTGGTTCAGATACGAAAAGTTTTGCTAACGGACTTCGTGCTGCATTAAGGCAAGACCCTGATATTATATTAGTCGGTGAAATGCGTGACCTAGAAACGATTGCAACAGCGATGACAGCGGCTGAAACGGGACACCTCGTCTTAGCGACACTCCATACGAGCAGTGCTGCGCAAACAATCGATAGGATTATTGATGTTTTTTCACCACATCAGCAGCGACAAATTCGTTTGCAAGTTGCCAGTAACCTTCAAGGAATTATTTCGCAGCGGTTATTTCCAACTGCTAGAGGTGATGGAAGGGTAGTAGCAACAGAAGTGTTAATTAATAATCCTTCCATTGCAAACTTAATTCGCAATGAAAAGATTCATCAAATACAAAACGTCTTACAAACGAGCCGTTCCCAAGGGATGCATACGTTGGAAATGTCGATCCAACAGTTGTTACATTCAGGAAAAATAGAGTATGAAACAGCTAGGCCTTATATAGATGCGGGTGATATGAATGGCTATTTATAAATACGTTGGTCGTAATCGAAAAGGACAATTAAAAAAAGGAACGCTCGAAGCAATTAATAAAAACCAAGCAATTGCTAAACTTCGGGAAGATGGAATAAGCCCGCGGGACATATCCGAAGCGAAAGGGATCTTTTATAAAGAAATAACGATTGGCAATCCTGTTAAACATCAACATTTCGTTATATATTGCCGGCAATTCGCCACGTTAATTCGTGCGGGTGTGTCTATTGTAGACTCAACGAAAATTTTAGCTGACCAAACAGAAGATAAATATTTGAAAAAAGTTTTAAAAGCAATTGTAGATGAATTAAGGACCGGGATTCCATTTTCAGATGCGGCTAATAAACATCATAAAATATTTCCTCCTATCTTCGTGAATATGGTTCGTGCTGGTGAAGCGAGCGGAAGCCTTGATGAAACATTAGAACGACTTGCTAGCTATTTTGAAAAACAATATGACTTGAAAAAGAAAGTTCAATCCACTTTAGCGTATCCGATTACATTATTAGTTATTATCATTGCTGTCGTATCCTTTCTAATGTTGTCTATCGTTCCGACTTTTACTGGCATGTTTGAACAATTCGGTAGTGAGTTGCCTGCTATTACGCAATTTGTCGTTAATGTAAGTGATGGCTTAAAGAACTATTGGTGGCTGATTTTATTCATTATCACCACAATTGTATCCGTTTTTAGTTTCTTAATGAAGACGAATAAGCAGTTTCACTATTCTGTCCATGTAGCGTTGCTGAAAATGCCGATTTTCGGTGTATTATTACAAAAATCTGCCATTGCTAGAATGACACGCACCCTTTCTTCCCTAGTTTCTAGTTCCGTGCAAATTTTACAAGCATTGACGATTGTAGAGAAGGTAGTAGACAATCCTGTAATCGGACGGGTAGTGTTAGATTCTCGCGATAGTTTGGAAAAAGGGGAACGGTTATCAGCCCCTTTAGAAAAAAGTTGGGTTATTCCCCCGTTAGTGACGCAAATGGTCGCCATCGGTGAAGAAACTGGCTCCCTCGATTATATGCTCGCAAAAGTGGCCGATTTCTATGAAGCGGAAGTAGATCGAACGGTTGACACATTAAAGTCGTTAATCGAACCGTTAATGATTGTTCTACTTGCCGGTGTCGTCGGAACAGTCGTTCTATCTATCATGGTGCCGATGTTTAGTATCTTCTCAGAAGTACAATAAATATTTTAATGAAATGAGGAAACTATTAATAGCTTTTAGGGGGTGGTCACATAAAAAAGATTTGAAGACGTAGTTTTAAAGAAATATATACACAAAAACTTTAATTAAAATGTAGGAGGAAAAACAATGAGAAAACATCTAAAACATCTGAAAAATGAAAAAGGTATGACATTGATTGAACTTTTAGCTGTTATTGTAATTTTAGCTATTATTGCAGCAGTGGCAATCCCTATTATCGGTAATGTAATTGGGGATTCAAGGGATAAAGCCGATGTAACGGAGGCACTAAATATAATTTCTGCTGCGAAGCTAAGACATGCTCAGGACCCAGTAGAAGGAACTGGCGACAATTTCTCATATTCAAATGATGAATTAGCAGGATATATCGGTAATACTTCTGGTTTTACTTCGGTAGATTTTGATAGTACTAACTGGTCTATTAAAGGTCATGATGCGATTACAGTTTTAGATAAAGAAAAAGATACAGATTCTGTCACCGAAGGAGAATTACAAGAATTCCTAAATGGTGAAGATAATTAATTATGTGACACTTTCTATAAACCTTCTAAGGAGGACCCACCCATGCTCAACATTTTAACAACAAAAAAAACTATCAATCTCGTAATTGATGATTATGCCCTACGGATGGTGGATCATTCCGGTGGGGATTTGACACATGTGAAAACATTGAAGGAAAAGGCCATTCCACATGGTCTGCTTGAGCATGGGCGGATTATCCAAGAGATGGAATTCTATCATTTTATTCGTGATGTTGTGGATCAGTGGGGTATAAAGCGGCGGGCAGTGCGGTTTTATGTCCCAGATTCCCTCGTCATCATGAAAAAAGTAACGTTTCCTGCTTATTTAAAAGATAATGAGATTATTGGGCATTTTAATATGGAATTAGGGCAAACATTGTATCTTCCTTTTGACAATCCGTCCTTTGATGTGTATCCGTTGCCAATGGAAGCGGAAGGCAGTGAAAGAGACGGGCTGTTATTTGCTGTACCTCAGGAAGAAATCAAGAAATTCACCGATATTTTCGTTGATGCTAGTTTAAAACCAATTGTGGCCGATATTCGTTCCCTTGGCGTGTATCGTTATTATCATTACTTAATGAAGCCAGAAGAAACAGAAGCGATTTTATTTTTCGAACTTAATTTATCATCCGTCATTGTTAGTATTTTTTCTAATAATCGGCCGGAATTTTTGCGTTACCATGATTTAGATATACAAGTGAAAGATTGGCGTGGCATTGAAAACAAAGACCGCCTTACATGGGAATACGATGGGAATGAGGCACAATTTTTAGGTTTAATTGATGATCAAATGGTGGAACTAGAAAGAATTTTAAATTTTTACCGCTATTCCATCCATAAAGGGAGTCAAACTGTCTCGAAAATTGTTATTTTAGGTGATTTCCCGCAACTAACTATAATTAATGACAAAATTCAACAACAATTTTCACTGCCAATCATGCAACTAGATGCCTATCTTTCCCCTACGAAGCATGAGAAGGTAGAACGTTGTTTTATCCCGGCATTAGGTCTTGCACTTAAGGGGGGGAAGTAAATGTTACCAGAAATTAATTTATTGCCAAAATATGAAAAAGAAAATTCCATTATTCAGCTTATCGTCTTAATATTTATTATTTTATGGGCATTATTATTATCATTTATCGTTTTCCAATATTTTCAAACGAAATCAGATAAGCAAGTATTGGATCAACGAATAGAAACGTTAACATTAGAAAAATCAACGTTAGAAACGAAATTAACGAATCAAAATAGTGAAGAAAAAGCTACTTTAGCCGATGCTGTTAATTATGCACAAATGTTAACAGCGCCAACTTCGAAATTAGTGGAAGAATTATTAGCACTTCTTCCTGAAAATAGTTATTTAAGTTCTTATTCGTACGGAAGTAGTCAATTAAGTGTACAAACTCAATTTGAGTCATTAGATATTGTTGCCACTTATGTGAGAAGCCTTGTTGCCTCGCCGTTTTTTACCGATGTGAAAGTGAATAATATTTCCACTTTTACTATTGAAGAGGTTGCAGATTCTGAGGAAAAATATGATACGATTCCACGCTACGATGTTTCCTTTAGCTTAAGTGTTAATCGCTCTGCACTCGTGTTAGAAGACGGGGGTGAAGATCATGAGTAACTTCATCCAAGAAAAAAAGTCAGCAGTTCTCTTTATCACTACCATTCTATTTTTGTTGCTTGGTGTTGTCTATATTTATGTGATTAAACCGTTGAATGATGATATATCTATTTCAGAGACGAAGGTAAAAACAATCGAAACCGATATTCGCATACTGGAAGCACAATTAGTAAAAGCGCCCACCAGTCAAGAGGAAAATACAATGTTATTAGAAAGACAAATGCCTCTTGCTCGTAATATTGATGAAATATTGCTTTCATTGCAAGAAGTGGAATTAGTTAGTGGCAGTCAAATCCAATCGATTTCTTTTAATACGTATGACGGAACATTATCCAACTCGGAGGAGCTCATCCGAAATGACGAATCAACTAACGTTGGAGAAGCTGACGAGGAAGCAACAGATGATGAGACAAACGAACAAGGAAGGGAAAGTGATTTAAGTAGCAATGGGGAAGAAACAAATGAAGCCCCTGTCTCTGAGCTTGCCGATGATATAAATAAACCAGAAAATGTTAAACTACTTACGATTAGTTTAAGTGTGGAATCACCAGACTTTGCACATTTCCAAAAGTTTTTGAAAGAAATAGAGAATTTGCAACGAATTAATCGTGTCGAGCAAGTGACATTTTCCAAGCCAGCAGAACAGGAATTATTATCAGAAGAATATGAGGAGACGATATCCTTTTCTTTAACGATAACGACCTTTTATTTTGATGAACAAGCAACTAAATAACGAATAGTAAGAGGAAAAAATAATGATAGAGATTTACTGCGTGCTATTTTTTATATGCGGGTTAATTTTTGGATCTTTTTTTAATGTGGTCGGCTTAAGGGTGCCAAAGAAACAGTCGATTAGTTATCCTGGTTCCCACTGTCCGAACTGTCAACATGATTTAGCGTGGTTTGAGTTAATTCCGGTTTTTTCCTATTTATTTTTACGAGGAAAATGCCGTTCTTGTCATACGAAAATTTCACCACTTTATCCAATAATGGAGGCAATTACTGGTTTATTATTTGCTTTTACTTTTTACAAACTAGGTTTTTCAATAGAACTGATTGCTAGCCTTTTCTTCATTTCATTATTAGTGATTATTACTGTTTCCGATATAGCTTATATGATCATACCTGATAAAGTGCTATTAATTTTTCTAATTATCTTTATTATCATCCGCTATTTCCAGCCGCTTTATCCGTGGTGGGACTCTATCGTTGGTGGTATCATTGGCTTTTCGGTTCTTTATATTATTGCGCTTATCAGTCGTGGTGGAATGGGTGGCGGTGATATTAAATTATTCTTCGTAATCGGAGTTATATTAGGGACGAAACCAGTGCTTTTTACCCTTTTTTTCGCTTCATTTCTTGGCGCAATATATGGAATTGGCTTGAAGTTGCTAGGCAAATTCCGTAAAGGCACCCCGATTCCATTCGGTCCGTTTATAAGCATTAGTGCGGTCGTCTCGTATTTCTATGCACATATTATTATTGACTGGTATTTGAATTTATTTATATAACAACTATCCTTCTCACAGTAGAGGGATTTTTTGTTTATCAAATAGTTTTATCCCTCATGATCGTTTTTCCATCTAAAGCAAGCGTGAAGTTGATAACTAACTTTCATAAGCTTTATCCGAATGATTTTCCTTTATTTTAAGAATCATCACTTGCAACACGTTCCAATATCATCGTTGTATCCATTTTGTGAACGTACTTCTGAATGAACTTCTGCAATCACCTTTTTTATTGTCGAAATTTAACGAACACCTTTTTTAAAAAAACGACAAAAGTCTTGTTCTTTTTTATTTTCAATATGGTAGTATTAATAAAACTTCCGATGTGAGGTGATTTTTATGGACAAGCAACCAAAACAGACGAATAAAATTACTGTGAAAATTAATGGAGAAGAAAAGCCGTTGAAAGAGAATCTAGTCATTCATAATTGGCAGCAGGCAAAACGGGAAGTTGCTGCAACGAGTGAGGAGACGAATAACGAAAGTTCTTATAAACAACTGTCTACACTTTTAAAAAAGAAACATAATCGAAAGCCTCGTACCCTTTCAACGAAAAACAAATATACGCGAAATTTAAAATCTAGTAGTACAAGATCGAATCCTCCAGTACTTATTATGGCAATCGCATCTGCAATTACTGTTGGGGTGTTAATAGGGTTAGTTTTATTAAAAATTATGGTGAAAGATTCTGCAACTTCGGAAATACCACCAACTACTGGACAAGAACAACCTGTTACAGGGAAGCCTAGTGAAGCAGGTGTGACTCATCCGCTACCTGAATTAGATTTTGTCATTTTACAAGCAGGCTATTTCTCTAATTTAGATTCTGTCGACAAGTTGAAAACGGAACTAAAACAGAAAGGGATTTTCGCTGCTAGCATTCAAGAAGAAGATAGTTATCGCGTGTTTGTTGCAGTCGTCAATGATTTAGCTGTAGGGAAGAAATTGCGAGAAATCGTTGCGGATGTGGAACTTTGGCCAAAAGAAGTAGGCATTATGAATAAAGAAGGAAAATCGTTAACGAAGGATGAAATTGCTTTTTTAGAATTATCCTCAGAACTTTTTGGCAAACTAACAGAAGAAATGACAATGGCTTATACACAAGGCGAGAAATATGTTTTTTCAGAATCGAAACTTTCGCCTCTTTTAGCTGACATCGATCAGTTGAAAGAGATAAAAAATAAGCAAGTAGAGGCGATGAGGAAATCATTGCAACAAACAATTAAAAATTTAAAGCAATTCAATCAAGGGTATTCACAAGAAAGCTGGTTACAAGCCCAAGCTTCTTTAATCCAATTTTTGGAGCAGTATGATTTACTTTAAGAAAGGATGGAAAATCGCCTAGATTGCAATAATTTTTTCATCTAAAAAATTTTTTATTACAAAAACCTTGTCGAATTTAATCATTTCGTAACGAAAAAATAAGAATTGTGTCGTTGAGTGTTTATCTTTATTTTGATACGATATGCTTAGTATCTCCCCTGGTACGATTTCTGAGGAAGGTGGTTCATATGGCGCGACTAATATTAGCTTCATCTTCACCGAGGAGGAAGGAACTTTTAGAACGATTAAATATTCCCTTTGAAATTATCGTTAGCGATACAGAGGAAAGAATCGACGCAAGCCTTTCTCCAGAACAAATTGTAATGAATTTAGCAAAGCAAAAGGCTGAGGCTGTTGCAAAAAACTATCCAGAACATTTTGTGATTGGCGCTGACACGCTAGTAGTGTATGAAAATCAACTTCTCGGTAAACCGAAAAATAAGGTAGAAGCAAAACAAATGCTGATGAACTTATCTGGTAAAAGCCACTATGTCTATACAGGAACAGCTATTATTCACGGGAAAATAGTAAAAAAATTTTATGAAAAAACAGAAGTAACTTTTTGGAATTTATCGGAAAGTGAAATCGACCGTTACGTAGCTACAGGGGAGCCGCTAGATAAAGCAGGAAGTTACGGCATCCAAGGGTATGGGGCAACTCTCGTGCGTTCTATTAACGGTGATTTTTTCACAGTCGTTGGTTTGCCTATTGGTAAGTTGTATCGGGCATTACAGGAACTTGGTTTTTCTTTTTCGTAGTTTTTGCATGATTATTCGAAGGTTTGCTATAACGGATAGCTTTTACAAATACCGTAAAACAGACGACTTGAAAAACTGAATATATAACACCTTTCGATAAAACATGAAGTTGCTTTAAAAGGGAGGGGACAATGATCAGCAATCATTTAATGATCCGTGATTATCCTGTTGATGAACGTCCACGTGAAAGGTTTAAAAATTATGGACCAGAAAGCCTCTCAAATCAGGAACTTCTAGCGTTATTGTTACGGACAGGCACGAAATCACAGTCCGTTTTACAACTCGCTCAAAACCTCATTAAAGAATTTGATGGACTTCGAATGTTAAAAGATGCCACTATTGAAGAACTCACAAAAATTGACGGGATTGGCCAATCTAAAGCCATTCAAATTCTCGCAGCAGTTGAATTAGGAAGACGCATTACTAATCTTACTTTTGATAATCGCTACATTATCCGTTCACCAGAAGACGCAGCAAATTATATGATGGAAGAAATGCGCTTTTTAAATCAGGAGCATTTTGTTTGTCTTTATTTAAATACGAAAAACCACATCCTTTATAAACAAACCATTTTTATCGGTAGTCTAAATGCCTCCATCGTTCATCCGCGGGAAGTTTTTCGTGAAGCTGTGAAACGATCTGCCGCTTCATTTATTTGCATCCATAACCACCCTTCTGGAGATCCGCAGCCGAGCCGTGAAGATATTGCGGTAACGAAACGGTTAGTCGAATGCGGGAAATTAATGGGTGTGGAGCTTTTAGACCATATTATTATTGGTGAGAAAAAATATGTTAGTTTGAAGGAAAAAGGTTACTTGTAGTACTATGATTTTTTTTATCAATAAGATATAATATTACTTATGATTTTTAGACGTAATTGGTATGTTTTGTCTCAAATAGGAATGAAATGTCTTGTGAAAAGTATAGAAAAGCAGTAATTTATTTAATGGATAATAATTAGTGGAAGAGAGACTCATTTTAGACAAAACTTTTTACCAAGGCTGTTTTCTTCAAAACTTTTATTGCAACTTGATTTTCGCAAATAAAGAACCGTGTCCGAGAAGAGACGAAATGTTTTTAGAAAAAGGCCTTATATAAATGCTACTTATTGTACGGAGTGCTATATACATCACCGTATGAAGCTATATAACAACGATGAATGACTTAAGAATTGTATCAGAAAGGGAGATACTACCATGTTTGGATTAGGTACGAAAGATTTAGGGATTGATTTAGGTACTGCAAATACACTCGTTTATGTAAAAGGAAAAGGAGTCGTGACAAGAGAACCATCTGTTGTCGCTTTTCAAACAGATACAAAACAAATTGTTGCTGTCGGTAATGACGCAAAAAATATGATTGGTCGGACACCTGGAAATGTCGTAGCACTTCGTCCAATGAAGGATGGTGTAATTGCCGATTACGACACGACAGCTAAAATGATGAAATACTTTATTAACCAAGCGTTAAAAGGAAAAGGTGGCTTTGGTAGAAAACCGTACGTAATGGTATGTGTACCATCAGGTATTACCGCTGTGGAAGAACGTGCTGTTATAGATGCAACGCGACAAGCTGGTGCACGTGACGCATATCCGATTGAAGAACCGTTCGCTGCTGCAATTGGGGCAGACTTACCTGTTTGGGAACCAACAGGAAGTATGGTCGTTGATATCGGTGGCGGTACAACAGAAGTTGCCATTATTTCACTAGGCGGTATTGTAACGAGCCAATCCATTCGTGTTGCAGGCGATGAAATGGATGAGGCAATCATTACATATATTCGTAAAAATTATAATTTAATGATTGGTGATCGAACGGCAGAAATTGTGAAAATGGAAATTGGTTCAGCAGGTTTGCCAGATGGAATTGATAATATGGAGATTCGTGGAAGAGACTTATTAACAGGGCTACCGAAAACAATTGAAATTACAGCAGAAGAAATTTCCCAAGCACTTCATGATACGGTATACTCAATAGTAGAAGCTGTGAAAATGACTTTAGAAAAAACACCGCCGGAACTTGCTGCAGACATTATGGATCGGGGAATTGTTCTCACTGGTGGAGGAGCATTGTTAAGAAACTTAGATAAAGTAATTAGTAATGAAACGAATATGCCAGTGTTAATTGCTGAAAATCCACTAGATTGTGTAGCTATTGGTACCGGAAAAGCGCTTGACAATATCGATTTATTTAAAAATAAAGCAACACGGTAAGTAAGAGGTGTAAATCATGCCACAATTTTTTATGAATAAACGTTTAATCATCCTTCTCGTTGGAATTATAATCCTCGTGGCATTGATTGGTTTTTCGTTACGAGACAGGGAGCAAATATCATGGCCTGAGCAGTTCATTAAAGATACTGCAGGCTTTGTGCAAAATATTTTTGCAAAGCCCGCAAATTTAGTTGCGGGCTTTGTTGAAAATGTCCAAGATTTAAAAAATACATATGAAGAAAATAAAATATTAAAATCACGAATGGATGAGTATGCAAAAATTAAAGTAGAAGTAAATCGTTTGCAAAAGGAAAATGAAGAGTTACAAGCATTATTGGATAAAGAAAAGGACTTATCCGCCTACACGCCAATTCACGCTTCTGTTATTTCCCGAAATCCGGAACGGTGGAATGAAACAATTATTATCAATAAAGGCGAGGTACATGGTGTCGAAACGAATATGGCTGTGATCACCGCTGAAGGAATGATAGGGAAAATTAAAAGTGTTGGAAAAATTACTTCCCATGTTCAACTGTTATCGGCAGCCGACCGGACGAATCGTATTCATGCAACGATCCAAGGTAGTGAGGATGTGTATGGATTAATTGATGGTTATGATGATGAGACGAAATATTTGCTGTTAAAAGAAATTCCATCGGATAAAAAAATAGAAGCAGATCAAGATGTCATTACTTCTGGATTCGGTGGTGTTTTTCCGAAAGGCTTATATTTAGGGAAAGTAGAAAAAGTAGAAGCCGATCAATATGGGCTAACGCAAACAGCATATATTAAACCTGCTGCTAACTTTTACAATATTGAAAATGTTATCGTTGTCGTACGGGATATGGAGCAGCCGGAAAATGAGGCAGATAAGGTGGATGGCTCATGAGAAAAAAATGGGGTATCCCGATCTTATCCGTTGTTTTTTTTGGACTCGAAAGTATTTACAATATTTACTTCCCTGGCCTGTTACCAGAAGATTGGTTAATCATTCCACGGCTTTTATTTTTCTTGTTTATTTTTTTGGCCGTTTATTATGATCGCAATTTAGCATTGATTTATGCTTTTGTATTTGGGCTTGTGATGGATATCGTTTTTACGGAAGTATATGGTATATACTTATTATGGTATCCGTTAGTTGTTTATTTAGTAGAAAAATTGATGAAAATATTGCACAATAATTTATTTATTATGGCATTTGTCATGATTATTGCGATGGTCGTATTAGAATTTGGGCTGTATGGAGAATATTTGTTAATTGGCTTAAATCATATTTCAATAGATACGTTTATTAATTTCCGATTATATCCTTCCTTAATTGCGAATATTATTTTTTATTTATTTCTATCTTATCTATTAAAAAAATGGCTGTTATCATTAAAGAAAATTAAACAAGAAGAAGAGGGCATGTTCCAATCTTAACTCCATCCGAGTAGGATGAGAAATGGACGAAGTTACCTGTTTTTGCTGTACTGATAACGAATTAGCACAAAGGATGGAAAGTTTTTTTTTGAAAAAAAGAGGAAAATGCCCGCCTTTTGTTGAATTTTATTGTTGTTGAGGTGAATGACAAGCATGGTGAAATCACATAATGTTATGATAAAAGGAACAAAGGACGGGTTAATCCTCCAATTAGACGATACATGTTCCTTTTCTGACCTATTAAAAGAGTTGGAGGAAAAGCTTTTATTTACGTATAAAGATGAGGACGAACATCAAGTAGATGTAACGATTCAAACAGGTAATCGCTATTTATCCGCTAGCCAAAGAAAATTAGTTAAAAAAATAGTAAGTAAAAAAAAGAACTTAAATATTGCTGGTATTGATGCGAACGTGCTTTTAAAAGAAGAAGCTGAACGTTTAAAACGGGAAACTGAGTTAGCTGTTATAAATAAAGTAGTTCGTTCTGGACAAGTTCTCCATTTTCCAGGGGACGTGCTTATTATCGGTGATGTCAATCCTGGTGGGACTGTTCGTGCTAAAGGCAATATTTTTATTCTCGGAAGTTTGAAAGGAACTGCCCACGCTGGATATGAAGGAAATGAGGATGCAGTTATTTGCGCCTCCATCATGAAACCGACACAATTGCGTATTTCTCAATTAATTACAAGGGCACCTGATAGAGATGACCGTTATCGAAATGAAGTAGAATGTGCCTATATTAATCAAGAAAAACAAATCGTTGTGGATAGATTTCAAGTGTTAAATAAAATCCGGCCAAATTTAACTAGATTTATGGAAGGGGGATTTTAATCGTGGGAGAGGCGATTGTTATTACTTCCGGTAAAGGCGGTGTAGGTAAAACAACTACATCTGCTAATATCGGCACTTCTTTAGCGTTACAAGGGAAAAAAGTATGTTTAGTAGACACCGATATTGGTCTGCGTAATTTAGATGTTGTAATGGGATTAGAAAATCGAATTATTTATGACTTAGTTGATGTGGCTAAAGGTCGTTGTAAATTACATCAAGCACTAGTGAAAGATAAACGCTTTGATGATAAATTATATTTATTACCTGCTGCACAAACGAGTGATAAAACATCCGTTAGTCCAAAGCAAATGAAAACGATAATTGATAGTTTAAAGAAGGAATTTGATTATATTATTATCGATTGTCCGGCAGGTATTGAACAAGGATTTAAAAATGCGGTTGCAGGCGCAGATAAAGCGATTGTCGTTACGACCCCGGAAGTTTCTGCCGTCCGTGATGCAGATCGAATTATCGGATTGCTAGAACAGGAACCAATTGAACCACCGAAACTAGTAATCAATCGAATTCGCAGTCATATGATGAAAACAGGTGAAATGCTCGATGTAGACGAAGTTACTCAACATCTGGCCATTGATTTAATTGGAATTGTCGCTGATGATGATGAAGTGATTAAAGCTTCTAATATCGGAGAGCCGATTGCGCTGAATCCAAATAGTAAGTCAAGCATTGCTTATCGTAATATTGCAAGGAGAATACTTGGTGAATCAGTACCGCTTCAGCATTTAGAAGAAACCCATAAAGGAATGTTCACCCGCATTAAGAAGTTTTTCGGTGTCAGAGCTTAATTACAAGAATAATATTATAGACAAAAAGTTGACTGAAGGAAGTCAACTTTTTTTTGTCATAATTTTTAGGACAAGTCATACACTTGTATAAAGAATAGCTTGTATAAAAAGGGTTGATAGTTGTGAGAGATCGTAGAGAAGAAATTAAGAAAAGAATTGCAGCGAGAAAGAAGCAAAAATTAACCGTGCGTCCAACTAGCGGTGAAACTACTAATTTTTCTCCGAGATATGAAATGCCAATAAAGACAAACAATGATTCACCACCTATTGTTCCGAATCATGAGGAGCCAATTCATCCGTTATTTCGAAAAGAAGTATTTGCTTTGAAAATACTTATTGCTGCATGCCTTGTATTAGCTGTTGCTATTCTTTTTAAAAATGAGTCAGCAAAATTTGAACCAGCAAGAGTTGCAGTGAAAAATGTGATGGAAAAAGAATTTCAGTTTGCAACGGTGGCAGACTGGTATGAATCAACTTTCGGTAAACCGTTAGCACTTTTTCCAAAACAAAATCCATTAACCGAAGAAAAAGAAAGAAGTTACGCGTTACCAGCAAGTGCCAAAATTGTTGAGAACTTCGATAAAGATAATCAAGGTGTTACCATTCAAACGGTGATTAATGCACCAGTAGAAACTATTCAATCTGGAAAAATTATTTTCGCTGGAGAGAAGGAAACGACTGGGAAAACCGTTATCGTTCAGCATAAAGACAATAGTCAAGCATGGTACGGACAGTTAAGTGAAATTAATGTAAAAGTTTATCAAGAAGTAAGTCCAGGTGAAAAGTTAGGAATTGTTTCGCCATCAGAAGATGAATTTACCGGTCAGTTTTATTTTGCGATAAAGAAAGACGAGCAATTTATCGATCCAATTCAGGTGATAAAATTTGAGTAAACTGATGTTATTTCTTAAAAATATTCATATTCATCCATTTTTTTGGCTAGTTGCGGCAATGGCCATTGTTACCGCGCGATTTTATGATTTACTTATGCTTTTTATTATCGTATTCATCCATGAATTAGGCCATGCTGTAGCTGCTTTTTCTTTTTCTTGGCGAATTCGCAAAATCATTTTACTGCCGTTTGGCGGTGTGCTTGAGTTAGATGAGCACGGGAATCGTCCGGTAAAAGAAGAACTAATCGTCACTATCGCAGGACCAATTCAGCATCTTTTCCTAATAATGATAGCAAAATTGTTAGAAAGCGCCTCACTCATTACGGAAACGACCTATACTGTATTTGTAGAATACAACGTCATGATTTTTTTATTTAATTGTTTGCCGATTTTGCCATTAGATGGCGGAAAATTAATTTATTTATTTTATTCTCATATTTTTCCGTTTGTTGAAGCACTAAAAAAGGCAATTATCACCTCTTTCATTTGCTTATGCTGTTTCGTCCTGGCAGTTTTAAAGATTATGCCATTCCATTTAAATAGTTGGGTCATCGTGATTTTTTTATTTCTCTCCTTAAGAAAGGAATGGAAAAATCGTCATTTTGTTTTTATGCGATTTTTAATGGAGCGGCAGTTTTCCGATAATAAAAAGAAAGGGACAATTATTACCGTTCATGAAAATGATTCGGTAATGACCGTATTCCATCAATTTTTCCGTGGAAGAGAGCATTTCATTCGTTTGCGGACAAGGGAAAACCAAGAAAAACAGATTAATGAAAAGCAATTATTACAAACATTTTTTGATAAAAAGTCATACGTGATATCAATGAAAGAGCTGTTTTAATGTTAGTCAGCAGATTTCCCCTATCTGTTTGAGAAAAGACGAATCCTTTTACAGCTCTATTTTTATTTTGCCACTAATGAAACGGTCGATATATGAAAAGCTAGAGAAAAATCTTTTACCGAGCTATTGACTTTTTTAACAGGAATATGATAGTATTCATATGTTATTGTTTGTAGCACCCGTGCTACAACCGCTCATAACAGGTTTTAAGTTTTTACTATAGAGTAAAACACCTGCAAATGGCGAGTCTTAGACTAAGAGGAGGTGCAGTAGATGTACGCAATTATTGAAACAGGTGGAAAACAATTAAAAGTTGAAGAAGGCCAAACTATTTATGTTGAGAAATTAGACGCTGCTCAAGGCGAAACAGTAACTTTTGACAAAGTTCTTTTCGTTGGTGGTGAAAACGTAAAAGTTGGTACTCCATTCGTAGAAGGAGCAACTGTTACTGCTAAAGTTGAAAAACATGGCCGTAACAAAAAGATTATTGTTTTTAAATACAAACCTAAAAAGAATTATCATAAAAAACAAGGTCATCGCCAACCATATACTAAAGTAACTATTGAAAAAATTCAAGGTTAAGGCGAATTGCAATGATTAAAGTGACAATTTATGAAACGGAAACCGATACAATTCGTGGGTTTACCGTAGAAGGTCATGCTAATTTTGCAAAAAGAGGTTCAGATATTGTTTGTGCTGGTGTTTCAGCGGTAACATTTGGTATGCTAAATGCAATAGAAGCAATTGCCGGACTTACTCTTGAAGTTGAGCAGGGCGGTGAAGGCGGATACCTTCATTGGATGGTGCCAAATCAATTGCAAGGAGAAACATTTGCGAAAGTACAGCTTCTCCTCCAAGGGATGCTCGTATCACTACAAACAATTGAAAGAGACTATAGTGATTATATAAAAATAACCTTCAAATAGTAGGAGGTGGAAAACATGTTAAGATTAGATCTTCAATTTTTCGCGTCTAAAAAAGGTGTAGGTTCTACGAAAAACGGTCGTGACTCGATTGCCAAACGCCTTGGTGCAAAACGTGCGGATGGTCAATTCGTTACTGGCGGATCTATCCTTTATCGTCAACGCGGTACTAAAATTTTCCCTGGTGAAAACGTAGGTCGCGGTGGAGATGACACACTTTTTGCTAAATGTGATGGTGTAGTACGTTTCGAACGTTTAGGCCGTGACAAGAAAAAAGTTAGTGTTTATCCTGTAGCTAAAGAAGCATAATAAAACAAAACTCTAGCCACGTTGGTTAGAGTTTTTTTATTGCAATGACCAATAGAGGACATAAGACCTCTTTTTGCTGAAAATGATTGTATGTTATACTATTGTTGCATGTTTTTTTCGTCTGTCTAGTGATTTTTTATATGTTTGGTATATTTTTTATGAGGGGAAACGATAAAAAATAGTTTTGAGGGGAAAGCTGATGAAGGAATGGAATACGGTAGACATATTAAGACATTCACGTCATGATTGGCTGAATAAAATCCAACTAATTAAAGGGTATATGTCCATAGGAAACTTACAAAGAGTGGAAGAAATTATTGATAAAATCGTTCAAGATAGTGAAATGGAAGCGAGAGTTTCTAACATAAACGCTCCAAAGTTTGCAACATTGGTACTTACATATAACTGGAATTCAAACCCAATTGGACTTACCTATACTGTTACAGGTGACAAGAAATTGACCGAAGAAATGGATAGTAAAATATCGGAAATCTTTTTTCATTTCACAACTATTCTCCACAAAGTTGTTTCATTTGAAGGAGAGAATTGGCTTCATTTACAAATAGAGACTACTAATCGTTTTTGTTTGTCGTTCCATTTTACTGGAATGATAACGGATGTAAGTAAAGTGCAGGAATTTATTACGAAAGAAGACAACGATTATTCTTTTACCGTCCAATTATTGGAGGAAAATGGTTTTCATGTCATTTTAACTATGAAACATACAGATTCATCATATGGATGAAAGGAGCAATAAATTCAAATGTTTGTCGATCAGGTGAAAATTTATTTAAAAAGTGGGGATGGCGGCGATGGCATGGTCGCCTTTCGTCGGGAAAAATATGTGCCAAAAGGTGGCCCAGCTGGTGGTGATGGAGGTAAAGGGGCAGATATCATTTTCCAGGTGGATGAAGGTTTGCGCACATTAATGGACTTTCGCTATCAACGCCATTTTAAAGCAAAAAAAGGCGAGAACGGTATGTCGAAAAATATGCACGGAAAAAATGCCGAAGACTTAATCATTAAAGTGCCGCCTGGAACGGTAGTGCGGGATGAAGATACGAATGAAGTAATTGCTGATCTTGTACGTCATGGGCAACGAGCAGTTATCGTAAAAGGTGGGCGTGGCGGAAGAGGGAATACTCGCTTTGCTACACCAGCTAATCCAGCTCCGGAAATTTCTGAGAAAGGGGAACCAGGGCAAGAGCGTTATGTCGTTTTAGAATTAAAACTGCTCGCTGATGTTGGTTTAGTCGGTTTTCCTAGTGTAGGGAAATCAACGTTACTTGCTTCTGTTTCCGCTGCTAAGCCGAAAATTGCTGATTATCATTTTACAACAATTGTTCCGAATCTCGGAGTCGTTGTTTCAGAAGATCAACGTAGTTTTGTAATGGCCGATTTGCCTGGATTAATTGAAGGTGCTCATCAAGGAGCAGGACTTGGGTTACAATTTTTACGCCATATTGAGCGAACTCGTGTCATCGTGCATGTAATCGATATGTCTGCCCTTGAAGGAAGAGATCCGTATGATGATTTTGTGACCATCAATAATGAGCTAGCGCAATACAATTTACGTTTGACGGAAAGACCGATGATTATTGCTGCAAATAAAATGGACATGCCTGATGCAGCGGAAAATTTGCAAAAGTTTAAAGAAAAATTACAAGAGGATATTCCTATCTATCCTATTTCTGCTGCTACTCGTCAAGGAATTAGAGAACTCCTTTTTGCTATTGCTGACTTATTAGAAGAAACTCCATCATTCTTACTAAGTCATGAAGAGGAAGAGGAATTCCGAGTCGTTTATAAACATGAAAAAGAAGAAGTACCATTTACGATTACTAGAGACCCGGATGGAGCGTTTGTTTTGAGTGGTGAAAAAATCGAACGCCTCTTTAAAATGACAGACTTTAGTAGAGATGAATCGGTCCGACGCTTTGCTCGTCAGCTCCGTAGCATGGGTGTTGATGATGCACTGAGAGAACGAGGTGCAAAAGACGGTGACACAGTAAGATTAATGGAATACGAATTCGAATTTATTGATTAACATGCAAATTGCCTAACTTCCGTATTGATGCAAAGGGAGCTAGGCATTTTTCTTATTTTTTCTAAAAAAGTGCTTACGACAGCGAAAACAGTAATTTATTGATACCTATCTTCCTTATCATCTACTATACATGCTACATATCATCATATTTTGTAAAAGTTTATCATAAGTTTTTACGGGGAATGGTTAGCATTTTATGCATATTGTCATACAATATATCGACAAGTGCACAGGAGGGGAAAAAAGAGTGAAGATCCATATCGTCCAAAAAGGAGATACACTGTGGAAAATTGCCCAAAAATATGGGGTTAATTTCGAACAATTAAAAAGCGCGAATACACAGTTATCGAATCCAGATATGTTAATGCCCGGTATGAAAATAAAAATTCCGACATCATCTGGAACGATAAAGAAAGAACAACCTATTTATAAAAAAGAAATGCCGATGAAGGAAATGCCATTAGCTGAACATCCTTTTGCTCAAGAAAAGCCAATGGAAATCCCAGTACAAAAAGAACAACCAATCATGCAACCACCGAAAGAAGTAATTAAAGAAGTACCAAAACCAATATACGTTCCTAAAATACCTCAACCAATCATCCCAGAAATTGATGTTAATAATTATTATATGGTGAATATGGCAAAGATGAACATTGATCAACATCCGGTTCAACAAATACAGCCACAACAAATAGAAGAGGAAAGCCCGGAAAGTCCTGAATCGCCAATGGACATTCCAATTTCGGTACAACAGCCTGCACAGCATCCGATGATGATGCCAATGTACCATTCACCATGTGTTCCAATTAGTCCCGTACTACCTGGTTCAGGCTTGCCGTGCTTTCCAATTCACCCATGTTCAATGCCAATAGTTCCATTAAGTATGCCGAATTATTTCCCACCATTCAGTCAAACGATGCCACAAGCAGGTGGAATGGTAGGGCCGATAGAACAACCGCAACAACCGATGCCAACAGTACAGCCAGAACAAACAATGGAACAGCAACCAATGCAAATAGGGATGATCAGTCCGACGCTTATTCAATCCAATCAATTAATGCCACAGCAAATGCCAATGGACACAATGGGAAATATGCAACAAATGTCGATGCCAATGGACACAATGGGAAATATGCAACAAATGTCGATGCCAATGGACACAATGGGAAATATGCAACAAATGTCGATGCCGATGGACATGATGGGAAATATGCAACAAATGTCGATGCCAATGGATTCTATGGATAATATGACAAATGGTGATGATATGGGGCAAATGTCACCAACGATGGGGCAAATGCCAATGACAATGGGAAATCCATTTCCACAAACAGGGCAAATGATGAATTCAAATCCTGCAGGGATGGCGGTCCCACCATTTAGCCAATATGGGCAAACATATCCAGATATGGACGAATCACCTGAAACAGGAGAAATGAATATGTCTTGGAGTCCAGAACAAGGTATGTATAACCCTCAAGGACAAATGTATTACCAAAATATGCCGTTGGGGCAACAAATGGGACCAATGGTACAGCCACCACAATTTGCAACACAATGGACGCCACAAACAGGAATGATGCCGATGGGAGAACAAGATTGTGGATGTTCTAGTTCCCAACCAACTTACGGTGGAATGACAGGCATGCCACCAATGATGCAACCAACGATGCCTGGATCATTTGGACCGATGTCAGGAGCTAGTCCATTTAGTGGGTTTCCAAGTTCACCTTGGGGTATGACTTCCCCATATAACTACCCACAAACTGGTTTCCAACAGCCGATGAGAGAAGATTTATTGGATGAGGAAAGCAGTGATGACTATTAATTACAACAGAGACGATCATCAACTTGATCGTCTCTTTTTTCACCTTACCGATTGTTTCAACTTTCCACTAAAAAGTTTGAAAAAAATCAACGACAAAGTCTATCTCATCAATTTCATAAATGATGAACACCCTTTAGTAATTAAAAAATTCCCTACATACAACAAACTAAAAAAACAAAAACTATTAACGGATTATCTAGTGTTAAATGGTTTCCCGACATACACTTTTATGCAAAGAAATGATTATCTTTTTCGGGAGCAAAATTCCTATTATGCAATTTTGCAGTATTTACCGAAACATGAACAAGTATTTACGTTTGATAAGGAAAACGATCGAATTTCTGGTTTAAACTTACTAAATCATTTTCATAAGGAATCAAGAAAATTTGCTGGCATGTTAACGAATGATCAGCTAACTATTTTTCCAAAGTTAAATTTAGAGGAAAGATGGTATAAAAGGCTTGATTTTTTTCTTTCTCAGGAAAAAATCATTACCAATTATATCCCACTCGAGTACTTTCGTGAAATTACTTACTGGAGTCAATGGGCATTACTGCAGATGGGGGATAATAAGCGGGAAAGAACTTTGGAAGAACATGCGATTATCCATGGTGATGTCGCTCATCATAATTTTTTACGGGCAGTGAATAATCGTCTTTATTTAATTGATTTCGATTTAACAGCCTATGCATACCCTGTTTATGATTATGTACAATATGCGTTGCGCACAATTTCGTTTATGAATTGGAATCTCGATCAATTATTTACTCATAAAGTTTATGAAAAATATAAAGAAAATCGCTGGTTTCTATCGGCTTTAACTTTTCCAAATGAGATTATTCGCGAATGGAATCAACTAATTCGCCTCGGAAAATATCATCATGAAAAATGGTTAACATATGGAGTAAAGCTTGCACTTTCAAGATTTCCAGGGCAACAGTATGTTTTCAATAGAATTCGCAATATGTTATCATAAATTTGAACTTGTTGGAAAGGAAGTCAATTCAATGGATATGAAGGAAAGAATTGAAAAAATTATCACTTGGTTACAAGATCAAGCTAAAAACGCCCATGTTAATGGTGCATTAGTTGGAGTTAGTGGGGGCATTGATTCCGCTGTTGTCGCATTTTTATTAAAGAAAGCATTTCCAGAAAATTCACTCGGAGTCATTTTGCCATGTAAAAGTGATGCGAAAGATGTGGAAGATGCATTAACAGTTGTTCAAGCGTGTGGAATTAATCATGTAACGATTGATTTAACAAAGACTCATGAAGAACTATTTTCTCAAGTGAAGGGAAAAGTAAATGAAATTGGTGACTGGAAAGAAAATAATGAAAAAATGAGTGATGCTAATTTAAGAGCAAGATTAAGAATGTCCACCTTATATACGATAGCAAATAATTATAACTACTTGGTCGTTGGGACTGACAATGCTGCGGAATGGTTTACAGGTTACTTTACTAAATACGGTGATGGTGGTGTCGATTTAGTACCACTTGTTCATTTTACTAAGGGGGAAGTTAGAGAAATTGCCAAAATTGTTGGTGTCCCAGACGAAATAATTAATAAAGCTCCAAGTGCAGGGCTTTGGGAAGGTCAGACAGATGAAGGAGAAATGGGTACAACTTATGAGATGATTGATAATTTTCTTAAAGGTGAACAAATACCGAAACGGGATCAGCAAATTATCGAACGGCTTCACCGAGTATCCGAACATAAACGGCATATCGCAGCACATCCGCCAAAAATATAAAGATTCTCCCTCCTAAAAGGGCTGAAAAAAATAGTTTTAATTCGAAATTTTAACCAAGAATGTTTTTATTTTTATAACAGCATTCTTGGGTTTTTTTTTGAAATGTGCTTTTTTTAAGAAAGTCCTTTAAAATCGATGGGTTAATTTTTCACGAGATGGAAAAAATATGATTAGAATAAAACGATTGGAAAAGAGGGAGATTATGAATTTAATCTTGAGAGTAAGTTTGATGGGTCTATTTGTCCTTTTCGCTATGTTTAATATATTTTTCTCTAATACAGAAAATAAAGGCGTTCTTGCGACAAATGAAAGTTTTAATAATATTGAAGTGAAACAGCAACAAATGACGGTAGTCTTACAAACGTATTATTTAGACGGTGAAATTGGTGAGGAAATTGTAATTGAAAAAGATATGCCATTTCCTGTTTTAAAAGAAAGGTATAAAGATTGGCAGTTAGTGGAAATGAATGGCGATCGAATTGTACTAAAAAAATCTGTCGATGATATTTCTCCGTTATTAAAAGCTAATGGCTATTTTGGGTTATCGGATGATGGGGCATTATCTATTTTTAATGGAAAACCAGATGACAAAAATATCATTCAATCTTTTTTTCAAATAGAAATGCATAAATTAGAAAGTAAGCTCCAAGAAAGGTTATTAAAAGGTATCCCGATTCGGACGAAAGACGAGTTTCATGACGTATTAGAAACATACAAGCCATATAGCAGAAAACTTGCTCAATAACTTATGTGCCTGAAAGCGTGCCGGAAAAAAGCCAGTCTATAGCGAGGATATATGGTCTGATTAGATTGTACTTAATGAAAACCGGGCTAGCCCACCCGATGAAGGGGGAGTTAGCCCGCATAAATGAGTTTAACAACTATTAAAAGCTTTTTGCCATTTCCATTGCTTGTTGAATTGCTTCTGAGACAATTTCTGCAGCACGTTCTGGTTGGTGATCCATTCCTTCAACAAACAACTGATGGAAATCTTCTACGCCAAGGAAATTAAATAATGTTTTTACATATTGACTAGCTGGATCTTTTCCACTATACATTCCACCATTTGCCTGAATGTGGAGTACCTTCTTCCCTGTTAATAAACCGATAGAGCCATGGTCTGTATATTTGAAAGTTTTCCCTGCAACTGTAATTGTATCTAACCATGCCTTTAAACGAGTCGGAACACTTAAATTCCATAAAGGATTTGCGATTACAACTTTTTCACTCGCTAAAAAACTGTCCGTAAAGGAATCAAATAGTGTTACTTTATGCTGTTGAGCAGGTGTCAATGCGTAAAAAGGTTGCCCGCTCTGCAAGGAACTCCATGCATTAAGTAAGTCACGATCAATCTCTGGTAACGAAATATCGTAAAGGTTTAATTCTTCCACTTTATCTTCCGGATGATGTTCTTTATATGATTCGATAAAAGCGTTCGTCACTTTCATGGAACGTGAAACATCTTCACTGAAAGGATGGGCTTTTACAATTAAAATATTTGCCATTCATATTCCCTCTTTCTTTATTGTTTTCCTTACGACGTTATTGATATTATTTTTTCCTGAGAAGAAAAAATTATTTAAAAAGCTACGGCATAATGGCTTAGTTTTACCGAAATTAACAATTGAGTTATAATGGATTTTGACTCTTTAATAGAAACAGAAAATATTTTACCATAAAATGGCACACTATAAAAGAGTTATGTTCACATATTTTAGGAAAAGACTGCCTGCTTTCCGAAATAAAATTAGAACATTTGTTTATATATATGGTAAAATGTAGTACAGAAATAAAAGGGAGAGAGTGGATTGTACGAATATATTATTGGTACAGTAGAAAATATTAATCCTCAATATGTGGTAATTGAAAATAATGGCATCGGATATCAAATTTTTACACCGAATCCATATGTATTTTCAAAAGACGGGGAACGGCAAAAAGTCTATACATATTTCCATGTTAGAGAAGATGCGAATTTGCTATACGGATTCAAAACATTTGAAGAAAAGATATTCTTCATGAAACTATTAAATGTTTCTGGAATAGGACCTAAGGGGGCACTAGCTATTTTAGCTGCTGGCGAACCTTTTCAAATAGCTACGGCAATTGAACAAGAAAATGAAAAGTTTTTAGTTAAATTTCCAGGTGTAGGGAAAAAGACGGCAAGACAAATTATTTTAGATTTAAAAGGAAAGTTAAAAGAGTTTTTATCGGAGAATGATCCTACAGAAGTTTCTATTGATGACAAAGGATATTCTCACGAGTTGACAGAGGCATTATTAGCTCTTGAAGCATTAGGTTATTCGCAAAAAGAAATAAAATCTGTTGCAAAACAATTACAAAATGAACAATTGTCTACAGATCAATATATTAAATTAGCATTAAAAAAACTAACATCTTAAAAATCCAAAGCAATCGTGGAATGTAAATATGTTACAGAAAGGGGGAAAACGTGATGGAAAGAATTGTTGATCAAAATGCAGACAGTCAAGAATTGTCGCTAGAACAACATTTGCGCCCCCATTCATTTGACCAATATATTGGCCAAGATAAAATTAAAGCGAACTTGCAAATTTTTATTAAAGCTGCCAAAATGCGTAAGGAAACGTTAGACCATGTATTATTGTATGGTCCACCAGGTCTTGGAAAAACGACACTAGCGGCAATCATTGCGAATGAAATGGAAGGGAATCTCCGGACAACTTCCGGACCAGCAATTGAAAGACCAGGAGATTTAGCAGCAATTTTGACGAGTGTAGAACCAGGGGATGTGCTTTTTATTGATGAAATTCACCGATTACCCCGTTCTATCGAGGAAGTATTATATCCTGCAATGGAAGATTTTTGTTTAGATATCGTCATCGGTAAAGGGTCCAGTGCCCGGTCGATTCGTCTAGATTTACCACCTTTTACCCTAGTTGGAGCAACGACCCGGGCTGGATCTCTATCTGCGCCATTAAGAGATCGTTTCGGCGTGTTAAGCCGTCTAGAATATTATGAGCCGAAACATTTAAAAGAGATCGTACTAAGGACTGCTGCCATATTAGAAGTGGAAATTGAACTGTCCGCTGCAGAGGAGATTGCACTAAGATCCCGAGGGACACCGAGAATTGCCAATCGGCTTTTAAAACGTGTGCGTGACTTTGCCCAAGTGAAGGCTGAAGGCTATATTTCAAACGAATTAACGAAGGAAGCACTTCATTTATTGCAAGTCGATCGTCTTGGCTTAGATCATATTGATCATAAACTTTTAAAAGGAATGATTGAAAAATTCAATGGCGGTCCAGTTGGGTTAGAGACGCTTGCTGCTTCTATCGGCGAAGAATCTGGTACGATTGAAGATGTTTATGAACCATATTTATTACAAATAGGGTTTTTACAAAGGACTCCTAGGGGTAGAATAGTTACTAACGAAGCATATCGGCATTTTCAATTGGAGGTTCCAAAACGATGACTGGTTTAGGAAAATTGTTCATGATTATTGGAGTAATTTTCGTTGTAGTAGGATTCATCATGCAATTTGTCCATTTTGGCAAATTACCTGGAGATATCATTATTCGCAAAGGCAATACGACCTTTTACTTTCCTATCATGACCTCCATCGTCATCAGTATCCTATTGTCTCTAATCTTTTTTATTTATAACAAAATAAAATAGCAGATGTAAAGAAGTTGGTGAAACAATGAAAGTAGAAGATTTTGATTACGATTTACCGGAAGAATTAATTGCTCAAGTACCATTAAAAGACCGGGCGAACAGTAGACTGATGGTTTTAGATAAAAAAACTGGCGAATTAAAACATGAGGTTTTTGCAAATATTAAAAACTATTTAAAACGTGGAGACTGTTTAGTTTTGAATAATACGAAAGTACTGCCAGCCCGTCTTTTTGGAATAAAAGATGAAACAGGGGCACATGTGGAGGTGTTACTGTTAAAACAATTAGAAGGAGACAAGTGGGAGACATTAGTCAAACCAGCTAAACGGGTGAAGGAAGGAACCGTTTTGACGTTTGGATCTGGGCAATTAACTGGGACTTGCGTCGGTACGTTAGATTACGGCGGTCGCATTATTGAATTTTCTTACGATGGAATATTTTACGAACTATTGGAAACGCTCGGTGAAATGCCGTTGCCACCATATATAAAAGAACGATTAGATGAACCAGATCGTTACCAAACGGTTTATGCGAAAGAGCGTGGGTCCGCCGCAGCTCCAACAGCGGGGTTACATTTTACGGAAGAGTTGTTAGCAGAACTTCGGGATCTTGGAGTTCACATCGCCTTCATTACTTTGCACGTTGGACTTGGAACTTTCCGACCAGTTAGTGTCGATACGATAGAAAATCACGAGATGCACGCGGAATTTTACGAGATGACAGAAGAAACAGCGAATTTATTAAATGAAGTGAAGGAAAATGGCGGGCGTATCATTTCGGTTGGTACTACTTCAACAAGAACGTTGGAAACAATTGCTTCAAAACATCACGGGAAGTTAGTCGCTGATAGTGGATGGACGAATATTTTCATTTATCCAGGCTATGAGTTTAAAGCTATTGATGGGTTAATAACAAATTTCCATTTACCAAAATCAACGTTAATAATGTTAGTTAGTGCTTTCAGCAGTCGGGAACATATTCTACATGCTTATAACGAAGCAGTAAAAGAAAAATATCGTTTCTTTAGTTTCGGTGACGCAATGTTCATTTCGTGAGCTCGGCAGTAAATCATACTAATATGAATTTTCTCCAAACAAATGGTAGTTAAAAGATTTCACGTCGTCACATCTAACCCGTCTGAAACGAATTCTAGAAAGGAGTAACTTATTTGGCAGCAATACGCTATGAACTAATAAAAACATGTAAACAAACAGGTGCGAGGCTTGGAATTTTACATACACCACATGGTTCTTATGAAACACCGATGTTCATGCCAGTTGGGACGCTTGCTACTGTAAAGACGATGTCACCAGAAGAATTAAAAGAAATGGGTGCTGGTGTCATATTAAGTAATACATATCATTTATGGTTACGGCCTGGTCATGATATTATTAAAGAGGCTGGTGGCTTACATAAATTCATGAATTGGGATCAAGCGATTTTAACAGATTCGGGCGGATTCCAAGTGTTTAGTTTAAGTGAATTTCGTAAAATTGAAGAAGAGGGAGTACATTTCCGCAACCATTTAAATGGGGACAAGCTTTTCCTATCTCCAGAAAAAGCAATGGAAATTCAAAATGCCCTCGGATCTGATATTATGATGGCTTTTGATGAATGTCCGCCATATCCAGCAGAACATGATTATATGAAAAAATCAGTTGAACGGACGTCCAGATGGGCCGAACGTTGTTTAAAAGCACACCAAAATCCAGCAACCCAAGGTCTTTTTGGTATTGTTCAAGGGGGAGAATATGAAGACTTACGAAAATTAAGTGCTCATGATTTAGTCTCGCTTGATTTTCCAGGGTATGCAGTTGGAGGCTTAAGCGTAGGGGAACCGAAAGATGTAATGAATCGCGTCTTGGAATTTACGACACCACTCCTACCAAATAATAAGCCTCGGTATTTAATGGGGGTTGGTTCTCCAGACTCTTTAATTGATGGTGCGATACGCGGTATTGATATGTTTGATTGTGTACTGCCGACAAGGATTGCGAGAAATGGTACATTAATGACGAGTAGCGGCAGACTTGTGGTGAAAAATGCAAAATATGCTCGTGATTTTGGTCCATTGGATGAACATTGTGATTGTTATGCTTGTCGAAATTACAGCCGTGCGTACATTCGACATTTAATCCATACTAACGAAATTTTCGGATTTCGACTTGCTACTTATCATAACTTATATTTTCTGTTAAAATTAATGGAGCAAGTCCGTCAAGCGATTCGTGAAGACCGCTTAGGGGACTTCAAAGAGGAATTTTTCGAAAAATATGGCTTTAATAAGCCTAATGCGAAAAACTTTTAATTATTTGAAAGGAGGGAAAATGTATGCCAGATCAAGGTAATCCGTTATTTTCAACGTTAATCATGATTATTTTAATGTTTGTTATATTTTATTTCCTGTTAATCCGCCCACAACAAAAACGTCAAAAAGCGGTTCAACAAATGCAAGC
The DNA here is from genome assembly GCF_001375515.1 of Bacillus kwashiorkori. Lineage (GTDB taxonomy): Bacteria > Bacillota > Bacilli > Bacillales > Caldibacillaceae > Bacillus_BK > Bacillus_BK kwashiorkori. The sequence continues at coordinate 288,016 of NZ_CTDX01000016.1, forward strand.
AAGTCTTGAAAAAGGGGATAAAATTGTGACAATCGGTGGTCTCCATGGCACAATTGATTCAATCGATGAGGGAACAATTGTGATTAAATGTGGAGATGGTAGCCGTCTTACATACGATCGCAATGCAATCCGCGATGTTGTTGAAAAAGTTAAAAAATAATTGGGAGTAGTTAGTACTTTCCAGTAAAATTCAAAACAAAAACAGGGCAATTTTGGACTGCACCTGTTTTTGTTTTTTTAAACAACATAGGTTAATTAACTTAACTTTGTCTTGTGCGATTGCCGACAATATTAACCCCTAAAATTCCTCCCATCATGGCAATAACAATAAAGCAAATATAATAAATAATTTGTTCCAAGGTAAATAAAGCATCCATTCCTAAATATTGAAATAAAAAGTTGATGATTGTGTAAATTATTCCGGTTAAACCGCCAAGTAACCAACCTTTCTCTTTGCCACGCCCGCCAGAAATAAAGCCTCCGATAAAAAGTGCGATAAAGGAAATACTTGTAATAATATATGTTAAGGAACTTTCATCTAATGAAGTGAACCTTAACAGTAAAGAAAAAACTAAACTAAAAATCGCAGCAACTCCATAAATAACAGCTACACCATATAAGATGGAACTTGCCATTTTTTTTGATTCCATAAACTTTTCCCCCCAATTGCCATACTATAAATAATTCCATTTGTACAAGCATATTCACCGACTTCTTTTTTTAGAAGGAAAAATGTTGAATACGTAACTTAAAATTTTTCATATTTCTAATGGAATGAGCCAAAGTAATATTAGGAGTAATTAGGGGGGATGAAATTGGGAATTTATAGTATCCTTTTAATTCGAACGATATTAGTTTATATTTTAATTACCATTATTTTTCGTTTAATGGGGAAAAGAGAAATTGGTGAACTTAGTATTTTAGACTTAGTAGTATTTGTCATGATTGCCGAGATGGCGGTAATGGCCATCGAAAGGAATAAAATACCATTTTTTGAAAATATTTTTCCTATGCTAATTCTTATGTTCATACAAATATTATTATCTTTTATTTCTTTAAAAAGCAGAGCATTCAGAAGACTAGTTGATGGCGAGCCATCCATTATTATAAAAAACGGAAAAATACTTGAGAAAGAAATGAAAAAACAACGGTATAATTTTGACGATTTATTAATGCAATTACGGGAAAAAGATATATCGAAAATATCTGACGTTGAATTTGCTATCCTCGAATCTTCGGGAAAACTTTCGGTAATAAAAAAACAACAAGGAAAAAAACAACACGATGGTTTTACTGCTGCTTTAATTTTAGATGGGGAAGTACAGGAAGATAAATTGAAGGAAATAAATAAAACGCCGGCTTGGTTAAATAAAGAGTTAGCAAAGCGCGGGTATCATGATGTAGGGGAAATCTCCTTTTGCAGTTATTCAGGGGGAGAATTTTATATTGATGTAAAAGATTGACTACTAATAATTATGATCAACTAGTTTGAGAATTAGGAACGCAGACGGCTGAAGTATGTTGTTACTCGCCGTCTTATGTTCATTTCTAATATTTAATTTTTAGGCTCTCCACTGTAGATAACTCTATTTTCTTATTTATGTGCATATCATTTTGCATGGGTGTTCGTTAACGACTTATTTTGATGTTGCAGGTACGGAGACTTCGTGAATTTAGTTAGTAACTTTTAATGAGCTATTATCTTTTTATCGGCTGCAAAAACATAAAAAGTTTTCTTATATCTTTTAATGAAATGACTTTAAAAAGGGTAAGACCGATAATATATAACAAAACCATTACGCAACTAGTGAGAGATATTGCAATAAAATTAGGATATTGTTGTATAAATAAAGCAAATAAATATTTCCCAGCAAAGCCGATAGCAATGGTGACGATCAAAATTTTTACGTAAAACCGAGCATAAAAGGTAAGGGGAATTACCTTCATTATTGTTGCATAATGAAGAAATGCGACCAACACAAAACCGATAATAAAACCGAGGGCAACGCCATTAATGCCGAAATCCGGTTGAGAAGCAAGAATAAAAATGGTTGCCGTTTTTACGACAGCTCCTATGAAACTGTTAATCATTGCGGCTTTAGCTAAGTCTAACGCTTGCAATGTTGCTTGTAGTGGCGCTTGCAAATATTGAAAAATGATGAAAGGTGCCATAATCTGGATGAAAATCGCTCCACTGCTCGAATTGTACATCGCTTGCATTAATGGTTCTGCAAGAGTGTAAATAACAATGACGGAAATCGCCCCTGTTAAAATACATAGCCGTAATGCTTGTTGGATTCTTCTCTCTACAAGGGCGAATTTTTTTAATGAATATGCTTCACTAATTGCCGGAACTAGCGATGTACTCAAAGCAACGGTAATAAATGATGGCAGCAATAATAGCGGTAAGGCAAAACCTGTTAATGATCCATATTGTTTCGTAGCAAGTGTCGTTGTTACTCCGGCTATTGCTAAACTATGGGTGACAACGATTGGTTCTACAAACCACGATAAAGATCCAATCATTCTACTACCTGTCGTAGGCAAAGAAATATTTAATAGTTCTCGGAAAATCGATTTCGTGTTTTTTAAACTGGATAAGAAATTTTTCCGCAAAGGGAATGCTTTTTTTATTTTGAACATCGTTAATAAATAAAATAACGCAATAGTTTCTCCTCCGATAGTAGCTAACATCACTGCAGCAGCGGCATATTCAATACCAAATGGTAAAAAGTATTTCGTTAATACGACAATTAGGCCAATGCGAACAACTTGTTCAATGATTTGTTGAATCGCAGCTGGTTTCATATTTTGTTTCCCTTGAAAATATCCGCGAATAACAGAAGATACAGCAACAACGGGAATAACAGGTGCAATGGCCAATAACGGAAAAATGGTTCGTTCATCCGTGAAGACGGTTCCTGCTAGAAGTGGTGCACCAAAAAATAATAAAGGTGTGAAAATAATCGAAAGGGTTAATGTTGTAATAAGCGATATCGCTAAAATTTTTTTTACTTTTCTCGTATTTCCAATCGCTTCTGCTTCTGCGACTCGTTTGGAAATAGCGACAGGAAGCCCAAATTGTGTTAAAGTAACAACAAGGATAAAAGTCGGATAGGCCATCATATATAGTCCTACACCTTCTTCTCCAATCATTCTGGCGACAACAATCCGATTTATAAATCCTAATATACGAGTAAATAGTCCGGCGATTAATAAAATCATCGTCCCTTTTAAAAACTTTGACATTTTATTCCCAGCCTTCTCAAAGGGTATTTTTTTATATACAATTGATATATATGCCAAAGCTTGTACAAAGAATGACTAAAAAGATAAACAGTTTCCAAATCAGTCGTTACTTTTCATCAAAGATGGACTATACATATAAGAAAGGCGGTAATTTTTAAGAATTAATTAGTTGAAAATTCTTTTTTAGGGGGATTTACCTTGGATCATCCATATGAAAAATATCGTCAAGAAGTAAAAGCGGCATTAGAGAGTAAATTAGAAGAATTTGCCCTGTTAGGATATGGTACTGTTACAGAATCAGAGTTGTGGAATTTCTTCCTTACGAAAAAATGGCGTAAACCGAACGAGGAGGTCCGCATTTACCAAATTGTCAGTGATATTATGTCATTAAAGCCGAGTGATTATATGACATTTGCCACGGTTGAATCGTTAAAAGCACCAAATTGGTTCACAAATGAGGGAGCGGAGCAATTAAAAGAATTATTAAAATAAACAAAGTCACATTGACAGTGTGATTCTCCTGTTTCATAATGAAATTATTCAAATCAATATTGTAAAAGTTCGTATTTCAGTCATCGTAATGGAGGCGCTTTAAGGAGGATTTGTAAAATATGGTAAAAAGAAGTCGGATTGTTGCTTTTTTTCTCATTATTATTTTATTCGCAAGTTTAGCTGGAACGACTACACAACCCCTTTTAAAAAAGCTTAACTTAGGTTTGGATTTAAAAGGTGGGTTTGAAGTTTTATATGATGTAAAACCAGTGAATGAAGGTCAAAAAATTAATCAAGACGTATTAAATAGTACGGTGGATGCATTGAACCGCCGAATTAACGTTCTCGGTGTAAGTGAACCTAGAATTGATATTGAAGAAGGTAATCGAATTAGGGTTCAATTAGCAGGCATTACTGATCAGGAAGAGGCTAGAGATATATTATCGACCACTGCAGTATTAACATTTCGTGATGCAGATGATAATAAGTTGCTCGATGGTACTGATTTAGTAGAAGGTGCTGCGAAACAGTCATTTGATGAGAATGGAAAACCAAATGTCGCATTAAAATTAAAGGACGCTTCATTATTTGGAGAAGCGACTGGAAAAGTATTGCAAAATCAAATTCCAGTTATGGTTATTTGGCTTGACTTTGAAGAAGGGAAAGATTCCTATGCTGCAGAAAGGACGAAGGAAAATCATAAATATATTTCCGATCCAGCTGTAAGGGAAGTTATTAATAGTACTGATGTCACCATTACAGGGAATTTCACTCCAGAGGAAGCACAAAATTTGGCAAATCTTTTGAATGCCGGTTCCCTTCCAGTAAAATTGAATGAAGTGTATTCTACATCTGTCGGTGCGCAATTTGGGGAGCAAGCACTAAATAAAACGTTAACGGCTGGAATCATTGGAATTATTTTAGTTTTCTTATTCTTGATTTCTTTATACCGTCTTCCAGGTGTTGTCGCAACTGTTACGTTAGCAGTGTATATTTATTTAATTATAGCGGTTTATAACGGTTTGCATGCAGTATTAACTTTGCCAGGTATTGCGGCACTATTATTAGGAGTCGGTATGGCGGTAGACGCCAATATTATTACGTATGAACGAATTAAAGAAGAACTTCGAGTGGGAAGATCACTAAAAGCCGCTTTTAAAGAAGGAACAAAGTCTTCCTTTATAACCATCATAGATGCAAACTTAACTACTTTAATTGCCGCAGGTGTATTGTTTGTATATGGGACAAGCTCGGTTAAAGGCTTCGCTACGATGTTGATTGTCAGTATTATTATCAGTTTCTTTACGGCAGTTTATTTAACACGGCTATTATTAGCATTATTAGTTAATAGTAATTACTTTAACAATAAACCACAATGGTTCGGTGTGAAAAAGTCAGATATTAAAGATATTAAAGAAGGCTATGATACATTAGATATGCCAACGAAATTTGATAAGATTGATTTTGTAGGACATAGAAAATTATTCTTCACCATTTCATCTGTATTAATCGGCTTAGGGATTGTCATTCTCTTTATTTTCCGATTAAATTTAAGTATCGACTTTTCTAGCGGAACAAGAATTGAAATCATGTCTAATCAATCATTTACAACAGAGGAAGTAAAAACAGAGTTAGAACAGTTTAATATTGAAACGAATGATATCGTACTTTCAGGAGCGAACAAAGAAATTGCTGTTGCTAGGTACAAAGGTTTATTGAAACAAGAGGAAATTAACGAATTAAAAGATTATTTTCATGATAAATACGGCATCGATCCTAATATTAGTGTCGTAACTCCGACCGTCGGAAAAGAACTAATTAAAAATGCACTATTTGCTTTAACAATTGCTTCCTTAGGAATTATACTCTATGTGACATTACGTTTTGAATGGCGAATGGCTTTGGCAGCAATTATTGCCTTATTACATGATTCGTTCTTTATGATTGCTTTATTTAGTTTTACAAGATTGGAAGTAGATTTAACATTTGTTGCTGCAATTTTAACCATTATTGGTTATTCGGTTAATGATACAATCGTAACTTTTGACCGAATTCGCGATCATTTAAAACGCAAAAAACGTATTCGCGAGTTTCAGGAACTTGTAGACATCGTTAATACTAGTTTAAGACAAGTATTTACTCGTTCATTAAATACAGCTTTTACGACATTAATTCCAGTTCTATTCTTATTAGTAATGGGTAGTTCAGCAATTTGGAATTTTTCCTTTGCTATGTTCATCGGATTAATTGTCGGTCTTTATTCATCTCTATACATTGCCGCCCAATTATGGCTCATATGGAAAGGGAGAGAATTAAAGCAGAAGGGTACATTAATTACTTATAAAGAAAAGAAAAAATACTCCGATCAACCACAAGTATAATATACCTTTACTGATGTATTTTGATAATGCCTGCTACTTCTACTATCTAGAGGGAAGCAGGTTTTTTTTGGATTGTTTAAATATCTTATGGTAGTAATGCGTTTTAGTGGAAAAGTTTGCTTTTTGCATCTAACTTAGCGTTAATTCACCTAAAGAAATTCATTATGTACTCGACCCTCCTATTTTTACGCAAATAACATCATCTATTCCAGAAATATTCCTCTCCGAATAATTAACTAAAAGTCATCACGCATATAGGAAAAATAAAGTTTCAAAAACTATTCGTTGAAAGTGATTTTCCCCTTTTGTATAATGAATTAGTTGAGAGGTGGAATGTTAATGATTGAAGCAAAATCACGTTGGGTTTTTCGAGAAACAAATGAAACAGTTGCAAATCAACTTGCTAAGCAGTTAAATATAACACCTCTAGTTGCGAAATTACTGGTAAATCGTGGAATTCAAACAATGGAAGAAGCGCAAGACTTTTTATTTCCAAAAGAGCAACTGCATAATCCTTTTTTATTAAAAGATATGGATATTTGTGTGAAACGCATCAATGAAGCGGTTGAAAAAAAGGAAAAAATAATAGTCTATGGAGATTATGATGCCGACGGTGTTTCTAGTACAGTTGTGCTTTTACAAGCTTTAAAATCGTTAGGAGCACATGCTGATTACTATATCCCTAATCGCTTTACAGAAGGATACGGCCCAAATGAAACGGCATTTCGAAACATTAAAGCAGCAGGTTATGATTTATTAATTACCGTTGATAATGGAATAACTGGTATCCATGAGGCAAAAGTTGCGCAGGAAATCGGATTAGATTTAATTATTACTGATCACCATGAAATTGGTAGTGAGTTACCAGAAGCAATTGCAATTATTCATCCGAAACGTCTAGATGGAAATTATCCTTTTAAAGAATTAGCTGGTGTCGGTGTTGCATATAAAGTGGCTTCTGCTTTGCTAGAAAAAGAACCAGAATATTTATTGCCATTTGTTGCCATCGGTACGATAGCCGACTTAGTACCTTTACACGGTGAAAACAGAGTTATTGTCAAACGTGGATTAGAAAAAATGAAGGAATCAAAAAATCTAGGTTTACTAAGTTTAATTGCACGTACTAGTATTGGACAAAATGAAATAAATGAGGAGTCCATTGGTTTTTCTTTAGCTCCCCGCATAAATGCTCCTGGCAGGATGGATAGTGCTTGCATCTGTGTCCAGTTATTTTTAACCGATAGTAAGGAAGAAGCGGACGAGTTATCTAAAGAAATAGATTTAATGAACCAACAACGGCAAGAAATTGTCAATGATATTACATTAGAAGCAATCGAATTGGTAGAAAAGACAGAAATGCATCAAACAAATAAAGTACTTGTTATCGGAAAATCAAATTGGCATGCTGGAGTAATTGGAATTGTTGCTTCTCGTTTAGTAGACAAATATTACCGACCTGTCATTGTTCTTACTTTTGATGAGGAAAAGGGGATAGCTAAAGGATCTGCACGAAGTATTCCTGGTTTTAACATATATGAAAATTTAAATTTATGTAAAGATTTTCTCCCGCATTTTGGTGGACATCCACTTGCTGCAGGTATGACATTGCTGTTAGAGAATGTTTCCATATTAAGGGAGCAGCTCAATGAACAAGCAGATGCGATCATGAGTGAAGAAGATTTCGTTCCGATAACTGAGTTAGATGGAAAAGTAGCTCTCAGCGATATTACTGTTGAATCCGTTGAACAAATTCAACTACTTGCTCCTTTTGGAATGGGTAACCCAAAACCAAAATTGTTAATTGATCAAATTACGATACCCAACTTAAGAAAAGTTGGTGCCAATGCGAACCATTTAAAAATTTCCATGACTGATGGGGAAAATCATCTAGATGGAATTGCTTTCGATATGGGAGAATACGCGGATCATATATCAACACTATCCTCGGTATCTGTAATAGGTGAGCTAGCAATTAATGAGTGGAATAATATTCGTAAGCCCCAACTATTTATGAAAGATGTAGCTGTAAAAGAATGGCAATTATTTGACTTTCGTGGATCCAAACAATTAGATAAAATGGTGGAGCTAATTCCAGAGAAAAATCGAAAAATTATCGTATTTCAAGAACAAACGATTACTAAATTAAATTTAGCTCCATTTCTTAAAGATATTCGTTTAATCCAAACAGTACAAGATGCCCTCGACTGTTCTTTAGATAATTGTCATATACTACTTGTTGATATGCCACCAAACGAGCAACTTTTGACTAGCTTAATCACTAAAGAACGCATTTCGAGAATTTATGCTCATTTTTATCAAGAAGAAACACAATTCTTTCGGACAAATCCAACCAGAGATCATTTTAAATGGTTCTATGCATTTCTATTAAAACAAGGTGTATTTGACCTGAACCGTTACGGCAAAGATTTAGCCAAACATCGTGGTTGGTCAAATAATACAATTGATTTTATGACAGAGGTGTTTTTTGAATTAGATTTTGTTACAATAAATAAGGGAATTATTTCTATTAAAAAAGATGTCCAAAAAAAGGATTTATCTGAATCAAAAACTTTCAAAAAAAGACAAGAGCTAGTGCAATTAGAAAAAGATTTACTATTTTCTTCTTATCCCCAGTTAAAAACATGGTTTGATAGGTGGATGAAATTGTCTAGTCTTGAGGAGGAAAAAGTATTATGGATTTAAAAGAATATGTCGCTATCGTACAAGATTGGCCAAAGCCAGGTATTAAATTTAAAGATATTACACCATTAATGAGTAATGGTGAAGCTTTCAAATATGCGACAGATCAAATCGTTCAATACGCGAAAGAAAAAGAAATTGATATTATTGTTGGTCCAGAAGCGCGCGGTTTTATTATTGGTTGTCCAGTAGCTTACTCATTAGGAGTTGGCTTTGCACCAGTCCGGAAAGAAGGAAAACTTCCCCGTGAAACGATAAAGGTCGAATATGGTCTAGAATATGGAAAAGATATTCTCACCATTCATAAAGATGCCATTAATCCAGGGCAAAGAGTATTAATAGTGGATGACTTGCTCGCAACAGGTGGTACTACAGAAGCAACAGTCAAATTAGTGGAACAACTTGGTGGCGTTGTAGCGGGTTTGGCGTTTATCATTGAATTGGGTTATTTAAACGGCAGAGAGAAATTAAAAGGCTACGATATTTGCACATTAATGCAATATTAAAAAAGTTATTTTATAGCTTGGCATTTATTGCCAAGCTATTCATTTTTTCATTTGAGTGATACCAACTTTACAATTCGACAATTTTTTTTCATAATAAATACAATTCAATTATGCAAATGTACGTTTTTATAGTATATTAAAGTTATCCAATATTCGCACTGAATGAATAGACGCTAGACTTCTACGTGTAGTCTTTTTTAAAATTGAGAGATTTGTTTGCTTAAGACTTAAGAAACAATAGTTGTCCTAATAGTCATTATTTATTTTCCCCTAGTGTGAACGGATGTACGGTCTTCTTTATTTTTTAAAATTTTTTCACTTATCGATAAATGAATCGTTAACTTATATTTTTGGTATTCTTTTTATTTATAGCTTTATACAAAAGGTGATTATATGACAACCGACCAAATATTATCCATCAATGAAGTAATGGGAAAAATATCAGGCTACTTAAATGAAGAACATGTTGCATTCGTAAAGAAAGCTTACGAATTTGCTTGTGTTTCTCATAAAAATCAGTTTCGAAAATCAGGTGAACCATATATTATTCATCCGATTCAAGTAGCGGGAATTTTAGCGGATTTAAAAATGGATCCTGCCACACTGGCTGCCGGCTTTTTGCACGATGTTGTAGAAGATACCGCCGTTACATTAGAGCAAATTCAAACGGAATTCGGTGAAGAAGTAGCAATGCTTGTGGATGGTGTTACGAAGTTAGGTAAAATTAAATATAAATCGAAACAAGAACAGCAAGCGGAAAACCATCGGAAAATGTTTGTAGCGATGGCAAAAGATATGAGAGTGATTCTTATAAAGTTTTCTGACCGATTGCATAATATGCGGACGTTAAAACACTTACCCGAAGATAAACAACGCCGAATTGCTAATGAAACACTGGAAATATTTGCCCCACTCGCACACCGTCTTGGGATTTCAAAAATTAAATGGGAACTAGAAGATACTGCTCTACGCTACTTAAATCCTCAACAATATTACCGAATCGTTAACTTAATGAAACGGAAACGAGCAGAAAGAGAACAATATATCGAGGCGGTAATGGATGAGGTAAATAATCGTCTTCAAGAAGTGAATATAAAAGCAGAACTAACAGGCCGTCCAAAACATATTTATAGTATTTATCGAAAAATGGTCCATCAAAATAAACAGTTTAACGAAATATATGATTTATTGGCTGTAAGGATTATCGTAAACAGTATAAAAGATTGTTATGCAGTATTAGGGATTATCCACACTTGTTGGAAACCGATGCCTGGACGGTTTAAAGATTATATTGCAATGCCAAAACAAAATTTATATCAATCATTGCATACGACCGTGATTGGACCTAAAGGGGAACCGTTAGAAGTACAAATCCGAACGTTAGAGATGCATCAAATTGCAGAATTCGGTATCGCAGCACACTGGGCATATAAAGAAGGAAAAAAGACCGATCACGTTGATACGTTTGAGAAAAAGCTAACTTGGTTCCGGGAAATATTGGAATTTCAAAATGAATCCGCTAATGCACAAGAATTTATGGAGTCATTAAAGATGGACTTGTTCTCTGATATGGTATATTGTTTCACCCCTAAAGGTGACGTGATAGAGCTACCGTCAGGGTCCGTTCCAATTGATTTTTCCTACCGAATTCACTCGGAAATTGGCAATAAGACCATTGGTGCGAAAGTAAATAATAAAATGGTACCACTTGACTATAAGTTAAAAACCGGTGATATTGTAGAAATTTTAACATCTAAACATTCGTACGGACCTAGTCGTGACTGGTTAAAATTAGCGCAAACTTCCCAGGCAAGAAATAAAATTAAACAATTCTTTAAGAAACAATTGAAAGAAGAAAATATTGTTAAAGGTAAAGAGTTAATTGAAAAGGAAATCCGTGCCCTTGACTTTGAATTAAAAGATGTGTTAACTGCAGAAAATATCCGTCGCGTTGCGGAAAAGTTTAACTTTGCCAATGAAGAGGATATGTATGCAGCTGTCGGCTATAGCGGAATAACAGCTGCACAAGTTGCCAATCGTTTAACAGATAAACTGCGCAAACAAAAAGAAAGAGACGAACCAACTATTTTAAAAGAAGTTAATGAATTGCGGCCGATTGAGTCTCCAAGACGGAAAGATACTGGGGTTCGTGTGAAAGGGATTGATAATTTATTAATTCGCCTATCCAAATGTTGTAATCCAATTCCAGGAGATGAAATAGTCGGTTTTATCACAAAAGGAAGAGGGATTTCCGTTCACCGAAGCGACTGTCCAAATATTAATGTGGAGGATCGCGATCGATTAATTGACGTAGAATGGGAAGGTTATTCCAGCAACCGGAAAGAATATAACGTAGACTTAGAAGTAAGTGGATTTGACCGTCGAGGCTTGTTAAATGAAGTGTTGCAAGCAGTTAACGAAACAAAAACGAATATTACCGCTGTTACAGGGAAAACGGATCGGAGCAAAATGGCAACGATATTAATCACTATTTCTATTCAAAATGTTGCTCATTTACAAAAGGTAGTAGACAGGATTAAACAAATTCCTGATATTTATGCGGTGCGAAGAGTGTTAAATTAACTAGAGGAGAAGACAATGAGAATAGTTTTACAAAGAACGAAAGAAGCAAGTGTAACAGTCGATAATGAAATTGTAGGTAAAATCCGTAAAGGGTTCGTTTTATTAATTGGTGTAACTCATGAAGATACAGAAAAAGATGCAAGTTATTTAGCAGATAAAATAGCTGGACTGCGAATTTTCGAAGATGATAATGAAAAAATGAACTTATCATTAATGGATGTAGGTGGGGCTATACTTTCTATATCTCAATTTACTTTATATGGTGACACGAGAAAAGGTAGAAGACCAAACTTTATTAATGCTGCCAAGCCGGAGCAAGCAGAAAAATTATATGAATTTTTTAATGCATTATTGCGTGATAAAGATATTCAAGTCGAGACCGGTGTTTTTGGAGCGATGATGGATGTTCAGTTAATCAATGACGGACCGGTAACGATTATTCTTGATAGTAAAGAGAAATAATAAAATTAATTTAAACAGTCTATAAAATTTTCTAGCAGTGGAAATTTTATAGACTGTTTTTCTTTTATAAGTGATAATTCGATTCAAGTAAGGGAAAGCTAATTAAAGAGAATGTAACGATTAGAATTAGCTAAGGAAGGATGAATATAATGCGCGCAAGTGATAAAAGTCAACAAACGAATCGGCTTGGCAACCAATTATATGGTGTTAATCTCCATGATTTTCTGGAAAAATACGATAATAATTCTATGATTGAATTAGCAAGTGAATTTGGTTTATCTTTAGGTGACGTGCGAAAACTAAAAAAACAGTTGGAAAAAAACTAAAGAAGAAAACTTGTGAAAAAGTCTAATATAACGCTTGACAATTGTGAAAATCTCTCATATCATAAGATAATTAATATACATATATTTTAATCCGTTGAAGGAGAAAAGTAATTTTGCCCCACATGGAAAGAGAGGGAGTGTCTAAGGCTGTGAGCATTCCTCCATGATGACGAAATGAAAGACACTCCCGAGGATGATCTCTGAACGGGATTTAACTTAACTATTCATGTTTCCTTATTAAGAGATTACGTTAACAGGCGTTAACTGTGGAAGTGGAAAGATTTTTTTAAAGTAGAGTTAGTTTCAAGCTTATTTCAGAAAGCATAGCATGTTTCCTTACTTTACATTAAATCTTTCAAAAAGGGTGGCACCGCGAGCAATACCTCGTCCCTTGTGATAATGACAAGGAACGGGGTTTTTTTATACATAAAAAAATTACCATATATTGTTAAATTATTCTTTAGTTGGAGGGAACTTAACAATGAAAGTGCAAATCCCAAGAGGGACACAAGATATCTTGCCAAAACAAGTGAAGTTATGGCAAATAATTGAAGAAAAGGCGCGGGAAATTTGTCAAAACTACCGCTATGAGGAAATTCGTACCCCGATGTTTGAACATACGGAAATTTTTACTAGAGGAGTCGGCGATACGACTGATATCGTTCAAAAGGAAATGTACACCTTTTTGGATCGTGGAGACCGTGAATTAACACTACGACCAGAAGGCACAGCGCCAGTTGTCCGCTCTTTCGTAGAAAACAAATTGTTTGGTGATCCTAATCAGCCAACAAAATTGTACTACTTAGGCCCGATGTTTCGTTATGAACGACCACAATCAGGCCGTTATCGACAATTTGTTCAGTTTGGTGTAGAAGCACTTGGCAGCAAAAATCCGGCAATTGATGCAGAAGTGATCGCCCTTGCCATAGAGTTATATTCGCAATTAGGATTAAAAAATTTAAAACTAGTTATTAATAGTCTCGGTGATAAAGAAAGCCGAATGCGTCATCGCGAAGCACTGATCAATCATTTTAAACCGAAAATTGGAGAATTTTGCTCTGATTGCCAAAGCCGCCTAGAAAAAAACCCGCTCCGTATTTTAGATTGTAAAGTGGATCGCGATCACGAATTAATGAGCAATGCCCCATCCATTTTAAATTACTTGAATGATGAATCGAAGCAATATTTTGATAAGGTATGTCATTACTTAGATTTACTAAATATTAACTATGAAGTAGACGCTACATTAGTTCGTGGTCTTGACTATTACAACCATACTACATTTGAAATTATGAGTAATGCGGAAGGGTTTGGTGCAATAACCACTTTATGTGGTGGTGGTCGTTATAACGGTCTCGTTGAGGAATTTGGTGGACCGGAAACACCAGGGATCGGTTTTGCATTAAGTATTGAACGATTAATTTCTGCTTTAGAAGCGGAAGCAATCACGATTGAACAAGAGGATACACTTGATCTGTTCGTCATTGCCTTAGGTGAAGTAGCTGAAGATTTTTCAGTAAAATTGTTGTATGAATTGAGGAAACAGCAAATTCGAGCAGACCGTGATTATATGGATAGAAAAATTAAAGCGCAATTAAAAGCGGCTAATCGGTATAATGCAAAATATGTAGTCATTATCGGTGATGATGAAATGAACAATGGAAAAGCAATGCTAAAAGAAATGGCTACAGGTGAACAGACGGAAGTAAATCTCGATACGTTTGTGGCGAATTTTAAACAGAGAGTAACTTCAAGGGAGGAATAACAATGACTAGTCGTACTCATTATTGTGGAGAATTAAATGAGCATCATGTAGGCGAACCTGTTACTTTGAAAGGTTGGGTGCAAAAGCGGCGCGATCTCGGCGGGCTAATTTTTATTGATTTAAGAGACCGTTCGGGAATTGTTCAAGTTGTTTTTAATCCCGACGTGTCAAAGGATGCATTAAGTATTGCTAATACTATTCGTAATGAATTCGTACTGGAAATAAAGGGTAAAGTTGTAACTCGGGCAGAAGGAACAGAAAATAGTAAATTAAAAACTGGTAAAATAGAAATACATTGCGAGGAAGTTAACATTTTAAACGAAGCGAAAACCCCGCCTTTTGTTATTGCTAATGATACCGATGTGTCAGAGGAAATTCGTTTGAAATACCGTTATTTAGATTTACGGCGCCCAGCAATGTTTGAAACGCTTAAATTACGTCATCAAACAGTGAAAGCGATTCGTGACTTTTTGGATAATGAAGGGTTTATCGAAGTAGAAACACCAATTCTTACGAAAAGTACCCCTGAAGGTGCACGGGATTATTTAGTACCTAGTCGCGTTCATCCAGGTGAATTTTATGCATTGCCACAGTCACCACAAATCTTTAAACAACTATTGATGGTGGCGAACTTTGATCGATATTATCAAGTTGCGCGTTGTTTCCGCGATGAAGATTTACGGGCAGACCGTCAACCAGAATTTACCCAAATCGATATTGAGACAAGCTTTT
The DNA here is from genome assembly GCF_001375515.1 of Bacillus kwashiorkori. Taxonomy (GTDB): domain Bacteria; phylum Bacillota; class Bacilli; order Bacillales; family Caldibacillaceae; genus Bacillus_BK; species Bacillus_BK kwashiorkori. The sequence continues at coordinate 303,212 of NZ_CTDX01000016.1, forward strand.
TAGATCGGGAAGAAATAATTTCCGTCATCGAAAGACTGATGCAGCAAGTTGTTCAAAAGGTGAAGGGACTACAAGTTACAATTCCGTTTCCACGGTTAACATATGATGAAGCGATGGAAAGATTTGGTTCGGACAAACCAGATACGAGATTTGGCATGGAGTTAATAGATGTTTCGGATATTGTTAATGATTGCAGTTTTAAAGTGTTTGCGAGTGCAGTAACTTCCGGTGGCCAAGTGAAGGCACTTAATGTGAAAGGTGCTGGGGAGGTTTATTCTCGTAAAGACATTGACAGCCTGACAGAATTTGTTAGTCGTTATGGAGCAAAAGGATTAGCTTGGATGAAGGTAACTGAAGCAGGATTAACTGGACCAATCGCTAAGTTTTTCACAAATGATAAAGGGAATGAAATAATGAAAGTAACCGATGCAGCAGCGGGAGATTTACTATTATTTGTTGCTGACAAGAAACAAGTTGTTGCTGATGCGCTAGGTGCTTTACGGATAAAACTTGGTAAAGACTTACAATTGATTGATGAAAGTAAATTTAATTTCCTTTGGGTGACTGATTGGCCTTTATTAGAATATGACGAAGAAGAACAACGTTATTTTGCAGCCCACCATCCTTTTACAATGCCAGTTCGAGAAGATATACCGTTATTGGAAACCGCACCTGATAAAGTGCGTGCACAAGCTTATGATATCGTCTTAAACGGTTATGAAATTGGTGGAGGTTCCTTGCGAATTTATGAACGTGACATTCAAGAGCAGATGTTTAAAGTGCTTGGCTTTTCTAAAGAAGAAGCACAGGAACAATTTGGCTTCTTAATGGAAGCATTTGAATATGGAACGCCGCCACATGGTGGGATAGCACTCGGTTTTGACCGTTTCGTTATGCTACTAGCTGGAAGAACTAATTTGCGTGAAACGATTGCATTTCCAAAGACAGCAAGTGCAAGTGATCCGATGACGGATGCACCGAGTTCCGTAAGTGACATGCAATTGGCAGAATTAAAATTAGCTATTGCTAAAGAAGAAAAATAATGATTTGGATTCGAGTAGAAATTTTGCCATCATTCCTTTCCATCTTGTAAGATAAATAGTGGTGTATAATGCCTGATCTGTAGAAAAAAATGGTACTTGCCAGTTCTTGAAAAACTAATATTAATTATGGTATGATGATTTTAGTAAAGAGAGTCCTGATGTGACCGTTAGTTCAACCGAAGTTTTGACCGAACATCATTGCCAAGGGAGTCAAAAGTTTCTAAGGTAGCGTAAATGCCTCCTCTGAGTGGACTTACAAAACTTAGAACATGACACCCACCTGCTTATTGCGGGTTCAAAACAAGGCAATAACGACGGCGCGATTGGGACCTCTTTTTTCAAGTTCTCACTATCTAAAAAGGTGAAGGATGAATTTAAACAGTAAGTAAAGGTTTCCGTATTGTGGACCTTTTTTTTATGGAAAAAATTTCTCATTCTTTATAATAGATTCCTATTCTTATAGTAAAGGTGTGGGTAGATGTTACATCAATTTTCACGTAATGAATTAGCGATTGGCCAAGAAGGCTTAAAAATATTAAAACATTCTACGGTATTAGTACTAGGTATTGGTGGTGTAGGCTCTTTTACTGCTGAAGCTTTAGCAAGATCTGGAATTGGAAGAATCATTTTAGTTGATCGAGATGTTGTAGACATCACAAATATCAATCGCCAGCTGATCGCCTTATTATCGACAGTAGGCAGACCTAAAGTTGATGTTATGTTGGAACGAATTCATGATATAAATCCAGAGTGTGACGTAATCCCGTTAAAAATGTTTTATACGGAAGAAACATATGAACAAATATTTCAGTATCCAATTGATTTTATCGTTGATGCATCTGATACAATTATTTATAAAGTTCATTTAATGAAAGAAGCATTAAAGCGAAATATTCCTATCATTTCTTGCATGGGTGCTGCTAATAAAATGGACCCAACCCGATTCCAAATTACGGATATTTCAAAAACTCACACAGATCCTATTGCCCGGGTAATTCGTCAAAAATTAAAACGGGATGGGATAAAAAAAGGTATTCCGGTAGTATTTTCTGATGAAAGTCCCATTGTGATTAGGGAAGATGTGAAACAGACGGTCGGTAATCAAAATTCTACTATTCGGAAGGCACAAATGCCACCTTCTTCTAATGCATTTGTCCCATCTGTCGCAGGTTTGATTATGGCATCATACGTTGTGACAGAACTACTAAAATCTATTTCTATCGAAAGAGTTCAATAATAATGACAACGACGGGATTGCCAAATGGGTCAATCCTGCTTTTTTATTCTGATTTAAGTTTCCCTCTATCCTGCGGTAAAAACAGGTCAGTAAAACGTTAAATTTTGGTATAGTAAATATATGCAAACAAAACTAGGGTGAAAGTCTCCCACTGCTTTAAGTGTTAAAGTGACAGGGAGGAATGAGAACCTTATTGGAGGGTAAGTCTTTGAATACCGAACCTTTAGCATATCGGATGCGTCCGCGTACTCTTGATGAGATTGTCGGTCAAAAAGAAGTCATTGGAAAGCAGACGAATTTATACAAGATGATAAAAAATGGCTTTGTTCCATCGATGCTTTTATATGGTGAACCAGGAACTGGAAAAACTTCGCTTGCCTATGCGATAGCTGGTGAAACGAAAATTCCTTTTATCGCTCTTAATGCGACAACAGCTGGAAAGAAAGACGTGGAGGCTGTAGTGGAAGAGACGAGAATCACAGGAAAGGTTATTTTATTTTTAGATGAAATACATCGATTTAATAAAGCACAACAAGATTATTTACTCCCACATGTTGAACGTGGAGATATTATTTTAATCGGTGCGACAACGGAAAATCCATTTCACGATGTTAATCCTGCGATTAGAAGTCGTTGTGGACAAATTAAGCAGTTAACTCGTCTGACACAATCTAATATTATCCAGTTATTAAAGCGTGCTTTGACAGATGAAAAAAGAGGACTTGGTAAATATCCGATACACATAACTGATGAGCAAGTGGAGAAATTAGCGATAGCTGCTAACGGTGATGCACGTAAATCGCTAACATTATTAGAAACAGTATTTTTCTCCACCACAGCTAATGAAAATAATGAAATCATCATTACAGATGAATCGATTAATGATTTAATAGAAAATGTCGGGGTGTATGGAGATAAAAAAGGAACAAATTTTTATAATTTGCTATCAGCTTTACAAAAAAGTATTCGCGGAAGTGATGTGAATGCGGCACTTTATTATTTGGCACATTTGCTTGAAGCGGGTGATTTAATAGCGGTAAATAGAAGATTGTTAGTCATTGCCTACGAGGATATTGGGTTAGCAAATCCTATTGTTGGGACGAATGTTCTTGCTGCGATAACCGCAAGTGAACGTCTTGGAATGCCAGAAGCAAGAATTCCACTCGCGTCCGCTGTTGTTCAAATGTGTTTGTCAACAAAATCCAACTCTGCTTATAAGGCGTTAGATAAAGCAATGGAAGATGTACGAAATGGTAAAGTTGGCGATATTCCGAAACATTTGCGGGATGCGCATTATCAAGGAGCGAAATCATTAGGGCATGTTGGTTATAAGTATCCACACGATTATCCAATTGGTACTTTTGGGGGCTGGATAAATCAACAATACTTACCAGATAGTTTAGCGGGAGTGGAATATTACGAGCCAATGGAAGCAGGAGAGGAAAAGCGTCTTTGTGCCATCTATAAAAAATTACAAGAATTCAAGCAAAAACGGTAATTATTTTCGGATTTTTGAGTACTCGATTACTATTGTTACAACAGAAAAAATTAGGAACTTGCGATGCTTAAAAAAAGCACTGTCGCTTTATAGAAATTATGATATAATTCGATAAGTATACTCGGGATTATAGAAACATGGAGAATTGGGAGAAAAATGTAAGGGGGACTAAGATTGAAAAAAAGCAAGCAAGAATGGTTTATTCGTCATGGAGCCTTTTTTCTAGGGCTAATTATTATGGCGCTTGGCATCGTCTTAACGATTAAGGCCGATTTAGGAGTTGCACCGTGGGATGTGCTACATATCGGTTTGTACTACCAATTCGGCTTAACGATTGGATCTTGGTCTATCATAATTGGTATTTTTATTTTAGCTATCTCTTCACTCATTATGAAATCATGGCCAAAATACGGTTCTTTTTTAAATATGTTATTAGTCGGTATTTTTATTGATTTTTTTATGCTCTTACCTTTTTTACAAACTCCATCTGTTTTCTTCGGAAAATTGTTAATGCTACTCATTGGCGTAGTTATTTTAGCGTTTGGGATGGGATTGTACATTTCAGGCAGTATCGGTGCAGGTCCACGTGATAGTCTCATGCTAGCCTTTCATTTAAAAATGGGATGGAAAGTGCAAAATGTCCGATTATGTATGGAAGTGATGGTGCTCTTCATCGGCTTTTTATTAGGTGGTCCGGTTTCCATTGGTACATTAATCGTTACAGTAGCACTAAGTTATCTAGCCGGCTTTATGATTCCGTTTTGCCGCAAATTGACGGATCGATTTGTTGCTACCATCTCCCTTCGTCCTAAAACAATTATCAATACGAAAGATATTGCGTAAAAGTAGGTGATAAAATGAAAATTTCAACGAAAGGCCGTTACGGATTGACAATTATGATTGAACTTGCCAAAAATTTTGGAGAAGGACCAACCCCTTTAAAAACTATTGCTAAAGATAATAATTTGTCGGAACATTATTTAGAACAAATTATCTCTCCGCTAAGAAATGCAGGGTTAGTTAAAAGTATCCGCGGTGCTTATGGAGGATATGTGCTAGCAAAGGAACCAGCTGCAATTACATCTGGAGACATCATCCGAGTGTTAGAAGGACCTATCGTTTTAGTAGAAGGCATTGAAGATGAAGAACCAGCAAAACGTGAGCTTTGGATTCGAATTCGTGATGCAATAAAAAATGTGTTAGATAAAACGACATTAGAAGATTTAGCAAATCATACGGAAAATGACCATGAAGATTATGGATATATGTTTTATATATAAAACTTGTTTGTCCATGTCTAATTTACTGATAGTTAGTCATACTGGTAGTGAAATGTTTTTAAAGTAGGTGTAGATATTATGAACCAAATATACTTAGATAATGCTGCGGCAACCCCAATGTTTCCAGAAGTCATTCAAACGATGAGTACAGTGATGGAAAAAACATATGGTAATCCGTCAAGCATTCATACTTTCGGCAGAGAGGCAAGACAAATTATTGATGATGCAAGAACGGTCATTGCCAAATCCATTGGGGCTGATTTTAATGAAATAATTTTTACAAGTGGCGGTACGGAAGCGGATAACCTAGCCTTAATTGGAACAGCCCTTTCCAATAAGGAGAGAGGAAATCATATTATTACAACTGTGACAGAGCATCATGCAGTTCTGCACACATGTGAGTTTTTAGAAAAGCAAGGTTTTTCTATTACGTATTTGCCAGTGGATGAATATGGGATAATTAATATAGAGGACTTACAAAAGGCATTACGGGATGATACAATATTAGTTTCCATTATGTATGCGAATAATGAAGTTGGAGCAATCCAACCAATTTCCGAAATTACTAAGTTATTATCTTCACACCCAGCTGTTTTTCATACGGATGCGGTGCAAGCGTATGGACATGTGAAAATAAATGTGAAAGAACTTCGGATAGACTTGTTATCGGTATCGGGCCATAAAATTAATGGACCGAAAGGCGTCGGTTTTTTGTACGTAAATAATGGAATCAAATTAACTCCTCATTTATATGGAGGAGAACAAGAACGTAAACGCCGTGCTGGTACGGAAAATGTGGCTGCTATTGCTGGCCTGGCAAAGGCAATAATATTAACGAGCAATAGTATAGATATAAACTACCAGGCAATGCAACAGTTAAAACAGCAATTTATTACCATTCTGGATGAAGAAGGTATTTCATATAAAATTAATGGTGATATGAACAAAACATTGCCAAATATTATCAATATCAGTTTTCCAGGTACAAATGTGGAACAAATGCTAATTCATTTAGATTTAGCAGGTATCGCTGCTTCAAGCGGATCGGCTTGTACTGCAGGCTCACTAGAACCGAGCCACGTATTAAAAGCAATGTACGGAAAAGATTCACAAGAACTTTATAATTCTATCCGGTTTAGTTTTGGATATGGAAATACGATAGAACAAATTGTAACAGCTGCTAAGAAAACGGCAGATATTGTTAAACGATTAACCATGTAATTTTGGAGGTGAAACCGTTGAAGGACAACAAAGATATTCGTGTCGTAGTAGGAATGAGCGGTGGGGTAGACTCATCGGTTGCTGCTTATTTATTAAAACAACAAGGATACGAAGTAATAGGAATTTTTATGAAAAACTGGGATGATACGGACGAATTTGGTGTTTGCACAGCAACAGAAGATTATAATGACGTTATTCGTGTTTGCAACCAAATTGGCATCCCTTATTATGCAGTCAATTTTGAAAAGGAATATTGGGATAAAGTTTTTACTTATTTTCTCGAAGAGTATAAAAGAGGCCGAACACCGAACCCAGATGTTATGTGTAATAAGGAAATTAAGTTTAAAGCCTTCTTAGAACACGCATTGAAACTAGGGGCAGACTACGTAGCTACAGGACATTACGCACAAATACAATATAGAGATGGCGAGTATAAAATGTTACGTGGTGTCGATGAAAATAAAGATCAAACTTACTTTTTGAATCAATTATCACAAGAACAAATTTCGAAAGTAATGTTCCCACTCGGCCACTTAAATAAAAAACAAGTACGTGAGATTGCAAAAGAGGCGAATCTTGCTACCGCAGAGAAAAAAGATAGTACTGGGATCTGTTTTATTGGGGAAAGAAATTTCAAAGAGTTTTTAAGCCAATACTTACCAGCTCAACCTGGTAAAATGGAAACGATGGACCATGAAGTAAAAGGAAATCACGAAGGGTTAATGTACTATACGATTGGTCAAAGACACGGACTTGGTATTGGCGGATCTGGTGGAACTGGCGAACCTTGGTTTGTCCTTGGTAAAGATTTAGAGAGAAATGTTCTTTATGTTGGACAAGGATTTGACAATGAGTATTTGTATTCAGACGAACTAATCGGAACTGAAGTGAATTGGATATCAAATAAACAGAGACAAGATACCTTTACATGTACTGCAAAGTTTCGGTACCGACAAAAAGATACTGGTGTAACGGTAAAACTTCTTGATAATAATCGTGTGCGGGTGATATTTGATGAACCTGTTCGAGCGATTACTCCTGGACAAGCAGTTGTTTTTTATCATGAAGAAGAGTGTCTTGGTGGTGCAACAATTGATCAAGTTTTTAAAAATGGTCAACCATTAACGTATGTAAATTAATTTAGGTGCTTTACTAAGGAGTGAAATAGGGTGACACTAGCGGAGGAAAAGTTTATTAAAGGTCGGCTAATTGTAACTATTTTCCATAACGAAACTAATTTATATTCAGTCCTAAAAATTCGTGTAGAAGAAACGAGTGAACCATATGAGGAAAAGGAAGCAGTAGTCACTGGTTATTTTCCTCGAATACACGAAGAAGAAAGCTATATTTTTTATGGGAAATTTCAAGAGCATCCTCGTTATGGTGTCCAATTTCATTCCACCCATTTTCAAAAGGAGTTGCCTAAATCAAAGCAAGGATTAATCCATTACTTATCGAGTGAATTATTTAAAGGTATCGGTAAAAAAACAGCCGAAACGATAGTAGAAACATTAGGAGAAAATGCGATTTCAAAAATTCTTGAGCAACCATCGATTCTTGCTACGATCCCGAAATTAACTGCTGAGCGAGCGGAACAATTATATAAAACATTACTAGAAAATCAAGGATTAGAAAAAATTTTAATTTCCTTAAATCATTATGGATTTGGGCCGCAATTATCGATGCGGATTTACCAAATATATAAAGAACAAACGTTAACGATTATAGAAAGCAATCCTTACAAACTAGTAGAAGATGTTGAAGGAATTGGTTTTGGCCGTGCTGATGAATTAGGTGCCAAATTAAATATTAAAGGAAACCATCCGGATCGGATCAAAGCTGGTTGTCTATACACGCTACAAACGGTTTGTTTATCTGATGGACATTGTTATTTAGCTCGAAATGAACTTATCTCCGCTGTAAAAAATTTGTTGGAAGCTAATCAGCCAGTGGAAATTTTACATGAAACAGTCGATTATGAGCTATTAAAGTTAGAAGAAGAAGGAAAAATAATAACCGAAGACGATCGAATCTATATACCTTCTATTTATTTTTCTGAAAAAGGGTTAGTTAAAAATATTAAACGAATTCTTGCGCAGACAGAATATGAAAACCAATTCCCAGAATCGGAATTTTTACTAGCGTTAGGCAATTTAGAAGATCGTTTGCAAATTCAATATGCACTTACGCAAAAAGAAGCAATTCAAACGGCATTAATGTCCCCGATGTTAATTTTAACCGGGGGACCAGGTACTGGAAAAACGACAGTAATTAAAGGAATTGTTGAATTATATAGTGAACTGCATGGCTGCTCACTGAATCCGAAAGACTATAAAAAAGAAGATGTGTTTCCTTTTTTATTAGCAGCACCAACTGGACGAGCAGCAAAAAGGATGACTGAATCAACGGGTCTCCCAGCTGTTACTATTCATCGATTGCTCGGTTGGAATGGATCAGAAACTTTTGATCACGATGAAGATAACCCAATTGAAGGGAAAATTTTAATAGTTGATGAGATGTCCATGGTTGACATTTGGCTAGCCCATAATTTATTTAAAGCAATCCCAGATCAAATGCAAGTAATATTAGTTGGGGATGAAGACCAATTGCCATCTGTCGGACCAGGACAAGTTTTGAAAGATTTACTAATGAGTGAAAAAGTTCCTACTATCCGTTTAAATGAAATATATCGGCAAGCGAGCGGCTCATCGATTATCGATTTAGCTCACTCGATAAAAAATGGCATCGTTCCAATTGACTTGACAGCCCAACAGAAAGACCGCTCTTTTATCGCTTGTAATTCCAATCAAATAGGTGAGGTAATTAAACAAATCATTACGAAAGCGATAAATAAAGGTTATACACCAAAAGATATTCAAGTGTTAGCTCCGATGTATCGTGGACCAGCTGGGATTGACTATTTAAATCAACTGCTACAAGAAATATTAAATAGTAATGAAAGTAATAAAAAGAGGGAAATCAAGTTCGGCGATATAGTTTATCGGGTTGGTGATAAAGTGTTACAGCTTATTAATCAGCCTGAAAAAAATATTTTTAATGGGGATATAGGGGAAGTTGTAGCAATATTATATGCAAAAGAAAATGAAGATAAACAAGATCAACTTATTGTTAATTTTGAAGGGAATGAAGTAACTTATTTACGACAAGATTTAAATCAAATTACCCTTGCATACTGTTGTAGTATTCATAAAGCACAAGGAAGCGAATTCCCTGTCGTGTTACTTCCTGTCGTAAAAGGATATTATCGAATGTTGCGGCGGAATTTATTTTATACTGCAGTAACACGAAGTAAGCAAATATTAATTATTTGCGGTGAAGCAGATGCATTTAAAATGGCTGTAAATCGCACCGATGATAACCAGCGCAATACGACATTGACACCAAGGTTACTGGAAACGTTAAAAACAAATTCCTTTCACTATTCTAGTGAGGAGCCTCAAAGTTTATCCATTGAAGAAAAATTAATGAATGCTGATCCAATGATTGGCATGGAAAATATTACACCATACGATTTTCTTGAAAAATCAAGTTAACGGGTTTGTCCACAAAAGGAAAACCCGTTTTTATTTGTGAAACAATTTTTTAAGGTTTATTATATTGGCAATTTGGACACAATTTTTAATGGTATAAGACTTATTCGGAACAATTGATTTATTGCAAAATATACTAAAACGAGATTTCTATTAAAGAGGTGTTTCCATTGATTTTTTCTTGTCCTAATTGCCAGAGTAAAGATATTGGAAAAATAGGTATAAATCAATACTATTGTTGGAACTGTTATATTGAATTATCTATTCAAAAAGGTATCATTCATACTCATCAAGTGGAAGAGGACGGTTCATTATCTTCTTTAGATGATTTATTTGCTGAAGAATCAAGACGTATTAATGCATAAGCGAAAGAATATATGGATCTATGGATTGGCAAACTAATAGGAGGAGGTTTGCCAATGGATATTAAAGTAAAATGGTTTTACAGATTAGGATTTTTATTATTACTATTTATTGTTTTGTTTATTTTTTTTAAGTTGCAACCGTATTGGCAACCAATCTTACATATACTATTATCAGCCATTTTTCCGTTTGTAATTGCGGCCTTTATTACCTACTTACTTCAGCCACTTGTAAGAGGTTTACACAAAAATGGTCTGCCAAAATGGTTATCAGTACTAATTATTTATTTGCTTTTTTTTGGCGGGGTCGGGTTCTTAATATATAAAGGCATACCGATATTTATAAACCAGCTGAATGATTTATCAAAGAATACCCCGTTATTAATCAACCAATATGAAAATTGGGCGGTTTGGATTGAAAATAAGACAAACAATTGGCCAATTGGAATTCAAGAGCAAATTGAACATGGATTTGAAGCGATAAATAACGGGATAGAACGTTTCGCAGAGAAGACGTTAAAATTTGTTTTTGCCGTTTTTAATTCCTTATTTATTATCATTTTAATACCTTTTATTGCCTTTTATATGATAAAAGATAGTGACTATTTAGCGGATTTTTTTTGGTATATTGTGCCAAATAAATGGCGTAATGAAACAAGACGATTTATTGAAAATGTTAACGAGTCATTAGGAAATTATATTCGCGGACAGCTAATGGTATGCGGCCTTATTGGTGTTGTTTCCAGTGTGTTATTTTGGCTAATAGATTTAAAATATCCATTATTATTAGGTTTTATTGTCGGAGCTACGAATGTAATTCCCTATTTTGGCCCAATTATTGGTGCGATACCAGCTGTAATTATTGCAGCAACGACATCAGTAAAATTAGTGATTTTTGTAATTATCATTATTTTTGTGTTGCAATTTATAGAAGGGAATATTTTATCTCCGTTAATTGTCGGAAAAAGCTTGAAAATGCATCCACTACTAATTATGTTTTCTATTCTACTAGGCGGAGAAGTTGGTGGTGTCATTGGTTTAATAGTGGCAGTTCCCATTGTAGCGATTATAAAAACAGCTATTTTACAGTACTATAAAGTTTTTCCAGCAAGAACGGAAAATTAACTAGAAATTACCGAAAAACCTTATTTGACAAAATAACGAAAGATGAATATAATCCATTTATATATGGTTAAAAACGTCGAAGGAAAAGAGTATGTCATAGTCCATCTATCATGCTTGGCATGTCAGAGAGGAATTTCCGTGGCTGAGAGAAATTCTAGATGAAGGATGACAGAAGGCTAGTCTGGAGTGCAGTTAAACCCTGCCGTTCTGCCGCGTTAAGGCGAATAAGCGATGAAAGTGAATTAGTGGTTATGGCTCTTGTCATAAACACTTTCATAATCAGGGTGGTACCACGGGTAACTCCTCGTCCCTGCTTAGGGAAGAGGGGTTTTTTTATTTGTTGAGAATTTTTGTTTTCTTCAAAAGGGTAGGCCACTTTACTTGGACTGGGGCGACATTGCACAACTAGAACTTGCGCGACAACTTCTTTTATCGGAAAGGCTATGTTATTGTTTATTGAGATTTTTAGGCAGTTGTTGATTGTAGTGTAAGGCGGCGACTACGACGGGAACAGCCGAGCCGAATTTTCAGGGTAGCCATCGCAAAAGTAATGTGACTTAACTAAAATTACAGAAATTGGAGGTAATTGCATGAAATCATTAACAGGCGCGGAAATACGCCGTATGTTTTTACAGTTTTTTGAAGAAAAAGGCCATAAAGTTGAACCTAGCGCATCGTTAATTCCTCATGAAGATCCAACATTACTATGGATTAACAGCGGAGTAGCAACGTTAAAAAAATATTTTGATGGAACGATAAAACCAGATAACCCAAGAATAACTAATGCACAAAAGTCGATTCGGACAAATGATATTGAAAATGTTGGTTTTACTCCGAGACACCATACGTTCTTTGAAATGTTAGGTAATTTTTCCATCGGAGATTACTTTAAAGAAGAAGCAATTGCTTGGGCTTGGGAATTTTTAACTGACCCAAAATGGATCGGTTTTGATAAAGAGAAACTATCGGTAACAATTCATCCAGAAGATGATGAAGCATATGAAATTTGGTCAAAAAAAATCGGTGTCCCTGAAGAACGAATTATTCGGCTAGAAGGAAACTTTTGGGATATTGGAGAAGGTCCAAGTGGCCCAAACTCGGAAATTTTTTATGATCGTGGCTCCGAATATGGAGATGACCCAAATGATCCTGAAGCTTATCCTGGAGGAGAGAATGACCGCTATTTAGAAGTATGGAACTTAGTTTTTTCTCAATTTAATCATAATCCAGACGGTACATATACACCTCTGCCAAAGAAAAACATTGATACAGGTATGGGTTTAGAAAGAATGGCTTCGATTATTCAAGAAGTGCCAACTAATTTTGATACTGATTTGTTCATGCCAATCATTCAAGCGACAGAGAAAATTTCTGGTGAGAAATATCGAGAAGATCAGAAAAAAGATATTGCTTTCCGCGTCATCGCTGACCATATTCGAACAGTTGCCTTTGCTATTAGTGATGGTGCTTTACCTTCGAATGAAGGAAGGGGTTACGTATTACGGAGATTACTAAGAAGAGCTGTTCGATTTGCAAAAACAATTCAAATCAATCGTCCGTTTATGTATGAATTAGTTCCAACTGTTGGGAAAATAATGGTTGATTACTATCCGGAAGTAAATAACAAATCAGATTTTATTCAAAAAGTTATTAAGACAGAGGAAGAAAGATTTCATGAAACGTTAAATGACGGATTAGAAATTTTAGCAACGGTGATTAAAAATGCAAAAGCTGCTGGTAGTAATATGATTCCAGGAATAGATGCATTTCGTCTCTATGATACGTATGGCTTCCCAGTTGAGTTGACAGATGAATATGCCAAAGATGAGGGAATGGAAATAGATTATGTTGGCTTCGAAAAAGAAATGGAAGAGCAACGGGATAGGGCCCGAAAAGCTCGACAAGATACGGACTCCATGCATATTCAAAGTGGCGTTTTAGGTGATTTAACAATTGATAGCGAATTTATTGGATATGAAATGTTAGAATGTGATACACAAGTTGCAGCTATTGTAAAAGCTGGACAACTAGTGGGAGAAGCTCAAGCGGGTGAAGAAGTAGATGTAATCTTTTCTAAAACTCCTTTTTACGCTGAGAGTGGAGGCCAAATTGCAGATGTTGGCTATATAAGCTCTTTAGACGTGAAAGCAGTTGTAAAAGATGTACAAAAAGCACCACATGGGCAAAATTTACATCGAGTGTTGATTGAATCAGGTAATCTGAAACAAAATCAACAAGTCCGATTGCAAGTAGATAAAAATAATCGACAACAGATTACAAAAAATCACACAGCAACCCATTTACTTCACCAAGCTTTAAAAGATGTTTTAGGAGAACATGTGAACCAAGCTGGATCATTAGTTGAAGCAGAAAGATTACGCTTTGATTTTTCTCATTTCGGTCAAATTACTGATGAAGAGTTAGATAAAATTGAAACAATTGTAAATCAGAAAATAATGGCTGGACTTCTAGTCGAAACATCATACTCTGGAATTAATGAAGCAAAAGCGATGGGAGCAATGGCTTTATTTGGGGAAAAATATGGCGATGTCGTTCGAGTAGTGAAAGTTGGCGATTACTCCTTGGAACTTTGTGGAGGTTGTCATGTGCCAAATTCAGCTGTAATAGGTTTGTTTAAAATTGTGTCAGAAAGCGGCATTGGAGCAGGTACGAGAAGGATAGAGGCAGTTACAGGTGAAAACGCGTATCATTTTATCAATGATCAAATTCAAGTTTTAAAAACAAGTGCCAAATTATTGAAAACAAAACCGTTGGATGTACCAACTAAAATTTCTCAACTTCACCAAGAGGTAAAAGAGTTGCAAAAGCAAAATGAATCATTAACAGCAAAACTAAGTAATTTAGAAGCTGGGAACTTAATTGATGACGTCCAAGAAGTTGCAGGGGTGAAATTTTTAGCAAAGCAAGTTCAAGCGAAAGATGTCACTCAATTACGGACAATTCTTGATGATTTGAAACAAAAAATTGGTTCAGGTATTATCGTCCTCGGTTCTGTTAATGATGATAAGGTTCAACTAATTGTCGGTGTAACAAAAGATTTAACAAATAAATATCATGCAGGAAAATTAATTAAAGAAATCGCTGGAATATGCGGTGGCGGTGGTGGAGGTCGTCCAGATATGGCTCAAGCTGGTGGGAAAGACCCTGAAAAATTAACCGACGCCTTAAACTTTGTTAAAGAATGGATAAAACAGTTTTAATAGCTTGGCAACTAGTGTAGAATAGAATTATCAGTATTTGGAAGTGCGATGGACGAAAGTGAGGTGCCAGAATTATGAGTTCACTTGATAAAACGATGCAATTTCATTTTCCAGAAGAACCATATAAGCACGAAGTTAAGGAAGTATTGTTTCAAGTTTTTTCTGCACTAGAGGAAAAAGGTTATAATCCGATAAATCAAATTGTCGGCTATTTACTATCCGGAGATCCTGCCTATATTCCGAGACATAAGGACGCCCGTAATATTATTCGGAAACTTGAAAGAGACGAAATAATTGAAGAGCTAGTAAAATTTTATTTACAGCAACGAGAGGATAAGTAAATGCGGATTTTAGGTTTAGATGTCGGATCAAAAACTGTTGGAGTTGCAATCAGTGATGAATTCGGCTGGACAGCTCAAGGTATTGAAACGATATCCATTAATGAAGAGAAGAAAGAATATGGAATAAATAAATTGGCACAAATCGTCGAACAATATCATGTAGACAAATTTGTCGTTGGTCTCCCTAAAAATATGAATGGCACAATCGGTCCACGGGGAGAAGCAAGTAAATTTTATGCAAAACTATTGGAAGAAACCTTTTCATTACCAGTTGTTTTATGGGATGAGCGTTTAACGACGATGGCCGCTGAAAGGGTACTAATAGAAGCGGATATGAGCCGAAAAAAAAGGAAAAAAGTAATTGATAAAATGGCTGCAGTAATGATTTTACAAGGTTATTTAGATAGTATGAAATAAACTCAGGAGGAATGAATAATGGAACATGGAGATAACCATATTACAGTAATTGATGAAGAAGGTAACGAACAGCTTTGTGAAATTTTATTTACATTTGAATCAGAGGAGTTTGGAAAGTCATATGTTCTTTACTACCCTGTTGGTGCAGAAGAAGATGAGGATGGTCATATTGAAATTCATGCATCAAGTTTCATTCCTGGTGAAGAAGAAGGCGATTTATTGCCAATTGAGACAGATGAAGAGTGGGTTTTAATCGAAGAAATGTTAGACACTTATATGGACTCGGAAGAAGAGTAATTTTAATAGAGAGCTGATGTTTTCTAACACACTGTAATACTGAATGAAAAAGGACTGTTTCTATAGGACAGCCCTTTTTTTACGTAAAAAATTGTTTTTTTTATATTATGTTATAGTATAATGATTCAGAACGGAAAATTTGAATACTCTCTTATCTAAGGGGGAGAATGATGGAAAAAGATAAAAAACTATCAAAGCAAGAAATTTTATTAGCGAAACAAAAAGAAGCAAAAATAGTTAGGAAGATCGTATTTCCGGTTAGTATCGTTTTATTTTTACTTTTTACTGGTATAGCAACAGGAGGTTACTTATATATAACTTCCAGTTTAAAACCTTTAGACCCTTCTAATAAAGCCGACAAAGAAATCGAAATTCCGCTCGGATCTGGGATAACTTCCATTGCGAACATGCTAGAAAAACAAAAAATAATTAAAGATGCAAAAATCTTTAAATATTATGTAAAGTTTAAAAATGAATCCGGCTTTCAGGCAGGTACGTATCAGTTAAGTCCTTCAATGACGTTTGATGAAATTATTGCCAATTTAAAGACTGGTAAAGTGTTAAAAGATGTAGCAATTAGAATACCAGTACCTGAAGGATTGTCTTTAAAGGAAATTAGCGCAATAATAGCTCGGGAAACTTCCTATTCGGTTAATGATGTCGATGCTTTGTTAGCTGATGCAAATTTTATAAAAGAATTAAAAGAACAGTATCCGACCATATTTACGGATGAAATTGATAATGAATTAATCAAGCATCGTTTGGAAGGCTATTTATTTCCAGCAACCTATACATTTACAGAAGAAAAACCAGATTTGAAAAAGATTATTAAATCAATGGTTGCAAAAACAGAATCGGTAATATTGAAATATTTACCTGATATGAAAAGTAAAGAAATGACGGTGCATCAACTGTTAACACTCGCTTCATTAATTGAAGAAGAAGCTGCTGATGAGGAGAGTCGCAAAACAATCGCTAGTGTTTTTTACAACCGAATGGATATAGGTATGCCATTACAAACAGATCCTTCTGTATTATATGCTATGCAAACCCATAAAGATCGACTTTATTTTAAAGACTATGAGTATGACGATCCATATAATACGTATAAAAACTTAAATTTACCGCCTGGTCCGATTGCAAATGCAGGTGTTAGCTCTATTGAGGCAGCATTATATCCAATTAAAAGCGATTATTTATATTTCTTAGCAACGAAAGAAGGAGAAACACTTTTCTCCAAAACTTTTAAAGAACATAATGAAAAGTATAATAAGTATATTGCTCAATAAGGACAATTATTTTATTATACTTATCGCTTTTTTATTTTATCTATGCTAAAATAGAAAAAGTATTTTTACCTGCTTCTAAAAAGCGTCATTCGTAGGAAAACCTTTGTTTTCTTATGATGACTCTTTTTTGTTGTTATCTCGATTTGAAAGGGGATTTTATTAAATGATTAATGGTGATCATTTAAATAGTTATTTGCAAAGTTTTATTAGTGAAAGATCTCCTTTTTTTCAAGAAATGGAAAGATATGCAAAAGAAAACTGTGTTCCGATTATGGATCCTTATAGTATGGAAACAGTTTTGCAATTACTCCGTTTATACAAGCCGAAAAATATGCTGGAAATCGGTACTGCCATTGGTTATTCAGCATTAAGATTTGCTGAAGCGGTTCCTAATATAAAAATTTTAACGATAGAAAGAGACAATAACCGGGCAAAATTAGCTCATACAAATATTCAGCAGGCAAACAGACTAGGCCAAATTACCATGTTGGAAGGAGATGCTTTTGATTTGGTCTTAGAAGTTGCCAAGTATGCACCATTCGATTGTTTGTTTATTGATGCTGCTAAAGGACAATATCAACGGTTTTTTCAAACATTTGAACCATACTTAGCAGAACAAGCCCTCATCATTACCGACAATGTTCTCTTTAAAGGATATGTATATTCGGACAATGAAAATAATAACCGGTTGAAGAAGCTCGGTAAAAAAATTCACCATTATAATGAATGGCTCATACAAAATCCATCATATCAAACAGTTATTTTACCTGTTGGTGATGGAATTGCTATTAGTATAAAACAAAAGTAATGCTTACTGTACGATATAAATATTTAGTATATGTTTAAACAGATATTAAAAAAAGGGTGAAAGACAAATGTTTAAACCGGAATTATTATTAACACCAACAAAACTATCTGATTTAGAACCGCTAATAAATGCGGGGGCAGATGCTTTTGTAATCGGAGAACAACAATTTGGTCTTCGTTTAGCTGGAGAATTTACGAGAGGTGATGTTCTAAAAGCCGTAGACATCATTCATTCTCACAATAAAAAAGTATATGTGGCGGTAAATGCAATTTTCCATAATGAAAAATTAGACGATGTTACTGACTATATGCAATTTTTACAGACGGCAAATGTCGATGGAGTATTATTTGGAGATCCAGCCGTTTTAATGATTGCTCGTGATGTTGCACCGAAGCTAAAACTTCATTGGAATCCAGAAACGACGGCTACTAACTGGTTTCAATGCAATTACTGGGGAAAACGACGTGCACTACGATCAGTTCTCTCGAGAGAACTAAGTATGGATGAAATTATTGAAATTAAAGAAAACACTGACGTGGAAATTGAAGTTCAAGTTCATGGGATGACTTGTATGTTTCAATCGAAAAGAAAGCTTGTTGGCAATTATTTTGAATTCCGTAAAGAACAAATGGAATTGAAACATGATGACAATCAACAATTGTTTTTATACGATGCAGAACGAGATAATAAATATCCCATCTTTGAAGATGTAAATGGAACACATATAATGAGTCCAAATGATATTTGTATCATCGATGAGTTAGAAGAACTAATTGATGCGAACATTGATAGTTTTAAAATTGAAGGTGTATTGAAAACAACCGATTATTTAGTGACTGTTACGAAACTATATCGCAATGCGATTGATTTAGCAGTGGAAAATAGAAAACAATATAATAAAGTTAAAGCGGATTTAGTAAAACAAATTGAAGAAGTCCAACCAGTGAATCGTCCGCTAGATACAGGATTTTTCTATAAAGAAACAGTATACTAAACGCCTTTTGTACAGAAAACTTCTAGGAGGCAAGTAAAATGACTACTTTGCAAGATAAAATTTCAGAAATTCGTGATGGCAAACGAGTTATTATAAAAAAGCCGGAATTACTTGCACCTGCCGGAAATCTTGAAAAGTTAAAAATCGCCATCATGTATGGTGCAGATGCAGTATTTCTTGGTGGACAAGAATATGGATTGAGATCCAATGCAGATAACTTCACACTTGAAGAAATGAAAGAAGGGGTGGAGTTTGCAAACAACTATGGCGCAAAAGTGTATGTAACAACTAATATTATTGCGCACAATGAAAACATTCCTGGGTTAGAAGATTATTTGCGAGGATTAGAGGAAGCAGGTGTAACTGGTATTATCGTTGCTGACCCTCTAATCATTGAAACTTGTAGAGAAGTAGCACCAAAATTAGAATTGCATTTAAGTACTCAACAATCATTAACAAACTGGAGAGCCGCACAGTACTGGAAAGAAGAAGGATTACATCGTGTCGTATTAGCTAGAGAAACAAGTGCAGCAGAAATTGAAGAAATGAAGGCGAAAGTTGATATTGAAATTGAAACATTTATCCACGGAGCAATGTGTATAGCATATTCTGGTCGTTGTGTATTAAGTAATCATATGACAGCACGTGATTCTAACCGTGGCGGTTGTTGTCAATCATGTCGCTGGAACTATGATTTATACCAATTAGAAAATGATCAAGAAATACCATTATTCAATGAAAATGACCCAGCTTTTGCAATGAGTCCGAAAGATTTAAATCTACTGCAATCTATTCCGAAAATGATTGAATTAGGAATTGATAGTTTAAAAATTGAAGGACGAATGAAATCCATTCACTATATAGCTACAGTAGTAAGTGTATATCGAAAAGTTATTGATGCTTATTGTGCTGACCCAGATCATTTTATTTTCCAACAAGAATGGTTGGACGAGCTGCGGAAGTGTGCTAACCGTGATACAGCACCTGCCTTTTTTGAAGGAGTTCCTGGATACGAAGAGCAAATGTTTGGCAATCATGGACATAAACCGACCCACGAATTTGCGGGGATGGTCCTAGATTATGATGCAGATACAAATATAGTTACGTTACAACAGCGGAATTATTTCAAACCTGGTGATGAAGTAGAATTTTTTGGTCCAAATATTCAAAATTTCACCATGAAAGTTGATAAACTTTGGAATGAAGATGGAGAGGAAATTGATGCGGCCAGACATCCTCTGCAAATTGTTAAATTTAAAGTAGACAAACCTGTATATAGATATAACATGATGCGAAAGGAGAACTAAAATGCAGGAGAAACCTGTCGTGATAGGTGTTGCCGGAGGGTCTGGTTCAGGGAAAACGAGTGTTACTAGAGCTATTTGTAATAAATTTGGTCAAGATTTCATACTAATGATTGAACAAGATGCATATTATAAAGACCAGAGTCATTTACCTTTTGAAGAAAGACTAAAAACAAATTATGATCATCCGCTTGCATTTGATACGGATCTATTAATTGAACATCTACAACGTTTAATTAAGTACGAACCAATTGAAAAACCAGTCTATGATTATGCATTGCACACGAGATCAACTACAGTCATTAACTTGGAACCGAAAGAAGTAATCATTTTAGAAGGTATATTAGTACTAGAAGATGAACGCTTAAGAGATTTAATGGACATTAAATTATTCGTAGACACCGATGCTGATCTTCGGATTATTCGCCGGCTTGTTCGAGATACGAAAGAACGTGGTAGAACAATGGATTCGGTCATTGATCAATACGTCTCCGTTGTACGCCCAATGCATAATCAATTTGTTGAACCGACTAAACGATATGCGGATATTATTATTCCAGAAGGTGGACAAAATCACGTTGCTATCGATTTAATGGTTACAAAAATTAAAACTATCCTTGAAGAAAAGTCTTTTTTATGAAACAATATCATAAATCAATAGTAATATTTATCATAACGTTATTTTAGAATTTTAACTGCGGGAGGACTTAGAGTAATGCGGAATGTTTTCATGTTCTTCCGTAGAAACAATGTTTGTAGCAGTGCTACAGGCTAATAATATTCATTCATCCATACTACTAATTGGACATGAAATGGATCATTATTAGTCAAAAGCACTTAATTTTTTATATAACCCGTTCATTTCCCGGCCTACATATTAGGCCGTTTCATTCAATGAAAACAATTGTTATTAAAGATAGATAATGTTACGGGAGAAAAAATGAAGGAGTGAAGGATTATGGTAGAAAAAACATACCCTATGACAAAAGAAGGTAAAGAGAAAATAGTTCAAGAATTAGAACATTTGAAAACGGTTAAAAGGAAAGAAGTAGTAGAAAGAATAAAAATCGCCCGCAGTTTCGGAGATTTATCAGAAAACTCTGAGTATGATTCCGCAAAAGAAGAACAAGCTTTCGTGGAAGGAAGAATTGCTCTTTTAGAAAAAATGATCCGTAATGCGGTTATTATAGAAGATAATGGTAATGATAATGACACTGTAGCATTAGGGAAATCAGTTACATTTGTTGAACTTCCAGATGGAGAAGAAGAAAGCTATACAATTGTTGGGAGTGCAGAAGCTGATCCATTTGAAGGAAGAATTTCCAATGATTCTCCAATAGCGAAAAGTTTAATTGGCAAAAAAGTAGGCGATGAAGTAACTGTTCAGACGCCTGGCGGAGAAATGCTTGTGAAAATAGTTGCTATAAAATAATTTCATTCATTTTTTGGAGGCAGATAATTACCACTTAAGTAACAGCAAGTCGGTATTTTAGCAATCTGCCTCCTTTTCTTTTGCTGCTATCATTTATATATTCGTCTTACTAAGGAAATTATGGATATACGATTAAAATAGAATACATTCGTTAACAATGGTTAACGGGTGGTTTATGTGATAAAAAAGCGTATAACATTATTATCTATTTCTATATTAATTATTTTCACAGGACTTATTTTTCGGTTAGCACAAATTCAATTAATTGATACAATGCATTTTTCCAGCCGAAACATTAACTTAATTGAACAAAGTATTAAACAGCGGAGCCAAGAAGTTGTCATTGATAATGGTAGAGGTAAATTTTTAGATAAAAATTATATTCCATTAACCCATGAAACTTATGCTTCATTAATTTTATTTCCTTTTATTAAAACGATGGATTGGGATAGTAATAAAGTGGCGGAAATTATCGGGGTGGAACCTTATTCTCTTCATCAAGCGCTAAATGATGCGCAGGGACCGGTAATTTTCGGTGCTCCGAAACCGTTACGTTTAACCGACGAACAAGTAAAACAAATAAACCAATTACAAATTCCTGGTGTTTTCGCAGTAAAAAAGCAATTCCCTCGATCAGATACAGTTGCAGAACAGTTAATCGGATTTGTTGGGGAAAATTATTCATTATTAAAAGAACGCTATCCAGATAAAAAACTGTCCAGTGATACATTAATAGGAATATCAGGTTTGCAAAAGAGCTTCGATGAATTTTTATTACAAGAAGAAGCGACAAAACTAATATATCATGTTGATGGAAAGGGAGGGCCTTTGTTTGGAATTGATGTAAAATATGTTGACCCAGCAAACCCGTATTATCCGTTGAACATAATTACAACGATAGACTATCAAATTCAAAAAATGTTGGAAAACATAGTCGATCAGCATAATATAATAAAAGGTGGTTTAGTTTTATTAGATATTGAAAGGAATGCTATACTAGCCCTTGTGTCAAGACCAAAACTAGACAAAACGGATCCTTATAAAAATGATGGTGCAAAGAATTATATGTTTTCTGCGGAAATACCCGGTTCCATTTTTAAAACGGTTGTGGCAGCAGCGAGTATTGATCATCAGTTAAATAATCCGAGTAGAACTTTCAATTGTTCTCAAAAAATTAATGGTGAAAAAGATGAAATATTTGATCATGGTATTTTAAATTTTACCGATAGTTTTGCAGCAAGTTGTAATTTCACTTTTGGCCAATTAGCAAAAGAATTGGCTCAAAAAGATGCTACTATTTTAACAAGTTATGCAGAAAAATTGGGACTTACATCCCAAGTAGGTTGGCAAGGAGAAGTATTCCACTTTGACAATTTTAAACAATTTGCGAACGAAGAAGTGGGACGTGTATTCTTAAATAACGAGGAACAAAAAGATTTAAATTACGCAGCAAATTCAGGGATCGGACAGCATAACGTACGAATTACTCCCATTGCTGCAGCAAATATGATGGCAACTATAGCTAGGGGTGGGGATAGGCAATTAGTCCGTAGCGTATCATCTATTCAATATAAAAATGGCACAACGATGTTCCAATTCCCCCAAGTTCATCAAAAAAATTCTATTTCTCCTTATACGGCGATGAAATTGCAACAATTATTACGCGAAGTAATCGTTAATGAAAAAGGAACTGGCATCGGTTTAAAAGATCTCCCTTATGCAGTGGCAGGTAAATCAGGTACTGCGCAAACAAATCAAAAGATGGATGGAGAAGAGTTGTTAAATAAATGGTTTATTGGCTATTTTCCTTTTGAAAAGCCAAAGTATGCCTTAGCAGTCGTAAATTTAGATGTAACTTGGAATAGTGGTTCGGTAACACCCGTTTTTCGTGATGTGGTGAATACTCTGTATGAAATCGATTATAAAGATAAGCATTCTAATCAATTGCAGTAAAAAAATTTTATAGGAATGTTATAATCTTTTAATCGTACTGTTAAAAACAAAACCATTTTTATAGTAAAATGTTAATGTAAATAAAACTAAGGGAGGAGATGTATTTGAGTAATTATTATCCACCAAAGAGACGCTCACGTGTCGAACAACATTCCAAACAAAAAAAGAAAAATTTCGTACTAAATATATTAATTGGTATTGTTTTTCTATTAATTATCATTGTCGGAGCTTCTATAATATCTAACTTGAATAATAATCCGACTCAACAAACGAGTGGCGTTCAAAAAAGTAAGGATGCAAATGAAACAAATGGAAATAAGGAAGACTCGGAAAATAAAGCAGGGGAAGATAAAGAAACGGATGAGGATGAAAATAACCCTATTGAAGATGAGTCTGAAGAGGAAACAGAATCTAGTGGAACTGCTGATGAAGATAATCCTACAGACTCTGATGAGGAAACTACTGGCGAAGAGGATGGCACAAACGGGGATATTATTGAAGAAGAAAGTAACGATCCAAATATTATTAGAGTAGTGAAAAATCCAAATTGGCAACCAGTTGGAACTACCCAAAAGGGTGAACATATAACTAATTACCAAGAAGGTTCGGTTGATCGAAAGGAAATGGAGAAAGCTTTAACATATGCAACAGGCTTAAATGAAGGAGATATCATTTTGTGGTGGGTCGGCCACGGTGGTATTCCTAACCAAAATGTAGTTGGTACGATTACACCGAAAGATCAAAGTCAAACATTTCGTGTATACCTTGACTGGATAGACGGACAAGGTTGGTTGCCAACTAAAGTGGAACAATTAAAAGTAAATGATAAAAAACGAAATTAGTGAGGGAAACAAATGAAAATCGCAATTATTGGTGCAATGGAAGAAGAAGTGAGAATATTACGAGAACAACTAAGTAACAAAACAAGCGAAACAATCGCTAATTGTGAATTTACTATTGGAACTCTCTTTAACAAAGAAGTAATACTATTAAAATCAGGTATCGGCAAAGTGAATGCAGCAATGGCAACCTCTATTTTATTAGAGCGTTATTCACCAGATTATATAATTAATACAGGTTCTGCTGGTGGATTAAACCCCGAGCTCAAAATCGGAGACCTCGTTATTTCAAATGAGGTGCGTCACCATGATGTGGATGCAACAGCTTTTGGCTATGAAATTGGCCAAGTGCCACAAATGCCTCCTGCTTATCAGGCTAATGAATATTTAGTAAATATTGCTATGGAAAGCGCAAAAGAAATTGCAGGTGTTCAAACAGTTATAGGCTTAATCGCAACTGGCGATTCTTTTATGAGTGATGCAAATCGTGTTCGCCAAGTAGGAGAAAATTTTACCCAAGTTCAAGCAGTAGAAATGGAAGCAGCGGCAATCGCACAAGTAGCTTTCCAGTTTTCTACACCTTTTGTTATTATTCGCTCATTATCAGATATCGCTGGAAAAGAGTCCGATATATCATTCGATCAATTTTTGGAGACAGCAGCCCTCCATTCAACAAAGCTCGTTCTAAATATTGTTAAACAGCTAGATTAACTTCCGTTTTTACTGTAAGAATCAATAATGGAAGAGTTGCTTTTCCTAAAATTACATACAGAAATGTATTGTATTATATGTTAATCTATTAGTAGTTTATAAAATACTACTAGAATAACAGGTGAGATGAATGGATGATAGGAAAAAACTAAAGGAGAAAGCAACTGACTACCAAAACTTCTCTCATATTTTATTGGCAGCTAGCACATTTTTTTATTTAGGTTTATTAATAAAAGGTAACGAACAAACGAATACTCATTTAGCGATTATTATGATTGCTACATTAATATTTATCAGTTTAGCATTTCTCTTCCGTACCGTTTCGGTTAATTGTCGCAAGAAATTAATAGAAATGGAAGATGATATAAACGAATTAAACCATTAATAGTAAATGTAAATAAAGCGAGCCGTAGGTGAAGTATGCCCGCTACAAACAGATAAAATAGGGCAGTGATGATATGCTACAGTCATCGTTGCCCTATTATTTTTATTCTTCGCTTCGTTTCGATTTTCTTTCCTTTTCTTCACGATAAAATTCATGAAACATTTTCATTAAGGCACGTTTTTCGATTCGCGATACGTAACTTCTAGATATACCTAATTCTTTCGCGATTTCCCTCTGAGTTTTTTCCTTTTGAAGATCTAGTCCGAATCTCCCGATAATAACTTCTTTTTCTCTATCATCAAGAACTTCCAAGTAATTTTTCAATTTCTCCAATTCCATATTTAGCTGAATGGTTTCAATAACATCCTCTGAATCTGATTTTAGTACATCGATTAAACTTATCTCATTGCCTTCTTTGTCCTGACCAATTGGGTCATGGAGAGATACATCTTTTTTT
The DNA here is from genome assembly GCF_001375515.1 of Bacillus kwashiorkori. Taxonomy (GTDB): domain Bacteria; phylum Bacillota; class Bacilli; order Bacillales; family Caldibacillaceae; genus Bacillus_BK; species Bacillus_BK kwashiorkori. Next base: position 328,977 of record NZ_CTDX01000016.1, read on the forward strand.
GTCTTTTTTAAAGCCCGTAAATGCATTAATATTTCATTTTCAATACACCGTGCTGCATATGTAGCAAGTTTTGTACCTTTTCCTCCTGAGTAACTTTCTATCGCCTTTATAAGACCAATTGTACCGATTGAAATTAAGTCTTCTTGATCTTCACCGGTGTTTTCAAACTTCTTTACGATATGTGCCACTAGCCGTAAATTATGTTCGATAAGAATGTTTCTTGCTTTCATATCGCCTTTTGCTAATTGTTTTAAATATTTCTGTTCCTCTTTAGTCGATAAAGGTTGGGGGAAGGCATTATTTTTAACATAGGAGACTAAAAAAACTAATTCTTTAAAAATAACTCCAAGTGCAGTTAAAATTCCGGACATTTATCCACCTCCATATCGAAGAAGTACCCCGTATAAGCCATTATATGCAGGGAAGAGAAAAACTTAATTTGTCCAATACAAAAAACTATTTCGGGAAACTAAATTTTTTATTGAATGTTATAGAAAATTATGTAAAATCGTATTATAATGAAACGGATAACAATTTTTTCGGAGGGGATTTTTTTGACAAAAACGACTTATCTAGAAACTTGGGATTTGGATATATTTTTCAAAGGAGGTAGTGAATCGGCAGAGTTTAGCCAGTTTTTACAAGAGACGAAGGATGAACTTCTTTATTTTTCCAATCATGTTGAACAATGGACGTTGCCAAAAACAAAAGAAAACAATCAAGAGCTTGTAAAGTTAATTGATGAATATCAAGGAGTTGGGCAAAAGTTAAGACAGGCTGGGGCGTTTGTAAGTTGTTTACAAGCACAAAATATGGCTGATAAAAAAGCAACAGAACTGCGTGGTAAAGTAACGGAGCTTCAAGCAATCTTCCAAAATGCTTTAACATTGTTTGATGATAAATTGAAACAACTGGATGATTCCTTATGGGAGAAACTACTTTTAGCAGATGAACTAAAAGAAATTGCATTTGTCTTGTCAGAAAGACGGGATCGATCGAAGGAAAAATGTTCACAACGAGAGGAAGCTTTGATTAATTCTTTAAGTGTTGATGGTTATCATGCATGGGGACAGTTTTATGATGTGATTGTAAAAAATATCCGTATTCCATTTATTGATAAAGAGAAGGAGAAAGAAAGATTATTATCCGCAGGTCAAGCTCACAATAAGTTTTCTGATCCGGATCGTATGGTAAGAAAAACAGTTTTTGAAAATTGGGAAGAAGCTTGGGAAAGTCAAAGTGAATACATAAGCACGGTTTTGAACCACTTAGCTGGTTTTCGGTTGAATGTTTATAAAGAACGTGGCTGGACGGATGTTTTATATGAACCACTTAAAATAAATCGCATGGAAAGAAAAACACTTGATACGATGTGGTCGGTCATTAGTAACCATAAACAACTATTTTTAAAATACTTTGAAAGAAAAGCAAAACTGTTAAATTTAGACAAACTTTCTTGGTATGACTTAGATGCACCTATTGGCACTGCGAATACAAAAATGTCATATCAAGAAGGTGCCGATTTTATTATTGAGCAATTTGGTAAGTTTGGCAATAAATTAGCAAATTTTGCACAACAGGCATTTGAAAATCGTTGGATTGAGGCGGAAGACCGTGATGGAAAAAGACCAGGTGGATTTTGTACATCTTTCCCATTGAGTCAACAATCGCGAATTTTTATGACTTATTCCGGAACGCCATCGAATGTATCAACATTGGCCCACGAACTTGGTCATGCTTTTCATTCGTATGCGCTCCGTGATGTTCACCCGATGAATAAAGGCTATGCAATGAATGTTGCGGAAACAGCTTCCACTTTTGCTGAGATGATTGTAGCAGATGCGAGTGTGAAAGAAGCTAAAACGAAAGAAGAAAAAATAGCCCTTTTGGAGGATAAAATTCAACGGTCTACCGCATTCTTTATGAATATCCATGCCCGGTTCCTATTTGAAACACGCTTTTATGAAGAAAGGAAAAAAGGGATAGTTAGCAAGGAACGGTTAAATACATTAATGGAAGAGGCACAAAAAGAAGCATATTGTAACGCTTTAGCTGATTACCATCCGACATTTTGGGCTTCTAAATTACATTTTTATATTACTGGCGTTCCTTTTTACAATTTCCCATATACTTTCGGGTATTTATTTTCACTTGGCATTTATGCTCGCAGTAAGGCAGACAGTGCAGGCTTTGAAGATAAATATATCGCATTATTAAAAGATACTGGATCGATGACTGTTGAGGCGTTAGCTGCAAAACATTTAGATGTCGATTTAACAAAACAAAGTTTTTGGGAAGATGCTGTAAAATTATGTGAGGAAGATGTAAAAGATTTTTTACGCTTAACGGAATAAGAGGATTTCTAAAGTAAAAAATGAGGCTAGTTAAACAGCCTCATTTTTATTACACTTTTTTAATTTTGAATGGGCTAACCATAAAGAAGGATAATAATAAAGTTAAAAACAAGAAGAATTGCGGTGGAAAATATGGAATGCCCAAGTAACTAAAAGTTAGAATACAACCCGCAGCAGTTATTGGTAATCCTGTGAAATAACCATTGCTTTCGGTAATATTAAAACGCGCTAAACGAAATGCTCCACAGCTAATATAAAGAATCGTAAAGAAAATTCCTGGAACCGATAATACGTTCAAAATCCCTTCGTACATTAATAATGCTGGCGCAACTCCAAAAGAAATAATATCACTCATAGAATCTAATTGTTTGCCTAAATCAGATTCGGATTTTAATTTCCTAGCGGCCAACCCATCGAATCGATCCGCAAGGGCGGCTAAAAAGATTAATAATAAGCTTAAAGATAAGTTCCCATGTAATGTGAAAATAATTGCAAATCCGCCTAAGAAAAGATTCGTCATCGTTAAAATATTGGCTAGCTGTGTTTTGAGTTTTTTAATCGTATTGTCGATTACTTGCGAAAGAAACATATTTTCACCCCTTTCATGCAATTTTGTAAGTTTACATATATAATATATTATGCTTTTATTATGAATAGGTAAAGAACTATTTGGGGGTAACGATAAAAATGCGGAAATTTTTTTACCGATTATTAATAGAGTTAACGAATAGGAAAACATCTTCCTTATTACTTAGCAAGCTATCTCAATCGAAACTAAGCAAGAAGTTCATTCCATCTTTTATTAAATTATATCATATAAATATTGAAGAAGTTGAAAAGAATTTACATGAATATCATTCTATACAAGAATTTTTTACCCGTACGTTAAAAGCAGGCAGTCGCCCGATTAATAAAGATCCACATACGGTGATAAGTCCTGTCGATGGTGTTATTGAAGCGTTTGGTACCATTGATGAAGAAAGTCTTTTTTACGTCAAAAATAAACAATATTCATTAGCTGATATGTTTGCCAATGAAGAAGAAATAGAGAAATACATTGGTGGACAATACATCATTATTTATTTAAGTCCAAGCAATTATCATCGGATACATAGTCCTCTTGACGGCAAAATTGTTAAGAAATTTACGTTAGGGAAACGTTCTTATCCAGTTAACCGGCTAGGTTTGCTTTATGGGAAGGACCCATTATCTAAAAATTTCCGGAAAATAACGATTATTGAACATCCATTAGGAAAATTAGCGTTAGTAAAAATAGGGGCAATGTTTGTCAATAGTATCGAGTATTTACATGACAATGAGCGTACAACTAAAGGAGAAGAACTTGCTTATTTTGCTTTTGGCTCTACCGTTATTTTATTATTTGAAAATGGCACGTTCCGCTTTTCAGAAACAGTGAAACTAAAGAGCCCTGTTCACGTTGGTGAGCCCATTGGTACCATTCAATAAAATAAGGCTCACATAACAGCAAAAAATCTTTTCTGTGAGCCATTTATCGATGGTAAGTATTTTCAATTAGGAGACTCCTTTAATTTTATGATTAAGTGAACGGCGGCAAATTTCTTGTTTAATAAGATCGATAAAATCTTGACTTAGCTTTAATTCAACAGCTTTGAAATAAGACTCAATTAAAAGTTCATCCGATAAATTTCTCATTTTCGTCGGTATTTACCTTCACCTCCAAGTTCTATAATTTCTATATGAGGAATAAACATAGTAAGTTAAGATGGATAACATTACTTTAACAAAATTAAAAACGGAGGACAACCTGTGATTTTATCCACATGGACGGTGGATATCCTGTGAATGAAATGTTGAAAAACAGTGAAAAGTCTATCGTAACACTGTTAAAAATGTGAATAAACTTATCCACATGAAACGAACTAAGTCGGTATTTGTCGAAAACTTTTTTCTATTTGTCGGTCTTTAAGGGATTATGTCGAATAGTGTTGGAGCTAAAGGAAATCAAACGGCCAATCATCTTTGCTACACCTGGACTTGTATATTCTGTACTTCGAAAGTTTACTTTTTTTATAAATTGTCTTTGAAAATGAACACTTCTTTTTGTATGATGGAAACTGGTGACTAATATAGGTACTTGAAAAATATGAGGTGTATTTCATGTTGAAAGCTTTTTTACCGAACGATTATGTAAAAAATATATATGCCATTACTCCCGAATATTTAAAAGAGCGAAATATAAAGGGAGTTATAACCGATTTAGATAATACGTTAGTGGAATGGGACAGGCCACTTGCAACACCGGAAATTGAAAATTGGTTTAAAAAGATGAAAGATCACGGCATTAATATTGTTATTGTTTCTAATAATAAAGAAAAACGTGTCTATGATTTTGCTCGGCCATTGCAAATACCTTTCGTATTTAAAGCTAGGAAACCGTTAAGAAGGTCATTCCATCGGGCATTATCTATGTTAAAATTGTCAAAAGAAGAGGTAGTTGTTATTGGTGACCAATTACTTACAGATATTCTTGGTGGTAACCGATCAGGATTTCATACGATATTAGTTGTACCTGTCGCCTCCTCGGATGAGTGGGTAACGAAATTTAACAGGAAAGTGGAAAGAATAATATTGAATAAGTTTGCAAAAAAAGGATTGCTAAAATGGGGGGAATCTTCCAGTGGAAAATAATATCGTATGTGTTGGCTGCGGTGTGAAAATTCAAACGACTGATGAAAAAGCAATCGGTTATGCACCAAGTTCAGCACTTGAAAAAGAGGCAGTTATTTGTCAGCGTTGCTTCCGGCTAAAACATTATAATGAAATTGCGGATGTAGAACTGACAGATGATGATTTTCTGAAAATATTAAATGGTGTAGGAACTAGCAACAGTTTAATCGTTAAAATCGTTGATATTTTTGATTTTAACGGTAGTTGGTTACCTGGTATTCATCGTTTCACTGGTGGCAATGAAGTACTACTTATCGGCAATAAAGTTGACTTGCTACCTAAATCTGTGAAAAAAAATCGTCTAATCCATTGGATAAAACAACAAACTCATGAATTAGGCTTAAAGCCTATCGATGTTTTACTTGTAAGTGCCGAAAAGGGATTATTTATTAAAGAAGCGATTGACCTAATTGAAACATATCGACGGGGTCGAGACGTGTATGTTATCGGTGCGACGAATGTCGGCAAATCAACCTTTATTAACCGAATTATTCAAGAAGTTACTGGTGAGGGAAATATTATTACTACCTCTCAATTTCCAGGAACTACGTTAGACTTAATTGAAATACCGTTATCGGACGGGAAAGCAATTTATGATACTCCAGGAATTATCAATCATCATCAAATGGCCCATTTCGTGAGTAAAAAAGATTTGAAAATTATTACTCCAAAAAAAGAGATTAAACCGAAAGTATATCAATTGAAGGAGCAACAAACATTATTTTTCGGTGGCTTAGCACGTTTTGATTTCATTAAAGGTGGAAGTCGTTCATTCGTTTGCTATTTATCCAACGAATTAAATATTCACCGGACGAAATTGGAAAAAGCAGATTTACTTTATAAAGAACATTTAGGAGAGTTATTACAACCGCCAACTGGTGAGGAAGCACGTGAATTACCCCCATTCGTTCGACAAGAGTTCTCGATTAAAGAAGCGAAAACGGATATTGTGTTTTCTGGTCTTGGTTGGGTAACAATTAATGAACCAGGAGTAGTTATAGCTGCCTATGTGCCTAAAGGTGTTCGAGTGTATATTCGCAAATCATTAATATAGGCTAAATAAGAAGGTGACACGGTGAAATTATTTGGAATAATAGGGGACCCGATAAGTCATTCTATTTCGCCAATGATTCATAATTCACTATTTAAAAAATATGGTCTAGAAGCGTATTATCATCCATTCCATGTTAAGAAAGAAACATTGGCAGAAACTATCCATGCGATGAAACTATTAAATATTGCTGGGTTTAATGTAACGGTACCGCATAAAGAACGAATTATCCCGTATTTAGATGAAATTGATGATTTAGCTAAAATGATTGGTGCCGTCAACACAGTTAAAAACGAAAGTGGAAAATTAATTGGTTATAATACAGACGGAATTGGTTTTGTTGAGTCGTTAAAAGAATTAGACAATGAATTTATTAATAAACGTATCGTTATCATTGGTGCGGGTGGGGCAGCGAGAGCCATTTATTTTTCTCTCGCATCAGCAGGAGTGAAATGTTTAGATATTGCAAATAGAACCGAAAATAACGCCCTTAAAATCATTCATGCTTATCCATTAAATATTGAAACCAATTGTTTAACTTTAAATCAATTAGAACAAAGTTTACATCATTACGATATTATTATTCAGACTACATCGGTAGGGATGGAACCAAATGATCACCAATCACTGATTGAATTTTCGAAGTTACAGATAAATACGTTAGTAATTGATATTATTTATAAACCAGCAGTAACTAAATTTTTGAAAAATGCAGAAATGAATGGTGCACGAATCGACAATGGTTTAACGATGCTTTACAATCAGGCTGCATATGCCTTTCAAATATGGACTGGAATTTTTCCAGATGTCTCCAAAGGTATAACAACATGAATATGTGATAAGAAGGGATAGAAACTATGTTAACAGGAAAACAAAAACGTTTTTTACGTTCACAAGCACACCACTTACAACCGATTTTCCAAGTAGGTAAAGGTGGGGTCAATGAAAATATGATTAATCAAATTAGTGATGCCCTTGAGGCTAGAGAATTAATTAAAATTAGTGTTTTACAAAATTGTGACGTGCCAAAAGAAGAAGTAGCTGAACAACTAGCTAGCGGAGCAAAAGCAGAGCTTGTTCAAGTTATTGGCAATACAATTGTTTTATACAAAGAATCATCCGAAAATAAACAAATTATCCTTCCGTAATAATTTGGAGGATTGGTGAATATATGAAAAAAAAAATCGGAATTCTCGGTGGAACTTTTAACCCGCCTCATATCGGGCACTTAATTATTGCAGATCAAGTTTTACATTCGTTTCAATTAGACGAAATTTGGTTTATGCCAAATCATTTGCCACCACATAAGCAACTAAATATTCGTATTGCGAACGAGGATAGACAGAAGATGATTGAACTGGCCATTGACAATTGTAGTTATTTTAAAATCGAAACGATAGAAATAGAAAGGCTAGGGAAATCATATACATATGATACGATGTTGCTGTTAAAAGAGAGAGAGCCGAATGTGGAGTTTTATTTCATTATTGGCGGAGACATGGTGGAGTACTTGCCAAAGTGGTACAATATTGATCAGTTAATCAAACTAGTTCAGTTTATTGGGGTGAACCGTCCTCATTATTCTTTGCAAACAACTTATCCGATAAAGACAGTGGAAATACCGTCCATTGATATTTCCTCGTCCATCATTCGAGATAAACTAAAAAAAGGGGAATCCATTAATTATTATTTGCCCGATAAAGTAATTCAGTTTATTAGGGAGAAGGGTTTATATGGATGTAAATCAAGCAATTGATATAATAAAATCAGTCTTACCAGAAAAACGGTTTCTTCACACTTTAGGTGTTGTAAAAGCTGCAAAACAGTTAGCCAATAAATATGGTGGAGATATAAACAAAGTAGAACTATCGGCAATCTTCCATGATTATGCGAAATATCGTCCTGTCGAGGAAATGAGGCAAATTATTATTGAACAACAACTACCAAAACAGTTGTTGAACTTCCACACGGAATTATGGCATGCCCCAGTTGGTGCGTATTTAGTAGAACGAGAAATTGGGATAACAGATGTAGAAATTCTCAATGGAATTCGTTATCATACTACAGGTAGACCGAATATGACACTAGTAGAAAAAATCATTTATTTAGCTGATTATATAGAGCCAAATCGGCAATTTCCTGGAGTCGATGAAGTAAGACAACTGGCGGAAAAAAATATCAATCAAGCGGTGTTGCAAGCAACAAAAAACACGATTCAGTTTCTTTTGGAGAAAAACTCGCTTGTCTATCCTGATACAATCGATACATACAATAATCTTATTAACAAATCATGATTAAAAATGACGAAGGTTCTCACCAATTTTTTAAAATTTGAGCGCTAAATAAAAAGGAGGGATTTGCCTTTTATGAAAGAAAATAATCTTCCATTACAAATGGCAGTAAAAGCACTAGATGACAAAAAAGCAGAGAATATTGTTGTGTTAAATATGCAGGGAATATCAATGCTTGCCGACTACTTTATTATTTGCCATGGGAATTCCGATAAACAAGTTCAAGCAATTGCTAAAGAAGTGCGGGAAAAAGCCGAGGAATCAGGACATTTAGTAAAAAGATTAGAAGGATATGACGAAGCTCGCTGGATTTTAATTGATCTAGGGGAAATTATTGTCCATGTCTTTCATCGCGAAGACCGCGAGTATTATAATTTAGAACGCCTATGGGGCGATGCTCCTAAAATCGATATGTTGAGTGAATTATAATGGCGTATGAATCTTTTGCGTATCTTTATGATCAATTAATGGACGAAGCACCATACGATGCATGGTTGACTTTTTTCAAGACTATGCAGGAAACACACTTCTCTTCCTGTAAAAATGTCCTTGATTTAGCTTGTGGTACTGGCGAGATGAGTATCCGGCTGCATGAAGCAGGTTACAATGTAACAGGAGTCGATTTGTCTGAAGACATGCTCGCTGTTGCGTCTGAAAAAGCGATAACGAAAGGGTATAACATTCCTTTTTTTCAACAAAATATGACTAATTTACAAGGGTTTGGCCAATTTGATGCGGTAGTGATTTTTTGTGATTCATTAAACTACTTAAAAGATGAGTCAGAGGTAATCAGCACGTTCCGATCTGTTTTTCAAGTGTTGAAACAAGGTGGCTTACTTTTATTTGATGTCCATTCTTTATATAAGATGAATAATCTCTTTCCTGGAAAAACATTTGCCTATAATGGCGAGGAAATCTCTTATATTTGGAATAGTTATCGTGGGGAACTTCCTAATAGTGTTGAACATGAATTAACATTTTTCGTATTGGATGAAGAGACAAATCAATATGACCGCTTTGAGGAAGTTCATTTCCAACGTACGTATCCGATAGAACAGTATTATACATGGTTAACGGAAGCGGGCTTTACGCTATTAAATACAGCCGGTGATTTTCTTCATATGCCCCCTACTCAAAATCATGAACGGATTTTTTTTACGGTAAAAAAATAATGACATTTGATAATGGACAAACAACCCTGCCTTACCATTTCTGTATTTCGATCATAACGAAAAATGGCCGGCAGGGATGTTGACCTTTGTATTAAATACAATTTTAATTAAATTTTGCAGGAGTTTTTATGTTTAGCTAGAATATTAATTTATGACTGGAATTGCTCTGTCACTTTTGCGATATCCTCATAATATTTTTCATGGGTTTTTTGAAACAATTTCTGGAATACAGCATCTAAATTTGCTTCCTCTAATACTTTAATTCCTTCTCCAGTTACGCCACCTTTTACACACACTTTTTTTTGTAACGTTTGCAATGTATAATAATTCTTCTCTAGTAATTGCCCTAAGCCAATTAACATTTCAGAAACAAGTAAAGTAGCTTCTTCTTCGGTAATTTTTGTTTCATGAACTGCTGCTTGCACAAATTTTTGTACGAGAAAACTGAAAAATGCCGGACCACAACTAACGATATCCGAGGCAACACGGGTGATATCTTCATCAATGTCTACCGTTTTACTAATTTTCCCCAATAATTCCTTAATAACAGTAATCCAATTAGATGAGCAATATTGCCCAAAAGTTAATAATGATACACCACTTAGGCTACGATTAGTGATGCTTGGTATCGCCCTTATACATGAACAAGGAAGCACTGATTCTAATTGAGCGACAGATATTGGGCTTGTAATGGAGACGACACATTGCTGTTCATTTAATAATGGATTTATTTTCATTAAAAGTGGATGAATATCTAATGGTTTTATACAAATAAAAATGAGTTCACATTCTTTTGCAATTATCTCTGCGTTTTCCCCAACATTTATTTGAGGGTATCTCTCCTGAAATTGTTTTGCCCTGGACAATGTTCTATTTGTGATAAACATGTTCTTTTGAGGGATGGCACCACTATCCATAAAAGCTTCTAGTAAGATTGACCCCATATTGCCAGTTCCAATAATACCGATGCGCATAATTTCCCCCCTTTAAACTGAAATCGAGTAAGTTTTCTTTCCTTACTTCTACATAAAACTATATGCCTAGTTTTAAAACTTTATGATAAGGATGTGAAAATGATGGAGTTAATCAAGCTATATAAAAATAAATTAGTGTTTGGAGGTCTTACGTTAATTGGAATTTTCCTGTTTATTGTTTCAAACAAAGAAGACGAAATACAATTTGTATCGAAGCAAGATCAAGAAATGGCGATAGGAAATGATATTCATGAACAACTAGAAGAACAATCCGAATCAAACCAAACATCGATGAAGGTGGATGTGAAAGGGGCGGTTAAATATCCAGGGGTCTATAATGTTTATCCTGGGGATCGAGTAATTGACGTAATACAGAGGGCGGGCGGTTTTCTTAACGATGCAGATGAAGCAAAAATAAATCTTTCCGCAAAAGTACAGGATGAAATGGTCGTTTATGTACCTATTGTTGGTGAAGAAATGAATTGGCATGAAAATCAAAATTTCCAACAACAACAACATCAGGAAAATGGGAAAATTAATATTAATCGTGCCGATGAAATTGAATTGCAAAAATTACCTGGGATTGGTCCAGCGAAAGCACAAGCGATTATCGAGTATCGAAATAAAAATGGACCATTTCAGAAATTAGAAGACTTAATGAATATTTCAGGTATCGGTCAAAAAACTTATGATAAGTTAAAGGAACATATTACCATCTAACTTAAATTTTTGTTGAAAGATAGTTCATTCCGTTCTAAACTTAAAGAAAATAAGCGGAAGGAGAATGGTTGTGAAACGAATTGAATGGGACCAATACTTTATGGCACAAAGTTTTTTACTTTCTTTAAGAAGCACTTGTACAAGATTAATGGTTGGCGCTACCATTGTTCGGGACAAGCGTATTATTGCCGGTGGGTATAACGGATCGATTGCCGGTGGTGATCATTGTATAGATAAAGGGTGTTATGTGATAGATAATCATTGTCAACGTACCATTCATGCGGAAATGAATGCTATTATACAATGTGCAAAATTTGGTGTACCGACGGAAGGTGCAGAAATTTATGTCACGCATTTTCCTTGCCTCCAATGTAGTAAAGCAATTATTCAAGCCGGAATTAAAGTCATTCACTATGCAGAAGACTATAAAAATAGCCTTTATGCAATTGAATTATTCGAACAAGCTGGCGTGAAAACTGCAAAAGTTCCCTTTCAAGCTAATATTTTAGATTTACGATTACAAGAGAAACAATCATTTGTGGATCATCTATTGCAACAGTTGAAAAATAATGTTAGTCAAGAAGAGTTTAATAAATACAAGGAAACTGCAGATAAACTATTCACTAGGAATACGTAAAGGATTCACGGGCAAGCTTTTGCCCGTTTCCTTCATTCCAATTTTATATTAAAAAGGAGGGATTAAGTATTTACGGTTTTTTTGCCTACGTGAGTTTAATGGCTGTTTTTGCAAAAATAGCAAGAGCAGACTTTTTGTTAGGAATTATTTTAGCTATAGTACTGTTACATATTTTGCATTATCATAAAAGGCTCTCCATTATATCTTCGTTATTTATTAGCTTTCTATTGTTCTATGTCTACTTTACCTACACTAATATCGAGGGGCCAGTAAAGGACGAACGAGTGCAGCAATTGACATTTCGAATTTTGGAAACTCCTTTTATTAACGGTGATCGGTTGGAAACGAAGATTAAAACGAATAATGGAGAAAAACTGTTACTTTCCTACTGGATTCCGCTCGAATCGGAAAAACAAAAATTAATAAATGAAATAAATATTGGACTAGTTTGTCAATTGGATGGTGACCTCTATTCTCCAAAAAAGCCACGCAATCGCCACGCCTTTGACTACGCTAAATACTTAAAAACAGAAAAAATATCCTACATCTTTTCTCCTGAACAATTTTCACATTCTCATTGCGTACAAGCAAAATTATCCTTATATGAGCGGTTATTAAAGATTCGCAACAATAGTATCCAGTCGATTGAGAAATTTTTTCCAGATGAGGTAGAAGTTTTTATTACTGCATTATTATTTGGGGAAAAAAGAATGATGGATCGTGATATTCAAGAAGCATATCAAAGATTGGGACTTTCGCATTTATTAGCAATCTCTGGTCTTCATGTTGGGATCATTACTACCTTTTTCTATTTTATCTTTTTGCGAATCGGCATTACAAAGGAACGAACGAGAACGATATTACTAGTAATCTTACCGTTTTATGCAATGATTGCCGGGGGTGCACCATCAGTATTACGTGCAGTCATGATGACGTGGTTAGTACTTTTTTTCTTAAAGTGGCGTAAAATCGTCCATCCACTTGATGCAATTGGGCTTACATTTATTATTCTTCTCGTATATAACCCTTTTTTTCTCGACCATGTTGGTTTCCAGTTATCATTTACCGTCGCTACAGCTCTTCTATTATCTAAGCAAATTTTTGCAAGAGAAACGCAATGGTTCAAGTCAAGCTTACTTGTTTCATTAATTTCCCAACTAATCTCCTTTCCACTCCTTATTTATCATTTTTTTGAATTCCACTTATTAAGTTTCATAATAAATATTGTTTATGTTCCGATTTACTCCATTGTTTTGCTTCCTATGTCCCTCGTTAGTTTTATTATTATAGAATTTATCCCAAAGATAGCTAATTTATTTGTTGTTCCTTTGTCTTTCCTGTTTAATCTGATGAATAAAATTGCCCAATCTATTGCGAAGTATGAAATCTTTACTATTACGGTAGGGAGACCAGAGAAATTAATACTTGTTATTTTTTTCATTTCGATGATTATTGTTTTCATACTTATGGAACAGAAAAATTGGTGGCGAAATAAGACTTTATACTTCTTAGTCCTGTTTCCTTTTTTATTGCAGAAATTATTCGTAACTTATTCTCCCATTGGTGAAGTGGCGTTTATTGATGTTGGACAAGGAGATAGCATTTTTATTCAATTACCATTTGGTCAAGGAAATTATTTAATTGACACTGGTGGAGTTATAGACATGCCAATGGAGGAGTGGCAGGTAAGAACGAATCGATTTGACCCTGGGAAAAATATTGTTGTTCCATTTATTAAGAGCAAAGGAATAAGTAAAATTGATAAATTAATCTTAACACACGGAGATATGGACCATATTGGTTCGACTACTTCAATAATGGAAAATTTAAACGTGAAAGAATTAGTAGTTGGAAAAACAATAAACAAGAAAGCGATGGAACTGGAAATTATTTCTGAGGCAAAGAAACGGGGAATTAAAATTACGGAGGTTTATGAAGGTGCAAAGTGGGAAAAAGGAAAGGGAAACTTCTTTGTGTTAGCTCCTCAAAGATTTGCACAAGCAAGTAATGATGCTTCCATTGTAATTTATGGGAATTTCGGTGGGAAAAAGTGGTTATTCACTGGAGACTTAGAAAAATCAGGGGAAGAACAGTTAGTTGTCAACTATTTCGAATTGCCTGTAGACGTACTAAAAGTTGGCCATCACGGTTCGCTAACATCTACAAGCAGCTTTTTTTTGGACCATATTGATCCGCTAGTGGCGGTTATTTCAGTAGGAGAAAAGAATCGTTATGGTCATCCTTCCAAAAGAGTAATTGATGATTTACAAAAACGTCGTATATTGGTTTATCGTACAGATGAGCATGGTGCTGTCTATTATCGCTTTTTTTTAACAAAAGGATATTTTACGACAGTCTTTCCAAATAAGAAATAGCGACTGTTGGCCGGTTTGTTATTGAATCGCGTGGATTAGCCAACGACAAGCGGTATTAAATAAATGATTTGTTGTGACTGTGTGTAAATAAAGTCATTTTTGCCAATTTATGTGTTTTTCATCTGATAAAATGTTGTCATTTCTGTTACAGGCAATCACTATTAATAAAATTGATGTGCACCAATTTCTCTTAAATCACATATAGTAATATATAAAAATGGAAAAAGACTGCTTTAGCGCAGCCTTTTTCCAATTATGATCCAATTACCTTTAATACTACTGCAACAATAAAAATAGTTGCAAAAAACCCAAAAGATACTATAAACCCAACCGCCGAATCCACAAAATCGTTTCTAGTTGATTGTGGATTTTGTTCGAATTCATTCATATAACCCCTCCTATTTCACCATTAGTATAAAGGAAATGTTAAAAAAAATCTATTCTTTCGTACATTATACTGACAACAGTTGTCACCTATAATTCCATTTACAAACTACATAATAAAATTAAACGTAATTTTTTATAAATTCCGCTTTATGGTTAGTTCCTAGGGCTAAATCATAAAGCGTTTAAATAAATGGGGAATCAGCAACCGTTTAACTGATTCCCTTTTTACATGGACTTGAACAATCATATTCATTTAACGCTTGTATTATTGCTCCATTTTTTTTACCATTAAAGTAAGTAGTGCAACGAATGGAGAATGATGATGTTTTTAAAGTTATGGAAAGAAATTAAAAGCGGTAAGGTAGAACCAATTTATTTAATATACGGCACAGAGTCATTTCTTATAAACGAAACAACACATTTGATTAAAGAGCAAGTATTAAGTGAAGGTAATGATGATTTTAATTACTCTGTCTATGATTTAGAAGAAATCCCCGTACAAGTTGCAGTGGAAGATTGTCAAACCATTCCTTTTTTCGGTGAGAAAAGAGTTATCCTCTTTCAAAATCCTCATTTTTTAACGGCGGAAAAACAAAAGGGAAAAGAAAAGGTGGAACATAATTTAAAAGTTTTCGAAGAATATGTACAAGACCCTTCACGTTCCACCGTATTAATCATTATTGCTCCTTATGAAAAACTAGACGAAAGGAAAAAGCTAACAAAATTATTGCTAAAAAATGCATTTACTTTACAAGCAAAACAATTGTCAGAAAAAGAAGTGAAACAATGGATTGAAAAGCAAGTTCATGAAAAGAATCAAACAATAACGAAGAAAGCAATTGAACGAATTTATGAATTAATAGGTCCGAACCTTTTATTCATACATAATGAACTTGCTAAAATACTGCTATATACGAGTGCAGGTGAAGAAATCGACGAAAAAATTGTTGACTTATTAGTATCACGATCGTTAGAGGATAATGTTTTTTCATTAGTAAACTATGTTATCAGAGGAAATTTACAAAAAACATTAGAAATTTTTAATGATTTATGGAAGCTAAATGAGGAACCGATAAAAATTTTAGCGCTAATTGCAAGTCAGTTTCGATTTCTAGGACAGGTAGGAACATTAGTCAAGAAAGGTTACGGACAAAAACAAATTGCTTCTTTACTGAAAGTACATCCATATCGAGTAAAATTAGCAATGGAACAGGCAGGGAGTCTTCAGGAAAAAAGCCTAATAAAAATGATGAATGAAATAGCAGAACTTGACTATCAAATGAAAACAGGTAAAGGTGATAAAAAACAACTATTAGAATTGTTCTTTATTAAACATTTAGCATAAAAAAAGCGATCTAATATAATATGGTACCTGTAGTTAGGACACTTGAAAAAGAGTGTTTTGACTACAGGTATTTTATATCCGTCATTATACTTATTTACCATATAACAGAAATGTATAATCTAAATGTTGACCAATAAAATATCCATTTACGAAGTCTTATCCATCTTATGCTTCTGCTTAAGGCAAAAATAAATGATGACATAGTTTTGCTATAACAATGGGCGATCTCTCTATGGAAAGTAAAAAAGATGACCCTGTTTAAAAACAGGAATCATCTTCTAGTTGCTTAATCTCACTTTTTATTGTGTCCTTGACATAGATACGAGTTTACTTTTGATCATGCCCAAACTTTCCAATAAATTAAGCTTCCAATTTATTCACAGCTACTTGTAGACGTGATTTATGACGAGCAGCCGCATTTTTGTGAATTAAACCTTTCGTAACTGCTTTATCAATTTTACGAATAGCTACAGGTAATGCTGTTTTGGCAGCACTTGCATCGTTATTAACAATTGCTAATTCCACTTGTTTAATGGCAGTACGCATATCTGATTTTGCAGATTTGTTCAATACTCTTTTTGTTTCGTTCGTATTAATACGTTTAATAGCAGATTTAATATTTGCCAATCTCTTCACCTCCTAGTGAACGAGCGAGATCTATATAACTCGACTATCCAAATTCAACATTATGAACAAATGATATTCTACCAAATGAAACAAAAGAATGCAATAGGTTTAACGAGAGTAGTGAATGAAAAAAATATAGTCGGAAACAATATATAATAAATTTTTTAATGCAAACTAGGTAAAGGGGGATATTGATGGAGCGAGATTTACAACAATTTCAAGTTCGTACAGATTTAGCTATTGAAGCTAGAGATATGTTTGTTGAACAGCAGGAAAGTAAAAAAATAAAAGAACCAGTATCGAAAATTGAAGGTGTAATTGTTAAAGATCGTCAAGAAGGTAATGTGAAAATAATTGAAGTACAAATTACGGATAAAGGGGAACAGCAAATAGGCAAGAAGGCAGGAAACTATTTGACTATTGAGGCAATAGGAATTAGAGAACAAAATAAAGAAATAGAACAGGAAGCACAAAAGGTATTTGCAAAAGAATTTGCGCGTTTTCTTCAAATAAGTAAAATTCCTAATGATGCGAGTTGCCTAATAGTCGGGTTAGGAAATTGGAACGTTACCCCAGATGCATTAGGTCCAATCGTATGTGAAAATGTGTTAGTCACACGTCACTTATTTAATTTACAGCCAGAAAATGTAGCAGACGGTTACCGCCCTGTTAGTGCATTAGCACCAGGAGTTATGGGTATAACTGGTATTGAAACGAGTGATATTATTTTTGGTGTAGTTCAAAAAACAAAGCCTGATTTCGTTATCGTAATTGATGCACTCGCATCACGGTCGATTGAAAGAGTAAATGCTACGATTCAAATTACTGACACGGGCATTCATCCAGGATCTGGTGTTGGAAATAAACGGAAAGAGTTAAGTGAAGAAACTTTAGGTATTCCAACGATTAGTATTGGTGTTCCGACTGTTGTGGATGCAGTTTCTATTACGAGCGATACGATAGACTTTTTGTTAAAGCATTTTGGCCGCGAACTAAAAGAAGGTAATAAACCATCTCGTTCATTAGTTCCAGCTGGTTTAACATTTGGTGAGAAAAAAGTGTTGAGTGATGATGATATGCCAAAAGAGGAAGAAAGACAAACGTTTTTAGGGATTGTCGGTACGTTAGAAGAAGAGGAAAAGCGGGCATTAATTCGCGAAGTACTAGCCCCTTTAGGTCATAATCTTATGGTGACACCGAAAGAAGTAGATGTGTTTATCGAAAATATGGCAAATATCATTGCAAATGGTTTAAATAGTGCATTACATGAAGCGATAAACGAGGAAAATGCAGGTTTTACAACTCATTAATTCTATCATCTCTAGTATTTTTTGAAGAATTTGCGCATATACGTGTATAAGAAGTACTAGATTTCTTAGTAAGGATAAATGTTCGCGTTTTCAACATATTGCTAGAAGATCCGTGCTTTTAGGAAAAATGAATGGGTGTGATTATATGTTTCGGTTTTTATTAAAAACATTTTTATTAGTTGTCGTTCTATTATTCGGAGTGATTATCGGTATTCAAGAAGCAAATCATGGTGTCTATAAAATGAAGGGGTATCATGATCCTCGGTTTGAAAACCAATTAAATGTTAGTTTAGATAATCAATATTCCTATAATAATCAGGATTTAGAAGAAAAACGTCAGACATTAGAAGAAATTCAAACATATAATCTTTTTTCCGATGTAGGTAAAAAAATAGCTGGCTTGTTTACGAATATCACATCCCAATTTTTTAACAATGATACATAGTTGGGAATATTAAAGAAAGGGATGCTCCGTATTTGTTTTAACGGACATCTCTTTTTTGTTGCTTGCCTCACAATACCCTTTAAATAAATCTTTCATATGAAACGGCGACTCAACCTTGAAAAATTACCAAATGATGTGATACTCCCTTATAAAAAAAGCAAAACATGCATTTTAGTTAAAGTACTATTATGAAAACAAGTTTTAAATTAAATAGTTTTTATTGAATCTAAAATATTGTATTGTTATAATCAAGACTAGTGATTTTGTCTTTACTACAGGAGTGAACAAATGAATGAATAGAGAAGAAAAACTAAATAGACAAGCGAGAATTCGGAACTTTTCCATCGTTGCCCATATTGACCACGGAAAGTCAACATTAGCGGACCGAATTTTAGAGACAACTCATGCATTAACTTCCCGCGAAATGAAAGAACAGTTATTAGATTCAATGGATATTGAAAGAGAACGGGGTATTACCATTAAATTGAACGCTGTACAACTTACATATACTGCTAAAGATGGTATAGAATACATTCTTCATCTTATTGATACACCAGGACATGTCGATTTTACTTATGAAGTATCGCGAAGCTTAGCGGCGTGTGAAGGGGCGATTTTAGTCGTTGATGCTGCCCAAGGAATTGAAGCACAAACACTTGCTAATGTATATTTAGCAATTGATAATAACTTAGAAATCATTCCTGTTATTAATAAAATCGACCTGCCAAGTGCTGATCCAGAAAGAGTGAGACAAGAAATAGAAGATGTAATTGGATTAGATGCATCAGATGCAGTGCTAGCATCTGCAAAAGCTGGGATAGGAATCGAGGAAATTTTAGAGCAAGTAGTTGAAAAAGTACCCGCTCCTCAAGGTGACCCTGACAATCCATTAAAAGCATTGATATTTGATTCTTTATATGATGCGTACCGTGGAGTTGTTGCATATATTCGTATCGTCGAAGGCTCAGTGAAAGTCGGCGACAAAATTAAAATGATGGCGACTGGCAAAGAATTTGAAGTAACAGAACTTGGTGTATTCTCTCCACATCCAGTGAAACGCGAAGAATTAACGGTCGGAGATGTTGGTTATTTAACGGCCTCTATTAAAAATGTCGGTGATACGAGAGTTGGGGACACGATTACGTTAGCAGAAAATGGGGCAAAAGAACCTTTACCTGGATATCGCCGCTTAAATCCAATGGTCTATTGTGGATTGTATCCGATAGATACAGCGAAATACAATGACTTACGGGAGGCGCTGGAGAAACTTCAGCTAAATGATTCTGCATTACAATTTGAACCGGAAACTTCACAAGCGTTAGGCTTCGGTTTCCGCTGCGGGTTTTTAGGTTTGCTTCATATGGAAATTATTCAAGAACGAATTGAACGGGAATTTAAAATTGATTTAATTACTACTGCACCAAGTGTTATTTATGATGTATATTTAACCGATGGTGAGACACTACATGTCGATAACCCATCCAACATGCCTGATCCGATAAAAATTGACCATGTGGAGGAACCGTTCGTCAAAGCAAGCATTATGTCACCAAATGATTATGTCGGTGCAATCATGGAACTTTGCCAGAAAAAACGCGGAGTTTTTATCGATATGCAATATTTAGATGAGACACGGGTAACGATTACGTATGAGTTACCATTATCTGAAATCGTCTTTGATTTTTTTGATCAGCTTAAATCGAATACGAAAGGATACGCCTCTTTCGACTATGAAATGATCGGTTACCGACCTTCCAAACTTGTTAAAATGGACATTTTATTAAATGCGGAAAAAATTGATGCTTTAAGCTTTATTGTGCATAAAGATTCGGCGTATCATCGTGGAAAGGTCATTGTTGAAAAGCTTAAAGAAATTATCCCTCGTCAACAATTTGAAGTTCCTGTCCAAGCAGCAATCGGGAATAAAATCATCGCTCGTTCCACCATTAAAGCGATGCGTAAAAATGTCTTAGCGAAATGTTACGGCGGAGATATTTCTCGGAAACGAAAATTATTAGAAAAACAAAAAGAAGGTAAAAAACGGATGAAACAAGTTGGATCTGTTGAAGTTCCACAAGAAGCGTTCATGGCAGTGTTAAAAATTGATGAGGACTAATAATTGAATAATCTTTCGTCATCTCCATGATAACGTAAAAGAGGTTAGTCCAATCACTAGCCTCTTTTTCGTTTTTTTACACGATTCTATATTTGTAACTTTTAAAAAAGAAGGTTGTGTTTAAATGCCAAAAGGAGTATATATCCATATTCCATTTTGTAATCATATATGTCATTACTGTGATTTTAATAAAGTATTTTTAAAAGGTCAGCCAGTAGAAGAATATTTGTCAGCTCTAGATAAAGAAATGGCACTTACCTTTGCCGCAAGTCCTGCTTCAAAAGTGGAGACAATATTCATTGGTGGTGGAACACCGACAGCACTTTCGGAAAAGCAACTAGAAAGTTTATTAACCATTATTCGAAAACATATACAAACGGAAGCGGATTACGAATTTACGGTAGAGGCAAACCCGAATGATTTATCGAAAGAAAAGCTCTCTATTATGAGAACAAATGGGGTTAATCGTCTAAGCATTGGCGTCCAAACATTTTCTCCCCCCTTATTAAAGATCATTGGCAGAACGCATACTAACAACGATGTATATCAGTCAATCGCACTAGCAAAAGAAATTGGTTTTAACAATATTAGTATTGATTTAATGTACGGCTTGCCAAACCAGTCGATGAAAGACGTACGTCATTCTTTATCAGAGTTTTTCTCGTTAAATATTGAACATTGTTCGGCATATTCCTTAATTGTTGAACCAAAAACCGTTTTTTATAATTTAATGCGACAAGGGAGGTTATTATTGCCGAAAGAAGATGTGGAAGCAGATATGTATGAAGAAATAATGGCAGAGATGACAGCCAATGGTTTCCATCAATATGAAATAAGTAATTACGCCAAACAAGGATATGAAAGTCGACATAATTTACTTTATTGGGATAATAAGGAGTATTATGGTTTTGGTGCTGGTGCGCATAGTTATATAGAAAACAAACGACGTTCGAATATTGGCCCAGTGAACCAATATATGAAATCTTTGCAGGGAGACAAATTACCAATCCGCCAAGAACTAGTTTTGACGGAACAGGAAAAAATGGAAGAAGAGATGTTTCTAGGGCTAAGAAAAACTTCTGGGGTCGATATAAATAAATTCCAACAAAAATTTAACATTTCTCCTTTGGAAAAATATAAAGAAGAAATATTACAGTTAGAAAAAAAACACCTCATTCAAATTATAAATAATCAAATACAGTTAACGAAACAGGGAAGACTACTAGGAAATGAAGTATTTCAAGCATTTCTTAACTAAGTTAAAACATTGACAACTAAAAGCTAATTTGTTAATTTAATTATAGATTTAGCACTCACCATTAAAGAGTGCTAAAAGGAGTGATAGTAATGTTAACAGAACGTCAATTGTTAATATTGCAGGTCATCATTGATGATTTCATTCGCTCTGCTCATCCGGTTGGCTCGCGTACTTTGGCAAAAAAAGAAGAGATTGCTTTAAGTTCAGCAACTATTCGAAATGAAATGGCTGACTTAGAAGAACTAGGTTTTATTGAAAAAACACATGTGTCATCTGGCCGAGTACCGTCAGAAAAAGGATATCGCTTTTATGTCGATCATTTAATTCAACCGCAAAAGCTCCATAATTCTGAATTAGAAAGAATTCAATCTGTTTTTGCAGAACGATATTATGAGTTTGAAAAAATTGTGCAAAACTCTGCAAAAGTATTATCAGATTTAACGAAATACACGGCAATTGTTTTAGGTCCAGCCGTAAAGGTAAATAAATTAAACCGAGTACAAATTATCCCATTAAATGAGCGAACAGCATTGGCGGTACTAGTTACTGATACTGGCCATATTGAAAATCGAGTCTTTGCCATACCGCAAGATCTGAACAGAGCAGATTTTGAAAAAGTCGTGAACATCCTGAATAGTCGATTAGCTGGTGTCCCGTTAAATGTACTACAAGATAAATTATTTAAAGAAGTGTCTGCAATTCTAAGAGAACATGTAGACAATTATGAGTACTTACTACGGTCCATTTCAGAAGTCTTTCATTTATCTGAGGATGAGAAACTGTATTATAGCGGCAAGAACAATATGCTTGCTCAGCCAGAATTTCAAGATCTCAATCAAATAAAAAACATATTTGATTTAATTGAAAAGGAACAAGACTTCTCGAAAATTTTAAAGAAAACACCAATCGGTCTCCACGTGAAAATCGGAAGTGAAAATAATAATGAAGCAATGAACTCCTGTAGTTTAATTACTGCAACTTATAATATTGGTGAAGAACAAATTGGAACAATTGCGATACTAGGACCAAAACGAATGAATTATAGCCGCGTAATATCATTATTGAATTTATTAAGTAAAAACTTGACAAACGAGTTAACAAGGTTGTATTTTTGGCGGTAGACTTAGCGAAGCATTGTCCAAACGATGCTTCGCACACCGCCTTATTCGTTTGTAAAAAATTTATTTACATACTGACACATTAGGCAAAAATGGGGGTGAAATGCTTGGAAAAGGAAAAAAATATGTCGATGGAGGAAAAAACTTTGACTAATGATCTTAATCAAGAAAAAAATACAGCAGTAAATGAAGATGTCGTTGAGGAAAATATGGATACCCCAGTGGAACCTGTTTTTTTAGAAGATGAACAAAAAGAAAATGAAAATAAAGAACTAGAAAAATATCAAATGAAAATTGCTGAACTTGAGAAATTAGTGGAAGAAAAAGAAAATCGATTACTCCGGGTTCAAGCAGATTTTGAAAACTTTAAAAGACGGAGTCGCAGTGAAAAAGAGATGATTGAAAAATATCGTTCAGAAAAATTAGCTAGTGAATTGTTGCCCGCTATTGACAACTTCGAAAGAGCCCTTCAAACAGAAGCAGACAGTGAATCAGGCAAAGCGTTGCTAGAAGGGATGGAAATGATTTACCGGAGCATTTTAACAGCCTTTGAAAAAGAAGGAATAAAACCAATTGAAGCGGTTGGCAAAGAATTTGATCCAAATTTCCATCATGCAGTAATGCAAGGTAATGATGAAAATAAAGCATCCAATATTGTATTAGAGGAATTTCAAAAAGGTTATTTGTTAAATGATAAAGTGATCCGACCTTCCATGGTTAAAGTTAATCAGTAAGTATTATTTACATATTTTTAAAATTTAGGAGGAAGATGTTATGAGTAAAATTATTGGAATAGATTTAGGAACGACCAACTCTTGTGTCGCAGTGTTAGAAGGTGGAGAACCTGTCGTAATCCCAAGTCCTGAAGGAAACCGGACAACTCCATCAGTTGTATCTTTTAAAAATGGTGAAAGACAAGTTGGTGAAATTGCTAAACGTCAAGCAATTACGAACCCTAATACGGTTATGTCGATTAAACGCCATATGGGTACTAATTATAAAGAACATATTGAAGGAAAAGACCATACACCACAAGAAATTTCAGCAATCATTTTACAATATTTAAAGTCCTACGCTGAAAGTTACTTAGGAGAACCAGTAACAAAAGCTGTAATCACTGTTCCAGCTTACTTCAATGACGCGCAAAGACAAGCAACAAAAGATGCAGGTAAAATTGCTGGACTTGAAGTAGAACGGATTATTAACGAACCAACCGCTGCAGCTCTTGCCTATGGTTTAGATAAAGCCGATGAAGATCAAACAATTCTCGTATTTGATCTCGGTGGCGGTACATTCGACGTATCCATATTAGAATTAGGAGACGGTGTATTCGAAGTTCGTGCCACAGCAGGAGATAACAAACTTGGTGGTGATGACTTTGACGAAGCAATTATCAATTATTTAGTCGATCAATTTAAAAAAGATAATGGCATTGATCTTGGCCAAGATAAAATGGCCTTACAGCGTCTAAAAGATGCAGCTGAAAAAGCGAAAAAGGATTTATCTGGAGTTACAAGTACACAAATTTCCTTGCCGTTTATCTCAGCAGGACCAACAGGCCCACTTCATTTAGATATCACATTAACACGAGCAAAATTTGAAGAATTAACCGCTGATTTAGTGGAAAGAACGATGGGTCCTACTCGGCAAGCGTTAAAAGATGCAGGTCTTTCTGCCAGTGAAATTGATCGAGTTATTTTAGTTGGTGGATCGACAAGAATTCCTGCTGTTCAAGAAGCTATCCGTAAAGAAATCGGTAAAGAACCGCACAAAGGTGTTAATCCGGACGAAGTTGTTGCGATGGGTGCCGCAATTCAAGGTGGAGTTATTACCGGTGATGTGAAAGATGTCGTATTACTAGATGTTACACCACTATCTTTAGGTATTGAAACGATGGGCGGCGTATTTACAAAACTAATTGAAAGAAACACAACGATTCCTACATCTAAGTCACAAGTATTCTCCACTGCTGCTGACAATCAAACAGCAGTTGACATTCACGTGTTACAAGGGGAACGCCCAATGGCTGCAGATAATAAAACATTAGGACGCTTCCAATTAACGGATATTCCACCTGCACCAAGGGGAATTCCACAAATTGAAGTTACATTTGACATTGATAAAAATGGAATTGTTAATGTTAGTGCAAAAGATTTAGGTACTGGCAAACAGCAAAAAATTACTATCCAATCTTCTTCGGGTCTTTCTGACGATGAAATTGACCGCATGATTAAAGAAGCAGAACAAAATGCGGAAGCTGACAAAAAACGAAAAGAAGAAGTGGAACTTCGTAATGAAGCAGATCAACTAGTCTTCACGACAGAAAAAACGTTAAAAGAAGTTGAAGGGAAAGTCGATGCTGCTGAAGTGAAGAAAGCAGAAGAAGCGAAAGATGAGTTGAAGAAAGCAATTGAGAAAAATGATATAGATGAAATACGTACGAAAAAAGATGCATTACAACAAATCATTCAAGATATTTCAATGAAATTATATCAACAAGCTGGAGAGCAAAATTCGACTGATGGCGCTGCAAGTGAAGGGGAAAAGAAGAATAACGATGACAATGTAGTTGATGCAGATTTTGAAGAAATAAATGAAGATAAATAAAATGGATTATAACATTTAACTGATTCACATGTGGAGTCAAAGTCAGGTTCGCTTGGCTTTGACTTTTTATATGGACTAAAGGAACAGGAAATTATTGCATCATTCCTTATAAAAATGTTAGAATTACATTTATGCAAAAGGAATCGGGAGTGGAAAATAATGAGTAAACGTGATTACTATGATGTACTCGGTGTAAGTAAGACCGCTACGAAAGAAGAAATCAAAAAGGCATATCGGAAGTTATCAAAACAATATCACCCAGATATTAATAAAGAACCGGGTGCAGATGAAAAATTTAAAGAAATTGCAGAAGCATATGAAGTATTAAGTGATGACGGAAAACGTGCTCAGTACGATCAATTCGGTCATGCCGATCCAAACCAAGGTTTTGGTGGGTTCGGTGGTGGCGGATTCGGCGGTTTTGGTGACGGCGGGTTCGGTTTCGAAGATATATTTGATACATTTTTCGGTGGTGGTCGCTCCTCTAGAAGAAGAGATCCTAATGCACCAAGACAGGGAGCAGACTTGCAATATACTATGACATTAGATTTTGAAGAAGCAGTTTTTGGTAAGGAAACAGATATTGAAATTCCTCGGGAAGAAGAATGTGGTACTTGTAAAGGAAACGGTGCTAAACCAGGAACGAAACCAGAAACATGTCCACACTGTCACGGAACTGGCCAACTAAGTACAGAACAAAATACCCCGTTTGGCCGAATTGTTAATCGACGAGTTTGTTTTCATTGTAATGGAACAGGGCAAATTATTAAAGACAAATGTTCTACATGTCACGGAACGGGTAAAGTGAAAAAACGTCGCAAGATTCATATTAAAATTCCAGCTGGAATTGATGACGGACAACAGTTACGTGTAGCTGGACAGGGAGAACCGGGTATTAACGGTGGACCTGCTGGAGATCTTTATATTGTGTTTTACGTAAAACAACATGAATTTTTCCATCGTGAAGATGATGATATATATTGTGAAATGCCGATTACATTCGTTCAAGCCACGTTAGGCGATGAAATTGAAGTCCCAACACTTCACGGAAAAGTTAAATTAAAAATTCCTGCTGGTACACAAACGAATACAAAATTCCGCTTAAGAGGAAAAGGTGTGAAAAATGTTCGCGGAAATGGAATTGGTGATCAACATGTAACAGTGAAAATTATTACACCAACTAAGATAACCGAGAAACAAAAACAATTACTCCGAGAATTTGCAGAAATAAGCGGACAAACGATAGATGAACAAGACGAATCGTTTTTCGGAAAAGTGAAAAGAGCGTTTAAAGGAGAATAATGGATTGGAGTTGGCGACATGAAATGGTCGGAGATAAGTATCCATACTACAAATGAAGCAGTTGAACCGATTACGAATATTTTATATGAAGCGGGAGCTAGTGGGGTTGTCATTGAGGATTCCTTTGAACTTGTAAAAAAGCGGGAAGATCGTTTTGGGGAAATTTATAATTTAAATCCGGATGATTACCCAAATGAAGGTGTCATAGTAAAAGCGTATTTGCCCGTTAATAGTTTTTTAGGCGAAACGGTGGAAGAAATAAAAAGCGCGATAAATAATTTAATATTATACAATTTTGATCTAGGTATGAATCAAGTTACGATTAGTGAAGTAAATGATGAAGAATGGGCAACTGCATGGAAAAAATATTATCATCCTGTTAAAATCTCAAGCAAATTTACGATCGTACCTACTTGGGAACAATATGAACCAGTTACGACGGATGAACATATTATCGAATTGGACCCTGGGATGGCTTTTGGAACAGGAACTCACCCAACAACTGTAATGAGTATTCAAGCGCTCGAAAGAATAGTGAAAAATGGGGATCTTGTTATCGATGTTGGAACTGGATCAGGTGTATTAAGTATCGCCGCCAGTATGCTTGGTGCTGAAAAAGTATTAGCTCTAGACTTAGATGAGGTGGCTGTGCAAACAGCGAAAATTAACATAAAATTAAATAAAGTAAATGAACAGATAGACATATTCCAAAACAATTTATTAGATGGTATTGAACAGAAAGCGAATGTGATTGTTGCTAATATATTAGCGGAAGTAATTGTACGATTTGCGGACGATGCCTATCATTTGCTCGTCCCTGATGGCGTCTTTATTACATCAGGAATCATTAATTTAAAACGGCAAGAAGTCGAAGAAAAACTACTGCAAACAGGATTTAAAATTAAAGAGACTTTAGTGATGGAAGATTGGGTAACAATTATCGCTACAAAATAAATTGGCGGTGGACGTATGCAAAGATATTTCGTTAATGATGCAATAGATGAGAACTATATTCAACTAGCAGGCAATGATTATCATCATATTACCCGGGTAATGAGGATGACGATAGGAGATAAAATTTCTGTCGTCTTTTCTACTAAAGAGGTGGCTATTTGTAAAATAACTAAAATTGCGGACGATCACCTTCTTGCAAAAGTCCTTGAAAAATTCACAGAAGATAGAGAGCTGCCAGTTAATGTTACAATTGCATGTGGTTTATTAAAAGGTGAAAAATTCGATCTCGTAGTCCAAAAAGCTACAGAACTAGGTGTTCACAAGATAATACCTATTAGTTCGGAAAGAACGATCGTCAAATTAGATAATGAAAAAGCAAAAAAGCGGCAAGAGCGGTGGCGAAAAATCGCCAAAGAGGCGGCAGAACAATCGGAGAGGTTGGTAGTACCGTCCATTGATGTACCGAAATCAATCACAACTTTCATTTCTGAATGTGAAAAATATGATTATAAATTAGTTGCCTATGAAGAGGCAGGAAGAACGAATGAAAAGAATCAATTTTTCCAAACGTTGGAAAAGGTAACAAAAGATAATTCATTAGTATTAGTTATCGGACCTGAAGGAGGGTTATCCGAGTTAGAAGTAGAACAATTACAACTAGCTGGTTTTCTTCCTTGTGGACTTGGTCCTCGGATATTGCGGGCAGAAACTGCACCATTATATGCACTTTCCGCGATGTCATTTTATTTTGAATTAATGAGGTGATTTCATGAGCACTGTAGCATTTTATACTTTAGGATGCAAAGTTAATCATTACGAAACAGAAGCAATTTGGCAATTATTTAAAGAAAATGGGTATAACCGTGTTGACTTTGAAAAATTAGCTGATGTTTATGTTATTAACACTTGTACGGTAACGAATACTGGTGATAAAAAAAGTCGCCAAGTTATTCGGCGTGCGATTAGGAGAAATCCGGACGCAGTTATTTGTGTTACTGGCTGTTATGCCCAAACTTCTCCTGCAGAAATTTTAGCTATACCTGGTGTTGATATCGTTATTGGAACACAAGATCGTCCGAAGATGCTTACATATATTGAGCAATTTAAGCAAGAACGGACACCAATTAATGGCGTGAAAAATATTATGAAGAACCGCGTTTATGAAGAAATGGATGTACCTTCCTTTACAGATAGAACTCGCGCTTCTTTGAAAATACAAGAAGGTTGCAATAACTTTTGTACATTCTGTATTATTCCTTGGGCACGTGGATTAATGCGTTCTAGAAATCCACAAGATGTCATTACCCAAGCACAGCAACTAGTAGATGCTGGTTACCGGGAAATTGTTTTAACTGGTATTCATACTGGTGGATATGGACAGGATTTGAAAGATTACACTCTAGCAATGCTATTACAAGATTTAGAAGCACAAGTGAAAGGCTTAAAACGGATACGAATTTCCTCGATTGAAGCTAGTCAATTAACGGATGAAGTAATCGAGACGATAGAAAAATCAAATATTGTTGTGAGACATATGCATGTGCCACTACAATCCGGATCAGACACTGTATTAAAAAGAATGAGAAGAAAATATACGATGGCCGAGTTTGCTGAACGAATTAATAAATTAAAACAAGCAATGCCACAAGTGGCGATTACTTCAGATGTTATTGTCGGTTTTCCAGGGGAAACAGAGGAAGAATTTATGGAAACATACCGTTTTATTGAAGAACATAAATTTGCTGAACTTCACGTCTTTCCGTACTCAAAACGGACTGGTACCCCTGCGGCAAGAATGGAAGATCAAATTGATGAAGATGTGAAAAATGATCGCGTGCAACGGTTAATCGTCTTGTCTGATCAATTGGCGAAAGAGTATGCTTCCCAATTTGAAAATGAAGTGCTCGAAGTAATTCCAGAAGAAAAATATAAAGAGGATCCAAATAGCGGACTATATGAAGGATATTCTGATAATTACTTGAAAGTTGTTTTTCCTGCTACGGAAGATATGATTGGAAAAATTGTCCGCGTTAAAATTACGAAATCCGGTTATCCATATAATGAAGCTACATTTGTTCGTGTTATGGATGAGATAACATCGGAAGTAGGAGCTACAGCTTTATAAAAACGAATGAGTAAAAGACAAATCCATGAAACAGTCTAAGCCAAAAAAATTCGGTTCATGATCTGTATTGTGGAAATGTCTTTTTATTTTGTTACCATAAGATCTACTTTTGGAGCCGGCAAACTTTTTGATACTTGAAAATTCAATTTGACAAATAAAGTCATATGAGACATGATACAATCAGAATAAAATAAAAAGGAGTGATCCATTATGGATATCGCTAAGCTAATTGATCACACATTATTAAAACCAGAAGCAACGAAAACACAAATAGAAAAATTATGTGAAGAGGCAAAAGAATATCGTTTTGCATCAGTTTGTGTAAATCCAACATGGGTAAAACACGCAGCAAGTCTTTTGCAAAACACAGATGTGAAAGTCTGCACAGTTATCGGTTTTCCCCTCGGTGCCACTACATCAGAAACGAAAGCATTTGAAACAAGAAATGCAATTGAGCATGGTGCAGAGGAAATAGATATGGTAATCAATATTGGGAATTTAAAAAGTGGCGACTTCCATTTAGTACGAGACGATATTAAAGCAGTTGTAGAGGCAGCTAAACCTCATGCGTTAGTGAAGGTAATTATCGAATCTAGTTTATTAACAGACGAAGAAAAAGTGAAAGCATGTCAGCTTGCTGTCGAAGCTGGAGCAGATTTTGTAAAAACTTCCACTGGATTTTCAACTGGCGGGGCAACAGTCCAAGACATTGAATTAATGCGCAAAACAGTTGGACCAACAATTGGAGTAAAAGCATCTGGTGGTGTTCGCAGTGCAGAAGATGCAAAAAAAATGGTGGATGCTGGTGCTACGAGAATTGGGGCAAGTTCAGGAATTGCAATCGTACAAGGACTAACGGCAAATACAGACTACTAAAATTCTGTAAGGAGGAACCTGCATAGTGGCAAGTCCTCCTTTTTTTTATTTATGGACTCTTTGAATCATCTTCGCAAAGAAATGAGTAAATGGTAGGAATAATAATGATACTACTACATTGAAGATTACACTAGCATGGGCTAATTGTTGCTCAGGTACGAAAGATAAATCTTCCATTATTGAAGAAAACGGAATTAGGAAAGGTAAGAACAGGAACACTCCGATAAAATTAATCCAAATATGGGCATATGCTGTTTGTTTTGCTTCTTTTCCGCCGCCAATACTTGCGATATAAGCATCAAAGCACGTACCGATGTTTGCTCCTAAAACAATTCCTATTGCTGCAGGAAGCGAAAGAATATTAGCATGGATAAATCCCATTGCAATTCCTGTCATTGCAGTACTAGACTGAATAATAGCAGTTACAATACATCCGACGAGTACAGATAACATTAAATGTTCATTCATCTGTACGAATAGTTTAGCTAAATATTGATTTTCAGCCAGTGGAATTGCTAACTTCTCAAAACCAAACATCGCTAAAAAAATTGCTCCTAAACCGAATAGACAGAGACCGAGGCTACGAATGAAACTTTTTCTGAAAAAAATAAACAGTATTCCAGTTATTAACAAAGGAAATATGAACTCATCTGTCCCGTAGGCTAAAAACTCGACTGTCGCTGTTGTACCAATATTCGTTCCTAAAATGATCCCAATTGATTGGGGAAAGGACATTACACGTGCTGAAATAAGTCCAATAATAATAATCATCACCGCAGAGCTACTTTGCAAAATAATTGTTATAATTATACCAAACAAAAAACTTTTTAACGGGTTACTAGTGAATTTTAGTAACCATTGTTTCATTTTTTCACCGGATAAATGCATTAAACCGGTTCGCATTACAGTCATCCCACCAATGAATAAAAAAATATAAATAAAAAAGAAAACTATGGATAGCATGTCCTCACCTCAATGAATACATATGATTTAGAGAATAAAACATGCAAAAAAAAGAAAAACGGTCGAATTATTTTTAAACGGCAGTTGACCTAAATAAAACGTTATATTATAATTTTGTAGGTACATGGTATATTCATGTATCTGATATAAGGTGTTTTGTTCGGAGGGAGGGAAAGATATGACCAAAACAGTCGTTCGTAAAAATGAATCCCTAGATGATGCATTACGTCGCTTTAAACGTCAAGTATCAAAAACGGGTACTCTACAAGAAATCAGAAAACGCGAATTTTACGAAAAGCCAAGCGTAAAACGTAAGAAAAAGTCTGAAGCTGCTAGAAAACGGAAATGGTAAGAGGGTGTAGTTATTGAGTCTTCTTGAGCTTTTAAATGAAGATATGAAAGTTGCGATGAAGAACAAAGAAAAAGAAAAACTTTCTGTCATTCGGATGCTGAAAGCTGCTTTGCAAAACGAAGCAATTAAGCTTGGCAAACAAGGGTTATCTGAAGACGAAGAGTTGACTGTTCTTTCACGCGAAGTAAAACAACGAAAAGATTCCCTCCAAGAATTTGAAAACGCAGGTCGACAAGACTTAGCTGAAAAAATCAAAACAGAACTTACTTATGTCAGTGCGTATTTACCAAAACAATTAACTGAAGATGAATTAACAACTATTATTCAAGAAGCGATTAAAGAAGTTGGTGCTACTTCTAAAGCTGAAATGGGTAAAGTAATGGCTAAAATAATGCCAAAAGTAAAAGGTAAAGCTGACGGCTCCATCGTTAACAAATTAGTACAAAAAGAGTTGTCATAACTCATACCATACAAAAAAGAGACGGAATGAAACAATCTTTCAACCCGTCTCTTTTTGCATTTTCCACGAAGGTATGTACTTTCTCCTAAGTTAGTGCTATCACCTATAAAGAGCGGAGGGTTAGAAAAAAATACATTTTCTGAATTTATTTGTTATAATTATTTTGAAACATATATTTTCTTCATTCGTATATACTTTTAGCTCCAAAATAAAAATATAGAAGGGAGGCTATCGTATGCGGAAATTTTTTCGCACCATTTTATTGATTACACTGTTATTTCCTCTCGCAATTATCCCTTATCAAGTCGTCAAAGGAAATAATGATATCGTATATTATGTCCCGTTGGAAAATGAAGTTGAGCAAGGTTTGAGCCACTTTTTAGAAAGAGCGATAAAAACAGCGGAAAAAGATGGTGCAAAGGCAATTATTTTTGAGATTCATACCCCTGGCGGAAGGGTCGATTCTGCGGATGATATTGCAAAATTATTAAATGGAACAGAGCTTAAAACAATTGGTTTTATTAATCAAAATGCTTATTCGGCTGGTGCCTATATTTCTTTATATATGGATGAGATATATATGGTACCGTCTGGAAAAATGGGTTCCGCTGCTGTCATCACCCAAGATGGGAATGCAGCAGACCAGAAGGCGCAGTCAGCTTGGCTTGCTTCGATGAAAGCAGCTGCAGAGTCAGGCGGAAAAGATCCAGTTTATGCAATGGCGATGGCTGATGATTCGATTGATTTACCTAAGTATGGAGCTCCAAAAGGTAAATTATTAACTTTAACGGCAAGCCAAGCGGTAGAAGTTGGTTATGCCAATGGAATTGTTAATAATAGAGAAGAGTTACTTAAAACATTGCAATTTGAAAATGCGGAAATCCGTGATTTAGAGACAACATTTGCAGAGGATTTAGCAAGATTTTTAACTAATCCAATTGTCGTACCGATTTTATTATCGATTGGCAGCTTAGGTCTCGTATTAGAATTATATTCTCCAGGTTTTGGTATTCCTGGGTATATGGGGATTGTATCGTTGTTATTGTATTTTTATGGGCATTATATAGCCGGTTTTGCAGGATATGAATCAGTAATATTGCTAGTTTTGGGAATCATACTACTAATACTAGAACTGTTTATACCTGGGGGGATTGCTGGTTTTCTTGGATTGGGTGCGATTGTATTTTCAATTCTCCTTGCAGGCGAAAATGTGATCCATACAGGAATTAGTTTATTAGTTGCAATAACAATTGCAATATTTGCGATGGTGATATTAATGAAAATTTTTGGGAAAAAAATGCGTCTTTTAAATAAAATTGTACTTCGAGATGCAACGACCACTGAAGAAGGTTACGTATCAAACCGGACTAGAACCGATTTATTAGGTAAGGTGGCTACAACAATTACACCTTTAAGGCCTTCCGGCACTATTCAAATAGATGATGAAAGAGTTGATGCAGTATCAGAAGGCAATTTTATCAATGTTAATAAAAAAGTGAAAGTAGTAAAAGTTGAAGGTGTCCGAATAGTTGTACGTGAAATGAATGAAGAAAATGATTAAATGGTAAATTTATTAGTTAATCGTTGAAGCATTATGCTAAGTTATGTACAATTTAACTATATTTCTAATAAGAGGAGGAAAAACGAATGCCAGATGGTATTGATATTTTATTTATTATTTTTGTTGCAGCAGGAATAATTTTATTAGCAGTAATTTTATCATTTGTTCCTGTCATGCTCTGGATTTCGGCCTTAGCGGCAGGAGTCAGAATTAATATATTCACATTAATTGGGATGAGATTAAGAAGGGTTATTCCAAGTCGGGTTATTAATCCGTTAATTAAAGCACATAAAGCAGGAATTGATGTAGGCATTAATCAGCTGGAAAGCCATTATTTAGCAGGTGGTAATGTCGATCGAGTTGTCAATGCTTTAATCGCAGCGCAAAGGGCGAATATTGAATTAACTTTTGAACGTTGTGCAGCAATTGATCTAGCTGGACGAGATGTGCTAGAAGCAGTTCAAATGAGTGTTAACCCGAAAGTTATCGAAACACCATTCATCTCTGGGGTTGCAATGGATGGTATTGAAGTAAAGGCGAAAGCAAGAATTACTGTACGTGCTAATATTGACAGACTTGTCGGTGGAGCAGGGGAAGAAACGGTAATCGCTCGTGTTGGTGAAGGGATTGTTTCGACGATTGGTTCTTCTGATAATCATAAAAAAGTACTAGAAAATCCAGATTTGATATCACATACTGTTTTGAAAAAAGGTTTGGATGCTGGTACAGCATTTGAAATATTATCGATTGATATAGCTGACGTTGATATCGGTAAAAATATTGGCGCGATTTTACAAACAGACCAAGCTGAGGCTGACAAGAAAATCGCCCAAGCGAAAGCGGAAGAACGCCGAGCAATGGCTGTAGCTCGTGAACAAGAGATGATAGCTCAAGTCCAAGAAATGAGAGCAAAGGTAGTTGAAGCAGAAGCAGAAGTACCTCTTGCAATGGCGGAAGCATTTAGAACTGGTAATTTAGGTGTAATGGATTATATGAATTACCGCAATATTCAAGCAGATACGAAAATGCGTGAGTCTATTAGCCAAGCAGAAGTGAATTCAGACGATGAAGAACAGAAATAATGAAGGGTGGTTTCACTCTTGAACTTGATAGATTTTTTGCTAGATAATATTGTCTTAGTGTTCATCGTTATCGGTGGTATCTTTTCATTCTTTAACAGAATGGCGGAAGAAAATAAAAAGAATCAACAACCTCCAGCCAAACCAGTGCGAAGAGATGATGCAGGAGCAAATCAAGAGGAGAAACATAGTGACTTTCCTCCATTCTTGAAAAAAATAGAGCAACAAATTGAAATGGCGAAGGAACAATTGGAAAAACGGACATCAATCCCGTTGGATAGACCGCAGACTAGTTCAGTGGAGGAAACGAAATCAGAACAGGATTCACGCCCAACTTTTGAGGGATTGCCTATTGATAACATTGTTAATTACAACGAAGTTTCAAACATTAATGAAAGTCCTGTGCTGGGTGAAATGAATTCATTAACTCGGACTCCATCAAGCGAATCAAGTTTTAAGAAAATGGATCGAAAGGTAAGTAAGAATAAAATTAGAGAAGCAATTATTTGGTCCGAAATAATAGGTCCACCAAGAGCAAAACGCTCTCTCCATTCGAAACATTAAAAACAGAATAGAAAAGATGTGCTATTCCCCCTTTTTGGCTCATAAATATGAGTTGAAAGGGGGTTCTTTTATGGCCAAAAAATGGAGTCAGAAAATACGAAATTGGATTACCAATCAACTGGATCTCCCGGAAGATGTCATGATGGATTTCCCCCGGATAACGATGGTTGGGCAGATCCATATTTACATAGAAAATCATAAAGGATTATTAACGTTTTCCGATAATGAAATCCGGATCATGTTAAGTCACGGTCAATTACTTGTTAAAGGAGAGTCCTTTGTAATTAAAACAATTTTGCCTGAAGAGCTGCTGTTAGAAGGTAAAATTGAAAAAGTACTATTTATTACAAAGTAGTTGGGAGGAAATTATGAAGAACTTATGGGTTAGAAAACTGGCAGGTCATATTACGGTAAAAATAACGGGTAATGGTGTTGAACGGTTTATTAACAAGTTAATTCGCGAAAAAATAGTTATTTGGAATGTAAAACGGCTTGATTATGAAGCCGTTACATTTCAAATGTTTGTCAAAGATTTCCAAAAGTTGCGAGAAGCTAAACGATATCATCCAGTAAAAATTGCTTTTGTGGAAAAGGCTGGATTTCCATATTTCCTCAAAAGATTAAAGAAAAATAATAGTTTTGTTATCGGAACAGTACTTGCACTTTTGACAATCTTTATCTTATCGAACATGATTTGGCATATTGAAATTAATGGTGCTCAACCAGAGACTGCTTTTAAAATTGAACAGCTGTTAAAGGAAAAGGGAGTGAAGAAAGGGCAGTTGCAATTTTTTCTTGACAGCCCAGAACAAATTCAGCAATATATAACGAAGCAATTAGATGAAATAACGTGGATTGGAGTAGAATTAAAAGGGACAACCTTTCATTTCCAAGTAGTAGAAAAGGAACGACCCGAACCTCCAGAAAAAACCTCACCACAACACTTAGTAGCAAAAAAAGAAGCAATAATAGTGGATTTATTTGTCGAAAAGGGACAACCACTAGTTTCCGTTAATGACTTTGTCCGTCCTGGTCAAATATTAGTATCAGGGATGATTGGTAAGGAAGAGGAACCAAACATTATTTCAGCGAAAGGAAAAATATTAGGAAAAACTTGGTACAAAACAGAAACAGAAATTGAATTAAAGACGACAGTATCTGTATTATCGGGGGAGAAGAAAGTATTTCACTCTTTTAACTTAGGGAGTATTAACATCCCATTATACGGTTTTAAAAAGCCAGAATATAAGAAAACGGAAGTGGAGACTTCTAAAAAAAGCTTTAAATTTTTAAAATGGACACTACCGATTTCATACACAAAAAAAACCATTTATGAGAAAGAGGAATATGTGAAAACATATAGTGAAAAGGAAGCGAAAGAAATGGCTAAGCAATTAGCGAAAAAAGATTTACTAAAAACCCTTCCTAGCAATGCAAAAATTGTGAATGAAAAAATTTTGCATGAAAAGGTTGATAATGGTAAATTAAAACTATCGGTAATTTATGATGTAATTGAAAATATTGTGAAAGAACAGCCAATCATCGAAAATTGAGGAGTGTTGTCATTATTGAATACAGTTGACTTACAATTAGACCATTTAGAAAACCCTGTTCAACTTTTCGGGATATCCGACAGTCATTTAAAGATGTTGGAACAAGAACTGTCTGTGTCGATTATTACCCGCGGTGAAGTAGTGAAAATTTCTGGAGAAGATGAAAACGCCCAATTAGCTGCAACGATTATTACTACTTTGGCTAAATTAGTAAATAAAGGAATTCAAATAAGTTCGCGGGATATAATGTTAGCGGTACAAATGGGAAAAAAGGGGACAATCGAATACTTTGGTGATTTATATAAAGAAGAGATTACCAAAAATGCTAAAGGCAAATCCATTAGGGTAAAGACTTTAGGACAAAGAAATTACGTCGAGGCAATGAAGCAAAATGATTTAGTTTTTGGAATTGGTCCTGCTGGTACCGGAAAAACTTACTTAGCAGTTGTGCTTGCTGTTCACGCGTTAAAAAATAATACAGTCAAACGAATCATATTAACTCGACCAGCTGTTGAAGCAGGAGAAAGCTTAGGTTTTTTACCAGGGGATTTAAAGGAAAAAGTAGATCCTTATTTACGTCCTTTATACGATGCGCTACACGATGTTTTAGGTCAAGAACATACGCAAAGACTAATAGAACGTGGAACTATCGAAATAGCGCCACTCGCTTATATGCGAGGAAGAACTTTAGACGATGCTTTCGTAATTTTAGATGAAGCACAAAATACGACGAAGGCGCAAATGAAAATGTTTCTAACTCGACTTGGCTTCGGTTCAAAGATGGTGATTACAGGGGATCGTACCCAAATTGACTTACCGAAAGGAATTCAATCAGGACTCATCTCGGTGGAAGAAATCTTAAAAAATATTCCAGGAATTAAATTTATATATTTAGAACAAGGTGATGTAGTAAGACATCCGTTAGTAGCAAAAATAATTCAAGCGTATGATGAGCAAAACGGGTTATAGCTTAGACCGTCTTTCTCTTATTCCTTTTGCTTTGCTCTATGTAGGGTATTTATGCCTTACTGAAAGGAAATTTTATCACCATAAAGAAAATCTTTGGTCCGTATTTTTACGGGCCATTTTTGTTGTCTAAAGAAAAAACTGGTAAAATAAAAATAAAGAGAAAAAACACATGAAAATTTTAGCAAAAATTGTTATTATTATAGATATTTATCTTTTTTATAGAAAAATTAATTTCTATCTAGGTTTATTATTGTCAGGGGTGAAGAAAAAATGTGGAAACGTATGTCTCAAGTTATAGTAAAAATTTCACACGGTAAAATTTTTCAGGTTATTTTATTGGTGATTATCGGTGCGACTTTATTTATGTCCATGTATAGTAATGTAAAACCTGAAAAATTAGATGTAACCCCGTTTTCCATTGCAGAGCAAACGATACGATCCCCTTTTACAGTTGAGGACGAGGAAAATACAGAAAAGAAGCGTAAAGAAGCGTCAGAACAAGTTCAAGATGTGTATGTAGTTAATCAGGATTTAGTGAAAAATCAAGTAGACTTAGTTAGTTCCATCTTTGATGCAATTATTGATGTGAAAGATGAAGTGCAAGAGTTAATAGAGAATTCGCAAACAATGGATGACGAAGAAGCGAAAACGGTTCGAGAACCGAGTATGGCGGAAAAAATTTCAATGTTAAAAGAAAAATTACCGGACTCCATTATGAATGATTTGTCACATTCAACGATAACATCTTTATTGAATGCAACGAAGAGTCAATTAATCATCGCTAAAGATACTACTATTACCGCTGTCAATCATGCGATGACGAGAAGAATTCCTGCAGATCAAGTGGAGAATTCAAAAAAGCGGGTAGAAGATGAAATTCGTCTAACAGCATTAGCTAACGATATTAAAAATGCAAGTATTGAGTTAGGTCGTTACGCAATCATTCAAAACGAATTTTATGATCCAGTAAAGACAGAAGAGTTAAGAAAACAAGCGGTCGAGAGTGTGGAGCCGGTAAGAATATTACAAGGACAAATTATTGTTGAACAAGGTCAACTCGTTAGCAATGAAATATATCGACAATTACAGTTACTAGGACTTTTAAAAACAGACTATTCCGTGAAGCCTTTTGTTGGGGTAATTATTTTTATATTAATCATGGTTAGTTTTTTATATTTTTATTTTCGCGATGGAAATAAAATGGAAAAGAACAAACCGAATGAATTAATAATATTTAGCTTTATTTTTATTATTTCGTTAATTTTAATGAAAATGTTGAGTTTGATTCAACCTAGTTCTTTTGAGGTTACATTTATTTTTCCCGCAGCTATGGGGGCAATGCTACTGAAGATTTTATTAAACGAACGAATTTCCATTATTAGTACCATTTTATTGGCGGCAGTTTCAACGATTATTTTTAATAATGAGTCTTCAGGGAGCTTTCATATTACTGCAGGTTTGTATGTGCTTTTTAGTGGGATTAGTGGTTTACTATTTTTGACAAAAGAGAATCATCGTTCTAAAATATTCCAGGCAGGTTTATTCGTCTCAGCCATTAATATCATTTTAATTATTGCTTTGCTTTTCATTCCTAATTCACAATTAACAAATCTACAATACGGAAATTACTTGTTAATGGGTCTAGGATCAGGAGTCGGTTCTGCCGTACTTACGATTGGGTTTTTACCGTTTTTTGAGGCAGGCTTTGGGATTTTATCAACGATGAAACTAATCGAATTATCTAACCCAAATCATCCATTATTAAAGAAAATATTAACGGAAGCACCAGGTACGTACCATCATAGTGTTATGGTCGCTAATTTAGCAGATGCAGCTTGTTCAGCGATTGGCGCCAATGGGTTGTTAGCACGTGTAGGCTGTTATTATCATGATATTGGCAAAACGGTGCGACCGAATTTTTTCATTGAAAATCAAATGAATATTACGAATCCCCACGATAACTTATCACCAGAAGTGAGCAAAGATATTATTGTTAGTCATGTTACTGATGGGGTAGAAATATTACAAAAAAATAGGATGCCGCAAGAAATTATTGACATCGCCAAACAGCATCATGGAACAACGTTAATTAAATATTTTTATTATAAAGCGAAAGAATCAGGGCAGGATGTTAATGAAAACGAGTATCGCTATCCTGGGCCGAAGCCACAAACGAAGGAATCAGCAATTGTCAGTATTGCAGATAGTGTGGAAGCGGCAGTAAGATCGATGACAGATCCTAATCAGGAAAAAATTGAGCAATTAGTTACTAGCATCATTACGGACCGAATAAATGATCAGCAGTTAAATGAGTGTGATATAACGTTAAAAGAACTTGAAATAATTGGTCAAACATTATGTGAAACATTACATGGAATATTCCATAATCGTATTAAATACCCAGAAATGGAGAAGGAAAAGGGGAAAGGTCAATGACATTAGTAATTGATTTCCTGGATGAAACAAATAGTATTAGTGAGTCAGAACAGAGGCAAATATTGTCGCTTTTGAGTTTAGCAGCGAAAAAAGAAAATGTCGAAAATGAATCTGAAGTATCACTTATCTTCGTTAATAATGAACGCATCCAAGAAATAAACAAGGAATATCGAAAAAAAGACTATCCTACAGATGTTATTTCTTTCGCTCTTGAGGAGCAAACGCCAGATGAAATTACTATCATCGGGGGCGATATGCCACGGATTTTAGGTGATATTATCATCTCCGTTCCGAAAGCGAAAGAACAAGCAGAAGAATATGGTCATTCTTTCATGCGTGAATTAGGATTTCTAGCTGTCCACGGTTTTTTACATTTATTAGGATACGATCATGAAACAGATGCTGATGAAAAGATCATGTTCGGGAAGCAAGAAGAAATTTTAAATGAATTGGGATTGTTTCGGTAGAGGTTAGCGATGAAAAGACTACTTTACTCATTTCGCTTTGCTTCGGAAGGGTTAGTGACCGCTTTAAAAACAGAAAAAAATATAAAAATCCACCTTACTGCAGCATTTGTTGTAATTTTATTTGGTTTATATGTTCAGTTATCAAGATTAGAATGGTTGTTTATTTGTTTATCCATTGGCGGAATGTTCACTACAGAACTCTTGAATACAGCTATTGAAAGAACAGTGGACTTGTATGGGAAAGATTTTCACCCGCTCGCAAAGCAAGCAAAAGATATCGCTGCCTCGGCATGCCTTATTTTTGCATTAACGACAGTAATAATCGGGTTAGTAATCTTCGTACCAAAAATTACTAGCCTATAATGAGCGAAATAGCGTTTCGGTTAAACATCGTTGAACATAAGATACATATAAGCTGTACGAGAAAAATCTTAATAAAATTATACGCTTGGAAACGTTAACAAATCATTGTTTTTATAGTAAAATTAAAAATACAAAATATTAGGGGGAATAATCGTGATAACAGAAAACCAATTAATTGAAGAAGCAAAAAAAGCAAGAGAATTAGCATACGTACCATACTCCAAATTCCCGGTAGGTGCTGCCCTTTTAACGAAAGATGGGAAAGTGTATCATGGTTGTAATATTGAAAATGCTGCCTACAGTATGTGTAACTGTGCAGAACGGACCGCTTTCTTTAAGGCAATCTCCGAGGGTGATAAAGATTTCTCTATGTTGGCAGTGGTAGCTGACACAGATCGTCCTTGTTCCCCTTGTGGTGCATGCCGCCAAGTAATTTCTGAATTTTGTTCGAAAGACATGAAAGTTATCTTAACTAATTTAAAAGGTGATGTGCTTGAAACAACAGTAGAGGGCTTATTACCAGGAGCTTTTAACGCGGAGGATATGGATGAGTAACGAAGCAAATTATAAATCAGGATTTATTACAATTATAGGACGACCAAATGTCGGCAAGTCTACTTTCTTAAACCATGTTATCGGTCAAAAAATTGCCATTATGAGCGATAAGCCACAAACAACTAGGAATAAAATTCAAGGAGTGCTAACGAGAGAACATTCACAAATGGTTTTTATTGATACTCCAGGAATTCATAAGCCAAAATCGAAGTTGGGCGACTTCATGATGAAAGTAGCAACGAATACATTAAACGAAGTGGATCTAATCTTACTAATGGTCAATGCAACGGAACGATTCGGACGGGGTGAAGAATTTATAATTGAAAAACTAAAAGGAATTAATACACCCGTGTTTTTAATTATTAATAAAATTGACTTAGTACATCCAGATGAACTGTTAGAAATCATTGACCAATATAAAGATAAATTTACCTTCAAAGAAATTGTACCAATATCCGCCTTACAAGGTAATAATGTAGAAAATTTGTTGACGACTATTCAACAATATTTACCTGAAGGACCGCAATATTACCCTAACGATCAAGTAACCGACCATCCGGAACGTTTTATTATTTCTGAGTTTATTCGTGAAAAAGTACTACAATTGACGAGGGAAGAAGTTCCACATTCTATCGCCGTAATCATTGAAAAAATTGCAAATGAAGAT
Source organism: Bacillus kwashiorkori (assembly GCF_001375515.1). Lineage (GTDB taxonomy): Bacteria > Bacillota > Bacilli > Bacillales > Caldibacillaceae > Bacillus_BK > Bacillus_BK kwashiorkori. Next base: position 371,719 of record NZ_CTDX01000016.1, read on the forward strand.
AATAAAGTTCATATAATGGCGGCAATTATTGTCGAGCGCAATTCCCAAAAAGGGATAATAATCGGCAAGCAAGGTGGAATGCTTAAAGAAATAGGAACGAGAGCAAGAAAGGATATAGAAAACTTGCTCGGTTCAAAAGTTTATTTGGAATTATGGGTGAAAGTACAAAAGGATTGGCGCAATAAAGTAAATAACTTGAAAGAATTTGGCTACCGTGAAGATGAGTATTAATCATTTCATCTGACTTTAAAAATATGCGGCTAAATTATGCATTTATCTTTTTGACAAATTTTTCGTTAAATGTTTTTTAACGAATCGGTTAAAACTAAAATACAGGTTGGGCCTAATCTGCTAGTCGAAATTTCGGAAAGGTGGGATTTTTCCATGTTAAATTTTACTTGGTCAGTTTTTAGTCAAACAGGTAATATTGACACATATTTATTATATAAAGAATTAGAAAGAGAAATGGAAGAAACACCGGATAAAGACTTTAATGAACTAGCACAATTAGATTTTCCCATTGCCTAATTAATGGGTGGTGACCATTATTTGTTACAAAAATTGGAAGGAATTGTTTTGCGAACAATTGATTATGGTGAATCAGGAAAAATTTTAACGATTTTTACCCGAGAAAAAGGAAAGATTGGAGCTGTGGCAAGAGGAGCAAAAAAACCGAATAGCCGGTTGGCCTCGGTGTCACAGCCTTTTACATATGGATACTACTTATGCTCTGTTAGTACAGGATTAAGTACTTTGCAGCAAGGAGAAATTATTGATTCTTTTCGTCATGTGAAAGAAGATTTATTTTTAACTGCTTATACTTCATACATTGTCGAGTTAATGGATAAAAGTATGGAAGAAAGGTCTGCGAACCCGTTTTTATTTGAATTATTATTGCAGACGATGAAATATATAGATGGTGGCTTAGATGCGCAAATTTTAAAGAATATATTTGAAATTAAGATGTTAAGTGTTTTAGGACAGCATTTATATGTCGATGGGTGCGCAAATTGTGGAGCAACAGATGGTAACTTTGCATTTTCATTGAAGGAACAAGGGATATTATGTGAACGTTGTGTTCATTTGGACCGAAGCCATTTAAAAATTTCACAAAGAACGGTACGGCTGTTACGATTATTTCTTCACCTTGATATAAATCGTTTAGGCAATATAAATGTTAAGCCGGTGACGAAATATGAACTGGAATTATGTATATCTGCCTTTTATGAAGAGTATTCTGGATTATACTTAAAATCGAAAAAATTTTTAAAACAAATGGAACAACTGAAATAAAGCTATTGACATGCTAATCCTTTTTCGATATGATACAAAATAAATTAAACTGTTTGCAGTGAAGGAAAGTAGTACTTAATTTCCTCTATGAAAGCGAGCCTAGGATGGTGGAAGCTAGGTATAGAGCATTAAGGAAGGCGTTCTGGAGCAAAGTTTTATTTAAAGTGGCCAATGTTAACTTTGGCAAATAGGGTGGAACCGCGGGAAAACTCTCGTCCCTATGCATTCATGCATAAGGATGGGGGTTTTTTAATGCTTATTTAAATATTTTTTATAGGAAATATGCTTATTTACATATTTTGGAGGTGCTTTTCGGTGAATATTCAAGAGATGATTGTAACATTACAAAAGCATTGGGCAGATCAAGGATGTTTATTAATGCAAGCGTATGATGTGGAAAAAGGTGCAGGAACGATGAGCCCATATACATTTCTACGAGCTATTGGTCCAGAACCGTGGCGAGTGGCATATGTTGAGCCGTCAAGACGCCCTGCAGACGGACGTTACGGTGAAAATCCTAATCGATTATTTCAACACCATCAATTTCAAGTAATTATTAAGCCTTCACCTGCAAATATTCAAGAATTATATTTAGATTCATTGAAAGCTTTAGGAATTGATCCGCTAGAACATGATATCCGGTTTGTAGAAGACAACTGGGAAAATCCTTCCCTCGGCTGTGCAGGGCTAGGCTGGGAAGTATGGTTAGATGGGATGGAAATAACCCAATTTACTTATTTTCAACAAGTTGGTGGTTTAGAGTGTCATCCGGTGTCTGTTGAAATAACTTATGGTATCGAAAGACTCGCATCCTATATACAAGATAAAGAAAATGTTTTCGATCTAGAATGGACAGAAGGCTTTACCGTTCGCGATATTTTTGGACAACCGGAATTTGAGCATTCAAAATATGCATTTGAAACATCTAATGAACAAATGCTATTTGATTTATTTAACGTTTATGAAAAAGAGGCACATAGACAAATGGATGAAGGTCTTGTTCATCCAGCCTATGATTATGTTTTAAAATGTTCCCATGTATTTAATTTACTTGATGCAAAGGGTGCAATTTCAGTGACTGAAAGAACTGGATATATCGCACGCTGTCGTAATTTAGCAAGGAAAGTTGCGAAAACATTTTTTGAAGAACGAGAAAAACTTGGATTTCCTTTACTAAAATCAGGAAAGGAGGATAAGGAATGACAACACGTGATTTCCTTCTTGAAATTGGCTTGGAAGAAATGCCTGCTAGATTTATAACGAATGCAATGAATCAGTTAGGCGAACAGTTAAAACAATTTTTCACAACAAATAAAATAAGTTTTGGTGAAGTTATAACTTATTCAACACCAAGAAGATTAGCAGTATTAATCAAGGATTTGGCAGAAAGTCAAAAAGATATGGATGAAGAAGTAAAAGGACCTGCCAAAAAAATAGCCATTGCTGAAACTGGTGAGTGGACGAAAGCAGCTATCGGTTTTACAAGAGGTCAAGGGGTCACAGTGGATAATATTTACTTTAAAGAAATAAATGGAATCGAATATGTCCATGTAAAGAAATTTATAAAAGGAAAAGAGACGAAAGAATTACTTCCTGAAATCGTTGATATTATTACTCATTTATCTTTTCCAAAAAATATGCGTTGGACAGATTACAGCCTTCGTTATGTCCGCCCAATACGTTGGATTGTGTCATTATTTGGTAATGAGATTATTCCTATAACTATTAATGATGTTACGAGCAATAATCGGACAAAAGGTCATCGATTTTTAGGAACAGAAGTAGAGATTTCTGAACCAAGCAAGTATAAGGAAACATTACTCGCCCAATATGTACTCGTCGATTACAACGAAAGAAAACAAGCGATAATCCAACAGCTGCATTCAATCGAGACAGAAAACGACTGCATCATACCGGTGGATGAAGAGTTGTTAGAAGAAGTTACCAATTTAGTTGAATACCCGACTGCATTAGTTGGTAATTTTTCCGAGGAATTTTTACAATTGCCTAGCAGAGTCTTAATAACAACGATGAAGGAACATCAGCGTTATTTCCCTGTTCAATCAAAAACAGGTGAGCTTTTGCCACAATTTGTTACGATCCGAAATGGGGATCATCGTCATTTAGATACTGTTAAACGAGGAAATGAGAAAGTGTTACGAGCTCGTCTTCAAGATGCGGTATTTTTCTATAAAGAAGACCAGAAATTAGGAGTAAAAAATGCTCTAGAGCGGTTGTCAAATGTCGTGTTTCATGAAGAAATAGGAACTTATCAAGATAAGATTAATCGAATTCGTAGACTGACGGATTATTTATTAGAAAATATATCTGTCACTACACACGAGGAACAAGCGGCAAAACGTGCAAGTGAAATATGCAAATTTGATTTAGTCACTCAAATGGTAAATGAATTTCCTGAACTACAAGGATTTATGGGAGAAAAATATGCAATGCTTTCTTGTGAACAAGAACTAGTAGCAATTGCGATTAATGAACATTACATGCCGCGTTTTTCCGGTGATGCGTTACCAGAAACAGAAGCTGGGGCGATTGTAAGTATTGCTGATAAACTAGATACTATTGCATCATTTTTTGCCATTAATTTAATCCCATCAGGGTCTCAAGATCCTTACAGTTTGCGTCGATTAGCTACTGGGGTCGTGCAAATATTGAAAGAAAAAGCTTGGAACATTAATTTTATTGAGTTATTAAAATTTAGTATTAAAAATACGAAAACATTTGCAAATCGTTCTGAAAACGAAATTTTAACAGATTGCTTAGCTTTCTTTCGCTTACGCTTTAAGTATTTATTACAAGAAGAGCAAATTCGCTATGATATTATCGATGCGGTACTAGCTGCCCCAATAAATAATGTAAAATCTATTGTGACGAGAGCTGAATTACTAAATGAAAAGAAAGATGAAGACAACTTTAAGGAGAATATAGAAACATTAAGCCGTGTCATTAATATTTCTAAAAACTATGACGATGAGATTCATGTGGATACAAAACTTTTTAAGAATCAATTCGAACAAAAACTTTATGAGAAATTCGTTGATGTAAAAGCAAAATTAAATAATATTCATTCTGAAAGTCAATATTATGAATTGCTAATTAGTATGCAACAGGAAATAAATGACTATTTTGATCATACAATGGTGAATGTACAAGATGCACAACTTAGAAAAACTAGATTATCGTTAACAAAATCTATTGCGAATCTTATTTTAGATTTTGCCTCTTTACAAAATTTGATCGTAAAGTAATTTAATTGAAATAAGAGCCTGCTTAAGGTTAAGTAGGCTCTTAAATATAACATATTTCTGTACTATTTTATGTATTAGTATATAATATTTATTATATTGTTGATAAATAAGTTTCACTTTTTAGGTGGTGAGTACAATCGAACTTAATAAACGCCAAGAGCAAATTTTAGAAATAGTGAAAGAAAATGGGCCGATTACAGGGGAACATATTGCAGAAAAACTAAATTTAACTCGAGCAACATTACGACCTGATTTGGCAATTTTAACGATGGCTGGTTTTTTAGATGCAAGACCGCGTGTCGGCTATTTTTATACTGGTAAAAGCAGTACGGAACTATTATCAGAAAGTATTAAAAAGATGAAAGTAGCGGACTATCAATCGATACCAGTTGTCGTGAATGAGAATATGTCTGTCTATGATGCGATTTGTAATATGTTCTTAGAAGACGTTGGTACTCTTTTTGTCGTAAATGAATCTTCACTATTAGTTGGAGTGCTTTCAAGAAAGGATTTACTGCGGACAAGCATTGGTCGGCAAGATTTAAATACAATCCCAGTACATATTATTATGACAAGAATGCCGAATATAACGATGTGTGCAAAAGAAGATCTATTAATTGATATAGCAAAATTATTAATCGATAAACAAATTGATGCTCTTCCTGTAGTAAAGGAGGAAGAAAATGGCTATGAAGTGGTAGGAAGAATTACTAAAACGAATATAACGAAAGCTTTTGTATCATTATTAGGCAATGACAATTAGTAAAATTCTGGTAAGGAGTGGATAACCTGTGTCAAAGCCTCCCATCTACGTCGTATCCGATTCGGTTGGCGAAACAGTTGAGTTAGTAACGAAAGCTGCCATGAGTCAATTTAATGGTGCAGCTGTTGAATTAATAAGAATTCCATATGTTGAAGATACTTCAACGATTGATGAAGTAATTTCATTAGCAAAGATGAATAACGGGATGATTGTTTTTACGCTTGTAAAACCTAATATAAGGAAATATTTAATTGAATCTGCAAAAGCATCGAGTATTTTCGCCTTTGATGTAATCGGGCCGTTAATTGATCGCTTCCAAGAAATGTCTGGTGTTATCCCAAAAAACGAACCAGGTCTCGTTCGTAAACTCGATGATGAGTACTTTAAAAGAATTGAAGCAATTGAGTTTGCTGTAAAATATGATGATGGTAGAAGTCCTGCAGGTATTTTAAAAGCAGATATTATTCTTCTTGGTGTTTCACGTACTTCCAAAACTCCATTATCTCAATACTTAGCTTTGAAACGATTTAAAGTGGCGAATGTTCCTATCGTTCCAGAAGTAGATCCGCCAGAAGAGCTACATAAAGTAGATCCGAAAAAATGTATTGGCCTAAAAATTAGTCCCGATAAGTTAAATGATATTAGAAAAGAGCGGCTGATAGCGTTAGGCTTAAATTCAACTGCTACTTATGCAAATATTGAACGGATTCAAGAGGAAATAGCATACTTTGAAAAAGTTGTAGACCGAATAGGATGCAAAGTAATCGATGTAACGAATAAAGCAGTGGAAGAAACGGCGAATTTAATTTTAAATTATGTGAATAACCAACGCTGAGCAGAGTATTTTTCAATACATAGCTCTACAAGTCATCAAGTATAACGTATCGACTAATTCATTAGGAGGAGATAAAGGAGTCCCAAATAATGGTTAGTCCTTTTTTACTGGCATTTTTTAAAACCTATTAGAAGGCAGGTAAAACTGTCAAACAAAAGCATGATTCTTTCATTCACAATAGTGACAGACGGGGCATATGAAGCGCACCGTCTAGTCGCAGAAATTGTACTCCTATTTCCAGAATGTGAATATTAGTGAGGAATTGCATTTTATTTATTATTTCAAGCAAAATCTATGGAAAAACAATTGAGTTTGTATTATAATAAAAAATTGCATAAAAACTTATTTTATAGGTTTAGACTTTGCATATTAGGAATAAACTTAATAATGGATTACAAGACAATTAGAAAACTTTTGTACTATCGATTTTTTTCGACGGGACGAAAGGGTTTTTTATTTTGTAAAAAAATGTCCAAAAAAGAAGGAAATTGCGGAGTGATGTAGAATTAGTATTTATTGTGATTGAAAAATAACAAGGCTGTCATGGATGGAGATACTAAACTTCATAAAAATATGTAGAAATTTTGTCGAATCATGCAGGATTTCGTAATTTAATGTAGAACAAAATAGGATGGAGGGAGTTGTTCTCATGGCAGAACGGATCCCTGAAGAAAAAATAAATGAAATTAGACAAGCGGTCGACATTGTTGACGTCATTAGTGAGTATGTCCAATTAAAGAAACATGGCCGCAATTATTTTGGTTTATGTCCATTCCATGGAGAAAAAACACCATCATTCTCAGTATCCCCAGAAAAACAAATATATCATTGTTTCGGTTGTGGTGCTGGTGGTAATGTTTATTCCTTTTTAATGGATATCGACGGTATTTCGTTCCAGGAAGCAACGATCAAATTAGCCCAATTAGGCAATGTTGAGTTAGATATCCGTGAGGACCAATTTGAAAAGCTAACATCGAAAAACTCAAAACAACAGCAAATGATTGAAGCTCATGAATTGTTAAGAAAATTCTACCACCATATTCTTATGCACACGAAGGATGGTCAAGAAGCGTTAGAATACTTATATAAAAGAGGATTCACTAATGAGCTCATTGAAACATTTCAAATTGGTTATTCATTAAACTCTTGGGATATGGATTATCAATTTTTGACGAAGCGCGGCTTTTCTGAACAACTGTTGGAAAGATCTGGGTTAGTTATCAAGTCAGAAAACGAGACATTTTTTGATCGATTTAGAAACCGAATTATGTTCCCAATCTTTGATTCGAAAGGAAATACAATAGCATTTTCTGGTAGAGCAATAATAGACCAAGATCAACCAAAGTATTTAAATAGCCCTGAAACAGATTTGTTTCATAAAGGGAAAATTTTTTATAACTTTCATCGCGCTCGCCCGAACATTAGGAAAAAGCAAATGGTGGTGGTTTTTGAAGGATTTGCCGACTGTATCTCTGCTTACCAAGCAGGAGTTGACTATGGAATTGCAACGATGGGCACAGCGTTAACAGAAGAGCATATTAGTTTGATAAAACGGACAACAAATCAAGTAATTTTATGCTTTGATAGTGATAGTGCAGGCCAGACAGCTACCATCAAAGCAGGTGAAACATTGTTTGAGGCAGGGTGCCAAGTGTATGTTGCTGTAGTTCCTGAAAATAAAGATCCAGATGAATACATTAAAAAAAATGGTGCAGAAGCCTTTCGAAATAAAGTAATGGATGCAAAGATAACATTTATGGCATTTAAGTATGAATATTTTCAAAAGGGAAAAAACCTACAAAAAGAAGGAGATCGCCTTAAATTTATCGAAGAAGTATTAATAGAACTGGGCAAACTAACTAATGCTGTGGAAGTGGATTTATATTTGCGAAAATTAGCAGAGCAGTTCTCTCTTTCATTAGATGCACTGCAAAAACAACTCCGAAAATTTAGTTCCACTTATAAAAATAAGCTAAATAGGCAAAAATCATATAATATTGATTATTTATCGGTTAAAAAGCAGGATAAAAAAAATAATACAGCATATTATAACGCAGAACGAATGTTAATAGCCCATATGTTAAAAAATGTACAATTAACTTGGAAAGTCCAGGAAATGTTAGGAGAGCAATCTTTAAATTTTGATGAACACCAAACAATTATTACGTACTTATATGCATTTTATGAAGCAGGAAATGAACCTGACTTAAGCCATTTCTTAACATTTGTTAATGACTCACAAATTAGAAATTTAATTTCGGAAATAGGAATGCTACAAATAAATGAGGAAATTTCGGATAAGGAATTATCTGATTATATACATTATGTTACTAAATATCACCAGGAATTAACAATCCAAGCGATGTTAAAGGAAGCTAAAAAAGCAGAGCTTGAGCAAGATTTTGAAAAAGCAAAAAAGATTGCGTTAGAAATGATGCAATTGAAAAAAATGCTTTAATTGTTGGAAGGAGGGGAACAAATGGCTGAAAAGTCAGCACGTTCCAAAGAGGTTGAACAAGAATTAACACTAAACCAAGCAAAAGACCAAGTTATTGAATTAGGGAAAAAACGTGGAGTTTTAACATACGATACAATTGCTGAAAAATTATCGGGTTTTGAATTAGATTCTGAACAGATGGACGAATTTTATGACCATTTATCAGAACAAGGAATTCGATTAGCTGAAGAAGTAGAAGAAGAAGATGACGACCCAGATTTAGATGAATTAGAAAAAGAAGAAGAATTTGATTTAAACGACTTAAGTGTCCCTCCTGGTGTGAAAATTAATGACCCTGTCCGTATGTATTTAAAAGAAATTGGTAGGGTAGATTTACTTTCTGCCGAAGAGGAAATTGCGCTAGCAGAAAGAATTGAACAAGGAGACGAAGAAGCAAAACGCAGATTGGCTGAAGCGAATTTACGGCTTGTAGTAAGTATTGCAAAACGATATGTTGGTCGTGGAATGCTCTTCTTAGATTTAATTCAAGAAGGTAATATGGGCCTTATTAAGGCGGTAGAGAAATTTGACTATCGTAAAGGCTTTAAATTTAGTACGTATGCAACATGGTGGATACGTCAAGCGATAACTCGTGCTATTGCCGATCAGGCAAGAACTATTCGTATCCCAGTCCATATGGTGGAAACAATAAATAAACTAATTCGCATCCAAAGACAACTATTACAAGATTTAGGACGTGAACCAACACCAGAAGAGATTGCAGAAGAAATGGATTTGACACCTGAAAAGGTTAGAGAAATCCTCAAAATTGCCCAAGAACCTGTTTCGCTTGAAACACCAATTGGAGAAGAAGACGATTCCCATCTAGGTGATTTTATTGAAGATCAAGAAGCGACATCTCCATCTGATCACGCAGCTTATGAAATGTTGAAAGAGCAATTGGAAGATGTTCTTGATACATTAACAGATCGCGAAGAAAATGTTTTACGACTTCGTTTTGGTCTCGATGATGGCCGTACGAGAACATTAGAAGAAGTTGGAAAAGTCTTTGGTGTTACTCGCGAACGAATTCGGCAAATTGAAGCGAAAGCTCTACGGAAATTAAGACACCCTAGTCGTAGCAAAAGACTAAAAGATTTCTTAGAATAAATTATATTTGGATTATTGATGGTTTGCAAATAGCAAACCATTTTTTTGCTTTTTAAGCAGAATTGCTTTTTGGCTAGTAACAAAATTCCACCTCTTACTTAACCGAGCTTTATGAAAGGGATTTTTTCATTTGATCGTATTGTCATTTATTTTAATAAAGTTTTTCTTATTTTGCAAATGCCATTGTACCTAATTTATCATTTTCCTTTTTAACTATTGGCACTATTGAACTTTGTTGTTAATTTTCGTCTAAGCGCTTCGCCATCTTTGCAGGTGTCCGGTGACACACCCTTACTCCTATTCCCTGGGACAAGGAAAGCTTCGGTAATGATTCATCACACGAAGGAAAATGCTATGCATTTTTTGAGGAGTCTCTTTCCTACAGCGAGAATCAAAAAGCTATAAATCTCCATATTGGTCCTTAACTGAGCTTAACTATAAAAAACTATATTATTTCAAAATTTTTTAAAAAGCATTATAATGGAGTGGAAACGCATTCAAACTTGGGGGGATGGTAATGTATTTTGATTTAACTTCTGAACAAAAAATGCTAAAGAAAGTCATACGCGAGTTTGCAGAAGAAGAGGTGGCAAAAGATGCGTTAGAACGGGACCGGACAAAAACATTTCCGAAAGAAGTGTTTAAAAAATTAGGTGATTTAGGGATAATGGGCTTACCTTTTCCAGAAGAGTATGGTGGGGCTGGAGCAGATACGATTAGTTTTGCAATTGTTGTTGAGGAACTAAGCCGTGCATGTGGATCTACAGGTATTACGTATTCGGCACATATTTCTCTTGGGGGAGCCCCTATTCATTTATTTGGCACAAAAGAGCAGAAAGAAAAATACTTAGTACCTATCTGCACAGGTGAATCATTAGGGGCTTTCGGGCTTACAGAGCCTAATGCAGGATCGGATGCAGGGGGGACTAGTACAATAGCAACAGAAGATGGGGACGACTTTGTCATTAATGGGAATAAATGTTTTATTACAAATGCCAGCTATGCTAAGTTTTTAGCATTAACAGCGGTTACTAATCGAAACGGAAATCAAAAGGAGATTAGTGCCATAATCGTTCCAACCGAATTGGACGGTTTTCAAATAATTGATAATTATGAAAAAATGGGCTTACACTCTTCCAATACGACAGAACTTCTATTAGAAAATGTACGGGTTCCACAAGAGAATTTATTAGGAAAACGCGGAGAAGGGTTCAAACAATTTTTGCAAACGTTAGATGGGGGGAGAATTGGTATTGGAGCAATGGCAGTTGGAATTGCCCAGGCCGCGTATGAAAAATCTTTAACTTACGCGAAGGAACGTCATCAATTTGGCATGCCGTTATCCAAATTTCAAGCGATTCAATTTAAATTAGCCGATATGGCAATGAAAATTGAATTAGCTAGAAATATGGTTTATAAAGCAGCTTGGTTAAAAGACCAAGGTAGGAAATTTACGAAAGAGGCATCGATGTGCAAACTTTATGCATCGGAAATTTGTATGGAAATCACCTCGCAAGCAGTCCAAATTCACGGTGGAAATGGCTATATGAAAGATTATCATGTTGAGCGATATATGCGTGATGCAAAATTATTAGAGATTGGGGAAGGTACATCAGAAGTTCAAAGAATGGTTATTGCCAGAGAAATAGGCTGTTAACTTTTATTCGAAATCAATCCAATTTGAAGCTAATTTGTGTCAAGTTTTTGAAAAACACTATACCGATAGTGTTTTTCGCTTCCCCTTTTTCATTTTTTAAAGTAAAATAAGAATTGTTTGTATATACTCGTACTAATACATACAAAGGGGAGAAATTTATTCATGAAGAAAAATGCAATTATGCCATACATTTTAATAATGGTTTTTGGTATTGGACTTGTTGTTGCACTTTCTTTAGTTGATGTTGGCAACAGTAAGCAACAAGCTAACGGGAAAGATGAACAAGGGGAAACAGTTCAACTAACTCCAGAAGAAATTTATCAGCAAAAAAGCTGTATTTCTTGTCATGGGGAAAATTATGATGGCTCAAATTCTGTACCAGGGTTAAAAGGTGTTGGAGATAAACTTTCTGATGAGGAAATAAAAGAAGTGTTAGTGAATGGTAAGGGAATTATGCCAGGTGGACTTGTACCGGAAAATAGTTTAGACGAAATGGTCGAATGGCTTAAATCTTTAAATTAATAAATAATGAGGAAGGAGGCTGACTCGAAAGGGCGATAAATTGACCATTTGAGTTAGCTTCTTTTTTATAGGTGTTATAATCCTCCATATTTACAAAATACGCCCCCTACCCAGTACGGAAACACCTCTAATTATGCAAAACCACCATAATGGAAAGATAAGAAATAGACCTTCATTATAAGGAATTTTTTTAAGGATGCTTGAAGATAGAAGTTGGGAACATCCTCCCTTTAGTCCAGATATGACAATAGCCACTTGCTGAATTTGTTTGAATTCCTCTTAAAAATTCGGTATGTTAATGATAATATTGTTTTATAATGGCAGATATAGAAAGTTTGGTGAATCGATGACAAACAATAAGCTATCTCAGCGTTTAACAACTGTATTAAAATACATACCGAAAGATTGTATCTTCGCTGATATTGGTTCCGATCATGCGTACTTACCGATACACGCAATAAAAACTCGTGCGGTAAAAGGAGTAATAGCTGGAGAAGTAGCGGATGGTCCATTTGAAGCTGCAAAACAAAATGTAAAGGAACATTTACTCCAACATGTTATTGAAGTTCGCAAAGGTGACGGATTAACAGTTGTGAAAGATAGTGAAGTGGATTGTATAACAATTGCCGGTATGGGTGGTCCGTTAATTGCTAGTATTTTAGAGGCAGGTAAAGAGAAATTGCTATCTGTAGAGCGGCTAATCTTACAGCCGAATGTAGCCGCACAAATAGTTAGAAAGTGGTTAATGAGTAATGGTTGGCAGTTAGTTGCCGAAGAAATTCTAGAAGAAGACGGACATATTTATGAAGTGTTAGTTGCTGATAAAGGTAACCCATATGTGCCTTATAATGATACAGAGAAAGAATTATTATTTGGTCCGTATTTGTTACAACAGAATAATTCTGTTTTTCGGAAAAAATGGCAGCGCGAATATACTAATTGGCGTCAAATATTAAAACAAATTAGCAAAGGTACCGAAACAAGTGAAATAAAGCGGAAAAGAGCAGAATTAACCGAATATATTAATTGGTATTTGGAGGTATTCGCAAATGAAAATTCCGAACGGTCATGAAATCATCCAACTGTTTGAAACATATGCCCCAAAGTTCTTAGCGATGGAAGGGGATAAAATTGGCCTTCAAGTCGGGCAATTAAATAAGCAAGTTAATAAAGTGTTAGTTACCCTTGATGTTCTAGAGGAAGTTGTCGATGAGGCAATAGAAAAGGGTGCACAATTAATAATAGCGCATCATCCGTTAATTTTTCGCCCACTAACTTCCATACAAACGGAACAAACTTATGGCAGAGTTATCGAAAAGCTGATAAAGAACAATATCGCAGTGTATTGTGCTCATACGAACTTGGATGTTGCAAAAGGTGGGGTCAATGATTTATTAGCTCAATCATTACAGTTACAAAATACAGAAGTTTTAGTCCCTACCTACGAGGATTCATTGAAAAAGCTCGTTGTTTTTGTCCCAAAAAATCATGCAGAAGAAATCCGTCAACTTTTAGGAAATTTAGGGGCTGGAGCAATTGGCGAATATAGTCATTGTTCCTTTTCTATCGATGGCACTGGACGTTTTTTACCAAATGAAGAGACGAACCCATATATTGGCCAAGCAGGTCAATTAGAGGCCGTGGAAGAAGTAAGAGTCGAAACGGTAATACCATCATCTTTGGAAAGAGAAATTGTTCGAGAAATGTTAAGAAAACACCCTTATGAAGAACCTGCTTATGATATATATCCACTAAATATACGTGGTGAACAACTTGGTCTTGGGAGAATAGGTTATTTACGTGAAGAAATGAGTCTCGCACAGTTTGCTGAATTTGCGAAAGAGGTTTTTCAAGTAAAAAGCCTCCGAGTTGTTGGGAATTTACAAGATAAGGTAAAAAAGGTTGCTGTATTAGGTGGAGATGGCAATAAATATTTTCACAATGCAATCCGTAAAGGTGCTGATGTTTATGTTACAGGAGATTTTTATTATCATACTGCCCATGATGCGATGATGGCAGGTTTAAACGTTGTAGACCCAGGGCACCATATTGAACAAGTTATGAAGCAAGGGGTAGTCAATAAAATGACGGAACTGTGTCAACAAGCTCGCTATAATGTAGACATAATCCCATCCACTAAAAATACCGATCCATTCCAATTTATTTAATTTTTACATATTACATCCATGCTAGGAGACAATTCTATAGTGCAACATGTAATGGAGGTATTATAAAAAATATTATAAACAAAAAGGAACACGGCTTAATAAGTGCCTGTTCCTTCTTTATCTTAATGGCTATATAAGAATCACTATATTTAGCTAGTTTTTCTTTTTACTTTTGGTAAAATTTTCGATAGTGGAATTTTCTTTTCCCTAGTCCACGTTGATTCATCTTTTGGATCAAATTGTTCAAGAAAATTAATCACTTCTTTAGTAATTAATGTTGGCGTTGAAGCACCTGCTGTTACGGCAACTTTTTTTGCATCTTTAATCCAATCAATTTCAATCTCACTTACATCACTAACTCGATATGCCCTCGTACCAGCAATTTCCTCCGATACTTGTGCAAGGCGGTTAGAATTATTGCTTTTTGGGTCGCCTACTACGATTACGACATCGGCTTCTTTCGCTTGTTCTGCGACAGCTTCTTGTCTGATTTGGGTAGCAAGACAAATTTCATTATGTTTTTCTGCTGAAGGATATTTTTCTAACACTGCTTCCATAATATGATGAACATCCCATTGGCTCATTGTCGTTTGGTTAGTTACAATGATTTTCTCGCTAATAACCTTTAATGCTGCGACATCAGCCATTGTTTCCACGAGGTGCACTTTCTCTGGAGCAACACCTACCGCTCCTTCAGGCTCTGGATGTCCTTTTTTCCCAATATACACTACTTCATAACCTTCACTTGTTTTTTCTTTAATTAAATCATGGGTACGGGTTACATCTGGACAAGTCGCATCAATCGTGACTAATCCTTTTTCCTTTGCAATATCACGAACTTCCGGGGAAACTCCGTGAGCAGTAAAAATAACGGTTCCTTTATTTACTTTTTCTAATATTTCTTTTCTATTCTTCCCATCTAACGTAATAATACCTTCTTCTTGAAACGCTTCTGTAACATGTTTATTATGAACAATCATACCGAGGATATAAATCGGTCTTGGTAATGTTTTATCTAAGGATGCATTACGAGCAATTACCATTGCATCGACAACACCGTAACAGTAACCACGGGGAGAGATTTTGATAACTTCCATGCAAGCTCCTCCTATATAAACTTATAAACTATGACTATATTATATAGGAGTTTATTCTTTAATACAAAGAGTTCTTGCTTTTAAAGAAAACAAATGAAAACACTAAGATAAACTAACTTATTAAAAAGTTGACCCAATGTTAGTTAACGCTCGTACTTAAATATATAGCTTTGGGACAGAAGGTTTTGTTTCCAATTGTTTTTGTTTCTTACCCTCTTTATTTTGCTTTTTTATTGGTGGGTTTTTCGGATGTTCGTCGAGTTTATCATTTTGAAAATTTTGCTGATTTACATTTGTCTCAGCTTGTATATCAAATTCATTTTCAGCGGGAACTTTGTCATCGTTATTTTCTAGATTATTTTCTAAATCTAATTCGGTCGTTTCTGTTTCCGAATCAGTATTATCTGCCGACAAACCACGGTACAATTTCCAAAGTGCAGGTAAGTTTTTAATTATCGGTCCATATTGCTGTACCATTGGACCGACTTGCTGAACTGTTCGTAAAACTTGTTGTGTTTGACCTAAAAATTTGGAGATGTTTTCAAAGCTAAGTAAATTTGATGTCGTTTGTTGATTTGCTAAATTTGCCATGCTTTGCCTACCAAATTGAAACGGGTTTACCGGTGTAGAGGGAATTGGATTATTACTTTTTCCAAAAATCTTCGCCAGTAATCCTCCGCGAGGCTGCAGTTGCCTTGGAGTCGTTTGTCTAGAGAAGTTTGTAAATAAATTATTATGACTAGGCGGCATCGGTGGATGATGGAAACCTTGACTTTGGATGAAAAACGGTCGTTGATTGGATCGTGGAACCATTAGGCGGGCCCTCCTTTCTATGACACGATCTAAGTTTATCTTTTATACAATATGCAAACGTTTAGTTTTCGTTAGTGTTTCTCGCAATTACCCATTACCTATTATGCAAAGGGAAAAACAACTAGGTATCCATTTTTACTGTTACTTTGACTATTAATGAATTTGTTTTTAAAAAACCTATGATGATATTCTTTAAAGCAATGTGGAGATATTATCCAATTTTATGTATAATACTAAACAGACATCTTACGGAAAAAAAGAAAAGGAAATGAGGCGATTAGCTCATGAATGAATCAAAATTTTCTAAATTTCAATTAAAACCATATATTATGGAAGCAGTAAAAGAATTAAATTATTATGAGCCAACAGAAATCCAAGAAAGAGTTATTCCGAAAGCATTAAAGGGTGAGAGTATCGTTGGTCAGTCTCAAACAGGTACCGGGAAAACACATGCATACTTATTACCAATCCTTTCGGAAATACAGCAAGAAAGACAAGTAGTACAAGCTGTTATTACCGCACCAACTAGAGAATTGGCAAATCAGATTTACCATGAAATATTAAAAATTACGAAGCATTGTGATCCAGATAAGCCAATTATAGCAAGATGTTATGTAGGTGGTACGGATAAAAAACGAGCAATGGACAAGTTAACTACTCAACCTCACATAGTTGTTGGAACACCGGCAAGAATTTTTGATTTAGTAAAGGAAAATGCGTTACTTGTTCATACGAGTCGGACGATCGTTGTTGATGAGGCAGATTTAATGCTCGAAATGGGCTTTATTGATGATGTTGATAAGCTTGCTGCCAGAATGCCAGAAAACTTACAAATGCTCGTATTTTCAGCAACGATCCCTAATAATTTGCGTCCATTTTTAAAAAAATATATGGAAAATCCAGTTTTTGTCCATGTTGATCCTAACGAAAAAACAGCAAAAAATATTTCTCACCAATTAGTTCCTTTACGCCATCGGAATAAAGGAAAACTTTTAGTGGAAATAATGACAGCTTTCAATCCTTATTTGGCAATTATTTTTACTAATACTAAAAAACAGGCGGAAGATTTAGCTGACTCCTTATTAGAAGAAGGGTTGAAAGTGGGGCGCCTGCATGGTGATTTAAGCCCTAGAGAACGGAAGAAAATGATGACTGCAATCCGCAACTTAGATTATCAATATATTGTTGCTACCGATTTAGCCTCTCGTGGTATTGATATTGAAGGAGTTAGTCATGTGATTCATTATGAATTACCGAGTGATTTGAATTTTTATATTCACCGGGCTGGTCGGACAGGTAGAGCGAACTATACAGGTATTTCCACTGTTATTTATGAAGAACAAGATATACCGCTAATTGAGAAACTTGAAAAAATGGGAATCACTTTCGCAAACAAAGATATTAGCAACGGAGAATGGCGTGATATAGATGATAGGAATCGCCGTGCCACCCGTTTTGATACGAAAAAAAATCAGTCAGTCAATAAACAATTAATGAACAAAGTGAAAAAACCGAAAAAAGTGAAACCAGGATATAAGAAAAAAATGCAAAATGAATTAGAAAGTCTAAAAAAGCGACAAAGAAGAAGTAGTAGGTTAAAATAAACATATTGGAAATTTTTTTACTAATTATAGTTTGATGAAGGAGAGGAGAATATGTTAAAAATTGGTTCTCATGTTTCAATGAGCGGGGCAAAAATGTTGCTTGCTGCCAGTGAAGAAGCAGTTTCTTACGGGGCAAACACATTTATGATATATACAGGGGCACCACAAAATACACGTAGGAAAAAAATCATCGATTTAAATATTGAAGCTGGCCAAGAGCATATGAAAGCGAATGGAATAGACGAAATAGTCGTCCACGCACCATATATTATTAATATTGGTAACACAAACAACCCGGCAACATTCGAGTTAGGAGTCAACTTTTTACAAACCGAGATTGAACGTACCGATGCGATTGGTGCTAAGCAGATTGTTCTTCATCCAGGTGCACATGTTGGCGCTGGAGTAAATAACGGGATAAATAAAATTATCGAAGGATTAAATGAAGTAATTCAAAATGAGCAAAATGTTCAAATCGCGTTAGAAACAATGGCGGGGAAAGGTTCAGAAGTTGGTTCATCATTTGAAGAAATTGCTAAAATCATCGATGGTGTAACCCATAATGAACATTTATCTGTCTGTTTCGATACTTGCCATACACATGATGCTGGCTACAATATTGTGGAAGATTTCGATGGTGTGTTAAATGAATTTGATAAAATTATCGGTATTGATCGCCTTAAAGTATTGCATATTAACGATAGTAAAAATCCTCGTGGGGCGCGAAAAGACCGCCATGAAAATATCGGCTTTGGTCAAATCGGTTTCCGCGCTATAAATTATATCGTTCATCATCCACAATTAGTGCATATACCAAAAATTTTAGAAACACCTTATGTCGGTACAGACAAAAACAATAAAAAAGCACCATACCGCCTCGAAATCGAAATGCTTAGGAATCAAACATTCAACGAAAAGTTGTTACAAGTCATCGTTGAATCATAAACTAAAAAAATAGCTGCGGCAATTGAATGAAAATGACGCCGCAGACTATTTTCTTATTGAGTTAATTGGATAAAAAGCTGGTTTACTTTTTTTGCCGTATTAGGTCCTGCGATTTTTGCAATTTCTTTGATCACATTTGCTCGCTCTGTATCGTTAAAAATATTGACGTTTTTTCCTCGCAAATATGCTGCAATTTTATCAGCCTGTTCTTTTGTCACATGAATTTGAAACTGTTTCCCGTATTTTAACAATTCATCTCCAGTCACCGAGTTGATTTTCATATTAATAATGTTTTGGAAAAACTTCATTCATTACCCTCCAGTCGCTTCAATTTTCCCACTTAAATAATGTATGAAAGAAAAATATGAAAAGTACCTTTTTTATTCTCCTAATTTAATATAGAGGCAAAGATGACAGGATTTCTTTACATAAATGAAAAAGTAGTGTATACTTCTTTTGTTAAATCGGAATGATTCTTAATAACATATTTTTGCAAGTATTAATTTCGAAGGGTACTTGCTGTTAAGGTAAAAGGTGAGTGTATGCAAAAAAATAAACAACCGTTAATTGAAATAAACGATTTATCCTTCCAATATGAAAAAGATAAAGTATTAGAGAATATTAACCTTGTCGTCCATCGTGGAGATTTTCTCGGTATTGTCGGACCTAATGGTTCAGGAAAATCCACTTTATTAAAACTGTTACTCGGTTTATTAAAAAAACAATCAGGTGAAATTTATTTATTTGGTGAGAAAATGGAGCATTTTACTAAATGGGAAAAGATCGGCTATGTTTCGCAAAAGTCTAATGCTTTTAACTCTGCCTTTCCAGCAACTGTTTTTGAAGTTGTTCGTAGTGGATTAACAAAGAAAGCCAGCTTATTCCAATTTTTCTTTTCAAAGTCAATAAACGAAAAAGTTATAACAGCTCTAAAAGCAGTTGAGATGGATGAATATGTAAATCGAAATATCGGTGAATTAAGTGGGGGTCAACAACAACGGGTATTTATCGCAAGAGCAATAGTAAGTGAACCAGAGCTTCTCATTTTAGATGAGCCGACAGTTGGCGTGGATGCGAAACGTGTTAGTCAATTTTACAATCTACTCGGTTCACTGCAAAAAGATAAAGATATTACATTAATATTAGTGACACACGATATTGGTGCGGTCACAGAAAAAATAACACATGTTGCTTGTATAAACCATACACTCCATTTTCATGGAGATGTGAATAGATTCGAAGAAGAGAGTGTCAATCTTTCATCAATGTATGGTCATGATGTCAAAATATTAACACATAACCATCACGAGGAGGGACACGAATGATTACCAGCCTCATGCAATATGAGTTTTTACAAAATGCATTTTTAACGGGAATCATTATAGGCATGATTGCTCCTCTATTAGGAGTATTTATCGTTGTTAGAAGACTAGCGCTTATCGCCGACGCCTTAAGCCATGTAACATTATCTGGTATTGCTGCCAGCCTTTTATTAGGAAAAATTTGGGCTCCATTTGCAGTAGTCAATCCATTGTACGGTGGAATGGTGTTTTCTATCGGGGGTGCTTTATTAATTGAGAAATTACGAACCGTTTATAAGCACTATGAGGAGTTGGCGATACCAATTATTATGTCCTTAGGTGTTGGACTTGGTGTTATTTTTATATCATTGGCCGACGGATTCAATACGGATTTATTCGGTTATTTATTCGGAAGTGTTAGTGCCGTTAGCAGGGTGGATCTGCTTATTATTTTCGTCATATTTATTATCGTCTTATTAACGATTACTTATTTGTATAAGGAGCTATTTTTATTATCTTTTGATGAAGAATATGGAAAAGCAATTGGTTTGAAAGCAAAGTTGATTCATTTTATTTTTATCGTTTTAGTTGCACTTGTGATTGCTATTTCTATGCGAATTGTAGGAGTCCTTTTAGTATCCGCATTAATGACATTACCGGTAGCAGCAAGTATGCGAATTGCTAAAAGCTTTAAACAAGCCATTTTTTATGCGATTATATTTGGAGAGATATCTGTTATTGGCGGATTAGTTAGTGCTTATTATTTAGATATTGCCCCAGGTGGAGCAATTGTTGTTTTGGCTGCATTATTCTTATTAGGAACAATTGTTAATAATAAATGGCGAACGAGACAAAGTAATTAAAGGGGAGAATGAAAAGTGGATGTAAACGAGGCAATTCAAATATTAAAGGACGAAGGTTACAAATATACTGGTAAAAGAATCGACATGTTAAAATTTATGGAAGAAGAGGACCGTTATTTAACGGCGAAAGATGTTTTTTTAGGAATGAATAGTATTTATCCAAATTTAAGTTTTGATACAATTTATCGCAATTTATCATTGTTTGTCGATCTTGGTATATTAGAAATGACCGAGCTTTCCGGTGAGAAAAATTTCCGCTTCCGCTGTTCCAGAAATCATCATCACCATCATTTTATTTGCCTTGAATGCGGAAAAACGAAGGAAATTGAAACTTGTCCAATGGAATTTATTTACGATAAATTAAAAGATTATACCATTGCTGACCATAAGTTTGAAATATACGGTTATTGTACAGAATGTAATCATTAAATCTCAGCAATGTGGCTGAGATTATTTCATTTTTTTAATTTGACTTAGTTCGTTCGACAATAGTCTATCCAAGAAATGAATATCTCTTATTTTTTTCTGTTTAATGGGGCCTGCATCCAAAATTGCTAAAATTTTATTGTTATGAAAAAACCCTCTCTGCAAACAATAATAATGCTTCAACTTTAAGAAGCGTGGTTTTACGTTTTTTGAAAGCGAGGGGTTTGATGACCGACTTCAAGGATGAATACAAATCGGCACAGACAAATCGATATGATGAAGAAACAGCAGCGGAAATGGCTGTCCCGATTAATCGAACACGTACAACCGAACAAACGAATGCAGAGCAAGGCGGCAGAGGTTTAGGAATTGCCGCGTTAGTATTATCCATTTTAGCTTTGTTTATGGCTCCAGTATTATTTGGTGGTGCTGGTGTAGTTTTAGGGTTCATGGCTAAAAAACGTGGTGCCAATAGTTTAGGAAATTGGGCGATTGGTGTAGGTGCTTTTGCTGCAATAATTGGCCTGTTGATTGCCCCGTTTTTCTAACTTAGATTAGATAATATACATGGTTTCTAGTCAAAAAAGACAGTCCCAAATACTATAGGGACTGTCTTATTTTTGTTTTATGCATTCGCTTTTTCTTTTTCTTTATTTTTAAAATATTCTTCGGCTAAGATATCAATTTCCTTTTTTAATTCCTCTACCATTATTTCTTCTGGTACTTTCCTCACAATTTTCCCTTTCATAAAGAGTAGGCCTTCCCCACGTGCTCCAGCTATGCCTATATCAGCCTCTCTAGCTTCACCAGGGCCGTTCACTGCACATCCAAGAACAGCAACTTTTAATGGTGCTTTTATTTTTTGAATATATTCTTCCACTTCATTCGCAATACTAATGAGATCAATTTCAATTCTTCCACATGTAGGGCATGAAATTAAAGTGGCAGCATTAGATGCTAAACCGAATGATTTTAAAAGTTCACGGGCTACTTTAATTTCTTCCACAGGATCGGCACTTAACGAAATCCGTAACGTATTGCCAATACCCATATGTAAAATTGCTCCTAAACCAGCAGCACTTTTTACTGTACCGGCAAACAATGTACCTGATTCTGTTATTCCTAAATGAAGTGGATAATTAAAAGCTCGGGCCGCTTTTTCATACGCTTCAATAGCTAACGGAACATTGGAAGCTTTCATAGAAACGATAATATCGTGAAAATCGAGGTCTTCTAATATTTTGATATGGTGCAAAGCACTTTCCACCATTCCGTCAGCGGTAGGATATCCGTATTTATCAAGAATCCGTTTTTCTAAGGAACCAGCGTTAACACCAATTCTAATTGGAATTCCACGTTCTTTTGCTGCTTTTACTACTGCCTCAACTTTTTCTTTCCGACCAATATTTCCTGGATTAATTCTAATTTTATCAATTCCGCCTTCAATTGCTTTTAATGCTAATTTATAATCAAAATGAATATCAGCAACTAAGGGAATATTTATTCTTTTTTTAATGCTAGAAATTGCATTTGCTGCTCTTTCATCAGGTACTGCCACCCGAACTATTTGACATCCAGCTTCTTCTAATCTATGAATTTGTTGTACTGTTGCGTCTACATCATGAGTTTTTGTTGTTGTCATACTTTGAATATAAAGTTCATTACTGCCGCCTATTGTTAAATTCCCAACCTTAACTGGGCGTGTTTTTGTACGATGAGTAATATCACCCAAAGTTACTCTCTCCTTTTATATAAATTCAATCCTTTGTACTCATCTTAACAATGAGATAATAAAATTGACAAGGAATTTAGTTTTTCCCGCAGAAAGCTAATCTTTCTGTTCCCCCCACATAATAAGTATCCATGAAGTAAAGAGGGAGATACATGCTAGTCATCATACATAATTGTAACTTTAATAGGATGAATCGTAAATGGGAATTTTATAAATTTTCCCTGGTTGCATGTGTTCTGGCATTAACCCGTTATTTAACTTAGTAAAATCAGCAATTATTTTTTCAATAGTATGATTTTCTGGAAAACCATACTTTCGATCAATAATAGATAATAAAGTATCACCAGGCTGAATTTGCACTTCTTCATAAGGAATTTGACTAGTAAATGTTGTTTTACTTTCTATTTCAACATTTGGCACTGTCCCTTTCGTAATATCATAAAAAAAAGCATAAATACATAATCCGCAAAATAGGAGCCCTAGAACACGTTTCATTATGAAAATCCTCCAGTTATCACTTTTCTATCATTTTATTCGTGTCTATTATTTTTTATGCATAATTAATAGATTACTGGAGGAAATTAAAAACGAGGTAAGGAATATGTCCTAACCTCGTTAGTGAGTATTAAGCTATGTCTGTTGTGTTTTTCGTAAGTTCTTTTAAAGCTAGGAAGATCATCAATAAGCTAACTCCCCAATTAATTGCACCACCAAATGGTACTGTTGCACCAAAACTATTCATAATTGCAAAGAAAGTAATTGGTAAAGTAATACTGTACGCACTTATCTTCCATACATTTCCATATTTTAAATCAAGTCTAAAGGAGGAAACGAGAATTAAAGAAAGCAATCCTAAAACTGATACTTTAATAAAGTTACCAGCTGTAAAAATTAAATAGGCGATGAAAAAGACGATCATTGTAATTATCGGCAAGCTGCTGTCTACTAGATTCAATATTTCTACCATTGTATTTTTATTAATATCGTTTAATTCAAGTGAAGCATAAGTAAAGCTATCGGTTGTGCCGTCAATATCAGCAATGACTCCATCTTTCACAAATTTAATTGTATTCTTTTCGATATCCACTTCTGTCATCAATTTCGAATTATCAAATAGCAAAGTGACACCATCCGCATTGATTGTTACAGGTTCTGATTCATCCATCTGTAATTCATAATCAGTAATATGAAAGTTAGGAACTTCGTCAATAATGATATCTTTTGTATCACCAATAAAATTATTTACGATAGAATGAATGTTTAAAACAATTGGTACAGTTGTCAAAATAGAGATTAAAAAAATATAAAGAATTGTTTTCCCCATTTTTTGTGAATGGAAAGATGCGATGTCTTTCGGAGAATATAAACTTTTAAAAAACTGTTTAAAAATATTCATTAAACCCCATCCTTTTTTTATTAAGAAATATACTAGTCCATTATAATTCTAATATTGTAAATGAGAGATTTCAATAAGAATTTAAAAAAACATTTTCACTTGTAACTTATTTGTAATACTAATGAAATATAAATGTAATAATTAATGTGAATGTAAATCCTATGTAAATTTGTATAGATAAATATTTACATTTCCTATAATAATTAGCCATAATTGTTAAGGGAAAAAGGTTTTGGATAAAATAAAGTAGGTGGTTTTATCGTTTCATTAGCTAGATTTTACATGAACTAATAAATTGAAATGACTTTTTACAGATAGGAGTTATAAGATGAACAGTCAAGAAATTCAACAAATGATTTTTGAATTTATCGGTGGATTAGGTATTTTCCTTTTTGGAATTAAGGCGATGGGAGAAGGACTACAGAAGTCTGCCGGTGACAGGTTACGAGATATTCTTGATAAACTAACAACCAATCCGATTATGGGGGTTATTGCTGGGATTATTGTAACAGCGTTAATTCAAAGTAGTTCTGGTACTACAGTCATAACAGTAGGTCTCGTAAGTGCTGGTTTCATGACATTAAGACAAGCTATTGGTGTCATTATGGGTGCGAATATCGGTACGACCATTACTGCATTTATAATCGGTTTTGATGTTGGAGCATATGCTTTACCGATAATTGCAGTTGGATCATTTTTAATTTTCTTCTTTAAAAAGAAACGAGTGAATTTTTTAGGCCAAGTAGTTTTTGGTTTCGGTGCACTCTTTTTAGGTTTAGAATTGATGAGTTCTGGCATGAAACCATTGCGTGAATTCACCATTTTCCAAGATTTAATGATTAATCTTGGAGAAAATAGTTTGCTCGGTGTATTAGTTGGAACAATTTTTACAGTTATAGTCCAAAGTTCTAGTGCTACAATTGGTGTTTTACAAGGATTATATTCAGATCATTTATTAGAACTAAATGCAGCTTTACCAGTGTTATTCGGAGATAATATCGGTACGACGATTACCGCTATTTTGGCAAGTATTGGAGCTTCTAATGCAGCAAAACGAGCCGCGTTAAGTCATGTGATGTTTAATATTATTGGATCTACCATTTTCTTACTCTTTTTAGGACCATTTACACAGTTTGTTGAATTCTTACAATCATCCTTTGACTTAAATGAGAAGATGACCATTGCATTTGCGCATGGAGCATTTAACATTTCTAACACTTTTATACAAGTTCCATTTATTGGCGTGTTAGCATATATTGTAACAAAAATCATTCCACAGGATGACTCCGTAATTGATTACAAAGTAAAACAGTTGGACCCTAATTTTATTGAACAATCGCCTTCGATTGCTTTAGGAGCAGCAAAAAGTGAAATAATCCGCATGGGTGAATTAGCTGTAAAAGGATTGGAAGAAACAAAAAATTATTTAACGACCGGGAAATCTGTACATGCGGAAATGGCCTTACAATTGGAAGATGCAATTAATAATTTAGACCATAAAATAACGGATTATTTGATCAAACTTTCAACTACAGAATTACTGGAGCACGAATCTGATTTACACTCAACATTAATGGATTCTATCCGTGATATTGAACGGATTGGTGACCATTTTGAAAATATTGTAGAATTGGTTGAATTCCAAATTAATAACAAGATTAAGTTATCAGAGTTTGCAATGAATGATATTGAAGAAATGTTTGACCTTGCAATTTCCACTGTAACAGAAGTGATTGATGCTTTAGAAACGAATGATAAAGAAAAAGCGAAATCTGTTTTCCGGAAAGAAGATGAGATTGACCAACTTGAAAGAAAGTATCGTAAACAACATATTATTAGGGTAAATGATGGCATTTGTTCTGGACAAGCAGGGATTGTCTTTGTCGATGTGATTATTAATTTAGAGAGAATTGGTGACCATTCGGTAAATATCGCTGAACATATTTTAGGTGTGAAAGAATCAGAATAATTGTTTGTGTTAGTTTGTCATAGTTTCTGGTTTGCTATTATCAATGCACGTCGGTAGTAATGATGTAAAGGTAAATTAGGATTTAATTTTCTATTTTAACTAACTTTTCCTTGTATATTTTTGGGAATTTTGGTTATATTACATTCCGGTAGTGAAAACGATGTAAAAGCTAAAGGGTGCATTTTATTTGCGTAAGACAATCAATTTTGCTACTCTTAAATTAATGAGCTTTAGGTAAATTTTTCTAAAGCAATGAAAAAATAATTTATAGGAGGAATAGAAAATGGCATTCCAATTACCTGAATTACCATATGCTTATGATGCATTAGAACCTCATATCGATAAAGAAACGATGAATATTCATCATACGAAACACCATAATACTTATGTAACTAACTTAAACAATGCCCTAGAAGGACAAACGGATTTATTAAATAAAACCGTAGAGGAAGTAATTGCAAACTTAGATGCTGTACCAGAAAATGTTCGGACAGCTGTAAGAAACAATGGTGGAGGCCATGCTAACCATAGCTTATTCTGGCAAATTTTATCACCTAATGGTGGCGGTGAACCAACTGGAGCTTTGTTAGATGCAATTAATGCAAAATTTGGTTCCTATCAAGCATTCAAAGAAGAATTTGCGAAAGCGGCAACTACACGTTTCGGTTCTGGTTGGGCATGGTTAGTTGTTAACAATGGCGAATTAGAAGTGACAAGTACACCAAATCAAGACTCTCCGTTAATGGAAGGTAAAACACCTATTTTAGGGTTAGATGTTTGGGAACATGCTTATTACTTAAAATATCAAAACCGTCGTCCAGACTATATAGGTGCATTTTGGAATGTAGTTAATTGGGCTGAAGTAGCAAAACGATTTGAAGCAGCAAAATAAAATAGTTTATTGAGTTCAAGCAGCAGAGATAATCTGCTGCTTTTTTGCATATGTCTCATCCTTTTACAAACAATATATTTAGGAGGACATATGATGAAAAAACAAACATTTATTCAAAAGTGGTTTGGAGAAGTCGAGGTAACGAAAGATTTATTTTTATTGTTATTCATTGGCGGATTATATTCATTAAGTGTTGCCTTATCTAACACATTTGTAAATATTTTCTTATGGAGGCAATCTGGAGAATTTTATAAAATAGGATTGTATAATTTAGCCATTGTAATTTTTCAACTTATTACATTTATTATTGCAGGACGGATTGCGAAAAAGGTAGACCGTATTATTGTACTACGATTAGGTGTCTGTTTTTTAGCAATTTTTTACATAGCAGTGCTAATCAGTAGTTCGAAAGCATCGAGTTTGTTACTTTTATTAGGTTCTTTATTAGGGGTTGGTTATGGGTTTTACTGGCTAAGTTATAATGTTCTAACCTTTGAAATTACAGAACCGGAAAATAGAGACTTTTTCAACGGTTTTCTCGGTATTTTAAGCTCTGCTGGCGGTATGATTGGACCAATGGCGGCAGGATATATTATTTCAAGATTTACATCTTGGACTGGTTATACTATCATTTTTACTATTTCTCTCCTTTTATTTACTTGTGCAACCGTATTAAGTTTTTCTATGAAACGCAGACCTTCCAAAGGTGTTTATTTATTTCGGGAAGTAATGAAGGAGCGAAAGCGAAATCGCGACTGGTTTATGATCACTAACGCCAATATTTTCCAAGGTTTAAGAGAAGGAGTTTTTTCTTTCATAATTAATATTTATGTTTTTATTGCAACTGGTAGTGAAATGGCACTTGGTACATTCGCTTTCCTCAATTCGTTCGTTTCTTTCATTAGTTATTATGTTGCAGGCAGGTATATTAAACCAAAACATCGAAAAAAATCGATTTTGTTAGGTGGAGCTTTACTTTTTTTATCGTTATCTTTGATTATTTTCCAAATAACATATACAAAATTGTTAATTTATGCAGTGTTAATTGCCATTTCTTATCCGTTAGTGTTAGTTCCTTTCTCCTCCACTTCTTATGATGTTATCGGAAAAGCAAGAAACGCTGCTGAAATGCGAATAGAATATATCGTTGTTCGGGAATTATTTTTAAATTTTGGTCGGGCAGTGTCTATACTTCTCTTTATTATTAGTATTACCTTCTTCCAGATGGAGTTCATCTTACCTTATTTATTATTTATTTTAGGTTCATCTTACTTATTTATTTACTATTGTATAAGGAAAATATCTGATATTTACCCAGGGAGTGCTGGTGAAAAGAAACAGCAACTATTAAGTACGAAAGCGAAAATGCGACCACAAAAAACATATTAATATGCCATAAAACAAATGAACTTTCATAAACATAAAATAGGCAATCGAATGATTGCTTATTTTATTTCACATTACTTATAGATGGTTGGAAACAGTAGCTTTACATTGTTCAAATCGTTAATTTAACAATAAATGTAATTTTATGGTACGTATTTTTTGTGGAACGATGTCGATATTTTAGGTAAAATAGTTATTAGTATGATTTTTAGAGAGGTCGGTGCGGAGTGAAACAAAAGCAAAAGAAAAAAAAGAAAAGCCATATACCATTGCGAATGAATATATTATTTTTTTCGGTCTTTATATTATTTTCTGTTTTAATATTGCGGCTCGGAGTAGTACAAATAGTAAAAGGGGAAATGTATCGAGAGGAAGTAGAACGGACAGATGAAACATCTGTTAGTTTTTCCGTCCCTCGAGGAGAAATATATGATCGCAATCATGGTCTGCTCGTCTATAATATTCCAGAAAAGGCTATCACCTATACTCCTCCAAAACATCCTAGGGCAAAAGACTTACTGGAGGTTGCTAAAAAGCTTAGTCAATATATTCAAATGACAGAAGACGATATGAAAAAGGTTCGAGAAAGAGATTTGAAAGATATTTGGCTGTTAGAAAATGATAATGGTAATGATAAGATTACTGATGAGGAAATGAATTTACTACAGCAAAATAAACTGAAAGATAAAGATATTTATAATATGAAGCTTGAGCGTATTTCGGAAGCAGAACTAAAATCCATCGATTTAAACACAGCTGCCATCTTTAGGAAGATTATTAATAAGACGGCATTGACACCAACCATCATAAAAAATGAAAATGTAACAGATAAAGAATATGCACTTATTAGTGAGCGACTTGCAGAACTTCCTGGAGTTGACATAACGACTGATTGGCAGCGAGGCTACACAGATGACTCTACGTTAAAGTCAATATTAGGAAAAGTTACTTCCTCTGATGAAGGGATTCCTTATGAAAAATTGCAGTATTACCAATCGAAAGGTTATAGCTTAAATGACCGTATTGGAAAAAGTTATATAGAAGAATTATTCGAAGATGTATTACAAGGACAGAAAACGAAGATAAAAACGGTTACGGATAAAAAAGGTAATGTCGTAGACACAGAAATTGTTAATGAAGGAAAAAGCGGTAAAGATGTTGTATTAACCATTGACTTAGAACTGCAAAAACGGGTGGAAGAAATTATTGAAGAGGAACTATTATCATGGGTTAAGTTACCGCGAACGAATTTTCTCAATGACGCTTTTGTCGTTGTAATGAATCCAAAAACCGGGGAAATCTTATCATTGGCTGGAAAGCATTATGATCGTGAATCGAAAGATATTTGGGACTTTGCTCACGGTACATTTACAGCAGCTTATGCCCCAGGTTCTGCCATTAAAGGTGCAACCGTATTAATGGGTTATCAAACAGGTGTGATTCAGCCACATTCAAGGTTACTCGACGAACCATTATATTTCGCAGGAAATACTGCTCCAAAGAAATCTGTACAAACTATGGGAATGGTTGATGATTTAACCGCCTTAGAAAGATCCTCTAACGTCTATATGTGGAAAATTGCTATCGCTATCGGTGGTGCAAGATATATTCCACATGGTCCATTGAAAGTAGACATGAACAAAATTAATGAATTACGATATTATTTTAATCAATTTGGATTAGGAGTAGAAACTGGTATCGGATTTTCGAACGAAGCGACTGGCTATACTAGTTTTCCACAAAATCCAGGTAACTATATCGACTTTGCAATTGGACAACATGACACATATACTCCATTGCAACTAGCCCAATACGTTTCCACGATTGCTAATGGTGGCTACCGTGTTAAACCGTTGTTATTAAAAGAAATAAGAGAACCAGAGATAAATGAAAAAGGATTAGGGCCAATCATTGAAACAAGTAAGCCGATAATACTTAATAAAATTGATATGCAAGACGAATGGATTGAACGGGTTCAACAAGGTTTTTGGCGTGTTACTCATGGTTCAAGAGGGACTGGACGTTATTATTTCAGTAACGAGCCTTATAACGCAGCTGGAAAAACAGGTACTGCCCAAGTTCCGATTTACGAAAATAGACAAAAGTACGATACGGTAAATTTAACTTTTGTTGGATATGCTCCATTCGATAATCCAGAAATTGCAATATCTGTCGTTGTACCGACTGTTTATTATGGAAGACAACCTTCATCGACGAGCATTAATAATGTCATTGCCCAAAAAGTATTCCGTGCATACTTTGAACTAAAAGAAGAACGGGCGAAAGCAGCGTCCGGAGCAAAACAAGAGGAAACAATTACAGAACCAACAGATGAAAATGAAACAACTGAAGATACAATCGAATAGTAAATTTTATTGAAGCTGATGGAATTTCCGTCAGCTTTTTTGATTTCTCATATTTACAATTCATTTACAATACTTTTACTTTCCGTTTAAACGAGATTAATAAATAAGTATTATTCTAGGATTGTAAAACAAATAACGTTTAGGGGGAAATTTAGATGAAGATCGTAAAAAAAATAACATTATTACTAGCTATCATTTCAGTAATTACTTTTGCTGCTGCATGTGGGAGCAGTACAAATGGAAGTAGCAGTTCAGAAAAAGAAAATGGCAATTCATCCAATAATGCAACGAATGAATTAGAAGGATCGGTAAATATTTCTGGATCTTCTGCGATGCAACAATTAGTGGCAGCAGCAGCAGAACAATTTATGGATAAGCATTCAAAAGTAAATATATCTGTAAATGCAGGTGGATCAGGTACAGGACTTAGTCAAGTTTCTGAGGGATCTGTGGATATCGGCAACTCTGATGTATTCGCTGAAGAAAAAGAAGGTATCCCGGCTGATGAATTAGTTAACTTTAAAGTAGCGGTAGTTGGGATGGCAGCAGCTGTTCATCCAGAAGTAGGAATCGATAATATATCAAAAGCGGACTTAATAAAAGTATTCACAGGAGAAATTACTAATTGGAAAGAACTTGGAGGAAAAGATCAAAAAATAATTTTAGTTAACCGTCCTGATTCAAGTGGTACGCGGGCAACATTCGTGAATTTTGCTTTAGATGGTGCAACTCCAGCAGAAGGAATTACGGAAGACTCTTCGAACACAGTGAAAAAGATTATTTCTGAAACAAAAGGGACAATTGGATATTTAGCTTTATCTTACTTTACGGATGATTTAGTTAAAGCATTATCCATAGATGGAGTGCAGCCTACAGATGAAAATATTCAAACAGGACAATATCCGATTTGGGCATATCAACACTCCTATACGAAAGGTGAACCAACTGGTGTTGTCAAAGCATTCCTAGACTATATGTTAAGTGATGAAGTACAAACTTCTTTATTACCAGAATTAGGATACATTCCAGTAACAAAAATGGAAGTAGAAAGAGCGGTTGATGGAACGGTAACACCTGTTTCAAAAAAATAACCTCTTGAAAAAATAAATTTTAGGGCAAAATGAGTTAACTCTTTTGCCCTTTTGCAAATATGAGGTGTGATAATGGAAAAAACAATAAAAAGTTCAAACCGATTACTCCAACAAAAAAAACAATGGTTCGATGATGAAAAGCGCGGAAAATACCTCGTAACAATATCCGCTTTCATTATTATTAGTGCAACTATAGCAATAACGATATTTTTAACTATGAAAGGCATCCAGTCATTTATTAAAAATGATATAAGTCTATTGAAATTTATTACTAGTACGAATTGGGATCCGACTAATAAAGACGCACCACATTATGGAGCTTTTGCATTTATTTTCGGATCGTTTGCCGTCACCATTTTCTCCGCATTAATAGCTGGTCCACTAGGAATCGGGGCAGCAATTTTTATGTCCGAAATTGCGCCGAAAATAGGGAAAAAGGTTTTAAGACCAATTATCGAACTACTTGTCGGAATACCATCCGTTGTATATGGATTTATTGGCTTAACTGTTTTAGTTCCATTTATTCGAGAACACTTTGGTGGCTTAGGCTTTAGCATATTATCGGGAACTATTGTATTAAGTATTATGATTTTACCTACAGTTACTTCGATAGCAACAGATGCTTTATCAACCTTGCCGAATAGTTTAAGAGAGGGATCTTATGCATTAGGTGCGACTCGCTGGCAAACAGTAAGAAGAGTACTAATACCTGCCGCATTGCCAACCTTGCTAACGGCAGTAGTTTTAGGAATGTCAAGAGCTTTTGGTGAAGCATTGGCAGTGCAAATGGTAATTGGAAACAGTCGTGATTTTCCGACGAGTCTATTAGATACGGCCGGAACATTAACGACGATTATTACGTTAAATATGGGTCATACAACTTATGGAAGTATTGAAAATAATACTTTATGGTCGATGGGACTAATTTTACTAGTTATGTCATTCATGTTTATCATATTTATTCGGTTTTTATCTTCTAGGAGGAAGATTTAATGAAAGCAAAAATTTATGATAGATTGGCAACCGTTATCTTTGTATTTATCGCACTTATTTTATTTTCCCTTGTTATAGGACTTTTTTCTTATATTTTTTTCAATGGTTTTCAAAAATTATCGTTAGACTTTCTCACAAATCCATCCAGCAACATTCGGGCAGGTGGGGGAATTCGCGATCAATTGTTTAATTCCTTATACATTCTTTTCATTACAATGTTAATCGTTATTCCATTAGGGATAAGTGGCGGTATTTACATGGCAGAGTATGCAAAACCGAATAAATTTACTGAGTTTATTCGTTCTTGTATAGAAGTTTTATCTTCTTTGCCTTCCATCGTTATTGGGATGTTTGGTTTATTAGTTTTTGTCAATATGACAGGTTGGGGCAACACGATTATAGGTGGGGCGTTAGCATTAACAATATTGAATTTGCCAGTGATTGTGCGAACGAGTGAGGATGCGATTCGCTCTGTACCTAAGGAATTAAAGGAAGCTAGTCTTGCTTTAGGAACGACACATTGGTACACCATCAAGAACGTTCTATTGCCAAAAGCGATGCCTGCAATTATTACTGGGGCAATTTTGGCATCAGGGAGGATTTTTGGTGAAGCAGCTGCATTACTTTTTACTTCAGGTTTATCAACACCAAGATTGAATTATTTAGATTGGAATCCATTTTCAGATACTTCACCATTGAATATTTTTCGACCTGCTGAAACATTAGCAGTTCATATTTGGTCTTTAAATACACAAGGGATCATTCCAGATGTTCAGGAAATTTCACAAGGTGCTGCTACACTATTAATTATTGCAGTTTTAGCATTTAATGTATTTGCTAGACTAATCGGTACCATCTTATATAAAAAGATGACTGCAACGAAATAGTGAATTGATCCGAAGAATAGTGCGTGTTTTGAAAGGGGATTTTTCCGACTAAAAGAATCGTTAAGACATTTGATGGATTACTCATTTAGTCCAGATAAATTTTTGCTGAGGAAAAGATAAAATATTTGATTATCTAATTATGGCAATATTAAAAGCCTATAGTTGACCACTTAATATTCATAAAGTGGAAAAACAATTCCTCATAATATTGGAAGGAAAAGCTTTGATAGGGGTGTTTTCTTAATGACAGCTATTACGATTGAAAAGCCGAATCGTTTAGAAAATAGTGATGTTCTTACAAATAAAGCGGAAGTAGCTTTGCACATTAACAATATGTCTATTTATTATGGTGAAACAAAAGCAGTAAAAAATATTACGATGGAAATAAGGCAAAATGAAGTAACAGCACTAATTGGTCCGTCTGGATGCGGTAAATCAACCTTTTTAAAGACAATTAATCGAATGATCGATCTCATACCAACTGCACGCTATGATGGCGAGATTATGTATGATGGGATTAACTTGTTAAGAAAAGATATAAATGTTGTACAGCTACGTAAGGAAATAGGGATGGTTTTTCAAAAGCCTAATCCTTTTCCGAAATCCATTTACGAAAATATTACTCACGGTTTAAAATTTGCCGGAATACGTAAAAAACAAGTGTTAGATGACATCGTTGAAGACAGTTTACGAAAGGCAGCCCTATGGGATGAAGTAAAGACACGACTATATGATTCTGCTTTAAATTTATCTGGTGGTCAGCAACAGAGGCTTTGTATCGCAAGAACTATTGCCGGTAAACCGAATATTATTTTATTAGACGAACCATCATCTGCACTAGATCCAATTTCCAACGCAAAAGTCGAGCAATTAATTTTGGACTTAAAAAAGGATTATACGATCGTCATCGTTACCCATAATATGCAGCAAGCAGCAAGAATTTCCGATAAAACAGCATTTTTCTTAAATGGAGATTTAGTTGAGTATGACCATACAGAGAAAATCTTTACTAATCCAGATAAGAAACAAACAGAAGAATATATTTCAGGTAGATTTGGGTAACCGAATATGCGGAAAATATTCGAAAAAACAATGGAAAGGTGTTACCTATCCTATTTCACACTAGTTTTACTAAATCGAGTCTACAAAAAAAGAAGGGTGGCTACCTCTTCTTTTTTTGTCATTTTGTAATGAGTTTTGCAATTGTTAAATAGCTCATATCACTATTTAGTGAATAGCTGCCAATTTGAATGCTTCTGTCCATCTTTTGTTCTATGACAAATTGCTCGAATTTGCTTTTATCATCCACGATATGATGTTCCTCTAATGTTGCTGCAATCTCTGTTAAAGTCATACCTTCTTTAATTTCCAGTTTATAGGTCGTAATACTACTTTCAACCTTTTGTCCGTCATTGTTTTTATCTTTATTTAATTTATTTCGTAACTCGTCGTTTTCTTTCTGTAATTGTTCGATTTTCCTTTGCTTTTCTTGTAAATCATTTGTTAGTTTATCAAAATCTTTTGTCTTTACTAGCTTGTATCCTTCTGGAGCAGCTAAGTCTTTTCCCGTATTTGTTTGAATATCCTTCCCGATAATAAGTTGGGAGAAAAATAATATAGCTACTGAAATAAGAATACCGAGACTAAAAGCACGTAGTGACTGTTTATTCATTTATTCTCCACCTTTATAAATTTCAGTAATTATTGTCGTTTATTTTTCTCGGGAAAACTTGTTAAAAGCAATTCTTCTTCTAATATTTTTATTCGTTTTTTCATTTTATACGATTCTTCATACCACTGTAATGTTAAATGTTCCACCTCTTTTTTTATCTCTTTTGTTGCATCTGGTATAAAAAAAGAAATGATAAATAGAGCTATTCCGATAATGGCTAGTAAAAATAATATTGTATTCACACGTATCACTCCCAATTAGTATTTTAGCATAATTCCATTTAAACATATATACCGTCCTACCGCGAAAGTGTCCGTTTGTTCCTGCTGCTTCGCTTTCGTCATTAATAAATATGGAACACAATTCTTAAACAACCTATTAAAAAGATAGGGTAATCGACAAAATATGACAAATTGTGTTTATTGTTAGAATTTTCATTTGATGGTAAGATATATATATCATATTGGACAAGTAAAAAAGAAAGGGTGAACAACATGATAGATTCGCTGCAAAGTAATCAAATTTTACGTCAAACTAGTCATTTTAAAGATAAAATGCAAACGAATTTTTATTTATTTTGTGAAGAAAATCATCATTTATTATCAATTAATAATGGAGCAACAATTAATGATCAAATAAATATATCTGTTGCCCCATTTTATCGGAAAGAAGAATTAGAAATTGTAAAAATTGAACTTCAAAATCATCATACTACCTCGGTACATGTTAAAATATTTGTTGAAAATGAGTTAATCCAACATAAGCGAAATCAATACGTTTTTGCTTCACCGAGCTTAGATGTTTTATTTTTTGCTAATGGAAACTCATTGTTTTTATCATCTGGAAGTTTTCTTGGTAAATCAATTTGCCAATATGGTGCGGTTTCGAGGACTCATGAGTTTTATAAAAATTTACAACAAGGCTATATCCCTTTTAACCCAATTGGCAAAGGAGATGTATTAGGTGTTTATTCTTTAGAAGGCACAATCCATCCTAACGAAACTGTGCAAGCATACACATGGACATTATCCTCGAACGCTTTTTCCAAAAGTGAATTATTATGTTTGAATGATGAATTGAAAATTAGACTAGCTTTTTATGATGAAAGATGATATTATAGTAAGGTCGTAATTTGTGTATGACTGGAGGGATTCACATGCGTGTAAACATTACGTTAGCTTGTACAGAATGCGGTGAACGTAACTATATTTCAACAAAAAATAAACGGAATAACCCAGATCGTTTAGAATTGAAAAAATATTGTCCTCGTGATAAAAAAACGACTTTACACCGTGAAACAAAGTAAGCAGCAGGAGTTTTAACCCTGCTGTTTTCTTTTTGATTGAATTTATTCTCCAAAGTGGGGTGTGCTTTTGGAAGCAAAAAAAACTTTTCGGAAAAAAATGAATGAAACTCTATCGACACTAGGACAACTAGAATATCAACGGTTATCAGAACAAATTGCTGAAAATTTATATAGCACTAGTTATTGGCAAAAAGCAAATGTTATCGGAATTACAATTTCTCGTTTTCCCGAGGTCAATACTTATCCAATCATTGAAAAGGCTTGGCGAGAAGGGAAAACAGTTACTGTCCCAAAATGTATTCCTAAAACAAGAAAATTAGACTTTAGAAAAATTACAGATTTTTCCCAATGCGAGAAAGGCTATTTTCAATTAATAGAACCTTTAATTAATCAGACAGAAGCAGTGGAAAAAAACTCAATTGATTTATTAATTGTTCCAGGTTTAGCCTTTACAGAAAATGGAGAACGAATTGGGTTTGGCGGTGGATATTATGACCGCTATTTAGAACAATTTAATGGTCCTACGTTATCTTTAGCATTTGAAATACAAATTGTACAACAGTTGCCTCTCGAAGAACATGACTTCCAAATAGATCAAATTATCTCAGAAGCAAATATTTATGATGCGAATAAGAAAAATTACCGCGGATAAAATAAAGAAACTAACAGAAACTAACAGCAGGAGGATGATATTATGCTGTCTAGTTTGTTTCGGAAAATAATCATGTTGACTACCGCTTTTATGATTTATAAAAATCGATATCGCATTATGAATTGGGTATTAAGTTTTCCAACTATAAGACAAGTAGCAGTAAGTACAACGATGAAAATTCCACTTATTAGAAAAATGTTTTTTCAATCCACCTTCCGATCGGATGTTGCAGGCAAATAGCCTGCATTTTTTTTTTGGAAAAAGGAAAGAAATTATATATCTTAAGAGAAACTCTTTACATTTGTTTTTTTTATTCGTTATAGTTAAAGAAAGACTTTTTTAGAAAGTGGGGAATATATTGAGCTCACGCGAAGATTTTATTTACTGGAGCATGGTCCGATATTTTATTTTCCAAAAACATTACCGTCTCATCCATTTATCAGAAAATCAAAATGAAATTTGGCTAGTAAATCGTTCACATAAAAAATTTCCGCTTATCCATTTGCAACGTGAAGATGTGGACTGGAGTAATAGACTGAAACAAACAATTGAATTGACCGCAGTTAATGCAATTAGGCTAAGGAAAAGTTTGTTTTTACCAAATAAACAAGCGTTAAATATTGTTGTTTCCGCATTACCGCCAGTTGATTCTTATGAATATTTATTAGAAAAACCTTTGCAACTAGATAAGGGGAAAATGACCGTCTATTCATCCTTAATAGCAGGAGCGGAAAGCTCATCACAAATTCAATCGGTGATTCATTTATTCGGTGACAGTAATGAGATTACGTTGCAAGATGATTACGATTCGCTGCAAATAGCTGCAATGCGAGAAACCATACTGCGTCATGCAGTTAAGGAAATGAAAAATGAACAATCGTTATTTAATTATAGTAAACCATTATTCACTTATATTTTCCTTGCCATCCAAATCGTCATTTTTTTATTATTAGAGCTTAGCGGTGGAAGCACGGACCCATACGTCTTGCTTCAATTCGGTGCAAAATATAATCCTGCCATTTTAGCGGGGGAATGGTGGCGATTTATTACACCGATGTTTATTCATATTGGTGTGTTACATTTATTAATGAATTCTATTGCATTATATTATTTAGGTTCTGCAGTGGAGAAGCTGTACGGTAATTTCCGGTTTTTATTTATTTATCTTTTTTCTGGAATCGCGGGTTCTATTGCTAGCTTTGTTTTTAATCCCTTTGATTTATCCGCTGGGGCAAGTGGTGCCATTTTCGGTTGTTTTGGGGCATTGTTATATTTCGGCCTGGAATATCCCCATATCTTTTTCCGAACGATGGGAATGAATATTCTTTTCTTATTAGGTTTTAATTTAATCTTCGGTTTTACTGTTCCTGGTATTGATAATTCTGGCCATATTGGCGGTTTAATTGGTGGTTTCCTAGCAACTGGAATTTTCCACTTTCCGAAAAAAACAAAGAAAACGAAACAATTACTCTTCTTATTAGTTACCGTTTTGTTGACTATTTTTACATTATTTTTCGGATATAAAATCTTGCCAGTCCCTTTGTAAAAACGGTAACAAAAGACATGTGAAGTTATTGAATAGTTTGTTTAAGTAAGATGGATTCTCCTTCTTTCGTTTCAAATACGACGTAAATACTTTGTTTATTTTTAGAAAGTAAAATAAAAGGGATGGTACTGCCTAATGGTTTAATAAAGGTGCCATCTTTTTTTCTAATACCAAGAAAATAGTTTTTATAAATGCCTTCTGAAAGCTGGCCGATTAGCTTATTTGTCTGTTGTTGAGAAAAATTCGGTAACGGTTTCGTTGCATAATTCGGTAAATCCATTAAAGAGAGTACAGTAAAATAGTCAAGATTCAATTGAAAAGTATCGGTTGCTTTTTTTAAACTATCCATGATTACCTTATTTGCTCTTGCATCCAATTTTTCCTGCCAAATTTTTTCTAAATCATTTCCAGCTGTATTAAAATAGTATGATCCTTTATTATTTTGAAAAAACACATACATTTTGTCATTAGATATGGATTGAGCACTAAATATGTTGCCATCTTTATGAATTTCTGCATGATGAAAACTAAGTGCCTCGATTAAACTAGGCTCTTTTAGCGTGATTTTCTTCCGTTGTTTTAATAATTTGCTATTTTCCCTCCATTGATTACTACTGCCTATTAGTCTCCCGTTCTGATAAATAAAAGTTATATCTTGACGTAAAAATGTTTCTTGATCACTATTAGAAAAAGTATGAACTTCTAGCTTTATCGTATTTTCCTTTTCCTTCGTCGCTTTTATTTCTGTTTTGGCGTCGGTAAAGGTAATGGTTTCATCTATTGGAAAATAAGTAATACTTTCACTAACTTTATGTTCAGTTTGTAAAAACCAAAGTAAGCCCGTAAGAAAAACTAAACAAAAAATGATCAGTGGTAATTTTTTATTCATCTATATCCCTCCACTTTTTTGGAGCTTTTTTAGCAATATATGAGGTTGTCCCTTAATCTATGAATGATTGTTTGTTTTTTTTAAGTTTGCGAATGTAAGTATGAATAGTTGTTAAACTGTCCATGCTGTTAAGGGAAATTTTTTGCAAAAGAAAAGCAGGTGGCATAATGGAGATGACAAAAAAAATTCCGTTACATAAAGATATAAATAAAAATATTTCCATATTGAAGGAATTATTAGGTGTAGAAAAAAGTTTTGACGTAATCCATCTAGATATGGTTTACGCAGAACGAAAAATGGCTATTTTTTTTATTGATGGTTTTATTAAAGATAATGTTTTTTTATTAATCCGGAAGGAACTAGCAAAATTAAAGCCTGAGGACCTTGCTGAAGATCCAGTAAAAAAATTCACCCATACACAAATACCGTATGTGGAAATTGAAAAAACGGATGATCTTAATAAAGTAGTTGAAGGAGTATTGGCAGGACCAACTGCTCTTTTAATCGATGGAATTGATGAGGCTATATTAATTGATTCCAGAACATACCCAGCAAGGGGACCAGAGGAACCAGATACAGAGAGAGTTGTTCGCGGTTCTAGAGATGGATTCGTTGAAACGATTGTTTTTAATACAGTGTTAACGAGAAGAAGAATTAGAGATAAATCATTACGAATGGAATATATGCAAGTTGGGCGCCGATCAAAGACAGATATCGTTCTATGTTATCTTGAAGATATTGCCGATCAAAACTTAGTAAAGGATATAAAAAGTTCTTTAGAAAAAATTGATACGGACGGGTTGCCTATGGCTGAGAAAACGATAGAAGAATTTATTTCTGGTCAACATTGGAACCCATATCCGACGGTTAGATATACGGAGCGCCCAGATACTGCGGCATCACATATTTATGATGGTCATGTAATTATATTTGTTGATGGGTCACCAAGTGCGTTAATTGCGCCAACAACTTTTTGGCATCATTTGCAACATGCTGAGGAATATCGAAATAAACCGATTGTTGGGGCATATTTACGTTTTGTCCGTTTTATTGCGGTTTGGGCTTCCATTTTTTTATTACCGCTTTGGTATTTATTTGCAGTCAAGCCAGATTTGTTACCGAAAGCATTAGCATTTATTGGTCCGAATGAAGATGGGCAAGTACCATTATTTTTACAATTTCTAATTGTAGAAGTAGGTATAGATATATTGCGAATGGCTGCAGTTCATACTCCGACCTCTTTAGCTACAGCCCTCGGTTTAGTTGCAGCATTAATGATTGGACAAGTAGCAGTAGAAGTTGGTCTATTGACTAACGAAGTCATCTTATATTTATCGATAGCTGCAATCGGGACTTTTGCTACTCCGAGTTATGAATTAAGTCTAGCCAATCGGATAATGCGAATCTTTTTGTTAATATTAACTGCATGGTTAAAAGTATATGGCTTTGTTGCAGGAATAACTGTATGGATTTTGTTATTAGTGACAATGCGGTCTTATAATGTGCCTTATATGTGGCCGTTTATTCCGTTTAATTTTAGAGCCTTTAGGGATGTATTAGTTCGTTCCCCCATTCCTTTACAACGAGCCCGTCCAGATATTTTAAATCCACAAGATCCAGATCGTTGATTAAACTGCTTTTTTAAGCAGTTTTTTTCATTCAATTATGGATATTTTTTGACAAGGAGATTACAGCTAACCTCATTTTTTTATTTTCAATGCGATTTTGTGAAAAGTATAGTATAATATAGTGGAAAATTAAGGGTGAGGTTGCCATGAAAACGATTTATGATGTTCAACAACTATTAAAAAAATACGGAATAATAATTTACGTAGGGAATCGGATTGCCGACTTAGAAATGATGGAATTTGAATTAAAGGAATTATATCAGTCCCAATTAGTTGACCGTAATGATTTTCAAATGGCGCTTTTATTATTACGGCACGAAATACAAAAAGAAAAAGATAAATTAGGTGATAAATAATGACAAAACAGTATATTTTTGCAGTAGACCTTGGAGGAACAACAACGAAACTTGCCTTTTTGACAGCAGAAGGTGGCTTTGTTGAAAAATGGGAAATACCGACAGATATTAGTGATAACGGTAAAAACATCGTGAAAAATATTGCTAAATCATTTCAAAATAAAGTACGTGACTTACAATTATCCACTACTGATTTTTTAGGAGTTGGAATGGGTACGCCCGGTCCTGTCGTTCATGGAGGAATCATATCAAAAGCAGTTAATTTAGGATGGGAAAATTATCCTTTAAAGGATGAATTGGAGCAGGAATTATCGATGCCAGCTTTTGTCGGAAATGATGCCAATTGTGCAGCCCTAGGAGAAATGTGGAAAGGTGCTGGAAACGGTAAAAGCAATTTAGTCTTCGTTACTTTAGGAACTGGAGTAGGCGGCGGGGTCATTGTTAATGGAGACATTGTTGAAGGAACGAATGGCGGTGCTGGTGAAATAGGCCATATGAGCGTTCAGTTGCAGAATGGATATTTATGTAATTGTGGAAAACATGGATGCCTTGAGACCGTTGCATCTGCAACAGGCATAGTGAAGATTGCTCTAGATACGTTAAAGCGATATGAAGGGAATAGTCCGCTTCAATCAATTTTAGCTGAGAATGGAAATATATCAGCGAAGGATATTTTTGACCATGCAAAAGAAAAGGATGAAATTGCTTTAGAAATTGTAGATCAATTTGCAAACTATTTAGGGTATGGATTAGGTACCCTTGCGACAATTTTAAATCCAGAGGCGTTTGTTATCGGTGGTGGGGTTTCGAAAGCGGGTACTATCTTGATTGAAACAGTGACAAAATATTACAATCAATATGCATTCCCACCATCACGTGAAGATACGGATATTCTTCTTGCTACGTTAGGAAATGATGCTGGTGTTATTGGAGCAGGGTGGTTAGTGAAGAAAAATATGTTGTAATACTTATAAAGAAATATCATACAAATAAACAAGGAGTTGTGACAAGCTCCTTGTTTTTTAGTGAAGATTCAATTTTCAAAAAATGGAATTTCATGAAACATTTAAGCGTTTTAACCGTCTAATAATAGGGGTATATAAATACACGGTCAATTTATTTGAATATGTATAAATAATTGCATTTGTTTTTAAAAAGTATTATTATATGATTTGTTTAAACATGAATGTGGATGCCATTATTTTACATTGTTCATTGTTAACAAAGGAGGCATTTTAGTATGAAGTTCCTAAAGCAATCTAAATTTGCGCTAATAATGATTGCAACAGTACTTTTATGGGTAAAAACATACATTACTTATAAAGCTACTTTTCACATTTCTACTGATAACGCAATGCAAGAGTTCATCTTGTTTATAAACCCGATTAGTTTTCTATTAATCATTTTTGGGATCTCCATGTTTTTAAAAGAAAAGAATCGTAATCGCTATATTTTAATTTCAAGTTTGTTAATTTCGGGCATATTGTATGCCAATATCGTTTTTTATCGGTTTTTCAATGATTTTATTACATTGCCATTACTATTCCAAACTAATAATTTTCGAGATTTAGA
Source organism: Bacillus kwashiorkori (assembly GCF_001375515.1). Taxonomy (GTDB): domain Bacteria; phylum Bacillota; class Bacilli; order Bacillales; family Caldibacillaceae; genus Bacillus_BK; species Bacillus_BK kwashiorkori. Next base: position 415,212 of record NZ_CTDX01000016.1, read on the forward strand.
TAGTAGTGTTATGGCAGAAATGCATTTAACAGATTTAGTATATTTCATAGATTTCTTTATTTTAGCATTAATTATTTATTTAAAACCGAAGTTTATCGAACACCAGCCATTTACTAAAATAAACCGTCGCGTTTTTTATTTAGTAACGGCAGCGATTGTTTTCTTTAACTTAGGATTAGCAGAAACAGAACGGCCACAATTATTAACGAGAACTTTCGATAGAGAGTTACTTGTAAAAAATATTGGACCATTTAATTACACTTTATATGATATATATTTGCAGTCAAAAACAACGGCACAGAAGGCGCTCGCTTCTAGTGATGATTTAGTGGAAATTGAAAACTACGTTAGAGCAAACGAAAAAAGTCCAAATCCGAAAATGTTTGGTAAGGCAAAAGGGAAAAATGTTATTTTAATTTCATTAGAGTCTACCCAAAGTTTCGTTATTAATTCAACAGTTAACGGACAAGAAATCACACCGTTTCTAAATGATTTTATAAAAGAAAGTTACTATTTTCCTAATTTTTATCACCAAACTGGGCAAGGGAAAACTTCTGATTCTGAGTTTCTAGTGGATAATTCGCTATATCCGTTAGGTCGCGGTGCGGTTTTCTTTACACACTCTAACAATGAGTTCCGCGCTTTGCCAGAAATATTATCTGAAAATGGTTATTTCACTGCTTCTTTACATGCAAATAATAAAGGCTTTTGGAACCGTGACATAATGTACAATGCATTAGGATATAATCGCTTTTATAGTATGGAAGATTACGAAATAACAGATGAAAATAGTATTGGCTGGGGGTTAAAGGATATACCATTTTTTGAACAATCGATTCAACATTTGCAAAATATGCCTAAACCTTTCCATGCAAAATTTATAACATTAACGAATCATCATCCATTCGAATTAGGCGAGGAAGATCAATTGATTGAACCATATAATTCAAATAGCAATACGGTAAATAATTATTTTGTAACAGTTCGATACACGGATGAAGCAGTAAAAAGATTGATAGAAGAGCTGAAGGCAAGCGGGATTTACGATGACTCCATCATTATTATGTATGGGGACCATTACGGGATTTCAGAAAATCATAATAAAGCAATGAGTCAATATTTAGGAAAAGATATTACTCCATTTGAAACCGCTCAATTGCAACGAGTACCGTTAATCATCCATATTCCGGGTGAAAAGGGGAAAACGATAGAAGAAGTCGGAGGACAAATTGACTTAAAGCCGACCATTTTACATTTACTAGGGATTGACACGGGTAGCGACTTAGAATTTGGTCAAGATTTATTTGCAAAAGGACGGACAGATTTAGTAGTTTTCCGTGATGGTCGTTTTATTACGAATCACTTTGTCTATGTCGATGGTATTTGTTACGATAAAAGTACTGGTGAACCGACAGATGAAGGATTATGTGGACCATATCGCGAAAAGGCATTAACAGAATTAGAATACTCCGACAAAATCATCTATGGAGATTTATTAAGATTTTTTGATGAAGATGGAAACATCATTAATAAAGAATAGCAAGTCAATATTTTTGGAGGACACATTTTTTCAATGTGTTCTTCTTTTGTTTTATATAAACGAGAAAAAAGTGTTATTTTCAATATCTTAATGGAAAGTTTTTTCGATCATGCATGCGGGCAGCCTTTGTTATTGTTTTTTTATTATTAATTGTCTTATTTTATTTGATAAACATTTTAATAATTACCTGGATATAGAAGTGTTTGTCATTTTACGTTTGATTTTGTCATCAATTATTAAAATTAATGCAATAAAAATGAAACATTTTTTATATGTATTCGTCTAATAATATAGATGGTGATGGAAGGGGGAGGTTAATGAAAAGAACACCTGTTGTACTTATGCTTGCTTTACTTTTATTTACTTTACTACTTACAAGCTGCCAAAATAATATTCATCAAGGAAAGACTAATTTACATAGTAAGAGATCAACTTCCCAAAATAATAATTTACTAAAGCCATTGCCTAATAAAGAAATAGTGCCATTGCAACTTAATGTCCAACAATTTCACGGAGTTACCGGCTGGCTGAACAATAATGAAGTATTAGTTATCGAAAATGAAGGTGATGGCTCTTCTATATATGCCTATAATATTTGGACCGGGTCAAAGCAAATCATCTATACCTCCAAATCACCAATCACTTCTGCAAAACTTAATCGGTCCCGTACATATTTGGCTATACACACTTCCAATATGTTTCATGAAGCGGCGATGACTATCTTTGATTTAAAAACGCAAAAACCGTTATATTCTACAAAAATAGAATCAACAGAAATTGATTATACATGGAATTCCTACTTAAATAGTGAATTATTAATTAGTGCCTTTCATGAAGATTGGACATTTTCAATGTATGTAGTGAATACAGACAATCAAACAATGAAGAAAATTGATATTCCTCAACCTTTTGCCGTTTGGAAAAGTGAAGAAGAATTAATTATGATTAACTGGGATACTAGCTCCATTGCTACAGAATCACCACTAGCTATTTGGAAAGATGGTCAAATCGAGCAAGCATTAGTTGGGCGGAATTTTTATCATATTAATGGTTGGAAAGATGTCATTTTAACCATTCGTACAGATTTGAAAAATAACCAAAAAGCATATATTTCCTTTTTCAATTCTTCACTTCAATTAATAGATGAGTTTCAAACTCCCCATTTGACTGCATACTCGGGTTGGGAAGTTCCTTTTTATGATCTAGTTAATAATTCGGAGTTTTTTATGGTTCAACCTTTAGAAAGCGGATTGAGTGATATGTATGCAGGAGGTTTTCAATTAGTTAAAAGGAATATAAAAACGGGAGAGTCAAAAATTTTACTTAATTTGAATGATAATTTACCAATTAGTTGTTCTCCAGAAGGAAATTATTGTTTAACTGGGTACTATTTTGAAAACATCATCACCTTTAACGACAAAAAAATACAACCGCTCATTATTTTAGAATAATTAACAAGTGGTCCTGGTTGAGTAAAGTTCTTGCATTAGATAAGGTGAGACATTTACAAAGATTAACAACAATGATTGGCGAGAGTAATGTTGGAAATTTAATAATAATGATATGTCGGACAGAAACGTACAGAGTAGTTTGCAAATAAAAAGACAGCCAATAAGCTGTCTTTTTATAATTCTGGATATCCTTGAAAATAAACAGTCATAACTGTAAAAAAGCCAAATACTGCAACGGTTAGCAAAGAGAAAACTAATCCTAAGTAGTTTTTCTTCTTAAACGTTGAAACGATTGCAAAAAGACCGAGTAACGTTACTAAGCCTGTGATAATGACTGTTCCGACTCCAACTTCCATGTTAAATTCCCCCTTGTTTCACCTTTAATAACATATACCCTGTATAAATAAAAACAATTCAATTCTATTTTATAATTCTTTTCCTCTTTTGTCGAGTTGCAATCGCTGTCTAATGAAAAATGTTATAATATATAAGTAGTTTAGTGAATAAGGTAAGGAGTGTAATTAGTATGAGAGTAGAGCAATTGGCTCTAGGTGCATTACAAACGAATTGTTATATTATATATAATCAAGACAAATGCATAATTGTTGATCCAGGTGGAGATGCCGGTAAAATTATTGATTGGATTTCACAAAATCAATCGCAGCCGCTAGTAATATTACTAACCCATGCTCACTTTGATCATATAGGGGCAGTAGACGAAATAAGAATGAAATATGAAGTGCCTGTATATGTTCATCAAAATGAAGCAGAGTGGCTACTGAATCCAAGTTTAAATGGTTCACAACTATTTTTTCCTAACTCAGTCGTGCGGACAAAACAAGCCGACCATTTCATTATGGGGGAAGGGGATTTCCAAATGGATGAATTTACCTTCCGTATTTTTGAAACACCTGGTCATTCTCCTGGAAGTATTTCCTTCTATAATGAAGAATTTCAATTCGTTATTGCTGGAGACGCTTTATTTAATGGAAGTATCGGTCGAACAGATTTACCAGGCGGAGATTACGAAACATTAATTAAATCAATTAAAACAAAATTATTAACTTTACCAGAAGAAACGATCGTCTTTCCAGGACATGGACCTCGAACGACCATTAAAAGGGAAAAACTAGTTAATCCGTTTTTGCAAAGTTAAACTTAGTTGTTTTGGGGGAGTAAATGAGAAAAATAGTGGAGGCAATACGAAATAGTGACAAAGGGGTTATTAGTTATCATACGTATATAAACTACGCATTGTACGATGAAGATTATGGATATTATTCAAAAGCGTCTAATAAAATTGGGAAAACCGGTGACTATTACACCTCTTCAGTTATGACACCGATATTTGCAGAAATAATTGCTGAGTATTTTATCAAAATGACAAATGAATACAATTTGCCTGTTCATTTTTATGAAGTGGGGAGTGGAACAGGAGATTTCGCCTATTTCTTTTTAGAACAAATAAAAAAACTATCAGCAAAATTATTGGATAAAATTCACTATTTTTCGGTTGAAAAAAGTAACTATCATCGACAGTTACAAAAAGAAAAATTAGGAAATTTTCCCGTTTTTTTTTATGAAGACATTTCTGAACTTCCGCAAATAAATGGTGTCGTTTTTTCCAATGAATGGCTAGACGCTTTGCCTGTCCATGTAGTCCAACAAGTTAATGGCGAATTAAAAGAAGTAGTAATAGGGGAGAAGAATGGAAGTCTCTATGAAAGATTGATGAAACTTAGTAATGAAGATATTATTACATATAGAAACGAGTATTTTTCTAGCAATATTCCAAACAATCATAGGCTAGAGATACCATTATCAATGGTGAGCAATCTTCGGGAATTATATCAAAAAATAATAAGGGGGATAGTGATTACCATTGACTATGGTTGGACGAATGCGCAATTAATCCATCCGAGCCGTCATACTGGAACGTTGCGAGGTTTTTATAAGCATCAATTGTTAAATAATATATTGACTAGAACAGGTGAAATGGATATTACACATGATATCCATATTGACACAATACAAACCCTAGGCGAGGCGTTTCAATTTACTACGAGAAGAGTATATAAACAATATGATTTTTTATATGAATTAGGATTACTAAGTAAATTGACGAATCACGAGAACAGTGATCCCTTTTCTATTGTCAGTAAAAGAAATCGAGCAATTCGTTCTTTAATCATGGATGACTCAATAAGTAGTGCTTTTTTTGTATTAATTCAGGAAAAATTATAAAATTAGGCTGTCCATCATCGATTAATGTAGGGTTCATTATTCGTGATGGGACAGCCATAATTAGTTTTTAAAAGCTAATATCCCTTCTTTGGAAGTAAGTGAAGGTAATTGCCATAAAGGCGATGAAATGAATCATTAAAATGGTTAAAGAAAACCATGCTGTCATCCCTTCAATATATACTCCTTCTGTATAGACACGCAAATCTAAGTTAGGGAATATTAAATATTTAAACCATTCATATCGATCAATTAAAATGGTAAATATTCCAGATAAAGTAGAGTTGATAAATAAAACGAAAATTCCTACACCTACTGCTAAAGCTTGATTTTTGAATAAAGTTGAAAGCATGAAAGAGATTGTGTTAATGATTAATAGTCCTGGCAAATAATATAGAACTGTCTGGAAGAAATGTTTTCCAATCGTTGTTTCAAAGATTTCTTCTTGAAATCCGAATCCCCCAAAACCGCCAAGTTGAATGGTGTTGGAAAATCCTCCACTTTTGAAAAAGATGAGACCGATTATGTATCCGCTGATGAAAAGGACAGATAACAAAAATAACGAGTAAATATTTACTGCGGCAAATTTCGATAATAGTATCTTCCATCTAGGGTGTGGCCGGATTAATAATTGCTTAATGGTCCCGTCCCCAAATTCACTTGATATATTTTGACTGACAACTACTACACTAAATAATGTTACAAAGGAGACTAAGTCTAAAACAATATAACGCATAAATTCCCATGTAGTAGGATCACTCTTTTCAGTTGTTGCTTGTTCGGAAGTTAGTGAAGTTTCATCTGATTGATCTGCTACTTCCACTTCAACTACAGGGCTCACAGCTTCCGTAATGAATCCATGAAACTTATTGAAGATGAGTGCACCGATGAATACGAACAGAATAATAAGCGTTGCATAAACAATTACCGTTTTTTTCCCAAATATTTTCATCAGTTCATTTTGAATTAAGGCAATCATTGTTTCACCTCCAGTTGGTTATTGTTCGTAATTTCGATAAAGCGATCTTCTAATGTTTTTCGGCTAATTTGAATTTCGAATATATTGACATTCTCTTTAACTAATGCTTCATTTACTTTTGCAATGTTATAATAAGTGACGTGAATGCTAAATTGAGTTTCATTTTTTCTTTCAATATTAGTAACATAAGGCAATGTTTCCAATACATTCATCGCGTCTTCCAGTGGAGAAACAGTAAATTGCACTTGTTTTACCATGTTTTCACTTTCGTCTTGCTGTTCGTGAATGGAGGCAATTTGGATTATTTTACCTTTTTCAATAATAGCGTAACGGTCACAAATTAATTCAATTTCCGATAATAGATGACTAGAAATTAAGATTGATATGCCTTCATTTGCAAGTTTCCGTAAATGTTCACGGAATTCTCTAATTCCTTGAGGATCGAGTCCATTTGTTGGTTCATCTAATACGAGTAATGTTGGACTATGTAATAATGCTTGAGCAATTCCTAATCGCTGTCTCATTCCTAGTGAATACGTTTTTACTTTTTGATTAATAGCATCTTCTAATCCGACAAACTGGACAATTTCGTTTATCTTGTCATTTGGAATAGGATTTATCGCCATCCGGGCGTAATGCTTTAAGTTTTGGTAACCTGTTAAATACTTATAAAATTCTGGGTTTTCAACAATTGCACCAATTTCATTCATCGCTTTGGAAAAGGATGTATCTGTATCTAAACCATTAACGATTACCTGCCCTTTCGTTCGGTTAATCAGTTTAACAATCATCCGAATTATCGTTGTTTTCCCAGCTCCATTTGGACCGAGCAAGCCAAATACTTCTCCTTTATTAATTTGAAAACTAACATCATCAACGATGCGTTTCTGACCAATCGTTTTCGTTAGAGATTTAACTTCGAGCGCATACTGTGCCATAAAATTCCTCCTTTTAAACCTATCAAACAGTATATACATACGGATAATAAGGAAATAGGTTCCAATTTCAAGAAAAAAGATAAAAAAATTTGCAAGCTACTACTCCAAATCCAGCTTTTCCTGTTTAGAAAAAAACAGAAATAAAAAAAGTCTAGCAGTGAATTACTACTAGACAGATTTGATAGGCGCATACTCCTAAATAATATTTTTAGCAGGAGGGCCTTGATTTTTCATAAATTACATGACGAAAACGGTGTAATAAGAAAATGCTGCAAAGAAAATTGTTAAATAGGCACCGAATATGTACATATACATTCGTTCTGATAGACGCAAATAACCTAATAATAGAAAAAATCCTGTTTGCGCTAAAAATAATAATGCCATCGTATAAAATTTCTCGCCACCCACGAAAAACATAACACTAAAAATAGCAGTCCAGAATGCCAATACTCGGAACATTCGATCCACTATTGTTCCCCCCTTTGCACATCAAATAACCACTCCCTTACATTATACAGAGAGTGGTTCTTATTGTAAACCTTTACCTTACTATTTTGAAATATTAATATTGTATGAGCAAGAATCGCATCCGTCAATTAAATTTTGAGTTCCAATTAACTCAAAATCTTCGAACAATGATTCTAATAAACCTTTAATAAAAGCTATATGCATATTACAAGTTTCTGTCTTATGTTCTTTAGCAATTTCGTTAAAAGGACAATTAAAGATTTGGAAAAAGAATTTTTTCTCGTTTTCTTTAATATATAAATCAGGATAAAAACCTAGCATAGTAGATGTAGTTTTCAATATATCGATTTTTTGTTCAAAGTTAAGTTGCTCTTTTGTCATGGATCGTTTTGCTAACTGGGACTCCATTAATTCAACACCGTAACGTTTACCAGTTTCATATAGCGCGGTTTCTGCTAGTTCTCCTAATTTTAACATTGAATCGATGGCAATTTTCGCTAATAGTCGATAATCTCGAAACGGAAAGCTAAGTTCAATAACATCATCTGATAAGCGGTAAATTCTACTCGGTCTTCCGCCACGCCCTGTTTTTTTGTTTTCTGATTTTAACATGTCCACATCTTCTAATTTGGATAGATGGAGCCGTGCAACATTTGGGTGGATTTCAAATTCATCTGCAATTTCTTGAACAGTTACTTCTTTATGCCGCTTTGTAATGTATTCATAGATTGAATACCGTGTTGGATCAGCAAGTACGTTTGTAATTTTTAATGTTTGTTCCATGTGATCACCTCATGTGGGCGTTTTTCTTTATTATAGTATAATTAATGTTGTAATGGAATGAATGAAAGGTTAAGTTTCTTAATTGTTAGAAAATGTTCACATTAAGTTTACAAGTTATTCACTATTATTTATACCGAAACGGAAAAATATTGTGTATTTATTAAATGATGCTCTTACTAGATTCATTGGATTAATAAAAAGTTAACTAGTATTATTTTAAAAAGAAAATGAACATTATTTATTGACGAAACGAATAAAACATTGTATATATATTATTAATGTTAATAGTTTTGTTAGGAGTGTGATGAAACTTGTGACGATGACGACAGAACAAAGAGCAGAATTTCTTATTAAAATGGCAGTGAAATATCGAGCAACTGATATTCATATTGTACCAAAGTCTAACGAAAGCATCGTTTTTTTCCGCATTCACCACAAACTTATTCAAAAATTTACCCTCACTCATGAAGAATCAGACAAAATAATCTCTCATTTAAAGTTTCAGGCAGCAATGGATATAGGTGAAAAAAGAAGGCCACAAAATGGCTCGTTTTCCATTACTTATGAAAATAAAAAAATCGGACTCCGTCTATCCACTCTTCCTTCTATCTTTTCAGAAAGTATTGTTATCCGTATTTTACCACAACAAGATTTTCTCCAAATTGAACGATTATCATTATTCCCACAACAAACAAGAATCATCTTATCATTGCTAAAATATTCTCACGGGATGATTGTGTTAACAGGACCTACTGGAAGTGGAAAAACAACAACCTTATATTCCTTACTACGTCATTCCACGAACTTTTTACAACGAAATGTCATAACGTTAGAAGATCCTGTTGAAAAGCAATCAGATGAAATATTACAAGTTCAAGTGAATGAAAAGGCGGGTATTACTTATAGCACTGGTTTGAAAGCGATATTACGGCACGATCCTGATATTATAATGGTTGGGGAAATTCGTGATGCAGAAACAGCAAAGATTGCTGTCCGCGCAGCATTAACAGGGCATTTAGTATTAACGACGATGCATACGAAAAATGCGAAAGGCGCATTATATCGACTACAAGAATTCGGGATAAGTTGGGCTGATATGGAACAAACGATTGTGGCAGTGACAGCTCAACGTCTCGTTGAACTTATTTGTCCTTACTGTCTAGAGGATACATGTTCGATATATTGTGCAAAAAATGAGGAAAAGCGTGCAGCCTTATTTGAACTATTATATGGTCGTTCATTGAAACAAGCTTTTCTCGAATTAAAGGGGGTGAGAACGAAACCGAATTTTCCCACTTTAAAAAATTTACTTAGAAAAGGGGTGGCTTTAGGTTTTATCCGTGAGAAGGAATATGATCGCTGGATTCATTCATTTGAAACAGAAAATGTGGAATATGAAAGATCAAGCCGACTTTCTAACTAGACTTGGCACACTGTTAGGACAAGGATATTCTTTAAATCAAGCTTTACGTTTCTTGATCTATCAAGTAGATGAAAACAACCGTTCCGTAATTTATAACGCTATAGGTCAACTAAATGCAGGTGAAAAGCTTTACTCTGTGTTAAATGCTTCCCGGTTTATGCCAGTTTGCGTTAGTTTCACTTATTTTGGTGAAAAAAATGGTGACTTACAAAAAAGTCTTATAACGGCTGGATCACTACTGAAAAAGCAATTGAATAACCGGCAGCAAGTAAGAAAATTATTATCTTACCCGCTTTTTTTACTCTCTTTTACCTTTATTTTATTTGCTATTATGCAATCAAATATTTTACCCCAATTTCTCCACTTATACGATTCTTTTCAAGTGGAGCCCAATTTGCTTATTCGTATGTTAAATTCCTTGAATGAATATAGAACATTTTATTTATTACTCCTATGTTGTTTCATGTTGATGATAGTAATCTTTTATCGCTTATTTTTAAACAAAGTTCAGCCTCATGAACGTATGTGCTTATATAGTAGGTTGCCGATCATCGGCAAAATAATAAAACTTTGGAATACGTACTACTCCGCATTCCATTTAAGTCAATTGTTGCAAGCAGGAATTTCTTTAAATGAATCATTACAGTTATTAGGAAATGATCCACAAAAGAAATTTTTAAATACTGCTTGTCAAATCGTGCAAAAAAGATTATTAGAGGGGGTTGATTTTTCCCGAGCAGTGACAGTAATCCCTTATTGGAACGAGGAATTAAGCTTTATTATTCAACATGGTCAAATGACAGGACGATTAGCAGGAGAGTTAGAAACATACAGTACGTATTGCCTTGAGGAATTTTCTGAGCAAATCGAAAAAATCATCAAAATACTGCAACCATTCATTTTCCTCATTATTGGAATATGGATAATTACTTTATATATTTCGTTATTACTACCAACTTTTCAAATGATAAATAACATGTAAGGAGGATTATTGTGAAATATTGTAAAAATAGCCGTGGATTTACTTTAATTGAAATGATGGTCGTTTTATTTGTGATTACTATTCTATTAATTATTACCATTCCTAACGCTACGAAACATAATGAAACGATAAAGACGAAAGGGTGTGATGGTTTAATAAAAATGGTAGAAGCACAAATGCAAGCGTATTTAATTGATGAAGGCGTTGAAGCGAATTCTATTTCAGAATTACAGTCGAAAAACTATTTGCCAAATGAAGAATTAAAATGTCCTGGTGGAGAGACGGTAACGATAGAAAACGGGAAAGTTGTTACTAGTAAGCTGTAATTAAACAATACAAAAAAGGTGCAAAAACGATGTGGATTAGGAAAAGCCAAAAAGGCTTTACGTTAATAGAAGTGCTTCTCGCATTGACCATTTTTTTAATGTTAGTTTCTTTTTTACCACCATTATATACTTCCCTTTCTGATAAAATCGAAACGAAAATTTTTTTACAACAATTAGAGGAAGATTTATATTATGCGCAACAATATGCAATGGTAAACCGAACACCCGTATATTATCAAGTGTATAAATCGATGAATGAATACCGAATATGGCCCTTTGGTCAGGATGTAATGATTAGGAGGAAAATACCTGCAAATATTACTGTGGATGGAGGGACAGTGTTAAGTAATTATTTTAAAAGTAATGGTAATGTTCCTAGTTTTGGTACGATCCATTTTCAAAAAGGAAAAAAACTTTATGTTTTAACGTTGCATATCGGAAGGGGGAGATTTGTTATAAGTGAACATGATAAATAAAGGAATAAAAAGGGAGGATGGCTCAGCGTATTTAGATATGTTAATTGGCTTTTTTATATGGATAATTATCGCTACAACTGTAGTTCCACCATTTATGTCCATCCAACTACTTAGAAAACAATTACTATTAGAAAACGAGGCAAAATACATTTTAACGAATGAAATGATAAAAGGGATTTATCAAATACAATCTGAAAAAATTGTTGTAGGAACTAGTGGGACGGAGTATCGGATAACAGTAGAAGATACTGTATTTGGAAGAAACTATTGCATTAATTATCAATTGAGGAAAGCAGATGAAAAAAATATTTGTCAATCGTTGGAAATTAACGGATGATGGTTTTACTTTACTAGAGATGTTGCTTTCGCTTTCGATTTTTATTTTAATAACGATGTTCATAACTATAGCATTACCGCTTCTGAAATATTATGCAAATTCAGAGGAAATTACTTTTCAAATGCAGTGGGAAATCTTTTTGAATCAAGCAAAGATTGAGTTGCGAAGTAGTGAACGTGTTTTAATAAATAGAAAAAATCAATTAGAAATTTACAACAAAAAGGGTGAGATAATTACTTATGAAAAGTATAAAGATCAATTACGAAGAAGGGTAAATCAAGCGGGACATGAATCATTACTTTATCGCGTCCGCTCTATCAAATTTGATTTATTTGATAAAGGGGTTGTCATTACTGCTCAGTATGAACAGGGCAAAATATATCAAGCGCAAATTTTTTTACCGTTTACTATTATCGAAGTTGCTTAATCGGGAAAGTGGCTTTATTTTTCCCTTTTCCTTATTTCTCTTACTTTTATTTACTACAATAACTATTTATTCCATAATGAAATATGAAACAGAAAAACGGTTCTTTTCTGTAACAAAAAGCAGTTATGAACTAGAATTAAGTTTGCATTTTGCTTATGAAACTATTAACAAAGAAATACAACTGGAACAAGAAGTAAAGAATAAAATAATTCGGCTTAACAACAGCACTATCACGTATTCGATAAAAAATCATTCTGTAGATGAATGGGAAGTTATGATAGAATGTATAACAGACAATGGAGCTACTTTAAAAAATCAATATATTTATCATGCTGGAACGAAATCAATTTCGAAATGGATTATGGAATATTAAAAGAGGGATAGGAATGCAAACGACAATTATTTATTTAATTGGATTTATGGGTGCAGGAAAAACTACTATCGGAAAAGAATTAGCAAAACAATTGAATTGGAAGTTTTATGATACAGATGTAGTCTTGCAAAAGAAGTATCATTTCTCAATTCCTGACATTTTTTCCCAATTTGGAGAAAATAGATTTAGAATCATGGAAAATGAAGTGTTAAAAGAATTGTCGAACTATAGAGCGGTAATTGCAACAGGAGGGGGAATTGTCGAAGATCAAGAAAATCTTATCCTTATGAAGGAACGAGGTCTCGTTATTTATCTTAGTCATCCTTTCCAAGCAAGCTATGAACGGATAAAAAATGACAAATCAAGACCGTTACTAAAGAAAACGACAACCGAATTGAATAATATTTATAACAAAAGGCTTCCATATTATCAACAAGCAAATATGACGATCGAAACGAACGGAAAATCACCATTGCAAATTGTTTCAGAAATCCTTTCTTTATTGAAAAAATAGGTAATCCTTTTTTATGAATTTCATTTTTCAAATGTTTAATAGTACTCGTTCCTGGTCATCCTATAACTAAAACATTACTTATAGGTGATTTAAAATGAAATCTAATGACTATGTTAAATTTTTAACTCAAACAGTTATCCAACATTTTGATACTCCGAAAGAAGAACGGAAACGAATAAAAGTTGAGCGAAAACAAGTTCGCGATCCTTTTATGCATAGATGGTTTGGAATCATGCCATTTGTTGTCGGTAGCGGTATTAAAATGGCTAAAGAAGAAATCGTTGATAAAAGTAAAATTATCCTAAAAAGATATAAAAGATGATGTTGGTAAGACATGCGATAACTTTTAAGTTTTGGAATTAAAACCTAATATAATGATTATGTTGGCTATCCTAAAATAGGGATCATTCACTCTTAGGATAGCCCTTTCTTTAGGGAGAGGAATTCGATTATTGAAATGCTTCCTTCGTTAAATAAAACAGCCCTCCATTAATAATAGAAATGATAATCTTTGGTTCGTATAACTGCTCTATCGCTGCTTTTTCAATCTCATAACTTTCCGGCTTTTCCTCTATTTCCTCATAAAACTGATTAAGCAGTTGCAAATCTTCTTCTAGTCTTTCTAATGCAGCATTTGCCCATGACAAATCTTCTTGTTTAATCTCATTTTCTAAAAACTGTCTAATCCGACCGATACCACTTTTTGGCATAATTAACGGGGAATAAGTAAAGGCAAAATCAGGTATTTTCGGCACTAAATTTAAAGATTTTTCCAGCAAACTAAAATGAAAATTATCTATCATTTGTCCGTTAAGCAAATTAAGTCCGATGGAACGAAACCGGTCTTTTTTTAAATCACATTGATAACTAACAGCAACATTTAAGCAGAGCCACGGGATAAGTGGAATTTGTTTCGTTGGCTCTCCATTCCTATTTTCAAATAAACGGATAAAACTGCCTTCTTCCTTTGTTAAATGGAAAATTTGATGTAAGCGCGGAGAACCAAAATGGATATGTTCGCCTTTTTGATCGCTTGAAAAATTAGTAATAAATGTAAGTTTTTGAGGGTTGGGAACACCGCCTGTTTTTTCTATATAATGCCAGTAAAAAGGGCGATTCATTAATGCTTTATCCATCTCTACCGTTAATTGAACGGTTAAATAATCCTTCGTTTTTTCTTCAATTGAACATTCAACAGACTCAAAAAAATCGCATAAATAATTATGAATTGCCTGCTGCTCCATGTAATTCTCCCCCTTCTTTATAGTTTTGTGCCAACTCAATCATTGCTGTTAAATTTTGCATTTTTATGCGAATTTCCCCTTCAGAACTCGAGTGATAAAAGATATCTTGTAAATGTTCTTCGAAGTTCCCAAAATCTAATTTCGTAAGGATTTCATCTAAGTCGCCGATAACTCGTTCAAATAAATGTATTTTTTCATATAGTAAGCTTAAAATATGCTCTTCAATCGTTCCTTTTGTTGCGAAATTATATATTTTCACATCATTTTCTTGTCCTAGTCGATGAACCCGGCCAATTCTTTGTTCCAACCGCATCGGATTCCAAGGCAAATCAAAATTAATCATATGATGACAAAATTGTAGATTGATTCCTTCACCACCAGCTTCGGTTGCAATCAGTACTTGTGCTTTTGATTGGAACAAGTCTTTCATCCAATCTTTTTTACCACGCTTAAAACCCCCTCTAAAGGGAACGGAACTGATTCCGTGCTGTTTTAAAAACCATTGCAAATATAGCTGGGTAGCCCGATACTCCGTAAAAATAATGACCTTATCATTAATGCCTTTAATCAACTCGAGCGCTTTTTCTGCCTTTGAATTTACTTTAATTTGATGAATTAATTGGACAATTTTCTCAGCAAAATCCTTTAATTGTTGAGAAGGCTCTTCATTTTTCTCTAGCATATTTTTTACTGTGACGAATACTGCCTCCCTACTGCTGACGGCTTCTCTTTGCAAAGTTAAAATAGAAAAAGCATTATTAACGGTTGAATGATTTGACCGGTATTTTGAGATCGCCTCATATAATTCTCTCTCTTCGGTCGATAAATCGATAAAAACCGTCTCCACAATTCGTTTTGGCCAAGCTATTTTCGTATCTTGCCGGCGATTACGAATCATTACTTTATTTACTAACGCCTTTAAATGGGCATCCGTAATATGCTGTTTTTCCCGCTTATATTTCTCGAGAAACTGGGAATAGCTGCCTAAATACCCTGGTTTTAAGATAGATACTAAATTAAAAATCTCTTCGATTTTATTTTGAATTGGTGTGGCTGTTAACAATAAACAATATTTCTTCTTCAAGTTTTGAACAAATTCATAGTTTTTTGTTTTATGATTTTTTAATTTATGTGCTTCATCTATTATAACTAAATCATAGTTCTGTTCGAGTATCGTTTCTTTATGTGGAGTTCTTTTGGCAGTGTCTAAAGATGTAACAATTACATCATAGACATCCCAGCCGAAGCCTTTTTTCGGACCAATCGCAGGGATATAAAACTTACTATTTAACTCGAACACCCATTGTGAGACGAGCGAGGCAGGGACTAATATTAAAACTTTTTTTACTAAACCGCGAATCATATATTCTTTTAGAATTAAGCCCGCTTCAATCGTCTTACCTAATCCGACTTCATCTGCTAAAATTGCTTTCCCGTTCATATGCTCAACAACTTGTTTGGCAGCTTCTAATTGGTGCGGGAGCGGCTTTAACTCAGGAAGAAATCTAGGGGCTTGCAATCCCTTAAATTCGGGAATGATTGTATGCTTTTTCGCTTCAATCGCCAATTTATACAAATTCCAATTCGCCCAAGGTCCATCCGTCGCTAATCTTTTTAAAAATTCCTCTTGCCAAGAATTGTCGAATTGGATTGTTACATCCATAGAAAAGACCACTCCTTTATATAAGTAGAAAAGTTGCGAAAATCCTATTGCCAATGATACGATAGTAGTTGAAAGTTTAGAAAAATAACAATATGAAAAGAAAAGTTGTAATATAAAAGTAGTTTAACCAAATGAAAGAAAAATATGTAGCGGATGAAAATGCGGGGAGAGACTACACTTGTAGCGCCGAAGGAGCAAGTAATTATTACGAATCTCTCAGGCAAAAGAACTCGTATTGGACGCAACTCTGGAGAGTGCTTTTTCAACAAAAAGCCGCCAACGGGGAAATTAGTTGTTGATTCATGAACAGCTGAGAAACTCTCAGGCGACAGGACAGAGAACTCAATTTTTATGGGTATTCTGTCTTTTTTTATGATTTTTAGGAAAGGGGTCGAGGATATGGATAATTTAAAACGAACACCGCTTTTTCAAAAGTATCAGGAATGGAATGCAAAGACGATAGACTTTGGTGGATGGGAGTTACCAGTACAATTCACTAGTATTAAAGCTGAGCATGAAGCGGTTCGAACGAAGGCGGGATTATTTGATGTTTCCCATATGGGAGAAATTTTAGTTACTGGAGAGACATCACTGTCGTTTTTGCAGCAAATGATGACAAATGATTTGTCGAAACTTAAAATTGGTAGAGCTCAGTACAATATTATGTGTAATGAAGCCGGCGGAACAATAGATGACTTGTTAATTTATCATTTAGAAGAAAACGTGTATTTATTAGTAGTAAATGCTGCCAACAGTCATAAGGACTACGAATGGCTAATGAAACATCAGATAGACGGTGTAACTATTCAAAACGTTTCTAATGAATATGCCTTACTAGCAATTCAGGGACCAAAAGCTGAAGAGGTTTTACAAAATCTAGCTTGTGAAAACTCATTAGTAGAAATCGGATTTTTTCAATTCAAACAAATGAAACTCGGAAAAGTAACGGCGATCGTTTCACGAACTGGATACACAGGAGAAGATGGTTTTGAAATTTATTGTAATAGTAAGGACGCAGTATATTTGTGGGACGAAATTTTATCTGCAGGGGAATCAGCTGGATTAGTACCTTGTGGGTTAGGTGCAAGGGATACGTTACGATTTGAAGCATGCTTGCCATTATATGGTCAAGAATTATCGGAAAGTATTTCGCCTCTAGAAGCTGGACTCTCGTTTGCCGTAAAGACAGCGAAAGAAGCAAATTTTATCGGTAAAGAAGCATTAATCGAACAAAAAAATAATGGTGTTAAACGAAAATTAATCGGAATTGAAATGATTGACAAAGGAATACCGCGTCATGGGTACGAAGTTTTTGTTAATGATGACAAAATCGGATTTGTTACTTCTGGAACTCAATCACCTACTTTGAAGAAAAATATCGGCCTTGCTTTAGTGGATGCGTCATATGCAAATGTAGGCAATGAATTGACCATTAAAGTTCGCGCGAAACAGTTAAAAGCAAAAGTAGTTCCAACCCCATTTTATAAACGAAAGTAATTTTTCGTTCAGACTATTAAAAAATAAATGCTTACAATTAAGTACGTTTGATTTCTGCTTAGTGTATTTCACAGAAATGTGTTGTATTCAAGTCTCATAAATAAAGCTAAATAAATCAATTGGAGACTATATAGTTGATTACATAGGAAAGGGGTATGTTCGATGAATTTTCGTTATTTGCCAATGACGGAACAAGATAAAAAGGAAATGCTTCAAGAAATTGGAGTAGCTTCTATTGACGAATTATTTTCAGATATACCGGAAAAAGTTCGTTTTAAAGGACAATTAAATATTAAGGAAGCTAAATCAGAACATGAGTTATTTAGTGAATTATTAACACTATCTGAGAAAAATGCTAACTTACTAACTTATAAAAACTTTTTAGGGGCAGGGGTGTATCAGCACTATATTCCAGCAATAGTCAATCACGTTATTTCCCGTTCGGAATTTTACACAGCTTACACTCCTTATCAACCAGAAATTTCACAAGGTGAATTGCAAGCGATTTTTGAATTTCAAACATTAATCTGTGAATTAACGGGAATGGATGTCGCTAACTCCTCTATGTACGATGGGGGTACTGCTTTAGCGGAAGCAGCAATGCTAGCCGCAGGTCATACGAAGGGAAAGAAAATATTAATTTCAGCTGCTGTTCATCCAGAGTATCGGGATGTTGTAAAAACATATGCAAAAGGACAGCACATCGAAGTCGTTGAAATACCGGAACGAAATGGTGTAACAGATATCGATAGTTTGAAACAATTGATGTCAGATGAAGTGGCTGGAGTTATTGTCCAATATCCGAATTTTTTTGGGCAAATTGAACAATTAAAAGAGATAGAACCAATCGTCCATCGTTATAAAGCACTATTTATCGTATCAACTAATCCAGTCGCCTTAGGAGCACTAACTCCTCCAGGGAAATTTGGCGCAGATATCGTGACAGGAGATGCGCAACCGTTTGGAATTCCCGCATCTTTTGGGGGACCGCATTGCGGATATTTTGCCGTCACGAAAAAATTAATGCGAAAAATACCAGGCAGACTTGTGGGACAAACAACGGATGAAGATGGCCGCCGTGGTTTTGTATTAACTTTACAAGCGCGAGAACAACATATTAGAAGAGATAAGGCAACATCTAATATTTGTTCCAACCAAGCGTTAAACGCATTAGCTGCTTCCGTCGCTATGACTGCTTTAGGAAAGCAAGGGATAAAAGAAATGGCTATTTTAAATATAAAGAAAGCCCACTATGCAAAAAACCTTTTTCAAAAACACGGGTTTGAAATTGCTTTTGAAGGGCCGACATTTAATGAGTTTGTAGTAAAAGTAAATAAACCATTAAAAGAGATTACAAAAAAATTATTAGAAAAGAAAATTATCGCTGGGTATGATATACAACAAACGTATCCACAATACAAAAATCATTTACTTGTTTGTGTAACGGAAATACGCACGCGGGAAGAAATCGAACAGTTTGTTAAAGAAATGGGGGCTCTTTATGCATAACAAAGATTTACCACTCATTTTTGAAATTAGTAAGCCTGGTCGAGTCGGGTATTCGTTGCCGGAATTAGACGTAACCGATGTAGAATTAGAAGATTTAATTCCAAATGATTATGTGAGAACGGAAGAAGCGAATTTTCCAGAGGTTTCGGAACTTGATATCATGCGTCATTATACTGCCCTTTCGAAGCGAAACCACGGAGTAGACTCAGGTTTTTACCCGCTTGGTTCATGCACGATGAAGTACAATCCGAAAATTAATGAAGATGTAGCAAGACTTCCTGGATTTGCCCATTTACATCCGTTACAAGATGAATCTACTATCCAAGGTGCTTTGAGCTTAATGTATGACTTGCAACAATCATTAAAAGAAATTACTGGGATGGACGAGGTAACACTACAACCGGCTGCAGGTGCCCACGGAGAGTGGACGGGATTAATGATGATTAGAGCATTTCATGAGGCAAACGGTGATTTTAATCGGACGAAAGTGATTGTCCCTGACTCTGCTCACGGCACGAATCCAGCGTCTGCAACAGTAGCTGGTTTCGAAACAGTAACGGTAAAATCAAATGAAAACGGCCTTGTAGACATCGAGGATTTAAGAAAAGTCGTTGGCCAAGATACAGCAGCATTAATGTTAACGAACCCTAATACACTAGGGTTATTTGAAGAACAGATTTTAGAGATGACCGAGATTATTCATGGGGCAGGCGGCAAAGTATATTATGATGGGGCAAACTTAAATGCAATTATGGCGAAAGCACGTCCAGGTGATATGGGGTTTGATGTCGTTCATTTGAATTTGCATAAAACATTTACAGGTCCCCACGGTGGGGGTGGCCCAGGTTCCGGACCGGTTGGTGTTAAAGCAGAATTAATTCCATTTTTGCCAAAACCAGTATTAGTAAAACAAGAAGATAAATATGTTTTTGACTACAATCGTCCGCAATCGATCGGTAGAGTTAAGCCGTTCTATGGAAATTTCGGTATTAATGTTCGTGCCTATACTTATATCCGGACAATGGGCCCAGAAGGTTTAAAACAAGTAACAGAATATGCTGTACTAAATGCCAATTATATGATGAGGAAGCTTGCAAACTATTACGATTTACCGTATGACCGTCATTGTAAGCATGAATTTGTGTTAAGTGGCAAACGGCAGAAAAAATTAGGCGTTAGAACACTCGATATTGCCAAACGTTTGCTTGACTTCGGTTTTCATCCGCCTACAATTTACTTCCCGCTTAATGTGGAAGAGTGTATGATGATCGAACCGACAGAGACAGAATCGAAAGAAACGTTAGATTCTTTTATTGATGCAATGATTCAAATTGCAAAAGAAGCAGAAGAAAATCCTGAAATTGTGCAGGAGGCTCCGCATTCCACTGTCGTTAAACGATTAGACGAAACACAAGCAGCACGCAAACCGATTTTAAGATATTCATAAGGATAATTAAAAAGGACTGCCAATATAAGTTTATTTAAGATAATTCACTATCATCTCATAACTTATAGGGCAGTCCTTATTTTTGTTATTTCACTCATCGATTGGTACCATGTGAACCCACTGACGGAGAAATACTTTTTTTAGTTTTTCGTTTTCACTTTACCTGTCCATTTTTTAAAGCCGCCTTTTAAATGGTAAAGCTGTTTGTATCCATTTTTGTGAAGAATTTGGGCAGCCCGACCACTTCGGGAGCCACTTTGACAGTACAAATATACTGGCTTATCTGGGCGAATTTCTTTTAGCCGCATTTTTAACTGTGTAAGCGGAATATTTCTAGCTCCTAATATATGTCCACCTTCAAATTCATTTGGCTCTCTAACGTCAATTAATTGCGCCTTCCGATATCCTTCAATAAATTCATCTTGCGTTAAAACAGTTAATATTCTCTTTTGTTGAAAATAGTTAAATAAAGTATAACCGATAATAAGGATGAGAAGGGCTAGTAAAATATAAATCATCTCTTGTAGAACTCCTTTCAAAAAAAATCCACACTACCTATTATATAAATGATTATATAAAAGCGCAAAGAGAAAATAAATTCAAATAGAAAAATACTTTTGTCTAATAATTATTCGTTTTTTCTGTTATTTTATTCAACACCTATTGTACGTAAGCAAACGAAAGTGTAAATGTTTCCCAACGTTCACATTAGTAAATTTTCCATTGATTGAAGTTCCACTTTATTTTCTATTCTATCTCTGATAAAATTAACTCTTGTTTAGTGTAAAAAAGGGTTATAAACATATAAACTTATAGATGAAAATTTGTTGTTTTTTGTCGAAAGAGCTTGACAAATATCGACATATTCGTTCCATTATTTCAATATGTTGTATGTCGAAAAATAATACAACACAATATATTGAATTAAATTATATTCTATGATAAGGTAAAACTAATTTAATAGACATCAAGATTTACTAACAGGTGATGATAGTTAAAGGAGATGAATGTATGGTAGTGACAGTTAATGAAAAACCAAAAATCGATGCTAAAAAGTTGAATGAGGCCATTCGGTTATTCCCCCAAGTTCATCCGATAACAGCTGATATGAAGACCACTTTTAAAGGTGTTTCTAGACTTGTAATGTTAGACCGTTATTCTTTCAAAGATACCGAAAAAATTACGTTAACAAACGGTGATTTTGTCGTATTGACTATTAAAGAAGATCCAAAATTTCCAGCGAGAGGATTAGGCTACATACTAGATATTGACTGGGAAGCAAAAAAAGCTACTGTTTTAGTAGATAGTGAATATCGCGGTTCACTAGACAATGAAGAGGAACAAAAAGCGGGTATTATTGTTCGTTCACTAGATGTTATTGAAAAACCGCTGGAGATTTATTACGAACAAATTGCGAAAAGAAATGCTTTAGGTCTTGCTGAAGTAGAAACAACTCCAGAAAAACAACAAGAATGGTTTGAAAAGTTTTACGAAGAACTAGTAAGTTTGAACTTTATACCAGCCGGTCGGGTCCTTTATGGTGCTGGCGCTGGAACAGAAGTAACTTACTTTAATTGTTACGTAATGCCATTTGTTCGTGACTCACGAGAAGGAATTTCCGAACACCGTAAGCAAGTAATGGAAATTATGAGTCGTGGTGGAGGTGTAGGAACGAATGGATCGACTTTAAGACCGAGAAATACATTAGCAAGAGGCGTGAATGGTAAATCTAGTGGTTCCGTTTCTTGGCTTGATGATATAGCCAAATTAACTCATCTAGTCGAACAAGGTGGATCTCGTCGTGGCGCACAGATGATTATGCTGTCAAGTTGGCATCCTGATATTATCGAATTCATAATCTCTAAAATGCAAAACCCAAAAATTTTGCGGTTCTTAATTGAAAATACAGAGGATGAGCAAATTAAAAAACTTGCAGAAGAGAAATTGAAATTTATCCCGCTAAAAGAACAAGAACGGATTATGTATGAGGGAATTCTTCGTTATAAAAATATTCCAGGTTCCGGTGGATTTACGGAAGAAGTGATCCAAGAAGCAGAAGAAAAGCTTCGTGACGGTGGGCGTTATGAAGTTCATAATCCAGAATTTTTAACGGGTGCGAATATATCTGTTTGTATAACAAATGATTTCATGCTAGCTGTGGAAAATAATGGCGAATATGAACTGAGATTTCCTGACGTTGAATCCTATAGTCCACAAGAAATGAAAGACTATAATGAAAAGTGGCATGAAGTTGGCGATGTTCGAGAATGGGAACAAATGGGTTACCGAGTGCGGACATATCGCAAAGTGAAAGCGAAAGAATTATGGAACTTAATTAATATATGTGCAACGTATTCAGCAGAGCCAGGCATTTTCTTCATTGACAACGCTAATGAAATGACGAATGCTCGTGCTTATGGGCAAAAAGTTGTCGCAACAAATCCTTGTGGCGAGCAGCCGCTAGCACCATACTCTGTTTGTAATTTAGCTGCTATCAATTTAGCAAATATGGTAGACAAAGAAACAAAACAAGTTGATTTTGCTAAATTGCAACAAACAGTTAGAATCGGGGTAAGGATGCAAGATAATGTTATTAATGCAACACCTTATTTCTTAGAAGAAAATAAACGTCAAGCCCTTGGCGAACGCCGTGTTGGTCTAGGTGTTATGGGTCTTGCCGATTTACTTATCTATTGTGAAAAAGAATACGGTGCAAAAGAAGGTAATGAACTCGTTGATAAAGTTTTTGAAGTAATTGCGACAACGGCATATCGGACATCCGTTGAGCTAGCTAAGGAAAAAGGTAGTTTTCCATATTTAGTTGGTGAAACAGCGGAAGAAACGAATCGTTTAAGACAAGCATTTATTGAAACTGGCTACATGAAAAAAATGCCAGAAGATATTAGAATGTCCATTTTAGAAAATGGAATTCGTAATTCCCACTTATTAACAGTGGCTCCTACTGGATCTACTGGTACGATGGTTGGGGTTTCAACCGGATTAGAACCATATTTCTCCTTTACTTATTACAGAAGTGGCCGCTTAGGAAAATTTATTGAAGTAAAGGCGGATATTGTTCAAGAATATTTAGATAAAAATCCTAATATTACATCTGATGAGTTACCACAATGGTTTGTAACCGCAATGGAACTGGCACCAGAAGCACATGCGGATGTTCAATGTGTTATTCAACGTTGGATTGATAGTTCTATTAGTAAAACTGTTAATGCCCCTAAAGGATATGCTGTTGAACAAGTTCAAAAGGTTTATGAACGTCTATATAAGGGCGGAGCAAAAGGTGGTACAGTATATGTCGATGGTAGCCGTGATGCACAAGTTTTAACATTAAAAGCGGACGAAAGTGCATCGGTAAAAGAAAAACAAGAAGAACCAATCGTTATGCTTGTTGACACGATTCAAGATTTACGATCAACAGATGTAACAATAGGTTCAGAAATTGGTAATACATGCCCAGTTTGTCGCAAAGGAAAAGTAAAAGAACATGGTGGTTGTAACACATGTGACAATTGCGGTGCCCAACTTAAATGTGGACTTTAAAAGTATAGTACCAATTAAAAGCAATAGTTTTTGTGTAATGTCAAATCGGTAAAAAAAGCTGTATCGTTACAATGAAAGTCATACTGTATTAAAAAATGGCATTGTTACGCCCCTTTAGAAAATTTTCTAACGGGTTCACTTTAGAGGTGCAAAAAGGCAAAAGAACAATTAAAAACACATTGGAATTCACGACTGAATTCTAATGTGTTTTTATTTGTTATAATATCAATGTTTACTGATAAATATTTTACTTATTCACACCTAAATTCGCATACAAAATCACATATATGGAAATAATTATTGTAGGGTATGTGAATTGAGTGAGATTAACCGTGTGAATTGAAATGTGAATTTAAAATGGAGGTGAATAACCGTATGTCAATGAAGTTTATCGAGCCTAAAAATAAAAGAGCTGAAAAAGTGAATTGGAAGATATCTGAACGAACCCGTTCTATTGTGAAATACTATGCGGAATATACAGAGTTTACCGAAGAGGAAATTGTTGATGAGTTCTTGCTAAATATCTTGAACGATAAGAAATTTCTCGAATGGGTCAAAAGTAAACGCTATAACAAGCGGATTTTAGCTCAAATCTTTGAAATGGAGGGAGACGAAAGAATTGGCTAAACTTAAACGGTTAGCTACTGCATTAGATGATGTAGTTAAAATTATTGAACCTGTTTCATCAGATGAATTGTTGGACAGACATCTTGATTATCCAATACTGAGTCCGAGACATTTCTCGCAAAAGTACAATAAATTATTTGAGCCCGTTGAGTTTATGTTTAACAATCAAACTCATACAATTCAGTTCAATTATTGTGTTAATCCATATTGTTTGTGGTTCGGACAACCCCAAAAGAGATTTGAAGAAATCAAGCATAAACCGAGTCGATATAAACTTAGTAGTAAAGGGAAAGGCAGAAATGATGTGATTGTTTGTAATTCGAATCATGAACCTTATCCAGATAGGATTACACATAACTGTACGGTTACCCCTCTCTCCAATTGGTCCGTAGCCGAAGAAATCAAGCGGTTAGCTACGATGGACACTGTGATGGATATTGAACCAGACTATGTTTTTCATAGAGAAGGGTGTTCGAATGAAGATGTTACGCCATTCATAAATCAAAAATCATTTTACCAAAGAGGGACAAGTAGTGGTGGCTCCAAAAAGTGGCAATGTAAAGAATGTAAGAAAATAACCAATGTTCTTCCGAATAGAGAACAGAAATTTACCTACCACCAAAAGAAGAATGACATATTACCGACGTTTGCTAAAATGCTTCTCAATCGGATGCCAGTAAGTAGAACCTGCGAAGCATTGGATATTTCGCCAAAGACTTATTATCACAAATTGGAATGGCTATATCGTAGATGTCTTGAGTTTTTAGAACGACACGAGCAAAAACCATTAAAAACAATGGAATTCAAGTCCCTGTGGTTAAATACGGATAAACTGATTTACAATTTAAACAATGTTCGAAAAAAGGGGCACGGAGGTCTTCGATACGATAACTTGGAAGATAAGTTGATGCAAACGCATATAGTAGTGACGGGAGATATTGATTCAGGCTATATATTTCGATCTGATGTGGCTTATGATTGGAGGGTTAGTTTGGAAGATATTCACCGTGATACACTTTACTACAAGGAAGACCATCTGTATGGATTTTCAAGAAAAAACGCGCGGCTGCGCTTTTCTCATTCACCCCAACCACCAACAGAAAAGGATAACGAAACCGATTTTGAATATCAATTATCATTTAATGAATTTTATAAAAGAACAAAGTATATTGATGGACTTCATACTAATTCAAATTATACTGCGATCGCCCATCTTTGGTTGATTAAACAAACTCTACATTCGGAGAATTGGCGGTTTGTATCAGATGAAGATGAGACTATCATGAAGGCTATCTACCGTTCATTTAATGATGAGTTTCTTTCGGGTAATGCCCATCATTTTCTATGCAAAGTAGATCGTGATAAGGATCTCCCAGATGCATATAAGGAACATATCGAGGCAGCCTCTATGTTGAAGGACTGGGGCGAACGAAATGGATTTCATAAAATGTCGCAAAGCAAATTGGCAACATTAAAAGTTATTTCTGAATTGCAAGCGCTCCCTTTATATAAAACTCTATCAGACGGAATCCAGACCTATAAAGTTTGGGCTAAAAATCCAATTGAACATCCCCTGCCTCCATCGGATAAAGGATATTTTTCTGTTGATTGTACAACAGACATAAGTTCATATTCGGATGAACATGTCGCAAATATGCTTTTGAAGGTCAGCGATAGACCTACAAACAATTTTATGCAGGTCATTCGAAGGAGGTTATCAATCTTAGAAAGACCATTGGTAACAGCAAGAGGTGGTGGAAAAAGTTATATCTATGCAAACTTTAATCCAAAGTATGCTCAAATGTCTTTAACCATTTTGCGAACATACTACAATTTCTGTTTAGCTAGTAAAACTAAAGGAATCAATAAAACACCTGCTCAGCAATTAGGTCTGACAGACAAACAGTTTACGATAAATGATATACTCTATTTTAAATAAATAAGAGGATTTTATTTTGCGACTATTCATCTTATTGTGGTAATATTATTATAAGTCAACAAAGTGAGACTGGTTTATTAGTTAAAATAAGTTTAACGTAAAGCGAAGGGGGATTATAAATGGAGGTTAAATTAGTTGAGAATCCAGAATGGAAAAGAAGTGCAATTATATGGTTTATTTTTTCTGCAATACAATTTTGGGGCGCTATAAATTACAACTCGATTTTATTTCTCATAGCTGGAATACTAGCTGTTGCTTCGGGAATAAGGTTTTTAACAAAAATGACTAGTCTTATCTATTTCACCCTAAGAAATGAAGTATTAACTATACACCTCAGAAGATTACCTTTAGGCGATAAGAGAATAAATTATAGCGATATAAATAAATGTGAAGTATTGGAAAAAGAAATATTGTTACACTTAAAAAATGGTCGTATTATTAAACTAAGAAAGGACTGGATATCTTACGATGACCTATCTAAAGTTAAAAAGGAACTAAGAGAACATTCAATAACCGTTAGTTAAATAATTCGAATAACCGTACTCAAAATACGAGTTGTAAAAAGGCTTAGAAATTTTTCTAAGCCTTTTAGTGTGATTAATAATGTGAACTTTGTTGTGAAAATACCGCGAAATACATTGTGATTAACTATGTGAATTAGTACTTTGCACCTCAAAAGTAAACCCGTTAAAAATTTTCTAGAGGGGTGTTTTTTTGTGCCAAAAAGAAAACGAATAAATCGAATTGTTAATAAATTCGAATGTCACTAGCGACAGTTACTTTAATTTATCTAACACACACTACCATAAGATTTTACCGATTAATTTCATATCTTTCGTATATAACCGAGCTAACGATATTAAATATTAATGAGAGGATTAGTGAAGGAGGGGTATGATGAATGTAGACGGGGTTTTTTCAGGTGGAGGTATTAAAGGAATTGCCTTAATTGGCGCTTGCGAAGCGCTGGAAAATCGGGGAATACAATTTAGTCGGGTAGCTGGAACGAGCGCAGGAGCTATAATTGCCAGTTTAATAGTCGCTGGTTACAGTGCAAAAGAAATTTATGACGAGCTAAACAAGATAGAACTATCGACACTATTGGATGAACGGAAAAATCTAATACCTGTACGAATTTTAAAATGGCTCCCACTCTATTGGCGATTAGGATTGTACAAAGGACAAGCGCTTGAAGAATGGCTAAAGAGACTACTTGCATCACGAGGCATTCAAACATTTGGTGATATATCACCAGGGAGACTCCGAATCATTGCTTCAGACTTGACTAATGGGAAAATGTTAATTTTACCTGATGACTTACATAAATATGATATCCCTTATGAAAATTTTTCTGTAGCAAAAGCAATTCGAATGAGTTGCAGTTTGCCTTATTTTTTTGAACCTGTACGGTTGCGTACTCAAAAAGGTGAAGTAATTGTAGTAGACGGAGGTGTACTTAGTAATTTTCCAATGTGGCTATTTGATAAAGAAAACGTAAAAAAAATAAGACCAGTGATTGGTATAAAACTAAGTCCCCACTTTAGTGATAGTGAACCAAAAAAAATAAAAAATGCTTTTCAAATGTTCGAAGCTCTTTTTACAACAATGAAAGATGCCCACGATACAAGATATATATCAAGAAAACATGTTAAAGATATTATATTTATCCCAACGGAAGGGATACTTACGACTGAATTTTCATTAACAAACGAGAAAAAAAAGGCCCTCCTTCAAGTAGGTAGAGAAGAGACCGAACGTTTTTTAAAAACATGGACATATTAACTTGAACAACAATTATAGCGCTATGATTAATGTAAGGCACGATTCTTCTTTTTTCCTTTATTCCCTTCAATTACTGTTAAGTGGGAAATATCCCGCTTTTTTATTGCGCTTTTTCCCTTGATTGTCGTTTTTCTTTTATGTTGATACTTTTTTTTAGAAGCTTTTGCAGCTTTTATAAAAGATCTTTGTTCTTTTCGAGAAGTAGGGTTTGAATTCATGAGCGTATTGAGAATGAAAACCATTATCCCGATAATAATAAGTGAAGATACGACCATACTTATGAGCCTACTAGGATTTTCCATTAAAGTGAATATAAATCCGATAACCGCTAACCCGATAATTACATAAATAATGATGGAAGATGTTTTCCGATTCATTATGCCACCTCCTAAAAGCATCTTGAGCAAGAAAATGTATTTTTAAACTTATTAAAAGAAAAAATCAATGAAAAATATGAAGCAGATATATAAAATCATTCCAATCAAAATGAACTATCATTTCTCTCCATATATTTTACCAAATAATGATAAGGAACCTCTATTAATATATTTCAGTTTCTACGTAAGAACTTAATAAACAAGGATATACTATTTTTGAGGTGAATAATATGGAAACTGGAAAATTAGAACAAAATCAACATCAAAAACCGATGTCAAGTAAAGCTAACACTGCGATTACTGGATTTATTGGTGGCTTTTTTTGGAGTATGATCGGCTATGTAGCTTATTATTTTCATTTTACAGACATAAGACCAAATATTGTCCTTGAACCATGGGCTATTGGTGCGTGGAAACATAGTTGGCTAGGAGTTGTAATCTCATTTTTTGTCATTGGTATATTTGGGATGGTTGCAGCATTCCTCTACTATTTTTTATTAAAAAAATTTACTTCTATATGGGTTAGTGTTGGGTTTGGTATAGCTTTGTTTGCTCTTGTTTTTTTCATTATTAATCCGCTTTTTCCTAGCTTAAATAATTTTTCAGAACTAAAGCGTAATACAATTATTACGAGTGCATGCCTTTATATTTTATATGGTGTATTTGTCGGTTACTCGATTTCTTATGAACATAATCAGCATCAACGGCCTGGAGGTAAAGAAAAACAGACAAAATCCGTTTAATAGTAGTTACAAAATAGCCAAGTATGATAAAATAACTTTATGCAACTTTTTTCAAGATTTGGCTAAAGAGGGTTTTATATGAAGAAAATTTTGCTATTAAATGGTCCTAATTTAAATTTGTTAGGGAAACGGGAACCACAAGTCTACGGCAGTGAAACATTAGCACATATCGAAGCACGCTTGAAAAGAATAGCTGCCACTTACCAAATGGAATTAATACATAAGCAGTCCAACCATGAAGGGGTATTAATTGATGAACTGCATGAAGCGAATCAATTACAGTATGGTGGGGTTATTTTTAATCCTGGTGCTTATACCCATTATAGTTATGCGCTTTTAGACGCGGTAACAGCGATAAATATCCCAGTTATTGAAGTTCATCTTTCTAATATCCATGCTCGGGAATCATTTCGGCATCATTCGGTTATCGCACCTGCAGTAAAAGGACAAATAGTTGGACTTGGAGTATATGGTTATGAATTAGCCCTATTAGCGCTGACGAAATTGTTGGATGAACAGTGGGGGTAAGAAAAGTTGTGATGTTATTTTTATAAAGGAGTGGGTTTTGATGAAGTTAGAAAAATTAAGAAACGAGTTTTCCAGTCTAGGAATTGATGCTCTATTTGTAACTAGTGCTTATAATCGCAGATATTTGTCAAACTTTACTGGGACATCAGGTGCAGTTTTGATTAGCGAAGAAAATGCATATTTTATTACAGATTTTCGCTATGTAGAACAAGCGAAAAAACAAGCAGTTGGATTTGAAATCGTTCAACATTCTGGTTCAATTCTTGCAGAAGTGAATCGATTATGTAATGAAAACGGATTGAAAAAACTTGGTTTTGAAGAAAATGATGTGTCCTTTTCCCTTTATAAAACAATGGAAAAGGAGATTTCTGCACGGTTGATTCCTGTCTCCAGTACTGTGGAAAAATTGCGCTTGATTAAAACAGAAGATGAGATTAAGATAATAAAGGTGGCAGCAGATATTGCCGATGCAGCATACAAACATATCCTTGAATTTGTCCAACCAGGAATGTCAGAACTAGAAGTTTCCAACGAGTTAGAATTTTTTATGAGAAGAAGTGGTGCAACATCATCTTCATTTGATACAATTGTGGCTTCCGGGATTCGCTCAGCTCTACCACATGGAGTAGCAAGCGAAAAAATTATTGAAAAAGGCGATATGATCACTTTAGACTTCGGTGCTTATTATAACGGCTACGTTTCAGATATTACTCGGACATTTGCAATCGGTGAGCCAGCTAGTGAACTAAAAGAAATATACCAAATCGTGTTAGATGCACAATTAAAAGGTGTGGAGCAAATCCGTGCTGGAATAACAGGCAAACAGGCAGATGCAATTTGTCGTGACTACATAACAGAAAAGGGCTACGGTGAGTACTTTGGTCATTCAACTGGGCACGGAATCGGCTTAGAAATTCATGAAGGTCCAGCCCTTTCATTTAAATCAGATATCGTGCTTGAAAAAGGTATGGTTGTTACGTGTGAACCAGGAATTTATATTCCAAATCTTGGTGGTGTAAGAATTGAGGATGACATTCTTCTTACAGAAACTGGTAATGAATTGCTGACACATTCGACGAAAGAACTCATTATTTTGTAATTTAGGAGGAATACAATGATTTCGGTTAATGATTTTAAAACAGGCTTAACGATTGAAGTGGATGGAGACATTTACCGAGTAATGGACTTCCAACACGTAAAACCTGGTAAAGGTGCAGCGTTTGTTCGTTCTAAGTTAAGAAACTTACGTACGGGTGGTATTCAAGAAAGAACATTCCGTGCTGGTGAAAAAGTAGAAAAAGCGCAAATTGATAATCGGACGATGCAATATTTATATGCTAGTGGGGATTCTCACGTATTCATGGACACACAATCATATGAACAAGTGGAACTTCCTTCTAGTCAAATAGAATATGAATTAAATTTCCTGCAAGAAAATATGGAAGTACATATTATGATGTTCCAAGGTGAAACACTTGGAATTGAACTACCTAATACCGTTACATTAGAAGTTATTGATACAGAACCAGGTATTAAAGGTGATACTGCATCAGGCGGATCAAAACCAGCAAAATTAGAAACTGGTCTAATCGTGCAAGTACCATTTTTCATCAATACTGGTGATAAATTAATTATTAATACTTCGGAAGGTACGTACGTATCCCGGGCATAAATAAAATAACTACTTTTTTAGGACCTCGATGAAGAGGTTCTTTTTTTTTGTCATACTTTAAAGAATATAACAATACATTTAAAAGTGAGAAAAGCTTTGATTGGAAAAGTGAAGGGCGGATACCAATGATGGAATCAATATTATCTTTTCTACCATCGAAAATAAAAGAACAACTTAACTACATTCCAAAGACTATTCAACAAAATATTGAAGAAGTCCGAGTAAGAATTAATCGTCCAATAGAAATTATTACGAAGGAAAAAACTTACTATTTGCCATACATCATTAATACCCATGATAGTGAACAACTATTAAATAAAATTAGTCATCATTCCCTTTACACGTTAGAGGAAGAATTAAAACGCGGGTTTATCACAGTAGAAGGTGGCCACCGGATTGGTTTAGCTGGAAAAGTGATCTTAGAAAATGGACAAGTAAAAGCAATTAGGCAAATTTCTTCATTCAATATTCGCTTGGCAAAGGAAGTTGTTGGCATCGGGGATGAACTAGTACCTTATTTATTTGATAAACAATGGCAACATACGATGATTATCGGTCCACCACAAACTGGGAAAACAACGCTTTTAAGAGACATCGCAAGAATTATAACGACAGGTGTAAAAGAAAAAAACATCCCAGCTCTGAAGGTAGGAATTGTCGATGAACGTTCGGAAATTGCCGGTTGTGTTAATGGTATTCCCCAAATGACGTTCGGAGTAAGAGTGGACATTTTAGATGCTTGTCCAAAAGCGGAAGGAATGATGATGATGATTCGTTCCATGAGCCCGGACGTGTTAGTAGTAGATGAAATTGGCAGAAAGGAAGATAGCGAAGCGATATTGGAGGCGATGCATGCGGGAATTCGCCTTGTAATGACTACCCATGGAAATTCTTTTGCCGATTTGAAAAAACGCCCAACTTTACAACCGATATTAGAACAAAAAGTTTTTGATAGATTTATTGAACTTTCTAGAAAAAATGGGCCTGGGACAATTGCCAATATTAAAGACAAGAATGGGATGGAAATAGTGAGAAAAGTGAGTGTTCGGACATGATGAAGATTATCGGTGCAGTTTTTATTATCGGTGCAACGAGTTGGATCGGGTTTGAGGCGGCAAGACAATTATCAGAAAGAGCAAAACAATTACGCTTATTAAAGTCTGCATTACAAAGCTTGGAAGCTGAAATTATGTTTGGCCATGCCCCACTTCATGAAGCTTCACGTCGAATTGCAAAACAACTAAAAGAACCGTTATCACAAATATTCGGAAAATTTTCGACGTATTTGTTAGAACAGGAATTGACAGCAAAAGAAGCATGGGATTTAAGCTTGATCAATACGTGGAACGAGACAGCAATGAAACAAGAGGAGTTAGAAATTTTACACCAATTTGGAGAAACACTCGGAAAGCATGACTTAATTCAACAGCAGAAACAAATCCGACTAGCATTGACGCATTTAGAAAGACAAGAAACGGAAGCAAGAGAAAAACAATTAATATATGGAAAAATGATGAAAAGTTTAGGATTTTTATCTGGATTACTGCTCGTACTTTTGCTAGTTTAGCAAAAATCATGTTGTCGGTACAGTTGGGAGGATAAGAGAATGGGTATTGATGTCGATGTAATTTTCAAAATAGCTGGAGTTGGAATCGTAGTAGCTTTTTTACACACCATATTAGATCAAGTTGGCAAAAAAGAATATGCCCAATGGGTTACATTATTTGGTTTTATTTATATATTATTTCAAGTAGCATCTATTGTTGAAAATTTATTTCAAAAAATTAAATCGGTCTTTTTATTTAGTAGCTAGGAGGGGTTAGCAATTGAAATTTTACAAATAGTTGGTACCGGCTTAATTGCTGCCTTCCTCGCCTTAATTATAAAAGAACAAAAACCAAATATTGCCTTTTTACTAACGGTATTTACCGGTTGTGTTATTTTCTTATTTTTAATCGACCAAATTTACGTTGTTGTTCAAATGGTGGAGAGGCTAGCAATTAATGCAAAAGTGAATTTAGTTTACGTGGAAACGATCTTGAAAATCATTGGAATTGCCTATATTGTTGAGTTTGCTTCACAAATAACGAAAGATGCAGGCCAAGGATCTATTGCTTCAAAAATCGAGTTAGCAGGGAAAATAATTATTCTTGCGATGGCAGTCCCTATCCTGACAGTACTAATTGAAATGGTTCTTCAAATGATTCCTTCATAGACATGTAATAAATTTTGTTATGAAACGGGCTAAAGAGGTGAAAAGATGAAGCAGCGATTCCTCCTATTAATAACGTTGAGTTTGTTATTTTTCTGGACAAGCAATGTGCAGGCAGAAACATCGGAATCAGAAGAACAAACACCGTTAAATATCGTCGAAGAACAAATCGATAACCTTGATTTAAGTGAAATTCAACGGTTTTGGAATGAAATAACGGAAGAATACGGTGGTTTTTTTCCAAATAGTGAAAAAGGCAGTTTAGTAGACTATATAAAAGCAGCTGGTGATTTTTCTTTCAAAGAATGGCTTTTAGGCATTTTGAAATTCATTTTCCATGAATTAATAGAAAATGGGAAATTAATCGGTTCACTAATAATGTTAACGATTTTCAGTATGTTTTTACAATCGTTGCACAATTCTTTTGAAAAAAGCTCTATAAGTAAAATCGCTTACTCCATTGTTTTTATGGTTCTTATGATTATTGCATTAAATAGCTTTCATATTGCGATTAACTACGCAAGCCATGCCATTGAAAATATGATTCACTTTACTTTAGCTTTTATCCCACTTTTGCTCGCATTGATTGCGACTAGTGGAGGAATTGTATCAGCAAGTTTTTTCCATCCAGTCATTTTATTTCTAACAAATATTAGTGGTGTTTTCGTAAATCATATCGTCTTACCATTATTATTTTTATCGGCATTATTAAGTATCGTTAGTACGTTAACAGAACATTACAAGGCAACACAATTAGCACAACTTTTAAGAAATTGGAGTATCGGACTTCTCGGTATATTTATGACGGTTTTTTTAAGTGTCGTATCTATTCAAGGAACGACCACAGCTGTAGCAGACGGTGTCGCCATCAAAACAGCAAAATTTGTAACAGGTAATTTTATTCCAGTTGTAGGCAGAATGTTTACGGATGCAGCAGATACGGTAATTAGTGCATCTGCCTTATTAAAAAATACGATTGGGATTGCAGGGGTTGGCATATTACTAGTGTTAATGCTCTTCCCAGCAATAAAAATATTAATGATTGCCTTTATTTATAAATTTTCAGCAGCGCTACTACAACCACTTGGAGGAGGTCCGATTATTACTTGCTTAGATGTCATTTCCAAATGTGTCATTTATTTATTTGCAGCACTGGGGATTGTTTCCATTATGTTCTTTTTAAGTTTAACAGTCATTATTATGGCAGGGAATTTAACAATGATGGTTAGATAAATCAAAGTAGGTGGAAGGATGGAGTTTTTATCTAGTTGGATTGGCAATGTTTTAATGTTTATATTACTAGCTGTCATCGTAGAAATGTTACTTCCACAATCAAATATACAAAAATATGTAAAAATGGTTCTTGGATTATTATTGATTGTTATCATACTAACACCTATTTTTCAAATATTTTCTGTAGACGTGAATACTTTGTTAAATCAAGTAGCTAATTCTTCCAATGAACAAAATTTTCAACTAGAAAATTCAATAGAAAATAAGAAAAAAGAAATACAAGCCACTCAAGATGCATATATTTTAGAACAAGCAGCTTATCAATTAAGAGAAATAGTGGAAAAGGAGTTGATAGAGGAGTTTGGCTTAACATTTCAAGATATTCAAATTGTGTTAAATAATATGGATGGGGACTTTCCGGAAAATTTAAAACATATTTCAGTCCGGTTAAAAGAGTATAAAGACTCTAATGAAATTGAAGAAGTGCAAGAAGTGCTCGTTACTATGGATCAAAAGCCGAGTAATAATGATGACCAGTTAATAACTGCCGTCGCAACATTTCTTTCATCACGATGGGATATAGCAAAAGAGACGGTGAATATTTCTATTGAAAGGGGGAGGGCAGTTAATGAATGAAGAAAAGGGACCATTAACTTCCATAAAGAAATGGCTCAATCAAACGAATAATTCCCAAAATGATAAGCTGAACAAAAAACACTATTTACTACTAGTGCTGGTCATAGGAATAGCCTTTATGCTCTTTAGCAGTTTTATCAACAATGATCAAGATGACAAACAATTGCCTGTCACCTCCAATGAATCGGCTGAAGATCGAGATGTTGAAGTTTTTGGAAAGTCTAAAGATACCGATTTTAATACGATGGCAGAATATGAAAGGTATTATGAAAACTCGATAAAGGAAGCGTTAGAGTCAATTGTTGGAGTCGAGGATGTAACTGTCGTTGTAAATGTTGATTCAACAGAGAAGAAAGTGTATGAGAAGAATAAAATTCAGAAGAACCAAACTACTGATGAAACCGATGCTAACGGTGGAAAACGTAAAGTAGAAGATCGTACAACAGAAGAACAAATGGTCATTATCCGTGAAGCGGAAAAAGAAATACCGTTAGTCAGTGAGACAAAGAAACCAAATATTCGGGGTGTCCTTGTCGTTGCCAAAGGAGCAGAAAATATTGCGGTGAAAAAAATGATTATTGAGGCTGTAATGCGGGTGCTAGATGTTCCGAGCCATCGCGTATCCGTTTTAGCGAAAAAATAGTGTAATAATGGGAGGTAAATGTCAATGATGTTAAAAAAGCAAACTGTTTGGTTATTAACAATGTTAAGTTTAGTCGTAGTTTTATCCATATACTATATTCTCTCACCAGAAAATAAAACGAATAATAATGTTGCTCAAGTAAATCAAAATCAAGAGCAAAAACAAGAGGAAGCGGATAAAGGGAAGGAAGATAATAAAACAAATATTACAAACGTCACTGGTGATGAAGCGTTTGAAATTATCCGCATGCAATTAGCAGATGAGCGCAGTAAGGAATTCGAGCAATTGCAAATTATTGCCGCTTCAACGGAACTTACCGCTGAAGAGAGAAGTGAAGCTAGAGATGAGATGAATCGTATAAGTGATTTTGCAGAAAAAGAAAAAATGTTGGAAACGTTAATAGTATCTAATTTAGGTTATGAAGATGCTTTAGTTCAAGCAGATGAGAGTGCTGTGAAAATTACTGTAAAAGGTCATGAGCCATCTAAGACAAAAGCGAATGAAATAGTCCGTATGGTTCAAAAAGAAACAGGTATAACAATGGTAAATGTTGCTTTTCATACAGAAAATGAAGAAAACTAATCTAGTGCTCCTATGGGGCACTTTTTTCCATTCATCCATACTCATTTATTGTAAATCTGTTAAAACTGCTGTAAGATATTATCGTATAGTATTAGTATCTAGTCATAAATTAATCATAAGGGGTGCTAAAATTGCTAAAAGTACAAGAAATTCGTGAACTAATTAGACTTGTAGACCAATCAAGTATTAATGAATTTGATTATGAATACGACGGTTTAAAATTAGTAATGAAAAAAGCGGTAAAAAATCCGATTGTAAATGAAGTGCAACAAGTTGTTCCACAAGAGCCAATTGTTACTGTAGCCCAACCGAACAACGTTCAACAGGAAGTAAAACAACAAGTGGCTGAACCAGCTGTACCTTTAGAGCCAACTGTAAAAAATGAAGAAAATCTTCATCCAATTACTTCGCCTATGGTAGGGACGTTTTATCAAGCTCCTTCACCAGATGCTAATCCTTATGTTACTGTCGGCGCCAAAGTTGCTAAAGATACGATAGTATGTATTGTCGAAGCAATGAAACTATTTAATGAGATTGAAGCAGATGTCAACGGAGAAATTGTTGAGATATTAGTAAAAGATGGCCAATTAGTAGAATATGGTCAGCCACTCTTTTTAGTGAAAGCAGAATAAGGGGTGGGAATGTGATAAAAAAAGTTTTAATTGCAAATCGTGGAGAGATTGCCGTAAGAATTATTCGGGCATGTAAAGAGTTGAATATCGAAACAGTTGCTGTGTATTCAGAAGCTGACCATGAAGCATTGCATGTTCAATTAGCAGATGAAGCATATTGTATCGGACCGAAAACTTCCAAAGATAGTTATTTAAACATAACAAATATACTAAGTGTAGCCAAATTAACTGGCTGTGATGCCATTCATCCTGGGTACGGCTTTTTAGCGGAAAATGAAAATTTTGCAGAGCTTGTAAAAGAATGTCAATTAATTTTTATCGGACCAAGTCCAGAAGCGATAGCAAAAATGGGTACGAAAGATGTTGCTAGGGAAACGATGAAACAAGCAGGGGTCCCAATTGTACCTGGTTCCAACGGAGTGATAGCAAATATAGAGGAAGCTATTCACATTGCTGAAAAAATAGGTTATCCTGTTATTATAAAAGCTACTGCTGGTGGTGGCGGAAAAGGGATTCGTGTAGCACGCTCAGAGGAGGAACTTATTAAAGGAATTAATATCACTCAACAAGAAGCGGCAACAGCTTTTGGCAACCCAGGGGTCTATATTGAAAAGTACATTGAAGATTTTCGTCATGTGGAAATTCAAGTACTCGCCGATAACTATGGCAATGTCATTCATTTAGGTGAGAGGGACTGTACGATCCAACGAAGACTGCAAAAGCTAATAGAAGAAGCTCCATCTCCTGCATTAAACGAAGAAATTCGTCATAAAATGGGAGAAGCAGCAGTAAAGGCAGCAAAGGCAGTAAATTATTCAGGTGCTGGTACAATCGAGTTTATTTATGATTATCGCAATCAACAGTTTTATTTCATGGAAATGAATACGAGAATCCAAGTAGAACACCCAGTTACAGAACTAATTACTGGTGTTGATTTGATAAAAGAACAAATTCTCGTTGCTTCAGGTGAAAAATTATCTTTAACACAAGAAGAAGTACAATTTTCCGGTTGGGCGATTGAATGTCGGATAAATGCGGAAAATCCTGCCAAAAACTTTATGCCATCTGCTGGGAAAATTAATATGTATCTACCGCCAGGAGGTCTTGGGGTTAGAGTCGATTCTGCAGCCTACCCTGGTTATATGATTCCGCCTTATTATGACTCGATGATTGCGAAACTTATTACATATGGTAAAACAAGGGAAGAAGCAATCAATCGGATGAAACGGGCGTTAAATGAATTTGTCATTGATGGAATTCATACGACCATTCCTTTTCATTTGAAAGTATTAGACCACGAAGCATTTAAATCTGGTCAATTTAATACAAAATTTCTTGAATTATATGATGTAATGAGAGAAACTTAATAAGGAGGTGGATTTTTTATGGCAGAAACAAGTGCATTAGAAATGTCCCAAGGCGGATTAGGAAAAATTGAAATAGCTCCTGAAGTAATTGAAATTATTGCCGGAATTGCCGCATCAGAAATTGACGGTGTTTCCTCAATGCGAGGTAATTTTGCAGCAGGGGTCGTTGAACGTTTCGGCAAGAAAAACCATGGTAAAGGTATAAAAGTAGATTTAACAGATAATCAAGTAAAAATTGATGTATACTGTGTATTAAATTTCGGTGTTTCGATACCAAAAGTGGCAACAAAAATGCAAGAACATATTAGACAAACACTTCTTACAATGACAGGTCTTGAAACAGAGGAAATTAATATTCATATTGTCAATATTAATTTTGAGACGCAAAAAGAAGAAAAAACTGAGGAATAAAGGGAAGCCAAGGTGGGGAAACCTGCCTTGGCTTATTTTACGAAAATTTTTCCGCATGAACGACGTAGCTTATCATGAAACATATCTTCATTAATAAAGATGAAAATGTAATACCACATTAAATTTGAGTAAAGTGGTAAGAAGGGCGGGAGATTGGATCAAACAGCCCGTATTTCCCGATTGATTAGCCCAGCACAATATGGTTACAGAAGAATACTTGTTTTACATTTGATGATTTGGGGGATAAGGTAAATACCCACTGATGGAAGTTATACTTTATTTTCTTGTCAAAAATATGCTATTATCTACATAGCTATTTTGGAACAATTAAGTATTAAAGGAGTAAGCATATGAATAGAAGGACAGCAAGGGAAAAAGCATTACAAATTATTTTTCAAGTGGATGTCGGAGGAAATGACTTACATAAAGTAATGGACCATTATGATGATCCGTTTTTATTGGAAGTAGTCAATGGGACCTTTGAACATCTTCAACCAATTGATCAGTTTATTGGTGAACATTTAGAAAAATGGTCTTTTGACAGACTCGCCAATGTAGACAAAAATATTTTAAGAATGGCTACATATGAAATGAAATATATGGATGAGATACCTTATAATGTCACAATCAATGAAGCGGTTGAAATAGCGAAGAAATTTGCTGATGAAAAAGCAGGTGGCTTTATTAACGGAGTATTATCGAAAATGAAGCTTAGTTTAGAAAATATGGAAAAATGAAGTTGCCCTATAGAGGGGGGAAGACAATGTCAAGTGTTATAATCGATGGAAAAGCTATAGCTAAGAAAAAACGAATTGAAATCAAGCGAAAAGTCGAACAGTTAAAAATACAAGGAATTATACCAGGTCTTGCTGTCATTTTAGTTGGAGAGGATTCAGCGTCTAAAACATATGTACGTAATAAACAAAAAGCGTGTATGGAGACAGGCATTCAATCATTTTTATTTGAATACGAAGCTAGCGTCACAGAAACTGTCCTTATCGAGAAAATAAAGGAGTTAAACGATAAAGAGGATGTACATGGTATTTTAGTCCAGCTACCTCTTCCTAAACATATAAATCCGAAAAACATCATTCAAGCGATATCCCCAGATAAAGATGTAGATGGCTTTCATCCAATTAATATTGGGAAAATGGTGTCAGGTGAGGACGGATTTGTCCCGTGCACGCCGCTTGGCATTATTCATCTTTTGAATGAAATAAACTATACTATTCGTGGAAAGCATGCGGTCGTTGTCGGAAGAAGTAATATTGTCGGAAAACCAATGGCTCAATTATTATTGAATATGGACGCAACGGTTACCATTTGCCATTCTAAAACGAACCAATTGGAAAATTATACAAAAAATGCCGATTTATTAATTTGTGCGGTAGGTAAGGCAAAGTTCTTGGGCAAAAATCATGTAAAAGATGGTGCTGTGGTCATAGATGTTGGGATGAACCGGGACGAGACTGGAAAATTATGTGGCGATGTAGACTTTAATCATGTGAAAGATGTCGCAAGTTACATCACTCCCGTACCAGGTGGTGTCGGTCCGATGACGATAACGATGCTTCTTGAAAATGTAATTAAAGCAGCAAAAAATATTAACAAAATTTAATGGAAAACACCGTTTAATTAAATAATCAATATGAAGTCCTATGTATCAAATTGATATGATTAGGGCTTTTTAATTTGTATCGATCAACAAAGTCTATTCTTTCAACTCTCCATTAATGAGCAATCTTTATTGGTTGTAGTTACCGAATTCTATAGGTGACTGCTTGATTCTTTTTTCATATACTATAAATATAAGAAATTTTGGATGAAAGGAGTGTCCTAAAGGTCTTGACAATAAATAATCATCAATATTTATCAGTACAAGCATTAACGAAATACATAAAACGAAAATTTGACTTTGATCCACATTTACAAGGAATTTTTGTAAAAGGTGAAATCTCAAATTATAAAAGACATTCTAGCGGTCACTTGTATTTTACATTGAAAGATGATAAAGCGAGAATATTAGCGGTTATGTTTTCTGCGAATGCG
The DNA here is from genome assembly GCF_001375515.1 of Bacillus kwashiorkori. Taxonomy (GTDB): domain Bacteria; phylum Bacillota; class Bacilli; order Bacillales; family Caldibacillaceae; genus Bacillus_BK; species Bacillus_BK kwashiorkori. The sequence continues at coordinate 456,821 of NZ_CTDX01000016.1, forward strand.
AGGACAATACAATTCGAACCAGAAAATGGAATGAATGTACTAATTCGCGGTGATATTTCTGTATATGAACCGAGCGGACAGTATCAAATATATATAAAAGAAATGCAGCCAGATGGAATCGGAGCCCTGTATTTAGCTTTCGAACAGTTAAAGGAAAAGCTTAGTAAAGAAGGTCTCTTCAATAAGGAGTATAAAAAGCCAATCCCAAGTTTTCCGAAAACGGTAGGAGTAATTACATCTCCAACAGGAGCTGCTATCCGGGATATTATTACTACAATCAAACGGAGATTTCCTGTAGCCCGAATTATTATCTATCCGGCACTTGTCCAAGGAAAAACAGCAGCACCGTCAATCGTCAATGCTATTGATGTCGCGAATCAAAAAAGGGAAGCCGATATATTAATTGTTGGTCGTGGCGGAGGTTCCATTGAAGAACTGTGGGCATTTAATGAAGAAGTGGTAGCAAGGGCTATATTCCGTTCGAAAATTCCTATTATTTCGGCTGTTGGTCATGAGACAGATACAACTATTGCTGACTTTGTTGCCGACTTAAGAGCACCGACACCAACAGGAGCAGCAGAAATGGCTGTACCACATATGGAAGATTTAATGGAACGTATTCTAAATCGAAAAATTCGCCTCATGCGTGTTATGAAAGAAAAAGTGGTGACGGAAAGAAATACATTAGACCGCTTAGTGAAATCATACGCTTTCCGTTATCCGCAAAAAATGTATGAACAAAAACTAGAGCAACTTGATAAGACAGTGGAACGTTCTTTTATTGCTTTAAAGCGGTTATATAGTCAAAAACAAGAAAATTTGCAGTTGTGGCAGAGACGGTTAAAAAGAAATCATCCTCATGAAAAATTTGATCAAGCCAGAGGGAATTACATTGAAAAACAAAAGCGTCTAATCCGAGTAATGGAGCAATTGATAAAGGATAAGCAAAAAGAATTTGTCCACGCAATAGCTACGTTAGAAGCATTAAGCCCGTTAAAAATAATGGAACGCGGTTATAGCATCGTTTATGAGGAGAAGAACAATTTAGTGAAAAGTATCCATGATGTGAATGTGGGAGACAATGTGGAAATTTCTTTAAAAGACGGGGTATTAAACTGTGAAGTAAAAAAACGGAAGGAGATATCGATAAATGAGCAAAACTGATTTAACATTTGAAGAAGCAATGGAAAAATTAGAAGCAATTGTGGATGTTCTAGAGGAAGGTGATGTCCCGTTAGAAGAGGCGATTACGAAATATAAAGAAGGGATGGAATTAGCAAAAATTTGCAATGTTAAACTGAAAAACGTTGAACAGCAGCTAGTAGAAATTTTAAATGAAAATGGTGAAACAGAAAACTTTTCCATTCAAGAGGAGGAGTAATTTTGTCCGATCTATCCTTGTTTATGGAACAGAATTTATCTAGTTTAAACATGAAACTAAGTGAGTACGTAAACCGTCTCGACGCACCTACCATATTAAAAGATTCAATGGATTATTCTATTCAAGCTGGTGGAAAAAGAATCCGTCCCTTATTAATTTTAATGACTTTAGAAGCATTTCAAAAAAATCATGATAATGGACTTCCAGTTGCGTGTGCAGTGGAAATGGTTCATACATATTCGCTTATTCATGATGATCTTCCAAGTATGGATGATGATGATTTTCGGCGAGGAAAGTTTACGAACCATAGAGTATTTGGTGAAGCAAATGCTATTTTAGCTGGAGATGCATTATTAACGTATGCATTTCAAATGATCGCAGAATCACCTTCTATTTCCGACAAACATAAAGTTCAATTAATATTTGAACTAGCAAAGGCTGCTGGTCCAGAAGGTATGGTGGCAGGACAAGTAGCTGATATAGAGGGAGAAAATAAAACACTCTCGATAAAAGAATTAGAATATATTCATGTAAATAAAACTGGGAGATTATTAGCTTTTTGTATTAAAGCTGGCGCTATTCTTGCTGACGCGAAAGAGGAAATAATCTCAGCTTTAGAGGAATTCTCATTACATCTTGGTCTAGCGTTTCAAATTCGAGATGATATATTAGATATTGAAGGCTCATTAGAAACGATTGGGAAACAAGTTGGTAGTGATGAAGGTAAGCAGAAAGCAACATATCCTGCCCTTTTAACATTAGCAGGTGCAAAAGAAAAATTAACCGAACATATTAATCGTGCTAAAACTATTTTAGAAAACTTGCCGATTAAAAATAATTTATTATTGGAAATGACAGAGTTAATCGCGACAAGAAATTCGTAGTGGAAGTGTCCTTTTTTACCAAAAAACCGTTCATTGTCTATAGAAAAATGTTATGTTATAATTATTTTGTTATAGTGGTGCAGTATTCTAGTCGGACTACTGAACTTGAAGGTAGGGCTAAAAATCTACTAAAGGGCATATCGATGAAGTTTCTAGTATAGGCTTGAGGCGCCCAGCTTTGGGTCGATACTGGAAGTAAGGTTAAAGGGCGATCCGCAATGGCATGCGGGCGTGGACCCTCTAATCGCGGAGGCTCCATATTTGGGTAACCGATATGGAGTAAAACCTGATACGTGAGGGAGAGGATCAGCACGTACAGTGTAGCCTGCCTTGAGTGAAACATGAGGGGATTATGGTTATAAAAATAAATAACAGTTGGCCATTGTTACTTATTTTTCCGTCCATATGAAATCTGTTTTGCAAAAGAGGATAGAGTTCAGAAAAAGTTTGTTAGAGGAAAACTCCTAGACTGTTCCGAAAGACATAATGTAAGGATTATAGTACGGACTAAGTGGCAATCCAGTCTAACAATTGGTGACAATGTTAAGGCAGATTTAAAGGGAAACCGCCTGTGTGGCGACACTGGGTATTTGCCTGGGAAAACCTACTGGACCTAAGCCGTAATTTTGCCTTTAATTATGACCACTAAATGATTAGCTTAAGGGGATTTTCCCCTACTACATAATTTTTGCGCGGAAAGAGACATTTTATGAGACAAATGTTAAAAAATTCGTTAAAATGGAGTTTAACAATCGCCGTTACCACATTTGTGTTAGCGGCTATTTTTTCAATATTCTCCAACTATATTTTAAATGATATTAGTTGGATTGCTGGAATTGGTGTCGTATTAGGCATTGTGTTAATAGGGATTTTTTTTGATATGATTGGTATTGCTGCTACTGCTGCTGATGAAGTACCGTTTCATGCGATGGCCTCTAATAAAGTGTATGGTGCAAAACATTCGGTTCGAATTGTTCGCAATGCAGACAAAGTCGCTTCTTTTTGTAATGATGTTATTGGCGATATATCCGGCATCATTAGTGGTACTGCCTCAGCTATTGTCATTATCCAACTTACAGCTAATTTTTATATAGGTAAAAATAGTTTATTCGAATATATTATTTCTGTTATTTTTACAAGTTTCATTGCAGCATTAACAGTTGGCGGCAAAGCATTCGGAAAATCCTTTGCTATTCAATTTTCTAAGCAAATTATTTTACAAGCTGGGAAAGTGTTGCAATTTTTAGAAGAAAAGTTTCATATCGTAATATTAAAAGAGAAAAAGAAACGTAAAAAAAAGAAAAATCGATTAAGAAAGTGAGTGATCTGCTTCATGGATGTATTATCCATTAAAGATCCTTCGTTTTTAAAAGACTTATCTATCGAACAGTTAGAAGATTTGAGTCAACATATCCGAGATTTTTTAATCGAAAAACTTTCCATCACTGGTGGACATATCGGTCCTAATCTAGGTGTTGTGGAGCTGACGATTGCACTTCATAAAAGCTTTAACAGTCCGAAAGATAAATTTATTTGGGATGTTGGTCATCAATCATATGTTCACAAAATTTTAACTGGGCGGGCAAAAGACTTTGATTCCATAAGGCAATATAAAGGTTTAAGTGGATTTCCAAAACGCAGTGAAAGTGAGCACGATATTTGGGAAACTGGCCATAGTTCGACGAGCCTATCTGCTGCGATGGGTATGGCAATTGCCCGCGATTTACGTGGAGAAAACCACCATATTGTGCCAATTATTGGGGATGGTGCACTAACAGGTGGCATGGCATTAGAAGCATTAAACCATATTGGTCATGAAAAGAAAAATATTATCGTTGTATTAAATGATAACGAAATGTCAATTGCACCTAACGTCGGAGCCCTGCATAATATGCTTGGTCGAGTCCGTACGGCAAGTAAATACAACTTTGTCAAAGATGAAATGGAGTCATTATTAAAAAAGATACCTGCAGTAGGTGGAAAAGTCGCCTCCACAGCAGAAAGAATTAAAGATAGTTTTAAATACTTTTTTGTTCCTGGAATTTTCTTTGAAGAACTAGGTTTTACGTATTTAGGTCCTGTTGATGGTCATGATTTTGACGATTTATTTGATAGCTTGCGAAATGCGAAAAAAACAGAAGGACCAGTATTGCTTCATGTTGTAACGAAAAAAGGGAAAGGATATAAACCAGCGGAAACTGATAAAATAGGTACATGGCATGGTACAGGCCCATATAAAATTGAAACAGGTGCATTTGTTAAGCCAGTTACAAGCCCTCCTGCTTGGAGTAAGTTAGTAAGTGAAACGGTTAGAACATTAGCTAGACAAGATGAGCGAATTGTAGCAATAACTCCAGCTATGCCCGTTGGTTCAAAGTTGGAAGGTTTCCAGCAGGAATTTCCAAACCGATTTTTTGACGTAGGAATTGCTGAACAACATGCAACGACATTAGCGGCAGGTTTGGCGATAGATGGAATGAAACCATTTTTAGCCATCTATTCCACTTTTTTACAGAGGGCATATGATCAGCTTGTCCATGATATTTGCCGACAAAATTTGAACGTCTTTATCGGTGTCGATCGTGCGGGTTTAGTTGGTGCCGATGGAGAAACTCATCAAGGTGTATTTGATATCGCCTTTTTAAGGCATTTACCAAATATAGTATTAATGATGCCTAAAGATGAAAATGAAGGCCAACATATGGTTTATACAGCTTTACATTATGATGATGGACCAATAGTTATGCGTTTTCCACGTGGAAATGGATTAGGAGTTCCGTTAGACGAACAATTGTGTGAAATCCCTATCGGATCTTGGGAAATACTACGGGAAGGCCGAGACTTAGCAATTCTCACTTTTGGAACAACGATTCCACTTGCCTTAGAAGCAGCTGAATATTTTTCGAAAAAAGGAATTAGCATTAAAGTTGTGAATGCTAGATTTATTAAGCCATTAGATGAAGAAATGTTAAGACAAATTTTTCAGGAAAATATGCCTATAATAACAATAGAAGAAGCGGTTTTACAAGGCGGCTTTGGCAGTTCTATTTTGGAATTTGCCCATGATCAAGCATACCACCACGTAAATATTCAACGAATGGGTATCCATGATCAATTTATTGAACACGGCAGTGTAAATAAATTGTTAGAAGAAATTGGATTAACGACGGAAAACTTAATCCAACTAGCCAATAGTATGATTCAAAAACTAGCAAAAAGGGCATGAAAAATGAAAACAGAAAAAGTACGTATTGATACATTATTAGTGGATCGAGGCTTTTTTGATACACGTGAAAAAGCGAAAAGAGCAATAATGGCTGGAATTGTTTATTCGAATGAAGTAAGATTGGACAAACCGGGTGAAAAGGTAGCTTCAGACTTACCGATTACGATTAAAGGAAAGCAAATGCCATATGTTTCAAGAGGCGGATATAAATTAGAAAAAGCTTTAAAGGAATTCGATCTAGCAGTTAAAGATAAAGTGATTATCGATATTGGGGCATCGACTGGTGGATTTACGGATTGTGCCTTACAAAATGGTGCCAAATATTCCTACGCTATCGACGTCGGTTACAATCAGCTTGCTTGGAAACTGCGTCAAGATGAACGGGTAATTGTAATGGAAAGAACGAATTTCCGTTATTTAAAAAGGGAGGATTTACTTAAAGAACTTCCTGAATTCGCCTGTATAGACGTATCTTTCATCTCCCTAAAATTAATTTTACCAGCATTAAAGCCGATACTCGTTTCGAATGCAGATATTGTTGCACTTATAAAGCCGCAATTTGAGGCTGGGAAAGAGCTTGTCGGTAAAAAGGGAATCGTTCGGGATAAAAAAGTTCATCAACAAGTAATTGATGAAATAGTCAATTTTTCACTAAAGACAGGTTATGACGTTGAAAATATAACATTTTCCCCAATCACTGGTGGGGATGGGAATATTGAATTTTTAATTCATTTAAAAAAACCAGAAGCACAAAGACAAGGAGAAAATCATTTATTCATTTCTATTGAAAAAATTGTAGAAAAGGCTCATGATCAATTGCAAAAATAAGAGAGGAATATTTCCTTTCTTTTTTATTTTGTTTTTCTGTTAAAATAAATGTAGATTTAGCAGGATTTTTGTCGATAAAAATCGAAAGCAATAGTACGAAGGTAAGTATTATTGGTTGACATACATAGAGGTGACAGAATTGAGTAAAAAGCAACGTCATATAAAAATTCGCGAAATAATTGGGAAAAAGGAAATAGAGACCCAAGATGAATTAGTTCACTATTTGCGGGAAGCTGGTTTTAAAGTGACACAAGCAACGATTTCTCGGGATATAAAAGAACTTCACTTAATTAAAGTCCCAACAATTAAAGGTCATTATAAGTATAGCCTTCCAGCAGATCAACGTTTTAACCCTTTGGAAAAACTAAGGAAAACGCTTTTTGACGCATTTGTAAAAATCGATTATGCCGACCATTTGCTCGTACTAAAAACAATACCAGGCAATGCACAAGCGGTAGGAGCACTAATCGATCAATTGGAATGGGAAGAAATTATTGGTACTATTTGTGGAGACGATACTTGTCTAGTCATTTGTCGTAGCCCAGAGATGGCGCAAAATCTTTCAACTCGAATTACAGATATGCTGACTTAGGGGAGGAGGAAAGTAATGTTAGCAGAATTATCAATAAAAAACTTTGCAATTATTGATGAAATTCATATTTCCTTTGATAGTGGTTTTATCGTTTTAACTGGCGAAACTGGGGCAGGGAAATCGATTTTAATTGATGCCATTCAATTATTAGTTGGTGGGCGCGGTTCCAGTGATTTTGTTCGCCATGGTACAGATAAAGCAGAGATTGAAGGGCTTTTTCTTGTAGAGGAAAACCACCCTAGTTTGAACAAGTTATCAGAATTTGGAATTGAAAGTGAAGAAGGGATGGTTGTCATTCGCCGCGATATTTTTCAAAATGGAAAAAGTACGTGTCGAATTAACGGGAAATTAGTGACAATTTCCATCTTACGTGAGGTTGGCAGAACATTAGTTGATATTCACGGACAACATGAGCATCAAGAGTTACTCGATGAGCGGAGCCATATAAAGTTATTAGATGAGTTTGGCGGTGTCAATCTAAAATTAGCATTAAAAGAATACCAAGATTTATACCATGAATATGAAAAAATTAAACGTGACTTTAAACGTCTGACAGAAAATGAGCAAGAAATGGCGCAACGTCTTGACTTATTAAAATTTCAATTAGAAGAAATTACAAAGGCTAATTTGCAATTAAATGAAGATGAGCTACTACTAGCTGAGAAAAAGAAATATTCTAATTATGAAAAATTATTCACTTTTCTGAGTACAAGTTATGAAGCACTTCAAGGAGAACAAAAAGGACTAGACTGGATTAGTCTTGTCCAAGCAAATTTAGAATCAGCAGCAGCAGTCGATGAGGAATACCAGTCTATTTACGAACAAGTTGCCAATTGTTTTTACCAGCTTGAAGATATTTTGCATGTACTACGAAATGAGTTAGATAATTTAGAATACAATCCAGACAGATTAATGGAAGTTGATAACCGATTAATGGAGATTAATCAGCTGAAACGGAAATATGGTCAAACAATCGAAGAAATTTTAGAATACGGGGCAAAAATAGAAGAAGAAGTGGAAACAATTGAGAATCGAGAAAGTTATGTTAGTCAATTAGATAGCAAACTTCGATCAGTTGAAAAGGATTTAATCATTGAAGCAGAAAATTTAACATCGATTCGAAAAAAAACAGCAATAACTTTAACTACTGCTATTCAACAGGAATTAAAAAGCTTGTACATGGACAAAACTGTATTTGAAGTTTTTTTTGCAAAAGATGTTAAACAATTTAAATACGACGGGATGGACCAAATCCAATTTTTAATTAGTACTAATCCTGGAGAACCATTAAAACCTTTATCTAAAGTCGCCTCTGGTGGAGAGTTGTCGCGAATAATGCTCGCTTTAAAGGCAATTTTTTCAAAGCACCAAGGTGTCACTTCTATTATTTTCGATGAAGTGGATACTGGAGTTAGCGGAAAAGTTGCTCAAGCAATCGGTGAAAAAATTTATCAAATTTCTTTAGGTTCACAAGTATTATCCATCACTCATTTACCCCAGGTGGCTGCAATTGGTGACATCCATTATTTTATTGCTAAAACAGTTGAAAATGAACGGACAATAACAACAATAACTACCCTTACAGAAGCAGGACGGATAAAAGAAATTGCCCGAATGATATCAGGAGCAAAAATTACTGCTTCCACCGAATCACATGCAAAAGAAATGCTCGATTTAGCCAATAAAATGAAAGAAAAAAATGAGATGTAAAAATTAGCCTCAATTACCCAAATATAATTCGCAAAAACAATTATAAAGATACGTCGGAAAGGCAAGATTATTAATGTAGCATGTTGGTGTGGATTAGAAGCGAGGAGAGTGAATGCGATTGGATTTAGATAAAATTAGAAAATTATTAGGGATAATTCTCCTTGTTTCTTTCGTTTATATCGGCTTTTTTTCACCAGTAAGTAAGTTATTGAAACAACCGACAACGATGACAGTTTTTGAAGGTGCAAATGAAGTAATTCCAACGACAGCAAATGTCCAGGCAATAAAGAATAATGATAATATTCACATTGCTTATGATGAGAAAAATGTTTCTTTAACTGCATTAAATAGCGGTGATAGTGAAGTGTTATTAGAACTAGCTGGAATACCGCTAAAGAAAGTGAAAGTAAATGTATTAAAAGATTTAAGAGTCATTCCTGGCGGTCAATCTATAGGAGTAAAAATTAATACTAAAGGTGTCTTAGTAGTAGGTCATCACCAGGTGGACACAACTAGTGGGAAAATATCACCTGGGGAAAAAGCTGGTATAAAAGTTGGGGATTTAATCACCGAAATTAATGGAAAACCAATTTTATCTATGGGAGAAGTTACTCCTTTCGTACAGCAAGCTGGATCAAGTGGAAAACCATTAAAACTCGTGATTAAACGAAATGAAGAAACGATTAAGACAGAACTTTCTCCAGAAAAAGATAAAAATGAAGACAAATACAAGTTAGGCTTATATATTCGTGACTCTGCGGCAGGCATTGGTACGTTAACATTTTATGAACCGAATAGTAAAAATTACGGTGCGTTAGGTCATGTTATTTCTGACATGGATACAAAAATGCCAATCGTAGTGAAAGATGGTTATATCGTTCCGTCTACCGTCACTTCCATTAATAAAGGTAGTAACGGAGTACCTGGAGAAAAGCTAGCCCGTTTTTTACCAGAACGTAGTATAGTTGGTAATATTCGAGCTAATAACCAGTTCGGCATATTCGGTCAATTAAACAAAAATATAAAGAATGGAATAGCAGATAAACCAATTCCAGTTGCGTTGTCTCATGAAGTGAAAAAAGGACCGGCGAAAATTTTAACGGTTGTCGATGATGATAAAGTAGAAGCATTTGACATCGAAATCGTTAACTCTATTCCGCAAAAGTTCCCTGCAACGAAAGGGATGGTAATTAAAATAACTGACCCTCGATTATTGGAAAGAACAGGGGGAATTGTTCAAGGAATGAGCGGAAGCCCTATCATCCAAAACGGTAAATTAATTGGGGCTGTCACACATGTTTTTGTCAATGATCCTACGAGTGGTTACGGTGTTCATATCGAATGGATGCTAAGAGAAGCAAATATAGACATTTATAAAAAGGACTTAAATAATGCAAGTTAAAGTGGGGAAATTTATTTTCCTCACTTTTTTAATGAAAAGCGAAGGCGACTGTTTAGCGGCGTATGGACTGGACCCAAACCGCAGGAGATAAAGGAAACACGATGAGCCCCGCGAATCGATGTTGACTTATCGTACGGAGGTTTGGGGAAGTCCACTAGCCGCTAGGAGCCGCAGCTGGACATCAAGGTTCGCAGACTAAGTACGCGGCGTCCTGCCGCAACGTCTGCATGACCAACGTCGTGTTGGCCCAAGCGAAGGCGACTGTACAGCGGCGTACGAACTGGAGCCAAGCTGGCGGAGATATAGGAAACACGGCGAAGAATGAGCCGATGTTGACTTATCGTACAGAAGCTTGGTGAAGTTCGCTAGCCGCTAGGAGCCGCAGCTAGCCAGAAAAGCGAAGGCGACTGTTTAGCGGCGTATGGACTGGACCCAAACCGCAGGAGATAAAGGAAACACGATGAGCCCCGCGAATCGATGTTGACTTATCCTCGTACGGAGGTTTGGGGAAGTCCACTAGCCGCTAGGAGCCGCATCTAGCCAGAAAAGCGAAGGCGACTGTACAGCGGCGTACGAACTGGAGCCAAGCTGGCGGAGATAAAGGAAACCGCATTATCTAACAATGTGGGTGTTTAAACTATGGATAATTGGGTAAATACGTATTGACTTCGTCTGGACAAATAATGACAGCAAATCCCATCTTATGTCATAAGCATTAATAAATAGTGGAAAGGAAAAGAAAATTAATATTTTTTGTATATTTATAAAGGAATTTAAATATACATGTCGAAAATGTTTAATAGCGTAAATTTTTATTGAAGGAAATTGCGTCAATTGGGGAGGATACTTTTGTGAAAAAGATTAAAGTTTGTATCGTTGATGATAATAAAGAATTAATTAGCTTGCTGGAAGATTATATAAATGGCCAAGAAGATATGGAAGTAATTGGAAAAGCATATAATGGTCAAGAATGTTTAAAATTATTAGAAACGGTCGAACCCGATGTCGTTCTTTTAGATATAATAATGCCTCATCTAGACGGACTGGCAGTATTGGAAAAATTACAAGAAAAGAGTTATTTCCCGAATATCATTATGCTTACTGCTTTTGGCCAAGAAGATGTAACGAAAAAAGCGGTAGACTTAGGTGCTTCCTATTTTATGTTAAAACCATTTGATATGAATCATTTAACGAATCAAATACGAAATGTTACTGGAAAGAAATCGAAGTTACCGATTAAACAAACAAATAACAATGAAAATATAAACAAAACCGAAGAACCTGTACATAAGCCAAAAAACTTAGATGCAAGTATAACAAGTATTATTCATGAAATTGGTGTCCCTGCCCATATTAAAGGGTATTTATATTTACGGGAAGCTATTTCGATGGTATATAATGATATTGAATTATTAGGTTCCATTACGAAAGTGTTATATCCTGATATTGCAAAAAAGTTCAATACGACAGCTAGCCGTGTGGAACGAGCCATTCGTCATGCTATTGAAGTAGCCTGGAGTCGTGGAAACATTGATTCTATCTCTTCTCTATTTGGCTATACCGTTAGTATGTCAAAGGCAAAACCAACAAATAGTGAGTTTATCGCAATGGTCGCAGATAAATTACGACTTGAACACCAAGCATCGTAACGGTGATAATTTATACAGTAACGGTAAAGAATGTTACGGTAAATTCCAACAAAATGAACATGAAGCAATTAGTATAAGAGGGTTTATAGTTGAAGTAAAAGGTGGTCCTACACATGACATTAATTTTTGCACATCGTGGTGCAAGTGGTACATATCCTGAAAATACGATGCTTGCTTTTCACGAAGCAGAACGTGTTAAAGCGGACGGTATTGAACTAGATGTTCAACTGACAAAAGATGGGGAAATTGTCATTATTCATGATGATAAAGTAGACAGAACAACAGATGGAAAAGGGTATGTAAAAGACTTTACTTTAAAACAAATAAAAAAGTTTAACGCAGCTGCCAATTTTGATAAAGGCAAATATAAGGAACCGATACCAACATTAGAAGAGTTTCTATTATGGTTTAAAGAAACCGAAATGATTTGCAATATTGAGTTGAAAACAACAACCATAACTAACCAAGATTTAGAGGACAAAGTTATTGCACTAATTAATAAATATCAACTGGAAGAACGGATAATAATTTCTTCCTTTAATCATTATAGTATTGTTTATTGCTATCGAATTGCGCCAAATATAGAAACAGCACCGTTATATATGGAAGGCCTATATATGCCTTGGGTGTATGCTCAATCTATTAAAGCAAAAGCAATTCATCCATATCATAAAGTAACACCAGATGAATTAGTAACTTTAGCACAGCAAAATGGAATTCATGTCCGACCATTTACAGTAAATAAAAAACATGATATGAAACGATTTCTCAAAGTGAAGGCAAATGCCATTATTACGGATTACCCGGAAATAGCATTGAAATTACGTGATTAATAAATATGGGGCTGTCTAATTTGGACAGCCCTGTCGTTAAATCCGTAAATTATCATCCGCGATTAGCATTTTTTAATCTGCTTTGAAATCGCTTTTGAACTTTATTTCTTTTTTTGTCACGATGGAAGATGAATCCACCGATTAAACCTACACCTGCAAAGAAGAAAAGTAGTCCGATAAAAAACTGAATAAATATCGATTGAAATGGCCATTGAAAAACCCCGAAAACACTATCCCTCATTAACTTAACCCCAAGGGCAGCGACTATTCCCGGAATAACAACGATGATTAATGCAATAAGACGAACCATTGTAAAAGTCCTTTCCAATAATATATCGTTATACTTGAATGTTAAACGAATAGAGAAGTTTGTCAAGAAACATGACTTCTATTAAAATGATAGAAAGAAAGAAAATCTCTCACAACTCAAAAACAAGCACTTTGAAAAAGAGGTGATAGCTTGCAAACAATTATGATTGTTGGTGCTGGCCAAGGGGGCTCCGCTTTATATCGAATATTAAAACAGTCAGAACGTTTCCGAGTTGAAATTATAGTTGATATAAATGAACAGGCACCAGGTTTGCACTTGGCAAGGCAGGATGGTGTAAAAACGGATATTGATTATCAAAATTATTTAAATGATGGGATAGACATTATTATTGATGTAACTGGAGATCCAACTGTTCACTCCACTCTAATGAAAATGAGGGGTTCCAAACAAACCATTATCCCAGGTAGTGTTGCACACTTAATTGTAAAATTGATTAATGATCGGGAATTATTAATTGAGCAATTGAAAATGAAAACTGCAAAAGATGAGTTGATTTTTAATGCGGTTAACGACGGCATGATAATAATCGATGAAAATGGAATGATTACTTCTTATAATGTAGCAGCTGAAAATATTATGGGACTTAGTAAAATGAAAGTAATTGGTCAGCCGATTGAAAAAATAATACCAATGTCCAAACTACCACAAGTGCTAAAAACAAAGAAAGCAGAAATAAATCAAAGATTAACTTTTACAAATGGAAAAAAAGTAATTACGACTAGAATCCCAATTATTTCAAAAGTAGGGAAAGTGTTAGGGGCATTTGCGGTATTTAAAGATGTAACAGAAGTTGTTCAATTAGCGGAGGAAATTACAAATCTAAAAGAAATTCAAACGATGTTAGAAGCAATTATTCAATCGAGTAATGATGCGATATCTGTAGTAGATGAAAAAGGGAAAGGAATTTTAATTAACCGAGCTTATACTCGATTAACCGGTTTAACTGAAAAAGATGTAATTGGACAGCCTGCAGATACCGATATACATGAAGGTGAAAGCATGCACATGCAAGTGTTGAAAACGAAAGAGCCGGTACGTGGTGTGAAAATGCGTGTAGGCCCAATGAAAAGGGAAGTGATTGTGAATGTAGCACCAATTATCGTTAATAACGTTTTAAAAGGTAGTGTTGGTGTAATTCATGATATGTCGGAAATTCAGTCATTAACCCGAGAACTAAAAAAAGCGAAAGAAATTATTCGCTCATTAGAGGCAAAATATACGTTTGATGACATCATCGGACAGTCGGAAGAAATGCAAGTTGCTATTGAACAAGCAAGAATTGGTGCAAAAACACCAGCTACCGTTTTATTGAGAGGAGAGTCTGGTACTGGGAAGGAATTATTCGCCCATGCAATTCACAATGAAAGCGAAAGACGTTATGGTCCTTTTATTCGTGTAAATTGTGCGGCTCTCTCAGAGTCTTTACTCGAAAGTGAACTCTTTGGTTATGAAGAAGGTGCTTTTTCTGGAGCAAAGCGTGGAGGCAAACGAGGGCTGTTTGAAGAAGCGAAAGATGGAAGTATTTTTTTGGACGAAATAGGAGAATTATCATTAAGCACACAAGCTAAGCTACTAAGGGTTTTACAAGAAAAAGAAATTGTCCGGGTAGGTGGAACGAAGCCAGTTGCCATCAATGCTCGTATTATTGCCGCAACAAATATTCAACTAGAAAAAGAAGTGTCAAACGGAAATTTCCGTGAAGATTTGTATTATCGCTTAAATCGTATTCCTATCCATATTCCACCATTGCGAAAGCGGAAAGAGGACATCCCATTTTTATGCCAAAAACTTATTCAGAAAATTAATCATGACTATGGAAGAAATGTTATCCATATCACTGATCAGGCGTTAACAAAATTGGTTAGTTACCATTGGCCGGGAAATGTGAGAGAACTGGAAAATATATTAGGACGAGCCATTATTTTTATGAAAATAAGCGAAAATTATATAGACGAAATCCATTTGCCGGAATTTTTACAGTTAGAAATAACTCCAGTAAATGATAAATTACGAAAGAGGAATAATGGTGGAAAGTCTTTACAAAACCTAATGGAAGATTATGAGAAAAAGATAATTTCAGAAACATTAATACAAAACAGTGGGAACAGAACGAAAACAGCTAACGACTTAGGTATATCTATAAGAAATTTATATTATAAAATGGAAAAGCATTCTCTTTGAACCTGCAACTAATAGCATGCAATATTTTTCAATAACCTGCAAAAAGTTGCAGGCTATAAGTTAATAATTATTTTGAAGCGCTTACATTCGTGGTTTGGCACGAAACTTGCATATAAGTGAGATAGAACGAATAAAAAAACGTAGGGGGTTATAACATGGAAATATTCAAGTATATGGAAACTTATGATTATGAGGAATTACATTTTTGCCAAGACAAACAATCTGGGTTAAAAGCAATTATTGCTATTCATGACACTACACTAGGGCCTGCCTTAGGTGGAACAAGAATGTGGACATATAAATCGGAAGAAGCTGCTATTGAAGATGCTCTTCGCTTAGCAAAAGGGATGACATATAAAAATGCAGCTGCTGGTTTAAATCTTGGCGGTGGAAAAACAGTTATTATCGGGGATCCGAAGACAGATAAAAATGAAGAAATGTTCCGAGCGTTTGGTCGCTTTATACAAGGGTTAAATGGCAGATATATCACAGCAGAAGATGTTGGAACGACTGTAGAGGATATGGATATCATTTATGAAGAGACAGAATTTGTAACAGGGATATCTCCAGCCTTTGGTTCATCAGGAAATCCGTCCCCAGCAACAGCATACGGAGTATATCGGGGAATGAAAGCAGCGGTTAAAGAGTATTTTGGGGATGAATCTTTAGAAGGAAAGACAGTTGCTGTCCAAGGTGTAGGAAATGTTGCGTTCCATCTTTGCCGTTATCTTCATGAAGAAGGAGCCTCATTAATTGTTACAGATATTAATCAACAAGCAGTAAAGAATGCTGTCGAACAATTTGGCGCAAAGGCAGTGGATCCTAACGACATATATGATGTGGAATGCGATGTATATTCACCATGTGCATTAGGTGCAACAATCAACGATGAAACAATTCCACGATTAAAAGCAAAAGTTATCGCAGGCTCCGCTAACAATCAGCTTAAAGAAAACCGCCATGGGGATCTATTGTATGAACTAGGAGTTGTTTATACTCCTGACTATGTCATTAATGCTGGTGGAGTTATTAATGTTGCGGATGAACTTTACGGGTATAATCACGAGCGTGCAATGAAAAAAATTGAGCAAATTTATGATAATGTACGAAAGGTATTTGAAATTTCCAAACGTGACCACATTCCAACGTATTTAGCTGCAGACAGAATGGCGGAGGAACGTATTAAAAGGGTACAACAATCAAGAAGCTCGTTTTTATTAAATGAAAAACATATTTTATCTCGAAGAATCAAATAAATTGTATTTGGTAATGAGGTTCTGCTAACTTTGATATTGAAATTTGCAAAAGTCGGTCACTCTTTTCTAGGTGACACTGGCTTTTCTGCTATCCAACTACTAGGAACATTGTATAGTTTTTAAATTGTTATCGGGAGATGGTGCTATTGTGGCTAAAGAATATGATTTAGTTATTGTAGGCGGGGGAACCGGAGGCTATGTTGCAGCTATTAAAGCGAGCCAATATGGATTGAAGACCGCAATTGTCGAGAAAGATAAATTAGGTGGCACTTGCTTGCATCAAGGTTGTATCCCTAGTAAAACTTTGTTGAAGAGTGCCGAAGTGTATCGGTTAACAAAGGAAAGCGAAAAATTTGGAATTGACATTAATAGCTGTGCGATTGATTTTGCAAAAATTCAAGAGCGTAAAACAGCAGTAATTAACCAGCTCCATCAAGGTGTCATTCATTTGATGAAAAAGGGGAAAATAGATGTTTTCCATGGAACAGGAAGAATACTCGGCCCATCCATTTTTTCTCCGCTTCCAGGTACCGTTTCCGTGGAAATGGATGATGGATCAGAAAATGAAATGCTCATACCGAAAAATGTTATTATCGCAACAGGTTCACGTCCAAGAACATTACCTGGGCTAGAAATTGATGGAAAAACAGTCATAACATCAGATGAAGCACTTGCTATGGAAAAGTTACCAAAATCGATGATTATCGTTGGTGGCGGTGTAATTGGGATAGAATGGGCATCCATGTTAGCGGATTTAGATGTCGATGTCACGGTAATTGAATATGCCGAGAGAATTTTGCCTACAGAAGATGTGGAAATAAGTAGGGAAATGACAAGACTACTGAAAAAGAGAAAAGTGACGATTCATACAAAAGCGAAATTATTACCCGATACATTAGAAAAAAATAGCGGTGTATCTGTCCAATTTGAAAAAGGTGGAACAAATTATACTGTTGAGGCAGAAAAACTATTAGTCTCTGTTGGCAGACAAGCAAATATAGAAGGTATTGGCTTAGAAAATACCGATATCGTTATTAATAATGGCGTAATTTCTGTAAATGAATTTTATCAAACGAAAGAATCCCATATTTATGCTATTGGTGATTGTATTGGTGGCCTGCAACTTGCCCATGTTGCAACGAAAGAAGGACTTATTGCAGTCTCACATATAGCAGGTAAAAATCCTTCACCACTCAATTACACGAATGTACCGAAATGTATTTATTCCTATCCTGAGGCGGCAAGTATTGGTTTAACGGAACAAGAAGCGAAAGAAAAGGGATATGAATTGAAAGTTGGAAAGTTTCCTTTTAAAGCAATTGGTAAGGCATTAGTTAATGGGGAAGCGGATGGCTTTACAAAAATTATCGTCGATAAAAACACAGAAGATTTATTAGGTATTCATATGATAGGTTCTCACGTAACAGATTTAATATCTGAAGCATCACTAGCAACGTATTTAGATGCTACAGCATGGGAAATCGGTGATACAATCCACCCGCATCCAACACTATCAGAAGTATTTAATGAAGCTAGTTTAGCAGTTGACGGTAAGGCAATTCATTTCTAATTATTAAAGTAAATCTTTTAAAGCTTATTAAGAGGACGAGGGGGCAATATGATGAATAAACACGAATCTTTAGGATTGACTGAGAACCAAGTGTTAGAGATGTATGAAACGATGCTGCTCGCTAGAAAACTAGATGAGAGAATGTGGCTATTAAATAGATCAGGGAAAATCCCATTTGTTATTTCTTGCCAAGGGCAAGAAGGAGCACAAGTTGGAGCAGCATTTGCCTTAGATCGGAATGAAGATTATGTCCTACCATATTATCGTGATTTAGCAGTCGTGCTTGCTTTTGGAATGACACCGAAGGAAATTATGCTATCGGCCTTTGCGAAAGCAGAAGATCCTAATTCTGGAGGCAGACAAATGCCTAGCCATTTTGGTCAAAAGAAAAACCGCATCGTAACAGGATCTTCACCAGTTACAACACAAGTACCACACGCAGTTGGATTCGCCCTAGCCGCAAAAATGGAAAAACGTGATTTTGTATCATTTGTAACATTTGGTGAAGGTTCTTCCAATCAAGGTGATTTTCATGAAGGCTTAAATTTTGCCGGAGTTCACAAGTTGCCAGTAATTTTCATGTGTGAAAACAATAAATATGCCATTTCGGTTCCTTTATCTAAACAACTTGCTTGTGAAAAAGTTTCCGACCGTGCGATAGGTTATGGGATGCCAGGTTTTACGATTGATGGTGATGATGTTCTAGAAGTATATCGTGTCGTGAAAGAAGCGAGGGAACGTGCATTACGTGGCGAAGGACCGACACTAATTGAAGTATTAGTCCACCGTATAACGGCTCATTCAAGTGATGATGATGATAAAGCATATCGCGAGGCTAGTGAATTGGAATATGTACGGAATAATGACCCGCTACCAAAGTTTGCGGCATATTTAAAAACAAACGGAGTCCTTGATGAACAAACTGATGCAGAAATAAATAAAAAAATAATGCAGCTTGTCAATGAAGCAACCGATTATGCTGAAGCAGCACCGTACGCTAATCCTGAACACGCGTTAACACATGTTTATGAGTAAAGAGGGGGAGAAAAAATGCCAGTCATATCATATATAGATGCAGTTACAATGGCTTTAAGAGAAGAAATGGAACGTGATGAGAAGGTTTTTGTATTAGGTGAAGATGTCGGGAAAAAAGGGGGAGTATTTAAAGCTACACAAGGGCTTTATGATCAATTTGGAGAAGAACGAGTAATTGATACACCTCTTGCCGAGTCAGCAATTGCCGGTGTAGCAATCGGAGCGGCGATGTATGGGTTACGACCTGTTGGTGAAATGCAATTTGCGGATTTTATAATGCCAGCAGTAAATCAAATCATTTCTGAAGCTGCACGTATTCGCTATCGATCCAATAATGATTGGAGCTGTCCGCTAGTAATTCGTGCACCATATGGCGGTGGAGTTCATGGAGGACTTTACCATTCACAATCCGTTGAGGCTGTTTTCGCGAACCAGCCAGGTTTAAAAATAGTGATGCCTTCTACTCCTTATGATGTAAAGGGATTATTAAAAGCTGCTATTCGGGATAATGATCCAGTCCTCTTTTTTGAACATAAACGAGCTTATCGCTTAATAAAGGGAGAAGTGCCAACGGAAGATTATGTACTTCCTATCGGAAAAGCCGATGTGAAGCGAGAAGGAGAAGATATTACAGTTATTACATATGGATTATGTGTCCATTTTGCCCTTCAAGCTGCAGAAAAATTGGCTAGCGAAGGGGTGTCTGCACATATTTTAGATTTGCGAACGGTGTATCCCCTTGACCAAGAAGCAATCATCGAGGCAGCTAAGAAAACGGGGAAAGTCCTATTAGTCACGGAAGACAATAAGGAAGGAAGTATAATCAGTGAAGTGGCGGCGATTATCAGTGAACATTGCTTATTCGATTTAGATGCACCAATTATGCGTTTAGCTGGTCCAGATGTTCCAGCAATGCCGTATGCACCTACGATGGAAAAATACTTTATGATGAATCCAGACAAAATTGAAAAAGCAATGCGCGAACTGGCGGAGTTTTAAAAAAAGGGGGGAAATTACATGGCAATTGAACAGATGAAAATGCCGCAATTAGGGGAAAGTGTGACAGAAGGAACGATAAGCAAATGGCTTGTTTCCCCAGGTGATTATGTGAATAAATACGATCCTATTGCAGAAGTAATGACAGATAAAGTAAATGCAGAAATACCATCTTCGTTTAGTGGCACTATTAAGGACATTATGGCAAACGAGGGAGAAACGCTTGCTGTAGGAGTAGTAATATGTTCTATTGAAACTGGTCAGTCAAATGATAATCCGGATGCAGTTACTAATAGTCAACCACCATTAGAAACTAGTCAGCATAACGATACGAATATACAAACGGATATTGCGGATTCCAATAATAAACAACGCTATTCACCAGCAGTGTTAAAATTATCTCAAGAACATGGGATTGAATTGTCACTCGTAAAAGGGACTGGCAAAGGCGGTAGGATAACTAGAAAAGATATTTTGGCTATTATAGAATCGGGAACGGTGCCAAAACAAGTAGAAAAAACAGATGAAAAACTTATACAGACAGAAAGTAAGAAGAAACCAACATCCCCACAAATGAATGAGGCAAAAGCTGAAATTCAATATAATACAACAAGTCTTGACAGGGAAATCCCTGTTACTGGTGTTAGACGCGCCATCGCAAACAATATGGTACGCAGTGTAAGTGAAATTCCGCATGCTTGGACGATGGTTGAAGTAGATGTAACAGACTTAGTACAATATCGGGATAAGATAAAGAATAATTTTGCGAGTAAGGAAGGTTTTCCAATTACGTACTTTGCTTTCTTTGTAAAAGCTGTTGCACAAGCTTTAAAAGAATTTCCACAAATGAATTCGATGTGGGCCGGTGAGAAAATTATTCAAAAACAGGAAATTAATTTATCGATTGCAGTGGCAACTGATGATGCGTTGTACGTGCCAGTAATTAAACATGCAGATGAAAAATCTATTAAAGGTATTGCAAGAGACATATTTGAATTGGCCAACAAAGTTCGTTCAGGTAAATTAACGGTTCAAGATATGGAAGGTGGAACTTTCACAATTAACAACACTGGTTCTTTTGGCTCAGTACAATCAATGGGTATTATTAATTATCCGCAGGCAGCCATTTTGCAGGTAGAATCGATTGTGAAGCGGCCAGTTGTTATGAATAATGGAATGATTGCTGTACGCGATATGGTGAATTTATGTTTATCATTAGACCATCGTGTTTTAGATGGCTTAATATGTGGAAGATTTTTAAAACGGGTGAAGGAAATATTAGAAAATTATTCCGAAGTATCAACGTCAGTTTATTAATATGTCATAGCCGTTGCTTTCCGCTTGCAACGGCTTCATTTTCATGTAAAATATATATATGAATAAAATTTCAGTAAATTTATGTTATTCAACGAGTTGGAAAATTTTGTTTAGTAATCAGGCCTAAAGAACTAAGAGACAAAAAGAAAACATTACATGGAATGGGAGGATTTTTAAATGGAGAAACAAATCATCACAATGGATCATGTAAAAAACGAAACATTTGCTGAAAAAACTTATGAGGAGTGGCTAAAAGAAGCGGAAAAATCATTGAAAGGAAAAACAGTCTCTGCATATTACAGTGAAACAGCGGAAAATATAAAAATTAAACCCCTTTATACGAAAAATGATATAGAAAAAACCACGTACGAGGCACTTACTAACTTCTCGATTAAACTTTCCACTGAATACATAAAAAATGAGCAACATCTTTGGAAAATATCCCAAAAAGTATCAGGTGAAACATTGCAAGAAATAAATGACGATTTAAAACAAGCGTTACATGCAGGACAAAATACGATTTATATTCCACTACTAGATTCCTTAAATGTGGAGACTCTTCAAACTTTGTTAGATGGGGTAGACGTTGAACAATATCCATTTTTTATCGAAGAGAAGGAAATTGCCGCCCCATTTTATTTAATGCTTTCAGAATGGGTTGATAAAAATGGTGTGGATGCATCGGCTATTACAGGGCTAATTGGGAGCGACCCATTTACATATATGATTGATAATAAAATAGGTAGCGATGAATGTGATATTTATTATTCCTATTGGTGGGACGCTATTACGTATGCTAGTGACCGTTTCCCTAATTTAGACACCATCTTTATCGATTCTCGTTATTACGGGAATGCTGGTGCGAATGCAATCATTCAATTGGCTGTGGCCATTTCAACAGCTGTTGCCCATATTGATCACTTGCAATTATCTGGACTTCATGCAAAGGAAATTTTGCCGAAAGTTGTTCTAGGGCTTTCAGTCGGATCTAATTTCTTTATGGAGATTGCAAAAATACGAGCAGCAAAAGTGTTATGGACGAAAATAAGAGACGCCTATGAAATAAAAGAAGACTTGCCGCCACTACAAATTTTTGCCGAAACGAGTTCCGTTAACGAAACAAATTTAGATTTACATGTAAATCTCCTTAGAAAAGGGAATGAAGCACTAGCTGCGGCTATTGCAAAGGTAGATTATTTACGAATCCATCCTTTTTCTCAGTTAAGTGGAGTGCAATATAAATTAAGTCAAAGATTAGCTCTAAATATGCATCATATTTTACGAGAAGAGGCGAAGATAGCCCAAGTATATGACCCAGCAAACGGAGCATATTTTATCGAATCATTAACTAGTGAGTTAATTGAAAAAGCATGGTCTTTCATAATGATGATTGAAAAACAAGGGGGCTTACTGGAGGCAATTAAAAAAGGGTATATTCAAGATTTAATAAAAAAGGATCAGCAAAGACTTGTTCATCAATTGAACACACAAAAAAATAAACTAGTAGGTGTAAATAAATACGTTAATTTGGAAGAAAATCTGGACTTTTTACCTTCTAGTACAGAAGAAGTCCACTATGAAAATCCTTTTGTTCACCAAATATATCCACTTGCAGAAGTACAAGATATGGTCCGAGATGGTTTCACATTAAAAGAATTCATGTATGAAAGTTATATTGAGCCAGATACTGTTGACAGTTTTACCCAACTTAGACTAGCTAAATCATTTGAAATTTTACGTAAAAGAAGCCATCAATTAGCAAAGCGTGGGAAAACACCTACAATACCAATTGTTTGCCTAGAAGAATATCAATCTATTAAAGGGAAAATTGACTTTATTACTGATTTTTTTGCCGCTGGAGGAATTCGCTCAGACATCATTGGGAAAACAGCTGATTCTAGTAAAATATTCCGAGAAAATATTAATCATTTCGTTTGCCTCTGTGGAACGAATAAGCATTATAGTGATTTTGCTAACAGTTATTTGCCAAAATTAAAAGAAGAATATCCACATATTCAATTAATCTTAGTAGGAGAATTAGACGAAAATCTTATAGAACAATATAAACAATACGATGTTAAATACTTTATATATCGAGATGTAAATCAGCTTGTTATTTTAGAAGAACTATTGGATATAATGGAACTCGATTTTGACCTAATGTCAGATACAAATAATCCATCTAAATGAAGGGGCACGTAATAATTTATTATTGGGGGACAGCGAGATATGAAACCGGATTTATCAAAAACGAAACTTTATCCCGAGGCAAATGAAGAAGTAGGAATGGATAGTATTCCTACTTCTCCCACGATGGAAGGAATTGATGTGAAGCGAGTATACACAATGAAAGATGTGGAACAGTTGGCTCACATTAATACATTCCCAGGATTGGCGCCATACATGAGAGGACCTTATCCGACGATGTATGTTACTAGACCTTGGACTATTCGCCAATATGCGGGATTTTCCACCGCTGAAGAGAGTAACGCATTTTATAAGCGGAACTTAAAGATGGGACAAAAGGGTTTATCGGTTGCCTTCGATTTGCCGACCCATCGTGGGTATGATTCTGATCACCCACGTGTCTTTGGCGACGTGGGTAAAGCTGGTGTTGCGGTAGACTCGATATTAGACATGAAGATATTGTTCGATGAGATTCCGTTGGGTGAAATGTCTGTTTCGATGACGATGAATGGAGCAGTGCTACCGATTTTAGCGTTTTATATCGTAACAGCCGAGGAACAAGGGGTTTCCAAAAATCAATTAACTGGGACCATTCAGAATGATATATTGAAAGAATATATGGTTAGAAATACGTATATTTACCCACCGGAAGTATCCATGCGGATTATTGCAGATATTTTCGCATATACAGCAAAACATATGCCGAAATTTAATAGTATTAGTATTTCGGGTTACCATATGCAAGAAGCTGGGGCTCCTGCAGATATTGAATTAGCTTATACATTGGCAAATGGTCTTGAATATGTCCGTACCGGAATAGAGGCAGGACTGGATATCGATTCATTTGCTCCTCGACTATCATTTTTTTGGGGAATTGGCATGAATTATTTTATGGAAATCGCCAAACTTCGGGCAGCTAGAATTATGTGGGCGAAGTTAATGAAGCAATTCTCTCCTAAAAATCCGAAGTCACTAGCATTGAGGACCCACTCTCAAACATCTGGCTGGAGTTTAACCGAACAAGATCCATTTAATAATGTTATGCGAACATTAGTGGAAGCCCATGCAGCAGTAATGGGGCATACACAATCACTTCATACAAATGCATTAGATGAAGCCATTGCATTACCGACCGATTTTTCCGCTCGGATCGCAAGGAATACGCAAATTTATTTACAAGAAGAAACGGATTTAACAAAAACAGTAGACCCTTGGGGCGGTTCTTTTTATGTAGAATCTTTAACGAATGAATTAATGGAAAGAGCATGGGAACATATCGAAGAAATTGAACGTCATGGCGGAATGACGAAAGCAATCGTTGCTGGTATTCCGAAATTAAAAATTGAGGAAGCAGCTGCAAAAAGACAAGCGATGATTGATTCGGCAGAAGAAAAAATTATCGGTGTGAATATTTATCAAGTTGCTAACGAAGAACCATTAGAAATTTTAGATATTGATACAACGAAAGTATATGAAAAACAATTACAAAGACTTGCCGAATTAAAAGCACATCGTAATGAAGCTGATGTGGAGAACGCGTTAAATGCAATTACTGAAGCGGTTCAAAGTGGAAAAGGAAACTTACTTGAATTAGCCGTTCATGCCGCTCGGAAACGGGCTACTTTAGGAGAGATTTCTTACGCTATTGAAAAAGTTACAGGTAGACATCAAGCAGCGCAAAAATCCATAAGTGGCGTATATGTTAAATCTTACGGTGACCAAAGTAAAATTAAAGAAATACAAACTTTAACGGATGAGTTTTTTGAACTGGAAGGAAGAAGGCCGCGCATTTTGATGGCGAAAATCGGCCAAGACGGACATGATCGTGGTGCAAAAGTGATTGCGACCGCTTTTAGTGATATGGGTTTTGATGTCGATATTGGGCCACTTTTTCAAACACCTGAAGAAACTGCGAAACAAGCGGTGGAAAATGATGTCCATGTTATCGGCATGAGTTCACTAGCAGGAGGACATAAAACCTTTCTTCCCCGAATTATTGCTGAATTGGAGAATTTGGGGAGAAAAGATATTTTTGTAGTTGCTGGTGGAGTAATTCCTGAAAAGGATTATTCATTTTTAAAAGCAAATGGCGCTGTTGCAATTTTTGGCCCCGGTACGAATATTCCGGAGTCGGCAAAAGTGGTCGTAGAAGAAATATTTAAACGACTAGGTTACGAGAAAGGTTAATGAGCATATGACTAGCTCGAAGTGGATTAAAAAAACATCCCCATTTTCTATCGTGGAATATGCAGAAGGACTAAAAAGAAATGATCGGGCTATTTTAGCAAAAGCAATTACGTTAATTGAAAGTAATCATCCAAATTATGTAAATCAAGGGCAACAGTTATTAAAAGAGATTTTACCTAATACTGGAAACTCGTTGCGAATTGGAATTACTGGGGTACCTGGAGCGGGTAAAAGTAGTTTTATCGAAAATTTAGGGACGATGCTATGTAATACGGGGAAAAAAGTCGCTGTGTTAGCTATTGATCCGAGTTCTCCACTTTCTAGTGGTAGCATTTTAGGAGATAAAACGAGAATGGAGAAACTGTCTCGGCACCCGAATGCATTTATCCGTCCATCCCCGACAGGTGGGTCATTAGGTGGGGTTCACCGTAAGACACGTGAGGCAATTTTATTATGTGAGGCGGCAGGGTTTGAAATCATTATCGTAGAAACGGTAGGTGTAGGTCAAAGTGAAGTAAGTATTAGTACGATGACGGATATCGTTTTGCTGCTTGCAATAACTGGTGCTGGTGACGACTTACAAGGGATAAAAAAGGGTATTTTAGAAATCGTTGACAGTATTATCGTAACGAAAGCCGATGGGGAAAATTTACAGAAGGCACTTGAAACGAAGAGTGAATACAAACAAATTCTTCGGCTACTATATCCGCGGACAAAAGGGTGGAAGCCACAAGCGTTGGCATGCTCTTCATTCACTGGATATGGGATAAAAGAAATTTGGGAGTTAATCCTTCAGTTTGAAAAAGAAACGAAAAAATCAGGAGTTTTTCTTACACGGAGACAACAACAAACGAAAGACTGGCTCAAATCGACTATTTTTGAACAACTGGAGTATTCTTTTTTTCAAAATGAAAACGTGAAGTCTGTATGGAGTGAAATAGAACAGGGCGTCATACAAGGGAAATTACCGGTTACTCAAGCTGCAAATCAGTTGATGAAAATATATAAAAATACTTAAAAAAATAGCAAGTCATTATTGTAACAAGTCTTTTTGGTTTTTGTATTAACAATTTTTGTGGCGACCAACAAGCTCTCAGAAAAATAAAAAAAGAGATAGTGCGTTTAGCACTATCTTTTTAATTAGGGAGTAGGGGTATGGATCATGTTACTTTTAATATTCCCCCTTTCCAAAATAATAAACCTTAAAATTTGTATTTAGCTAATAAAAATTGTTAAGATAATTTTAACGAAGTAAAGGAGTGATTTTCATGAGTTTAGATTTCAATATTATGATGAATGATGTCGTTCGACAAGCAAGATTAGATTTAACAGAAGCAGGCTATGAAGAATTAAAAACTCCCGAAGAAGTCGACAATGCTTTCAAGCAAAAGGGTACTGCTCTCGTTATGATAAATTCTGTATGTGGTTGTGCTGGAGGAATTGCTAGACCAGCAGCAAAACATGCCATTCATTACGATAAACGACCTGATCACCTTTATACTGTCTTTGCTGGACAAGATCGGGAGGCAACAGAAAGGGCGAGAAGTTATTTTACTGATTATCCGCCTTCCTCTCCATCTTTTGCATTATTAAAAGACGGCAAACTATGTGGAATGGTCGAACGGCACGAAATTGAAGGACATGAAATTATGTCTGTCATTGAAAAGTTACAAAATCTTTTTGATGAGCATTGTGAAGAAGTGTAAGTTAGCCTAACTGTATATAAATGAAAATAATGAATGAAACCCACCAGCTTTTTCAAATACTATGAAAAAATTGGTGGTGTTTTTTATATGAAGAACCTTTTATTGATAATACTAGCATTTACTATCTCGCCTCTATGGCCAATAGGACCAAATCCACTACCAGGCGATCCATTTATCATCGTAAATAAACGGACAAATGAGTTAGCCTTTATTCATAATGAACAAGTTCAAATGAAATTTCCAGTTGCAACCGGAAAAACGGATGAATTAACACCTGAAGGAAAATATACAATTACAGTCAAAGCAATTAATCCATACTATCGGAAGAAAAATATAGCAGGAGGTTCTCCAAAAAATCCACTTGGCAGCCGTTGGATTGGTTTTGATGCGAATGATACGAATGGACGAATTTATGGAGTTCACGGTACAAACCGACCGAGTGAGATTGGTAAGTATGTTTCTGAAGGGTGCATCCGATTAAAAAACGAAGACGTAGAGCAGTTATTTGAGCTTGTCCCTTTAGGAACGAAAATTTTAATTACGAGTACGACAAAAAGCTTTGAACAAATTGCAAAAGAAAATGGGGCGATCGATTAACAACAAAATTTTAGGGACAAGTCAACGGAATATTTTCGCTGACTTGTCCTTTTCGGCGTTTCTAACAGAAAAAATATCTCGTTTTCCATGCCCCTAATGATGATAGAAACCGAAAATAAAGCAAAATAAAATAAACCTTAACGAAAACCTAAAGTAAAAATGCTATCCCAGTCATAATGGTAGACGCTACCATAGCGATGATCATTAAATAAACGACGATTTTTTGTATTTTCCGATTCCGCATTTATAAACCTCTCTTTCAATTAACCTTTTATTATTATTTTAACGATTTTTTCATTAACGGACAAGCTATGTATGATTCCAGCTTTTGACAGAACTGCGAAAAATAATATTGGTAATACGGCGGAGATGAATAATTTAAAAGATTTCTATATTATAGTAATATACGATTTTATCGTGGATATAGAACAAAGGGGGAGTATGTTTGAAACAAATTGATCATATTGGAATTGCTGTCGAATCAATTGCTAAAACATTGCCATTTTACACAGATGTACTAAAATTTACTTACTTGAAAACGGAAATAGTTGAATCAGAAAAAGTGAAAGTTGCATTTATTGATTGCGGGAATTGTAAAATCGAATTGTTAGAACCTCTTTCCAACGAAAGTCCGATTGCTAAGTTTTTAGCAAAAAAAGGGGAAGGCATCCACCATATTGCAATAAAAACAGCGGATATATTGGGAGATATTCGTTTCTTAACGGATCATAATGTGAAAATGATTAATGAAACTCCAAAGCGTGGAGCTGGTGGAGCTAATATTGCCTTTCTCCATCCGAAAAGTACTCAAGGAGTATTAATGGAGTTGTGTGAAAAAGAATAGTAGTTATTAAATCTTGTGACTTTTAAAAACTTGACAGGGGAAAACAAAGTTCCTACTTACTATTTAACGCTACAAAAAACTAGGGGATCAAAGGGGAGAAGTGAGATGCAGTCAACGAAAGCAATAGATATATATGATAAAATTCATGAACTGTATGATAAGCGTCGCGAAGTTGAACTTGGTGGTGGGGAAGAAAAAATTGATAAACAACATGAAAAAGGGAAATTAACTGCTCGCGAACGAATTGACTTATTATTGGATAACGGAACATTTGTCGAGTTAAATCCATTTATGGAACATCGTTCATATGATTTTGGTTTAGAAAATGCGAAAGGTCCAGGAGATGGAGTCGTTACTGGTTATGGGAAAGTAAATGGCCGACCAATATATTTGTTTTCCCAAGACTTCACTGTTTTTGGCGGTGCATTAGGGGAAATGCATGCCAAAAAAATTGCCAATATTATGGATTTAGCAGCAAAAAATGGTGTTCCAATTGTCGGCTTAAATGATTCTGGTGGGGCAAGAATTCAAGAAGGTGTCCTTTCATTAGATGGTTACGGTCATGTATTTTATCGGAACTCAATTTACTCAGGGGTTGTTCCGCAAATTTCTGTAATTATGGGACCTTGTGCAGGTGGTGCCGTTTATTCGCCTGCCATTACGGATTTTGTAATAATGGTAGACAAAACAAGTCAAATGTTTATTACTGGTCCGAAAGTAATTGAAACAGTAACTGGGGAATGTATTACTGCGAATGACTTAGGAGGGGCGAAAGTACATAGTACTGTAAGTGGTAATGCTCATTTTCGTGCTGAAACAGAAGAAGAGGCACTACAGACAGTGCGTCAATTACTTTCTTATTTGCCGTTAAATTTTGAAGAGAAGCCGCCGATTATCGCTACTGAATTGGTCGATGATTATCGTCCACATCTTGCGGAAGTTGTTCCTTTTGAAACGACAAGACCTTATGATGTAAGAAAAGTAGTGACAGAAGTCGTTGATCCGGATTCATTTTTTGAAGTTCAAGCAGAATTTGCTAAAAATATCGTCGTTGGTTTTGGCAGAATTAAAGGAGAAGTAGTAGGTCTCGTTTGTAATCAGCCAAAAGTAATGGCTGGTGGGTTGGATATTGATTCATCCGATAAAGCAGCTAGATTCATTCGTTTTTGCGATAGCTTTAATATTCCAATCATTACTTTTGAAGATGTTACAGGATTTTTCCCTGGCGTAAAGCAAGAACATGGTGGTATTATTCGTCACGGTGCGAAAATTTTATACGCTTATTCTGAAGCGACCGTTCCAAAAATCACTGTCATCACTAGAAAAGCTTATGGTGGTGCATATGTTGCCCTTAACAGTAAAGCAATTGGTGCCGATTTAGTATTTGCTTGGCCTAATGCGGAAATCGCAGTTATGGGGCCACAAGGTGCTGCAAATATTATTTTTGCAAAAGAAATTAATAATAGTGAAAATCCTGAAGCGTTACGACAAGAAAAAATAGAGGAATATCGGAATAAATTTGCCAATCCATATGTTGCTGCAAAAATGGGGATGGTTGATGATGTGATTGATCCGAGAGAAACAAGGATAAAGCTAAGCCAAGCATTAGATATGCTACGGACAAAAAAAGAAACAAGGCCGAGAAAAAAACATGGCAATATTCCGCTATAATAACAAAATAAAAGCAGGATAAAAAAGAGTATTATTTAGTTCGATGTCAACACTAGAAAGGGACTTCCAGACAATGGATGCGAAACAGGTGATGTACAGAACAGAAAATTACCGTGAATTTTCTGCACTTCAAGCCTGAGTGTGCTATCTATCGGACAGTCCCTTTCTTGTTGAATGTGAATGAAAGAAACGTTTGAATGGATAATATATTAGAGTTATACTGATAATGTGTAAATTTTTACAATGGAGGTTAGATGATGGTAAATCAAGATAGATTAGTTCAAGAATTTCTCGAACTAGTGCAAGTAGACTCAGAATCAAAAGATGAAGGCAAAATTGCTGGAGTTTTAAAACAAAAATTTACAGAGTTAGGCTTACAAGTAGTGGAAGATGATACAAAAAATATAACAGGTCACGGAGCAGGAAATTTAATTTGTACATTACCAGGTACGAAGCAAAATGTTGACCCAATTTATTTTACTTCCCATATGGATACCGTAACCCCAGGAAAGGGAATTAAGCCTCAAATAAAAGACGGATACATAACATCTGACGGAACAACTATTTTAGGTGCAGACGATAAAGCTGGCATTGCATCGATGATAGAGGCAATCCGGTTAATAAAAGAACAAAATATGGAACATGGTGACATTCAATTTTTAATTACTGTCGGGGAGGAATCTGGTTTAATCGGTGCAAAAGCATTAAATGGAGAATTACTTCATGCAAAAATTGGATTCGCTTTAGACAGTGATGGTCCAGTTGGAACAATTGTTACTGCTGCACCAACCCAAGCAAGAATTAACGCTACTATTTTTGGAAAAAGTGCTCATGCAGGTGTTGCACCTGAAAAAGGTGTCTCCGCTATCACGGTAGCGGCTAAAGCAATTGCGAAAATGCCACTTGGACGGATTGATGAAGAAACAACTGCCAATATCGGTCGATTTGAAGGAGGACAAGCAACGAATATTGTTTGTGATCGTGTTGATATTTTAGCAGAAGCAAGATCGCTTGTGAAAGAAAAATTGGATGCGCAAATTGAAAAAATGAAACAAGCATTTGAACAAACGGCTGCGGAAATGGGTGCCAAAGCAGAATTTACCGCTCAAGTAATGTATCCTTCCTTTAAGTTTGGTCCGGAAGATTTAGTTGTGCAAATTGCCCAAAAAGCAGCCGAAAAAGTTGGCAGACAAGCGAAACTTATTAAAAGTGGTGGTGGTAGTGACGGTAATGTCATTGCAGGACTTGGAATACCGACAGTTGTTTTAGGAGTTGGCTACGAGGAAATCCACACAACGAGTGAGCGGATGCCGATTGAAGAATTAGTAAAACTGACGGAAATGGTTTTAGCAATTGTTGAGACGGTTAGCAGTCGATAACAATTACGAAGGGGGTAATTCCAGCGTGGCGCCAACCGAAAAAGTTGTTATTTTTAAAGTGAATAAGGAAGAATATGCAATCCAGGTAGAACACGTCATTTCCATTGAAAAGACGAGTCAAGTAACACCGATCCCCCAACTGCCTAATTATGTTAAAGGTATCGTCAAAGTGCGGGAAGAACTCGTTCCTGTCATTGATTTAAAAAATGTTCTATACAAAACCGATGAAGTAATAAATGATGTTACTAGATTTATCGTCGTGAAGACAGACCAACTTCAAGTTGCCCTACTTGTTAGTGACGCAAAAGAACTGTTAGAAATTGAAAGTGGGCATATTAAACAAGTCGGTTTCATTGGTTATGAAAAAACGGCATTTTTCTCTGGTGTCATTCAGCTAACCAACCGATTAATTACATTGATTGAACCGAATCAACTCGTTTCAAGTCTTGAAGGAATTAAAGAAATTTATGAATATATGGAAGACCGATATTTGAATGAAACAGAAGTATAAGAAACTGGGGTTGTCCAAACTTAAGTGAAGTACTGTTGCTAAATAATACTGAAAAAAACCCATCATTCAGTACAGCAACTGGCTACCAGTCGGGACATCCCCTTTTCCCTTTTAAAAAAACAATGTTATAGTAATAGTATTATTTAAAATCCAATCACGAGTGTTCATTCACTTTAAATGGGTGATAACATTGCAAACGAACCACCGAATAATATTTCATGTAGACATGAACAGTTTTTACGCCTCGGTTGAAATGGCTTATAATCCTTCGTTAAAAGGGAAACCATTGGCAATTGCAGGAAACCCTGAAGAAAGAAGGGGAATCATCGTAACATGTAGTTATGAAGCTAGAAGACTAGGAATAAAAACAACGATGCCACTATGGGAAGCGAAAAAAATTTGTCCACAGTTAATTGTGATGAGACCAAACTTTGAACGATATCGGAACGTTTCCGCAAAGATGTTTTCAATTTTACGCGACTATACCGATTTAGTCGAACCAGTATCCATTGACGAAGGGTATATGGACGTTTCCAATTATAAAGAAAATCATCCTTTAACACTTGCCAAAAACATCCAAAGCCGACTTTTGCATGAGTTAGACTTGCCTTGTAGCATCGGAATTGCACCGAACAAGTTTTTAGCTAAAATGGCGTCCGACATGAAAAAGCCGCTCGGCATAACTGTATTACGGAAACGAGACATCGAACATGTTCTATGGCCTTTACCTGTTCAAGAAATGCACGGTGTTGGCACAAAAACGGCAGAAAAATTACATACTATTCAAGTTAACACGATTGGTGAGTTGGCATCTGCCAATGAAATTCAGTTAAAAAGTTTATTAGGAATTAACGGTATCCGCTTGAAAGAACGGGCGAATGGACAAGATGACCGTCCTGTTGACCCAGATTCGATTTATGATTATAAAAGTATCGGCAATTCTACAACACTCCAACATGATACGACAGATCAAACTGCATTGCTCACTATTTTACAAAATTTAAGCAAAACAGTTTCTTACCGATTGAAAAACAAACAAGTTTATACAACAAGTTTAATGATTACGATCCGATACAGTAATTGGAATACTTGGACTAGAAGTGAAAAATTAGGAAACCCTATACAAGACGAAAAAGCCATTTTTGCCCATGCAAAACGGATATTTTTGAAACATTGGAATGGAACTCCGATAAGACTTCTTGGTATAACAGGAAATCAATTAGTGGAACAAGGTTCAGCATATAAACAGCTAGATTTATTTACTTTTGAAGAAGATGCAAAGGAAGAACCGCTTATAAATACGATTGAACAGTTGCAAGAAAAATATGGAAAAGGTAGTATTACAAAAGGAGTAAAAAATTTTTATAAAGAAGGTCAAACTAATACTAGTTTTAATAAAGATTTTTTACTTAATGAAGATTAGATATAAGAAAGGAAGAACAACATGACACAACAAATTGGCGTCGTAGGACTCGCGGTTATGGGAAAAAACTTAGCCTTTAATATTGAATCAAGAGGTTATTCCGTATCTGTATATAATCGCTCAAGAGAAAAAACAGACGATTTGATGAAAGAAGCAGACGGAAAAAATATCGTCCCTACATACACAATCGAGGAATTTATTCATTCTTTAGAAAAACCACGGAAAATTTTATTAATGGTGAAAGCTGGTTCTGCTACAGATGCAACGATTGACCAGTTAAAACCGTTTTTAGAAGCAGGCGATATTTTAATTGATGGAGGTAATACATTTTTCCAAGATACAATTCGCCGCAATAAAGAATTAAGTGAATTAGGTATTCATTTTATCGGTACTGGTGTATCTGGTGGGGAAGAAGGAGCTTTACACGGTCCATCCATTATGCCTGGTGGACAAAAAGAAGCATATGAACTTGTTGCTCCAATTTTGAAAGATATTTCTGCTAAAGTGAATGATGAGCCTTGCTGTACTTATATCGGACCAAATGGAGCAGGTCATTATGTGAAAATGGTTCATAATGGGATTGAATATGGCGATATGCAATTAATTGCTGAGTCATACTTCTTATTGAAAAATATACTCGGACTTTCCGCACAAGAACTTCATGAAGTATTTTCGGAATGGAATAAAGGTGAACTAGATAGTTATTTAATTGAAATTACTGCAGATATATTTACAAAAGTGGATGAAGAAACAGGAAAACCAATTGTCGATTGTATATTAGATAAAGCAGGTCAAAAAGGTACCGGTAAATGGACGAGTCAAAGTGCGTTAGACTTAGGTGTTCCATTACCGCTAATTACCGAATCCGTCTTTGCTCGCTTTATTTCTGCAATGAAAGAGGAAAGGGTTAAAGCAAGTAAAGTGTTAACGGGTCCTAGCAACATTACCTTTAACGGTGATAAACAAGAATTTATTGAAAAAATTCGTCAAGCCCTTTATTTGAGTAAAATTTGTTCTTATGCCCAAGGGTTTGCTCAATTACGCGCAGCATCAGAGGAATACCAATGGGATTTAAATTATGGAGAAATTTCGATGATTTGGCGTGGTGGCTGTATTATCCGTGCCCAATTTTTACAAAAAATAAAGGATGCGTATGATCGGGACCGAAATTTAGCCAACCTTTTATTAGATACTTATTTTAAAGAAATTGCGGATCGCTACCAAACTGCTCTTCGTGAAGTGATCGCAACAGCTGTGCTAAATGGAATACCTGTACCTAGTTTTTCAGCTGCCTTATCTTATTACGATAGCTACCGAACAGAAACACTTCCAGCAAATTTAATTCAAGCCCAACGTGACTATTTCGGTGCCCATACGTATGAGCGAGTAGACAAAGAAGGTATTTTCCATACGAATTGGTTTTAATCGATCTGTTCAGTTTAACTCGGATGAGGAGTGCTGACTTTCGCGCTAAACAACAAATATCAATATCAATTATAGTCTTTAATCATCCTTAATAAACGAGACGAAAAAAGCTCACCTAATTGTTTTTTTAGGTGAGCTTTTCCTATTTGGATGGAATTTTTCTGTGAATTGTTTAACAATTATCTATATCAAAATCAGCGATTGGCCACCAAAAGAACCCATCTTGTGCGAGTAAATGATCCGCTTCAATTGGTCCCATTGACCCGGCTTCGTAGTTAGGGAATACCGCTTTTTCTGTACTCCACACTTCAGAAATTTTATCAACAAAGCTCCAAGATAATGCTACTTCATCCCAATGCGTAAAGTTCGTTGCATCACCACGGAGGCAATCAAATAATAATTTTTCATACGCTTCTGGAGTATTCATTCCATCGACACTTTTATTAGAAAAGTTAAGTTTTACTGGTGTTGTTTCCACTGATTGTCCAGTCTTTTTCACATTTAAATGTAATGTGATTCCTTCTTCTGGTTGGATATGTATAACTAGCAAATTAGGATTTAGTGATGAACCATTTTTGTAATATAAATTCATCGGCATATCTTTAAATTGGACGACAATTTTTGTTGATTTTGTTTGCATTCGTTTTCCTGTTCGAACGTAAAATGGAACTCCTGCCCAGCGGAAGTTGTCGATCATTAATTTCGCTGCAACATATGTTTCGGTATTAGATTCTGGTTGAACCATTGATTCTTCACGATATGCTGGTACTTGTTTCCCATCAATGACTCCATTTCCGTATTGGCCACGTACGAAATATTTATGTACTTCTTCCTTGTTAAATGGCCGCAAAGCCCGTAAAACTTTTACTTTTTCACTTCGGATTTCTTCTGTTGTTAATTTAATTGGTGGCTCCATGGCAAGTAATGACACCATCTGTAGCATATGATTTTGCATCATATCGCGTAGTGCACCATTTTTATCGTAATATCTTGCCCGTTCTTCCACACCGAGTACTTCACTGGAAGTTACTTGGATATTAGAAATATGTCGATTGTTCCATAACGGTTCAAAGATCGCGTTGGCGAACCGGATTACTTCGATATTTTGTACCATTTCTTTTCCTAAATAATGGTCAATTCGGTAAATTTCATTTTCAGAAAAGGCAGTGCGAATTTGATTATTTAACTCTTTGGCAGAAGCAAGGTCATGCCCGAAAGGTTTTTCGATTACTAGCCGTTTAAAACCGTTCGTTTGAGTTAGTCTTTCTTCTTTCAAGTGCTCGGCAACGGTACCGAAAAATTCAGGGGACATCGCTAAGTAGAATATTCGGTTACCTTCTAACGTATATAATTGGTCTAAGTTGTCCACTGTCGTTTTCAATTGCCGGTAAGATTCAGAGTTCGTTACATCATGGGATTGATAATAAAAATGTTTAACAAAATCTGATAATTGGTCATTACTTTCCCCAAATGTTTGTACAGATTCTTTTACCCAATTTTGAAATTCTTCATTTGTTTTCTCACGGCGGGCTACCCCAAGGACAGCAAACTTATTTGAAAGTAATCCTTTCCTATATAAGTTAAATAAAGACGGATATAATTTTCGTTTAGCTAAATCTCCCGTTGCCCCAAATAGTAATATCAATGCTGCAGGATTTTTTGTCTCTTTCACTTTTTACCCTCACTTTAATTTCCAATATTTATCTATTCAATTATTAAATTTTACTCGTATATGTATTTTTTAGCAAATAGAATCTCTTACTTTATTTTCTATTGTTCGTAAAAAATATAAACAATATGTAAAAATAAAAAGGGTTAAGTAAATTTTTCATCGTCGATAGTTGAAAAATTTTCCTATTACATTAATAATAATAGCATATTAGTTACGGAAGATGGAGGGTCAGCGGTGGAAATATTATTTTTAGGAACGGGAGCAGGAATGCCTGCCAAATATCGGAATGTGACATCAATCGCCTTGAAACATTTAAATAGTGGCTCTATTTGGTTATTTGATTGTGGTGAAGCAACCCAACATCAAATTTTACATACATCGATTAAACCGAGAAAGATTGATAAAATTTTTATTACCCATTTACATGGCGACCATATATTCGGTCTCCCTGGCTTACTAGGAAGCAGATCCTTTTTAGGTGGAACGGACCCACTTATTGTCTTTGGACCAAAGGGATTGCGTAGTTTTATTGAAACGTCCCTTGAAATAAGTGGTACCCATTTAAAATATGATTTAGCTATTCATGAAATCGAACCGGGAATTATTTATGAAGATGAGGAATTTTATGTGGAAGCAAGAAGTCTAGATCATGCCTTACTTTCATATGGCTTTCGGCTCGTTGAAAAAGACAAACTAGGACCGTTACTTGTAGACAAGTTAAAAATTGCCGGCATTAAGCCAGGGCCTATTTACAAACAAATAAAAAATGGAGAAACTTTACAATTAGCAGATGGCACAATCATAAATGGGAATGATTTTATCGGTCCGAGTAAAAACGGTCGAATAGTGACGATTTTAGGGGATACGAGGTATTGTGAAACAAGTGTTCAACTTGCTGAAAATGCTGACTTGCTCATTCATGAAGCTACTTTTCGAAAAGAGATGGAAGAAATCGCTTTTGAATATTTCCATTCCACTACTGTACAGGCAGCTACTGTTGCAAAATCTGCCGGTGCTAAAAAATTATGTATTACCCATATTAGTTCCCGCTATGAAAAGAGTGATTGGCCATTGATTGAAAAAGAAGCAAAAGAAATTTTCCCGAATACGATTATTGCAGAAGATTTTAAAAAAATCACGTTATAAATTACTTGATAATGAAAGGGGCTGCCATTAAGCAGCTCCCTCGAATAGATACACGTTTATCTCCAACCTCGCTCATACGGAATTGGTGCTTGAATATCGTAACCAAGCTCTTTTGCTGCCATATATGGCCAGTATGGATTTCTGAGCAACTCACGCGCTAATAAGACGAAATCGGCCCGTTCATTTTGTAATATTTCTTCTGCATGTAACGGCGATGTAATTAAACCAACAGCACCAACGGGAATGTTCACTGCATTTTTTATTGCTTCGGCAAATTTTACTTGATAGCCAGGATAAACATTTATTCTAGCACCGGTTACAACACCACCTGAACTGACATCAATAAGATCTGCCCCATCCGCTTTTAACCAATTACATACGGTAATATAGTCTTCTATTTCCATTCCACCATCTTGATAATCAGATGCAGAAATTCGGACAAACAATGGACCATCCCACACTTCTTTTACGGCGGATAATACTTGTTTTAGCATCTGGTAACGATTTTCTAAATTTCCACCGTATTCATCTGTCCGCTTATTTGTTAGTGGGGAAAGAAATTCATTTATTAAATATCCGTGGGCTGCATGGATCTCGATACAGTCAAAACCAGCTTTTTTAGCACGGATTGCTCCTTCGCGAAAGGCTGTAACGGTTTCTTCAATTTCTTTCGTTGTCATTGCTTTTGGTGTTTTATAGCTTTCATTAAAGGCTATCGCCGATGGTGCGATTATTTCTCCATCGACAGTCGCTTTTCTTCCTGCATGAGCTAATTGAATGGCTGTTTTAGTACCGTGGGTCTTCATCATTTTTACTAACTATGCAAGTCCTTCGATATGTTCGTCATCCCATATCCCTAAGTCTAGATCAGTAATTCTCCCTTGAGCGGTTACCGCTGTTGCTTCGACAATAATAAGCCCAACTTGTCCGACGGCCCGGGAAGCATAATGAACTAAATGCCAGTTTTGTACTTTTCCATCCTTTTCATGGGAAGAATACATGCACATCGGACTCATCACAATCCGGTTTGGAAAGGTGACATTGTTCATTGTATATGGTTCAAATAATTTAACAGTCAATTTCGTTGCCTCCTGAATATGAATTTTCATTATAATGTAAGTATAACAATTTGGTGCTAGAAAGGAAAAATATTCACATGTTTTTCTGAAAGTAACACAGTAGCAAATGCTAGGAAAAGCTAAAAAACATGACATGGGTAATTAGAATGGGTAAACTAAAAAAGAAAGAAAAAAATGAGGGAGAACAATAAAAATGGCACAATGGTACGGCAACATTGGAAAAATAACTTTACCGACACCTTTTGCGGTTGGTGATGTCAATGTATATATCGTAAAAGGGGATACTTTAACACTCGTTGATGCGGCGATAAAAACAGATGAAACGTGGGAAATTTTTGTCCATGAACTAAAACAGCTAGGCTATAATCCGAAAGATATTGAACAAGTAGTTATTACCCATCACCATCCAGATCATGTCGGGTTATTGGATTATTTAGAAGTACCAATCATTGGACATGAATATAATAAACGGTGGCTAATTCGGGACGAGGAGTTTATGAGAGAATATCGAGAATTTTACTCTCGACTTTTTGACGAAGCTGCAGTCCCACAACAATTAAAAACGAATATTCGAAAAATGGAAGCAACACTACAGTTTTCATCACAACGATCATTAAATTTAACAGTGGAAGAGGGGATGGAAATACCGGGGCTTCCTGGCTGGTTCGTTATAGAAACACCAGGCCATGCGCAAAGTCATATTAGTTTAATCCATCAAAAAAAAGGCATTGTTATTGGCGGGGATCATATTTTTGCAACCCAATCCTCTAATCCATTATTTGAAACGCCACTAATAAAAAACCGTCTCTTATTCACATCTAAATGTGTATAAGAAGCAGCTTCCACACCCAGTACTTCCCAGAACGGAAGAGCACACGTAAACCACGGGCCAGGAAAAATGTAATTTTATTTAAACAAAAAAAAAAAAAGGTTTTTTTTGGGGGGGGTTTAATTTTTTACAACCATTATCCTTTAATCATTTATGGAAACCGCCACTAGTAAAGACAGATAAACGTCCAAAACCTCAATTACAATATAATCATTCTTTGAAAAAAATGAAAGATTATTACGTGGAAACCATTTTTACTGGTCATGGTAATGAAGTGAAACATGTTAATGATTTAATCGATAGGCGACTTTCCAGGCAGCATGAGCGGGCAATGAAAGTGAAAGCAATGGTTACAGGGCAACCATTGACTGCTTTTGATATTTGCAAACAATTATTTCCGCATGCCTACGAACGAGAATTAAGTTTAACTATGTCTGAGACAATTGGACAAATTGATTACTTGCAATCATTAGGTGAAATTGCGGAAATGGAAGATGATGATGGAAAAAAATGTTATATTTGTAACTAGGAAAGATAGTAAATAGCAAATTTTTATGCTTAATGTATGTGCGAAATGATGAGGTGCAAGTGATGGAAAATCGAATGCGTAATAAGAACATAGTAATTACAGGAGCATCTTCAGGTATTGGGGAAAAGGTAGCGGTACAAGTGGCAAAGCTTGGGGCAAGACCAGTATTACTTGCTCGTTCTACGGAAAAATTACAACAGCTTAGTGAGGATATTAATCGTAACTATAATGTAGGAAGCATATATTATTCCCTTGATGTGAGTAATAAAGTACAAGTGGAACAAGTGTTTCAACAAATACTGTTAGATATCGGGAAAATCGATGTTTTATTAAATAATGCAGGCTTCGGTATGTTTGAAACTTTTTCAGATGCAAAGTTAGAAAATATTGAAAAAATGTT
This sequence comes from Bacillus kwashiorkori, assembly GCF_001375515.1. GTDB lineage: Bacteria > Bacillota > Bacilli > Bacillales > Caldibacillaceae > Bacillus_BK > Bacillus_BK kwashiorkori. The sequence goes on from NZ_CTDX01000016.1 coordinate 497,597, forward strand.
TCAAGTAAATGTTATCGGGTTAATGGCATGCACGAAAGCAGTTTTGCCTTCGATGGTAGAAAATAATAGCGGTCATATTATTAATATTGCCTCACAAGCTGGAAAATTAGCTACAGCTAAATCAAGTGGATATGCAGCTACGAAACACGCAGTTTTAGGCTTTACTAATAGTTTACGGATGGAATTGGCAAATACGAATATTTACATATCAGCTGTCAATCCAGGTCCGATCGAAACAAACTTTTTTACAATAGCTGACAAATCAGGTACATATGTGAGCAATGTTAGAAAGTATATGTTAACTGCTGATTATGTTGCAGATAAAATTGTTCGATTAATGTTGCGACCGAAACGGGAATTGAATTTGCCTAGATGGATGAACGTAGGGAGTATTCTCTATAATTTATTTCCGTCAATTGCGGATAAATTAGTCGGTAATTTATTAAATCGAAAGTAACGAGAGTATCTTCACATCTACAGTTACACAACAGAACGAATACACAGAACGTGGACTTTTGAGTTGGCGATCATTCATATCGCACGTGAGTACGTCTTAAGATTTGTAGTGTATTCGTTCGCTGTTCCATATAACGTTAGTTTATGCTAATTAAAACAGTCGCGCAATTAATGCACCAGCTCCAGCAGCAATTAAAGCAGCAAAAAATGGATCAAAAGCATCCTCCCTCGTATTATTCCGGAACGAATATACAGTTGCTAAAACAATAATTGATTCTGAAATAGATGCGAGTCGGCCAACAAAAGATTGCACAGAGTAAAGAGATGTAATCGCAAATAGGAAATAAAGTAATCCTAAAGCTAAACAAATGGTCATATAAGCTCCAAAACGGCTAATCACTTCATGGAAACTTATCTTTATTTTCATCAATTGTTGTAATACAACAAAAATCACTACTACGGTGACCCCGATGACAACTACTTCTCTAAATAACGTTTGTAAGAAAAGTTTGGATGCATCAAATGTACTATCAAAAAACGAGTCAAAAAACCCGCCAAAATCGGAAAAAATTCGTCTTCCCATTGCAACGGCTAATGAATAAATGAGAACATAAAGACCGATCGTTACATAACCGTTAACAAACTGATTTTCGCCAATTTTTCCTGCTTGTTTCGTCGGTGATTTCAAGTTCGTCAAGAAGTATGTAAAAAAGTTTTTCGAAACATTTGTTACCTTCTCTGAGAAAACATCAGATTTTGTTGTTTGAGCATTAGATTCAAACTCTTGCTGTTGCCTCGCACTTGCTTGTTCCGCTAGTGCACTCACCTCCTTGTCGGCAAATTTTAACCCACAATACGGACAAAATGTCGCGTCATCTTTGTTCTTTTTTTGACATTGCGGACAAATCAAATCCATCTCCTCCTTTACATAGTTTTTCGACAAATTACTTCAAATCCCTTTCCTGTTTTCGTAGTACTTTTTACCTGTTTTTAAAACTCTTGCTATTAGCCTATGAAACTGTCAAATACTTGAAGCTAGACACCTTTTTGCTTAAGGACATCAACTTCCTCCTATGATACATAGTAAAATTTTTCTTCATTTATGCTAATTATCTTTTCTTGACAATAGTTTTTAATAGTCTGAAATATATTAAAAAAAATTTCCTTTCCTTAATAAACATGGTTTAATGTAATTAATACTGTTCTTTGCTACATTTCAAATGAGCTAGATTGATTGGGACGAATGGGAGCAAAAAAATTCGTTACTGGGGTGGGATTAATGGGAAATAATTATTTATTCACAGGGTTTCCAGGTTTTATTGCGAATCAGTTAATCAAAAAGTTAATAGAAAAAGAAGGGGAAGTTGAAAATATTTATGTATTAACGTTGCCAGCGATGAAGGAGAAGGCTGAACAGACGAAAGCAACAATAATCACCAATAGTCGCTTTCCTAAAGAAAATTTTCATATTTATGTTGGTGATATAACGAAACAAGGTTTAGGTTTATCTGCCATTGATGAAGAAAAATTACAAGATACAACCTATGTCTTTCATTTAGCGGCAATTTACGATTTAGCCGTTCCGCGAGATATAGCTTATCTCGTCAATGTTACAGGTACAAAACATGTGAATGATTGGGTGAAATCACTTCCAGCTATAAAACGATATGTTTATTTTAGTACGGCCTATGTTGCAGGATTAAGGGAAGGACTTTTAAAAGAAGATGAACTCATTCGTCCCCATGCATTTAAAAATTTTTACGAAGAAACGAAATATGAAGCAGAAGTACTTGTTGAAGCTCTAAAAGCAAGTCTCCCGGTGACGATAATTCGTCCTGGAATTGTGAAGGGACATTCGCTCACGGGAGAAACAACTAAATTTGATGGTCCATATTTATTTTTAAACGTGATGGATCGGCTAAAACGACTACCTATTTTTCCAAAGATGGGACATAAAGATGCGGTGGTAAATCTAATTCCGATTGATTTTCTTATTGAAGCTGTACTCTATTTAAGTCAGGAGAAAATTGGTGAAGGAAAAACTTATCATTTAACAGATCCAAATCCATATACGGTGATAGAAATTTACCAAATGATGTTAAACGAAATGTTAGGAAAAAAGCCAAAGGGAAATATGCCTCTTTCTATCGTTAAGTTTTTCCTTTCTTTTGCTAGTATTAGAAAATGGCTCCGTGTGGAAAAAGAAATCATTGATTACTTCACATGGTTAGGAAAGTTTGATTCTTCTATCGCTAAAGCAGACTTAGCGGAAGCGAATATTCGTTGCCCAGATTTAAAAGAACAAATTCCTTCTATGGTAAAATTTTATTTACAGCATAAAGTTAACAATGATTACCATATTCCTATTCGTTAGTCTTTATTTCTCCCTTTTATAAATTTGTTTGGTAAAATAAGCTTAATAGAAAAACTGTGAGGTTAAATATATGGCAATAATAAAAGCAATGAATCCAGCGACAGGGGAACTAATGGCAAATATTGAGGAGACAAAAATTGAGCAAATACATAAACTATATGCAGATAGTCGTAAAGCATTTGCATCGTGGAGTCAATTGTCTATAAAAGAACGAATCGGATACTTAAAACAGTTAAAATCTGTAATCGTTCTGGAAATGGACGATATCGCTAAAGTGATTGTAAATGATACTGGAAAGGTTCCAACTGAAGCGATAACAGCCGATATTATGCCAACAATAGATGCTTTGGATCAAACGATAAAACATGCGGAGAAACTGTTAGCACCAAAAAAAGTAAAAACTCCGATATTCCTATTTGGGAAAAAATCATTAGTAGAATATATGCCGCGTGGAGTCGTATTAGTTATTTCACCGTGGAATTATCCGCTGCAACTTGCCCTCGTTCCTGTAATAAGTGCTCTTGTAAGTGGTAATACTGTTATATTAAAACCGTCTGAAGTTACACCAACAGTCGGAAAATGTATGGAGGAATTATTTAAAAAAGCAAATTTTCCGCACGGTGTCGTTCAAGTAGCCCATGGAGGAAAGGAAGTAGGTGCTAAGTTAACGGAAGAAAAGCCAGATTATATTTTCTTTACTGGCTCTGTCCAGACAGGGAAAATAATTCAAGAAGTGGCTGCAAAACAGTTAATCCCAACGACACTAGAATTAGGCGGGAAAGATCCATTTATTGTTTTTGCCGACGCGAATATGGAGCGGGCAGCAAAAGCAGCGGTTTGGGCGGCCTTTACAAATTCTGGACAAGTGTGCATGAGTGCGGAGCGAATTTTTGTCGAACGGACCATCTTTAATAAATTTTTGGAAATAGTAAAAAAAGAAACAGAAAGTCTCATTCAAGATCGTTCGAAAGAGGCGGATATTGGTTCGATGACATTTCCAGACCAAAAGGAAATTGTGAAACGGCAAGTGCGAGCTGCTCTTTGTGAAGGCGCACAACTGATTACTGGTGAACACCCAGACGACTGGGACGAGTCGATGTTTATTAAACCACTCATTTTAACTAATATTACTGCTGACATGGAAATCTTTCGAGAAGAAACTTTTGGACCTGTCCTACCAATGATCCCGTTTGACACGGAAGAAGAAGTAATTAATCTAGCTAATCAATCGGAATATGGCTTAAATGCGAGCATCTTTACGTCAAATATGAAGAAAGGACGAAGAGTTGCTAGGAAATTAATTTCTGGGGCGGTCGTACTGAATGATGTCATTGTTTCTGTTGCTAATCATTATTTGCCCTTTGGCGGAACGAAACAGAGCGGAATCGGCCGCTATCACGGTGAACATGGACTAACGATCTTCTGTCATGAAAAAGCAATCGTTGTAGATCGAGGGAAACGGATGCGGGAATTGCAATGGTATCCGTATAAAGGGACTTATGAACAATTTTTACGTTTATTTCAAAGTTATTTTAGCGATAAAAGAAACTGGGCGGTATTTTTAAAGACGTACTTAAAGTTGTTAAAAAAATGATGCTAGGTGGCGACAAATATGATGGAGCTTAAAAACATCGAAGAAATTGATAAATTTATTGATGAAAATGAAATGAGTTTTTTCTATATTTCTCAGCCGAATTGTGGAGTATGTCAGGCACTGCTTCCGAAAGTGAAAAGCCTGCTTGATAATTATCCTAAAATCTACTCTGCCTATATAAATGCGTTGGAGATCCAAACGGTGGCAGAAAAATTTTCTGTTTTCACAGTACCAGTTTTATTGCTTTTTGTTGATGGAAAGGAATATTTAAGAAGAGCAAGGATCGTTAGTATAGATGAATTAGATGATAGTATCGGGAAAATTTATCAATTATATTATAGCTAATATTTGCTCGATGAAAATCGTATGTGAACATAGGAGACTAGGTTGTCCAAATAGTCTATTTAGTGATTTCAAAAGATCAAAACTCAAGAATGTTGCTATTAAGCACTCTTGAGTTTTATTTTTTTACTACAAAAAATTCCAGTTGAAAACGAACGTATATTCTAGTATGATTAGGAATAGAATGGTAGCAAACATACGTTTGTTGGAGATGGATGAAATGATTGATTATGAAAAATTACCACAACAACAAATTTTATGCATCGATATTAAAAGTTTTTATGCGAGTTGTTCGGCAGTCATGCTCGGCTTAGACCCGCTTCATTGTTTATTAGTAGTAGCAGGTAATAAAGAGCGGGAGGGGAGTGTTGTACTTGCAGCCTCTCCTAGGATGAAAAAGGAATTCGGCATTAAGACTGGTTCACGGTTGTTTGAAGTTCCGAACGATCCGCGCATTCGTATCGTTGAGCCGAAAATGGCAACTTATTTACGAGTTTCCATGGAAATTACTCGGCTATTTCATCGGTATGTTCCACAAGAGGCGATTCACGTTTATAGTGTTGATGAAAGTTTTGTAAAAGTTGATGGTACGAGTTCCTTATGGGGAGATGTTTATACGATAGCAGAAAAAATTCGTGATGACTTGATTCGCGAGTTTCAATTGCCATGTGCAATCGGTATCGGTCCGAATATGCTCTTAGCAAAGCTTGCTTTAGATTTAGATGCGAAAAAAAGCGGAATTGCTGTTTGGACATATAAGGATGTACGTGAGAAATTATGGCCAGTATCTCCGCTAAGTGAAATGTGGGGAATTGGCAAACGTTTAGAAAAAACATTAAATGGAATGGGGATTTTTTCCGTTGGCCAGCTTGCCAATTACGATTTACAAAAATTAGAAACGAAGTTCGGGATTATGGGTAACCAACTTTACTATCACGCATGGGGTGTTGATTTATCCGAGATTGGCGCACCGATTATGGATGGACAAATTAGCTTTAGTAAAAGTCAAATTTTACTCCGTGACTACCGTAATATAACAGAAATTAAGCATGTCATATTGGAAATTTGTGAAGAAGTGGCAAGACGTGCACGCACCCATAAAGCTGCTGGACGAACGATCACCCTTGCGATCGGTTATAGTCGTGAAGAAAAGGGGGGTGGTTTTAACCGGGCGAAAACGATAGAGGCAGCGACGAATATTACGATGGATTTATACCGGGTGTGTTTAGAGTTGTTTCATCAATATTACGACGGTCGTACAGTAAGGCAAATTGCCATTTCATTATCGAATATCGTACCGGACGATTCGATGCAACTTAACTTGTTTGAACCGAACCAATGGAAAAAGCGCCAATTAGGTTACACTGTTGACCATATCCGCCGTCGCTTCGGTTCGGAAGTTTTACTTCGCGCAGTGTCTTATACGGAAGCTGGTACAGCAAGAACGCGTGCCAAACTTGTCGGGGGACATAAAGCATAAGCAATCAAACGATGTATAGTGCCTAAATGAAGAATAATTTTTCCGAAAGGAGTATGCCAAATGATTCGTGATCGGGGTCGGATAAAGTGGACGGCCATGATGTTACCAGAACATGTAAAACTGCTCCGGGACTGGCAGGAAGAAGAACTTTGGGAAGAAAAACGAGAGCTGGATGAACAGAGGCTAGAACAATTAAATGAAGTGGTCCGCGAAGCACAAACTACCGCTAAAAAAGTTTCCGTTTATTATTATACAAACCATCATTCAGAAATTATAACCGGCATTATTCGTGAATATTATCCGTTAAAACAAGAACTGAAATTAATAGAAGAACAAGGGACAAATACGTTCATTCCATTAACAGCCATCACGAATATTGAGATTATTGACTAATACTCCCACGGCTAAAGCAAAGGTGCTCCTGCAAATCTTATCGGTGAAGATACAGCAAAAAAGGGGAGATTATTCCCCTTTTTCTTTCGGTGCCCGAACAACCGATTCAAAATTTCCTTTATGACTGCCATCACAAAAAGGTTTATTATTTGACAATCCACAACGACAAAGTGAAAAGGTTTTTTTCGTGGAAAAAACGTTGCCCTCTGCATCGACTAATTCCACATCTCCTGAAATCCTTAATGACCCATTATCATTCACTTTAATTTGCACTTTCTCCATAAAACCCATCCTTTCTATCCTATCTAACTTGATAGTATATGGAAAAGAATGAAAAATCAATAATATAAATTTATTGGTATTATGATATATGTAAAACAACTGAAAGCAAATGAGATAAACCTACTAAACATTAGTTGTAAGGGGCTGAAATCCATTTGATATACTGTTTATTTATTTTGGAGTTTGGCTATATATTTCAATCGAACTGTAACGGAAATGTTGAGAGATAATTTCATTTAGTTCTTTGACACTTAGATCGTTCTTTTCTTGTTCCGTCTCTGAAGAGTACATTTTTTCTCTTGCATTAGTTAAAATATTTCTAACATTTTCTAATAAAGCAATTTCATTTTCATCAAGCATATTGTCTTCTGAAAGTGCCTTTGTGGTAATGGAATCAGAATTGATTCCTGAAACAATGTCAGTCAATTCTTTAAAAAAGGTTGTAGTAAGAATTTCGTCATTATGGAAATAGCGTCCATCCGCTAATAATTGATCTGTAAGTAATAATTGAACTTGTAATTGACTAGCTAGAATATCCAATTCATCCGCTTGTGGTTGCTCTGTAATTAACCTATCAAAATAATTGATCGTTTTATCAAGTGAAAAATAAAAATGGTTCACAAAAACTTCCCAATGACGCTGATTCGCTTGTTTTTCTTCAGAATAACGAAAAGATAGAAAAGCAGTACTAGAAAGTAAAATAATAATTGCAACTAACAAAAAAAAGAACGGGAATTTTTTCAAATCATTCACTCCTCTGTGATACAGATAAAAACACCCCAAAGGAAATGAACTAATGTACAGTAGTAAATCTATGCTTAACTTAATGATAATAAAAAAAAAAGAAATAATCAATGTAAGAAGAGAAATGAAGCAGGTAAATTTTGGTAAAAAATGAGTTATTAAATAGTTAATAGTTGGTTAAACATCCTATTAATTTGGTTGTAAGTAATCAAGTTTTTCTTAAAGATTGCTTTTTTAACATAGATAGAAAAAAAATAACCAATGTTATAAAAAAATATAATGACAAATAAAACAAAGGAGTGTATAATAGGTTTCGTTGAAATTTGGAGAAGTACCCAAGTGGTCATAAGGGGGCGCACTCGAAATGCGTTAGGGCGGGCAACCGTCGCGTGGGTTCGAATCCCACCTTCTCCGTTTCTTGTGTCCTAAAGGGTAATTAATAATATATAAAAATCCATGAAACGGCTGTGTTTGCAGTCGTTTCTTTGTGTTTCGTTTGCCATATACAGATTACGAAAACTTAGGTCGACAAAGGTGAGGAATGTGTTAAAAAGGACCTTTCAAATCAGGAAATAATTATAAAAAGCTAGTCGTCTAAAAATTTATATTTCCATTGAAAAAATGCCATTACACAACCTATGAATGTTAAAATGAAACAATATATTAATTTTCCTAACGTCGTGATAGTAATACCAGAAGATACTCCATCAATCAAATTTAAGTACATCAAAAATAGTAAGACCAGGATAATTATTTGAACAATTAAGTTCGCTTCCTCTGTAAAATTTAGCAGACGAACCACCACGTTCCATATGATTTCCAAAACATAAATTAGCGCGAAGAACAGAAATAGTAAAAGAGTATAAACGGATAATCCTTTAAACGATTCCACCTTAATATCGTTAGGAAATATTTTTCCTAAAGTAAATAAGGAACCAGCAAATATTGCAAAAAAGAGAAAGAAAGTAGTAATGATGATTGCTAGTACTACAAAGAAATCTCTGTATTTAGTTGATAACATGTCAGTTACCACCTCGAATAGTTTAACATTCATATCAAAGAATGCCCTGTAAATACCATAGCCGATAAAAACGGCAATAAGTCCACTAATAGTTTCATATAAGTCAGCAACTAGTTAAGCATTACTCCATTTTATTAAGCTTGGGATACAATTATTCAGAAAAGATGAACCTAGTTATTATTTCATTGTTAGAGACAAACAAACAATTTCTAACCGATTTGTTATCCAAAAAATTAAACAGAAAAGGAACTGCACCAATAAGATGTGTGCAGTTCCTCTCTAAAGTAGGCCATTATTGCTTTGAGTTTTGCCTGTTCGTAGGTTCGATTACGTTTTTAAGTTCTTCTTTGGCCATATGCGTTTGTTCTATGTCTGCGGATTTTTGACCTTTCTGACTATAACCTTTTTCACGTCTTTGCTGCATATTTCATGCTCCTTTCTTCATTATCGTTTGTATTTTTAGAAGAAAGTAGAGAAAATATACAGTTAGACAGGTAGAGATTTTTTATAAGCTTGATAGTAAGCGCTATCAATTTTCCGAGAAATATGTGGTTGAATAACATCAATTGCTTTTACTAACTGATTCAAATTAATACCTGTTTGAATTCCGAGCCGCCCCAACATATAAACGACATCCTCCGTTGCGACATTTCCAGAAGCGCCAGGGGCAAAGGGACAACCACCCAAACCACCAGTTGAGCAATCAAACCGATCAACTCCAGCTTGCAAACTTGCAAAAATATTAGCTAAACCCATTTTTCGAGTATCATGAAAATGTGCCGTAATAAAAATTTCAGGGAAAGTTGCCTTTAACTTTGTAAATAAAGAATAAGCCTCTAGCGGTGAAGCCATTCCTATTGTGTCAGCGATGCTTAATTCGTCTACCCCTAATTGAACGAATTGGTTGCATAAGTCAATAACCCTTTCCTCACTAATTTTCCCTTCATATGGGCAGTAAAAAGCAGTGGATATGCAAACCCTTACAAAGAAACCGCTATCTTTTAATTCCTGAACAGGTTTGGCTAATTGTTGCAAACTCTCCTTAAGGGAGCGATTTATATTTTTTTTGTTAAAAGAATCGCTCACACCTACAAATATCGCTACTGCTTTAATATTCGTCTGCAATAATTGGTCAATGCCTCTTTTGTTTGGCACGAGAATAAAGTTTCTAATGTTCGTACTGCCGCAATTCGTCGCAATATGAAAGGAATCAGCCATTTGTGGCACCCATTTCGGTGAAACAAACGAAGTAATTTCCATTTCTTGAAAACCAGCTTTTTGCAATTCCCTGATAAAATCCAGTTTTTTCTCCGTTGGGACAAAATCGTTTTCGTTTTGCAAACCATCCCTTGGACCGACTTCAATAATCGTCACCTTTTCTGGTAAAATCATCATATCCGCATCCCCCCTTAACAAGTATTGTAACGAGTGGACAGTAGAAAACGCAACAATTATAAAAATATTCCAAAGAAAAAATTTCTCTCTCTATCTAGAAAATAATTTTTCTAGATGTATAATGGTTTTAGACTTTTTAATTGGAGTAGAGGCGGTGACACCTTGAAAAAAGCATTCGCTTTTTCCTTCGTGCGATGCGTCGCTGCCGAAGCGTTCCTTGTCCTGCGAAAATGGTAAGTATCCAACAGAAGCGAACAGTGACGGGGAGGCTCAAGCCGCTTCCAATGAAAGCATCTGATCTTTGCGGAAATCAAGAACAAAATTTAATACGGCAAGGCAAAGAAAAAAATAACATGTTTCAATAATTAAAGGAGTATGAAACAAATGAGTAGAAAACAAGTTCATAAAAAACAACAGAAAAATATAGATGAAGGAAAAGTAACATTAAAAGATTTGCTTGATGTGGAGTTAATGAAACAGTTGCAGGAAAAAAAGCAAGAAATGAAAACAGTGGAAGAAGAAAAGAAAAGGCGGGAAGAAGAGAAGAAATCGGCGGAAAGAAAGCGTCGCGAAAAAAATAAAAGCTTTGAAGAATTATTAGACGAGAGCAACTTAGATTGGACGAAATTTAAATAAGCACCAGCTAAATCTTGAGTTATATATCTAGTCTCAACAAGTGCTGCTAGAGCAATCCTAGTACAATTTTTTAGTGCTCAAAAATGGGGGTAGGGGAGAAGATGGAGAAAAAATATGTTGTCCAACTAGTGATGTTGTCACTATTAAGCTGTAGTGGTCTATTTATTATTGAACAAGTGTTGGAATTGTCTTATTTTATTAAAACTGCAGCGAAAATTATTTTGTTTTTACTCATTCCATTATTGTATATAAAATTTGTTATGAAACGGTCAATCTTACAGTTTTTAAACTTAAAAACAATGGATTGGAAAAATTTACAGCAAGGTATTTTACTAGGATTTCTTTCGATGGTAATTGTTATCGGGGCATTTATTATTTTTAAAGATTTTATTAATACGGATACAATACTAGTAGATATTCAGTCAAGAATGAAAATCACACCTGAAATATTTATTTTTATTGCGATTTATATTACCTTTGGAAATTCTTTATTAGAAGAGTTTTATTTTCGTGGATTTCTATTTTTACATATTCATGAGACGGAAAATAAAGTTTTTGCATATTTATATTCCGCCTTACTTTTTTCTATATATCATGTTGCGATCTTTGCTGTTTGGTTTGATTTTTGGATCATGTTGTTAGCTTTATTTGGCTTATTTATTATCGGGTTAGTGTTTAATTGGATTAATACGAAATCGAATAATTTCCTAAATTCATGGATTCTGCATATTTTAGCGGATGTCGGGGTGATGTTAATCGGGTTTTATTTATTCGGGTTCTTTAGCTAATCTTGAGCTAAGTGTAATGAAGGACAATAGGAATATTTGCTTCTCGCTCTTAGTTGTCCTTCTTTTTTAATCTATATATCTAATCGATGGTGCTCATAAATATTTGCTTTTGTTATTGATTGGATGAGTTGCAGTTCACTAGCTGTGAAAGCTTGCTCTGAAAAGGCAGTGATATTTTCTATTAATTGCTTCACAGAGCTTGCCCCCACGACACAAGAGGCAACAGCCGGGTTAGCTAATACATATTGTAAACTTAAACTTGTTATGGACCTACTTTGTGCAATCTCTTTTAATTGAGCTAATACTTCAGTGAGCTCTTGATAACTGTAATCTAAATAACCATTTTTCTTTACTGATTCTGAAGCCTTTGTAAGCAGTGCATCACTAATTAGCCCTTTTGCAAGGGCTCCGCGAACAACGACATCAATGTGGTGCTTTTCTAAAAGTGGCATTGCTTGTTCTTCCGGTCTTCTATCTAATAGGCTATATTGCATCATTACTGCAATGATATTGGAACGCCTTGCGTATTCATTAATCACGGTTGGTCGTATGGAGGAGATACCATAATAACGAATATAACCTTCTGCTATCAATTCTTCCATTGCTTCTATCGTTTCATCAATGTTATCTTCCAATGTACCGCCATGAAGCTGATATAAATCAATATAATCCGTTTGTAATCTAGTTAAACTTTTTTTTACAGCTTCTTTAATATATGCTTTAGAGGCGTCCCATATCCAACTGTCATGGCTTTCTGTCCAGCGATTTCCTACTTTTGTCGCAATAATGACATTTTCTCGTACCGATTTTAGCACCTTTCCAACGATTTGTTCATTCCTACCATAGTCATAAAGGTCGGCCGTATCGAAATAATTGATGCCATGTTCAAGGGCATAATGAATAATTTCAGTAGCTGTTTTTTCGTCTGTACTAAGAGACATACAGCCAAGTCCTAATTGTGATACATATAAATCTGAATTGCCTAATGGTACTCTCTTCAAAACATATTCCCCCTCTAATCTCTATATTCCCCTAATCTACAAAAGAAACCCGCCTGTTTTCCTATTTTATAAGATAGTCTGAAAGCAACATACGTCTCAATAAATATAACTATATCATAAGATTTAGATTCATTTAAGGCTATGTTAAAGATTAGTGTTGATTTCCGTTTCAAATTTATTTGTGCTAAGCGAATCGACAGGAAAAAGCGGTCGCTTTCCGCGGGCACGGCCTCGGCCGCTTCGTCGCTTTACGTCCCCTTATCTGGCTCGCGCCGGAGTCACCGCCTTACACTACAATCAACAACTGCCTAAAAATCAATAATAAACAATAACATAGATAGCCATGAAACCGATTTTTCACCAGGTGTGTGAAAATTGTTGTATTTTCAGTGTAGTCTCCTTTAAACAAAACAAGTTTTTATCGTTGAAAAACTGTGTACTAGAAATAATAATGTATTTGTCATTTAGTCAGGTGCTGACGTCTTTATTAGAGTGGATTAAAGCAGACAGAGTGTTTAATTCGATTTTTAAAGATCGCATGTAAGTCGAATGACTAACAAAATCAGAAAATTAATTTATGAAAAACATAAATACGAATTGATATTTTTCAAGTTTATAAATTCTAAATAATATTTTTTTTTAGAATAATGACTTGGCAAAAAAATCAAATTTTAGTAAACTCTTAATAAGAGTCTTGTCACTCTTAAAAAAATATATGGAGGAGATGATTTTATGAAAGGTTTACTCACATTAATAGTGGCAGTAGGATTACTTTCTCTTTTTCGGGAGTAGCTGGTGCAGCAGCAAGTTTTAGTCCTTCAACACAACATATTTACGGCTCTACAGCAACAGCAAGTTGGGCGTTAACATGGTCTGGTGGAACGGGAGAATGGATAGTTATGTTTGATCCTGGAGATGGAACAAAAATGAGAACGATTAATTCGAGAACAAGATATACAACTATGCCATATAAATACGAGTATAACAAAAACGTAGCTGCAGTAACTTATAAGCCCGATTTATTAGTATTAGACTATCATACTTTTATTGGAGTTGGAACAGCTACAGCAACAGTTTATAAGACCTGGCATTAGAAAAATATTTACCTGATAAGAATTAAATCTTATCAGCGTATGATACAAAAAAAGTACATTTAATTAGAATATTGTATTGAAAAGAATATTTAATATTTATGCCCTTTTCCTTTTACATAAAAAGTGAAGGAATGATTACAGATGATGAATTTATTAAAACGTAATTTTTATTATAGAAGGCTACCTAGTGTTCTGTTTATTATATCTTTTTCGATTATTTTTATAACTATACCACTAGCCGCAACTTCACTTCAAGATGTCCAAAAACAAATCGAAACGGATGTTACTTATTATGCAAGAGGCAGCTATGATATTTTAGTTCGTCCGCAAAATGCTTTGCATCCTTTGGAAAAGGAATTAGGGATTGTTCCTGAAAATTATATTGGATTTGGTGAAGGTGGAATTTCCATTGAGCAGTGGCAGGCGATATTAAACCGAGAGGACATTGAAATTGCCGCACCAGTTGCTTCATTAGGATATTATACAGGTGTGAAATCGAACATTGGTTATGAAAAACCAACTACTGCTACCCGCTATAGTACCAAATTTTTCACTTCTGATGGTATGAATACTTATTTCATAGGTGAGGAGAAAAAATGTATTCAATTGAAATCCCCTGTAATAAATCGTGACCATTATAAGTTCGAAGCATTGTTCATCCAAGACGACTTATCGAATTATTGTAGGGATGGTGGCTTCATGGTGGAATATCCACCTACCTATCATTTATTAGTTGCAGTGTCACCTGAACAAGAGCAATTATTAACAGGGCTTGATTTTTCTAAGGCTGAAGATGGCAATTACCAAGGCATGGGAGCCTATTATCAAGGTAAGTATTATCCGGAAGCTAGATTAATCCCTGTAGTGGAATTAGATGATGCTTCTGTAAACCTAGGGGTTCATTCAAAAATTGACGAGCTAGATTTAGATGAAAACGACACTCAAAATTATCGAAATCGATTAGGATTGGTCGATGAAATTAACCCTCATAAATACGAACCAAGAGAATTCTCTACGATACGAAGAACATCCGAACTAAGAAAACTATTTGAAGAGTTAATAAGTTATCCATCAATAATTACGAAGGAATTTGATGTGGACTTAAGCCCATTATTATCACCATATCTTCAAAACGGGATAGCTATACTTAATAACGGGAAAATTGAAGATATTGAACAGTTAATGGGAGATGGAATCATATTGATGGATCATGATATGAATTATGTGTCTGTCTATTATTCTGCTGGATATCCGAATTATGAGAAGGCAGGAGACCGATTTATTATTAAGAGGGTTGGTGAAGAAAACGGAATACCAGTTTTTCGTGAAATCAAAAAACATGGAGTAGAGTTAAGCAATCATTTCGATAATGAAACTTCACCTCCATTTATCCTCGACCCAGTAGGTGAGGTAACAGTCGGTGAATATAAGGAAAAACTAGCATCTAGTCCCTTAGGTATTTATAATTTTGCCCCAGTTATTTTTAAAGATGGGGATAAGCGGATTGAATTAAACCCAACGGTTTCACCTGGCAGTTTTATTTCCGCACCAGCCAGTGGAGTGACAAATATCGAGGCTGCTGCCTTTATTAAAGGTGATAAACCAATTGATGCAATTCGAGTGAAAATCGCTGGGATTAGTCATTATACGAAAGAAACAGCTTTAAAAATTGAACAAGTGGCCAGTGAAATTGAAGCTATGGGATTTCATGTCTCCATTATTGCTGGAGCATCTCCACAAAAGTTGAAGTTGGACGTGGAAGGGATTGGGTCTGTAGAAGAATCATGGACAACCCTAGGTGCAGCTGGAACAATCATTTATGAATGGAATGTGACCAATATAATTTTGGCATTTAGCTTCTTTATTGTTACCTTCCTTTATATTATTAATCGGATGTTGTTTTGGGAAGTGACCAATCGTCGCGACTTAATGTTATTATCTCAGCTAGGTTGGAAAAAGCAACATATCCTTCGATTATCACGAAATGAACTGATAACCTTTATAGTTTTTTCATTGATTGTTGCTGTGCCATCCATCATCGGAATCCAGCAGTCGGGTCAGTTTAATTTGAATTTGTACTTCTGGTTTGTGCTAGCTGTTATTTTGATAAGTGGTATTATAATGACTTTTATTCGCCTAAAGTTCCATAAAATAATTGATAATTCCACTGTGAATTTAAAAAGGAAAGGAAGAAAACGTAAAGGAAAACGATCGCTCCTTGTCAACAACTTCATATATTACTTGAAACATATTCGCTCTCCGTTTTTTCAGTTAATTATGGTGAGTGCACTTTCCACTTTCGTTTATCAAGCTTTAGTAGAAACGAGGGAACTAACGAATATAACATTACTTGGCGAATATATTAATTTGCAAATTAATGAATGGCATCTCGTCCTAATGGTTGCCGCTTACGTACTCGCAATTATTACGTTAATGGAAGGAACAATCTCACTACTTAAAGTAAGAGAAAAAGAGATTAGTCAGTTCCGCACAATTGGATGGCGACGCTCGCATATTTTTAACTTATATTTACGTGAATTTACCATTTGGTCTGGTGTTGCTATCTTTATTGGTGTTGTTATAAGCGGACTGTTATTTGGTTTGTCTTATTCATTTAAAAAGGCAGCACTTCTCATTTTAGCAGTTTCCTTTATCGGTTTTTACAGTTTAGTATTAATTTTTGTTTCCATTATTTTACATTACCAATTAAAACGTAGAGAAGCTACATTCGTAATTATAAAAGATTAATAGGGGAGAGAAGGAATGTTTATTCAGTTGGAAGATGCAACAGTAACATTTAAAGGGGTTGAACCGATTCATGCGTTAAAAGCAGTTTCCTTTTCCGTTAACGAAGGTGAGTGGATTAATATTTTAGGTCCTTCAGGTTCTGGGAAGACTACTTTGTTAAATGTTATCGGTGGGATGCTGCAGTTATCCTCTGGTTCCATAGTAGTTGATGGAAAAAATCTTTCACAATTGAAAAATGATGATTTACAATCTTACCGACGAACGATAATTGGCTATATTTTTCAAGATTATCGACTGTTTGATCAATATACAGTTTTAGAAAATGTGATGTTGCCCCAATGGCCATATCAACCGAGGAAAGTAATTGAAGAAAAGGCAAAAACGATTTTACAGCAGTTGCAAATGGGCCACCGATTGCAAGCATTACCAGCAGATTTATCTGGCGGGGAGAAACAGCGAACTGCTATTGCCCGTGCTATGTTACATGAACCGAAACTACTATTATGCGATGAACCGACAGGCAATTTGGATGAAGAAAACCGTGAAAACATTTTAAATGTACTTAGTGAATTAAATAAAAATGGGGTTACCATTTTACTCGTCACCCACGACACCGAGGTTGCCAAAAGGGGAACAAAACAACTCTTTATTCGTGATGGGAAATTGCAGAAATAAAGGGATGATGTGTTGTATCAATCCTATGCAATAGTGGCTACATGAATTTTTCTATAGTAATAAAAAAGCAGCTTCTGTACGGAAGATCCAGACACTTTCAGAACGCTGCTTTTTTTGGGGACTGTTTATAGTTTCGCTGTCTTATAAGATATAGCTTTAGCGCCTATTACGTAAGGTAAAATTTTGCGATCTTTGTTGATGATTGGCATGTTTTTTGCTAGCTTCCACATAGTCAACCCACTCTGACACATATGTAAATTGTTTGCCATACTGTTTTAATAGTTGGCAAATTTCCCGCACCTTTCCAACTAATACAACTGTTTTCATCATTTCCTCCCGCCTGATTATTTTGAGAAAAATCTTTCGTCTAGAATTTTTATGTAAATCATAGTTGCAATGATGTTCGATAATCATCCCGTTCAAATTTAAGGGATTTTTTCACTAGTAACAAAGTATGCTACACTATATGAATGGAAAATATTGAATAGAACAGGAAGTGTTACGTATGAAATTATATGAAGAAAAAACAGTAAAACGGGAAAGTATATTTAATGGTAGAATGATTTCTTTACATGTCGATGAAGTGCTCCTTCCTAATGGTCATAAGAGTACGCGGGAAGTTGTGCTCCATCCTGGTGCAGTTGGAATTATTGCTCTAACCGAAGAAGGTAAGATAGTGCTTGTAGAACAATTTCGAAAACCGTTAGAACGCTCATTAGTAGAAATTCCAGCGGGAAAAATGGATGCTGGTGAGGATTCGGAAACAACTGCTAAAAGAGAATTGGAAGAGGAAACGGGCTATGCATGTAAATCATTAAACCATATAGCTTCTTTTTACACGTCTCCGGGTTTTTCCAATGAAATAATTCATCTTTATGTAGCAGAAGGGTTAACGAAGGAAAATCGGTTAAGTTTAGATGAAGATGAGTTTGTAAATGTTATCGAAGTTACTTATGAGGAAGCGCTCCAACTAGTGAAGGAACAACAAATATTTGATGCAAAGACTATTTACGCTGTTCAATATTGGCAATTATTAAAGGTGATGGGAAAATAGATGAAACGTTTTTTTGCAGATTTACACATTCATATCGGTCGGACAAAAACGAATAAAGCAGTGAAAATTACCGGTTCGAGAAATTTAACATTAACGAATATTTTAGATATAGCCAAAAATCGCAAGGGATTACAAATCGTCGGTGTAATTGATTGTCATTCCCCAGAAGTAATCGAAGAAATCGAGGACTTATTGAATGAAGGTCGACTTGAAACGTTGCAAGATGGCGGACTATTGTTTGAAGGAGAAACAACCCTTTTAATGGGGAGTGAACTGGAAATTTATGATTTGTCTTGTCAAGGACCCCTTCATGTTCTTTGTTTTTTACCAACATTGGAAACAATGAAGTCATTCTCTGAGTGGCTAGCAACCCAATTAAAAAATATTCATCTTAGTTCCCAACGTATTTATGCTACTGGTAGAGAATTACAACGCCAAGTGAAAGTAAGGGATGGCTTGTTTATACCTGCTCACGTATTTACCCCTTTTAAAAGTTTATATGGAAAAGGGGTGAAAAGGACGCTTCGCGAAGTGTTCGATCCAAAGTGGATTGATGCGATTGAACTTGGCTTAAGTTCGGATACGTTCATGGCTGATGAGCTTGAGGAATTACATCATTACCCTTTTGTGACTAATTCTGATGCCCATTCTTTAGGGAAAATAGCTCGCGAATATCAAAAACTGTCCCTTAATCACGCAAGTTTCAACGAGTTAAAGCTAGCTCTAGAAAAAAAACATGATCGGAAAATAACCGCAAATTTTGGGTTAGATCCATTATTAGGGAAATATCATCAAACAACTTGTGCAAAATGCTTTACACTACGAACTAGTGACGTTACTAAATGCCCGAATTGTGGTTCGTCAAAAGTAACAAAAGGAGTGTTTGAAAGAATTCGCGAACTAGCAAATGCAACGGAAAAGCCGAAGCGACCTCCATATATTCATCAAGTTCCATTAGAATTTATTCCGGGATTAGGACCAAAAACAATGGACAAATTACTCGCTAACTTTGGCACAGAAATGACGATTATTCATGACACTTCTTTTGAAGACTTAACGAAAATAATTCCGGAAAAGACCTCAGCATTTATTATCAAAGCACGAACGGGGGGCCTTAAACTGGAAGCAGGTGGCGGGGGGAAATACGGGCGAGTGAAAAAATAGGGATAAATTTAACAGATTATTATAGACAAGACCATTGACAATTAGCCCCTACATTTTGGGGCTTTAATTAATAAAGCAAAGCTCTCCTAATATTTAATAGTTATAATCTAGCTTATTATCTATTGTTATACTTTATTAAATTAAAATAACAATTTAAAAACTTTGGTTTAACGATTTAAAAATCGTTATTTTTTGCGGTCTGATAACAGTGATAGAAATAATCTTTACTTTTCTAGCATACTTTTCTCGTAAATTTCATAAAATCTAGTAAGTTTTATGAAAGGGGCAGGAAGATGCGAAAAAGGATGCAGCCATTTTTTATCACTAGACATTTACAAGAACATTCCTCACTTTATATTTTTCATACAGTATTATTTATTATGGGTGTGATTTTTGGTGCGATTGTCGTTAATAGTTTAAGTGTTTCTCAAAAAGACGATTTATTCTATTTTTTAAGTGAGTTTTTTTTGCAAATGGAAAACGGAGAAGTAATTTCGGCGAAAGAAGTGTTTTTCCATACACTTTCTTATAATAGTAAGTTTATTGGCTTAATGTGGGTTTTTGGAATATCCATGATAGGCTTACCGCTCATTTTTGTGATGTTATTTTTAAAGGGAATGGTCATTGGCTTTACAGTCGGATTTTTAGTGCAACAAATGAGTTGGCATGGTTTTTTCTTGTCGTTTGTCTCGGTTTTACCGCAGAATTTAGTTACCATTCCCGTCTATATCGCAGTTGCCGTTGTGGCTGTTAATTTCTCTTTTACGATGATTAGAAAATTGTTCGTGAAGTCAGTGTTTCAACCGTTTGCACCGATGTTAGTTCGTTATTGTATGTTTTTTGGCGGTGCGATTGTATGTCTAGTTGTAGCAGCTTTTGTGGAAGGGTATGTAACTCCTTATTTAATGAAAGGTGTATTGAAATTTCTCGGTTGAAATGACATATACTATTTATAATAATTATTAATTGATAATAATTATTCAATCTTATTTAAAATTATTTTAGTTTGCAACTCCCAAATCATTTGTTATAATGATAATACATTGGCGAGGGAGGGGCTATTTTTATGGAAAATCGCCTTGAGAAAATAAAGAAACAGTTGCATTCATCTAGCTATAAATTGACACCACAACGAGAAGCGACAGTTCGGGTGTTATTAGAGCATGAAAATGATCATTTGAGCGCAGAAGATGTTTATTTATATGTAAAAGAGAAATCTCCCGAAATCGGGCTTGCGACTGTTTATCGCACATTAGAATTATTAACAGAGTTGAAAATAGTCGATAAAATTAATTTTGGCGATGGTGTATCACGTTATGATTTGCGTCAGGAAGGTGCAGCCCATTTTCACCATCATCTCGTTTGTATTGAATGTGGCTCGGTAGAAGAAATTCAAGAAGATTTACTGGAAGATGTGGAAGAAATTGTAGAACGTAGATGGAATTTTAAAATTAAAGATCATCGTTTAACCTTTCATGGTATTTGTAGAAATTGTCATAATAAAGAATCGACAACAAAAGATGCAAATGCCTTAAATAAATGATTACACAAGGAAGAGTAAGCAAACTGATGCTTACTTTTTTGCTTTTTCAATAGACGATTACCCCCGAATTAATAGCTTATATTGAGAGAAAATAGTTACTGCATGTATAAAATCCTTTCTTTCTGGCATAGGTTGTATTAATAAAGAATTCATGCGAGAGGATAAGGTGCGGGAAAGAATGAAAAAGTATGTTAAACTTATTTTACAAACGTTGAAAGTATTTATATTATTTACCGGTTGCACAATCCTTTTTTATTATGCGATTTTATGGGTGAATGAGGAGTACCAAAACCACCAACGCTATAAAGAGCCAGAAGGAAAGGCAATTAGAGTAGTATCTTATGAAAAGGAAGAAGATTATAATTGGTATGAGAGGATTTTACTGTTTTATTTAGATGGGGAGTAATGTAGATGAATGATCATATTCAAGATTTTTTGCATTTTTTAATAGTGGAAAAAGGATTATCAGAAAATACTATTGCCGCCTACCGTAGAGATTTAACAAATTACGCGAAGTTTCTACAAATGGAATTACAATTAAATCATTTTAATGAAGTAACTAGAAGTCACATTTTGCAATATTTTGCTAAATGCAAAAAAGATGGGAAGTCTTCGAAAACCCTCGCTAGATATGTAGCATCGATTCGTTCGTTCCACCTATTTCTATTGCGGGACAAAGTGACTGACCAAGATCCGACTGTTCATATTGAATCACCGCAAGTAGATGTCAAATTACCGCGCGTTCTTAGTGTTGCAGAAGTGGATGCCTTATTAAAGGCCCCAGATATGTCGCAAATGTATGGAATACGTGATCAAGCAATGTTGGAATTATTATATGCAACTGGAATGCGCGTCAGTGAATTACTTCAATTAAATAAGGATGATGTCCATTTAACGATGGGGTTTGTTCGCTGTATTGGCAAGGGGAATAAAGAGAGAATTATTCCGATAGGGGAACATGCTATTCATGCGGTGAAACAGTACATTACGGCAGCACGTCCGAAATTAATGAGTAAAAATAAGCCGAACACGGAAGCACTCTTTTTGAATCATTTAGGTAATCGCCTCTCACGGCAAGGTTTTTGGAAAATTTTAAAGCAACTTGCGGAAAAAGCAGGGATAGAAAAAGATTTAACACCACATACGTTACGTCACTCCTTTGCCACTCACTTATTAGAAAATGGTGCAGATTTACGAGCGGTTCAAGAAATGTTAGGACATGCAGATATTTCTACGACACAAATATATACCCATGTAACGAAAACCCGTCTGAAAGAGGTTTATAAACAATTTCATCCGCGGGCATAAGATAATATTGGACAAGCTTATTTGTTGACTGGTTTTGCTATTTTACTAGTGTATGAATTGTTTCATAAGAAAATTTACTAGTTTTACAACAATGGTATTGTCTTTAACCTAGGAAATTTATTACAATTAATGTATAGTTGGATATTTTTTCGTAACTGATAAAGCTTAAATAGTAATGGTTTATTGTCATGATTTTTTACATACACTAGTTCAGGAGGTAACAAAATGACACAAAATACATTTAAACGTATTTTCCTTGTCGTAATGGATTCCGTTGGCATTGGGGAAGCACCAGATGCAGAAAAATTTGGCGATAAAGGTGCTGACACTTTTGGGCATATTGCTGAAAAAATGAACGGCTTACATATGCCAAATATGGGAAAATTAGGACTAAGCAATATTCGTGAAATTAAAGGAATTGCGAAAGCGGAAAAACCACTCGCCTTTTATACGAAAATGCAAGAAGCTTCGAATGGAAAAGATACGATGACCGGTCATTGGGAAATTATGGGGCTAAGAATTGACACTCCATTCAAAGTATTTCCAGATGGTTTTCCACCAGAATTAATTCATGAAATTGAAACACGGACTGGGCGCAAAGTAATTGGCAACAAGCCTGCTAGCGGAACAGCAATTATTGAAGAATTAGGGAAAGAACATATGGAAACAGGGGCACTAATCGTTTATACTTCTGCTGATTCGGTCTTACAAATTGCCGCTCATGAAGAAATTGTACCGCTAGAAGAATTATATTCCATTTGTAAAATGTGCCGCGAGTTAACTTTAGATGAAAAATATATGGTCGGTCGAATAATAGCACGCCCCTTTGTTGGGGAACCTGATTCTTTCAAACGGACAGCAAATCGCCACGATTATGCTTTAAAACCGTTTGAACGTACCGTAATGAATGAATTAAAAGATAGTGGCTTTGATGTTATTGCAATCGGAAAAATTGCGGATATATATGACGGGGAAGGGGTAACAAAATCTCTTCGTACAGTCTCAAATATGGACGGCATGGATAAATTAACAGAAACATTAGCAATGGATTTTACTGGTATTAGCTTTTTAAATTTAGTGGACTTTGATGCACTATTCGGTCACCGCCGTGATCCAATTGGTTATGGAAAAGCATTAGAAGAATTTGATGTCCGTCTAGCTGAAGTGTTAGAAAATTTAACAGAAGATGATTTGTTAATAATTACTGCTGACCATGGGAATGACCCTGTACATCCTGGAACAGATCATACAAGGGAGTACGTCCCATTATTAGTTTATTCAAAGCGGATGGAAGAAGGAAAAGAATTACCGATAAGGGAAACTTTTGCTGATATCGGTGCAACTGTAGCGGAAAATTTCGGTGTGAAAATGCCTAAATACGGAAAAAGTTTTCTAAATGAATTGAATTAATGACTCGTCCATTCATTTAACGTCAAAATGTTGAATAGTATAACTGTTTTATTGTTAGGTAGATAATTTACGTTATCTGCCTAACATGCTTTTCACGTTACTATCCATGAAAACGTTATCCTTAAGAGGAAAGACTTCGAAATGATTTTATTTCGATTAATGGAGCAAAGTCTTATTTGAAATTGTTAGCTCCATTAAAGCGAAACCTATATTTTTGAGATAATCAAAAATGGGAAAAATTAAGTAAAGTAGGTGGAACGAAATGAGAATGGTAGACATTATTGAAAAAAAACGCAACAGACAAGAACTAACGACAGAGGAAATTAATTTTTTCATTAAAGGATATACGGATGGAACAATACCTGATTATCAAGCAAGTGCCTTGTTAATGGCTATTTACTTTCAAAATATGAATGATAGAGAAAGAGCAGATTTAACGATGGCAATGGTTGAGTCAGGAGATAAAATAAATTTATCAAAAATTAACGGAATTAAAGTGGATAAACATTCTACAGGAGGAGTCGGTGATACGACTACATTAGTACTTGGTCCACTTGTTGCAGCAGTAGGTGTTCCAGTTGCGAAAATGAGTGGTAGAGGTCTAGGTCATACTGGTGGAACGATTGATAAATTAGAGTCGATTACTGGTTTTCATGTGGAAATTTCCACTGAAGAATTTATCAAATTAGTAAATGAAAATAAAATTGCTGTTGTCGGTCAAAGTGGTAATTTAACGCCAGCAGATAAAAAATTATACGCCCTCCGCGATGTAACCGCCACGGTAAATAGCATACCGTTAATTGCTAGCTCGATTATGAGTAAAAAAATAGCCGCTGGGGCAGATGCAATTGTTCTAGATGTAAAAACTGGAGCAGGTGCTTTCATGAAAACGATTCAAGATGCGGAAGAACTTGCTAGAGCGATGGTGCAAATCGGCAATAAGGTTGGCAGAGAAACGATGGCAATCATTTCAGATATGAGCCAACCACTTGGATATGCAATCGGCAATTCTTTAGAAGTGAAAGAAGCAATTGATACGTTAAAAGGACATGGACCAAAAGATTTAACAGAACTATGTCTCACACTTGGCAGTCAAATGGTTTATTTAAGTAAGCAAGCGAAAACGATTGATGATGCACGAAAAATGTTAGAAGAGGTTATCACTAATGGGAAGGCTTTAGACAAGTTTAAACAATTTATCGCTTCTCAAGGAGGGGATCCTTCCATCGTTGATGACCCAGAGAAATTACCTAAAGCAAATTATGTAGTAGAATTACCTGCTCAACAAACGGGCTGGATTGAGGAAATTGTTGCTGATGAAATTGGTACTGCGGCAATGATTTTAGGTGCTGGCAGACTAACAAAAGAATCTATGATAGATTTAGCAGTTGGTATTGTGTTACATAAAAAAGTTGGTGATAAAGTGGAAAAAGGAGACTCATTATTAACCATTCATGCAAATAAAGAAAATATAGAAGAGGTAAAAACACTTCTTTACAACAATATTAAAATTTCGCCAAACGAAATCACACAACCACCACTTATTCATGAAATTATAGGAGAATAATCTTAAAAAAATATAAAAAGAGGTAGGAACATTAAATTTTGATTCGTTCCAACCTCTTTTGTTGTTTTTTACAAAAAACTTACTGTCATACCCCCACGAAATATGTCACACTACAAACAATAATTACTTCATTTGCGGATTACTTCCCTATGTTTAACTGTGAACGGTAATTTTCTCGATTATTCCCGGAAAAGTTTGTATAAAAATCAATCCAATGGCAACAATGGATGGAGAATGTATTTTTCTAGTGGAGGGACATCAATGAAAAAGTCGGTCATAATATTAATAACTACAGTATTTCTTAGTTTAGCGATTTTACCAAAAGCTAGTTTCGCAGAAGAACAAACAATGGAATTAGCGGAGAAAGCTAGATCCGCTATATTAATTGAACAAAACACAGGGACAGTGTTATATGAAAAAAATAGTGAGGAACAATTACCACCAGCGTCAATGACAAAAATTATGACGATGCTACTTGTCATGGAAGCAGTGAAAGAAGGAAAACTTAAATTAACTGAAAAAGTAAGAACAAGTGAGAACGCAGCGTCTATGGGTGGGTCACAAATTTTCTTAGAACCTGGGGAAGAAATGACAGCAGAACAGTTATTATTAGCTGTTGCAGTCGGCTCAGCTAACGATGCATCTGTAGCTTTAGCAGAAAGAATTGCGGGTTCTGAACAAGCATTTGTCAAAATGATGAATGAGAAAGCAGAGCAGCTAGGATTAAAAAACACTAAATTTCAAAATACGACAGGACTTCCAGCGAAAGATCATTATAGTAGTGCCAGTGATATGGCTATTATGGCAAAAGAACTGTTGAAGTATGAGGAAATAACTAAGTTTACTGGAACATATGAATCATATTTACGCGAAGACACAGATAAAAAATTTTGGCTCGTTAATACGAATCGATTAATCCGCTTTTATCCTGGCGTGGATGGGTTAAAAACAGGCTTTACAAGAGAAGCAATGTATTGTTTAACTGCCACTGCAAAAAAAGATGATATGCGAATTGTTGCCGTTGTTTTTGGTGCACCGACTCCGAAGGATAGAAATAAACAAATTAGTGCGATGTTTGATTTTGCTTTTAATCAATTTGAAACGAAGCCATTTTATAAAAAAAATGAAGTAGTTGCGGAAGCAAAAATTAAAAAAGGACAGAAGCCAAAGATAAATGCGGTCACAAACGATTCTATTGCTTTATTATCGAGAAAAGGTGAAAAACTGGAAGATGTGAAAAAAGAAATCGTTTTGGACAAAACAATTCAAGCACCTATTAAAAAAGGTGATACTATCGGAAAAATTATGTTAAAGAAAGATAACAAATTATTAGCAGAAGGGACATTAGTTGCTAGTGAAGATGTCAAATCCGCTTCATGGTGGACCTTTTATAAGCGAACTTTTGGTATATTTACAAAAATAAAAGCTGACTAGCAAAATTTGTAGGATTTTTAGAAGTTTTAGCGATTTTACACTAGTTTTGTCACATAGCAGGAATTTCGAAATTCATATCGAATTAGACTTACTATACAGAAGAAGGAGGCTATGTATAGTGAGTCTAAAAGTAGATCTTGAGATGAAACAACAAATATTGTGTGTAAGACTAATTGGAGAATTAGACCATCATACTTCGGAACAAGTTCGTAATGAAGTGTCGGAACTTATTGAAAAACATTCTATTCGCCATCTCGTTTTAAATTTAGAGCAGTTAACATTTATGGATAGTTCAGGATTAGGTGTAATTCTAGGTAGATATAAACAAATTAAGCAGAAAAATGGCGAAATGATCGTTTGTGCAATTTCCCCAGCCATTGAGCGTTTATTTACGATGTCCGGATTATTTAAAATTATCCGTTTTGAATCGAATGAAAGAAACGCATTACAAAGATTGGGGGTTGCTTAAACGATGAAAAATGAAATGCAATTACAATTTCGTGCATTAAGCCAAAACGAATCCTTTGCAAGAGTAACAGTAGCAGCCTTTATTTCTCAACTAGACCCAACATTAGACGAATTAACTGAAATAAAAACGGTTGTATCAGAAGCTGTAACAAATGCAATTATCCACGGATATAACAATAATTCTGATGGAATGGTTTATATTTCTGTCATTATTAACGAACAAGAAGTGGAAATTGAAATTAAGGATTTCGGTCTCGGAATTCAAAATATTGAAGAAGCGAAACAGCCGCTTTTCACAACAAAACCTGAACTGGAGCGTTCTGGAATGGGCTTCACGATTATGGAAAATTTCATGGATGAAATGGTAGTAGAGTCGAAATTAAATGAAGGAACGACTGTCCGGTTGAAGAAATATTTATCAAAAGCAAAAGCGCTGTGCAATTAAGGGGTCTTGCCAATGGATGTGGAGGTAAAAAAAGAATCGAATAAAACAGCTTTCTTGCAAGATGACGAAGTGAAACAATTAATACGAAAAAGTCAAGCAGGTGACCAAGAAGCCCGAAACTTAATCGTGGAAAAGAATATGCGACTCGTTTGGTCTGTGGTGCAACGTTTTCTCAACCGCGGCTATGACCCAGATGATTTGTTTCAAATTGGTTGTATCGGGCTGTTGAAGTCTGTCGATAAATTTGACTTGTCGTATGATGTTAAATTTTCAACCTACGCCGTGCCGATGATTATCGGAGAAATACAGCGGTTCATCCGTGATGATGGCACGATTAAAGTTAGTCGTTCTTTAAAAGAAATTGGCAATAAAATAAGAAGAGCGAAAGATGATTTATCAAAAAAATATGGTAGAGTGCCAACGGTGAATGAAGTTAGTGAGTACTTAGAAATCCCGGTGGAAGATATCATACTCGCACAGGAAGCAGTCTTAGCACCAGCTTCCATTCATGAAACAGTATATGAAAACGATGGAGATCCAATCACTCTCCTCGATCAAATATCTGACAATAATGATGGGAAATGGTTTGATCAAATCGCTTTGAAAGAAGCGATTGCCGAATTAGACGAGCGTGAAAAGCTAATTGTATATTTGCGGTATTATAAAGATCAGACCCAATCGGAAGTTGCGGCTAGACTGGGAATTTCCCAAGTACAAGTATCCCGATTAGAAAAGAAAATATTAAAACAAATGAAAGCTCGAATGGAAATTTGACCATTCGGGTTTTTTATTTTCGTTGTTAATTATATCTCAAAGGTATATTTTAGATAAACATAGCTTTAAACTATATGAAAACCAATGATACTTCCACCTATTGCTTGGGAAAGAACAATGTTTAATCTTCATATATTACTCGACTTGAGAAGACAGTTTTTTCCTCGTAAAATGACATGACAATATTTGGTCATCATTTTTTACGAAAAGAAACTCATACTAACATTGACATAATTGTTTCTAAGGGATGTGGAAATTTTGAAAACTGACAGTATCGTTTATCTTCGTCTCAAAAATCGCATTCAAGTATTACCACAAGCCCAAATTACACTAAAAGAGATAGCTACCATAATAACAGCCGAACCATTTCAACGAACTATGGAAGATATGCTCATTTATCAAGTAAGTGAGCAAGACCGCAATATTATAGTTATTGATGGAATAAAAATTATTGACTTAGTTGCAAAGCTTCATCCACAAATGGAAGTTCAGTTAATAGGACCACAGCAAGTAATCGTTCAAGTAATGTACAAGAAAGCAAAAGTTTCAGCACCATTATTTCTCATCGTCTGGTTTCTGTTATTTATTGGCTCGGGAGTAACGATAATGAATTTTCATGAGGATGTTAGTATGCAAGAAGTACATCAAAAATTATTTTACTTATTAACAGGAATTCCCGATAAAAAACCGCTACTATTTCAAATCCCCTATTCTATCGGTTTAGGTCTTGGAATGATATTATTTTTTAATCACGTATTTAAAAAGCGGATTAACGAAGAACCTAGTCCATTAGAAGTTGAAATTTTCAGCTACCAGCAAGCAATGGATCAGTATATTATTATGCACGAAAATAAAGAAAGTCAGAAAAAAGTCGATGGGTCTTAAAATACTGCTTGTCATCTTTGTCGGAATTGCTTGCGGTATCGCTGTCGGAGCAGGGTTTGTTGCCTTCTTAGCTGTGCTAGGTATTATTCCACGTTTAATTCAATTAACGAAAACAGCTAAAATGCTAATATATTATGAGTTGGCAGCTGTTCTTGGTGTTATATGTGGGTCACTATTAGGATTACTCGAACCAGTCTTTTTTCTATCAAAATGGTTGATGATGGTTGTTGGAATCAGTTATGGCATTTTCATCGGGATGTTAGCAGCAGCATTAACAGAAGTGTTAAATGTTTTCCCGATTTTAGCAAAACGAATTAAGTTAGAAGAAAGACTTCTATATTTATTAATGGCGTTTGTTTTTGGGAAAATTTTCGGGTCGTTATTTCATTGGATTTATTTCGTCGATTTATAGTGACGTATATATTATTAAGAAAGAAATTGTAGTAGTTGCAACAATTCTAGAAAGGAGTTGCAAAATAGTTGCCAAAAAAGCCAAAAGAAATGAAACCGGTACCTGTGAAATTAGCGGATGTAGAAAAGTATATGGAAGAGCGAATTGGCTTAAATACGAGCTTTGATATAGGGCTTCGTAAATTTAAAATATTAAAAAAAGAAGTGCACTTATACTATACGAACGGTTTATGTGACACACAATTTATTATAAAAATATTAGAAGAAATGGTTCACTTAAATGATCGGGAAAGGGTAACATCACAAATTGAAAAAGTTTTTGAAAACCGCATTCTAAATCAATCAGTAGAAAAAGTTAGTACATTGGATGAAGTAGTCGATCAAGTTCTTTCGGGGTTAATAGCTATTTTTATCGAGGGAGAAAAAGAAGTTTTTATAGTCGATACACGCAGTTACCCAGGAAGACAACCAGAAGAACCAGATACGGAAAAAGTTATTCGCGGTTCCAGGGACGGTTTTGTTGAAAACATTATTGTAAATACAGCTTTAACGAGAAGAAGGATACGCGATGAAAGACTACGTTTTGAAATTATCAAAGTAGGTGAACGATCAAAAACAGATGTAGCTATCGGTTATTTACGAGACGTAGCTAATCCAGAGTTAGTTGAAATTGTGCGCAATGAAATAAAGGCTATCGATATTGATGGGTTAACGATGGCCGATAAGTCCATTGAAGAATTTTTAGTTAAACAAGGCTATAATCCTTATCCATTAGTGCGTTATACGGAGCGTGCCGATGTAGCAGCCACCCATATTTTAGAAGGACATGTACTGATCTATGTAGACACTTCTCCTAGTATTATTATTACACCTACTACATATTTTCACCACGTGCAGCATGCGGAAGAGTATCGTGAATCACCTGCTGTTGGAACATTAATAAGATGGACACGGTTTTTAGGAATATTTATTTCGATATTTTTATTACCCCTTTGGTTGTTATTCGCAATCGAGCCACAACTTTTACCTGAGGCAATTGATTTTATTGGGCCGAATAAAGATTCCAAACTACCGATTGTTTTACAATTAATTTTAGCCGATATTGGTATTGAGTTTTTGCGAATTGCAGCAATACATACACCGACACCATTAGCGACTGCCATGGGATTAATTGCAGCAGTATTAATTGGACAAATTGCTGTTGATGTAGGGTTATTCGTTTCTGAAGTAATTCTTTATGCTAGTTTGGCAGCTATTGGTACATTTGTTACACCGAGTTATGAATTAAGTGTTGCCAATAAGATTGCGCGCATTTTTTTAATGATAGCTGTTGCAATTTTTAAAGTACCTGGATTAATTATTGGAACTACTGTTTATCTCATATATTTAGCACAGATTCGTTCATTAAATACACCATACTTATGGCCATTTTTACCTTTTCATCCGAAAGCTTGTTGGGAAATATTAATTCGCAGCTCTGTGCCTGGCTCAAAAATAAGACCGAGTATCGTCCAACCGCAAAACCGTTATAAACAACCAGCCAATAAATGATTGTCTGAGGACTTTCCAAAGCAAATAAATTTTAATGCTTTGTAGAAAGTCCTATTTTTTCTCCCTCGAATAAAAAATTATTTGCCTTTTATTTATTGATATGGTATTTTTTATAAAAATATGAATAGGGAGTGTTTTATGTGTTTTTTAATGGAACAAAAACAATTAATGATAAAGGCCATCTAGAAATCGGTGGCTGTGATACTGTGGCGTTAGCTAAACAATATGGAACTCCCTTAATTGTTTATGATGTGCAATTAATCCGTGAACGGGCAAGGAAATTTAAACAAACATATAAAAAATTCAACATGCAAGGAGAAGTTGCCTACGCTAGTAAAGCATTCTCCTCTATAGCCATTTACCAATTAATGCAGGAAGAAGGATTATCTTTAGATGTTGTATCAGGAGGAGAACTATATACAGCAATACACGCAGGCTTCCCCTCAGAGCGCATTCATTTTCATGGAAATAATAAAAGCATAGAAGAAATTGAAATGGCTTTAGCATATAATATCGGAATATTTGTTGTGGATAATTTTCACGAATTATATTTATTAGAACAAATTTGTGAAGAACAAGGAAAAATGATTAATATTTTGCTTCGTGTAACGCCGGGGATTGAAGCACACACACATGAATATATTTTAACGGGGCAAGAAGACTCAAAATTTGGCTTTGACTTGCAAACTGGACAAGCTGAACAAGCTTTAGAAAAGGCGCTTGCTTTTGAAAAATTTAATGTGTTAGGTGTTCATTGTCATATCGGTTCACAAATTTTTGAAACGACTGGTTTTACGCTAGCAATTGAAAAAATATATGAACATATCAAATTATGGAAAGCTAATTATCATTATGAGCCAAAAATCGTCAATGTTGGGGGTGGTTTTGGCATTCGCTATACAGAAGCAGATAAACCACTCGAACCAGAACATTATTTATCAGAAATATTCCATACCGTGAAAAAAGAATCTGAAAAATATCAATTAACAGTGCCCGAAGTGTGGATTGAACCAGGTCGGTCACTTGTCGGTGACGCTGGGACAACACTATATAAGGCTGGATCACGAAAAATTGTTCCGAATATTCGCGAGTATGTTGCAGTAGACGGTAGTATGAGTGATAATATCCGACCAGCCCTGTATGATGCAAAGTATGATGCTATTTTGGCTAATAAAGCTCTCCACGAAAAAGAGGAACTCGTCTCTATAGCAGGTAAAGCTTGTGAATCCGGGGATATGTTAATTTGGGATATTGCCTTGCCACGTGTGGAATCCGATGATATTCTTGCTGTCTTTAGCACAGGTGCTTACGGTTATTCCATGGCAAGCAATTATAACCGCTTGAGACGCCCTGCTGTAATTTTTGTAGAAAACGGCAATGTCCAAATAGTAGTGAAGCGGGAAACGTATGATGATCTAATTAAGTTGGATGTACCTTTACGTACAATATAAATTAAACAAGCATAATAATAGCGAATATCCTTACCCGTGAAAGTTTTTTGAATAATAAGTTTTATCAACTCTCTCATTGATGTTTTTTATTTTATATAGTAGAATAATAGGCATCATCGGTATAAAATCGTTGCGTTATTTTTCATCCCTTTTATTTAGAACAAAATGGTTGGGGAGTTTATTTCATGCGGAAAAATAATATTTTACTATTTTTATTACTATTGCTCTTTGCCATTATTTGGGGTATATATTATTGGATGTTTATTGCTGGCAATTAACATGAAAATGAATAACTCATCTAAATTTAGGAAAAAATAAAAAAAACTGTCTTTTTACAATGAGGGGTTATTATGTTCATTCGTTATAAAAAAACTTTTGAAAAAATTGCAATGGGACTTCTTTCGTTTATGCCTACAGAGAAAGACATAAAAAAATTGCAACAAACAATAAAAACGTATGAAACCGAAGAAAATCATCAATTGTTCTTGTGGAAAGAGGAAGATGATATTATTGGTTTAATTGGCATTGTTAAAAGGTCTGAAGGTTTAATCGAAATCCAGCATATATCTGTTAACCCATCTCATCGATCATTAGGAATAGGAAAAAGCATGGTAAAAGCTATAAAAGAGATGTTTCCAGATTCAACCTTTATTGCCAATGAACATACAGATGGTTTTTTTCAAAGATGTAAGGATGAAACAGAATTAGAAAATGGAATATAATAAATAAACGGTTAGGCGGACAGATATCGTCTAACCATTTTTTATCATCATTTTATTGATAACAATTTCCCATTACTGCTTGTTAAAAACATATAAACTATAATAGGGAATGAAAAGAATAATAAAGGGGAAGGTTTATGTTTCCGAAACCACTAGTTGACTATTTAGTTCAATTTCATTGCAGACGGGATTACTTTGAATGTCATGAAATATTAGAAGATTATTGGAAAAAAACAGGTCGCTCCAATCAAGTGTGGGTCGGTTTAATTCAAGTAGCTGTATGTTTTTATCATTATCGGCGAGGTAATTTTATTGGTGCAATGAAGTTAGCAAAAAAGGCTAACCATTATTTAACGCAGGAAAAGCACCAGCTCCAGCAATTAGGGTTTGCTAGTGATTTATTTTTGCAACTAATTGAAACAACATACGACAAAATTAAAAATGAAATCCAATACGAACAAGTAGACTTACCGATAGAAAACGAGCACTTAATATTAGAGTGCAGAAAAGTGTGCCAGAAAATGAAAATAGAGTGGCATTCAAAAAAACAGATAGATGATACGATTATCCATCGACATAAATTACGATAATAGTTGTTAGATGGTTGGAAATCTCTTAAAAAACAAACAATAAATTAGTATAATTTTAATATACAATTTTAAATGGCGAAGCGGTGGTAAAATGCAAGTAAATATAAAAATAGCAGGATTTGAAGGTCCATTAGATTTATTATTACACTTAATTAAACAAATGGAAGTGGATATTTACGATATTCCAATGGTGGAAATTACGGAACAATATTTGCTGTACGTCCATACGATGCAAGAGTTAAAATTAGATGTTGCAAGTGAATATTTAGTAATGGCTGCTACACTACTTGCGATAAAAAGTCAAATGCTCCTACCACAATACGAAGAAGCCGTAGACGAAGATGTATTTGAATATGAGGAAGACCCACGAGAAGAATTAATCGCTAAATTAATAGAATATCGTAAATATAAGGAAGCTGCTGATGAATTGAAAGCTCATGAACAGGAGCGCGAATTAATGTTTACGAAACCTCCGATTGACTTATCAGAGTATGCAAGTGAAGTTAGTGAAAAATCGGCTCTTCAAATAACTATTTATGATATGTTAGGTGCTTACCATAAATTATTACGCAGAAATCGTCTCAAAAAGCCATTGCAAACGAAAGTGACTCGACAAGAAATATCCATTGAAATCCGGATGAATGAAATTACATCGTTGTTACGTGAGAAAAATTCATGGACGAATTTCTTCGATCTATTTCCATATCCAGATAAAGAACATATCGTTACGACGTTTTTAGCGATGCTCGAGTTACTAAAACGAAATGAAATATTTATACAGCAACAAACTAACTTTGATGAGATTTGGGTTAGAAGTATAAAGGAGTAGAGAGGATTGTGGAAATTGTGAATTGGTTAGGAATATTAGAGAGTTTATTATTTGCGGCTGGTGACGAGGGACTAACGTTGAGGCAAATTATTCGCGTAATGGATGTAACCGAATTAGAAGCGCTGGAAATCATCCAAAGGCTAAAAGATGAATATGAGAAAGACTCCAATCGGGGAATTCAAATTGCTGAACTCGCCGGTACCTATCAATTAGTAACGAAGAAAGAACATGCGATCTATTTAAAGCGTCTCGTAGAAACACCGAAACCGCAAGCTTTATCACAAGCTGCGCTAGAAACATTAACCATTATCGCTTATAAACAGCCAATTACTCGCGTAGAGATTGAAGAGATTCGTGGAGTTAAAACGGACCGTCCCATCCAAACATTAATTGCAAAAGGGTTAATACAAGAAGTTGGTCGAGCTGAAAAGACTGGTAGAGCGATCTTATATGGAACAACCAATGAATTTTTGGACTATTTTGGATTAAAGGATATTAAGGAGTTGCCACCGCTTCCAGGAAATGAATCGGAAGAGTTTGTTCAAGATGAAGCCGATTTGTTCTTTGATCAGTATAAATAACGATGACTCATCATAGTTTTAAATTAATAGGTTGAATTCGAGGGGGGATGGCGATGAAAATTGTCAAATATTATGGGTATGAAATGGAAAAAGAAACAAAAACTTCTTTTCAAGATTATTTCAATGAGAGTATTGTAGAGTATATAGAAGATTTTCAAAAGAAAACATTAAGTGTTACGTACCTCCGATTTTTTGAAGAAAATATCTTACAATTTACACCATTTGAAACAAATCCACTTTTTTCTGTAGGTGATCAGCCTATTTTCCTTTATGATATTGTGGCATTAGTTGCACTCCAAATACCTGAATACAAAAATCGGAAACGACTGTTTATTAATAATGAAGCAGAATTTTCCGAACTCTTTACGAACTGTAATAAAGAACAAATTTATGAAACATGTCAACAACTCCATAAAAATTAGCGATGTTCTTATAAGAGGGCAGTTTAATTTTTGATATACGTTGATTGGTGTGATAGATGGCAGCTCTTGTGAATTTCATAGTATAGTTTTGGGGATGTTTTTGAGGTCGTTGCTTGTTTTACTGAAATGATAAACGACTTCAATTAAACATGCTCCTTTTAGTCATGTTTTTTTTATTTATGCGTCTATTACTGCCTTTAATTCCCCTCGTCTAATCGTAGCAAACATCCCACCTTTAATTAATTCTTTCTAAACAAGTTATAGACAAAGTAGTAATTTTTATCATATCTGCCCTTTCATCGCATAAACTTGTACAAAACAGTCCGAAGAAAGGGAAGATAACATCATTATGGGTTTTAAAATTCGACGTCTAATTATTATCATTTCAATCATTGCGATAGCTGTTTCTTTGTTACCGAATAGAACGAATGCTTTCGCCATCCAATCGTATAGTGCGATATTAATGGATCAAAAAACTGGACGAGTATTCTACGAAAGAAATGCCCATGAAAAAAGGCGGATAGCTAGCATTACAAAAATAATGACGGCTATCATTGCTATTGAAAGTAATAAATTGTCTGAATTAGTTACGGTTAGCGAACGGGCAGTCTATACAGAAGGATCTTCTGTTTTTTTAAAAATCGGTGAAAAAATTTCGTTAGAAGATTTAGTTTATGGATTGATGCTTCGTTCCGGCAATGATGCGGCAGTCGCAATTGCAGAACATGTCGGAGGTAGTATCGAAGGTTTTGTCTATTTAATGAATGAAAAAGCAAAACAAATAGGGATGAAAAATACAAATTTTGCAAACCCTCATGGACTGGACGACCACGAGAACCATTATTCGAGTGCCTATGATATGGCGTTGTTAACGAAATATGCGATGAATAACGAAAAGTTTCAAGAAATCTCTCGTACAAAAGTGCATCATGCACCGAACCCTGATAGTAAATGGCAACGAAAATGGACAAACAAGCATCGTTTAGTTACAGGAATGTATAAATATACGACAGGTGGAAAGACCGGTTATACGAAACGTGCAAAGCGAACGTTAGTTACAACAGCTTCAAAAAATGGAATGGATTTAATAGCCGTTACACTTAATTCTCCTTCCTCTGGAGATTGGAATGAACATATAAGTTTGTTTGACTATGTATTTAATCATTACGAACTTACCGAAGTTTTGCAAGAAGGGCCAATTAAGGGAATTAAGCATTCACCATATAAGAACCGTGCCTACTTAGAAACACCGTATCACTTTCCTTTGACCGAGAAAGAAATGGCAAAAATTGAAGTAAATTATCGCTTAATGAAGCCAAAGAAAGAATGGAAAAAACACCCCGAAAAAGTGCCGAAAATCATTGGGAGAGCCGAAGTATACTTTGAAAACAGAAAGGTCCATACGAAACCAATCTATTACTATTATGAAGAAAAAAATGAAAAGACGTTTCTACAATGGACAAAGTACCTTTTCAATTTAATTATAGGGGTAAAAAACAATGATTAATTACATATGGGTAGGGATGGCAGTATTCGGGATAATTTTTGCGATGTTTAATGGCACGATGGAGGAAGTAAATAAGGCGATTTTTCAAAGTTCACAAGAAGCGGTTACACTTTGTATTGGGTTTATTAGTATATTAGTATTTTGGCTCGGCTTAATGAAAATTGCACAAACATCAGGATTGTTAGATGCCTTAGCACGACTGTTTAAACCAATCGTGCGGAGACTATTTCCTGAAGTGCCGCCAGAACACCCAGCTATGGGATATATTCTGTCAAATATGATGGCGAACTTTTTTGGGTTAGGAAATGCAGCAACACCACTCGGAATAAAAGCAATGGAACAGCTAAAAAAATTAAATAATGATGCTGAGTGGGCGAGTCGATCGATGATTACATTTCTAGTCATTAATACTTCAAGTCTAACCATTATCCCAACAACTGTGCTAGCTATTCGGATGAAATATGAGTCACAATCGCCTGCTGAAATAGTAGTACCTACTATAATAGCTACAATGTGTTCCACGATTGGAGCGATATTAATTGACCGTTACTTTTATTATCGTAGAAAACGAAACGGAGTGAAGTAAATGGAATTTGTCTCAGCCGTTTCACTATGGTTAATACCTATTATTATTGGCTTTATTTTATTATATGGAACATGGAAAAAGGTGCCAACATATGAGACTTTTGTTGAAGGTGGAAAAGAAGGAATTAAAATAGCTATTTCCATTATTCCGTTTTTAGTTGGGATGTTGGTCGCCATTTCCATCTTTCGTGCCTCAGGAGCATTGCAATTTATTATTGACTTACTGCGACCTTTGCTAGAATTTATCGGTGTGCCTCCGGAAATTGCTCCACTAGCTGCGATTAGACCAATATCGGGTAATGCAGCACTCGGGATGGTTAGTGATATTATAGCAACGTACGGACCTGATTCATTTTTAGGGAGACTCGCTTCCGTTATACAAGGGAGTACTGATACAACCTTTTATATATTGACAGTATATTTT
This sequence comes from Bacillus kwashiorkori, assembly GCF_001375515.1. Lineage (GTDB taxonomy): Bacteria > Bacillota > Bacilli > Bacillales > Caldibacillaceae > Bacillus_BK > Bacillus_BK kwashiorkori. Next base: position 535,745 of record NZ_CTDX01000016.1, read on the forward strand.
GGTGCGGTAGGAATTAAAAAAATGGGGGATGCATTAAAAGTAGGCCTCCTAGCTGATTTAGTTGGCATAACTGCTAGTATCCTAATCGTTACTATTATATTTGGCAGCCTATAAATATCGGAACAGGTTATCCTGTTCTTTTTTTATTTACTGGATAAACTTATATTAAAAAAGTTTTTCCTTTGTTTTCTTTGAAAAACTATGTCATAATTTTGGCAGGAAGAATCAGCTGAGAATTTTAGTAAAGGAGTGTCTTCCGACTTGGAAAGATTACAAAAAATTATTGCACAATCTGGTTTAGCATCAAGAAGAAAGGCAGAACAGTTAATAACTGAAGGTAAAGTAAAAGTAAATGGTCAAGTTGTTACACAGTTAGGCACGAAAGTTAACGCAACAGACGATATTGAAGTCAATGGAGTAAAAATCGAAAAAGAAACACCAGTCTATTTCCTATTTTATAAACCAAGAGGAGTAATTTCTTCTGTTAAAGATGAGAAAGGTAGAAAAACCGTTACTGATTTTTTCAATAACATAGATGAGCGAATATTTCCGATTGGCAGATTAGATTACGATACTTCAGGGTTATTATTGTTGACGAATGACGGAGACTTCGCACAAATGTTAATGCATCCAAAATATGAAGTGGATAAAACATATATAGCTAAAGTGGAAGGTATTCCTTCGAGATTAGCTTTAAAACAATTACAAGATGGCGTGAAATTAGATGATGGTATGACAGCACCAAGCCGGGTGAAATTTTTATCAGCGGACAAACGGAAAAAAACCGCGATAATTGAAATTACGATCCATGAAGGGAGAAATCGTCAAGTTCGGCGGATGTTTGAGAAAATTGGTTTTCCTGTTTTAAAACTCAAAAGGGAACGCTATTCATTTTTAACATTACACGGTTTAAATGCAGGGGAATATCGTCCTTTAACCCCGCATGAAGTCAAACAATTACGTATTATAGCAGAAAAAGGTAGAAACTAAGTTAACTCAAGCGCGTTCACATAAAAGACACAATATAAATAATGTGTAAATAGTGGAAAATGATATAATAATCGAAACATCGTGCGGGAGGGGATAAGGGTGAAAAATAAAAAGCAAAGATTGATATTTCGAACCATTATATTAGTTCTGTTGTCGTCCGCAATTATTTATACATTGTATGTAAATATTTCAAACGATAAAGAAAAGGCAGTAGCTGCAGTCGGTAAAGTAGCACCAGATTTTGTATTAAAAGACTTAACCGGAAATAGTTTTCAATTGTCTGATTATGAAGGCAAAGGGGTATTTTTAAACTTCTGGGGTACATTTTGTGAGCCTTGTAAAAAAGAAATGCCGTATATGGACAATCAATATAAAGTTTACCGCGAAGAAGGGGTTGAAATACTAGCTGTTAATGTTGGGGAAACAAAACTGGCAATTGAACGGTTCGCTAAACAATATGATTTAAGTTTTCCGATTATTGTTGACGAAGACGGGGAAGTACAGCATGCATACGGTGTGCTTCCTTTGCCTGCAACATTTTTAATTGACCCAGAAGGAAAGATTGTCAAGTACCATACAGGGGAACTTGACGAACAGACGATCCAGCAATATATGGAACTTATAAAACCGAAAAACTAGTAATCTTCAAGAAAAAGTAAGCGCTAAACAATTGTTTTAGTGAAATGGGGAGACTTTTTATGAAAACGGTAAAATGCGAGTGTGGCCATGTGAATCCTATTGGCACGGTAATTTGTGAAGCATGTGGCCGAGTTATACCAGAAGAAGAAAAGCAGAAAAAACTAGTAGACATGCGCTATGAGGGTACTGCTAGACGATCGCAAGTTTATAAGCAAACGATAATTGATAAAATTTGGATGTTTTTTTCTTCTGTTAAAGTTGGGGTTATATTAATTGTCATTACATTATGTGTATCCGCGATAGGAACTATTTTTCCACAAGTATCAACACTAGGATTAACTATTTCTGCAAAAGACTACTATGAAGATCGGTATGGACTGTTTGGTTCTATTTATTATTTTTTAGGCTTTCATGATTTATATCGTTCATGGTGGTATTTGTTATTAGTTGCTTCCATCGGTGTATCATTAGTTATTTGTAGTTTAGATAGAGTAGTTCCTTTATATAAAGCTTTGAAAAATCAACGAGTATCGAGACACGAAAGTTTTTTAATGAGACAGCGGTTTTTCGCCAAACAATCTGTTCCTGAGGTTATGGATCAGTTGAACATACTAAAGGAAAGATTAACGAAAAAAGGTTATAAAGTTAAAGAAGATAATGGGAATATATTGGCGGAAAAGGGTCGCTTTTCTAGGTGGGGTCCGTATGTAAACCATGTCGGCCTTATTATTTTTCTTATCGGTGCGATGTTGCGTTCTGTTCCAGGAATGTACATAAACGAAAGACTATGGATTAAAGAAGGCGAAACATTGGCAATTCCTGGAACGGATAAACAATATTATCTGGAAAATCATCAATTTATTTTAGAAGTTTATGATAAAGATAATGTAGAAGAAGTATTCCAAGAAGCGATTGAAAAAAAAGGAAATATCATAAAAAACTTTCAAACCAATGTCACCCTATATGAAGCAGACACGACATTACCAGGTGAAGAAGCGAAGTTAAGTAAAATGAAAGACTTTGAGATTCAAGTCAATAAACCTCTTAAATTTGACAACTATGCGCTTTACCAATCAAGTTATAAATTAAATGAAATTCAAACAATGAATTTCACATTAATTGATAAAAGTACGAATAAAGAATTTGGCGATATTTCCATCAATCTACAAAATCCAGATGAAATTTATCCATTAGAAAATGGATATACAGTAGAATTACTTAGTTATTTCCCTGATTTTATTTTCAATGACAATGGGGAACCTTCCACGAAGTCGCCAAACCCAAATAACCCTGCATTTGTATTTAAAATGATTACACCAGATCGTCCAGAGGGAGAGGTTAGTTTTGCGGCTATCCAGCAAACGATTGAACCTAATGGAGAGAATAAATATAAAATGGCATTCAAGTCAGCCGAGATGGTTAATTATAGCGGACTGACGGTGAGAAAAGACTTAACGTTATGGATTATTGCATTAGGTGGGATTATTTTTATGATTGGTGTCATTCAAGGATCCTATTGGCATCATCGTAGAGTATGGGTGAAGCGAAAGGGCAGTGAAATTTATATTGCTTGTCATACGAATAAAAATTGGTTTAGTTTGCAAAAGGAAATGGAAAAAATATTAGTAAATACGAGCTTACCAATACCAATTGATCAAACGAAAAAGGAAGATAATGAGCTGAATAAGGGGTGAATATAAATGGGTACAACATTAACACAAATAAGCGGTCAATTATTATTTGCAGCTTTCATATTATATTTAATTGCTATTTTCTTTCTTGGGGGAGCAATTAAACAAAAGAAAGGACTAGAACAAAATAATCAGTTTAAGAAAAAGAATATTAGTAGTTTTCTTGGAATTAGTTTTACCATACTAGGTTTTATCTCCCAAGCAAGCTATTTCATTTTACGCTGGATTGCAGGTGGACATGCTCCTGTCAGCAACATGTTCGAATTTATCACATTTTTTAGCATAATGTTTGTCGGAGCATATATTATTATTTATTTTATTTATCGTTCTCATGTATTAGGTGTATTTACATTGCCTATTGTGCTAGTAATTATTGCATATGGAAGTTTATTTCCGAAAGATATTACCCCGCTAATTCCAGCTCTTAATAGCGAATGGTTATATATACACGTAATGACAACCGCAGCAGGACAAGGTGTTTTAGCGATAAGTTTTATTGCGGGCTTAATATACTTAATTAAAAATATTGATCAATCTAAGAAAGATAAAAAAACTTTTTGGCTGGAAGCAGTTATGTTTACAGTTATTACGACAATTGGTTTTATCTTGATTACTGTTACCTTTAATCTAGCAAACTATGAGACTGAATTTGAATGGCAAACGAAAGAAGGGGAAGTGTCTAAGCAAGTATATCATTTACCACCTATCGTAGGTCCGAATGAGTGGGAATATGTATCCGGAAATACGATGGAGCCATTAGTAGAGATGCCTGCAATTATCCATGCACAAAGATTGAATTCGGTACTTTGGTCATTTATTGCTGGTACTATTCTTTATTTGTTAGTTCGGCTAATCGCGAGAAAACGTGTGGCCGCATTAATTCAACCTAGCTTAAAGCGGGTAAACTCTGAACTAGTAGATGAAATCAGTTATCGTTCCGTATTATTCGGCTTTCCAATTTTTACATTAGGTGGTCTTATTTTTGCGATGATATGGGCACAAATATCTTGGTCCAGATTTTGGGCTTGGGACCCGAAGGAAGTGTGGGCTCTCATTACATGGCTGTTCTACGCCGCATTTTTACATTTACGCTTATCAAGAGGGTGGCACGGAGAAAAATCTGCATGGTTAGCAGTTATCGGATTTGGTATTATAATGTTCAACTTAATTTTCGTCAACCTAATCATCGCAGGCCTACATTCCTACGCATAAAAGAAAAGCGAAGGCGACTGTACAGAAACGGGGGGACTGGAGGGAGCCAAGAGCGAGATAAAGGAATCACGACGAGGAACGAGTCGATGATGACTTATCGAAGTGGAGGCGAGCGAAGTCCACCCGTTTCTAGGAGCCGCAGCTGGACAAAGAAAAGCGAAGGCGACTGTAGAGCGGCGTATGGGCTGGACCCAAACCGCAGGAGATAAAGGAAACACGATGAGCCTGGCGAATCGATGTTGACTTATCGTACGGAGGTTTGGGGAAGTCCACTAGCCGCTAGGAGCCGCAGCTGGACATCAATGTTCGCAGACTAAGTACGCGGCGTCCTGCCGCAACGTCTGCATGACCAACGTCGTGTTGGCCCAAGCGAAGGCGACTGTAGAGCGGCGTATGGACTGGACCCAAACCGCAGGAGATATAGGAAACACGGCGAAGAATGAGCCGATGTTGACTTATCGAAGTGAAGGTATAAATGTTAACTATTTATGTCAATAATTCGACTGTTAAAAGTCTTCACAAGATAAATGTGGAGACTTTTTTAATTGAAAGATTTATACTGTAGTTAAATAGATTAGTTGCTACTAGTGGCTTTTGCTGTTAATAAAGAATATTCTAGTAAATCATTTGTGAAACTTTTCATATTTTTTGTTAATAACAATGGATAAATTATAGATATTTTTTGTCGATTTTTGTACAATGAATATATGCAAGGAGGAATGAAGGATGGAAAAGGATATTAAAATTTTAGTGGTTGATGATGAGGAAAGAATTCGACGGCTATTGAAAATGTACTTGGAACGGGAAAATTATTTGATTGATGAAGCTGAAGATGGTGATGAAGCGTTAACAAAAGCGATCCAAAATGATTATGATTTAATTTTATTAGATTTAATGTTACCTGGTAAAGATGGCTTGGAAGTTTGCAAAGACATTCGTGAGAAGAAAGCAACTCCAATCATTATGTTAACAGCAAAAGGAGAGGAATCGAACCGCGTCCAAGGTTTTGAAGTAGGAACAGATGATTATATTGTTAAACCTTTTAGCCCACGAGAAGTAGTATTACGGGTGAAGGCGTTATTGCGTAGATCTTCAACAACGAGTTTCCTACAAACAGAAACTACTGCAAAAGATGTTCTTGTATTTCCTCATTTAACGATTGATCATGATGCCCATCGTGTCACGGCTGACGGGCAAGAAGTAAGTTTGACACCGAAGGAATATGATCTCTTATTTTTCTTAGCGAAGACCCCAGATAAAGTATTTGATAGGGAACAACTATTAAAAGAAGTATGGCATTATGAGTTTTTTGGTGATTTACGTACTGTGGACACCCATGTGAAACGTTTACGAGAAAAATTAAATAAAGTTTCAGAGGATGCGGCAAAAATGATTGTGACAGTCTGGGGTGTAGGCTATAAATTTGAGGTTGTCAATGAATGATTTGGCGTAGTGTAGTTGGAAAACTTTGGGCTACCATCCTTTTGCTCGTTTCTTTTGTATTGTTCGTATTGACAATATTATTGATGCAGTTTTTTAGAAACTATATTGCAGAAGTTGTAACCGATAATTTAACAAAAACCGCATCAAAAATATCAATTATCATTGAGCAACACGAAGACATTGATTTTGGTTTAGAGATAGCATGGGGAATTGTCGATGAACTTACAAATGTTATCGTCTTTATTGATGAAGAAAAAGTATATTATTCTCCTAATCAAAAAAAGAGTGATTTTACAGCAACTTATTTCTTGAATGACGATGAATTATCGAAAGTTTTTTCTGGTGGGAAACCTGTAAAAAAGGAAATTACACTACCACCTGATGAGAATCATCGGTTTTCAAAAAATAAAGTAATTATGATTGGTGTTCCACTTGAATTCAACAATACTAATGGCGCGGTGTTCATTTATCAATCGTTAGATGTTATGCAAGATGCGACGAAATCAACGAGAGAACTAATTTGGTGGGCAGCTTTTTTTGCCTTCGTGCTTACAACGGTTTTTGCCTTTTTCCTTTCCACCCGTATTACAGCACCTTTAAGAAAAATGCGTGAAGTTGCCTTTGAAGTAGCACGTGGGAAATTTGGGACGAGCATACCTGTGTTAACAAATGATGAAATTGGTGAATTAGGGATTGCATTTAATGAAATGAGAAAAAAATTACAAATAAATTATCACGCCCTTATTCAAGAAAAAGAACAATTATCTAGTATTTTAAGTAGTATGGCGGATGGGGTATTGACATTTAATCGAGATGGAGAAATTATTGTTATCAACCCCCCTGCTGAAAAATTCCTGAAATTATGGAATGACCATAATGAAAACGTTCATCAGACGGAAGTAGTTCCAAGCAAAATATTAGAGCTATTTAAAACTATAGTGGAAACAGAAAAAGAGCATATCGTTGATCTGGAAATTTCCGGGCATTATTGGACGATTATAGTAAGCCCATTATACAATAATGAAAAAATTCGCGGGGCGGTAATGGTATTACGTGATATGACGGAGGAAAGAAAGTTAGACAAATTACGAACGGATTTCGTAGCTAACGTTTCACACGAATTACGGACACCAGTTGCAATGCTCCAAGGATATAGTGAAGCTCTATTGGATGATATTGCTAGTACAGAAGCAGAACGAAAAGAGATAGCAACGGTCATTAATGAGGAATCACTTCGAATGGGTCGGCTTGTGAATGAATTGTTAGATTTGGCAAGAATGGAATCTGGTCATACTAGGTTAAATATTGAAAATGCAGCACTTGAGCCGTTTTTCCAACGAGTTGTGAAAAAATTCTCGGGTGTCGCTAAAGAACAGTCTATCCAATTAAGACTACTAATGGATACAAAATTAAATGATTTTAAAATGGATATGGACCGGATGGAACAAGTAATGACAAATTTAATTGATAACGCAATTCGGCATACGGATGAAAATGGATATGTGAACGTAACTGTTACAAATGACAAAACAGAATTGTCGATCAAAGTGGAAGACACGGGATCTGGTATCCCTAAAGAAGACTTACCATTCGTTTTTGAACGTTTTTACAAAGCGGATAAAGCAAGGACGAGAGGAAGGTCTGGTACTGGTCTAGGGCTTGCAATTGCGAAAAACTTAGTGGAGGCACATGGTGGGAAAATTTCTGTCCAAAGTGTTTTTGGTAAAGGAACGATATTCTCGATAAATATTCCGCGAAAAAACTCGGAATTTAACTAACGGTGCCGAAAAATATTGTTTCATAAGAAACGTTCAACTGCCCAGAAGCACAATTTTTGGGCAGTTTATCATTTTTATAATATGAAAAACTTTAACATTCATGACAGTAATAAACGGAAACAAATCGAATTATTGATCTGTTTTTACGTTAGTCCTATATCCTAGTTTCTCCTAAATAGTTAATACAAACCGAAACGATATTTAAAAGAAATTAATATTATTTCCATCTTTAATTATATTTATACAACATTTCTTTATTTTTCTAGAAAAAATGTTTATAGTAAAAGTGAAACTTTTTATACGTTCATTTCGACAAATATAGTGAACGGGGGAGGATGAAATGAACTCCGTTTTTGATGAAATTTATGATCAATACCATCACGATATATTCCAATTTCTTTTTTATTTAGTAAAAAACCGAGAGCAAGCGGAAGATCTGTCCCAAGAGGTATATATACGAGTAATAAAGTCATATAACCGCTTTGAGGGAAAAAGCAGTGTGAAGACTTGGATACTTTCCATTGCTCGCAATGTGGCAATTGATCACTTTCGAAAAGAAAAAAATTGGAAGGATAGGGTTTTCTCACATTTTAATTGGGTAGACTTTGAAATAAAGGATCAACGACCAATTCCTGAAGAAATTGCTTTAAAAAATGAAAAAGTGCAATTACTGTACCATTGTTTAGATTTATGTACCGTTGATCAAAAACTAGTTCTAATAACGAGGTTCATCCAAGATTTATCGATTACAGAAACTGCAGAAGTTTTAGGATGGTCAGAAAGTAAAGTGAAAACTACACAACACCGTGCTTTAAAGAATTTAAAGAAAGTGATGGAAGATAAATTGAAAGAAGGAGGGACGGCTATAGATGACAATGAAAAGTGATAAAACGGAACTTATTTCTTTGTTAAAACAATTGCCAAGCATTGCCGATCATCGAGAAAAAGAGGAATTATTTAAACAGATGATGTCTCGGATGAATAGGACAAAACGAAAGAAGACGAAGAATTTTCTCGCACCATCTTTAGCAGCCGTCGCCGTCATTTTTTTATCCATACTTTTGAGCACAAGTTTCTTAAGTAAATCTAATGTAACGCTTGAATCCCAGTCTAGTTTTCAAGAGAATGACAGTGGCGTGGAAATTGCTTTAACTAATGAAGAAAAACCACAACTTACAAATAAAGGTTCACTATCAATAGATGAAAGCGAGTCTAAACTCTCTACTGGCGATCATCAAAGTATTACCGAAAATAATCATACAAAGGAATCATTTGGATTGTTGCGAAATGAAATTGATAAATCTGCCTTATACAAAAATGATTTACAACAAGATGAAACAAGTATTACTCTAGGAATTCCCGATAAAGAGGCAATGAATGTTATCCCCGTAACGGTTGTAGTAAATAAACATCAAGATAAAACAATTGCTGATTACTATAATGAAGTTATGAAGACAATTAACGAAGAAAAACTAGGTCTATCTGATTACCTTCCATATAATGGTGAATTCTCCATGGATAAAAATGGGGAACTTACTCTTAATTTATTTAAGAACCATGCTTATACATTTGGTTCAACAGGTGAATTACAATTTTTTGCAAGTCTTGACATGTTACGTTATGCAAGTCTTGACCAAATAAAACTTACAGAAGAATCCGTACCAGGAGTGTACTTTACACATATTGGAAAAAATGTCGTGGATTATGAAATAACTAAATATCCTAAACGTGGGTTTCTCCTATATATTGTAAATAATCATTACTTTTTAACACCAAACCCGAAAGTTTCAGACACAGTATCTGAAACTTTGGAACTCATGAAAGAAGCGAATCCAACGTATAAGTTATTGCCTACGATACCGAAGCAAATGAATATTACAGCAGAAGAGTTGAATGAAGATGAACTTGCTATTACTTTTCAAAATGCTACATTAAAAAACAATGAAAGTTCTTTAAGAATGGTGGAAGCAATATTATTAACTGCTAAAGAATTTGGCTATAAAATGGTTCGTTTTAATAATGGAAATATTAATCAAATTGGGGATTTTGACTTAACGAAACCAGTCGAAGTACCGATAGCACCGAATAAGGTAAATTTAGATTAGAACAAATAGGAGGAGTAAAAAAATAAGAAATAAGATTTAATCACTTTAAAATTACTCATCTAATTTGTGAATAGAATTATTTCCTTTACAGTTAAATCTTTTTCTAGTATAATAATCTTGAAAATAACATACGAATTCGTCTTCGGGGCAGGGTGCAATTCCCGACCGGCGGTAATAAGGTTATAGTTTTCCTTTAGCCCGCGAGCCTTTTGGCAGGATTTGGTGAGATTCCAAAGCCGACAGTACAGTCTGGATGGGAGAAGATGGAGGTTTCGGTCGTTTAAAAATTATTATTTTTGAACGTCTATTTGATGATGCCTTTTCTCCCTTAAGGAATATTCCTTAAGGGTTTTTTAATGACGGGCAGTTATCCGAAATCTTTCTTCTAATCGAGATGAATTCTCATAGAAGGAGAGAGGAAAATGAAAAAACTAAACGTAAAAGCTTTTGTTGCAGTTGGGATGCTTAGTGGATTGGCCTATGTTCTAATGTTGTTGAACTTTCCACTACCACTTTTCCCGAGTTTTCTAAAAATTGATTTTAGCGATATTCCTGCGCTAATCGCAGCTATTATTATTGGCCCGGTGGCTGGAATTCTCGTGGAATTTATTAAAGTTCTATTGGATTTCATAACGACAGGAAGTCCAACTGGAGTACCGGTAGGGCATATTGCTAATTTTGTTACAGGGATTAGCTTTGTTTTACCAACTTATTTCATATTTAACAAGTTGCGTACTGAAAAAGGCTTAAAGGTAGCATTAATATCGGGAACAGTTATTACAGCGATTGTAATGAGTGTATTAAATTATTTCGTATTCATTCCGATGTATGCAATTTTCATGAACTACGACATTCCTGCTTCTTGGGCTGTAACATTTATCTTACCGTTCAATTTAATTAAAGGTGTAATGATAACGGTTATCTTTATGCTCCTCTTTATGAAGATGAAGGATTGGTTATTCAAACAACAAGTTTCATATAAATAATTTGGCTCGTATTTTGAAAAAGTGATTTTTAAAAAATATAAAAAGAAAAGCTCAAAATATAGAAAGAAAAACTCCGCTCAGTGTAAGGGCGGAGTTTTATCATTTATTCAAATTTATTCGGATCCCCATCAAAAGGCTCGTCTGCTACGCGGATAGAATCCGTAGGGCACCCTTCAAAGGCATCTTCCATATCTTCATGTAATACTTCTGGCACTTCGGCAGTACCTGTGTTATCATCTAATACAACAAAGGCAATTCCTTCGTCGTCATAATCGTAAATATCTGGGGCCGCTGCACCACAAGCGCCGCAAGCGATACATGTATCTTTATCAACAATTGTATATTTTGGCATCTATTTACCCTCCATTTATAGTTCTCTCCATCGTATTTCAAACTGTACAAAAATACATCCATTTTTATTGTAAGACTGAATAAATAACTTTTCAATAGTTAAACACATGAAAATTGGTATTTTTAAGCTTTTCTTACTGTTAAAATGTCATTTTATAAAAAATATTAATTTTAATGGTGAACATGATAAAATTAAATAGGTGAGAAGGATGAATTATTTAGCAGTAATTGTATTATATTGCGTTGAAAAATTTTCTAATGAACGATCTATTCAAGCGATATTTAATTTACTAAAAGGAAAAAAGTCTGCACAAACGATTCAAGATGCAGTATGGTTTTCATTGAGGCAATTGTTTTCACAATTTCCTATGCTTTCTGAAAGTGAATTCCAAAGCAGTATTCAACAATTAAAGCGTAATGGGTTTATCGAAAGAAAAGAAACTGATATATTTATCACTGAGTTAGGTCATAATTTTTTAACAAAACAGTTAATGAGTAGTCCTATTCCGAAACAATTAGACGGAATTCGATTTTACCATATTGACCAAATTTTTTGGCAAAGACTATCATTACTAATTCAAACTTTATCACATCTTAACTATAATGAAAGTCGGTTTTATCCTGTTGAGCGAAATTTTCATACTCAACAATGGGTGAAAAATTGGCTGATTCAAAATGGCAGTCAATATACAAAAAAGGAGCTCGTTAAATCATTTTCCCTAGAATTGCTTTATTTAATGGAAATAATTGAACAACAGATGGATCCGAATATTTTTATTTACCGCTTAACGAATAGACGAGAACCTGGATTTACTCCTAATCAAATAGCATCGTTATTAAATATGGATATATATTATTATCACTTATGCTTTCAAAGCTTTCTTCACTTTATGTTAAGCACTATTTGGCATAACAAAAAAGATTATCCATTACTTTTTCAGTTAATTGAAAATGACTATCGAAATATCCCTTTAACGAAATCCGCATTTACTACATATAGATTGCTACAAAACGGAAATACAGTAGAACAAATTAGTAAAATCCGCCGTTTAAAAAGAAATACAGTAGAAGATCATCTTGTGGAGATTGCTCTACATGACGATCATTTTGAGATTGATCAATATGTACCAAAGGAATTGCAACGAAAAATTGTAAGTATTATTAATGTATTACAGACGCGCAAATTGAAAGTAATCAAATCTGCTTTACCAGAAGCTGATTTTCTTTCCATACGCTTAGTTTTATCCCGCATTAACGGGCAGCTAGAGTCGCCCACCGTTTAGCTCGGATACCTTCTATTGGTGGGAAAAAATCCATTAAGTTGGTGAAGGAATATGTCATTGGATGTACTGTTGAAAAATCATTTTTTTCATCAAAGTTTTCGGCAAGGTCAAGAAGAAGTGATTCGCTCTGTTATTAATGGGCGTGACACGATTGCCATGCTACCGACAGGAACTGGAAAATCACTTTGTTATCAGTTACCTGCATATATTTTAGAAGGGACTATCTTGATCATCTCCCCATTGTTATCGTTAATGCAAGATCAAGTAGAACAAATTAAGGCAAGGGGAGAGAAACGAGTTGCTGCAATCAATTCGTTTTTAGACTATGAGGAAAAACAATTTATTATTAAAAATATCCATTACTTTCGCTATATTTATGTTTCACCAGAAATGTTAACGAATAATTGGATTTACCATACTTTATCCAAGTTAAAGATAGCTTTATTCGTTGTAGACGAAGCTCATTGTATCTCTCAATGGGGTTATGATTTCCGACCAGATTATTTAGAAATAGGAAAGATGCGTAAACGTTTAGGGAATCCTCCTACATTAGCTTTAACAGCAACGGCACGAAAAGAAGTAAGAGAAGATATTAAACATTATTTATTTATGAATAACCCGAAAGAATATGTTTATTCCGTTGATCGCCCTAATATCGCTCTTCATGTGGAGAAAGTAGCAAACCAGAATAGTAAAAAAGAAAAGCTAATGGAACTAGTAAAACAATTAAAAAAACCTGGTATTATTTATTTTTCTAGTAAAAAAATGGCAGATGATTGGGCTACCCAATTAAATAGCATTTTCCAAGGGAAGGTAGCCGCATATCATGCAAATATTCCACAGCAAGAACGAATTTTACTGCAGCAACAATTTCTTTATAATAAACTAGATATAATTTGTGCAACTAGTGCGTTCGGAATGGGGGTGAATAAGGAGAATATTCGCTTTATCATTCATTACCACGCACCTACACAAGTGGAATCTTATTTACAAGAAATTGGTAGAGCAGGACGTGACGGACAGGATAGTATTGCAGTATTATTATTTGCTGAAGATGACATTTATTTGCAGAAGCAATTAATTCAAATGGAGTTGCCGTCCGAATCGCAGGTGGATTATTTCATTTCCATCGTTGACAAACTGGATAGTTCAAACAAATTTGATTTGCTACCACATTTACAGCAATTTATTCCTGAACCGTTTTCTGAAGTGCAATTGCGGATATTAATAAAATTCTATAATCAATCCGTAACAATCACTAAATTTAAAGAGGAGATATTACAATTTATTCAAATGCGAATTCGCCATAAAACGAATAAATTATATGAAATGATTGATTGGATTCATTCTTCTACTTGTAGGAGAGAAAACCTTTTGCGATATTTTCAAGAGAGCAAGACCATTGAACTTATTAATTGTTGTGATATATGCGGGCTGAACATGGAACGATATCTTGAAACGGAGAAACATGACGCTACAAATGATAAACTGAACTGGAAAGAAAGATTACAGCAAATATTTACTTAAGGGGAAAAGCAATTGAAAAACAAACAAAAAGATATTGTTGCTAAGCTTACGGATAAAGAATTATTGCTAAATGTTTATTTATCTCAATTGATCCTACTTATTATTTCGCTTGTATTAAGTTGGCTATTATTTAGCAATGTTTTTACACCGTTGCAGTTTTATAATTTTATGGATGGGCAGATATTAACTGTAGGAGTATCGGCAGCTTGTATTGTCGTATTAATTGATCTTATTTTGATGAAACAATTGCCACCTCGTTTTTATGATGATGGCGGTATTAATGAACGACTATTTACTGATCGTGGTGTGTTCCACATATTTCTTATGTGTATTTGCATAGCTTTTACAGAAGAATTATTATTTCGTGGTGTTATCCAGTCCTATTTCGGCCTAATAGTTGCAAGCATTATTTTTGCTCTCGTTCATTACAGGTATTTGTTTAACTGGTTTCTGTTTGTCAATATTGTTCTTTTAAGTTTTTTTATCGGAGTTATATACGAATGGACGGATAATTTAGCGGTTACTACTGTTATGCATTTTCTTATTGACTTTTCACTCGGCCTTTTTATTTATTATAAAAATAAACGTTGAATTTTAGCAGCACTGAAGATGAAGGGAGATGCTATAATGGCGAGAGAGCAACAAGACCAGGCTGAAAAATTGAGAAAAAAGGTTCATTCAACAGATGAAATTGAGCAGATGATGGCCTCACATCTTCCGCCTCGTAGTGTGTATCATCGCAGCAAAAAAGCTTCAAAGAAATCTAAGAAGCAGGAAAAACAAAAGAGTTCTTATCCAGTAATTAAACTCTTAGCTGTTATCTTTATTTTAATACCGATTATATTTGCCATCATTTATTATTTTGTTGAGATTAGGGGAAATGAACCGTCATTTTTAAACAATGATGGATATGAACAAATAGAATTTGAAAAACCATAAATTTTCTAGGCTATTTCATAAATAAAACCAATTGGACATACATTTTAGTAAAACATATAAGGTGGTGTCCAAATGGATGAAATAATTAAAAATTTAAATGACTGGACAGATGAAGCAACGAAGCAAATGCTCCAAAGTGTTGTCAAGAAAAAAAGGAAATTTGACAAATTAAAAATCCGTCATTTACTCGTTATGTGGATTACGATGTTTTTTGCATTAATGTTTTCATATTATTTATATAAGACCGTTTATTTACCTTATTCGTATTCGTTTGCAGCAATGTTTTCGGCGTTTGTAAATAATAGTTACAATGGTGTTTTGCTTGTATTTATTATTTCACTTTATGGCTTTATGAATGTCCTAAAACAAAAAGTAGATAAAATTGAAGGTGAATTTCACGCTTTACGCTGTGAAATAATTGATAAAAGTAAAGATTTATGGAAAAGTGACGAAGCATGGAGAAAACGGCACGAAGTTTTTTACTTGTTAAAAAATCATTACGATATTAATTTATTTCATGAGAACAAATAAGGGGCTGTCCGTATCGTTTCGCCACAGCTTTTTTTTTGAAAAAATGTGTTTTTTGTCACAATTATTATTAATTTTTTTTCTAAGAAAAGGAATTAAACAATCGGTTGTCGAATTAATATGAAGGAAGGTAAATTATTTTAAAGAGGTGGAAAATATGTTTGTTAAAAATTTCATGATTCCTAAACAAGATTGTGTATATGTCGATCAGTCTGAAACATTAGGTAATGTTTTAGAAAAAATGTATGCCAATAATGTTGATGGGGTGCCTGTAGTTGATGGTGACCTATACGTAGGAATTGTTACAAAATATTTGATTTACAAAAACTTTTTACATGCGAATATGAATAAAGAAGATTATATGACCCAAATGAAAGCCGGTGACATTGCTTCCAAACAAGAAGGTTATTTAAATGGGGAAGAATTATTTGAAGATACGTTAATTGCCCTAAAACATTATCCTATTTTGGCAGTTGTTAATGATGCGAAAAAATTTGTCGGCATTGTTACTCGCTACGACGTGTTAGAACAATTCCAAAGTGCTTTTGGTATGAAGCGAAAAGGAGTCCGTATAGCCTTCACATCGATTGAATCTGAAGGAAGAATCGCTACATTTTCTCAAATAGCTGATAAGTATGATGAAGATATTATTTCATTGGTTACTTTTGATGAAGCAGATCATCTCGTCAGGAGAATAGTTATGAAAGTAGAAGAGAAAGAAAACACGAAACAGTTTTTACAAGATTTAGAACATGCAGGTTTTCGCATTATCGATATTCGAACATGTTAATTCCAATAAAATTAATAATTAGCCATTTCCCAATATGCTCATTCGTTAACACTAAAATGGAGCGGTGAACCGTTCCTTTTTTTATTCCAACAAAAAATCGTACGAGCTTTAAAAAGAACCATCTGCCCTCCTATTTCATAAAATAAATCATTAAGATGTGTTTGTTGTAGGTCAGGAGGCCGAATTTATGCGGTTGGAAAAAATTAATGGTAATCAAATGAAGATTTTTGTCTCATTTGAGGAAATGAACGAGTTAGGTTTAACGAAAAACGATATTGGGAAAGACACGGTAAAATGGCAACATTTCTTTTTTAGTTTAATTCAAAAAGCAAAAAAGGAATGGGAATTGTCGTTAGAAGGTACGATATTTGTTGATGTATTTTCCTTACAGGATCAAGGTATTATCTTCATGTTAAGTGTTGCAGAAGATGATGATATGTTTACGGAAGATTATTTTGACCTATCCTATGAGCAAGAATATGAACGAAAGATTTTATATAAATTTTCAAATATCGAGGATATTATTCAATTAGCAACTAGGTTACGGAGTTATCATTTAACTGGCGATTTATATTGTTTTAAAGAAGCTTATTATTTATTGATGAAAGTTCAGGAAGAGCGGCTTGCATCTATTGTTTATATCATTTTTTCGGATTATGGAGAAGAATCCCTTTTATCTATCCCATATTTACAAGAATATGGGGATTTACTAATTGAAAACAATGCACTGCAAAAACTTAATATTTATTTCTCAAAACATTAATCGAATAAGTCGTTTTCCTCCGTTCCAGCATTGGGAACCTCCTCCAAAAAAAGTTTGAACAAACATAATAATAGAACTAATACACTTTATTGTTAGTTTAGTAGAAAATAATGAAAACTGACTTTTTTTCTTGCATTATTGGGAATACAGTGTATACTAAGTTTTGTAAACACGATAATAGTGATAATATTAGGAGGTTTCCAAATGGTCGCCCAAAAGGGTACGGAAAATATAAATAACGACAAACATGACCTATTAAAGTCCACCCAAATTATTATTCATGAAGCCCTTGAAAAACTTGGGTATTCTGACGAGGTTTATGAATTATTAAAAGAACCATTACGTATGTTAACGGTAAAAATACCTGTACGAATGGATGATGGTACAACAAAAGTATTTACTGGGTACCGGGCACAGCATAATGATGCTGTAGGACCAACGAAAGGTGGCGTACGCTTCCATCCGGATGTTACTGAAGATGAAGTGAAAGCCCTTTCAGTTTGGATGAGTTTAAAATGTGGTATAGTCGACTTGCCATATGGTGGAGGAAAGGGAGGAATTGTCTGCGATCCACGAACTATGTCTTTTCGAGAGTTAGAAAGACTTAGTCGGGAATATGTTCGAGCAATTAGTCAAATTGTTGGACCTACAAAAGACATACCTGCCCCAGATGTTTTTACTAACTCGCAAATAATGGCATGGATGTATGACGAATATAGCAGATTAGATGCTTTTAACTCACCTGGATTTATTACAGGGAAACCGTTAGTATTAGGCGGTTCTCATGGACGGGACTCTGCTACTGCTAAAGGTGTAACGATTTGCATTCGTGAAGCAGCTAAAAAACGAGGCATTCAATTGGAAGGTGCACGAGTTGTAGTTCAAGGTTTTGGGAATGCTGGCGGTTTTCTATCAAAATTTATGCATGACTCAGGAGCAAAAGTAATCGGGATTTCTGATGCTTACGGTGCGCTTTATGATCCAAATGGTCTCGATATTGATTATTTATTAGACCGAAGAGACAGCTTTGGTACAGTAACAAAATTATTTAAAAACACTATTTCCAACAAAGAATTGTTAGAATTGGATTGTGATATATTAGTTCCAGCTGCAATAGGTAATCAAATTCGTGAAGATAACGCCCATAATATTAAGGCGAATATTGTCGTCGAAGCTGCGAATGGACCTACTACATTGGAAGCGACAAAGATTTTAACGGAAAGAGGAATTTTGTTAGTTCCAGACGTTTTAGCCTCTGCTGGTGGAGTAACAGTATCGTATTTTGAATGGGTACAAAATAATCAAGGGTATTATTGGTCAGAAGAAGAGGTTGCGGAAAAACTAGAAAAAATCATGGTTAATGCTTTTGAAAATATTTATAAAATAGCAACGACTCGGAAAGTGGATATGCGCCTTGC
The DNA here is from genome assembly GCF_001375515.1 of Bacillus kwashiorkori. GTDB lineage: Bacteria > Bacillota > Bacilli > Bacillales > Caldibacillaceae > Bacillus_BK > Bacillus_BK kwashiorkori. The sequence continues at coordinate 554,188 of NZ_CTDX01000016.1, forward strand.
TGCCTATATGGTAGGTGTTAGAAAAATGGCGGAAGCATGCCGCTTTAGAGGTTGGGTATAATAGTGAAAAATTGTCATAATAGATGATTCATTTTCATTGCCTAAACTTTTTTTATCTCCTATCATAAATGGATAGGAGATTTTTGCTTTTTGAAAGGGGATACGTTCATGCGTTATGAAGAATGTATTATCGTTGGTGGCGGGCCTTGTGGCTTAGCAGTGGCAATTGCATTACAAAATATCGAGAAAAAACCGCTCGTTATTGAGAAAGGAAATATTGTTCAAACTTTATATAATTTTCCTACGCACCAAACGTTTTTTAGCAGTAGTGAAAAATTAGCAATTGGTAATATTCCCTTCATTACAGAAAGCCGAAAACCAACACGTAACCAAGCACTAACGTATTATCGTGAAGTTGCAAAACTAGAAGATATTCGCATTCATGCTTTTGAAGAAGTGATAAATGTAAAAAAATTATTAAATGGACACTTTTTAATAACGACAACAAAAACCACTTATGAAACGAAATATGCAATTATCGCAACAGGATATTATGACCATCCAAATATGTTGCACATACGAGGCGAAAACTTACCGAAAGTCTTCCATTATTTTAAAGAAGCTCATCCATACTTTAATCAGGATGTAGTTGTTATTGGTGGAAAAAATTCCAGTGTTGATGCGGCCCTAGAGTTAGCGAAAGTAGGGGCTAGGGTCACCGTGATTTATCGCGGCTCCGATTATTCTCATCATATAAAACCGTGGATATTACCAGAATTTGAGTCGTTAGTAAGAAGTGGTGTAGTAACAATGATTTTTAATGCAACTGTACAAGAGATTAAATTGAATTCACTTGTGTATGAAATGGCAGGCGAAATAAAGGAAATAAAAAATGATTTTGTATTTGCAATGACTGGTTATCACCCAGACCATCAGTTTTTAAAAAAGATGGGTGTTGGTATTGATCAGGAAACAGGGAGGCCGCTCTACAACCCAGAAACAATGGAAACGAATGTGAAAAATATTTTTGTGGCTGGAGTCATTGCAGCAGGAAATAATGCTAATGAAATTTTTATTGAGAACGGTCGTTTTCATGGGGAGTTAATTGCAAAAGAAATAAGTAATCGTTAAAGATAATGGGGCTAATTTATAGCCCCAATTAATCAAAAGAAATTTTCTTTAGTCATGAAACAGTTTTTCCATTTCGTACTGATTTTTCGTAATTTCTAAACAGAGCAAAAGCTTGATTCTAGCTTTCTGTCCATTTAAACCATTGGAGAATATTAATCCATTTTGCTTTAATTGTGCCCCTCCGCCTTCATATCCATAAATATCTTCTACGATTCCGTTAAAGCAACGAGAAACTAATACAATTGGTATATTTCTATTTAATAAAGCTTGGATACCTGGTATTGTTGCAGGAGGTAAATTCCCTTGACCAAGCGCTTCAATGACGAGACCGTCAATACCCATATTATTTAATGCATAAAACAAACTAGAATCCATTCCAGCATACGCTTTAATTAGTTCAACCCGATGGCATAGTGATTGCACAGGAAGTTTACGTTCAATAGTTGGTAAATGATGAAATAGTATGTCCTTTTTCGTAATAATACCGATAGGCCCGTATTGTGGACTTTGGAATGTGGATACATTGCTAGTATGTGTTTTTGTAACATTTTTTGCCGCATGTATTTCATCATTTAATACGACTAATACACCTTTATTTTTTGCATCATTATGTATGGCTGTCCGAACAGAAGTTAGAAAATTATATAATCCATCCGTACCAATTTCGTTACTAGATCGCATTGCCCCTGTAACGACGATCGGAATTTGAGTATCAACTGTTAAGTCTAAAAAATATGCAGTTTCTTCTAACGTATCGGTACCGTGAGTTATAACAACACCATCAATTTGGCTATTTTTAATATGATAATCAATCCGCCTTTTCAACTGGAACATTTCATTTGGAGTGATATGTGGGGATGGTAGATTAAACGGAGCTTCAACGATTAAGTCCGCTAGTTTATTAATTTCTTTCGTTTTATTAATTAGTGGATTTTCCCCAACTGGCTTGACTGCCCCTGTTTCCTCATCTTCATACATCGAAATGGTTCCACCAGTATGTAACACTAATATTTTTTTCATCCTAATTCCTCCAAAATACCTATATATTTTGTATTTTCATTTTCCATTTTCCGTGATACGATTGAAGAAAGAGATTGGAAATGAGGTTCGCCATGTTAGCGATTGTTTCAGCTGGAATAGCACCAGGTATTGCTTTGCTCAGTTTTTTTTATTTAAAAGATGAAATTGAAACTGAACCACTATATGAGGTGTTGCGAGTCTTTTTTCTTGGTGCAATTTTAGTATTTCCTATTATGTTTATACAATATGTTTTGGAAGTTGAGCAAGTTATTGCGGTAAATTTATTTAAAGCTTTTTTGTCTGCTAGTTTATTAGAAGAATTTTTCAAGTGGTTTATTTTATATTTTGCAGTTTTTAAATTAGTGGAATTTGATGAACATTATGACGGGATTGTATATGGAGTTGCAATCTCTCTTGGGTTTGCAACAGCTGAGAATATATTATATTTATTTAGTTATGGGCTAGAGTATGCCTTTGGCAGAGCCCTTTTACCAGTTTCCAGTCATGCGTTATTTGGTGTGATTATGGGTTACTATTTAGGAAAAGGAAAATTTTCTTCAGATAAACCATATAAATGGATCGCCTTATCATTTTTCGTTCCGTTTCTTTTACACGGGCTATACGACTTCATATTACTTACGGATAAAAACTGGTTAGTAATTATCATTCCATTTATGCTTTTTTTATGGTGGTTAGCATTAAAAAAAGTAAAGAAGGCTAAGGCCATACCTGTTTATCCTGACAATAACCGTTCGATCTTTTAATAATTGTTTAACAATCGTCCAACTTCACGTATTTGTGGATTTTTTCCATAACGTGAGGTTGGACTTTTTTATATTCTGCATAGCCGAAATTTTTAAAATAAAAGTACTTTGTATAAAAAACCAATTCCTACAAAAACTACTCATACTTGATAATGACAGCAATGGAGGGACTAATTATGTTATACAGGAATGCATTGAAACTTTTGATGCTCGTATTATGTAGTTCATTATTACTTGTATCTGAAGTACCTAAAACAAGTGTTGAGGCATTTTCCAATCAAGTCATCCAAGTAGGGGCTGTAGGGGATGACGTGATTGAATTACAATCACGTTTACAATATTTAGGCTTTTATAATGGAAAAATTGACGGAGTTTTTGGTTGGCGAACTTATTGGGCATTGAGAAATTTTCAATATGAATTTGGTTTAAAAGTTGATGGACTCGCTGGTCAAGACACAAAAGACAAACTAGTTAAAGCTTCCAAATACAATGAAAGCTATGTGAAAGACCAAATAAGAAAAGGAAATAAGTTTACTCATTATGGTGGAGTGGATATAAATAAACAAACGAAAAATAAAAGCAATAACAATAATAACAATAACAAAGGAACAGGAAATAATAATCAACAAACAACCCCTGCGAAACCAACAGCAACGAATGTTCCTAATGGTTTTTCGCAAAATGACATACAGTTAATGGCGAATGCGGTATACGGCGAGGCTAGAGGTGAACCATATATCGGACAAGTAGCTGTTGCGGCAGTAATACTAAATAGGGTAAAAAGCCCATCGTTCCCTAACACAGTGTCAGGTGTCATTTTTGAACCGAGAGCTTTTACAGCTGTCGCTGATGGTCAAATATGGTTAACACCAAATGAAACGGCTAGGAAAGCTGTTTTAGATGCAATTAATGGTTGGGACCCAACAGGTAATGCCATTTATTATTTTAATCCTAACACTGCCACTAGTTCTTGGATTTGGTCAAGACCACAAATTAAGCAAATTGGTAAGCATATTTTTTGTAAATAAAGGGGTGTTTTGATGATTAGAGGAATATTAATTGGAGTTCTAACAGTTGGAATAGTTGGAACTGCTTATTGGGGCTATCAAGAGCACCAAGAGAAAAATGCAATATTAATTAATGCAGAAAATAGTTATCAGCGAGCATTTCATGATTTAACATATAATATTGACATACTTCACGATAAGATTGGTACGACATTAGCAATGAATTCAAGAAAATCTTTATCACCTGCTTTAGCTGATGTATGGCGGTTAACGTCTGAAGCAAATAGTTCTGTTGGCCAATTACCATTAACATTATTACCATTTAATAAAACAGAAGAATTCCTATCTAAAATTGGCGATTTCAGTTATAAAACAGCAGTACGTGACTTAGATAAAGAACCATTATCGAAAGAGGAATATGATACGTTAAAATCTTTATACAAACAATCAGCGGATATACAAAATGAATTGCGGAAAGTCCAACATTTAATCTTAAAAAATAATTTACGTTGGATGGACGTAGAAATGGCTCTCGCATCAGGAAAAGAGACAGCAGATAACACCATTATAGATGGTTTTAAAACAGTGGAAAAAACGATCGATAGCTACACAGAAGCGGATATGGGGCCAATTTTCACTAGTATGCAAAAGGCAGAAAAAAGTTACCGTAATTTATCGGGACCGAAAATTAGCGAAGAAGATGCTAAAAATATCGCAAAAAAATATGGAATTGCTGAAAAAAATTCAAAAATTAAAGTAGTGGAAAATGGAAAAGGTTCCGATTTTGAATTTTACAGTATAGCTGTTAAAGATAAAAATGCTGATAGCTATATGGATGTCACTAAAAAAGGTGGCTATCCTATTTGGCTAATAAAAAATCGGGACGTGAAGGTTCAAAAAATCAGTTTAAATGAAGCGAGTAAACGGGCTGCGAAGTTTTTAACCGATCATAAATTCGAAAACTTGGAAGTATTAGAAAGTGTTCAATATGATAATGTCGGGCTCTTTACTTTTGTAACTAATGAAAATAATGTTCGAATTTATCCAGATGCGATAAAAATTAAAATTGCCCTTGATGATGGTAATGTCATTGGCCTTTCTGCAGAAGAGTATTTAGCTTCTCATAATAAACGATCAATACCGAAACCGAAAATAACGGAGTCCGAAGCGAAAAAACAATTGAATTCGAATGTAAAAATCGAAGAAAGCCGCTTAGCAATAATAAATAATGAAATGAAAGAAGAAGTACTTTGTTACGAATTTTTAGGAACATTAGGCGATGATACGTATCGAATTTTTATTAATGCATTAGATGGGTCAGAGGAAATGGTAGAAAAATTCCAAAACGCTGAACCAATATATGAAGATATCATTGAAGGAAGAGCTTAAAAGGCTTTTCCTTTTTTTATTTTCATGTAATAATAAATAAAAGAAGACTGTCAATGAAACAACGACTTGACATGATGTTTGTTTAACTATTAAAGAACTTAACTATTGCAATTCGTCAAGGTGAGAAATAAAAACAAGCTAACTAAAGAATACATAACCAGGAATGATTTTCTCGGTTACCTGAACAACAAGGTTGGTGATTGAATAAATGTTAGAAATTGGTGATCAGGTAAAAATTGAAGCACTGATTAATAATAAGTATGAAATTTATCAAAGTAAAGTAATGGATTTGCAAGATGATTTAATTTTTATTGAATATCCAGTACATTTAGAAACGAATCGAACTGCTTTTTTATTAGATGAGACGAGCATAAAAGTTTCTTTTATCCGTAATGACGATGCCTTTGAGTTTCCCTCAAAAGTAGTAGGAAGATCGAAAGAAAATATTCCATTAATAAAAATTTCACGTCCTACAGAGCAGCAAATGAAACGGATTCAGCGCCGCAAATTCGTACGTATTCATCGTGGGGTTGACGTAGCAGTTCACCCATTGTTTAACGAATTTACTCCCTTTACAACTATTACTGATGATATTAGTGCAGGGGGCGCATCTATCATCGTATCGAATAAAATTCCCATTAAGAAAGGGCAACAATTACAAGCGATGTTTGTGTTGCCTATGCATTCTGGACAGTATCACTACAACCTGTTTAAATGCAAAATTGTCAGAATTATGGAATTAAATACTACTAAAAACATCGTCTCTTTACAATTTTTGGATAAAACTAGCCAACAAGAACAACAACTGATTCGGTTTTGTTTTGAATCTCAAGTCGCATGGAAACAAAAAGAATTAGGCTTGTAGTATAATATTTGCTCTGCTTATCAATAATAGATGAAAAAGTATTATTGGTGGCGGTCAAATGAAACGGGTGGAACGAATATTAGTGAAAATTATTGTCGTTCAATTTATTTTATTATTAGCTTGTCAAATATTTTTTCATCATTTAAATGCATTTCCTGAATTGAAAAAATTGACACTTTATGAAGGTGTAAATGAAAATAATTTTTCGAAAGTTTTAGAAACATTTAATTCCGATTAGCAGGTACATATCCTGCTTATTTTTATGTTAAAATAGTAAAAGAACTATTTACATATTTAGGAGGACGTATGAAAAGAGAAATTTCAATAGCCATCGATGGCCCAGCTGCTGCCGGAAAAAGTACGGTAGCTAAAATAATTGCTCAAAAACTATCATACTTATATATTGATACTGGTGCAATGTATCGTGCAATCACTTGGAAGGCACTGGAAAATGGGGTCGATTTGGAAGATGGAAAAACATTGTATGAGCTTTTAGAAAAAACGGAAATTCAGTTAAAACAAGGGGGAGAATTCCAACAAGTTTTTGTTGACGGAAAAGATGTTACGAAAGATATTCGTTTAAATAATGTTACGAATAATGTTTCGACAGTAGCTAAACATTCATTAGTAAGACAGGAAATGGTTCGTCGCCAACAACAATTTGCTCAATATGGCGGTGTTGTAATGGATGGTCGGGATATTGGTACCTTTGTTTTGCCAAATGCGGAAGTCAAAATATTTTTATTAGCTTCCGTTGATGAACGAGCAAAACGAAGACATGATGAAAATATTTCTAAAGGAATACCATCTGATTTGGAACAGCTTAAAACAGAAATTGCAAAGAGAGATAAACTTGATTCCGAACGGGAAGTCGCACCATTAATAAAGGCAAAGGATGCAATTGAAATTGATACTACTTCCCTTACTATCGATGATGTAGTAAATAAAATTATGGATCTTATTGAGGAAAGGATAGATTCCAGATGACCTTTTACGGATTTGCTAGAGGAGTGGTAAAAGGGATATTTTCACCGATTTATCGACCAGAAGTAATTGGTTTAGAAAATGTTCCAAAAGATGGTGGCGTATTGCTTTGTGGTAACCATATTAGCAATTTAGATCCCATTTTTTTAGGTATTACAATGAATCGACCCATTGTATTTATCGCAAAAGAAGAACTTTTTAAGCTTCCGATTATTAAGGGGATAGTTAAACGACTGAATGCTTTCCCTGTTAAACGCGGAAAAGGAGATCGTGAGGCGCTAAGAAATGGAATTGCTGCATTAAAGAATGGAAATGTGTTAGGGATTTTTCCAGAAGGTACCCGTTCAAAAAGTGGGGAAGTCGGAAAGGGATTAGCAGGTGTTGGTTTTTTCGCACTCAAAACCGATGCAGAAGTAGTACCTTGCGCAATTATCGGACCTTATAAGCCTTTTCGAAAATTGAAAGTTGTTTATGGGAAACCGATTAATATGGATTATTATCGGGAAAACCGAGTGTCTAGTGATGAGGTTACCACTATTATTATGGATAGTATAAAAGAATTAATTAATAAATATAAGTAAACTATTGACAAATGGGTATATTTATTAGAAGTTAAATAAAAGAAGTTTTTAAAACTTGCAATTTATTTTAAGGAGGAATACTCATGACAGACCTACATGAAATAGATGTACATAATTTCGAAGTTGGTGAAAAAGTAACCGCACAAGTTACAGCAGTTGAGGACAAGCAAGTAATAGTATCGATTCCAAATAGCAAAGTGGATGGAGTTGTACCTATTAGCGAATTAGCTTCTTTACATGTTGAAAAAGCTAGTGATGTTGTCAATGAAGGGGACGAATTATTGTTAGAAATTATTAAGGTTGAAGATGATGCAATTGTTTTATCGAAACGTCGAGTGGACGCGACAAAAGCATGGGAAGAACTCCAGCAAATATTCGTGGAAGGCAAATTTGTCGAAGCAGAAATAAAAGATGTAGTAAAAGGCGGTTTAGTTGTCGATCTAGGCATCCGCGGTTTTGTTCCTGCATCATTAGTGGAAGATCACTTTGTGGAAGATTTTAGCGATTACAAAGGGAAAACGTTACTATTTAAGATTGTAGAACTAGATCAAGAACGTAATCGGTTAATTTTATCCCACCGTGATGTTGTACTAGAAGAAAAAGCGAAACAAAAACAATCGGTGTTAGAAAGTCTACAAGCTGGACAAATTGTAGAAGGAACAGTGGAACGTGTTACCAATTTTGGAGCTTTTGTTAATTTAGGTGGGGTAGACGGTTTAGTTCATATTTCAGAACTGTCCCATGATCATATTAACCATCCATCTGATGTTGTATCAGTCGGTGACAAAATTAAAGTAAAAGTATTATCTGTAGACACAGAAAATGAGCGAATTTCACTTTCCCACAAAGCAACTTTACCTGGTCCATGGGAAAATATTAGGGAAAAATTAACCGTTGGCTCAATAGTTGAAGGTACAGTAAAACGCCTTACTTCCTTTGGAGCGTTTGTAGAAGTTCTTCCGAATATTGAAGGATTAGTTCATATTTCACAAATTTCCAACCAACATATTAAAACGCCTCATGAAGTGTTAAAAGAAGGCGATAAGGTACAAGTGAAAGTATTGGATATTAAAGTCGATGATAAGCGTATTTCGCTGACGATGAAAGAGTTGGAAGAAAAAGAAGAAGTTAATTACGAACTTCCAGAAGAATCATCTGGTTTCCAACTTGGCGAAGTCATTGGTGACCAACTAAGAAAACTTAAATAATTTTAATAAAATCACAGACACTGTTCTAAAAGCTCTTTTCATGATAGTGAAGTTTATTCATCTATCAATGGAAAAAGCTTTTGGAACAGTTTTTTTTTGCCTCTTTTCCAAGAAAGGTTATTAAATTAGTGATTAAATTTTCCCACCACTTTCCTTAAATAAAAAATAAAAAATGGAACAATGTTTTCGGAAAAAGCGAGTTGTTTTGACTGAAATGACATAGTTTTGTTCATAATGGGAAAAGATAGGGGGTAAGGAATTTGGATGGTTTGTGGTTTTATTTTTTAATGTGGTCAAGCTGGGTATTCTCTACTTTCATTATGGACAAAAAAAATCGATACCGTTTATTAATAAGTGTTATTTCATTAGTTACTATCATACTTTCTGTGCATTCAATTAAGGTTTATCATATGGAAATTTCATTGGCTGCCATTTTTTTACTACTCGTTTCCTATTGCTTTTTTATCAGAAAAAATTTTTTAACACTTATTAATGTTTCGTTAAAGATGGTTATTGCTTCTATTAGCATTGCAACTTTTCAGTTATTGGCATTATATGATCCCGTTTGGATAGTTGTTGATCTCATCTGGTTGCTTAGCATTTTTTCCAGCATCCTCGTCCTTTTTTTATTCAATCAATATAAAGAGCAACTAACAACCATCATTATCGGCATGATACAGGGAGAGATTATTTTTGCACTAATATTAAGCAATTTAAATATTCATTATCCGATAGCAAGTTTGGCATTCTTTGATGCATTATGTATTAGTTGTTTTTTGATAACTGTTAGAAAAGTAATTATATCTATTCCTGCTTATTTTGATATGAAAAATTTACATCTAGAGAAGGAGAAAGAATTATAATATGAGTGAATATGTGTATCCTGTTCTTTTTGGCATTGCTGCTGGGGTAATTTCTAGAATCGTCATGTTAAGAACAGATTATCGACAATACCCAACGTACTTGCATGGAAAAATAATTCATATTGCACTCGGTTTTATCGCTTCTGCTTTAGGAGCGATTGCGGTCCCTGCCTTAATTGAAGAGGAAATAACAGCAATTACTTTTTTAACATTAGCTGCTTCACAATTTCGTGAAGTTAGGAATATGGAAAGAAACACATTAGCACAACTGGACGAATTTGAGTTAGTACCCCGAGGAAATACGTATATTGAAGGGATTGCAGTTGCATTCGAAAGTAGAAATTATTTAGTTATTTTTACTGCCATGACTACGACGATTATTTATGTCATCTTTAATATTTGGATTGCTGCAATCGTTGCGATTATTTGTATGATCGTATCGAAAATTTTAATGGGTGGCGGAAAAATAAGCGATATTGTCGACATAGAACATGTGGAACTTACCTTTAAAGATGAAGGCCTATATATCGATAATATTTACATTATGAATATCGGTTTGCCAGAAAGACAAAAAGAAATATTAAAGTACGGGATGGGCTTTATTTTAAAACCGAAAAATTTTGATTCTCGCTCAACCATTGCTAATTTAGGTCAGCGACAAGCTATATTACACGATGTTTCTACAGCCCTTGGAGTATATCGAGATTCTGGAACCCCTGCCCTCGTTCCATTAGCAAAACGCGATCTCGATGATGGTCGTGTTGGTATATTCGTATTACCGCAAAAGAAAGAAATCAATAAGGCAATTGAAATCATCGGTAAAACTCCTACGTTAGAAAATGCGATTAGAATGCCGACAAAAAGGAAGAAAAATGAGGAGGGGGTATCGTGAGTATTGAGAAAATGATTTTAGCAGTGCTTACTACAAATCCTAAGAAGGCCGTTAGTGGTATCGCTGTTTTTTATTGTGACAATAATGAGGAAATGTATCGAATGGGTGCAAATTTAGAAGCAATACTCGATGGTATCGCTCATAAACTAACCGATGAAATCATGATTATTGTGAAACATTAACTTGTTTAGTATAATTTTGTGTAAGGTAACTACTCAATCAATAGATTTTTTGTTACAATGGGAAAGCGATGTAATTGGGAATCAAGTAAGCTGAGGGTGCTAAAATTCCAACTAAATTGAAACAGCATGGGGTGGCGCGAAACTCCTCGATAATGCTGCGCATTCCTTCGTGCGGTGTTCTCGAGGAGTTTTTTCGTATGTTTTGCAATTAAGATATATAGCGTAATATGTGCTATATCACAAATATTTACCATTTTACCGTTATAAGGATATTTTTGATTTAAAGTAATTTGTAATTAAATATGAGGTGAATAATATGACAATGCCGATAGTGGCAATTGTTGGTAGACCGAACGTAGGGAAATCAACAATTTTTAATAGAATCGTCGGAGAAAGAATCTCCATTGTCGAAGATGTTCCTGGTGTCACTCGTGACCGAATTTACGGAGTTGGGGAATGGCTTAATCAAAGTTTTAATATTATAGACACAGGCGGAATTGACATTGGCGATGAACCATTTTTAGAACAAATAAGACAGCAAGCGGAAATTGCCATTGATGAAGCAGATGTAATTATTTTTATTACTAGTGGCAGGGATGGTGTGACAGCAACAGATGAGGAAGTTGCGAAGATTTTATTTCGCTCAAAAAAACCAGTTGTACTTGCTGTGAATAAAGTAGACAATCCAGAGATGCGTGAGCAAGTTTATGAATTTTACTCACTTGGTTTTGGAGAACCTTATCCAATTTCAGGAGCCCACGGATTAGGTTTAGGCGATGTTCTTGATGAAGTTATTAAAAATTTTCCGAAAAAAGAAGATATCACTTATGATGATGATACAATTAAATTTAGTTTAATAGGACGACCAAATGTAGGTAAATCATCATTAGTTAACGCAATTTTAGGAGAAGAACGTGTAATTGTTAGTGACATTGCTGGAACAACTCGAGATGCAATAGACTCACCTTATACATACGATGGGAATGAATATGTTATTATCGATACAGCTGGTATGCGTAAACGCGGAAAAGTTTATGAGAAAACGGAAAAATACTCTGTTTTAAGGGCAATGCGTGCAATTGAACGTTCTGATGTTGTCTTAGTCGTTATTAACGCTGAAGAAGGTATTATTGAACAAGATAAAAAAATAGCAGGCTATGCGCACGAAGCAGGACGAGGAGTTATAATTGTTGTCAATAAATGGGATGCTATTGAAAAAGATGAAAAAACAATGAATGAATTTGAAAAGAAAATTCGTAATGAATTTTTATTTTTAGATTACGCCCCTATTTGCTTTGTTTCTGCTAAAACGAAAAAGAGATTACATACTTTATTGCCGTTAATTGACAAAGTTAGCGAAAGTCAAAACATGCGAGTCCAAACAAATGTATTAAATGATGTAATTATGGATGCGGTGGCGATGAACCCAACACCTACTGATAAAGGACGTCGTCTAAAAATATATTACTGCACACAGGCGTCGATTAAACCGCCAACATTCATTCTATTCGTAAATGAGCCAGAACTGCTCCATTTTTCATATGAACGTTTTATCGAGAATCGCATTCGTGACGCTTTCGACTTTATGGGTACACCTATAAAAATAATTCCTCGTGCAAGAAAGTAAAGGAGATGTCGATATGTCTAGAAAACAAGAAGAAATTGCAATTTTAGGTGCAGGCAGTTGGGGAACAGCGTTATCAATAGTTCTTGCAGATAATGGTCATACCGTCCGCTTATGGGGAAATAAACTTGAACATATTAAAGAAATTAATCAAACACGTAGAAATGATTCGTATTTACCAAATATTACTTTGCCAGATAATATTTTTGCTTATCATGATTTGCAAGAAGCAATTAATGGGATTACGACAATTGTGTTGGCTGTTCCAACAAAGGCGATACGAGAAGTTATTCAAAATTTAATCCCTTTCTTAACAGAACCAATGTCAGTGGTACATGTAAGTAAAGGAATTGAGCCGGATACGTTAAAAAGAATCTCGGAAATGATTGAGGAGGAATTTCCTGAACAATTTTTACAAGATATTATCGTTTTATCTGGCCCTAGTCATGCCGAGGAAGTAAGTTTGCGACATCCAACAACCGTCGTAGCTACTTCAACGAATATGAAGGCAGCCGAACGAGTTCAGGACTTATTTATGAATGCAAATTTCCGAGTATATACAAACCCAGATGTAATTGGAGTTGAAATCGGCGGAGCACTGAAGAATATTATTGCTTTAGCAGCTGGAATTTCTGACGGTTTAGGTTATGGGGATAATGCTAAAGCAGCACTAATGACGAGAGGTCTCGCCGAGATTGCAAGATTAGGAACAAAGATGGGCGCGAATCCATTAACCTTTTCAGGATTAACTGGAATTGGTGATTTAATTGTTACTTGTACAAGTACTCATTCCCGAAACTGGAGAGCTGGGAATATGCTAGGAAAAGGAAAGAAACTCGAGGAAATACTTGATTCAATGGGGATGGTTGTAGAAGGAGTAAGAACAACGAAAGCTGCATATCAACTTGCGAAAAAGTTTGATGTGAAAATGCCTATTACAACTGTATTATATGAGGTACTCTTTAGTGAGACAGAACCGAAAAAGGCAGTAGACGAATTAATGACGAGAATGAAAACTCACGAAATGGAAGATCTTGTGGACATTATTGAAAAAATGTAATTTTACTGAAAAGGTAAATTTGCTTTTTTCGTAATTATCCTTAGAAAAGCGGTTTTTACTAGGCAAACGAGGATGCAGACTGTGCTGAAAATGCATACAATGCTACGAAAATGAAAAAATTAGCCATGAGATGGGTATATATCAGACTGATTGAAAGTGCAACGTCCCGCTTTCAATCAGTTTTTTTATTTTATATCGTTTACGATAAATATTGGTTGCAATCCCATTTCCAATTTGTCCTCCAATTTATCGTCATATATTTATTTGTTCCCTGTGGAAGTGGAGAGGGAAACAGTGCTAATAACAACTTCTTTCCCCCGAATCTAAATACAATACTATTTTATCATTTTATGTTAAAATATTTTCCGATAAAGCGTTTCCGATAGACTATCATAGAATAAAGGGGTGGCTGTATTGTCACAAGCATTAATTAGGATGTGGATTTCATTCGCAGCAATGGGATTCATGTTAATCGCTATAATATTAATTTTACTAAGCAGGCATAAATTAAAAGGGGTATTTCGTGTCGTAACAGCAACAATCGCTTACGGTCTTATGATCTATGCAGGGATTATTATTTTCTTTATTGTTTTTTCTGGGCCAAGTGTCGATTAACTTGAGGAAAGGAAGGAACCTCATTAAATTCAAGGATTGTTGTACAATTAATAAAGTATTGATATTCAAAATATAATCATCTTTCATTATAGGATTTCTCCTGATTGTAATTCTTCAATCCTTAGATGAGTACGCTCGTCATGTTTTTGAACTGTAGGAAAAAGCAATGAATCTTACAAAACAGCCTATAAAATTTAAAGGAATGATAGCTTTGCGACGTATTGTTTTTATTATATTAAACATTATTATTGTTGCTACATTAACTGGCTGTCTTTATCCAAATGCCCATGAAAATGTTGAGCAAAAAATTCCAAACGAAGAGATGCTAACATCAGTACAACGCGCAATGGAACAATTTAGGGAAGAAAATAACGGTATTCTCCCTATTAAAACAAAGGAACATGATACGGATATATACATAAAATATTTAATTGATTTTCATAAATTGGTACCTAGCTACTTGAATGCTATACCAGCAAATGCGTTTGAAAAAGGTGGGATATATCAATATGTCATTATTGATCCCGAAACAACCCCTGAAGTAAAAATATTTGATTTAAAGATTGCAGAAGTAATTCGTGATATTCAGTTCCGTTTGACAATGAAACAATATCCGCCATATCAAGACCGTTTGAGTAAGCAGCTATTCTCTCTTAACTTTAAAGAATTGGGTTATAAAGAGGAGCCAGTTATCATTAGTCCATATACAGGCCAAAATTTATCCCTCGTAATCTCAGGAGCTGGCACTATATATGTGGACTATCGAAGTGATCTTTACTTAAAGGCGAAAGAAGTAGGAAAAGAAGAGATTAAGTCTGGGGAGGATCTGCGCTATTTATTGTCGATAGATTCACCATTTGTACCAGCATACTCTTTTCCAATGACCATTGACGAAAATGGCGATCCACAGTTTTTAGATAAATAAATTCATTTCGTTAAAAAACTTAATTTAAAATCAAATTTTTGTCATAACCCTTCTTATACAAAGTATATTGTATGAGAGGGTTTTTTTTTCGTCCTGTTAAACTAGTAAGCAAACTGGTCTTTATAAACTTTTTTAAGCAATTACTAAAATAATAGTCATAAGTTAATAGGACAACATCATAAACATATACTGTCTAATAAAAGCAAACGGATATTATATCCCAGCAATTGACTCTTCGGGAGGGATTTAATTGGAAAAGGTAGATATTTTCAAAGATATTGCTGAACGGACTGGTGGAGATATTTATATCGGAGTAGTTGGAGCAGTTCGCACAGGAAAATCAACTTTTATTAAAAGATTTATGGAATTAGTTGTATTACCAAGTATCGAAAATGAAGCGGAGCGGTCACGGGCGCAAGATGAACTGCCACAAAGTGCAGCTGGAAAAACTATTATGACTACTGAACCAAAATTTGTACCAAATCAAGCAATAAAAGTTCATGTTAGCGAAGGTTTAGATGTTAATGTGCGCCTAGTAGACTGTGTCGGCTATACTGTACCTGGAGCAAAAGGTTATGAAGATGAAAATGGTCCAAGAATGATTAATACTCCATGGTATGAAGAGCCAATTCCATTTCATGAAGCTGCAGAAATAGGAACTAGAAAAGTAATTCAAGAACATTCTACTATCGGTGTTGTTATTACTACTGACGGTTCTATAGGCGAAATACCTCGGAAGGATTATGAAGATGCGGAAGCAAGAGTAGTGGAAGAACTAAAAGAAGTAGGAAAACCATTTATTATGGTGATTAACTCGACAAAGCCTTTCCATCATGAAACAGAACTACTAAGAGAAGAACTTCAAGAAAAATATGATATTCCTGTATTAGCGATGAGTGTCGAAAGTATGCGGGAAGCGGACGTGCTAAATGTATTACGTGAAGCATTATATGAATTCCCAGTGTTAGAAGTAAATGTGAATCTCCCTAGCTGGGTTATGGTATTAAAGAACGACCATTGGCTGCGGCAAAGTTATCAAGAAGCAGTAAAAGAGACAGTGAAAGATATTAAACGTTTAAGAGATGTTGATCGTGTCGTTCAATCGTTTACAGAATATGAATTTATCGAAGGTGCTGGTCTAGCTGGCATGGAAATGGGTCAAGGGATTGCAGAAATTGATTTGCATGCACCTGATGAATTGTATGACCAAGTGTTAAAAGAAATTGTTGGGGTAGAAATACGTGGAAAAGACCATTTACTACAGCTCATGCAAGATTTCGCCCATGCAAAAAGAGAATATGATCAAATTGCTGACGCATTAACGATGGTTAAGCAAACAGGTTATGGTATTGCAGCACCATCTATACATGATATGAGCCTGGATGAGCCAGAAATTATTCGCCAAGGGTCAAGATTCGGTGTCCGATTGAAAGCTGTTGCACCGTCTATTCATATGATTAAAGTGGATGTGGAGTCCGAATTTGCTCCAATTATTGGTACTGAAAAACAAAGTGAAGAACTAGTGCGCTATCTCATGCAAGACTTTGAAGATGATCCATTATCCATATGGAATTCCGATATATTTGGAAGAAACTTGAACTCGATTGTAAGAGAAGGGATTCAAGCGAAATTAGCACTAATGCCAGAAAATGCAAGATACAAATTAAAAGAAACGTTGGAAAGAATTATTAATGAAGGCTCTGGTGGATTAATCGCTATCATATTATAAAATGGACTTTCATATGTTCTAAAACTGTAATTGGAATTTTCCAATTGCAGTTTTTTTTATGGTTATATAATATTAGAAATTTTTATGTTTAAAAAGTATGAAAGTTGGCAAAAACGTTGATGTAGTAGGATTTTTCGCTACTTATTTAAAAAAATTCAAAATAAGGGCTAGATTTTAGTATAATTCACGAAAAAGTTAGCGAAAGTTGTAGATTTATCTTGCTATGATTTTTTTATTGTGATAATCTTTAAAACAGAAATGTTTTAGTTGAACTTTCCATTATTGGAAATAAGATTAGGACAATTAATGCACTCTTTGAATATTAGAGGCATAAATATTTTTGCACTACCCTTTTCATTTGGGAGGAGGTGAATGGCATGAACAAAACAGAATTAGTAAATGCTGTTGCTGAAGCTGCAGAACTTTCTAAAAAGGATGCAACAAAAGCAGTAGACGCTGTTTTTGATTCAATTTTAAATGCTTTAAAAAATGGTGACAAAGTACAACTAATTGGTTTTGGTAACTTTGAAGTTCGTGAACGTGCTGCAAGAAAAGGACGTAACCCACAAACAGGTGAAGAAATTGAAATTGCTGCAAGCAAAGTTCCTGCATTCAAACCAGGTAAAGCATTGAAAGATGCAGTGAAATAATTACATATTCACTTGAATAATGAAAGGAGCTGATATAATTTCAGCTCCTTTCTTATTTAATTCAAAATAAACCCCACCATCTGTTTATGAAAGGGTAGTCACAAGGAAGCGATACATTGCTAAGTCGTCATCGACTCGTGCATGGTAGGGATTTTTATATCTCGCTTGCGGGCTGCTTTCTTTTTGCTACATTAATTTTCGTATGCTAATATGATAGGTGATATCTTTTCTTTAGGCTGTGTGAAACTTTTACAGAGCCCTTATTTAAATATTATTTTATTTTAACTATGCTTGGACAGTTTTTTGTCGGAAATTACGGGGGGAAATGACATGAATGAAATAAATTTAGCACAGATTGAACAAGCGGTTCGTTTAATCATAGAAGGAATTGGTGATGATCCAAATCGAGAAGGTTTAATCGATACCCCAAAAAGAGTGGCGAAAATGTATGCAGAAATGTTTGCGGGATTAACGAAAGATCCTGCAAAACATTTTGACACCATATTCACAGAAGAAGGTCATGAAGAGCTAGTTCTCGTTAAAGATATTCCTTTTTATTCCATGTGTGAACACCATCTCGTTCCGTTCTTCGGCCATGCTCACGTTGCTTACTTGCCAAAAGAAGGAAAAGTAACAGGATTAAGTAAATTAGCAAGAGCAGTAGAAGATATTGCAAAGCGACCACAATTACAAGAGCGTATTACAAAAACAATAGCAAATATCATGATGGAGAAACTAAATCCATATGGTGTCATGGTAGTTATTGAAGCAGAACATATGTGTATGACGATGCGCGGTGTAAAAAAACCTGGGTCTAAAACAGTTACCACTGCTGTGAGAGGGGTTTTTCAAGAAAATGAATTCTATCGAAAAGAAGTGCTAAGCTTAATTGGTAAATAATTACTACAGTCAACTCTAAGGAGGATCAGCCATTGGAAAAAAAAGTTATTACTAATGATTATGTCATTATAAAAGCGATGGATGATGGTGTAAATGTCATCGGATTGACCCGTGGTACAGATACTAGATTTCATCACTCTGAAAAATTAGATAAAGGTGAAGTTATGTTAGCTCAGTTCACCGAACATACTTCTGCTATTAAAGTCCGGGGCAAAGCAGAAATCATTTCCCCGTTCGGTACCGTTATGAGTGATGGAAAATAGTAATAAACTATATAATATATGATGTTTAAGATAATTTTTAATCTGCAAAAATATAACCGTTTTATGATATAATTTATTTAACGTAAATTTGGTTGCAATTACTTTCTTCATTCCTAAGGGGAGAATGGTAGTAGAGGATGATTCCATGAATAGTATTAATACTTTAATAACGAACATAAAACAGCAAATTAAAGCAAAAAATCATCCGTATATTCAAGAAAATTTGGATGATTATCCTATTGACGATCAAAAAATATTACTACTAGTTTTAATGCTGCAATCAAAACAACTATCTAATGATCATATTGAAAAATATGTTGTAACGGTGTTTTTAATCATTGCCGCATTAGATATTCATGATTTAGTATCCAATGATAATCACATTCCCGATTTTAAAGAGCGCCAATTAACCGTTCTTGCTGGGGATTATTATAGCGGTTTATATTATAAAACGTTAGCAGATATCCCGAATATTGAGATGATTCGTTATTTGGCAGAAGGGATTCGAATTGTGAATGAACATAAATTATTCATCTATAAAGGTGAACAAAAAACTACAGAAGAATTTATGAACAGTATGAAGTTAATTGAAACAGCAATCTTTCAAAAAGTTGCTGAATTCTTTCATGAACCAGTTTGGGGTGAGTTTACCGAAAATTGGTTATTTCTTCAATTGCTACAAAATGAACAAGAAAAAATAAAAACGTACTTAGAAAAAAATGTATTCAACACGAGAAATGTGGATAGTGGATATGGTTTTGATTCAATATCAGAAAAAATTATGAATGAGTATATGGAGAAAATTCATGTGAGAATTAATACATTGCAAAACCAAATGCCTCAAATGAATAATTTTAATAAAAAATTAACAAGTTCACTTAACTTTGACGAGTCAATCGTAATTTAACTAGGGGTGAGGCATCGTGACGGAAACAAAAGAACAGAGAGTACATCATGTATTTGAAAATATATCAACAAAATACGATAAAATGAACTCTATTATCAGCTTTCGTCAACATATTCGCTGGCGTAAAGATACGATGAAACGAATGAAAGTTGAAAAAGGAAAAAGTGCTTTAGATGTTTGTTGTGGAACTGCTGACTGGACAATTGCCCTTAGTCAAGCGGTTGGTCCTGACGGAAAAGTAGTTGGATTAGACTTTAGTGAAAATATGTTAAAAGTAGGCAAAGAAAAAGTTACAAATAATAATCTATCTAACATAGAGCTCATTCACGGTAACGCTATGGAATTGCCGTTTTCAGATAACTCTTTTGACTATGCTACGATTGGTTTCGGTCTTCGCAATGTACCAGACCACAAGCAAGTACTAGCCGAAATGAGACGAGTCGTTAAGCCTGGTGGACTAGTAGTCTCATTGGAAACTTCACAACCAACATTAATCGGTTTTAAGCAAGCTTATTATTTTTATTTTCGTTTTATTATGCCGCTATTTGGGAAAATATTTGCTAAGAAATTTCAGGAGTACTCATGGTTACAAGAATCAGCTCGAGCATTTCCTAATGCAGATCAATTAGCAGAAGATTTTTATGCGGCGGGATTAACTAATGTTCAGTATAAACAATACTTTGGCGGAGTATCTGCCGTTCATATCGGTAAGAAGCCAAAAGAGTAATGAAGGTTGTGGATGATAGGTGGACTAATATGAATTTTAAAACGGTTTATGCTCTTTTAAAAAACGATTTAAAAAACATTGAAAAAGAACTGGAAGTTACATTAAATGCAAAATCACCACTGTTAAAACAAGCATCGTTGCATTATTTACAAGCAGGAGGTAAAAGAATTAGACCCATTCTCGTTATTTTAGCTAGTAAATTTGGAACTGCTGATGTTGAGAAAGTGAAAAATGTAGCTGTTTCTTTAGAAATGATCCACATGGCCTCTTTAATTCATGATGATGTTATTGATAATGCAGAATTAAGACGTGGGAGGCTAACTGTAAAGGCGAAATGGGATAATCGAGTTGCAATGTATGTTGGTGATTATATATTAGCGCGTTCGTTAGAATTAATTACAAAAGTACAAGAAGAGAAAGCACACCAAATATTATCGAAAACAATGGTAGAATTAAGTATTGGGGAAATAGAGCAAATTCGAGATAAATATAATTTTGACCAATCTATCTTTACCTATTTTCGAAGGATAAAACGGAAGACAGCATTATTAATTTCCGCTAGCTGTGAATTAGGAGCCATTTGTGCGAATGCTACTGAAGATGTACAAGTGAAGTTGCGTAAATTTGGCTACTATGCAGGTATGGCTTTTCAAATAACGGATGATATATTAGATTTCACTGCTACCGAAAAACAATTAGGAAAGCCAGCTGGCAGTGATTTATTACAAGGTAATATTACTTTGCCTGTATTTTTTGCTTTAAAAGATGAGCTATTAGCTGCAGAAATTAGACAAGTTCACGAAAATATGGACTTAAATAAATTAAAACGGTTAATTAAAGCTATAAAAGCAACGGATGCTATCGAAAAATCTATTGTTGTTAGTAATCAATATTTACAGAAAGCGTTAGAAATACTGAAAGGGTTACCAGACAATGAAGCGAAAGACTTATTAACGACGGTCATCAACTTTATTGGAAAGAGAAATTTTTAATAGAATGAATATTATTGATTGCGAAAATAAGTAACTAGTGATAAGATGATTTTGGAAATCGCATACATAATTATTCAAGGATAGGAGAATACATGATGGAGAGAACGTTTTTAATGGTTAAACCAGATGGGGTGCAAAGGAATTTAATTGGTGAAATCGTTGCCCGTTTTGAAAAAAAAGGGTTTCAATTAGTGGGTGCGAAATTAATGCAAGTAACCGATAAAATTGCGGAAGAACATTACGGAGAACATAAGGAAAAGCCGTTTTTCCAAGAGTTAATCGACTTCATTACTTCTGGACCTGTTTTCGCAATGGTTTGGGAAGGTGAAAATGCTGTTCAAGTGGCTAGACAAATGATGGGATCGACTAATCCGAAAGATGCTGCACCAGGAACTATCCGTGGGAATTATGGATTAACGGTCGGGAAAAATGTCATTCATGGTTCTGATAGTTTGGAATCTGCTAAGAGAGAAATTTCGCTTTTCTTTAATGAAGCAGAACTGATTACTTATTCAAAACAAATAAATGATTGGTTATAAATCTTTTACTTCGGATAAACTGCCCTGCATTAGCAGGGCTTTTCCATTATTTCATAGGAACTTACAATATTTTTTGAATATATAAAAGTGGTGAGAAAAACATGTCCCAAGATTATCAAGATTTTATTATGAAAGTGAAAAAGAAAACAGGTATTGATCTCGCTCTATATAAAGAAGCACAAATGAAAAGACGATTGACTTCATTATATGAAAAACATGGTTTTTCAACCTTTGTTGAATTTTTCCAAGCAATGACTACAGATAATTCCCTCTATTATGCATTTTTAGATCGTATGACAATCAATGTATCTGAATTTTATCGCAATAAAAGTCGGTGGGATATTTTACAAGCAAAAGTATTTCCTTATTTACTGGAAAATTCAAAACGATTAAAAATTTGGAGTGCTGCGTGTTCTACGGGAGAAGAACCATATTCTTTAGCCATGGTATTAAATCAATTAGTTCCTCTCAATGAAATTTCTATATTAGCTACTGATATTGATGAAAATGCAATAGCAAGAGCTAAAATTGGAATTTATCAAGAAAGGGCACTTAACGAAGTTCCGGAACAAATAAAAGAGAAGTATTTTATTCAAGAACAAAACCATTATAAAGTAGATGAAAAACTGAAAAAAGTAGTTACTTTTAAAAAGCAAAATTTATTAGCGGAACGGTTTGATCAACATTTTGATTTAATTGTTTGTCGAAATGTGTTAATTTATTTTACAGAAGAGGCAAAGATGATGTTGTATAAAAAGTTCAGTGAGGCCTTGAAGATAGGAGGAATTTTGTTTGTAGGTAGTACTGAACAAATCTTTGATGCTGAACAATATGGTTTTGAATCATTCGATACGTTTTTTTATAAAAAATATAAGTAGTAAGGTGAGTATATATGCGTTATTTAACAGCAGGAGAATCCCACGGACCACAACTAACTGTAATAATTGAAGGACTACCAGCTGGATTGCCATTAACTGCCGAGGATATTAATGAGTCTCTAGCACAACGGCAAAAAGGTTATGGTCGTGGGCGGAGAATGCAAATTGAAAAAGACCAGGTACAAATAACAAGTGGAGTAAGGCATGGTTTGACACTTGGATCACCGGTATCAATGACAATAGAAAATAAAGATTGGCAACATTGGACTAAAATTATGGGAATGGAGCCTTTGACAGATTTAACAAATGAAGGACGGAGGAAAATTACGAAACCCCGACCAGGTCATGCAGATTTAAATGGTGGCATTAAATATGGACATCGTGACTTACGGAATGTACTAGAACGTTCTTCCGCTCGTGAAACAGCTGCACGAGTTGCTGTTGGGGCTGTCGCTAAAAAATTATTAGCCCAACTAGGTATTGAACTAGCATCACATGTAGTTGAAATTGGTGGAATTAAAGCTGAAAATACTGCTGCGTCACTTTTACCCCAAGAGATTAATGAAAAAGTAAATCTCTCGGCAGTCCGTTGTTTAGATGAAGAAGCAAGCGAATTAATGATGCAAAAAATTGACGAAGCAAAGAAAAATGGAAACTCTATCGGTGGAATTGTGGAAGTAATTACGACTGGAATGCCCCCAGGAATCGGTAGCTATGTGCATTATGATCGTAAGTTAGATGCAAAAATTGCAGCTGCGGTAGTAAGTATTAATGCGTTTAAAGGGGTGGAGTTCGGAATTGGTTTTGCGGCTGGTCGTAAATGGGGTAGCGAAGTCCAGGACGAAATCGCGTGGGATGAAGAACGTGGATATTTCCGATTATCGAATAATTTAGGTGGTTTTGAAGGCGGCATGACAACTGGAATGCCAATTATCGTTAGAGGTGTAATGAAACCAATTCCGACCTTGTATAAGCCGTTAATGAGTGTTGATATAGATTCAAAAGAACCGTTTCAAGCGAGTATTGAACGGTCGGATAGTTGTGCGGTACCAAGTGCTTCGATTGTATGTGAACATGTCGTTGCTTGGGAACTTGCCAAGGCAATAATTGAGCAGTTTCACTCAGACCAAATGGGACAATTGGAAGAGCAAATTTCAAAATACCGCCAATATGCGAGGGAGTTTTAATGCAAGAAATAATACATATTCAAACAGATACAGCAAAATATCCGGTTTTAGTCGGAGAAGATGTTTTATTAGAATTAAGGAACCATTTACAGCAGAAGAAACATACAAAATATTGTATTGTAATGGATCATACCGTTTATCAGTTGCATTGGCACACTTTGGAAGCAGCATTACCAAATGATCTTTCTTACTGTTATACAACTGTACCAAGTGGAGATTTATGCAAAACGATGACAATATATGAACAAGTTCTTACATTTGCATTAAAGGAGCAACTTGATAGGAAATCTGCTTTTATTGCTTTTGGCGGAGGAGCGGTAGGGGATTTAACCGGCTTTGTTGCCGCTACTTTTATGCGCGGAGTCCCGTTTATTCAAGTACCTACAACAATACTAGCCCACGATAGTTCCGTTGGTGGTAAAACAGCGATTAATCATCCGTTAGGAAAAAACTTGATCGGTGCTTTTCATCATCCAGAAGCAGTCTTTTATGATGTACGTTTCATTAAAACATTGCCTGACCATGAATGCCGTTCTGGTTTTGCCGAAATTATTAAAGAAAGCATTATCGGCAGTGAACCATTTCTAATTGATTTAATGAACCATATTCAATCCATCCAAGATATTAGGACGGCTAAAATAATGAAACCGTTAATGCGGGGCATTGCTGTAAAGAAAAAAATGGTGGAAGAAGATGAAAAAGAAACGGGTATCCGCGCCTTTTTAAATTTTGGCCATACATTGGCACACGCAATGGAGGCAGAACTTGGCTATGGAAAGATTACCCATGGCGAAGCGGTCTTAATTGGGATGATTTTTGCATTGAAATTAAGTGAAAGAAAATACAATCTCTCATTCCCTTTGAATGCCTTTGTTAAGTGGTTAGAACGATTAGGTTATCAAACGAATCTTCCAGAACAATGTAACTTAGAACGACTAATTTATAGAATGAAACACGATAAAAAATCTATAGACAACACAATCTATTTTGTTTTATTGCCATCTTTAGGGCAGCCGATAGTTTCAGCAATAGAAGAAGCGGTTATATTAGAAATGCTAACAAATTGGGATAAATGACTATTGAAATATTTATTAAAGAGGGAAGGAACAAATGACTATAATGAAGCTACATTTTACGGGTCATCCCGTAAAGACGATAATAGAAGTTCCTGGGGATAAATCTATTTCACATCGCGCGATTATGTTTGCCGCCATTGCACACGGAAAAACAACCATTACTAACTTGTTAGTAGGAGAGGATGTACTACAAACTATTCGCTGTTTTCGTCAATTAGGTGTCGACATTCAACAATCAGATGAAAAAGTAACTGTTATCGGTAATGGTTTTCATGGTTTAAAAGAACCGAGAGATGTCCTTTATACAGGTAACTCAGGAACGACAACAAGATTGCTTTTTGGTTTATTAGCAAGTTTGCCTTACACTTTTACGTTCACAGGTGATGCATCGTTAAATAATCGGCCGATGAAACGAATTACTATTCCTCTTACAATGATGGGGGCAACTTTTATCGGTCGCAATAATGATCAATATTTACCGATGACAATTCGCGGTGCAAATTTACAAGCTATCAACTACCATATGCCAGTAGCAAGTGCTCAAGTTAAATCTGCCTTAATTTTTGCCGCACTACAGGCAAATGGAATAACGACCATCTATGAAAAGGCTCCTTCACGCAATCATACAGAAATTATGTTGCAATATTTTGGTGGACAACTTAGAAGACAAGGTAATGAAATTATCGTAGAGGGGCAACAATCTTTACTAGGGAAAGATATTCACGTTCCAGGTGATTTTTCTTCTGCTGCCTTTTTTATCGTAATGGCCGCCATTAGTGATGGAAGGGAAGTAACTATAAAAAATGTTGGTTTAAATCCGACGAGAACTGGTCTCGTTGAAGTGCTGCAACAAATGAACGGAAAAATTACGATTACCGAGCCTTCCATCAAGAATGGTGAACGTGTTGGAACAATCATTGTCAAGGCTTCCGAATTACAGGGCACAGTAATCGAAGGTGAAATCATCCCAAGATTAATTGATGAAATCCCTATTATTGCCTTATTAGCAACTCAATGTTCAGGAACAACGATTATAAAAGACGCTAGTGAATTGAAGGTTAAAGAATCCAATCGAATTGATACAGTAGTAACAGAGCTACGAAAATTAGGTGCAGATATAGAAGCTACGGATGATGGTTTGATTATTCGTGGGAAAAGGCCATTAACTGGTGGAATAGTCAATAGTCATGGAGATCATCGTATTGGAATGATGCTGGCAATTGCTGCTACTATTTGCAAGGAAGAAGTAATACTTGAAAACCCAGAATGTATTTCTATCTCTTACCCAAGCTTTTTCCAAGATTTAAATAAATGCTTTTTGAAATAAGGGCTGTCCTAAGCGTCAGCCCTCTTCGTTCCGCTTAAAAAATCGATAATTATCCTTTCTACTATTAAATTATTGAATACTTCTTCCTTACTTATCATATTTTTTTCGTTTTCATCATAGCTTGTCATAAGACCAGTGGAGGTGGTTTTATGACATATATTATTGAGAATGCAAATTTAATTAAACAAAATAGACTTATTAAAGCATCTCTATTAGTTGACAATGAAAAAATTTTATCCGTTCAGCCAGAGTTTGCGAAATATCGCTACATGAAAATGAATGCAGATAAATTTTACATGTCAGCTACCGATGTATTTTATCAAAATGGTCTACCTAAAATGGAACCGATGTTTAAAGAGAAAAACTATTTCATTCAACAGTTCCTGCTAAGAGGTTGTACGACTATACTTGTTTCTGCCAATGTCACTTATTTACATGAGCTCGATGAAAAAATCGAAGAAGTTCGTGAATTTTATCAAAAAGGTCCATTAGATTTTACAATAGGAGTTAAAATTCCAATTCAAATATTTACTGTACCATTTATTCAAAAATGCAAACGAGAAAAAATCCCAGCTATTTTTATTGAGTTCAATGATGTACGGGACCTTTATAAAATTCCATGGGGTTGGATTCGCGAAGCATTATTTCCTTATAATTGTCCGCTTATTCCAGTAGTTCATGGAGAAGAATCTGTCAAGAAAAAATTACTACAAACTTGGGTAACGATACTGCAAAGAGAAAAAATTCCTCATATTGAGCACCCACTACAAGAAATGTCCAAGCTATCTCTTTCAGTTTTAAAAAAAATAGGGATATATCCGTTAAAAGGATATTTACAAGCTGGTGGCGAATTAAGTTATAACCTGTATATTCAAAAAGGGGATATAAAGGAAAAATCACAACAATCGATTGATAATCTCCAATTAGTCATAACGGTACATAAAGGGGAAGTAATTCGTGTAGACAAAAAGATATATTATAATCAAAAAAAAGGAAGCGAACTTATTATTAAACGACCGTCATTTTTTCAATAACACGAGGGTGAAAATTGAATTTAGTAGTAAAAGGAGCAAAATATATGGACAATATATCAGCATGTATCGAAGCATTATCTGCAGGAAATTTAGAAAAAGCATATCAATTAATGGACATAATACAAAAAACGGGAAGCGATGAGGAAAAAGAAGCTTTTGCTTATGAATTGTTTGATTTAGGATTCTTACAAGAGGCTGAAAAACTTGTCAAAGATTTGTTAGAAAATTTTCCGGATGAAGGAGAGTTGTTGATTTTATTAGCAGAAATTTATGTGAATGATGATAAAATTAACGATGCTTTACTAGTATTGGATAAAATAACAATGGCAGACCTAGTCTATCCGCAAGCATTGGTTTTGCAAGCAGAATTATATGAACGGGAAGCATTATTTGAAGTTAGTGAGAAAAAATTACTTGAAGCAGAAAAACTTTTGCCTACCGAACCCGTTATTCAGTTTGCTTTAGCAGAACTATACTTCTCCATTGGAAAACTGCATGAAGCTGTATATAAATATGAACAAGTGCTAAAAACTGAGGATGAGATAGCAGGTATAAATATTCATGAACGATTAGCAAACGTTTATAGTGCAGCAGGTGAATTTGAAAAGGCATTACCTTACTATGAACAAGCCGAAGTAGCAAAACTAACAGTGGATGTTTTATTTGGCCATGGCTTAACCGCATTTCAAGCAGGCTATCACGAAGCGGCCGTTGAGAAATTTATTGAAGTGACACAATTAGATCCAGACTTTGAAAGTGTTTATTTATATTTGGCAAAAGCATATGAACATCAGGATTTAATCGAAGAAGGATTTGAGTCAGTGAAAGCAGGACTATCCGTCAATCCTTTTCAAAAGGAGTTGTATTTTCTCGGCGGAAAGCTTGCAACGAAATTAGGAAAAGTAAACGAAGCAAAGGAAATGTTAAACAAGGCTCTAAATCTAGATCCATCATATGTGGAAGCAATAATGACATTAAACCAAATTTCCTTCACAGAGAATGATTATGCTGAAGTAATGGAGCGCACAATTCCTGCTTTAGAAGAAGGAGAGGAAGACCCATATTTACTTTGGGATCTTGCTATCGCTTGTGAAAAAGAAGAACGATATTTAGAGTCATTAAATTATTACCGTCAAGCATATAATTTTTTTAAGACGAATGAAGAATTCTTGCAGAATTATGGATTTTTCCTATTAGAAGAAGGAAATATAGGGGAAAGCATCGAAGTATTTAAACAACTGCAAAAAATGAACCCTGCTAATTTAGAATATGCAGATGTATTAGAACGGTTAAGTGAATCATTATAACAATGATAAATAAGGTAATCACTTAGAGTCCACATATTTTTCAGCAGCTAATTTGATTCACCTTCTTTCTAACAAGAACAAAATGAGGAGGGAAAAATGATGGCCACTCCTGTATCGGTGAATGAGAAAAAAGAATTTATTCGCTGGTTTCTGAACAACTATCAATTAAAACGTCGGGAATGTGTATGGATCCTTAATTATTTGATGAGCCATGATCAGCTGATGGAAAAAGTTCATTTTGTAGAACAGGCGAAATTTTGCCCACGTGGGCTAGTTATGTCCACGCAATGTGTCGATGATGCACCATTTCGTTTCTATAAAAATAAAGTGATGACGACAGACGCAGAAAAGTCGTTTCATGATATTCGTTTGAATCGGAATGAAGATATATATATACAATTGAATTTCCACGCGGGTAATAAATCATTTCGCTATTTATCGGTATTAGAGGAAAATCCATACATGCCTGAACTTTATCAAATTAGTGAGAAAGATAAACAGTTGGCAAAAGAATTTCTTGATTATAGTTTAATTCATTTTCAAGTACAACGTTTAAAGGAACAGATTGATCAAGCGTTAGATGATAAGAATCATGCATTATTTATCCAATTAACCAATGAACTAAACTCGATATTGAAATGAATAGTTTCGCATTTAAAAAAAAGGCCTCCGTATCTATCGTTAATAGTTCAATCTATTGACGGCAGCGGAGGCCAAATTTTTTGGAGGCGTAATAGAAAATGAATGTTCGCAAAAAAGGTATGCAGCGTCTAGCGTGGGAAATTATTTTACAAAAGTGATTTAATAAAATATAATGAATTCAAGGTAAGTCGATTGTTCATAAAATTGTTATGAAATGTTCACAATTCATTCATGAGTTGTGAACGAATTATGTTATGATATTGTCGAATCTATGTAAGTTCACAGTTAATTCTAATATTTTTTGAGAATTAGTAATGATTGCGGAAAAAATTTAGGGGGTGAAGGAAACGCGTTGGAATGCTAAGGATAGTTTATTGTATTTAGATTCTAAACAATATGTTGATACGGTGCTTATACCAGTCATTCCGATTTCATTGCGAGATAACTGTAAAGAATCGGCGAATGCAGCGGAGTTTATACAACTTCTTTGTCTGCAATTAGAAAAACAATTTAGAGGTAGAATTTTATTAATGCCATCATTTCCTTATTTACCAAATAGTAATGATTCGCAAAACGTATTCCTTCTTGAACCGTTCATGGACGAGTTAAAAAGTGCAAATTTTAAACATATTGTTTTCTTATCGACTGAATCAGTATTGAAAAAGTATGTAGAAGATTTTGGGGGGGATTTTATTTGGGTACCTTCCATCCCTTTAGATTCGATGGAAGATTCTTATAAACTATCAATTATGGACAATCAAGTTAAACAATTATTAAACATCATTGTAGATATTTGGCAAGAAACTGAAACTAGTTAAAAATAATAGTAATTATATTTTAAAAGTTACTATTATATTGATTTTCATATCATATTGATATATTATGATAATGTCTTAATTGTTAGACAAAGGGTTGAGACTACGAAGAGGGGGGAAATAGCTTGAGTAAGCAACGGGTAACTAGACGCCAGTTCCTATCTTATACGCTAATGGGAGTAGGCGGTTTTATGGCGGCAGGTACTGTTATGCCTATGCTTCGCTTTGCAGTAGATCCTGTTTTGCAAGCAAAAACAGATACAGAGTTTGTTGCGACAAAAGTGAAAGTAGATGAAATAACGACAGAACCACAGCGGGTTGAATTTCCATTTAACCAAATCGACGCATGGCATGAGTCTGAGGTAATTCAAACAGCATGGGTTTATAAAGATGGTGCAGGAGAAATCGTTGCACTTTCGCCAATTTGTAAACATCTTGGCTGTAACGTTAATTGGAATGATGAAAAACATCCGAATCGATTTTACTGTCCTTGTCATAAAGGGTTATATGAAAAGGATGGTAAAAATGTGCCTAATACACCGCCAATGAAACCGCTAGATCGTTACCAATATGAAGTTAAAGATGGAATACTTTATTTAAGTACACGTGCAAAAGAAGTTGGGGGGGCGTAATCTTGTTAAGCAAAATTTATGATTGGGTTGACGAACGCTTAGATATTACGCCTTTATGGCGAGATATCGCGGATCATGAAGTGCCAGAACATGTAAATCCAGCACATCATTTTTCAGCTTTTGTTTACTGTTTTGGTGGATTGACATTTTTCGTTGTTGTTATTCAGATTTTATCTGGAATGTTTTTAGCGATGTATTATGTTCCAGATATTGAACGAGCTTGGCAGTCGGTGTATTATTTGCAAAACCAAGTTGCGTTTGGTCAAATGGTGCGCGGAATGCATCATTGGGGTGCAAGTGTTGTTATAGTAATGATGTTTTTACATACTTTACGAGTATTTTTCCAAGGTGCATATAAAAAGCCACGAGAACTGAATTGGATTGTAGGGGTACTAATCTTTTTCGTTATGTTAGGTCTAGGGTTAACAGGCTACTTATTACCATGGGATATGAAAGCGCTATTCGCAACAAAAGTTACATTAGATATTGCCCAAGCAACACCGTTTATTGGTGACCAGGTTAAGATGTTGTTAGCGGGGGATACATACATCACTGGTGCACAAACTTTAACGAGATTTTTTGCAATTCATGTATTCTTTTTGCCAGCAGCATTACTTGGGTTAATTGGCGCGCATTTCTTAATGATTCGAAAACAAGGTATTTCTGGGCCACTATAAACCGTTTTTACGTTTGTCATAGTGGGAATAGATGTAAGCGTCCTTGGACAAAGGAGGGGGAGAAATTAGATGCATAGAGGTAAGGGAATGAAATTTGTCGGCGACTCGCGTATAAAAGCGTCCGATCGTATGCCGAATATTCCGAAAGACTATTCAGAGTATCCAGGAAAAACAGAGGCTTTTTATCCCGACTTTTTATTAAAGGAATGGTTAGTTGGAGCAGTATTTCTTATCGGGTTCTTATGTTTAACGATTGTCGCACCACCACCATTAGAGCGAATTGCTGATGCAACGGATACAGCTTATATACCAATGCCAGATTGGTACTTCTTATTCTTATATCAATTTTTGAAGTACTCGTTTGCTTCCGGTAAATGGACAGTGTTAGGCGCATTTATAATTCCAGGTATTGCATTTACAGCGTTGCTACTTGCTCCTTTCCTTGATCGCGGGCCTAAAAGACGCCCACTTGAAAGACCGCTTGCTACAGGGTTTATGCTTCTTGGTGTGGCGGCAGTATTTTATTTAACTTGGGAAGCTGCTGCACATCACGATTGGGAAGCTGCAAAGCGTCAAGGAGAAATAAGAGTAGAAGCAGAAGTTGACAAATCACATGAAGGATATGCAATATACGAACAAAGTTGCCTTGCCTGCCATGGAGAAAATCTCGAGGGTTCTGGGGCAAATCCAGGCTTAGTTGGCACAGAAAAGTCTGTTGATGAAATTAAAGATATCGCCGTTAATGGGATAGGTGCTATGCCGAGTGGAATATTCCAAGGTACCGATGAAGAGTTGGAAAAATTGGCAGAGTTCATTAAAAGTATTGAGGCAAAGTAAAACTGGTGCATTGCGCACCAGTTTTTTCGTCGACTTCGGGCTATATGGGATAAAATAGTTAACATAATATTAAATTATGTTAACTAAAGATTATTATAAAAAACAGCGTTTAAATTTTTCCTATTTTCCTTTATAATAGGAAAAAAATAGGAGGAGATGGATCTTGATACGGTTATATTCGCTATTATCACAAAAACATTTTCTTATTTTATTATTAATCATCAATATTTTAGGTACAGTATATGGGTATATTTGGTATCAATATCAGCTTGCTGATACACCGACCATTTTCCTTATCTTCGTACCTGACAGTCCTACCGCTAGTTTATTTTTTGTATTTGTATTAATTGCCTTTCTTCTGAAAAAAAATTGGCCATATATGGAATCGTTAGCTATAATAACTCTCTTTAAATACGGGATATGGGCAGTTGTGATGAACATATTGACATTAATTGTTCATGGAGAATTATCTGCTTCAGGTTATATGTTAATCTTTTCCCATTTAGGAATGGCTATTCAGGGGTTATTGTACGCTCCTTATTACCGGATTAAATTACGGCACATAATCATTGCTAGTATATGGACTTTACATAATGATATTATTGATTATGTT
Source organism: Bacillus kwashiorkori (assembly GCF_001375515.1). Taxonomy (GTDB): domain Bacteria; phylum Bacillota; class Bacilli; order Bacillales; family Caldibacillaceae; genus Bacillus_BK; species Bacillus_BK kwashiorkori. The sequence continues at coordinate 587,030 of NZ_CTDX01000016.1, forward strand.
TTTTTTATGTACCCTCATTATAATTTAGAAAAATATATAGCAGAAATCGGCTATTTTACTTTTTGGCTAAGTATATTTTCCATAGCTCTTGCCTATTTTTTATGTTTATCTAAAAAAAGCAGACGATTACAATTTATTTTTTAATGACCCTTTTTTTGTTCTACTCTTGTATTCCTTATCATACGTTTTTATTAGGAATATAGGGGGGACAAGTATGAAGTATAAATGGTTAGTTTGTGTGGTCGTATTATTCTTTTTCTTACAGCCTAGCATTGGACTTGCTACAGATGCAAAAATAACAGAACTTGATAAAATCGCCAATAATGTCCTTCAATTAACAGAAGCGAAACGTTATGGGGAAGCAAAGAAAGCATTAGAACAGTTTGAAGGAAAATTAACAAAACATTTAGAGAGTACGCATTTTACTAATTTCGATGAACTGAGAATTTTGCAACTTGCGTACAGTGATGTCGATAAAAAATTGTCGGCAGATAATATCGATCATTCACTTGTTGTTAATAGTGCTACAAAGTTCCGCTTAGTAATGGATGCAATATATACGAACCATGAGCCTTTATGGACAAATATGGAAGGAACAGTCATGGCAGCTTTTCAAACGTTAAAAACAACTGTAATGACTGGTGAAACAGACTACTATCATGAAAGACTAAATTCTTTCTTACTTGCATATGATATAATTTACCCTAGCATTATGCTAGACGCTAACAAAGAACAGTTTCAAAAGGTTGATGCCCAAATTCAATTTTTGCAGCATTATGCGAAAGAGATGCTAGCAAGTGATGAGGTGTTAAACGAACTAGAAGCTTTGGAAACGAATTTGTTATCAATTTTTGATAACGTTCAAGAGGATGAGGCAGATCCATCGTTATGGTGGGTCATTATTTCTACAGGTGGAATTATTATTGCAACACTATCTTATGTCGGATTCAAAAAATATAAAGCTGACGAACAGAAAAAGCGCTACGAAAAGAAGCAAAAACATTGACTTTTTTTATATATTTTTTGTATGATTTATACAAACAATATTAGTATAAAGGTAATGGAGGGTCTCAATGGCAACATTTTTGATTTATTTTGCAATTATAACGATAATCCCGTTGTGGGCTAGCTTAAGAGTGAAAAATACGTACAATAAATATTTAAATGTGCCGACGTCTACAAGCATGACTGGTTACGAAACAGCAAGAAAGATTTTAGATGCAAACGGTCTATACGATGTTCGAGTAGAAGAGGGACGTGGCTTTTTAAGCGATCATTATGATCCGCGTGCAAAAGTTGTTCGGTTATCACCAGAAAATTTCCACGGTCACTCATTGGCTGCTACAGCCGTTGCTGCTCATGAAGTTGGTCACGCATTACAAGATCAAGAGGAATATGCCTTTCTAAAATTTCGTTCAGCATTAGTACCAGTGGCTAATTTAGGATCAAATTTATCGTATATTTTAATCATTATTGGGATTATTTTTACATTTACAGAACTTGCAGTAGTAGGGTTAATTTTCATGCTATTCGCTGTACTATTCCAAGTAGTAACATTACCAGTTGAGTTTAACGCTTCGAGTCGCGCGATGAATCAAGTAGTAGCACTTGGGATTATTCGCAATGATGAAGAACGTGGTGCTAGAAAAGTACTGAATGCAGCAGCTTTAACATACGTAGCTGCAGCAGTAGTTGCATTATTAGAACTACTTCGCTTTGCATTAATTATTTTTGCTTCAAATGATGATTAAAGAATAGGGCTGTCGAAAAGACAGCCCTATTAACGTTCTAACGGTTTTTTATTTTCATCCAAAGTGAATCCTTCTCCGAGAACATCATGGACAAAGGATACGGAAACGAAAGCATGAGGGTCGATAGATGTTATTAAATTTTTTAATGCAACAATTTCATTGCGTGAAACAACACAGTAAAGTACGGTTTTATTTTGCTTTGAATAAAAGCCGTGTCCCTCCAATACCGTAACTCCACGATTCAAATTATTGATAATTTTTTCACCTATTTCCTCTGGATGATCAGAAATGATTAAAGCCCCTCTAGCAGAATACGCTCCTTCTTGTATGAAGTCAATTACTCGGGCACCGATGAACACTGCTACTAATGTGTACATAGCTTCTCGTGGAGATAAATATGTAATTAATGATAAGGTGATTACGCAAGCATCGAATATAAACATCGTCTTCCCGATAGACCAACCAATATATTTTTGTACTAATCGGGCAATAATATCAACTCCACCAGTCGTTCCGCCATTTCGGAAAATGATACCTAAGCCGATACCAATAAAAGCGCCTGCAAATAAGGCAGCCAATGTTAAATCACCTTGAAGTGGAATTTCATATTCATATGTTTGGAAAATTTCTAAGAAAATGGATACGGCTACTGTGCCAATAATGGTGTAGTAAAAAGTTGTTCTTCCCAAATATTTCCACCCAATAAAAAACACTGGAATATTAAGTAGAATATTGGTGATGGAAGGGTTGATTGAAAATAAAAAATAAAGTAATAATGTTATTCCGGTAAAACCGCCTTCCGCTAAATTATTTTGCATGTTGAAGTGGACTAGCCCAAAGGCGAAGATTGCTGCGCCCAATAATATGAAGAGTATGTTTTTTACTTTAAGCCGAAATATCATAAGCTAATTCCTTTCTTATATAGTAGCGACTCTATTATACAAAAATATCGGAAGAAGTACCAATTGATATTTATGCATAACATAACTAAATTCGTTCAATTCCCTTTATTGTGTCCTTCTTTGTTGACAAAAAATTATAGAAATAAAATATTTGGCATTGGATTTCTTTTTCGATAACATTAAAATGATATCGAGACGAAAAATTGGAGTGATAGTTTTGCATGAAAAAACAATGAAAGATTTACAAAAGGAAGTCGATCAATATATTAGGCAATTTAAAGAAGGTTATTTTAGTCCGCTTGCACTGTTAGCCCGCATGACTGAAGAATTAGGAGAATTAGCTCGAGAAGTCAATCATTATTATGGAGAAAAACCAAAAAAACAAACAGAAAAAGAAAAAACAGTGGAAGAAGAACTAGGAGATTTGTTATTTGTTATTATTTGTTTTGCGAATTCCTTACAAATTGATCTAGAAACTGCCCATAATATTGTAATGGAAAAATTTCAAACACGTGATTATAATCGATGGACAAGAATTGGGGAGGAAGATAATCATGAATAAAATAAAAATAGTTATAGCAGGTCCACGAGGAAAAATGGGCATAGAAGCAGTGAAAATGGTTCAAAACAACGAACAATTTCAATTAGAAGCGGTAATTGACAGGAAACATAATGGCAAAACATTGGCGGAGGCCGACTCCCGCTTTTCTCATTTACCGATTCCTATTTTCACGAATCCAGATCAATGTTTTGCAACAGTTAAACCAGATGTTTTAATTGATTTAACGACTCCTTCTGCTTGCTACCAACATGCTATCAGTGCCCTTAACTATGGTGTGAGACCGATTATTGGTACTACCGGTATGTCAAAAGCACAATTGACTGCTATCGAAGAATTAGCAAATGAAAAACAAATTGGTTGTATCATTGCCCCTAATTTTGCTATCGGGGCTATACTGATGATGAAGTTTTCCCAAATGGCTGCTAAATTTTTTCAAGACATTGAAATAATTGAAATGCATCATGATCAAAAATTGGATGCACCGAGTGGAACGGCTGTAAAAACGGCCGAATTGATTTCAACTGAAAGATCTTTAAAAACTCAAGGGCACCCAAATGAACATGAAAATATCCCTGGAGCAAGAGGAGCAGATTTCGAAGGCATGAAAATTCATAGCGTTCGCCTACCTGGTTTAATAGCCCATCAACAAGTAATGTTCGGTGCTGAGGGAGAAACATTAACAATTCGTCATGATTCTTATAATCGAAACTCCTTTATGACAGGGGTTAAATTAGCAATTCAAGCAATCATCAATTTAGATACATATGTTTATGGATTAGAAAATATTATGGAATAATTAGGAGGAATTCACATGAATATTGCACTCATTGCACATGACAAAAAGAAGAAAGACTTAATACAGTTTGTAACGGCCTACTTATCAATATTTAAAAAACACGAGTTATACGCAACTGGTACAACAGGATTAAGACTTTGTGAGGAAACCGGCTTAAAAATTAAAAGATTTCAGTCTGGTCCACTTGGAGGAGATCAAGAAATTGGAGCACTAATTGCCAAAAATGAAATGGATATGGTGATATTTTTTAGAGATCCGTTAACAGCCCAACCTCATGAACCTGATGTCAGTGCATTAATAAGACTTTGTGACGTTTATAATATACCTCTTGCAACAAATATGGGATCAGCAGAAGTTTTAGTTCGTGGCTTGGAACATGGTGATATCGACTGGCGTCAATTGGAAAGAGGGAGAGGAAAAAAATTCTCTATTAAAGAATAAGCATATGAATTTTCAAAAAGATAAGTAGATTAAATATGGATACATATTCTTCATTTTTACGCAGTTAGGGAATAAAAAGATGCGATTGAAATGTATGATTGATAAATAGATTCAAATAAGAAATATTTATATTTCAACAAATAGTTTTATTACGGGCAGGGGGAAGGTTGAAAATGAAAATAGGCATTACTTGTTATCCAACTATCGGCGGATCAGGAGTTATTGCTACTGAATTGGGGAAAATTTTAGCGGAGCGGGGACATGAAATTCACTTTATTTCATCAAGTGTTCCATTTCGTCTAAGGAAGTTGTACCATAATATTTATTATCACCAAGTGGAAATCAATCAATATTCCGTATTTCAATATCCGCCATACGAAATTCAACTAGCGAGTAAAATCGCAGAAGTAGCTAAACGCGAAAAATTAGATATCCTTCATGTGCACTATGCGATTCCACATGCTGTTTGTGCGATTCTCGGCAAACAAATGGCAAACGAAACGTTTAAAATCGTAACAACTTTGCATGGGACAGATATAACCGTACTTGGGCAAGATTCATCGTTAAATGATGCTATCCGCTTTGCCATTGAAAAATCAGATTATGTTACCGCCGTATCCAATGCACTAGCAAAACAAACATATGAGATGATTGCTCCAAAAAAAGAAATACATACTGTCTATAATTTTATCGATGAGCGCATCTTTTTTAAACGCGATTCGAGTCATCTTAAAGCAGAATATTGTATCAATCCAAATGAAAAAGTTATTATTCATGTTTCCAATTTTCGTAACGTGAAACGCGTTCCAGATGTCGTGAAAGTTTTTTCACAAATTGAAAGGAATATCCCAGCTAAATTATTATTAGTTGGCGATGGACCGGAAATGACGATGGTAATGAATTTAGTCGAAGAATTAAACATAAAGGATAACGTATTATTTCTAGGAAAACAAGAAAACTTGCAAGAACTATACGCAATAAGTGATTTAATGCTATTATTATCCGAGAAGGAAAGTTTTGGCCTAGTAGCTTTAGAAGCAATGGCTTGTGGTGTGCCTTGTATCGGGACAAATATTGGCGGTATTCCAGAAGTAATAGATGATCATGAAAATGGATATATTTGTAACGTTGGCGATATCAATGAAATTGCCAGTAAAGCATTAAATTTATTGCAAAATCAAACTTTGGCGAATCAGTTTTCCAACAGTGCTTTGAAAAAAGTAGCAAGTGCTTTTTCATCAAAACAGATTATTGATGAATATGAAAATATTTATTTTCAATTATTAGAAATGGATGAAGAAAATGAAACTAACAAAACCGTTTTTACAAGCAATACCATTGATTGAGGAAATTGAAAATGCTGGCTATGAGGCATATTTTGTTGGTGGATCAGTACGTGATTATTTATTAGGAAAAGCAATTAATGATGTTGATATCGCTACTAGTGCACATCCAGAAGAAATAAAAGCTATATTTCCTAAGACAGTCGATGTTGGAATTGAACATGGGACTGTTTTAGTACTGTTTCAAAACAACAGTTACGAGATAACGACATTTCGATCGGAGAGTGAATATGTAGACTTTCGAAGACCGAAAGAAGTAAAATTTATTCGTTCTTTGGAAGAAGATTTACAGCGCAGAGATTTTACGATGAATGCCATCGCTATGACGAAAGCAGGCGAACTGATCGATCCATTTTCTGGATATAGTGATATTAAATCAAAAATAATCCGAACGGTTGGCAGTCCTCATGATCGTTTCCAAGAAGATGCGTTAAGACTACTGCGGGCGGTTCGTTTCGTTAGCCAACTTAACTTTCAATTAGATAGTCAAACGTTTCAAGCGTTAAAAAGGAAGGCTTCACTACTAGAACATATTGCTGTGGAAAGAAAATTAGCCGAGTTTATCAAATTATTAAATGGTCGAAATCGAAAAGAAGCTATGGAGCTACTAGTTGAAGGAACGTTAAATCAATTTTTACCGGGACTAGTGGATAAAGAAGATGGTCTTAGGGAGTTTTCTCAAAACTGTAATCAAAATGATGATTTTACTAATGATGAATGGTGGACATTATTAATTTATTTTGTCCAACCTGAAAATATCACTCGTTTTTTAAAGTCTTGGAAACTACCAGTAAAAAAAATGAAAAAAGTTGATGCATATTACCGTGCGCTACTTTTGCGATTTAATGACGAATTTGATGAACTTCTCATATACAAACTAGGCTTAGAAGTAGTAATTAGTGCAGAGAAAATTAATGCTGTGATTAAAAAGCAACTACCTAATCTGCATATATTACAAAAAAAATATGAGCGACTACCGATAAAAGACCGGTCACAATTAAAAATAAATGGAAATGATATAATTACTTGGATGAATAAATCATCAGGTCCTTGGGTGAAAGACGAGTTAAGAAAAGTAGAGGAAGCAGTAATTAAGGGAGAAGTAGCTAATGAGAAATCTATTATTAAGGAGTGGCTATATTCGTGAAATCATCTGTACGAAAGCAAATTCTAGATGCTTTTCGGCAAGCTGGTGATCAATTTTTATCAGGGGAAGAATTAGCACGAACGATTGGATGTTCTAGAACAGCTGTATGGAAATATATGGAGGAACTTCGAAAAGATGGTTTCCAATTAGAAGCAGTAAGAAAAAAAGGCTATCGAATCATTGATGTACCGCATCATTTTTCTGTTAACGAATTTTATTTAGGACTAACAACAGAGAAGATTGGCAGAAATTTATTATTTTTTGATTCCATTTCCTCTACACAAGAAATGGCAAAACAAAGAGCACTGAAAGGGGATCAAGAAGGAACAATCATTATCGCAGATGAACAAACTGCTGGAAGAGGTCGAATGAACCGCCAGTGGCATTCTAACAAAGGAACGGGTATTTGGGCTAGCTTAATTATTAGGCCAAAAATTCCGATCCAAAAAGCACCGCAAATTACATTATTAACCGCTGTTGCAATCGCCAAGGCAATAGAGGAAATTACACCTAATGATGTTTCAATTGAAATAAAGTGGCCAAACGACATTATCCTTAATGGGAAAAAAGTATGTGGTATTTTAACTGAATTACAAGCGGAAGAAAATCGGATTCAATCAATTATTATCGGATTTGGTCTTAATGTAAATCAACAACGAGCGGATTTTCCGCAACAGTTAGAACAATTAGCCACATCTCTTTCCATTGAAACTAATCTACACTTTTCCCGGTCAAAATTACTACAGTTAATTTGCCTGCAATTTGAAAAACTTTACGATACATATTTAAAAACTGGTTTTTCTGTAATAAAAATTCTTTGGGAAAGTTATTCAAATAGTATCGGAAAAACAATAACAGCGAGAACTATTTCAGGTAACTATACTGGGACAGCGTTAGGAATAACTGAAGATGGGGTATTATTATTACAAGATGAAAAAAAAGAAATTCATTATATCTATTCTGCAGATATTGAGATAAAATAAAGGTAAAACTGCCATTTGTGAGGGATTTTCAATGGGGAATAAAGTAGAAGTATTATCAACGATAGCAATTAATTACCATGACGATTTATATAAAATTGTCGACTTATTAAATCGCACATTAAAAAGAGAAGATTTAATGTTCGGGCTCTCTTTAGACAAAACAGATAACTCGAAGGCAATTTTTACAATTTATCGTACATAAAAAATAAAGATGTGATACGTATGAAAAAAAAGATTATTATTAGTTTGTTCATAATTTTTGTGATTATTATTACTGGATCAATCCTTATTTATCATCAAGCAACTAAAAATCAGCAAACACAAGAATCTATAGCAGTAGAACGTGCAAAAGAATATGTAAATATTAGTGAAGTTAAAAAGGTAACTTCCTTTCACTATATGGACAGTTACTATATTATCGAAGCAGTTAATGAAAATTCAGAAGACATTATTATTTGGATTCCAGAAGAAAAGAATAAAGAAGTTTTAATAAAAAATGCAAAAGATGGAATTTCTAAAGAAGAAGCGATGGATTTATTAGTAAATGGATTAGATAATTTTTCTAATAACCAAAGACCGAAAAATATCATAAATATAAAACTAGGAATGGTCGATGACGTCCCGGTGTATGAAATTACGTATCGTGATCAAAAAGACCGATATAGTTTTATCTATATTGATTTCTATAATGGGGATTGGTACCGCGTATATAATTTTTAACTAAACAAAGTTACCGATTATTTGTATAGAAGGGAGCAGATGGTTTGTTTCAAGCTGCTAAAAGAATTGCGAACATCACACCATCTAATACTTTAGCAATCACTGCAAAAGCAAACAAAATGAAAGCAGACGGAATCAATGTAATTAGTTTAGGTGCAGGGGAGCCAGATTTTCCTACTCCAGAGCGAATTGTGAGACGTGCTTATGAAGCGATGGTTGCTGGAGAAACAAGATACACCCCTTCGGATGGGTTAAGTAAGTTAAAAAAAGTAATCATCCAAAATATGATGGAGGACCAACAATTACGTTATCAAGAAGATGAAATAATTGTTACGACTGGGGCAAAATTTGCTCTTTATACACTTTTTCAAGTCCTTCTCAATGAAGGTGATGAGGTAATAATTCCTGCACCATATTGGGTAAGTTATCCCGAACAAGTAAAATTAGCTGGTGGAGTTCCTGTTATTGTAAATACAAAGGAAGAAAACCTTTATAAAATAACAAAGCAGGAAGTTGCTAGTGCAATTACTGGAAAAACAAAGGCAATTATTATTAACTCTCCAAATAACCCGACAGGAAGTATTTATTCTGAGGAGGAGTTAGCGGAAATTGCTACTATTTGTATTGAAAACAATGTGCTAATTATTTCTGATGATATTTATGAAAAATTAGTGTATAATGGTGCAATATTTTTTCCCATTGCTAAACTATCAGAGGAAATAAAAAAACAGACAATTATAATTAACAGTGTTTCTAAATCGTTTGCAATGACCGGTTTTCGGATTGGTTTTGCTGCAGGAAAAAAAGAAATAATTAAAAAAATGACGGTTCTCGCCAGTCACAGCACGTCCAATCCTACAACCCCTGCACAGTTTGCTGCTATCCAAGCTTACGAAGGGGAAAGAGTATTTATAGAAACAATGCGTGCTAATTATGAATCAAGACTGAATATTATTTATGAACAGTTACTACGCATTCCTTATATAAATTGTGTAAAACCACAAGGGGCTTTTTATTTATTCCCAAATGTAAAAGAAACGGCCAGTAAATGTGGTTTTGCTACTGTAAATGATTTTGTTCATGCATTATTAGAAGAAGCTCTTGTTGCAGTCATTCCAGGAAGCGATTTTGGAGCTCCAGATCATATGCGCTTATCTATTGCAACATCATTAGAAAAATTAGAGCTAGCCATTGCAAGAATTAAGGAATTTGTGGAAAAACGTATCACTGCATATTAGTCGGATTAAAAATTGCAAAATAATCTTTCTTATGAACTGGTAGTAAAAACCTCCACCAGTGAGTAGGTGGGGGATACGGCCAGTAAAAATTTTAAAGAGTAAGTCAAAGTTAATAAATTGATGGGCATCTTTAGGGGAGTAGCATGATTGCCTTTCCAACAAATTCGTTGGGTCTTATAATTAGTTCAGGTAACACTCACTCAACACTATTCGTCTAGTAAATGTTGGTGAAATCATAGTTATAAGAACACTCCTAAATTAAAAACCAATTGTTCTAAACACTGTTATGTTTTCATTGCTTGTTTATTTACTCGCATGTATAATAAGTAACAAAAGCAAAAACTTACAAAATATCCGTTTTTATTTTTTAATATGGACAGTTTTGCATACATTTTATTTTGCATTTTGGAGGGAATGTTTTTGAAAACGACATTAGCTGAAGTAAAAGATTATGTTGGACAAGAAGTAACTATTGGAGCTTGGGTTGCTAATAAGCGTTCGAGCGGAAAAATAGTTTTTTTACAACTTCGAGATGGTACAGCTTTCATTCAAGGGGTTGTCGTAAAAAATGAAGTATCGGATGAGATTTTTCAATTAGCTAAATCTTTAACGCAAGAAACATCAATTTACATAACTGGTGTTGTTAACGTGGATGAACGATCACCATATGGATATGAACTGGCAGTATCAAAAATTGAGATTATTCATGAGTCACATGATTATCCGATTACACCTAAAAATCATGGTACAGAATTTTTAATGGATCACCGGCATTTGTGGCTCCGATCAAAGCGTCAACATGCGGTAATGAAAATTAGAAATGAAATTATTCGTTCTACATATGAGTTTTTTAATGATCGTGGATTTGTTAAGATTGATCCACCGATATTAACTAATAATGCACCAGAAGGAACGACAGAGCTTTTCCATACGAAGTACTTTGATGAAGATGCTTTCCTTTCCCAAAGTGGACAATTACATTTGGAAGCTGCGGTAATGGCTTTAGGGCGTGTTTTCTCTTTCGGACCTACATTCCGTGCCGAAAAATCAAAAACTCGTCGTCATTTAATCGAATTTTGGATGATGGAACCTGAAATGGCTTTTTGTGAATTTGAGGAGAGCTTAGTCGTACAAGAAGAATATGTTAGTTATATTGTTCAATCTGTCTTAAAAAACTGTCAAATAGAGTTAAAGACTTTAGGTAGGGATACATCCAAATTAGAAAAAGTACAAGCACCATTTCCACGAGTTCACTATGATGATGCAATTAAGTTTTTACATGAACAAGGGTTTGACGATATTCAATGGGGGGATGATTTTGGCGCACCTCACGAAACAGCAATTGCTAATCATCATGATAAACCTGTCTTTATTACTCATTATCCGAAAGCAATTAAACCTTTCTATATGCAACCAGATCCAACCCGTGATGATGTAGTATTATGTGCGGATTTAATTGCTCCAGAAGGCTATGGGGAAATTATTGGTGGTTCTGAACGGATTCATGATTATGATTTGTTAAAACAAAAGTTGGAAGAATTTAATTTACCTCTTGATGCTTATCAATGGTATTTAGACTTGCGTAAATATGGTTCTGTTCCACATTCTGGATTCGGACTTGGTTTAGAAAGAACGGTTGCATGGATTTCTGGTATTGAGCACGTTCGTGAATCTATACCGTTCCCAAGACTTTTAAATCGTCTTTATCCATAATAAATTAATTTTAAGAGGGGGACTGACCTCCACGTTCTAACTTGGATTGAATGTGATGGTCTGTACCCCTTTCCTTTTTCCCGCTTTGATTGAAGTTCCCCTATAATGAAAAATTCTTATCCACTACATAGTTTTCATGCTATACTATTTTAGAGGTGAATGATCACGTGAATAAACAAATCTTATTAGAATTGCTGGAAGAAGGGGTCGTAACAATTCCTTCTTTTTTATTCAAATATTATCGGAAAATGCAATTAACAGATATCGAATGCATGTTACTATTACATGTTCATACATTTATCCAACAAGGGAATCATTTTCCGACAATTCGACAAATATCTGAACGTATGTCAATTGATGATGTACAGTTAAGTCAAATACTCCAATCTTTAATTCAACGCGAATTTTTACAATTAATGAATGGAAAATCCGAGACAGGAATCGTTTTTGAAAAATATTCGTTACAGCCACTATGGAATAAAATAGTCGAGCTATTATTAATAGAAGCTAAGGAAGAAGAATCTTTCCAATTAAAGATAGAAGAAGGAAACTTGTTTTCAATTTTTGAGCAAGAATTTGCTAGACCACTGTCGCCGATAGAATGTGAAACATTATCGATGTGGATTGATAATGACAACCATAGTCCGGAATTAATTAAAGCAGCACTACGAGAGGCAGTTTTATCCAATAAATTGAATTTCCGTTATATTGATCGCATTTTATTCGAATGGAAAAAAGCTGGCATTAAAACGGTTGAGCAGGCAGCAGAGCAGGGGAAAAAATACCGCATGCATCAACAAAAAATGAAAGAGGAGCCGAAGAAAAAGCAAACAGAAGCAGTACCATTTTATAACTGGTTAGAAAGTTAGGGGGATGGAATTGTTAACAAAACAACAAATTAGATTCTGTTTAGATGAAATGGGAAAAATGTTTCCTGAAGCCCATTGTGAATTAAATCATAAAAATCCTTTTGAATTAGTAATAGCAGTCGTGTTATCTGCACAATGCACAGATGCCCTCGTAAACAAAGTGACAAAAAATCTTTTTGAAAAATATCATACGCCACATGACTATTTAAATGTTTCCTTAGAGGAACTGCAAAACGATATACGTTCAATCGGTCTATTCCGTAATAAAGCAAAGAACATTCAAAAACTATGTCAAATCCTCTTAGAAAAATATGATGGACAAGTACCGAAAACGCGCGAGGAATTAATGGAATTACCAGGAGTTGGAAGGAAAACAGCTAATGTAGTTATGTCTGTTGCATTCGGAGTTCCTGCAATAGCCGTCGACACCCATGTAGAACGAGTAAGTAAAAGACTAGCTATTTGTCGATGGAAAGACACAGTACTTGAAGTTGAGAACACATTAATGAAAAAAGTACCGAAAGAGGAATGGTCGATTACTCATCACCGGATGATTTTTTTCGGAAGATATCATTGTAAAGCTCAATCACCTAAATGTTTGGAATGTCCGTTATTAGAAATTTGCCGAGAAGGGAAAAAGCGTACGAAAGAAAAGAGATGAATTTATATGATTGCAAAGGAAATTAATCATCCATTGTTTTATATTAATAATCGGACACCTAAAGATTTCTTTATGAAGGAAAATGAATACTATTTACAAAAAGATAATAGTGTGACAGATTTATGGGAAGATAGTAATACGGTAATAGATCGTATTTTAGCTAACTGGGATTTATTTAAAGAAGAAATAGTGTCCTTATTTTCTGCCCGAAAAGTTACAGCCATTAAAGAACCGATGATTGATGGTATAGCACTCTTTTTGAAATTCCTTTTTCTGTGTAATCATCAGTTAGTGAATTTTCATTCGTTCGAATTAAACATAGATAAATTAGACAGAAAGCCTGTTAATCTTCAAGAAAGGCTTTCATTTGTCATGAATCATCCGCAGCAATACCATTCGTTTATCCAGTTATCAGAGTTATTTTCAGAACAACGAAAAATATATAGTAAATATTTAGCAATGGAAAAGTTGAAACAAAAAGGGGTGCCTAATACAAATGGGTCCAACACTTAGTTACTGTGTTGGACCCATTTGTTGTTTTACTGTGGTTCGTAAGCTTACGACTATACAGTTCAATTATCAAATAGCGTCATTACGGGTTTTGTCTATTTCTATGTTATTCTAATTGCTGTTATTTCCATTATTATTTCCGTTGCCATTTCCATTCCCGTTATTATCCCCATTCCCATTATTATCACCCGGGTTAATAGAAGAATCATCTTGATCATCTTCCTCATTTCCACTACTATCATCGTCATCTTCTTCATTATCGTCTGATGGCGGTTCGACTGGTAAGAGGTTACTTAAGTCGACTGTTATTGTAACTGGGTCACTTTCGTTATCATTTATTTTGGCATAAACGGTAATATCGTAAATGAAACCAGGTGAGATATTGTCAATTCGTATTCCTTTTTTGTCCGTCGTAGCATTTAATTTTTGATCTGTACCGTTAATGGAAAGATCAACATGAAATACAGTTCCTTTTAATCCTCCAGGGAAATCCCATTTTAACGTCATTTGTTTCTTCTTTTCATCGTACTTATAGGTTACATTTGTTGGACTTGGCATTTTATTATAAACTTCGGATACTTCTTTCGGTTCATGACCTTTAACAAAGTATTCATAAATAATTTTGTCAGATGGTGTAAATGGACTTGCTAATTTTGGCGGGTTTGATCCCTTTTCAATTCCGAGACGAACTACACTGTTAGGTTGTTTAAAGTCTTGCGTTTCAATCCCTTGATGCACATAGGACATTAAATGTTTAAAGATTAACCGCGGCAATTGTGTAGCAGTACCAGTTACAGCATCTTTTCTTGTTTCGTATCCAACCCAAATAGCAGCAGAATAATTCGATGAGTACCCGCCAAACCATACATCGGGAACAGTGTAAACATTAGGGTTAAATTTGTATTTTTTAAATTCATCTTCCGTGTAATTAGTTGTACCTGTTTTTCCAGCTATTGGAACACCCGGAACAGCTGCTAAACGCCCGGAACCGTTTTGTACCACTGATTTTAACATATCCGTAATCATAAAGGCGGTTGCTTCACTCATTACCGCTTTCGGCTCTGGATTAATTTCTATTTCCGTAACTTCATCTTGCAAAACAATTTTCCGAACGGAATACGGTTCATTATATATTCCTTCATTCCCAAATGCACTTAAAGCTGCTGCTAAATGGATAGGTGCGAATCCATCCTTCATTCCGCCGATAGAATAAGATTCTTCAATCTTTTTTTCTAATGGAATTCCTAAATTAACGGCAAATTCTCTTGCCTTATCAGCACCTACAGCTTGAAATGCTTGTAGTGCAGGAATATTTAAAGATTCTTGCAATGCATAACGCATCGTTACTGGTCCGGCATATTTATTATTGTAGTTATTAATTGGTTTTCCGTTGGAATACGTATATGGCTTATCTTCCAATATGTGATAGGTTGACCATTTTAAATATTCAATTGCAGGGCCGTAATCTAAAATTGGTTTAATTGTAGAGCCAGGTTGTCTCTTAATATCTATTGCATAATTTTGACCAAACTTTACTTTTTGATTACGTCCGCCACCGATGGCACGAATTGCCCCTGATTTCGTATCTAGTAAAACAAGTCCAGCTTGCATTTTATCATCAGGGAAATTCACATATTTATCAGTATTCAATATTTCATATACTCGTTTTTGAGCTTTCATATCTAATGTTGTATAAATGGATAATCCATCTGTATAAGCATTATAGCCTTGCTTTTTCACTTCTTTCGTTACTTCTTCAATAAAGGAGTCGTATGGTGTCACATCATTACTTTGCTTGTTCTCGTCTACGACATATTTCTCAATAGAATATTTTTGGGCAGCTTCCATTTGCTCCTTTGAGATAAAGCCATGTTGATGCATTAAACGTAGGACAATATCTTTTCTCCGATCAGCTAATTCAATACTTACGAAGGGATTATATGCGTTTGGCCTTTGAGGAAGACCTGCAATTAATGCAACTTCTGGCAAGGTTAATTCTTCTAACTCTTTATTGAAATAAGTTTTAGCAGCACGTTTAATCCCATAAACATTACCACCCATACTTATTTTATTCACATATATTTCAAAAATTTCCTCTTTCGAAAGGCTTTGCTCTAATTGAAAAGAAAGCCAAGCTTCTTGTGCTTTCCTTTTTAATGTTTTTTCATCGGATAAAAAGGAGAGTTTTACCACTTGCTGGGTTAACGTACTAGCTCCTTGAGAGCCAAAGCCACTCTTTAAGTTTGCTAATACAGCGCCACCAAGACGAATAATATCAATACCGTGATGTTTAAAAAATCGAACATCTTCCGTTGCGAGAATTGCATTTTTCATTAACTCTGGTATCTCGTCAAATTCAACATAGTCTCTTCGTTCAATTCCTACTTCAGCGACTAGGTCATTATTCATATCATAAATTTTCGATGATATTGGATCCTTTAACAGTTTTGGATCTAATTTTGGTGCATCACTAACCATAATCGCAAATGTGGTAATTCCAGTTAGTAAACCAACAAATCCTATTACAAGAAATATGAGAAAAACCTTTTTCAATAGATGAAATTTTGATTGTGCCTTTTTCTTCGGTTTTTGTTTTAATTGTCGTTTTTCGGTACGTGTTTTATATTGCTCTCCCATAACGACATTACCTTCCTTTCATTCAGAGATATAGAATGATTATTCATCTCTGGCTGTATGAAGCTTCACTTAAGATTATATAAAGAATCTATTACTCTAATATAAACAATTCTTGGACTCATGCCAAGTGAAATATAATGACCGAGTTGTTGTATTTCTTCCTTCTTAATCGATTTTCTACCGCCTATGAGCATTCGTTCCCAAAACTTTAGTAAGTGAGTTCTTTCTAGTAGATAAATATCCTCCGTTTTTGCAAAGCGGATTAAAACAAAAGAAACTCCTCCACAATTTTCATATGTGCAATTTGGTATTCGTGGAAATTTTTTAGGTGAATGATTCGTTTCTTTTGCTTCGAAATCAATATACTTCTCTTAATACACTCCATTGTAGTCTGTTGTAGATGGTGTTTTAAAAAATATGCTTCTCTTATCTTATAGGCACGAAATTTAAATGGCGAAAAACGACATACCTTGTGATTGGTTTATTATTCAATTTTCAACTGTTTAAAATAGGCGTAATTTTTATCCTGCTAGTCTATTTTATAATAACAAACCATTTTAAGACACTATTTTACATCAAATTCTTTAACTCTGCATAGTAAAACTATAACAATCCGTTCATGGAGACTTTATTTTAAAAATAGGGACTATTATGTTTTATTATCTGTTTACAAATATTAAAGGTAATTCTTTTAATTTTTATACTTGTCGATTTATGTAATGAATTGATGAGCTTTTTTAAAAGTCAATAAGTAGATAAACTGGATGTTTGTTAGTTTGCTACCATTGACTTTCCTTCTGGCCGTACACTGTTGTAATAATTCATTCGATTTTTTCCTCACGCTCCTTTTCTTTCTCATAATTTGGTTATTGAAATTTCTTTTTCATACATATTATGTAGTTTCTAAGATGGAGTTGTGTGGAAATAGTGAAGAATAATTTTTTTCGTAAATAAGATGATAATATGCTAATAAGAGGTGATTATTTGATGACAAAAATTTTAGTGATAGATGATGAAAAGGTCATTCTTGAAGTGTTAGAGGCTTATTTTGAAAGGGAAAATTGGATAATTTCTTTTGCTACCAATGGAATCGAAGCTTTAAAAAAAGTAAAGGATGAGAGTCCGGATCTTATTGTATTGGATTTAATGTTACCTGATATTTCAGGCGAAGAGGTCTGTCGGTTAGTGAGAAAAGAAAGTGATATTCCCATTATTATGCTCACTGCCAAGTCAGCTGAGGATGATTTAATTAATGGAATTGTCATTGGTGCTGATGACTATGTGACAAAACCATTTAGTCCAAGAGAAGTGGTTGTAAGAGTAAAAGCCTTATTAAGAAGAACACAAAAGATGGAGCATGTAAATCAAATCAGTTTTAATAACCATAAACTCATGATTGATCATGTGAAAAAAGAAGTAAAGCTTAATGATGACATACTTGCGCTAACCCCAAATGAATATAAGTTATTAATAACGATGGCGAGTTACCCTGGGAGAGTCTATAGTAGGGCTGACTTATTAGAAAAAATTCAAGAAGATGGTGTCTATTTCGAAGGATACGAAAGAAATATTGATACACATATAAAAAATTTACGAAAAAAAATTGAAACCGATTCTCGTCACCCTGAATTTATCTTAACTGTGTTTGGAATGGGCTATAAGTTTGGGGGAGAAAAAGATGAACCTAACATTTAGATCAAGAATTTTAATCTATCTTTTTGTTGTTTCTCTGAGTGGCATTTTCATTACAAGTTTTACTATTTTTTTTGGGGTTGAAAATCAGTTTACCGACTATCTCAAAAAAAATAGAGAAGAAAGTATTGAATCAATAAAAAAGGATGCACTTCAACAATTTAATGAGACAGGAGAATTAATAAATCATAATCTAGGTTATAAGATGCACGAACAGGGAATGACGGAAAACTTATTCTATAGACTTTATGATGCTAATGGGAACTTACTGATTGATACAACATCGGTACGTTCCATGATGGGAATGAGGGAACGTAATCGTTCCTCACTAGAACCTAATGATTATAAATCAACTTCCTATCAATTAAAAATCAATAATAAATTAGTCGGCAAATTGACAGTATTTTATCCTGAAGAATTAATAGGTAAGGATTCTGACTTTTTGAAGTCTATTAAAAGAAACATTTACATTGCCGTATTGGTAACCATCATTTTATCGATTCTATTTAGTTTATTATTTTCTAAAAGACTAACAACAGGATTCACCAAACTGATAAATGCGATTATTGAGTTGCGTAATCATCAATGGCGAACTCAAGTCCCTGTTGATGAATTGACAGAAGAAATGAAACCTTTAGGGGAGTCCTTTAATCAGCTTGCAGAATCTTTAGCAAAAGAGGAATCGCTTCGAAAACAATTTACATCTAACTTTGCTCATGAACTTAGAACGCCACTTGCAACATTAAGAAGTCATATTGAAGCTTTTCAAGACGGTATTTGGGAACCAGATTCAAAAAGATTAGATCAATGTCACGAGGAACTAATGCGGCTAGTTCGGCTAGTTAATGAGTTAGAAAAATTAATAGCGGCTGAAAATCCCCAAGTTAGATTGAATAAAACAAAGTTAGAAACTGGAAAACTATTATCTTTTATAAACGATCAATTCAGTCCATTGTTTATGAAAAAAGGAGTTGAATTAAAGATCCAACTCCCCGATAAGCAGCATTTGTTCTTAGGTGATCGTGATAAAATCATTCAAATATTAACGAATATCGTCAATAATGCCCTACAATATACACCGAAAGGGAAACAAGTATCACTTCATACAGAGGAAAAAAATGATCAAATTAGTTTTATTATAAAAGATGAAGGTGTTGGAATTTGTGAGGATGATCTCCCGTTCCTATTTGAAAGATTCTACCGGGGTGATAAATCACGTGATCGGAAAACTGGAGGCATTGGGATTGGGTTATCTATCGTAAAAGCACTAGTAGAAGCCCATCATGGTGAAATCAAGATATATAGTCAATTAAATGTAGGAACAACTGTAGAGGTAAGTATTCCAAAGCAGTAAGGATTAGGTCACTTGACTTAATCCTTTTTTTCTATTTTACTGTCCTTTTTGAGAAGAAAAAATAGTTACCCTCCATTCACATAAGTTCTCTATAACTTACTCAAAAGTTCTTTACAAGTGTTGCTTATAATAAGAGCAAGTAAAGAAAACAACATATAACTTTACAAGAAAAAATTAGGAAGCGGTCGATGTTCGGCGTTTCGGTTAACAACCTATTAATTATGAGTATGCTTTCTCCATAACTTCCACATAAGTTGCTCATAAATTCTACATTCGTGAGATGTAAGATAAAAATATGAAAGGAGAGATACAACAATGATGGGATTAGGTCATGGTTTTGGAATATTTGGTATGGGAGGTGGATCGATTATGATGATTTTAATTGTTTTGTTAATAGGTTACCTTTTCTATTTGGGAATGAACAATCAAAAAATAGCTATTCAAAATAAGAACCAGCAAGTAACAAGTTCAAACGCATTAGAAATTGCTAAGTCCAGACTTGCTCAAGGTGAAATTTCTTTTGAAGAATTTGAGCAAATCAAGAAGAATATTTTATAAGAACTACTCTATAAAAAATAACTATTAAAAGGAGAGCCAATTGATATGAATATCATTAATGGAATTTTAGCAGCATCATTAGCTTTTACTGGAGGAACAGGATTAGCTTTATTTTCAGAAAAAGAAACTCCATATCATAATACAGTGATTCAAGAACAAGGTGGTAATTATGATCAAATAGTTGAAAAGATGGAATCATGCGATGGTGGAAGTATGCAAAAATACATGGAAGAAAGAAATATAAACATGGAAGAAAGAAACAAAAACTTTGGTCAAATGAAACGATATTTGAGTGAAATGCACCCTAATTTCAGAAAATCAACAACTCGAAGAAATATACAAGGGAATGCATGGAACCGGTAGTTCTTCTCAAAGCAGTAACTATAAAGGAATGGGAAGTTTGTAATTATCACTTTAAGCACGTCGTTAATGACCTGCTACCCCATATGAAAATTGGAGGAATCTAAGATATGTTTTTATTACTAATTTTGGCTATTGGTTTTTATTTGTATAAAACAGGTGAATTACAAAAATTATTTAGCCATATACAACCGAAAGAAACGAACAGCTCAAATGAACTAAAAGAGGTTATCGATTATAGATATGCATCTGGTCAAATTTCAACGGAAGAATACAATAAACTAAAAGAATTGTTGTAAAACAAATCAACTAATTATACACAAGAGAGGAGAAACTAACATGATGAATGGAGGACATATGGGACCTTTTGGAGGTAGTAATGGAGGATTTCACGGTTATAAAGGAATGCCATCGGGTTTTAGCTCGTTTGACATGATGTTTAATGGGTCTTTTATAACTTTAATAGTACTTGCTCTAATTGGGTTGGTTCTATATTTACTATTCAGAAACAAAAAACAACAAACTAGAGTTTCATCAATTAAAACGAATCATACTACAGTCATTGAGGCAGAAGAGGTTGCAAAATTGCGCTATGCCCGCGGTGAGATTTCTCATGATGAATTTCAATCCATACTACAAACGATTAAAAAGTAAGAGGTGAAATGAGTGTTAAACGTAACCTTATCCATTATAATTTTTTATTATCTTGTGAAGACAGGTGATTTATTCAAATTAATAAAAATGTCTAAAAACCTTATTCTTGACTTCCTAATAGTCTTTAATAAAGAAAAACATAATAACAAGGGCTACAATAATCCTTTAGAGGTTTTAAAGCTCCGTTATGTTCGTGGAGAAATTGACAAAGGAGAATATGAACAAATTGTAAGGAATTTATAATATACAAAGTACAATTGGATTAAGAATGGATGAAGATTCATTATTAATAGTTTAAATTTTACGGATGTTCTTCTGAATAAACTTTACTTAATATTATTCAATATGGCGACCAAATACATAAGAGGTCGCCACACTTAATTTAAGAAGCCATTTATCTGCAAACTTATGCACATTTCCGACAGACTTCATAAACTCTAGTCCTTGATTCAATAATCGAACCCATGAATTCTCATTTACTCAGGTTCCCAATTCTTATAAATAGGGCTTTGTTAAGGCTTTATAATGATATAAAAAAGTTTTTAGAATATTAAAAGTAGAGTTTGTCAATAATCTTTATGTAATCAATTGATGGGCGATATCCAACCTTAATTTCATTTCCTTTGTCCTCGAATATTTTTAATGGAATTGATTTTCTTCCCCCTTTTGATTGATTTTTCCAATATTCAATGATTACTTCTGCATCTAAGTGAAAAACCTTATTTAATGTCTGAAAATAAAAGATTGCAAAACAAATCCCACCGTGTTTTTTAACTCTTTCCATATGTTCTATTTGATGTTGATGAAAATTACTCAGAGGAAATGATGTTTTGTTTTTTGTTTCTTTTGCATCAAAGTCTAAATACCTACTTTTATAGATACCACAATAATCAAGAGTAGATGGGGTCTGATAATATGCCTCATTTATGCGGGTAGAGGAACGCTGCCTATAATCTACAGATACAACTGTGATTGGTGTTGGCTTCTTGTGTACAACACAAATATCTTGAGTAAGGTAAAAATAATTACTTTCATTTATCAGTTCTTCTAGCCTCATTCCCCGGTTAGAATAAGAGTCATTTTTTTTTGCTAAGTTGTTTTGTTTAACAATATTTTGTTTCCTAATGTATGATTTCCCATTAGGATAATTTATTTCCATATTTTCACACCACCTAAAATGTTTTAAATAAACATTTCATTTTCTTCCATTTTACTCACTATACTCGGCTTTTTATGTATAACAGCTATTTGGTTAGATAAATAATAATCATTAGACTCATTAATGTCTTCTTCTAATGCCATACCACGATTTACTATAAGAAATGGTTTTTGCACTTTATGATTAAATTGTTGAAATCTCTTTCCGTTAGGATAATGTATTTCCAAATTTTCTCACCTCAAAACATCATACTGAAGAAAGGCAGATCTAATGTTACTAAATAGGAGTATCGAGAAGCTAATACAACATATTCAATATAGAACGAAAATAGGTAACATCGATAATATTTCTCGAACCAATTATTATGAGAAATATTATTTCCTCCATCCTGAAATAAAATGGGCCTTTTTAGCGACAGTTGTTTCGCGGAATGCAGGATGGAATATTTGTGATTTAAAAGGTAATTGGATTCCGCAATTAATTAATCGTAAAGAGTGTGACCAGTTATTTCACACTTACGAAAGGGCAAATTGGCTAATATTTCAAGACGCCTTTCCACAATTACTTCTCTATCATTATTCGACGAAATGGCAACGTCCTTTGTTTCATTTATTAAGATATTTTCAAGTTTCTTCATTTATGGAACATGAATGGCAATATTTTTGGGAACAACGGGATCATTACCGACTATTATACGCTTTAATTATCAATGAACAGAATGTCATTCAACAGCCTGTCATTGAAAATCATTATTATAAAAAACATGTCTTTTCATCTCTTGCATTTAAAATTCAAGATTTATTTCATTTTAGTGTCGTATTAATGCCTAGTTGTGACGGTTCCTTGTATGGAGCATCTGTGACAAATTTTCGAAAATTAACTAGTCGGATTGAATTAGGAAAACGGCTTTCCAACATTTTATTTCAAAACAATGTGTATCAACATGTGCTAACGTTTATTAAAAGTACACCACATACAGGGTCGAGACACGATTATCAACAATATATGCCCCAAAATTCATTTGCAAAAACACCTTTTTTGAGAACACATTTTCCGATTATAAATCATTCTCCCGTTCTTGACAACAAATGGGACAAAAGGATAAAAATAAGAAAATCTTGGTATGAAAAACCGAAGTTAACAGACGATATTAACATCACAGATTGGTATTTAAGGAAACAAAAGGAGATAGAAGTATATTTAGCGTTCAAGCAATGGTTGAAACTGAAATCAAGTAAATATTGAGCAAATAGTAATAAAAAAATGCAAGGAGCAAATGTTCTTCTCCTTGCATTTTACCATAATATTTTATTTTCGTTCAAAATGGTACTCGTGACAGATATTAAGTAGACGGACGGTTAGGGCCTTCTAATTTAGGATTTCCTTCCGCCGCTTTCGTATAAGCATGGTTTTCTTTTTCTGCACCACGATTTTGTTTCTTCTTTTTTCCCATAATCGCCACCTCCTACTGTTAGTATGAGCCTTTCAAAAATTATCATTCCTTTTTGTCAAAAAACCACTTTCTTTATCGAATTAGTTCTAGTTTTGTCATATGGGAAGGAAGATAAGAAAGCGTGGAGAATACAGTTAAAACAAGGAAATCGAAAAAATTAAAAGAGGTGGATGGAATGAATCAAAAAGAAAATTTTATTAGTTCAGCAGAAATTATTAACAAATTAACCGAGTTAGAACAACAATTGGATAGGTTGGAAGAAAGATTAGGGATAGAAATATTAAAGGAAAGGAAAAGTGCTAGTGAAAGATTATTAAGAAAGGTAGAAGCATTGGAGACGAATTGTGAGGCAATCCAAAAACGATATCAATTACAATTAACAAAGAAAGAACCGACAATAGAAATAAAACGATATGCTGCATTATAAAAATGGAAGCTGGCCCAAATTGGTCAGCTTTTTTCAGTAAGCGGATGATAATCATCACCTACAATTAACAAAATGCAGAAATTAAGGTAAAATAGCTAAAGAAATTGGATAGTTAGGGGGCAATATTCATGAATATAGAGATGTTAAAACAGCAAACAATGCAATTGAAACATACATTGAGACAAATAGATTCGCAATATGAGCATGTAAGAATGACAAAGAAACAGGCCGATTTTGAAAAGGATATTAAACCATTTGTCGATGAAATACATCATCTAGTAAATGAGTGGGAAAATCACTCGAAAATTTGGATCAAACAGAAGAGGCCAAAAAACTTACATAATCAACAAATCGAACTGGCGGCAGAAAATGTAAAGACTATTTCTGTTCAATCATTTTTCGCTGAAACGAGCTACAAACGTTTTAAACAATCTGTTCATTCTATTCAATATATTGTAGAAAAAATGTTAATGGAATTAAAGACAGATGTAAATGAATAGCAACTTGCACCTTCTTAGGCGTTCAAACATAAATTAAAGAGAATTGAAGGAGGGGAGTAGTGGTGATACCGGGTCAATTGTTTAATCAACATGTCATCTTAACAAGAAATAATCATCTATACAATCCAAACAGAAATCCATTCATACAGCAGTATGAACACCCGTTTCCGCCTTATTTACCATCAATGATACCACCAGTTAACAATGAACATTATTATATGAGACCGCCTTATCCGGCAACTATACCACCGGCAAGTAATTTGCAAACTATCTTTGATAATCCTTTATATCCTCTATATGAGGATGAAGACTATAAGAATAAACAAAATAATCATCTATCGACACAATACCAACAACTACCGACAAATTATCCTCCACTTCCTTTCGGTGGAAAACCACCTGCAATGCAAACATTTATTAATTCATTTAAAAACAAGGATGGTCAAATAGATTTCAATAAAATGTTTGCGACCGCCGGACAAATGGTAAATACGATAAATCAAGTTGCGAACATGGTAAAAGGATTAGGATCAATTTTCAAAGTATAAAACACTCGGTAACAATCCGAGTGCTCATATTTTTTTATTTACTCGATATGAACTTTCTTCCCTTTAAGTTTCGGTACTTGTAATTTTAATAGACCATTTTCATACCTTCCTTTAATTTTATTCGGATTGATTGGCTTATAAAAAGGGATCGTCCTGGAAGCAGTATTTACTGTTGATTGCCTATGAAACACTTTTTTTAATTCGTTGTTATAAGTATGTTGTTCTGAATGCGAAATAGAAATGGTTAACGAATTTTCCAATGTTGTTATCGATATTTGATCTTTTTTAATCCCTGGCAATTCTGCTTCCAATAAATAATATTGATCATATTCCTTCATACGCACTTTAAAAGATTCTGGCAGAAAAGATTTTGAAAAAAACTCATCAATAGTCCCTAAAAGGTTAGTAAATGGTTTTTCTTTCCAAAATTCTTGAAAAACATATCCTATTGAACGGATAGCATTATTATTATTTTTTTTTAATTCGTTCTGCTTTTGCTCGTTCAAAATATATCCCCCTTCCTGATGATTTTTTCGCTATAATATATGTACAAATACCGATAATGACACAAGAATATTGTTTCAATTGTATTCGAACATATATTCTAGTATAGTATAATAAGAGTAGGATATAAGGAATTAAGGTGATTAATATGTTCACAAACAAATCGCTACAAGATTTGATTACATGGTTAAAAAAAGAGCAATCCATTAAAGCAAATATTGTCCATTGGGAGACCATTCCAGAAAAAGAGGCGATTTACACTGATTTTCCGGAATCGTTGCATCCAAAATTAAGACAAGCCCTTACAAAGAAAGGTATTAACTCTTTATATAGTCACCAAAAACAGGCTTATGACTATGCAATGGCCGGGAAAAACTTTATCGCTGTTACCCCAACAGCTTCGGGAAAAACTTTATGCTACAATCTTCCTGTTTTGCAAACGATATTGGATAACGACCATGCTAGAGCGTTATACTTATTTCCGACGAAAGCACTAAGTAATGACCAAAAATCAGAACTAACGGAATTGATTGATCGATTGGAAGTAAATATTAATACTTACACCTATGACGGAGATACTCCAGCTCAAATTAGACAAAAGATTAGAAAAGCAGGCCATATCGTGATGACAAACCCTGACATGCTACATTCTGGAATTTTGCCACATCATACGAAATGGGTTGCATTGTTTGAAAACTTAAAATTTATTATCGTTGATGAATTGCACACATATAAGGGCATCTTTGGTAGTCACACTGCAAATGTAATACGAAGACTACAGCGAATTTGCCGTTTTTATGGGAGTGACCCAATATTCATTTGTACGTCTGCGACAATTGCTAATCCGCGTGAATTAGGAGAAGCACTAACAGAAAGACCGATGGAATTAGTTGATAAAAATGGTGCTCCATCTGGTCGGAAACATTTTATGTTTTATAATCCGCCAATCGTTAACAAACCATTAAACATACGTAAAAGTGCCACACTAGAAGTACGCCGATTAGCTAGTGAATTATTGAAAAATAAAATACAAACAATCATTTTCGCGAAAAGTCGTGTCCGAGTTGAAATCATATTAACTTATTTACAAGAATTAGTAAGGTCAAAATTAGGACCAAAAGCGATTCGCGGTTACCGTGGTGGCTATTTGCCTACAGAGCGGAGAGAAATTGAGAATGGTTTGCGCAGTGGAGAAATCTATGGGGTCGTAAGTACAAATGCGTTAGAGCTCGGAGTGGATATCGGGCAATTAGAAGCTTGCATAATGACTGGTTATCCTGGTACTATCGCAAGTGCCTGGCAGCAAGCTGGGCGCGCGGGTAGAAGGCATGGTGAAGCGTTGATTATTTTCGTCGCCAGCTCACTTCCATTAGATCAATATGTTATTCAGAACCCGAAATATTTCTTTGAACAATCACCAGAGAAAGCACGTATTAACTCGAACAATATAATGGTTTTAATTGATCATGTAAAATGTGCAGCCTATGAACTTCCTTTTCAAAAAGGGGAAACTTTCGGTGGAATGGATGTAGATGATATTTTAGATTTTTTAGTAGATCAAAAAGTACTTGTTATGAGTGGAAATAAATATCATTGGATGACAGATTCATTTCCTGCTCATAATATTAGTTTGCGTTCTGCTTCACAAGAAAATGTTGTTATTATTGATCATTCCAATCCAAAGGCAAAAGTAATTGGGGAGATGGACACATTTAGTGCTTTAACGATGTTGCACGAGGAAGCGATATATTTACATCAAGGGCTGCAATTTCAAGTGGAAAAATTAGATTGGGATGAAAAAAAAGCATTTGTGAAAGAAGTAAAATCAGATTATTATACAGATGCAAATCTCGCAGTTCAGTTAAAAATTTTAGAAGTAGATAAAAGTAAACAGAAAAATAAAGTTACAATTCAATTCGGTGATGTTGCTGTTCAAGCAATGGCGACTATTTTTAAGAAAATAAAATTTGATACACACGAAAATATCGGTTCAGGGCCAATCCATCTGCCAGAGCAAATTTTGCATACGGCTTCTTCATGGATAACGATAAATAATGATATCGTAGAACTTACAGAAGCACGTTTAGAAAATGGTATGCTCGGAGTTGCCCATGCATTAAAAAATATTGTCCCAGTATTCGTTAGCACCGATCCAAATGATGTGCATGTCGTTCCGCAAATTAAATCAAATATGACGGAAAAGCCAACGATTTTCTTTTATGATCGCTATCCTGGGGGAGTTGGTTTGAGTGAAGAAATATATAATAATATCGATTTAATATTAGTCAATACTCGAGAAATGATTAAGAATTGCCCTTGTGATAGTGGCTGCCCATCTTGTATAGGTGTCGATAATGTGCAGGAGTCAAGTAAAAAAGATGCTATTAATCTGTTAACTCATTTTTT
The DNA here is from genome assembly GCF_001375515.1 of Bacillus kwashiorkori. Classification (GTDB taxonomy): domain Bacteria; phylum Bacillota; class Bacilli; order Bacillales; family Caldibacillaceae; genus Bacillus_BK; species Bacillus_BK kwashiorkori. The sequence goes on from NZ_CTDX01000016.1 coordinate 614,918, forward strand.
AAACTGAATCGAGGATGAAAATGAATTTAAAAAACAAATTAGCGATATATGGCTCTTACGTGAAAAAGGATAAAACTATAGAAGAAAACAATACAGAAGAAAGAATTACTATTCCATATTTTGAAGCTTGGCAGGAAGCAGGAGTACGCCCTTATTTTTTAGACAATAATTATTGCTTAATAAAAGAAAAACGTTATTCAATTCATGAAAAACGGGGTCTATATCATTTCTCCGATTTTATTCGGGCAATGGAAGCATGGCAAACAACAGAGCAAAATCATCCATTATCTGCAAAAGGATATAAACCGACAGATTTATTCTTTTTTGACATAGAAACAACTGGGTTAGGTAGTGGAGTAGGCAACACGATTTTTCTTTTAGGATACGCCTTTATCGAAGACGATGAAATTGTCATTAAGCAGCATTTATTGCCAGAACCAGCTGGAGAAATTGCTCTTTATGACAGCTTTTTAAATTCTATAGATTATACAACATTAGTTACTTATAATGGAAAAGCATTTGACTGGCCGCAAGTGAAAACGAGACATACATTAATAAGAGATTTTGTAAAAAAATTGCCAGCCTTTGGACATTTTGATTTATTTCATGCAGCCAAAAGATTATGGAAACAGGAGCTTGAATCTGTTAAACTTACAAATGTCGAGAAACATATATTAAAAATCGAACGTGAAGACGATGTACCCGGCTATTTAGCACCAATTATTTATTTTGATTTTGTAGAATCGAAGCGACCAGATGGGATTTTAAAGGTGTTAGATCATAATGAAGATGATTTGCTATCATTAATTACTTTATATACCCATATCACATTCCTCCTTTTACAATGGAATGATGCGGCTGGGGAAGAACAATTTTTAGTCGGAAATTGGTATGCTTATTTAAATGAGACAAATACAGCAATAGAGGTATTACAAGAAGCTGCTCAAAATAATGACGGTTATACAAAATGGAAAAGTATGCATAAGTTGGCTTATCAATATAAGAAACAAAAAAATAGACAAGAGGCACTTTCTTTATGGTTAAAAGTAGTATCCGGAACGAGTGGAAAGATAAAAATAGAGGCTTGTATTGAAGCGGCAAAGATTTATGAACATCAATTTAAAAATATAGAGAAAGCATTACATTTAACGGAAATCGCACAGAAAGAATATGACAAATATAGTCACTATAAGGAGCAAAATAAATTTGCTCAGTTATGGGAAGAGTTGGATAAGAGAAAAAAACGGCTATTACGGAAATTAAAAGTATTTCCTGGGTAAGCGCAAAATTCGAGCAATTTCTTGTTTTCTCACACTTTTACTTTACAAAATTCGACAAAACAAAAGTGCGGATGTCTAATAATGCACTAAATTGGGCTTTGATACGCAAATGGCCGTATAGAAAATGGGTACAAAATAGGTATTTTCATTAGTACATGTTCTCCGCTTTCTTCATAGGTTAATAGTGTAAATGAAAACTAATGAAGAAAGGGGATTATATATGCCTGTTTTTCCTCCAAATGTATTGCCGCCGGTAGTATATCCGACACAACAACAAGTAAATACAAATCAATTTACACACATCGTGCCACATATCCATCCGACCCATACTACGACGGTAAACCAGCATATGTTTAAGCACGAACACTATTGTCCACACACTCATTCTGTCGTTAATGAAGTGTGCCACCAACATTTTAATTGTTGCCCGCGTCCTCGACCGTTTTGCTAATAATTTATGCAATCAAGGGTAGACTTCGTGCTACCCTTGATTTTTTAAAAGATGAAAACATTGCGTATGAAATTTTATTCTTGTACATATGATGATGAAGAATATACAATAATAAATTGACAAAACGAACTGGATTTGAAAAAATATGATTAATGAAGATAGATAATCGGGGTGATTTAGCTTTGCTTACAAATACAAATAAATTAAAATTAACAGCAAAAGATATATTGGAAAAGGAATTTAAATCTAGTATGAGAGGATATAAACAAGAGGAGGTAGATCAATTTTTAGACACGATAATAAAAGATTATGAAACTTTTGCAAAAGTAATAGAAGAATTACAGACTGAAAATTTACGGTTAAAAAAGCAACTCGATGAAGTGCGGACACGACCTGCACAACCAACAGCAACGAACTTTGATATACTAAAACGGCTAAGTAATTTAGAGAAACATGTTTTTGGAAATAAATTATATGATTGAGAGTAATTTCAAAAAATGTTATAAAATTAAAGTTGCTATTTACAATAATATTAGCTATACTATTATTTGTGATTAACGTTCGGGTAATCGCTGCAGCTTAATAAAAAGCTGTAGAGGAAAGTCCATGCTCGCACGGTGCTGAGATGCCCGTAGTGTTCGTGCCTAGCGAAACAATAAGCTAGGGCAACTAATTTGTTGACGGCTGGGAACAAGCCTAAGTCCGTAAAGGATATGGCTTAACTACCTATAAAAGTGCCACAGTGACGAAGCCTTACGAGAAATTGTAAGGGTGGAACGAGGTAAACCCCACGAGTGAGAAACCCAAATTTTGGTAGGGGCACTTTCTCTAAGGAAATGAACTTAAGAGAAAGGCAAAGCTGAGTCTTTGCAGACAGATGATTACCACCGGAGTACGAGACGAGTTCGTCGCTTGCAGTACAATGGTACAGAACATGGCTTACAGAACGTTAATGCTAAATTCATATGGTTATTGAAATCTCTTCTTTACAAAGAAGAGATTTTTTATTACTTGGTTCTAAATTACATAAGAGAAGTGAGCTATGAAAGAAAGTAAGGTGGGAAAATGAGAGAACATACGTTATTAGCAACCGCACCTATGGGCATTGAAGCGGTTGTAGCAAAAGAAGTACGTAATCTTGGCTATGAATGTCAAGTAGAAAATGGAAAGATTATTTATAAAGGTGACTCTTTGGCAATTGCTAGAAGTAATCTTTGGTTAAGGACAGCAGATAGAGTAAAAATTATAGTTGGACAATTCAAGGCAACAACGTTTGAACAACTTTTTGAACAAACGAAAGCATTACCATGGGAACGATATATCAATCAAGACAATGAATTTCCTGTATCTGGGAAATCACATAAATCAACATTACATAGTATATCTGATAGTCAAGCAATAGTAAAAAAAGCAATTGTCGAAAGATTAAAGACAAAATACCGAAATACTATTTGGTTTGAAGAAAAAGGACCTAAAGTTCCGATAGAAGTGGCAATTTTGAAAGATGTCGTCACAATCACTATTGATACGAGCGGTCCTGGATTACATAAAAGAGGCTATCGCGTCGGTCAAGGTGATGCACCATTGAAAGAAACATTGGCGGCGGCATTAATCTTGCTAACGAATTGGAAAAAAGATATGCCCTTTGTCGATTTATTTTGTGGCTCTGGTACTATCCCGATAGAAGCAGCATTAATTGGCCAAAATATTGCCCCTGGTTTTAATCGGGATTTTATTAGTGAAGATTGGTTTTGGTTAGATAAAAAGATTTGGGATGAGGCTAGAATGGAAGTGGAGGATTTAGCAAATTACGATGAGCCACTAGATATTCTCGGCACAGATATTGATGGGAAGATGATTGAAATAGCTAAAGCTAATGCTCTAGAGGCAGGTCTTGCTGATGTGGTTCATTTTAAGCAAATGAGGGCAACAGATTTCACAACGAATAAACAAAATGGAGTCATCGTTTCCAATCCTCCATACGGTGAACGATTAGGTGAAAAGGCAGTCGTAGAAGAACTATATAGAGGGTTAGGAAACACATTAGCAGATCTTTCCACGTGGTCGATATATATGATTACATCTAATGAAAAATTTGAAGAATATTTCGGAAAAACCGCTACAAAAAAGCGGAAGTTGTTTAACGGCTTTATTAAAACTGATTATTACCAATATTGGGCAAAATAGTCGAAATATATTTACTATAAGCTGATGATAATTTTTCAACAAAAAATGATACTATTCCTCTTTTTTCTTTATGAATATTCTTTGAAAAACCCGTTTATAATATAATAAACGACAATTTAGAAAAAAGGGGATTGGTCATGTATAGAGAAACATGTGATTTTGAAAAAATTTCACGGGCAATTGAAAACACACTTAATCAATTAAAAAATGAAACGGTAGAAGAAATTCCAGCCTACTCGCTGTTAAAAGAGGCAGAAATGAATTTACAACAAGCTATTAATTTTTCCCTTTCCTCTCCAGTAACAAGGAGAACAATCATAAATAACATTCCAATGGAAGATACTCAAATATAACAACCAATCACGGTTGTTTTTTTTTACATAATGGACAGAGAACATTTACCTCAAGGGGAGGTAAATGTGAAAAAATACCTCCTTATGGTAAAATAGTGAAGATAAATATTAAAGGAGGGTTCATCCCATTGAATAATAATATTAAACAAATAGAAAATAACTTTCTTAGTTTCGTAAAAAAGATTATTGCCTATAATGAAGCTGTCGCAATTATGTATTGGGATTTACGTACAGGGGCACCAAAAAAGGGTGTTGAACAAAGATCAGAAGTAATCGGTATTTTATCATCTGAAATTTTTCAAATGCAAACCTCAGAAGAAATGAAAACTTATTTAACCGCCTTACTTAAAGAGGAAGTTAAAACAAATTTGTCAGAAGTAACGTGGAAAACGGCTTTGGAATGTCAAGAAACTTATGATCGTATGAAAAAAATACCTTTAGCAGAATATCAAGAATTTGTCACATTGCAAACGAAAGCAGAGACTATTTGGGAAGAAGCGAAAGAAAAAGCAAATTTCGCTATGTTTCAACCATATTTAGAACAACTAGTATCCATGACAAAGAAATTTATTGACTATTGGGGATATAAAGATAATAAATACGATACATTATTACATATGTATGAACCAGGACTGACAGTGGAAACGTTAGATCGTGTTTTTTTAGACGTACGCACTAAACTAGTACCTCTATTACAAAAAATTCAAGAATCACCTAACAAGCCAAATACAGATTTTCTTTATACAAATTTTCCAAAGGAACAGCAAAAATTTTTTAGTATGGAAATTTTAAAACAAATGGGATATGACTTTGCAGCTGGTCGCCTTGATGAAACGGTCCATCCTTTTGCAATTGGTATTAATCCAGGTGATGTCCGTGTCACTACAAAATACGATGAAAATGATTTTCGAGTAGCAATATTTGGCACTATTCACGAGGGGGGACACGCATTATACGAACAAAATATTTCTAAAGAGTTAGTTGGTACTCCATTGGCTAGTGGAGCTTCCATGGGGATTCATGAATCACAGTCTTTGTTTAACGAAATTTTTGTTGGACGTAGCCGGGCATTTTGGGAATATAATTACGAGTTGTTCAAAAAATATGCAGGTGCCCAGTTTGATTCTGTTCCAGTAGAAGAATTTTACCGTGCAATTAATGAAGTGAAGCGTTCGCTTATTCGAATAGAGGCAGATGAATTAACTTATCCACTTCATATTATGATTCGTTACGAAATCGAAAAAGCACTCTTCAATGACGAAATAGAAGTAAAGGATTTACCAGAGATTTGGAATAAAAAATATGAGGAGTATTTAGGAATTACACCAGATAACGATGGAGTAGGGGTTTTACAAGATGTCCATTGGGCTGGTGGGAGCTTCGGCTATTTCCCATCGTATGCATTAGGATACATGTATGCAGCCCAATTTAAAAATGCACTATTAAAGGATATACCGAATTTTACCGAATTACTGAAAACGGGAGAGTTGTTAGAAGTAAAAAATTGGTTTACAGAAAAAGTTCACCAGTTTGGAAAATTGAAAAAACCATTGGAAATATTGCGAGACGCGACAGGGGAAAGTTTAAATGCGAATTACTTAATTAATTATTTAACAGAAAAATATACGGAAATTTATAACTTATAAGCTAGTCAAAAAAATGGGGTGGTCGGTATTACCACCCCATTTAATTATTTAATTGATTTGCCCATTTTACTGCATTCATATAAATATCTGTTAATTGTTCTTCTTTTAGCTTATAATCTCGGATGTACCTTGTTACTTCAGTCCATTGTGCTTTTTCGATGAATAATATTAAATCTAATACTTCCTTATAATCATTATGTTTCCCTAATAAGGCGAGTTTGATTTCTTTTTCTAATGGTAAATTTTGCAAAATATTCGTCATTGACATATGTAAAACTGTATCGATTAAAGAGAACATCCCGGTAAGGAAATAAGCAGATGGATCGTTTACGCGTAAAACCGTTTTAGCAAAAAACTCACAAAATTTTCCTCTTATAATACTAGTCGTTAATACTTCGTTTCGTTGATCATTACGTTCTTTACTCGATTCCCGAATGGAAATGATATAGATCCAATTTTTTATTTCTTTTAATCCAAGTAAAACAATTGCTTGCTTGACAGATTTTATTTCATTCCACTTATAAAAGTTTTTATTAATTGCTTTTAATAATTTATATGATAAAGATAAGTCATTTTCGATAATTTTTGTTAACACTTCAATATTGGGCTCAGGATTTTCCAGTTCTTGCATCAATCCAATATAGGAATGAAAAAGAATCGGAATTTCATTTTTTGTAAGGATGATAGGTTTTGTAAAAAAGTACCCTTGAAATAAGTCAAAATTACTTTGGTATGCCTCATTAAATTCTTCCACAGTTTCCACTTTTTCCGCTAACAATTGCACTGGAAAAAATTTCTTTAACTGAGCAATTTTTTTTCTTGTTTGCCGTGTAGTAGAACGAAAATCTACTTTAATAAAATTTGCAAAAGGTAACAGTTTTAAACAATCAGGATTTCTTTCATCAAATATAAAATCGTCGAGAGCAATTTGATATCCTAATTCTTTATAATAACTGCAAGCTTCCATTATTTGTTCCGTTGGTTTTACTGTCTCCAGTATTTCTATAACTAAATCTTTCGGCGGAAAGTTTTCAGGTACATGATCCAATAATAGTCTTTCTGTAAAATTGACAAACGCTAATTTGTTATTCGTTAGTTCTTCAATGCCAAAATTAAGAAAAGAATTTACTAAAACATCCGCTGTTGCCAATTCATTGTTAATTATCGCTGAGTTATTCATCTGATTATTCCGATATAACAATTCATAACCAAAAACATTGCGATTGCGATCATAAATCGGTTGTCTGGCAATAAATACTTTCACGACTACACCAAACTTTCAATAAAAGAATAATGAATCAATAAAATTTCCAGCTAATTGTATCGTAATACAAAGTTAATACTTGTTCAAGATATCTGACAAAGAAAACGTTATCTTGGTAAAATTTCTCTCGTTTTTCTTTTGATTGAACGGGTATGAAAAGAATAGGAAAATAAGAGCCTCACGCTTCATGGAAACATGTCATAAAATAAATATAAATGTGTAAAGGTGTGGTGACAGATGAAATATTACTGTGAACATTGTTGTAACATTTATTTACAACAAGATATATGTCCTTGTTGTGGTGACAAACAAACAAAACCAATTATCATTGATGTCCAATACCAGTCTAATAACGATTATGTAGTCAGTTCTTAATAAATTTGTTTAGTGACCGGGAATGGAGAATCCCCGGTTCCATTTTTCCAAGCTTTTACTTACGTTTCTTCCAACATTAAAACAACCTCTAGTTGTCCAATTTGATCACATTTAATCGGTAGGTGAAACGCTTTTTTGAAGCCGTAAATCGAAGTCTCACCAACAAAGACAGTTGGGGGAGTAATGTCCATCGTCAAGCCTTGTTGAGAAATAATAGTGCTTAAATTCCCTACGACCATATTTCCAAGTTCTCCTGCAAATGATTCCAGCATTTCTCCTGTTACAGGCATTCCAAACATACTTTCACCAACTTTACTAAATAGCTCATTATTGCCAGTAAGGAGTATTCTTCCTAATATATCACCAGTGATACCGATTAAAACGCCTGTTGTTCTTTGTTTAAAAGGTTCAGCAAGTAAAGCTGGTCGTGCAATTTCCAAATCCATAGGAACAATAGATTGAACCGATTGAATCGTACCGTTTAATATTTTGGTAATTTTTTCGCTTAAACTCATATAAAATCCTCCAAAAGTATAAATACAATCTATAATAAAAAGATAAACACTTTTATTATCGTAAATACGTTTCTATTGCTAAATAGTCTGAAAAGTTTCTAATTTTGTCATTGAATAGGAAGCTAAACCATGATAAAATATAATTATTGAAAATGATTATCATTTAGCAGTAGGCGGTGTCATCATGGTTTGGTTGTTTGTTTTTTTATCTATTTGCACTTATAGTATTTTGCTTAAATACATATTAAATCATACTTTAAAACCAAAAAAATAATAGAAACGGTAAAAAATGATGGTTTTATATAACTTGTACTGAAAGCAGGCAGTTGGAAATTGTTTCCGATTGCTTTTTTGTTGTTGTTTAGAAATATCTTTATATTTGGCATAATTTTTTTAAACGTTTACAATAAAGTTATAGTTTATAAGATAAAAGCGTTGTTAAAGTTGTCACAAATATAATGTGATTGAATTAAGCAAAACAAAGGGGTAATCTTACATGAGTGCAACTGCAGAACAATTACAAAACCAAGATATTCTTATTCTATCAAAACTTTCCCATTTGCAGGAAGTATTTTTGAAAAATAATGATGAAGTACGTTGTAAAAAGGTCATTGAGCTGGCAAGCAAAATTATCCATCATGAAAAAACGATTGCTTTTTGCGGACATTTCTCAGCTGGAAAATCAAGCATGATCAACTATTTATTTCGAACGAATATATTGCCTTCCAGCCCTATTCCTACAAGTGCGAACTTAGTGAAGGTGAAGTCAGGCAGCAATAATAATATAAAAGTTTATTTTCATAATGGCATCATTAACTATTATAGCGATACGACTAATGTCGAAAATATTAAAAAATATTTTAAAGATGGTCAATACATTAATAAAATTGAGGTTGAACTAAACTCTAATCAATTTCCTTTTGGTTCAGTCATTATGGATACACCTGGAATTGATTCGACCGATGATGCCCATCGGTTAGCTACAGAATCCGCGTTACACTTAGCAGATGTTTGTTTTTATGTAATGGATTATAACCATGTATTAGCAGAGCATAATTTTTTCTATACACGCGAGATGGCGAAATTCGGAAGGCCCTTATATTTAATTATTAATATGATCGATAAGCATCGTGAAGAGGAAATTACCTTTAATAACTATCAACAAACTGTTACTGATGCTTTTCATCGGTGGGGAATATATCCTGAAAAAGTATTCTTTACAAGCCTAAAAAATCTTAACCACCCGTTAAACCAAATAGAACAATTAAAAACGGGAATATATAATCTATTTTCAGTTACGGAAACAAGTCACTACGATGCACTATTACAACTATTAATAGAAGAGCATTTGCAATTTTTAGAAGAGGAAAATTCTGACTTACTAGAAAATGCAAAGAGTAAAATATTCCATTTGTCGGAACAAGAGAAAAGCCAGCTTGCCACCCGTCATCACACATTACAAAATAAGAAAAATGAATTGACGAGTAAACATCTTATGTTGAAAAGACGGTACGAAGTAGAATTACAACAAATTTTTAAAAATGCTTATTTAATGCCAGCAGAAACACGTGAGTTAGCAAAAGAATTTTTACTAACTAGACAAAAAGATTTTAAAGTGGGGGTTTTTTTCAGCAGCAAAAAGACTGAAGCTGTAAAGCAGGAACGGTTGCAATTGTTTGTAGAAAAACTACAACTTTCAGTAAATGCAGAGTTGTTATGGCATGTAAAACAATTATTGCTAAATTTACTAAAAGACTTCCATATTCAAAGTACAAAGTTAGAAAAGGAAATTCAACAACTTAATTACCCACTATCAAATACTATTATTTTGCAAACAGTTAAAGCGGGAGCACTTGTTACTGGAGAGGCAGTATTAAACTACACGAATGATTTAAGTGAAAATATTAAACGAGAATTCGGGAAGCTTGTAAATAGTATAATCGAAGAAATGATTCATAACGTGCAAGAGAATACAACTACCGAAGTATCTGAGATAGATTCGCAAATAGCGACAATTAGTGAATATTTGGAAGCGATAACTACAATCGAAAAGGCAACGGATGAAATGCGGGAAAATGAAGAAAATTTACTGACGATTATTAATAAGTCAACGATGGACGATGTTAGCCCATTAATTAAAAAGATCCGATCGATTATCGACGATCAAAATGAAAAAATGGTCTATACAAATGAGAAAGCAGAGATGATGAACAATGCCGATACCGACCGGAGACCTTTTATCGTTGAGGAGACTAATAATATTCAATTAGTAACAAAAAATTATCATCATTTAATGACGAAACTAGAAAAAGCAGCGGAAGTTATAAAGGATATTCCCAGCTTTAATCATATGGCAGACCTTTTACAAAAAAGAAGAGAAAGGTTAAAAAATGAACAATATACCGTTGCACTGTTCGGTGCGTTTAGTGCAGGGAAATCAACGTTTGTTAACGCTCTAATCGGAGAGAAGCTATTACCCACCTCTCCAAACCCTACGACGGCTAGTATTACGAAAATGATGCCAAGTGACAATAATCATGAACATTATTCTGGATTAATCAAATTTAAAACGGAACAGGAAATTTTACAAGACGTTAATGAAGTGTTGGAATTATTTCAATTACAAAGTGATAATTTTGAATCCTTACTCGTCGCCGTAGAAAAATTGTTAGGAAATGAACAGTTGCTAGAAAAAATGCAAATACATCGCTCCTTTTTACAAGCATTTTCTGATGGCTATCATCAAGTAAAACAATATTTAGGGAAGGAAATCCTTGTTTCACTAGAAGACTTTCAACGATATGTGTCTCTAGAGAGCCTCTCTTGTTTTGTTGAAAGAACGAATCTTTATGTCGATAACGATGTTACCGAGAAAAAAATAACGATCGTTGATACACCAGGGGCCGACTCTATTAATGCGAGGCATACGGATGTAGCTTTTGAGTACATCAAAAATGCAGATGCGATAATTTTCGTCACATATTATAACCACGCATTTTCAAAAGCAGATAGAGATTTTTTAATGCAACTAGGTCGTGTAAAAGATGAATTTGCCTTAGACAAAATGTTTTTTATCGTCAATGCATCTGATTTAGCCCATAACGAAGATGATTTGGATCATGTGTTAACATACGTAGAGCAACAGTTATTGGAGTATGGTATTCGTAATCCAAAACTATTTCCTTTGTCTGCACTTTCAACGTTGAACAAGAAAATTGCGGGAGAGATAGTTGATCAAGATTGGATTCGTTTTGAAGAAGCTTTTTATCAATTTATAACAGGTGATTTACGCTTAACTGCAATGGCATCTGCCGAACAGGAGCTCCTTATTGCGAAAGAAAGACTAGCTCAGTTAGTAAAAACAGTCAACGAAGATAGTGCCGAAAAAGAACGATTACAACAACAATATACGAATGAAAAAGCGAAGTTAGTGGAGATTTTAAATGGAATCGATGGAAATTTAGTGGAAGGGAAACTAAAACAAGAACTAGAAGAGTTATTATATCATCTAAATAAGCGAATACTTCTTCGCTTTTCAGACTTTTTTAAAGAGGCGATAAATCCCACAACCATTACTGGTAATGGAAGTGAATTGAAAAGGAATTTAAAAAACAGCAGCAAACAATTACTAGTAACAATCGGTTTTGAACTTACCCAAGAATTACGTGCTACAACTTTTCGTTTAGAAAAATTTTTAGAAAAAAGTATTCTAGACTATCAACTATCCATTATGAAAGAAATGAGAAAAGTTAATCGGGATGTGAACTTTCCTATATTTGAAATGGAAGAGATTTCGCCTTTGCATTTTGATAACAAACTAAAAAACCTTTCTTTAGAACTTTTTAAGGAAGCACTACAAATGTTTACAAATAAAAAGAACTTTTTTGAGAAAGATGGCCGCTCCAAAATGGCGGAGAAATTTCAACAAGCATTAATCTCTCCTGTTGATCGATATTTACAGGAAGAAGGAAATAAAATTATTAACCATTATGTAAATGAGGTTCATAAGCAATTGAGAATTATGGCTGATTTCCTTATGGAAGAAGTGCAAGAACAATATCACGGGTTCGAATCGGTATTATCAAATGCTATCAATCTTGAAATGTTAATGGAACAATGGAAGGAATTTCAAACGTTAGTTGAATAAAATTATCATGTAGGGAGAGAGATTCCATGTATATAATAGAGCCAGAGGGAATAAACGATTTGTTGATAAGAAAAAATCGATATCGTTTCGTTGATTGCCGATTTTCCTTAACAGACGAAAATTGGGGTGAAATAGAGTATCAGAAAAAGCATATTGCTGGAGCAGTGTATTTTCACTTGGAAAAAGACTTATCTGGTCCAGTCCAAGTTCATGGTGGAAGACATCCTTTGCCTAATTTAAGTAAATTCAAATTACGTCTGGAGGAAAGTGGAATTGATAATGATACAGTTGTATTTGCCTATGATCAAGGAGGAGCACCATTCGCAGCCCGTTTTTGGTGGCTGATGAAATATGTCGGACATAAAAATGTTTATGTAGTGAACGGTGGATATCCGCGATTAGTAGAAGTAGGATTTCAGACGGAAGAGCAAATTCCTCGTTATCAAAAATGCACTTATGAAATACAGCTTCAACCACAACTTTTTGCAGATGTGACAGAAGTTAAGGAAGTAGTGGCAGGAAAGAAAGACGCGATATTAATCGACTCACGCGAATATAAACGTTATATTGGCGAAATCGAACCAATTGATAAGAAAGCGGGACATATTCCGGGAGCGATTCATAAGGACTGGCAATCAGGTATTGCTAGTGGAAGATTTAAGGATAAACGAAGTCAAAAGGATCGTTTTCATGATTTACCATTAGAGAAGGAAATAATTGTATATTGCGGATCAGGTGTTACTGCTGCTCCAAATATGTTATTATTGAAAGATATTGGGTTTCCTAACGTAAAATTATATATTGGCAGTTTCAGTGATTGGATTAGTTATCCTGAAAATAATGTAGCGACGAAAGACTCGCTAAATGATAATTTGAGGTGAATTTATTGGCAGATAAACGTAATTTACTTTTAATAGATGGCATGGCATTACTGTTTCGTGCTTTTTATGCTACAGCAGCGACAGGTCAATTTATGTATAATGATGCAGGGACACCGACAAATGCAGTTAACGGATTTTTAAAACATTTATTTTTAGCTGTCAATCATTTTCGACCGACCCATATAGCTGTTTGTTGGGATATGGGCAGTAAAACATTTCGCAATGATTTATATCCTGATTATAAAGGGAATCGGGGCGCACCACCGGAAGAGATGATTCCTCAATTTGATCTTGCAAAAGATACGGTTGCGGCATTCGGGATTACAAATGTTGGGGTTGTCGGGTTTGAAGCTGACGACGTGTTAGGTACCATTGCAAATTTATCTCGTGAAGAAGCAGATGTAGTAATATTGACAGGGGACCAAGATATTTTACAAGTTTTAGATGATGGAATTGATGTTGCTTTATTAAAAAAAGGATTCGGAAATTATGAATTAGTTACGAAAGAAATGTTTATCGCTGAGAGAGGTTATGAACCGAAACAATTTATTGATGTGAAAGGGTTAACTGGTGATACAAGTGATAATTATCCTGGTGTCAAAGGGATTGGTCCCAAAACAGCAGAGAAATTAATTCGTGAATTTTCTAGTATAGATAAATTATTGCAGTCACTCCATTTACTAACAGCAACTCAACGGAAAAAAATTGAAGCAGATAAAGATTTGCTCGTATTATCGAAAACTTTAGCAGAAATAAAGCTCGATGTACCGCTATCCTTTTCTTTACAAGATGCAAAAATTAACTTTTCTGACACGGTAAATGTTCCATTACTTAAAAAGTTAGATATTAAAGGAATGTCACGAATTTTGCCGATGATCGAGGACTGGACCAACAGTAAAATTAGTTAAAAACAGAAATAATAAAGTAGCGACAACTAAGTCTGTTTTCGCTACTTTATTCCAACAATAGCAGTTGCGACTATTTTGACATTTCTTTACATTGCTATTTTGTGTTTTTCTTTTTAGCGGCATTTTCTAGTTTAGTTTTCGGGTCTTCTGTCATCGTCCCGTCTTGACCAAAACCTTGAGGATTTACACCTGGTGCTTTAGTGCCTCGATTTTTCACTTTACCCACCTAACCACCTCCAATAAAAAGCTTTCCACAATAATATAGTTTTTATGTTTATGTCCGTTTGTCGAAATTTGAAAAAATGATGGAATTTTATCGGTTGATAATGGTATGATTAAAGTGATTTTGAAAAGAGGATGGAGTAAAATGAGTCATTATCACCATTCTGTTGGCGAGTATATACAGTTTTTGCAAAGTAAAGGCTTTCCTTTAAAAGAAGATGCTATCGGATTTATATATTTTGGTATGCAATTAACAGAGGCGTCGGAACTATTAGTAATTACTGCAATTGAGATCACATTAAAAGCACAAAAACGATTCGACGGGAGCTTTTACTTAAGTCTATTAGAAAATATGAAGGCGGCTAATATTACTAATAAAAATGAAGCATATCAATTTGCCAAAGAGAAAAATATTTTGTAACAATGTACTAAAATTGGGTTTTTAATCCCAATTTTTTTATTTTTACCAAATATTTATATAAATAAACGAAGCAACGGCTATAATAATAAATAGGAAATAAGACATTAGAAATGGGGTTATCTAATGCAATTTAAAATCACTTGGAATTATATACATAAACGTTTAACAACAAGTTTTCTGTCTGACTGGATTCCTGATCAAGACATCTTACCTATTATTGAAGATATAGAGAATACGGGTCGAGTGAAGGAAATGATAATTGAAGACGAAACAGGGGTAAAATGGACGAAGAAAGATTTGAAAAAATTGTTAGTACAATTAAAAGGGGAACCTGACAATATAATTATTTATTTTGATGGTAATTATGAAAAACATACAGCAATTGCTGGGATAGGTGTTGTTATATACTATAAACTTGGAAATGAATATTACAGAAAGCGGATAAATGCTCGTCTAGAACAACTCAATTCAAATAATGAAGCAGAATATGCTGCATTGTATTTTGCATTGGAACAGCTAGAAATGGAAAAAATAAAAGGGAAAAAGGTGAAAATTAACGGGGATAGTCAAGGCTTGTTAAAGCAGTTAATGGATGAATGGCCTTGCTATGAGGAGAATCTTAATCGTTGGCTAGATCGAATAGAAGACAAAATAAAGTGGTTAAACTTATACCCAACATTTGAAATCATTGGCCGGAATAATAATAAAGAGGCACATAAATTAGCGAGTCAAGCTATTGAAAATATTATAATTGAAAGTACTCAGGAGATTAACGGTTATTAAAAGAGAGGGTTAGGAATAATGGGTAGGAATAATCAATTACTAACCGAGGTAAATAAATTGTTATCGACTTACTGTGACGGTTGTTTCGTACACAGGCAACTGAGAAAGGAATATGGTCGGAGAAGTGCACATCATTTTTGTATTAATAAATGTACAGTCGGGAATCATTTGCGAAAGCTTGGGAACCAATTATAAAGGCTGGTATCATTAAATACCAGCCTCATTAATTTTTTATCATATTCATATAATTATATGCAAATTATAATTTGACAACGTTTGCAGCTTGAGGTCCACGATTTCCTTCAACGACTTCGAAAGATACTTCTTGACCTTCTTCTAATGATTTGTATCCATCACCTTGAATAGCAGTGTAATGTACAAATACATCATCGCCACCTTCTACTTCAATAAATCCATAACCTTTTTCATTGTTAAACCATTTTACTTTACCGTTTTGCATGTTTTTTCCTCCTAAACTTCTCTGACACACTGTGTCTATAAAAATTTTCAAATCAGAAAACTAGTCTCTTAAAAAGCAAAATTTACCGTTTTTCTGATTTACTTAAATATACAATAACGGAAATTGGTAGTCAAGATAATTATCGAGTGTTCAAAAAAATTTACAATTAAAGTAATTGTTCATTAATTTCTTTATTCAACAAGAATAGCTGTCGCTTATCTTGTCTGTAGTATATAACTATAGTACAATTGTAAATACTACAGTTCATTTACCCGCACTAACAGGCAGTAGCCTCCCGCTTTATTTTAAAGATGAATGAGTAAGTTGCCGATATTGTAGCTCGATACTTAATTAGTATCACTACATTTAAGCGGGAAAGGAGTATATTAATAAAACGTTTGTCTTTTTAGCCTACACAAATATGGTGGAATTTCGTTCACTGATGAAAATTCGTTTTATATCATGTTTAGTGATTGTTATTATTTTTTTGGAGGAGAAAAAATGCCAACACCTACACCAAGTATGGAAGATTATATTGAACAAATTTACATATTAATTGAGAATAAAGGATATGCACGGGTTTCTGATATTGCAGAATTACTATCTGTCCATCCATCATCGGTTACAAAAATGGTACAAAAGCTTGATAAGAGTGAATATTTGATTTATGAAAAATATCGTGGGCTAGTTTTAACACCTAAAGGGAAAAAGATCGGTAAACGGTTAGTATATCGTCATGATTTATTAGAAGAGTTTTTAAAGCTGATTGGTGTAAAGGAAGAAAATATATACAAGGACGTAGAAGGGATTGAGCATCACTTAAGCTGGAATGCAATAGATCGAATCGGTGATGTTGTTCAATATTTCACTGATCAACCAGAGCGTTTAAAAGAGTTACATAGCTATCAAACGAAAGAAGAAGAAGAGTAGCAACTGTACTCTTCTTTTAATTGTGTTTGTTTTCTTTTCATGTCTAATTAAACATCGCATGTTTGAAATGAATGAACGGTTTGTTGTGCCTACTCGAAAGATCTGATCAGGAAAAGCTTAATGGATAGTCGGTAAATCTGCTAAAGAATATTCGTCATTCATTTGTGTGATTTTAGGAAGTTCTGTATCGTTTTCTTCAATTACTTGCACACCTTGAATTAACCCTGCTTGAATATCATGTAAAGCTTTTCTATAGGATATTACTCTCCCAGACGATGTTTGAAAACTAATAATCTCACCTTTGTAATTGCGATCTGCGGCAACTATTTCTTCCATTTTCTTCCCTCCTTACTACTATTCTCCCCGATAGGTAACTTTTTACCCGTAATAATTGCATCCATTTCAACAAATTGTTTAATAGGAATAACAAAATTTAAAAGGAATGTAAATGGTCGATGAAGAATAAGGATATACAAGCATAGAAATGATCGCAATTTAACTATTAAGATGGCGATTAAATTATAGTGTAGGGATTGAAAATACTGAAAATTTTAATATAAAGGCGGGGTAAAATGGAGAAATTTTCTATTGAACAATTTGTTAATCAAACGCAACAATCAGAGAAAGGTCAAGGTCTATTTGAGTTAGAAACAGAGAGGGTACTGGAAATTAATTTAACTGGTGAAGTTTGGGCGAAAATGGGGACCATGATATCTTATCGTGGTGAAATGAAATTTGAGCGCGAAGGAATATTAGAACACGGTATTGGAAAATTATTTAAAAAGGCGTTCACTGGTGAAGGTACATCATTAATGAAAGCAAGGGGCAACGGAAAACTATATTTAGCTGATCAAGGGAAAAAAATTTCAGTTCTCCATCTGAATAACCAATCGATATATGTAAATGGAAATGATCTTTTAGCATTTGAAAAACAATTGGACTGGGATATTAAATTGATGCGCCGTGTTGCTGGGATGTTAGCCGGGGGTATATTTAATGTAAAAGTAGAAGGTACTGGACTCGTCGCAATTACCTCGCATTATGAGCCACTAACATTAGTAGTATCAAGGAATTCACCAGTTTATACTGATCCAAATGCAACGGTTGCTTGGTCTGGAAATTTACAGCCGGAATTTGTTACAGACATATCATTCAAAACATTTATTGGTAGAGGCAGTGGTGAATCGGTACAAATGAAATTTTCTGGAGAAGGTTTTGTCGTTGTGCAACCTTTTGAGGAAATATATCGTGTTGATGAATAATGAACGAATAATCTAGGTCAGCCACGGGTTGGCCATTTCTTTTTTTAAGTATCATTAAATAATGAAAGAACAAGTTTAATCACTCTGCAAACTAACGAACTATTGATAGATTGCACAATATAAATTTTGTTTGATAAAAAACCAGATTTTTCTCACTAAAAAATGGTAAAATAGAGAAGAAAGCTTATAGAGAAATGAGGGACTCCATTGACTGTAAAAAAAAGCGGAAAAATATTATCAGATATTGAGATAGCACAACAAGCTAAGTTACAACCTATCGGTGAGATTGCAGCTAGCTTAAATATAAAGGAAGATGATTTGGAAACTTACGGAAAATATAAAGCTAAATTACCCCTCTCCATAGCTTCCGAGCAAAAGCACAAACAAGATGGCAATTTAATTTTAGTAACATCCATCAATCCTACAACTGCTGGTGAAGGAAAATCGACAGTAACAGTAGGATTAGGGGACGCTTTAAATGCTTTAGGTAAAAAAACAGTATTAGCTTTACGTGAACCATCTCTTGGACCAACTATGGGTATAAAAGGCGGTGCTTGTGGTGGAGGCTATGCACAAGTTGTACCAATGGAAGATATTAACCTTCATTTCACAGGTGATTTGCATGCAATTACAGCTGCCAATAATGCTTTAAGCGCTTTTATAGATAATCATATTTATCACGGCAACGAATTAAATATTAACCCGAAAAAGATACTGTGGAAGCGTGCATTAGATATTAATGATCGTTCGCTACGCAATTCAGTTATTGGACTTGGCGGGGTTAATGACGGAATTCCGCGTGAAGAACATTTTGATATTACCGCCGCATCAGAAATGATGGCATTATTTTGTTTAGCAGAAAATTTACATGATTTAAAGGAAAAAATTAGTAAAATTGTTGTTGCATACAATATACATAATGAACCTGTCACAGTAAGTGATTTACAAGTAGCTGGAGCTCTTACCTTATTATTGAAAGATGCCATTAAACCAAATCTCGTTCAGACGTTAGAAC
Source organism: Bacillus kwashiorkori (assembly GCF_001375515.1). Classification (GTDB taxonomy): domain Bacteria; phylum Bacillota; class Bacilli; order Bacillales; family Caldibacillaceae; genus Bacillus_BK; species Bacillus_BK kwashiorkori. The sequence continues at coordinate 634,018 of NZ_CTDX01000016.1, forward strand.
ATACGCCAGCAATTATTTCTGGTGGTCCATTTGCTAACATTGCTCATGGATGTAATAGTTTAATTGCTACGAAAACTGCTTTAAAATTAGCAGATTATGTTGTAACGGAAGCAGGCTTTGGAGCAGATTTAGGTGCAGAGAAATTTTTCGATATTAAATGTCAAATAGGTAATTTAAAACCAGCTGCCACAGTAATTGTTGCCACTATTCGTGCCCTCAAATTACATGGTGGAGTAACAAAAGATATGCTCCATAATAAAAATATTGATGCTCTAAAAACTGGTTTTGCCAATTTGCAAAGACATATTGAAACAATTAAACAATTTGGCGTGCCATTTATTGTCGCTTTAAATAAGTTTATCACTGATACGGAAGAAGAAATAATCGCCTTTCAAACTATATGTGAAGAAAATGGAATTCCGTGGGCGTTAACAGAAGTATGGGAAAAAGGAAGTCCAGGTGGCATAGATTTAGCAGAAAATGTAATTAAGATTGTTGAAAATACCGATTACTCCGTTCATTCTTTTAAACCTGTATATTCATTTTCTGATTCTATCGAGGATAAATTATTGAAGGTTGTTCAAAAGGTCTATGGTGGAAAAGGAATAGAGCTCACTTCAAAAGCAAAAAAACAACTAAAGGTAATAGAAGAAAATGGTTGGGGAAATTTGCCTATTTGTATTGCTAAAACGCAGTACTCTTTATCGGACCAACCTCAGCTATTAGGAAGACCGGAAAACTTTACTATTACTATTCGCGAGTTTAAGCCACAACTTGGTGCAGGTTTTATCGTCGCATTGACAGGTGATATGATGACAATGCCAGGATTGCCAAAGAAACCCGCTGCTTTGCAAATGGATATGGATGACAATGGACAAGTAACAGGGCTTTTTTAATAATAATTCGGATATTCAATATTTATAATTTCTAAGTGGCAATTACAAAATAGTTTGTAAATAGTTTCTTATACAAAATAATATGTTTCGCTTTCCTTGCCACTATCGGTGAAATGCGGGAATCACTCCGATATTCAATGAACAAAAATAACTCAGCCGAATAAAGAGGTAGATGAAATGTTTGATCCAACCGCATATGAAAATTTAAAAGTCGTTTTAGAGGGAAATGTATATGATTTCGATTTAGAAGGAAAAATTGTTGTAATAGAGCGAAACGACATTGTTAATTTAGCAGATTTATCCCGCTCTTTTACGATAACTTATCGGATTAATAATGAGTTTAGGACATATACGGAAACAAAAATTGAACTTTTTTCATCCTTTAAACAACAAGCTTCTGAGTGGTATTCCTTAAAAGAAGAAGCGGGTGCAAATTTAAAGCTTTATTATTATATTCATCACCCGTTAAACGAGATATTAGAGAAACGAGTATTGAAATTTATTAAGCAAAAATATATGAGAGATTTTACAATGGAGTCATGTAAATTAATTTATTCGGATCAGACAATAAATTATCGTTACGTATTAGAAAAAAACTACTTATTGACAGAAGATAAAATTGATGAAATCACCAATTTTGTTGTTGACACGACAACATTCAGTACGGAACTAGAAGAAATGATATTAAAAAAATAAAGTTATAAATGATAAAAACTTGCATTTTTTAAATGTTTCTGGGACTGTTCCTTACAGTTCCTTTTTTATTGAAAAGTGTGAGAACTTACCTACATCCAAAATTATTTATTTTAAATATGTCATAAACATATTGGCTCAAACATAGAAGATAACCTTTATTACTTTTTATGTTAAAATTAAGTTTCAAGGGGTGATCTGGATGAACAAGATTATTCAGCAGACGAAGGAATTTGTTAAAATAGAGTTTGCTACGGACTCCACTGGCCATGATTGGCATCATATGGAACGTGTTTGGAAAAATGCAAAGCAGCTAGCGAAATTGGAAAACGTAGGCGACCCCTTTATTATTGAAATGGGTGCCTTGTTGCATGATATATTAGATGTAAAACGTAGTAACGCTGAAAATAATAAAACACGTTTCAACAAATTTTTAACTAATTTGCCAATATCGAATGATAAAAAAAAGAAAATCATCGATATAATTCAATCGATTTCTTATAACGGTGGTCATGAAAAAAACATCGAACTGATGGAAGCGAAAATTGTCCGGGATGCCGACCGCCTTGATGCGCTTGGAGCGATTGGAATTGCTCGCACCTTCGCTTATGGAGGGGCAAAAGGACAATTAATCTATGATCCGACAATACTACGAAGAACGGAAATTTCTGAGTTAGATTACCGGAACGGAGTAACAACATCAATTAATCATTTTTATGAAAAATTGTTAAAGTTAAAGGATTTAATGCTTACAGAAAGTGGTAAAAAATTGGCGGCCGAGCGACATAAATTTTTAGTATTATACTTAGAGCAATTTTATAAAGAGTGGAATGGTGAAGGATGAAAATTTTATCTGTTAATGAATTGAAAAAGACTGTTGGAGAAAAGACTTTATTTCAACAATTAACTTTTTCAATTGCAGAGAAAGAACGAATAGGGCTAATAGGTATTAATGGTACAGGAAAATCAACATTAATAAGGATTTTGGCAGAGAAAGATGACTACGATGAAGGTTCTATAGTGAAGCCTAATGATTATACGATTGGCATACTAGAACAACATCCGCAATTAAATAATGAGTTAACTGTATTAGAACAACTTTTAACAGCAGATACGGAAATAAATCGTGTCATTAAGAGATATGAAAAATCACTAGTAGAACTTAATCAGGATCCTAATAATGATGCAATTCAACAACGGTATTTTAACTATCAGAAACAGATGGATGAATTAGCAGCATGGGATATTATTTCAAAGGCGAAAATGATTTTATCAAAGTTAGGAATCAACAATTTTCATGAAAAAATCGCCCATCTTTCTGGTGGCCAAAAAAAGCGGGTTGCCCTAGCAGAAACGTTAATGACAGAAGTAGACTTACTTTTATTAGATGAACCGACAAACCATCTAGATTATGAAATGATCGAATGGCTGCAAGATGAACTAATGAAATATCCAAAATCGATTTTATTTATTACTCATGATCGCTATTTTTTAGATGCAGTGGCCAATCAAATTTTTGAATTGGCTAACGGTACTATTTATGCTTATAAGGGGAACTATGAAAGCTACTTAGAAGCAAAAGCAAGTCGTGATGAGGAAACGCTCCGCAAAAGAGATAAGCTTGAAAATTTATACCGGAGAGAGCTTGCTTGGATGAAAAGAGGAGCGAAGGCACGGTCTACAAAACAAAAGGCGAGAATTGATCGGTTTGAAATACTGGATGAAGAACTTAGTAATAAAATCCACCGAGAAAAGCTAGACATGGATTTTTCTGGTTCAAGATTAGGGAAAGATGTTTTTGAAATAAAAAACGCCGTTAAGTCCTTCAAAAACAAAAAAATATTAATGAACTTTGATCTATTAATTAAACAAGGGGATCGTATCGGTATAGTCGGACAAAATGGTAGCGGTAAGTCAACATTATTAAATTTATTAGCTGGGAAACTAACATTAGATTCCGGTGAAATAAAAGTGGGGCAAACGGTGAAAATTGCTTATTATACGCAAGAATCTATCGACATGGATTTAAATAAGCGGATGATTGAATACTTAAAAGAAACAAAGGAAATGATTGCAACCTCCTCAGGCCAGTTGATCTCTGCAGCACAAATGTTAGAAAGGTTTTTATTCCCAATGCATACTCACGGAACGCCCATCCGAAAATTATCAGGTGGGGAAAGACGGCGATTGTATTTATTAAAATTATTAATGGAAGAGCCGAATGTTCTTTTGCTGGATGAGCCGACTAATGACTTAGATACGGAAACCTTAACTATTTTAGAGGATTTTATTAGCCAGTTTAGCGGGGTAGTCATTACTGTTTCTCATGATCGCTATTTTTTAGATAAGGTTTGTGAAACATTATTAGTTTTTAAAGGGAATGGTGTAATCGAGAAATATATCGGTTCCTTTTCCGACTATTTACAATCAGCAAAGGATAATCAACAATTTAAAGAGCAAACTCAACGAACAGGTAAAGATCAATTTGTGCAAGAACGAGTTACAAAGAAAAAAATGTCTTATATGGAAAAACGCGAATGGGAAACGATTGATAGTGATATAGCAAAAGTGGAAGAAAAACTAGCTGCTATTCAAGATGAAATGACAAGCACTGGTAGCGATTTTTCTAAACTTCAAAAGTTAATGGAAGAAGAGCAACAATTAAATGAACAATTAGAACAATTAATTGAAAGATGGTCCTATTTATCAGAGCTTGCAGAAAGCTAATTTATATACAAAGGGGAGAGGAAAATGAAAATAAAATCGATAGAACCGACACCAAGTCCAAATACGATGAAAATTATTTTGGATGAAGAATTAAAGAGTGGAGAAAGGAATAATTATAAAAAAGCGGATATAGAAAATGCACCAGAAGAAATTGGGCGGATTTTATCAATTGATGGTGTGAAAGGTGTCTATCATGTTGCAGATTTTTTAGCTGTGGAACGGAATAGTAAATATGATTGGAAAGAAATATTACCGCAAGTTCGAGTAGCCCTTGGAGAAGATACTACTTCAAAGGAACAAAAAGACAATAATATACTCGACCGTTTTGGAGAAATTCAAGTATTTGTTCAATACTTTAAAGGTATTCCTATGCAAGTTAAGTTGACCGATGGTGACGCTGAAAAAAGATACGGACTACCGGAAAAATTTTTGACGGCAATTAATCAAGTTCAATTGCCTGGAGATAATGTCGTCTTTGAGCGGAAATGGGTAGAGCAAGGAGTTCGTTACGGAGACTTTGATGAGATTGGTCAAACAATTGTTGAAGAATTAAATGCAACATTTTCGAATGAACGGTTGCAACATTTAATAGACTATGCACTTTCACCAAACCAACCACCTGTTACCCAAAAATACAGAAAGATTACAATGGAAGATTTAAGTCACGCTGATTGGAAGAAACGTTATGCAGCATTAGAACAAATGGCTGAGCCTACATTAGCGGATTTGCCGATACTAGAAAAGGCTTTATCGGATGACAATGCTTCTATCCGCCGGCTCGCAGTCGTTTATTTTGGGATGATTGAAGATAAAGCAGTGTTACCATATATTTATCAAGGATTGAAAGATAAAAGTGTCACTGTACGACGAACTGCTGGTGATTGTTTAAGTGATTTAGGCTTCAAAGAAGCGCAAGAGGAAATGATTGCTGCATTAAAAGATAAAAATAAATTAGTTCGTTGGCGAGCGGCAATGTTTTTATATGAAGTTGGTGACGAAAAGGCCATACCAGCTCTAAAAGAAGCGGAAAATGATCCTGAATTTGAAGTAGCATTACAAGTGAAAATGGCAATAGAGAGAATTGCGTCAGGTGAACTAGCAAAAGGATCTATTTGGAAGCAAATGCTAGAAGCGAGAAAAAATGAGTAACTAATTGGGGGAAATTTTTATTTCTACCTTGTCTATATTATAATTGCAATGGATACATAAGGAGGGATTAACATGTCAATGGCATATGAAGAGTATATGCGACAAATAGTTACGCCAATGCGTAAAGAATTAACAGATGTTGGCTTCACAGAATTATTAACTGTAGAAGATGTTGAGAACTTCATGAATCAAGTTACAGGAACAACTTTCGTCCTCGTGAATTCTGTTTGTGGCTGTGCAGGAGGATTAGCTCGGCCAGCAGTGATTAAAAGTATTCAAGAAGCGAAGAAAAAACCAGACCATTTCGTTACCGTTTTTGCTGGTCAAGATCGAGAAGCAACAGCAAAAATGCGGGAATATTTTACAAATATTGAGCCATCATCACCATCTATGGCGTTATTGAAGGATGATCAAGTAGTTCACTTTATTCCGAGAGAGGAGATTGAATATCATTCCTTAGAGGAAGTAGCGGACAATATCGTAACAGCTTTTGAAAAATACTGTTAATATTCAATAGGAAGACTACTCCAATTGTTTCCATACTAATCCATTGAATGGAACCTTAACAAAACAAAAGGGGTAGTCTTTTCTTTTTGCTCAATTTACTTGCTTATGGAATTTTTCCTTGTGATTGTAGCAGGAATTATCTCCCTATTTTCACAACGTTTTCAACGCAAATACCCTTCATAGAAAGAAAGAATAAATACTAGTTTTCCACACTGAATTTTGAAAAAACCCTTTTTCAATTTAACTAAATAAAGTATAATAGAATTATATATTAGGAGGTGGTAAAAATTAAACGGTGGCTGAGAAAAACGTTTGTAGCATTAGTTACGATTTTATCATTCGGACTAATTTCACCGTATCACTTCATTGATGCAGCAAACGAACTACCCAATCAGACGAATAAAGATGATGTATTAGAATCTGATACTTCTCAAAAAGATGTATTACAAATTCAACTTGCAGAACGAGAACCTACCATTTCGGAAAAAGAAAGGTTTCTAAAGGAAGCGGTATCACTAGGTCAACAGCAAGCTTGGAAAAAATTCGGTTCTAAAATTGGACCAGTTATTGAAGACGAATTTCTACAAATCATTTTACCTAAAATCGAACAGGCGATTGAAGAGGTGACAAACCTTTTACCGGATGAACATTTAGCATATTTAGCAGTTTCAGAAGCTCCAGGAAAAGGTAAAAGCGAGAAAATCTTTCATATTTATAATGTAATCACGAATGAAGATATCATTCGTTTTCATGTTCGACGCGACTTGAAACCTCAAGAAGGATATTGGTTTAATTTTCATTATCATACGTTTATGGATCAATATCACACACATCATGACTTAGGAAGTATTTATTGGGATAAAAATATGCCCCCACATTGGGTAAATTGAAAAACCTTAATCATTCAAAAGCAAATGATTAAGGTTTTTTTATATTGATTACTAGGAAAGTAGCATTAATTACCTATAAATGGACAACTATGAAGTTATTAATTCATGATATAATTAATATTATTAAAGTCGTATAATGCTTTCCACTCCATTAAGAAAAATGTTCCAAGTTAGGACTAATATGAGGACGTGCCTTGCGGAAAGGTCTGCCTGTTCCTGACGCTAAGATTCGCCACAAATAAATCTGGAACGAAAAAATCGACACTATTCTTTAACATAGTTTATTAGAAAGGGGAAACATCATGAAAAAAAATATTTTTTCCCTAATCGTTTTGCTAAATCTATTACTATGCCAGCAGACTAGTGCCCAATTCCCGTATATTTTTTTAAAAGATATACGTAATTCTTCCAAACTAGCTACTTTAACATTACAGTCTCGCAATTTATTGAATGAAATAATTATATTACCAGATAATCATTTTGATGAAGATGCCGCAGCAGAAATGTTAAAAATAATCGATCAGTTACCGATTCATTTAATACAAAAGATGAAAGCGCATCAAATAACTGTCCAATTTTTTACAGGAAATTTAACGGATATTACCCAATTACAACATTTAAAAGGGGTGACACCGCGAGGCTACCCTGCAAACTCTGTTACTTGGGACCATGTTCCTGGAATTGGCGGCAGCCATACTGTTTTTGTCAAAATAGGTGCTAGTCCATTCGGATCTGGCCATCATTCGGTTAACTTAGAGCTACATGAACTAGCTCACTCCATTGATAAAATTATTTTCAAATATATTTCTAGTAGCGGACATTTTCAACACATTTGGCAAGAGGAAGTTCATAAACTTTTCGGTAATAATCTATACTTTATTCTTTACCCTGAAGAATATTTTGCAGAAACTTTCGCAATGTATTATGCTAATGAAGAAACAAAAAAAAATTTAATAGAGATAGCTCCAAAAACGTATCAATTTATTGAGCAATTAATGGAAGTAAAGGTGTGAAAAAATGAAACAATACTTACAGTTATGTGAACACGTTTTAAAGAATGGGGTAAAAAAGGAAGATCGGACAGGTACTGGAACGATAAGTACTTTTGGCTACCAAATGCGATTTGATTTGAAGGAAGGTTTTCCTCTAGTAACTACGAAAAAACTACATTTAAAATCGATAATTTTTGAATTACTATGGTTTTTGCGCGGCGATACGAATGTGAAATATTTACAAGAAAATGGTGTTAGAATTTGGAATGAATGGGCGGATGAATCAGGTAATTTAGGTCCAGTATATGGTGCCCAGTGGAGAAGTTGGCAGTCCCGTGATGGTAAAACGATTGATCAAATTAGCGATGTGATAGAACAAATAAAAACAAATCCTAATTCTCGAAGATTAATCGTAAGTGCTTGGAATGTCGGTGAAATAGAAAAAATGGCACTTGCACCATGTCATGCGTTATTTCAATTTTACGTAGCGGACGGTAAACTGTCTTGCCAATTATATCAACGTTCTGCAGACGTGTTTTTAGGTGTACCTTTTAATATTGCCTCTTATGCTTTGCTAACGATGATGATTGCCCAAGTATGTGATCTAGAACTAGGAGAATTTGTTCATACTTTTGGTGATGTTCATATTTATTTAAACCATCTTGAACAAGTAAAATTACAATTAACGCGGGAGCCGCGAGAACTACCGAAGTTAAAACTTAATCCGAATGTGAAAAATATATTTGACTTTGAATATAGTGATTTTACGTTAGAAGGTTATGATCCACATCCACATATTAAGGGAGTCGTTAGCGTATGATTTCTTATATTTTCGCGATGGATGAAAACCGTGTTATCGGTCATAACGGTACCCTCCCATGGCGACTTTCGGAAGACTTGCGCTATTTTAAAAAAATAACGATGGGTCATCCTATTGTAATGGGAAGAAAGACTTTCCAATCCATCGGTCGCCCATTACCCGGTAGAGAAAATATTATCCTAACTCGTGATAAACATTTTTTTCACGAAGGGATTACAATTTTTCATTCGGTGGAAGATTTATTTACGTATATTAAAAATATGAACCAAGAAATATTTGTAATAGGTGGGGCAGAGCTTTTTAACCTTTTTATGCCAGAAGTAACGAAACTTTATGTTACACTCATACATCATAGTTTTCCGGGTGACGTCTATTTCCCAGAATTTTCATTATCAGACTGGAGAGAAATAGCGAGACAAAAAGGAAAAAAGGATGACAAAAATCCATTCGATTATGAGTTCATTATTTATGAAAAGATATAGATTTAATTTACAGGCTATGTTAAAGATTGTTGTTGATTTCCGTTTCAGGCGGACGCTTTCCGCGGGCACGGCCACAGCCGCTTCGACGCTACGCCGTCTCGTTATTTCTTGCTAGTGCTGTTATGCAGGACAAGGAACGCAACGGTCGCGACTCATCGCACGAAGGAAAAGCGAATGCTTTTTTCGAGGAGTCGCCGCCTTACACTACAATCAACAACTGCCTAAAAATCAACAATTAACAATAACATAGACACCCATGAAAGCAATTTTTCACCATAGTGAATGAAAATCGCAGTATTTTCACGGTAGCCATTTATAAAAAAAGGCGGGAAAAGTATGTGTGGACGCTTTACATTAACAGTTGAACAAGAAATGTTAATTGATTCGTTTGATCTCCTTACATTCCCTGATGATTATATGCCGCGATATAATATCGCTCCAACACAAAATATATTAGCGGCAGTACATACTGATAGTGGCAGAAAAGCAGGATTTCTTCGTTGGGGTCTCGTACCGTATTGGGTAAAGGATACAAAAAAGTGGAAACCGTTAATTAATGCCCGTGTTGAATCATTAACAGAGAAAGCAAGTTTTAAGCATTTATTAAATAAAAGACGTTGCATCATTTTTGCCGATAGCTTCTATGAGTGGAAAGTAGATGAAAATGGCAAGAAAATTCCTTATCGATTTATGAAGAAGGATGAAGCACCATTTGCTTTTGCCGGTCTATGGGATCGGAAACAAACGACGTCGAATAATTCTGTTGTATCTTGTACGATTATTACGACGCAGGCTAATGAATTAGTAAAGGACGTCCATGAGCGGATGCCAGTTATGTTAACCGAAAAGGAAGCAATCGAATCATGGTTAAACACGACCAAATATTCTTTTCGTGATGCTAAAGATATGTTACAATCATTTCCAAGTAATTCGCAAAAATGTTACCAAGTTTCTTTAGCTGTAAATAATGTTAAAAATGATAATTTAGATTGCATCCAAGCAGTCAATAGTTTGTAAAAAATAGGATGTGAAAAAATGACAAAAATTAAAGTTGTTACAGACTCAACAGTAGACTTAAATAAAGAAATTATTCAAAAATATGAAATCCATGTGTTACCGTTGCAAATAAATTTAGAAGGAAAGACCTACTTAGATAGGGAAGATATTACTCCGACTGAATTTATTGAAAAGATGAAAACAGCAGATGAACTGCCGAAAAGCTCCCAACCTTCTTTAGGTTCATTTATTAAATTATATAATGAATTAACGAGTGATGGCAGTGAAGTAATTTCTATTCATTTATCGTCTGGCTTAAGTGGTACAGTACGAACCGCTGAAACCGCGGCAAAACAATGCAATGGAAAGGTTACGGTTGTCGATTCTTTATATATTTCTAAAGGACTTGCCTTTCAAGTAATCGAAGCAGCTACAATGGCCAAAAAAGGACATTCGATGGCAGAAATAATTGATCGTTTGAACGTTGTCCGTAAGTCCACAAGATTATTTGTCGTCGTTGATACGTTAGAAAATTTAATGAAAGGTGGACGTATTGGTAAAGCGAAAGCATTAATTGGGTCGTTACTTAACATTAAGCCAATCGCTACACTTGAGGAAGGTGTTTATTCACCAATTGCTAATGCAAGAAGCCACGGACAAGTTGTCAAACAATTAGTTAAACATTTAGTTGAAGATACGAATGGAAAAATAATTAAAGGAATTGGTATCACCCACGCGGATGGAAAAGATTTAGCAATCCGCTTAAAGGAAAAAATATTAGAACTATATGAAAATCTAGAAATCTTAATAGAAGATACAACACCAATTATAAGTACGCATACTGGTCCAGGGGCTATTGGCTTTATGTATTATGCAGAATAAAAATTGACAGAGAGGGCATTAGAAGGAATGGAAAACTTCTATATTGTGCCCTCTCTTTTTAATTGGAAGGAATCAGATTTTAACTTTTACCTAACACTCTATTATGCTAGTAGATGATTGTTAACATTTTGTCAAAAAGTGGATGTTTGTAAGTTTATCTAAGTATGAATTATTTTGGATAGGGTAATTATTTTGTTAAAATGAGGAGGAAGGGGAGGAGAATATTCATGAAAGGAATAAAATTCTTTTTTGTTCTACTACTAATATCCAGTCTATTATTAACAGGATGCAGCTCAAAGAAAATAGAAAATGAAAAAAATTGGCCAATTGAATCTTTCGAACATATTAATCAAGACGGGGAAAAGCTTTCTTTATCTGATTTAAAAGGGAAAATTTGGATTGCAAACTTTATATTTACAAATTGTACAACTGTATGCTCACCTATTACTGCAAATATGGCGAGAATCCAACAACTGTTAGCAGAAAATGATTTGCAAAATGTGGAAATCATTTCTTTTAGTATTGATCCTGAGGTCGACACACCTGAACAGCTAAAAAGTTTTGCAGCAAATTTTACGGAGGACTTATCTAATTGGCATTTTTTAACCGGATATGTTCAACCATATATTGAACAATTTGCTAAAGACAATTTTCATCTTTTTGTATTAAAACCAGAAGATGATGATCAAGTAATGCATGGAACCGATTTCTTTTTAGTTGATCAACAAGGAGTAGTGGTAAAATATTATTCTGCTTTAGATATCCCATATGAGGAACTGTTACAAGATATTGAAGTGCTAGTAAGTAGAGGAAGTAAGTGAAATATATTCAACTCATTGTTCTAGACCGCACATATTCATGATATAATCAAAGGGCCGTCTGCTTGGAATAAAACTTAGTAAGATAGTAGGTGGATTATATGAAAAAATATTTTCGTTTATTTATCTGGTTCGTTTTAATTAATATAATTGCAGCGTGCTCCTTTGAACAATCGAAACATGAAATGAAACTTCATATAGAAAACCGAGATGTTGGACATTTAACGAAAGCTCTAATCCCAGCAGATTTTATCCCCCAACCGTTAAAAATTGCAGCAATCGGTGATTCATTAACTGCAGGTGTCGGTGATACGAGTAACCAAGGTGGTTATTTACATTTTTTAAAAGGAGATTTAATAAAGTTAAAAGGGGTTAAAACGGTTGAAATTTTCAATCATGGTGTAAGTGGCAATCGGACAGATCAACTTTTAAAAAGATTGACACAAGAAACTGTAGAAAAAGATATTAAGAAAGCAGACTTAGTTATTGTAACAATTGGCGGCAATGATTTAATGAAAATAATGAGAGATAATTTCACAAATCTTCAAATGGATGTTTTTCTCAAAGAAGAACCGAACTATGAAAAAAGGTTATCAAATATAATTACTACCGTAAAAAAATTAAATCCTCAGTCTACTGTAATTTTAGTAGGTCTTTATAATCCATTTCAGCATTTATTTGCTAACATTAAGGAACTGAATGAAATTGTCGATAAATGGAATGAAATTGGTCAGCAAGTTGTTTCCGAATTTGAACAAACATATTTTGCACCAATTGAAAATATTTTTTCTGATGGGAGCATAGATTTACTATATGAAGATAGTTTCCACCCGAATAATAAAGGTTATTCACTGATCGCAAAGGAAATATATGCGACCCTTTCAGAGGTAGAATTGACAGAAACGAATGAATGGTTCGTTGTGAAGGAAGATGGCAATGAATAAGCGAAATTGGAAACGAGCGTTTTTCATCTTACTAGGTATAAATATAGCAGTAATGCTTACTTTATTACTGTTATTCATGCTGCCAACGAGTGGAAATATAAATGAAATTAGTACAACAAAACAAAACGATGATGTAGAGTTAATTATTTCAGCGAAAAAGGAAGATTTGACGACATTCATTAATGAATATATAAGGAATGAGAATGACGGGAATATCGCTTATGGTGTATATTTAAAAGACGAAGTTGAATTAGTAGGGTCTTTACCCGTCTTTACAGAATCCATTGATATGAGTATGACATTTGATGCGAAAGCATTGGAAAATGGAGATTTGCTATTATCTCAAAAAGGAATCAGTATTGGCAATCTGCATTTACCTGTTACGTATGTGTTAAATTTTATTAAACGAGTATATTCTTTCCCTGATTGGGTTGAAATTTTCCCGAATGAACATATGGTTTATTTACACTTAACAAAAATGGAATTAAAAAATGGAATACAAATAAAAGCAAAACAGTTTGATTTATCGAAGGACGAAATTACTTTTTCGTTCAAAATGCCATAATGAATAAATTATAGAAAAGGTTTTGACTCCACAAAGAACGAGGAAACGTCTTTGTGGAGTTTCATTTTCGCTCTTTTCGCAGGACGAGAAACACTTCGGCTGCGACGCATTGCACGAATGCCTATTTCGAGGAATCATCGCGTTATGCTTCAATCAACTAGTTTTTATATCAAAAAACAATCATTTCTTCCATCTTCATTTCCACTATAATAAGAACAAAAACCTTTAAATTCTTTTATAAAATCCGTAATCCTTTTGGATAATAATTTTTTATTTGTCCATTGGAAGCTTTTCCCCAACCTAGCGGAAATCCATCCATTGTTATTAAAACCCATCCTTTGTATTGATCGCAAGCAATTGTTTCACCTTTTAAATATTGTCTCAGCAAATTGCTAGATGAAGGTAAATCAAATGTTTGTTTTACTTGTTGCGGTCTTATTGCTAAAGCAAGAGCATGATTTGGCTCAAAGCGGTTTTTTTTCAATTCCCCAAGATGTAATCCGAAGCGTTGTATCTTTAGTCCTGCTATATTTGGTGTATTATCTGGTAATTCGTGAAGATGAGAACCAAACAGAGAAAGCTGGTTAAAGCTAATATTTTGTAAGTATTTTTCCTGAAAGTTAGCAAAATCCTTTAAACTAATTTGATGTTGTTTATTTTTCAACGGTTTTACTGAAGTTATTGTCTCACTCTGTTTTATTAACTTCGCAGCAAAATGGCCTTCACCTTTAAGACGGTGGGGCCATAGTCGTGCAGACTTTTCTATCTCTTTTGTAGAGGCTTTTGTCCAATTCACTCTTCCAGCCTCAATCCCATGATGTTTTTCAACTTGTACTAGTTCCATGTCGGGATGCCGTTGTAAAAATGTTTCAATTACTTGTTCATTTTCTTCTGGTGAAAACGTACAAGTGGAATAGACGATTGTTCCCTCACCCTTCAACATTTTATAAGCTTCTTCCAAAATATGAATTTGTTTAATGCTACATTCCATTACGTGATGATTAGTCCAATATTTACTTGCCTCCGGATCTTTACGAAACATCCCTTCTCCAGAACAAGGAGCATCGACTAATATTTTATTAAAATATGCAGGAAAATGATTCGCTAACCGCTCCGGTGTTTCGTTCGTCACGATTGCATTCGTGATCCCCATTCTTTCAATATTTTCAGCTAAAGCTTTCACTCGTTTCGGATGGATTTCATTGGCAAATAAAAGCCCCTTTCCATTTAACGCGGCAGCTAATTGAGTGGATTTTCCACCTGGTGCGGCACATAAATCTAATACTACATCTCCTGGTTGAACAGCAAGTAATGGGGCGATAAACATTGCGCTAGGTTCTTGAATGTAATAGAGCCCTGCATGGTGGTATGGGTGTTTCCCTGGTTCCGTTTGTCTGTAAGGATAATAATAACCATGCGAAACGAACGGAATTTTTTCAAGCGGAAAAGGAGCAAGTTGTTCCCATTTAGATTCCGTAATTTTCAGCTGATTAATTCTTAACCCACTTGTTCTCGGCAATTGATAACTAGAAAAAAATTCTGCTGCTTCCTCTGCTAATAAAAGCTCCATCTTTTCCACAAAATCTTTCGGTAATCCAATCACAAAAGTTCTCCTTTCCTATTCTTAACAATGAATTAATAACCCGTAAGCAACTGTTTAATTTTTACATAGCATATATTTTATCAAAAGAAGACCGAGAAATGTAGCGTGAAATAATGATTAAAAGGTATGTAAATATTTGTTGAATCATACAATGTAGCAAGCTCCATTATGTGATGTACATCCCCTATGTATTATTTGAAAGCTAGAACAAACAGGAGGAGGCGTATCGTGATGGATAAGTCTTATGTCATCAAACCAATTTTAGATGAAACTTATCCGCTTATTTCACACGGAAACGGTGTTTATGTATATGACAGTTCCGGTAACCAATATTTAGATGGCTGCTCCGGGGCTGTAACGGCAAATATCGGTCACGGCTTGGATGAAATTATCGATCAAATTGCTGAGCAAGGGAAAAAAATAGCCTTTGTTTATCGTTCTCAATTTGCTAATGAGCCAGCTGAACTATTAGCCAAAAAGTTAATAGACGAAGTCGGTAATGATTACAGTGGAGTATTTTTTGTCAATAGCGGTTCCGAGGCAACAGAAACAGCAGTGAAAATAGCACTTCAATACTGGCAAGAACTAGGAAAACCGAGTAAAACAAAACTTATTTCCCGCTGGATTAGTTATCACGGAATTACGAATGGTGCATTAGCTTTATCAGGACATCCAATCCGACGAAAAAAGTTTTTGCCTCAACTGGTGGAAGTCGACTTTATCGAGCCTCCTTATTGTTATCGTTGTCCATTTCAATTAACATATCCAAACTGTATGTTGAAATGTGCCACTCAGTTAGAAACTGCTATTAAACGGATTGGTAGCGAAAATATCGCAGCATTTATCGCAGAACCAATCATTGGTGCGGCAGGTGGTGCAATTACTCCACCAGATGAATATTACGAAATTATTGCAAAAATTTGTGAAGAAAATGAAATTTTATTTATTGCAGATGAAGTAATGACCGGGTGTGGACGAACAGGTTCCATGCTGGCAATCACTAACTGGCGAGTTCAACCACATATTATTACATTGGGAAAAGGGTTAAGTGCAGGTTATAGTCCGCTAGCAGCTGTTATTTTACATAAACAAATAATGGAAGCTATAGAAAGTGGTAGTAAGTTAATTATGAGCGGTCACACGTTTAGTGGGAATCCACTTTCCACCGCTGCAGGTTTAGCGGTAATGAATTATTTGAAGAAAAATAATGTCATAGCAAAAGTCAAGGAAAAAGGAGAATTTTTACAAGCAGAAATTCAAAATTTACAAGAAAAGTATTCCTTTATTGGGGAGGTTCGCGGGAAAGGATTATTAATAGGTATCGAGTTTGTTGAAAATCAGTTAGTAAAGACACCGTTTTCAAGACAATTAACCGTAACAGAACAAATAATCAAACTAGCTAGAAGAAATGGCTTACTAGTATATCCTGCCCAGGCGGGGTTGGATGGAATAAACGGAGATGCCATCCTCATTGCACCACCACTTACAATTACACATGAAGAAATGCTGGATTTAGTAGGACGGCTAAATAATACCTTTCATGACTTTTCACAGAAAAATATGGAAAGAGACGTAACAATTCACCCTAAGTAAGGGTAAGCGAGGGGATAGTAATGGATAATCCTTTAGAAAAAATCACTTCATTAGAAAAGGTGGCACATTTTTTTCACGATAAAATGACACTTTTATTTGGTGGCTTTGGGGGAATTGGAACACCACCAAGTTTAATAGATTTGATTATTGATTTAAATATAAAAGATATAACGGTTATCGGGAACGATACTGGCTTTCCTCATATCGGTATAGGCAAGTTAATAAGTTTAGGAAGAGTGAAAAAAGCAATTGTTTCTCATATCGGATCTAATCCACTCGCAGGAAAACAAATGACAAACGGCGAGTTAGAAATTGAATTTTCACCACAAGGAACTTTAGTGGAACGCATTCGTGCAGGAGGCATTGGGATAGCTGGGATTATTACTGATATTGGTATTGATAATGAAGTGACAACAAAAGGAAAACAAATCATCCATTTAAATAATGAACCGTTTTTGTTAGAAACAGCTTTAACAGCAGAAGTAGGCATTGTTTATGCAAAAAAAGCCGATCCTTATGGGAATCTTGTGTTTGATAAAAGTGCAAGAAATACTAATCCTTTAGTGGCAATGGCTGGAGAAATTACAATTGCCGAAGTAGAAGAAATTGTCCCACTAGGTGAATTACATCCAGAAGAAATCGTCACACCAGGAGTTTTTGTGGATTATATTGTACCTTCTAAAGGGGTGAATTGGCGATGGGTTTGGGAATAGATACTCGCAATAAAATTGCAAAAAGGGCGGCTCGTGAAATTGAAGATGGTATGATCGTAAACTTAGGGATTGGTATTCCTTCTCTCGTCCCAAACCATTTAGTTGGGAAAAAACATATTTTATTTCATGCAGAAAATGGCATTATTGGTATTGGACCTTCACCGAAAAGGGGCGAAGAAGACGCAAATCTTTGTAATGCTGCCGGATACCCAGTCACTATTCATAAAGGGGCTTCATATTTTGATAGTTCGATTGCGTTTGCGATAGCTAGAAGGGGGAAGTTAGACATTACAATTCTCGGTGCATTAGAAGTTAGTGAAACAGGTGATTTAGCAAATTGGATTGTTCCTGGAAAACGGGTACCTGGAATTGGCGGGGCGATGGACTTAGCGAAAAAGGCAAAAAAAGTAATTGTAGTGATGAACCATCTTGATAAATATGGGAATCCGAAAATTGTGTCTACGTGTAAACTCCCATTAACTGCAAAAAATTGTGTCGATATGATTATTACAGAAATGGCAGTTTTTGAAATTCAACAGAATCAATTAATATTAACAGAGATTTTCCAGCCTTTTTCCATATCAGAAGTGATGGAACATACTGCTGCCAAATTTCAAGTTCCAGCACAAATAAGAGTGAATGCATAATTTCATACAAAAAAATAATGAAAAGGAGTGGAAAGTTTGCAACAACAATTAAATGAAGTTTTCCATTGGATAGAGAATAATCAACAAACAGCAATTCGGCTATTAAAGCGGCTTGTACAAGAAGATAGTACGAGAATGCAAGAATTTAAAGGGCAAGCGGTAATTATTGAGAAATGTAGGGAGCTTGGTTTAGAACTCGATATATGGGAAATTGGCGAAGAAACAATGTGTCATCCTTTATTTCATTCCGATCGAAAAGATTTTTCAGAAAACCCGAATGTCGTTGCAACTTTAAAAGGAAGCGGCGGTGGAAAATCCCTTATTGTAAATAGTCATATCGATGTCGTGCCGGTCGGGAATATGGACGATTGGCAATATGAACCTTTTAGCGGCAAAATTATGGACGGGAAGTTGTATGGTAGAGGGGCGACGGATATGAAAGGTGGGACGGTTGCCCTCTTATATGTGTTAGAAGCATTAAAAGAATGCGGTATCCATTTAAAAGGAGATGTCATTTTCCAAAGTGTTATTGAAGAGGAAAGCGGAGGAAGTGGCACTTTAGCTGCGGTTGTCCGCGGTTATAAAGCGGATGGCGCACTAATTCCTGAACCGACTAATTTAAAAATCTTTCCTAAGTTGCAAGGTTCACTATGGTTTAGAATTAATGTATTTGGAAAATCGGCTCATGCAGGAACTCGCTATGAAGGTGTGAATGCGATTGAAAAGTCAATGAAAGTAATAAACATGCTTCAGCAACTAGAAACGAAAAGAAACGAAACGATTACTGATCCGTTATATAAGAATATTAAAATTCCCGTTCCTATTAATGTCGGAAAATTTTACAGTGGAAAATGGCCTTCCTCTGTTCCTGATTTAGCAATAATAGAAGGCAGACTTGGAGTAAAACCAGATGAAACGATTGATGAAGCAATGGCAGAACTACAGTCTTCCTTAAATGAATTAATTGTAGAAGATGAATGGTTTCAAGAAAAGCCACCTAAGTTGGAATGGTTCGGTGCTCGCTGGTTACCTAGTACAATTGCAGCTGACCATCCACTACTTACGACGGTAGCGGAAAGCTATCAGTCTATTATCGGTCAGAAAGCCATTATAGAAGCTTCTCCTTGGGCAACAGATGGAGGGATGCTCTATCATGCGGGCGGGATACCTGTCGTTGTTTTTGGTCCTGGTATTACAAAACTGGCTCATGACAGTGATGAATATATTTTGTTAGAAGATATCATTACAGCTGCCAAAATTATTGCAAAAACTGTGATCCATTGGTGTGAAATTAGCGAGAAATAGAGGTGATATATAGATGGACTTAACAAGAAGGACTATTCCTGGTCCACTCGGTGAGGAATTATTAACAAGAAAAAATCAAGCAGTTCCAAGAGGTCCATTCCACACATTGCCAACATTTATTAAAGAAGCTAAAGGAGCTATAGTTGTTGATGTGGATGGAAATAAATATATCGATTTTGCGGGAGCAATCGGTTCCTTAAATGTCGGTCATTGCCCGCCAAAAGTCATTGCAGCGTTAAAAGAGCAAATAGAGCAATATATCCACCCTTGTTTCCACGTAATGATGTATGAACCATATATCGAACTCGCTGAAAAGTTAAATACAATCACTCCTGGTCATTTCCCGAAGAAGACGTTCTTTTTAAATAGTGGTGCAGAAGCTGTTGAAAATGCGATTAAGATCGCACGCAAATTTACTAAACGAAAAGCAATTATTTCTTTTGAAAGAGGTTTTCACGGAAGAACATATATGTCTATGTCTTTAACGAGTAAAGTAAAACCATATAAAAATGGTTTCGGACCATTCGTTCCTGAAACATATAAACTACCGTTCCCTTATTATTACTATGAGAATCGGTTAACGAAAGAAGAACTGGACGAACGATTATTGAAAAACTTTCGTGAACTATTTATTCGGGAAGTTCCTGCCAATGAAGTTGCTGCCGTTATAATGGAACTCGTTCAAGGGGAAGGTGGCTTCGTTATCCCATCAAAAAAGTTCGTCCAAGGGGTAAAGGAGATTTGTGAAGAAAATGGAATTTTATTTATTGCGGATGAAATCCAAACTGGTTTTGCTAGAACTGGAAAAATGTTTGCTTCTGAACATTTTTCCATTGAACCCGATTTAATGACGATGTCGAAATCTATTGCTGCAGGGATTCCTATTAGTGCAGTAACAGGGAGAGCCGACATCATGGATGCACCAGAGGTAGGTGAAATAGGTGGTACATATGGTGGTAGTCCACTCGGTTGTGTTGCGGCGCTTGCAGTTATTGAAACAATCGAAGAACAGCAGTTAGTGAAGCGAGCGGAAGCAATTGGAGAGAAATTTTTCACAACTTTTAAAGCTTTAGAAGATAGAATCAAACAAGTGGGGGAAGTTCGCCATCTAGGTGCCATGTGTGCTATCGAATTTGTACAGGACAAAGAAAGTAAAGTTCCTAATAAACAATTTGTCCAACAAGTGATGGCAAAAGCACATGAACGAGGGCTAATCATAATGAGTGCTGGTTTATATAGTAATATTATTCGCTTATTAACACCATTAATTATCAAAGAAGAAGAGTTAGAAAAAGGGTTTGCTATATTAAAAGAAACCATTGAAGAAGTGGCTGGAATGGAGAAGTAGATATTAGAAAGGATGTTTTTCGTGAAAGAAATAGAGATTAGGACAGAACAATTATTTCTTCATTATATAATTGATTTATTTAATAAACGAATCCGGGTATTGCACATGAACGGGAGTGTTGATTCTGCCATTGAAGTATTAGAGAAAGCAGTGAAAAAAGACAACATCGAAAAGCTGATTATCTATGCTAAAAGAGAATTTTTTACAAACTGGCTTAGTAAAGGATTCCAATTAGAGGCAATGATTGACCGTTATTTTTCCGGAACAGATGCATATATTTTCACGAAATATTATACGAGTGAACGAAGAACAAGCACATTCTGGATGGAAGAAGAAACAATTTTACATTCGTTAGTTGCAAAATTCGATCATTCATCATTACCGCAAAACTATTCTTTAAGATTAGCAACGGTAGACGATGCCGACCAATTAGCAGAGTTATATAAAACAGTCTTTGCCATATATCCGACACCGATGGATGATCCATACTATATCCAGAATGTGATGCTACAGAATACGTTATTTGCATGTATTACGGAGGAAGGAAAGATTGTTAGTGCTGCATCTGCTGAGATAGATAGAAAAAACGGAAATGCAGAAATTACTGATTGCGCCACATATGCTATACACAGAAAAAAGGGATTAATGAAAGTATTAATAACTTTTTTAGAAAAACAATTGATGAAAGAACAAATATTTTGTACTTATTCTATTGCGAGAGCATTATCGTTCGGGATGAACAACGCATTTTATCAGCTAGGTTATCAATATCGAGGTAGGCTAACTAATAACTGCTATATTTTTGATAAGCTGGAAGATATGAATATGTGGGTGAAAAACTTAGCTAATTAACTGGGAGGTGAGAAGAATTAATTGGGAGCAAATTCTCGAAACGGTACTTAATACAATTGATGAAGGGATTCATATTATTGACTTGGAAGGTAATACAATATTTTATAATCAAATAGCAGCACGTCACGATGGACTCTCCCGTGAAGATGTATTGGGCCGACATCTGTTGTCAGCCTTTCCGTCTTTAACAAAACAAACTAGTACTTTATTAAAAGTGCTTGAGACAAAAAAACCAATATATCATCAAACACAAAATTACCGAAATTTATACGGAATACCGATCGAAACTGTGAACACGACATTGCCAATTATCGTTGATCATCAAATAGTTGGCGCGGTAGAAATCGCAAAAGACTATTCTAAATTAAGACAATTGGCCGACCAGTTAGTGGAGTTGCAACGGAAAGATACTCAACACCCCCGAAATAAACAAAGTCAAAAATATACTTTTTCTAATATCATTACAACAGATGATAAACTAATTGAATTAAAGAGTAAAATTTCAAAAGTAGCTAAGTTGAATTCTTCTATTTTAGTTTATGGTGAGAGCGGGGTAGGCAAGGAATTGTTTGTCCAAGGAATTCATGAAGCTTCTACTCGAAAGAATAAACCGTTTATCGCTCAAAATTGTGCTGCATTACCGGAAACATTGTTAGAAAGTATATTATTTGGTACGGCAAAAGGGAGCTATACAGGGGCAGTTGATAGACCCGGATTATTTGAACTTGCTGATGGAGGAACATTATTTTTAGATGAACTTCATTGTATGGCACTTGATTTGCAAGCCAAATTACTTCGTATATTAGAAGACGGTGTCGTTCGTCGGATTGGTGATGTAAAGGAACGGAAAGTGGATGTCAGGGTAATTGCCGCAATGAATATCTCACCTGTAAAAGCGCTAAAAACGAATGTCATTAGACATGATTTATATTACCGGTTAAACGTGTTAGCATTCGAAATTCCACCTTTAAGAATGAGGAAAAAAGATATAAAAATATTAGTAAAGTTTTTTCTTAAACAATATAATCAACGTTTTCAAAAACGGGTAACTGACATTTGTGAAAAGGTTGAGGATGTTTTTACTAAATATGATTGGCCCGGTAATATCCGTGAATTGAAGCATACGATTGAGTATGCAATGAATTTTTGTGAAGGAAATAAAATTCTTCTGGAACATTTGCCACTAACATTACAAGACTTATATGGAACAGAAGATACTCATGAAAGTGGTAATAATGTAGAGAAAGTGGTACAGCATGGTTTAAAGGAGTATATAGAATCCATTGAGAAACAAATTATTATCGATATGCTTTATAAAACGGATGGAAATATTCAAAAAGCCGCGAACCAATTACAGTTGCCAAGACAAACATTACAAACGAAACTTAAAAAATATAAAATTAACAAAGCGCTCATTTTAAAATCAAGAGCTACACAACATGCCTAATTTTCGGCATGTTTTTTCTTTTCACCGTCTACATCCAGCTTGCATTGTTACATAGAAAAATATTCAAAGTTACTAGCAAATTATTTATTTCTTGATACAATGCATTTTCGTTATCGCCCTTAGGTCATTTGGCATCATACTTGCATATTTAATTAGTAAATGATTAGGAGGCGAATAGCATGAATTTTAACTTGTATAAGCCAAAACGGCACTGGAAAGAGATTGATCTTTGGAAAGATGTTACAGAGGAACAATGGAATGACTGGCTTTGGCAATTAACGAATACGATACGAACAGTTGATGATTTAAAAAAAGTTATCAATTTAACTGCTGATGAAGAAGAAGGAGTACGCATTTCGGCAAAAACGATTCCTTTAAATATAACACCCTATTATGCATCGCTAATGAATCCAGATGATCCGCGTTGCCCGATTCGGATGCAATCCGTACCTATTTCACGCGAATTGTATAAAACTCCTTATGATTTAGAAGATCCGCTACACGAAGATGAGGATTCGCCAGTACCAGGACTTACCCATCGTTATCCAGATCGAGTTCTTTTCCTAGTAACGAACCAATGTTCTATGTATTGTCGCTACTGTACAAGGCGCCGTTTTTCCGGCCAAATTGGTATGGGGGTGCCTAAAAAACAGCTAGATAAGGCGATTGACTACATTCGCAATACTCCGGAAGTAAGAGATGTTCTTTTATCTGGAGGGGATGCATTATTAATTAATGATCAAATTTTAGAATACATTCTAAAAAATTTACGGGCCATCCCTCATGTTGAAATTATCCGAATTGGTACGAGAGCACCGGTTGTTTTTCCACAACGAATAACAGAAAACCTTTGCAATATATTAAAAAAATATCACCCAGTTTGGCTAAATACGCATTTTAACACATCCATTGAAATAACAGAAGAAGCAAAGACAGCTTGTGAAATGTTAGTAAATTCTGGCGTGCCAGTTGGTAATCAGGCGGTAATTTTAGCGGGTATTAATGACAGCGTGCCAATTATGAAAAAGCTCATGCACGATTTAGTAAAAATTAGAGTTCGTCCATATTATATTTACCAATGTGACTTATCGGAAGGAATTAGCCATTTCCGGGCACCGGTTGCTAAAGGATTGGAAATTATCGAAGCATTGAGGGGGCATACGAGTGGTTATGCAGTACCTACATTTGTCGTAGATGCTCCAGGTGGGGGAGGAAAGATTTCGTTACAGCCAAACTACTTAATCTCCCAAAGTGCAGATAAAGTTGTTCTACGAAACTTTGAAGGAGTTATTACGACATATCCAGAACCGGAAAACTATATAGCTGGGAAGGCAGAAGATTATTTTCAAGAAATTTTCCCGAATATGCAAGAAAAAGCTGCAAAAACAGGTATTGCAGCATTAATGAATGAATCAAAATTTAATTTAATTCCAGAAGGGCTAGAGAGAATTGAAAAGCGGGAGTTGTATGAAGGAAATCCAGATCACGAATCATTAAAAGATTTTCGTGAAAAACGGGACCGATTAAAAGAGAAGAAATTTATCGCGCAGCAAAAAAAATTCTTCCAAAAGGATAAGGTGGACTTAAATGAGTAAAGTTTGTGAATGGTGTGGCAGCGCAAAAATTAAGAAAATGGATAAAACGGTATATTGGGAACTTCCCGATGGAACGAGAGCGGTAGAAATTAAAGAAACTCCTTCCATTCAATGCCTAGATTGCCAAATGATTTATCAAGAAGAGGCATTAATCAAACAAATTGAAGATCAGCTATTTCTCGTCAATACGAAAAACTTACCGAAAGTATTCACCTATAAAAAGTTAATGGCAGAAGAGCGAATGTTAAAACGGAACTACTTTGATTTTTCTGATCTCGAGGGATATTAATTATTCGATAATAAGTAGCTTGACGGCATTTTTTAAAAAAGTTACACTTAAAAACATAATACATCCAGCAAATCATTTAGAAAGGTTATTGTCATGCCCAAATCTTTTTATCACTTTTTAATGCGTTACCGTCATCCGCAGGGAAACGATGAACTGGCAAAGTTCGCAAATAATGCTTATAAAGATCACAGCTTTCCAACCCAATCAGTCAATTACGATGAAATAAGTCGTTATTTAGAACTTAATGGACATTACTTGCCTTCGATGACGATATTTGATGATGCATGGGATTTATATCTCCAAATCGAATTTGACAAAAGATAACTTAACGATTTATCATATGTTTCCCATCCTAGCCAGCATTAACAAATGCTGGTTTTCTCATTGGCCAAGTTGTTTGCATATATTATAAAAAACAATAGGGATATAGACTATCTGATTAATAAATTTGTTTTTTTATATAATGATTGAAAATTTAATGGTCTTAGGATGGGAGAAAAATGACAAAAAATCAAAAACCAAAATTTAAAATTGGTGACAATGTTGTGATAACGAAAGTTGGAAATAAAGGAAATGTAAAAAAAATCGTTTATATTGAAGGAGATTGGTATTATAAGTTAGCGGAACATGATCATTTATTCGCCGAATCTTCCCTTCAATTAAAGCATCATCACGAAGCGAAAGCCCATCTGACAGAAAATATTCATGTAGAATATAAATACCATTTTGGAGATATTGTCCGGGTGAAAGGATATGGTCAGCAGCTTTTCACAGTAATCGGTTTTCGTGTTGAAATTTGGCGGTATCGTGAATCTGCATGGGATGACATCATCTATGAGCTTTCTCGAATTAGTGATGGGCAATGGTTAGAAGCATCAGAAGAAGAACTAACATATATAACGAGTGGCGAAAATGCTTTAAAATTAATCAACTCTAAAAAACAAACGTCAGCTAAGCCATTATTATTATCCCCGCCAAAATCTTCAGCAAAAACAAAAGAAACAGCTGATATAGATACGTTATTAGATATGTATAACGATTATTATTTTCTATATCAAAATTTTGAAGAAGCTAATTACAAAAAGAAAATGAACGAAATTTTAAAAAAGTTAGAAGCTCTCTCAAAAAATCCATTTAACAATGAAAAACGTAGTTAAACTCCCTTTATTTTTAACAATGGAATTATTAAGGCGAGTTTCTCTAATTTGGAGATAGTCGCTATAAGAGAAACTCGCCTGAAAATGATTAAAATTGCCTATTAACAACTTCAACATGTTTCAGTAATTTTTAGTACTATTTTCTCTTTGTGAAAAATATGGTATAGTTGGATTAGTGTTCTATTTATTATCATTAGGAGGAATGCAAATGAGCGTACATATTGGAGCAAAACAAAATGAAATTGCTGAAACAATTCTTTTACCTGGAGACCCATTAAGAGCAAAATATATTGCTGAAACATTCCTTGAAAACGCTGTCTGTTATAATGAAGTAAGGAATATGTTCGGTTATACGGGAACATATAAAGGAAAACGCATTTCTGTCCAAGGAACTGGCATGGGAGTACCTTCCATCTCCATTTATGTGACTGAACTAATGCAAAGCTATAACGTCCAAAATTTAATCCGTGTAGGGACTTGTGGTGCAATTCAAAAAGATGTGAAGGTTCGCGATGTAATCTTAGCAATGAGTGCTTCAACAGATTCACAAATGAACCGAAAAATATTTGGCGCAATGGACTATGCACCGACCGCTAATTTTGACTTATTGAAAAAAGCATATGATGCAGGTATGAATAAAGGACTCCACTTACAAGTTGGCAATGTCTTTACAGCAGATATGTTTTACGATGAAAATGCGGAACATGAAAAATGGGCCCGTTACGGTATTTTAGCATTAGAAATGGAATCAGCGGCACTTTATACATTAGCTGCTAAATTCGGCAGAAAAGCTTTGTCCATATTAACTGTTAGTGATCATCTGCTTACAGGAGAGGAAACAACTGCAGAAGAAAGACAAACGACATTTAACGATATGATTGAAGTGGCGTTAGAAGCAGCCATTAAATAATCGGACCTTTATTCGTTTCAGTCGTATCTATTAGAAAAAATGGAAGCAAGTGGACCGACGATTATTTGTACGTAACTAGGGTCACTTGCTTTTTCTTGTTTTTTATTCCGTCACTCTAATTTATTATCGTTTGACTAAAACAGACCATAATACACCATAGAAATGTTCTACTATTTCATAATTTTTATTGCCACATCCAACTGACGTCCACCAAAAATTGCCTTAATTACGAACTTTAACATTTAAAACAACATTGCTTTTGAAAACTGCCTTTCACAAACTTATAAAATAGTAATCATTCATAAAAAAAATTGTCATCATTTTTATCTATCATATTTTCAAAGTAAATGATAAAATGATTCTTGTTTAAAATAATGAATGGAAACGGTGAAAACGTATGAATAGAAAAGCAATTATATCCGTTTGTATTGCCATCCCTTTTTTATTTTCATGTCAAGCAAATGGTAACATAAAAAATGATCAATCAAAGCAATTATCTGAATCAGAACCACTAAATCAACCTTCAAACAAGGACGTAGAAAAGGAAGATAATAAAGAAGTAACAATTGACCGAAAAAATATAACGAAAACTGAAACAGTAGAAGGTAAAACTGTCATTCAAAACCCTAATAATGTGTTAATATTAGTAAATAAACAATTACATTTACCTGAAGATTACAAACCGACTGATTTAGTACGTCCGAAAGTACCTTTTTCTTTCGGTGACCAAGATATTGAAAAAAGCTATTTACGGAAAATTGCTGCAGAACATTTAGAAAAAATGTTCAAACAAGCAAAAAACGATGGGATTGAGATTTTCGCTGTATCTGGTTATCGCTCCTATAATCGTCAAGTACAAGTGTTTCAAAATCAAGTAGCAAAAAGTGGTGAAGAAACAGCCCTAACATTAGTAGCTGTACCTGGACAAAGTGAACATCAAACAGGTCTAGCAATGGATATCTCTGCGAAAAGTGTTGGATTTGATTTAGTTGAGGAGTTTGAAAATACAGTAGAGGGACAGTGGCTCAGTAATAATGCCTATAAATTTGGCTTTATTTTACGTTATCCGAAAGGGAAAGAAGATGTTACTGGATACAGTTATGAGCCTTGGCATTTTCGCTACGTTGGCAAGGAAATCGCCAAAATAATTTACGAAAATAACTGGACACTAGAAGAGTATTTTGCCGAATCGAAGGGAATTTGATGGTTCTATTGTTAGAAAAAATATAAACAACTATTCAATTACAAAGAAACATGGTATCTTATAACTTATAAGTATAAAATTGTTGTCAAACTTTTCCTTGAAAGTGGTGAAAAGATGTCGAAGGAAGAAAAGGATATAGAAAATTTTTCAATAGAGAATCAAAGTGAAGATAACGGAACGGATAATAAATATATAAAGATAAAAAAGTTTCGCTTCATTATGATGATGTTTTTTCTAGTGTTTATGACCGCAGGAATAACTATTTTTGTGTTATCCTTTGGTGAAGATAAACCAGTAGAAAAAATTACTGTTCGAGATCGTGCAGAATTCATGAAATTATATGATGTTTTTGAAAGTATTAAAGGAAATTATGTAGACGATATTGATGAGAATCAATTAATAGAAGGCGCCATAAATGGAATGGTCGATGCCATTGGTGATCCTTATTCCGATTACATGACGAAAGAAGAAACAAATAGTTTTCATGATAGCATCAATTCTTCATTTGAAGGTATTGGAGCTCAAGTGGAGGAAAAAGAAGGAAAAATTGTTATTGTCGCCCCAATTAAAGGTTCACCTGCAGAAAAAGTTGGTCTTAGAGCGAATGATATTATTTTAGCTGTAGACGGTAAAAGTATTCAAGGGATGACTGCAACCGAAGCAGTTACGTTAATTCGTGGTAAAAAGGGAACAGAAGTCGAACTATTAATTTCAAGGCCTGGTATTGACGGAAATATTACGGTCAAAATTACTCGCGATGTTATCCCAATTGAAACTGTGTATAGTGAAATGTTAAAGAATAAGATAGGGAAAGTTCAAATTACGTCTTTTTCAAATAACACATTGACAGAATTACAAACGCATTTAAATGAATTAAAAGAAAAAGGAATGAAAGCATTAATTTTAGACGTTCGCCAAAATCCAGGTGGACTTTTAGAACAAGCAATTTATATAACAAGTTTATTTGTACCGAACGGTGAAGTAATATATCAAATGGAATATAATGATGGTAAAAGGGAACGACAATTATCAGGTCAAAAAGAATCGTTTGATTTGCCACTTGTTCTATTAGTGGATGGAGGAAGTGCCAGTGCCTCGGAAATATTAGCAGGAGCATTAAAAGAATCAGCTGGGGTACCAATTGTCGGTGAAAAAACATTTGGAAAAGGGACTGCCCAATCTGCAGTTGATTTTAATGACGGTTCTAGTTTTAAAATAACAACGGCAAGATGGCTAACACCAAATGGCAATTGGATTCATGAAAAAGGTATTGAACCTGATTATCAAGTATCACTGCCTGAATATGCTTATTTACCATATATTAATCCAGAATTAGAGCTAAAAGAGTCGATGTTATCAGATCCCGTTAAAGTCGTGGAAAAAATGTTGAAGGCATTAGGATATGATCCAGGAAAAATTGATGGTTTCTTCGATGAAAAATTGTCTGCAGCAGTTAAAGAATTTCAAAAAGCAGAAAAACTAGAAGAGACTGGAGTTGTAACTGGCGATACAACATTATCGATTATGGAAAGACTTCGTGAAAACCTTATTAAAAATGATCCGCAAGTAAAGAAAGCAATAGAAGTATTAAAGGAAAAATTAGAGGAATCGAAAAAAGACTGACAATCGTCAGTCTTTTTATCATTTAGTCGCTGCCTTACACTACAACCAACAACTGCCTAAGTATCATCAATAATCAATAACATACATACCCTTGGAAATCGATTTTTCACTATGATGAATGAAAATAGTTGTAATTTCAGGGTAGCCTATCATTTTATAATTGGCTTAAAATTTCATTATTAGGAAAGACTACTTTCACCAAACTTAGCAAAAGTTCTTTCATCTTCTATTAAACCACAAAGAGCACACTGTATTCGATATTGCGGTCCTTTATATGGCATGTGAAATGGTTCTAGAGTTTCACTACTTAAATTTTGGATAACTTCACCCGTTTGTGGATTTAATTTAACGGATTCTGCCACTTGTTTTATAATATTAAATCGAGATCGGTTTGTTTTACAATTGGGGCAACGATATGGTGTAGCCATTTACTCCATCCTTTCTGCAGTTTTTACCTGAAACGTTATTTATATTATGGGATGGATCAATAGAAAACATTCTTCCAATCATTAGCCTTTTAGTCAGAATGAATGGAGTTAATGGGAAATATCAATCTCATTAAACTGCCGATCTACATTTTTTGGAATAGTAATTTCGAGAATTTTATCTCGATAAATTGCTTTTGCTCCTTTTTTTTTCACGATAGTCGGTAAAGTTATCGTATATGGACCATCAAAGGAATCTAAATGGTCGATCATACACTTATTTAAATTATAAAATATTTTAATATTCCTAACTTCTTCTTTTTTCTCGAATGGAATACGAATATATACATAATCATGTGTTTCAAAAACAATCTCTTGTAAATTCCGGTAAGATTGTTTTTCGCTCTGTTTGTCTTTTTTCGTTGGTTGTTTTTCTGTTTTAAATAGTTCTGTCTCTTTTTCAATTAATGATTTTAAATAGTCCGGAAACATTTGCTCCATCCAGCCATTCATCATCTTATGAAAATCTTGTTCAGATAAATTTTTAAATGGATTAAACCCGTTTTTCGATGAGTTAAAAAAATTCCATGGAAACATACCGATACACCCACTCTCCATGTATATGGCTAACATATGTTAGAATGTAAAAAAGGTGCATGTGTATAGTGTGAAACGTCCATAAGCGGGGATGGACGTACAGGATATACAAGTTAGAAATCATTAATTATTTGCATAATCAATCATACAAATTTACTATATGGATAAGAACGACGAACGGGAAATGAGGGAAGTGGAGTGGAAAAAAGACGTCTAACCGTATTAATTACCGGTGGAGCATCTGGGTTAGGGAAGCAAACTGCTATTGAATTTGCTAAAAGGGGAATGAATATCGTCATCAACTATCGCAATAGTGAAGAACGTGCTACTAAATTAGTGGATGAACTACGAAAAAAATATAATATAGAAACACTTATTGTTAAAGGTGATGTTAGTAAATATCAAGACTGCGAACAAATCTATCATGATGTTACTGCAAAATTTTCTAGTGTAGATATAGTAATTCATAATGCAGGACCGTATATTCAAGAACGTAAAAAAATGTCCGATTATGATATAAACGAGTGGGAATATATCATTAATGGGAACTTAAATAGTGTGTTTTACTTATCAAAACTGTTTTTGCCGAATATGCGTAGGAACCATTGGGGCAGAATTATTACTATTGGTTTTGATCGTGCAGAGACAGCCCCTGGATGGATTTACCGTTCTGCATTTGCGGCTGCTAAAACAGCACTTGTCTCCTTAACGAAAACGTTGAGTATGGAAGAGGCAGAAAATGGTATTACTGTAAATATGGTTAGTCCTGGTGATATTACGAATCATTGGAAGGAACAAACTATCGAAAGCGCGAAACAATGTCACGATCGGTCTACTCCTATTGGACGGCAAGGAACAGGGGAAGATATTGCTAGAGTAATAAGTTTTTTATGTGATAAGGATTCGGATTTTATAACGGGAAGTGTTTTAGCAGTAACAGGTGGGAAAGATGTGCTAAATAAAATCAACGAAGCGGATTGATTTTACATAACATAAATCCTCGACTCATAATTAATTCCTATCTTTCATATATTTCTAAAAAAGTAAGGGGGAATTATTTTGGCTTACAAAGGATCGAAGGGCTGGTATGTCAAAGAACTGAAAAATATGGGAATAAAGAAACATCCAATTGAACAAAAACCATTAGGAAAATATAAAACTTATATATTAAGAAAATTGTATTTACAAGAAAATAATAAAGAGTTTGGGACATAAAGAAACATATAAGTAAAGCAAATAACATATTTGCGATTTCCTTATATAAGCTTTCGTTCGTCCCAAACTCGGTTATTATGCTTCTAAAATTTGAATAGGCTGGTACGGTTGTTGTTGTTTTTTACAATAAAGTGTATAAAAGTCTTTCGGTATTTCATATAAGAAATATTGAAAACCATTTTGGTTATTGTTAATTTGTATTAGTAGAGAGGCTCTCGTATCATTCGCTTGAATGACATACGGGAGTTTCTCTGCCGCTTTTTGTGACCGAATATTTTCTTGACGAATTCTCATAAATATCGTTTCTATCTCTTTCTCGTAAAATAGTTCATGAAAAAATTGTTCTTTTGCTATAGAATTATAGCCTTTTCCATGATAAGGTTTGCCAAGCCAAGTACCGAGAAAACCAGCATGTTCATTTATATCATAAAGGGTAATTACACCGATAGGATTACCCCATTCATCTATGATTGTTCTTGAAATAAGTTCTCCTCGCTCTTCTGCTTCCATCATTTGTTTCGTCATAAAAATATATTCTTCTAAAGATGAAGGCTTTTGACGCACAAAAGGGAAGACGTCCGGATGCGTAATTAGTTCGTATAAAGTAGCGCAATCATGCAATTCTCGCTTTTTTAGCATATTTGTCCCTCCGAATTCGAGGGCAACTTGTGTAATCCACCCTCGAAATTTTTTATAAGTTAAATAAAAAAATTTCGGGGTGGGAATCGAACCCACTAGAACCAGTGATTGGTGGCGCACCATTTGCCTTCCCAAGACATATGATTTTTTTCTTCTGTATGTATATTACACAAATTTTATCAAAAAGGAAATACTTTTTTGTGCGATTTTATTGTCATTTTTCGTCAAAAATTTAAACAAAAAATAGATCAAACGAAACTAAAATATATTAGAAACGTACTTATAGATAAGATAAATTCTAATTGAGGGGGCATTTAAAAATGGTATCTAAAGACGAGAGGTTATTTGCAGCATTGATTTTTGGGTTTAATTTTTTTGCACCAGTCATTGGTCCGTTAATTATTTGGTTATTTAAGCGTGAGGATTCACCATATATTGATTATTATGGGCGGGAATACTTTAATTTTCTTATATCGTTTGCAATATACGGTATCGTTGCAGGTATTTTAACTATTATTTTAATCGGAATTTTGTTGTTGATTATATTAGGTATTGCATCTTTTATTATCATTATTCTTGGGATTTTTAAAGCTTACGAAGGCGAAAAGTTTAGAATTCCATTTATTATTCGATTTTTATAAAACAATTGGGGCTATTCCAGAAAAAAAGGATAGCCCCGTTTATTTTTTCAGCCTTGTTTTTCCTATATTCCCATTTAAAATTAATGATGATCATTTAGATTGGGAAACGGGCAAGTTTTTCGAATATAAGTAACGTATTCAGTAACCGAGAACGATTAATCTTAAAATTGCTGCGTATTCCCTCATATACATCTTTGTTTTAACTGTTTGCGGTGTTTTTGCTGCTAGTGGGTAAGCTTTAATACTAAGGGATTGTGCATTTTTTATTGCACGGAATAGATGAAAATCATTACTTACAATAACAGCTTCTTTCACATCAAACAAATCTTTCGCAAATGTTAAATTTTCTAATGTTGTAGTAGACTGATCTTCTATTAATATTCTTTCTTGATGAATACCATTTTCGAGCAAAAAGTTTTGGATTGCTTCAGCCTCGGTAATCCATTCTCCTTCACCTTTTCCACCTGTTGCAATTACTATCGTTTCCGGATTATCTTGTAAATAGGTTAGTGCAGCTTGTGCGCGATACAATAAACTTAATGACATTGTCGTTCCATTAACCTTAGCACCTAGAACAATGAGATAAGATATATTTTGTGGTGTCTTGCGAGACGCAACCTTTTTTATCTGACCTTGAGCATAAAAAACAAAACTACCAATTACCATTAATAAAATAAAGGAGAAATACAAAATCTTTCGCAAAACAGCCGCACCTTTCTATCATTTTTTTTATTATTAAACATAAAATATAAAAATAAAAAAGATACATTGACAATACGGTAGAAGGGGAAATCCACATGTCTATTAATAAATATTACACTAGATTAAGTGAAACTTATTTTTTAATTAGCATTTATTTTTCTGTTAGTGCACTTGTATTTTTACTAATATTATACAATGAAAAAACGTTAGCTTTCTTAATAACCGTACCCTTTTCTCTATTTAGTATAATCTATTTTTTACTCTATTACTATTACAATAAAAGAGTGGATATGGTGGGAGTTCTTCAAGAAAGAGAACAAAATAAAAATTGCCTATTAATAGAACAAGAAGGAAATACATTGTATTTTTTTAATAGTCGTGGACATGCGTCTTGTTCCATTCAATCAAAATTAACAATGTTAGGCAAAAAGCAATTTTTATATTGCGACGGAAAGAAAAAAATAAAGTTTGTTATATACAATAAACGGAATACTCTCGTAATCGAAAATCCAAACAGTGAAAGGCTTTTTTGGCATACCCATCCTAATCGTCTTTTTGGAGAATGGAATAGGGAAAAGTATTTGTTCGTGAGAGAGAAGAACAATAATAAATATCAGCTATTTAAAAGTGAGAAACTCATTTGCACCGTCGAAAAAGGTTTATTACCTCTAGACTTAACAATGAAATTTCGTTTAAATACACCAGTCATTACATTTTACGACAAACATACAACGGAAGAAAAATGCTTAATATTATTGTTAATATCCTTAATATATTTATAATAAAAAGCTGAAATATTTGCTATTGAATTACATTTTTTTATACAATAAGGAAAAATAATATAAAGGATGGTAAAATGAAAAAAATATTTATTGGCTTTGCGTCAGTTATCGTAGCTTTATTTATCGTGGATCAAGCAGTGTTACAAGAAAAAGCAGTATTACCACTATTTACTAAGGCAGAGAATAATGAAAATAATGGTGAAGAGAGAACAACACAAAATAATGATATAAATACGGATAACCAAAATAACCAACTGGAAGAACCATCTTACGGTCTTCAAGTCGGGAATTTAGCACCTGATTTTAGTTTAACGACGCTAGATGGAAAAAATATTTCTTTAAAGGATCTTAGAGGGAAAAAAGTATTATTAAATTTTTGGGCTAGTTGGTGTCCGCCATGCCGAGCTGAAATGCCACATATGCAAAAGGTTTATGAGGAACATGCAGGAGAATCTTTTGAAATAGTAGCTGTAAACTTAACGTTTGGGAAAGAGACGGCAGAAAAAGCGCAACAATTTGTTACAGATTTCGGATTAACATTTCCAATTCCTTTAGATACGACAGCTGAGGTGTCTGAAAATTATCAAATTGTTCCGATTCCTACAAGTTATTTTATTGATTCAAACGGTATAATTCAATCCAAATACTTAGGACCGATGGACGAAAAGTATATTTTAAAACAAATAAATGCCATTAAGTAAAGCAGGTAAATCATCACCTGCTTTTTATTTTACTCTATTGTTGAACAATGTTACTC
This sequence comes from Bacillus kwashiorkori, assembly GCF_001375515.1. GTDB lineage: Bacteria > Bacillota > Bacilli > Bacillales > Caldibacillaceae > Bacillus_BK > Bacillus_BK kwashiorkori. Next base: position 669,423 of record NZ_CTDX01000016.1, read on the forward strand.
ATTCCACAGATTTACGAGATGACATGGTTAGCGGGCATTTTTTAAAAAAAGGATAATTTCTTTGATTGCACCATCATCTTTGGCTGTAAAATAATCTGCAAAGGGATCTCCCAATTTCTCCATCCGATTAAGCACTTCCGAAAATGAAAATCCATCAGGAGAAATATTATTAGAAAGCTCATCCCAGAATATCGGAGTAGCAACACCTGCTGATTTATTCCCACGAGCTGAGTATGGACAAATAATCGTTTTTCCTTCTGCATGTTGAACGTAATCAATATATAATTTATTATTTCGATTTTTTTTTAGCCTTTCGATTGTAAATGCATGTTCATTTTTGCTTAATAAAAAGTTTGCAATAAACTGGGTGAACAGTCTCGTTTCATTCCAAGTAATTGAATTATTTCTCGGCAGAGGAAAATATATTTGTAGTCCGCGATTTCCTGATGTCTTAATATAAGCTCTTAAGCCCAATTTATCAATGATATCCGTCTTTATATAATGTGCAGCTTCAAGGGCAAGGGAAAACTCCTTTTTAGTTGGAGGGTCTAAATCAATAACGATTTCATTCGGGTTATTTTGTTGACTAGTTCGAAAAGGAATATGGAATTCAATTGCTAGTTGGTTTCCAAGCCAAAGAAAAGTTTGTTTATTATTACAAACAATATAATTAATACCGTCTTCTTGGAAAGTATCCACATAATCAGGGGCGTATTCTGGACAATTTTTTTGAAAAAATGCTTCTCCAAAGATACCATGTGGATAACGAATGACAGTAAGAGGTCGTTTGTTTAAAAAAGGTGCTATATACGGGTATATCATATTCAAATAATTAACATAATCTTGTTTTAAAATTGCTCGTTCTTCCCACAATGGTTTGTCTGGATGGGTAATTTCTATCAATGTGCTACTTGTTTGTTTCATCCTCTCCAACGTGCATTCCTTGCTTGATATATTCAAGAGAAACCGCGAGAAAAATGGTTCTCTTAAACCGTCTTCCATAAGTTCCAAATAAAAAAGTTCTAAACAAATGGAAGGAGGGACATAAACAAATTGATTATCCTCACGCACTTGATTTTTCCGAATAATTGCTGTTAACGCTGCAGTTTCCTCTTTTGTTAACCCGTTTTTAAATAACCCAACCGTAACTATTTTACCAGAGGAATAAACACCGACATGAAAATACCCATTCGCTTTTTCAAACTTAGTAATAAAGCATTGAACTTTTTTCCAATTTTTATATTTAAACCATTGCACACTACGCTTTCCAACTTCCCATTTACTATATATGTTTTTCGCAACAATTCCTTCTCCATCATACGCTTCAATATTTGCCCACAATTTTTGAAAATCTTTATGAAAGGGCACCATTTGCAAAAAACTCGAAGCTTCTGGAATCGGTTGGGTTGGTAATTGTAATTCTTGAAAAAATGATAGTAACATTTCTTTCCGGTTATAAAATGGCTGATTGATTAGAGACGTTCCTTTATATTGCAATAGATCAAATACTAAGTACGTACCTCTATTTAACTCTAGAATATGCTGGATTTTTTGCTCCGATCGAAGTCTTCCACGTTGCTGAACTTGAGAAAAATTACTTTTATAAGGATTGACGAGGACAGTAATTTCGCCATCTAGTGTTAATGGTTCATATGAAATTAATTTTTCTTTATACAGTTCGTAAAATTGAATGACTTCAGGAAAATGTTTCGATAAATCTTTTCCATTTCTACTGATGAAGGAAATTCCTTTATCTATCGTTAACAAAGCACGAAATCCGTCGTACTTAGTCTCAAACACCCAGTCTTTTTCCGTTGGCACAGTAAATGTTAATGTTGGTAACATTGGTCTCATTTTTTATCACCTACATTTATTATTCGTATTGTTAGTAAAGCTATGTGACAAACTGTTTGGCAAATGTTTTATAGAATGAAGAGAAAAAATAAATAAAGGATAAAACATAAGAAAGGATTGGTTAAAATGCATACGATGTGGAAAGGAAGTATTAGTTTCGGATTAGTGAATATTCCAGTGAAAATGCACGCTGCAACAGAAGACAAAGATATTAAATTTCGCAGTCTCCACAATAAATGTCATACACCGATAAAGTATGAAAAAGTATGTCCTACGTGTAATATCGAAATTGCCAATGAAGAAATAGTAAAAGCGTACGAATATACGAAAGGAAAATATGTTGTATTAGAAGATGAGGATTTTAACAAATTGGAGAAAGAGATGGATGAGAAGGCAGTTGATATAATTGACTTTGTAAAAATAACAGAAATAGATCCAATTTACTTTAATAAAACATATTACTTATCTCCTAATGAAGGTGGAGGTAAAGCATACTCTTTATTACGAAAAGCGATGGCAGAATCAGAAAAGGTTGGCATTGCGAAAATTGTTATTCGTTCTAAAGAACAGTTAGCCGTTATTCGTGTGTATGAAAATACATTAGTTATGGAGACCATTCATTACCCTGATGAAGTTAGGAATGCTAGTGATGTTCCTAATGTCCCTAATAATGATACAGTTTCTGAAAAGGAATTAGCTACCGCCATCTTATTAATTGATCAATTAACAACGGAATTTAATCCTGAGAAATACAAAGATGAATATCGCGAAGCTTTGCTAAAAATAATTAATGCGAAAAGAACAGGTAAGGAAACAGTTGTACCCGAGGCAAAAGGTGAGAGAACTTCTGTAACTGACTTAATGGCTGCATTGCAAGCATCCATTGACAGATCGGCTCCGAAAAATAATGAAACGGCACCAACAAAGCCAGTAACAAAAACAACAAAGAAAATCAAAAAAAATGCCTAATTATGGAGACACCTTATTCCCTAAGTGGAGTAAGGTGTTTTTTAACACTATATGTCAATAAAACATACGATAGTAAAAACAAAATAAAGGCGGTATAATCATGTACTATTTTTACTATCAAAGTAATCCTTACGTTCGAAATGAAACGGTTATTAAAACACAAGCATATGCAAAAATTTATGGTGGTCCATTAGCACCAAATTTAAGTGGATACGTTATTTTTTCTGATTTAGGGAATGGTACCGACGTATTCGTAGAAGTAACCGGCCTGCCTCATTATAAAAAAATGAATGCTGGAAATAATCCGGTAGGTCCACATGGTTTTCATATTCATGACAAGGGAAGTTGTAAAATTGGGGATAAATTAGATCCGTTTCAAGCTGCAGGCGGTCATTGGAATCCAACAAATGAACCACACGGAAACCATGCTGGAGATTTACCAGTGTTATTTTCCAATAATGGTTATGCACGAATGAATGTTTTTACGAATAAGTTTCGACCGCTAGACGTGATTGGTAAAACGATAATCATTCATGAAAACCCAGATGATTTTCGCAGCCAACCAGCCGGGAATGCCGGGAAACGTTTAGCATGTGGAAAAATTGTACGATTATAAACTTTCGAGAGGGATGTGATTTAACAGTCCATCCCTTATAAGATGCTTAACAATAATTACATATTCTCACTCTAGATAGAAAAGACTAAAAGTTGAATAGAGTACATTTGTGGAGGGAACAAGATGAAGGCTGTTACATACCAAGGGTTGAAAAATGTAGAAGTGAAAAATGTGGAAGATCCGAAAATAGAAAAACCAGGTGATATGATTATAAAAATAACAAGTACTGCCATTTGTGGGTCCGACTTACATCTCATTCATGGAATGATTCCTAATATGCCTTTTAACTTTGTGATAGGCCATGAACCGATGGGAATCGTGGAAGAAGTTGGTCCTGAAGTGAAAAATGTGAAGAAGGGCGATAGAGTTGTTATTCCTTTTACGATTAGCTGTGGAAAGTGCTGGTTTTGTCAAAATGACTTAGAAAGCCAATGTGACAATTCTAATGAAAATGGTGAAATTGGTGCCTTCTTTGGCTATTCAGAAACATTTGGTGGAATCCCAGGAGGACAAGCAGAGTATTTACGCGTTCCTTTTGCGGATTATAGTTCCTTTGTCATACCAGAGGAAGCAGAGTTAGAAGATGAACAAGTTTTGTTTCTTTCAGATGTAATCCCTACTGCTTATTGGGGCGTGGACAATGCTGGAGTAAAAAAAGGAGATGTTGTTGTTGTTCTTGGTTGTGGTCCCATAGGATTAATGACTCAGAAATTCGCCTGGATGAAGGGGGCAAAAAGAGTTATTGCTGTTGATTATATTGGCTATCGACTTGCACATGCAAAGCGAACAAATAATGTTGAAATTATTGATTTTACAAAGCATCCTAATACTGGTGAGTATATTCGAGAAATTACAAAAGGGGGAGCAGATATTGTCATTGATTGTGTCGGCTTAGACGGGAAAATGACATTTTTAGAACAAGTTGGATCCGCATTAAAATTACAAGGAGGAGCAATGGGCGCAATTATCATTGCATCACAAGCTGTTCGAAAAGGAGGAACGATACAATTAGTCGGTGTATATGGTTCAAGATATAATCAATTTCCATTAGGTGACTTATTTTCACGGAATATTACATTAAAAATGGGCCAAGCCCCAGTAAATCATTATATGCCTAAGTTATTTAATTTAATTAAAGAGGGTAAGATTGATCCTACTGATATTATCACTCATCGTCTTCCATTAACAGAAGCTGAATATGCTTATGAAGTTTTTGATGAAAAGAAAGATAATTGTATTAAAGTCGTATTAAAACCATAGAAATACAACCCCTCCTACTAATTCCTTCGAAGGTCCTTGTCTGGATGAACCAACGGATAAGGATCTTTAATTTTTATAAGACAAAAGAATCATTTTTGAGCAAAATTCGATTATAAATCGGTTATTTCCCAAAAGTAAGACAAACATCCTTGGAAATATAGTAAAAAAGTAACTGACCAAATAATCAAAAAATTATAAAGTCATACTTTACTATCATTTTAGAAAAGTACAATAAATTTACGACAAAAACCGACAGACAAACATTAGAATGTTCTGCTATTTTAAAATTGCAGCAAGATTTACATAGAGATTGCTAGAAAGGGGGATATAGGTTAACTATTTTTTGTTAGTCTATCAATCTAGTTGAAATTTGGGAGGGAGAAATTTGCGAAAAAAAGGTTTTAAACGGATTTTATCCATCTTTCTGACTGGTTTATTAATTATTTCTATGTTCTTGCCGCCAGTCGGAACTAGTAATGCAGCAACAAAAGGGGTAAGTACCTCAGTAAAAGAGGCGAAGGTGCAATCTGCAAAAGAAAAGATTTCACCAAAATTAACACAGCAATTTAAAAAGGATGAAAAAGTAACTTTTTTAGTTAAATTTACAGAGAAAGTGAATACAACAGAAGTAGCCCTTCAAGCAGAAAAAAATGCAAAAAAACAAAGACTTTCTGCATATCGAACAGATTTAGCAAAGCGTTCTGCTATTGTATCGGAATTACGGGCTACTGCTAAAGTTTCTCAAGAAAATGTCATTGACTTTATTGAAGAACAAGCTGCCGTCGGAAAAGCAAAAGATTTACAATCATTTTATATTGTAAATGCAATCGCTGTAACTGCAACAAAGGATGTTATGGAAAAGATTGCTGAATTCCCGGAAGTAGAAGAAGTAGTTCTTAATGAAGTTAGAGCAACATTAGATTCTGATCGTGAAGAATCAATGAAAGCACTTGAAAAAACATTAAACTCCATTGAGTGGGGTGTTGATCGAATTGGTGCACCTGCTGTTTGGGATATGGGAATAGATGGATCAGGTATTGTTGTTGCCAATATTGATTCAGGAGTACAATGGGATCATCCTGCGTTAAAGGAAAAATATCGTGGTTACAATGTAGCAACAGGTGAAGTAAATCATGAATTTAATTGGTTTGACCCAGCTGCTGGATCATCCGCACCTGTTGATGTAGACGGTCACGGTACTCACACTATGGGTACAATGGTAGGTTCTGAGCCTAATGGAGCAAATAAGGTTGGAGTAGCTCCAGGTGCAAAATGGATTGCCGTTCGTGCATTTGGTCCTTCAGGTGCAACAGATATTGATTTATTAGCTGCAGCTGATTGGATTTTAGCTCCAAAGGATAGAAATGGGGTACCACATCCTGAAAAGGCGCCAAAAGTTGTCAATAACTCATGGGGTTCTGTATATCCAGGTAGGGACGACTGGTACCGTGATGCAGTAACAGCGTGGCGTGATGCTGGTATTGTTCCAGTATTCTCCGCTGGTAACGTGCGTGCGGGGACAAACCCAGGAGGCCCGGGATCTGTTTCAGCACCAGGTAACTACCCAGAGTCCTTCGGTGTAGGGGCGACTGACATTAATGATAACTTAGCAAGTTTCTCTTTATTAGGACCTTCTCCATATGGAGAAATTAAACCTGATATTTCTGCTCCAGGTGCCGGTGTTCGTTCTTCGTTACCTGGCAACAGTTACGGAAACGCAAGTGGAACTTCTATGGCAGCACCACATGTATCAGGTGCAATTGCCTTATTACTACAAGCAAATAGTAGTTTAGAAGTTGATGATGTCGAAAGGGTATTAATGGATACAGCGACACCAAAAACGAATAGTCAGTATCCTGAATCACCAAATAATGGCTTCGGATCAGGTTTATTGAACGTGTTTGATGCTGTTTCTTCTGTCGTTTCTGGACTAGGAAAAATTAAAGGTCAAGTAACAATCGAAGGTGAAGATAATGAATCACCTATTATAGAGCATGTAGGACCGTCTGAAACTTATTCAGGATTAAACTTAAATTTAAAGGCTAATGTAAGTGACAATATTAGCATCGTCTCCGTTAAAGTGAAATATAAAGTTAATGATGGAGATTGGAAAGTGGTTGATGCTACACGTTTATCAGGTGACTATAAAGGTGGAGAATACGAAGTAACTCTTCCAGGAGAAGATATGACTGTCGGTACATTAACTTATCAATGGGAAGTTAAAGACTTCGGCAACAATGTAACTAATAGTGATGAACAGGAAGTAATTGTTAAATCTGGTATTACACCTGGTTATTTCCAAGACTTTGAATCCAATAACACAGGTTGGACTTCTTTCGGTAGTAACGATATTTGGCAATGGGGAGTACCAACAACTGGTCCTGGAAATGCCTATTCAGGGGAAAAAGTATATGCGACTAATTTAACTGGTGATTACAATAGCAGTATGGATGCAACGCTCGTAATGCCACCGCTTGATCTACCTGAAGGAGCAAAATTCCTTAAATTTAAGAGTTGGCATAGTTTCGAGCAGTCTTCTACAGGCACAAATTATGATTACGGTAATTTAGTTGTTTCTACTGACATGGAAAACTGGGAAAATATTAAATTATTTGCTGGACAATCAAACGGATGGGAAGATGTATTTGTGGACTTGTCCGCTTACTCAGGTCGTGTGTATATTGGTTTCCATGTGAAATCCGATGGTAGTGTAACAAGACCTGGCTGGTATATTGATGATATGGATCTATTCGATTCATCTCGTTATGCTGATGATGAAGAAGCACCAGTCATTAATCATCAAGCTCCAGAAAAAGCTTTTGAAGGGTTCAATTTAATTTTACAAGCAGAAGTAACGGATAATGTTCATGTGAACTCAGCTGAAGTGCAATATAAAGATAATCAAGATCAGTGGCAGAGTGTGACAGCCGAAAATAAAACAGGTGGAATCGAATCAGCTTTATTTGAAGCAGTTATTCCTGGGGAAGCAGTAGTTGGTGAAAGCATCACTTATCGCTGGTATGCAAAAGATAGTAATGACAATGAAGCATACAGTGAGGAATATACTGTTACTCTACAAGGACCAGTAACAGTCGGTTACACAGAAAATTTCGAATCCAATCCTGATGGTTGGTATTCCTTTGGACAAAACGACGCATGGGCGTGGGGAGAACCAACATCTGGACCAAATGGTGCTGTCTCTGGCGAAAAAGTATATGCAACTAATTTAGGTGGATTATATCCAAATAATATGAGGGCAACATTAGTAATGCCTCCTGTTTCCATACCTGAAAGTGGGGCGTTTTTAACATTTAAGTCTTGGCATAACTTTGAAAAATCATCTTCTGGTAGGGCATGGGATTATGGCCAAATTGTCGTTTCTGAAGATGGAGAAACTTGGACAGAACTACAACAAGTTGACGGAATTTCTGAAGGTTGGGAAGATGTCACAGTCGACTTGTCCAATTATAGTGGCAATGTATATTTAGGTTTCTACGCTTACTCTGATGGAAGTGTGAACCGAGATGGTTGGTATATTGACGATGTTGCTTTAGTTGCTGAAGTTAACAGTTCTAGTAAAGTAAAACTTGGCCTAAAGAAAGAAACTAATGAGCAAACAGTAATTAAATCTGAAAAGAAAGCGTCAACAGTTGAAAAAGTTAAGGCAGAGCAAAAGGTTGTACCAACTAAACTACCATTACAAGCTGTAGTTAGTGTGTTAGAAACTGGTCGCTCTGTCGTTACGAATCCTGCTGATGGTAGTTTCTCGATGACTCATGCTGCTGGAGAATATACGGTTATAGCGGAAAGTTATGGATATCGTTCCGAAACACAAACGGTGAATGTTGAAGTGGATGGAGAAGCATTGGCTAACTTCACATTAGAGGAGCTTCCAAAAGGAACAGTTAGTGGGACTGTAATTAATAAATCCACAGGCAATCCAATTGAAGGTGCCATAGTTTATTTAGTAGAAGACGCTAAAGTTTTACCAGTCCAAACAGATGCAAATGGACACTACTCCATTACTGGCTATGAAGGAACATATACATTAAAGGTTGCTGCACCACTATTTAGTAATGTCGAAGTAACAATCGATTTACACGGTAATATCGAACAAAACTTTGAGTTAAAACCATTTATTGGTTTTCCAGGTGAAATAGGTTATGATGATGGTACTCCAGAAAATGCTAGAGCGTTTTACGATGCTGGTAACGGTTGGGCGGTAAAAATGTCTTTAGCTGACGGTCAAGATAAAGCAATGGTTACTGGCGGAATTTTCCGTTTCTGGGATACTGAATGGCCTGTTCCAGGGGGCACTGAATTCCAAGTAGCTGTTTATGATGCAACTGGAGCCAATGGTGCACCAGGAAAATTATTGGCAGGACCGATTAATGCAACTGCAAAACGTGACGGTACGTGGACACATGTTGATTTGAGTGGCGAAGGGATTATGGTAGAGGGTGACTTCTACATCGTTTATATTCAGTCACAACCAAACCCATTTGCTCCTGGTTTAGCAACTGATGAAAACGGACCGAATGCAGGAAGAAGCTGGCAATTAGTTGGTGGCGCATGGGATAAAGCACCAGCTGATGAAGGTAACTATATGATTCGTGCTACTGTAAATTACGAAGTATCAGAACCAGTTATCACTTCTCCGACTGACGGATTGTTCACAAATAGTGAGACTGTTACTGTTAAAGGAACAGTTGCACCAGGTGTCAATGTCCATATCTTTAATAACGGAGAAGAAGTAGCACAAGTCGAGTCTAATGATGACAAAACATTCGCTGCAGAAGTAACATTAACGGAGGGGGAAAATATTTTAACCGCTAAAGTTGGAACGGAACAAGGAATGACAGAAGCTTCCAATGAAGTGAAAGTTATTCTTGACCAAACGAGTCCAACATTAACTATTGACTCTCCGAAAAATGGCAGCAAATACAATAGAGAAGTAGTAACTGTTATTGGAAAAGTAGCGGACACGAACCTTGATAAAGTAACCGTTAATGGTACGAAAGCAACTGTAAATAACGGAACATATTCGGCTAGAGTGTTACTGGATGAAGGAATGAACGAAATTGAAGTAATTGCAACAGATAAAGCTGGCAATAGCACATCACAAACAATTACATTAGATGTTGATTCCATTGCACCAGAAATCATCAACTTAAAACCGGATACGGATAAATATTTGACGACAGGTCAGTCAGTGAAAATTGAGTTTGAAAGTGAACCAGGATTACGTGCAACATTTAGCATTAAATTGCCATTAACTAACTTATCTAGCAATAAAGTAAGTAATGTGACGGAGTTGCCGTTTATGGAAATTGCTCCTGGTAAATATGTTGCTTACTACACTGCTACATCGAACGTAATTGCACCAGGTGCAGAAATTGAAGTGAAAGTTCTTGATTCACATAAAAATGAAACAAGAAAAGTAGCTGCTGGAAAATTATTTATTAACGTAAATGGTGCTACTAGTTCAAAAACAGTTGGGTTAGGCAAAAACTAATTTGTCATAGGAAAAGGATGGGGAATTGGCCTTAATGGTCAGTTCCCTATTTATTTCCATAATAACCTTTTGGAATTTAATTATTTGGGTAAAAGTATTTTGATTAAAATTTTACTTTTGATACATAATATTATCGAACTTTAATTTTAGGAGGATCAATATGGCAACAGGAAAAGTTAAATGGTTTAATTCTGAAAAAGGTTTTGGATTTATTACGAAAGAGGATGGATCAGAAGTCTTTGTTCATTACTCTAACATTTCTGGCGAAGGATTTAAGTCGTTAGAAGAAGGACAGGAAGTTTCTTTTGACATAGAGGAAGGAGAAAAAGGTCCACAGGCAATTAATGTCCAAAAACTTTAAGAATAATTAAGGGCTCTTGTTAACAAGAGCCCTTATTAATGTTTTAAATATCTTCTGCTTTACTTTTGTGAAGAGGTGGCGGAGTAATCCAGCCTTTTTCTTTATTAAGTCGTAAAGACTTGGCAGCCAATGTTGCCTTAGTAGTATGGAACTGTCCAAACATTACCGCAATATCTTCGCGGATAGATTCTCCAATAATAGTACTGCATGATACTAAGCCAGTGGCAATATCAGCACCCACTTTTGCAGAAACTTCATTATCTAAAAAGCGAGCCCCAACAGGTATTTCATCTAAAGAGGCATGCGGACGCTCTGGAGGTGTTGGGGGAAGTCCTACTTCATTTTCTTTTAGTATTATTTCTATTTGTTTTACTTCATTTTGACATGCATTTATTACTTCTTCCATTAATTTCTTTAAATCACCATCACCAACATGGTTAATTAATGTTTGATATGCGCTAATACAACTATTTGTTGTAAATAAGTAACTCCATAGAGCAAATACTTCTCCATAATGTAATGGTTCCTCTTTCGGATTTCCGCTTAAAATACCCATTCTATTTACCTCCTTCGTATTTTTGCATTAACATGCTTTTCATATCGTAACCGTTTTATCTTCTCTTAACCCCGTAAAAACTTAACAATAAGTAAAAGTGATGGCAAACTAGTTTTTCAATGAAGGAAGGGAAATTATTCAATACATAGAAACGATGAATGTTATAAAAAATAAAGGAAAAGTGCTCAATTTGGAGGAGGATTACGGTGGAAAAAGCAGAAAATAAATTAAAGTGGTGGCAATTATCAATTTTAGGTGTGGGATTTGTTATCGGAACTGGTTTTTTCCTTGGATCTACTATTGCGATTCAATCAGCAGGAATAATGGTTCTTATTCCATTCGTTTTGGCCTCACTAGGGACATATATTATATATGATGCATTAAGTAGGATGACTGCCGCCGATCCTCAACAAGGTTCCTTCAGCTACTATTCAAATAAGGCATACGGTAGATGGGCTGGTTTTAGTAGTGGTTGGGTTTACTGGAGTTCAGAAATGCTTATCATGGGGAGCCAAATGATTGGTATTTCTATTTTTACGAAATTTTGGTTTCCAAATTTACCATTATGGATATGTGCTACTATTTATACGGTATTAGCAATCATCATCGTTCTAATCGGTATTAAATGGTTTGAACGGTTTGGAAATTTGTTCGCCATTGCAAAATTAGCAGCTATTTTAATTTTTATTGGCTTAGCGTCAATGGCGATATTCGGTGTTTTTGGAAAAACAGCTGTTTTACATTACCCCCGTAGTTTATCAAGCGCCTTTCCTAATGGGTTAACAGGGTTATGGGCGGCACTGCTCTATTCATTTTACGCTTATGGCGGGATTGAAATTATGAGTATATATGCAACAAGATTAAAGGATCCGAAAGAAGCACCTAAATCGGGTAAATTCATGTTGCTTATGTTAACGATTATCTATGTCATTTCCATCGGGCTTGCAATCATTTTAGTTCCGTTAAAAGCCTTCAATATGAAAGAAAGTCCATTTGTAGTTGCTCTAGAACACTTTAATCTTGGTTTTGTTCCACACCTATTTAATGGAATTATGATAATTGCAGGATTTTCAACTATGACTGCATCTTTATTCGCCGTTACAACAATGATTGTCAATTTATCAAAAGCAGGTAACGCACCAAAAGTTTTTCATAAAAGGTCAAAATGGACGTTACCGCCACCTGCATTAATTTTAACTGTTGTCGGTCTATCCACTTCTATTGTTATGGGATTATTGTTACCGAATAAAGTTTATGAATATATTACGACAGCAGCAGGTTTATTATTACTATACAACTGGTTATTTGTGTTATATGCTGCCAAAAAATTACTACCTTTAACAAAATTTGACCATATAAAACGTTACGTAGGGGTATTATTAATTTTATTTGCCGTAACAGGAACGTTATTCCACAACTCAAGTAGGCCAGGGTTTTTTATAAGTCTTGGTTTTTTAGTTATAATAGCGATTGTTGCTTGGAGGGTAAATAAATCAACAGATAATTCTGAAATGGATTTAAGCCAACCGAGCAGTTTATTCATTAAATTAAAATGGCAAGAATAATTAGCCAAATAAAGCTTGGAATGCTTGAATTCCAAAATAAATTCCAAATCCAATGAGGAAAAGCCCAGAAAAAATGGAAATATATCTTAAAAATTTTTCAGCAAAATATTTCCTGAATATGCTGGAAATAGAAGCCATTGTAATATCCCATATAAAAATACCAATAAAAATAGCACCGCTAAATAATAATAATTGCTCCGTTCCATATGTTTTTGCCGTAGTGGATAATACGGAGCCATATATGCCTAACCAAAATAATATAGACAAAGGATTAAACAATGAAATAAAAAAACCAGAAAAAAAAGATTTCCAAACAGACTCAGCGTTCCGGTCTGACGTATTCGTTATTTGACCTGTTTTTGCAATACTTTCAATCCCTGTATATACAAGAACGAAAAAGCCAAACAACCATAAAAATGTTTGCATAAAAGGTATTTCTAAAAAATGAACCACTCCAAAAAAAATTAAAAGCATAAAAATTCCATCTGCAATCATTGCTCCAAGTCCAACAAACCATGAATGAACAAAACCGTGTTTGATGCCTTTATCTAGTTGGGCAGCGTTTATCGGTCCTATTGGGGCGGCAAGGGATAAACCTAATAATATGTAACTAACGAATATCATTGAAAAACCTCCTAAATGACTGCTTGTACATCATATTCAGGATGTCCGTCATTTAGGACCATATTTTTCTTGAATTATTTTCATTCCGAAACAGAAAATATAACTAGTTCCGTTATAAATTTTACAGGAAAAGGTAGGGATTTTAATGAATTATAATTGGAGTAATGGTTTTAGTTCTCAACTTCCTTTTTTAACAAATAATGATGAAATTAACACAGCAAAATTAAATGAGGATCGATATGAATTATATGTAAACGGTGATTTTGTTGGATATAAAACTTTATTAAATCAAGCAGATGATGTAACAGATATAGACTCCTTTTTAAAACAACAAGGGATAACTTCCTTTACAACGGAATTGTCTGGCGATCATTATTTAATTGAAACAGCAGATGACGCCGAGAAATTGAAAGATATACTAAAAATTTATTGTCAAAATCGTTAAAAAGGAAACTACCCAAAATTACCATTGAAATCGTATATCATCATCGATTATGATTTATTTGTAATCATTCAAATGAATTACCCCCATTAAAACAACCCGAGCGAGTAAAAAAGGCTGGAAGAAATTCCAGCCTTTTTTAATTGCCCAATGATTGGAAATAAAACCGATATATGCTAGGAAATTATATTGAAATATACTATACTATTAGTAGAAACTTGTCTTTTTTTCATAGATTATGTAACTTTTTGTCTAATGATCTAGTCTATATATATGAAAGTGATTAAGAAGGGGAAAAGGGTGAAGACATGCGGGTTAAGAGAAGAAGAAGAAAAAGAAAATTGGAATTATTAATACTAAGTATGACTTTTTTATTATTATTATCAGGGTTTGCTTTTTGGCAGGAAGTTCAATCGAAGGAGAATAATGCAACATTACATGTTAGTGATGCTCAAAACTTCCCTCTTAATCCAGTTGAGGAGAAATTACCAGATCGAACTAAGGAAGACAATAAAGAGAAAACTACCCCTGTTAGCAACATAAATGAAAAAGACAATTCCGAAACGGTAAAAGAAAAACCGCAAAAGAAACAAGAGGTAAAGAAAAATAACAGTACTGAAAAAAATATAGAACAAAAAAATGTAGATCAAAAGCAATCGAATGAAAATAATGCTACAAACCCCAATAAAGTTCCAACTAAAAAAGAATCAATAAATAAAGCTCCGCAAACAAATATATCTAAAGAAGATAAAGTTGTCTATTTAACATTTGATGATGGACCGGAATATTTCACAATAGATATTTTAAATTTACTAGATAAATATAATGCAAAAGCGACATTTTTTATGCTTGAGCCAAAAATGCGCCAATACCCGAATGTAGTCAGGGAAATTGTTAAGCGTGGTCATCAAGTTGGAATGCATAGTGTAACACATGATAAAAATAAATTTTATGCTTCAAAGGAATCTGTTGTAGCCGAAATGATGAAAGGTCAACAAACATTACAAAATATCACAGGAAAGAAATCATCATTAATGCGTGTCCCTTATGGTTCTGTTCCTCATATGAAGCCTGACTATATTGAAGCAGTAAATAATGCAGGATTAAAAATGTGGGACTGGAATATAGATAGCATGGACTGGAAACATACTGATGGATCCTTTGTCAATAACGTTATTCATCAAATAAATAATTTCAAAAAAAATGATAAGAAAGTAATACTTCTCCATGATCGAAAAACAACACTGAATTATTTGGAAAATCTATTAATCTATTTAAGTGCTAATGGTTATAAAATGGAAAAACTAGAAGTAACACATATTCCTGTACAATTCGGGAAATAGGATAAATGGAAGGGGCGAAACTTCATTACCGTACTTTGGTGATAAAGTTTTGACCCCTTTTTATTCGAGCTTGCGGTAAATCTTTATGATAAAATGGATTAATTGAGTATTATCCATCAAGGATAAATTGTTTCTCCCTTATTATTAAAATTTCTCCAAAAAAGAATCTTCTTCTTCCTTCTCAGGACGTATCCAAACGATACAAACTAATGCGGTTAAAATACAGATTCCAGTTAAAATATAAAAAATATATTGGTCTAAACTTTTCAAAAGTATTGCTAAAATTGGTGGTCCTAGAGCTACACCGATAAATCGCATAGAACTATATAGTGAAGTTATTGTGCCTCGTTTTTCCTTTTCAATTCCTTGTGTGATTAAAGCATCTAAACATGGTAATCCAATGCCAATACCAATACCAACAAACACAAACAGTGAGATGGAAAGCCATAAATTTTTCGTAAAGCTTAAAAAGAAGACAGCAATTGCTAACATGACAAGACCGAAAAAGATAATACGTTTCATTAACGTCTTGTCCTCTTTTATTTTTTTCCCTGTTATGTAGGAAGATAAGCAGAGGGCACCTAATGGGATTGCCAACATAAATCCTTTTTTAATATCACCAATTTTATAAATGGTTTCTAAAATATTAGATAAGTAAAATAATACACCGAATAAAACGAACATTAAAATGCCACCTATAATAAATACAGCAATTAACCACTGGTGGTTATGGCGAAAGGTTATTTTTATACCATTAAAAAACTCACTTAGAGGAGGAGCATCTTTCACTTTTGGACATTTTACTAAAAAAACCATCATTAGTAAGGAAATTGTACTAAATACTGGGATGGAGAAAAAAGGTAGTGAGATGAAAAAACTAGCTAAAAATGCTCCTAAAATGGGACTTAGAACTTTTCCCAAAGTGTTAGACGTTTCAATGACACCTAATGTTGAACTAATTTCATCATCCCTATGGAACATATCACCAACTAATGGCAACACGATCGGAAAGGCTCCCGCAGCACCAATTCCTTGCAAGGCCCTGCCAATTAATATGAGCCCGTATGGATCTTTCATTTTCCAAATAGCAAGGGCAGATAATAATCCACCAATTGCTGTTAGTATTAAGCTCGGAATAATTATTACTTTACGACCCCATTTATCAGATAAATAGCCAGCTAGCGGTATAAAAATGATTGCCACGATAGAATACACAGTAATAATTAAACTTGATTGCAGGGAAGTAATATTAAATTCTCTTTCCATTGAAGGAAGCACTGGAATTAACATAGAATTCCCTAATGTCATTACTAAAGGAATGGACGCAATAGATACGATTGCCCATCGCTTATTTAAAGTTTTATTTTTTTTCTTTGAATTTCCATGGAATTGCTCAAATAATCCAAATTCCCCCATATTCATTCTCCAATCTTTTAATGGTATTTTTAATATGCTCCAATTAGATAGAAAAATGCTTAAAATAATTCCATAGTAAATGGTTTATTATAATAATGTTATGTAAACAAATAAAAAAGATGGAAAATATCCACCTCTTTTTAAAATGAAATTATTTTTTTATACGCTTCTGCCGTTTCCATATCCATGAATTGCTCTGTTGATATTGGAGTAAATTGAACTTCTGTCCCTGGCATGAACAGATCTTTATGTTTTTTTAGAAAACTAAGTGGGGTTCTTCCGATAATTTGCCAACCTACTGCCGTTTTAATAGGATATATACCTGTTTGTCTGCCAGCAATCCCAACAGACCCCATTGGTAAATAAAATTTCGGGGATTTTTTTCTAGGAACAGATAGGTGTTTGTTAATCCCACCAATAAAGGGAATACCACTTCCAAAACTTAAGTAGGAGACAAAATAAGTCTCGTTAGAATGAATTTCGATAAATTCGGGTATAGAAACTTTGTTTAAGTTTGCAACAAACGGCAAATCAATAGCAAATTCGGGATCATAGCAGACAGGAATACGTACTTTACTTTGTTTATGCAAATCTGCTTGGTTCATTTTGTTTAATATTTGTTCAACTAAATCATTAATTTGTTCAAAAATTTGTTCACTCGCAACTTTACTATCAAAATGAATGGTTAAAGATGTAAATGATGGGACAACTTCCACAAAACCTTCAAACGGATGGTCATTTAAATATTTGGCAATTGTATATACAAATATATTCGTTTCTTTTGAAAATTCCTGACCTAATTGTACGACGATAGCTTCTTGACCTAGTGGAAAAATATCATAATGAATTATCATATGTCACCTCAAAAGATTTAGTCATTACATTATTGAGAAATTGTGAAAATAAGTAAAAAAATGCCCTACATATTATTGTAGTTATGATAGCGCTATCAGTTCAAGGGTTATTTTTATGTATGATTTTGTCTGCTTTATGAAAAAATTTTCGAAGTGAAGGCATAATAATTGATTTTTGCTAGGAACATTGTAAGATGAAAGAGGGAAATAATCCAAAGCTTCACAATAATAAATATTAGTATAGTAAATAACGTGAAAGTAGTTGTTCGAGAAACGATTTATTGTAATATTTAATCATTTCCTTTGACAACATTTACCTGCATGGTACAATGGAAATGTAAACGGTTAAACTTTATATTAATATAATGTTTTTAAAGTTTAATGTTAACTAAAAGGGGACTTTTTAAGGTTAAGTTACTTTAAAACGCTGGAGGGTATTCAAAAATGAATAGGCTGAATGGTCAATCCCAAAATCCATGGGAAAATTTCCATGGTCCTAACTTAGGTGTTGTAATGGAATTGTATGATTTGTATGTGAAAGATCCAAATTTAATTGATGAAGAAATGCGAGCCTTATTCGATGAATGGGGACCACCTGTTTTAGAAAGTGAAAAGTTGAATAATGTGCACATGTCTGAGCAACTATCCAACGGTCTTGATTTCAACAAGATATTATCTGCTAGAAAGTTGGCAGAGGATATTCGCCTTTATGGACATTTATATGCAGATATTAACCCGTTAGAAAAACAAGAAAAAAGATTGTCGGAGCTTTTAAATTACAGTAAATATGGACTGACAGATGCAGATTTATTGAACATCCCTGCTCCTTATATTAGCTCATATTTACCTAATTCTATTCAGGATGGTTTAGAAGCAATTAAGTATTTAGCTAGTATTTATACAAAAAAACTCGCCTTTGAATTTAATCATGTAGAAGATGAGAAAGAGCGGGATTGGCTCCAAAAAATGATCGAATCTAAAGCATATGATCATGAATTAACAATAGAAGAAAAGATATCATTATTAAAGAGATTAGTAGAAGTTGAAAATTTTGAACAATTTTTACATAAAACATATGTAGGCCAAAAGCGATTTTCTATTGAAGGATTAGATACATTAGTTCCACTGTTAGATGAGTTAATTTTAAAATTTGTTGAAAATGGGACAGAAACGGTAAATATTGGGATGGCTCATCGAGGCCGTTTAAATGTATTAGCGCATGTATTAGGAAAACCTTATGAAATGATATTTGCTGAATTTCAACACGCACCGAATAAAGACTTAATTCCATCTGAGGGGTCTATAGGAATAACATATGGTTGGACAGGAGACGTTAAATACCATTTAGGTCTTGATCGAAAAATTACTGATCAAACAGAAGTAAAAGCAAGAGTAACACTTGCAAATAATCCGAGTCACTTGGAATATGTTAACCCTGTCGTAGTAGGTTCCACCCGTGCTGCTCAAGAGACTAGGACAGCAAACGGCTTTCCAGTTCAAGATAAAAATAAAGCCGTAGGAATCGTCATCCATGGGGATGCGGCTTTTCCTGGACAAGGTGTAGTCGCTGAAACTTTAAATTTAAGTAGAATTAGAGGTTATCAAACTGGTGGAACAGTCCATATAATCGCTAATAACATGATTGGTTTTACTACAGAAAGTGAAGATTCACGGTCTACAAGATACGCTAGTGACTTAGCTAAAGGATTTGAAATACCGATTGTCCATGTTAACGCAGATGATCCTGAAGCGGTTTTACGAGCAGCAAACTTAGCAGTGCTGTATAGACAAACGTTCAAAAAAGATTTTTTAATTGATTTAATTGGCTATCGACGATTTGGACATAACGAAATGGATGAACCGTTAGCTACAAACCCATTAATGTATCAAATCATTCATAAACATCCTACTGTGAAAAATTTATATGTTGAGAAATTAATCGAACATAATGTTATTACAAAAGATACATTTGCTAAATTTGAAGAAGCAATAATTAGCAAATTAAAGGCAGCCCATGAAAAAGTTCCGAAAGAACAAGAAATTGATTATGAAATGAATCCTCCTGAGACGGTTGAAAAAGGATTACCTGAAGTTAAGACAGCCGTAGCGGAAAACGCAATTTTCAAGGCAAATGAAGAACTACTAAAATGGCCAGAAGGATTCCAAGCATTTAATAAGCTTGAAAGGATTTTAAAACGACGGGAAAACGCTTTAAAAGATGGAAAAATTGATTGGGCACATGCGGAAGCATTAGCATTTGCCACTATTTTAACTGATGGAATTCCAATCCGTTTATCTGGTCAAGATTCTGAACGTGGAACGTTTGCACATAGACATATTATGTTACATGATTTTCATACTGGAGATAGATTTTCACCATTACATCATTTAAAAGACGGTAAAGCTTCATTCGCCGTTCATAATAGTCCATTATCAGAAATTAGTGTGCTCGGTTTTGAATATGGGTACAACGTATTTGCGCCAGAAACGCTAGTGTTATGGGAAGCGCAGTTTGGAGACTTTGCAAACTCTGCTCAAGTCATTATCGATCAATTTATTTCTTCTAGCCGCGCTAAATGGGGGCAAAAGTCAGGATTAGTAATGTTACTTCCACATGGATACGAAGGACAAGGTCCAGAACATTCTAGCGCAAGGTTGGAAAGATTTTTAACATTAGCAGCTGAAAATAACTGGACAGTCGCTTACATGACGAAAGCAGCTCAATACTTCCATATTTTACGCCGTCAAGCTTTGATGTTAACGAAAGAAGAAATTCGTCCGTTAGTCATCATGTCACCGAAAAGTTTATTACGTCATCCTTTAGTTGCTGCTAATATCGATGAACTAACAAAAGGGGAGTTTTTACCAATATTAGAGCAACCAGGTTTAGGTGAAGCAAAGGATAAAGTGGAGCGACTCGTCTTATGTACTGGGAAAATTGCTGTTGATTTAGCGGAAAACATTGAGAAGATAGAAGAAAAGGATTGGCTTCATATTATTAGGGTAGAAGAATTATATCCATTCCCAATGGACCAAATTAGCAAGAAAGTTAGTGAATTTCCTAATTTGAAAGAAATTGTTTGGGTTCAAGAAGAGCCGAAAAACATGGGAGCTTGGACTTTCGTCGAACCAAGAGTTCATGCAATTGCTCCTGCAGGGATAGATGTCTATTACATTGGTAGAAGAAGACGATCCAGCACTGCAGAAGGAGATCCAGTTGCCCATAAAAAAGAACAAGAGCGAATCATCCAAACAGCACTAACTCGTCCTTAACAAAACATAAATATAAGTATTAATTATAGCACTTTAACGCTTTAAAGCGGTGGGGGACTGTCCCCATTAAAAACGAAAGGGGATAATACAAGTGGCAGAAGTTAAAGTACCTGAATTAGCAGAATCTATTACAGAAGGTACCATTTCAGCTTGGTTGAAGAAACCGGGAGAATCCATTGAAAAAGGGGAAGCAATTGCTGAACTGGAGACTGATAAAGTAAATGTTGATTTAATTTCAGAAGAAGCAGGAGTAATCAGTGAATTGTTATTCGCTGAAGGGGATACGGTTCAAATTGGTGATACGATTGCTATTGTTTCTGAAGGAGGAAGTGCGCCAGTTAGTGAACAACCAAAACAAGAAGAGGTAAAGACAACGGATACAAAACAAGAAGTAACAGATACTTCACAAGAAGATAGTTCAGAAGAATCAACTTCAGATAAATTTATTGCGTCTCCTGCTGCAAGAAAGCTAGCAAGAGAAAAGGGAATTGATTTAGCAACTGTTCCAGCTGCCGATCCATTAGGAAGAATACGGAAACAAGATGTAGAGGCACAGATCAATAACAAAACTCAAGCACCACAACCGCAACAATCGCAAGAGAAAAAACAGGCACCAGTTCAAGCAACGGATGATGCAAAACCGGTAGAAAAAGTCAAAATGTCAAGACGTCGTCAAACGATAGCAAAGCGGCTAGTAGAAGTGCAACATACAGCAGCTATGTTAACGACATTTAATGAAATAGACATGACAGCGGTAATGGACTTACGCAGTCGTCGAAAAGATGCTTTCTACGAGGAACATGATGTTAGACTAGGATTTATGTCCTTTTTCACAAAAGCAGTAGTAGCAGCTTTGAAAAAATATCCGCTATTAAACGCAGAAATTGCTGGTGACGAATTATTAATTAAAAAATATTATGATATTGGTGTAGCCGTTTCAACGGATGAAGGATTAGTCGTACCGGTTGTTCGTGACGCCGATAAGAAAAACTTTGCCGAAATTGAAAGAGATATTTACAACCTAGCTGTAAAAGCACGCGATAATAAACTAAGTTTAAAAGACTTACAAGGTGGTACATTTACGATTACAAATGGTGGAGTATTTGGTTCTCTCATGTCCACACCGATACTAAATGGACCTCAAGTTGGCATTTTAGGTATGCATAAAATTCAAATACGGCCAGTTGCCATTGATAAGGACCGAATTGAAAATCGTCCAATGATGTATATAGCACTTTCCTATGACCACCGAATTGTTGATGGAAAAGAAGCGGTTAGCTTTTTAGTAAAAATTAAAGAGCTGCTTGAAGATCCTGAACAACTATTATTAGAAGGTTAATAAAAAAACTTATTTTAAATACAGGGGTTTGATTTTCCTCTTAATTGGTATTTTGTCTGTATATTATATGACATTATATTAATAAGGGAAATCAACCCCTTTATCTTTGCTAACCTTTTTTCTATAAGTCGAATAGTATTGCTTTTCAGCTATCTAGCTTATTATAATAAAATAGAAATGAAAGGAGTCGCTTATTCATGAAATTTAATAATTGGAAAGATGATAATGTAATGAAACAAGTAAAATGTGTTCATACGAATGCAAAAAAGTATAAGGTGAATCGTGTTTTAACAGAGGGGAAAATATATGATGTAAAAAATGAGACAGAGGAGTTTTATTTTATCACCGATAATACTGGAAAAGTCGGCGGTTATTATAAAGAGTATTTTGTAGAGATTTAATTATGTTTAAGGTTTCTTGGCGCTTTAGCGCTTTAAAGCGGTGGGGGACTGTCCCCTTTTAAAGGATGCGAAGTGGAATGTATATCTATCATGAAGCAGAGATTAGAAGTGCAGATGAAACAGCTAATAAAAACGGCTTATCACTAAATGCATTGATGGAGACATCGGGCAGGAGTATTTATTTCCAGCTAAAAAAGCTATTAAAAAAAGAAGCTAAGATTTTAATATTAGCAGGGAAGGGGAATAACGGTGGCGATGGTGTAGTTTTAGCTAGATACTTAAAACAAAACGATTATTCGGTTGATCTCGTATTCCCATTTGGCGAGCCTAAGACTACTGTAGCTTTCGAACATTACCGTTTTTATCAAAGTTGTCATGGCAATTGTAAGACGTTTGATTTTCAAAAGAAACAATATGATGTAATTGTTGATTCCGTACTAGGGGTAGGTACACGGTTACCACTGCGACATGAATATCGAACATTAATTGAATGGTGCAACAGTCAATCAGCATTAAAAATTGCTATTGATATGCCTACTGGAGTGTTGGCAGATAGCGGGGAAACAAACGTTGCGTTTCAAGCCAATTATACTTTTTGTTTGCATGGTTTTAAGCCATCCGCTTTTTTATTACCGTCAGCACATTATTATGGGAACCCAATATTAGTTGATATAGGTTTACCACAACATGGAAAATGGAAAATATGGAGTCAAGCTGATCTGCAACGAACATTATTACGAAGAAATAAATTCGCCCATAAAGGGACATTTGGTACTGGTTTATTGATCGCCGGTAGTGATGAAATGCCAGGGAGTGCTGCACTTAGTAGCCTCGGAGCTTTGAAAAGTGGCATTGGTAAGTTAATGATAGGAACAACAAAATTTGTATCTAGCATCATCTCTCCACAAGTACCTGAGGCAACATTTTGGTTTAATGGGTTAGAAAAGGTTGCAAACGGAGAATTGCTAACTACTATTGATGCAGTGGCTATCGGTCCTGGTATAGTCGATAAAGATTTGGTGGAAAAAGCATTAAAATATCTTTTGAATCAACATTTTCCTTTAATTGTTGACGCAGGAGCATTGATAGAAGGTATAAAAGGGAAGGGCAATGCACCTGTCATTATCACCCCCCATCCTGGAGAGTTCAGCCGCTTAATCGGAAAAACAGTTGAAGAAATCCAAGCAAATCGATTAAAATTTGCGAGTAATTATGCGAAAGAAAATAATATTATTGTAGTTTTAAAAGGTACTTATACGGTCATTGCCTTTCCGGATGGTACTTGTTTCGTTAATCCGACTGGAAATAGCGGATTAGCAAAGGGAGGTTCTGGAGATACGTTAACGGGAATTATTTTAGCCATGGTAGCAAAAGCTGTTGATATCCCTTCAGCCATTCTTAATGCAGTATATTTGCACGGTTTATGTGCAGAACAGTTAAGTATAACACAGGGAGAACAAACCATTGTCGCCAGTGAGTTAACAACTGTTTTAGGCTCAATTATTAAAAAAACTTCGAATCATGAATGTTTGCCGTAAAGTATGTCAAATTTCCAAAATATAGTCTAAGGTTATGCAAAATTGGGACTGTTAAAGAGTAACTCTCTTGGCCACCTAGACCGTCAGTGGGGTGAAAAACCGCCACTGACAGCGATTAACTTTTTAATACTATTTTTTTTAAGGCATTCATCCTTTGTCCACTATTTTCGCAAAACAGTACTCATTTAAACAATCTTTAAAAATGGCTGTGCCACACTTTCCTATAAAAGCTGTCATACTAATGACTAAACAAATTTAAGCGGATACTTTAAACATAGGTTGCAATAACTTTGCTTGGAGTAGTTGCTTTCTTACAGCTATACCAATAATAGATGCTAAATATGCTTTTATTAAACCTACTAAAATAAATGGAGTAAATGAAGTTGCAAAAGCTACTGACCAAGATGTTTCACTTACAATCTTAAACCATGTAGTTCCAAACGTTAACGTGATAAACATCCCAACGATATTAGCGATAAAAGCCACTCTAATTGTAAAAGATGTTTTCTCTAATATGTAACCAGTAACCCAAGCAGTTGGGATAAAACCGATAATAAATCCACCAGTATTTCCTAAAATAACATGAAATCCTCCATTTAACCCAGCAAAAACTGGAGCACCTACCGCGCCTAATAAACAATACAATACTACGGAATAAGTTCCATATTTAGCCCCAAGTATAGTTGCTGCTAACCCAATTGCTAAAGTTTGCATCGTGATTGGTATAACCGGAAGCGGAATAGTGAATTGTGCTAAAATACTAATCATGCTTGCAAATAATGCAACTATTGTCATCCTTTTTAAACGATTTTCATTCCCTTTCAAAGTAAACCCCCTTCGTAACTGGTTATTTGTTAACTTAAATTTTAATAAGTTAACATATTATCGAAATAATTATATTGGTTATATGGTCTTACTGTCAAATATTAATTATCTATTTTTCTTTAAAACTGTTCACATAAAAAGAGGGGGTGTCCATTTATGAACATCCCCAACAAATAACTACCATAAATATTCTAGTATTTCTTTTTTAAATAAATTTGTGTCAATATTACATGTTTCTCCATCTAACCCATATTGCCAACCGAGTATTTTTGCATCTTTTGGTCCAAAAGCTTGATAATTTGGTGCATTTTCCTTTTTCGACACACCTTCTTGAGGAAAAGCAGTCCAAAGAAGAACTTTCTCTTTTATTTTTTCGTCTTCCTCAGCCGCCTCATTAAATGCAGCATAAATTGCTTGTTCATCAGAGAATACACCATATATCCCTGGTACATATTTTGATTTTTCCATTTCTTCCATCCAACCTAACATGAAGTCTTTGTCTACTGGGTAATCGGGTTCAATATCAGCGAAAATTGCTACACCTTCTGGAACATTTAACTCTTCAGCAAGTTTTATTGCGTGTTTGGCACGATCAATTCCATTTTCTTTTCCTGTCGCATCTGTAAAGTGATTATAAATTAATAAGATTTTAATATCGTTATCATGGAAAAGTTTAATTTCTTCCTTTGTAATCCCACTGGAGACACCTTCTTTTTCTCCTAAATAGCGACCCCAAACTTCTGGGCTGCCGTAATTATCCTTTACACAAGCAAAAAACTCCTCTGTCGTATAACTTGCTGAGTCTACGCCCCAATGATGAGCACTTGTGTCTTTATCTTCACTTCCATTTCCATCGCCATTGTTTTGCGGCGGGGTATTATTTTGAAAGATTAATAGAACACTAAGTGGAATGAATAACAACAAAAAAATTAATAAACCTTCGAAAAATTGTTTTTGTTCACCATTTGCCATTTTCTTTTAACCTCCCTTCACTTAATCGTATTCAAACAGGAAGGGAAAGGTTTTAGGGAAGACGAACAAAAAAAAGAAGCGGAGACAAATTCCGCTTCTTCCTATACGTATTGCATGAATTATTTCTTTTTCATACCCGTATTTTTTAAATTAATTTGATTGCCAGTTGTTGCTTCATAGCCAACTAAATATTGACTATTGCTATTGTTTTTTACTGCATTAGGTAATTTGTACTGTTTTTCATCTCGTTGAAATTGTTTTTGATTTTCTCCCATTTCATCACCTCAATCTTTATTTATCATTATCTACGGCGTATAGAAGTATATTAGTTAAAAAAAATTCCATGATGGGGAAAATTTTCCTGTTTATCTTTCTAAATAGGTGAGAAAATAACCTGAAACTATTAAAGGAGGGAAAATAATGGTAAATGATGATGCAAAAAAAATAGCTGGACGCCATTTTAGCCATGAATTGAGAAATAATACAGATCAATTGTCACAAGGGTTAACTTTAACCCACGAACAAGTAAGTGATAACTATATGGAAGGTACAGTAGACGGAATGATAGAAAAACGGGAAGAAAATATTCCGTTACAAGATTTAGAAAAATAAAAAAATATCCGTTTGTTTAATATCTTTTTTTAAACCTCCTTATCATAAGAATATGATAAAGGTCGATATAATTAAAAATGATAGTTCAATCGGAGTTGCTTCATTAGGCGATGGCAGAACGAATACAGAAAAGCACTACTTTAACAGCGCTCTTGGCAAACGAAGGGTATTCGTTCTGCGGACTCCGATTGAAGGTAATATCGCTGTTGCGCGGAAAAAAATGAAAATGATTAATCAATTACGACAATATACGCAATCATCGGTCCATTATGTTCTGCATCAGGATGGGTAATACAAATAAGACGATATGTACCTGTTTTGTTAAACTGTAATGGGATAGTAGTCTCTTTTCCTTTCTGAACCGTTCCTTGAATATCCGTTCCTTCAATATAAAAAGGATGTTCTTGACCGTTAACACCAAATATTTTCAGGTGAACCTTTTCATCTTTTCTTAAGACGATTGTCCCTGGATCCCATCGATATGCCTCAATTTCTTTTCCTTCTGCCGTTTTTGTTGCAAATTCTCCAGTAACCATATGAATTTCTCGATAATTTGTTTTATCCGCTTGAAAAACGGTTAGCGCTTTTGCTTGAAATGAATACCAAATAATTGCAGAAGTGATAATGAAGATTACAACTACCCATTTAAAAACATTGTTCCTTTTAATTACAATAAAGTTCATCGCTAACTCAACCTCCCATATACTTGTCCTTTAAACTATATGCGTCAGGAAAGTCGATAATGTATAAAAAAGGCTGTCCTTATCAATAAAGTGTTAAGAAGCACTCTCGAATTCTAGCTATTTAACCTACTCTCTAATTGGCAGCAAACCTCGTCAGCAGTAAGTCCATTTGCTTTGATAACTGGGCCATTAGTAATCATTTCATGAATCCCCATTGTATTCGTATCTAAGCAGGTAATAACACATGCGTCACAATTTTGTTCATCGTTATTTTCCTTTAATTCAATCACATCATACGCTTTTTCTTGTAAAACATTCTTTATATTAGCTAAAGAAGGGGTACTACCAACAAAACGCGCAAAACATACGCTAAGCAAATTTCGACATGAAAAAAGCCGATTTCTCCTACTCGAGGTAGCGTCAGGAAAATGCGGATTTACAACGCTAAGCTGTTGTAACCGTCAAGTAGAAATGGTTACATATATTATCTTTTCGCCAAGTTTGCGTTATCATCACTCTATGTTAAAAACATAAGAGGAACTGTTGAATCTAGTGTACTGCTTACCGTTTGCATCGAACTAAATAAAAATAACCCTACAATCACTTTCACGGTGATTGTAGGGTTATAATCTTAGAACTGAAACATATAGCATTTTTAAATTATTGTAAGTAAGTGCTTAATCCCAAACTATAATTAATTTCTCCGATCTGAGAATATACTTGAGTATAACCCCCACCAGACCCCTTATTAATACCTAAATATTGAAAGCTATTATACATAGTTCCTCCACTATCGCCACCAGTAGAAGTTAGGTTAGTACCTCTCAATTCCGTAAAGGCAGCCCCGGCGATTGTATAACTTACATTTTTACTTTTAAGTGTTCCGCATTGGGATTTTCCGGTTGCGTATCCAAGTTTACATACAGCTTGTCCGACGGTATCACCATTTTTAGCCTGTGAAGAGGTCATTTTTCTTACTGCTCCATTAATATTAATATTACTATTTGCATTACCTGAACTTACGGAAATAGTAAGAGCATCTATTTTTCCGCCGTATCTAATTGAGTTTACCTTTCCTAAAGTGGTGGTTCCATATTTATAGGTATCGGAAGTGTGATTTGTTACTGCACCGGTACTAGCGTTATAACTTCTACTACAGTGACCTGCAGTAATTAAATAATGATTACTTCCACTTTTCGCATAATAACCAGAAGAACAAGCACCACTTCTACTATTTACAATTTTTTCACCACCATAGGAACCTCTATGATTATTTGGAGGATCTACTTGAACCACTTCTAAAGGGAAATCTCCAAAGACTAATTTTAGCTGTCTTTCTTTTTCTATTGTATAATCTATAATTCCCACTATTACCTTTTCATTAATCACATCTACGGAGGTCGAATCAAAGTCTAGGTTCTGTTGGCCTTTCTTTTCCCATATTTGTTCAGAAATTTTATTCAAATCCGATTCACTATAGTTCCCATCTTCAATTCTGTAGCTAAACATTGGACCTACACTTTTTAATTCATTTACCATAGTATCTTTTTGTACAGTTACTTTTTCATGTTCACTAGCCTGCTTTAATTTTATTACTATCTCACCTTTGTTTTCTTGGTTAATGTACAAAGTGAAATCTTCATTTTTGTATTTTTCATCCAGAAGTTTTTTTATTTTAGGAATATATTCATTCTGTATTTTGAATCTCTCTTCCAATTCTTCCTCTTCAGCTTTCGTCAAAGGAATTTCAAAATTACTATCTTCATGTAATTTTACATTTTGATTAAGTAATTTAATTTTGTCTATATTTGTTTCTAATCCGAACTCTTTTCTAAATTCAATTTGTTCCAAGAAGTCAGGTGTTATTTCCGTAGCATTTGATGTTAAACCACCTAAAAATAGAGTAGTAATTATTATTGACAAAGCAGATAAAACTTTAAAGTATTTGTACCTTTTCAATGTTAAACCTCCTCATATATTCAATTTAAAATTTCTACTTTACTACTAATTCCATAAGCGGGATTCGAAGTGTCTAAGCTTTCAATCCAAACTTTGACTTTGTTACCGATTTTCAGATTCTTGACTTCCTGTTTCAATTCAAAATAAGCTGCACTTTGTGCTTTCTTTATCATATCTTCTTCTGCTAACCCTTTAATTTCCTCATATGTCACTCCCTCCACTACTAATATCTGATTACCCTTTATTTTGGCAACAACTCCCTCCATAGTTGTTTTGTCTTCATTATTAGTTGTATCTTTTGAACAACCAACAATAAAGGAAGCTAGGACTGTAATTAAAATCACGGAAATAACTAATTTTTTTTTCATTTGCAGTCTAGTTTTCAAAAAAACAAGCTCCCTTCAGTTTTATTATAAGAATACATGAATAGTAGAAATACTCATTAAACTAATATTCTATATTACTTTCAGAAGTCCTTCTTCCATCGATATAGAAGTAAAATATGGATCAAAGGATATTGAAATGATGAAAGCCTTAATCGAAAGTGGCACTCCGATTAAAGATGTTGCGGAAAGATGGGGTGTGTCTCGCACGACGATTTATCGCTATTTAGAAAAGAAATAAATCTTCTTACGAAGGGATGGGGTAATATGGCATCAAGAGGAAAAGAATTGCTTACAACAGATCAAAGAGCCGAGTTTGTACGAATTCCTGCTGATATGACCGAACGTGAACTAGAAATCTACTATAACTTTTCGCAGTACGACCTTGAAATAATTAAACGTCATAGAAGAGATCATAATCGTTTGGGATTTGCTGTCCAATTATGTGTTTTACGGTATCCCGGATGGCCCCTTTCGGATGTTGAACCTATACCAGATTATGTGGTCCAATACATAGCAAAACAAATAAATGCTAATCCAGACTCTTTTTCCCTATATGCCCAACGTGACCCCACTAAGCATGAACATATGGAAGAAATTCGACAAGTGTATGGATATCAGAACTTCCCTACAAGTAAATATCGTGAGGCAGCACAGTTTTTATTGCAACATGCCCTGCAAAATGGGAATGCTATGTACTTGCTTCGTACCGTTCAAGAAAAACTACGAAATCAAAAAATAATACTCCCTGCCATGACTACTATAGAACGACTTGTTTGGGAAACCCGTCGGAGGGCAGAGGAAAAGATTTTTAAAGTTTTATCTGGTAACCTCTCAGAGTGGCAAAAACAGAAATTGGATACACTTATCGATCCCTTTGTGGAAAACAGGAAAACTCCATTAGCCTGGTTAAGAGAACTTCCCGGCCAGTCATCACCGGATGCCTTTCTAAAAGTAATAAAACGTTTGGAATATATTCGTGATTTGAAGCTTCCGACAAATATACATGAAGTGCATCCTAATCGATTGCTCCAATTATCACGTATCGGAGCACGTTATGAACCCCCATTCATTTCGCAGATTTAAAGAAAATAAGAAATATGCCATTCTTGTAGCATACTTAGTGACACTCAGTCAGGACTTAATTGATCAAGCAATTGAAATTCATGATCGGCAAATGATGATTTTACAATCGAAAGGTCGTAAAACACAAGAAGAAATGCAAAGGGAAAATGGAAAAGCAGTTAATGAAAAAGTCGTTCATTTTGCAGATATTGGGGCTGCACTTATTCAGGCACGGGAAGAAGGGCTTGATCCATTTAGCGCCATTGAAAAGGTGATGTCTTGGGATAAAATCGTTACTTCTGTTGAAGAAGCGAAAAAACTAGCTCGACCAATGGATTATGACTATCTGGATTTGCTGGGGAATCGATTCTCTTATCTAAGAAAATACACCCCTGCTCTCCTTAAATCATTAGAATTTCGTTCTACAAAAGCAACAGAACCGTTATTACGTGCCCTGAAGACATTGAATGAAATGAATGAATCCGGAAAAAGAAAAGTACCAGATGGATCCCCGTTAGATTTTGTTCCAAAAAGATGGCAAAAGCATGTGTACGATGAGGAGGGAACAATTAATCGACACTATTATGAAATGGCTGCTCTAACGGAATTAAAAAATCATATTCGTTCAGGTGACGTATATGTAGTCGGTAGTAGACTTCATAAAGACTTCGAGGAGTATCTTGTTCCCAAGGATGAATGGAAAACAACCAATCTCAAAGAAACTAGATTGGCAGTTCAATTATCAGCAGAGGAATACATTGAAGATAGAAGAAAAGCCCTAGCCCAACGCTTTACATGGGTTTCAAATAACCTTGATAGTCTTGAGGCGGTAAATATCGAAAAAGCCAAACTTAGGGTTGATCGTTTGGAAAAGGATACCCCAGAAGAAGCGCGAAACTTCAGTTTATCCCTATACAATATGTTGCCAAGAATAAAGCTCACTGATCTCTTAATGGAGGTAGCCCACTGGACAGGATTTGATGAAATGTTAATACATGCTTCAACGAATCGGCCTCCAAAGGGTGAGGAAAAGGTTATTCTAATGGCTGCACTCATGGCAATGGGAACTAATATTGGATTAACTAAAATGGCAGATGCGACACCTGGAATTACTTATCACCAGATGGCAAATGCCGCGCAATGGCGCTTGTATGATGATGCTATAAATCGAGCACAAGCCACTTTGGTAAATTTTCAGCATAAGCTTGCTCTAGCTTCTTATTGGGGAGATGGTACCACATCTTCATCTGACGGAATGCGGGTACAAGTTGGCGTTTCATCGTTACATGTTAAAGCAAATCCTCATTATGGTACAGGGAAAGGGGCAACTATTTATCGGTTTACGAGCGATCAGTTTTCGTCTTTCCATACGAAAGTAATTAATACAAATGCAAGGGACGCCGTACATGTTATCGACGGGTTGCTTCACCATGAAACGGAATTAAATATTGAGGAGCATTATACTGATACGGCTGGTTATACCGACCAAGTCTTCGGTTTAAGTCATTTGTTAGGATTCCGTTTCGCACCAAGGCTTCGGGATTTAGCTGATGCCAAACTATACACAATTCAAAATCCAAGTGATTTTCCTGAATTAGAAAGTTTACTTCGAGGACGAATTAACACAAAGATTGTTCATGAAAACTTTGATGACGTGTTGCGTTTAGCCCATTCTATTCGAGAAGGAAAAGTGTCTGGATCACTTATTATGGGGAAACTAGGGTCCTATGCACGGCAAAACAAGTTGGCTACCGCTTTGCGAGAAATGGGAAGAGTTGAAAAAACCATTTTTATCTTAGACTACATATCTAATGAAGCACTACGCAGACGTATTCAGCGGGGCTTAAATAAAGGTGAAGCTATGAATGGCTTGGCGAGAACGTTATTTTTTGGAAAAAGAGGTGAGTTGCGGGAAAGGGGGTTGCAGGATCAGCTTCAAAGCGCAAGTGCTTTAAACATTATAATTAACGCAATTAGCGTATGGAATACCGTATATCTAACCGAAGCAACAAAATTGTTGAAGGAAAAAGGAAGTTTACGAGAGGACTTATTAAAACATATTTCGCCACTAGGATGGGAACATATCAATTTTCTTGGTGAATACACCTTTGATACGAAGAAAATAGCAGACTTACATTCGTTGCGCCCTCTTATTCACTAAAAATAACAGCCGAAAATTTCCTTAACGTAGGAAATATCGGCTTTCTTTATATCGAATATTGCTTAGCGTATGTTTTCCGCGTTTTGTTGGTAGTACCCCAAGAAGCTTCTATACCAATTTTCGCCATATTAACACCTCTATAATTAAAATGACCAAAGAAGAAAACGATATAACTACAAGAGATTGGTCACTGAAATATTCATAATTAGTAAAGAAAGAGCAATACTAAGTGTGTAAATTACGATTAGGAGGATTATTATGGCGAAAAGAAAAGAAAACCCGTCCAAAACTGGTTTAAGTTCCCCACAAGTTCAAGGACAAGGAACGACTGATATAGAAACCGGTGTAAAAGAAGTTTCTTCTTCAAGAAAAAAGACAAAAAGATATTAAACTTATCAAAAATATCTGTTCAGAAAGAGCATTACACAATTGTGTACATGAAGCGATTTTCTGAACAGCTTTTTTATATTTATGGAAGAAGCCAATAATTAAATTCCGGATGCTACACTATTTAAAAGCAATAAATGATGGAACAAATTAACCGAATTAATGGAGCTGATGTAGCAAAAGTTATTCTGGAATTTTTGCGGATAGTTTTTCCTTATAGTGAAATAATATCGTTATATGAAAGTGACTAATGTATGACAAAAAGGGATGTGTTATTAATGGGAAAAATTCAATTACCATTACAAACAATGAGCTTAATTGCTGGATTTATGGTTTGGGTTATTCTTTCTTCCTTAATGCCTTATATAAAAGAAGATATTGCATTGACTGCAACACAAACAGCATGGGTTACAGCTGTCCCAGTCATTTTAGGCTCTTTGTTAAGGATTCCCATTGGTTTTTGGACAAATCGGTTTGGTGCAAGATGGGTATTCTTTATTAGTTTCGTCTTGTTACTATTTCCTGTTTTTTATATAAGTATTGCCGATACATTTTTTGACTTAATTATAGGGGGATTGTTTGTTGGAATTGGGGGAGCGATTTTTTCTGTTGGTGTCACTTCACTTCCTAAATACTATCCGAAAGAAAAACATGGGTTTATAAATGGAATTTATGGGGCAGGAAATATCGGAACTGCTTTTACATCTTTTCTCGCACCCGTTATTGCCAATAATGTTGGCTGGCAAAATACGGTAAGATTTTATTTAATTTTAATGGCAGCGTTTGCCGTAATTAACTTTCTATTTGGGGACCGAAATGAACAGAAAGTTATTACTTCTTTAACAGAACAAATAAAAAAGGTTTATAATAATACAACTTTATGGTTTTTATCCTTATTTTACTTTATTACTTTTGGATCGTTCGTTGCCTTCACAGTTTTTTTACCAAATTTTTTAGTGAATCAATTTGGACTGGAAAAGGTGGATGCTGGATTCCGTACGGCCGGTTTTATAGTGTTAGCAACATTATTACGACCGATCGGTGGATGGTTAGGCGATAAGTTTAACCCATATATTGTTCTAGTATTTGTATTCTTTGGTTTAACCTTTGGTGGTTTTTTATTATCCTTTCAATTAAATATTGCTTTATTTACTGTCGGATGTTTATTAGTTGCAGCATGTGCGGGCTTAGGAAATGGCACTATTTTTAAATTAGTCCCATTTTATTTTACGAAAGAAGCAGGTATTGTTAACGGTGTTGTAGCAGCAATGGGTGGTTTAGGTGGTTTTTTCCCACCATTAATTTTAACAACTTTATATAATTGGACTGGACATTATGCAATAGGTTTTATGTCTTTATCTGAGTTTTCACTTGCTAGTTTAATTATTGTTTTGGCAATGTATTATCAAGGGAAACAAAAAGAAGCAGCCCCATAACTAAGGGGCCTTACTCTTATATTTTAAAGCTCGAGAAGTATTTGATAGTTCAAAAGGTTAGTTAATGTTCATGAAACATATGTTTTTCCTCTTCCCGATTATGGATTTGAATCATACATAATAATGCTTTAAATCTATCCAGTACATATTCATTGATAACCTTTTCTTTCTGTAATTCCGTTTTTATTTCTTCTACTAAAATCCCCATAATTTGATGATCCCGTTTTAATTTGGCTACAATCTCTAGTAAATCTGGATTTTCAGCCAATCTTTCTTTAAATAGCCCTTCTTCTTCAGAATCAGCATGAGCAAGCATTCGTTGTTCCCAGTGTTCTATTAATGCGTTCGTTATTTCTTGAATATAGTTTTCCGCTTTTTTTTCTTCGATAGACTTTAATAATAAGGTGGTTAATTCTCGCGCTTCGACATAAACACCTTCATGAATAGAATGATGGGAATGATATTTTTTTAATGATGGACCTGACAAATGAATCTCCTCCATTTTATTTATTAAAATTGTTAGCCATTATCGGCTATCGTTTTCAGAATTATACATTATAAAGTTAGTGAATTTTTTGCATAATCCCGATTTTTTCGGTAAAAATAAAACCGTTTATGTATAAAACAACATTTAATGAGAAAGGAGAGTTACGATGGACCGAAAAGTAGCTCCTTTTTTGAAAAAGCTAAAATATTTCGGTAAGGCAACTGATGTGACAAACCATGGAGTGATGAGCCCTTATGGGAGGGAAGTGGAAAAAGTATATCGGAGGAGATGGCAACATGATAAAGTAGTAAGAACTACTCATGGTGTGAACTGTACAGGCTCATGCAGCTGGCGAGTTCATGTAAAAGACGGAATTATTACTTGGGAGACACAGGCTCTAGACTACCCGACAACTGGTCCTGATATGCCAGAATTTGAACCGCGGGGGTGTCAAAGAGGGGCAACATTTTCATGGTATATTTATAGTCCTGTCCGAGTTCGGTACCCTTATGTTCGTGCGCCATTACTATCATTATGGCGAGAAGCTATTAAATTAAAAGAGGACCCGTTAGAAGCTTGGAAATCTATAGTTGAAAATCCAGATAAAAAGAAACGTTATCACCAAGCAAGAGGGAAAGGCGGTTTTATTCGTGCTAGTTGGAACGAGGTGAATACACTCATTTCAGCTTCCTTAATTTATACGATTCAAAAATATGGTCCTGATCGTATTTTTGGTTTTTCCCCAATTCCAGCAATGTCTATGGTAAGTTATGCCAGTGGTGCCCGATTTTTAAACTTAATTGGTGGAGCACTAATTAGCTTTTACGATTGGTATGCGGACTTACCCCCGTCCAGTCCACAAGTTTGGGGAGAGCAAACAGATGTTCCCGAAAGTTCCGATTGGTTTAACTCTAGTTATATTATTATGTGGGGTTCTAATATTCCCCAAACTCGCACGCCTGATGCACATTTTATGGTGGAAGCACGTTATCGTGGCACAAAAGTAGTAGCGGTTGCTCCTGACTACGCAGAAAATGTGAAGTTTGCTGATAATTGGCTACCTGTTAGTCCTGGCATGGACAGTGCGCTAGCGATGGCGATGACACATGTCGTTTTAAAAGAGTTTTATATTGACAATAAAACCGGCTATTTTTATGACTATGCAAAGAAATTTACGGACTTACCATTTCTAGTAACCTTGAAGAAACGTGGGAACAATTTTATGGCAGGGCGATTTTTGCGGGCGAATGATATTGGAAGACAAACAGAAAATGCCGAATGGAAAACGGTAATCCTCGATGAAAAGACAAACCAATATGTCGTACCGAATGGAACAATTGGGCAAAGATGGTCTCCTAATGAGGAAGGGAATTGGAACTTACATTTAAAAGATAGTGAATTAAACTTAGAAGAGATAAGTCCTGCATTAACTTTACTTGGTCATGAAGATGAAATAGTTGCAGTCGATTTTGCTCATTTTGAATTAGAAAATAAAACAGTAATTACACGAGCTGTACCAGTTAAGAAAATTACTCAAGGGAAGGAAACCATTTATGTAACTACGGTTTTTGACTTATTAGTTGCAAAAGTCGGTATCGGACGTGGATTACAAGGTGACTATCCAGACAACTATGATGATCCGAAACCATATACACCAAGTTGGCAAGAAGCAATTACTGGCATTGATAGAAATTTATGTGCGCAAATAGCTCGAGAATTTGCACAAAATGCAATAGACTCCAAAGGTCGCTCCCTTATTATTATGGGTTCGGGAATTAACCATTGGTTCCATGCAGATTCTACTTATCGAGCGATATTAAATTTAGTTCTACTCACTGGTTCACAAGGAGTAAATGGTGGGGGTTGGGCACATTATGTCGGTCAAGAAAAAGTCAGGCCGATAGAAGGTTGGCAAACTGTAGCAATGGCTAGAGATTGGGGAGGACCGCCACGATTACAAAACGGAACATCCTTTTTCTATTTTTTATCTGAACAATGGAAATATGATGAACAATCGATGGCTGATTTAATTTCTCCATTAGTGGAGAAACCGAAATATGAACATAGTGCCGACTACAATCATCTTGCAGTGCGAATGGGATGGTTACCATCGTATCCAACTTTTAATGAAAATTCGATAAACCTCGTCGAACAAATGAATGGAAACAATAATGAGGAAGTGCTACAAAAAATAGTCGACAAAGTGAAAAAAGGTGAACTTTCGTTTGCGATAGAAAACCCTAATGATCCAAAAAACACCCCACGGATTTTATTTGTTTGGCGTGGGAACTTAATTGGTAGCTCAGCAAAAGGGCATGAGTATTTTCTTAAGCATATGCTCGGTACACACCACGGAAATTTAAGCGAGCAAAATGAAACGTTAACAACAAAGGAAATTAAGTGGGATGAGGCGTCATTAGAAGGGAAACTAGATTTACTCATTAATATTGATTTCCGCATGACGGGGACAAGCCTATACTCAGACATTCTTTTGCCTGCAGCCACTTGGTATGAAAAATATGATGTTAGTAGTACAGACATGCATCCATTTATTCATCCATTTAACCCAGCAATTGCACCACCGTGGCAATCAAGATCTGACTGGGATTTCTTTAAGAAGCTAGCAAAGAGATTTTCCGAGCTAGCGAAAAATTATTTTGAAAAACCAGTAAAAGATGTGATTGCGCAAGCATTGCTCCATGATAGTAGAGATGAGTTAGCACAGCCTTATGGTATTTCTCATGATTGGAAAGATGGGAAAAATGAACCAGTTCCTGGGGTTAACTTTCCAAGACTTCATATTGTCGAGCGTGATTATCGAAAAGTTTATGATAAGTATATTTCTTTAGGACCGATGGTGAAAGAGCAAATTGGGGCAAAAGGTTTAGGTTGGAATGCAGTAGACGAATATGAAGTTTTAAAGAAAATGTTAGGTAGAGCAGAGACAACAGAGGAATATAAAGATTTTCCTAGTTTAGAAACGGATCGGAATGCAGTAGAAACAATTTTAACGTTATCAAGTGCAACGAATGGTTCGATGGCGATGAAAGCGTGGGGTGTGCTAGAAAAAAAGACTGGGCAAACATTGAAAGACCTTGCGCAAGATCGGGCAGAGGAACATATGACCGTTGATGAAATTACAGCACAGCCAAGGCAAGTTATCTCCACACCGATGTTTAGTGGTACAGAAACCGGGAATCGCAGATATTCTCCTTTT
The DNA here is from genome assembly GCF_001375515.1 of Bacillus kwashiorkori. Classification (GTDB taxonomy): domain Bacteria; phylum Bacillota; class Bacilli; order Bacillales; family Caldibacillaceae; genus Bacillus_BK; species Bacillus_BK kwashiorkori. Next base: position 707,536 of record NZ_CTDX01000016.1, read on the forward strand.
ACGACTAATATTGAACGTCTTATCCCTTTTCGAACGTTAACAGGTCGGCAACACTTTTATTTAGACCATGATTTAATGATCGAATTTGGTGACGAACTACCGACATTCCGTGCACCACTGAAAAAAGCAGCATTCATTAGTCAAGATAAACGTCCAGAAGTAAAAGGTAAAGAAATCATTCTTCGCTATTTAACACCACATTACAAATGGTCCTATCATAGTACGTACTATGAAGTGTTGCAAATGTTAACTTTATTCCGTGGCGGGCCACATATTTGGCTCAGTGTGGAAGATGCGGAACAAGCAGGAATTAACGATAATGATTGGTTAGAAATATTTAACCGCAATGGTGTAGTTGTAGCAAGAGCAGTTGTCAGTCATCGCATGCCAAAAGGAGTTACTTATATGTATCACGTTCAAGATCGCTTTATAAATGTTCCAGGTTCTCCAATTACAAAATTACGTGGCGGAACATTTAATAGTCCGAACCGAGTACATATGAAGCCTACTCATATGATTGGCGGTTACGCACAGTTAAGTTATGGATTTAACTACTACGGACCGTGTGGGACGAATCGCGATGAGAAAGTGGTGATTAGAAAGCTAGAAAATCAGGAGGTGGATTGGCTTGAAAGTTAGAGCACAATTTGGAATGGTGATGAACTTAGATAAATGTATTGGCTGTCATACATGTAGTGTCACTTGTAATAATGTATGGACTAATCGTCCTGGAGCCGAGTACATGTGGTGGAACAATGTTGAAACGAAGCCAGGTGTGGGGTATCCGAAAGAATGGGAAAATCAAGAGAAGCGGAAAGGCGGCTGGACGTTAAAGAATGGAAAATTAGAACTTCGTGCAGGCGGCAGACTGAATAAACTGTTGAATATCTTTTATAACCCAGACATGACAGAAATTGATGACTATTACGAGCCGTGGACATACGACTATGAAACATTGCTGAATAGTCCGGAAAGAGAACATCAACCTGTTGCTAGGCCAAAGTCACAATTAACTGGTGATTATATGAACCTTGGTTGGGGACCGAACTGGGAAGATGATCTGGCAGGGGTTTATAAAACCGGACTTGACGATCCTGTTAGGTTCGGCATAGAAGAAAGGGTTAAGTTTGAATATGAACAAACTTTTATGATGTATTTGCCTAGAATTTGCGAACATTGTATCAATCCACCTTGTGTTTCTTCTTGTCCATCAGGTGCAATTTATAAACGGGAAGAAGACGGAATTGTGTTAGTAGATGGGGATTCATGCCGCAGTTGGCGTTTCTGTATGACAGGATGTCCATATAAAAAAGTATATTTCAACTGGAGAACTCATAAAGCGGAAAAATGCACCTTCTGCTTCCCACGAATAGAGGACGGGTTACCAACTATTTGTTCAGAAACTTGTGTTGGCAGGCTCCGCTACATCGGAATTATTTTTTATGATTTAGATAAGGTAGAAGCGGCAGCAGCGGTTACAGACGAAAAAGATTTATATAAAGCTCATTTAAATATTTTTTTAGATCCAAATGACCCGGAAGTTATTAAAGCAGCAAGAGAAGCAGGGTATGAAGAAGATTGGATTGAAGCTGCGCAACGATCACCCATTTATAAATTAGCAGTAGAACAAAAAATCGCTTTACCCCTGCATCCTGAATATCGAACTCTACCGATGGTATGGTATATTCCGCCACTTAGTCCTGTAATGGGGGCTTTTGACGGTGCGCCAGATGGCATTGACCCAAATGTTGTGTTTCCGATGATAGATCAATTGCGAATTCCAATTGAGTATTTAGCTAATCTTTTTACTGCTGGAGATACAGAAGTTATCAAAAGTGTATTGAAAAAAATGGTGGCTATGAGAAGTTATATGCGCTCCATTAATTTAGGGAAAAAACCAGATCAAAACATTTTAGCAAAAGTAGGGATGGACGAGAAAACGATGCACGAAATGTACAATCTATCTGCAATTGCTAAATACTCAGATCGCTATGTAATTCCTAAATCTCATCGTGAAAAAGCTGATAATATGCACTTAGGTCAAGGTACCGCTGGATATGATTTTATGGAAGGGTGTTCTAGCTGTTCTTTAAATGGAAATATGGAAGAAGATTATAAATTTGGCGAGGATTATTGGAGTGAGTTAAATGGACGAACACCGTCAAAATATTTTTAGTCTTGCGTCTTACCTTTTGCATTATCCTGAAGAGGAGTTGCTAGAAGGGAAGGAAATTATGGAATATATCGAACAAGTTCCAAATCGAAAAATTCGTCGGTGTTTTTACGATTTTTTTCAGGAAATTAAAAAAATGAATTACCAAGAGTTAACAACTCATTACGTTACAACTTTTGATTTTAATGAAAAGACAACCCTTTATTTAACTTATCGTATTTTTGGCGATAACCGCGAAAGAGGAGCAGCGTTAATTAAACTAAAATTTGAATATGCGAAAGCGGATTTAGTTGTACTTGATGATGAGTTACCTGACTATTTGCCGCTAATTCTAGAATTTGCTTCCATTGCAGAAGAAGCTAGTGTAAAGAAAATTTTTGCCATTCATCGAAAAGCTATGGATGAACTGCATGAAGCATTGATTGAATTGAAAAGTCCGTATCGAAAAATATTAGAAGCATGTCAAATTGCCATTACACAAATTTTAGCTAACACAAAAGCATCATAAATGGACATAGAAAGGAGGTTGTGAGAATGACAATGTGGGATCAATTTTTCTGGTTAATTTTCCCTTATTTAATGTTAACTATTTTTGTTGTAGGACATGTATGGCGTTACAATACCGATCAATTTGGGTGGTCGGCAAAGTCAAGTGAATTTTTAGAAAAGCGTTACTTAAGATGGGGTAGTACTCTGTTCCACTGGGGGATTGTGTTCGTATTTTTCGGACATGTTGCAGGGGTATTAGTACCGAGACAGTTTTTTGATATGCTTGGAATTACCGATGAAATGTACCATTTTGGTGCTGTCTGGTTTGGTGGTGCAGCAGGTGTTGCAACAATTGTTGGCTTATTTTTACTCATGTGGCGCCGTTTCTCGGTAAAACGAATTTTAAGGAATAGTACGAAAGCAGATATCCTCGTTTTAATTTTGCTCACAATTGTAACGTTAACAGGCTTTACTAATACGGTAGCTTATACAGCTACTGGTGGTCATTTTGATTATCGAAGTACGATTGGCCCTTGGTTTCGCGGAATATTAACATTTCGACCAGATATTATGTTAGTTGTTCAATCACCGTTTGGCTTTCAATTGCATATCATCAGTGCATTCCTGTTGTTTGGAATTTTTCCATTTACAAGACTTGTTCATATGTGGAGTTTGCCTTTAGCCTATTTGCGGAGAAAGTATTTAGTATATCGTGCAGTAAATCCAAAAAAAGCATTGCAACTTGCCAAGCGTTCTGATTAAATAATAACTGACACATTAAGCAAACTGGAGGATATTCACTCCAGTTTTTTTCAATTACAAAACCATTAAGGAGTTTTCCGACCAATTTTTAGATGAACGGATGCTAAAAAATTGAACATTAAAAGATATTTAGAATAGAAAAGGTGACGTGACGTGTGGAAAGAATTTAAAGAGTTTGCGATGAAAGGAAATGTAGTTGACCTTGCTATCGGGGTAATGATAGGTACCGCTTTTAATAAAATTGTAACCTCGCTAGTAAATGATATGATTACCCCATTTTTTGGGGTCTTTCTCGGTGGCATTGATTTTTCAGATTTGAAAATACCTGGTACAGAAATTAAATACGGGAGTTTTATTCAATCAATTATTGACTTTCTTATTATTGGATTTTCTTTATTTATCATTATTCGAGTAATCAATCGGTTACGAGAACTAAGAGTGAAAAAGACGGAACAATTGGACGAAAAGGGAGCAAAGGAACGTTCACCATCAAAAGAAGAAATGTTATTAACGGAGATCCGTGATTTATTAAAAGAACAAAATGATGTAAAAAAACGATAGTCCTTCATTGCAAAAGAACGGCTGGCGTACTAGTGTGCTAGTTCCTTTATATTTAGAGAGCCTGCTCTTATAATTTTCATCAAAGGCTACCTTGAAAATACAGCTATTTTCATTCACCATGTGAAAAATTGGTTTCATCGGTGTCTATGTTAAAGATTGTTGTTGATTTCCGTTTCAGGCGGACGCTTTCCGCGGGCACGGCCTCAACCGCTTCGACGCTACGCGTCTGTAGGGTCTTCGGCTCGTGCTTTTCCCGCCGGAGTCGCCGCCTTACACTACAATCAACAACTGCCTAAAAATAAGAGATAAATAGTAACATAGACACACATGATAATAAATTCTCACCATATAGAATGGAAATTAGTCTTCCTACTATCCTTAGAAACAGAGCTTCAATAATAATTATTCTTTTTGAAAATCTATTGGTAGCTGGCAACTAACTCATCGACTAATGAGCCAACATAGGCCACTGCCTCTTTTATTGGTGTTTGCTGAGACATATCAATTCCTGCCATTTTAATTAAATCGAGTGGTTTTAACGTTCCACCAGCTTGTAAAACTTTTAACCAATTGTTCGCAACAGATTTTCCCTCTAATTGTATTTTCTTTGCTACAGCAGTTGCGACAGTTAATCCAGCAGAATAAGTATAAGGATATAGCCCCATATAGTAATGAGGTTGTCGCATCCAAGTTAATGCTGCACCTTCATCAATCTCTACTTCATTTCCCCAAAACTCTTTTAAAATATCTCCTTTAAACTTCGTAAGATTTATTTCAGTGAGCGGATTTCCTGCTTCGACCCACTCATATACTCTCCGTTGAAATTCACCCTCCAGTAAATGGGTAACAAAGTTATGATAATAAGTTCCTAACAATTGTAAAATTATCGTTCGTCGCATCCGTTTATCGGTCGTTTTAGCCAATAAATGATTGGCCAGTAATAATTCGTTTAATGTAGAAGGTGCTTCAATAAAGTAAGTAGATGGTCGTGTATTAATAAACCGTTGATTTTTCCCAGCTAAAAATAAGTGTCCAGCGTGACCTAGTTCATGTGCTAAAACGAATGCAGAGCGGAGTGAATCTGCCCATGTAATTAAAATGTACGGATGCTTACCATATGGACTAGAACAAAATGCACCTGTTGATTTACCGATATTATCAGCTAAATCAACCCAACGTTCTGTTAAACCTTTTTCCATTATTTCAACATATTCATCACCCATTACAGATAAAGCCGCTAAAATCATTTCACTAGCTTCTGCAAAGGATACTTTCGGTGTATATTCTGGGTCTAATGGAGCTTTTAAATCACAAAATTTTAAGCGATCTAAGCCTAAAACTTGTTTCTTCAAACGAGCAAATTTTTGCATATGTGGTGCTAATTCATTTTTTATTACATCTAACTGGTTATGATACATCTTTTCTGTCACTTGTTGCGGTTGTAATAACATTTTTGTAACAGAAGGATAGTTTCGCAAATTAGCTAACGTTACTTGTGTTTTAACTTCGGTTGCATAAACACTTGCGAAAGTATTTTTATAATGTTTTAACGTTGTAACGAATGAGTCATAGGCTTTTCTTCTGATCGTTGTATTCGGTTCTAATTCATATCGGTCTTCATAAAGAGCAAAAGACATCGGTAATAGTTGTCCATTTTCATCTTCAATACTTTGAAATTGCATGTCTACTAATTTACTACGATTATAAATCATGTAAGGAGCATTATGTGTTTCACTTAATGCAGCTAATACTTGTTCTGTCTCTGGTGAAAAAGTAAAAGGTTTCATTGCTAAAATTTCATTAAGAAAGTTTTGAAATGGTAATAGTTCTTGTTGTTCATTAAAAAACGATGCAATTAAGTTATCATCCATTTGCAATATTTCTGATTTTACAAAGGATAGCTCTGCACTAATTTTCGCCTGGAAAGAGGCAGTTTTTGCAGCATTTGCTTGGTTTATAGGGTCGGAACTATCGGCAGACTGTTTCAAACTAGCGTATGTACTAACAATCACCAATCTAGTTAGTAGTTTTTCATAGTTTGTTAAGCAAGCTAAAAAATTTACTGAGGACTCATGCATTTTTCCTTTATAAGTTGTTACTGTTGCGATATCTTTAACAATATTGTTAAGTTCTATCTCCCATGCCTCATCGTTTGGAAATAAATCCGTTAAATCCCATGTAAGTTCTTCTGGTACTTCTGAACGTTTCCAACGAATATTAGTAGAATTTGTCATTTATAACACCCCTAAAAAATTATTTCGTGTTGCTAATTATTTTTATTATACATAAGTTATTTAGAAAGTAAAGTTAATTTTTTATACTGAAATAATCTTTTTTTAAAACTGTAAATATGAATATTCATATTAATTTATAGTTTTATGTTAAAATAATGAATAGATGAAAATGGGAAAGAAAAGGGGAGTTTTATTATGATCCATACAGCTTTTGAACAAATAGTAGATTTAAGTAATATTGGTAAACATAACGAGAAAAATCTAAATGAGATTTTAGCACTAGCAAAACGGGAACAGATCAAGCCCTCTAATTTAGATGAAAAGAAAGTGTTATTTTTAGGCATTGATATTCAAAACGACTTTTTGGAAGGAGGAGCATTAGGAGTTCCAGGTTCTATTCGCGATGTCGAAAATATTACGCAATTTATTTATAAACATCTTGATAAAATTACTACTATAGCAGTTTCAATAGATACCCATAGACCGATGCAAGTTTTTCATGCGAATTGGTGGGTCGATCAAGATGGCAACCATCCAGAGCCAATGACAGTAATTGAAGCAAAAGATGTAGAAAACGGAAAGTGGAAAGCCATTCGCTACGAAAAGCAAAGTCTTGATTATGTTAAAAATTTAGAAAGACTTGGTAAAAAGCAGTTAATCATTTGGCCTTATCATTGTATTGAAGGTACACACGGTGTTAGTTTGGAAGGTCAATTTGCTAATCTAGCTTATTTTCATTCTGTGGCGCGAAATTCTCCATTAAAAACGATTGTGAAAGGGCTTGAACCAACGACAGAAATGTATGGTATTTTCCAACCTGAATATAGTCCTACAAACTCACGGAATAATGAATTATTAGAGGAAATCGCTAATTATGATTTAATCATTTTTGCAGGAGAAGCGAAATCCCATTGCGTATTAGAATCATTAATGCAATTAATAAACTATTGCAAAGAGAAGGAAATAAATACGAACAAAATCGTTGTTTTAGAGGATTGTATGAGTTCCATTACAGGATTTGAACAACAAACCGAAACAATTTTCAAACAGTTAGCGAATGATTATGGTGTCCAACTTACCCAATCAGTTGATTTTAAATGGTAAAAGTATAGAGAGACTTCTTGTAAATTATAGGCACTCCATTTATACTCATTCATTTGGACATAAAATGATTAAATTATACATAAAATGGACAAGTAGATAGTTTCAGTGGGGATTGGATGGTGTTTTACGGTAATGAAAAGAAAACTAGTTACATATATTTTGTTAATATTCGGTGCCATTATTCAAGGAATGGCTATGTCACTTTTTTTATTTCCCCATTCGATCCCTTCTGGTGGTGCAGCAGGGATGGCAATATTATTAAATCACTGGTTTGATTTAACATTAGGTTTTGCACTTTGGTTAGCAAATGCTGTATTTTTGCTATTTGCGCTAAAATATTTCGGTTATTCTTGGACTATGAAAACAATTATAGCCGTAGCGATCACTTCTACGACAGTCAGCTTTTTAGTTCCATTAGTGGATTTACCGCATATACATATTTTCTTTGATATTTTAGCAGGAAGTATCTTTTTTGGTATAGGAGTGGGAATACTAATTCGTGTCGGGTCTTCTAGTGGGGGGATGGTAATCCCAGCTTTAATGATTGCAAATTATAAAAACTGGAGCCCTGGAAAAGTTATGTTATGTATCAACTTATCTATATTTCTTTTAAATGCTTTCGTTATTGATTATAAAATTGTAATTTATGCAATTATATGCCAGTTTTTCTCCACAAACATAATCGATTTTATCTATGGGATTAAACTACAAAAACTATCCTTCGTAACCCCACAATGGCGGAAACGATAAAAGCGGAGGCGACTGTACAGCGGCGTACGAACTGGAGCCAAGCTGGCGGAATATAGGAAACACGATGACGAGATAAAGGAATCACAATAAGGTCTGACTAAGTTATTTACTACATTAGCCAGACCTTGTTTTCATATGCAAATGGTGTTAATAATTAATCAGAACTCCATTATCGACTAAATAGCAAATGATTTTGTCTACTGATTCTTGAATAGTAAGTTGATCGGTTTCAATAACAATCTCAGGGTTTAGTGGAATTTCATACGGAGACGAAATACCAGTAAAATTATTAATTTTCCCGCTTCTAGCCATTTTATATAGTCCCTTTGGATCTCTCGTTTCACAAACTGTAATCGGGCAATGTAAATAAATTTCAATGAATTCATCTGCTTGAAACATCTTTCTAACTAGATTGCGATCTTCATGAAAGGGAGAGATAAATGCAGAAAGTATAATTTGGCCACTATCAACAAATAACTTCGCCACTTCTCCAATCCGTCTAATGTTTTCTTTTCGATCATCGTCGCTAAAAGATAAATCTTTATTTAAACCATGACGAATATTGTCTCCATCTAAAACATAGCTGCGACAAGATCGTAAAAATAATTCTTTGTCCACTGCGTTAGCCAATGTTGATTTCCCTGATCCTGATAATCCAGTAAACCAGAGAACACAACTTTTATGACCGTTTAATAGCTGTCGATCAGTTTTTTTTATTGCACTATCATGCCAGACAATATGTCTATTCGTCATTACTTACCTCCTCAAATATCGCATTATTTTCTTTTAGGCCCTTTATGAGTACTTCGACAACTTCTGGACGACTAAATTCTTTCGGTGGATACTCACCATTCTTTAACATTTGTCTCACTTTAGTTCCCGATAAAATGACATGATCATTTTTATCATGTGGACATGTTTTGGCTGAAGCCATATTTTCGCACTTTTTACAGTAAAAGCTATGTTCAAAAAATAAAGGTGTTATCCCTAACTCATTTATTGAAAAATGCTGAAAAATCTTTTGCGCATCATACGTTCCATAGTAGTTGCCAACCCCTGCATGATCACGACCAACAATAAAATGGGTACAACCGTAATTTTTTCTAACAATAGCATGAAAGATTGCCTCTCTTGGTCCAGCATAACGCATACTAGCTGGGAATACGGATAACAATGTTCTATCTTTTGGATAATAATTATTCAGTAAAATTTCGTAACTTTCCATTCGTATATCACTTGGTATATCATCTGCTTTCGTCTCGCCTACGAGCGGATGTAAAAAAAGACCATCAACCATTTCTAATGCCGTTTTTTGAATATATTCATGGGCACGGTGAATCGGATTTCTCGTTTGAAAACCAACTACCGTTTTCCAACCAAGCTTTTTAAATGTTTCTCTCGTTTCTATCGGAGTTAAATAATAGGAAGGAAATGTTGTGTATTTAGGAAGATTAATTAGTGTAATTGGACCGGAAACATAAAAATTAGGACGTTCCATTAGTTTTTTTACTCCAGGATGTTTTATATCGGTCGTTTGATAAACTAATTTCGCTTCTAATTCTTTATTTGGTAAATACAATTCTTGAATTTCCATCGTTCCGTAAATGATACCGTCTTTAGCTAAATTTACTTTTTCACCAATTTTTATCTTTGCTGCAGTTATTTCATTTATTGCTAGTGTAATAGGTAAAGACCATGGCAGCCCTGATGAAAGTCTCATGTCAAAAAGAATAGAACGATAATCTTCCTTTCCGATAAAACCTGTTAATGGACTGTAGGCACCGGTTGCTATTAATAACAGATCATTCAATTCTAGTGTATCTAACTCAATTAGTAGTCGAGAAGAATCAATGGGTTCATCGCCATTGATTCGATTAATCAAATTACCGCCATGTGGAATACTATCTATCAAGTAAATTCACTCCTAACTAACTCATCGTAAAATATTCGCTTCATAAGAAGAGTTGTCTCCTTATACATGGATACCGCACTCGGTTTTTTGATGACCAACCCAACGCCCAGCACGTGAATCTTCATTTCCCTCAACTGGGTGAGTGCACGGAGCGCAGCCAATACTTGGATAGCCGCGGTCATGTAATGGGTTATATTCCAAATGATTTAATTTAATATAGTTCAAAATATCTTCCCATTTCCAATGAATAAGCGGGCAAATTTTTATCTTTTTAAACTTATTATCCTTATTAATATACTCCACATTTCTTCTAGCTAATGATTGTTCTCGTCGTAATCCTGTTATCCATGCATCGACATCTTTTATTGCCTCTTGTAATGGTTGCACTTTTCGTAAATGGCAGCAAAGGTTTGGATTTTCCTTCCATAGTTCATCACCGTACCATTTACTTTGTTCATTTAAAGAGATGTTTGGTTTTACCGATTCGATTGTTAACTGTGGATAACGTTCTTTCGTTTTTTTAATTAACTCATATGTCTCTGGAAAATGTAATCCAGTGTCTAAAAATTTTACCGTAGCTGTTTTTTTTACTTTGTAAATTAAATCAATTAATACCATTCCTTCAGCACCAAAACTACAGGCATAGACGATTTTATCGTCATATTCTTTAAAAGCCCATTTCAATATATCAAAATAATCAACTTGATTATTTAATATTTCTTTTACTAATTGGTCATCCCAACTTTCATACGTTAGTTCAGCCAATTTTAAACCTCCATTTCCGTTTGAACCCATTTTCGTTTTGTAAAATCGAGGGTAATACAATCATTATTATTGATGCGAAACTTATTCATGTTAGTAATGGAATTGTAGTGGTAAATAGAAAGCAGCCCTCTCATCCATGAACCGTGACCAAAAACTAAAAGGGGGGACTTTGTTTTGTATTTATTTAAAAAGGAAATGATTCTGTTTTCAAAGTCAATTAAAGGTTCACCTAAAACTAATTGACGAGGATCCTCTATCCACTTTGTCCCTAACTTTTTTATTAGTAATTGTTTCGTTTTTCCTTCAAACATGCCGAAATCTAATTCATCTAATAGAGGTTCACTTATTGGTTCATAACCATAAGCCTCTGCAGTTTGTTTCGTACGTTTCAATGTACTAGTAAGAATGAACGTATTTTCTGGTAGTCTTTTCAACATTTGTTGTTTTACTTTTTCCATTTCTAATTGAACATGTTGGGTGATTGGAGCAATTTCGATATCTTTCCGACCTTGTAGGAGCCCTTTTTTATTCCAACTTGTAGGCAGATGCCTTATAATGGTAATTTGCATGAACTATCCTCCAAAAAGAATGTTTCACTTCTCAATCCTGCACGTTCTGTTTCTAATAATAAACAATCATGGATTTTTACATTGCCCAAATTTACATTTGGTCCTATTTCATTAATAAAGTACATTTGTTGTTTTGGAGAAGGGGCTTCAAAAATGATTTTTTTGTAATCAATATCCGTAATGAGTTCACGAATTAAATTTGACTTGACATTCCCATCAGTTGTATAGATTCCTGATGTGCCAGAATCGCGACCTTCCGTAATGACATAATCACAGCCTGCATCTAATAATAATTGAACTTCTTTTTTCCATTCATAAATTGGCATCTCTTTTTTTGCGTCTTTTGAACCTACTTCTGCAATGACGTGAAAGTCTTTTTTCAATTGATTTATAATATGAAGGCGCTCTTCAAGTGAAATATTTAATGTTCCGTTTGATACTTCTACCCAATGAATGTCTAACTGTTTTAAGAATTGCTTGTATTTGATTAGCTTATTCTCGTAATAACATTTTTCAAATAAAGTTCCACCGCAATATGGAATAATATTATAGCTTTTATATAGAGAAATTTTTTCATTTAAGTTCGGTGTTAAATAAGCAGTACCTATGCCTAATTTGGCAATATCAATAAAATCACTATAGTCCTTTAATATATTCTTTAATTCTCCAACGGAAGTTCCGAAATCAACAATAGAAGTTAATCCGTATGTTCGCTTTTTTTTGGTTCTTTTAGGTAAATTCAAAAACTCCATATTTGCGCCTCCTCAATATTTCTAGGATAGATTATTCAAAAGTTAGGCGAATGTGTAACATTCCTCTCACTTTTTAGGAAATTAGGCATCTGCCCTAATCATTGTTAACAAGTAGCAGTGAATAAAGTTAACAATCCTTTCACACAATAGGATAAGATATACCCACGATGTTAGGAGCGATTAAATTTGCCGAAAAAGAAAGCAAAAGGTTTAACCATTTTAGCAATTGCATCAATACCGCTCATATTAGTTTTAGGAAACTCAATGTTAATTCCAGTTTTGCCTAAAATGAAGTCGGAACTTCATATTTCCCAATTTAAAGTAAGTCTCATTATTTCAGTATTTTCTATTGCTGCTGGCATTGCTATCCCGGTTTTAGGATATTTATCGGATCGTTTTTCGCGGAAAGCAGTTATTATCCCAGCTTTAACTTTATATGGTTTAGGGGGGCTATTAGCTGGAGCAGCCTCAGCTTGGTTTGCTAATGCATACACGTGGATATTAGCAGGAAGAATTATGCAAGGAATTGGTGCAGCTGGTACTGCTCCCATTGCTATGGCATTAACAGGGGACTTATTTAAAGGTGGAGAACAAAGTAAAGTATTAGGTTTAGTTGAGGCTTCTAATGGTTTTGGAAAAGTAATTAGTCCGATTATTGGTTCCTTGCTTGCATTATTGTTTTGGTATGCTGCCTTTTTTGCATTTCCATTATTTTGTTTAGCTTCGATATTGTTAACTATCTTTTTCGTTAAGGAGAAGAAAGCAAATAAAAATCCACCTCCAGTGAAACAATACGTAAAAGGACTATTGTCTGTTTTTAAAACAGAAGGTCGTTGGTTATTTGTTGCATACTTAACAGGTGCAACTTGTTTATTTACATTATTCGGGATTCTTTTTTACATTTCGGATATATTAGAAAAGGACTATAAAATTGATGGGGTATTAAAGGGTGGTATATTGGCCATACCGTTGCTATTTATGACAACAACATCATATATAACAGGAAGCAAAATTGGCAAACGAATGAAGGTTATGAAAACTTCGATTGTTGTAGGTTTATTGCTAATGACCATTTCATTTGCGTCACTAGTTTTTTTTGAAAGGCTTGTTCCTTTCTTTTCAGTTCTAGTTATAAGTAGTATCGGAACTGGCTTAGCACTCCCATGTATTAATAGTTTTATTACTGGATCGGTACCTACTGATCGCCGAGGTTTTGTAACCTCCCTTTACGGTTCGGTCCGTTTTTTTGGAGTAGCAATTGGCCCGCCTGTATATAGCAGTTTAATGGCGTGGTCACGGAGCGGAATGTTTTTAACAACCGCTGGATTAACTTTAATCGTCTGCTTATTATCGCTTTTCTTAATTCGTGTTGGTAAAAAAGAAAAGGGGAGAGAAGCGGATGAAAATAATGACACATTGTTTAGCAAATTACAATTAACATGAAATACTTATATGATATTGAAAAAAGGAGATAGAAAATATGGAAATTTATTTTTCTCCAGAAGTAATTACACCTCATTTTCAAATATTAAATGTTGTTAATTCAGCCGAGAAGGCAGTTGGAAATTTAGCACTAATGTTCGATGAGAAAAAAATCTTTGTTTATGGTATTTTAGAAGAAGGTGGAGTAGGTCACGATTTTAAAGATTTAGTTAAGCCGTATTTAAAAGGTTTAAATAAAGCGAAACCTGATTTAGATATATATTCTTGTCTGTATGTTGGCTGTGAAAAAGTCAACTTAAATGAAGATGAAAAAGAAAAATAAGTAACATTTTATGGAAAACGGCAGGTAATTCCCTGCCGTTACTTTTTTAGTTATGTTAAAGATTGTTGTTGATTTCCGTTACAGGCGACGCTTTCCGCGGGCACGGCCTCAGCCGCTTCGATGCTATGCGTCTGTAGGGTCTTCGGCTCGTACTGTCGCCGCCGGAATCAGCGCCTTACACTACAATCAACAACTGCCTAAAATTCAACAATAAACAATAACATAGCCTTTTTAAGACTACATGTTAACAAATTCATCTTTTACGAACTCAATAAAGGAGAGTAAATCGTGCCTATTTTGAAAAATAGCTTGTGCTTTATTGTTGCTTCCGCCGCCTTTACCAGAATATGGTTGTACGTGTTCTTGAATAAATTTCCCACAATGGAATGAATTGTTGCTATTATGAGTGAAAATAACTCTTAAATCAGAGACTGATCCTAATAAGATTGGCTTATCTGTCTTATTATTAATAATACTTGCTAAGTAATTTAAATCTTTTACGGGAAATTCGTCGACAAAAATAATAATCGGTCCTTGCTGTTGCATTAATTGTTCTGTTAACAAATGGGCATATTTTTCAAATAAAACTTGATATTTCTTGTTTCGTTCTTTCTGTTCGATTATCATCTTTTCAATGTTATACTCTAACTGTTGTTCTGATGTTGTTAGTTGTTTCACTATGTTTGTAAGGATATTTTGTTTTTCCCGATAATCCTTTAAAGCCCGGATTCCACAAGTAAAATGAACACGTATTAGTCCGCGTTGTTTTTCCGTCTTCATAATTTTTAGTAATCCAATTTGTCCTGTGGATTCAACATGTGTTCCAGCACATGCATTATACTCAATGCCTTCAATTTCAACAATTCTTAATGGGTCAATATTTTCTGGATATTTTCTTAATGGATAATCAGCTGCTTCAGATTTTGATATATAAAAAACGTTAATTTTTTTATTATTATAGATCTCCTGATTAACATAAGTTTCTACTTTTTTTATATCTCCGTTAGCTACAGACTCTATATCTAAATCAATAGTTGCACTATCATTGCTTAAATGAAATGAGACTGTATTTGCTCCTAGTAATTGTAAAAAGATTGCTGAAAGTAAATGTTGTCCACTGTGGTGTTGAGTATGTTCTATACGCCGATTTTTGTCTATTTCACAATAAGCTGACAAATTGACTGGTTTAGCGCTTAAAACATGGATTACTTCGCCATTTTCTATAAATACATCTAACACATCAATTCCATTAATTTTTCCTAAATCACAAGGCTGACCACCGCCTGTAGGATAAAAAGCTGACGCTGCTAAAGTTATGTGATAGTGGTTATTCTGTTGGCTGATACTAGTTATTTCCGTCTTCCATTCATAAGTTAATGGCGAAGTGTAGTACAGTAATTCTGTCAAAGGTTTGACTCCTTTCAGAGATTAATTAAAGTTATTTTACAAAATATTTTTCTATTTTGGTACGATATTTCTTTGGAGCGAGGATATAAAGTATATCACCACTCTTTAATCTAGTTTCACCTCGAGGTGTTACTAAATCATTCTCACGGACAATGGCAGAGATAACTAAGTCCGCAGGTAAAGAAAGTTCTGCAATCCGCTGATTAATTACATTTGATTCATCACCAATCATAATCTCTGATAAATCAAGATCAGAATCTCCGGCTGCCATCAATTCTAAGCGGAATGGGATTTTCTTTGTCTTGCCAACTGTTAAATTCAATTTTTCTGCTAAAAAAGTTAATGTTGTGCCTTGAATTAGTGCAGATAATAGAACAATGAAAAAGACGATATTAAAAATGGTTGCGCTATTTTCAATTCCTGCAAGAAGAGGATAGGTGGCTAGTATAATTGGTACAGCTCCTTTTAATCCAGCCCAAGATATAAAAATCTTTTCATTTAACGAAAATTTCATGCCAATCGTACATAAAAAGACGGAAACAGGTCTAGCGATTAAAATAATGGCAAGTGATAGTAGAATGCTTTGCCAAATAACTTCTAAAAGATGGGATGGAAATACTAGTAACCCCAATAAAATAAACATACAAATTTGACTCATACTAGCCAGTCCATCATTAAAATGTAAAATGGATTGTTTATAATGAATATCCGAATTGCCAATATATATTGCCATTAAATAGACGGCAAGTAACCCACTTCCATTTATTAAAGTAACAGAACTATACGTTAATACAGCGATAGATAAAGAAAAAATGGAATAAAGTCCAGCAGATTGAAAATTAATGTAGTTAATAAATTTAACTGTTAATTTACCAAAAATTAAAGAAAATATTATACCAATTCCCATTTGCCAAAAGAAGTTACCTAACAGAGAGAATATTGTTTTATCAGGTATTTGGATAAGTTCAATTATCGATAATGTTAAAAAAACCGCCATTGGATCGTTGGAACCTGATTCAAATTCTAATGTATGGGTTAATCGCTTCTTAATATTCGTATTTCCAAAGGCGGCAAATACCGCAGCAGCGTCTGTAGAACCAACAATTGCCCCGAGAAGCATACCCTCTAATATGCTAAAATTTAAAATCCAAACGGCGAATAATCCAGTGATAACCGATGTCAGTAACACTCCTACTGTTGCCAAAACGGATGATGGGACAATAACAGACCGGATATCTTTTGCATTTGTTTTAAGTCCACCATCAAATAAAATAATTACTAACGCCGCTATAGAGATTAATTGGGTAAGATTTGCGTTGTCAAAATAAATAAAGCGGTTTAATAACATACCGACAATAATAAAAATGAGAAGGGTTGGAATTCTTAATCTCGTTGAAAATCTCGTAGATATAACACCAATTAATAATAAAATACCGAATGTTAGTATAAAAATATCAACGCTTACATCCATAAATCACACTCCTAACGTATTGAAAATGTATATTTAATTTTGTAAATGTTAAAGTGGGAAAATATATATAGAAACAATGATATTATATCATAAAATTGGTTTTGTTTTTAATTTCATACTGTGTATAATAGTCGAAAAAATTATAGAAGGATAACCTTTTGGAATTGTCACTGTTTTGTAACAACTAACTAATTGTAAAAGTAATTATCGTGTTATAATAAGGTTGTAAGATAAATAATACGAATTAACATTTCAAGAGGCTCAACCATAGTGTTCGTTCCGTAATAACGGTAACGACAATATGATTTACACCGCAAAATTGGAAACGGTTGCAATGGAGAAGCTTACTGGCAGAGGGAAAATCAAAAAAGGATTAACTTCACAGCGTAATCGACAAGAGAAATGGATGAATGAAAAAAGTTGAGTCAGTGGAGAAAGAACAAAGCTATTACCTACTGAAATATTAATAAGTACGTAAAAGTAGCGTTCTCGATCAAAAGATTCATTAAAGAAATGGAATTTCTAATGAGTTGGATTCAACAAATTCACTCCAAATTAATTGTCATATTCTGTAAGCGAAAAATGAACCATCTCGAAATTGCTCACGGTTAAACAATTGTAAGTGTAATAAAACGAGCCACCAATCGAATCTATTGTTCGGTTCAATCTTTCATTAAGAGAGAACAATAGAGCGGGAATAAGACGGAACAAACACACATCAGCTTATTCTCAAATTTACCCATCTAGTTATAAATTTCCACCAATCAAGGAAATGAAGCTGATGATGGTTGAGTCTCTTGAGATGTTAATAAAGAAGGTTGCCCTTGTAGGCAACCTTCTTTTATTGGAATAAAATTATTCAATTACATTTTATTGTTGAGACTTACTGTTTTGCCTAATTTCTTAGCAGAAACTAGTAAAATTATACTTACAAAGGTTAAAAAGACGGATCCTGTTAGAAATGCTTCCTCAGAAGTCATATTAAACATCCCAGTAACGGTTGATCCAGCAACAACACCTAATGAAAAGAATCCGTAAAACAGACCATATGCTTTACCGCGTTCATGCTTTTGAGAGTTTTGCGATATTAAAGAACTGATGGATGGAAATAATAGGGCAAAACCAATTCCGTAAGTACTCATTATTAAATATAAAATTGGAAGTAATTCTACTTTACTCAAAAAAACGAGTGAAACCGCAATTAACAACATCCCGACAACGATGATGTACTCTTTACGAAATGCATCGTATAATTTATTCGTTGGAAGAACGAAAAATAATATTGCTACAACTCCAAAAACACTCATTAACATGCCACTAATTTGACTATCCAATCCTAAGTCAGCCACTTTTAATGGTAACATATAAGCTAAGATTCCTTGTGAAAACATAAGTGTGAATGCACCAGTATAGGCAAAATTTAAACGCAAGTTTTTAAAAAGATCGAAATAGCTGCTCCAATTAAATTGGTTTGTTTTATTGGATTTATTACTTGAATTATTTTTAATCAAAAATGGAGAAATAATACCACTTATAATCATTAGGCCGCCAACGATGTAAAATACCCATTCTATACCGTAATATTTCGTAACGATACCACTAAATGCGGGCCCAAATATAGCAGCAAATCCGACAGCTGCCCCAGACAATGCCATCGTTTTTCCACTTTTATTCGTTTTGTATAACGATAAACTAGTAAAAGCAGCTGGTACTAATAAACCAGCACTTATTCCGTGTAGAAGGCGGACAATAAATAATTGAAGAGGGGTCGTTACAAATGCATATAAAAATAAAATAAGTCCTGTTGCAAGAAGACCGATTATTAATATAATCCGTGAACCGAGGCGATCAACAAAATCACCAGAAAAGACATTACTTATCATATTAGAAAAAGAGTAAATGCCAATAATAAAACCGATAAACATAGTTGTTGCACCTAAATCTAATGCATAAGTACTCATTATCGGTAACTGGGAAAACATATCAATAAAGGAAAGGCCAATTAAAAAATAAATGAAATAAATCATCCCAACTCACCCACTTCTAGTTATTATTAATTATGTTAACATGGAAAACAGCTGTTTTTTAAATGGGTATTTGAAATCTTCATGAAAAATAAGCGTTAATTTAATTATATCACTAAACAAGATAATGAAAAGGAAAGCACCGGTGAGATGCTTTCCTTTTTAACTGACATTAACAAACAACTTCACACTACTAAACACAGACAAGTATTTTATTTCCAATGTTTTTTTATAAATTCGTCTCGGCCTGATTTTTGACGGTCTTCCAAATATTCATCCGGATTTTTTTTATAATAATCTTGATGGTAATCTTCCGCAGCATAAAAAGGAACTGCTCGTAATATTGGAGTGATAATCGGCTTTGAAAATGTACCATTATTTTGCAGCTCTAATTTAGATTCTTCGGCTAATGATTTTTGTAATTCAGAGTGATAAAATATCGCTGTTTTATAGGAAGAACCTCTATCGTGAAACTGCCCACCATCATCTGTAGGATCGATTTGTTGCCAATAAATATTTAAAAGTGTTCGATAAGAAATTATATCAGGATCAAATGTTATTTGTACGGCTTCCAAATGTCCAGTTTCACCTTCTTTTACTTGTTCATATGTAGGATTTTCTACAGTTCCACCTGTATAGCCAGAAACTACTTTATGGACACCATTCCATTGATCAAAAGGTTTAACCATACACCAGAAACATCCACCAGCAAAAGTTGCTAACTCTAAATTTTCCTCCATCTATCTCACTCCCTATTTTTGTGTCTATCTTCACCAAGTCTTGCTTTAAAGAAACTGTTTTGAAGCTAAAACATATTTAAGTTTATCACTATTCTTGAAATTTGTTAAGGTGAAAAATTTTCTAATATGAAAAAACAAATCACAATTTCCAATTACTATTCGTCAAGTTGAGAGTTTAAGTTAAATTCTATTTGCTTAAACCGTTACTATTAGGAATAGTATTGCAAAAACTTGGTCAAGATAAAATCGAATAAGTGAATATGCTTATTAAACAGCCAGCAAAAAAGGAGGCAAATGATGAAACATATACGATCACTTATTTATAAATTTTTATTGTTAACACTAGTACTATTATTTATTTTAGGATTTGTATACGGAGTATCCATTGGTGATATTCTTGCGATCAGTTTCATTCTAACTATAGCAGCATATGTGTTAGGAGATTTATCCATTTTGCCCCGTTTTGGCAATTTAGCTGCAACGGTCGCAGACTTTGGTTTAGCTCTTTTTGGTGTATGGGTGCTCGGTTACACTTTTATTGAGGAGCCAATTCGGCTCGGTGTAGCAAGTTTCTTATCTGCTATATTAATTTCTGTTGGAGAAATATTCTTCCATAATTATTTAATCAATAATGTATTATTTACAACAGATAATGAACAACGTAAGATTTTCCGGGAACCAAATTATCAAACAGAAATAGCGGAGGAACAATTTCCAGACGTAGATTCTTATTTATATGAAGATGAAAATGAAGATGAATAATTAATATTAACAAATGAAAGGACTGCCCCACTTTTTGGAGCAGTCCTTAGCTTATTTGTTTAATTTGTTGAAGGGATACGTATATTTTTCATCATATTTTGCATGAAAGAATTCACTTTTTGTGAACGACCGTTACGCATCCCGACATAAGTGACTCCGCTCGCTAGTCCGACACCTAATAAAGACATCCAAATTTTTGTCCGGTTATTTCGTCTTTTACTTAAGTTTGCCGGAATCATTTTATTCCAGTTCATTCTTTTCATTTGACGCATCATTTTATTCATTTTGTTACCTCCTTGTTAGTCGATAATACTAACAGTATTAGTGTTTCTGTTTTTTATGTAACTATTCTAAGTGAATCCTTCCAATTGTCTTCATCCTCAAATTAACAAACATAAATCACCTGTTATTTTACAAAATAAAGATAAAGTTGATGGAAGGAGTAATATAATAATGCTGACAAAAAAACAAATCGAAACCTTCCGAAAGAAATTGTTGAAGGAAAAACATGAAATAACGGAAAGATTAAAGTCTAACGATCAATTTGGGATGGTTGATGGTGCAATCCATGAGGCAAGGACAGAGTTATCAAGTTATGATAATCATCCTGCTGATGAAGGAACGGAATTATTCGAACGTAGTAAAGATTTTGCCTTGAATGAGTTGGAAGAAAATCGAGTTAAAAATATTGATAAAGCACTGGAAGCAATCGATAAAGGAACTTATGGATTGTGTGAGCATTGCGGAAAGTCAATTTCAATAGAACGATTAGATGCGTTACCTGAAACGACTTATTGTAAAGAACATAGCCCAGAACAACAAATTTCTCGTGATAGACCTGTGGAAGAAGAAGTATTATCCCCACCATATGAACGTTTCGTATATGATGACGAAGAAGGGGAAAATACGTCCTTTGATGCAGAGGATGCCTGGCAAGAAGTAGGTAGTTTCGGTTCTTCAGACTCACCGCAAGACTTTTTTGACCCTTCTGGAGACTATAATGATGCTACGATGGAACACGATGAAAAAGTAGGCTATGTTGAAGATTATGAAAATTTTATCGGTACCGATATTTATGGGAAAAATATAACCATTTATCCTAATCGACAACATGAAAAATATGAGGAAGCATTAGATGAAGCTGGCTACATGACAACGTTTGGTGATTTACATCCCTTTGAATTAGATCCATATGTGGATAATGATTGATTTATCAACCACCTTTTCGGGTGGTTTTTTTCATTTATTTGCATGGAAAAGGATTTTTAAACGTAAGTATAAAACAAAAAGAGGGACGAGTATGGAGGAAGAAAATGATAACGGAAAACATCAAACTTAACGACTGGGTTGGCTTTATTGTTAATGTCATCAATGTTCCATTTTCTTATTTAGGGAATGTCGTTTTATTAAGTAACACGACTAAAGAGAGAGATGTTTTGTATCAAAAAATCCAAACCGAAGCAGAAAAGCGGCTTGATATAAACAGTTATTGGCAATTTATCGAGATTGATCAACCGTTTTTCAACACTGGTAAAGCTACTGTTCTCTTTATAAAAGTAACCAAACAACTTTTACAAACGTTTCAATTAATTCGCGAACAGTTGGAGAAAAATAAAGCTGTTTTATTTTGTGTAAAATTAACGAAAGACCCGACCGTTTGCTTATTAACGGAAGAAGGAAAAAGAATTGATGGAAATGATCATCATTTCCCGAGTTCATTAAAACAAATAATTATTAACCCACCTACAACTAAACAATTTACAAAAATAAAAGATAGTGACGATGGACTTTTATTTTTACAAATTTTTTGGCCGAAACAAAGAATTATTTTTATTGGGAATGACATACTAGGTAAGCATCTAAATAGGTTAACAACATACTTAAATTTCCAACAAATTAAAATAGACTGGGAAAATAAATTGATTGAAAATAATGAGAGCCATTTAGTGTTAAAAGGAATGAACGGTCCTTTATTAGATAATTTTTCCTTTAATGTTTTTGACATTATTATTATTTTTACATTCGATCCTTATGTAGACCGGGATATTTTACAGTTTTTCCGTGGAAAACCGTTTCAATCCATCGTATTACCATATAATAAACAGAAAACGAGAGAACTTTTAAAAAAACGTTATATTCCTGAAAATATTATTTCTTTGCCTGTTGAACATTTACGAACAAAGGAAGCAGCAATCCAAATTATAGCTAACATTATTCAATTGCAGAACGGGAGGCAAGACGAACTAAATTAAATTTTTTCCTTTTCAAAACTAATATTTTCTGCAATTCTGCAAAAAATAAGATTATAGGAACAAAAAGGAAAGTAGGATAAACAATGAGAAAAAAGTTCCATCCTAACAATATTCCATTTAGCGTCTTAATAATAATCCATCTTATTTTACTGTTTTTTACTATGAAGAAAAAAAAGGCAGAGAAGAAGGCGTTATTTATTTTACTCATCGCTAATACAGGTTTATGTTATTTGTTTGAATTTGTCGTATTGAATATATTCAAAGGATATAAATATAAGCCGAAGTTTTTTCGTAAAAAAGAAATTGACAACGTCGCGGGGGCAATTTTATCACAAGCAGTTTTCATCCCAATCATTACAATCATTAATACTGCCTTCCAGTTTAATTGGAAAGGGAAACTATTTTTAAGTGGAATTTATAGTGGAATTGAATTACTTTTTTTAAAGTTGAAAGTGTATGCACATCATTGGTGGAAAGTAATTTATACGTTTTCACTTTTGCCAGCAATATTTTATATTAGTGATTTTTTTTATCGAGCGTTGAAAAAGGGAAACAAACCAATCATGGTTGCGACATTATTATTAAGCATCATTTTCAGAGGGGCCAACCTGCTTTTTATATTTGCTCTTGTTAAAAAATTCCGTTTTGGCTTTGGAAAAAAGCATAATCTTCAAGAGCATTTTAAAGTTGGACCGCTTTATTCCTTTTTCCTAGCTGGGGTAACTACATTTTCACTAGTTTTATTTGGAAATAAAAAAGGGGGAATAATAGTAGTTGCCTTAGCAAACTTGCTTGACTATTTCTTACAAAAAACTTCGATTGTAAAAGGAAAATTCCATGATTTTATGTTAAATAACGCGATCCATATTTCCATGTTAGGGTCAACAATTGCATATAAAAAATTAATGGAAGATGCTTTCGGGAAATTCGGCTTCAGTAAGAAATGAAAATTTATTAAAAAAAGGAGATTAAAGATTATATTAAAATAATAATTAAAGGCATTTTCAATTTTGCCTTTTCTTTTTATTTTCCGATAATAAAAAGAGGGTTGTCTAATAAAAAATATCATGTTATTCTAGTTAACGTACTAAAAACCTATATATTTTCTCTACTTGTCATTGTAACTAAAATTGTTTGACTAATTCAAAAACATAATATATGCTAAAAAACATTAACATAGTTAGGTGACAATCCATACTTTTAATTATATCAATATAATATTTTTTAGTTTTAGGAGGCTATTATGAGTTCAACTACGATCCAACAACACGAACAAGAAAAAGTCGGAATATTTTCTCATCCGAAAGGGTTATATTTATTATTCCTTACTGAAATGTGGGAAAGATTTAGCTACTATGGTATGCGTGCCATTTTAGTTTTATATTTAACTACTTCGCTTGTTAGTGGCGGATTAGGAATGAGTACATCACAAGCTACCATGTTATATGGATTATTTACAGGTACTGTTTATTTTACTCCTCTAATTGGTGGATACTTGTCCGATCGCTTTTTAGGGCAACGTTTAGCAATCACTATCGGTGGGGTTACAATGGCACTTGGAAACATTGTGCTTTTTGCAATTAATTCCCAAGTAGGATTATATATCGGATTAATTTTCTTAATTATCGGTAATGGATTTTTTAAACCAAATATTTCAACCATTGTAGGTCACTTATATGAACCAAATGATCGCCGTCGCGATGCGGCTTTTACGATTTTTTACATGGGTGTCAATGTCGGGGCATTTCTTGCTCCATTAGTAATAGGGTTTTTAGCAGAAGATTATTTCAAAACAACATTTAACGGGGTTGTACAATACGGATTTAAATATGGATTTTTAGCTTCAGCTATCGGGATGATTATCGGACAATTGTTATTTAACTTACTTGGCAATCGTTATTTAGGAGAAATCGGTAAAAAACCAGAAGGTAAACCTCAAGTTAATGCTGATGGTACAAAAGTAAAAGCTCCTCCATTAACAGCACAAGAGAAAAAACGTACATTAGTTATCTTTATTTTAGCGGCATTTGTTGTATTTTTCTGGGCTGGTTTTGAACAAGCTGGTACATCATTAACAATATATACGAGAGATTTCGTAGATCGATCAGTTTTTGGTTATGAAGTTCCAACTTCTTGGTTCCAATCCATCAATCCAGTATTTATCGTATTACTTGCACCTTTAATGTCTGCTCTATGGATTAAATTGTCTTATTCAAAACGTGGTGATTTACCAGTACCAACAAAAATGGCTTTTGGGATGGTGTTCCTTGGCTTAGGATTTTTACTTCTTACCCTTGCCGTTATGAAAACTGGTAGTGACCCAGAAAATATTGCTCAAAAAGCAAATATTATGTTCATTATCGGTACTTACTTACTTCACACTTTAGGTGAGTTAATGTTATCACCAGTTGGATTATCAATGGTAAGTAGACTTGCACCAATCAAGTTTGCATCTTTATTAATGGCTGTTTGGACGGCTAGTTCCGCGGTGGCCAACTATTTAGCAGGTTATTTAGCAACATTTACTGCAACATTAGGTTATTTAGAATTATATACAGTAATTGGAATTGCTGTCATTGTTTTAGGTATCGTATTATTATTGCTTTCCAAAAAAATTACAAAAATGATGGCATAAAATATATAATAGGCATTTGATTAAAATGTTAGGGCTGTTTAAAAAGTATTTCCTATGAAGATTGCGAATTTTTCTTAGGAAAAAAACTTTTTAACAGCCCTTTTTCATTTAACACCTAGTTTTATCCCTCTTTTAATTCGGATATATCCACCACCGTTCTTTCTTCCAACGGTCCACGTAAATGCACTGTTGCAGTTGCTCCGTCTTCGTTAAGTTTGTCAATCCAAACAGATACACCATTATAAGTAACATTCACTTCTCCTGAAGAAGATAAGATTTGTTTCAATCGTAATGGATCCATTTTATCAACTCCTTATTCATAGTCGTTTGTATTTTCTGCAGACAGTCTAGAACTATTCTTTAGAACAAAATATTTATTAAACGGAACTCATACGAATGTCATGTATCATAAAAATTTGTTATGATAATGAAAGATATTTCGTAAGACTAAGAAAATATAAAATGGGGGAGGATGCATGCATTCAATTTTTACTATTTTAAATCGCTATAAATTTATCATAATATTTGCCTGGCTATTCATGTTAATCGAATTGACAGTTGAACTCATATCTCCATTAATAATGGCAAAAATTATTGACGAAGGTATTATAGGGAAGGACATGAATGAGGTAATCATATGGGGAAGTGTACTAATAGGCTTAAGTTTGTTAGCCTTTGCATCGGGGATTACTAATTCTTTTTTAGCGGCTCGTGTTAGCCAAGGATTTGGCTTTGATATCCGAAAAGCACTTTTTCATAAAGTTCAGTATTTATCCTACGATAAATTAAATTATTTCCCGACTTCTAGTTTAATTATTCGATTAACAAACGATGTAACTCAAATTCAAAATACTGTGTTCATGAGTTTAAGAATTGCCTTGCGAGCACCATTACTTGTTATATTTGGAACGGTTATGGCGATGTTTGTATCAATTAAATTATCTTTACCACTAATTATTTCGATACCTTTTTTAGTAGCTTTTTTAATTTGGATGATGAGAAAGGGATTTCACCTTTTTCAATTAGTACAAAAACAATTAGATAAAGTCAATAACGTAATGCGAGAAAATTTACTAGCCATAAGACTAATTAAAGCTTTTTCGCGAAAATCATTTGAGTCGAAACGCTTTACCAATGTTAACGAACAGTTAATGGGACAAACAATGAAAGCTTTACGTTTTATTGAGGTAGGCGCACCAACTTTATTGTTTTTTATGAACTTAACCATTATCTTTGTACTTTGGTTCGGTGGACAAGAAATCGGTAACGCAAATATTGAAGCAGGTAAAGTTGTGGCGATTGTCAACTATGGAACACGAATTACTGGGGCATTATCGATGTTAACTTGGATTATTATGGCTTTTTCTCGTGCAAAAGCATCTGCAAATCGTGTTCACGAACTATTAGAAATGGAAGAAGAAAAAACGAATGGGAAAAAAATGTCGATTACAAAGGGAACAATTGATTTTCATAATGTTTCCTTTCAATATAGTCAAAGTGAAATTTCTATTTTAAAAGATATTTCATTTTCGATACGTGGTGGGAAAACAGTCGCTATTATCGGTGCGACCGGGGCTGGAAAAACGTCATTAATTCAATTAATTTTACGTCTTTTCGAACCGACAAAGGGAGAAATTCATATTGACGGTTATAAATTACAAAATATACCACTTCCATCATTACGTCAGCAGATAGGTTATGTTCCTCAAGAAACATTTTTATTTACAGGAACTATTAAGGAAAACATTGCTTTTGGAAATCGAAATGCTTCGATGAAGGATATTGAAACAGCAGCAAAAGCGGCACAAATCCATGATGCAATTATTCAATTTCCTAACGGATATCATACAATAGTAGGGCAGAGAGGAATAAATTTATCTGGTGGACAAAAGCAACGGCTAACTATTGCAAGAGCCTTAGTTCGAAAACCGAAAATTCTTCTATTAGATGATTGTACGAGTGCACTTGACTTACAGACGGAAAAGAATTTACTACGATCGATAGAAGATTTTCAATGCACCATTTTTATGATTACCCAAAAAATTTCCACAGCAATAAATGCAGACTTCATTTTACTACTCGATGAAGGAAGATTAATTGCAAAAGGAACACATGACGAGTTGTTAGAATCTTCAATCCTCTATCGAAAAATTGTTAAATCACAAGCGAAGAAAGGGGGATTGATAGTTAATGAGACCGATGCATAGAAATATTACTAACGAAACTAGTCAACAGCTACCATCTAATCGTTGGAAAACGATAAAACGGTTATTAGAAGAATTGCACGAAAATAAAGGAATCTTGTATATCGTTCTATTAATCGTACTCATCAATGCGGCACTTGGAATTGCGGGACCTTTTTTAATTGGTGTTGCAATTGACCAATTTATTTACGAGGAAAGAACAACGAAATTTATTTATATAGTAATAGGTTTATTGATCGTTTATTTTTTATATTCTTTAACAAGTTTCTTACAAAATTATTGGATGATTGGAATTGCACAAAATACTGTTTTCTCAATGAGAACGAAATTATTCACTCATTTACAAGGATTACCAATTTCTTTTTTTGATAAAAGACAACATGGAGAATTAATGAGCAGAATAACGAATGATATGGATAATGTTAGTTCTACCTTAAACAGTGCGGTTATTCAACTATTTCTTAGTACTTTAACGTTAGTAGGCACGATTGCGATGATGCTCATTTTAAGTCCAGTTTTAACGGTAATAACATTAATCATTGTTCCCTTAATGTTTTATGGAATGAAGTGGATAACAAATCGTACTAGCCGCTTATTTAAAGAACAACAAAAATATTTAGGGGAATTAAATGGGCATATTGAAGAATCGGTTTCAGGGCAAAAAATAATCAAAGTCTTCTCACAAGAAGAAGTAATAATAGACGATTTTTTAGTAAAAAGTGAAAAGTTGAAACAAGCAGGCTATTGGGCACAAACGTACTCAGGCTTTATACCAAAGTTAATGAATATGTTAAATAATTTAAGTTTTGCACTAATCGCGTTTATTGGGGGTATTTTTGCACTAAATGGTTACATAACAGTTGGAGTGATGATAACTTTTACGGAGTATGCAAGACAGTTTACACGTCCATTAAATGATTTGGCAAATCAATTTAATACTTTATTGTCAGCAGTTGCTGGTGCAGAAAGAGTTTTTGATTTACTTGATTTGGAGCAAGAAGAAAGTGACGAAAAATATGCTAAACAGTTACTAAATATAAATGGAGCAGTTGAATTTTCTCATGTCAGTTTTTCTTATGAAAAGGCCGGCAATACGATAAATGATGTCAGTTTTCAAGTGAATCATGGTGAAGTGCTTGCAATTGTAGGACCAACTGGGGCTGGAAAGACAACGATTATTAATTTATTATCACGGTTTTATGATTGTGATCAAGGAGTGATTCGGATTGACGGAACGGATATAAAAAAAATGACGAGAAGTAGTTTGCGCTCCAATATGGCTTTTGTCCTACAAGATGTATTTTTATTTGAAGGAACTATTCGGGAAAATATTCGTTACGGACGATTAAACGCTACAGATGAAGAAGTAATTATTGCGGCTAAACGAGCGAATGCGCATCGGTTTATTACGAGACTCCCTGACGGCTATGATACAGTGTTACAACAAGATGGTTCCGGAATTAGTCAAGGCCAGAAACAATTATTGTCCATTGCAAGAGCGATATTGCGGGATCCGCAAATTTTAATTTTAGATGAAGCAACTAGCAATATCGACACGGTGACCGAAGTGCATATACAAGAAGCGCTGCAACAATTGATGAAGGGCAGGACCACTTTTGTGATTGCCCATCGACTCAATACAATTCAACACGCTGATAAAATTTTAGTATTAAATAAAGGAACAATCGTAGAAATGGGAACTCATGAACAACTTTTACAGAGAAATGGCTTTTATTGTCAATTATATAAAAATAAACATAGCGTTATATGAAATTTTAAAAAATTATCAAAAAAGTATTGACACTATTTTGTGAGAAATGGTATGATTTTTAATGGTGAAATTATTATTAAAATTAGAAGGGAGGTTATGACCATGATGACAATGCAATTCAATGACATTCAACAACATATAATATTAGGTCATAGCTTGCCTTTTATTGTCATTTTTTGACATAAACTTTTGTTTTCCAAGAGTGCAAGCTAATGATTTAGCTTGCGTCTTCTACTTGAGACACCGTACGCTCATGTAATGACGTACCGTGTCTTTTTTTGTTGCCAAAAAATGACAAAAAAATGAAAAGGAGGAGTTATTATGTATGAACTATCATTAATAATTATGAAAATTTTGGAGAAAGAAAGCGGGTAGTAAATTTTTCTTTAAACAAAGGAGTGTAATAACATGTTTTCTGTTTTAAAAAAATTGAATTGGTTTTTCAAGCAACAATGGAAACGATATACAATTGCGATACTTTTGTTGATTTTCGCAAATATATTTGAGATTATTCCACCGTTAATCATCGGTTCAGCAATCGATGCAATATTTCTTCGCTCGTTAACGATGACACTCTTGCTCCAATTTATCTTAATATTATTTATTGGAGCAATTGTTAACTACACCATTACCTATTATTGGCAATATCAATTGTTTGGTGGAGCGTTTATCGTTGAGAAATCATTACGTTCTAAAATCATGAATCATTTGCTTAAAATGACACCAACCTTTTATGAGAAAAATCGTACCGGGGATTTGATGGCTAGAGCAACAAATGATTTAAAAGCTGTATCCGTAACGGCTGGGTTCGGAATATTAACGTTAATTGATTCTACCCTCTATATGTTAACGATTTTATTAACGATGGGGTTTCTCGTTTCATGGAAACTAACATTGGCTGCTGTATTGCCATTGCCGCTTCTTGCTTTAGGAGCAAAGTATTTAGGAGATAAAATTCATAAATATTATACAGATGCACAAGATGCTTTTGGTGATATGAATGATAGAGTTTTAGAAAACGTTGGCGGAATTAGAGTTGTTCGGGCATATAACCAAGAACGTGCTGTGGAAAATCAATTTTTCCAAATGACGGAAGCAGTGTTTCATAAAAATATGAAAGTGGAAAAAATTGATGCTTACTTTTATCCACTAGTCCGTACATTAACTGGTTTAAGTTATTGTATCGGGCTTGCATACGGTACTTTTTTAGTTTTCCAGCAACAAATTACGTTAGGGCAACTCGTCTCATTTAACGTGTATTTAGGTATGTTAACTTGGCCAATGTTTGCCATTGGAGAGTTAATAAATGTAATGCAAAGGGGGAATGCTTCGCTGGACCGTGTACAAGAAACTTTAGACTATAAGGAAGATGTGAGTAATCCTCCACATCCGAAGAAAACTCAAATATTAGAAAGCATTGAGTACGCAAACGTCCAATTTCAATATCCGTCTTCCTCTGTAGTAAATTTAAAAAATATTACGATTAAAATTAAACAAGGAGACACCATTGGGATAGTCGGAAAAACTGGCAGTGGAAAAACAACCTTTATTAAACAATTATTAAAAGAATATCCAAAGGCAAAAGGGGAATTACTGTTAGCTGATACACCTATCGAACAACAAACGAACGAACATGTTCGCAGTTGGATCGGTTATGTCCCCCAAGACCAATTTCTATTCTCCCGATCGATTAAGGAAAATATTTTATTTGGGAATGAAAAAGCAACAGATAATGAGTTAGAGAATGCGATAAAGCTTGCAGCAATTGATCAAGATATCCATTTTTTACCTAACGGCTTACATACGCTAGTAGGAGAAAAAGGGGTAGCTTTATCAGGAGGTCAAAAGCAACGAATTTCTATTGCCCGTGCCTTAATAAAAGACCCGGAAGTTCTTATTCTTGATGATGCCTTGTCAGCTGTCGATGCGAAAACAGAGGCAAAAATAATCAAAAATTTAAAGAAAGCACGTTCAGGAAAAACGACAATCATTTGTACCCACCGTCTTTCTGCTATCGAACATGCAAATTGGATCCTTGTTCTTGAAGATGGTGAAATTGTCGAAGAAGGAACTCATGAACAACTACTCCAAAAAAATGGTTGGTATAAAGAACAATTTGATCGCCAACAACTATCAAAGAAAATGGAGCAGGGGGTGAATTAATGGTTAAAAAGCGACTATTCAACTACGCTAAATATTATAAAAGCATTATTTTTGCTGCATTATTTATGCTAACAATTGCCGTTGTAGCAGATATTATTGGCCCTTTCGTTGCTAAGAGTTTAATTGATGACCATATTCTAGGAATAGAAGATTATTGGGTAGAGACAGACGAATCAAATAAATCTGTGAATTTCAATGGTAAAACATATACAAGATCTACCTATTTAATAGATGATCATGCTACAATATCCGCTACAATCATACAAGCGGGGAGGAATTTTTATTTTATTGAGGATCAAGTCCCACTAGACGGTGAGTACGAATATGCTGATGGAAAAATAACGGTAAGTAATCTAGATGAAGTACAGATATATGACGCACAAAAACTATCTGTCGCGGAAACAATGTTATTTTATGGGCCAGAAATTCCGATGATGATTTTGTTAATCGCTATTTATTTTAGCTTATTTGTAATCTCAGGAATCTTTAATTATGGTCAATATTATTTTTTACAAAAAGCAGCAAATCGAATTATCCAAAAAATGCGTAATGATGCATTTCAAAAAATCCAAACATTACCAATTTCTTACTTTGATAACTTACCAGCTGGGAAAATTGTTGCTCGTATTACTAATGATACGGAAGCTATACGTGATCTTTACGTAGCTGTATTGTCAAATTTCTTTACAGGTTTCGTATATTTAACAGGTATTTATACAGCAATGTTTATATTAAATGCAAAACTTGCTTTCATTTTCTTAGGAATATTGCCACTCATAATCCTATGGATGGTATTTTATCGAAAGTTTGCATCGAAATATAACCATGTCATTCGCTCAAAAATAAGTGAAATTAACGGGATGATTAATGAATCCATTCAAGGGATGACTATCATTCAAGCATTTAATCGCCAAAAAACGACAATGAATGAATTTGAAACATTAAATGAAACACATTTTCAATATCAAAATAAGCTTTTATCCCTGAATTCCTTATCATCACACAATATTGTCGGTTTACTTAAAAATATTGTCTTTGTCGGATTTATTGTATATTTTGGATATGATGCGATTGGAGCCAATACCGCTATTACAATTGGAGTTTTATATGCATATGTTGATTACATTAATCGGCTCTTTAACCCAATTTCTAACATCATCAACCAATTATCTAACTTAGAACAAGCGATGGTCGCTGGTGAACGAGTGTTTCAATTACTTGATGAAAAAGGAAAGCCAATTAGTGACAAAAGAATTCCTCGTTTTCAAGGAAATGTGCAATTTAAAAATGTCTATTTTAGCTATGAACCGAGTAAAGAAGTATTAAAAGATATCAATTTCTCCGCACATCATGGAGAAACGGTTGCTTTTGTCGGTCATACCGGCTCAGGGAAAAGTTCTATAATGAATTTGCTATTTCGATTTTATGATTGTACAAAAGGGGAAATTACGATTGATGGGAAAAATATCCAAACAATAGATGAACAGACATTAAGGGATCATATGGCTATTGTTTTACAAGAACCTTATTTATTTACTGGAACGATTGCGACAAATGTTAGTTTGGGAGATACAAGGATAACTCGAGAAAAAATTGAAGCGTCACTAAAAGCAGTCGGAGCGGATAAAGTATTAAAAAATTTACAAAAAGGGATCGACGAACCAGTAATTGAAAAGGGAAGTACTTTATCATCAGGGCAAAGACAGTTAATATCATTTGCTAGAGCGCTAGCTTTTAATCCAGCCATTTTAATATTGGATGAAGCAACTTCGAATATCGATACCGAGACAGAAAGCATTATTCAAAATGCAATGCAAGTATTAAAAGAAGGAAGAACAACTTTTATTATTGCCCACCGTTTGTCTACTATTAAAGATGCGGATCAAATAATTGTCCTTGATCAAGGAACAATTGTTGAGAAAGGAAATCATGAACAATTAATGGAACTTAAAGGAAAATATTATCAAATGTATCAATTGCAACAAGGGGAAACGTTTAATCAAGTAAGTTAATCAGTTTTAACTTTAATAAAAGAATGATAGACTTATATTAAGACTGGACTGTCTAATTATAGTTCATAAAGATAAGTAATACATATCCATATGTACTATTAGACAGTCCTATTAATATGTCTTTCTCAAAAAAATGATCATCGTTAATAAGAAAAGAGAGTTATCAAAGGCAGTCTCAAGAATAAAGGAGGAGAGTAGGGGAAAAATGGTAATTCAAAATATTATTGACAAAGTAAAAAACCATTCTCCAAAAATGTTAGACAGTGACCAATTCCGCGCTTACGCTATCCTCATTCCGTTAATATCAATCGATAACGAAACACATATTTTATTTGAAGTTCGTTCAAAGCAATTACGCAATCAGCCAGGGGAAATTTGTTTTCCAGGAGGACGGATAGATACTGATGATTTGGATGCAAAAGCTGCAGCAATTAGAGAAACTTCAGAGGAAATAGGTATAGATTCTATCGATATACAACAAGTATTTCCACTAGATTACTTAATACAACCGATCGAAGGAAGAACTATATATCCATTTATTGGTTTAATCAAAGAAAATATACAACTTAATCCGAACCATGACGAAGTAGAGGAACTATTCACCGTACCTCTAGCACATTTCCTTCAACAAAAACCAGAAAAACATACGTTGCGATTTAATATTGTGCCAGACCAAAACTTTCCTTTCCATCTTATTCAAGGTGGAGAAAATTATCCTTGGAAAACAAGAAGTATAATAGAGTACTTTTATTTTTATAAACAATATTGTATTTGGGGACTTACTGCGAAAATATTAAATCATTTTACTACTATCATTGAAAATGATCCAAAATAAGGAAACTTATTTCCAATTTTTAATCATTTATCTTTACAAGAATACCGTATAACGTATAAGATAATAAGTGAATTATATATTAGTGAATGACGTAAATTAGATTGGACATCTAAAAATCTTAATTTCAAATAACGATAATTTGTTTACAAAACAGTGATAAAATAATTTTATAGGGAGATGCTTATGGTATATATTTCTATCTTCATCATGTCAATAGTCAGCTACATTTTATATGTTAGATATGTACCAGTAATGAATGTACTATGCAAAAAGCTTGATTCAAAATATTGTCAGGAAGTGGAATTTGTTGTTCTGGATATTCGAGACTATCAAGAAGCAGCAAAACAGAAAATTGATAAAACAATAACAATCCCCTTTGCATATTTAAAACGGTATGCCCATGAAATACCGAAAAAGCCAATACATTTAATTTGCGCGAATAGCCTTGAAAGAAACATTGGTACACGCTTTTTAAGAAGAAGAGGATTCCAAATTATCTCATGTACACTAACTGAAAAAGATTGTATGAAAGAGGTCATATCCGCGTAATTGAATTACAAATTTGGAGGCCCAGCTATGAAACGTAAATATTATTGTGTTTGGATTGGGAAAAAAACAGGTATTTTTACTAATTGGGATGAGTGTAAAAATTATGTTCAAGGTCATCCTAACGCAAAATATAAAGCCTTCCCATCCTATGCAGAAGCAAAGGCAGCTTTATTAACAGGTTGGGAAAATTACTACTCTCGTTCTAGTCCACACCAACAAGGGTTGAACAGTAGTCAATCCATGGTTAATAGTAGTGAAACAATATATATAGAAAATAGTATTTCAGTTGATGCCGCTTGTAGTGGCAATCCAGGGCCCATGGAATATCAAGGTGTTTGTACAAAAACAGGAAAAAACATTTTTCATTTCGGACCAATTACTGGAACGAATAATATCGGGGAATTTTTGGCCATTGTCCATGGCTTAGCATTATTAAAAAAACAGAACAATCCAATGCCGATTTACTCAGACTCAGTTAATGCGATAAAATGGGTTCACCAAAAACAAGCAAAAACAACATTGAAACGCACAGCTGATACCGAAAAAACTTGGCAATTAATTCAACGGGCAGAATTATGGCTACAATCTAATTCTTATTCAAATCCTATTTTAAAATGGGAAACAGACAAATGGGGAGAAATAAAAGCGGATTTTGGACGGAAATAACAGTTGAAATCTTAGGCAAGTGAAGAAAAATGGTAATTATCTTCACTTGCCTTTTCTCTTGTTGTTTTATCGACATCACTGTAGTGAGGAATGAACCACGATTCAACAATTTTCCTTTTACATAATCTATTTTTCTAGTATAATTAAATATTGTTTTTCTAGTAAAATAGTAGTCGAGGTGAATAAATGAACAAAGCAGAACGCTTTTTTTCTAATAAATATGGTGCAATTATTGCAGCACTTGTCGCAACTTTCTTATGGGGAAGTGCTTTTCCGTTCATTAAGATTAGTTACAATGATTTAAATATAGAGGCTAACGAAATTGGTGAACAAATCCTATTTGCAGGTTATCGATTTTTTATTGCTGCATTAATTATTATAATCGTTTTTCAAGTTGTAATGAAAAAAAATATGACATTAAAACAAACAACTATAAAACCATTAATCCGATTAGGCTTGTTTCAAACATTTCTACAATATATTCTTTTTTATATCGGTTTAAGTTACAGTACTGGGGTTCAAGGATCCATCATAGCAGGAACAACATCTTTCTTTCAAATTCTTTTTGCCCATTTCATGTACAAAAACGAAAAAATCAATTTGAAAAAAACAATCGGTCTTTGTATCGGTTTTACTGGGGTAATCTTTGTTAACTTGACAAAAGGTAACATGCAACTTACTTTCGGAGTAGGGGAGTGGTTGTTACTTTTCTCTACGGCAACATCAGCATTCGGTAATTTATTAGCGAGAAATACGAGTGCAAAATAGATGTCGGTTATTTAACTGCTTATCAAATGTTGTTTGGGTCTCTTGGTCTGTTAATCATTGGAGTTATTCAAGTTGGTTTCTTTCCATTTACTTTTACCATTTCATCATTTTTCGTATTGATTTATTTAGCTTTCGCTTCCGCTTTTGGATTCGTATTGTGGAATAACGTCATGAAGTACAATGAAGTTGGAAAAGTATCTATGTATTTATTCTTAATTCCAATCTTCGGTGTATTCCTTTCCGCACTATTATTAAATGAGCTCATTCATATATTTACAATGGTCGGTTTAGCATTAGTTACAATCGGTATTATTTTTGTTAACCGAGAAAAGCGATTAAAAGCAGACCATCAATAATTTTTAGTGAGGGAATGAAACAACTTTCCATTCCCTCCCATTATTCAACTGTTCCAGTACTTTTTATTTTTGGGTTAATATGAACTTTAAAGTCTATTTCAGGATATAATTCTTTCCATTTTTGTTCTGTATTATATGTATGAAGTCTTGTTGCTTTATAACGCAAACCAAAACCTAAAGGATCCGCTTTATTTTCTTGAAAATACTTAAGCAAAGAACTGACTTGTTTTTCCATTTCTTTTTTTACAATTTTGCTATATTCCTCTAATTTTTCATCCTGCAATTTTTGATTCGTTTCTTCAATGATGCCAATTACATCTACATTAACATTAATATACGGTTTTCCTTTGTTCGTTATTATTTTAAATTTACTATTAATCGTATCAATGTACATCGTGAATGTTAAATCTTCTTGAGTAACTGTTACATTTAGTTTTTTCGTTCCCTTAGAAAGAATATTATAATATTTTGTTTGTTCCTCCGATAAAGTGATAAAATTATTTTTCCCATTAATAATGATAGATTGATTAACAACTAAACCATCATCGTTTTCATCCATCTTAATAATTGGCATAATGGGGTCATAACCACTTTCTTTCATTCTTCTAACAAAATCGAATAAATGTGTTTGAACAATATAAGAACTTTCTACTGCGTTATCTGAAAAGAAATTAATTAATGACATGGAACCAGCCATTTCTGACTTCGGTTCCGTTTTAATAATTTTCTCTGCGCTCGGCTGCCCGACAGCGATATAAGAAATCATTTGAATATCTCTTCTTCTCCTAAAAAAATCAAGCACTTCCTCAATATTTCTTTTTACAACTTTTTCACTTAAAATAATTGTTCGTAAATGACCAAAGTCAAGCTCTTTATCTGAGTGGGTTTTTAAATATTGGATGGTCTCCGCTAAACTATTTCCATGTTTGGATATATATGTATAGTTTGCACCAGATTCTTTTAAAGAACCAGTGGGAACAGCTAATTTTAAGGTTACTTTATAAGGATTTTTTTCATCATCTGTTACATCAATACCAATACCCATAATAAAAATGCGTTTATCAATATCTTTAAAGCCACAACCCGCTAATACGAAAAATAACAGAAAGAATACTTTTACAATTATAAACAACCTTCTAACACGCATTGATTAGTTCACCCGCCTCGTAATAATCCAAAACACACTAAATAAAAGTATAAAAAACAGGGGAAGGGAATTTAAGAAAATATTGGTAAACTTTAATAGTTGGTACTCTGATAAATACGGAATCATATAAAAACTTGCTAACCAAAATAGCCCGATAAAAAGATGTGGAGTTAAATTTATATTTTTCCATTTAAATTTTTTTATATAAATCACATTTGTAACAACATTAATCGCAACATGCCAATGGATTAATGTACTTAAAAAAGCCATTATTAGCAAAATGGTTACAAATAGAAAAACAACACGATCCACAATTCCAAAAGTCATTTTTAACGAATCAGCCGCTGTAACGGTTGGATATATTATTTGATCGACATGTTCAAACCCATTAATTCCGATAGGCACAATATAGGTTATAATCAAGGCACTGCCAACTATGCCGCCAATACTCAATAAATGTTTCCAATTCACGGTTATTTTTTTTGTAAATACGCGGTTAAAAATAATTAAATTGGCAATTCCAAGAAAAAGATATAAGGAGGCGGTAAAAGCATCATAACTAGGAAAGACGTTCATATACATAATTGCCTCTTTGACAAAATCTATTTGATAATAGGGACTAGAAAATGCTTTATATATGATAAACAAAACAAATGGCACTGTGACAACAAGGATTATTTCAATAGCATATAAAATATTTTTCGTTCGCATAAATATCCCGTATGTAAAAAACAAAAGAAAATAAAGAATGATTAACATTAATGGCATATCTGGTGTTAAATAACGCTTAATCATAAATGAACATGTTGTAAGAGTGATGAGACCAGCAGAAAACCAAATAACGCTAATATATGCTAAAAAGAGTTTGTTAAACCATTTCGGTGTAGCCCTGTCCAACAGTTCTGGGAGAGCTTTTCCTGGATACTTATTAAAGAATTTTAAGATAATATATGTTATGAATACTCCAGCACCTATAGCTAAAAAAATAGATGGAATTGCTCCATTTAATCGTTCTAATAATAATATTCTAGGGACATTGGCTATCATATTGGTCACGGTGTTAATGAAAATTAAATAATACATATAACGATTCATGATTTTGCACCTTTCACTTCCGCTTTCTTTCTTTGAATAAATAGTTTTAAATATGGCTCACCGAAACTATTTTTATTAGCCAAATACATAACAAATCCGAGAAATGAAAGAATTAAACCTAATAATCCCGCTATTGTCGAAAATAGCAATAGAAAATAACGAACAATGCGAATACCGAAACTCATTTCATTAATCGGGATGGCAAAAGTTGCAATCGCCACAGCAGAAACGATAATAACCATAATGTTAGACGTTAAAGCTGCTTCTGTTGCTGCTGTTCCCAAAATTAACCCACCAACAGTTGTAGCTGTCCCACTAATTGCCTTCGGTAGTCTAATACTCGCCTCTGTTAAAAATTCCATAAAAATTAGTAAAAAAAGCACTTCGATAAAAGAAGGATAAGGAACACCTATTCTGCTTCCTGCAACAGACAAAGCTAATTCCGCACGTAGAAATTCTGGATTGAACGAAGTAACCGCAACATACAAACCAGGCAATAATAAACAAACAAATAGTCCGAAGAAACGGAGAACTTTTGTAAACCTAGTTACCCAGAACAATTGGAAGTTATCTTCCATCGAAGTCATAAAATCAAAGAAAACAGCAGGTGCAATTACTACTGTTGGGCTACCATTAACTAATATAATTACTTTACCGCCTGCTAAATTTGTCACAATCCGGTCTGTTCTTTCTGTCACCATCATTGTCGGCAGTAAAGAGCGTTGGTAATCATTTAAAAATCTTTGCAGTTCGGAACTGGAATGGATAACTTCTAAATCTAACTTACTTATTTTTTCTCTTATATTTTTTAATACGGCTTGATTAACGGTATCTTTATCATAAATAATCGCAAGAGCTTTATGAACTTTTTGGCCAATTTCTTTCATCTCAACAATAAGACTTGGTTGATGGTATTGTTGACGAATTAAGTTAATATTCACCTCAATGCTTTCGCTTAACCCAAGTTTTTGCCCGAGAATGGTTGGTTCAATATTTGTTTCCAACACATTATTATTTTTTAATGATTTCAGATCGATTAAAATGTTTTGTTGTTTGACAAATATTAAGACACTGCCTTTTGTTAATTCAGCTATTACTTGTTCCTTCTCTTTTATTTCTTGTTGCTGTGGCAAAGAGTTTAAATAAGACAAAAAATTATCCGAAGACTTCATTTCAAAAAATGGTTTTATAATAATTTCTTGTAATTGTGTCCCGTCTACAACTGTTTTAATATACATAATCATTGCTTCACTGTTATCAATTTGCAATTGTTTTTTCATAAAATCAAAAGACTCGTTAAATTTTTCATTAACAAGTTCTATTAGTTGTTGATTCGCATTTGTTGACGCTGTTTGCTTTACCATATAAACCCCTCTATTAAATCATGAGTAGTAATTCAAGTAATGTTAGTATGTACCATAATATGAGATTTACTCGATTTATATAAAGCGAAATAAGCAATAAACTAAACAACAGTAGTAGCAAGAGTTTCAAATAAAGGATTTTGTCACTGTTTGTCGAATCTTTTAAATATAGAAGGAAAAGGAGGAGTGAAGAATGGATCAACAAACTTATGAACAATTATTACGAACGTATCAAGTTCCTAACATATCTCTGTCACCGAAATGTGATGAAAATTTTTTCCCATTTGAAACAACAGAAGATATTACTAAATATTCTCATGAAATGATTGGCCAAAAGCGGGCAGTCGAAGCGATGGATTTTGGTCTTTCGGTAGACCAATCTGGATATAATATATTTGTCGCTGGGCCTAGTGGAACTGGTAAATCTACTTTTACTAAATCGAGTGTGACTCGTAAAGCAAAGGAGCAAAAAGTTCCGAATGATTGGTGTTATGTCTATAACTTCAACAACCCCGATCAACCGTTAGCACTTTTCTTGCCAGCAGGTTTAGGTAGTGAATTCCAACAAGATGTTCGTCAATTATTAATAGATATCGAAAGGGATATTCGACAAACATTAGCAAATGAGCAATTTAACAAAAGAAAACGGCAAATTATCGAGCAGTATGAAAAACATGGAAAAGCGATCTGGAGAGACTTAGAAAACTTTGCAAACGAGCTACAATTTAAAATAGAACGTACCTCAACTGGAATTAATACGTACCCTTTACACGACGGGAAACCAATCGCACAAAAGGATTATGAGAATCTTTCAGAAGAAATAAAAGCACAGTTAAATAAAAGCAGTTCCATCATCGAAGAAAAGGTTCGTGAAGCTATCAACTTAATAAGAAAAATAGAAGACAAAGTAAGACGAAGTATCGATACTTTTACGAAACAATCGGTCGCTAATGCAATAAAAGATTATTTTCAACCTTTACTTGAAAAATATAAGCAATTCCCTAAAGTTCATACTTATTTAAATGCTTTCTTCCAAGATGTAGTTAAAAATTATTCTGTATTTGTAGAAGAGGAGGAAGCCGAACAAAAAACTATACTCACCCCACTACTTAATAATTCCAAAGAACATATAAAAAAATATGAAGTTAATTTATTTATTAACAACAAACAACAGGTCGGTGCCCCAGTAATATATGAAACGAATCCGACTTACCAAAATTTATTCGGAAAAATTGAATACCGTGGAACTCTAGGTAGTTGGACAACTGATTTTACACAAATAAAAGCTGGGTCCCTCCACTTAGCAAATGGCGGATATTTAATCATTCAAGCTGCGGAATTATTGCAACAGCCGAATTCCTGGAACTTATTAAAAAGAATGTTACGGACAAATACAATATTTATTGAAAATCCATTTGAGGAGCGCACTGTCTTTCCAACAAGTGGACTTAAACCGGAACCAATCCCATTAAAAGTTAAAATTATTTTAATCGGGTCTTATTACTTATACGACTTATTATCGAGCTATGACGAAGACTTTTACAAGCTATTTAAAGTGAAGGTAGAATTCGATACAGAAATGGATAAATCAGAAGAAAATCGGATAAAAATGGCTGAGTTTATAAAAACGTTTGCTGAAAATGAAAAACTGTTACCTTTTCATCGCAGTGCAATCGCAAAAATTATTGATTATAGTTCTAGATTAGTGGAATCACAAAATAAATTATCAACCCGTTTCCAGCAAATCTCCAAATTACTAGTAGAATCAAATTATTGGGCTATGAATGAAGGAGTTTCTTCTATTAAAAAGCATCATATTATAAAAGCACTTGCAAAAGAAAAATTCCGCACAAACCGAATTGCTGAAAAATACCGAGAAATGATCCAAGATGAAACAATCATGTTAGAAGTAACTGGAGAAAAAATCGGACAAATTAACGGGTTAGCAGTTATTGGAACGAGGGATTACAGTTTTGGTATCCCAAGTAAAATTACTGCCCAAACATATGTCGGTAACAAAGCAGGAATAATGAATATTGAACGGGAAACATCATTAAGCGGTCAAATTCATGATAAAGGTGTATTAATTTTAACTGGATTTTTATCCGGGACTTTTGCAAAAAAACGTCCACTTCCATTTTCCGCAAGTATTACTTTTGAACAAAACTACAACGTAATAGACGGCGATAGTGCATCTAGTACGGAACTATATGTATTATTGTCTTCACTAGCTAATATTCCTATTAAACAGTCGATTGCAGTGACTGGATCTGTAAATCAATGGGGTGATGTTCAACCAATTGGCGGCGTTAATGAAAAAATTGAAGGTTTTTTTGCAGTCTGTAAATTGAAAGGATTAACTGGCGAACAAGGAGTAATCATTCCGAAACAAAATATAAAAAACTTAATGTTGAATGAAGAAGTTGTTACAGCTATTAATAATCATTTATTCCACGTTTGGGCAATTAGTAATATAACGGAAGGAATCGAAATTTTAACTGGAGTTTCTGCAGGTTCATTTGCTGATGAAAATCGAAATTTCCCTAAAGGAACAATATTTCATAAGGTTAGTGAGAGAATAGAGGAAATGTATCGAATACAAGCTGCCAGTGTATATTTAAAAGATTAATTTAAATTTCTCTATCCTCTTTCATGAGAGTAAATGCATAGTGAAAGAATACTTGACATAAACTAAGGAAAATTTATGTGAGGTAGAATAAAGTGGAGAATCAAGAAAAAGTAATTAACGAATTAAATGGCTTTTTAAAAGGAAGGTATATGGGCATTCATCAATTAGAAAATTTAATTTATGTAGTAGAGGATCAAAGCATAAAAAACATTCTTCAAGATTTGCAACAAACATACAAACAACACGCGATCCTCGTTGCTGAACGCATTCAAAATTTAGGCGGAAAACCAAAAGACGGTGTAGGTTTCACTGGAACGATGGCGGAATGGATGAGTTCTTTGAAAGGTTATCCAGATGGTAATAAAAATATTTTAGAACTAGTAAAAAATCGAGAAGCAATTTATGGGATAGAATATTCGGAGGAAATCGTTAAAGGTGATTTAGATGAAGAAAGTAAACAGCTAATTGAATCGATAATAGATGAGGACCGACAAATAAAGGAAAGACTTCAAACTATTATGGAAACGTATTAAATAGAAAAAGCTATTTCTTCTTCGGGATTTTGTAAACCGATTGAAAATAGCTTTTTTATTTTGTTATGGATTACTGTCATATTATCTAGCAATTCAAGTTTCTCCAAAAATAGTTATTTTTATTTCGTTTAGAGAATCGAAGTTTATGAAAGTAATAAAATATTTATTAGCA
This sequence comes from Bacillus kwashiorkori, assembly GCF_001375515.1. Classification (GTDB taxonomy): domain Bacteria; phylum Bacillota; class Bacilli; order Bacillales; family Caldibacillaceae; genus Bacillus_BK; species Bacillus_BK kwashiorkori. Next base: position 750,927 of record NZ_CTDX01000016.1, read on the forward strand.
ATAAATTATGTTATGATAGCATCATAGTTTCCAATCATAAAATATTACGACAAATTGTTAGGAGATTAAAAATGAAATTAGTAAGTTGGAATGTGAACGGGCTTAGAGCCTGTGTTAAAAAAGGCTTTTTATCCTATTTCGAACAAGTAGACGCTGATATATTTTGTATTCAAGAAACAAAATTACAAGAAGGGCAAATTGAGCTAGACTTAAACAATTATCACCAATATTGGAATTATGCTTTAAAAAAAGGTTATTCTGGTACAGCAGTATTTACAAAGAAAAAACCACTGAATGTTTATTATGACTTTAATAAAGAAGAAAGAGAAAAAGAAGGGAGAATAATTACGCTAGAGTTTGAATCCTTTTATTTAGTTAACGTCTATACTCCTAATTCACAACGAGATTTGGCAAGACTTCCCTTTAGATTGGAATGGGAAGAAAAAATGAGGTTGTATTTATTAGAACTAGATAAACATAAACCAGTAATTTATTGTGGAGATTTAAATGTTGCCCACCAAGAAATAGATTTAAAAAATGCAAGAGCAAATATCGGAAATTCTGGATTCACGGATGCTGAACGGGAAAAAATGACTAACCTTCTCGACTCTGGATTTATTGACAGTTTTCGTTATTTACATCCAACTCAAACTGATGCATACTCTTGGTGGTCCTATATGTATAAAGTTCGGGAGAGAAATATTGGTTGGCGAATTGATTATTTTATCGTCTCTAATCGCTTAAAGGATGCAATTCAACATGCGGAAATCCATTCAGAAATAATGGGAAGTGACCATGCACCGGTTACATTGACCATTGATATTTAAATTTTTATTTATCACGGTGAAACTTTTTCCATCAAACTATCTGTTAGTTTTTATAGGGAAAAATGTATGATTATAAAACAATTAAAATTTGGGAATGCTGTTTTAGGATAGTATCTTAATGGGAGGAAATACGATGAACACTTATACAGTAACGTTTCATAAAGATGACATGAATGCACCGATGACCATACACAAATATTCGGAGGAAGATTTTGATAAAGCTACAACAGGTGGGACAAGACAGCTTTTTGAACTTGATACGAATTTTGGTTTTTTCATTTTTTTAGATGCAGAAGATAACGAGGGAAAAGAGTCTTTCTTCGCCTTACGTTACGAAGAGGAAGAAGAAGTACCTAGTGATTATTATCGTTTCGAGTTAAAGGATTTTTATGACATGATGGCATTATTTATGAGCCAAATGTATGTGGAAGACGAAGAAGAAGCTGATAATTACGGTCCTATTCATCATTTAGCCCATCTTTTACATCATATCGTAGAAGACGGTCAAAATGTACAACCTTAAATACTTCCGATAAACATTGTTTCCTAATACTAATCATATCTGTACCTTCATTTTAATATGTTAGAATTAGAGGTTATTTAAAATGAAGGGGTGGTATGGTTGGCTTATGTAATAACTTCTCTTTGTGAAGAAGAAAAAGCAGGTGAATGTGTTGCGGTCTGCCCAGTAGACTGTATTAGAGAGGGGGACGACCAATTTTACATCGACCCAGATGTTTGTATTGATTGCGGCGCGTGTGAAGGTGTCTGTCCTGTTCAAGCCATTTTTTATGAAGAAGATTTACCAGAAGGAGAAGTATTATATTTAGAAAAAGCACGGAAATTTTTCACTAATACGTAAATGTGACATCAACAATTGACACGACAAGGAATCTTTCTCTTGTCGTTTTTTACTTTTTGAACAAAAGGTTAGCAAAAATTTTCCATGTTTTATAAAATATATTAAAAAATCGTAAGGATGTTTTATATGCAGGAAATTCCCGATCATTTACAAAAAAACATGAATATTTTATTCGTAGGTTTTAATCCTAGCTTAGTTTCTGCTCAAACAGGGCACCATTATGCTAATAAAAATAATCGGTTTTGGAAAATTTTATATTTAGCAGGTCTAACTCCGAAATTATTTACTGCATCGGAAGAAGTTAAATTGTTACAACTTGGATATGGCTTAACAAACATTGTTGCTAGACCAACAAAGTCAGCCGCTGAAATTACGAAACTTGAGTACCGTCTTGCACTATAAACCGAAAATTGTTTGTTATGTCGGTAAAGGAGTGTATCAAGAATTTAGTGGCAGGAAGAAAATTAACTGGGGATATCAAAATGAATCAGTCGTGGAAGGAACGATAGATTTTGTTGCTCCTTCTTCTAGCGGGTTAGTTAGAATGAGAATGGAAGAAATAATAGCTATCTATCGCCAAATTATTCCATTAATCGTAAAGTAAAACCACTTTTTTCATGCATGATTGTACCTTTAATAGTATAATTAAACTAATGTAGCTTATTTAGTGAAGAAATGAACAATACATTATCATTGCTTATTTAAGATGGAGGAGAGAGAAGGCCGTGAGTAATATTAAAATTACTTGTGACAGAACAGCTGATTTATCAAAAGATTTAATAGAAACCTATAATATTGATACTATACCATTTTATATTAACCTTGACGGTAAATCATATAAAGACGGAATCGATATTCAGCCAGCAGAAATATTTGCCTATGTTGAGAGGACGGAAAAGCTGCCAAAGACTGCTGCTGTGCCAGTCGGGGATTATATAACTTTTTTTTCTAAATTTCGAGATACATACGATGCAATTATTCATATTAATTTAGGAGAAAAATTCTCGAGTTCTTATCAAAATGCCTGTATTGCAGCTAAAGAATTTTCAAACGTCTATATTATCAATTCCGATAACTTATCAACAGGTACAGGACACCTCGTCATAGAAGCATGTAAAATGGTAAACTCAGGAATGAAAACTGAAATGATAATAAAACAAGTGGAAAATTTAATTCCGAAAGTGGAAGCGAGTTTTGTGATTGATACTTTAGATTACTTAAAAATGGGCGGAAGATGTTCCGCATTAACTGCTTTCAGCGCAAATTTATTAAATATTAAACCTAATATTGAAGTTTTGAATGGCAAAATGGAAGTAGGTAAAAAATATCGGGGGAAGATAGACAAGTCTATTTATAAGTACGTGACTGATCGACTGAAAGGAAGAAAAGATATTATAACAGATCGCATTTTTGTCACTCACTCTGGTTGCTCTGAAGAATTAATTAGTGAGGTAAAACAGCTTATTCAACAATATCAAAATTTTGATGAAATTATTGAAACGACTGCATCATGCACAATCTCTTGCCACTGTGGACCTAATACATTAGGAATTTTATTTAAAACAGAATAAACAGGAGAGTTTTATTACAAAAATGGGTCTATCCGAACGATCAGACCCATTTTATTATTTCCTGTAAGGGGTTAATGCTCAACTATTTCTTATAAAATTTCTCCGTAAAATACGGCTGGGATTCTGAATTAAATGCAACTCCAACCCCTAAGTACTCATACTCATGTTGTAAAATATTTTTCCGATGCCCTAGGGAATTCATTAACCCTTCATGGGCAAAAATACTACTTAATTGACCGTATGCTAAGTTTTCTCCAGCCATAGTAAAATGTATATGATCAGCTTTCATGCGATCAAAAGGAGACAGACCTTGCAAATTAGTATGATTAAAATAATCATTTTTTGCCATATCTAAACTATGCTTTCGAGCAGTAATCCGAACATGATCATCCCATACGAGTGGTGAAAGGCCAAACTTAACACGAGTTGCATTTGTTAAATCAAATAATTGAAGTTCAAACCCTTCCATTAATTCATCCGTCCCGTTAGTATAAAACACTTCTTTACTATTTTCTAACTGATTATTAATTATTTGGATAGCCGTAACTGTATTATTCTCATGTTTGTCATAAAAAAAAGTGATAAAACTATTGCCGCTATGAAACATATCATAATCCCGTTTACTTTCTAACATGTAATTGGTGAAACCTTTTTTAATTGAAGAAAGTGGCTCTCCCATCAACTCTCTCACCGTTTCTTTTGCTGTACCCATTTTAATTTCATTTTTTCCTGCTAATAAATCTTGATTTGTATATAGTCCGACAACGCCGCCACTTTCATTGTACGCCACCATAAAAAAATTACGATACTTATCATGATATGCATGCCAATCGGTCCCATACTCGTTTTTAGTTACTCGTTTCGCCTCTCCATATAGTTTTTCTACTATTGCTTTCGTATCCCCAATTTCAATGTTTGCTACGGAAAAAAGTTGTTGTACTGGTGTTGTTAAAGTAGGTTGTTCGATTATATTTTCTGGATGCTCCTTATTTTCTAATTGGAAATCAGTAAAGGAATCATCCATTTGATCAAATATATCAGTAATATAATGGAGAAGACTTTCGATATCTATTGTTTCTTTTATGTTTGTCAGTCCATTTTCTAGCGTTCTGAAAACTGACAAATCATCTGTGTCATTTTTTTGTTGGATTTTTGCTAAGTAATCCGATCCTGAAAAAAACAGAATAAAAATTGCAGCTAAGAGTAAGATTTTTCTCATTTACGTCACTCCTTCTCGATAACATTGTAGCCAAATTTAAGTGAACTGAAAACAAAAAATGATTAGATGTTATCGAAATTTAATTAAATTTTTATACAAAAAAGGTAATTTAACAAAAACTTTCTCGAAAGTAATAATACTTTAATATTAAATAGTGAAATGGTCATCATTATTACTTTTATATTACGGAAAATACATGCTATTCAACCTATTCTAACAACTCAACCTCTCCGATAAAATATTATCGTACAATACTTTAATTTTGGAGAGGAGTTTTATTCGTGAAATTTAGAAAATTGTTTAGTATGGTTTTTATTAGCTTGTTTGTCCTGTTTGGAACATTTCCAAGTAACAGTTTAGCACAAAATTTAGAATCAGATTTTAAAACAAGAAATGATACCTTTAGAGTTCTTATTACAGGTGTTAATAAAGAAAAAAACTCAATTATACAATCGTTGAATTTAACTATTAATCGCGATTTTGCCGAAGATGGTTTTACTGTAACGGTAAACGAAAAGCAATATGAAGCATTGTTAAAAAATAAAAATTTATCAATTGAAAAAGTAAATACAGTAAAAATTGCTGTTGCAAAATCAGAAAATAAAATCAACTATATTCCGAGCACTCAAGTACCGTGGGGAATTAAAGCTATCTACAATAATAGCACTTTATCACAAACAACTGGAGGGGACGGAATAAAAGTGGCCGTTCTTGATACAGGTGTATATACATCACATATCGATTTACGTAATAATGTAGAACAATGTAAAGATTTTACAAGAACAAGTACTTATGTCAATAATTCTTGTGCAGATCGAAATGGCCATGGAACACATGTTGCAGGAACTATTCTTGCTGATGGCGGCTCAGATGGACGTGGTATTTACGGGGTTGCTCCGGACGCGAAATTATGGGCATATAAAGTTCTAGGGGATAACGGCAGTGGTTATTCCGATGATATTGCCTATGCGATTAGACACGCGGCAGATGAAGCTGTTCGTACAGGTTCGAAAGTTGTTATTAATATGTCACTCGGTTCCAGTGGAAAAGATAGTTTAATAACGGACGCTGTTAATTATGCATATAATCGCGGTGCCCTTATTGTTGCTGCAGCAGGTAATTCTGGACCAAATAGTAATACAATTGGTTATCCAGGAGCACTAACTACAGCCATCGCTGTCGCTGCATTAGAGAATGTTCAGCAAAACGGAACATATCGAGTAGCAAATTTCTCCTCCAGAGGAAATCCAATTACCGCTGGTGATTACATTATCCAAGAGCGAGATATTGAAGTTTCTGCACCAGGGGCAAGTATCGAATCAACTTGGCACAACGGAAGATACAATACAATAAGCGGAACTTCGATGGCAACACCGCATGTAGCTGGACTCGCAGCAAAGCTATGGGCATTAAATAAAAACATGACCAACTCACAACTTAGACTAGAACTGCAAAATCGGGCAAAACAATATGATATTAAAGGAGGTACTGGCGCAACTACAGGAGACGATTATGCTTCAGGTTTTGGGTTCCCGAGAGTAAGATAGGGGAATTCATAAAAACACCATGCCTACTATGGTGAAATACATTGGAACAAGGATATTTGAATGCAAATGGAAAATCAATGATTAATGTAATTGTTATAAAATATTTTTGTTTAATTACTTGCTTTTATGGAAAACATCTGTTATTCTAAATAAGAATTATTTTTGTTCGGTATTAAAGGAAAACAGTTGCTTTTCGCTTTGGATACGTTGAGCAAGAATGATTAAAGAAATGCGTTTCAAGCACTTAGGAGGAAATGAAATGGAAACAGGTAAAGTAAAATGGTTTAATTCAGAAAAAGGTTTTGGATTTATCCAACGCGATGGCGGAGACGATGTATTCGTTCATTACACAGCTATCCAAGGCGAAGGTTTCAGAACACTTGAAGAAGGTCAAGAAGTAAGCTTTGACATCGAACAAGGCGCTCGCGGACCTCAAGCAGCTAACGTTCGTAAAAACTAATTATTGAATTAACTAACAAACAGACTCCTTATCGGGTCTGTTTTTTTATTTGTCAACATCTTTAAGAACTTCGGTAAAAAAATCGCGTACATAAAGTACACGATTTAAAAATATTTAAGTCGGATTTTTTTGGAAAGCTGCAGGAATTGCTTTTTCTTTCTTATTTTTCTCCTTAACCTGTTTAACTGTCTCTTTTTGTTCCAGACTGTTTGTTTGTAAATCATTACGAATTGATTTAAAAAATGCCGTGGCCATTAATAAGGCAATGACTGTAAACGGTAATGCTGCCACAAGAGATGCGGTTTGTAAACCTTGCAATCCGCTCGAAATTAAGAGCACACCCGCTATGGAACTTAATAAAATTCCCCATATAATCCTCATATAAAGAGGCGGATGTTGACTACCGTTACTAGACATACTACTTAAAATATATACAGCTGAATCGGCAGATGTAACAAGGAACGTCATTATTAAAAACAGAGCTGTTACAGATAAAATATTAGAAAGTGGCAAACTTTGAAAGGTCGTAAATAAAGCACTTGTAATATCATTATTTACAGCAGCAGCAATATTCGCTCCTTCGAATAAATCCATATACAAGGAGGTACCTCCGAAAATCGCCATCCAAACTAGCGCAATAGCAGGAGGTGCGACCATAACACCTAACACAAATTCACGGATCGTTCTTCCACGGGAAATTCTTGCAACAAATGCCCCGACGAAAGGTGACCATGCTATGACCCAAGCCCAATAAAACACAGTCCATTCTTTAACCCAAGTATTGCCAGAATACGGAGTGAGTCTTAAACTATAGGAAATAAAATTGGAAAAATAATCTCCTAAGGCAACGGTAAAAGTTTCAAGAATAAACACAGTTGGACCAGTAATAAAAACAAACAGCATCAATGCAATTGCGACCGTCAAATTTATATTACTTAACCATTTGATTCCACGGTTTAACCCGGTCGTAGAAGATATAATAAATAAAACGGTCATTACAACAATTATTATTAATTGTGTTGAAGTACCATTACTCACGCCAATAACAGAGTGTAACCCGCCATTCATTTGAGCGACTCCAAGCCCGATAGAAGTGGCTATACCAGTAATAGTTGCTACAATTGCTAATATATCGATTCCACGTTTAATCGGTTTAACCCGTCGTTTGTTGCCGATTAATGGTTCTAGAGAAGTAGAAACTAACCCATTTTTATTCTTTCGATATTGGAAATACGCCATACATAGACCAACTATTGCAAAAATAGACCATTGACTAACTCCATAATGGAAAAAAGAATAATCCATTGATAGTCTGGCAGCCTGTTCGGATAGAGGTTCCACTCCTTGCATTGGCGGTGTGAAAAAATGAGTCATTGGCTCGCCTACACCATAAAAGACTAAAGCAATACCAAAACCAGCTGAAAATAACATTCCTATCCAAGTGAAAAGTGGATAATCAGGTTTTTCATTCGCTTTACCTAATTTAATTTTGCCGAATTTACTAAAGGCGATAAAAAATAGAAAAACGACAAATAAAAAGATTGCTAATAAATATAACCAGCCAAAAGATGAAGCAGTATATTCATATACAATACTTGCCCAGTTTCCAAAAGTTGCAGGAAACAACGATCCTATAATGACAAAACCCGCTATGAACATTGCCGAAATCCAAAACACACTATTTAATTTACTCTTTGAATAATCCATCCACTCTTCCTTTCAAAATCATTAATTTGATCCACTGTATTGAAGAAAATATTGATGAACAACACAATGGTAATCGAAAAACGAAGGGGAACCACTTAAGGATGTACTCAATAGGATACTGTTAGAGGAATTACAGTATGACACCAATGAGTGGTTTGTCACAAGGAATTATTTTTCGTACCTTCGCAATTCAAAAGCCTCTTTACATGGAACTTTTACAAGCTGACACTTATAAGCCCCGATGTTGCCCCAAATGTTAAGTACAGCATTCAAACAGATTTGTCCCCTTCTTTTAGTAAAGAGACATTGTGAAATTAGGAAAAATAATTCTTCGGACTATAGTAATCTTCCATATTTTCGTTTCCAATATTCACCTCCTTTAGTGTTACATCTTAACAAAGATAAGATGAAATATCCAACATTAAAACCTTTAATTTATATTTTGTTACCCTAATAAAAAATGTTTTAAACATTAATATTGCTGATCAATATTAGCTTTTTATTAATTATAAAACCTAAAATTAGGCTATTTCACTATTTATTTAAATTTAGAGCACTGCCCTTACCAAATTTGCTGTACTTACATATAGTAATATCGAATGAAATGGAGGTGTTGATATGGGAGGAGCAGTAGGTGGAGCAGGTTTTGCTTTAATCGTTGTATTATTTATCCTACTTATCATTGTAGGAGTCGCATATGTAGGCTGGTAAAATAAGCATCAATCTCACCAACCTTTCTTCAAAAACGAATGGCCACGAATATGTGGCTATTCGTTTTTTTCATTCAAAAGGCTGACACCGTATCAGTTACTTGGTGCCAGCCTTCTTTATTTGGAAGTTATAATAATTTACACTTTACATATAGTTAGCAAATTGCTGCGCCAACGATAATTAACAAGATAAATAAAACTACGATTAACGCAAACCATCTACCTGTTCCAAATCCATAATGTGGGGCACTATATCCGTAAGATGGACAGCATCCGCCGAAACCGTAACCGAATCCCATAAACAACCCTCCTCAAAATTTATTTTAATAAAATCCATAACCTAAATATGCTGCACCAACGATAATCAACAAGATGAAAAGGACAACTATTAGCGCAAATCCTCCACCGCTTGATACTCCAACTGCTCCACTCAAAAAAACCACCTCCAATTAAGGTTTGGAATTAATATATGTGTGTTCATCACAATTTGTAATGGATAAAATCCCAATTATAAAAAAATAGTAGCCTAATTTTTAAATAGAGAGTTAATTTTACGTACCAACGGATCCACTTGACCAATAATTTTATTTGCCTCGTTTAATGACTTAGAAATTTTTTCAAAATCTAGCCTGCCATCATCCGTTTGGAAAAAACGAAGAAGCGAACGATTATGGTGTGGTGGAATGAATGGTCGTTTTCCAGGTTGCCGATACGGATACATAATCAATCCCTCCTTTACAATTTGACAAATAAATGAAAGCCAATAGTTCATAACCTTGTTTCTTTATAAATAGTTTATTATTATTATAAAGACTTGTTTGGATATTTGTTTAATTTTTCATAAAAAATAACAAGTGAAATATTTTTTAACGGAAGAGAAAATGAAACCCATTACATGGTAAAATGAATGTTGTACTAAACAACGATTGAAAGGACGATTAGTTTGAACATCCTATTGAAAAATTCTGACTTGCTAGTAGAAATTCGCGAACTTGGGGCAGAGATAGTCCAGATTAAAAATTTACACAACGATTTAGCGTATATTTGGCATGGCGATCCGAAATATTGGTCTGGTCATGCACCAGTACTATTTCCGATAGTCGGCAATGTAGCAAATGGAGAAATAAGAGTTGATGGTATAACATATCAATTAAAAAATCACGGGTTTGCACGGAAAGAAACATTTGAATTAGTTTCACAAAATAATACAACTGCCCAATTCAAGTTAATTAGTAGTGAACGTACTCTATCTGTATTTCCATACCATTTTGAACTAGTGATAACATATACTTTAGCTAATAATCAATTGAATATAGATTACTTAGTTAATAACATCGATAGTCGGGATATTTATTTCCAACTTGGAACGCATACTGCTATTAACTGTCCGATAAATAAGGAGTCAGCTTTTCAAGACTACTTTCTCGATTTTGAAGAACCTGAGACATTAATCCGCTACTTCATGGCGGAAGGAAATGTGTTCAAAGAGAATGAGTCAGAAATAGTGATAGAAGATGAAACACTTTTACCTTTAAATCATTCATTATTCTATGACGGATCATTAATAATGAAAGAAACGAACTCTAACAAAGTAACGTTAAAAAACTACTTGACAGATCATCAAGTTGTCTTTACTTACACAAACTTCCCGACAATGGTGCTATGGCAACCAAAAGATGCTCCGTTCATTTGTATCGAACCTTGGCATGGGTATCCAGATACAGAAGGTTTTATTGGTGAATTTAAGGAACGGGATAAAGTAATTTCCTTACAGCCAAATCAACGCTTTCAAGCTAGTCTTCACTTGCAAATTTTTTAATCAATTTGATAAGAAACTTGTAGAATGGGGGTGAGGAGAAACGGTGAAAGTTGCTTTAGTTACTGGTGCAAATAGCGGATTTGGGAAACTAACGACATTACAACTTGCAAAAAACGGTTATACAATCTTTGCAACAATGCGCAACTTATCTAATAAAGAGAATTTAATAGCTGAAGCAAAACAGTTAGGGATTGACAAATATATTTGTCCAGTAAAGATGGATGTAACATGCTTGGACGATATCGAAAAAGTTTATAAATATATGAGATCACATTCTGACAAACTAGACGTACTAATAAATAATGCTGGTTTTTGCCAAGCAGGTTTTTTTGAGGAATTAAGTAAAGAAGAATGGGAAGAACAGATAGCAACAAATGTCTTTGGTGTCATACATGTAACGAAAAAAATGTTACCGTTACTCAAACGAGCAAAGGGGAAGGTAATAAATATTAGTAGTGTTAATGGAATTCTTGGATATCCTGGAATGTCACCTTATGCAACATCCAAATTTGCTATAGAAGGCTTGAGCGAGAGTCTTAGATTAGAATTAGTGTTAGAAGGTGTTTTCGTATCTGTTATTGAACCGGCTGCCTATCAGACAAATATTTGGACAAAAAGTTTGGAAAGAATAGATTTAGAAAAGAAGCGGAGTCCATTTCAAACAAACCTAATTGACGAAGCGGTGAAATCAAAAAATAATAGCGGTGATCCAATGGAGATTGCTTTATTAATAGAAAAGATTTGCAAAACAAAAAAACCGAGATTTCGTTATCCAGTCGGTAAAGGGGCAAAACGATTAGCAATGGCTAAACGGTTTCTTCCTTGGTCGTTTATTGAAAAAATAGCATTAGCAAAGTTAAAGTAACTATTTATAATATTCAACAAACCATTTATAATAAAGAAAAAACTTTGTTGTAGGGGAGAGAAGATGAAAAGGTTTATTCCAGTTCTTCTATTAATATTTGTATTAATCGGTTGTTCCAATCAATATGAAAAAGAGCCATTGAAAAAAGTTACCTTTCATAATATTCATACCCCTACCATGTCAAGCACTCTCCCATTAAATGGAAAAAGGATTGTCATTGACCCAGGTCACGGAGGTATTGATGCTGGTGCTGTAGCTAATAATTTATACGAAAAGGACGTTAACTTAACGATATCCAAATATACGAAAAAATACTTAGAGACGCTCGGCGCGAAGGTATATTTAACACGTGATTCTGACAAAGCACTAACATATGAATACCGTGTTAAAACTAGCATTTACTACAATGCAGATATTTTTATCTCTATCCACAATAATAGTGATGTTCCATCTAGCAACGGAACAGAAGTTTATTATAATGAATTTCCTTATATGGGGGAGAACAATCCATTTCCGTCCGAAAGCAAACAATTAGCAAAAGCCATCCACGATTCCTTAACAATGCTCGGAAATTTAAAACAAATGGGAGTAAAAGAAAATAACTATTTTGTTTTACGAAAAAATTCGATACCTAGCGTACTAGTCGAGGTAGCTTTTTTAACAAATATTGACAATGCGAACCGATTAAAGAATCCCGATGATTTGCAAGCATTTGCTTCAGCTATCGCTATCGGAATACAAAACTATTTTTTGCCAAAAGAAAGTGAAGTCTTTTTAATTCAATAGTATGTGGTTAGTTAGGATATAATTAATAAAAACTTATCAATTATAAAAGCTGTAACGTTATATAACATGTTAAAATAAATGTTATAAAGAAAGTATGATTTTTGGATCTTTACAAAAGGATGGTTATGATGGCTGAAGAACATATTACAAGATTGACATTAAATGATAAGCAATATATTTTGATTGGGACTGCACATGTGTCTAAAACTAGTGCTGACTTAGTAAAGCAAATAATTGAAAAAGAACGACCTGATTCTGTTTGTATAGAATTGGATAAAGGCAGGTATCAATCCATTACAGAGGGTAGTAAGTGGAAAAATATGGATATTTTTCAAGTGATAAAAGAAAAAAGAGCGACATTGCTTTTTATTAACCTTGCATTATCCTCCTTTCAAAAGCGAATGGCCAACCAATTTGGTATTAATCCAGGGCAAGAAATGATCCAAGGGATTGAATCTGCTAAAGAAGTGGGGGCAAGATTAGTACTTGCTGATCGTAATATTCAAACGACATTTTCAAGAATTTGGAATGGGATTGGCCTTAAAGGGAAAGCTTTACTTTTGTCCCAACTTATTTTTAGTATTTTTAGTAAAGAGGATATAACAGAAGAAGAATTAGAGAAGATGAAATCAAAAGATACTATTGATGCGATGCTGCAGGAATTTACTGAACATTTTCCTTCATTGAAAAAACCTTTAATTGACGAAAGAGATCAATATTTAGCACAAAAAATTAAGGATGCACCTGGCGAGAAAGTTGTTGCGGTCCTTGGAGCTGCGCACGTTCCAGGAATAACAAAAGAAATACATCACGATCATGACTTAAAAAAATTAACGGCAGTACCGCCCAAATCGAAAATTCCGAAAATAATTGGCTGGTCGATTCCTGCCATTATTTTAGTTACCATTCTATATACTTTTTTTGCAAATCCTGAAGCAGGACTTAGACAAACAATTAGTTGGATCCTTTGGAACGGTTCTTTTTCAGCTATTGGAACAGCCCTCGCCTTTGGCCACCCGTTAGCAATTGTTACAGCATTTTTTGTAGCACCTATTACATCTTTAAATCCACTGCTTGCAGCCGGATGGTTTGCAGGACTAGTACAAGCATTTGTGAAACGGCCAAGTGTGAAAGATTTTGAGTCTATTTCAGATGATATTACATCAGTGAAAGGTTTTTGGAATAATAAAGTGACAAGAATATTACTTGTCGTTATATTAGCTAACCTCGGTAGTTCATTAGGGACATTTATCGGTGGAGCAGATGTTTTGCGGTTATTTTTTAAGCATTTATAAAATGGAAAAGGTTGTCGAGAATTATTTGTCGGCAACCTTTTTCTCTTCGAAAATTCAGAACTTAAATTAAAAAATAACAAACGAAAAATGAGGCTACCAAATGAAGAATAGAAAATTTCCCCAATAGGTTAGCCTCCTATTATTATCTCGCTTGTTTTAATTGTTTACTTCGTAGTTGACCACATGCAGCATCAATATCTGTTCCATGTTCTTGACGAATAACACAATTTATGTTGTTTTTCTTTAATGTATCGTAAAATGCTAAAATAGACTCTTTTGTGCTTCTTTTATAATGAATGTGCTCATTCACCGGATTATACGGAATTAAATTCACGTATGATAGGTGACGAATATCTTTTAATAAGTTGGCGAGTTGCTGTGCTTCTTCTACATGATCATTTACATCTTGAAGTAAAATATATTCAAATGTAACACGGCGATTCGTTTTTTCTAGATAGTATTTAACAGCACTCATTAATTTTTCAATTGGAAAAGCTCGATTAATTTTCATTATTTGTGAACGCAACTCATTATTTGGTGCATGTAGTGATATAGCTAAGTTAATTTGCACATCGAGATCGGCGAATTCGTAAATTTTCGGAACGATACCACTTGTGGAAACAGTAATATGTCTTGCGCCGATGGCCAATCCTTTTGCATGGTTAATTATGCGGAGAAAACTAACTAAGTTAGTAAAGTTATCAAATGGCTCGCCGATACCCATAACAACAACATGGCTGACACGTTCATCTTGTCCAATTTCATCGAGATGTTTTTGAACATGCATAATTTGTTCAACAATCTCACCAGCTTCTAAATCACGGCTTTTCTTTAAAATGCCGCTTGCACAGAAGGAACAACCAATATTACAACCAACTTGGGTAGTAACACAGACAGATAACCCATATTTTTGACGCATTAATACCGTTTCAATTAAATTACCATCCGGCAGTTGTAATAAAAATTTTACGGTTCCATCTTGGGAGACTTGTTTTATTTGCACGTTTAATGAATTAATGGTGAAATTTTCTTCTAATAATTGTACACATTCTTTATTTACATTTTTCATATCTGAAAAATGATTAATTCGCTTCTGGTATAACCATTCCCACACTTGTACAGCACGAAATTTCTTTTGTCCGTTGCTAACTAAGAAATCAGTTAATTCCTCTATCGTCAATCCATAAATGGACGTTTTTTTCATATTAAAACCTCATTTCAATTAGACTCACTGGAAAATACGCTACCCTTCATTATATTAATTCTTTATGAAGATAACAAGTGTGAAATAAAGGAATCTCTAGAAATACCCACTTTCTTTTTATGAACGGTACATTTTTACAAAGACAGGAATATAAGCAATAAAGGATAAGGATAAAAAAATACTAGTTATAACTAATAAAATAGTGACTAATGTTATATCCATTTCTGGGAAGGCGATTAAAGCAACCGTTGCTACGTAAAAGACAGCGGTCGACACTTTTCCATACCATTTAGCCCCATCTAATTTCTTTCCTTTTTTCAATAATATTAAACCGTTAATTCCCATAAATAATTCTTTAATAACAAATAATACAACGAGCAGCCACATATAGGAATAGCGAAACATTAAGCTAAAAGCAATTGCTGCCTGTGTTA